>CAWKOF010000009.1:0-765153 GCA_963851255.1 Vulcanimicrobiota bacterium | reverse complement strand
CCGTGGCAGCGCTTGTATTTCTTACCGCTGCCGCACGGACACATTTCGTTGCGACCGACTTTGGGCTGATCGCGCTGCACGGGCTTTGCCGGTGATTCGTCGTCTTTGTTGGTGTGGAATTGTTGCACGCGGCGGCCGGCGCCAGGCATGGGACCTAAGAGCTGTTCGACTTGTTGCGGTGGCAGCGCGTTGCCGGCGGCCACCGGCTGTGGAACGAGCTCGCCCGACGGAATCGGCGTAAAGGACGGGAGCGAAGCTTGAGTGCCGCCGCCGTCGCCAAACTGAGGCGGCGGCGGGCCGTGCTCGATTTGGACACGGAAGACGCCCTTGACCGCTTCGTCGGCGATGTTGTTCTTGAGCGACTCGAAGATCTCGAAGGCTTCCTTCTCATACTCGACACGCGGGTCTTTTTGGCCGTAGCCGCGCAGACCGATGCCGGTCTTGAGGTGATCCATCACGTAGAGATGATCGACCCACTGGCGGTCGATGATCGGCAACAAAAGATAGCGCTGTTCGACGACCCGCAGAATCTCCGGCGTTACCTCGCGCTCTTTGGTTTCGTATGCCTCTTGCGCTTTCGCGCGCAGCAGGCGCCGAATTTCCTCGCGGTCCTTCCCCGCCAAGTCATCTACCGTCACACTGCGCTTGATCGGAAAGATCAACTCGAGCGCGCTGAGCATTTCGTCGAGATCCCATTCGCTGGGGTGCGCGTTCTCCGGCGCGTTCTCCTCAACGGCTTCGTCCACTTTGGACTCGAGCGTTTGCGTCATGAACGTCCGCGAATCGAACTTTCCCTCTAACGTCGCTCGCCGATCGCCATAGATGACCGAACGCTGCTTGTTCATCACGTCGTCGTACTCGAGGACGTGCTTACGAATCTCGTAGTTGTGGTTCTCGACCTTGCCCTGCGCGCGCTGAATCGACTTCGTCACCAGGCCCGATTCGATCGGCTGCTCGTCGGTGAAACCGACGCGTTCCATGATATTGGTCATGCGCTCGCCCCCGAAGAGCCGCATGACTTCGTCTTCCAGCGAAACGTAGAAGCGCGACGAGCCCGGATCGCCTTGCCGGCCGGAACGCCCGCGCAGCTGGTTGTCGATACGGCGCGACTCGTGGCGTTCCGTGCCGATGATGTGCAGGCCGCCGTTGCGTGCAACGCCGTCGCCGAGCTTGATGTCGGTGCCGCGGCCGGCCATGTTGGTGGCGATCGTCACCTGAGCGTCTTGACCGGCGTCTTTGATGATCTCGGCCTCTTGCTCGTGGTATTTGGCGTTGAGCACGTTGCACTCGACACCCTTGCGCCGCAGCATCGTTGCCAGTAGCTCGCTCTTCTCGATCGAGCGCGTGCCGACCAGCACCGGCCGGCCTTTCTGATGCTCGCCGATGATCTCGTTGACGACCGCGTCAAACTTTGCTTTCTCCGACTTATAGACGATGTCGGAGTTGTCTTTGCGGACCATCGGCATGTTCGTCGGGACGACGACCACGTCCAAGCCATAGATGTCGCGGAACTCGCGCTCCTCGGTCTTGGCAGTTCCGGTCATGCCGGCGAGATGGTCGTAGAGCCGGAAAAGGTTCTGGAAGGTGATCGTCGCGAGCGTTTGATCCTCGCCGCGAACCTTGATGCCTTCCTTCGCTTCAATCGCCTGGTGAATGCCATCCGAGTAGCGGCGGCCGTACATCAGCCGTCCGGTGAACTCGTCGACGATGATCACCTCGCCGTCCTTAACGATGTACTGCTGGTCGCGATGGAAGAGGTTCCACGCCTTTAACGCCGCGTTGAGCTGATGCGTCAGCTCGATGTTCCGCTGCTCGTACAGATTCGTGATGCCGAGCATCTTCTCGACGCGGGCGACGCCGGCTTCGGCGATCGGAACCGCGTGCGCCTTCTCGTCAACCGTATAATCCTCGCCCTTCTTCAGCCGCGGTATGATTTGCGCGAACTTATCGTAGAGCTCGCCTGACTCTTGCGACGGCCCGCTGATGATCAACGGCGTACGGGCCTCGTCGATGAGGATCGAGTCGACTTCGTCCACGAGCGCGAAGTAGAGCTCGCGTTGCACGAGGTCCTCGACCTGCCACGCCATATTGTCGCGCAGGTAATCGAAGCCGACCTCGTTATTGGTGACGTACGTAACGTCGCAGTTATACGCTTCGCGACGCTGCGCCGAATCGAGCCCGTGCTGAATGACGCCGACCTTTAAGCCCAAGAACTCGTAGACCGGTCCCATCCACTCGGCGTCGCGGCGAGCCAGATAGTCGTTGACGGTAACGAGATGCACGCCACGCCCTTCGAGCGCCCGTGCGTAGACCGGCAGCGTTGCGACAAGCGTCTTGCCTTCGCCGGTCTTCATCTCGGCGATACGTCCCTCGTACAGTACCTGACCGCCCATGATCTGTACGTCGAAATGGCGCATCCCGACCGTGCGTACGCCGGCCTCGCGTACGACGGCGAAGACCTCGGGCAGCATCGCGTCGAGCAACTCGCCCTGTTCGAGCCGGCTCTTAAACTCGGCCGTCTTCGCTTTCAGCTCGTCGTCGGAGAGCGCTTTGAATTTTGGCTCGAACTCGTTGACGGCTTTGGCAGTGCGCCGCAGTCGAGCGACTTCGCGCTCGTTACCGTCGAGAATGCCTTTGATAAACGACATCGGCGTTTATGGAACGAGGCCGATGCCCGTTATCACTCCCGGCGAGGTGTAATTGTTCGGCTTTACGTTGCCGTTTGCACCGGCGGGAAAGATCAGGACTGTGCCTTTTCCGGCCGGCGTGGAGTCGGCTACGTAGATTACGCCGACGGCGTTTACCTTGATGTCGGAGGGTGCGTTGAGCTGGGTGCTGCAGCCCTGAATCGTGCGAATCGGGTTCGTATATGGAATCTTCTTACTGTAGGGTGGAAAGACCAGGATCGCCGGGCCTTGCTTCGACTGACAGCCGGCGTTCGGCTTCCCGCGGTCGGCGATGTAGATATTGCCCAACGTGTCGAGCGCAACACCGAACGGCGTGATCACGCCGTTCTTGGCCGTAATCGCGAAACGTGGAAAGACATTGACGGGCGTTGGTGTCGGCGACGGAGTCGGCGACGGCGACGGCGAGCCGGTTGGGGTCGGTGACGGCGATGGCGTCGGCGTGGGCGTTGGAGTCGGCTTCGGCGTCGGTGAGGGCGTCGGCAGCATGAACTGCATGACCGACGCACCCTGGATGTTGGTTACATAGATGTGCCCCTGTCCATCGATGGCAACGCCGCCGGGCAGTTTTAACGCCGGCTTCGGTCCCGCGATCGCCTGGTATGGCGAAGTGGCGCCGGCGATGAAGAGCATGATGCGGCTTGGATAGGTCTCCTGCGGATCGTTGTCCGCGATCACCATAATTTTGGGCACGGGGTTTGCCGAACTCGACGGTAATGGGGTGGGGCCTTTGCTTGTAAAGGCGATCCCGCGCGGACGGCCTGGGAGCGCATTTGTCACAAGCGGCACCACGTCGCCGGTCGCGAGCGCTGCGAACTCAATGAGCAGCCCTCTTTGAGTGCTGGGATTGTAGTTCGTCACCCACAGGTCTGAGACGCGATCGAAGGCGAGATACTGCGGCCCGTCGAGGGTCGTGTTGGCGCCGCCGATCTGAAAAGCGGGACCTCTGCCGGTCATCGTTCCGTTCGAATAGATGCTGATCGCGTTCTGGTTACTGTTCGTCGCGTAGAGCGTCTTCGAAGGAAAGTTGGGGCCAACGTCGACACCAGTCGTCTGCCCGAGGCTACTGCAGGCGACGAACGCAGCCGTCATGACGAGCGCGAGAAAAGCTAATGCCCCCCTTCGACTCGGCGCTAATGCGCCTCGCTCAGGACTGCGCTTCGCGCAGGCACAAAGGAACTTCCTCATCCTAGAGCCTTTGAATAACGGCACTGCGATGCGGTTCCCGCAGTCGCCCGAGTTTCCTGGCCGCTCGCACGCCGAGCAAGGAACCAGATGGCGGCTACGAGCAGCGCCAAAAGTAGCAGCGAAATGACGACGCGGCGCGCGCGCCGGCGCACGTAGGCGGGCCGGCTCGACTCGGTGTCGATGATTTGGCGTGGCAATTCTCTAACGAGCCTCTAAACGGACCGCCGGAGCGGATGATTGATCTCACCGCTGTGAACGAGCTTGAGCATCTCTCCGACCGTGACGAAACGATAGCCGGCCTGCTTGAACCGCTCGACGACGTACGGCAGCGCCTCAATCGTAGCGAGCTTTCCACTGTGAAGAAGCACGATCTCGGGTGCGGTCGCATGTTCGACCAAATGGTGCTCGAGTTGCGGGACGGTGAGCGTTCGCCAATCGCCTCCGTCATCGGTCCAGAGCACGACCGAATACCCGAGGCTCTGCGCGATCTTCAGCGTGCGCTCCGTATAGCGGCCGTGCGGCGGACGCATCAGGGTTCGCGCTGCCGGATCGCGGGTGAGCCCCCAAAGCACGTGACCGCCGTCGAGGATCTCTTCGCGGACTTTCGCGGTCGACTCTTGATCGAGGTTTGGATGCGTATACGTGTGATCGGCGATCTCATTGCCTTCGGCTTCGATGCGCTTGGTGAGCTCTGGCCATTGCTCCGCGTCTTGACCGATCAGAAAAAACGTCGCGGGCACGCGTAGATCGCGCAGCACGTCGAGAAGCATCGGCGTGTAGACTGGATACGGCCCGTCGTCGAAGGTCAGCGCGATGAGGCGCGGACGGCCCGAGCGATCGCCGGTCGAAAGCTCGTGCGTCATTCGATAGAGCCGGGAGACGAGGTCGCTCGAGAGCGCGAAATGCACGTTCGTTTCGGGTGTCACCAGCGCAGGTGGGACGCTGCTCTTGTGCACGACCGCGCGCCACCCGCCGTAAATCAATCCAGCGGCCGCGATGATTCCGATGATGCTCTTCACAGCAGGTGTCACTACACCTACGAGTGATCCGTCACGCCGGTCGCCGAGCTCTTCGTGACGTCGGTTCCGACGATAACGGTCACGTCGCTCGTCGCCGTAGCGGTAGCCTCCGGCGAAGCGCTCGCGGTCGAGTCGGGAACGACCGCAGCGTTGCGTAGAGACGGCGGGAGCGATTCGCGCACCCGCGCACCCGCGAAGGTTACGCTCGAGTGTTGATGGATCTCCGTCGAGTTGTAATCGGAGCGCTCCGCATCGCCGACCACGCCGATGTTGAAGCCGGCTTTTTGTAATACCGTTGCGACTCGGCGCGCGGCGCCCGTTACGCCGCTGCCGTTCTCGACGTCAACTCGCAGCGTCGACGGCGGAATCGCTGCCAGCGCGAGCGCATCCGGCGACGCCAACGGGGTCGGCGGTGGTACGAGCATCGTCGCTACCAAGTGCGCGCGGGCCACGGCGTCGGGAACGAGGGAGTCGCCATAGTTGGGAAGGTCTACGTCGCCGGTGAACGGCACTTGTTTGCTGACGATCGCCGAGCTTGGCATTCCTTGAAAGTAGTTGGCGATAGAAAGCAGCTCGGAATCGGTGAAGTCGGTCTGGACGTACTTTCGAAAGACGCCGAGCAGGTCGCCGAGGTGCACGAGCGTGTTGAAGCGATCGCCCTTGGCCTTGTCGACCAGCGCGTGAAGTACTTGCTGTTGGCGCATGATGCGGCACGGGTCGCTGCACCAGTCGTGCCGGAAGCGCATGTACGCGACGGCTTGCTCGCCGTTGAGATGCTGCATGCCTTCCTTAAGATGGATGTGCAGGTGTCCCCAGGTATCGTCGTAATTGAGCGTTTCCCCGGTACAACCGGTCTTGAGCTGCACGCAATCCGACGACTTTACGTAAATCTCAATGCCGCCGATCGCAGCAATGAACGCCCGGGTGGCGTCAATACGCAAAACTATGTAGCGATCGAATCCCGGAATGCCGAGCCAGTTGGCAATCACGCTCTTAGCTTCCGTGGTCCCGCCGTCCGATTGGGCCTCGTTGATCTTGCCCTGCGTGCCGTTCGGCAGCGTCGCCACCATGTCGCGCGGGATCGAGAGCTGGTAGATGCGCTTGTTCGCGAAGTCGAGATTGACCGCCCAGATCGCGTCGCTACGCGAATTCGTCGAAAACTCTTCGTCTTTTGCGGTGTAGTCGTAGTCGAGCCCCTCGATCAGCACCAGCAGGTTCTGCGTGCCGAAGACTTGCTGCGGCGGCGGCACGAAGATCTGCGTGATTTGGGTGATCGTCGCAGAGACGGGATTGCGACGCTCGACGATCGCGTACCCTGCCAACGCAGAGCCGACGCCCAGCACGATGAGGGCTACGATTATGGCGATCCGTCGCGTCACAGCGCGCGCCTCTCCGCAACCTGCGCGCGGCGCAGTGATACGAGCCGGCCGGTAAAATCGAAAGAGCTCATGGCCTCGAGCCGCACGTCTGCAAACTCGCCGATCTTGGCGTCTCCGCCGGTGAAGTAGATTCCCCCATCGACACCCGGCGCTTCACCCTCGGAGCGTCCGAACCATGCTCGGCTAACGCCCAACTGCCGCTTGAGCGGGTCGCGCTCGCGCAGGCGACGCGACTCTTCAACGAGCACCCGGACGGTCGTGCCGCAATGCTTGCTGCGCGCACGCTCGGAGGCGAGCCGCTGGGCTTCCCGCAAGCGAATCAAGCGTTCGCGACGCCGCCGTACGCTCGCACGCCCCGCGAGTTCGGCGGCCGGTGTTCCCTCCTCGGCACTGTATTCGAAGAAACCGACGCGGTCGAGCTCCGCGCGGGCAATCCACTCCTCCAAATACTCGACGTGCTCGTCACGTTCGCCGGGAAATCCGACGATGAAGGTCGAGCGCATCGTAATTCCCGGAACGCGCGAACGAAACTCATCTATGAGCTCGAGATATCGGTCACCGTTGCTCGGACGGCGCATCGCGCGCAACACCTCGGGATGAACGTGCTGCAGCGGCATGTCCATGTACTTGCAAACCTTCGGCAGGCGCGCGATCGCATCGACAAGCTCGGGATCGACCGTCGCGGGATAAAGGTAGAGCAACCGAATCCATTCCAAGCCTTCGATTTCGTGTAGCCGCTCGAGCAGCTGCGCAAGACCGCCCCGGCGGATGCCGCGATCCCGGCCCCACATCGAGGTATCCTGCGCGATCAAGATCAACTCTTTCGCACCGCCTGTAACGAGCGCTCCGGCTTCGGCACAGATAGACTCGGCACTGCGGCTACGGAAGCGGCCGCGCAGCGCCGGGATGATGCAAAACGTGCACGGATGGTCGCAGCCTTCGGCAATCTTTAGGTATGCGGTGGCGCGCGGCGTCGTAACCAGGCGAGGTAAGAAGTCGTGCTCGGGTTCGGCAACGAGCTCGAGCCGCACCGGTTTTCGACCGGCCTCGACATCTTCGAGCAATTCGACGATGCCGGCGTACGCGCCGGTTCCGACGACACCATCGATCTCCGGAATGAGGCTCTGCAACTGTGCGCCGTACCTCTGCGCGAGACATCCCGCGACGATCAGCTGCTGGCCGCGCCGCTTCCGGGCGGCGTGTTCGAGGATGACGTGCGTCGACTCCTCCTTCGCAGGATCGATGAACGCACAAGTATTGATGACGACCGTATCGGCGAGGTTCGGCAGCGGTTCCAAACGCCAGCCGGCGGCGCCAAGCTTCGCAATCATTACCTCGGTATCGACCAGATTTTTCGCACAGCCGAGGCTGACGAACGCGACGCTCTTCACCAGGTCCCGGCTACCGATAGTTGACGAACTGCAGCGGCAGCTCGAATTCCATCGAGCGCAACGATGCGATCACCTTCTGCAAGTCGTCTTTGTTCTTGGCGGAGACGCGAATCTGATCGTCCTGATACTGCGCGGTCACTTTGAGACGCAAGGCTTTGATGTGGGCGAGCAGCTCCCGGCTTTGTTCTTTCGGAATGCCGCTGCGCAGCGTAATGAGCTGCCGCACCGTGCCGCTCAGGGCCGGCTCGAGTTCGCCGAATTCAAAGGCCTTGATATCGATGCCGCGTCGAACCGCTTTGCTTTGAAGAACGTCGACGACGTTGCGCATCTTCAACTCATCGTCGGAGACAAGCGTGATCTTCTTGCCGTCAAAATCGATACTCGTCTTACTATGCTTGAAGTCGAAGCGGTTTTCGATTTCCTTACGAGCCTGGTTGAGTGCGTTGTCGAGTTCTTGCCGATCGACGCGCGAAACGACGTCGAACGAGGATTCGCTCGCCACGGATATTTACGATGCTCCTCTCAAAGAGTGAAGGCGTGTTCGACGACGTCGCCCGAGCTGCCGAGTTTTCCGACGTCTCTGCCGTCGACGTAGACTTCGACGCCTCCGGCGTTGCCGATGCGCACCAGCGCGTTCTTACCGTGGAACGTCTTGGACGTTCCCGCGGGGAACGTACCCTCCATGCTAACATTGCCGTCAACGGTGACCCTAAGCCAAGAGGGCGCCGAGAGGACGACGGCAAGGGAGTCGGTCTTGACAACCGCCCGGCGCACGACCGGGCCGGGGGTGTTGGCGGCGGCTGTGGGCGACGGGGCGGCGCTGGCAGCCACGACGTTCGCGGCAACCTGCGTCTCGCGCATCGTCAGCTCGTTATAAACGACGAAGGCGATCAGCAGCACCGCAACCGCGCTCGCGATCCAAATTAGGAGCGGGCCACGCCGGGGCGACCCCGCCTCACGCGCCGGTTCCGGCGCCGAGGCGGCCGGGGGCGCGGGCTGCGTCCGATTGAACGCCGCTACCGCTTCCTCCGGATCGATCCCTAGGAAGCGCGCATACGTTCGAAGGAAGCCGCGAATATAGACTGGCGCGCCGATCGCGTTCCACCTTTCGTCCTCGATGGCGGCCAGATAGAGGGCGCGGATCCGGATTTGCTCGGCAACGTCGGAAAGCGAGAGACCGCGCGCTTCGCGTGCCGTGCGAAACCGCTCACCCAGCGCATCGGTGGCCCCTGGCATCAGGGCTTTGAGTTGGCCCCACCCTAATGTTATCCTGTTCAAAGTCATCATGGCTAAAGTTCGCGTAATCGCGGCAATGAGCGGAGGCGTGGATTCCGCCGTCGCCGCCGGTCTTTTGGTGGAAAGCGGTTACGACGTCGTCGGCATAACCATGAAGATGTACGCGCCCGAGAGGCCCGCGCACGCAAAGAGCTGCTGCGGCAGCGACGACTTCGACGACGCTCGCGCCAGCGCGGCAGCCCTGGGCATCGCACACTATGTTTTGGATTTCGAAGACGTCTTTCGGCGCAACGTTATCGAGCGTTTCGCCGACGACTACGCGGCAGGCCGGACGCCGAATCCGTGCGTTTCGTGCAACAACTTCGTCAAGCTTGGGACCCTCGCGCAGTACGCCGACCGTCTTGGCGCGCGTTATGTCGCGACCGGTCACTACGCGCGCATCGAACGCCGCCAGGACGGCCCGCATCTCTTCCGCAGCGAGCATGCCAAGGACCAAGCCTACGCGCTGGCGCAGCTGACGCCGGCGCAACTCGAGCGCCTGATGCTTCCGCTCGGCGAGTTCGACAAAGCGACAACCCGCGCGCACGCGCGACGATTAGGGCTTCCCGTTCACGACAAAACCGAGTCGCAAGACATCTGCTTCGTCGAGGGCGGTGATTATCGCACGGTGCTGTCGCGGTTGCGTCCCGAGATCAACGCACGCGGCGTGGTAGTCGCAACCAACGGCCAGCCGATCGGCGAACACGCCGGCATCGCGAACTATACCGTGGGACAGCGAGCCCGTCTGCCGGCGAGCGACGACGGCGTGCGCTACGTGACGCGGATTGACGCGGCGACGAACACGATCGTCATCGGACGCGAAGCAGAACTGCTCGCCAACGAGCTCGACGCCGACGAGCTGAATCTCATTCGGACGGAACGATTTGGCGACGGCGAAACGCCGATCCGCGCGATGATTCGCTATCGCGCCACACCGGCGCCGGCCCTCGCCTCGGTGCGCGGCGACGCCTCGCTGCACTTGCGGTTCGAGCGCGCGCAGCGCGCCGTGACCCCCGGTCAGCTGGTCGCCCTACTCGATCCCACCACCGACGAAGTCCTCGGCGCCGCCACGATCGCTTAGCCCGCCGGCCCTTAGAAGTCGTCGTCGGGGTCTTGTTTCGAAATCGGTTGGCTCTCGAAATAGCCGGGTGGAAGCGCCGTAGGAATGATTTTGAAAGCGCGCGGCTTCGCGAGGAAGTTGAAGCAATCGTCGAGATCGTCCGAACGAACGTCCGTCGTACCGAGCGAGGCCAACCCGAGCGTTTGCTCCGTAAACTTCAAGATGCTGCCAAACTCGTGCTCGCGATGGGAAACGTAATGCGCCCGCGCATAGGCTGAGATAACTATTAGAGGGACGCGAAAGCCGAGTTCGTACGAGTTGTGCTGCGGCGGTTTCACGTGATCGTACCATCCGCCCCAATCGTCCCAGGTGACGAAGATCGCGGTATGGTTCCAGTAGGGGCTCTCGCCGACGGCGTTGACAACGCTGGCCACCCAAGCTGGTCCCGAGCCGTCGTTGACTCCCGCGTGGTCCGACGCGAATTTGGACGGAGTAACCCAAACGACGTTGGCCAACTTTCCGTGCGCGATGTCGTGGAGCACTTTCGTTTGCGGCGCAACCACATCGGTGTCGTACAGCCGCCCGTAGCGGATGTCGCGAATGGCGTCGGGCGCATTCCATAAGCCGTGTCCGAGATGTGCCTGATAGTAATGCCAGGTCAAGCCAGCCGCGCTGACTCGACCCATCAACGAAGTTCGCGTAAAGCAGGGGAACATCTCGTGGTCCTCCGTGCCCTCGTCGTCAATGAGTCGAACCGTGGTCCCGGTACGCGAATCGCATCCACCCTGGCCGCCTCCGCTACTGATGTGCGCATTCTCGGCGGCCCGCAGAGTGGAGTGATTCGAAATGGTGGACGTTCCGCTCACCAAATACTGGTGCGCCGGAAAACTCGGGCCTTCGTTGGTTTGGAACATCCGGTCCGCCAGCACATATTGCGAAGCCATTACCCAATACGGTTTGATCTCCCAACGTGGAACGTAGCCATAGGGGTGTCGATCGCTCTTGCGGCAGGTGCCACCGTCCTGGTCCTTGGCGCAGTGCGACTGCGCGAGGTTGAAGCCGTCCATCTTGCCCCCATCGTATTCCACTTCGAAGGAGTCATGAGTATGACTGATGTCCATTGCCTCGGTCAGCCGCTCGGGGAACAGCTTTATCCTGACGCCCTTCGAAGTCTCGCCGTAATCGGCCGAGTCGGCGCGAGGGAACTGGTGGAACATGTTGTCAAACGATCGGTTTTCTTGAACGATGATGATAACGTGCGTGATCTTGCCGCCGCCGAGCAGAGAGGGGCCCGGCGCACCGAACGGCGCGCTCGCGATCCCGGATGCGCCAAAAGAGCGCGAAATTTGCGGAATGAACCCTTGCGAAAGATTTGGACCGCTCGACCGTTGGCCGCATGCCGTCGTCACCAGAACGGCCATGCTTAAGAAGAACCATAGCTTCCTCAATCTAGATACCTCGAGGAAGAAACTTTACACGCCAAGTCTTATGTTCCTCGGCGCGCGCTTGCCCTAGCGAGCGGTCGAGTCGAAGGGCTCAGGATGACAACAGTGCGGGAGCGAGCTCGCGAACGTTCCAATACGTGTCGCGCACGACCGGCTTGAATCCGGCGCTGCTTATGATGTTCTCGATGTCCCGGCGCGTGGCTTCGTTCGTGCTGCCGGCGTCGTGCACCACCTGCTCCTCAATGATCGTGCCGCCCATGTCGTCGCACCCGTAGAAGAGCGCGAGTTGGCCCATCTTTAGACCTGGCGTCAGCCACGATGCCTGCAAGTGCGGGAAGTTGTCGAGATAGAGCCGCGAGATCGCGAGCACGCGCAGATACTCCAACCCGGTCGCCTCTCTGCCGCGCAGCGGCGTCTTGAACGGAACGTAGTACCACGGAATGAAGGCCGTAAAGCCGCCGGTCTCGTCTTGCAGGTCGCGGAGCACGTGCAGATGCTCGATCCGCTCCGCCGGCGTCTCGATCGATCCGAACATCATCGTCGCAGTCGTCGGCATGCCCAGCAGTTGTGCCTCGCGCATCACCCCCAGCCACTCGTGCGGCTTGACCTTGCGCGCCGAGATGCGCTTGCGGACGCGTTCGACGAGGATCTCGGCGCCTGCGCCCGGCAGCGATTTCATGCCGGCCTCTTTGAGCCGGGCGAGCACGTCGCGGGTCGAGATTCCCTCGACGTGCGCGAGACCGACGATCTCAGAGACTGAGAGCGAGTGCAGATCGGCGTCGGGATACTCGCGCCGGACGCGTTCGAAGAGCGTTTCGAACCACTCGATGCCCAGCTCCGGATTGACGCCGCCTTGAATCATTATTTGGGTCGCGCCCTGATCGACGGCGTACTTGACGCGCTCGAGCACCGTCTCGTGCGACATCGTGTAGCCTTCTTTATGGTGCTCGGGGCGGAAGAAAGCGCAGAAACTACAGTGAACGTTGCAAACGTTGGTGTAGTTGATGGTCGTGTCGATCACATAAGTGACGACGTCGCGCGGGTGCATCGTCAGGCGGCGGGTATGGGCCGCAGCGCCGAGCTCGTGGATGTCGGCCTCGTTGTAAAGACGGACGCCTTCTTCAAAGTCGAGCCGCCGGCCCGACGCCGCACGATCGAGAAGATCAGCTAGCGACGGCACTGACGACCTCCGGCAACGACGGAACCTTGCCGATCGCGCCGATCGCGAGAAGCTCGCGACAGTACGCCGCCAACCCGTTCTGCGCGGCGACGTGGAGCGTGAAATTGAGCTTGCCATAGTAGCGCTCGTAAAATCCGCGCGGTCGCGAAATCTTAGCTTGCGCCAACGCGACGACCTCTTCGGTGTGCGCGCGCGACCAGGTGTACGAATCGGTCAATGCGTGCATGCAGTCGCCGATCGCCAGCGCATTCTTCTCGTACGTGTCGCGCCGCGCGGCCCAGACCGCGAAGACGGTCTGGTGGCCGGTCCATTCATGCCAGAGCCGTCCCAAATCGTAGACCGTCTCGGGCGGAAATCGTTCCATCGCATCGATCGCTGCGTCGCCGATTAACAGCGTCGGCTCGCCCGACAACGCTCGTTCAAATGGTCGCGGCTCGTCAATGTAGGTGGGATATATGCCAAAGCGACGCTCGAGCAGGATGCGCAGCAAATAGCGCCCGCTCGCAGACTCCGATGAGACGTAGATCGGAGTCGCTTCGAAACGCGAGGGAGATACGGCCGAGACCAGGACGACCGAGACGACCTCGTCGCGCGCGCCGATGCAGAGGTCCGGCAAGAGCACGAGCTTGTCGGGGTTCGCTGCCCAGGTGAAGGCGCTGATCGGGCTCATGTCGAGCTCGCCGCGCAACAACATCGCGTTCAAGCGCGCGGGGGTGTCGGCGTGCAGCGATCCGGGATACTCGATCGCGCCCCGATCGAACGCCGCATAGATCGGCAGGTCGTTGGTGTACTTGATCCGCCCGCAACGCAGAGTCATGTGGACGCGAGCGCCGGCTCGGGCGTTGCCGCCGGAGGTGTCCAGTCCCAGGCGAACTCGTTGTAGGTAGAGTTGCGCCGCACCGCAACGTAGCCGGCCTCCTCGATCAAGCGCCGAAACTCGCGGTCGTCGACATGCTGTCCGGAGCTAGTCCCGGCCGAATGGTAGATCATCTCCTCATCGGTCGAGCCGTGCGTGCCGTCCATGTCGTCGGCACCGAATTGCAGCGCGACCTGACAAACCTTCAGGCCTTGAATCATCCAGTAGGCTTTGATGTGATCGAAGTTATGCAGCATCAAACGCGCGACCGCGAACGTCCGGATGTCGTCGAGCCCGGTCGTCCAGCCGCAGTACGAGAGCTCGTTGCCGTCGGGGTGAAAGGCCAGCGGAATGAAGGCGTTGTATCCGGGCGACCGTTCTTGCGATTCGCGCAGCCGAATCAGGTGGTCGACCCGCTCCTCGAGCGACTCGATATGGCCATATAGCATGGTCGCGTTGCTCGCGACGCCCTGGCGGTGCAGCTCTTCGTGGATCGCCAGCCAGTTGTCGGCGGAAACTTTGTTCGGACAAATCTTGCCGCGGGTCGGCTCGCCGAATATCTCGGCCGCGCCGCCGTTGACGTTGTCGAGACCCGCCTCTTTTAAGGCACCGACGATTGCCGGGAACGATAGCCGGTGGCGCTTGGCCATGTATTCGATTTCGGCGGCGGTAAAGAGCGAAAGCTGTACGTGCGGTAAAGCTGACTTGAAGCGCCGCATCAGCGGCAGCCAGTAGTCGAGGGAAAGCTGACGCGGATCGTGCCCCCCGACGATGTGGATTTGATTGAAGTTCGTCCCCGTCTCGATCGCCTTGGCAAAAACCTGATCGGGCGTCATGCGGAAGACGCGCTCGGGCTCCTTGAACTCGTCGGCCGCGAACGAACAGAACGTGCACGCGGCAAAACAGACGTTCGTCGAGTTGATGTAACGGTTGAGAACGTAGAAAACTTTCTTGCCGCTCTTACGTTCCTTCGCCTTGCGCGCGATGCGACCGAGATTGTGGATATCCCAGGTACGGTAAAGCGAAAGACCGTCTTCCATCGAGAGCGGGACGTTTTCATCGAGCTTGCGCTCGATCTTGACGAGGAGAGGATCGGCGAATGCCATGGCGCGGTTCTATTCTGCTGCGCCGGACCGTCGCCCCGCAACGACCGGCGGCTCGGTCGCGTTTGGAAAGATCGCCAAACCGGCCGCCAGGAGGGCAACGGCGAGCAGCGAGCCGCCGGCGAGATCGGTAAAATAGTGGGCGCCCAGAGCGAGCCGCGACCAGCAGATCGCGATCGCAAAGAGCAGCAGCAGGGCGAGCGCGATGGTTTTTGTGGCGCGCGGCAGCTCCGACATATATAGCATCACGCCCCAGAGCGCGTAGAAACCGGTTGCGATCGCTGCATGAGAGCTCGGATACGAGAACGACGTCTCGTGCTTTACGACCCAATCGAGGCGCCGGGGCCGCGCAAAGAGATGCTGGAAGAGATCCGCGCCGCGCCAACATAGGAGCAGCATTACGATACTAAAGAGGATTCGCATGCGCCACGCCGGCGCCACCCACGCAACGATCAGCAGGGCCAGCGCGATCGGGATCATTACGTAAGGGAAGCAGGACCACGTAAGCCACCACGCCAGCAGCGTGGAGTGGTTCAGCAGCGATTGCTGCCACGCCCAGAGCGCCGCCGGTTCGCCGTTTGCCAGCACGTAGCGTCCCAGCGCGACGAAGCATGCGAACGCGACGATCGCGACGAGAAGCGCTCTAATCCGCACTGGTGAAGAGGTCTTGCTGCGCGTTTTGGTCCTTCCCGAGCCGCGAGGCCATGATTTCCAGCTCGGGCAGCCCGATCAGAATTTTTCGCGGCTTCGTTCCCTCGTGCCGTCCGACGACTTTGAAGTCCTCCAGCTGTTTCATGACCCGCACGGCGCGCGGGTGGCCGATCGAGAACTGCGACTGAAGCGCAGCGGTCGACGCGTAGTTGGCTTCAATGATAAACTTCGCCGCTTCGTAGCAGAGCGGATCGGAATCGCGGCGCTCTTCTTCTCCAACCGGGACCACTTCGACGTCGAGCAGATTGTCGGGGCGCGCCTGGCGGGCCCAAAACTCGACCAGCCTGCTCACCTCAGCCGCCGTGACGAGCGCGCCCTGCGCGCGTATCGGCTTAGGTGCGTCGATCGGCAGATAGAGCATGTCGCCGCGTCCGAGCAGCCGTTCCGCGCCGTTCATGTCCAGAATGACCCGCGAATCGGCTTGCGAGCTCACGGCGAAGGCGATTCGGGACGGGACGTTCGCTTTGATCAGCCCGGTGATGACGTCCACCGAAGGGCGCTGCGTCGCGACGACGAGATGTATGCCGGTCGCGCGGCCAAGCTGGGCGAGCCGCATGATCGTCGTTTCGACTTTCGCCGGCGCGACGAGCATCAGGTCGGCCAGCTCGTCGATGACGATGACCACGTAAGGCAGCCGTTCCTCGGGATACTTGAGATTGTACTCCTCGATCTTGCGAACCGATGCCTTGGCGAAGCGCTCGTAGCGCGCGTCCATCTCTTTGGTCATTTCGAAGAGCGCGCCCGCGGCGAGTCGCGGATCGGCGATCACGTCTTTGATCAGATGGGGAATCCCATTGAAGACCGTGAGCTCGACGCGCTTGGGATCGATCATCAACATCTGCACCTGATCCGGCGTCGCGCTGACCAACAGCGACGCAATGATCAAATTAAGACAGACCGATTTTCCGGATCCCGTTGCGCCGGCGACCAAAATGTGCGGCATCCTGCAGAGATCGCCGAAGACGGGCTTCCCGGTGATGTCTTTGCCGAAGGCCATCCAGAGCGGCGGCACCTGGCCGCGATTCGGAAACGCGTCGAGGATCTCGCGAATCGCTACCACGGCGACCGTTTGATTCGGAACCTCGATGCCGACCGCCGACTTTCCGGGAATCGGCGCCTCGATCCGCACGCTGGTCGCCGCCAGCGCGAGCGCGAGATCGTCGGCAAGCGATGCAATTCGCGAGATCTTGACGCCGCGCTCGGGTTTGAGCTCGTAGCGGGTGATCGAGGGCCCCCGCTCGATGTGTGAAACCTTAGCGCCAACGCCGAAACTTGCAAGCGTGTCTTCGAGAACGTGCGCGCGGTTCGACTCGTCAACGTGCTGGCTTGGGGGCAGATCGAAGAGCGAAAGATCCGGCAACCGGTAGGGGAGCCCAGCGTCTGAGTCGGCTCTTGCGATCCTAAGCTTGTCACCCTGAGCGGACTCGAAGGACGAAGGAGGACTCGGCGAATTTTCCAGTACGATCGGCCCTTCGACTTCGTTCGCGGAGCTCGCTTCGCTCAGGATGACACTTTCGTGGTGTGCTTCGGCGATGGCGGATTTGGGACCAATCGCTTCGACCGACATCGGCTGCAGCGGCAACGCGAATGCCTCGCGCAGCGACTCATGACCTTGCGGCAGCTCGACCTTGAGGCTCGGAAGCTTGGGTACCGCCGGGGGACGCAGGCCGCCGAAAAAGACGATCACTCTTCCGATCAGCTGCTTCATGCTGGTGTTCGTGAGCCAGAGCGTCAACGATAGCAACGCGACCGAGAGTAAGATCCACGCGCCGGCGTTGCCGACGAGCGAGTGAAGCGCCCACCAAATGTTCGAGCCGACGAGGCCGCCCTGCTTAGGACCTCCCGATCCAAACATGGCGGTGACGATCAAGAAGTACGCCAACGCGCTGCTGCCCAGCCCAGCGATGATGCGCGGCACGTTTACTTCCAAGAACACGATTGCACCGAAGAGCGCGACGAGCACCGGGAAAAGGGGCGCCGCACCTCCAAAGAGTCGGCGCAGCTCCGCAGCAGTCCAGCCGCCGACGGCACCGGCATGGTGCGGAAACGCGAGCGCGACACCGCAGAAGACGGCGAGTGTGACCGCGGCGATACCAACGATCTCGAGGTTGAGCCGCGCCCTCGCAAACGCCCGACGGCGGGTGCGTGCCATGAAATCTATCTCTTCTTCGTCTTAGCGGGAGTTCATTTTGACGGCGCCGACGCTTGTCGTCCTCGAGGGCGATCAAACCGGACAAGAGTTGTTGCTCGAAGCTCTGCGCGTGCTCGACCCCTCGGTTGTCGGCTTGCAGCTGGCATTCGAAAAATACGATCTCTCCCTTGCCAATCGCCGCGCCAGTGCAAATCGCGTCGTGCGCGACGCCGCCGAAGCGCTCAAGCGCCATCGCATCGGACTCAAAGCCGCGACGATAACGCCCGAAGCAAAAGATGACGTCGGCTCGCCAAATCGGATCCTTCGCGATGCAATCGGCGCGAGCGTCATCGCTCGGACGGGCCGGAAGCTGCCCCGCGTTCTCCCCGTCGGCGGCATTCACGCTCCGATCTCGGTCGTTCGAATGGCCGTGGGCGATGCCTACGGCGCAAAGGAGTGGCGCAGCGGTGAAGGGCTCGACCAAACCGCGTCGCGCACCGAAACCATCTCGCGCCGCGTCTGCCGCTACGTCTCGGAGTACGCCTTCCAGCACGCGCAGCGTTCCGGAGCGACGGTCTTCGGCGGACCGAAGTTTACGGTGAGTCCGATCTACGAAGGCATGCTCAAGGAGGAGATGGACGCCGCGGCACGGCGCCACCCGAACGTCCCCTACGATCCTCAGCTCATCGACGCCACGTACGCGCTGCTGCTCTCGGCCGCGGGCGATGCACCGCTGGTGATCCCATCGCTGAACCGCGACGGCGATTGCCTCTCAGATTTGGTGATGCAGCTCTTCGGCTCGATCGCCGGCGCGGAATCCCTCGTACTGGCGTTTCCTTCGACAGGCTCGGGGGAGCCGGAGAGCCTGAAACCGTCGGTCGTGATGGCCGAGGCGCCGCACGGCACCGCGCCCCGCCTCCACGGCAAGAACGTCGCGAACCCGTTGGCAATGATTCTCGCCGCCGCCGCCGTGCTTTCGTATATTGACGATGCTCCGGCGCGCAACGCTTCGCGCGCGATCTACGACGCCGCGCTCGCGACTTTAAGCGAGGGCGTCGCAACGGCCGACCTCGGCGGCCATGCAACGACCACCGAGTTCACCGACGCCGTCATCGCCCGCGTCAAACCCGCCTTGTCACCCTGAGCCTATCGAAGCACGGCTTTGTCACCCTGAGCCCGTCGAAGCGCGGCTTTGTCACCCTGAGCCTGTCGAAGGGCGACAAAGCCGACCCCAATGATTCCTCGCAAGCTCGCTCATATTAGCCCAGTTGTTCTCAATTAGCGCCAGCTTCTTTGCGCGCGACCACCCTTTGAGTTGTTTTTCCCATGCAATCGCATCGTCTACGTTGCGGAAATCCGACGAATACACTAGGAGAACGGGACGGCGTCCGAACGTGTAGCAGCCACGGTCCTCGCCCGACTGATGTTGGCCCACCCGCTGCTCCAGGTTGTTCGTGATCCCAACGTAAAATGACCCGTCGGCGCACTTGAGCATGTAAGCGTAATAGGTCTTCACGACCCGCTAACTGTGTGCGTGTTGCCGCCCGGCTAGGTTTTAGCGCTTCTTCGACTACCTGCAGGCGGCGTAACGCATTGTCGCCCTTCGACAGGCTCAGGGTGACAATGCGTTAGGGTGACAATGCGCTGGAGGAACAGTGCGTTGGGTGACAGTGCGCGGGAGAGACCGTGGGTTAGACTTCCATTACGACTGGGATGACCATTGGGCGGCGTTTGCTGCGGGCGTAGACGGCGCCCGCCAAGGCCCTGCGTACGTGTTCCTTTACCGCGTCAACGTCGCGAATGGCGTCGACTGAGATTCCCTCGATCGCGGCACGCACCTCGGCGCGAAGTTCGTCGAGCACGCCGTCGGCTTCTGGAAGATAGAAGACGCCGCGGGAGATGAGATCCGGGCCCGCGATGACGCGAGCCTCTTCGCTATCGATCGCGACGACGACCATGATGATTCCGTCGTTTGAAAGCGCCTTACGGTCACGCAGCACCGCCATTCCGACGTCGCCGATTCCCGAACCGTCCACGAAGACGTGACCGCCATACGTCTTGCCGACTTTGTCGCCATACTCGTGCGTGAACTCGAGCACGTCGCCGTCCTCCGCGACGAAGACATTCCCCGGTTCGACCCCCGTTCGAACCGCAAGCTGTTTGTGCGCGTCGAGCATTCGATACTCGCCGTGCACCGGAACGAGAAACTCCGGTCGCACCAGGTTGAGCATCAGCAGAAGCTCTTCTTGCGACGCGTGCCCCGAGACGTGGGAACGTCCGTCGGTCCCGTGGATAACCGTCGCTCCGAGTTTGCAGAGGTTATTGATCGTCTTGTGAACGCTCTTCTCGTTGCCTGGGATCGGCGTCGCGCTTATGACGACGGTGTCGCCGGGCGCGATCCGGAACTGCGGATGATCGCGCACCGACATGCGGGCCAAGCCGCTCATCGGCTCGCCCTGCGAGCCGGTCGTCATCACGACGATCTGCTCGGGCGGAAACTCGTCAACCTCCTCGATGCGGACGACCGTGTTTGGTGGAATCCGAAGGTGCTTCAGCTCGCCGGCAGTGTGGACGACGTTGCGCATCGAGCGTCCTAAGAACGCGATCTTGCGATTGAAGCGCACCGCGTGGTCGACGGTCTGCTGGATTCGCGGGACGTTCGATGCGAAGGACGCAACGACGATCCGTCCCTTCGCATGAGAGAAGATCGACGTAAAGGCCTCGCCGACGATCCGCTCGGAGAGCGTGTGGCCGGGGCGTTCGGCATTCGTGGAGTCCGACAGCATGCAAAGCACGCCCTCGTCGCCGATGCTCGCGATTCGAGCGAAGTCCGCGGGTTTACCGTCGATCGGAGTCTGGTCGAACTTGAAATCGCCGGTGTGGAAGATCGTCCCAACCGGAGTCCGAAGCGCGATCGCGCAGGCGCCCGCGACCGAGTGATTGACGTGAACGAACTCCGCTTCGATCGAACCATAGCGCACGCGGCTTCCGGCCTCGACTTGCGTGAAGTCGGCTTCGCCCAGGTGCTGCTCGCGCGATTTTGCCTTGATGAGCGCAATCGTCAGCGGCGTGCCGACGATCGGCGTCTGTGGAAACTCTTTGGCGAAATATGGGATGCCGCCGATATGGTCTTCGTGCCCATGCGTCACCAGCAGTGCTCGCAACTTCGCGGCGCGTTCGCGGACGTACGTGAAGTCGTTAATGACGATGTCGACGCCATACATCTCGTCGTCGGGGAACATCAGGCCGCAGTCAACGACGACCATGTCGTCGTTCGTCTCGATTACGGTCATGTTTCGCCCGATCTCGCCGCAGCCGCCGAGCGGGACGATTCGGACAAAAGCGACCGAGGGCGGCGGGGGGACCATCAGGGTATCTGTGCTCACGAGCGGAGCTTTTGACCCCAATCCTTGCTCCCCCGCGGGTTTGAGGTGAATTGCGTGGTGGAGGTAGCCTATGATGCCGCTCTTCGTTTTGCTCACTATTCTGCTCGCCGCCGCGCCGGCGAGTCAGCCGCCCCCCAGCCGCCCCGCCGCAAGCCCGACGCCGGCGACGCTCTCACCGGACGAAATTTTCTCGCGCCGGGCGCTTCGCCGAGCGCGTCTCATCATTCAGTTGCGGATGTTTCAGCTTCGCGACGAACGCTTGGAATGCGTCCGCGAGGCGCTCCTGCGCCGGCTCCCCGATGCGCTCTGGCCCGAGTTGCCGGTGCCTTCTCGGGGAACGCCCGACGCTGCCTCGGCCGCTGCGCGCTGCGACCGTCTCCGGGATTTCTAAACCAAGCAAGCTGAATGTGAGCCGCATGTGAATTGAGACCGTCTGCGACTTTTTTTCGTTACCGGGGTAGATGGCTGGAAGAGAACACCTTACGGACTACGGAATAAAAGTTTGAGATGATAAAGAATCGTATACTCCCCACGCTTATTATTGGGCTCGCGGGCGCCGTCGTCGGCAGTTTCCTTATGATGCTCTACGCGAGCGGTCACTTCGGCGGCGCGACGGGTCCCGATCGCACCCCACCGGCGGTCGCGGCCGTACCCCTGAGCGGGGTCAGCGACCAAGATCGTATCGTCAGCGCAGTGAAGCGGACGAAGTCGTCGGTCGTCGCGATCACCGAAGAGGTCAACGGTCAGGAAGTGGTTCCGGCCGATCCCTTCTTTCAACAGTTCTTTGGAGGCCAGGGCGGCCCCGGAATCGTTCAACCGTATCGAGGCGAAGCGTCCGGCTCGGGTTTCGTGATCGACGGTCAAGGCGACATCGTAACCAACGCGCACGTTCTGCAGCCGCCTAACGGCGGAAAGGTGACTAAGCTGACGGTCGTCTTTGCGAACGGCGATCGCGTTCCGGCACACGTCGTCGCGTACAATCTCGCGGCCGACGTCGGCATCCTGCGAGTTGACCACTACTCGAAGCTTCCGCCGCCCGTCGAACTGGCGGACTCTAGCAAGCTCGAGCAAGGACAATGGGCGATTGCAATCGGCGAGCCGCTTCAGCTCCAGCAGACGGTAACGGTCGGCGTCGTTTCGGCCTTCAATCGTTCCGAGCCGATTCCGACCGAAAACGGCGGCGAGATCGACTTCAAGGGACTCTTGCAGACCTCGGCCCCGATCAACCCCGGCAACTCGGGCGGTCCGCTCATTGATATTGACGGACAGGTGATCGGAATGAACCAGTCGACGGTCAAGTCCGCCTACGCCCAAGGGATCGGCTTTGCGATACCCTCGAACACCGTTCGTAACGTAGTCGCCTCGCTCGAAAAGAACCCCGGCGCTCATCAAGGCACCGACACGGGCTTCCTTGGGATCTACATGGCCAACCTCAGCGCGGGCGTCAAGAACCAGATCGGTTACAACGGCGGCAACGGCGTCGCCGTGCAGCAGGTCTTCTCGGGCTCACCCGCCGACCAGGCCGGCATTCAGCCGGGCGACGTGATCCTCCAGGCCGATGGGAAGAACTACGAAAGCATCAAGGACCTGCACGACTACATCGCCTCGAAAAAGCCGGGTGATACGATTCGACTCAACGTCTGGTCGCAAGGCGTCAAGAAGTTCGTCGCCATCAAGCTTGGTGAGACTCCGGCCGAGCAACCACTGTCGCAGCAGCAGCAACAGCCACAGCAACAGCAACAGCAGCCGCAGGACCCCCAGGACAACCAGCCCTAAGGCTCGCGAAAGCGCGGTCCTGAGGGACGCTCCTGAGCCCGTCGGAGCGCGCCGGGTCGTGTGGGCGAGGGGCTGCGCGAAGCGCAGTCTTGAGCGAGGCTCCTGAGCCTGTCGAAGGAGCCGAGTCGAAAGATGGGCCCTGCAACTGCGCGGTCCATTTTCGTGTCTGATGTTGCGAAGTAACTTTACCGCGCATCGGGTATGATAGTGCGGTATCCCCTTCCGACTTGTCGTAAGCGGCAAGGCAACGCCGGCGACCCGGCGCTTGGGCTTTCACCTCGGCCCTACGCGCGATCGCTCGGCATCGCTGGTCCAGATCGGTCGGATCAATCTTAATAGGACGAGGTACAAGGTTTTATGGCTAAAACGGTCGGCATCGACCTCGGCACGACTAACTCCGTCGTCGCCGTCATGGAGGGCACGCAGCCCGTCGTCATTCCCAACGCCGAGGGTTCCCGAACGACGCCTTCGGTCGTCGCGTTTACGAAGACCGGCGAACGTCTCGTCGGACAGCTTGCGAAGCGACAAGCGATCACCAATCCCGATCGCACCATTAGCTCGATCAAGCGCCACATGGGCGAACCAGACTATCACGTCAAGATCGACGGCAAAGACTACACGCCGCAAGAGATCTCGGCGATGATCCTGCAGAAGCTCGTCAACGACGCAAGCAACTATCTCGGCGAGCGCGTAAGCAAAGCGGTCATCACCGTTCCGGCTTATTTTAACGATTCGCAACGTCAAGCGACGAAGGACGCGGGAAAGATCGCGGGCCTCGACGTGTTGCGCATCATCAACGAGCCGACGGCCGCCGCCCTCGCCTACGGGCTCGAGAAGAAGGGCAACGAGACGATCCTCGTCTGGGACCTTGGGGGCGGAACGTATGACGTTTCGATTCTCGAGGTCGGCGACGGCGTTTTCGAAGTCAAGGCGACCAACGGTGATACGCACCTCGGCGGCGACGATTACGACCATCGCGTCGTAGAGTGGCTCGTCGAGCAGTTCCGGCGCGATCAGGGCATCGACCTCGCCAAGGATAAGCAGGCGATGCAGCGGCTCACCGAAGCTGCCGAAAAAGCGAAGATCGAGCTCTCGTCGGTCGTCCAGACGAGCATCAATCTGCCGTTCATCACGGCCGATCAGGAAGGCCCCAAGCATCTCGACTATACGCTGACGCGCGCAAAGTTCGAGGAGCTTACGAGCGATCTGACCGATCGTTGCGTCGGCCCGTTCCGCAACGCTATCGCCGACGCGAAACTTGACGTTTCGAAGATCGACGAGGTCATCATGGTTGGCGGCGCGACGCGCATGCCGGTCATTCAAGAGCTCGTCCGTAAGCTGACCGGCAAAGAGCCGAACCTCACCGTTAACCCCGACGAAGTCGTCGCGGTCGGTGCGGCGATTCAGGCCGGCGTGCTCTCGGGCGAAGTCCGCGACGTCGTCTTGCTCGACGTGACGCCGCTCTCGCTCGGTCTCGAGACGCTCGGTGGCGTCATGACGAAGCTGATCGATCGAAACACGACGATCCCGACGAAGAAGTCGCAGATCTTCACCACCGCCGAAGACGGTCAAACGTCGGTAGACATTCACGTACTCCAAGGTGAGCGCCAGATGGCGGGCGACAACAAGACGATGGGGCGGTTTAGACTCGAGGGGATTCCGGCTGCGCCGCGGGGCGTGCCGCAGATCGAAGTTACCTTCAACATCGACGCCAACGGCATCGTCAACGTTAGCGCAAAGGACCTCGGCACCGGTAAGGAACAGGCGATCACGATCACCGCTTCGACCAATCTCACCAAAGAGGAAGTCGAGCGCATGGTTCACGATGCCGAGCTGCAGTCTGAAGCCGACAAAACCAAGCGCGACGAGGCTGAGGTGCGCAACAACGCATCCAGCTTGATCTACTCGACCGAGAAGTCGCTCAAGGAAGTCGGCGACAAGCTCGATGCCGGCGCGCGTACCGAGGTCGAGCAAGCACTCACCGAGCTCAAGCGAGTCAGCGAAAACGGCACCGTCGCCGAAATCAAACCGGCGATCGAAGCTCTGCAGCAGGCGAGCTACAAGATGGCCGAGCTTCTCTATAAAGCCGCCGGTCCGCAGGGAGAACAAGCTCCTTCGGGCGACGGTGCGCCAAGCGGAAACGGCGCGGCCGCGGGCGCCGGCGGGGAAGACGTCATTGACGCCGAGTTCAAGGAAGCAAACTAAGGTCGCCGAGCGCAACTTACGCAAATGTTCGACGACCAATCGGTCCTAAAGACCGAGGCCGGTGAGGCCGAAATCGAAGATCAGGCCGCGGCGACGCCTTCGCTTGAAGAGCAACTCGCCGCGGCCAACGCACGCGCCGACGAGAACTATGGAAAGTTCCTGTTGGCGGTCGCCGACTTCGACAACTACAAGAAGCGAATTCAACGCGACGTAGACTCGATGGTATCGTCGCGGCGTCGCATGCTGCTCGAGCGTCTGTTGCCGGTGCTCGACAATCTCAAGCGCGCCTTGCAATCCAACGCGGGCGCAGAGGCGCTGCGCAGCGGAGTCGAGCAAACGTTGCGCGGCTTCGAAGCCGTGATGACAAACGAAGGCGTGAAGCCGCTCGAGGTTCGGGGCGAACCCTTTAACCCGCGAGTCGCGGAGGCCGTTGGCACCACCCCTGCCGGCGACGCCGCCGAAGATACGGTAGTCGAGGTCACCGAGACGGGCTACATGCTGGGCGACGACTTGCTGCGCCCTGCAAAGGTAATCGTAGCGAAACGCTCTGACGAATGACCCCTTCGACTCGCTGCGCTCGCTCAGGACTGCGCGCCTGCGGCGCTTGCCGCTGATGAATTTGAAGTGAACTTTAAGGACTACTATGCAGTCTTGGGCGTTCCGAAAAGCTCGGCCGAGAAAGACATCAAGTCCGCCTACCGGAAGCTCGCGCGCAAGTGGCACCCCGACGCAAATCTAAAGAACCCTAAAGAAGCCGAGGAGAAGTTCAAGGAGATCTCCGAGGCTTACGAAGTCTTAGGCGACCCCGAGAAGCGCAAGAAATACGACGTTCTCGGCCCGAACTGGCAGCAAGCCGCGCAGCAAGCCGAGCAGCAACGCCGTTACCATACGCAAGACGGACAAGAGTTCGAGTTCGATCTTGGCGGCGGCCCGGGCGGACCGAGCGGTTTCTCCGACTTTTTCGACGTCTTCTTCTCCGGTGTCGGACGCCGTCAAACGGCGCAAGGTCCGGGTATCGCCCGTCGCGGCCAGGACTTGGAGACGACGATCGAACTCGGATTGGGAGACATTTATCAAGGCGGCACGAAATCGGTCGCGCTGCAAATCGACGACGTCTGCCCGGTCTGTCACGGAACCGGAACGCAGGCCGGCCGCCTCTGTCCGCGCTGCCACGGAACCGGACGAGTTCTGCTGAGCAAACGCTTCGAGGTCACGATTCCGAAGGGCATCGGTGACGGCCAGCGGATTCGTCTGGCCGGTCAAGGCGGAGCGGGCGTCAACAGCGGCCCCAACGGCGACCTCTATCTGGTCGTCAAGCTCGATGAAGACTCGACCTATAAGCGCAAAGGCGACGATCTCTACGTTGACCTTCCGGTGAGCATCTACGATCTGGTGCTCGGAGGCGAGGTGGACGTTCCGACGCTGAGCGGCCAAGTCGCTATGACGATACCGGCAGGGACGCAGAACAATCGCCTGCTTCGCCTCTCCGGGCGCGGACTGCCGCAGGTCAAAGGCAAAGGCAACGGCGACCAATACGTGCGTCTGATCGGGCAGCTTCCGCAGAATCTGTCCGACAAAGAAAAAAAGCTCTTCAAAGAGCTTGCCTCGATGCGTAACGGCAAGGCGTAAAGCGCTCGGCGCTCGCCGGCCGTTGCGCGTAGCGAGGCGAGCTCTTCTCATCGCCGGGCCGGCGGAACCTAAGCGGAACCTAAGAGGATGCGCGGGGGTTGTCGAAGGGGTCTCGCCCTTTACCGAATCAGGAGAAGTTTGTGATCAAAGAAATCGCGTTTACTGCGTATCCGGCCAAAGACGTCGCCGGGTTGCGCAAATGGTACGAAGATAAACTTGGACTGAAGTTTAGCGGTCCATACGAAGAGGAAGGCGTTGAGAAATACAACGAGGCCAACGTAGGTGGCGGCTATTTCAGCGTCCTCACGGAAGAGTGGGCGGGTCGTGACCCGGGTACCGCGTCGGGGGTAGTCTTCGAGGTGGATGACATCGACAAGACGGTCGCCGATCTGCGCGGGAAAGGCCTTACCGTGGAAGATCCGTATGCGACTCCAGTCTGCAAGATCGCGTCGTTTGAAGATCTCGAAGGCAATAAGGTCTCACTTCATCAGGTGACGGTTCCTCACTAAGTTATGATGGCCGGGCACGGGCTGATGTGGTCGAACATCTATCAGCCCGAGAGACCAACAGTGAGGCGGCGCGTCGACTGGAAGCGGCTCGGCGCGCTCTTCGCGCCTTATTGGCGCCAGCAAACGACGGTAATGGTCTGCATCGTCGCCGTCGCGGCCCTCGGCCTCGTGCCCGGCTTCATCGTCGCGCGGATCATCGACGTAACGATCCCACAAAAGAATCTCGGCGAGCTCGGGGTTGACGTAGGAATCATCCTCGGCTCGGCGCTGCTCGCCGCAGCGATCGGCGTGCTCCAAGGCTATCTGAACTCGGTCGTCGGCGAAGGCATCATGCGCGACATCCGCACGAGCCTTGTCGCGCACCTGCACCGAATGCCCTTGCACTTCTTCACGGGCACGAAGACCGGCGAGATCATGAATCGAGTGAGCAACGACGTCGACAACGTGGATAACGTCGTGACCGGCACGCTCACGACCATTGTGACGAACGTCGTCATCATCGCTACCACGGCCGTGGCGATGTTTCTTTGGAACTGGCGGTTGGCACTGATCTCGGTCGCGATCGTGCCGTTGATGGTCTTTCCGCTCGGTCCGGTCGGGCGCCGAATGTACCAGATTCGCAAGAAGACGCGCGAGAAGCGCGACGAGATAGAATCAATCACGCAAGAGACGCTTTCGATCTCCGGAATCACCCTCATCAAGTCGTTCGCGCGCGAAGCCTACGAGCGCTCGCGATTTTATCAGGTCGGGTCGCGGCTGATGCAGCTCGAGATCGACTTAGCGATGGTCGGCCGCTGGTTCATCGCGTCGGTAACGGCGATGGTCGTTGTCGGACCGGCCCTGGTGTGGTTCGGCGGCGGCTGGCTCGCGATTTTTGGGAGCCTGCAGATAGGCGTCATCGTGGCCTTCGTTTCGTTTATTCAAGGCCGTCTTTACGGACCCGCCGCATCGCTGGCGGGCATCCAAGTGCAGATCGTCAGCGCGCTCGCGGTCTTCGAGCGCATCTTCGATTATCTCGACATGACGACCGAGCAGTACGATCCCCCCGGGGCGATCGCGTTACCTGCCGTTACGGGCGACATCAGGTTCGAGGACGTCGTGTTCGCGTACGAGGGAAACCGCGACGTGCTTAACGGCGTCTCCTTTCACGTTCGTCCGGGCGAAGTCGCTGCGTTCGTCGGCCCTTCGGGTGCAGGTAAGACGACGATCACGCAGCTGGTCCCGCGCTTTTACGACCCACAGGGCGGGCGCGTGCTCGTCGATGGGCACGATCTGCGAGAGGTCACGCTCGATTCGCTGCGGCGCGACATCGGCATCGTCACGCAGGAGACGTACCTCTTCCACGACACCATCGCGGCCAACCTTAGATACGGAAAGCCGGACGCTACCAGCGCGGAGCTCGAGGCTGCTGCTCGCGCTGCCAACATCGCCGAGTTTGTCGCGGCGCTTCCAAATGGTTACGATACCGTCGTGGGCGAGCGTGGACATAAACTATCCGGCGGCGAACGCCAGCGGCTCGCGATCGCGCGCGTATTGCTCAAGGACCCGCGCATTTTGATTCTCGACGAAGCGACCAGCTCGCTCGACTACGAAAACGAAGCTGCCATTCAGCGCGCGCTCGAAGTCGTCATGCGCGGGCGCACGAGTTTGGTCATCGCCCATCGGCTCTCGACGGTGCTGGCGGCCGACGCCATCTTCGTGATCGACGACGGCCGCATCGTCGAGTCAGGCCGCCACGCGACGCTGCTCGCGCGCGGCGGCCTTTACGCTCGCCTCTACCGGACCCAGTTCGCAGGCTTGTCGGCGTAGCTACGGCGAGGCACCGCCGCCGAGCGAGGATTTGAGCGAGGCTTTGAACTTCGCTTGCTGGTCGGGCGTCATCACGCCGTAGATGCTTTTCAGGAGCTGTTCCTTTGCCGACTTCTTGGTCGCGGCGTCGGCATTGGCCGTCTGCTGCTGATACTGCTCGATCATCGGTTTGATCTGCATCTTCTCGTGCGGGGTGAGTTGCGCGGCCTGGAGCGCGCTGCGGACCGCGGTCTGAACTTGGCTCGGGGTCGGGCTCTGCTGTGCGAACGCGACGCTCGGCGTTACAATCGCAAACAAGAGCGCGGAGGTCGTTACGACATGGAAGAAACGCATATAACTCCTCGTGGGAAAAGTGCTTGGGCAGCACTTCGTGGCGGGCGACCGGTTACATCCTGCCCCCGCGCTAGACCGGGGTGGCTGATGGTTTAAGGAAGTTGCGGGATCTCCATAACCATGGGTTCGACTGGGGCGTGAAGTTTCGGCTCCGTGGCCGCTTGGATCTCTTCAACGGTCACACCCGGCGCGAGCTCGCGCAGAATCAGCCCATCCGGACTTACATCAATCGTGCCCATGTCGGTGATGATGCGCCCAACCACGCGCTTTCCGGTCAAAGGGAGCGAACAATGGTGGAGGATCTTGTGGGCGTTTCCCTTCGCAACGTGTTCCATCATGACGATCACGCGCTTGGCGCCGTGCACTAAATCCATCGCGCCGCCCATACCCTTAACCATCTTTCCCGGAATCATCCAGTTGGCAAGGTCGCCGTGCTCGGAGACTTGCATGGCGCCCAGCACCGCAAGGTCTATATGGCCGCCGCGGATCATCCCGAACGAGAGCGCGGAGTCGAAGAACGATGCACCCGGGAGCACGGTCACCGTCTCCTTGCCGGCGTTGATCAAATCGGGATCTACGTCGTCCTCGTACGGGTACGGTCCCATTCCGAGAATTCCGTTCTCGCTCTGCAATGTGACGGTCACGTCCGGCGCAACGTAGTTCGGCACGAGCGTCGGCAATCCGATGCCGAGATTGACGTACTGACCGTCGCGAAGTTCTTGCGCCACGCGTGCCGCCAGCTGCGTTCGCGTTAAGGCCATTATGCGCTCTTCTTCCTGGTTGTAACGCGCTCGATTCGCTTCCCTTGCGGCCCGACGTGTACGATGCGCTGCACGAAGACGCCCGGCAAGTGCACGTTCTGAGGATCGATCGCGCCGGGCTCGACGAGCTCCTCGACTTCTGCGATCGTGATCTTACCCGCCATCGCGCAGAGCGGGTTGAAGTTTCGAGTCGCCTTGTTAAAGATCAAGTTTCCGGTGCGATCTCCGACCGACGCGCGCACTAGCGCGTAGTCGCAGACGATGCCGGCCTCCAGCACGTACTCGCGACCGTCGAACATGCGGGTTTCTTTCTTCGGTGAGGCCACGGCGACGCTGCCGTCGGTACGGTAGCGCCACGGCAAGCCGCCATCGGCTACCAGCGTGCCGTCACCCGCGGGGGTGTAGAAGGCGGGGATGCCGCACCCGCCGGCTCGCAGGCGCTCGGCAAGCGTCCCTTGGGGTACCAGCTCGACCTCGAGTTCTCCGCAGAGATATTGGCGCTCGAACTCTCGATTCTCGCCGACGTACGATCCTGTCGTTCGGCGTATCCGTTTGTGGTCGAGAAGCACGCCCAGCCCCCAGCCGTCGACCCCGCAGTTATTCGAGACGGTGATCAGATCGGTGGCGCCCTGCTCGAGCAGCGCCTCGATCAGATTATGTGGAATTCCGCTCAAGCCAAAGCCGCCCACGGCAATCGAGGCCCCTGATGGAATGTCGGCGACCGCCTCGGCGCTGGAGACGTAAACCTTCTCCATGCCGCCCTAATGCGCCGACGGAACGAAGCCTGCCTCCGTGGAACGTTCGTCATTGTGGCTACGGCACCGATACAATTAGAAACCAATGACGAAGAGGCGATGATCCTCGCGATGGTCCGCGAGCTGGTCGCTGAGAAGGTCGCGCCGCGCGCCGCCGAGATTGACTCGACCGGCGAGTTTCCGTGGGACGTAAAAGAGCTATTCGCGCAAAACGACCTGCTCGGCATACCGATTCCGGCTGAGTACGGCGGGCTCGGTGGAACCTTTCTCACGTACGTAAAGGTCGTCGAAGAGATCGCCAAGGCATGTGCCTCGAGCGCGTTGATCGTCGCAGTGCAGGAACTCGGCATGCTCCCGATCGTTATCGGCGGGAGCGACGAACAGAAACGACGGCTCTTGCCAAAGATTGCGTCCGGCGAGCACCTGGTTGCCTACGCGTTGACGGAAGTTTCGAGCGGGTCCGACGCGCTCGGTTCGATGCGCACGCGCGCCGAGAAGCGCGGCGGCGCGTACGTTCTCAACGGTCAGAAGATTTGGATTACGAACGGCAGCGTCGCCGACGTCGTCTGCGTCTTTGCCGTTACCGATCCCGCCGCCGGTTCGCGCGGCGTCACCGCCTTCGTCGTTGAAAAAGGGACGCCCGGCTTCACCGTCGGTAACGTCGAGAAAAAGATGGGGATTCGGGGCTCGCCGACGGTCGAGCTGGTCTTTACCGACTGCGAAGTGCCGGCCGCCAATCGTCTCGGAGAGGAAGGCGAAGGGTTCAAGATCGCAATGAAGGTGCTCGACAAGTCGCGGCCCGGTATCGCGGCGCAGGCATTGGGAATCGCGGCCGGCGCGCTCGAGTATGCTACCGGTTATTCCAAGGAGCGCGTTGCATTCGGAAAACCGATCGGCCAGCATCAAGGCGTCGGGTTCATGCTCGCGGACATGAAGACCGAAGTGGAGTCGGCACGCCTGCTTCTTTACGAGGCGGCTCGCCGTTGCGACGCGGGCACGCCCGACGTTACGCTATGGGCTGCGATGGCGAAGCTAAAATGCGGAGACGTTGCGATGTCGGTCACGACCGATGCGGTACAAGTGCTTGGAGGCTTCGGATATTCGGTAGATTACCCGGTAGAACGGATGATGCGCGACGCGAAGATCACGCAAATCTATGAGGGAACGCAGCAGATACAGCGGCTCGTGATCGCGCGCTCGCTGGTCGGACGAGCCAAAGTCTAGGAGGTAGCGTTCGTGAAGAGCCTTCGGCCCCTACTCGGCGTGCTGGTTGTGGGGCTTTTTGGGTGCGCGCAAACACCCAGCGCCCGGAGCGTCTCGCAGGGAGGGGCTCAAGCGATGCCGCCCGCGCCGGCCGAGGACGCGTTGCAAAGCTCGTCGCAGAGCCAAGGCCGGGTGCAACCGCTGCTCGGCAAAGGCACGGTCCGTCACGTCATCATAATTTTCCAGGAGAATCGCACGACCGATAATCTTTTCCATGGATTGCGCGGAGCCGATACGGTGGACTTTGGGATTAACACCGCGGGCCAGCGCGTGCCTTTGAAACCGGTCAAGCTGACCGAGCGCTTCGATATCAGTCATCAGCACTCGGCTTTCAATACCGCTTACGACGGCGGCGAGATGGACGGCTTCAACCTCGAACGCTCCAACTGCGCAGGTAAGCACTTCCATTGTCCCCCGCAAGACCGACGCGCGTACGCTTACGTGCCTCAAGACGAGGTGAGGCCGTACTTTGCATTGGCCGAAAACTACGCGTTCGCCGATCGCATGTTTTCAACGCAAGCCGGGCCAAGCTTTCCCGCGCATCAGTATATCTTTAGCGGGACGTCAACGATTACGAAAGGCTCGCGGCTGCGTGCTTCGGAGAATCCGCTGACGCCCGGACAGCACTTTACGGGCGGTTGCGACTCACCGGCCGGTTCGCTCGTCTTCCTGATTGACGGCAACGGGACGGAGGATCAACAGACCTTTCCGTGCTTCGATCGGCCGACGCTCGCCGATTTGGCGACGCAAAAGGGCTTGACTTGGCACTGGTATCAGGCCCATTCGGGCGCGGGAATTTGGAATGGGCCCGACGCGGTCAAGCACATTCGTGACAGCTCGAAGTTCAGCACCCACGTCGTCGCGCCGCCATCGCAAATCTTCACCGATATCAAAGACAACACTCTCGCCAACGTCGTTTGGGTAACCCCGACCGCGGCAGCGTCGGACCACGCCGGGGCGACGAACGGAACGGGACCGCATTGGGTGGCGTCGGTTGTGAACGCGATCGGAGAGAGCAAGTACTGGGACAGCACGGCCATCTTCGTAACGTGGGACGACTGGGGGGGCTGGTACGATCACGTGAAACCTCCCCAATATAATGCCTTCGAACTCGGCTTTCGGGTGCCGTTGATCGCGATCGGACCGTACGCCAAGAAAGGGTTCATCTCGCACCATCAGCACGAGTTCGGCAGCATCTTGAAGTTCACCGAACAAGTCTTCGACCTTGGAACGCTCGGAACGACGGATCTTCGCTCCGATAATCTCGCCGACTGCTTCGATTTCTTGAAGAAACCGCGGCACTTCGTGCCGATCCCAACCACGTTCGGCGCTCAATATTTCCTAAGCCAGCCGATCTCGTACGAGGACCCCGATAGCGATTTCTAGCCCGGCTGCAAGACAGTCTTCCAAAACTCGAGCATGTGCGCGAACACGGAGCGCTGCTGCGGCAGGCCGCGAATCGAGTGGGTTTTGCGTGGATAGGGATAAAAGAGCACCCGCGATTCGCGCGCTAGAATGAAGCGCTCCATGAGTTCCATGCTGTTGGCGATGTGAACGTTGTCGTCGGAGGTTCCGTGTTGAATCAAGAGCGGGCCGTTGAGGTGATCGGCTGCGTTGAGAACCGAGCTGCGCGCGTAGGCTTGCGCGTTTTTGTTGGGTAAGCCCATGTAGCGCTCGGTATAGATCGTATCGTAGAGATGCCAGTCGGTGACCGGCGCAACCGCTGCGCCGGCTTTGAAGAGGCGGCTATGAGTAAGGGCGTAACAGGTTTCATATCCGCCGAAGCTCCAGCCCCAGATTCCGATTCGCGCGGGATCAACGTACGGCAGCGACGCGAGGTAGCGCGCGCCGATCTCCTGGCCAAGCAGCGATCCGGGACCGAAATTGTGGAGCAGCAACCGCACGTGCTCGTCGCTATTCTCCTGCGAAGCGGGTCCGTCTATTGAAAAGACGACGATCCCTTCGCGCGCCAGCAACTGATCGTAGAGGCCGCCGAATCGATCCGCCGTGGTAGGCGCGTCGGGCCCGCCGTAGACATACATCACGACCGGATACTGTTTTGACGCGACAAACCCCGGGGGCTCGATGAGGATCGCATCGAGCGGTCCATACGAAGAGGGTATCTCGAGCATCTGCGTGGGCAAGAGTTGAGCTTTTAGCACGACGCTTTCGGGCGCCAGCGTCTTGACGTCGAACGACGCGACGTTAACGAGATCGGCTCGCGGCGGATCGTTGAGCCGGCTGTAAACGTCGACGAATCGATCGAAGGTCGGTGCGATGACCGTTTCGTGCGAGCCCGGCGCAGGCGTTAGGTTCCGCACGCCTGACTCGGCATCGTTGAGGGAGATCGCGAGCAGCGACCGATCTCGCCGCGTAGGGTACGCGGCCTCGAAGTAGATGGTTGCGTTCTTCGCAACGCCGTACAGACTGGTGACGCGATACTCGCCGGTAAGCAAACGCAGCGAGCCGTCGCGACCGCGCAGGTAGATCCCGGCCGTGCTTTGCCGATCCAGAAGCCAGACCGATCGCCCGTCGGCCAACCAGAACGGCAACGGCTGCACGTCCACCCAACTCGCCGAGGCTTGGTAGTAGACTCGCGCAGGCGCGCCCTGCGCATTCGACCAGACGTCGAGGCGCATGTTGCGCTGAGCTCGATCGATGATTTCGGCTTCGAGCCGATTCGAATGAGGAATCCAATCGAAGTTAGCGACATATTCGTCGCGGCGCGACGCGTCGTAGACCAGACGATCGGCGCCCGTCGCTAAGTTGACCGCGCGCAGCGTGACGCGTGGGTTGGCTTGACCCGCCAGCGGGTAGCGCTCGCGATCAACCTCGTTGTTGACGGTGAGAAAGTCGACGATCGGAAAGTTGGTAACGCGTCGCTCGTCCATCGTTAGATACGCGATCTGCGAACCGTCGGGCGACCAGCGAAATCCGTGAGGGATACCGAGCTCTTCGGGATAGACCCAATCGAGAGTGGCGTTAAGCAAGTCGCCGGGTACGCCGCCGCGCGTTACGCGACGAAGCGTCAGACGATTTCGGAAGGTCGCGACATAAAGATCGGCGTTGCGCGAATAGGCGACGGAGTCTCCTCGCGGGGACCAAAGCGCATCGTCTACGTCGGCGGCGATTCGTTGCGGTCGAGGGTCGGCAATCGCCGCCCAATAGAGCGCTCCGCGAGCCAGCAGTGCGACGCGCGTTCCATTGGGCGACCAGTCGAGCACCTGCGGCGTCGCTTTGCCGCCGAAGGCGCCCGCCGCGAGCCAGACATGCGAGACTCCGGCGACGTCGCAGAGCATCAGGGGAAGGGCTTCGGTTGGATCTTGGCTGCGCCGCACGAAGAGAAACTGCCGGCCGGTGGGCGACCACGAGACGCGATCGACCATGCGGCCCCACGGCGGTTCCTTCGTATAAACGGTATCGAGCGTGACCTCCGCGGACGCACGAACAGGCATCGCGCAGAGGAGTATTAATGCAAGCAATCCCGAGAGTCGAGTCATCCTTCGCCCTTCGACTTCGCTCAGGATGACACGGTTCAGGACGACACGGTTCGCGCCGACGTCACTCGGGCGATGATGCGGGGCGTCGGGCAGAGCTCGCTCACCGGGCACTGCGGGCATAGGGGCGTCGGAGCCTTGCAGACTTGACGGCCGTGCATGATTAGCCAGTGCGTTGCGTCGCCCCATTGCGGCGGCGGCACCAGCGCGGTCAGGTCTTCCTCCACTTGGCGCGGCGTCGTGCCGAGCGTCAGGCCAAGACGATGCGAGACGCGAAAGACGTGGGTATCTACCGCGAGCGCCTCCTCCTGGAAAGCGGCCGCCATTACGACGCTGGCCGTTTTGCGTCCGACTCCGGCGAGCGATTCCAGCTCCTCGCGACCGCGCGGCACGCGTCCACCGAAGCGTTCGACAAGGTCGCGCGCGCACGCGATAATGTTCTTTGCCTTCATACGGAAAAAGCCGGTCGATCTGATGATCTTCTCGACGTCGGCTTGTCGCGCTCGAGCAAGTTTTTCAGGCGTTGGATACTTAGCAAAAAGCGCGGGCGTCGTCATATTTACGCGCACGTCGGTGGTCTGTGCCGAGAGGATCACCGCGACGAGCAGCTGGAACTCGCTTCCGTACTCAAGCGCGGTCACGGCGTGCGGATAGGTCCGCTCGAGAATGGCGAGCTCCTCGATCGCGACGCGACGCGGAACCTTCTTCTTCGGAAAGGGAATGCGCGGCATTAGTGCCGTGCTATTCTGGCAGCGCGACGCCGGTCCCGTCACGCGTCACCAGCCCGTCGCGTAAGAGTGCGTCGACTAACTTACTAACTTCCTCCACGCTGCGTCCCGGGACGGCGTGACCGATGGCGCAGTGCAGATCGAGCAGCGAGATCCGCCGCCCAGGGGGCAGGTCGCGCAGCCGATCGAGGATGCGCCCGCGCGCGTAACGCGACGTGCGTTCGAATGGGATGCTGTTCTGGGGCGACCGGCTTGCGGGGGCGGCCGCGCGCAGCCGCTCAAGCAGTGTGGCGTCAACGGGCGCCGACGCACACTCGGAGCGCAACGGACAGAGCAGACATTTGGGAGCGCGCGCAGTGCAGACGCTCGAGCCGAGATCCATCAAGGCCGAGTTCCAATCGTGTGCGCGGCCGCGTGGAACGAGTTCGCGAGCGCGAGCGTCGAGCTCGCGCGGCGCCGCCCCGTGGGGATACTCGAGCCCGAAAAAGAGCCGGTTGACGATCCGTCGCACGTTAGTATCGATCGGTGCGTCGTCAATGTCGAAGGCAAAGGCGCGGATCGCCGCAGCCGTATACGGGCCGATCCCCGGCAGCATTCGCAGCTGCTCGCGCTCCGCCGGCAGGTTTCCGCCGTGGCGCGCGACGACGTCTCGCGCGAGACGCCGCAAGCGAACCGCACGTGAGTTGTATCCAAGTCCCTTCCACTCGCGCAGCACGTCGGCGGCCGTGGCGCGCGCGAGCGAGGCGAAGCCGGGGAATCGGGCGACGAACGTCTCGAACTTGGGCACGACGCGTTCGACTTGCGTTTGCGCGAGCATGAACTCGCTGACGACGGTACGATACGGATCGCGCGTCGTACGCCAAGGCAGTTCGGAGCGCCCGTGGCGGCGGTACCAATGCAGAAGGCGGCGCTGAGTTCCGTTCACGAACGCAGCGTCGAGATGGCCTGACCGATGCGGCGAATCCCTTCGGGAATTTCTTCCCGCGTTACCGCGGTGAGCGCGAGCCGGAAGTAGTGGTCGCCGCCGGAGTTGGCAAAGAACGCCTCGCCAAAGAGAAACGACGCCCCCAAGCGTTCTGAGGCGTCGAGCAAGGCGCGTGCCCGCAGCTCGCGCGGCGTCGACGTCCAGAGATAGAATCCGCCGGCGGGACGGCTCACCTTCAGGCCCGACGGCCAGTACTCGGCGATCGCTTCGTCGGCAATCGCGCGGCGCTGGAGCAGCTCTTTGCGCAACTGACCGACGTGCACGTCGTACCCGCGCTCGAGATAGTCGGCGACTGCCGCCTGCACGTAGAGGCTCGTCGCCATGTCATACGCCTGTTTGCGCAACAAGAGACGTTCGAGAATCATGCGCGGTGCGGTGAGCCACCCGACGCGCAGACTCGGCGCGATCGTCTTCGAGAAGGTCGAGATGTAGACGACGTGGTCGGGAGCGAGCGCGACGAGTGGAGCGCCGGCGGGCGCCAGTGGCCCGTACGGATCGTCCTCGACGATCGGAACGCCGGCGCGCCGGGCGATCGTCGCCAGTCGCTCGCGCCGGTCGGCGTTCATCGTCGCGTTGGTGGGATTATGCAGCGACGGCATCGTGTAGATGAAGCGCGGACGGCGCGTGCGCAGCACCGCCTCCACGTGATCCACGCGCATTCCATCATCGTCGACCGGTACGGAGATCGCGCGCAGCCCGTTGATTTGAAAGACCTGCAGCGCTCCAGGGTAGGAGGGCGACTCGACGATGATCTCGTCGCCCGGCTCGGCCAAACTCTGCGCGACGATTGCAATTCCTTGCGTCGATCCCGTAAGCACGATGATGCTCGCCGGCGTGATCGAAGCAGCGCCGCGAGCCTTCATGCGCGCAGCGATCGCGGCGCGCAACGGCTCGTAGCCCTCCGAATCGCCGTACGAGAGCACGAATCGCGGGTCGCGTGCCACCCGCCCGAACGATTTGGCGAGCTCGCCGAGCGGCGATGGCTCGCCGGGCGCGACGCCCTGCACGAAGGATATGCGCCCCGGCTCCGGCTTGGCGGCCAGTTCCCCCAGGACGTTGGGGAACTCGCCGACCCGCCAGGGCGGCAACGTCACCCACCAAGGAACGGCGGCCGACCGTTCCGGCTGACCACCGCGCAGTTGCGGAACGACCCGCGAGCCCGAGCCTACCCGCTGCTCGATCAGTCCGTCCCCGACGAGCTCACGGTAGGCGTGGACGATCGTGCTGCGATTGACGCCCAGCCGCTCGGCCATCGTGCGCTCGGGCGGCAGCCGCGTAGACTCGGGGAGCGTTCCGGTCAGGATGGCCTCGCGTAGGTGCTCGTAGATCTGGCGGTAGAGCGGCACAATCGAGTCGCGGTCGAGTTCCGGCAGCAATCCGGCCCATCCAATTCTAGACACTGGATGACGCCATTTCGCCCAAGGCCTGGGGAACGCTCTTGCCCGGTGCGAAACCTGGACGCATGAGCAGTTCGGCACAACACCAGGCAGACACGGCCGTTATCGGCGCCGGTCCCGGCGGTTATCACGTCGCAATCAGGCTCGCGCAGTTGGGCAAGAAAGTCATCTGCGTGGATCGCGACGAGGTCGGCGGCGTCTGCCTCAACTGGGGATGCATCCCGACGAAGGCGCTCCTTCACGTCGGCGAAGTGATTCGGCACATCGAACGCGCCGGCTCGATCGGCCTCAAGGTGCCCAAAGCCGAAGTCGAGCGCGAAACGGTTGCAAAGTTTACCAGCGACGTCGTCAATGCGAACGTCAACGGCGTCAAGACGCTCTTCAAGGCGAACGGTGTTGAATTTCTCCGCGGCGAGGCATCGTTTAAATCTCCGACCGAGATCGTGGTTAAGCTCTCGGACGGCAGCACCGAACGGATTACTGCAAACACCGTCGTCATCGCGACCGGCTCTGCGCCGGTTGACGTGAAGGCATGGCCACGCGACGGTGATACGATCATCAACTCAGACGACGCGGTTCGGCTCAGCCGCATTCCAAAGCAGCTGCTCGTGATCGGCGGCGGGGTCATCGGCTTGGAGTTTGCGACGGTTTACGGCCGCATCGGCGCGCAAGTACTGGTCGTCGAAATGATGCCGCAGATTCTCACCGGGACCGATGCCGAGATCGGTAAGACGCTCGGCCGGATCTTGAAAAAGCAGGGCATTGAGATCATGCTCAACACCAAAGTCGGCGCGCTCGAAAAACATGGCAAGACGGTGCGCGCCACGCTCAACGGTGAGGGAACCGGCGGGAAGGACGAGACGCGCGAGTTCGACATGGTGCTCGTGGCGGTGGGGCGCCGCCCGGTCACCGATCGTCTCGAGCTGCGCAACGCCGGGCTCGACGTCGACGAGCGCGGCTTCATCGCCGTTGACCGGCAGCAGCGCACGAAAGTCTCGAATATCTTCGCGGTCGGCGACGTTACCGGCGCGCCGCTGCTCGCGCATCGTGCGATGAAACAGGGCGTCATCGCTGCCGAGGTCATCAACGGTGACCGTTCCGCTGCCTTCGATCCGGTTGCCGTACCAAATGCGATCTACACCGACCCTGAGGTCGCGACGGTCGGCCTTTCCGAAGAAGAGGCAAAAAGCGCGGGCTACGAGGTGCGCGTCGGTAAGTTCCCGCTCGCGGCCAGCGGCCGCGCCCGCACGATGAACGAGAGCGAAGGCTTGATAAAACTGGTAGCGGATGGGAAGACCGACCTTCTGCTCGGCATGCACATCGTCGCGCCGCAGGCGGAATCACTCATCGGGGAAGGGGTGATCGCGCTCGAGATGGGCGCGACGCTCGAGGACGTCGGGCTTTCGGTCCATCCTCATCCCACGTTGACCGAAGGCATCATGGATGCCGCCGAAGCCGCGCACGGTAAGGCAATTCACCTCATCAATCCCAAGCCCAAAACGCCGGTCAGCGCTTGACGAACGCCCGTCTACTGGATTTGGGAATCCGCCCGTATCGAGAGGTGTGGGAGGTGCAGCATCGGGTGCACGGAGACGTGCGCGACGGCCACGAGGGCGATACCTGGATCGTCGTCGAGCATACGCCGGTCGTCACGTTGGGGCGCCAGGCGAAGCGCGAGAACGTCTTTTTCTCAGCCGAAGAGCTTGCGCGACGCGGCGTAGACCTCGTATCGATCGAACGCGGCGGCGACGTTACGTACCACGGACCGGGGCAACTCGTCGTCTACCCGATTCGAAGGCTCGAACGCTTTCGTGAAGTCGTTCCGCTGGTGCGCACGCTGGAAGCCGCGGTTATCAACGCTTGCGCTCGCTTCGGCGTTTGCGGCGAGCGCTGGAGCGGACATGCCGGCGTCTGGGTCGGACGCAACCAAGTCTGCGCGATCGGCCTTGCAATTCAAGCAATGGTCTCGCTCCACGGCATCGCGCTGAACGTTTGCAACGAGTTAGATTACGACCGAATCATCAACCCATGCGGCTTGACCGATCGCGGCATCACGTCGCTCTCGGCCGAGACCGGGCGAACGATCGGCATGGAGGAAGCAAAGCGGATACTTCTCGAGGAGATGGCGCGCACGTTCGACGTCGAGTTCGCGCGGTTGGTTGAGGCATAGCATGGCGGTCGAGATAGACCTGGTTCGCGTGCGAAAGCCGGAGTGGCTGCGCGTTTCGCTGCCGATCGGGCAAGAGTACGAGCGCGTCAAGGCAGAGGTCAATGCTTTGGGGCTGCACACGGTCTGTAAAGAAGCGGCCTGCCCGAACGTGGCGGAGTGCTGGGGCGCCGGAACGGCAACCATCATGATTCTGGGCGACACCTGCACGCGCGGTTGCCGCTTTTGCAACGTCAAGACCGGGAACCCGCGCGGAGAAGTCGATTGGCTCGAGCCGCAGCGGGTCGCACAAGCCGTGCGCGATTTGGGTTGGAAGTATCTCGTGGTGACCGCGGTCGATCGCGACGACCTGTCTGACGGCGGAGCGCTGATCTTTGCCGACACGGTACGCGCGATTCACCAGCGCGTTCCGGGATCGCGCGTGGAGATCCTTAGCGGCGATTACCGCGGCGATCTTCGGGCGGTGGACATCGTCGTCGACGCGAAACCCGACGTTTTCGCGCACAACTTGGAGACGGTGCGCCGGCTCACGCCGTCGGTACGCGACAAGCGAGCGGCATACGATCAGTCGCTGGCGGTTCTCGCCCACGTCAAGGATCGCGCCCCGCAGCGCTATACGAAAACCTCGCTGATGCTCGGCTTAGGCGAGATCGAATCCGAGATCGAGACTGCGATGGACGACGCGCGGGCGGCCGGCGTCGATATCTTCACGATGGGCCAGTACCTGCAGCCGAGTAAGAAACACTTGCCGGTCGCTGAGTTCGTGACACCGGCCCAGTTCGACCGCCTCGGCGAGCTGGCGCGCTCGAAGGGATTCCATCAGGTGGTCTCGAGCCCGCTCTCACGCAGCTCGTATCACGCCGAGCAGGCCTTTTGAATTTTTCTTCAAGGTGTGTAGGTCGGCGCAACCGCCGGTAGAGTGCTTAGGTTGGAAAAGCTAACGTGACGAAGGTCTTCCTCAGCCGGCCAGTCCTCGCGGTGGTCTGCTCCCTGCTGATCATGATCGCCGGGCTCGTCGTGATCCCGGCGCTCCCGATCGCGCAGTATCCCCAGATCGCTCCGCCGGTCGTCACGGTGACGGCAATCTACACGGGAGCGAGCCCCCAGGCCGTCGAGGCCCAGGTAACGACACCGCTCGAGCAAGCGGTCAATACCGTGCAGGGTCTGCGCTACCTCAGCTCGACCAGCGCGCAGGGCGCCTCGTCGATTACGTTGACCTTCAACCTGGGTGTCGACCTCGATATCGCCGCCGCCGACGTGCAAAATGCGGTTCAGTCTACGCTCGGGCTGCTCCCGGCTACGGTACAGCAGCTCGGTATACAGGTGGCAAAGAACTCCGGAACGTTCGTGATGGGTATCGCGCTCACGTCAACGAGCAAGAGCCTCGACACGCTGACGATGAGCAATTACGCGCAGATCAACATCGTTAACGATTTGACACGCGTGTCGGGCGTTTCGCAGGTCATCATCTTCGGTCAACGCCAGTATGCAATGCGGATCTGGCTGAACCCGATCAAACTAGCGCAACAAGGCCTCGATGCAAGCGACGTGGTCAGCGCCCTGCAGGAGCAGAACGCCGAGGTTGCGGCCGGCAGTATCGGCACCCCGCCGGAGCCACAGAACCAGCCATACAGCTTTACGGTCAACGCGCGTACGCAGCTCTCCGATCCGTCGCAGTTCGCCAACATTATTCTGAGAGCGAACCCGAACGGCGGCTACGTGCGCCTCTCCGACGTGGCGCGCATCCAGCTGGGCGCGCAGAGCTATACGACCGACCTGCGCTTCGACGGCAACAGCAACGTCGTCGGGTTGGGCGTCCAGCAGTATCCGACCGCCAACGCCCTCGACGTCTCGCGCAGCGTTACGGCCCACATGACCCAACTCGCGCCCCAGTTTCCGACAGGAATGCACTGGACGACCGCCTTCGACGTCACCACCTTCGTGAACGAGTCGGTCAAGGAAGTCATCCTGACGCTGCTGCTTTCGATCGCGCTAGTCATCCTGGTTATCTTCGTCTTTCTGCAGCATCCGAAATCGGTCCTGATTCCCGCCGCAACCATACCGGTCTCGCTGATCGGAACGTTTTTCGTGATGCAGCTCTTCCATTTCTCGATCAACACGATCACGCTCTTCGGATTGACGCTCGCCACCGGACTCGTCGTCGACGATGCGATCGTCGTCATCGAAAACATCGCGCGCCACATGGAGTTGAACAAAGGCAAGCAGAGCGGCGTCGCGAGCGCCGCCGAGGCAATGCGCGAGATCCAGAGCGCCGTCGTCGCCTCGTCGCTCGTGCTGCTGGCGGTCTTCGTTCCGGTCGGCTTCCTGCCGGGCACGACCGGTCAGATCTACAAGCAGTTCGCGCTGACGATTGCAGCCTCGATCACCATCTCGCTGTTCATGGCGCTGACGCTCGCTCCCGTCCTGTCCGCGCGGCTGCTCAGCGGTGAGTACGAGTCGAAGGCACTCTTCTTCCGCATCTTCAATGCGAACTTCAAGCGATTCCGCGATTGGTACGGCCGGACGCTTCCCCAAATGTTCCGGAGACGCTGGCTCGTTGGCGGCGTTTTCGTCGGTGCGTTGCTGTTAACGCTGTTCTTGGCCGGCAAGACTCCGCAGGGCTTTTTGCCCGACGAGGACCTCGGCTATTTCATCATGTTGGTGCAGGCGCCGGAGGGAACCTCACTCGACCACGAGCAAAGCGTTTCGCGCCGGGCCGAAGCGATTATCCGCGCGCAGCCCGAGGTGCTGCATCTCTTTGACGTCGGCGGCTTCGGTTTCTCGGGATCGGCACCCAACCGCGGCATCATGTTTGCGCTGCTCAAGCCGTGGGGTGAGCGCAAAAGCCCGGCCTGGTGCCAGCTCATCTTTCTCTTTGCGCACCCGGACGCGTGTACGTCGCACAGCGTATTCGCCGTCGAACAACGGTTGAATTACGCATTCTACACGCAGATTTCGCAGGCGCAGATCTTTGCGTTCAATCCGCCCGCAATCAACGGCGTCGGTAACTTCGGCGGTTTTCAGTTCGAGCTGGAAGACCGTGGGAACGTCGGCCTGCCGGCCTTGATGAACACCGCCTTCGGGGTGATGGGCGCCGCGGCGAAGGATCCACGCCTGGCGAACGTCTTCACGCAGTTCCGGATCAACGCGCCGCAGATCGAATCGGATATCGACCGCAACAAAGCAAAGTCTATTGGCGTTTCGCTGTCCGACGTCTTTACGACGATGGAAGTCAATCTCGGCTCGCTCTTCGTCAACAACTTTACCTTCCTGAACCGGTCGTGGCAGGTCATCGTGCAAGCCGACTCGCCGTACCGTAACAACGTTTCCTCGCTCGGACAGCTGTACGTGCACTCCGCCTCGGCGCCAGGCGTTTCGGTTCTGCCGAACGCGGTCTCTACGGCTGAGCCGGGCGTAGCAACGAGCGCGGCGAACGCGACCGGCAGCGTGGTGACGCCGCTTTCGTCGTTAATGACGATCAAACGGGTGCTCGGACCGCCGATCATCACGCATTACAATCTGTACCGCAGCATCGAGCTCAATGGCAGCAACGCGCCGGGCGTCAGCACCGGAACCGCGATTCAGGCGATGTCGCAAATCGCGTCGCAGGTGATGCCGAAGGGCGTCAACTATGAATGGACGGGGTTGCAGCTCGACCAAATCGCGGCCGGCCCGCTTACGATCGAGATCTTCATTTTGGCGCTGGTCTTCGTCTTCTTCGTACTGTCGGCTCAGTACGAAAGCTATATCGATCCGCTCATCGTGCTGCTCGCGGTGCCGACTGCGCTATTGGGTGCGCTGCTGTTCATAAACCTGCGTCACTTTCCGATCCCCTTCCTCTTCGATCCAACCCTTTCGCAAGACGTCTACGCGCAGGTTGGTTACGTCATGCTCATCGGCTTGGCAAGCAAGAGCGCAATTTTGATCGTCGAGTTCGGAAACCAGCAACTACGTGCCGGCGCGAGCATCGTACAGGCAGCGATGCGCGCCGCGCAGACGCGGTTACGCCCAATTTTAATGACGTCCATCGCTTTCGTGATCGCGGTTATTCCCCTCGTCTTCGCGTCCGGAGCCGGCGAGGCGGCACGGCATTCGCTGGGAACCGTCGTGTTTGGCGGCATGCTCATGTCGACCATTTTGAATCTCGGCATCACGCCGGTGCTCTACGTCATCATCAAGTCGTTCGAATTGCGCGGGCGACCCGCCGGCGACGGTCAGACGCGCGGTGAAATCGCTTTGGATCAACCGATGGCACCGCACGCCGGCGTGTAGACCGAAAGGATTTCGATTCGTTAAGCGCAACTGTCTCCCAACAGTAGCTGATAAATTTATAACCTTCGTTATCGGTCGCTCTCAGTGACATCCTGAGCGGCGTCGAAGCTGAACACTGAGAGACCTTTGGGGGAGAGCTTGCATGCCGGGACCGATCTTTCGCAGGATAGCAGCCTTTGCAGCGGCGTTCTCAATCGGAACCTGGGCGTTACCTGCTGCAGCCGACGGCACCGGCGACGTTTTCCAAAAGTCGATCGTTCCCGGAGCAAACGACGCGATCAAGAGCATAATGAGCCAGCCGAAGCCGCAAAAGCAAGGCTCGACCGTCGCTCAAGCGCCGCCGGTGAATCAGCCGCCGTTGCGGACGATCCAACTTCCGGGCGATCGAATCATCTGGATGCTCGATTTCTCGATGGCCGCTCCGTACGGAAACATCGGAGATTACGGAAAACAGGGCTGGCTGATGGGCGGCATGGACGCCGTGCTCGGCTATAAAGTCAACTGGTCGACGAAGATCCTCGCGAGCATGTTTCAGATCCAGCATTGGCCCTATGGGTTCAACAGCGGCACGACACCGGTCTATCTAGCAGGTTTCCAAAACCCGGTCGGATGTGCGGATTTGTCCGGTGGCAATGCCTGCGGCCCGGGCACCGGACGCAACATCAACGTCCGCACGAAGGATACCTTCGGCGTCTTCATGCTTCAAAAGATGTTCCTGATCAAGTCGGACAAGTTGCCGGGACCGGTGCCGGTCATCATCACACCGACGTACGTCGCGCGCGGCGGTCAAATCGGCTTCTCGCCGAATAACAACGACGTCGTTCCGTTCACCTACAACCTGCCCGACGGGCCGGTCGAGAACATTCCGGTACGCACGGCGCAATACTACGCGGTTGCCATTACCCTTCCGTTCTTGAAGACGCCGAAGATGTTCGGCACGTTCACGATCGCGCCGCAGTGGCTCGTTCATACTGCCGGCGCCAACGTCGGGAACTCGATGCAGCTGCCGCAAGTTCTTTACATCGAATACACACCCGTGCACGGTACGACGCTCTTCTTCGAGCCGCAGAGTGCGCGGGACTATCTGCCGACCGATCCCTACCCGGAGCATCTGATCGCCTATTTTCTGGGTATTTCGCAACGGGTTTCGAAGTACGGGTTCGTACAAGCCGTTCTCAACAGCGGCAATCCAACCAATCTCGGTCCCGACGGCATCGTTGGGATCAAATGTTTAACCGTCCAACAGGCGATCGGCAACGCATGCGGACTCGCGATCGGCGGTCTGAAAGCAACGCAGCTGCAGCTGATGTTCGGCATCGGTTCACCCAACAATTTCCCGTTATGATCTCAGAGGCTTGAGCATGGAATCAACATACGTCAAGAAATCGATCGCGCTGGTCGCGCTTGCCGCACTGGCGGCGTGTGGCGGAGGCGGCGGTACCGCGCCGGGACTCCCCTCGAATGGCGGCGGAGCGCGACCGCTGCAGAGCTCGCTTTTGACGCGTATCGTCGGAGTCGGCGACAGTTTGACCGCCGGATATCAATCGAATGGAATAATCGGCGAGACGGACGTTCGCAATCCGGTCTGGAATAACGGCCTAGGCCGGGCTCACCAAATTCCCCCGAACCAGGAAAACGGCTGGTGGGCTTTGCTCGACGAACAGGCATCGGGCAAACCGCTCGAGACTGCAATCAATGAAATGTACGACCCGGCGACGAGTCCACTTCCATTGATCAAAGGCCCGGGGCTCGACAACCAGATCGTGCCGACCAACAATTACTACGCTCCGGCGGCCCAGTTCAAGGGGAGCGATGCGTGTACGTACGCCGGCGGGTTCAACAAGGCCGGCTTTCTACTGCGTGGGTCGGCCCGCGTCCGCCTCAATCCAACCTCGACGCACATACGCAATTTAGGTATTCCCGGCCTCACGCAACACGAAGCAAACACGATCCACCAGCCGCTAACGGACACGTGCAGTCCGCTGCCCGGAATACCCGGGCTTTTGAGCGACGCCGTCAACGAAGAGAGCGGCACCTTTTGGCCGGTGCTGCGAAACTTCGCGAAACTCGACCACCTAACCGAAGTCAATGCCGCCGCGTCGCTTCATCCGACGCTGGCGACGGTTTGGCTCGGCGCTAACGACGTGCTCAAGTACATGGGAAGCGGCGGTCGCTTCGTTGGCGGAAACCGGACAGTCGCTCAAGTCGAGAACGATCTAAACACCACGATTACGACGCTCGAGCATTCCGGCGCCCGCGTCGTGCTAGTAAATCTGCCGAATATTTTGGAGACCGGCTTCTTCCAGCGTGTTGGGAGTAACATACCCCAAAAGGAGTGTGCGATTCAAACCTTCGCCTGGTGCACGCTCGAGTTGGCCGGTCTTAACCAATTTGTTCCCTTCTTCGCAAAGAAGTACGGTCTCGATACGCCCAACGGATGCACGCCGACCTCCGAAACATCTCCTTGCGGCTACCTAACTTTACAAGGCGTCTTCTTGATCATCAACTACTATCAAGCCAACTCGGGCACTTTGCCGAACCTCGATTGCCCCAAGCCCGCGCCGAACTGTAAAGTCGTTCCCGGAAGCGGCCTCGGCATGAACTATATTACGCCAGAGTTCGCGGCGAAAGTTCAGAAGCTAAACAACGTCGTCAATACGGGCATCGACAACGCCGCGAGCGCCAAGCACGTACCTTTGGTAGACGCCTTTTCGATCTTCCATGGTCTCGCCAGCGGCGATCCATCAAACCGCTACTTTGCGCAGGCGGCTTCGATAAACCCGGGCATTTGCTGCACGCTCGGCTACATGCATGGGCTACTCAGCTTCGACGGAATACATCCGTCGAACACAGGCTACGCTTTGATCGCCTACGATTTCATCGCGACGATCGACAAAGCGTACGGCGCGCACATCCGGCAAGTGGATATCGATGCCGCTTACCGAGGTACCCGCTGCAGCAACAAGAAGTACTGCTTCCCCGACCCGTTCGCACCGCACTAACAAGAGCGGCGGCTTCGCGAATCATCCCTTGCTGACGTGGTTGCGTGAACTCGCGGCTACCGTCGGCACGTTCGACCGATCGTCCTTTGAACCGGGATATGCCCTACGCTGCACCGTCGGAGTAGCGATCCCGCTTGTAATCGCCGCGGCGCTCGGCCATCCGGCGGCTGGAGTTCCCGCAGCGATCGGCGCCTTCATCACCGGTTTTACGTCACTGCAGGGCATCTATCGTACGCGGCTGGTGGCGATCTTATTGGCCGCGCTCGGGATGTCGGCGGCCAGCTTCCTCGGGGCGATCGCGGCGCACTCGACGCCCGCACTAGTGGCAGCTACTGCACTCGTCGCCTACGCGTTCGCTACGATCGGCCAAATAGGGCCCGCCGCCTCGACGGTCGGGTTGAACTCGCTCGTGGCCTTCGTCCTCTTTTCAAGCCAGCCGTTGCCGGCGGCGACGGCGGCGGAGCAATCGCTGCTGGTCTTTGCCGGCGGCTTGATCCAAGCCGCTCTTCTGCTGATCGCTTGGCCGACGGCGCGGGGTACCGTAGAGCGCGCGGCGCTGGCGGACGTCTATCGTATGTTGGCCGCGTACGCGCGCGGCATCGCGGATGGTTCGCCGGCGCTGCCTCCGATCACGCCGCTCGCAACTGCGCGGCAGGTGCTGGCCGATCCGCAGCCGTTCGCACGCGCCGCCGAGCTGGCGCGATTCAATCGGTTGCTTGAAGACTCGGAAGTTATCCGGCGCCGTTTGGGTGCGCTCACCGCCATGATGGCTCACGGCGGAGGCCCGGCATCGGTCGCTCTCTCGCGCACGGTCGCCGATCGGCTCTCCGAAGTTGCGGACGTCCTGACGGGAAGCGGCGATGTCGAGAAGCCGATCGATCTTCGAGCCGATGATGCGCTCGAGCTCGCGGCTGCGTCGGACTTAGCGGCACATCTTCGCGACGCGACCGAAGCCGCCTCGATGCTCGCGCGCGGCCGGCTTCCTCGGTTCGCTCTGCTCTCGCAGCCGCGGCCGGGACCGTACGTGCAGAATCACATCGACTGGCTGAGCCGGGATTCGCTGCGCTTCGCGTTGGTGCTGGCGATCGCGATGATCCTCGGCCGGCAATTTGCGGCACATCGTGGTTACTGGATTCCGCTAACTGCTGCGCTTGTGTTGAAGCCCGATTTTCAGACGACCTTCGTCCGCGGCGCGGCGCGGATTGCTGGGACGCTGGTGGGCGCCGTCGTCGCAACCCTTGCCTTAGCGCTGCTCCAAGGCCGGCCGGCCTTGGAAATCGCCGGGCTATTGCTGGCCGCCGCCGCGGCGTATCTCACGTTCAATCCGAATTACGCGCTCTTTACGGTGGCAATCACGTCCTTCGTCGTCATAGTGCTCGCAATGCGCGGACTTCCCGGAACGACCACGATTGACGAGCGGCTTCTCGACACGTTGGCGGGCGGCGCGCTAGCCATGGTCGGATATCTCGTGCTCCCCACCTGGGAGCGCAAGCGCACGCGTTGGTTGCTCGCAGACTTCTTGGACGCGCAGCGCGGCTTAGCCGATGCGATTCTGCAAGCTTACGCCGTGCCGTCTGCGGACGCGCGAAAGCGAATTGACGACGCGCGCAGCGAGGTTTGGAAGGTTCGCACCGCGGTAGAGACGTCGATCGATCGTACCCGCAACGAGCCACGAGGTCATCACACGATCGGGGCGGCGCGGGCGCTGCGCATATTAGCCGCGACGCAGCGTTTTGCTCTAGCCAGCTTCGCGCTCGAAACGGCGCTCGAGACAGAGGGTTCGGTTGATATCAAAGGACTCGGAGGCTTCAACGCTGCGCTCGATGCTGAAATGGCGGAGTTGTCGCAAGCCCTACGCGAGTCGCGTCGCGCGCGATCCGACGAAGCCTTATCGGCAGCGACTACTGCGCTTGAAGCAGAGCTCGGCGATGGTGCCGATCAGCAAAAGCGATTCGTCGTCGCAAGACTGCGCTCTTACGCGGAGGCCTGCGCGCGAATCGCACGTTTGATCGGAGCCGAGAAAAGCGCGAAGTCTTAGGCGTAGATGCCGCGGAGCGTAGATGCCTTGACCACCCGGTCGATCGCCAGCGTATAGGCGGCCGTTCGCAGCGTGGCCTTGCGCGAATTCGAGATCGAGCGTACCTGGTGGAGGTTCGTGAGAAGGAAATCTTCGAGACGCTCGTTTACCTCGGACTCCTTCCAAAAGTAACCCATTCGGTCTTGAGCCCATTCAAAGTACGAAACGGTCACCCCGCCGGCGTTTGCCATGATATCGGGAATAACCACGATGCCGCGCTCGCGGAAGACGCGATCGGCTTCGGGCGTCGTCGGACCATTCGCCCCCTCGACGACCAGCTTCGCCTTAACCTTCGACGCCGTCTCGGCTGTAAAGACTTTCTCGAGCGCTGCCGGCACGAGCACGTCGCACTCGCTCGTCAACAACTCGGCGTTGGTGATCTTCTCGCCACCTTTGAAGCCTTCGAGCGTTCCGAACTTGGCAGCATGATCCACCGCGCCGTTGACGTAGATGCCGTCGGCGTTGTAGTAGGCTCCGGTAACATCGGAGATTCCAACGACTTTACAACCGCGTTCCTCGAAAAGCTTTGCCGCGTGCATCCCAACGTTGCCGAAACCCTGAATGGCAATGGTCGCCCTGTCGGGGCGCAACTCCATCTCGGCCATCTCATCGAGCGCGCAGATGGTCACACCGCGGCCGGTTGCCTCGACGCGTCCGCGCGATCCGCCGATTTCGAGCGGCTTACCCGTTACGACGCCCGGCATGTTCTGGCGAACGTGCATCGAGTAAGTGTCCATGAACCAGGCCATTACCTGGGGCGTCGTGTTGACGTCCGGCGCGGGAACGTCTTTGTCGGGTCCGACTACTTCGACGAGCTCAGCGGCGTAGCGGCGGGTGATGCGCTCGAGTTCGTTCGAGGACAGCGTCGTCGGATCGCACGTGACTCCGCCCTTTCCCCCGCCGAACGGCAGGTCGACAACGGCGCACTTCCACGTCATCCAGAAGGCGAGCGCCGTCACCTCGTCGAGCGTCACGCGCGGGTGAAAGCGGATACCGCCCTTTGCCGGACCTCGCGCGAAATTGTACTGGACGCGATAGCCGGTATAGACCTCGAACTCCCCGGAGTCGCGCTGAAACGGAATCGAGAAGATGATTTGACGCGACGGGTGGGTGAGAATTCGCCGCATTCCGGCGTCGAGCTCGAGAAGGTCGGCGGCCTCGTTGAAATACGCGATCGCGTCACCGAAAACCGAAACGTCGCGCACCGAGGTCTCACGAAGAGCGGTGGTCATACGCTATCCTTGCCCGCGCCGCCACGCGGCCCCTTGGCTAAACGTTGAATCGAAAGTTTACGACGTCGCCTTCATGCATTACGTACTCGCGCCCCTCGCTTCGCACTCGACCGGCGGCTCGCATCGCTTCCATGGTTTGGTATTCCACGTAGTCGTCGTACGAGACGACCTCGGCCCGAATGAAGCCGCGCTCCAAATCACTGTGGATCGTTCCGGCCGCGCGAGGCGCCTTCGTCCCCTTGGGAATCGGCCAAGCCCGGGCTTCCTTCTCCCCGGCCGTTAGGAACGTCATTAGGCCAAGCAGGTCGTATGCCGCCGCGGAGAGGTCGTCGAGACCGCTGCGCTCGAGTCCAAGCTCGCGACGGAACTCGGTCGCCTCGGGCTCGCTGAGGGCCGCCAGCTCGGCTTCGAGCTTGCCGCTAAGGACGACGGCCCTTCCGCCGTCCTCGCGCGCGATCTCCTCGACGGCATGGATCCGCTCCCCGGCGGCGGCTTGCGCCTCGTCGACGTTGGCGACGTAGAGCATCGGCTTGGAGGTGAGCAGAAAGGAATCGGCGGCCACTCGGGCCTCTTCGCTGCCGGGCGCGAAGCTGCGAGCCGGGCGCGCCTCCTCGAGGGCCTCGCAAAGGCGCTGGGCTGCCTCCAGGTCCGAGCGGATCGCGGGCTTCGCTCGGACTTCTTTCTCGAGTTTCGCGATACGCTTGCGCATCGTTGCGAGGTCGGCAAGTGCTAATTCGATTGCAACGATCTCATAATCTCGGCGCGGATCGGTCCCGCCCTCGACGTGCGTCACGTCCTCGCTCTCGAAACAACGCACGACCATCGCAATCGCGTCGGTCTCTCGTATGTGGCTGAGAAAGGCGTTGCCCAGCCCCTCGCCGCTGCTCGCTCCGCGCGCCAAGCCCGCAATATCGACAAAGCGAACGGTCGCCGGGACGACGCGCCGCGCGTTAACGAGGCGTGACAGCACGGGCAAGCGCGCGTCGGGCACTGCAACCTCGCCGACGTTCGGCTCGATCGTTGCGAACGGGTAGTTTGCCGCGAAGGCTTGGGCCGAACGCGTAAGCGCGTTGAAGATGGTCGTTTTGCCGACATTTGGCAGGCCTACGATTCCGCATGAAAGTGGCATGGTCGAGCGGGCCGTTCGCGCAGCCGGCAAGAAAATCCGGCGTGCATGTCGGATAGGTCGTATATGCGCCAAATGAAGGTCGACAAGCTCGGTATCGACCTCCTGACCCACGACCCGGTTGTCATCCTCAAGGACATGGACGGTTCGCACTACCTGCCGATTCTGATCGGCCCGTTCGAAGCGACGGCGATTGCGCTTGCACTGGAAGGCGCACCGGTGCCCCGCCCGCTCTCGCACGACCTCATGCGCAGCATTCTCGACACGCTCAATGCGAATCTCGAACAGGTCGTCATTCACGACATTAAGGACTCAACGTTCTTTGCCAAGCTCATCGTGCGAACGAACGGCGAAATTCAAGAGATCGATGCGCGTCCGTCCGACGGAATCGCGCTCGCGCTGCGCGTTCCGGCGCCGATCTTCGTCTCCGACAAGATCGTCCTCGAAGAAGCGACTGCCGAAAGGAAGCCGATCAACGATACCGAGATGGCGCGCTTCAAAAAGTTTTTGGAAGACCTCAAGCCCTCGGATTTCAATCGCTAACGCCACCGCGCGGCTGGAGGGCGAGGTGCTGAAACCCGCGACGGCGAGACCGAGTATTCGAAGGAGTATGACAACGGCGTCTAGAGCTTAGCGACTATGGCAAACTTAACCGCCGAGATCGGCGTCTTTGGAGGGTCGGGCTTCTATTCGTTGATCGAAAATGCGCACGAGGCGTGGGTCGAGACGCCGTACGGCGCGCCTAGCGATAAGGTTGCGCTCGGCGAGATCGCCGGGCGGCACGTTGCTTTTCTTCCTCGGCACGGCAAAGACCATCACTTTCCGCCGCAAGCGATCAACTATCGCGCGAACTTATTTGCGATGAAGGAGCTGGGCGTCAAGTGGATCATCGGACCGACCGCCGCGGGATCTCTTGCTAAAGCCGTCCGCCCGGGCTCGATGGTCGTTAGCGATCAGCTCGTCGATCGAACGACCGGGCGGAAGGATACCTTCTACGACGGCCCGATCACGACGCACGTGAGCTTCGCCGAACCGTACTGTCCGACGCTTCGGCCGATCGCGATCCAGGCACTCCGTTCGCTCGACATCGAGACACACGAGCATGGAACGGTCGTCGTGATTCAGGGACCGCGTTTCTCGACGCGCTCGGAATCGAAGTGGTTCCAGAGCCAGGGTTGGGAAGTCATTAATATGACGCAGTATCCCGAGGCGTATTTGGCGCGCGAGCTCGAAATGTGTTACGCAAACATTTCGCTCATCACCGACTACGACGTCGGAATCGAAGGCATGACGCCGGTATCCCATCACGAGGTGATCGAAGTTTTCAACCGCAACAACGAGCGCGTTCGCAACGCGATCGGCCTTATCGTCGCAAAGATTCCCGCCGATGCAGATTGCTCGTGCCGGCATGCACTCGAGGGGGCTCGTTTCTAGCGTGATGCGCCGGCGGCCCACCGTCGATCTCGCAATGTACGCGCAGGCCGTTCCGCTGATGGTGCGGCACCCGTCGATCTTCGTCATGCCGCTGCTCGCCGCGGTCGTTGAGTTGCTCTTCTCGCAGCTCTCGTACTTGTTTACCAATGCCGTCGGCGGCGCTGGCGGCGGCATCTTTGCGTTGCTGATCCAGCTCGTCTACCTTTGGGCCTTCGGCGTCACGATCATTCAAGCGAGTAACATTTGGCGTAAGCGCCGCGGCACGTTCGATGAGGCGTGGGAGGAAGGCCGTCTCAAGTTCGGTTCGATTGCCATTGCCGCAATCGGCTTTCAGTTCATCGTGTGGGCAGCGAGCTACATCGGGTCGTTCCTGGGCACGTTTGGTCTCGTGCTCGGCGCCGTCGCCGCGTTCTTCTTAATCTATACGATCCCCGCGTCGGCGATCGGCGGGATGCCGGGCTCGGTTGCGCTCTCGGCCTCGTTTCGCGCCGTTCGCGCGCAGCCACTCGGTTCGTTGATTCTCGCGATCATCTTTTTCGCGATCTGGTACGTCGCGGTGCCGCTAGCGCTACCCTACCTGCTCGTTCATCTTTCCGCGACGCTGTGGAGCTTCGTGACCGCCGCCGCGCGCGCGTTGGCGCTCGCCTATCTCGCTTTCCCGTTCGCGAAACAATACGACGACGTCGCGTTCACCGGGTACTGGTAAGCGCCATTCGAACGAACTCGCCGACCAGCGCCGCACTGACGTTGGTGCGTGCGAGATGCTGAGCCTCGTCGAGCTTTCCAAGCAACACGAGAGCGTCGCGCCGATCGAGGTTCTTGAGCCCGCGTAAGCGCTCGGCCTGATCTGCCGAGACCAGGGCGACGCCGTCCTGTCCGCTCGCTACGATCCAGTCGCGCACCAGCGTCTTGATCGTCTCCAGCCCATCGTCGAGCGTCTCGCGCGTAGCCCACGAGTCTCGCGGCGAGTCTCCCGCGATACTTTCAAAGAACCAGCGAACGACGTGTGCGCGCAGCGACCCTTCCTCGCCCTCGAGCGTTGAAACCGCACGCGTGACGCTACCGCCGCTCAGCGACGCGGCCCGCTCGGCGTCGTCGCGCCCGTGACCTAAGCGCCCGAGGATCTCGCGCACTTCACTGGTTGCGAGCAACGAAAAACGGACCTCGATGGCGCGCGAGCGGATCGTCGACAATAGCCGTCCGGGCGTCGCCGTGGTGAGGATCATGACGACCCCGCGCGGAGGCTCTTCCAAGAACTTGAGCAACGCGTTGGCTGCTTCGTGGGTTGCGAAGGCGACGTCAGAGAGCAGCAGCACCCGCAGTCCGCCGCTGTAAGATTGCATCGAAAACTGGTGGATGAGGTCTCGCGACGAAAGTTGTTCGCTTTCGTAAAAGCCGGCTCGCGCGTCGGGATCGCCGATTTTGAGGACTCCCTCGTGCTCGAGAAAATCGGGATGGTGCGCGCCTTCGCCGCGAAAGAGCGCGCAGGACGAACACGTCTCATCGTATCCGAGGACGCCGTCCTTGGGCGCGAGACAGAGCAGCGATTGCGCCAGTCTTCGCGCGAACGTTTTCTTGCCGACGCCGGCTGGACCGGTAAAAACATAGGCATGCGCGAGCGTCTGCGGCGTCAACGCCGCAAAGTATTGCTTTGGGCCCTTCGCCCCGACAACGTCGAAGTGAAGCTCGCTCACCGAACCCGCATGCCGAGAATCTCTTGCAGTGCCGACTCGACAAGATTTTCCGGCGGAAGCGTTGCATCGAGCACGCGGTGTCGCGGCGACTGCGCGAGGTCCAGAAAGCCAAGCCTGACTCGCTCGTGGAACGCGTCGTCCTCGGTCTCGATTCTGTCCCTAGTGCGCGAGCGCTCGTTCAACCGCGACCGCGCGACGGTCAGCGGCAAATCGAGCAGCAGCACGAGCTCGGGCTCGAGCCCTCCGGTCGCAATATCGCAGAGCGCTCGGAGCACGTCGCCGTCAACGCCGCGCGCGTATCCCTGGTAGGCAATCGTCGAGTCGGTGAATCGGTCGCTAAGCACGATCTTCCCGCAAGCCAAGGCCGGACGAATCACCGCCGAGACGTGCTGAGCTCGCGCCGCATTGACAAGCAAACTCTCCGCCAGCGCAGAAATCGCGATCGCCCGGTTCAAAAAGATCTCGCGGACCGCGTCTCCCACCGGGGTTCCCCCCGGCTCCCGTGTCTCGACGACATCCTGGCCCTCGCGCCTTAAGCGGGCCGCAAGGCCCGCCAGCAGCGTACTCTTGCCGCTTCCCTCTATCCCCTCAACTACAACAAACATCGTGTTCCCTGCCAACCCAATGCGGCATTCGTTAAGGAGCGTCGGTGTTTTTGTAGATTCTAACGCGACGATTCGGCTCCATCCCCGTGCTGCGCGACTGCAAGCGATACCGTTCCGCGAGCTGATGCTGCATACGGCGAATGTACGAGGTCTGCGGTGAGAGCTCGATCGCCTGATTCGTCAGCAGGACTTGATAGATTGCTTCTTCCGTCTCGCGCAACGCCAGCTCTTCGTTGTCGATCGAGCCGAGATTGAAGACGTCGCGCAGCGCGGCTTGGATCTGGGTAGTCGTGTTCGTCTTAATCGAGTAGATCGGTACGTTGTCGGAGGCAATCTGCTTGAGCTTCGGCTGCTCTTTTCGTTCGAGCGTCTTGAGGGTGAGCACGACGTCCGCGTCGTCCCAGTTTCTCGCCATCGAAGCATTGACGCGCAGGTTCGCGATCGCGCGCTCGATTTTGTTGCGCGAAACGCCGTACGGAAAAATCGAAAGCGGCCGGTCGCGCTCGTCCGAATCGCGGTCGTGGTCGTAGGTTTCGGAGAGCCGCGGCATGGATTCCGTATCGGCCTCCTGGACGACGGTAACCGCACCGCTCGGCTCGCGCTGCCGGATCTCCGGCTGCGGCTGGTAGCCGCGCAGCAATGCATCGATGACGTCGGCGACGTTCTTGTGGATAGCCAAGCGATCGCGGTCGTGGATTTCGATCACGACGTCGAAGGTTGGCGGCGCTTTACGCTCGAGTACTGTCTTGCGGGTGCCCCGCCTTCGCGCTTCCTCGTCCGAGAGCGTCACCGCACCGACGCCGCCGACGAGATCCGAGAGGGTCGGATTCATCAGCAGGTTCTCGAGCGTCTGGCCGTGGGCGGTTCCGATCAGTGTCACGCCGCGCTCGGCGATCGTCCGGGCCGCCGCGGCTTCGGCTTCGGTCCCGATTTCGTCGATGACGATCACTTCGGGCATGTGGTTTTCGACCGCTTCGATCATCACCGCGTGTTGGAGCGCAGGATCGGCAACCTGCATGCGCCGCGCCAGCCCGATGCCGGGGTGGGGTATGTCGCTATCTCCCGCGATCTCGTTGGACGTGTCGACGATGACCACGCGCTTGCGTTCCTCAGAGAGTACGCGCGCGCACTCCCGCAGCATCGTCGTCTTACCGATGCCGGGGCGGCCGAGTAGACAGATCGATTTCCCGCTGCGCAGAACGTCGAGAAGGATGTCGATCGTTCCGTACACCGCTCTTCCGACGCGGCAGGTGAGACCGACGATCTTTCCCGTCCGGTTGCGGATCGCGCTGATGCGATGCAGCGTTTGCTCGATGCCCGCGCGGTTATCGGCGCCGAACGGCGAGACGCGCGAGCAGACGTGCGCGATGTCTTCGTGACTTACCGGCGCATCGGTTAGATAGGTAAAATCGTGCTCGAAACGAGCCTCGGGCGGTCGCCCGAGATCGAGCACGACTTCGATGATCTCTTCGATGTTATTGAGACGGACGAGCGCTTGCCGGATCGCGAGTGGGAAGATGTCGAGGAGTTGGGAGAACTCCCAACTTGGGGAGACGGAATGAACTCTGACCGCCAATACAGATCCTGCCTTCCGTGCCGATTCCGCCACGGGCACGCAATCGCAATTTCCCGAGCCGAGCGGTCACTCCTTCACGACGCGTATGACTCGCAGCTCGTCGTCGTACGGTCCCTGGATGCGCACGCCCGCCTTCAGCTCCAGACGTACGTAATCGACGATCTCGGTGGTGATCTCTTCGCCCGGCGCGATCACCGGTATGCCCGGCGGATACGGGGTCAACGTCTCGGCGCAGATGCGTCCGGCCGATTCGCGAAACTTGACGAACTCCGCGTCGGCGAGAAAAGCCTCACGCGGGCGCATGCGCATCGGCGGCACCGGCGGCAGGCGGAAGTTGCCGCGCCGCAAGCGCCGCTCCAACACTCCCGACGGCGCGAACATGTCGAGCTTGCGCTGGTCGCGTGCCATTTCGCGCCAAGCCGAGACGAATCGTTCCGCGGCCTCGCGCGTCGTGCCGATCGTAAAGAGCGCGACGACGTTGAATAGATCGGCCAGCTCGACTTGAATGTTGTGCCGCCGCCTCAAAATCTCCGACGCTTCATAGCCGGTGTAGCCGAGGCCCGTGACGGTGACCGTGATCTTCGTGGGGTCGAGGGCAAAGACGCCGGGGCGGCCTCGCAACTCTTCGCCGAAACAGTAAAGACCCGGAATCTCGTTGAGCCTCGCGCGCGTCTCCCCAGCCAGCTCGATCGTGCGCGTGAGCAGCTGCTCGCCGGCGGTCGCCATCTGCTTGCGCGCCACGTCGAGCGAAGCGACCATCGGCAGGTTCGGCGACGTCGAGAGAAACATCTTGAGGACCGATGTGAGCCGGTCGAGCCGCACGAGGTCGCCTTTTTGATGCAGCATCGCGCACTGCGAAAAGGCCGAGAGCATTTTATGGGTCGAGTTGATGCAGAGGTCCGCGCCGGCGCTCGTCGCCGAGAGCGGCAGCGCCGGATGAAAGTGAAAGTGCGGGCCCCATGCCTCGTCAACCAACAACGGCTTGCCGGCGGCGTGCACGATCCGCTCGATCGACTCGAGATCGGCCGCGACGCCGTAATAGGTGGGCGAGACCAGATAGACTGCGGCGAGATCCGGATGCTGCTGCAGTGTCCGTGCCACGGTCTCCGGGGTCACGCAATGGTCCATGCGAAGCGCTTCGTCGACCTCCGGCTGCATGTAAATGGGCTCCGCGCCGCTCATTATCAGCCCGCCAAGCATCGACTTGTGCGAGTTGCGCGGCACCGCGATCTTTTCGCCGGGGTTTACGGCCGCCATCATCATGCATTGGTTACCGCTGGTCGAACCATTGATGAGAAAGAACGTATGGTCGGCGCCCCAAGCCTCGGCCGCGAGCTGCTGCGCCTCCTTGATCGACTCGGTCGGCTGGAGTAAATCGTCGATGCCGGGCATAGGCGTCAGGTCGATCGCGCAGATATTGTCGCCGACGAACTCACGAAAAGCCAAATCCATGCCGTTGCCCTGGATGTGTCCGGGCGTGTGGAACGGCAAGACGCCCGAGTCCACGTAGTCGAGCAGCGCTTGAAAGTAGGGCGTCCGATGCTGGTCCAACGCAATCCGCAGAATGCCAAATATCTTTGGCTTTCCCTGCGTAAAGGTCGCGAGTCGGACGGCCGGCGAATTCGCGGACATGCGTCGAAGCGTCGCGGCATGGAAGCGCTCGTACCACGACTTTTCCTTGGAGCGCGCGCTCTTTCGAGACCTGAAGCGTCCTGGATCGCTGGCCGCCAACCCGCTTGCCGCAGCCGCCCTTTCTAGGCTGGGCACGACGACCGCGCTGCGTACGCGCGTTCGCGCCCTGGCCGAGCGCTTTCGCCGGCTCGACCTATCGAGCGCAGGTCAGGATGTTGCACGCCGGCGGTTCGAGATCGTCGTTCGCTGCGACTTGGAGGGAGAGAAGGCCGAAGCGGTTGCCCGTGGCTTAGGAATCTCGCCGCGCCAGTTTCGGCGCGAGCGCAAGATAGCGCGGCAGCGAATCGTGCAATCCGTCCTCGAAGAACGCACCGAAACGATCGAATCGGCGCTGCCGGACCCCGCGGCGATCGCAATCGCCAATGCCGCACGCTTGTATAGCTCTGGTGAGGCGCGCCTTGCGCTCGCGGCGCTTCGCTCGATCGCCACCGACGCCGGGACCCCCGAAACGCGGATTGATGCGCTCGCACTCTCCGCCGAGATCGAGAATCGGACCGGTTCGCGTGAGGAGGCGGAGCGAGCGCTTCGCGAGGCGCGGCTGCTGATGCAAGAACCGCTTGCAGACGATGCGGCAGCGCTTTTCTGCCGGGCACGCGTTGAGCTCGCGCATAAATCGCTCGACCGGACGGCGGGCCGCTTCGCCGAACCGGCGCTGCGCGAGCGGCGTGCAATCGACGAGCACGATTCAAGCTGCGCGTTTCGCTTGCCGGCGGCTCGCGACTCTTGACTGCGGCGCTGCTCAACGGGCCGAGCACAGTTTGACGGATGCGAGCGGCAAGCGAGACCTCGAGCGCGCCGCGCGCCTGATCGCGCAAGACCGGCGGTACTCTTCGCCGCTGGCAATCGACGCGGCGATCCTGCAACTGAACGACGCGCTGCGATCGGGCGCGTACGCGGTAGCGGAGGTCGTTCTCCCGCGAGCGCTCGGACTCGCGTACGAGCAGGGGCTCGCCGACCGCGCGGTCTACGCCGCCACCTATCTGGTGCAACTCCACTACTTGCGTGGCGAGTGCGCTAGGGCCGCATCCGAGGCACGGCAGTGCGTGGTCTACGCCCAGCGTCTCGGGCTCCCGGCGCCGCTCGCGCGAGTGCGATGGTGGCCGCTCAGGTCGAGTTGTTTCGTGGCGACGGGCCGCCGTAAAGCCTCTCCTAACGTTGGCGGCGCAGCACGTCGCGCGAGACTCGTACCTTGGGCTGCTGCTCGAGATCGAGACGGCCCATCTGCGCTTGGTCGAGCGGCGCTATCGCAGTGCGCTGCGAACCGCCCAAACGGCGGAGAGGCTGGCGTCGCAAATGCAGAGCGATAGCGCGCGCGGCCACGCGTTGTTGCTCGCCGCGCGTTCGCAGTTCGCGCTGGGCGATCGCAAGCACGCAGCTGAGGCGATCGTTGAGTCGGTCGACCTGCTCGAACACCACGGCGGTCCCTTTTTAGCCGCACTCGCGTATCTAGATCTTGCACAGATCACAGACAGGCCGAAGTACGCGGACGTCGCACGAGAGCTCTTTCCTTACATTCTCCTCTCGGAGCCAAGTGGCCAAACGTGGCCAGCGATGGAGGAACGCTCGCTTACCGGCCTCATTCCTGCCCGAAATGCCGCTTAAATAAGGGAGAAATGATGCGCTTTCGACTCGGTGTGCTCGCCTTATCGGTGGTTTGCGGCAACGCCTGCTCCATGTTGTCAACTCCGGTTTCGCCACAGATCGGCGGCGCGAGCACCTCGCGGTCAATCGCGTACGGCGCCGCGCCTCAAACGGAAGCCAGGCCTTTACCGCCCCTCTCCAAGACGCAACACCTTTTATACGTAGCGGTCTCTAACTCAATCGAGATCTACGCCTTAGTAGGAAACCGTGCCAAACTGCTCGGCACGCTTACGAAGGGGGTCGACGGCCCCGGCAATCTATGCTTGAACCGCAACGGCACACTGTATGTACCCAATGAGGATGACAGCACGGTTGCCGTCTATCCCTTCGGCCGCTCTTCCCCTAGCGAAGTGCTTACTGCGGATCGTGGCGGAAGCCCGGCCGGCTGCGCCGTTGATGCCGGCGGTAACCTTTGGGTAGTCGACTGGCACAACCTTGACGTCGTCGAACTACTCAACGGCAAGAACCGAATCGGCAGCGTGATCTACGGCGTCGTGTGTGCCACTTCGGTGGCGTTCGATGCGAACGGGAATATGTATGTGGGTTCGGAGGGGGTTGTCTTGCCGCCGTTTCTTGACTGCCCACCTGCCGGAATCGAAGTCTTTGCACCAGGCAAAACGGGGCCATTCGAGACAATTACCAGCGGGCTCGCCGGGCCTGGCTCCCCGATATCGCGACCGGTCCCGATGGGGCGCTCTACGCTTCTGATGCCCTTCACGGCGACATTGTGGTCTATCCCCCCGGGGAAAGCGTTTACTCTGAAAAGCTGACTGCCGCGACTCAAGGCGACGTCGACGTGCTCGCGGTGGCCGCCCACGGACGGCTGTATGCCGGCTACAATTCGGGGAGTGGCAAGCACGACAGCTACAACGTTATCGAGTTTGCTCGCGGTGCCACATCACCCGGCCCCCTGCACATCGGCGCCGTGGGGAAAGGCGACAACGCTAGAGGTCTGGCAGTCTGGCCGCCAGCCAACCCGCATTAACGAGTTCCCAAAACGCGACCAGCCGAGGAGTATAATTTTCGTGCGCACGAATTCGAGAATGTCGCTGTCGAAGCTGATGCCACCGGTCGCTGTAGTAATAATGATCGCGGCCTGTAACATGGGGAGCGGATCCTCCGTTGTGCCGAGCACTTCCTCGCACGCGAAGCTCACAATACACCATGTCGGGAGCGTGCAGCAACAACTGCGCAGTCCGGTAGTTCCGGCCTGCCGTGCCCGTCGCAGGCGGGCGCGCTGTCTCGTGCTCGTCCACACCGGCGTTACCGGAACCGTCGCGGGCTGGACGGCGCCCAACCTTGAATCGGCGTACGGTCTAACGAATGACATCGGCAGCAAGGGATCGGGACAAATCGTCGCGATAGTCGACGCGTATGACAACCCCAACGTTGCGACAGACCTCGCGAAGTATCGCGCGCGCTTCGATCTGGCGCCGGCGAACTTCACCAAGTACAATCAGAACGGTCAGCAAAGTAATTACCCGGCCCCCGATTCTTCCTACGGCATCGAGATCGACCTCGACGTCGAGATGGCGTCTGCCAGTTGTCCGAACTGCACCATCTACCTGATCGAGGCGAAGAGCGCGGATGCAGCCAACCTCGAAACTGCCGAAGCGGAGGCCGTGACGCTGGGCGCTCACATCGTCAGCAACAGCTGGGGATGCCCCGGCTCGAACACTTGCGTCAGGTCATCCTACTTCAACACTCCGGGCGTAACGTACGTGGCCGCGGCCGGAGATGATGGCTACGGCTCCATGGCACCGTTGGCACTCGCCGGCTTCGTCGCGGCCGGCGGTACCGTTCTCTGGCGCGGCGGCTCGTGGCTGGAGCGCATTGGTATGGCCGGAAAGCGGCGCCGGCTGCGCCTCCGGGGTGACGAAGCCGTCCTGGCAGCACGATCCGGGTTGCGCCTCTCGGACGGCCAACGACGTCTCGTCCGTCGCCGTCGGTGTTGCTGAATACGACAGCTACGCCTATGGGGGCTGGATCACCGTCGACGGGACGAGCATATCGTCACCGTTTATTGCCGGTCTCTTTGGACTGGCCGGTAATGCCACGTCGCAAAACGGCGGCCGGACGTTCTGGAGCAGGCAGATGAGCACCCGGCGGACCTCAACCACGTCATGGTCGGCAACGTCGTCGGCCCGTGCTATGCGAGTTACCTGTGCGTTGCGGGAACGCGGCAGTACCGCAAGCGGCAGACGCCCCTCGACTACTCCGGCCCGACGCTGGGGAACGCCGAACGGCATCGGCGCGTTCTGAATTTCATGCGTACGCGTATTCGCCGTGCAAGAAGATTACGAATTGGCGCGCGTCAACCCGCCGTCTGATGGATTCCCGGACGATAGCCCGCCGCCAGGATGCTCACGATGGCGGCGGGCGTTAAGACTTCAACGCTGCCGTGCGCCGGACGCTGCCGCCGGGCGATGTAACCCGAATCGGACCACTCGTGCAGGTGCGTTCCCCAAACGAGGCACGCCTGTCCATCCAGAGCGATGTAAGAACCGTCGGGTAGATTTGCAAGATCGTCACGGTAGGTGCGTTTGGTCTTCCCAGAAAGCCTGTCGGCGTGCAGCCTGACATCCATGCTATCGGCGTCCGTGGACCCGCCATGTGAAACTCGCCAAACCGATTGGAATCGGCGGTAATCTTCGTGCCGGCACTCGGCGCACGGACGGTGTCCGGCACTCAGCGCCGCTGCCTCGTCGAGAAAGAAGAGCTCAGTGTAACGATGGGGCGCCATGACTGCGCGATGCCGGCCGCGAAACTCCAATACGCACGCGATCCAGCGCTTCACGGCAAAGTTGCGCACTACGCGGCGGTCGTCGTTATGAAGGATTCCGCGATTGCCCATCATGAGGCCGCGCCCGGGTAGCGCGACGATCTCACCGAAGGGTGTGACCCGATTTTGAAGGGCCATTACGCCACGACAGGCAGGCTACGCCTCGACGCGTTCGTCGATCGAAACGTTATAGAGGAAGAGGAACTTGCCCCATTCGTCCGGGAGCGTGTTGCGCTTGATTTGAATCCACGGAATGTACTTGGGCTGACGTGGTTTGCGCAGCAACGTCATGTTCGCTTCCCCAGGGATGCGATTGTTCTTTCGGTTGTTGCAGCGCATACACGCGCAAACTAGGTTCTCCCAGGTGGATTCTCCGCCACGGCTCTTTGGGATCACGTGATCGACCGTCATCATTCGCTCGCCGCGCGTTCCACAGTATTGACAGGCGTGATCGTCGCGGATCAGCACGTTCTTCTTCGTCAGGGCAACCTTCTGCATTGGCCGTCGAATGTAGTAGAGCATGCGGATGATCGAGGGCATGCGCATCTCGAAGGTCGGCGATACGAGCATGCGCTCGCGGCCGTGCAGCATCTCCGCCTTGCCGGCGAATAGCAGCTTGACCGCGCGCTGAAAACTCGTGACGTTGAGCGCTTCATAGGTCGAGTTCAACACCAGGACTTCACTCATGCTGCGTCGTCCTGGGAGCGCGTAGTGCCGAGCAATTTAAACGAGGCATCTTCTTTAGGTGCCTCGCTTCCGAACGAACGTCAGTCGAGTCTCGGTTAGCATCTGCGTTATCGCTAACCGTTGTTCGTGCCGAAGTCTTTCTTTAACGCGCTCGAATGCGGCGGTCGCCACGTCGATGGCGATCTCCGCGGACGAGTGATCGGGTTCGCGACCCTCCTGACCGGTAAGATACGCGTGGGCGGCCAGCGCGAGCGTCGCAATCACTTCGCTGAGCAGCGGCTCCACGGGCGGAATCTGCCCTTGAAATCCGGCTCCTTCTAAATCGGAGGCGCCCCGAGTAGACATCTCGACTTAAGAATTACGCCGCGGTCGGAGCCTTCCCTTGGAATGCGAGGCACTCCGCGCCTCGCTCGGCGCCCCCGCACCGGGCTAGGCGGCGCGGGTCGCCTTTTGCGAGACGACCATGTCCAGGAAGTACCGGTGTACCCGCGGATCGTCAACGAGTTCGGGGTGGAACGAGGTCGCTAGCACGTTCCCCTCGCGCACCATGACGCCTCGTCCGTCGCGCTCGGCGAGCAGCTCGACCTTCGGTCCATAGCGCTCGATCCACGGTGCGCGAATGAAGATCGCCGGAAACGGCGGTTCTCCAAGCGCCTCGATATGGAGGTCGACTTCCGCCGATTCGTTCTGCCGCCCGAACGCGTTGCGACGAACGGTGATGTCGATCAATCCCAGCGTGGGTTGGTCGAGGCCGGCGATATCGCGAGCCGCAACGATCATGCCCATGCAGGTCCCCCAAAGCGGCATGCCGTCGCTCACGCGCTCGACGATCGGCCTGCGCAGCGCTGCGCGCTCAAGGAGTTTCATCACGGTCGTCGATTCGCCGCCGGGTATGACGAGCGCGTCGGCGCGCGCGAGATCGCCCGCGCTCTTTACCGCTATCGCCTCGGCGCCGGCGCGTTCGAGCGCTGCCAGGTGTTCGACGACGTCCCCCTGCAGCGCGAGTACGCCTACCTTTGTCATCCTAAGCCTGGCATACTGAGAGGGGGCGAAGGATTAGTTGCCACGTGGAGCGAGGAGCTCGGTCTCATCCAGAAGCCGGATATCGAGCCCGTGCATCGCCTCCGAAACGCCGAGCGATCGGCACGCTTCGAGCACCACGCTCGGCTCGTTGAAATGGGTCGTCGCGTCTACGATCGCACGGGCGAAGCGGGCGGGATCCTTCGATTTGAAGATTCCGCTGCCCACGAATATGCCTTCTGCGCCGAGCTGCATCATGAGTGCGGCGTCGGCGGGCGTTGCTACGCCGCCCGCGCAGAAAAGCACGACGGGTAGCTTCCCATCCTTCGCAACTTGCGCGACGAGATCGAGCGGAGCGCCAAGGTCGCGCGCCCGCGCGACCAGCTCTTCTTTGGGAGCGACGCTCAGTTCGCGAATCACATCGCCGATCGCGCGCATATGGCGTACCGCCTCGACGATGTTGCCGCTTCCGGCCTCGCCCTTGCTACGAATCATAGCCGCGCCTTCGGCGATTCGGCGCAACGCCTCACCCAGATCGCGCGCACCGCAAACGAACGGAGTCCTGAAGGCGTGCTTATCGACGTGATACTTGTCGTCGGCGGGCGTCAAGACTTCCGATTCGTCGATGTAGTCGACGCCGAGCTGCTGCAATACCTGAGCCTCGGCGAAGTGCCCAATCCGAACTTTGGCCATAACCGGAACGGTCACGGCATCCATGATGCCGCGAATCAGATCGATCGCGCTCATCCGCGCAACGCCGCCGGCGGCGCGGATGTCGGCCGGAATCCGCTCGAGCGCCATCACGGCGACCGCGCCCGCTTCTTGCGCGATCGCAGCGTGTTCGGGAGTCACCACATCCATGATGACGCCACCCTTGAGCATCTGTGCGAGCCCGCGCTTGACCGTTACCGTTCCAGTGCTTTCCATGTCTCTATCATATCAGGCGTTCCCAATGAGGACATTGGGAACACTGTCAAGGTGGAGTTGGGCTAGCTCCAGCCGTGCCTTCCTCAAGCGGCGAGGAAGAAGGGTAGTGGGCCGGCGTGATTTGTACGAACGGCGTGGGGGTCGGGAGCGGCTTCTGCCGCCAGATCGGGATGTTCGGGTTCGGGGTCGGCGTCGGCGGCCCCGACGCTTCGGCCGCCGCCGGCCTCGGCGTCGGCGTGGGCAGCGCCGTCGGCAGCGGCTGCGGCGGAACGCGTGGGTCGGGAAAGCGGGGGTCGCCGGCAGCCGAGAGCGCCTGCGAGCGCTTCCAGTCCGGTCCATAGGGCTGCGGCGTCGCGTCCGGCGCCGGGGTCACCGCTTGCGGCGAAACCGATTGCAACGTTTGCTCGGTCGCTTGGCCGATTACGCGGCTACCCATGCGCTCGCCGATGGCCATTGCGAGCAACAGCACGGCAGCGCCCGCCGCTAGGACGACCGTCACAAAACGCGTCGAGGCGTTCATCGCGCTCTTAAACTCGCGCCAGCGGCGGAACGACGTCGAGCTTTGCGGCGCGCGCACGCCGGAAGCTCGGCTTGCCGATCAGATGCACTTCTCGCAGCTCGCCCGCGGCCATCGCGACGCGCACCGTATGGCCGCGAAATTCGAGCAGCACGTTACGCGCTCGATCGAGTTGATTCAGAAGAAAGATACGGACCGCTCCGGTCTCGTCCTCAAAGGCGATCGCGCCGACCTCGGCCGGAGAGGTCTCGGTCTCGTCGCTGACGTCGCGTCCGGCGTGAATGCACGTAAACGGTTCTTCGGCTGAAAGCTCCGGCATGTCGCCATAGATGGCGTTGTTTCGCAGATCGACGACGTACGTGCAACGGCGTCCTCCCCAGTGCACTCGAGCAGCCGCCACCCATTGCCAACCTTTCGGGCGCAGCGGCACGAGGTGCGGCCGGCCGCTCGTGCGGTAGCCATTCAGGCCGCCGACCGTCTCCGCCACCGCCCACAAGTACTTCGCGCCGGTCCAGGGCGACAGATACATTCCGCGATTGCTCAACGATCCGCCGTCGAACCATTCTGCGAACTCACCCGGAACGGTATTGCGCGGGCTCCCCCCTTCCATTGCCGAGTAGGAAACGTTGAGGAAACGCACCGCTTCGTCGGTCATGCCGTTACGCGCGAGCGCAACCGAGCACCACAGCGTCAGATCCGGCCAGATGCCGCCGAGCAATCCCGACCCATACGATGGGAAGTACCACGCGTCGGCTGTCGAGATCGTACGCAGCCCGACGGGCGTGACGAAGTCGGCCTCTTGGAGCCGCTCGAGGATCGCGCGCCGCTGCGCCGGATCGGCAATCCCAAAGAGCACCGGGAATATCTCGTCGGCCGTGAAGTCGTCTTGATACTTGCCGTCTTGATCGTAATTCAGCACGAAGGCGCCCGTGTCGTCGTTGTAGAGATAATCCATCATCGCTTGACGCATCCGCTCAGCTTCGCTTCCGTATCGTTCCCAATGATCGTTATCGCCGACGACGGCGCAGAGCATCGCCGCGGCCTCGAGGGCGTAGACGGCTTCGGCGTTGATCTCCGTGACCGCACCGTCGAGCGTGTAGTACGGTATAATGTTGCGCCACGACGATATGCCATACAGGTCGACGCCCTTGGCGCGGCTATTGATCAATCCGTGGTCGTCGCGTTGAGCGAGCATGTAGTCGGTGACTTTTACGACCAGAGCGATGCGCTCGCGCACCCAGCCGTCATCCAGCGTTGCGTTGTAGTGGTGCAGCATCGCGATGAGGTGCAACGGCGTGTCGTCGTTGATGTTCAAGTCGTAAGCGGTCTTGTAACCGCTCACGCCTCGGATGTATTCGATCATCAGGCCGCTCTCTTCGGCGGCGCGATTGAAGACCTCGAGCGCGTTGCGGCTGAATTCCGGCCAAAAATAATCGAAGCCATGCACGATCCAAGACGTGTCGCGTGACACGAGGATATCGGAGGGAGGCGAGTTCGTCGCACCCCAACCGTGCGGATACTCCTTGACGATTCGCAGCATGTTGGCCTTGGCCCACGCGACCCCGCGGCTGATCTCGGGCGAGGGCATGAGGAAACGCGCGTCGGCAAGACGTTCCTTGAAGTAGCCTTGCGTCGAGTGAAGCGCGCGCTGGTCGCGCAACAGCGACTCGAGCACGGGTCGGGAACGTTCGGTTCCATCCTTGTGATAGACGACCGCCAGGCGCAACGATTCGCGCGCGCCCGCGGCCACGGAAATGCGATACTCGATGGCGCCGAAGATACGGCGGCTCACCAGTTCCGCCTCCTCGGGCGTCACGTCGCCGAGCGCCTGCACCGATTTCTCTCGAGCGAGCGTTCCGCGATCCATCGACTCGAAGCAGGACTTGCTCGCGTAAAGAGAGCGCGAGAGCAGCCGGCGTTCGGGAACCGCCCCACCACCGCTCGCCGCCGGTCTCGAGATTCCTCGAGCAGATGAAGCGGCCGTCATTCCAGGCGCGCACTTCGTGCTCGGCCTCGCCGTAGAAGCGCTGTCCGACCAACATCGCCCACGGAAAGACGGCCACCTCGATCGCTTCGGCTCCGGGATTGTATAGCGTCACGTCGACGACGAACGAGACCGCGCGATCGAAACCGGGTCCGTGCGGAACGAAGAACGCCTCCGTGACGTGGATCCGGTTGTCGCACGTAAACTCCGAGATTTGCGCGTACGGCAGAAACGTTAGCTCGCGCTCGATCTGATGCGGAAAGAACGTCTTCCCTAAGAGACGGTATGCGACGTGATGCGTTCCGAAGATGATTTGATCCGTGTCGGCATCCCAAAGGCCGCGAACGCCGCCTTTGGCGGTCGATTGCGCAAACGCTTTGTAGTTCCCGAGGAGGAGACCGTAGGGTGTCTCCGATTCGTGCAGGACGTAGGCGCAGAACTCGTTGCGTTGCGCGTCGTAACTTAAACCCACTCCATAGGTTCCTTAGGGCGATACTGCGGCGCGAAACGCAAAGGCCCTTCTCGCGGCGCGGCAAACGGATGCTCGGAATGCTCACCCTGCGGGCACCAGCCAAGATTAACCTTACCCTTGAGGTGCTCGCCAGGCGTAGCGACGGATACCACGGGATCCGCAGCGTTATGGTACCTCTCGAGCTCTCCGACGAACTGACGATTGAGCCGAACGCGGACTTTAGCTTCGCTTGCGATCGCGCCGATCTCACGGATGACCGCAATCTGGCGCTCGCAGCGTTGCGTACGGTCGGAACGATGCCGGCGATTCGCATGGAGCTGCGCAAGCGAATCCCGGTAGAAGCCGGCTTGGGAGGCGGATCGAGCGACGCTGCAGCGGTCCTGCGCGCGGCGATGGCGGGCGCATTCGGATCGGTGCCGCGCGCAGATTGGTTGAGCGTCGCTCGAGGCCTTGGATCCGACGTGCCGTTCTTTCTGGCCGGCACCGCCGCGCTGGTCGAGGGTACCGGCGAGCGCATCACTCCCGCCGGAGCGATACCGCGCTGGCACGCACTGATCGTCAAACCGCCGGTGGCTATTTCAACGGCCGGGGCTTACGGCGAACTCGACAAGCGCGAACGTCCGCAGCGACCTCGAAGAGGATCCGTTTCGGTCGCACTGCTCGAGGCGCTGCAGCGCTCCGATTTCGCAGCGGTCGAGTCCATGTTGCAAAACGACTTTCACGACCTGATCGCGGCTAAGACACCCGAAGTCGCCGTCGCCCTTGCGGCGCTTCAGAGCGCCGGCGCGACGAACGCGCTGTTGGCGGGGTCGGGGTCGTGCGTCTTTACTATTTGTCCCGATCGGGCGAGAATCGAGCGTATCCGCGATAGCCTCACGCTGACGTCAGCGTACGAGCACTATACGACCGCGTTCGCCGCCACGCCGGACTGGCGTCCTTCCTCCTTCGTCCTTCGACAAGCTCAGGATGACAGGACGACGTAGGCGTGGATGCTGTGGTGCTGGCGGGAGGACCGCAAGACGCCGTCGCGCTGCTGCAGCCGGGCGCTCCCAACAAGGCCTTCGTTGAAATCGACGGGATAACGCTGATCGGCCGGGTGCTCTCGGCGCTTCGCGCCTCGAACCGTATCGCGCGGATCGTCGTCGTTGCGCCGCCGGCGATGCGAGCTCATCGCGATTTGACTCTCGCCGACGAACTTCGCCCCGATGGCGTGCACATCACCGAGAGTCTGCGTAACGGCATAGCGGGGTTCGATCCGCACGCCGACCTGCTGATCGCCGCTTCAGATCTGCCCGTTCTCACGCCGCCTGCCGTCGACGATTTCGTTAGCGGCGTGTACGCGCTGGCCGCCGACGTCGTCTACGGATGCGTCGAAAAGCACGTCCACCTGCGGCGCTTCCCGGAGGTTCCGCACACTTGGGCGAGGATGCGCGACGGCATTTTTTGTGGAGGCGGTCTCGCCGCGATGAAGCCGCGGGCGCTGCCGATGCTCGAACGTTTCATCGAGCGGCTCGGCGCCGCGCGCAAGCACCCGCTGCGGCTCGCGTCGCTCTTCGGCTGGGACATGCTTTTGCGCTTTGCGCTCGGCCGGCTCTCTATCGCGCAGGCCGAAGCACGCGCCGCGAAGATTCTGGGTGCGCCGGTCCGCGCGCTGATCTCACCCTATCCCGAGACGGCCGTCAACGTCGACCGCGCCAGCGACGTGCCGCTCGCCGAGCGACTGGTCCGCAGCGATGCGCAACCTGGCTAAGGTGAGCGCCAGCGCTTGAAGAGCTCGTTTGCGATGCCGAACTGATCGAGTGCCTTGCCGACGGTGTGCGCGATGATATCGTCGACGCTCTGCGGATTGGCGTACATCGCCGGGATCGGCGGCAGAATCACGGCGCCGATCTCGGCAAGCTGAGCAAGCGTACGCAAGTGGCCGAGGTGAAGCGGGGTTTCGCGAATGACTAGCACGAGGCGGCGCTTCTCCTTCAGGCAAACGTCAGCGGCACGAACGAGCAGATTCGAGTTGTTCGAATAGGCGATTCCGCTGGCACTCTTCATCGAGCACGGTATCACCAACATGCCGTCCGTAATGAACGAACCGCTCGAGATCGCCGCAGCCAAATCGTCGTCGCGATGTGCGACGTCGGCTAGCCCTTCGAAGTCGTCGCCCGTCATGTCGGTCTCGAGCTCGATCGTCCGCCGGGCGGCCGTGGTTAGCACCAGGTGCGTCTCGATGCCGCCAATTGCGCGCAGCGCCTGCAGAACCATATAGCCGTAGAGGCTGCCGCTGGCGCCGCTAATGCCGACGATAATGCGTCGCATCGGAAGGCGGTTATACGTTGGCGGCAGGGGCGCCTGGTGGAAACTGTAACTTCTAGTGGAAGTGCTCCTCGGGTCCGCGCGCGTATGCTCTTTCGTCGACGATGCCGTTAGATGGCATCGCACCGGTTCGCAAACGATCCTCCTGCGACTCATACGCTCCGAATTTTCCGGCGTCTCGCACGACGTGGCGGCCGCCTACGCGACGCTCGCCGCGCGCGCGGGAGCGCTTTTGGATGCAATCGATCGCAGCCGGCTTGCGTTGCCTGCCGACGATCGTGATAGCCTCCTTCGTTTTGCGCGCCGCGCGCGACGGGTCGCAGCAATCCCGCCGGAATCTGATGAAGACGCGGTCCGCCAAGGGATCGTTGACGCGTTTGAGCTTGTGCTGGAGGCCGGCCAAACCGAGTCGGGCTGGGAAGAAGGGGGCAAGATCGAAGCTGCGATCGATCTCGCTGAGCCTGTCGTTCCCGAACAGCCCGCCGGCGTCGCGGGCTGGAAAAAACACTTCAGCGCTTCGGCGCTCAATACGTACGCCGATTGCAGACGGAAGTGGTTCTATAAGTATGCGTGCGGCGCGGTCGAAGACCGTGGATCGGGCGCGGCCGCTTACGGCAGCGCGTTTCATCTCGCGCTGGAGGACTTTCACGGCGAGTTTCCTCGCCCCAGCGCCTCCGAGGTCGCGGCGATGCGCGGCCGAATCCGCGCGTGCATTACGTGGGCGTTCGAACGTAATCGGGACGGATTCGAAACGCCGGTAGAATTCGAGCTTCAGCTGCGGCGCGCGCAACGCACCGCGCAGCGATACGTTGATTGGCTCCTCGCGCAGGAAAAAGAAGCTCCCTTCGAGGTGCTCGGACGAGAAGTTCCCGCGGAGCTCGATTTGGAGGGCCGGCCGTTTGTCGGCTACATCGATCGGCTCGACCGTGAGGTCCGCTCCGGAGGCATCGGCGTCGTCGATTACAAGACCGGAAACATCGCGACGAGCGCCGCCGAGTACTGCGAGCAGGTGCGTCGGTTTCTCGATTTTCAGCTTCCTTTCTACTACTGGGCGCGCACGCTCGCCGGCGACCGGGTCACGCGCCTGGTCCTGATTCCGCTCAAGGATGCGCTTCTCGACGTGCATCCGATCGTTCTGCACGTCGGCCGAACGATCGCTTTGGAGGACCTCGAGCGGTCGCGCGCGCGCATGATCGAGCTGAGCGACGAGCTCGCGTCTGGTGAAATACGACACTTCGAAACTGCCAAGGATCCCGCCGCCTGCACGTACTGCGCGTACGCGACGGCTTGCGCGGCAAAACCGCCCCCCCAAGCGCGGCGCTTCGGCAGTTGATTGTTCTCGAACTCACGCCTCAGCAACGCGGTGCAGTCGAGGCGCCCTTTACAGCGTGCCTCGCAATCCTGGGTCGTAGCGGGACGGGCAAGAGCACCGCACTCGCCGAGCGGATCGCGCGTCTGCAAACTGTCGATCCGGGGGCGGAGCCGCTGCTCTTTCGCTCCGATGGCGCGATCGCCGAATACGCCGTTGCGCTGCTTCGCTCGCACGGCCAGGAAGTCACACTCGTTGACGATGTTGACGCGCAACTGGCGTTCGCACAGACCTGCTCGCCGCTTTTTGAGCTGCAGTGGGAAGAGTTCGCGCGGGATCAGCTCGACCCGGAGGTTCCGGGACTGCGATCTCCCGAGCGGTTTCTCCAGTCAGCATTTCGTTTAATCCGCCGGTTGCGCGATGCCGATATCGGGCCGAGCCTGTTTCTCTCGCGCGCGATGACGGGTGCGACCGAGTTCTACGCCAATCCGCCCAACCTCGTCGATCCAGCGATGCTCGCCGCGACCAAAGCGACGTTTCACGACTCACTCGACGCAACGCCACAGGAGCTGCTGCGTCAGCGCCGTCGCGAAATCGACCTTGCCAAGATCATCACGAAGCTCTACGAGGGCTACGTCCAGCTCATTCGCGAGAGCCGGCGCATGACCGGACGCGATGCGGTCATCGAAGCCGCGGAGTGCCTGCGCGGGAACGCCGAGCTCGTGGCGCGTTTGCGCGAGCGGCACCGTTACGCCTTCGTTGACGACGCGCAAGAGCTGACCGGCGCGCAGCTTCAACTGCTGAGCGCGATCTTCGGGGAGCAGCTGGCCGGCGTCACGCTTTGCGGCGATCCGGGTTCGGCAATCTCGTCGCTGCACATGACGCAGCCCGAAGCGACGTTCGCTCTCGCGCACTCGAAATGGGAGTTGAGCGAGCGGCACCGCGTGCCGCGGCGAGAGGTTGAGCGAGCCTCAACGCCGCGCGACGAGGCAGCGTCCATCGCGCAACGCGTCGGCGACTGGCTCGCGCAAGGCTTCCGGCCCGAAAAGATCGCGGTGCTCTTCCGTTCGGTTCAAAACGTCGCGAGCTACGAAGCCGCCCTTCTCGATTGCAACATTCCGGCGGTCGTTGCCGGCGATCTGAACGTTTTTAGCGACCGGCGCGCGCTCGACGCGCTCGCGTTGCTGTGGAGCATTTGGGATCCTTTTCGCCACGACTGGCTGCTGCGCGCGCTGGCAAGCCCCGCTCTCGCTCTCTCCGACGCGTCGCTTGCGATTCTTTGCGGGGAGCCGCCCGATCCCCAACGCCCGCTATTCGAGTTCGACGAGGAACCCGCGCCCACAGTGCGTGCAAGCCGCTGGAATCCACGACGCGATCTCCAACTCGGCTGGAACGTTCTTCGCGGCGATCGCGACGAGGCGCTGAGCGGCGATGCGGCCGCGCGTATCGGCCGTTTTCGGCGCTTGCGCGAGCGATGGGTCGAGACGATGCACTCGGTGCCATTCGAAGAGTTTGCGCGCATCGTGTGGCGTGAGGGTCTCGCGCGCGAAGGAGAACCGGGCTCGGCCAGGGCGCTCGCACAGCAGATCGCGTTGCAGCGGCTTCTGGACCGGCTCGGCGAGTTCGTGTTAAGCGATCCGGGCGCGGCGCTCGGTGACGTTCTCCAACACGCGGAGCAACGAATCGCCAGCGACCTTGAAAGCTGTGCCGTCCTAAGCCGAACCGAAGGGTTCGTGCAGATCCTTAGCGTCGAGGCATCGCGCGGACGGGAGTTCGACCACGTCGTCGTTGCCGACGTTCGCCCCGGCGCCTTTCCGCGTTGGTACTCACCCGAGGCCTTTCTCTTTAGCCCTCGGCTCGGCATGATCCCGAAGGAGAACGTGGGCGAAGCGCGAGCCTCGCGCACGGCGAAGTTTACTTACTATATGTTTCGCTCGAAAGCGCAGCAGCATTACTTCGAACGCGAGCGGCGTGCTTTTGATTACGCGCTGCGCCGCGCGCGCAAGAGCGTGTTCGTCACGGCCTCCGGGAAGCCGACCCGGGGGGTAACGGCGCCCGAGTTTCTTGCGGAGTTGCGCTGAGATCGTGGCGATGCGCCTGCGCGAGATGCCGGCGCGCGTCTACGCGGCCGAAGTCCTGCCCTTGACCGCGCCCCTTTGGGCCGGGCGCCGAACCTTCGACGAGTACGTCGAGCAGACGCTTGAAATCGCGCGCAGTCCGTACGGGCGTCGTTACTACCGAACAATCGGACTCTATGAGGGGAATCGGTGCGTCGCGTCGTTCAAGCGGTACGAGCGAAGATTGCGCGACGGCTCGCGACGGCTGGAGACGATCGGCTTTGGGGCCGTCTTTACGCCCAACGAGTATCGCGGGCGCGGCTATGCAAGCGTTATGCTCGCGATGGCGCTCGATCAAGCGCGTGGCGACGGATACGACGTGGCCTATCTTTTTTCAGACATCCGACCCGAGTTTTACGCGGAGTTGGGCTTCCGTGCGTTTCCATCGCGCTCGTTCTCGTTGCGCGCCGACGCGCTCCCGGCCACGCGCCTGCAACCGTCGCCTCTCGCCGAGCAGGACTGGAGCGGCGTGCGTCACGTTTTCGACCTCGTCGAAAACCGGAGAAAAGCGGGCTTTTCGCGCAGCGCTACGACCTGGGACTGGATTCGGTTGCGGATGCGTCATGGCTCCGAGCGCCCGCCCGGCGATGAAGCGAACCTCGTGCTCCGCCGGCACCGCCGCGTCGCGGCGTACGTTTTCGGCGTGCGCGCCACCCAATCTGACGAATACATACTCGAAGAGTACGGCTTCGCCGATGACGCAGCAGCCGCGTCGATTCCTGCGCTGTTGCGCGCGGCCGCCGGCGACTTGCGGCGCGTCGCGGGCTGGCTTCCGCCCAAAGACGCCCGCGTCTCGCTCGAGAGGCTGCGCGCGCGCGCGCGAAGTCGAGCGATCCTGATGATGGCACCCTTGCGCTCGCAAGGCGAGCTTCTGATAAATGCGATCGCTTCGGATCGCCGCGAGAATTTTTGCTGGGCGACCGATCACATATGAGTCTCGGCGCGCCGATCGAGCGCGGCTTTGCTGAGCGTAACCCCAAAGGGCTCGCCGAATCCTGCAAGCGACTTCACCGGCAAGCCGCCGGCCGGATACTTCCAACGCGCAACGCTACGATCGTGAAAATCCGCCGCAACAAGGCTCTTTTTATTAATGGCGAACTGCGCGACGCCGCGTGCGCGCCGTAGTTGCGTCGCTCCGACTTCGGTGCCGTGGTTTCCAGCTATGACGAACCGGTAGATTGTCGAAGATCGTGCATCGCCCACCGCCAAGTGAGTGCCGTCCCAAGCCACTCCGCCGGCCGCGCCGAAGGTTTGATCGAGCGTGATCGTCTCGAACGAGTTTTTGCCCCTGCGCATCTCGACGAGCGCTAAGGCTTCACTCGGCAAATCGTAACTCGCGTCGACGAAGAGGTTCCCCTTGTCGTCGTACGCCGCAAAGTCCCATTTGTAGAGAAAGCCGTAGTGGTAGGTCTGCGGAAGCCCGCGAGCGCGCGAGTAAATCGAAACGCCGCCGGCACCGCTGGCCGATTCCAGATTGACGACCACGAGATTGCCGCTCGTGCCGTCGACCGCGCAGCTATACGGAAGCTCGTTTGCATCGATCAACGTTTTTGCGAGCTTCGTGCTGCCGTGGGCGTATTCGAGCACCGTTGAGTTTGCACTATCCGGTACGAACACGTTTCCGGCGCCGTCCGAGCACAGCCCGGTCGGGAGCACGAAATTCTCGAGTATGCCTGCGAGCACGCCGCGCAGCTTTCCCTGCGGGTAGGAGTACGCGTAGACATTGTTGGTTTCGTAATCCGAGACGTAGAGAAGGTCGAGCTTCTTGGCGCCGGGAGCCATCCACGAGCGCTGTTGGCTCGCAACGCCCGACCGCAGGACCGTCGTCGGCGCGGTAATGGGGAGCTGACCTGCGCTGCAGCCGCCGAGCAGCGCTACGGCGATGCAACGAATCGAGCGGCGGAAGCTCACTGTAACTCTCACTTTAGAATAAACTCGTTTGGAGCGAATCGCCTTCTACGAGTGAGGCGACGCGCATTCCCAGCAGCCGCACCGGTGCTCCTTCGAGGCCGGCGCGCCGCAAACAGTGGACCGCGGCTCGAAAGATCCGGCGCGCGTCGCGCGTCGGCTCGGCAAGGTGCGTCTGGCGGCCGACGATTCTGAAGTCGCCGCGTTTGATCTTCACGCCGACCGTTTTCGCAACGGTGCGCTCGCGTTCGAGTGCCTCTGCCAGTTCGCGAGCTTGACCGCGCAAAACGTCGATCAGCTGACTTTCGTCGCGCACGTCGTATTCGAAGGTCTCCTCAGTGGAGATGGATTTCGTTTCGCGCTCAGGCTCCACCGGGCGGCGATCGATTCCGCGCGCGAGATCGCGTACCTCTCGCCACCAAGATCCGAAAAACTCGCGCAGTTGCGCGTCACCGAGACCGGCGAGATCGCCGATCGTGGCGACGCCGTAAACACTCAATCGCGCTTGCATTTTCGGTCCGATGCCCCAGAGACGGCCGACCGGCAACGGCGAAAGAAACGCCGACTCTTCCCCTGGTGCGATCGCCAAGAGTCCATCGGGCTTGCACGTGTCGGAGGCGATCTTAGCGATCATCTTACCGGTCGCAACGCCCGCGCTGGCGGTCAGTCCGGTGACGTCAAGGATTTCTTGGCGAAGGGTAGCGGCAAATGTGCGCGCCTCTTGGAACGGCGTCTCGCCGATCGCGACGAAGGCCTCGTCGAGCGAAAGGCCCTCGACCGGATTTCCGCGCTTACCCATGATTGCAAAGATCTCTCGCGAGATAGCACGGTACTTTTGCATCTCCGGCGGCACGACGACCAGATCGGGGCAGGCGATGCGGGCTTTGTAGAGCGGCATCGCAGAGCGAACGCCATACGGCCGCGCCTCGTACGAGGCGGTGAGCACGACTGCACGGCGGCTGCGTCCGGCGATAGCGACCGGCTTGCCGCGCAGGCGTGGATCGTCCCGGACGGCGACGCTTGCGTAGAACGCGTCGACGTCGAAGTGCGCGACGAACCCTTCGACTCGGCTCAGGACAGGCCCAACCTTATCCGACGCGTTCACGCTGGCGGCGGCGTTGGGCTTTGGCTTGATTGCCGCAGGTCGCCATACTGCACCAAGCTCGCGAGGCGTTTTTCGTGTAGTCGTAGTAGGCAAAACGGCAGCTCTGCTTACGACAGGCGCGCAGCCGGGCCCACGTGCCGACCAGCTGCGACTCGTACAGAATCGCTAGCAGTGAGGCAATCGGTCCCTTGTCTTCAGGTCTGAGCTCCAAGCCACGGGCCGGATTGACCGCCAGGCTGAGGCGCGTGCTGGCGAGGAAGGGTGGTATCCGCTCCCAAGCCGCCGCGGCATCGCCTTCCCGGTTATTCGCGAAGAGCAGATCGCGCAGCGTTTCGCGGAAGTCGTGCAACTGCGCGAGATGGCCCTCGTCCCTGACGGGCGCCAACCCGTGGCTCAGGCACCAGGCCCGCGCCTTCTCGATCGAATCCAACTCGTCGGGACCGTTCGGCAGGTCGATCGTGTTCACGAACCGCCGTATCAGCTCGAGGCCGCCCGGAGCGACATCAGACGCGGGCTTTGTCATTCCCGTGGTACGCCCAGCCGGTTAACCGGCAAAAATGCTTGACAAGTTACTGTCACCACCATATAATGATTGAAGGTTACCACATCCGTCAAGAGGTTACAATGTTTAGAGACCCAATCCGCAACGCTCCGCTGGTCGCCGACATCAGCGACGTCGATCTCAAGCTCAGGATCCAGCGCGCCGATTCGGCCCTCTTTCTTGAGTCGTACGCGCGCCTGCCGCACCTGCGCATCCTATAGCGAACTGAGCGCGCCTTTCTGGATCGCCAGTATCGTCTGCATGTTGCGCAAGTCGTCGGCAACGCTGCCTGGCGTCTCCAGAATGGCGGTCTTCTCGCGCAACTCGGGGTGAGCGAGCAAGGCACGAAACCCTTCGAATCCGATCCGGCCATCACCGATGTGCCAGTGCCGATCGCGGCTCGCCCCGAGCGGCACTTCGGTGTCGTTGAAGTGGAAGAGCAAGATGCGCTTGATGCCGATCTCCCGCTCGGCCGCATCAAGAAAGCGATCGACGCCGTCCTTGGTGTCGATCGCGTAGCCCGAGGCCCACGCATGTGCGGTGTCGAGGCAGACGCCAAGCTGTGGATGAGCGAGGCTCCTGATGAAGGCGCCGAGCTCCTCAAGCGTCCCACCTACTAAATTCCCGGCACCCGCCGAGTTCTCGAGCACGAGAAAGACGCCGGGCTCGATGCCGGCGAGCGCGGCTTGGAGCGCGCTACAAATCGCACCGAACGCCTCCGTGCGATCGCGCGTTCCGTACGAACCGAGATGCGTGTTGACGAAGCGCATCCCGCCGCGCGCCGCGACCGCCAAGTCGTTTTGGAGCAGGCGCAGCGAGCCTTGCGCGATCTTGGGGTCGGCGCTGGCAAGATTGACGAGGTAGGGGGTGTGAATGGCGCACGGATCGAGTCCGGCCTCGCGCCGAAGCTCCGCAAAAGCGTCGAGCGCGCCGCCGTCGATTGCGGTGGCGCGGTAGCTGCGAGGGTTGGTCGAAAAGACTTGCATCGCGCAAGCCCCGGCCGACTTGGCGTGTTGCACGGCTTTGACGTAGCCGCCCGCGACGTGCACGTGCAGCCCAATCCTCATCTAAGAGACTTTGCCGCTTCCCAAATCGAACGCCAGCGGCTGGCCCGGATCGAGTTCGAGATCGGGCAGATCGTCGAGCGAACGCATTCCGAACGATTCCAAAAAGAACGACGTCGTTTTATACAGCATCGGGCGCCCGACGACGTCTTTGCGCCCTGCTTCAGCGATCAACTCCCGGTCCAGCAGCGTGCTGACGACGCTGTCCGAGTTGACGCCGCGAATCGCTTCGATCTCGCTGCGAGTGACGGGCTGGAGATGGGCAACGATCGCGAGCGCCTCCAACGCCGGCGTCGAGAGAGACGTCTTGGGCGGCAGCAGATAGGCTTCGACCACTTCGCGCGCGAGCGGCGACGTCGCGAAACGATAGCCTCCGGCAACCTCGCGTAAGACGATCCCGCGTTCGCTGTAATCGGCTTCTATTTGTTGGAGCACCGACGCGATCTCGCGCTCCTCTGCGTGCAGCAGCTTTGCGAGCCTCTGAATCGAAAGCGCTTCGCTGGCGACGAAGAGCAGCGCTTCGACCGGTCGCTGGAGCCGCAGAACTGCCTCGTCGAGCACGCTCATGCCGCCGGCTTAGAGGCTGGGAAGAGCCGGATGTCGTCGAACGCCGCCGGCTGCTCGAAGGCGAGGCGATGTCGCCGGACGAGCTCGAGAATGGCGAGAAAGGTGATGATGATGACGTCGCGAGTCATGCCGAGCTCGTTGCACAGCTCCGAAAAATACGCCTCGCCACGTTCCTTGATTCGCCGCATGATGTAATCCATCGAGGCGAGCAGCGAGACTCGTTCTCCGGCGATAGAACGTTTGCCCGGGCGCGCCTGGGCGAGCATCTTGATGAAGGCGCGCTTGAGTTTTTCCGGATCGATGTCGTAGCGCTGAACGATCTCACCGGCCGGATCGCCGGGCTCGCGGTGGAAGAACGCGCTCGCTTCATTCTGTTGTCCGCGCAGCTCCTCGCCCAGCTCGCGGTACTTCGAGTATGCGATCAGACGGCGGCGCAGCCGTTCCTCGACCGCCTCGGGCGTCTCGCCTTCGTCTTCGACCAGCTCCTGTGGAATCGGCGGCAAGAGCGCCTTCGACTTGAGGAAGAGCAGCGTCGCGGCGATCACCAAATACTCGGCGGCAAGCTCTACGTCGCGCGCCTGCATCGCGCGCACGTACTCCAGATACTGTTCCGCTACGATGGCAAGCGGGACCGTGGCAACGTCGAGCTGCTGCTCTTTAATCAAACCGAGCAGAAGGTCGAGCGGGCCGTCGAAGGCGTCGAGCCGCACGCGGAACGTGTGCGTCTCGGCCGTCAGGACGATACGGGCTCCGCTGCGCGAGCGACGATCTCGGGCTCGCCGAGCGCGTCGGGATGAGCGGCTAGGAACTCGTGCGCGAGATCGACGAGGCGCTTCTCGTTGACGTACTTTAACGTCTTTCGGGCCTGCGCCAGATCGAACCAGGCGGCGTCGTCGACTTCGTGGTCGTGGCTAGCCGGATCGCCCGAAAGATAGCGCATGAGAAAGAACGTCACCGCCTTGCGGTGCTTCGCCCTGCCCACGTAGAACCAATACGAGATCTCGTTGAGCCGCGTGATGATTTCACCCCAGCAGCCCGTCTCTTCGTGGACTTCGCGCAACGCCGCTTGCTCGGTAGATTCGCGCGCCTCGACGTGTCCCTTCGGCAGCGTCCAAATGCGGGGCGGGGTTCCGCGCCCAATCAGAAGGGCATCGTAGCTCGAATCGCGGCGGCGCAGCAGCAGGCCGCCCGCCGACACCTCGTATTTGATTCGCATGACGCTCCACTCAGGGATGGGTAAGGGGGCCGCTTGCGAGGCCCCCGATTACCACTATTATAGCCCTCCACCCCAAGAAGGCCTGCGAGAATCGGAGCTGCTTTTAGCTTGCTTGGCCGCTCCTGAAGCCTCAAAACGCCGCTTTATCGATACGCGTGAGCGAAGGCCCCAGAGCAGGTCGACGGGGCCGAAGTCGAAGGGTCATTTCAATGCTCCTAACGATTGCGGGGAATCGGGATTCTCGACGGCGGGTATTGCGCTTGCGCGGGATCGCCGCGTGCGGAGAATCGCGGCTGCGACGAGTTCGGCCATGACACGCAGCTCGGGAACTGCGGTCGCCTCAAAGCGAGAGCCGCGCACTGCCGGGCCGACGATCCATAGGCCCGGAACCGCGTTGCCAATAGCGTCGATCGCGGAAAGATCGTGCCCAACGCGCAATCCGATGCCGCCGGTGTCGGAGGAGATGATGCCCTTGGTAAGCATCGACGTCAGCAGCGGATCTCGCTTCATCGCGGAGACGCGACCTACTCCGGAAGCGTTCACGATCCAATCCGGACGCAGTTCCACATTCGCTGCGTCGCGCACGCGATAGTCGCTGTGCCCCGCGTCATGCTCGACAACCGCCCCGCGTAGTTTCGAAGACGTCCGGCGCGCTGATACTCCTCGCGAACGGCATCGACTTGCTTTGGCGCCCGGTGGCGACGGCGTTCCCAATGGGTGCGCAAATGGCGTTCGAAACGACGGCGCTCGACGTACTCTAGCCGACGCCAAATCGCTTCCACCTCGGGTCGGAGCGAATCGACGACGGCCCGCCAGTCGAATCCCCGGCGCGCCGCCTCGTCGACGTGACTGCGGAAGCTGCGCAGAAGCGCGCGGGCACCGCGCGTGTCGAGTGCGGGGATCACGTCGTACGGAGCGACGGTTTCGTGCACCTCGGGGTAGCGGCCACGGCGCGACAGAACGTGCACCGTCCCGCGGTGGCCGCATCCCTTCAACGCAACCAACACGTCCAAAGCCGTTAGACCTGACACCAGCACGAGCACGTGGCCACCAACGCTGTGGTAGTCGAATCGCCACGGGTCGTCTATGTAGGCCGCGTGAAGGCGAACCTCGAGCGGGAGAAGCTGTCGTTTGGTGCCGGATTCCTGGTTGCCAACACGACGGCTCGCGCTTCAAAGCAGGCGCCGGCGCGGGACTCGACGACGAAGCCCTCGCTGCTGCGTCGCACGTTTCCGACCCGATCGCGGACGTGAGTAAAGCGGATCGCCTTTGCCTCCCGGTGCGCGATTTCACCAACGTATTCGCCGTAAACGCGGCGCGAAAGAAAGTCGCTCCGACCTCCCCGGACGCCGAGCCAACGAACGAAGTGATCGGGTTGGTCGACGTACAGGCTCATCATGTGAGCACGCGTGTTGAGAACGTGCTCGCGATGGCGCGTCCCGTACGCTGCGCCGCGTCCGAGATCGTCGGGGTCGAAGACCGCGAGTGTTAGGTCGGGTGGGGCATGTCGCGCTAGGTTCGCGGCGACGGCGGCTCCACTGAAGCCGCCGCCGACGACTGCGACGTCGAGTTCGATCATTGGCCGGCCGGCTCTAAATCGAGCCGGAGAACCTGATCGTAAAATGCCCCGGTGCTATGGCAGCGGCGCTCGATCTCGTTGTAAACGAGAAATCTGCGTAGCGGTCCCGAGTAGACATGCAGGGAAACGGCTCGCGAATCGGGCGTCGCCGTAACGCGATGCAGATCGAAGCGCCCCGAGCGCAGATCCATTCCGCCGGGCTCGAGCCTGCGCGTTCCGCAACGTTCGACGTGCGCGTATCCCGGCGTCTCGCCGGAATCGAGGCGCGTGTAGTCGTCGACCTCGAGATTGCCTTCAAGAACGAGCATCCAGCAATGCTGATCGCCGTGGTCGTGAATGGCGGATGCGGAACCGGGAGCCCAGTTGAGTAGGAGGACCTCGAAGCGGGGATCCCGGTAAGCGCACGTCCTGGTGTAGCCATCCGGCTTGTAAGCAAGCGGCCGTCCAGGAAGCCACTCCTCCCAACGAGCGGCCAGAACCGAGCCGATCTCTAAGCTGGGGGGGCGGCAGGCACGAAGATTCTCAACGAGCCGTCGAAGCACGAGAAGTAACTCCCTTAAAGTTAACTTTTGTTATTGACTAAAGTCAGCTTTTTGAAGCGTGCGAACTTTTCCTCCCGACGGCTTGCGGCGGATTCGCGGGGTTCCGGCGCCCGGGCCAAGGCGCCCCAGGCTAGGGAAAGGGGAGCTTATGGGCGCCAGCGCAGGTCCGGCTGACGCGCGGCGCGCGTCTCGTCAACCCGCCCGACGACGGTCGTAACCGGTGCCTCGAAGAGGGCTTGCGGATCGTTCTGCGCCCGGGTCACGATCTCGCGCAGCGCCTCCACGAACGCGTCGAGCGTCTCTTTCGATTCGGTCTCCGTCGGCTCGATCATCAAGCACTCCGGCACGATCAACGGAAAATAGATCGTCGGTGCCATGTAGCCGTAATCGAGCAGTGCTTTGGCGAGATCGAGCGCGCGCACGCCGTGCTCCTTTTTGAGCCGCTGCGCCGACGCGACGAACTCGTGGCGGCAGTTTTCCGGATACGGCGTTTCGAGAAACTCGGCTATCTTAACGCGCAGATAGTTGGCGTTGAGAACGGCGAGCTGCGACACGCGCTTCAGTCCGGCTTCGCCGTTTGCGTAGAGGTACGCGAGCGCGCGTACGGCGTGGGCAAAGTTCGACCAGAACGAGCGCATCGGACCGATCGACTTCGGCCGATCGAAGTCGAGCCGGAATTGCGATTCATCGCAAACGACCACCGGCGTCGGCAGATATTCGACGAGATGGGCCGCGACGCCGAGCGGACCATGCCCCGCGCCGCCGCCGCCGTGCGGGATCGTAAACGTTTTGTGCGTGTTGAGGTGCATGAGGTCGAAGCCCATGTCGCCGGGCCGCGTGTAGCCCATGATCGCATTGGCGTTGGCACCGTCATAGTACATGAGGCCGCCGGCTTCGTGCACCGCGCGCGCGATCTCAGCGATCTCGTCCTCAAAGAGACCGAGCGTATTCGGGTTGGTCATCATGCAGACCGCAGTCTGCGCTCCAAGCACTTTGCGGATCTCGTCAACGCTTACGCGGCCGCGCTCGTTGCTCGGCAGCGAGATTACTTTAAACCCGCACATCGTCGCGGATGCAGGGTTCGTGCCGTGCGCGGTGTCGGGCACGATAACGTTCACACGCCGCTCTTCGCCGCGCTCTTTGAAGTATTTCTTAGCTACCAGCAGCGCTCCGAGCTCGGCGTGTGCGCCGGCCGAAGGGTTGAGCGAGAACGCCGCCATACCGAAGAGCGAGCTCAGGGATCGCTCGAGCTCGTACATCACTTCCAGCGCACCTTGCGCGAGCTCGTCGGGCGTGAACGGATGGAGCTCGGCAAACTCGCGGCGCGCCGCGATCGCATCGTTGATGCGCGGATTATATTTCATCGTGCAGGAGCCGAGCGGATAGAAGCCCAGGTCGATCCCGAATGTTCGTTGCGAGAGGCGCGTGTAATGACGCACCACGTCGAGCTCGCTGTTATCGGGCAGCGGCAGCTCGTCGCGAAGCACGTCCTTCGGCAAAAATGCTTCGAGCGGTCTTCCGGCGTCGAGGTAACGGTTCGCGCGTCCCTCTTGCCCCTGTTCGAAGATCAGGGGCACGCCGGCGGCTTTCGACACGCTGGGACTTTTAGACGGCTGCGGGGACATGCAAGACCTCCGCAAGCGCGCCGGCCAAAGCCGCGATGTCGCCGGTCGTGGTCACCTCGGTCGCGGTCATGAGAATGCAGGAGATTAGTTCCGGATAGAACCGGCCCAGGTCGACACCGCCCAGAATCTTCTGCCGTTGTAAGGCCGCCAGCACCTCGCCGGCCGGCCGGCCGACGTCGGCAACGAACTCGTTGAAAAACGGCGCCGAATGCTTGAGCCGCACCCCGTCGACACGCGCGACGGCGCTCGCGAGCTCGCGCGAGCGCCCCAGATTGAGCGCAGCGGCGTCGCGAAGCCCGGTCTTCCCCATCAATGCGAGATAGATCGTCGCGATCAACGCGCAATGCGCCTGATTCGTGCAGATGTTCGATGTCGCGCGTTCGCGCCGAATGTGTTGTTCGCGAGCCTGCAGGGTCAGGACGTACGCGGTGCGACCCGAACTGTCGGCGGTCTTGCCTACCAAGCGTCCAGGAATGCGGCGCATATGCTCCTGCGCCGAAGCGATGAAGCCCGCGTACGGTCCGCCGTAGGCCTGCGCAACGCCGAAGCTCTGGGCCTCTCCGGCAACGATCTCGGCACCCCACGACGACGGCGGAGCGAGCGCCGCAAGCGAAAGCGCTTCAGCGACGACGGCGACGGGAATGGTGCCGCTCCCTTTGATGGCCGCGAGTGCCGGCGCCGACAAGGTGTCGATGTTGCCGAAGAAGTTCGGCGATTGCAAGGCGACCGCGGCATACTCGTTGCCGGCGACGGCATCGCGAAGCGCGGCGTCGTCGGTCGTGCCGTCTGCCGTAAAGGGGATCTCGTCTACAGCGACATCGAGTCCGTCGCAATAGGTGCGCAACACGGCGCGATAGTTGGGATGAACGGCGCGCGAAACGAGAATCTTCTGGCGACCGGTTGCGCCGAGCGCCATGATCGCGGACTCGGCTAGCGCCGTTGCCCCGTCATAGACCGAAGCGTTCGCGAGTTCCATCCCGGTGAGGAGACAAATGTACGTCTGCCACTCGTAAATGGCTTGCAGGTATCCCTGCGAAACTTCCGCCTGGTACGGCGTATAAGCGGTAAGAAACTCGCCACGCATCGCGAGCGCGGCAATCGCCGGCGGCACGTAATGCCGGTACGCGCCTGCACCGAGAAACGATCGATACCCGCTACCGGCATTCTTTTCGGCAAGCTGCTCGAAACGGCGCGCGATCAAGTACTCCGGAAGCGCGGGAACGACCTCGAGACGCGCTTTGAGCGCGATCGCGTCGGGAACGCGCAAAAGCTCGTCGAGCGACCGAGCGCCGATTGCCTCGAGCATGAGTTCGACGTCGCGTTCGGTATGCGGAGCGTACATCGCCGGGGCTGTTCGCCGTCGCGGCGGTTGCGAACCTCTGCGTCGGAAGTTATAGTATACTTACGGTGGCTTTTTCGCATAAAGTAGCGCTCGCGGCGGCGGTCTTCGTCGCCGCCTGCAGCGCGCGAACGACAAGCGTTTCGTTTGGAATCTCTCCCCCAGATTCGCTCGCGCGCTATGCGGCGCCGAAGGTCAAACGCATCGAGCACGTCGTCGTCGTGATCCAGGAGAATCGCAGCTTCGACAACCTGTTTGCGACTTTTCCCGGCGCCGATGGGGCCACCGAAGGCAAGATGTCCAACGGGCAAATGGTGCACCTCAAGAAAAGCGACCTTGCTTTCCCGATCGATCTCAACCACAACTGGCTGGTTTTTCTCAGAGACTACGACGATGGCAAAATGGACGGGTTCAACCTGGAGAACAACGGGAAGGGCGGTTATGCGGGCGCGATCCCGTACCGGTACGTCGACCCAAAACAGATTGCACCCTACTGGGATATGGCCAAAGCGTACGTGCTCGCCGATCACATGTTCCAGACGCAAGGCAGCGGCAGCTACACCGCGCACCAAGACTTGATTCGAGGCAACACGGCGATAGATGCCAACGACAGTCTTATAGACTTTCCGTCGCAGCAGCCCTGGGGATGCGATTCACCGCAAGGCACGACGACGTCACTCCTAACGACATCGCAGAAGCTCTTGCCTCATGCGGGACCCTTTCCGTGTCTAACGTACCGCACGATTCGCGACCTGCTCGATGCCAAAAACGTTTCGTGGAAGTACTATTCGCCGCGGGTCGTCGGTTCGACGGGTGCGGTTTGGAATGCGTTCGACTCCATCAGGGCAGTGCGTTACGGGCCGGAGTGGAAGACGAATGTGACGACAACGAGCAGCGCGATCTTCAAGGCGATATCTGACGGTAAGCTGCCGGCGGTCGCCTGGATCGTTCCGACTTTGCCCAACTCCGATCACCCCGGCCAGCACTCCGATCAGGGTCCATCTTGGGTGGCAAACATCGTGAATGCGATCGGCGAGAGCCGGTATTGGAAGACCACCGCGATCGTCATCGTGTGGGACGACTGGGGCGGCTTTTACGATAACGTTCCGCCTCCGTTCCGCGACAAAGGAGGCGGTCTCGGGTTCCGCGTTCCGATGCTCGTCGTCTCGCCGTACGCGCGAAAAGGCCGCGTCTCACATACCCGATACGAGTTCGCGAGCATCCTGAAGTTCATCGAAGACGACTGGAAACTGGGACGCTTAGGAGTCGCCGACGTGCGGGCACAAAGTATCGGAGACTGTTTCGACTTCGCGCAACGGCCTCGCAAATTCGTCCCGATTAGCGTCAAATATTCGCGAGCCTTCTTCGAAAACCAGCCGCCGTCCGATCAGCCGGTCGACACGGAGTAAAGCGCGCTACGGCTCGTTCGTCGCTTTCATTGCCGGATCGGGAATGCCGTTCGGACAGATCGTCGCCTGCACTGCCGGCGTGACGTAGTATGCATGCACGTCGTAGTGCGGCACGGGAAAGCCCGCGTGCCCCTGCGGCTCGTACTTAAAGTCGATGTGATCGATCGCATAGCCGGGAAGCGCGTGGATGTTACCGTAGCTGAAACCCTGCTTCAACTGCTCTACCGAGACCATGATCTCCGTAAAGACCGGCTTGCCTTGCCAAACTCCATAAATTGGTCCCAGCGGTGCATCTTTCAGATTCACCCAGTGCTCGCCCATCGTTGCGATGCATGGCGAAACAAGTACCGCATCGGCGGGAATGCCGGTAGGATGTGTCGCCGGTTGCGGCGGCAGCGCCGGCTGCGCGGGTTCGGCGGCTCTACATGCTGCGCCCGCGGATAGTGCGAATGCAAAAAACGCGGCCGCCGCTACAATACGTATCAAATTGCAGCTCCTTTCAACCGCTCGCCCTTCAGCGACGTTCGGCGGCGCTCCCTTTACCAAGACCTCGAAGAGTGCGCTTGACCCACAGCAGTTAGGACTTTGGTCCCGACCTCAATCGGCGGCGATCTTCTCGTACTCGGCCGGTGAGAGCAGCGTCTTTGCCTCGGCGGCGTCGGAGAGGCGCAGCTTGAGCAGCCATCCCGCGCCGTACGGCTCGCGATTTACGGCCGCCGGGTCGTTCTCGAGCCCTTCATTGACTTCGACGACCTCGCCCGACATCGGCGTGAAGAGATCGGAGACCGCTTTTACCGATTCGATGACGCCGACGTTAGCGAACTGCGCGATCGTAGCCCCGACCTTCGGCAGCTCGACGTAGACGATGTCGCCGAGCGCATTCTGCGCGTAATCCGTGATTCCGATCGTTGCCGAGTCGCCGTCGAGCTTTACCCATTCGTGTTCCTTGCTGAAAAGCAGATCCTCCGGCTGCGCCACTTCTTCTCCTTTAGATTATTTTTCGCGTTTGTAAAACGGCATCGGGACGACCGTCGCATCGTGGTTCTTTCCACGGATCTCGACTTCGAGGCGTGTTCCGACCGATGCGGCCCTGGGCTCCACGAGCGCCGTCGCGATGTTCCTATTCTCGAGCGACGGAGCGATCGATCCGCTTCGTACCGTTCCGACGATCTGCTCCTCAAACCAAACCGGATAGTTTTCACGCGCCGGCGCGCGTCCTTCCATCACCAGTCCGACGATCCGCGAATAGGAGTCGGCGCCGAGCTGCTCCGCTAGCGCCTCCTTGCCGACGAACTCGGGCTTCTCGAGCTTGAGCGCCCACTTCAAGCCCGCTTGTACCGGCGTAATCGTCTCGTTCAGCTCGTGTCCGTAGAGCGGCATGCCGGCCTCGAGACGCAGTACGTCGCGCGATCCAAGGCCGCAGGGTTCCAGCCCATCGGTCTGGTGGGCAAGCAGCAAGTCGTTCCAAAGCGCCGGCGCGTCGGCGCCGTCCACGAACAGCTCAAAACCGTCCTCGCCCGTGTAGCCCGTGCGCGCAATCACCGCGGGAACGCCGTTGACGCGACCTTCCGTGCAGAAGTAGTAGCGCAGGGAGCCGATGTCGACGTCGACGTGCGGCCCAAGCATCTCGACCGAGCGCGGTCCTTGGATCGCAATCAGCGCCGCACGTCCATGCCGGTTCTCCAGCGTTACGTCCGCCGGGCACCGGTCGTTGAGAAGCTGCCACATCTTCTGCGCGTTCGATGCGTTGACCACCAGCAGCCAACTCCCGGCGAGACGATAGAAGATCGTGTCGTCGTGTGCCCCTCCGGCATCGTTGCAGAAGATATTGTATCTCGCCTGAAGAGGTTTCATCGTGCCGACCGCGTTGATGGTGAGCGTGTCGGCCCATTGCGCGACCGACTCGCCTGTCAGTAGGAACTGCCCCATGTGTGACAGATCGAAAAGTCCGGCGCGATGACGAACCGCATCGTGCTCTTTCAAGATGCTGGAGTACTGCACCGGCATCTCAAAATCGGCGAAAGGAACCATTCGCGCGCCGGCGCGTGCGTGTTCGTCGTGGAGTGCAGTCCGTCGCATTACTTGCGCGGCTTTTCTTCGGGGTACGTGTTGAGAAAGTCGAGCGTCGCGTGCGCGACAATCTTATCGCCGCTGCGAACGTAGACTTCGCCGTAGACGATGCGACGGCCGGCGCGCAAGACTTTTGCCTCGGCGACGAGATCGTGCGGCGCCTTGGCCGGGGCGAGGAAATTGCATTGCAGCGCGACCGTCGTCGTATCTTGATCGCGCCCGTAGATCGAGGCCAGCGCGACGTAAAAGACCGTGTCGCAGAGACTCACGATCGCGCCGCCGTGAACGGCGCCGGTTCCGTTGGTGATCTCGGAACGATACGGCATCCGCATCACCGCTCTACCGCGTTCGACGGTCTCGAGCTTGAGGTCGAGCAGCGCGACGAAGTTGCTCTTCTCCTTCTCCCAGGCATGTGGCGCGTGCGAATAATCAATGCTCATGAAGCCCTCGCTTTTCCGCTCCGTCAAAACGTATCCCCGCCGGTCGCGAGCATCCGTCGCAGGTAGAGCGGCAGCGCAAAGAGCCGGCGGTGGGTGATCGAGTCGTAAAAGAAGCTCTCGCCGCGCAGCCGCGCGGAGTAGACGTCAATCAGCTCCGGGTCGAGCTTTGCAAGGTCAATTCGATCGCTACACGCGAGAAAGGCCCACTCGGTATCGAAGGCGGGCACGTGCGTGGCGAAGGAAACGACGTGCGCGTAGTGCCGGCGCAGCGTGCGCGCCATTTTGCAGTGAAGCGCCGCGTTGACGACCGCCCCGGTGCTGGCTTGCAACACGTAGACGCCGCCCTCGGCGAGCCTCGACTTGATCGACCCGAAGACCGCGTCGTTAAAGAGCGGATTGCTCGGTGAATCTTCCAGCGGCTCGGTGAGATCCGAAATAACGACGCCGTAGCGTTGGGAGTCCTCGCGCATGAATTGCAGCGCGTCGCCGACAATCGTTCGGGCGCGCGGGTCGTCGAAGGCTCCGGCCGACCACTCGGGTAAGTACTTCTTCGAAAGCTCGATTACCAGCCCGTCGATGTCGACCATCGTGCAGCGGGTGACGTCGGGACAGCGCAGCACCTCGCGCAGCGTTGCACCTTCGCCGCCACCGAGGATCAGCACCTCACGGCGGTCGGAAGCAGCGGCAAGCGCCGGATGCACCAAGGCTTCGTGATAGATCCTTTCGTCGGCTTGAGCGCTCTGCGTATCGCCGTCGATGACGAGCATCTTCCCGAAGACCGGCGAGCGCACGACCGCAATCTGCTGAAACTCCGACCGGCCAGAATAATAAAGCTGGTCGAGCGCATGGTGGTGCTGCTCGGCCGGCGCAAACTCTTCGACGTACCACTGCCACATTTGCGTCTTCGGCATGGGGGGCTACTCATTGGCGGCACAAAACGAGAACCCCGCCGGGCGGCGGGGTTCTCTTGTATATACCGCGGACGCTCTGGTTACTAGAAGCAGTTGATCCCGAAGTAGAGCGGCGTCCCCTTTGGAGGCAGTTCGAAACCCGCCGGCGCCTCGAACACGGCAATCGTGACGGTCTTACCCTTCACCGGGTACGTGCTGGTAAACGCCGTCCAACCTTCCTTGCCGTTCCTCTGCTTTCCGTAGACCGCCGCAGCGCAAGTCTTTCCGGGAAAGCCTTTACCGTCGGTAATCACGTACTCGATCACGGCCTTACCTGGTTGCGGAATCGGCTTGATGGTTTGCGTGGTCTGGTTGGCGGCCTCGGCGTATACGACGGTCGTCCCTCGCGCCTTGTATGCCGGGAAGGTCTTGCCCTTGTATTTTAGGATGTCGCCGTTCTTGTCGACTGCGTCGACGAGGACGACATGCACCTCGCCCTTCGCGTTGTTCTTGCCGATCGAACCCTTCACCGTGATGTCCGCATATTTTTCTAGGCTGAAGGTGCCGCCCGTCGACTTAAGGTTGAACCCGGTGCAAGCGCCCTTGAATATCCATTGGAACTGCGGCGGGCTCTTTGCGCAGGTCGTCAATCCAAGCGGCGACATATCGTCGCCAAGCGGCGACACGTTGTCGCCAAGGGTCGTCGGAGCCAGAGCGGTCTGCGGGGCGATAGCGCTCTGCGTCGATGGAATCGCGCTGTGACCGGAGCAAGCTGCTAACGCGATCGCGGCCGCCGTTGCAAGCACGCTGGCTCGTATTAGTGATAAACGCATCGGAATTACTCTCTACCTCACTCGAAACTACAGTGATCGTTCTAGCAAACGAATTGGACGACAGGCGAAACAAGCCTGCCCGAATCAGGCGCTAGAAAGCTGATAATTGATTATGATAACGGTTAAGGAATTGCGACTAAGCGCTTAGCACGCGCACGTTGTGATCGCGGCTGAGCACATGAGTGAACTCACCGTCGCTCTTTTCAATTCCTCGTTTGAACTCGGTCGCGAGCACGCTAACGGCTTGAAGTGTGCGTGCTGCATGTTCGCAAGCGAGCCAAGGGTCCGTATGGTCGCCGCACGTGTAGAAATCCATGGCCGCATAGCCCTTCTCGGGCCAGGTGTGGATCGAGATATGGGACTCGGCCAGAATGACCGTTCCGGAGACCCCTTGCGGCTCGAAGCGGTGAAAGGCGCTCTCCATGATGGTAGCGCCAGCGGCTTTGGCGGCTTCGATCATCATCGCCGCGATGCCGTTGATGTCTGAAAGCAAGGAGGGGCGACAGCCCGAGAGCTCGCACACGATGTGCCTGCCGAGTGCCTTCAATTGTTCAGGTCTCCTTGACCCTTGAGGAATCCCACCTCCGGACTTCGTCGGCTGGCGGCTGCGGTGCAGACACGTCCCCGACCTATCGGCGAGCTCTTTCCGGCGCTTTTGAGCGGTGCGCGAGCGACTCGCCGCGATGGCGCGAATGGGCGCGCCCTCCCCCAAACCGTTCCTTCAGCCCGAAGCGCGGCACCCGATGCGCCCGCTTAGGACCGAGAGGCTTTTGGCTCCTCGATTTTTGAGAAACCGCATGGAATCATACCCCCTCGTACCCCCGCTGTAAAGTCCTTCCCCACAGCTCGCCCACAGCTTGGTTGCTAGAGAATGTGAAGCTCCTACTTTATTATATTGACTATATACGCTCGCAGGGGGTACGCTGACTTAGACATGGCTTTGAAGCTTGAGACCCCGGTCGCGCCACAAGACCTCATCGAGGAGTATCGGCACGGCTTCCACGACCCTGAAAATTACGTTTTTAAATCCGACAAAGGGCTGACGCGCGAGATCGTCGAGCGCATCAGCGCTATGAAGGAAGAGCCCGCTTGGATGCACGAGTTCCGGCTCAAGGCTTACGAGACGTTCGTCCGCAAGCCGATGCCGACATGGGGCGATACCGCCCTGCTGAGCGAGATCGACTTCGCCGACATTCACTATTTCGTGAAATCGACCGATCAGACCGAGCGCTCGTGGGACGACGTTCCTGATGATATCAAGCGAACGTTCGATCGCCTTGGCATCCCGGAGGCCGAGCGCAAGTTTCTGTCGGGCGTCTCGGCGCAGTACGAGTCCGAGGTCGTCTATCACAACACGACCAAAGCGCTCGACGATCAAGGCGTGCTCTTCTGCGACATGGACACCGCGGTCAAGAAATATCCCGAGATCGTCCGCAAGTATTTAGCGACGGTGATTCCGCCTGGCGACAACAAGTTCTCCGCATTAAATTCGGCGGTCTGGTCGGGTGGGTCGTTCATCTACGTGCCGCCGGGCGTGACGGTCGCGATGCCGCTGCAGGCTTACTTTCGGATCAACGCCGAGAACATGGGTCAGTTCGAGCGCACGCTCATCATCGCGGATAAGGGCGCCAAGGTGCACTACATCGAGGGCTGCACGGCTCCGAAGTTTTCGACGTCGTCACTGCATTCGGCCGTGGTCGAATTGATCGCGATGGAAGGGGCGTCGATTCGCTACACGACAATCCAGAACTGGTACCGCAACATCTTCAACCTCGTCACCAAGCGCGCCGTCGCGCACGCGAACGCGACCGTCGAATGGGTGGACGGCAACATCGGCTCGCGGTTGACGATGAAGTATCCCTCGATTTATTTGATGGGTGAGGGCGCGCGCGGCGAAGTTCTTTCGATGGCGTTTGCGGGTGAAGGACAGCACCAAGACGCGGGAGCGAAGGTCATCCACGTCGCGCCGCGCACGACCTCGGTCGTGACGAACAAAAGCGTAAGCGCGCACGGCGGAAAGACCACCTACCGCGGTTTGGTCGAGGTTCATGCCGGCGCGGTCGGAGCGAAGACCCGCGTGCGCTGCGACGCGCTCATCATGGACGAGCAATCGTCGAGCGATACCAAGCCGACGATGAAGATCCACGAGCAGCGCTCGACCGTCGAGCATGAGGCCAGCGTCAGCAAGATCGGCGAGGAGCAGCTCTTCTATGCGATGAGCCGAGGACTCTCAGAGGCCGACGCCGTCGCGATGATCGTCAACGGCTTCTTCGACTTTTTCGTCAAGGAATTGCCGATGGAATACGCGGTCGAGCTCAACCGTCTCGTGAAGATGGAAATGGAAGGCGCCGTCGGCTAGATAGCCGGCAACCTCCCACATAAATCTCGAACGGCGCCTTCTCGGGCGCCGTTCAGTCAGCAAGTGTTTTTGCCGCGACTATAGCCGCCGCCATCGCGAGCTTGTGATCGTTGTTCCACGGTGGCCCGACGGTTCTCCGCATGTCGAGAAAGTGAGCGTCGAAGCTCTCGACGCGCAACGCCTGGGCCGCGGCGCCCAATACTTTCTTCGAGTCGTACCAGTCAACGGGCCAGCCGCGCGCGGCGGCAGCGGCGGCCAGCGCCTTACGGTACATCACCCAGTCGGCGACGTTGCGTGCACGGTAGTCTTTGATTCGCTCGGCAATTGTAGGCGGAAGCGGCGGGCAGTTACGAAGGGCGACGCCGAGGATAGGCCGCACGGCCATCGTGACAGCTTCCAGCGCAAGTGCTGCATGCTTCTCCGCCGAAACGCGCACGCGCTCGACCAAGGCTACGCCCTCGTCTATCGGGAGCATCTGCGCTTCGTGGTGATGGGGAATCGCCGGCAGGGAATCGTCCACAAGTTCCACGCGGCGGCGGTCGAGGAGCGTCCCATCGCGTGACACCGTCACCAGCACCGCCCAACCACCGTGATCCGATACCCCGATGACGCCACCGTTCTTCGACATGATGCCTCCCATCTCGCGCCTCAGCCGTCACGGCTGGAAGCTAGTACTTCGGGTTAAAGGCGAGTATGACGTGCTGGCCGTCCTCGCGTTCTCGAACGAATCCGGCCTTCTCGAAGGCCCTGATGGCCCGACGGTTTTCGGCTCGAGGATCGATCGTTATATTCTTCCAGCCGGCCGCCCGGAGATGAAATGCGAGGGCACGGACCGCGTCTACTCCCAGCCCTCGACCCTGAGCCTCCGGCTTGAGAACGATGTCTATGCCGCCATCGGGGGGTTCGTCTGACCAAGCCTGGATGTAGCCGATAGGCTCGTCGTCAGCCTCAACGATGTATGCTTGACGAGCTGGATCGCGATCGAGATACTCTCGGCGAACCTCTCCTGTGGTTTTGGGCTTACCGCCCCACCAGATCACGAACTGCGAGTCCGCAAACCAAGATGCCAAGAGTTCGAGGTCTTGGTCAGATGTAGGCCTGATGTTTACTGCTGCGCCACGAATTGTTTTTTCGCTTGAGCGTCTGTTCACAGTTCACCGTGATGACCGTCGTCACGTTTACTTTTGCCTGGACGTTGCCTCAATGGTGAGGCTCTCCTTACGCTGCGGGGTGTTGATTGCGTTAGGCTTCGCCGCTTTCCCTATCGCCTCGATTGCATCGTGCGTGCCAGGGGACATCGCCGAGTCATCGCAACCAACGGAGTCGGATGACGCGGCATTCTATAGCATCGTAGTCATGCGGTGTCGCTCGCAGCCGAAGAATAATGGTCACGTCACTTTTCTTGGCCCGCCACAGCCAGAACCAAATACGTCCATATTAGCCCTAAGTATCCCCTTTGGTTCTTTGCCGCCAGCGACTTATGACTCAAAACTCCTGGCGCTATTCGATGATTTCACTCGTGCGATCTACCAATCCGAGTGGAATCTAGAAGATGTATATTAGGCCCGGCGTGACGGTTGGATCGCGCAGTCATCCTTCGACAAAGCTCAGGATGACACGGTTTGACGGCTGCCTTAGCATGAGAGCGACACTGACCTCACTGGATCAGGTGGGTGTCGCCGAACTCGTGGCAAGCGTAGCCGTGCTCTCCGGCTTCAGAATATGCGGCATTCAAAAGCTCCGCGTCCATAAACGCGCGCAGCATCGAAAGATGGGTGGCGGTCGCATCGTGAAACCCCGAGAGTAAGGCGTCGGCCGCCTTAAGCTGATAGGTTTCGCCAATGACAAGGTCGGTCCAACCGCTCGAGGCGATCAGACCTCCGTCGCTCGCCGCGCTCTCTAGCGCGCGGACCACGGTGGTCCCGACCGCGACGACGCGCCGGCCCTCGCGCCGGGCAGCATTCACTCGATCGGCGGCCTCGCGCGAGACGATAAAGCGTTCCGTCCCGGGACGTTCCGGTGCCTCGAAACTTGCAACGCCGCAGTGTAAGGTGATGGTCGCGATTTCAACGCCGCGACCGCGCAACTGCTCGACAACTGGTTTGGTGAAGGGCCGCGCGGCAGACGGCATCTCGGACGAGCCGATATTGCGAGCAAAAAACGTCTGATAGTCTCGCAGAGGAAAGCCGCGATCCAGATATGCGTAAGCGATTGGTGCCCCGTACTGAGCAAGATATGCATGCATCGGCATCGGCAAGCGAAATGTAGCATACCAGAGGCGCCGGCGCGGCGCCTCGACGGGTGCGATCATCGTCGCCATCGCTCTGCCCGGAAGATCCAACACTTCTCCCGCCACAACGGACGCGCGCGGCTCGACCGTCCAGAGGTGCGCGTCGATCATCGTGCTCACGTGCAGGCGCAGGCTGCCGCCGTCGCTCCGTCCCGCGAGAACTGCCGCCGGCAAGGTCGCCGAATCGTTGACGACGAGCAGATCGCCGCGTCGCAAGCGCGACGGCAGGTCGTAAAAATGGGCGTGGGAATGCATTCGCGTTAAGCGATCGGTCACCAGCATCCGGACACCGTCGCGCGCGATGCCGCGCTGCTCGGGCGGCTCGGTCGCCTCGATCAAACCGGCCCCAAACCTCGCCGCGACCGTCACGCCGGTATTAAGTCGCCAGCGCGCACGCGCTCGAATCCGCCCTTCATCGCCGCGACTGCCGCGAGCAGCGCCTGAGCGGAGTCTGCCGGATCGCGAAGTTCGCTCGGATCCGCATCGGGCACCGCGCGGCGGTGCATGTCGGTGTTCATGTCGCCGGGATCGAAGACAAGGACGCGCGTAGACGTGCCCCCCAACTCGACGGCCAGCACGCGCGAAACGTGCTCGAGCGCCGCTTTCGTGGCGCCGTACCCTCCCCACGCCGGGTAGGCCTCAACGCCCGCGTCGGAGGTGACGTTCACGATCGTACCGGCCTCAACGCGCTGCAAATGGGGCAGTGCATGTTGGATCAGGTGAATCGGCGCGAAAACGTTGACGTCGAAGAGCGCCTGAAACGTTTCGCGCCCAAGTTCGACGACCGCCGGCAGCGGGACTACACCCAGTGTCGAGGCGTTGTTCACGAGCAGGTCGAGCCGCCCCGTGCGTGCTGCAGCCGCAACCAGCGCGTGAGCGTGGTCGAGATCGGCGACGTCGCCCACGACCGCCACGACGTTGCCGATCTCGGAGAGCTCTTGGCGCGCGCGCTCGAGCTCGACTGGATCGCGACCGTCTATGATGACCGTGAGTCCTTTGCCGAGCAGCTCGCGAGCGAGCGCCCTTCCCAATCCGCGCGATCCCCCAGTGACGATCGCGACGTGTCCCACTTGAAACCATTCCATAACGAGAACGAGTCTACAACCTAAAGTATAGTTGAGGTCAAGAGAGATGGAATACCTTGCCGTCGGAGAGATCGCCAAACGCAGCGGACTACCCGTTTCGACGATTCATTTTTGGGAATCGAAAGGCCTAATCCGCAGCGACCGCAGCGAAGGGAATCAGCGGCGTTTTGCGCGAGCCGAACTGCGACGGATCGCCGTGATTAAGATCGGCCAGCGCGCCGGCATCTCGCTTGGCGAGATTCGCGAGGTCCTCGATACGTTGCCGGCGGATCGTGCGGTCTCCGCGAGAAGCTGGGCGGCGCTCTCGAATCGCTGGAAGCGCGATCTCGACGACCGAATCGCGCGCCTGACGGCGCTGCGCGATCGGCTAGGCCAATGCATCGGCTGCGGTTGCCTATCGCTAAATAAGTGCTGGCTGCAGAACCCCTACGACGAGCTTGCCGAGGAAGGTCCGGGACCGCGCCTTCTCAACTTCGACGAGTGAGTGCGATAGACATGACTCTCAAACTGCGGCTTTGCGCTTCGCGCAGGGCATAAGGCGAGCGAGCCGAACCGTCGCCTGGCCATGAGTAAAGCAATAGCCGTACTTGGCATGCATCGCAGCGGCACGAGCGCGGTTGCGCGCGGCCTTCGGGCGCTCTCGGTCTATCTCGGCGACGATCTTCTGCCGGCACAGCCCGAGAACCCCACCGGGTATTGGGAAGATAAACAGATCGTCGACATCAACGAGCGGGTGTTGGGCGCGCTGCGGCTGCGGTGGGATGAGGCCGCGCCGATCGATCCCCGGGAGTTCGAACGATGGCGCCTCGGAGGGTTGCAACGGGAGACAATTCGTTATCTCGAGCGCCGCTTTCTTCCGCAACCGCTTTGGGGGTTCAAGGATCCCCGCACGATACGCCTACTGCCGTTTTGGCGTCGCATTTTGCGCGAGGCCAGAGTAGAAGACGCCTATGTCTTGGTGATTCGCAATCCCTTCAGCGTGGCCGCCTCGCTCTACGCTCGCCAAGAGATGGACCTCGAAACCGCCCAACGGCTCTGGCTGGCCTACGACGTTCCCTTCCTGCACCTGCTGTCGGAGAAGCCGCTCGTCGTCGTTGATTACGACCTGCTCATGCAGGATCCGCGCGGTCAGCTGGAACGAATCGCCCGAAAACTTCAAATACCTGAAACGGCGAACAGCGCTTCTGAAATCGAGCACTTTGCCAACGACTTTCTGGATGTGGAGTTGCGGCACTCGGTTTTCTCGGAAAGCGATATCGATACCAGCACCGATGTTGGCCTGCTGACGCGCCGCGCGTACGTCGTGCTCTACGAGCTCGCCCTCGACACGCAGCAGGCCGATCAAGAGTTTTGGCACGCGTGGAAAAGGATTGAGACGTCGTGTAGAACTCGGCTTGGGTGGCCAGACACCGAGTAGCAAACGTTTCCGAGATCGCGCCCGGCACGACGCGGCGCGTCGTCGTAGACTCGCTCGAAGTCCTCCTCTGCAACGTGGACGGCAAAATCTACGCCATCGAGGACGTCTGCACGCACGACGGCGGACCGCTCGATCAGGGCGAGCTCGAGGGCGAGTGCGTGGTCTGTCCGCGCCACGGCGCGACCTTCGACGTGCGAACCGGCGACGCGCTGACGCTTCCCGCCGTGGTGCCGCTAATGACCTTTGAGGTGCAGGTCGAGGGCGACGATGTCTTTGTCGACGTCTAAGCTTCACTCGTGAGAATCTTCCTACGGCTGTTCGCCGCGGTGCTCGCGGTAGTCGTGCTGGCGGTGGTGCTTTATGCCGGCAATGTGGCCCTCGGAATGCATATGCACGCTCGTGATACCGGCGCGATCTCCGGCCTTCATTTACGCGGGCCGGTTACCATTCTGCGCGACGACCGCGGCGTTCCGCACGTCATCGCCGGCAACGACCACGACCTCTTCTTTTCACAAGGCTACGCCGAAGGCTCCGACCGTCTTTTTCAGATGGATCTGCTGCGACGCTTCGTCCTCGGTGAGCTCGCCGAGGTCTATGGCTCTACCGCTTTAGCGACCGACGAAAGGGAGCGGGCGATACCGGTGCGCGCGATGGTCGAGACTCAATGGACACGCCTCGATCTGCACTCCCGGGAACTACTCGGCGCGTTCAGCGACGGGGTCAATGCCGCGATGGAGCGCGAGCCGTTGGCAGTCGAGTTCAGAATTCTCAATTATCGCCCCGCGCCGTGGACGCCGCAGGATTCGCTGGCCGTGGCGATGGTGACGGTGCTCGATTTGATCGACGATTGGAACTCGATCGCTTCTCGCGACGCTGCTTTCCGCCGCGGCGGTGCGGCCCTGCTCAACGCGCACTTTCCGCTCACCGATCCATGTTACGACGCGCCGGTGATGGCGGGACTTGCGGGAATGAGCCCCGGCGCAAGCTGTAAGCGCCACCTCGTGGCTCTGCTGCGGGAGCTAAGCAGTGCGCGTCCGCCGATCGGCAGCAATGAGTGGGCCATCGGCGCAAACCGGTCGCTGCACGGGCGAGCGCTATTAGCGAACGATCCGCATCTCGCACTGCACATGCCGGGAGTCTGGTATTTGATCGATCTGCGCGCACCGGGCTATCACGTTGCCGGCGTCGCTCTGCCGGGCTGCCCGACCGTCGTGCTGGGACATAACGAGTCGGTAGCGTGGGGCGCGACCGACGGCACCGTGACCTCGCTCTCGGTCTTTCATGCACCCGCCCAGCTCGATCCGAAAGCGTGGCAAACCGAACGTTTCGGGGTTCGTTTCATGGGCATCAGGAGCAAACGATTCTATCGAACCGCGCACGAGTTCGGCATCTCGACGACGCGCGGCGATTTTGTGCTGGTTCATTGGAGTGCGTACGACGACCCCGCCTCGCCGATTCAAACGTTCGTCAATCTCGATCGCGCTAGGTCGATCGAGTCGGCGAGCGCCGCTCTGTCGAAATTCCCCGGCCCAACGCAGAACTTCGTGCTGGCCGATACGAGCGGGCGCGCCGCATACGTGCTGGCCGGCCAGATCCCAAACGATCCGGTGCGTGCCCGCTGGATTCATCCGGTCGCAGACCTAACGAAGACGTATGCCGTGATCCCTTACGCGCGGTTGCCTAAAGTCGCGGCATCGCGCAACGCGATCGTCTGGACTGCAAACAACAGAATGTATCCGAGTGGCTATCCGCTGCAACTGAGCCCGCAGTTCGCTCCGCCCTATCGCGCCTATCGCATCGCTGAGTTGCTGCGCGCACGCCGGCGTTACGACGTCGGATATTTCACGCAAATGCAGATGGACACGCTCTCATTGCCGGAGCGGGAGCTCGCGCACGACGTTGCGCCGTTCGTGACGGGCGGCGATCCGAGTCTTAGTGCTGCGCTCGCAGCTTGGGACGGCGAAGTGAGCGGCGACTCTTCGATTGCCACGGTCGTCGAGGGGCTGCGCTTGGATCTGACCGAGCGGCACAACGGTCGAATGCCGACGCTGCTCGAAACGCCGCCGTCGCGCGATGCGATTCGCGCAGTCATGCTGCCGTCGCCGGCGCCCTGGCGAATTGCCGGAGCGGTGCCGGTCTTACATGCGCTCTCGTCGCTCGGCATCAACTTTCTCGACGGAACGACGCTGCCCGGAAACGGAGACGCGTTCACTCTGCACGTACAGTATCAGGGTTACTCGCAGAGTTTTCGCGCCGTCTGGGAAGTCGGCAATTGGGACGCGGGCGGAATAACGTTGCCGCAAGGCGAGTCCGGAGAACCGGGCTCGGAGCATTATACCGATCAGGCGCAGGCGTGGATCGATGGCCGGTTGTGGCCGCTCCCGTTCAGCGACGCGGCGGTCCGCAGCACCGCGGTGCGCACCGAGACGCTCCTACCGTAGGCTGGGACGAATGAAGGATCTGCAGGTTCGCGCGGCGGGCGCCGAGGACGCCGAGCGCATTTCGGCGCTCATGAGTCAGCTCGGCTACGGAGTTGCCGCGAGCGATCTGCGCGAGCGCCTGCGCAAGCGCGGCGATCGGCGCGAAATACTCGTCGCCGAGACTCCCCGGGGCATTCTCGGTTGGGTCGCGCTCAGCGTCGATGAGCCGTTCGTCGAGGGTCTGGAAGCTGAACTGGAAGGCTTGATCGTCGAGGAGGAGGCGCGCAGCTGCGGGATTGGGACGCAACTGCTTGGCGCAGCCGAAGATTGGGCGCGCCGGCACGGTTGCGCGAAATTACGCGTGCATTCCAACGTCGTACGCGAGCGCGCTCACGATTTCTATCAACGCCACGGCTATACGACAATCAAAGCCCAATACAACCTGCACAAACGGCTCTAGGGCTCCTTAATAGGTCGGCGCGCGACTGACCGTGACGCCGTCGATCATTTGATGGCCGCGCCCGATAAAGTGCTCGAACTCCTTGATCGGCTTACCTCCGGCCGGATAATCCCAAAAGAAAATCTCGTCGGGGCGCTTGCTTCGCTCTCCGGTAGGTACGGCGATCTTTCCATCTTGGATCCACGATTGCGTCGCCCGACTGCCGACACCGGAGAGCCTGACCGTATGGACGATCTTTGCGGCCGACCCGGAAACGCGCACTTCGTAGATGCGCGGAAAAAAGCTGGTTTGGACCGCAAGATCTTGCCCGTCCCACTGAATCTGCGCGCCGAATCGAATCGTCTTGTTCAGCGTGACGCTCGCGAAGTGCCGGGCCCCCTTCGGCAGTTCCGTCAGTCCGAACTGCGCGCCGTTGTAGCCATCGACGAACAGGTTTCCACTCGCGTCGTACGCGCAGAAGAGCAGCGAATCCAATGTCCCGTCATGATAGATTCGACTAGGCTCCGCGGGTTGCAGGACGACCACCTCGTCGCCGCACTTCTTAAGGCAGAATACGACTGCGGCGAGATCCCCGCTGGTGGGATCGACGGAGCAAGAGTAGGCCGTGCCCGGAACCGCAAAGCTCGCGATCGGCGTCAATCCGCCGTGCGCGTACTCGACGATTCTTTTTACCTGCGTGAAGAAGACGTCGCCGTTACTGTCGGAGCACGTTCCGAACGACGTTTCGGCGATGGTCCCCACGAGCTTGCCGGATCGAAAAGAGAAGACGTACGAAGCGACGTCGCCGCCGGCGTAGACTAGCGGCTGCTGACCGGCATCGGAAGCCATCCAGGATCGAAGCTGTCCGGCCGGCGCCGGCGGGGCCGTGCCGAGAATTTGCGTCCGGTCGCAGGCCGCTAGCGTCGCAACGAGCGCGCACGTCGCTAGAGGTCCCCGCAAAAGACTGGAGAGCTTCACGCTCCTTCATTTCTTCAGCGCGCGTCACGGCTACCTCCGCCGCTCGCTCGCTCAGCCAGCCAAAGATGGCGCGAGCCATGACGTTCCGAACGAAACGGCGTGTTCGTAGAGCTCCGCAGGGCGCACGACCGATCCGACTTCCAGAAGCTGCACGATCTGTTCGTCGAGTACGAAGCGGATCTATCGGAGGAACTCCGGCATGGAGTCGTGCCCGACGTCGCGGCTCTCGACGAAACGTACGTTGAGCGCAATGCGGCGTTCTTGGCAACGAGCGAGGGTGACGCTATCGGCTGCGTTGCGGTAAAGGCGTTCGACGCGGAGACGGCGCTCATGCTGCACCTCTTCGTGCGGCCCGAGCGACGCGGGCTCGGTGCGGCGCGGTTGCTCGTTACATCAGCGATCGAGTTCGCGAGAGCGCAGCGCTTCGGCCGCATCGTGCTCGATACCAACAAAGAGCAACTCGTGCCCGCGTATCTTCTCTACCGCTCGCTCGGATTCGAGGAGTGCGAACCCTTTACCACGGTGACCTATGAATTCCCGACGTTCATGCAGCTGCCGCTACACTAGCCAGCGCCTTCGGCTGGGGCATAATCTTAGCCGACGATCGGATTTGAACCGATAACCTATCGCTTACGAAGCGATTGCTCTACCGTTGAGCTACGTCGGCATCTCGGGGCGGCGAACAGAGCGCCCGGGGCGCGGGTCTTTCCGTCGCGCCCCTTCAAGCCCTTTTTCCCGATTAGTTCGGCGCTTCGTCATCGTGAAAGGTGCCGCGTTTCGCACTCCCGTCGAGCTCGAGGTCGTCTAAGAAATAATAGACGATCCTTCGGTCGTCGAATCCGACCTTCGCCAGCGAGCGCCCACCGATCTCGACCACCTCGTGCACGTGGCCGACTCGTCCCGCGTAGTCGTAGTTGACCGCGGTATAGTTTGGATCGTCGGGTTTGGGACGCGGGGTCGCCTTGACGCCGCGAAGCGGTGTGCGGTGCCGGTGCATAGCGGCGAGGTTCGACGGACCCGCTTGCGAAGCATCGCCCATGATCATCGAATACCGTAGCAAGCGGCCAAAGATTCATCCATCGGCCTTCGTCGCCCCCAATGCCGTCTTGATCGGCGACATCGAGGTCGGGCCTCAGTCGAGCATCTGGTTCGGTGCGGTTCTGCGCGGCGACAACGGGCCAATCCGGGTGGGAGCGCGGACCTCGATTCAAGATAACGCCGTCGTACACGTTAGCGAAGGCGGCGAAACGCTGCTCGGTGACGACGTAACCGTCGGTCACTGCGCCGTGATGGAAGATTGCCGGATCGAGGCGCACGCCTTGATCGGAAGCAACGCGACGCTGCTGAACGGCTCGACAATCGGCGAAGGAGCGCTAATCGCTGCGGGCAGCGTCGTCGGGCAAGGCGTCACGATTCCGCCCCGGGTCGTCGCGGCCGGAGCGCCGGCAACGGTCAAAAAAGCGCTCGAAGGCCAGGCCGCTTCGTGGATCGAGATATCTTCGGACGAATACGTCAAGCTCTCGCGCTTATATCTCGCGCAGAGCATCGGCACGGTCGAGGACCAACAGACCGTAATCTAGGCCGTACGAACGATCGTCCAGATCAAGATCGCATTGAGAGCCACGATCGCGACCGCTGCGGTGATTGCCAGCAGCGTCACCCAGCGTCGGTTCACCAGCGGTCCCATCGTCTTTTCGCGCGCCGTGAGCAGCACCAGGGCAATCACCGGTACGGGAAGGACGAAGCTGAGAATAACCTGGCTGAGGACCAGTGTCTGCGTAACGTTCAAACCAAGCGCGACGACCGCGACCGCGGGCAGCATCGTGATGAGCCTCCGAACCCAGAGCGGCACGGTGAAACCGACGAAGCTTTGCATGATCACTTGACCGGCCATCGTTCCGACAACCGAGCTCGAAATTCCGGACGCCATAAGCGAGATAAGAAAGACGACGGCAGCGAGGTTGCCCAGCAACGGCGTAAGCGTCCGGTACGCGGTCGCAATATCGGCAACCGCGGAGTGGCCGGTTGAGTAGAAGACCGCCGCCGCCATGTACATCATGGCACAGTTTACGAGACCCGCAAGCGTCAAGGCGATGACGACGTCGGCATACGAAAACCGAACGATCATGCCGAGTTGGCGGCGATCTCGGGGCACGACGCGATCTTGCGTAAGCGCGGAGTGCAGGTAGATCGCGTGCGGCATCACGGTCGCACCGACGATGCCGACCGCGAGCAGAAGGCTCGACGGTCCTCCAATCCAAGGCACCACGGCGTGATACAGGACTTGGTGCCAGTTCGGCTTGCTAAGGAGCGTTTCAATGATGTAGCAGAGGGCGATCACCCCGACGAGCGATCCAATGAGAGTCTCCATCGTCCGAAAGCCGTACCGGTGGAGCGAGAGAATGAGGTATGTCACGATCCCGGTGATGACGGCGCCGATCAGCATCGGAATGTGAAAGAGCAAGTAGAGCCCGATGATCGCGCCGAGAAACTCGGCCAGGTCGGTCGCCATCGCGCCGAACTCGCTGACGACCCACATCCCCAGCGCGACGGGCTTGGGCAGGCTTTCGCGCGATAGTTCGGCGAGATTCTTTCCGGTCGCGATGCCGAGCTTCGCCGACAAACCTTGAAAGAGCATCGCGATCAGATTGGCGAGCACGACGACCCAAAGCAGGCGGTAACCAAATCCCGCACCGCCTTGAATGTTGGTGGCGAAATTTCCCGGATCCACATAAGCGACCGACGCGACGAAGGCGGGACCGGTGAAAGGCAGCAGCGCGCGCCAACCCTTGCGATTTCCGGCCAGCACTTCGTGCGCGGCCGCGACGACACGCCGGCTGCTGCCCCCGACGCCGTAGCTACGTTCCAATGCGCACCATTGCGGCGTGCGAACGAAGCAGCGCGAGCGTGCGATTCCCGCGGCGCACGAAGACCCGGCCGCGCTCTTTGCGTTCGACGCGCAACGTCGAACCGGGAAGCACCCCGGCGGTCGCAAGCGCCGCGACGGCGTCGTCGTTCCGGTCGTCGAGGCTCACCACGCGAGCCTTGCTCCCGATCGGCAGACTCGCGAGCGTCGGCAACGGCTTGCATACCGGCTCGGCATCGCCGTAGGGTATCGGATGACCGTGCGGATCCGATTGCGGATGATGCAATAAGGCCGCGATCCGCAGGGCGACGTCGTCTGAAATCGCGTGCTCGATCCGTTCGGCCTCGGCGTGAACGCGCTCGAGCGGCATGTGCAAGGCTCGATGGAAGAACGTTTCGAGGACGCGATGACGTCGAACCATCGCGACGGCAAGCCTATTTCCTCGACCGCTCAAGCGTAGGGGTTTCGACGCTACCTTGGCGCGCTCGAGCAGTCCCTCGGCTTCGAGCAGTCGCTTCGCTTTGCTGACCGAGACTCGGCTGACCTTGAGATAGCGTGCTAAGGCGGCCGCTCGTACCGGGCCGTCTGCGCTCAGCTGATAAATGGCTTTGACGTAATCCTCGCGAGCTCGGGCCGGCGAACGGTCGGAACCGACGGTGAGAATCTCACGCGCTCGGGTGTTAGCCATGGGTAACGCTAACCATGGTTAACACGTTTTGCCAAAACGGCAGTGCCGCCTGCCAACTCGCCTAGGAGCTGATTCAGATCAGATCGCTTAAGCGCTGATTTAGTTCAGATCGAGGAGCCGACGGACGAAGTTTACTTCGGTAAATTCATCGTGAGCGGGACAACACGAGCTCCCTTGTCATCCTGAGCGAAGTCGAAGGGCTAAGCGACGGGGTAATGGGATTCGTCGCCGTAAGGCAAGAAAAGCGTGTACTCTCGCTGGAAGCGCAGCTTCACGGACCCCGTCGGACCGTTGCGATGTTTGGCGATAATGAACTCGGTGAGATCCGGCTCCGGCGTTTCGGGGTTATAGTAGCCGTCGCGGTAGATGAATGCGACGACGTCTGCTTCCGCTTCCAGACTGCCGCTGTCGCGCAGGTCTGCGAGCATCGGGCGTTTCTCGCTGCGTAGTTCCACGCCGCGATTGAGCTGCGCGAGCGCAACGATCGGTACCTCGAGATCCTTCGCCGTGATCTTCAGCGAGCGGCAAATCTCGGAAAGCTCTTCGTTCCGATTGGCTCCGCGCGCAAGTACGCCCGGCCGGAGGAGCTGGAGGTAGTCGATGAAGATCGCACCGAGGCCAACAGTCGATTTCAGCCGGCGGCAGCGGCTGCGAACGTCGCTAATTGTAAGCGCGCCAACGTCGTCGAGATAAATCGGAAGATCGTTGATGTCGCCCATCGCTCGCGAGATCTCTTCCCACTGGTGCGGTTTGATTGCCCCGCGCCGCATGTCGTTCATCGAGATGCGCGCCTCGGAACAGATCAAGCGTTCGATCAACTCGCTATTGGACATCTCCAACGAAAAGAACGCGATCGGCGCGCCTTCTTCACGTGCCGCCGCGACCGCCATGTTGAGTGCAAACGAGCTCTTGCCCATTCCCGGGCGTCCCGCAACGATTACGAAGTTCCCAGGCTGAAAGCCGGTCGTCATCGCGTCAATGTCGCGAAACCCCGACGTGAGACCGGTCCGGTCGCCGCGGGAATGATAACGGCGGTCGATGTTGTCAAAGACCGTCTTCATCAGCCGGTGGACCGGCATGAACTCCGTGATCCCTCGGCGCTCGCCGATCTTGTAAACGATCTGCTCGGAGCGGTCTAGCGCTGTTGCCACGTCTTCTTCGCCTTCGTAGCCGAGCTGCGTGATCTCCGTGCCGGCATGAATAAGCGAGCGCAGGACGGACTTCTCGCGAACGATGGTCGCGTAATAGCGGGCGGATCCCGCGGATTGCACCGTCTCCATTAGTGCGCTGATGTACGAAAGACCGCCGACGCGCTCGAGGACACCGCGTCGCCGCAGCTCCTCGCCGACCGTGATCTTGTCGAGAGGCTCGCCACGCTCGTAGAGGTCGAAGAGCACGGCGAAGATCGTTTCGTGAACGTGCGCGTAGAAGTCGCCGGGACGCACGATCTCGCCCACCGCAGCGAGCATCTCGCGATCGACGAGCACCGAGCCGATCACCGCCATCTCTGCTTCGAGATTGTTCGGTGGAATGCGATCTATCGCGGTTGGAATCGGCTGAGCGGTCATGGCTGTCGAGCCGCTGTCCGGCGCTGCGGCGGTGAACGCCTTGTGGGTTGCTTGTGCATAGCCGAGAAAATCTTACGCGAGCCGAGTGCCACACGTGGTGGCACAGTGCGGCGTCTGAGGCCTACGAAGCTCGACGGCGTCGCCCGCTCGGTATGCCGTTGAGCACTTGCTCGACGTTGGCAACTGAAATGACATCAAGGCCCGGCAGCGTGGTATCCACTTCGCGCGCGTTCTCTCTGGGCACGAGCACGCTGCGCATACCGGCCTGACGCGCGGCGTAAAGTTTCTCGACGATGCCGCCGACGGCGCGAACCTTCCCTTGGATTGAAAGCTCACCGGTAACCGCAACATCCTGCGGAAGCGGCGTCTTGGTTACAGCCGAGTAGAGCGCGAGGAATATAGCAAGACCCGCCGACGGACCGTCAATATTTCCCCCGCCGACGACGTTGATGTGGAGGTCGAACTCGGCGATGTCGATGCCGGTGATGGATCGCAGCACGCTCGCCGCGTTAAAGACCGAATCTTTGGCCATCGAGCCGGCCGTTTCGTTGAAACGGATGGTGCCCTTCCCGTCCTGCGCGGCGGGAAAGGCGACCGCCTCGATTTCAATGATGCTGCCGAGATGACGCAAAACGCCGAGTCCGAAGCTCTTGCCGACTTCGCGCCTCGCGCGTCCCTTCACAAGCGTGTGCTGCACGAGCCGGCTGGTCTGAACGACCGCGCGCACGTCCTCCTCGGCGATCGAAGGCTTCTTGCTCTTCTGCAGGTGCCGGCGGGGATGGAGCCGATACAGCGCTTGCCCGTAGGCGTCAGCGACGATTTGGACCGCCTTGCGTCCTTCGATCGTGTAGGATGCGATCAGTTTGGAAACGCCGCGTGCCGTTCTCGCGCCGAGTCGTTTGACTGCGCCCTGCACGATCGAGATTATTTGATACTGCGTGAGCGGCGAAAAGAAGATCTCGGCACAGCGCGAGCGGATCGCCGGATCGATCTCCTCAGGTTCTCGCGTCGTCGCACCGATTAGGATGAAATCGGCTGGAGCACCCTCTCGAAAGAGCCGTTTGACATACTCCGGAACGTTCGGCGCGCTTTCGTCGTAGTACGACGACTCGAACGTTACGCGTTTATCCTCCAAGACCTTGAGAAGTCTCGATTGGAGGGAAGAATCCATTTCGCCGATTTCATCAATGAAGAGGACGCCGCCGTGCGCGCGCGTTACGAGACCGAGCTTCGGTTCGGGAATCCCAGTCTCCGCGAACTCGCGGCGGCCTCCTTGATAGATCGGGTCGTGAACGCTGCCGAGCAGCGGATTGATCGTCTCGCGCGGATCCCAGCGCAACGTCGGTCCGCTCGCCTCGACGAAGGGTGCATCCTTTGCAAAAGGTGTGTACGGCCGCGACTTTGCGACTTCCAGCACGAGACGCGCAACGGTCGTTTTGCCGACGCCCGGCGGTCCGTACAGAATCGTGTGCTGCGGGTACGGCGAGCTGATCTTGGCCAGCAAGGCTTTGATCGCAGCCTCCTGCCCGACGACATCGTGCAGCGCCTGCGGACGCAGTTGTTGCAGGGCCGATGCGGAGAGGGTTCGCTGCGAAAGTGTCTGCAGTTCCTCCAGCTTTGCCTGGGACGACGGCGTTTCGGGGCCGCTCGTCTCACGAAGCGCCTCGAGCTTGAGGTCCTTCACGTACTCCTGATGGCGCTCGGCCATCTTCTCGTTTACGCGCCGCTCGATTGAATCTTCCGCGTGGCGTTGGGCAATGACGTCGGCCATTGCTTCTTCGATCTCCGCGAGGGCCTTGCGTTGTTGCGCGCGCGTCGTCGCGCGGTCGAGCGTCGGATCCTCGAGAACGAGCCGCTGCAGGCCGCAAAGCCGATCCGGAAGATTCTGCGACCGCATCATTTTCAAGGCGTTGACTTTTCCGGCTCGCAAAACGAGCTTGTCGTGACCCAGGACGGACGCGAGCATTTCGTAGAGCGCGCTGACGTAGCGACTCAGCTCGTCGTCCACGCCGAACTTGCGCCGAAAACGCGTCGCGTAGACTTGCACCTTGGAAGCTACGCCGACACGACCTCGACGGCCGCTTTTGCTGTCACGTTCTTGTGCAGTTTGATCTCGACCGGGTACGACCCGAGTGCCTTGATCTGATTTTCGAGCTCGATCTTATGTTTGTCGATGGCGATCGAGAGCGTACCTGCAATCGCGGCGGCGACGTCGGCATTGGTCACCGCGCCGAAAAGCTTCCCGTTCCCGCCGGCTTTCGCTTTGATCGTGAGGCGGGCCGACTCGAGCCGGGCCGCCAAGGCCTGCGCGTCGGCCAGCTCTTGCGCTTCGCGCCGCTGGTGCGCCTTATGTTGCGCCTCGAGCTGTGCCAGCGCGCCCTTGTCGGCCTCGCCGGCAAGCTTGCGCGGTAACAAGAAGTTTCGAGCGTAGCCGTCGGCGACGTCCACGATATCGCCACGCTTCCCCAGCGCTGTGACGTCAGTGTAGAGTACGAGCTTCACCTTCGCGCTACTCCGAACCGAACGGAAGAAAGGCGATGAGGCGGGCACGCTTGACGGCGGTCGTCAACATCCGCTGATGCTTCGCGCAGTTGCCCGAGATCCGCCGCGGAACGATCTTCCCTCGCTCGGAGACGAACTTCTTGAGCCGGCCTACGTCGCGATAGCTGACGGCGATGGCGCGATCCATACAGAAACTGCACGGCTTGCGCTTGGTGCGCCGCTCCTTCGGGGCGCGTTTGATCTTGGTCTTGGTTGGCATAGACGTCCTCTCGACTAGGTGGTTGGCGGTCCCGCCCTTTGTGCCGTGGGCGAAACCCTAGCCAGGTGGCGCGACAGATTCGAGCCACCACCGGTCTGTTACGGCCGGATTTCGGAACGTATGTTCGGGCAGGTTGTCCCGAGTCCTCCGTGACGCTGGCCCGGGAATAGTGTATAGTAGTCGGGTTACCCAGGTTTCGAAGCCCGCGCGGTTCCAAGGCACTGAGCGAGTCGGATCGGGAGAACAATGACTACCAACAATTCTAGGAGATTCGCTCGTTTAAATGTATACAGACGAAACGCTCACTTGCGTTGACTGCGGAAGGCAGTTTCCATTCACCGCCGGCGAACAAGAGTTTTTCGCGATGAAGGGCTTTACCAACAAGCCCAGCCGCTGCACGGAATGCCGTTCAGCGCGCAAATCCGGACGCTCTTCCAACGGTGGCGGCGGCGGCCGCGGCGGCGCGCGTGAGATGTTCAAGGCGACTTGCAGCCAATGCGGCGGCGTCGCCGAGGTACCGTTCCAACCGCGCGGTGACAAGCCGGTCTACTGCCGCGACTGCTTCGCCACTCGCCGGGCTTACTAGCCTAGGCCCGTTCGGCAAGCGGCCAGGAATCAAAAAGAGCCTGCCTCGGTAGGCTCTTTTCCTTGACCGAACAAAGCCGGCCACCATCCTTTTTAGAAGCTTTCCGCGAACGGAGCAGCATGGACCGATTGGCTAGGTATGGCACGGGCGCCGGGCTCGCGGCGATTCACATCGGCGCGCTCGCTGCCTTCTTACCGGCATTCTTCCGTCTTTCCGATCTGGTGGTGTTCGCGATCATCGCTTACAGCACCGGCGTCTTGGGCGTTACGCTCTGCTATCATCGCGTGCTCACGCATCGCAGCCTGCGGCTAAGGAAACCGCTTGAATATCTCTTTGCGGTCTTTGGCACGTTGGCGTTGCAGGGCGATCCGATCCGCTGGGTCGCCGTGCATCGCAAGCATCACGCTCATGCCGACCACGACGGTGACCCGCATAGTATCGGCCTGGGCTTCAAGTGGGCGCATGTCGATTGGCTCTACCGGCATAACGTCGCATACCCGGGCGAGCGTGAGATCGAGCGGTACGCTCCCGACCTCTACGCCGATCCATTCTATCGGGCGCTGACGTACCTGGCGCTGCCCCTTCAACTCGTTCTGGCGGTCGGGCTCTTCTTACTCGGCGGATGGGCGTGGGTAGTCTGGGGCGTATTCGTCCGCCTGGTCTTCTGTTACCACACGACGTGGCTGGTCAACAGTGCTGCCCATACGCTTGGTTATCGCACTTACCGCACGGTCGATCGCTCGACCAACTGCTGGTGGGTCGCGATGCTCTCGTGGGGCGAAGGCTGGCACAACAACCATCACGCCTTTCCATTCTCCGCCCGTCACGGCTTGCGGTGGTTCGAAATCGACGTGACTTGGTGGCACGTGAAGACGCTCGCCTTTCTCAGGCTGGCCGACCGCGTCCGGATACCCAGCGAGTTGATGCGCCGTCGGCTCTCCTATGCGAACGCACGTTCGTAGGGTATAATGGTCGCGGGGGTTTAATCCCCCAAGAATACTGCATTTGAGGAGTACCAGATGAAGAAGTTACGCGCACGTTGGGAACGCCCCGACTTTCAAGAACACCCGCTTGGCGCCGAAGTGACCGCGTATCTTACGGCGCCCGCCCGCACTCCGAAAGCCTAAAAGCGCCAACGTAGCCGTCACGAACTCAGCGCTCGTCGAGCGGCTGCGCGCAGTCGGCGACGAGCGCTATCACGACAGACATCCCTTCCACCAGCGGCTCGTTGCGGGAACGCTCGATCGCGCCGCGGTGCAAGCTTGGGTCGGCAATCGCTACTACTACCAAAAACAAATACCGGTGAAGGACGCGGCGATTCTCTCCAACCTGCCGTCGGCGGCGCATCGGCGGGAATGGATTTCACGCATTGTCGATCACGATGGCAGGGACGGCGACGAGGGCGGAACGGCTTCGTGGCTTGCATTGGCGCGAGCGGTCGGACTCGACGAGGAATACGTACGTTCCGAGCGCGGCGTCGCGCCGGGAACGCGTTTCGCAGTCGACGCGTACGTAACGTTTGCGCGGACGCGCCCCTGGATCGACGCGGTGGCATCCTCGCTCACGGAGCTCTTCGGCCCACCGGTGATGGAGCGGCGGATCGCCGCGATCGTCGAAAAATATCCGTGGATCGATCCCGCAGGCCTCGCCTATTTCGAACGGCGGATCGTATTAGCGAAGCGCGATGCCGGGTCCGCGCTGGCGTGGGTGCTGCAAGAGGCAACGACGCCGGAGATCGAAGAGCGTTGCGTCGAGGCGTTGCGCTTCAAGTGCGACGTGCTTTGGTGCATCCTCGATGCTACCGCGCTGGCGTGCGGCGTCTTCAAATGAACGCGCAGACTCGACCGCGATTCGGCAAGGGCGTCAAGCTTCGCCACGAGCCCGATGGAGGCGCGATGCTTCTCGTTCCCGAGGCCGCGCTCGTTCTCAATCGTCCCGCTGCCGTCGCTTTGGGGCTCGTCGACGGCAAACGAACGCTCGCGGAGATCGTCGCCGCGGTCGCCGAGCAGTTTGACGTCGTGCCTGAGCGCGCGCGAGAGGATCTTGACGAGCTCTTCGACCGGCTCGCCGAGCGCGGGTTCCTGCGGTCCTTCGACTCCGCTGCGGATGACGCGCGATGAGGCCGCTGTCGCTGCTCTGCGAACTCACGTACCGCTGCAATCTGCAGTGTCCTTACTGCTACAATCCGCTGGCGTTCGATAAGTATCGCGACGAGCTGACGACGCAGCAGTGGTGCACCGTCCTAAGCGACGCGGCCGGCCTGGGTGTGGTTCAGACGCATTTCTCCGGCGGCGAGCCGACGCTGCGACGAGACCTTGCGACGCTCGTCGGGGCCGCGTCGCGAGCGGGCCTCTACACCAACCTCATCACGCAGGGAACGTTTCTCGACGATGCGACGCTCGACCGATTGCTCGAAAGCGGACTCGATCACGTCCAGATCAGCATTCAAGCCCCCGAGCGCGAGCTCGCGGACCGCATCGCCGGTACCGCGGTACACGAAAAGAAACTCGATGCGCTCAAGCGCGTGCGAGAACGTGACGTCGCACTGACGTTGAACTGCGTGATTCACCGGCTCAACCACGATAAGATCGCCGACGTGATCGCGTTCGCCGAGAATTTTGGCATCGAGCGCTTAGAGTTGGCAAACGTCCAGTTCTACGGCTGGGCCTATCGCAATCGGACCGCGCTGATGCCGACGCTCCAGCAGGTTCGCCGCGGCGAAGCGGTTGTCGCGGCCGCCCGGGAACGATTGCGCGGCATAATGGAGATCGTCTACGTTCTTCCCGATTACTTCGGCGAATATCCGAAGCCGTGCATGAACGGCTGGGGCACCGAGTTCATGACGGTGACGCCCAACGGCAGCGTTCTTCCCTGTCCGGCCGCGTCTGCGATCCGCGGGTTGCACTTCGAGAACGTGCGCGATCGCAGCCTCGGCGAGATCTGGCGCGACTCGGAGGCATTCACGCGTTATCGCGGGACCAGCTGGATGCCCGAGCCCTGCCGTTCTTGCGAGCGCCGCGAGCTCGACTGGGGAGGCTGCCGCTGCCAGGCGTTCCTGCTCGCGGGCGATGCGGGCGTGACCGACCCGGCCTGTTCGCTCAGTCCCGATCACGCAATCGTCACCGCACTGCGCGAAGGAGCGGAGGACGTCGAACCGGTCTATCGCCGCACGTGATCGTTCGCGTCCTGGGTTCCGCCGCCGGTGGCGGCGTACCGCAATGGAACTGCGCCTGCATGCATTGTCAAGCCGCGCGCTTGGGTCGTGCGCCGCGCCGAACGCAGTCGAGCCTCGCCGTTAGCGCGGACGGCACGCGCTGGCTGCTCCTCAACTGCTCTCCCGACATAGCAACACAGATCGAAGCGTTCGCGCCGTTGCACCCTTCGCATCCGCGCGGCACGCCGATCACCGCGATGCTCTTCACCGATGCGAACGTGGATCACATCGGCGGATTGGCCGTTCTCCGCCAACGCGGCGCAGCGGGCTTTTTGGTGAGGTCGAGCACAGTCGTGCGAGAGGTCGCTGTCGCGCAGCCGGCGTTCGCGCCATTTGCAAGATCGCCACATCGCTGGCTCGAGGTCCCACTCGACTCACCATGTGTTGCCGAAGACGGCGACGATATCGTCGGCAACGCTCTGCGAGTGCGGGCTCTAGCGGTCCCTGGAACTACTCCCGGCTACGACGGCCGGCGCACCGCGCGCGGGGCGGTCGTTGCCTACGAGGTCGCCGATCGCGGGAGCGAACGGGGCTTGCTCTTCGCACCAGTCTTCAGCGCGATCGATGCTCCGCTCCTCGAGGCCATCGGGCGTGCCGCCGTCGCGTTCTTGGACGGATCGTTCTATGACGACGACGAGCTCATTGACGCGAGCCTGCTCCACAAGCACGGGCGCGACCTCGGCCACCAACCGGTCGGTGGCTCTGACGGAACCCTCGCCCACCTGCGAGGCACGGGCACGCGAGTCGTTTTCACGCATCTCAACAACTCGAATCCGATGCTCGACCCGAATTCGTCCGCATACGCCAGCGTGCGCGAGTTCGGCGGCGAGATCGCGTATGACGGGATGGAGCTAACGCTCTAGTCGAAGTGTATCCCATGACCACCCTCGCCGGCTTTCTTGCCGTGATGATGGCGACTGTCGCTCCGATTTGGACCCAGTTCCGCATGGGCCCACAGAACAACGCGGTCGTTGGGGGCAGGCTCGAAGCCACATGGCGGATTGAGACCGGCGGTCAAATTTCGGCGAGCCCGGCCATTATGGACGGGACGCTTTACGTTGGAAATAACGATGGCGCGCTCTATGCTATCGACGTCACGAGCGGTGAAGTGCTCTGGAAGGCGCACGTTCCGAATCCGCTGATGAGCGATCCGCTCGTCTACGGCGACGTCGTGATCGTCGGCGAGGGCGATCCGACCAGTCGGACCTCTTCGCCCTCCGAGCCGGTCATGGTCGGTCAAGGGCCGAGCGCCCTGATCGCCTTCGACCGCTCGAGCGGCACGATACGCTGGCAGACGCCGCTCAGCGGGTCGGCGATGCCGACTCCCGCGATCATTGGCGGCATTCTGGTGAATCACGACGGCGCGGGATACATCAACGGCTTGGATCCGGCGACTGGGAAGAAACGCTACGCCCGTTGGCTCGGGTCGATGGCCTCGATGACGGCGGTATTACCGGTCGGCCGCGGCGATTTCGTTACGAGCGGCGTCGGGAGCAACGCCGTCTGGCGTCTGCACGCCGACGGCGGAGGGGTCGTCTGGCGCAGCGCCTTCTCGAAAGGAGCCTCGGGGATCGGCGACTGTCCGCCGGTAAGCGACGGCAACCGAATCTACTGCGACTACGTTTCACCGGTTTGGCCCGACACGTCCACGGTAATCGGCAATCTCACGGCCCAGCGCGTCTACGCGCTTCGCGTCGACGACGGGGCTCCGCTCTGGGACGTTGCGCTCGAGAGCGGTTCGCTGCCGATACGTAACGAGGCGGCGATCCCGTTACTGTCCGGCGGTCTGCTCTATCTCGGCAGTGCAATCGCGCCGTGGATGCACGCGCTCGATGCGACGAGCGGTACGCTCGTCTGGGAGATGCCGACGCGCGGCGCGGTGAAGGGAGGCATCGTAGAGGTCGGCGGAATCGTCTACTTTGGCGATCTCGGCGGCTATCTTTGGGCCCTCGATGCAAAGACGGGCCGTGTCATTGGAGTCAAGAACATGCACACACCCTTCAACGTCGGATCGCCGATCGTGGTCGGCAGGACGCTCATCATCGGCAGCGACTCGGGGAGCGTCATCGCGGTTCCGTTAACAACGATTCGTTCGAGCCAGGATTCATAAACCGATGTTCGGACGTTGCTGCGCGCTCGTTTTGGTATTGAGTTTGCCGTGGAGCCTCACGGGCGCAGCTCCCGCCAATCTGATCGGCGAGTCCGACTATCAACGTCTCGTTAGCCTCGATTCGCCCGCGATTTCGCCCGACGGCAAACATGCCATCGTGAAGATCACCCGGATTCTTTGGAACGACGATAAGCGCTCGTCGGATCTTATCATGGTGGACCTGACGACCGGCGCGCAGCAAACGCTGCTATCCCATCGCGATGGTCTCTCGGATGCAGCCTTCTCACCCGATGGAACGCAAATAGCCTTCCTTGCCGATGACGGCGAACCGAAAGACTCGCATACGCAGCTCTTCGTCATGCCGGCCGCGGGAGGCGTTACGCGTCAGGTGACCAGCGGCAAGGTTGACGTCGAACAGTTCGCGTGGAGTCCCGATGAACACACGTTTGCGTACGCGGCCGCCGACCCGGATCCGCAGCTCGCAGGTTCCGACCGCTTCCGCGACAGCTTCATCTTCACCACGGAGCCGATCGTTGCCCGAGAATCGCCCAAGCCGGTGCATCTCTTCACGATCTCGTTAGACGGCAGCGCGCCGGCTCAACTCACTTCCGGGCCGCAAAGCGTAGCGACTGGCGAGGCGGAATCGACCCTGTCCTGGTCTCCCGATGGAAAGACGATTGCCTTCACGCTCGTTCCCAACGCCATCTTGAACGACGAAACCTATTCACAAGTCGCGCTGGTTGATGTCGCGACGCGCGCCATTCGGATGGTCACCGGCAATAAGGCGTGGGAGGCGGACCCGAGATTCTCGCCCGACGGTGCGCACCTTGCCTACACGTGCTCGAGCGGCGACCCGCAGATCAATCTCGCCGAACTTTGCGTCACGACGCCGCAGGGCGGCGCAGGCAGCCCAATCTCCGCGTCGATCGATCGTCCCGTCGCCAATGCGGCGTGGACCGCCGACTCGAAGAGCCTTTTTCTCGTTACACCCGACCGCGCGTCAATCGCGCTCTATCGCGTCTCACTGACCGGCCGAGCGGAGCGGCTCGATACCGGCAGCTACAACGTTCAGTCCGGCCTGGCCGATGCGATCGGACCCGACGGCTCGCTCGTTTTTGTAGGCAGCGCGGTGAAGCAGCCGCCGGAGCTGTTCTTGCGCTCGGTTGACGGCGCGACGAAGAAGCTGACCGACTTCAACGCCGGGATCGCAAGCCTCGATTTGGCCTCCGCGCAACGCATCACGTTTCAAACGCCGGCCGGAGTAACGGCCGACGGCGTGCTCTATCTCCCGCCAGGGTTTTCGTCCGCCAAGAAATATCCGCTCGTCGTGCTTATTCACGGAGGTCCTACCACGTCTTCGACGCTTGCGTTCAGTTTTTGGGCGCAGGTGATGGCAGCGCGCGGCTGGCTCGTGCTGCAGCCCAACTATCGCGGAAGCGACGATCTTGGGCTCGCATACCAGCATGCCGTGCTCTACGACCCCGAAGAGGGCCCCGGCAAAGACATCATGGCCGCCGTGAACTCGGTCCGCGCCCGCGGCATCGTGGACGACTCGCGAATTGCGGTCAGCGGATGGTCGTACGGCGGAATCATGACCGCCTGGATGATCTCGAAGTATCACATTTGGAGGGCCGCTGTATCGGGCGCTTCGGTTAACGATTGGATCACCGACTACGGCACCGCGGACGACAGCATTTCCGACACGGACCTTTTCCACGGTTCACCGTTCGTGGGCGCGAACGCAGCTGAGTGGCGCCGCGACTCAGCCATCTCGTACGTTGCCGCAGTGACGACGCCGGTGCTGATCCTTTCGGACGTCGGAGACAACCGCGACAGCTTCGCGACGTCATCCATGTACTGGCGAGCGCTGCGCGACAACCATAAGGATGCGACGCTCCGCGTTTGGCCGGTCAACGGACACTTCCCGCACGACCCCGTCCGAGCCGCCGACGTCTATCACTACTGGATCGACTACATCGCCGCGCACTTTCGAGAATGAGGCTGCTCTACGGAAGCGGCCTGACGCTGGTCTTCGGGCTTGCGTGGTCATCCGGCGGAGCAGCGTCGCTGCCGGCGGTCAGCGAGGGCGATTACAGGCAACTCGTTTCGCTTCAATCGCCTGCAGTCGCCGCCGACGGAAAGCATGCGGCGTTGGTGGTCTCACGCACCCAGTGGGATGAAGACAAACGCAACAGCGAGCTCGTGCTCGTCGATCTCGGCGACGGTACATCGCGCGAAATCGTCACGAACCGCGAAGGTCTCTCAGACCCGGCCTTCTCGCCCGACGGCAAGCAGCTCGCCTTTCTCGCCAACGATCGCGCCGGTAACGCGACGCACACCGCGCTTTTCGTCATGCCGGCAGACGGAGGCGTGGCGCAGGCGGTAACCAACAACAGCGAAGACGTCCAGGAGTATTCATGGCGTCCCGATGGTAGCGCGTTCGCGTACGCCGCCGGCGATCCGGAGCCGCAGCGCTCCGGCGCCGACCGGTTTCGAGACAGCTTCGTCTTCACGACCGAGCCGATCACCGCGCACGAATCCCCGCAACCCGTCCATCTCTTCACGCTTTCGCTCGGTGACGGCGTCACGACGCAACTGACGGCCGGCCCGCAGAGCGTCGGTGACGGTTCAACCCTTTCGTGGTCACCCGACGGCAAGACGATTGCGTTCGTGCTCTGCCGCAATGCAATCCTCAACGACCAAAGTTACTCGCAAGTCGCCGTAGTCGACCTCGCGAGCAGGAAGGTTCGCGCGCTAACCGGACGCACGATGTGGGAAGGGACGCCACGTTTCTCGCCGGACGGCACGCACATCGCGTACCTCTATTCGAACGGCGACCCGCAAATAAATCTCAGCGAGCTTTATGTGACGAGTCCGGCAGGCGGAGCCGGATCGCCGCTCACGGGCGCCCTCGACCGTCCGGTAGGCGATTTCGTCTGGTCGGCCGATTCGAAAGGCCTGATCGCGACTGCCCCGGATCGCACCACCAACGCGCTCTATCGAGTTCCGCTGCACGGCGCATACGAGCGCATCGACGTCGGGAACCTCGTGCCGGGCACTCCCTTGACGACGACCGGCGGCGCGTCTACTCCGGCACTGGGCGACGCGCTCGCCGCTGACGGCACGCTGGTTTTTGTGGCAACGTCCACCGCGCAACCGCCGGAGCTTTTCAAGCTTTCACCTGGCGCCGGCGCTACAAAGATGACCGATTTGAACGCGGCATCGGCAAATTTCGGTTGGGCGAGGGCGGAGCGAATTGCGTTCCCGACGAGCACCGGCGTGACGGGAGACGGCGTCCTCTATCTCCCGCCGGGATATTCCGCCGGTCGAAGGTATCCGCTGGTCGTATACATTCACGGCGGACCCGACGATCCGTCGATGCTCGAGTTCGATTTCTGGGCGCAAGCGATGGCGGCGCGCGGCTGGCTCGTTCTGCGCCCCAACTATCGCGGAAGTCCCAACCTCGGCCTAAAATATCAGCGGGCAATTCTTTACGATCCCGAAGCCGGACCCGGTAAAGACGTCATGGCGGCCATTGACGCCGTGCGCGCGCGCGGGATTGTGGACGATTCGCGGATCGCCGTCAGCGGATGGTCGTACGGCGGAATCATGACTGCCTGGATGATCTCGAAGTATCATATCTGGAGGGCGGCGGTATCGGGCGCCTCGGTCAACGACTGGATCACCGACTACGGCACCGCCGACGACAGCCTTGCCGACGTGGACCTCTTGCACGGCTCACCGTTCGTCGGCAGCAATGCCGTTGAGTGGAGGAACGTCTCGGCGATCTCATATGCGGCCGACGTCACGACGCCGGTGCTGATCCTCTCGGACGTCGGCGACAATCGCGATCCGTTTGCAACCTCGTCGATGTATTGGCGCGCGTTGCGCGACAATCATAAAGACGCGACGCTCCGTGTCTGGCCCATCTCAGGACACTTCCCCAACGATCCGGTGCGAGTTGCCGACGTATTCCACTACTGGATTGAGTACATCGCGCAACATTTTTAGGAAATGCCGATTGTGCCGGGTGGTTCCGTCGCGGGATCGCTCCCTCCGGACATCCTGTCCTCCGGTCGCTCGTACGCGATTTTCTTGAGAACCAAGTTTTGGAGAACGCCTCCTGTGTTGCTCGAAAATCGCTAAGTCCCGCTATGGAACCACCCGGCACAATCGGCTGGTGGGGTGGATTAGAATAGATTCCAGAGGTATTGGTTGTAGACTTCGTGGTGGTACTGCACTTCCTGGGCCTTTACGAAGGTACCGAGGAGGCGCGAGCAACGGTCGGCGCTCGCCTGTTTGAGATCGGCGTATCGCGCCTTCACCTCTTCTCCTAAGAGTTTGCTCGTCCACTCCGAACCGCGAAATGCCGCGAGCGCATCGTAGATGTTGTCAGGCAAGTAGCGATCGGCTTGCCGCAGGTTTTTGAGGTTGCTGGTGCTTCCCTCGAGCCCAGTCTTGAAGACCGCGAGCATCACCATATAGGGATTGGCATCGGGCGCGACCGAGCGGACCTCGGTGCGCATGCTGCGCTCGTTGCCGATCGGAATACGCACCATCGAGCCGCGGTCAATTGCCGAAGCCTTGAGCTGATTGGGCGCTTCGAAGTGCGGGTCGAGCCGCCGATAGGCGTTGACGCTCGAGTTGAGCATCAAACAAATATCCATGCCGTGGGTGAGGATGCGATCCACGAACTTCCAACCAAAGCTGCTGAGCTGCTCCTGACCCTTCGGATCCCAGAACAGGTTCTTCCCGTTCTTGCTCACCGAGACGTTGGTGTGCATGCCGCTGCCGTTGACCCCGTCGACCGGCTTTGGTAGGAAGCTCGCCGTCATGCCGAGCTTGGTTGCGACTTGGCGGCAGATCAGCTTATAGAGCTGGATCTGGTCCGCGGCGGCAACGACTTCGCCGTAGCTGTAGTTGATCTCGAACTGTGAAGGCGCAACTTCGGGATGGTCTTTTTCGTTCTGGAATCCCATCGCGCGCTGAACTTCGGCGACGGTATCGATGAAATTGCGCAGCGGATCGCCCGGCAACGAATGGTAGTAGCCGCCGGTGTTCACGTATTCGAACTTGCCGGTCTCGTGAAAGCGGCGTTCGGCGTCAAGGCCCTTGAAGAGAAAGCCTTCGATCTCGTTGGCAGCGTTGAGCGTGTAGCCTTCCTTTGCGTAGCATTCGTTGGCGAGCTTCTTGAGTGCTCCGCGGACGTCGCCGGCAAACGGCTTACCGTCACGGTCGAAGACGTCGCCGAAGACGAGGATCTTGCCGGCACCGAAGATGTCGGCCGGTCCCCAGTAGAAAGCGCTCCAGTCGAGCGACAGCCGCAAGTCGCTCTCGCGCTGCGGCGTGAAGCCGCGAATCGACGAGCCGTCGAACGTAAGGTTGTCGTGCGCCCGCAACAAAAACTTCTTGTCGTAGTCGAGCATGTGCAGGCGCCCTTCGAGATCGCTGAAGAGCACGGTCAACGCCTTGATCCGCGGCTCCTCCGCGAGGTAACGTAGACGCTCTTCTTGCAGCGCGCGAATCGGGACGCGCTCTTGGCGCTGCGCCTTCGCGCGAAGATTCAGTTCCTCGAGCTCGGAGTAGGGCAGCATCAGGAAATCGCGCAGCTCGGCGTTAGTCGGCATGTCCGTCGAGTTCATCGTCACTCGTTCTCCTTTGAGTCCGGCGAGTTACATTAAGGCTCTTCGTTGCACGAGTGCGCCCGGGCGCCTTTATCCAACAGGTTAAAGCGTTTGGGCCAAAAGTGCGCCGGTCCGAGATCCCAGATCGTTACTCGTCACCCAGCCCAAACCGGCCGATCGGCCAGGCGGCGGAGCAAGTGAAGCTCGGCCGGACGGAAACCAAAGCGAGGTCGAGCTCATAGAAATCCTCCTGGCGACGCCACAGCTCGACCGCCGCATTGACGATCCGCAAGGGCCGGCGTCACGTCGTCCGAGTGCTCGCCGTCGACGCGCCGATCGATTGAAACACCATCCATAGCACGCGCACTGCTTCCGATACCTCAACGAGCGAGACTCGTCCGGCATTGCAGTCTTACTGCATCAGGCCCTCGAACGCCACCGGCGCCCGCGCCGTCGACGACTAGCTAGAACGGAATTTCGTCTTCGAGCTCGTCTCCGAGTCCGTCGCCCGAGCCCGATGCGCGCGCTCCAACTGGACTGCCGCCGCCATTGTAGCCCGTACTGGCGTCGTCGCCTCCGCTGCTCGCGCGATCGCGTGGCGAGCCCAGCATCTGCATGTTGTCAATAACGACTTCGGTGGCCTTGCGTTTGTTGCCGTCCTTGTCGTCGTAACTACGAATTACAAGCCGGCCCTCGACCAGACAGTTCGAGCCCTTCTTCAGATACGTGTTGCAGGTCTCGCCGAGCCGATCCCATGCGACGATGTCGACGAAGGTCGTCTCTTCCTTGTTACGCGGATTGTTTACGGCGAGCGTGAACTTCGTGACGCCCTTGCCGGATTGCGTGTACCGAATCTCCGGGTCGCGCGTGAGATTGCCGACCAAGATGACGCGATTATAAGAACCTGCCATTGCCTACCCTCTTTCGCCGCATGCGTTCACGGTCCGAGACTATCGCCTCAGAGTGTCAACAGTATGGCACAGATGTTGCCGAAAGGCTCGAAATTTCATTGCGGGACGGGAGGCGGCGGAGCTGCGGCCGCAAGCGCCGCCATGTGCGTCAGCATCTTCGCGTCGAGCCGGACGACCAGCCCACGTAAGACGTCGTCGTGAAGCTTCAGCTGCCGCTCGAGCTCCTTAGAGACCGCCGGCTCGCTCTTGAACTGCATCGTTACGTAGTTCCCTTCGCGAACGTCGTTGATTTCATAGGCGAGGCGCTTCTTGCCGAGCCGCTCGACTCCGACTACTTCGCCGCCTTGACCCTTGACGATCTCCGCGATGGCATTAGCGCGCTGCTCGACCTCGCTCTCTTCGAGCGAAGGACGCAAAATGTAGGTTACTTCGTACTCAGTCATTCGTTTCTCCGTACTACGGACGCCCGCCACGGCGGGCGGCCCACCTCATCAATCGCGGCGGGCAGCAGGTAGACGGCTCTATTTCGCGCCGGCGCCGCAAATCCCCATCGAGGAGTCGGCAACACCCTCTTTGAACGGCAGTATTCTATTATGATGCGCCGGCTTACGCTCGTCCTCGCACTCATCGGGTACGTACTCACGGCCGGTTGTTCGTCGAACGGAAGCGGCGCGAGCGTGCCGGCATCGCGCGGCGCGAGCGGTCGCCCGGTTCGGCAGGCGAGTGGCCGTTCGGCGACCAGCCCGATCACGCACGTCATCGTCATCATCCAAGAGAATCGCAGCTTCGAGAACTTCTTCGCGGGCTATCCCGGCGCAAACGCGCCGCTGACGGGCTGCGCGTCGCCGGCTCCGGGGGGCAGCAAGTTCGAGACCGGCTCCGGCCAGTGTCCCGCGGGCGACACCGCCGTTGCACTGCATCAGACGACGTTCGAGAAGAATCCCGATCTAAAACACGATTGGGAATCGTCGCTAGTGGACTGGAACAACGACAATATGGACGGTTTCGCGGCATACGGAACCAAGTACGCCATTGACGCAGCTTACGGCTACGTCGAACGCAAACAGATCCAACCATACTGGCAGATGGCGCAGCGGTACGTGCTCGCCGACGAGATGTTTCCGACCGAGTTCGGCGGAAGCTTTACCGCTCACCTCACGCTCGTCGCCGGCACCGACGACATCAAGCTGCCGGGCCGTGCGGAAGTGGACTATCCCAGCCACTCGGGCGACTGCGATGCGCCGCCGGGAACGACTACCTCCTACGTGCAGAACAAACCGTACCGACGGGTGCACCACCACCAAGGCCCGGAGCCATGCTTCGGTCAGTTCAATACCATCGCCGAGGTGCTCGACAACGCCGGGATCTCATGGCGAATGTATGCTTCAAAAGTGCTCCACGCCGGATTGTGGGAGCCGTTCGAGGCGATCGATTACGTGCGTCATGGTCCCGACTGGCCGGGCAACATCAGCGCTCCCCCAGTCAACATCTTGACCGATGTGGGCGACGGTCGACTTGCCTCGGTAAGCTGGGTGACGCCTCTCGCGCAGGACTCCGACCATCCTCAGTACCTTAGCGACACGGGACCATCGTGGGTCTCCTCGGTCGTCAATGCGATCGGCGGGAGCTCCTATTGGAACTCGAGCGCGATTATCTTGCTTTGGGACGACTGGGGTGGATTCTACGATAACGCCCCGCCGCCGCAGTTGGACTACCGCGGACTCGGCATCCGCGTTCCGTGCATCATCATTTCGCCCTATGCCAAGCACGGATACGTCTCGCACGTGCAGTACGAGTTCGGCAGCATCCTGAGATTCATCGAGGAGACTTACGGTCTTCCGGCCGGCAGCATTGGTTCGCTCACACAGGGTTATACCGATGCGCGCGCGACCAGCCTCGACGACGCCTTCAACTTCTCACAGAGACCCCGCGCGTTTCGTCGGATCGAAGCGAAATATCCGAAGTCGTATTTCCTTCACGAGCCGTCCTCGGCGCTAAGTCTACCCGTCGACACGGAGTAGCTAATAATGAAACTTCAACGCCTCTCGTGGGTCGTGGGCCTTGCCTCTTCTCTTTTGCTGCTCGCTGACTGCAACGGCGGCGCCGCCTCGCCGGCGAGCCTTCCGCTAAGCCGCCATCCCGACTCGGGCAGCTCGCCGAGTCCGATCCAGCACGTCGTGATCGTCGTTCAAGAGAATCGCACCTTCAACGATTTCTTCGCGACGTTCCCGGGAGCGGACGGCACGACCACGGGACATGCCCTTGCCGAACCGAATTGCAGCCCGCCGATCAAAGCGGGCCCGATTGCGCTCACCAAAGAGCCGCTTATCCTTCCAAAGGATCTGAATCACAGCTACCCCGACTACAAGATTGCGTACAACGGCGGCAAGCTGAACGGTTTCGACAAAGCCCCATTCGGCGACGGAACTCCCGAGTGCGCGTATCCCTATCAGTACACCGATCCTTCGCGGATCAAGCCCTACTGGGACATGGCGACGCAGTACACGCTGGCCGAGCACATGTTTCCGACCCAAGGCAGCAGCAGCTTCACCGCGCATCAGGACCTCATCAGCGGAGGAACGATCATCGAGAAGGGCAAGGCGATGATCGATCTTCCGTCTTGTTCGAGCTGCTTTTGGGGATGCAACGCGCCATCCGGCACGCACACGTCGCTCATCACCGAGAAGGACGTCTATCTAAAGGGGGCCGGGCCATTGCCATGCACGACCAACTTTAGCGTTTCGTACCCGACGCTGCGCGATCTGCTCGACGCAAAAGGCCTCTCTTGGAAATACTATCAGCCGCCGTTCAAGAAGCTGTACGGAAAGCTGTTGAGTGCGTTTGACGTGATCGCAGCGGTTCGCAACGGGCCCGAGTGGAAGAGCAACGTCATAACTCCGGAGTCGGCGATCTTCAACGACATTTCCGGCGGGAAACTGCCGGCGGTCTCGTGGGTGATACCCGATCTGCCGGAATCCGACCACCCCGGCCAGTCGCCCGACACCGGACCGCAATGGGTCGCGAGCGTCGTGAACGCCGTCGGTGAGAGCTCGTACTGGAAATCCACCGCGATCGTGATCGTCTGGGACGATTGGGGCGGCCTCTACGATAACATGGGTAAACTCTCCGCAAGGAAATACGGGTACGGTGGACTTGGGCTACGAGTGCCGGCGATTATCGTCTCACCCTATGCACGGGCCGGCTACATCTCGACAACCCAGTACGAGTTTGGCAGCATTCTGAAGTACATCGAGCGGAACTGGAACCTTGGATCGCTTGGAACGACCGACGTGCGCGCCGCGAGCATCATCGATTGCTTTAACTACTCGCAGTACCCGATCAAGTTCGTTCCGATCCAGTCCAGTCTGGGCAAGTCGTACTTTCTGCATAAGAGGTCCTCGCTCAAAGCGCCAGACACCGACATGTAAAAAGCGAGGGACCTCCGATCTCGGAGGCCCCTCGCCGATTGCAGCGTGCGGGCGCGATTCTACTGCTCGAGCTCGTACAGACCGTTCGAGTTCGTATCGGTAAAGAAGAGCGCCGTATTACTGTCGCTGGAGCCAACGGCTGCAAGCCCGAAGACGCCCGCGGGCTTTCCTCTCTTGCCGACGACCATCGTGTCAAGTATCTTGCCGTCGGGCGTCAGTTCGACGAGCCTATTTCCGCCGACGGTGTTGGCTACAATGAGGTTGCCGTTGGGCAGAAAGGTCATCGCGACCGGTCCGTTGAGCGGCGCGCCGCTATAGATCAGCTTGCCGCAGGTGGTGTGGGGATACTTGCAACTGAAGGTCTTCCCGCCTTTTTTCACGACGATTTCGTCCTTCACCAGCAGCTCGCTAGCGTTGTTAAATGAGACGATGGTGTTGTCGACGCCGTCGGCGACGTACAGCGTATCGGTCTTGGGCCAGTACTGTATGCCCGATGGGCCGAGCGTGCTCCAGCCGGTTTTGTGGTTGACCGCGAAACCCGACACAACCTCAAGCGGAGTCGGGTTGCCGTAGTTATTGATGCTGAAGCTGACGATCCCGCCGCTGTTGGCGTCGCTGCCGAAGATGTACTCGGCGGCATATAGATTTGGATTCGACGCATCCACGTCGGAGAACGGCTCCTTGTAGGGCGAGCCTAACGTATTACCGACCTTTCCTTTACTGGAGATAGCGACCAGTAGACCGCTGGTGGCCGCCGTCGCATAGACCCCGTTGATAGAAGTGAGCGCGGTTCCCGCGCAGCCTTCGATCTTGCTGCTCTCGGCAAAGGTAACGGGCTTCGATCCAGGCTTGGGATCGAATACGTCGATCGTCGTTCCTGCGCCGGCGTTGCCGGTCTTGTCTTCAAAGTTGCAGACCAGCACCTGCCCCTTTTGGAAGAAACCATACTTCGTTTGAACGACGGAGATGGCGCGAGCGCCCTTATCACCATTTTTCGGATCGACCGTCGAGCCGATCAAGACGAGTTTTTTTAGCTTCTTGAGTATTGATGTGTTATCGGTCGCCGGTTTGATTGCCGAGTCGGTCGCGGAATCGAATCTGGAAATTCGCGACGCGGGATTAGCACCTCCCTGCGCGGCCGGAAGCATCGTTCCGCTTCTGCTGCACGCCGATGCTGCCAGCAGCGTCCCGATCAATAGAATCGCCGCTCGACTACTAAAAAACATGGTAAACCTCATTGCTCTAGCTATAAACGTTGATCGAATCGTATCGGTTCAACTGTCCCGAGGCCCTTCGAATCGCCTTTTTGCTCGCCCTGCAAGAACAAGCAACCGACGTCACTTTTCACGCGCGACTTTTTACAAACAATACTATAGTCATCGCACAACCGATCGCGATCACGAGGACGCGCGAGACTGGCTGCGGCACGCGCCGAAAGAACCGCGCGCCGAAGTATCCGCCGAGCAGAGCAATCGCCGCCATCGGAACCGCGAATCGCCAATCGACGATGCGCGCGAGGACGAACGGTATCAGCGCAACGCCGTTGATCGAAACGGAAAGCACGTTCTTTATCGCATTCTGCGCGTTGAGGTTCGGCAGACCGGAAAAAGCGAGCACCGCGAGCATCAAGATGCCCATTCCCGCACCGAAATAACCGCCGTAAATCGCAACGGCGAACTGCGCGGCAATCTGCCACGGCGCGTGGCCCGGCTGCGCGCTCGAAGGTCGTCTGAGATAGGGGCTAGCCGCGAAGAGCAGCGTCGCGAAGAGCAGCAGCCATGGGATCAAGCGCTCGAAGAGCGTCTGCGGGGTGACGAGCAGTAGACATGCGCCGATCAGCGATCCAACGATGCTCGCGAGAATGAGGGGGAGCAAGAGCGCGCGATGCTCGGTCACCTCTTCACGGTATCCACGCGCGCTGCCGATCGTGCCGACCCACATCGCCGCGCTGTTCGTCGCGTTAGCCGAAATCGCGGGCACGCCCGCAAAGAGCAGCGAGGGAAAGGAAAGAAAGCTTCCGCCGCCGGCGACGCTGTTCATCGCGCCGGCCGCAAATGCGGCTACCGCCGGGAGGATCAGTTCAGCGGTCGACACGCCTCCTAGAGTGCCGTGCGCTCGCGCTTCGTTACGCGATAGACGCGACGGACATTTTTTAGCGCCTCGAGCTTTCGCAGAAGCTTGTGCAGATGGTCGAGATCTCGAATCTGCACGGTTAGACTCGCGACGGCTACCCCGTCTTTGCGGACGCGCGCGTTTACGGAGCTGACCTGCGTCTTCAACTCAGCGAAGACACCCATGATGTCTTGGAGCAGCTGCGAACGATCGTCGGCTTCGACCTCGACGTCGACGCCGTGCGTAAGACCCGCGTCGTCAATCCATTGTGCCTGTAAAATGCGCTCCGGTGTCGCATTCATGTACGCGACATTGGGGCAATCAGCGCGATGGATGCTGACCCCGCGCCCGATCGTGACGTAGCCGATGATCGGATCGCCGGGTACCGGCGAGCAGCACTTCGAGAGACGGACGAGTACGTCGTCGACTCCGGCGATGCGCACGCCGCTCGAGCGCCGCGGGCTCTTGCGCGCCGCGGGCTTGCGCCCGATCTTGGTGAGGTCGACGACGTTATCGTGCTTGAACTCCTCGCGAACCCGGTTAGCTACGGCCTGCGCCGACGCATCGCCGAACCCGATGGCAGCGTAAAGATCGGTCGGCGTAGCGTAGTTCAAGCGAGCCGCGATCCGTTCGAGCAACGCGCCGCGCGCGACGTCGGTGCGAAGACCCGCGCGCACGAGTTCCTGTTCGAGCGCCTCCTGCCCGACCAGCACGTTCTCCTCGCGCCGCTCCTTGCGAAACCACTGCTTGATCTTATGCTTCGCGCTCGAGGTCTTCACGAGCGAAAGCCAGTCGAGCGACGGACGCCCGCTCGACTTGTTGACCAAAATCTCGCAGATATCGCCGTTTTGCATCGCGTAGTCGAGTGGGACGATCCGTCCGTTCACCTTGGCCCCTACGCAGTGATTGCCGACGTCGGTGTGAACCTGATACGCAAAATCGAGCGGCGTGCCGCCGGCCGGGATCGAATAGACGTCGCCGCGCGGCGAAAAGACGAAGACCTGCGAGTCGAAGAGGTCGAGCTTGAGGTTTTCCATGAAGACGCGCGAATCGCGCATGTCTTTCTGCCACTCGAGCAGCGCGCGTAGCCAGGAGAGCTTGTTCTCGAACTGATCGGCCTTGCCGCCCTCCTTGTAGCGCCAGTGCGCCGCGATGCCATACTCGCTCGTGCGGTGCATCTCCCAGGTTCGTATCTGAATCTCGAGCGGATCGCCGCTCGGTCCGACGACGGTCGTGTGGAGCGATTGATACATGTTAGGCTTGGGCATCGCTATGTAATCTTTGAACCGCCCCGGCAGCGGCGTCCACATCGCGTGGACGGCGCCAAGCGCCGCGTAGCAATCCTTGACCGTATCCACGATGATGCGGATCGCCGTCAAATCGTAGATCGTCGAGAAGTCGCGGCCCTTGCTGATCTTAGAATAGATCGAGTAGAAGTGTTTCGGACGCCCTTGAATCTCGGCGTTGATCTTTAGATCTTTGAACTCATCGCGCAGGCGCGCGATCGCTTTTTCGACGTCGGCCTCACGCTCGCGACGAGTCTTCGCGACGCGCTCGACGATCTCGGCGTACGACGACCGATCGAGGTAGCGCAAACACTCATCCTCGATCTCCCACTTGATCTTCCAGATTCCGAGGCGATGCGCGATCGGAGCGTAGATATCGAGCGTTTCCCGCGCGATCGCTTGCTGCTTGGCCGGCGGCAAGCTCGCGAGAGTCCGCATGTTGTGGAGCCGGTCGGCCAGTTTGATAATGATGACGCGAATGTCTCTGGCCATCGCCAAGAACATCTTGCGCAGATTCTCGACCTGAGCGTCTTCCTTCGATTGATAGGGAATCCGCGTAAGTTTGGTTACACCCTCGACGAGCCGCGCGACCTCGGCTCCGAACTGCTCCGTAACCTGCTCGCTGGTGATCGACGTGTCCTCGACAACGTCGTGCAGTAGTGCGGCCGCGATCGTTTGGTGATCGACTTCGAGCTCGGCTAGGATTCCCGCAACCGCTAGCGGGTGCTCGATGTATCCCTCGCCCGAAGCCCGGCGCTGGCCCTTGTGAGCGGCATCGGCGAGCTCGTAGACGCGCATTAGCCACTGCGCGTCGGCGGAGGGGTCGTAGCGCCGGACGCGCTCGATGAGCTCGACGATGGTCATGGGTACCCGGTATTATAGCAAGTTCCCCAACGCGTGAACGCGTCGGGGGACTAAATCTTTAAGGTGCTGCGCGCCCCCCGCTGCGCGGGGCCCCCCGGCGTTGCCGACGGGGCGGGCGTGACGTTTTCCACGTCGAAGCGATTTTTAAAGAGGACCGTGGCGAGCTTGCCCTGGGCATCCACTGCTAGCCACAGGTAGACGTTGCCCTCTACGCAGCGCATCTGATAAATGTAGCCGTTGGTTCCCGGCGGGAAATCCGGGTTGATCCAGCGGCCGACGTAGACCATGCTGGTTAGCGCTCCCAGCTTCGCCAGCTGTGTCGACGTAGCGTTGATCTTCTCATCTGTAAGCTGCGCAAGCACCGGAGCGGCGTAGAGACTCCTGTTCACAACGCCGGCCTGCCACTGCACGAACTGCTGCCGGGCAATCTGCGTGATCGCGGGGTCTGCGACTGGCGGGGGGGACGGCGAGGGCGTCGGGGTTGCATGCGTTCGCGCCAAACTCGCCGCCGGAACGGCGAGCAGCACGGCGACGAGCGCGCTAACCAAAAATGCGAGCTTCACGCGCGCTTAATACTCGACGTACGCGACGACGTCGGCACTGCCAAGTTTCGCGCGTCCGCCGAGCGCTTTGAGCTCTACCAGGAAAGCATAGGCCTCGACGCGCGCACCGAGACGCTCGAGAAGGCGCCCCGTCGCGGCTGCCGTTCCGCCGGTGGCGAGCAGATCGTCGACCACCAAGACGCGCTCGCCGCGCGCGACCGCGTCGGAGTGGATCTCGAGCGAATTCGTGCCGTACTCCAGTGCGTACTCTTCGCTTAGTTTCTCGTACGGCAGTTTTCCGGGCTTGCGCACCGGTATGAACCCGGCTCCAATCGCGTAGGCAATCGGCGCGCCAAAGATATAGCCGCGCGACTCAATGCCGACCACGTGATCGATGCCGCGGCCCTTAAATTGCTCCACAAATCGGTCGATTGCGCTTCGAAAGCCTTGCTTATCTTTCAGCAACGGGGTAATGTCACGGAAAAGGATCCCGGGAATCGGAAAATCCGGGATCGCTCGAATTAAGGCTTCGATCTCCACGAGGGTCCGGGTTGGAGCCGGGGGGTCGAATGGCCTGCAGAAAGGACCGAACATGAAGAAACCGCAAGCTCTGGCTGCCGCGCTGACGGCAGCGCTTGCCGTAAGCCTCGCCGCTCCCGCGCTCGCCGACGGAAGCGGAAGCACGAATACGATCATTGCCGTTAGCGCGGCAGCCGCTGCCTCGGTTCCGCTCGTCGTCAACTACAACCACAAAGTTCGTGCGAAGCGCGCGGAAGAGCAAGAGGTCGATCGCCGCCAAGACGCGTACCGCGACTGGTTCTATCACAAATACGGCTACTATCCGACCTACGACCAGTTCAAACAGTGGTACGTACAGACTTACAACACGAACCCTGAGTAACAACCACCGACGCAACGCCGAGCCTATCTCACACGAGGGGCTCGGCGTTTTCTTTGGGGGCTCGAGCGCGCGCAGGCTGATACTCGCCCTCGCGCTGTCAGTCGCGTTGCACGAGGTAGTTGCCGGAGCCATTCCTTACGCCGTCCTGCAGCCGCCGCGCCCAGAAATCGTGACGCGCGCGCGGATCGTTGCAGTTACGGTGCGCCGCACCCCGGCGCCGGTCGCGATCTCCACGCCGCGACCGGCGCTACGCCCACGCGCGGCCCTCGCGGTGCAGCGTCTACCAATTACTCGCGCGTACAAAGGCGGACGGGGTGGGGGACCCCCGCACCGTACCGCGCCGATAGCGCTGCCGGCACGCGTCGCGTACAGTTCACGGCCCGTCTGGGACGTTAGGGGGGCCAGCGCGGGTTCGGGACCCGCGCTTTCAAGCGGCGGCGCGGGCGCCGGAACCGGCGCACTCGGCCGCGGTAACGGTGCAACCAATGCTGACGAACCGTGCGGGTTCGTCACCTTCTCGAACCCGCACGGTTCGCATTACGACGCGAGCACGCATGGGTTCTGGGTCGATATCCGCATGGCGGTTCACTTCGGTAACGGTTCGTCGCAGTCGCTCGTGCTCGACTATCCCTGGTACTATTCCAGCGAAGCCGCAAACCCGTGGTCAGATCAAAATCTGAAAGATCCGAGCTTTCCCACACGTTTTCAGCCGCCGCCGCCGAGTAAGATGGCCGGCGAACCGCCGCTCGTGCAATACGTCATCGTGCACAGCACACCTGACGGCATGACGCTGCTCCACGACTGCCCGGAAACGCCGCCCACACCCGCAACGTAAAACGGTTTTAAAGCACGGCGTCCGGGCTCACCGCGATCGGCCAATCGCCGTCGGTAATAGTGGTGATCTTATTCGCCATGGTCGTGCCGTTGGGATAGGCGACGTCTTGCACGATGAAGCCACCGCTAACTTCGACGCTGGCGTAAACGGCGGTTTCGGCTTTGTTCAGCGAGAGCGCGAACGGTGCGCCGGCCGTGACCGCGATCTGTTTCGACGGCGTTGTTTGGCCAGCCGGAAAAACGTCAATCGTATTGGCACTGCTATCGATGACGATGATATTTCCGGCTTTGTCTACTTCCAAAGCCCCGGGCGAACCGATGCTCAGACCGAGATCCTTGCCGGTCATCGATCCGGGCGCAAACTCCGTCACGCTAACTCCGGTCGACACGTAGAGGTTGTCGGAGCTATCGATTGCGAGATATTCAGGCGAGCTCGAAATCGGGATCGTAAGCGACGGCGAGGTTTGCCCTTTGGGATACACCGTGACCGTATCGTTTCCGACGTTTGCACAGTAAACGCTTCCTGCAGCGTCGACGGTGAGGCCGGTCGGCCTGTTGACACCGTTACTGATTGTTAGAAACGGCGAGGTGGCGCCCCGCTTGTATGCGGTAACGTTGCCGTTGCCGGTGCCGATATTCGTTGCGTAAACGTTTAACGCTTTATCGACGAAGAGGCGCTCGGGATTGGAAAGACCGCTCGTTATCTGCCCCTTCATCGGCGGGTTGGTTCCTTTTGCCGAGAAAATGTCGATGGTGTTGTTATCGTAGTTGCCCCAATAGATCAGAGTGGGTTTTCTGTGCCTTCTTCTGTCGGGCGAGATCCAGCCGGGTCGCGAATTTGCCGCGTGCGCCGGGGGACGCACCAACCCTTCGGAGGCACGACGGTCGGCGAGGACATTCCCTCGCGCAGCGCTCTGAGTCGTGTTCGGGGCGATGGCAACGCTAGACGTGCCGGTCGTGGAACAGCCGGCAGCCAGCATTCCGAGCGAGGAGAAAACCGCTAGGCGGTATGCTAAGGATGCGATCGGTCGCAACAGTTTATCCTCCGTGGCTAAGAAGCAGTGTGCAAATGAGTGCGCAGCGTTTATCGCGCTGCAAAGTCCTCTTCCTGCCGGTTGGGAAGCCTGCGGCTTGAGATGGCAGAAAGGGCCTCTTACGCATTCCTTGACTAACTATGCTCGCGCTGCCGGCGCACGGCGGGGACGACATAGAGGTACGTCCAGAGGATCAGCAATCCAGCCGCTCCATACTGGACCATCGGACCGATCAGCAAAACCTTTTCGCTGGGAAGCGTAAAGATCAGCACGGTGCGAATTGCCGTCTCCCCGACGAAGATCAGACCAACGGCTACCGTCATGACGCCCATCACACGTCGAAACCACGGCGTCTCGAAATACGATTCCCACTCGGCCAGAGCGCGAGCAGCCATGCCGCTCGGAAGCACTGCAGCCGTTGCCGATTCCGAGCTGAGAAACGAGCGAATCATGGGCCGGGTGATCGAATAAAAGAGCGGCCGGCGAACGATCGCGGAGCCGATGAAGACGAGGCCCGTCAATCCGGTGATCATTGATTCGCGGAAGAGCAAAAGCTTCGGCGAGCCGCCGAGCGCGATCGCCCCCAGCGAGAGCCCAATCCCGCTTATCACAACCATCGAAAATACGTCGACTCGCCGGTTCCGCGCGAACTGCGCGAGGCTCCACAGCATCGGCGCTCCAACCGAGATCATGAGCGCGTGGCTCTCACCTACATGCGGTTTGCTGAGCCGATAAAGGGCCCAGGGCAGCAAAAAATTGAAGAGTACCCCGAGCCCGAGCAATACGCGCTTGCGGGCGATAGAGACCCCCTTAAACTTTTAGCTCGACTTTTTCGAGCGCACCTTTCGTCGAGACGACGTGGTGGTTGAGCCGCAGCTGCGAAGGTTCGTAGCCGAAGGCTAATCCTAAGAGTTGCGGCAGATGGAAGATCGGAACGCCAATATCTTTCTTGAGCACGCGAGCCGCGTCGGGCTGTTGGCCGTCGAGATTTAGATGGCAGAGCGGACAGGGCGTTACCAGCAGATCGGCCCCCTTCTCCTTCGCCTCGAGGATATGGTTGCCGCCCATCGCCAGTGACTTATCGCGGTTGAACGTAAGCATCGGAAATCCGCAGCATTTCGTCGCGCCGCGATATTCAACCGGTTCGGCCCCGAGCATCGCGATCAACCGTTCGAGGTATCCCTTGCGCTCGGGGCGTTCGAGCAAGCCGAGCGCCTCGCTCGGACGCAGAATGTAACAACCGTAGAAGGGCGCGATCTTGAGGCCCGTCAACTTGCGCTTGATCGCGCGCTCGACGCGATCGATGCCGATATCTTCAAAGAGCATCCAAAGCAGGTGCTTTACGGTGGTGGTCCCGCCATAGCGAAAGCCCTGGTCGGCAATCGTCGCATTCGCGCGCTCGAGTCGCGCGGGATCCTTCTTTAGATTGTGGTTGGTGGTCGCGAGCACGCCCTGACACGTGCTGCAAATCGTCATCAGGTCGGCGCCTTCGGTTTCGGCCATCGCCAGCGTCAAGCCGTTGAGCGCGTCACCGAGCTCGGGATTCTGCTCGCTCAAAACGCCGGCCCCGGTGCACGGTGCCGACTCGAGCTCGTGCAGCTCGAGTCCAAGCGGTTCCGCAATTGCCTGAGTAGAAACGTACAGCTCGGGGCACGCGCCTTTCGAGACGCAGCCCGGCCAGAACGCGACCTTCACTTAAACCGTCCTCCGACCCGTTGAAAGATTTTCTTGATGCGCTCCACGCCGGGAATCGCCTTGTGGATGAGCGGCGGAAGCTTGCCGGCGCGCACCATATTGATCGCGCTTGGAAGCGTTTTCAGCTGTCCGGCGATGTTGAAGAGTCCGGTCGATTTGGGCAGCAGCGTGAGCTCGTTGAGGCGTCCACTCTCTCTGACCGACTCGGCGAATGCATCGGCGTGTCGCGTGCCCGGATTGTGGGTGTAGCCGGCATCGACCGCGAGTTTGCGGAGCTTGAGAATCTGATCGAGCGGCGCGACACCCTTGGGACACTGCTGCACGCACTCAAAACAGTGCGTGCAGTCCCAGATGCCGCCCGGCTTGCTGAGCTCGCCAAGGCGCTCCTGCGTCTTCGCGTCGCGCGGATCGCCGACGTAGCGGTAGGCCTGTGCGAGCGCTTGCGGCCCGAGAAAGTCCGGATTTACGGCAAAGGACTCGCAATCCATCAGACAGGCGCCGCAGCTAATGCAGCTGACTTCTTGGATCAGCTCTTCCATCGACGCGTTGGGCACGCGATACTCTTGATCCGGCGGGGGCACCGGCTGCTTGTTCTCCAGCCACGGTTTCACCGCAAGATGCTTATCCCAAAACGGCTTCATATCGCAGACCAGGTCGCGAATGATCGGCATCGACGGCGGCGATTCGACCCGCGTCTTTCCATCTTCGGTGAACTCCGCGAGCCTGCTCTTACAGGCGAGGGTCGCGTGGCCGTTGATCCACATCGCGCAGGAACCGCAAATCGCGCTTCGGCAGGCGCAGCGCACCGCCAGTGAGGGGTCCTGATATTCGCGAATTTCGATCAGCGCATCTAAGACGACGGCGTGTTCGGGCAGATCGACCGCATACGTCTGATAGCGACGAATCGGAGAAGCGTCCCAAGGCGCGGGATAGGGCTGCCCCGGAACGGCACTCGCGTCGTAGTTTCCTTCCGTATTGTATCGGCCGACTTCGATCGTAAACTGCATCAGTAGGTCCGCACCTCGGGTTTCCAGCGAGTGATCGTAACGGGAACGTGAGAGACTTCCGGTTCCTGCCTGTCGCCGCGAAGCGTGAGCAGCGTGTGTTTCAGCCAATCGGTATCGTTGCGATCGGGATAATCGACGTGGGTATGCGCGCCGCGGCTCTCCTTGCGAACGACGGCATCGCGAATGATCGTCTCGCCGCAATCCAACAGGAAGCCGAGCTCCATCACAAACGTTAGGGCTTGATTGAAGACGCGGCCCTTGTCGCCGACCGCGACGTTTTCGTAGCGTCTACGAAACTCCAGGAGCTTCGCAAGGGCTTCGTGCAAGCCGGCGTCGCTGCGATACAGGCCGACTTTTTCGTCCATCATCGTAGCCAGTTCGAGTCGAAGTCCGGCGCAGGTTTCGCCGCTATACGGACGCGCCAGCAACCCTTCGAGTCTCTGCTGCTCGCTGCGCAAGAGCTCCTCGCCGCCCGTACTCGGCAGCGTGCCCTTCGCGTAACCGGCCGACGCGCGCCCCGAACGGCGGCCAAAGATGATCGTGTCGAGCAGCGAATTCGCGCCGAGCCGGTTGCCTCCATGGACGCTGACGCACGCGACTTCACCAGCCGCATACAACCCTGCGATGATGGTTGCGCCCTCAACGTCGGTTTTGATCCCGCCCATCTGGTAATGCATTCCCGGGCGCACCGGCACCGGATCCTTGATCATGTCGATGCCGAGATAATCGAGTGCCATCTCGTGGATCTGCGGCAGTTTCTTCAGGATGACGTCGGGGCCAAGGTGGCGCAGGTCGAGCAACACGTTTCCGTCAATGCCGCGGCCTTCGGCGATCTCGGTCGCCTCGGCGCGCGAGGTCACGTCGCGGGCCGCCAGCTCCATCTTGTTCGGCGCGTACTTCTTCATGAAGCGCTCGCCGAGTGAGTTGAGCAGATACGCACCCTCGCCTCGAGCCGCTTCGGTCATCAGGAAACCGCTGCCCGCGAGCGTCGTCGGGTGGTACTGCACCATCGCCATGTCCATTAGCGGCGCGCCGGCGCGATAAGCAAGCGAGTAGCCGTCGCCGGTGCAGATCAGCGCGTTCGTACTCGGCTCGTAGAGCCGACCGAGACCGCCGCTGGCCACCACCACGGCTTTCGCGCGCAGCAAATGCAGCTCGCCGGTGATCATTTCGAGCGCAACCAACCCTCGGCACGCGCCCGCGTCCATGTAGAGCTTGGTGGCAAACCACTCTTCGTAGACCTTGACGCCGGCTTTGAGAATTTGGTCGTAAAGCGTGACGAGCAAGGCTTGCCCGGTGATGTCGCCGACGAAGTAGGTGCGAGCTTGGGAAGCGCCACCGAAGGCGCGGGTTCCGAGCTTCCCGTCGGGACCGCGATAAAAAATCACGCCCATATGCTCGAACTCGATGATATCGGTCGGCGCCTCGCGGCACATGACTTCGACCGCATCCTGGTCGGCCAAATAGTCGCTGCCTTTGATAGTGTCGAAGGCGTGCGACTCCCAGCTGTCGAGCTCGCCGATCGCAGCGTTGATACCGCCCTGTGCCGCGCTCGAGTGACTGCGAATCGGATGGACTTTCGTGACGATCGCCACGTCGGCGCCGCAACGGGCGGCCTCGAGCGCCGCCCGCATGCCAGCCAAACCGGCGCCAAGTACTAAGACGTCGTGATCGCGCGTCACGACCCGGTAGTTACCCCTAAAGGCAGGGCTACATTCCGAACGCTTGTTCGATGCATCATCGCAGCATTATCTCAACTGCGTCATCCTATCAACGCGCGCCGCCGGCGGATATGCTTTTCGTAAGAATCGCGACCATCGTCGGACGACTGGTGCAACGCTGACGAGTCACCAAACCCGCCGCGCGCGACGCGAGCCAATAGCCCTCGTGAAGCAGGCCGGCTCGGCGCGCGAGCGACATCGGCAGGCTTTCACGCCGCAGGACCTGCCCCGTTGCGTCGAGCATCGCCGCGTGCGCGCTGCGAAAGGCGTGGAGAACCGGAAACCGCGCGTTGTATTCGGAGAAGTCTACGAACTCGGCAACGCATCCAACGCGCCCTGCAATCGTCTCGATCGAATCCTGCGAGAACCACCACAGGTGGACCGGCGGGAGATCGGTGCTCCAAGCCTCATCGTATCCGTAGTACGTGCGGTTCGGCGTGGTCAATACCAGACAGCCGCCGGGGGATAGCAGTCGGACCGCATCCTCGATCGCCGTAATTGGATCTTCGAGGTGCTCGATAACCTCGACCATCACGACCGCGTCGAAAGTCAGTTCCGAAGTACGGGCATAGGACTCGATCGATTCGGTCTTATAGAGCGGGCCGTAGGCGTGCGTGGCCTGCGTCACCGCCTCTTGGGAGACGTCGATTCCGACGACCTGGTAGCCGGCTCGCTTTAGCGCGTAGGTAAAATAGCCGAGCCCGCAGCCCGCTTCGAGCACTGACGCAGCCCGATATTTATCGAGCGCTTGACGGACCCCCCAAACGGCGTCGACGCGTCCGGTCAAGTAGCGCAATGGATCGCGCATGCGGACGATCCGGCGGGCGTATTGAAAGTAGCGATCATAGCCCGGCGCGCCGCCAGGCACCGCGTAGATGGCATTGTAAACCCGCGGATCAACTCTCCGCGGGTTCGCCACCATTGTATGACACGCGCGACAATCCAAGATCGCGTAGACGTTCGGCTCTTGATAGCCGGGAACGCCCCCCGCATCGGTGAGCTTACCGCCGCAAATATCGCACAGAGTCTCCACGCGCAACCGCCCGAGTTACAATGCTCCACCCGAGGCTCCTGCCCCGACCGATTGGGCTAGGCGGGCAGGCCGCGTCGGGCGAACCACGACGGAAAGAAAGGCTGGCCCGCTTTGTGTACCTGCCGCCCCCGGCGCTACGCGACCTTGTTTGGACTCCCGCTTTCAGGCAACGCGCACTCGTGCTTGGCCGGAGAGTTGCCGATGCGCCGCCGCAGCTGGCTGGCAACGGTCGGATCGGCCGCGGCCTGGCTCTGCGCATCGCCGGCGCTTGCGGCCGTCAAGCTCTACGGCACGGCGGTGCAGTACGACTACGTCTCCTCGGGCGTCGTGAAGGGCTCCCAGACGACGGTTCGGATGCCGGACGGTTCGCTGGACGTGCAGTTCGAGTTCGTCGATCGCGGCCGGGGTCCGAAAACGCGCAGCACGATCGCGCTCGACGAGGCTGGTCTGATCTCGCATTTGAATACAACCGGCTACAACTATCTCAAGGTGCCCGTTGACGAGCGTTTCGTCGCGCAGAACGGAACCGCTTCGTGGAAGAACGCGGCCGAGAACGAGACGCAGCCGAACTCGACGCCGCGGTTCTACGTCAGCATGGATGGCAGCCCCGAGGAAGGCGCAATCATGGTGCGCGCCGCTCTGCGTGCCCGCAACGCGTCGCTGGGCCTATGGCCGAGCGGCGTTACCCAAGTCTCGAGCGTTAAGACGCTGACCGTCAGCAACGGCTCGCAGAGCAAACGCGTGACGATGTACGAAGCGACAGGTTTGGATTTCTCGCCGGGATACGTGTGGCTCGACGAAAGCGGCGAGCTTTTCATGGCGGGCGACACCTGGGGCGCAGTAATTCGACGGGGCTGGAACTCCACAATTTCGCAGCTCATCGCAGCGCAGCACGAGCGCGTGACCGATCTCGGCCGGCAGATCGCGAGCAGCCTTCCACAGCGAGCCGGAACGGCGATCGCGATCACCAACGTATCGCTCTTCGACTCCGAGCGCGGCGCGACGATACCGAACGCAACGGTGCTGCTCCATGGCGAGACGGTTGCCGCCGTCGGCGGTTCCGAGCTGAGTTTACCCAGCGATGCGCGCCGCATAGACGGCAGCGGAAAAACGCTCTTGCCGGGCCTGTGGAACATGCACATGCACACCTTCGCCGAGTTTGGGCCGCGGCTGCTGGCGGAGGGCGTTACGACGATTCGCGACCCCGGTAACAATCCGGAGTACATCTCGAAGACGCAGGCCCAGTTCGAGAGCGGCGAGCTGCTCGGTCCGCGCGTGATCATCGCGGGCCTGATGGACGGCACCGGACAATTTACGGCACCGATTGGAACGACGACCGCAACCCCGGATCAGGCGACCGCTCAGGTGCAAATGTGGAAAAAGCTCGGCGCCGTACAGATCAAAATCTACAGCTCGATGGATCCCAAACTGGTGCCGGTGATCGTGAAGGAAGCGCACGGCCTCGGGATGCGCGTTAGCGGGCACATACCCGCGGGCATGCTCGCACAAGACGCCGTGCACGAAGGCTTCGATGAGATCCAGCACGTCAACTTTCTCTTCTTAAACTTCATGCCCGACACGATGAATCGGACGCAGACGCCGGTGCGGCTCACCGCCACGGCGCAACGCGCCGGCACGATCGATTTGCAGAGCCAAGCGGTCAAAGACTTCATCGCCTTGCTCAAAGCAAAGGATATTGTGAGCGACCCCACCGTCGGCATCTTCTACACCGATACGATGACCCGCAGCGGAGATATGGCGTCGACGGGTTTCGCAGAGGTCGCCGATTGGCTGCCGGTTCAAGTGAGCAGGACGCTGACGACCGGAGGACTTCCGCTCGGCCCGGGACTCGATGCAAAATATCGCGCCTCCGCCAAGGCCTACCTCGACATGGTCGCGCTCCTTCACTCCAACGGCATTCGCATCGTCGCGGGAACGGACGACGTGTTGCCCGGCTTCGACCTGATCCACGAGCTGGAGCTCTACTCGCAAGCCGGCATCCCAAACGCGCGAGTGCTGCAGTCGGCAACGATCGTGCCGGCGCGCGTGATGGGGATGGACGACTCGCTCGGCTCGCTGCGCCCCAAGAAGGCGGCCGACGCGATTATCGTTCACGGCAACCCGCTCGAGCAGATCTCACAGCTTCGCAACGTCGGTACGACGATTAAGGGCGGCGTGATGTACGACACTCGCGCGCTCTACGCAACCGCCGGAGTCAAAGCTCCGCCCGTAACCTAGTCGTTCGAACGTCCCGTCGCAGTAAGCCTCCCGACACCTTACGTCAGGAGGCTTCATGCTGCAGAACGTTACGACCACACCCTCACGCCGCTCGCTCGAGTTCGGCATCTACCGCGATGGGGACAACAATCTCGACGCCGTGCAGGAATCGACGCTCTCGCAGGCGCTGCGCGCGAGCGCTCGCGATTCCCGCATCGAGTTCACGGTTGAGGACACGACTCGGCTTCGCGCCGACGGCGACGCGATCGTCTCGGGGCCGCTCCACACCGAGCAGTACACGATCGCGGACGGCGACGTAGCCCGCGTGCATTTGGGAAAGGCTCATGAGATGAGCAACGAAGCAAATCTCGCGCGCTTCGTCGCGCGCACGCTCGACAACGCGCAGGCGAGCGGTGCGAAGCAAACCTGGATCGACCTCGTCGATCACGGCGGCGGCGACGGCGGCGGCTTAGAGACTGGGGACGGAAGCTGCATGTCGATGCCCGATATCGCCAAGGCAATTGCCGATGGTGTCACGCTTCATACGCAGGAACACCCCGAAGATGCCGAACGGCGCGTTGACGGCGTGGTCGCGAACCAATGTTTGATGGATACAATGGGTTTTGCCGACGCGCTCTCGCACGCCGGCGTGCGATATCTCGCCGCGAGCCCCGAAACGATGCTCGCTCCCGGCGTCCCCAGCAACGTGGCACATGCGATCGCATCGCACGAAAACGATCCTGCGGCGATGGCGAAAGCGGTCACAAATGACGTGATGCGCACGAAATACGATGCCGGCACCTTGGGAAGCTTCGGCGGCGCCGCCGCCTTCGACGTGCTCGATCTCGATCCGTCCAAGATGCGACAGGCGGAGCGTTCGATCAAGCGCCTCAACGACGACGTCGCGGCAGAGGCAGGCACACCCGGCGTCCGCAGCGCGGTGCGCGAAGACGCGCGGACCATCGAGGGCATGGTGCGCTTTCCCCAAGCCACGAAGGACATGCCGTGGCAGGCCGATCGTCCGGCAATCGCTTTCTACGACACAGTGGCGAGCGACGGACGGTTGGACGCGAAGCTTCGCGAGGATGCGCGCGCGGCCGGCGACGCCGTGAGCGATCTCGTCATCGCGCATCGCGAGAGCGGCGCTTTCGAACCGTTCGGCGGTGCCGATTACACCGACGCGGTGGGCCCGACCGTTCACCTTCCCACTACGCACGGACAGATCGACCCATGGGCTGCCGACGGCGTCAGCGAGACCGACAACGATTTCTATCGCAACGTCGACGAAGCCGAGATGACGCGCGTCATCGCTTGAGCGCGTTCGGGCGCGGTGGTATGCTGGCGACGTGATAGCACGGGTTCGGCTCGTCGCCAGCGATGCTAACGTCCTGCGAATTTTGGCCGAGAACCGGCTGGCGGATCGAGCGCGACGCGAGCGGCGCGCTGATTAGAGCGCTTTGCGCTGATGCAGCCAGACTTGATTCCCATCGGGATCGTGAACGACGGAGATCCGGCAGTTCTTTAAGTCGTGCGGCTCCGTCGATTCGATCCCTCGTTGGTTTAGGCGCTCTCGGAACGCATCGAGGTCCTCAATCTCGAGGGCCAAGGATTGCGCCGTCCCCGGCTTGCCGACTTGTTCGAAGTTCCCCACGCCGAAGGTCGTTCCGTCGACGTCGAACTCTACCCAAAACTCCGCCTCCAATCCCTGCTTCTTGAGGCCCAGACCCTCTTCGTAAAACTTCACCGCGCGCGGAACGTCGGTGACGGGATACATCGTAAAAGCGATCGAGCGTACGGCCATCGGGCTGCCTTCCGGAGCATTCGCCGTAAAACCTCCGCACAGCGAAGCCGCAATGACGGTGACCCGCCTTGAGCGCGTTCGTGCGTAGTGCTATGCTGGCGGCGCCAAATGTCTACCGAGAAACGATTGCGGAAAGTTACGATCGGCGAACCGGCGATACACAACGACGTTATCACGCTCGTCGAATACGATCCGACGTGGCCGGCTCTGTTCGAACGCGAAGCCACCCGCGTTGGGCAAGCTCTCGGCGAGCGTGCACTGCGAATCGAGCACGTCGGATCGACGGCGGTTCCCGGTCTCGTCGCCAAAGCCGTCATCGACTTGTTGCTCGTTGTTGCCGACTCCGCCGACGAAGGCACCTACGTTCCCGCGCTAGAGGCGGCCGGATACGTGCTGCGGATCCGCGAGCCGAATTGGCATCAGCATCGAGTCTTCAAAGGTCCCGATACCGCCATCAATCTCCACGTCTTCAGCCGCGACTGTTCGGAAGTCAAGCGGATGCTTTCGTTTCGCGATCGCCTGCGCGAAGATGAGGCCGACCGCGAGTTGTACGCGCGCACGAAACGGCGCCTCGCGCAGCGGCGATGGCAGTACGTCCAAGAGTACGCCGATCATAAGAGCGCAATCGTCGAGACGATTCTCGCTCGCGCCGCTAGCGCCGCAGCTCCACCCGCGACGGATAGATCGGGCGGTTGATGATACGCTCGAGTGTCGCAGCGGGCGAGCTGAGCGCGACCTCGGCAAAACGCGCGAACGCCTCGCGAGTTGCCTGGCCTTCGGCATAGCGCTCGTTCCGTTCCATCTCGACTCGTCCGCTAACCGGCAGAAACCGTACGTAGCGACCTTCGTCGTCTTCGCCCACTTCGACCAAATCCGAATCGGCAAAGATCCGCAGCGCCGCCGTGACCGTGCGATCGGCAACGCGATCGATCGCGAGGATCTCCGCGATTTCGGATTCACCGGCGCGCAGGACAGCCGGCCCCTTCGACTCGCTCCGCTCGCTCAGGACAGGCCCTGTCGAAGGGCGCGCGAGGTTCTTCATGCCGCGGTAGATCTCGCGCAGCACCGCTAGCGTGGGCGCGTCCAGGTCGATGAGATACTCGTTGAGCGAGCGATCCTTCTTGCCGTACAGGAGGTGGATGCTCGCGGCGGCGCCGTCGCGACCGGCGCGCCCGGCTTGCTGATTGAACTCTGCGAAGTCGAAATTCAGATGGTACAGCACGACGTTGGCAACGTCGGGAAGATCGATGCCCTCGCCGAATGCCGACGTCGCGACGACGACCCGCAGCCGCCCTTCGCGAAAGAGCTGTTCGACCTGGAGCCGATCGGCGTTGGGCATCTTCGCGTGATAGAACATTACCTCATCGCCCAGCTCGCGCCGCAGCCGGCGAGCGACCGCCGTGACCTCGCTGCGCGAATTGCAGTAAACGATGCCTTTATCGCGCTCGGCCCGCGAGCGGCTGCTAAAGAGCTCGACCAAATACCGGTGTTTGTCGCGAGTCTCACGCGCGTCGACGACCCCAAGATTCTCGCGCACCGTCGGATCGACCACCCAGGCTTCGATTCGCAGGTCTTCGACGATGCGCCGGAAGGCCTCGTCGGCAGCGGTTGCGGTGAGCGCGAGTACTTGCGGATCTCCCAGCGCTCCGATCGTCGCGGATAGGCGCGCGTAGGCGGGACGGTGGCGAGACTCGTGCAGGTGGTGTGCTTCGTCGATGACGGCAAACGACGGTACGCTCGGCCCACGCAACGCGTCGCGATGAAACTCGAGAAACTCCGGCGTCGCGAGCACGAGATCCCACTCGCCGTCGCGCAGCGCGGCGAAGAGTTCCTCTCGCTCGTTGTTCTCGATCGAACCGTTGGCCCGAAAGCAACGCAGGCCGAGCGGATCGAGCGTGCGCCGCAGGGCCTCGTACTGATCGTTTGCAAGCGCGCGCAGCGGATAAACGACGAGCGTCTTGCCGGCGCCGGCGAAGGCGCGCATCGCCGCGGCGAACTGAAAGCAGAACGACTTTCCGCGCCCGGTGCCCAGTACGGCGAGCGTGTTCTTTCCAGCGTCGAGGCGGTCGAGCACGGCCTGTTGCGCTTCGCGCGGCTGCGAGTCGCCGATCAACGCGCGGCGAACGCGCTCCGCGATCGAATCCACATCGCCGTCCGGCTTTCCGCGCGCTGAATCGCGGCGGCGCGCGATCGCGCCGCCGGCTTCGCGCTCGACCAGGACGTTCACGCCGCGAAACTTCTCCTGCGCCGGCGTCGAAGCGCCGGTAAGCGACGCGATGCGGGCTCGATAGCGCGCCCCTGCGTCGATCAGCGGCGCGATGTGCGCCGCCAGCCGCCGGTTGAAGAATCCTAGCTGAAGAGTGCCGTAATGCACCGCGATCGCGTTGGGATCGTGGGGATTGTCGGGCTGGCGGAGTAGCTCGAGCGGCGCGCCGGCGCGCAAGCCGGCGATGACGTCTTGCCGTCCTTCGAACGAAACGCCGGCAATCTTGGTATGGAAGCGCCAGGCGTCGGCGATCGTCGAGTACTGATCGCGCAGATACTCGTCGCTGTTTGCGAAGGCACGCTCGACGAACGCGTTCACGCCGTCGTCTGGAGCGTTCGCTGGAATCCGCGCCTGCTGCTTTGTCGAAAGAAGCGCTAAGAAGGCCGCTTCAAACGCGGCCTCCGAGGGAGTGGGCGGCGGCAGCCCTTTAGCGGGTGCCTTCTTCGCGATGCTCAGCGAGGTCGTCGAAGTTGAGCGCGATTTCCTCGTGGCCCTGCTCCATCGCCGCATCGTGTAAGCCGGCTTGCTGCGCGTCGAGCGGATCGATCGACTCTTCTTCGCCCGCGTAGGGCTCCTCGACGGCAACGCCGCTCTGCGCGTCGTCGCGCTTCTTACGATAGCGCTGCGGCGCCACCGGGCTGGTGGTGCGCGCGGCCTTCGCCTTCGCGCGACGCTCCCGTCGCGCCGCGACGATGTCCTCGCGCGCGACGCCGCCACGGCTCTGCAGGGCCGTCGATTCCGAGCGCGAGCGCGATGTCAAAATACGATCGGTCCCCAGACCGGCGCGGCGGCGCTTTGCCGCCGCTTCGAGCTGGCGCTTGCGGAAGACCAGCACGAGCGGCGCCGAGAAAAAGATCGAATGGTAGCCGCCCGAAACGATGCCGACCAGCAGCGCGAACGCGAAGTTCTTCAGGCTGGCACCGCCTAGCGCGAGCAGCGCAACCAGCGTAATAACCACCGTCGCCAGCGTGTTGAACGAACGCGTCATCGTCTGTTTGATCGATTCGTTGACGATCGTGTCGTAGGCCGCGCCCGCCATCAACTTGGTGTTCTCGCGGATCCGATCGAGAATTACAATCGTGTCCATCACCGAGTAGCCGATGACGGTCAGGACCGCCGCGAGGAAGGCGTCGTCGGCGCGCCGGTCGGCGAGCGCGTAGATGCCGATCATCATGGCCGCGTCGCGGACCAGCGCGATGACCGTCACCAAGCCGAAGATGTAGTTCCACCCGAACCGGAACGCAATGTAGATAAACTGGATGCTCAGCGCGATGACCAGCGCCAAGAGCGCCTTGCTCAAATATTCGCGGCCAAGCGACGGCCCAACGGCCGTGATTTGCGAGCTTGCGCGGTCGACGGGTGCGACCGTGTTGAGCGCGTTCCAAAGCGGGGCGGAATCGTTTGCGAACGCGGTCTGCGTTTGAACGACGAAGCTTTTCCCCTCGGTGCCGGCGGTCGTGACCGATTCTTCGGTCAAGCCTAAGCCCGCGAGCGCCTGTTTGACCTTATCCGCCGTGGTCGGTTGCGTGAACTTGACCGCGATGTCGGTGCCGCCGGTGAAGGAAAGGCCGAGGCGCAGCATGTGCGAGGGCTGGAAGCCGTGGCCACCCTTGAAACCGTTGTAAATCATCGCGCCGAAACCGATGGCGATGATCAGGGACGAGATCGTCGAGACGATCTTGAACCAGCCGACGATATTCCAATTCAGCCGTCTAAAAAGCATTGGCTACGTCTCCGCTGTCGCGGACTTCGCGAAGACTCCGAGCTCCGAGCGCTTAACGCCGTAGAACTCGGGCGCCGTCAAGATATCGTTGTCGACCAGCACGTCGACGAGGAATCGCGTGATGAAGACCGCGGTGATCAGCGAGACGACGGTGCCCCAGAAGAGCGTGAACGCGAAACCCTTCACCGTGCCGGTGCCGAGCATGTAGAGCACGCCGGCGCCGACGATCGTGGTGAAGTGGCTGTCGAAGACCGCCGAGAAGGCGCGCTGGAATCCGACGCGCACCGCGGCGCGCATCGTCTTGCCGTTCCAGAGCTCTTCCTTGATGCGCTCAAAAATCAGAACGTTCGCGTCAACCGCCATGCCGATCGAGAGCACGAAGCCCGCGATGCCGGGAAGCGTCAGCGTCGCGTGCGAGAGCGCCAAGATCGCCATCATCGCGAGTACGTAAACCGCGAGCGCGATGTCGGCGAGGAGACCAGGCAACCGATAAACCGCGATCATGAAGATCAAGACCAAACCGAGCCCGAGCGCGGCGGCCCGCATCGATTGAATGAGGTCGATCTTGCCGAGCGTCGGCCCGATCGTCTCCTTCTCGATGATGCTGATGCTGACCGGAAGGGCGCCGGCGTTGAGCTCGTTGGCGAGGGTCAGCGTATCTTGTTCCGTGAAGCTGCCGGTGATCTGGCCACTGTCGTAGATCGGGCTCTGGATGATCGGCGCCGAGAGGTAGCGATGGTCGAGGAAGATACCCAACGGCTTCTGGAGATTGGCGGTCGTGAGCTTGCCGAACTTGGCCGGATCCTTCGTCTGGAAGAGGATGTCGGGACGACTGGCCTGATCGTAGCCCGCCTGGGCCGCCTTGAGCTCGCTGCCCGAATAGACCACCTTGCCGCTCTTTTCGTAGGCCGTCTTCGACACGTAGAGCTCGGCGGCGGCGCGGTCCTTGGCGGACAGATTCGGCTGCTGCAGCATCGCGACGTACGAATCGGCTTTTTGCATGACGTCGAACGGCACGATCATGTACTCGAGCACTGCGGCTTGTTTGAGGAGCTTTTCGGCTTGATCGGGATCCTTCACGTTGGGAAGCTCGACCAGGATGCGATCGGACCCGACGTTGCTGATCGAGGGTTCCGTTACGCCTAAACCGTTGATCCGGCGATCGATCACCTCACGCGTCTGCGCCTGCACCTGTGGGGTGATCTGCGGCACCGAGGCGGTCGGTGAAAGCTGAAGCAAGAGCCGCGCACCGCCCTGCAGATCGAGTCCGAGATGGATCGTCTTCTGCACCGGGATCACGGCCCACAACGAAATCGCACAAACGGCGAGAATGACCAGCGCCTTGAACGGCGCCTTGAGCGTCTTCCAGTTCATTGGGGCCGGTGGAGCTTAGCCTTCCGCAGGCGCCGGGCCTGCCGCTGCCCAGAGGCGGCGTCCGATCAGGAGCAGCCCTAGGATCGCCGCCCCGGCCACGACGCTCCAGGTCACGCCTTGGTCAACCCGTCCGTACACGAAGCCTCCGGCCGCAAAGAGCGCGCCGTAGACGGAGGCCAAACCGAGCACCCAGCCGAGCAGCGCAAGCGGCAGCGAATCGGGCGAGGGCGGCAGCGCGCAGGCACGGCGAATGCGCGCCCAGCCCGGCCCGGCAGGCCGCACCTTGGCGTAAAACTCGGCGAGCACGCTCATCTCGACCGGCGGCGTCAGGTAGGTGACGACAACCCAGACGATCGTCGTCACGCCGATCGTCGTCAAGAGCGCGACGGTCGTATCGGCGACGTGACCGAGCCTTGCGGCGGCGAAGAACGCGAGCGAGACGACGAACGACGAGAGCATCGCGGCGACCTCGCTCCACGCATTGATCCGCCACCAGAACCAACGCAGCAAATAGATGAGCCCGGTGCCGGCGCCGATCGAGAGCAATAGATTGAACGCGTTGTGGGCGTTGTCAAGCGCGAACGTAAAGAGTACGCCGAGCAGCATCAGCAGCGCCGTGACGATGCGCCCCGCGAAGACGAGTTCGCGTTGCGACGAGCCCGGGCGAATGAAGCGCTGGTAGAAATCGTGGACGAGATACGACGTGCCCCAGTTGAGATGGGTCTCGATCGTCGAGCGATACGCCGCGAAAATTCCCGCGACCATGAAGCCGGCAAAGCCCGCCGGCAAGTAGACGAGCATCGCGGGATAAGCGATGTCGTTGCCGATCAGCCCCGGCGCGACCGCCGGAAAGCGCAACTGGATGTCGTGCAGCGACGGATAGACGATCGTCGAGGCGAGCGCGACGACGATCCAGGGCCAGGGCCGTAGCGCGTAGTGCATCACCTGAAACATAAAGGTGCCGAAGAGCGCGTCGGATTCGGTGCGCGCCGCGAGCATGCGCTGCGCGACGTAGCTTCCGCCGCCCGGCTCGGCGCCGGGATACCAGACCGACCACCACAAGACCGTGAGCGGGATCACGAAAACGCCGAGCGAGGTGTGCCAGTCTTTAAAATTAGGCAGAATCGAGAGCGCGCCGGCGCCGCTGTGGTTGAAATGCGCGATCAGTCCGTGCAAACCGCCGACGCCGGGCGCATGGATCGCGAAGTAGGCGGCCGCGAACGCCGAGCTCATCGTGATGCAAAACTGAATCAGGTCGGTGACCATCACGCCCCACAGACCCGCGGTCGCGGCAAAGATAATCGGGACGACGACCGAGATCGCGAGCGTCTCGGCGCGCGGCCAGCCGAAGAGCAGGCCGGCGATCTTCACCAGCGCCAGGTTGACCGTTGCGATGATCCAGCAATTGAAGAACAGGCCGAGATAGATCGCGCGGAATCCGCGCACGAACGACGCGGCGCGACCGGCATAGCGCAGCTCGTAGAACTCGAGGTCGGTCAGCACGCGCGAACGGCGCCAGAGCCGCGCGTAAAAGAAGACCGTTGCCATGCCGGTGAGCAAGAACGACCACCAGACCCAATTTTCCGCGACGCCGCCGTCGCGCACCAAATTTGTTACGAGATTCGGCGTGTCGGTCGAGAAGGTCGTCGCGACGAGCGAAATGCCGATCAGCCACCATGGCGCCTGACGCCCCGCCACGAAGAACTCCGTGATATTCTTGCCGGCGCGTCGCGCCAGCACGATCGCGGGCACGAAGCTCACGCCCAAAGAAACGACGACGATGATCCAGTCGAGCGTCGTCAGGTGCATGAAGCGACGGCCTTCGGTTCTTCCTCATCGAGAACCTCGGCCGGCGCGAGCGTGACCTCGTTGGGGAGCTCGCCGTACGCGTAGACGCTCACGCGAATTCCCGAGCGCAGCAAGAAATCGGCAAGTGCCGGACGCAGCGCGGAGGTGCACACCACCGCCGCACGTTCGCGCGCTATCCTGCCGGCGTACTCCTCGATGCGCGCCCGCAGCGCCAACGCCGTCGCAGGCTCGAGCCCCTCGTTTCCGTACCGGCACCAGACTGCGGCGAGTCTTCGCTCAAAATCGGGTTCGAAGATCGCCGGCTCCAATTTCGCGACACCACGCCGCCGCAAGAGATCGGGAACGATTGCGCGCCTCGCCGCTTCGGCGAGTTCCTGCGGGTCGCGCGTGTTCGCTTCCAGCATCGCTTCCAGTACCGCGATCGGGTCACGCGGCCACGCTCCTTCGCGCAGCAGCAAGCTGAGAGCGCGGTGCAGCGCTCCAAAGGGCAGTGCGTCTCCGCCGACTTCCTTGACCAAGGCCGGCACGACCGTGCGCAAGTGTTCGAGCAGCGATTGCAGCTCCTGACGTCCGACCAACTCCGCCGCATTCGTGCGCGCGATCTCGGCTAGATGCGATCCAAGCACCGAGATGGGATCGAAGACGAGCGCGCCCGCATTGACCGCGCGCTCGCGCTCCTCCGCTTCGATCCACGCTGCAGGCAGGCCGTAGACCGGCTCACGCTCGACGCGGGAGCGCAAACGCGCGAGCACGGTCTCGTCCGCAACCGCCAACAGTCGCGCGAGATCGAGCCGGCCCGTTCCCGCCAAGCGATCTCGCACCCGGATGCCGTAGGTGCGCGGATCCCGCGTGAGGTCGTCGCGCAGTCTGACTCCCGGAAGAACGACGCCGATGTCGGCGGCCAGCGCGCGCCGGACTTCACCGATCCGGTCGAGCAAGGCGTCGGCAAGCGGCTGCGCGAGAAGTTGTGCGAGATCGGCGCCGATCTCGATTGAGACTGCGTCGACGCCGACTAGGCCGAGGGCCAATTCGGGGCGCCGCATCGCGCTGCGTTTGATCCGGTCGCGCGCCTCTACGGCCTCCGCTTCGCGCCGGCCGCGCTGGCGCTGCGCCGCGTGCGCGAGAGCAAAAGCGCCGGTCCCCAGGACCGCAAAGAGCGGTCTTGGTAACGCAGGGACGAGCGCCAGCGCGAGCAGCAAAGCGCCGGCACTGCGCAATGCATCGGGACGCGCACAGAGCTGCGCGGCGAGATCTGCCCCAAGCGCCCCCTCGGAGGCCACGCGCGTTACCATCATGCCCATCGCAGTTGAAATTAAAAAGGCCGGAAGCGTGGTCACGAGCGCGTTTCCGATCGAGAGCAGCGCAAAGGTGTTGAGCGCATCGAGCGGCGGCAGCCCGTGATATGCTACGCCGACGATGACGCCGCCGGTGAGGTTGAGCGCAACGATAACGAGCGCCGCGACCGCATCGCCTTTAACGAACTTTCCCGCGCCGTCCATCGCGCCATAGAAGTCGGCCTCACGCTGCACGGCGTCGCGTTTGCGGCGAGCGCCATCCGGGTCGAGGACCCCCGCGTGCACGTCCGCGTCGATCGCCATCTGCTTTCCAGGCATGGCATCGAGGGTGAAGCGCGCCGCGACCTCGGCGACGCGCTGCGAACCGCTCGCGATGACGACGAACTGAATCGTCACCAAGATCGCGAAGACGATCAGACCGACGACCAGATTTCCGTGAACGACGAACTCGCCGAAAGCGGGAATGATTGCCCCCACGGCACCCGGAGTCGCGCCGGCCGTGAGAATCAACCGGGTCGCCGAAACGTCGAGTGAGAGGCGAAACAGGGTCGCGACCAGCAGAGCGGGCGCGAAGGCCGAAAACTCCAAGGGATCTTCGACGGTCACCGAGAGCAACAGGACCAGCGCCGACCCAAAGACGTTGATGCCGAGCAGTACGTCGAGCAGCCACGGCGGCAGCGGTACGATGAGAATCCCGACGATCGTCAACAAGAGCGCCGCGAACGCGTAAACGGCCCGCTTCGGCGACCTCTCCATCGGTCTAACCGATCTCGTTGGCGCGCAGCAACGCAGCGACTATTTCCGCAACGGCGACGTAGTGAGCGTGCGGAATCGGCTCGCCGATGCGTCCGTCGCGATAGAGAGCACGGGCCAGCCAAACGTTTTCGACGATCGGAATCCGATAACTCGCAGCGATAGCGCGTACGCGCCCCGCGGCCGCATCGACGGCGCGAACGAGCACGCGCGGCACCGGCACCTGCGGCGGCCGGTACTCCAACGCCACCGCGACGTGTTGGGGATTTGCAACCACAAACGCCGCGTCCTTGAGGCGACGAACTCCGCCGCGCAGTAATGCCCGGTGCAGCGTCCGTCGTCGCCCGCGCGCGGCGGCATCTCCTTCCTGTTCCTTTACCTCGCGCTTGCGCTCGTCGAAGCTCATCCGCAGCTTGCGCAGCCAAACGTTGCGCGCCGCTGCGTACTCGGCAATCGCAAAGCAGAAACCGACCGCGAAAGCAGCGACGCAGACTTCACGCGCCGCGATCCATGCCGCGGCGGCAACTTGGGTTAGCGTCGCCGAACCCAGCATCGCGGAGGCGGCCAGCCCAACGAACGGCGCCATCGCCGTCACCGCGCATCCAAATGCTAGGGAGGCGCGCAGCGTGTGCGCGAGCGTTTCGCGTGAGAGAATGCGTTTGATTCCCTCGAACGGATTGATGCGCTCGAGCTTTGCCGAAATCGCGAACGATACAACCCCGTTCTGAACGAGATTGCCAAGCGCACCCGCGAAAGCCGCCGCACCGGCCGGCAGCAGGGCGACCGCCACAACCGCCGCGGGCGGCGTCACGTGCCGCCACCCTGAAGCGGCCAGCGCGTTGCAGGCAACGGCTCCAAAGAGCGGGGCGATTGCAAGCGTCGTCACTCCCCCGGCCGCGAACGAAAGATTCGCCGCCAACTCGCTCGAGCGCGCGACGTTACCCTCACGGCGCGCCTTCGCGATGCGATGCGGCGTCGCCTCAAAGGGCTTTTCGGAGACGTCGCTCACAGGTTCCTAAGGCTTGGGAACCGCGAGCAGTGGTGCCGGGGCATGCTCGGAAGCGACCGGCATCGCGATAACCGTCGCCACGAGCGCCGCGGCGAACGCAAGCGGAAAGGCCAGCGTGAAGCTACCGAAGCGCGGGATTACGCGCGAAAGCGCTCCCACAGCGATCTGCACGACAAACGCACAGGCAACTGCCGGAGCGGCGACTTGCAGCGCCGTCGCGACGATCGTTGCGGCAAAGGTCGCGGCCCAGTCGCTCCATCCGTTCGCGTGCAACGGCGAGCCGACGGGAATGCGAGAGAAGCTTTGTGCGAAGCCAAGCAAAACGAGCCGATCGGCGCCGGAGAGAAAGAAACTGCCGGTGAATGCAAGCGACCAGACGCGCCCGAACCCGCTCGGCGCAACGAGTTGCAGGCTCGGTGCGATCGCCTTAACGCCGACGTAGTCGTCGACGACTCTGCCGCCTGCATAGGCGCCGTCATAAATTAGCGACGCCGTCATACCGATTGCGCTTCCGACGCCGAACTCGACCAGCAGCGCGATCGCGAACTCGATTCCGGTGGGATCCCGCGACGTTCCCGTGCGGCCCTGGACGAGAGCAACGGTAAGCGCGGCTGCCAGCCCCGCTCGAAGCGATGCGGGCACGCTCGGATGCGAGAATCCGGGTGCGCGAAAGACGAAGCCGGCACAACGCGCAAAGACGAGCAGGCCGATCACCATCCGGCATCGAGCGAAGGAATCGCCGCGACGGCGCGATCGAAGAGCGCGGCGAGCAGATGCATGGCGGGGTCGCCGAATATCGCTGCCACCAACCCGACGGCGAGAATCTTCGGCAGCAGGGTGAGGGTTTGTTCCTGGATCTGCGTCGCGGCTTGTACGACCGCGATCGCGGTACCGACGACAGCTGCGATACCGAGCACCGGCAGCGCGATGGTGGCCGTCGTGATGAGCGCGTCGTGCAGCAAACCGTCGAGGGCGTCCACGCCTCAACGGTACCGATGCGCGGTTACACGGAGTTTACCGCGTTGTTGTTACGCTGGGAGTTTGAAACGCCGGACGCCAGGCGCTCGCGGCCAGCAGCGACGAGACGATCGCGCGCGTTGCGGGCGAGCGGTTCAAGGTGTAAAAATGAATGCCCGGAGCGCCGGCTTGCAGCAACCCGAGGGCCTGCATCGAGGCATAGGCGACTCCAAGATCTTCGACGGCGTTGACGTCGTCTTTGCGGGCCTCCATCTCGACGCGCAACTTGGGCGGTATGCTCGCACCGCAGATTGCGACGAACCGCTGGATTTGCGTGAAGTTCGTGATCGGCATCAGGCCCGGAAGAATCGGAAGCTCGACACCGGCGGCCCGGGCACGCCGTTCGAACTCAAAGAAGTTTGCGTTGTCGAAGAAGAGCTGCGACACGAGAAAGTCGGCGCCGGCTTCGGCTTTCAGTCTCAAGTTGCGCAGATCGTCCTCGAACGACGGAGCTTCTGGGTGTTTTTCGGGATAGCACGCCGCACCGATGCAGAATCCGTAGTTCCGCCGCAACATACCGATCAGCTCGTTGGCGTGCGCGAAACCACCCGCCGTCGGCGTAAACTCCACGCCGGCGGGAGCATCGCCACGCAACGCAAGGACGTTTTCGATGCCGGCACGGGCTATATCGTCGAATAACGTTCGCAGCTCGGCGCGGTCGGACCCGACACACGTGACGTGCGCGACGACCGTCAGCCCGATTCGCTGCTGTATTTCCTTTGCGAGTTCGACGGTACGCGCTCGGGTCGAGCCGCCGGCGCCATAGGTTATCGAGACGAAGGCCGGTCGCAGCGGTTGCAATGCCTCGATGGTCGCAAAAAGACGGCGCGAGCCCTCGTCATCCCTCGGAGGAAAGAACTCGAATGAGAAAAACGGCCGTTGAGTCGCAAGCGCGGCGTCGATGCGCACGGGGTCATCCTTATCGGAAGCTTCCGGCAACGCCTCCGCAGAGCATCGCCCAGCCGTCGACCATCACGAAGAGCAAGAGCTTAACCGGCAAGGAGACGACGGGTGGGCTCAACATCATCATTCCTAGGCCCATCAGCATGGCCGCCACCGCCAAATCGATGGCGACGAAGGGCAGGTAGAGCGCGAAGCCGATCGCAAAGGCGCTGCGGAGTTCGCCGACGACGAAGGCCGGCACGACGACGGTTATCGGCGCCTGACGCGCGGGTTCGGGACGCCGACGCGCGATACGTTCGAAAACCGCGATGTCGGCTGCCCGCGTCTGCCGAAGCATGAAGGAGCGCAACGGTCCGATCGCTCGCATAAGCGCTTGCGACGGCGCGATCGCGCCTCGCGAATATGGCTGCACGGCATCGCGGTCAATCCGCTGCGCCGTCGGAGCCATGACGACCATCGTTAGGACGAGCGCAAGACCGGTGAGCACGGCGTTGGGGGGAAGAGCCGACGCGCCGATTGCGGAGCGAACCAGCGAGAGCACGACGACGATCCGCACGAACGACGTGCACATGACCAGAAGCAGCGGTACCAGCGAGAGCAGCGTCAACGCCACCAGCACGTTAAGCGGCATCGTTGCGTGTCTTGCCGTAGCGTCGAGAAGGGCTTGCGAGGTCATTAGAGCGCGAGCAGCTCGGTGATGCGCAGCGCGAAGCTTTCGTCGATCGCCACGATTTCGCCGCGCGCGATCGGCCTATCGTTCACGAGCAGATCCACGGGATGACTGACGGCGCGGTCCAACTCGACGATCGAACCGGTACCAAGCTTCAAAATCTCGGCGATTGACATCTTGGCGCTGCCCAACTCAACGGTGAGGTGGAGCGGCACGTGCAGCAGCAAACCGATTTTTTCGCTCACATCGCTTCGCGCATCGCATCCACGGAGAATGCGAAGCGTCCGTTGCGGATGCCGCAACTGCCACGAGCGACGCTTCGTCCCGCCACCCTCAAAGCGCAGCGGTGAAGGTCGGACGGGTTTATGGGAACGATCGCGCCGGCAGCCAGACGCGCGACCTCCGCAGCTTCGGTCTTCCCCAAGTCGATCGAGGCGACCGCCGTGAGTCTGACTGCGGCCAAGTGCCCGGCCTCGAAAGAGCCGCGCGCCTCCGGCGATGGGTCGCGCGAAAGAGCGATGCCGATCCGAGCTGCGACCGGCTCTTCGATCGCGAGTTCGAAATAGGTAACGAATCCCCGGATCTCGGCCACGCGCTCGACGAAGCGGCCTTCCGGCGTACCGCAAACGACGGCAAGGTTTCCCGCCACCGCGTTGACCGCCCGATCCAGCAGATCGCATTCGATCGGGGAGAGGGCCCGGTCCCCAGCGGCGACGCGAGACTCTCCAAAAAGCGCTGCGGCAAGGGCGATAGCGTCGGGCGTTCGCAGCACGATCGCAGCGTCGGCTACGTTGCCGCGAAGACGGTAAAGAAGGGCTTCGCGCAGTACGATCGGCCAGGCTTGCGGCGTTGGAATCGAAGGCGCTAAGAGGCGAAGCGCGACCGCTGCACCCAGGAGCGAGCTCAGCGTTTCGCGGACGCCGTTTGCGACCACGCATGCCGCGCCGATCGGCAATGAGGAACGCGGTTCAAAGCGGACTTGCCGCAATCGCTTTGCTCCGGTTGTAACGGTTCGATCTTCGAACACAGCCGAGAAACTCAGCCATCTCACTTGAGAAGATCCATCGTAGTCTTACCCACGTGAGCCTTTGCAGTCTCGGCCGCCCGCAGCGCATCGAAGGCCAGGTAGGCGTCTTTGAGGCGGATCAGGCTCTCGTTAACGTCGACGCGACTGCGCTCGCGATGCATCGGCAAGAGCGATGCAAACGTTCCGTCGGCCGGCAAGCCGCTCTCCGGAATGACGCCCGAGGGCGGAACGCAATATGTTCCATCGCTCGTCTCCAGCTTCGTTCCAGCCGGAAATCGCACGAGAGCGATGCGGCCGGCGACGATGCGTTGCGGCTCCTTTGCGCCGCTGCGCGGATCTACCACCTCGCGGCCGTAAACGAGACTCCCGTCGCGCTGGATGTGGACGTCGCGAGTTCTTCCCAGCGCGTCATCGACGCGATCGATCGTCAGTTCGCCGAGCGCAGCGCCCGGCGCGCGCGTCCCGAGGATCGCCCGGCCGCCTGCGTCGGTCAATTTGCCGGCATGGATGGTGAAAGCACCGTCGCGCGTATAGCTCTTTCGGCCTTCATCGTCGTTCGTGACGAAGTAGGCGCCATCCGGAGCAACGACCGCGAGCGGGTCGACGGTAAGGTCCGAAGATGTTCCGGGCGTCGCGACGTCGTCGTGTTGCGGAACGGCCCCGGGCGTGAACGCTCGACGCACGTCGGCCGTGCGTTCGGCGATCCGGTCGAGCGCAGCGCTCAGGCTCGAACTTAGAAACATTCGCAGCCTCTCGCCGGCTCGATACCGAAGCCGCGCGCCGCTAGCGCGCAACGTGCCTCCGCCAAAGCGCGGCCAACCACTCCACGCAGCTCCGGCCGGCAGAGCGCGAGCAGCATAGTTCGCTTTCCATTCGTTTGAAGGATGACCACGACGCGCGCCGTGCCGCGTCCCATCGAGAACGTCGCACGTTTGGGGTGAGCGTTCGAACCGGCGAACGCGCGCTCGATCCGCTCTGCCAGGAGCGCACGCGCCGCACGGTAGCGCAAGGCGTTATTCGATGAATCGCCGCCCGCAACGGCGCGGCCACGCCGTTCGACCGCGGCGCGAGGCCGGTCACACTGCCGTGAGCGCAGAGCTTGCGCATCGGCCGCCGGCGTCGAGCGGTTGGTAAGAGTTTGGGTGCGGTCCCCGTGACTTCTAACGACAAAGTCCGGCGGCGCTTGCGTCCCAAATCGCAACGCCGAGTACCAGGCCTGCGAAAGCGAGCGCGGGTCAATCGCTGCGACGGGCGCCGCGAGGATGCTTACTTCGAGCTGCGCGGTCATCATCGGAGGATCATCGCAGCAACCTTTGATCGCTCGCTCATCGCAACGTTTCCGACTTGAGAACGCCGCCCGTTTGTTTCGAGCGCAGCTCGTGGTAGCGCGACAGAACGTTGCGTACGTAGTTTTGAGTCTCGGCATAGGGAGGGACACCGCCATACCGCTCGACGGCCCCCGCTCCCGCGTTATACGCCGCCACTGCCAGCTCGACGTCGCCGAACCGGTCGAGAAGGGCGCGTAGATAGCGGGTGCCGCCGCGGACGTTTTGCCCGGGATCGTACGGATCGAGAACGCCAAGGCTCGCGGCCGTCTCAGGCATGAGTTGCATCAAACCGCGGGCGCCTGCTCGCGACGTGGCTCTCGGATTGAATCCCGACTCGTTTGCAATAATTGCCTCGATCAGCTCGGGATCGACACCCGAAGCCTGCGCGTTCGCGCGGACGTAGCGATCGATGGCGGTGCGCGAAACCGCTGGGGTCGATGCAACGGCAGCGCCGAACGCCGTTGCGTCGAAGCTTGGGCCCGCCGCGATCTCATCAATGCGCCGCATGACTGTGGTGAATTCGCTAACAATCTTCATCGACGTCATTCAATAGGGCTGCGAGGCCGGCCAGCTCCGCGAGCGTCGCATCGCACGCCGACGCAGTACCTCGTTGGCGAAGGAACGTCTCTATGCGGTTCTCGTTGGCGATTGCCGCTCGCGCGGCGCGGTCGGCCGGCTCGATGCCGAGCGCCCGCGCGTCTTCGATGCGCTCGAGCAACGCCAGCGCTCGCCGAACTCTACGCGCGGCGCGCAGATGAGACGCAGTCGCGACCGCGTCCATCGTGCGACTCGCGCTCGCCGGCACGTCGACAGCCGGGAATCGTCCCGCCGCGGCCAGCCGTGATGAAAGGGCAACATGACCGTCGAGCAGGGATCGCGCCGCTTCGCTCACCGGATCGCGGTCATCCCCGTCGTTGATCACGGTCGCGATCAACGTTATGGAACCATGCGCGGTCGCGCCCGCGACTTCCACGAGTCGCGCCATTTGAGCGAAGACGCTCGGGGGAAAGCCACCGCGCCCGGCACTCTCGCCGGCCGCGATTGCAATCTCTCGCAATGCTCCCGAGAATCGGGCCAGGCTGTCGATAACGAGCAACACGTGCAGGCCGCGCTCGCGCAGCGCTCCGGCTTGTGCGGCCGCGACGTGCGCGGCCATAATGCGTTCGTGGGGTGGTCGATCGCTCGTGGCGCAGACGACGGTCATCCAGTCGTGGCGCCGTTCTATCCAACGCTGCGCTTCGCGCCCACGTTCTCCGACGAGAGCGACGACGACCGCGTCGGCGACACAACCCGTGACGGTCGACTCGATCAGCGTCGTCTTGCCGGCGCCGGGCGCGCCGAAGACTCCGATCCGCGCGCCCCGGCCGATCGTGAGCAAACCGTCGACAACGCGAATACCGGTCCAGAGCGGAGTCTCAAGCGGCACACGATCGCCGGGGCGCGGTGAACGCAGCTCTACCCGCGCGATGCGCCCGCGCAGCAGCGGTCCCCGGTCGAGCGGTGAGCCGTGCGCGTCGATCGCGCGACCGAACGCGCATGTTCCGAGTGGGCGTGTCGTCGTCGCGGTCACGCCGCCCATGCGGCCAGTGCGGCGTCGAGCCGAGCGTCGAGCGTGAGATCGATCGTGCCCCATTGCAACTCGATTCGAACGTCGCCCGGCGTCAGCGAATCGTCGGCGACGCGCTCGATCGGTAACGCAACCAGCGCGGGACAGTCCTGCGAATGAGCGCGAACCGAAACGACGCGCTCGTGCGCGAAACGATCGAGAGCGGTAGAAACGATCGCGGCAACGTCGGCGCCGCCCAATCGGAGCTCGCGCGCCAGCACTTCACTCGCGATCGTCCGCAACAGCTCTTGGAGAGCCGCGTCGAGCGCATCGGCGAGCGCTGCGCGAAAGCGGCGCGCCGCGCGGAGCGCCTCTTGATGTTCCGGCGGATGAAGCGCAATCTCTAGCGGCGGCGACGCCGCCGGCGGTACCGGCTCGGTCGCGGGCTCGCTGACCGCGGGTCGAAGGAAGAGCGTGAGCGGCACGAACTCGTCAGACATGGCGACGCAGCAGCTCGTGGGCGTCCGGGATTAACGGTGAATGGCGGCGTTGCATGCGGTCGACGATCGCCTCGCGCTCGTGAGGCGGATAGAGCTCCAAGACTGCCGTAGCCGTTGCGGCAGGAAGCGCGCTGATGATTGCGGCGGCTGCATGGGGCGGCTCCCGTTCGAGCATGCTGCGGACCCGCGCCGGCGCGAAACCCGAGGCCGCTTTCGAGGTCCGTTCAACGATTGCGCGCTCGACGAGTGTCTGCACCAACGATGCGAGTGCCGGCGCAGCGACGCGCACGCAGGCCACCAATCCAATCGCCAGAACGAGTGCCGGCGCAAGCGGCACGATTGCGCCGTAGAGCAGCCACCATGCATCCTTCTTTGCTACCAGTTCGCGATGAAAGTCGAGCGCCTCAACCGCAAGCGTGTCGCCGCGGCGGGTGTCGTAACCGAGCGTCGCACCGGCGAGCTCGCGAACCTTCGCAAGATCGAGCGAGCGATCTTGATCGACAAAGACGGCGGTCGAAAGCCGCTTTAGCACGCCGGGCGGAACGAGTGCGAGCGATTCGTGCGTCTCGCTGCCGCGATCTTCCCTCGCTTCCAGCCCTCGATAGCGTTTGCCGTCGCCATCGTAGCTCTCGTTGTGCTGCGCGCGCACGATCGGCGCTACGCCGACCGGGGCGCGGCGCACGACGCGCTCCGAGGTTCGCGCGGCATCGTATTCCGCGCGAACGCGGACGATCGCCGCTCCGGTGCCGAAAGCTAAATCGAGCGCGGATTGCAGCGAGCGCTGTAAGTCGGCGGCTTCGTCGCCTTCCGCTGCATCGTCTCCGAGCGCGACGCCGCGATCGTCGAGAATCGTCACGTGGGCCGGTTCCAGCTCGGGTACGCTCGCCGCTACGAATGCACGGATGCCGGCAACGGCTTCCCGCGAGAGCCGGGCCCCGGCGCGCAGCTGCAGCCGTACCGAAGCGCTGGCATCGTGCGCCGACTCATCGGCGAACTCCGGCGCCTTCGCGGGCGCGACGATGACCCGAGCGTCGTCGACGCCGTCGATGCCGCGTAATCCGGCTTCGATATCGCCCGAGAGTCCGGCCCGAGTCTGCGCCTCGATGACGGCCTGCGGCGTCAGCACGCCGATATTCGTCAGCGCCTCGCCCGTACTCGCGAGATGGGGATGCGGCACGCCGGCGAGTGAGAGCCTCAACAAGAGATCGCTGCGGCGAACGGCGTCCACCACGACGTTCTCGCTCGTTGGTGTAAATGGAACGCGCCAGGCGGCCAAACGTTCTTCGACCTCACCGATTTGATCGGGATGGAGCGGCGCAGCAAAGAGCGGAGTGCGCGCCGGATGTGCGACGATTGCCGCGGCGATGGCCACTACGAGCGCTCCCAGTGCGGATGTGGTTACGACAAGCCGAATCGCTCTCGGCATGGCTCCCCACCTGACGAACAGTTGCGCCGCCGATTGCACCGTGGCGAACCTACACTTGCATGTTCAGAATTGATTGCACGGCTTGTGCGATGCGCTGGGTGGTCGCGGTCGCGACCGACAGTGCGACGTCGGCTCGGGCGCGCTCGTAGATCGCGTCGTGCAGCGTTCCTCTGCCGTACGCAAAATCGTCTTCCGCGCTCGCGGCGCCGCTCAAAGCGTCGCCCAGGGCGTCGAGCGCCTGCGAAAATCCGAGGCCGTCGCCGGTGTCCGGGAGTGCCGGCGCGTCGGGTAGAAGCGGTTCGACCCTCACAGCCGCTCCAGATCGATCGTCTTCTCTGCGAGCCGCTTGCCGGTTTCGAAAAGCGACGCGTCGGACTCGTACGCGCGCGAGGCATTCATCACGGCGATCATCTCGGTGAGAATGTCAACGTTGGTTCCCAGCTCGCTGCGCGTGCCGGCGAACTCCACGCGCGCCTCGCCATCGTCCGAGTCAACGATTCGAAAGACCGGAATCATTCGCGCATACTCGCCGTTCGGACCGGCCGCTTCAGCGGCCGCAACGTTGCGAGCCGCGACGTCGAGCGCCGCGCGCTGAGCGTCCATTCCACCCGCGGCCGAATCGAGTAAATCGATCTTCATTTTGTCACCGCCTTGATCTCCTCGAAGCGGGCTCGTTCGGCAGCGAGCAGTACCTCCGTAAAGATCGCCCCCTGTGCGGTGCGCGCCATCGCCGCATCGGCTGAGCGACCAGCCTCGCCACCAGAATTGGCGCGAGCAACCGCGGCTTGCGCATCACGCAAACGGCTCTCCGCGCTGGAGAAAGCGTCTCGCAAGGACTCGCCGACGTCGAACATGGGGCGACTTTACCAAGGTCCTGTGACCCGCAGACTTATCGAGCGTAGACGAGATGTGACCGTGAGAGTGTGGTGAGGATCGAGTTAGCAGCCGCTGATTACCGGGTAAGAATCCTGTGAAACCGCTAGCGAGCGCCCCCCGCAAGCCGGGTTTGTTGGGATATAATGGTCTATGGAAAAGGAGTAACAGTGAAAATCACCAGATCGCTTTCCGCAATCATCGTAACCATTCTAATCGCCGCGCTGCCGGTGGCGGCGCCGGCGCAGTTCAGCGTCGGCGTCGGCTTCACGGTCGGACAACCCCCGCCGCCGCTGCCGTACGTTTCGCAACCGCCAGCACCGTATCCAAACTATATGTGGACCCCGGGTTACTGGGCATGGGGCCAGGCCGGCTACTACTGGGTTCCCGGCACCTGGGTCGCGCCGCCGACCGCCGGTTTATACTGGACGCCCGGCTTCTGGGGCTATAGCGGCGGCGGCTATGGCTGGAACACCGGCTACTGGGGTGCTACCGTCGGTTTCTACGGCGGCATCAACTATGGGTTTGGGTTCCCCGGCACCGGCTTCTACGGAGGCTCGTGGAACGGCGGCAACTTCGCCTACAACACGGCCGTCACCCGAGTCAATACCACGAACATTCACAACACGTACAACAAGACCGTCATCAACAAGAACGTCTGCAACAACTGCAAAAACGTCAGCTTCAACGGCGGTAAGGGCGGAATCGACGCCAGACCGACTCAAGCCCAAATCAACTCGCGCAAGACCGGCAAAGCGCCGACGACGGCGCAGAAAGACCAGGCGACTATCGCCGGTCGAGATCGCAACCAGCTCGCCTCGGTCAACAAGGGCAGGCCGTCCGTAACGTCCTCGGAGCGGGCGTTCAACGACAGCAACAAACCGAAGAACTTCGCTCCGATCACGACAGCCGATAAGCAGGCCGCGGCGAAGATTCCCACTCGGGGCAACAACACCGCGAACAACAAGGCGCCAACCACACAAAACCAACCCGCGGCAAACAACAAGATGAATGCCACGAATCAAAACAAGCCCGCAAACCCGGCGCACGCATCGGCATCGAACCGCCCCGGCCAGAATAACAAAATGAGCTCGGCGACTCGGCCGGCAAGCCAGGCGCAGCACAGCAACCCACGGAACAATCCCGCCCGGCCGAACCAGCAGCAACCGCCTAACCATACGACGCGTCCCAATCAGCACCAGAACATGCAGAGCCAAGCAATGCATGGCCAGGGAACGCATCAGGGTCAAGGCATGCATCAGGGCGGAATGCAGAACGGACAAAGCCACCCGCAGGGTCAGCACCCCAGCGGTCAAAGCAAACCGCCTGCAAACGGCAACAACGGCAAGCCGCCCAAACGCTAACTTCTAGCTCAAGCCAAAGGGGGATCCGATAGTCGGACCCCCTTTTTTATCGGGCTAGCGGCAGGCCTTGAGCGTCGAGCGGTGCGCCGAGCATCAGGCGCGTCACCTCGTCGTAGTTTTCAATTCCCGAACTGATGCGGTTGCTCTTCAAATAGACGTTGTAGGTGCGCCAGGACCAGTGCGCGAGCTTCGCGTTGATATGGCGCGCGTCGCGTTTGCGCAGCGCCGCAAAGTCTTGCCAAACCAGTGGAACGAACTCGCGATGCGCGTAGTGGCGTTTCTGCGGCAGGTAGAGAAAAAGCTCGAACCATCCCGAGTATTGCAGCACCGGATCGGGCGAGCGCAGAGTGGCAACGATCGCTAAATAGTTTGCTTCGTCTTCCCGAGCGTAAGCAGCGTCGTGGCTCCATTCGTGCGCAATGTCGAAAGGCCGCTCGAACCAGAGCAGGTCCGATGCGAGCGCGACGTTGAGGGTCAGCGGATTGATGAAACCGCTCGTTCCGGTCGCTAGCATGAAGGGATCGGCAATCGTCGGCTTCGCGTGACCGACCGAAGGCGTCCAATCGTCGCCGGCGCGCCGTACGGCCGGAAGCCAGGCGGCGCGCAGCTCGTCCAAGTCGAGCGGGAGCTCGGCGCGGGCGTGCGCCGGCGCTGCCAGCGCGTTCATCTCGGCCATCGCGCGCTCGCGAAGCGCGGCGGCGCTGCCCGCCGTCACGCGGGATGGTTCGAAGCGCACCCTGGTCTCGATCGGCGCACGAGCGTAGTTCCAGCCCCAACTTAGCTCGAACCACAAGGCGTAGAGCCCGACGATCGCGGCACAGTTCAGGAGCAGCGCCGTTACATCTTTCCAGCGGCGGGCGCGAAGTCGCGCGAAGACGACAATCTGCCAAACGATCGCAGCGATTCCTGCGAGCGCGGCGAGGTCGCCAAGCGACCATGGCAGCGAATGCGTGATCGAGAATGCAACGCGCTCCCACTGCGGATAGGCGCCGTTGGCGTAGGCGCGCTCGATCCAGGTCGCCTGCGGTTGCACCAGCAAAGCGATCGCGCCCAGCACGATCGCGGCGATCTTGAGAAAAGTCCCTAGCGTTTGCTGTACTGGAATCGCTTGCGGGCGCGCTTGCGGCCGTACTTCTTCGATTCCTTTTCGCGCGGGTCGCGCGTCAGGAAGCCGTTCTTGCGTAACGTCCCCTTAAACGATTCGTCGATCGCCAACAACGCGCGCGCGATGCCATGGCGAATCGCGCCGGCCTGGCCGGTCACGCCTCCACCCTCGGCCTTGACCTGCACGTCGAAGCGCGCAGTACTCTGCGTCGCCTCGAGCGGCTGACGCACGATCTGCAGCAGCTGCGGACGGGGGAAGTATTCGTCGACTGGTTTTCCGTTGACCGTGATGACGCCCTGACCGAGCGAGAGCTTCACCCTCGCGACCGCGCGTTTTCTGCGGCCGGTCGATTGAATGACGTCGAGCGTTTCTTCCAAAGGAGCTCCTACGATACGGTCGAGAGCGGCGCGGGCTTCTGCGCCTCGTGCGGGTGCGTGGCGCCTGCATAGACGCTCAACCGGCGAAGCTGCTCGTCGCGCATGCGATTGGTCGGGAGCATCCCGCGGACGGCCTTCTCGATCAGTCGCCCGGGATGTTTCTCGGCGATGTCGCGCGCGGTCTCTACCTTCAAGCCGCCGGGGTAGTTGCTGTGGCGGTAGTAAAGCTTCTGCGTCCATTTATTTCCGCCGAGCTCGATCTTCTCGGCGTTGATCACGATGACGTGATCGCCGTCGTCAATGTGCGGCGTCCAGGTCGGCTTATACTTGCCCGAGAGCGCGCGGGCGATACGCACCGCAAGCGTGCCGAGGCGTTCTCCCGACGCGTCGACAACGTACCAGCGGTGCTCCGTCTCAGCCGTCTTTTGCTGATAGGTGCGCACAACCAACGTATCCTACGGGAAAGCCCGCGCTCAGTCAAGCAGCGGCAGCAGCGGTGGGCGCCTAGCGACGCAGGAGCGGGGGCTCGGCGAACGAGTCGTACCCGCCCGCGTACCGGACGCCGGCCAAGTAGAGGCCTTCGGCCGGCGCCAGGCCGCCGGCTGCCGCTCGGTCGCATGCGGCCAGAATCCTGCCAATCTCGCCAGGGTCTCGCCGCCCCGTCCCAACCTCAGTCAAGGTCCCTACGATCGTCCGTACCATGTGGCGGAGGAAGCCGTCGGCCGCTACCTCGATCCGGATCAGTTCCCCAAGCGGCTCGATCTCCAGCCGGCGAAGGCTTCGAACGGTGCGCTCGGGCGGCGCGGCGCAGAACGACCGGAAGTCGTGTTCGCCCACAAGCGCGGCGGCGGCGGCCCGCATCGCCCTTAGATCGAGCGCCTGCGGATGGTGATAGGCATAGCGCGTGAGCAGAGCGCTGGGTTGCGGGCGGTTGAGAATGGCATAGACGTAGGTGCGCTGGCGGGCCGAGAAGCGAGCCGAGAAGTCCTCGTCGACGAGTGCCGCGTCCCGAGCCGAGCAATCCGGCGGCAGCGATCCGCGCAATGCGACCAGAAGCCGCTCGAACGGAAAGCTCGCCTCGGTTTTGAACGAGACAACTTGTCCGCTGGCATGAACGCCGCTGTCGGTGCGCCCAGCGCCGATTACTTTGACGGGTTCGCCAAAAAGCTGCCCGAGCGTGCCCGCCAGCACACCGGCAACCGAGCGCGACTCCGGCTGCCACTGGAATCCGCAAAAATCGGTGCCGTCGTACTCGACGGTCAAGCGAAGATTCGTCAGAGGCTCGCTCGGCGCAACTCGGCCTTCGCGGCGGCAAAGTCGCGTTGGAACGCGCTATCGTGCATCATGACGTAGACCGCGAGCGTCCCCGCAGTCCAGCCCGACGCGATGTCGCTCGGATAGTGCAATCCTAAGAGGATTCGATTCTCCGCGAACGTTCGGGCTTGGGTGAAGATCGCATTGCGCTTAGCCGGAAGCAGCTGCGCGAGCACGATCGCGCTGGCGGCGGCAAAGGCAGCGTGTCCGCTCGGATACGAGCCTCGCGCTTTGCGCGCGCCGTCGGGCCGCGGCCGTTCCCAGTACGTCTTCGCCTCGTTGACGAGCTCTTTAACGTCGGAGCCGATGCGCGAAAAAAAGGCCGTGGTAATCGGAAACCGCGCCGGAGTGAATCCGGCGCCGACCGACGGCGTATAGAAAAAGACGGTCCGCGCCGATTCATCTTCGGCTAAAAGTAACTGCCTGCTGCCGCGGCCGGCGATCGCCGCCGCAACTTGTGCCTCGTCGGAGTGTGCTTGCGCCGACGCGACGTCGGGCGGAGGCGGTAAGAGCACGGTCAGATCGACCGCGCCAGTTTTGAGATAGTAGTAGTGCTGACTCGATCCAACCGCCACCGGTCCAGCGACAACTGCGAACACGAGCGTCAGCAACGCGACCGCGCGTGTCACCGAACGGCCGTTATCCGTGTTGACGCTGCAGCGGGAAGAGGATCACGTCGCGGATCGATCGCTGCCCGGTCAGCAGCATGATGAGGCGGTCGACGCCGACGCCGATTCCAGCAGTTGGAGGCATGCCGTATTCGAGCGCGCGCACGAAGTCCCAATCGGGCTCCGGAATCTCCTCGTTGCCGCCGGCTCGTTCGGCGACTTGCGCTTCGAAGCGCGCGCGCTGATCGTCGGGATCGTTGAGCTCCGTGAAAGCGTTTGAAATTTCCATGCGCGCGCAGAAAAGCTCGTAGCGATCGGCCAGATCCGGATCGCCCGCCCGCCGCTTGGCCAGCGGCGAGATCAGAACCGGATAACCCGTGACGAAGGTAGGCGCGATCAAGTGCGGCTCGAGCACGCGCTCGAAGATCTTGTCGAGCGCGTGTCCGTGACTCGGCGAGGCTGGTATGCCGAGTTCTCGTAGAATCTTCTGCGCGCCTTGCGCGTCGAGCAGCCGCTCGCGCGTGTACTTCCCGTCGCTATAACGTGCGATCGCCTCGAGATACTCGATGCGCGCGAACGGAGGCGCGAACGAGATCGTGTCGTCGCCATGGTGAAGCTCGGTGTCGCCGTCGGTTGCGACCGAAACTAGATGTGCGATCGAGCGCCTCGTTGAACTCCATCATATCGGAGACGTCCCAGTAGGCCGCGTACAGTTCGAGCATCGTGAACTCCGGGTTGTGGGTCGTATCGATGCCCTCGTTACGAAAGATACGGCCGATCTCGTAGACACGCTCGAGCCCTGCGACGATCAGGCGCTTCAGGTTCAGCTCGGTTGCGATCCGCAGCTGCATCATCTCGTCGAGAGCATTACAGTGGGTGACGAACGGACGCGCCGCAGCGCCCCCGGCAACGTGCAGCAGCGTCGGCGTCTCGACTTCGTAGAAACCGTGGCCGTCGATGAACCGGCGCATCTCCGATATCAGGCGGCTGCGCATGATCATCGTATCGCGAACGTCCGGATTGACGATCAGGTCCACGTAGCGCTGGCGATAGCGCTTCTCGACGTCTTGCAGTCCGTGCCACTTGTCAGGCAGCGGCATCAGCGCCTTACCGAGCACGGAGAACGAGGTTACGTGAAGCGTCAGCTCGCCCATCTTCGAGCGGAACATGTAACCGCGTATGCCGATCAGATCGCCGCGATCGAGATCGGCCCAGTCGCAAAAGGCCGATTCGCCGACTTCTTCCTTGCGCACGTAGATCTGCAGCTTTCCGTTGCGGTCGGCAAGGTCGGCGAAGCTCGACTTGCCCATCGTGCGTTTGGAAAGCACGCGGCCGGCGAGGCTCCACGCTTCGGCGGCGGCGTCTTGCCCGGGCACGAGAAAACCGTAGCGTTCGCTCAGCTCGGCGGTCGTCGCGTCCACGTCGAAACGGCGCGCGCCGAACGGATCGCTCCCCCGCGAACGCAAAGCGGCCAGATTCTCACGTCTGGCCGCTACGAGTGCCGCTTCGGTCTTGCCGAGTTCGTCCAATAGTTACGAAGCCTTCTTGGCAGCCTTCTTGGGTGAGTTGCTCTTGATCGATTCGATCTTGTACTTGACGACTCCGCGCGGCGTGGCAACGTCGACGGTCGTGCCTTTCTTGTGACCCATCAGCGCGCTTCCGAGCGGCGATTCGTTCGAGATCCGGCGATTCGGCGGGTCGGCCTCGGCCGATCCTACGATTGAGAACTCGTAGCTGTCGTTGTTCTTGAGATCTTTGACTTTGACGACCGCGCCGAGGTGGACTTCGTCGGCCGCGTACTCGGATTCGTCGATGATGCGCGCGTTGCGAATCATCGCCTCCAGCTTGAGGATGCGGCCTTCGATGAAGGCCTGCTCCTGCTTGGCATCTTCGTACTCCGCGTTTTCGCTCAAGTCGCCGTACTCTTTGGCTTGGCGAATGCGGTCGTTGACCTCGCGCCGATGGACGCTCTTGAGCTCGTCGAGCTCCTGCTCCAGCTTCGCCAGGCCCTCGGCGGTGAGTACGATCTCTTTGTCGTTCAACTACTGATCCTTACGGGGCAAAACCATACCGAGCAACCCCAGAGATTGGATGGCGTCCTTCAACGCTGGCGCGGTTTGTTCTGAGGCCCCGGCCGGGCCTCCTCTGCCGCTGCAGCCGGAGCTTTATACCCAGGCCTTCGGCTCGTCACGCACGCGGATGACGGGCTCAGGACCGCGATTCACGGAGGCGCACGACGCGTGGCTTTAATTGTAGTTCCTTTAAGAGACGCTCGTAGTCGGCGGGAACGACGTCGCTCCACGCCTTCCCGAGAAGTGCAAGGAGGGCGGCCTCGAGCACGTTCGTTCCAAAGGAGCGCCCGCCGAGATCGGGCGTTGTCGTGATCAGGGTCTCGACGCCCCGTTCGGCGAGCTCGTCGACGTTTGCCTGGGTGACGGTGTTGGTGAGGATGGTCTTACCGTCGAGCCGCGCGGGCATGAACTGGCGCATGAAATGGAAGTCGCCTGCAATAATCGCGGCCTGCTCGTAGTACTGCGGATACTTAGGCTCGGGCGGCTTCTCTTGCTTCTTTCCGGTTGGATAGAAGAACTGGAACGGCAGCTTGCAGGCGTCGGGAAGATACTTCTCCGCCATGCGTTCGAACTCGTGAAGATCGCGGACCGGCATGTCCTTGTCGAGTGCAAAGATGAAATCTCCGAAAAGCACGTCGGCGCCGGCGTCCACGAGCGCTTGCGCCATGCCGAAGCGATCCAGGGCGCTGACCATCAGCACGCGCCGTCCGCGCAAGTCGACCGCGAGCTCGTCTTGCATGAAGCGAACCGCTTCGCGCTCTAGCGTGTTCTTCAATCCGCTTCCATCCACGACGGGCGTCGTTTTGGCCGCCTCGAGCAGTCGCAGCCCGTCGCGTAGTGCGTAACGGTGGCGGCCGGCGTAGAGATAGACGTCGATTCCGCCAAGCCCAATCGCGTCCACGTGACCGTCGAGCTCGCGCACTTTCGCTATTGCGGCGTCGAGCTTGCCGTCCGTTCCGACGCGCGAGACGTCGAACTCTTCGCCCATGAACGTCACGTGCGCCTGATGATCGCGACTGCTCGAACCGAGCGAGACCGATACGACGCGCTTCACCGCAGGGCAGCCGCCGCAAGTTTGGTGGCGGCGATCCTCTCGGGGGTAATCGCGGCGTCGAAAGCGCGCATGTCTGCTAACGTGAAGCCGCAACGCTCCGCCATCGCGTCAATCTCGATGATCTTCTTGAGCTCGATGCCGCGCCCGAGCGTATACGGCTCGAGCCGATTCTCGAGCGCGAGAATCATCGTCTCGCTCATGCACGCAAGCGCCGTGCATGGCGGCAGGTTCAAGTCGAACTCGGTGCCCTGCTCGCGCACTCGTTCGAAACGCGGCTCTCCGGGGACGACCATATTTCCGCCTTCGCTCACTAAGATGTCGGGCCGTTCTTGCGCGACGCGCCGGCTCACGTCGTGCGGCAGCGACAGCTCGCAGACGACCGCGCCGGGCTGAAGATCTCCGGGCTCTATGACGTCCTGCGTCGAGGTCGTCGCGGTGAGAACGAGCTGCGCGCGCCGGACGGCCGCGGAGATGTCGGTCGTGTATTCGCTCGCGCATCCCAGCTCGCTCGAATTCTCTTCGTGAAACTTCCGCAAACGGGTTTCGTTGCGGGCGACGAGCACCAGACGTTTCACTCTCGGTGCGATCAGCCGCGCGCAGGCGCTCCCGATCGAGCCGGTCGCGCCGATTACGACAGCGGTCGATACGGAAGGATCGATACCCATCTCTTTGGCGCCCCGGAAAAGGCTCGCGACGCCGGCGGCAATCGTTAGCGAGTTGCCGGTCGTAACTGGAATCGGCGAACGTTCGTTGATGGTGATGCCCGCATCGCCGACGACGGCCGTAAACGCGCCCAAACCGGCGACCTGCGCGCCGAGCTCGGCGCCGATCTCGATAGCCCGGACGACGCGGCGATAGACCTCCTCGCGCGGAAATTCGACGAGCTGTTGCGGCAAGAGCGGCGCGGCGACGAACCACCCTTCGGTTTCGCGCCCATCGGGCGTGCGGACGCCGGTCACGTGCACGGCCGCGTACGAAGGCATCCACTCCATTATCTTGCGAAGGATCGGCTCGCCTTTGCCCTTCGCTCCCGGCTCGTAGCGAGCGATGTCGTCGAACGAGAGCGGATGTATCACGAAACAGAACTTGTTCACGTCGCAGCCGCTTCGGCTTGGCGTTTGAGCGCTGCGAGCATCATCTCGCTGTTTTCGCGCACTTTTCTTTCCAGCGTCGGTCCGATCAGCTCGGCGAGCGTGGGCACCCCGAAATCGTAATCCACGCCTAATACGACGTGGGTCGCCCCGTCGCGGTATTCGAAGGTCCAGGCACCTTCGAACTTGTCGAGATCGCCTTCGAGCAGCTTGTAATCGATCCGTAGTGTGGCATCGTCGAAGCGATCTTCTTCCGTCCATTCGATCGGCGCCTCCTCGACGAGCGTCTTCCAGCGCGAGACGACGCCGTCGGGATTGCGCTCGAGAATCGTCACCGTCTCTACGTCGGGCATGAACTCGGGAAACCGGTCCTGATTTTTGGCCAGTTCGTAGACGCGGCGCGCGGGGGCATGTATCGCGATTCTACTCTCGACATACGGCATCGCGAACGCTTAGAGCGCGCCTAGCTTTTCGTACGCGGCGGCCACGCCGGCGCGCAATGCGGTCAACGCGCGGTCGATCTCGGCCTCGGTCACGATCAGCGGCGGTTCGAGCCGGATCACGCGCTGCGCGTTGAGGGTCCACGCGGCGGTGACGCCATGCTTGAGCATCTCGGGGATAATCCAACCGCCGTACCCCTCGTTCGTCAGCTCGACTCCGACCAATAGCCCCAGGCCGCGCGCTTCGCGCACCACCGCCGGATACTCGCCGGCGATTGCGCGCGCGCCATCGAGAAGTTGCTCGCCGCGTATCCGCGCGCGCTGCGTTAATCCCTCGTCTTCGAGCACCTCCATCGCCGCTAGCGCGGCGGCACAGGCCAGCTCGCCGCCGCCGAACGTCGACGTGTGCAAGAGCGGCGCCTGGCCGAATGCGCGATTCCAGATACTCGGGCGCGCAATGAACGCGCCGACCGGCACGACCCCGCCGGAGAGTCCCTTGGCCAGCGTCATGACGTCCGGAACGACACCATCGCGATCGCACGCGAAACGATATCCGCAGCGACCGAGTCCGGTCTGAACCTCGTCGGCAACTAGGAGCGCTCCGCTTCGATCGCAGATTGCGCGCACGACTTGCAGATAGCCATCGGGCGGGACGTGCACGCCGCCTTCACCCTGTACCGGCTCGACGACGAAGGCGGCCGCGTCGCGCACGGCTTCTTCTAGGCTGCCGGTTTGCCCGTACGGCACGTTCAGCGAATCGGCCAGCAATGGACGAAACGGCGATTGGAAGCTCTCGCGCCCGCTCACCGAGAGCGCGCCGAGCGTCTTGCCGTGAAAGGCATTGCTCGTTCCAACGATCTTGGCGCGTCCGGTCGCGGCACGCGCGAGCTTGATCGCACCCTCTATTGCCTCCGTTCCGCTATTGCACCAAAAGGAGATTTGCAGATCGCCCGGCGCAAGCTCGGCTAGCCGACGCGCGGCGCGCCCGAGCATCACGTTGAACATCGTCTTTCCAGAGAGCGCGATGAGCTCGAGCTGCGCGCGGACCGCCTCGACGACCCGCGGGTGTGAATAGCCCAAGGTAAAGACGCCGTAGCCGCCGGCAAAATCGAGATAGGCCTTGCCCGTGTGGTCCCAGACCGTGCATCCCTGCGCGCGCACTTCGACCGGCGAGCCCGAGAGCTTCATCACCCGCGCGAGCGGCGGATTGACGAACTGCTTGTAGTTCTCGTACGTCTCCTGTGCGAGTGCTTGCGGCGTCGCCGCGCCGTAGAGATCCGCGCGTTCCTCGATCACGCGCGACGCCTTGTTTTCATGCCGCGACCAACGGTGAGCTCTCGAGGCGAGCAATCGTTACTTCGATCGTCTCGATCGCCTCGGCGGCGCTTTCGATGCGCATGATGCGCTCGCGGAGCACCGCCGCGCCGGAAATCCCCTTCAGATAGAGCGCGATGTGCTTGCGCATCTGCGGCACCGCTCGCGCTTCGCCCAGCTCGTCGACCATCGCGCGGTAGTGCACGATCGCAAATCGCAAGCGGTCCGCGGGCGGAGGGAGCGGACTCGCGTCGCGCCCCTCCATGAGATCGCGAATCTGGGAGATTAACCAAGGATTGCCGAGCGTCGCGCGGCCGAGCATGATCGCGTCAACACCGGTCTCGCGCATCCGGCGCATCGCCAGATGCGGATCGTCGAGGTCGCCGTTACCGATGACCGGAATGTCGACGCCGCGTTTGAGCCGTGCGATGTGGTCCCATTCGGCGTTGCCCTTATAGAACTGTTTCGCGGTGCGCGCGTGCAACGTCACCGCCTGCACGCCGGCCGCTTGCGCGCGCCGTGCCACCTCGACGTAAACGAGTGCATCGTCGCTCCATCCCAAGCGCATCTTCATCGTGACGGGGCAATCGACCGCGTCGACGACGGCGCGCATGATCGCTTCGCAGCGATCCGGATCGCGCAGACATGCCGACCCGCCGTTGGTCTTTGTGACCTTCGGCGCAGGGCAACCGAAGTTGATGTCTACGATGTCGGCGCCACACTCGCGCACGACTTTCGCCGCCAGCGCCATCGTCTGTGGATCGTCGCCCCAAAGCTGCGTCGAGACCGGCTTCTCCAGGCCGTGCTGGTCGATCATCTCCATCGTACGCCGGCTGCCGTACTTGAGCGCATTCGACGAGACGAATTCGGTGACGGTCAGGCCGAGACCGAAGGGGCGATAGAGTGCGCGCATGGTGCGATTCGTCACGCCCGACATCGGCGCGAGAATCAGCGGCGGCCAGACCTCGATCGGTCCAAGCTTTAACGGCGCAGGGCGCATACGGTTAGCATTTACGGTGGAAGAGCTCCAATCCCACCAGGCTGAGATGAGGGTCGACGGCGTCGAAGACCGGCGTCTGCTTGGCAACGACCTCGGCCAGGCCGCCGGTTGCGATGACCTTTGCGTCAACGCCTATCTCGGCGCGCATCCGGGCGACGATCGCTTCGGTCTGTCCGACGTAACCGTAGACGATGCCGCTCTGCAGCGCTTCGTTGGTATTTACGCCGATCGCGCGCCGAGGCGTCTCGAGCGCGATCTGCGGCAGCTTTGCGGTCCGTCCGATCAGCGCGTCGATCGAAACGGCGATGCCCGGGGCGATCGCGACCCCGAGGTACTCGCCTTCGGGCGAGATCGCGATGAATACCGTCGCCGTACCGAAGCTCACGATGATGAGCGGCGCGCCGAAGCGCTCGCGTCCGCCGACTGCGGCCGCTACGAGATCTGCGCCGACTTCGGACGGATTCTCGGTAGCGACCCGCATGAGATTCTGCGCTTGCGGTTTCAAGAACCGCGGCGATACATCGAAGAACCGCTTGCAGGCCGCTTCGAGCACCGGATCGAGCTGCGGAACGACGCTTGCAATCGCTACCGCATCGACCGCGCTGCGCAGCAGATCGCTCGTTGCGAAGAGCTGCGCGAAGAAGACGCCGTATTCGTCGGGCGTGCGGCGCAGCTCCGTAGTTACGCGCCACGTTTGCTGAAGCACGCGGTCCACAAAGCAGCCGAGTTTCGTCTCGGTGTTGCCGACGTCAATGGTTAGCAGCATCTCAGCGCATCAACTCCTCGACCGCGTCGAGCAAGCGCCCCGCGAGCGCGTTCTTCTCGGCCGTACCGAGATCGCGGCGTCCTTGCTCGCCCCATAGCAATACGAGTGCGTTCTCACCGGTGCCGAAACCGCGCTCTTCGCGAACGTCGTTAACCGCGATCGCATCGAGGTGTTTGCGCCGAAGCTTCTCACGCGCCCGAGTTTCATGATCTTCGGTTTCGGCCGCAAATCCGACCAGAAAACTCGAACCTTTCCGTTCACCCAACGCCGCCAGCACGTCGGGATTCGGCACCAGGTTCGCGGTCAGTACTTCGCCGGTTTTATGGACTTTTGAGGCGACTTGCTCCACGGGGCGCCAGTCGGCGACGGCGGCCGTCGCGATCACCAGATCGGCACCGACGGCGCGCTCCAGCGCAGCATTATAGAGCTGCGCGGCCGTCGTGACGCGTACCACGTCAATGCCGGCAGGCGGCTCGAGCAAGGTCGGCCCGAGCAGCAGCGTCACCTCGCCACCGCGCAGCGCCGCTTCGCGCGCCAGCGCGATCGCGGTGGCGCCGGTCGACGCGTTGCTCACGAAGCGCACCGGATCGAAAGCCTCGCGCGTCGGTCCCCCGGTTATCGCAACGCGTTTTCCACGCAACGAGCGGCGACGCGCAAGAGCGCGCTCGAGGGTCTCGATAATGCGCTCCTGCTCGGCTAATCGTCCGATGCCGCTCTCGCGCTCGGCGAGAAAGCCGCGATCGGGATCGACGACCTCGTAGCCGCGCTGACGCAACGTCTTGAGATTGGCTTGCGTCGCGGGATCCTCATACATCGCTTCGTTCATCGCCGGAGCGAGAATCCGCGGAATGCGTGCCGCGAGCAGCGCGGTCGTGAGCAAATCGTCGGCGACGCCGTGCGCGAGCTTCGCGATCAGATTCGCGGTTGCCGGCACGACGAGAACAACGTCGGCCTCGCGCACTAGACGGATGTGGGGAATGCGCTCCGGAGCATCCCAGAGCGAAGTGTAGACCGGACGCGCCGTCAGCGATGCAAAGGTCAACGGCGTGATGAAACGCTCGGCTTCGTTGGTCATGACGACGTCGACGCTTGCGCCGCGCTGCACCAGCGTGCTCGTAAGCGCCGCGGCTTTGTAGGCCGCGATACCGCCGCTCACGCCCAGAAAAATCCGCGCGCCCCTGAGCGTGTCACCCTGAGCAGAGTCGAAGGGCGAAGTGGTCACTGCGCCATCCACAAATTATCGATCAACCGCGTCGTCCCGAAACGAGCCGCACCGACGATGAAGGCCGGCGGGCGCAATCGCTCGAGTGGAGCGAAGGTCTTCCCGTCGACAAGTTCGAGATAGTCCAGCTTCGCGCTGCCGCTCAGAGCGGACGTGCCGGCTGCGATGGCTTCGCTCTTATCGCTGCCACGCTCGAGCGCCTCGCGCATCGCGAGGAGCGCCGCGTGAAGGCTCGGCGCTTGCGCGCGCTGCGCCGGGTCGAGATAACGGTTTCGGCTCGACATGGCCAAGCCGTCGCCCTCGCGCACGGTCGGCACGATCTCGACGTCGACCGAAAAATCGAGATCGCGGATCATCTTGCCGAGAACGACCGCTTGCTGTGCGTCTTTTTGACCGAGGAAGAGCAGATCGGGGCGCACGACGTTGAGCAGCTTCGCCATCACCGTCGCGACGCCGCGGAAGTGACCGGGTCGAACCGCTCCTTCCAAGACCGCGCCGAGTGGGCCGACGTCGACGAAGCTGGTGAAGTCCGGCGGGTACATTGCATCCGGATCGGGCGAGAAGAGTACGTCAACGCCGGCCGCGTCCAGTTTCTCGCGGTCCCGCTCGGCATCGCGCGGATACCTTGCGAGGTCTTCGCCGGGGCCGAACTGCAACGGATTAACGAAAATCGAGGCGCCCACGGCGGCCGATCGCAGGCGCGCCTGCCGGACGAGCGTGAGATGTCCTTCGTGGAGCGCCCCCATCGTCGGCACGAAGCCGAGCGGGCCGGGGCAGCGCGCCAAAGAACGCGCGCGCTCGCTCGATGGTAACCGCAGTTTCCATTTAATTTTTTACGCGCGCGTCACCCGGAGAATGGTGCGACCCACCACGAACGGCATGCCGACCGGAAGAGCCACTTCGCCGACGACCGGCTTGCCTTCGAGGCGCGTCCCGTTACGGCTGCGCAGGTCGACGAGGCGAATAGCCCCGGACTCGATCAGCAGCCTGGCGTGCTTGCGCGAGACGTATCGATCGAGCGCCAAGCAGGCTTTTGCGAAGGCGTCATCCCGGCCGATCGTGATCTCCCGTTCGAAGGGCCAGGTCTTTCCGTCGAGCGGGCCGCTCAGCACTTCGAGCAGGTACATGGCCGCCAGCCCTTCTCTAGGCGCTGCGCCCGCCTCCTGGCGTCTAACTCGCGGCATCGCATTCGCGCGCTGCGAAGAGGGAACCGAGATATGCGTGCGCGAGCGAGACGCCGCCTTGAAGGTAGACCTCGAACGGCGGGCGCACCGGCGCGTCGCAAGAGAGCTCGATCGTGGCGCCGCTCACGAACGCGCCCGATGACATGAGGACGGGCTCCCGATACCCCGGCACCTTTCCCGGCTCGGGCCGAAAACGCGCGTTGACCGGCATCGCTCTCTGCAGCCCCGCGGCAAAGCGTCGCAGCAGCTCGGGTGAGCCGAGACGAATCGCTTGGACGATATCGGTGCGTCGTTCGCCGGGTTTTGGATCGACTGCGTAGCCGAGCGCCTCAAAAAGTGCGGCGGAAAAATCGAGACCGCGCAGCGTCTGCTCGACGATCGACGGCGCGATGAAGAGCCCTTGGAAGAGCCCGCGGTTGGTATCGAGGGTCGGCCCGACCGCGCCGCCCAAGCCCGGCGCATAAAGGCGCGCGGCAACGCGTTCGACGAGCCGCGCGCCTCCGGCGACGTAAGCGCCGGCTAACGCGAACGATCCGCCGAGATTCTTGATCAACGAGCCCATCACTAAATCCGCGCCGGCGTGCGTCGGCTCGCGCTCCTCGACCAGCTCGCCGTAGCAGTTGTCGACCAGAACGACAGCCTTGGGAGCGACGCGTTTGACGGCCGTAATCGCTCGCTCGCACTGCGCGACCGGGAGCGAGCGACGCGGCGCGTAACCGCGCGACCGCTGAATGAAGATCGTCGCGTCGGGACGCTCCGCCAGCGCTTTTTCAAGCGCGCCAACGTCGATGGCGCCGCCGTCTTCTAACGCGATCTCGCGATACTCGATGCCTTGACTCACGAGCGCGTGCGGCGCGTCGCAGATCGCGTTGGCAAGCGTGTCGTACGGCCGGCCCGAGACCGAAAGCAACGTCTTTCCAACCGGCGTGCAGGCTGCAATCGCAGCTACGATTGCATGCGTTCCGCTCACGATCGAAAGACGCGCGAGCGCGCGCTCCGCACCTAAGACGCGGGCCAAGAGCGACTCGTAACGCGCGCGGCCGCTATCGTCGTAACCGTATCCGGTCGTTCCGGTGAGATCGCTCTCCACGATTCCTTCGTCGATGAACGCCTGAAGCACGTTGACGTGCACGCGTCGTTGCGCGGGGTAGTCGAACGTACGGACGCGCTCGTACGCAGCGAGCGCGGCTTCCCGAAGCGGCCCCTCGATGCCGAACCGCTCGCAGAGCTCGGCGATCATTCCCTGGATAAATGGCGCTCGTAGGCGCGTACGAACGGATACCAAATCAACGTCGCTAAAGCGATGTTGAACGCAGCCAGTGCAATCGCCCGCAAATCCTGGGTTGCGGCGTAGGTTGAGATGAGCGTCGGTACCGACGACGGTATGTAGAAGGCCGCGCGTGCGACGAGACCGGTTGCGACGGCCGCGTAGGTGACCGTCGCGAGCACGAGCGGCGCGCCCACAAACGGTAGCATCAGGTGCGGATTGAAGACCACGGGTGCAGCAAAGAGCAACGGTTCGTTCAAATTGAAGAGCGAGGGCAGAAACGTCGCGCGTCCGATGCGGCGCAGGCGCGGGACGCGCGAGATCGCGAGCAGCGCGGCGAGCGGCAGCGTAGCGCCGGCACCGCCGGGAAATACGAAGAGGAAGGTCGAGACGACGACCACATACGGCAACGGCGCGTGGGCGATGAAGGCGTGCGTGTTCTGCATCTGCATCGTGAGGTAAACCGGCGTCACGATTGCCGCAAGCATCGCGGGTCCGTGGATCCCCGCGGTCCAAAGGATCGTCTCGATTGCTACGATCGCAATCAGCGCGAGATAGGTATCGCCCAATCGCGCGATCGGATGCATCGCGGCGGCGATCGCTGCGGGCAGCGAGATGTGCAGCGCCAACAATGCGGCAAACGTGCAGATCCCCAGCGTCGCGCCGGCATATTCGGCCCAGGCTCCGCGCAACCGGCGTCGCGCCAAGAGGGTCCATGCGGCGGTCACGCCGCAGGCCAATATCGCGATAAAGAGTCCCGCGGCACCCAAGAGCCGGAGATAGGCAATCGGATCGGGGCCAAACGGGCGCGGCAGAGCGAGCGCGAAGCCGCCGACGCTTCCAAGCAGCAGCGGCCCGACGCGGTAGTGCGCCGCTTTGGCGAGTCGAATCGGCAGAACGACGGCCAGCGCCATCGCCATAACGCCGAATGCCGGAAGCAGAGCCGCTGCGAGACGGAGCCCCAAGGGAAGGCCGCGTGACGTACCGCCGGCGAGCTCGAGCGCAAGAATGACCGCGAATGCCGCCGCAAGGCCTATGAAGCTCCAGGGTAGCGCCTCGCGCACTGCCACGATGAAAGGCAGCTCGCCGAGGCGGCGCATGACCGGCACCGCCCGGCCTTCGAACGCGAGGAAAGCTTGACGAACCTTAGAGGCGGCGGACGACGGCTTCGACGCGACCGACGATCTCGACATCGCTCGCGTAGATTGGCGTCATCGCTCGATTCTCCGGCTGCAGCCGGATTCGTTCGGCTTCGCGATAGAACCGCTTGACGGTCGCTTCGCCGTCGAGCATCGCCACGATGATCTCGCCATTTTCGGCCGTTCGCTGCGGACGCACCAGGATGAGATCGCCGTCGAGGATCGCTGCGTCAACCATCGAGTCGCCTTGCACCCTCAGCATGAAGCCATTCGAGCCGCGCGGCACGAAGGCGGCCGGCAGGACGAATTCGCCCTCGATATCCTCCTGCGCGGTGATCGGCACGCCGGCCGCGACGCGCCCAAGGACCGGGAAGACGAGCGATTCCGGTAACGACGGCATATTTGCCGGGCGAAGCGCGCGCGGCTTGGTGGGGTCGCGCGAGAGCAGGCCTCGCCGCTCGAGCGCCTTTAAATGAGCGTGAATCGTCGAGGACGAGGAGAGGCCAACCCGCTCGCCGATCTCCCGCACCGAGGGCGGATAGCCGTGCTCGGCGGTAAAGGCCACAATGACCTCAAGGATGCGCCGCTGCCGCTCCGTGGCCGGCTTCTCCATACTTCCTTTGCGCATAACCCTCCAGACCAGAATGCCAACCATATGGCACGCATGGCGGGTATAACGCTATCATAAATTGAGAGTGATGGCAAACATACGTTCGACAAGTCTTGACAACCATCGGCGCCGCCATGGTAAAATATTGGGGACGAACAGGCGTTTGGCACTAGATATGGGAGTGAACATGCTGACGAGAAGGAAAAGATTCACGCTGATGCCCGCGATCGCCCTGGCCGGTCTGGGGCTGATGGTCGCGTTGCCAACGCTCTCGAACGTGCGTCTTTATGCCGCAACGACCCCGCGGTACGTCACGGTGACGGTTCGCCCCGGAGACACGCTCTGGTCGATCGCCGCAGCCCATTCAAGAGCGAGCGCCGATATGCAGGAGGTCGTCGACCGCATCAGCGATGCAAACCGCCTTCGAGGGGGGACGATCCAGCCCGGCGAGCACCTCCGAATCCCAGAGTAATAAAGCCCAGATTTAGCGCATCTCGTTGTCGCCTCAGGCCTCGTTTACCGCAGTAAACCTCGGCCATCGGCTCCTAGAGCTGCATCTAAATCTGAGCTTTATTTAGCGGCGGGAGACGAGCACGAGGCTGTGGCCTTGATGTTCGTCCAGAAAAGTCAGGCCTTCCATCATCCAAGAATCGAGGCCGTTGCTCGAGTGGCGCGCGACCTCACGCACGACGTGTAGCCGATCCCTGAGCCACGCGAGCTCGGCTCGCGTACTGACCGGGAAGATCGCGACTTCGCAATCCTCGCACTGGTAACCGAACTGCGCTATGGCTTGGCTACCGTGCCGCTTGCCAGGTCGAGCGTCGTCTGATAGGTCGTGGTCGAGCTGCCTTTGATCCCAGAGTCCGCGTGCTGCGTGGCGTACTCGTCGACGGAGATCGGGATCAGGCGCGCGGAGTCGTACCGAATCTTCGTCTCGATGTTCGTGGTGAGGTGGCCGGCGCCCTCATCCTTGACTTTGCGCTCTTCGCCGATCTGCATCGTGCCGCTACTGCTGCCGTTAATCGTGTAGTCCGCACTAACGTCCTCGCCATCTCCGCCGTTCTGCACGATCTGCCAATGCTTGCTCGAATCGAGCTGGCTGGGATCTACGAAGTTTGCGCCCATGAAGCGCAGCAGCGTGTACTCTTCGGTGTAAACGGTCTTGTTGGGATCGCAGAGAACGTGGGTGTTGCCGTAGACGACGCATTCGGCAGGCGGCGCCCGCCTGATGTTTTGGCCTTGCTCGCTAATCGTGACGACCACCGCGCCGTCGGGCTGCCTCTTTACGAAATCGACGGTGAGCGTGCCCTTCTCCGTCAGCGTGCCCCCATAGTGGCTCATGCCAGTGGTTCCGCCCGACCCTACCAGAATCGGCTCGACGTTGTTCACCGAATCGCGCGCCGTAATGCTTTGGTTGCTACTATACGTGAAATTATAGACCAGCTCGCTGGTCGCGGTGACGGCTCGGGCGGCGGTCGGAAGAGCGCACAGCGCAAACGCGACCGCGACCGAAGTGAGTCTCGATCTGGTCGGAATCATCGGCGCTTGTACCTTATGGCTTCGCTATCGTGTCGCTAATGAGATTGAGCGTCGTCTGGTACGTGGTCGTCGAGTTGCCTTTGATCCCCGCATCCGTCCGCTGGGTGGCGTACTCTTCAACCGAGGTCGGAACCAGGCGCGAGAAGTCATAGCCGATGCTGGTTTCGATGTTAGTGGTTAGGTGCCCGGCCCCCTGATCCTTAACTTTGCGCGACTCGCCGATCTTCATTACGCCGCTATTGTTACTGTTGATCGAATAGTCGGCCTGAACTTCGCTTCCGTCGCCGTTGTTCTGCACGATCTGCCAGTGCTTGGCCGCGTCGAGCTGGCTGGGATCGATGAAGTTTCCGCCGAGGAAACGTAAGAGCGTATACTCCTCGGTGTAGACGGTCTTGCTGGAATCGCAGATGACGTGGGTGTTGCCGTACACGACGCACTCGGCCGGCGGTGCCCGTCTTACATTTTGGCCCTGCTCGCTGATCATCACGACCATCGCCCCATCGGGCTGCTCCTTGACGAGATCGACCGTTATGGTTCCCTTGTCGGTCAGAGTGCCGCCATAATGGCTTATTCCGTTGGTACCGCCCGATATCGAGGTCGCGCCGCCTTTATTATCAGTCGAGGTCGTCACGGCCTCCGCATTGTCCCACGCGTCGCGCGCAACAATGTCCTGTTTGGCACTGTAGGTGAAGTCATACACGAGCTCGCCCTTCTGTGCGACGGCTCGGCCGACAATTGGAACGGCGCTCAGCGCAACTACGACCGCCGCTATCGCTATTGTACGGTGAATCATGGCTTCGCTACCGTATCGGAAATGAGATTGAGCGTCGTCTGATAAGTGGTCGTCGAGTTGCCTTTGATCCCCGCATCAGTCCGCTGGGTGGCGTACTCTTCAACCGAGGTCGGAACCAGGCGCGAGAAATCATAGCCGATGCTGGTTTCGATGTTAGTGGTTAGGTGCCCGGCCCCCTGATCCTTAACTTTGCGCGACTCGCCGATCTTCATCACACCGTTATTGTTGCTGTTGATGGTGTAGTCGGCACTGACGTCCGTGCCTGCCGCTGTTTTGCACGATCTGCCAGTGCTTGGCCGCGTCGAGCTGGCTGGGATCGATGAAGTTCCCGCCCAGGAAACGCAAGAGCGTGTATTCCTCGGTGTAGACGGTCTTGCTGGAATCGCAGATCACGTGGGTGTTGCCGTAGACGACGCATTCGGCCGGCGGCGCTCGCCTTACGTTTTGACCCTGCTCGCTGATCATCACGACCATCGCCCCATCGGGCTGCTCTTTGACGAGATCGACCGTTATGGTTCCCTTGTCGGTCAGCGTCCCTCCATAGTGGCTCATTCCATTTGTGCCGCCTTGCAGGGTGCCCGTCAAAGTATCAATGGGTTCGGCATTGTCCGATGCGTCGCGGGACGTAATGCTCTGGTTAGCGCTATAGGTGAAATTGTAGACCAGTTCGCCCTTCTGCGCGACGGCTCGAACGGCAATCGGAACGGCGCTCAGCGCGGCGAGGACGGCCGCGATCCTTAGCGCGCGATGAATCACGTCTTCGCCATCGTGTCGGTAACCAGATTGAGCGTCGTCTGGTAGGTCGTCGTCGAGTTCCCTTTGATCCCGGCGTCCGTCCGCTGGGTGGCGTATTCGTCAACCGAGGTCGGAACTAAGCGCGAGTAGTCGTAACCGATGCTCGTTTCGATATTGGTGGTCAGATGACCGGCGCCTTCTAATCGAACCTTGCGCTTCTCGCCGATTTGCATCACGCCGTTATTGTTGCTGTTGATCGAGTAGTCGGCGTTGATGTCCGAGCCATCGCCGTTGTTCTGCACGACCTGCCAGTGCTTGCTCGAGTCCAACTGGCTAGGATCGACGAAGTTTGCGCCGAGGAAACGCAGCAGCGTATACTCCTCGGTGTAGACGGTTTTGTTGGGATCGCAGATGACGTGGGTATTGCCGTACACGACGCATTCGGCCGGCGGTGCACGTCTCACGTTCTGGCCCTGCTCGCCGATCATGACGACCATTGCGCCGTCGGGCTGCTTCTTCAGGATGTCAACCGTGATCGTCCCCTTGTCGGTCAGCGTTCCGCCGTAGTGGCTCATCCCATTGCTACCGCCCGTTATTTGCGTACCGACGCCGCCCTTTGTGCTCGCGCTGCCGTACGCCTCGGCGTTGTCGGACGAATCGCGCGACGTGATGTTTTGATTGGCACTGTAGGTAAAGTTATAGACGAGCTCGCCAATCGTCGTATAGGCTCCGGCGACGATTGGAAGCGCGCTGAGCGCAACGACGACGGCGGCGAGGGTGCTTAATCTTAGCAGCACTTAATCAACTCCTCGAAGATGTGGCATTATTTTCCGCACCCGCTCAGCGCCTCGTTGATGGTCTTAGCGGCGGTGTCCTCGCGTTTTCCGGTCTCGTCGCGCAGCCAATCTAGCCCCTCGACGATTTTTCCCAGCGGGTTGTAGCCGACGGTCAGGCCCGGAATCTGGCTTGGGTCGAGTGAGTACGGATTCGGGGGCAGCCCAGGAGCGTTGGGATCTTGCCACTCGTTGGGCTGCTCCTTCACCGGCTTGGACGTCAGATCGCCGGTTTGAATCGCTCCCAGGTACTCCTCGCCGGCATGCTGCAGCTCGCCCATTTGCAGCGTTTGCACGAAACCGTTGATGATGTCGAGCGAAGCGCTCTGGTAGGCCACGGTCTCCAACAGTTGCGACTTGATTTTCGCCAGCCTCGCATCGTCGTTCGGATTCCCCGTCGGAGCGAGCATTTTTTCATCGTCGAGCAGAGTCTGCGCCGCGATCAGGTTGCGAGCGATCGGAATCACGAGGTAGGACATCTGCTGCAACGCCATGCTCGTCTCGGGCGTTTGGTTGTACATCGAATCGCCGGTCGCCGGCGCGCCGGTTCCGAATTGGGAGATGGCCTTGTCTTGTGACGCGAACGCTCCCCGCTCGTACTTTTTGAAGAGCGGCGGACTCTTGGAGATCTTCTGATCGTTCTCCAAAATCATCGCAACGGCGGGCCGGACGCGCTCGTGGATTCGAGCGCAGAGCGCGCTCGTGACGACGTGGTAGATTTCGGGGGGCGGCGTCCCCGCCGGTGTTGCCGTGGTTCCATCCGACCGAGCCGCGAGCGGCTGGAAAGCGGCGCACGCCAGGGCGCAGGACACAAGGAGAATGAACCTCCGCATGGCGGAAAATTTCTCGAATTGCGCGCCGGCGCCTTCCCTAGAGAGATAAGAAGCGGGGCCCGGAGGGCCCCGCTTGCGTTGTCTACTTTAGCGCGAAACCTAAATCGTTAGATTTTGACTTGCGCGTTGAAGAAGACGTTGATCGGTGGCGCTCCGCCGCCGATCGCTCCGTTGTTCAGGCCGCCGGGCGTGTAGCTCTGCTGGAATGGCGTGCGGGCACCATTGGCTCTGAAGTCGTTGATGCTCGTGCCGTTGTAGAAGTTGCTCGGATAGAGCGTGTTGTTGAGCAAACCGCCGGCGGGAGCGTAGCCGCAGACTGCGGCGCCGGGTGGATTGGCCGCCGTCCAGGCCGCCGCCGTTCCACCGAAGCAGGTGTGGAAGAGGCTCGTTCCAAGCACCGTCAGCCGAATCCGCGGGCTCGCGTCGTAGGAAAGCTGAAGGTTTCCAACGATCGAGCTGGGCTGCTGAAAGTTGTCGAAGAGGAACGAACCGGTCTGCGGATTGGGCACGTAGAGGAACCCGAACGCGCCCAGACCAGCACTTGTCGTCGTGAGGTAGTTGCATTGCAATGGATTGGTCTTGGGCGAGAGCTTGGTGATCCCTGTGGCTGCCGAGTTTAACAGGCAGCTACGCGGATCCAAGCCCATCGTATCCAACGGGCTGCCGTAAAAGCCGCCGGTCTGGAAGTTGAAGCTCGGCGTGATCGCCAGTTTGTCGTGGCGCCAGTTGAGAATCAACGACGAGACCCACGGCGAGATGTAGCTGCTGACGGCTCCGTTGAGGTTGGGTGCGATCGCCGTCGAGTACGGGTTGTACCAGGCGCCCGGTGAGAGCAGACCCTGCGGTGCCAGGTTGTAGTACGGGTTGAAGATCGTGTCTTGGCCCTTTGCGTTGGGCGTGTTGCACGGAACCCCGTTAATACCCTGATAGCACGGTGAGCCGCCGCCGGCCTTGGTCAAGCCGTTGTACGCTTGGATCGCTTGATTGAGCACGTTGGTCGCGTTGGGAATGGTCCCGCCCGTTTGAAGCGGGATGTCCTGGAACAGGACCTTCGAGTTGGTGTAGGTCAGCGCGACGATCCCCGAGAGACCGTTGCGAGTGAAGTCACCCTTGTTGAACTGGAACTCGAAACCTTCGTTGCGATTGACGCCGACCGGCACTTGCGTGACGAAGCCCGCGCCGATGAAGGTCTGCTGTTGCCAGTCGCTGACCCACGTGTAGAACGGCGTGAGCTTGAAGCTCATGTCGGTCCCACGGAAGTGCTGCTCGTAGGAGAGGTCGTACTGCCCCGACGAGATGCCCGGAATCGGGTGGAACGGCGAGTAGAACCCGAGGTTCATCGTGTTGTTCCACACCGAGCGGTCGTCGCCGGCCAGTGCCAGATACTGGACCGAGGCCGAGATCGGCGGCTGCGTGAAGCGGCCCGCCGACAAGCGCCAGACCACGTCGGGCGATTGCGTGTAGGTCGCCGAGAAGCGCGGCTGCCAGTAGTTGAGCACGTACGAGCTCGGCGAGCTGGCGGTGAAGCTGGGCGCTTGCACGCCGTCCTGCACCGTGCCGTTGGGATGCACCCAACCCTTAGCGGTCGTTTTCGTCAGTGCCGAGACGCCTTGGTTACAGTCACCCACGACGTACTGCGCCGGCGCCGGCGGAACCGCGCCGGGCCCCAGCGGGGTCGTGAAGACCAGGTTGGTTGCCGCCTGTACGCACGTGTAGTTGGCGGTCATGTTGGCGTAGAATTGGGTCGCGTTCGTCGCCGACTCCGGCAGATCGTACGTGAAGTTGTCGTACCGCACCGATGCGTTGATCAGGAACTTGTCGCTGGGACGGAACTGGTCTTGCAGCGACGCGTTGGTAAAGCGCGGCTTCACCGAGTTGTACGAACCGTTGGCGTTGCCACTCCAGAGGCTATCCCAGGTTGCGCCGGCTCGTGATGCCGGTGAGTTTACTCCACCGCCGAAACCGGTCGGACCGGCGACCGCGTTGCTTACCCAGGTCGGGCTCTGCGACGCGCCGGTGGCGACGTTGAAGTAGCTGCCCGCGCTGAGGCAGATCTCCGGCTTACCGGTGGCCGGATCGTAACAGGTGAAGCCGCCCTTGCCGGTCTTGGACATGAAGCCAATCGGCGAGGTGCCGCCGTATGCGGTCGAGTTGTTGAACCGGATCACTCCGGCGGTCGTGTAGTTACCGTCGAGGCTGACCAAGTTCTGATCGTTGATCTGATCTTGGAAGTCCAGCGCACCACCCGAAGTGTGCGTGATCAACTGATACTCAGCCGAGTTCGGGAAGACCGGCAGGTTCTGACCGCCGGCACCCCAGCTCGGCGACGTGAGATACCAGTTGGAGTAGAAGGTGTAACCGTAGGCGCGCAGATAGGCCGATTGGCTTAGCGCGTAGGTGTACTGGAGCTTGGTGATGCCGGCGTTGTTCTGATTGACGTCAATCGAGTTGTCGTTGTTCGGCACCTGCCCTTGGAAGGAGTGCGGTGGCGATCCAGGTGCGAAGTAGATCCCCGGCCGGATGAACTGCGAGAAGCTATGTGCGATCGTCGTGCCAAACGGCACGTTATAGGTGATCGCGTCGGAATACCCCAGATAGGTCGGCGCGCAGCCTAACGCCGTGCTGCTGGGCGGCGAAACGCCGCAGGTGATGCCCTCGCCTTTGAGCGGGATGATCTGGCCCTGGCCCGAGCAGCCGGTGGCCCCCAGCACGTTAACCGGAGCTGATGGCGGACCCCAGACCACCACATTCTCATGACCGCAAGTCGGCGGCCGGTAGTTGGTGCCGTACATCGAGTAAATCGCTTGGTCGACACCCGGACCGATATCGCTCAGCGTGCTATACCCATAGTTGTTGAGCGCCGAACCGCTCCACATCAGCTGCACGTCGTCGCGCAACCCGTTCTGCTTGGGAATGCCCATGTGCAGATTGATCACACTTTCGCGATCGCTGATCATGAACGGGTTGGCTGACGTGTTGCTGTAGTATTGCCAGCAGCCCTGTTTGCCGATCGTCGCGACCGGCTGATTCGACCACGGCGCACCGACTAACGGACACATCGGCTTGACGCCTTGACAGGTGCCGATGAGACACGTGTAGCCTGCCGCCAGAATCTGGTCGCTGCCAAAGCCGTAGCCGATGCCGAATCCATCGGTATTCCCCGATAAGATCCCGCCCGGCGTAGCGTACCCGGCGCCGTTTGAATTATCGATGAACCGATAGGTTTGGTTGTAACCGAGCAGGCCGACGTAGTAGCTGAAGGTCCGATCCGGCGTCGAACCGCCGATCTCGACCTGCGCCTGATGGTAGAACGTCGGCGTTCCGAGCCCGAGGTTCGCCGTAGCGAAACCCGGGAAGGTGCCCGTCTTGATGACCTGGTTGATGAAACCGGCCGTGCCGGCCGAGCCCACCGACGACGGACCGCCGCCGGTGTAAACCTGCAGCTCCTGCAAGCCCAGCGACGACTCCGTTGAGGAGTTGTAGTTGTCGAAGGACCGGTTGACCGGAATACCGTCGTACTCGTACCCGGTGTAGTACGAGTTCTGGCCGCGAACGTAGGCAGCGTTGAAATCCCAGCCCATGCCGCCCTGCGACGTCTGCACGCCCGGAACCGATGCCATCGCCGAATAGGTGTTGTTGAGGTTGCCGCCGCCGCCCAATGCAGCAGCCGCCGTGGCCTGCGACGCGTTGACGCTGTATAGGTCGCTGCCGACGCCCGATTTTACGAGCGACGTGCCGGCACTCGACGTAACGTGCGCGATCGTGCGCAACGCCCGCTGCAACGTGTAGGCCACGTTTTGCGTCTGGTCGGCGAAGACCACGACGCCCGGGAAGGAGATCCCCTGATACCCTTCCTTGTTTAAATTGATGGTATAAGTATCCGGGTTGAGCGAGAGGAACACGAAGTGACCTCCCGCATCCGTCGTCGCGGTCCGATTCATCGAGGCGGAGACTGCCTGCACTTGAACGCCGGCAACCGGCGCGCCGCTTGAATCTTTGATGACACCCGTAATGTTACCGGTGACTCCGGCCAGTGCCCATGTTCCCTGGCTGAGAAACGCCACCGCTAATGCTACGGCTGTGACCGCTTGACGGAGGGTTCGACTTGAACTCATGTTCGTTTACCCTCTATCGATTTAAGTTGTCAAAACGCGAGCCGCTCTGCCGCTGCAGGCCTATGGCCTCAGGAGCTTCACAGAGTGACTCACTGCTCCAAGGGTTTGCTCAGGCTTGGGGCTGTTCCTTTAACTCTGCTTAAAGGAGAATGTGCCGGCGACGCTTGCTTCCTTAGGCGCGCACCGCCAGCCGCTCGGCCAGCATTGCGGGGATCTCCGAAGGGCGCTGCGCGACCGGCACCCCAGCTGCCTGAAATGCCGCGATCTTGCTCTCCGGCGTGCCGAAACGCCCCGAGATGATGGCACCTGCGTGGCCGAGCGACTTGCCGGGCGGCGCGTTGCGACCCCCAATGAAGGCGACGACCGGCATCTCCGGCATGTGCTCGGCAACGAATGCGGCGGCTTCCTCCTCGTCCGATCCGCCGATCTCGCCGCAAATCACGAGAGCCTGCGTCTGCGGGTCGTTCTTGAACTCGCGCAGACATTCGACGAAGGTCGTCCCGATGATGGGGTCACCGCCGACCCCGATGCAGGTTGATTGACCGAGTCCCGCCCGAGTCAAGAGATCGACAACTTCGTACGTGAGCGTGCCGGATCTCGAGATAACCCCTATTGACCCCTCTTTAAAGACGTGGCCCGGCATGATGCCGACCAGCGATTTTCCCGGCGAGGCGAGCCCGGGACAGTTCGGACCGATGATCCGCATGCCGGGCGTGGTGCCGACGACTTTGAGCGTATCGTGAACCGGAACGCCTTCGGTGATGCAGACCGCAAACGTGATGCCGGCATCGTAGGCTTCGTAGAGCGCGTCGGCGGCAAACGGCGGCGGAACGAAGATGCACGTGTGCGTGGCGCCGGTCGCGTCGACGGCCTCCCTGACGGTGTCGAAGACCGGTAGCCCCTGCGGCGTCGTCTGTCCGCCCTTGCCCGGCGTGACGCCGCCGACGAGATTCGTTCCGTACTTGAGCATGCGATCCGTGTGATACGAGCCTTCGGCGCCGGTGATTCCCTGCACGATAATTCGGCTGTTCTTGTCTACGAAAATCGACACCGCGCTTATGCCTCCCGCGAAAGGCGCACGGCTTCGCGCGCGCCTTCGTCCATCGTTTCGACCGGTCTCATCCCAGCCTGCGCGAGAATGCGGCGTCCTTCTTCCTCATTCGTGCCGGTCAGCCGGATGACGAGCGGAATCTTGCGCGACGCCGTCTCGTTCATCGCCGTGACGATTCCGCGCGCGACTTCATCGCCGCGCGTAATGCCGCCGAAGATGTTAACGAAGAAAACGTTTGCGCCGGTATTATTCACGACCAGCTCGTAACAGTTCCGCACGCGCTGCGCGTTGGCTCCGCCGCCGACGTCGAGAAAATCCGCGACCTGGCCGCCGGCGTTTGCGACCGCGTCCATCGTCGCCATCGCAAGACCAGCACCGTTTGCCATCGTACCGACGTTGCCGGGGAAACGCCGGAAGTTGCGGATGCCGACGCCGGCCTGCGCCGCAAGCAGCTCGTCTTCGTCGAGCGGCAGCGTCGCGCGCCACTCATCGAACTCTGGGTTACGAAAGAGCGCGTCGTCGTCGAGCTCGATCTTTGCATCCGACGCGACGACACGCCCGTCCGAAGTTAGCGCGAGCGGATTGATCTCGATCAGCTTGGCGCCGTAGCGAAAGAAAAGATCGTAGAGCGCGCCCGCGATCGCGGGAAACTGCTTGCGATAGCCGGGATCGAGTTGAGCGCCGAATGCGAGCTCACGTCCGATGAAGGGCGAGTAGCCGATCGCTGAATCGACGTAAAACTTCTCGATCGATTCCGGGTGCCGCTCGGCGACCTCTTCGATCTCCATTCCGCCGAAGCGGCTGACGACGATCACCGGCTTTCGCGCCGCGCGGTCGATCGTAATCGCGCAGTAGGCCTCTTGTGCGATCGCGAGCCGCTCTTCCACGAGCAGCGATCGTACCGGTTCGCCAAGCGGGTTCTGACGGTTGGGCGGCATCGGCGTCGCCATGATTTCTGCAGCGATGCTGCGTCCTTGCGACGCTCCGGCTGCCATTTTTATTTTGCCTGCCTTGCCGCGGCCGCCCATCAGAACTTGCGCCTTGATGACCCACTCACTCGGCAATTCGTCGAGAAACTCAGCCACGGCGTCCGGCGTAGCCGCGAACCGGCCGCGCGGCACCGGAATGCCGGCGCGTCGTAAAAGCTCCTTGCCTTGATACTCCATGAGATTCATAGCGGGCCAGGAGGTTCGAGCAGACCGGCTATTGACCCTCGGCGCCGTCACAATTTTGCGTGCCGCACCGTTGTAAAAAGTGCGACCCGCGGCGTAGAATACTTACACGAAGGCAAATGCCTTTTTCGTCTTTCGTTGGAGCACACATATGAGGACGATTTCAAAAGCGACACCAGACGCCATAGCCGTCTGCGTTGCCGCGCTTTTACTAGGCGGTTGCGGCGGACCCGCCGCGCAGAACGCTCTCCCATCTCCTGCGCTGCAGAATCTCGCGCGCAGCGCACCCCCGGCCGACGGCGCTCGCCGTGAGACGAACGGCTCGTGGATGGCGCCCGAGGCGAAGCACGAGGATCTCATCTACGTCACCAATACCTACGCCAACAGCGTCGGCGTCTACGCGTACAAGTCGCGTAAACTCGTCGGAACGCTCGCGAACATCAAACAGCCCTTCGGAACCTGTTCCGACGCAAGCGGTAACGTATGGATCATCGGCTGGGGGAAGAACCAGATTTTCGAGTTTCCCCACGCTGTCATAAAACCCGTGAGAGTGCTCAACATCGAGGACGACGATGCGGACCTCTACGACTGTTCGGTCGACCCGACGACGGGCAACCTGGCGATTACGAACTGGGGCTACAACTGGCTCAAAGGCGAGGTCCTCATCTTTCGTAGCGGAAGCGGCGAGCCCGAGGAGGTCACTGGGCCGACCATCTGGTTCTACTACGGCTGCACGTACGACCAAAAAGGGAACCTCTACGCCGACGGCTGGGACGCATATCTCGGTGACGTCTTCTCGCTCGGTGAGCTTCCGAAAGGCGGCAAGAAGTTCAAGAACATCGTCATGCCGCCGCTCTTTAAGCCTCCGTATCTCGGTGGCATTCGCTGGGACGGCAAGTACGTCGCAATCGGAAACACCGGATCGCTGTGGGAATACAAGGTGACCGGTAACCAAGCGACCTTTGCGGGCTACACACCGCTGACGTCCCAGTGGCCGATGGGATTCTTCTGGATCAGAACCTTCGGCACGGGAGAGCGATCGGTCATCGCGCCCGACCACGCCGGTGATCCGGCGGCCGTGCAGTACTGGAAGTATCCGGCCGGCGGTAATCCCATGGCGACGATCACCCGCGGCCTGCACGAGCCATTCGGCGTGACCTTCAGCGCGGCGGTGCGGTAGCGGTTACTCGAGTCTGCCGAGCAGCGAGCGCGCGATGATCAGCTGCTGGATCTCCGAAGTACCTTCGTAGATCTCGGTGATCTTTGCGTCGCGATAGTGACGCTCGACCGGGAACTCGCAAGTGTATCCGTAGCCGCCGTGGATCTGCAGCGCCTCGGCGGCGTGCTTTCGCGCGGCGGTCGAAGCGAAGAGTTTTGCCTTACTTGCGGCAAGCGCGAAACTCTCACCCGCGTCGGCCATCGCGGCCGCGCGATAGTTGAGTAAGCGTGCGGCGTCGAGATCCATCGCCATCTGCGCGACCTTGAACGAAATGCCTTCGAATGCGCCGATCGGCTTGCCGAAGGCAGCGCGCTCCTTCGCAAACTTCACCGACTCGTCGAGACAGGCGGCCAGAATTCCGATTGCCTGCGCGGCGATCCCGATGCGTCCGGCGGTTAGCGCGGTCATCGCGTTGCCGAAGCCGGCGCCTTCTTCGCCCAAGAGCGCGTCTTCACCAAGCTCGACACCGTCGAAGGCCAAATCGCAGGTGTTGCTCGTGTGGATGCCGAGCTTCTCGGTGACGCGCTCGACCGTGATGCCGGGAAGGTTCGGCTCGATCAGAAAAGCGCTCACGCCGCGCGCACCGGCACCGCCGGTGCGAAACATTCCCATGATGACGCCGGCGTAGCTTCCAGTAGTACACCACTGCTTTCTTCCACGAACAACGTATCCGCCGGCGGCGCGACTGGCGGTTGAGCGAATCGCGGCCGCATCGGAGCCGGCATCCGACTCGGTCAGCGCGAAACCGGCGATCGCGTCGCCGCTCGCAAGCGCCGGCAGCCATCGCTCTTTCTGACGCTGCGTGCCGAGCTTACCGATCGCCGAGCAGATCATCGAGTGTACCGAGACCGTTACCGCCGTTCCCGCGTCAACGCGTGCGAGCTCCTCGATCGCCAGCGCGTACGAGAGATAATCCGCGCCCGCGCCGCCGAACTCTTCGGGGACCAGGATCCCCATGATTCCGGCATCGGTGAGCTTGCGGTAAAGCTCGCGCGGAAAGACGCGATCGCGATCCCATTGCGCGACGAACGGGGCGATCTCGCGCTGTGCGATCTCGGCCGCCAGCGAGCCGATCGCGCGCTGCTCGTCGGTTAACGCAAACTGTCCGCGCGCCTGCGTAATCAGCCGCTAATCCACGCGAATGAGGAGGGCGTCGCCTTGGCCACCGCCAGAACAGATCGCGACGATGCCGAGGCCTCCGCCACGCTTGCGAAGCTGATTGACGACCGTGCCCGCAATGCGCGCTCCGGAAGCGCCGATCGGGTGACCCATCGCGACCGCACCACCGAATTGATTGATCGTGGCTTCGTCGAGTCCGATTCGCCGGGCCGACGTAATTGCGACTCGCCGAGAAAGCCTCATTTATCTCCCAGACGGCGATGTCGCTGGGTTGCAGACCGGCGCGATCCAGCAGCTTGCGCGCGGCCATCGCCGGCGTAAGGCTGATGTATGGTGAATCCCAAGCGACCGTTGCGTGCTCGACGATCGTCGCTAGCGGTTGGTGTCCGTGCTGCTCGGCGTATTGCGCGTCGGTGAGAATCATTGCGGCGGCGCCGTCGTTGACGCCGGGTGCGTTCCCGGCGGTTACGGTGCCGTTGCGCTCGAGCGGACGCAGCTTCGCCATTGCTTCGATGCTCGCGTCGGCGCGAACGGCTTCGTCGCGATCGACGACGGCGTGCGGATGGTCGCCGGTGATGAACGGCGCGTAAGCCGCGTAGTCAAGCGTGAACTCGTCTGAGGGCTCGTGCTCCCAGACGCTGCCGGCCGCCCCGACCGAGGCGGGGACGCGCACGCGACCTTGTTGCGGCAGCCGCTCGACGACGACTCTATCCTTCGCTTTGCTCGCAACCCTGACCGGAACTATCTCGTCGGCGAAGTGACCCGCAGCGTGCGCGGCGCCGGCGCGACGATGGCTCTCGTAAGCAAAGCGGTCCTGCTCTTCGCGGGTCAGTCCCAGCTCGTCGGCGACCTTGCTTCCCTGAGTCGCCATCGTCATCGGAAAATACTGATCCCAAAGTCCGTCGTAGATCATTGCGTCAACGAGCGCTCCGTCACCGAAACGATAACCCCAGCGCGCGTCGCGCAATAGATACGGCGCATTCGACATTGACTCCATCCCGCCGGCGGCGACGACCGTATTGGCGCCCGCGTTGATCGAACGCATCGCGTTGACGATCGCGAGCAGACCTGACGCACAGACCTTGTTGACGGTATCGGCGGTCACAGTTTTGGCGAGCCCCGACTTGAAGAGGACTTGCCGCGCGGGATTCTGTCCGACGCCGGCCTGCAAAACTTCCCCAAACGTGACGTGCTCGATATCGGAGGGATCGATCTTCGAGCGCTCGATCGCGCCGGTCAGCGCCACCGCGCCGAGCGTGGTCGCGGTAAGCGGAGCGAGCGCTCCCCCCAGCTTGCCGAACGGCGTGCGAGCCATTCCGATTACGACGGCTTTGGAATTCATATCTACCATAAAGCGCATAATTCTATCAAAACCGCGAAAGGCCTAGGAGTTCCCCTTGAAGCGCAACGCGTCGCGTAGGCGGCGTGTGAATGCGCGCGGAGCCACGGAGGGCGAGAGCGCGCAGAGTCGAGTGCGGGCGAGCGCGGGATGCGCGAGCCAAACGTCCGCCCAAGCGATGCGTTACGCTTCAAGGGGAACTCTTGCTCTAGTGACGGACAGGGATCGGGCAGTTCTCACATTCGAACTGTACGGTTACGTGGTCGATGCCGAAGTGGGTCTTGGCGCACTCGTCGATCTCACGCAATACGTTGGTGGCTTCGCTGAGCCGCCGGTCGTCGAGCAGCACGTGGGCCGAGAGCGCGTGAGAGCCGCTCCCGATCGACCAGACGTGCAGATCGTGAACGCCGGTTACGCCGCTGAGCTTTGCGATGTGTTCGGCAAGGCGGCCGGAGTCGACGTCGCTCGGAACGCTCTCGAGCAGCACGTTGGTTGCGTCGCGCATCACGCGCATCACACCGACAACGATGATCGCGGCGACAAAGAGCGAGAGCAGCGGATCGATCCAGGCGAGATGCGTCAAGCCGATCGCGATGCCGCCGAGGATGACCGCCGCGGCGCCGAGCGCGTCGCCGATGACGTGAAAGAGCACGGCCCGAACGTTGAGGTCGCGTTTGCCGCTCGAACGGAGCAGCAAGCCGACGCCGCCATTGACGGCGAGTCCGATCGCCGCTATCAGCGTCATGAGACCGGCTGAGGGTTCGACGGGGTTTGCGAAGCGACGCGCGGCCTCGTAGGTGATGGCGATGGTTGCGACCAGCAAGAGCGTGCCGTTTACCAACGCGCCGAGCACTTCGATGCGGCCGTAGCCGAACGTGCGCCGCGGGTCGGCCGGGCGCGCCGCACCGATCGCAGCGAGCAACGCGAGGGCGAGCGCTAGAACGTCCGTGCAGACGTGAACGGCGTCGCTGGTCAGCGCTAAGCTGCGCGATACGGCGCCGCCCCAAAACTCCAGCAACGCGACGAGCGCCGTCGCGATCAGCGCGTAGACGAGCCGCCGGCGAATCGCCACGTCGCGCGTTAAGTGCGCCGGGCTCGCAGCACGAGGGCGCCCAGCATCGCGCCGAAGAGCGCGAACGTCCTGCTCTCCGCGCGAAGTATCGCGTCGGCGTGCCACTCACCCTCGGCATTTGCAAGCGGGACGACTCTCGGAACGACGCGCGGAACGCAGGCGCAATATCGCTCGAATGCTTCGCCGAAAGACGACTGCAGAAACTCTTCTTCGTGCGGGACGATCGTCGCGTAGATTGCGGCCATCGCGCCGAGCGAACCACCCACCAGCGCGCGGCGCGCGAGGCGGGAGTTTTTTCCGGTGAAGGCGAGCGCGAATCCGGCGGCGGTGAGGAAGTTCCCGAAATAGAGCGGATTGCGAACGTACGCGTACGGGCCTCCCGTCACGAGCTTAGGGGCCGTCACGACATCGTTGCGCGTCGTGACGCCCGAATAGCCGACCGCCCAGCAGCGAATCAGCTCGCCGGCGAACGCAAGCGGAAGGCCAAGCGCGATGCTCGATGCGCTGGGCCGCCCGCAGAGCGCGAGGACTCCGGCCGGCAGGCTCAACAAAAGCCCGCGGTTCTTGAAGACGAAGGCCTGCAACGTCATGCGAGCCGCTGCGCTGCGGTATAAACGTCGCGCAGCGAGCGGGGCAAAGGAGTCTGCGGCGCCCAACCGGTGTGCGCGCGCAGCTTCTCGGCACTTCCAACCGAGATCGGGATGTCAGTGGATCGCACGCGAGCCGGATCCTCGCGGACCTCGACTGCAACGCGAGCGATTGCGATCAGCTCGCGCAGAACGTCGCGAATAGTTACGGCGCTTCCGCTGCACACGTTATAGACTTCGCCCCGTTCACCGTGGCGCGCGAGCTCCACGTAGGCCGCGACAACGTCGCGCACGTCGAGAAAATCCCGCGCCGTATCGAGATTACCGACGAAGAGCTGCGGCGGGCCGCCCGCAGCGATGCGCGCGAGTTGCGCGGCGAGTGAGGCGACGACGAAATGCTCCTTCTGTCCGGGACCGATGTGATTGAATCCGCGAGCGATGACGACGTCGGTTTCAAAGCTGCGCGCTTCCCCCATTAGGATAGCTTCGGCCGCGGCCTTGCTGGCGCCGTAGGGATTGCGAGGCCGCAGATCGAGCGTTTCGCGCAACGGATACTCGCTGGAATCGCGAGCACCGTAGACTTCGGCCGAGCTCGCAAAGACGATGCGCGGTCGCGGCTCTCCGGCGTAGGTGCGAACGGCCTCGGCGAGCCGCGCGGTTCCCATTACGTTGACCTCGTAGGTGTTGATAGGCGCGCGTAATGCATCGGGAACGAAGGTCTGGGCGGCCAAATGGAAGACGACCGTCGGCCGAAACGCGTCGAGCGCCGCCCGCAGCTCGGGTACGCCGCCAAGCTCGACTTCACAGGCTTCCGCATTCGCCCCCTGCCGGAGCGCGTCGACGAGATAAGGACCAACGAACCCTCCGGCCCCGGTTACGAGCGCTCGCATCGCTTGATGTCGGACGCGACCATCATCGTTACGAGCTGCTCGAAGCTTACTTCGGGTTTCCATTTCAGGATGCTGCGCGCTTTCGAGGCGTCGCCGATCAGCCGATCGACTTCGGCCGGGCGCACGAATCGGGGATCGATCACGACGTACGGCTCGAACGATCCCAGCCCCGCGACCTCGAAGGCGATCCGCAGGAAGTCGCGCACGCTATGCGTCTGACCGGTCGCAATCACGTAGTCGTCGGGCGTCTCTTGCTGGAGCATCAGCCACATCGCGCGCACGTAGTCGCCGGCAAAGCCCCAATCGCGATGGGCGTCAAGATTTCCGAGGTGCAGCTCCTTCGCCAACCCGAGCTTGATGCGCGCGACGCCGTCGGAGATCTTGCGCGTCACGAACTCTTTCCCGCGGCGCGCCGACTCGTGGTTAAACCCAATGCCGCTGCAGGCGTAGAGATCGTAAGATTCGCGATAGTTGACCGTGATCCAGTGACCGTAAACCTTTGCGACCCCATAGGGACTGCGCGGATGGAACGCCGTCTTCTCGGTCTGCGGCGACTCGACCGCGTTGCCGAACATCTCGGAACTCGAGGCTTGATAGAATCGAATCGCCGGATTCACTTGCCGGATCGCTTCGAGGACGCGCGTCACGCCGAGGGCGGTGAACTCGCCCGTCAGGACCGGCTGGCTCCACGAGGCCGGCACGAAAGATTGCGCCGCGAGATTGTAAATTTCGTCGGGCTCGACCTGGCTCACAATCGACGTGATCGAGCTTTGATCGAGTAGATCGCCGGAGAGAATCTCTACCTGATCCACGATGTGCTCGATCCGCTCGTGCACCTCGGTGCTGGTTCGCCGCGTCATGCCGACGACGCGATAGCCTTTCTCCAAGAGAAGCTCTGCGAGATAGGATCCGTCCTGGCCGGTGATTCCAGTGACGAGCGCGGTCTTTCCCAAGCCTCCCCCGACCCCTTAGCGCGCGGCTTCGCGCAGACGCTGCGCGAGCGTAACGGCAACGAAGGCGGCGACTTCGCTGGGGAGCGTGCCGCGTCCAAAACCGGCGTCGTATCCCAGCTCGCTAGCCAAACGATTCGTCACGCGCGGTCCGCCGCAAATCAAGACGACGCGATCGCGCAATCCTTGCGCTTCGAGCAACTCGCCGAGCGCGGTGAAGTTTTTGACGTCGCTGCCCTTTTGCGTGACGACTTGCGACGCCAGCAGCGCATCGATCCGATGCTCTTGCGTGAAGCGCACGAGTTCTTCGACGGCGACCTGGCTGCCGAGGTTGAAGGTCTCGAAAGTGTGGTAGCGTTCGAGCCCGTAATCACCCTTATATCCCTTCATGTTGAGGATCGCATCAATGCCGACAGTGTGCGCGTCGGTCCCGATGCACGCACCGGCAACCCGGATCTTGCGGCCGATTCGCTCCGTAACGAACGCGTCGATCTCGTCCATGGACATCAAGTGCGCGCGGGCCGACGGTGCGGCGATGCTCTCGACGTCAATAGCCTCCCGCGTGCTTGCATAGAGCACGAAGAACGAGAAGCCCGAGGCGATCCGGCGCCCATCGACGACCTGGACGTCGGTAAAGCCCATCTTCCCCGCGAGCTGGCGCGCCGCTTCGTCGGCGCCTTCGTTCCACTCGACGGGCAGCGTAAACGAGAGCTGCACTTTGCCGTCGTTCTCGGTGTCGCCGTATGGTTTGACGATGCGGCTCATTCTTCGCCGGCGCCTACGGCGCTCCGCTGGGGACTACACCCCTGAGCGCCTCCTCGAACGGATTGTAATAGTCGCCGGCGCGCGCGAAGACGCCTTCGACGCCACGTCCGCCGTCGGGCGTTCGCGATACGTCGGCGAAAGAAGCCGACTCGATCGCTTTCATCAAACCTGTCGCCGCGACTCGCTCGAGCAACGCCTCACATCCGCTGAGCACCGCCTGGGCTCGCCGCTCGATCGTGCCGCCGGGGCGCGGAACGATCTCTTCTCCGAAGTGTCGCGCGGTATTCATAATGTAGCGGGCGTTTTCGAGCGCGAGCGCGCGATCGCCCAAAAACGGCGTATGAATCGCCTCCGTCAGCATGCCGCAAAGGTGAATGCTCTGTCCGGTCATCACCGACGTGAGGTTGAACATCGCGTCGATCAGGTGCCCTTTGAAAACGTCGCCGGTCATGTGTTTGGTCGGCGGCATGTACTTGAGCGCGGCATTTGGGAAGATCTCGCGCGCCAGCTGCGCCTGGGCAACCTGATAGAGAAAGCTGTCCTCGAGATCGGGATCGATTTCATACGCGTCGCCCAGCCCGATCTGTCGATCCGGCAGACCGGCGCGATGTGCGAACTCCTCGTTGATGAACTGCGAGGCCAAGACTGCCGGAGCCTGATCGACCGCATCGGCGGTCGTCAGATAGTTGTCCTCGCCGGTGTTGATGATGATCCCCGAGTAGGCGTTGAGCATCCGGCTGAAGTGCTGATCGACGAAGGTGCGCTTCATGTTGATGTCGCGAAAGAGAATCCCGTACATCGAATCGTTGAGCAGCATGTCGAGACGCTCGAAGGCCGCCATCACGGCAATCTCCGGCATGCAGAGACCGCTTGCGTAGTTGGTCAACATGATGTAGCGTCCGAGCCTCTCGCCGACCTCGTCGAGCGCGGCGCGCATGATCGCGAAGTTCGCTTGGGTTGCGTAGGTACCGCCGAAACCTTCGGTCGTCGGACCGTATGGAACGAAGTCGAGCAGTGATTGACCGGTCGAGCGAATCACGGCCACGATCTGCGCGCCTGCCTCCGCCGCCGCAACGGCGGCGGTCCGATCCTCGTAGATATTTCCGCTCGCGACGATGACGTAGAGCAGCGGCGGGGGCATCTGCGGGAGCCGCGCCAGGCGCACGGCGCGCTCGTCGCGTTGCCCGGTTATGCGGGCCAGCGCGGCCGCAACGTACGGCCGCAATGCGCCGCGGGCTGCATCGGCAGGCGTCGCGCCGTACTCTTCAAGCGAGCTGCGACCCGATGCGATCGTTTCTCCGAGTGCCTGCGGCGAGAGTCCGGTTTCGGCGAGCGCCTTACCGAACGCCAGCGCGACGCCGCGCCCGAGCTCCTCCGGCGCTATCGAATCGACGACCGCGTTGGGCAACGGAATCTCCTCGCTCGTAATGCCGTCTACTCCAAGCAGCCGCAGAACGCCGCGTTCCACGGAAACGGTCGAATGTTCCGCAATGAACGCTTCGACCGGGTCCGCGATTGCGGCGGCCAGTCGCCGGCAGCGTTCGACGCGCTGACGATCGATGCGCAGTTCCATGTTGAACGTCTATCTTACCGGAGTGCGAGATACCGGGCAATTCCGGCCCGCCATGCGGGGATCGCGACGCCTAGCCTTCCGAGTTGGGCATTCTCCAGCGCCGAGAAGCGCGGGCGGGCGGCCCGTGAATGCCGCTCGGAGGCCGCAATCGGCTCGACCCTCGCCTCGCTGCCGGCCTGAGCGATCGCCTCCATCGCAAAGTCGTACCAGCTTACCGCACCGGCGTTGACGGCGTGGTAGAGGCCGTAAGCGTCGGTCTCGATCAATCGGGCCAGCGCGTCGGCGAGGTCGCCGGCGAACGTCGGGGAAGCGACGACGTCGCTAACGACGCGCAACGGCGGGTCGCCGCGGCGCCGCGCGAGCACGCGCTCGATGAACGACTTGCGGCCGCGTCCGTTGGTCGAGCCACCGTAGACACCGCAGGTCCGGACGACGAAAGCGCGCGTACGCGCAGACTCGACCAGATACTCGCCGGCCAGTTTCGAGACGCCGTACACTGAGAGCGGATGCGGCGCGTTATCTTCACGGTACGGAGCGGTCGTTTTACCGTCGAAAACGTAGTCGGTGCTGACCGTGACGAACACCGCCCCACTCTCGCGCGCAAGGGCGGCTGCCGCCCCAACCGCGAGCGCGTTGATCGCGAAAGCCCGCTCCGGTTCGTCTTCGCAGCGGTCAACGTCGTGAAACGCGGCCGCATTTACAAGAACGTCGGGGCGAAACCGTTCGATCGCGGCGCGCATTGCAGCGCGGTCGGCTAACTCGAGCTCCCCGCGAGGGGGCGCCTCGATCGCGCAGTCGCTCCATCGTTGCCGAATCGCCGTTCCGAGCTGACCCGAACCACCGATCAACAGAATCCGCTTCACACCGTCGACCGGCGGCCGCTGGTGTTTCGCTGGAACGTCAGCGAAACCGCAACGGCGACCGCGGCGACCGCGTTGCCGACGATCATGATTCTAACGACCGTTTCCAGGGTCGGATGGATCGCCGCGACCGCAGCCAGCGTTCCCAGCGTGCACACCAAGAGCGGAGCCGTGAACGCGAGGCGGTGGGTTGCGATCCCGTAGTAGGTCAGCGAGTTGGTCAATGCGAGAAGCACCATCGCGCTGCCGTACGTAACGAGCAGCGGCGCGGCCGCATCGTAGGCATGCCCAACGAGCGCGTGGAGCACGGTGATACCGAAATACCGAAAGACGAAGAGCCCGCAGAGCGCTACGACGCTGAACATCGTCAAGCTTCCGATGAGAACGTCGCGTGTTGTGACGCCGCGTGCATGACGGTCGGCCGCTTGCGGCAGCAGCACGGTCGGGATGAAGCCAACCAGATAGAGCAGCATCTTCCCGCCGAGCGAAGCGGCCGCGTAAAGCCCGGCGGCATGGGGATCGAAGAAGTGCTTTACCAAAACGACGTCGGCGGAACCCATCAGTGCAAGCGAAATGCTGGCTGCGGCCGCGCCGGCTCCCGCGTTTACGATGCGCGACCAGTCGTAACGAACGTGATGCGGCTCTACGCCGGCGTATCGTTGCCTAAGTCGTATCCCGAGATAGATAGCCGCGCTGAGCGGACCCAAAAAGAATCCGATGATCCCGCCGCCGAGCTTCAGCCCCACGGCGATGAGCACGCCGATCCCGCAAACTTTGGCGATCCCTTCGATCGAGTTTGAGAGCGAGTATCCAACGAAGTCTTGCGTGCCTTGGGCGAGGGCGCGCAGCGCGCTGGCGAAGAGTGAGACACCCGCAAGCAAACCGACGAATTGCGCCGACCAGACCGGGACGTGCAAAAAGCGCGCGAATGGAATTGCGGCAAACGCGGCGACCACCATGTAGAGAAGACCGAGTCGCGTAAACCCGTCGGCCACGCTGTCGGTCAAGCCTCGCAAATGTCCTTCGTCATGAAGCGCGCGAAACTCCGCGGCAAGCTGCGCGACTACCGGTGCGACGAAAGCAGCAGGCAGCGCGGCGATGAGCGCCGCGTTGATCAGCGCGTAGAGACCGCCGTAGGCGGTAACGCCGAGCTGGCGGCTCGCGATGGCGTGGGCGATGAAACCGCAGACATTCAGCACCATGCCCGCCGTAAAGACGAGCAGGCTCTGCTTTAACATCGCGCTGTCACGGATACGTTCGAGCCCACGCCTGAGCACGAACGTGCCGGGCGGACTCACGCTGCCGTTCATAGTATTGTCGTTCTCATGCAGGTCGAGCAATTACCTCTCGCGGGGGCGTTGATGCTCACGCCGCGCATCTTCGTCGACGAACGAGGGTTCTTTAAAGAGACATACTCGCTCGATCGTTATCGCGAATGCGGCATTAAGGAAACGTTTGTCCAAGATAACCTTTCGCTTTCGCATCGCGACGTCTTGCGCGGACTGCACGGCGATCCGCGGCTGGCAAAGATCGTCGGCGTGGTTCGCGGAAGCGCCTTCGACGTTCTCGTCGATCTTCGCCCTACGAGCCCGACCTATCGGCGCTGGTGGGGGCGGCGCCTCGAGGCCGCCGAGGGAAAACAAATCTACGTCCCGCGCGGCTTTCTCCATGGCTTCCTCGCTTTAGAAAACGAGACCGTCTTGGCGTACAAGCAGAGCGCGCCGTACGATCCGGCCAGCGAGCTCGGAGTCGCGTGGGACGATGCCGACTTAGGAATCGAGTGGCCGCTCGCCGGACGCCCGCCGATTCTCTCTCGCCGCGATGCGGCCAATCCGAGCCTTGCGGTTGCAACAAACGCGAGCCGGCCGAGGTAAGAGCCGCCAGAAGAACCGAATCGAGGGAGAATGGCATTCCATGTTCAGAGCGACGAAGCTCTGGTGCATCGGGTGCGCTCCGGGGAAAGGGAGGCCTTCGGCGTGCTCGTGGATCGCTATAAACGCGGCATCGCAAACTTCATCGGCGCAACCGTACGAAACCCGTCGGAAACTGCGGACTTATCGCAGGAAACCTTCCTGCGCGCCTACGCGCATTTGGGAACCTTCAACCCTCAACTTGGAAAGTTCTCCACTTGGATTTATCAAATCGCACGAAACGTCGTTCGAACGTACCTGGCAAAGTCGCTGCGCGCGCCGCAAGTGCAGGAGCTGGCGCAAGACCAATCGCTCGAGAGCGCGCTTCCCGACCCATCACCGCAGGCCGATCCCGCCGGCGGAGTTCTACGCGAAGAGGCCGAGCGCGAGTTGCGAGCGGCGCTCGCCGAGTTGCCCGAGCGCACCCGGACCGTCTTGGCGCTTCGATACTTCGATAGCATGGAGTATCAGACGATTGCGAGCACCCTCGGGCTCTCGCTTGGTAACGTGAAGACGCTCATCCATCGCGGCAAGATCGCGCTTACCAAGAAAATTCGCGAACGCGAGCAGCGAGCCGTGGAAGCGTTACCCGCCGTTGTGCAAAAGCGAGGAGCAAATGCGCTGCTCCTCGTGTGAGCCGCGGCTCGACGCGTACCTCGAAGCCGCGCTGCCGCGGCGGCAGGCGCGGGCTATCGCCGCGCACCTGCATGCCTGTAAGAGCTGCGCTGCCCTACTGCACGAGCTGCGCGTCGTGGACGCGTTGCTCTCGACCACGCGGCCTCCGAAGGTCGCGGCAGATTTCACCGCCTCGGTCGTCTCGGCCACGCGCGTCGCACCCCCGAAGGCTCCCCGGCGACTCCCGATTCTCGCCGTGCTTCTTCTTTATGTATGCGTCGCGTGGGCGCTCGCCGCGATCGCCGCGACGCGATGGCACGAGCTCGCCGGTCTTGCGGCCGCGTTCGTAGCGGCCTCGCAACGGGATCTAGCCGCGCTCGGTGCGGTCGCGCGGGCACTCGCTCCGGCGACTCCGCTCGCCGCGGCAACGGTCACCGGCGTCTTGCTGCTCGATCTGCTCCTGCTGGGCGCAATCTTTTACGGATATCGCCGGGTGCGTCCGATGCTCGCGGTCTATCTCGCTCGGGGGCCGCGATCGTGATGCGGCTTGCCGCTTTTCTCGCGCTCGTCTTCGCGGCTTTCACGCTGGCCGCAGCTCCGGCGAAAGCCGAGACCCAGGCCATCTACCATGGCGGGACCTACTTCGGCTCGGTGGTGATCGAGCCGGGACAAGTCGTCGACGGCGATCTAACCGTGATCTTCGGCGACGCCACCAACGCAGGCGTCGTCGAGGGCGACGTTAACGTGATCGGCGGAACGTATGACCCGCGACCGGGCGGCGTGGTGACGGGGCAGATCAATCAGGTTGGCAACGCCGTGACCCAGGCGGTCGTACCTTGGGCGCCGAGCGAGTCGCCCTTCGGTCCCTTCGTTCCCGACCATCGCCTGCTTTGGCGGGTCTCCTGGAATCTGCTGGCGCTGCTCGTCTTTTTGATCTTCCCTCTGCGCACTCGCATGGTGCTTGACCGCTTGGAGGGTCATCCTGGGCTGAGCGTCGTCGCGGGCGTGCTGGGCAGCGTGGCCGTCATTCCGCTTGCCGTTCTGCTCGCGATCACGATTCTGCTTATCCCGCTGATCCCGCTCGAGCTGGTATTTGTGCTGGCAGGGGTCTTCCTCGGAACTGCCGCGCTCGCGCTGCTGATCGGGCGACGGCTCTGCGAGCTGCTGAGTCCCGCCACGACCCCCTCGCCGTTGATCGCGTTCCTGGCCGGTATCGCTCTGATTACGGCGGCCGAACTCGTCCCGGTCGTTGGGACGCTCGTTCTCATCCTCGTCGGGCTGATCGGCTTAGGCGCGACGATGCTTTCGTTTGCCGGTGACGGGTTCGCACACCCGGTCGCCGCGGCACCGCACCCGCGTCCTCCGATAAGCGGACCCCCGATGCCCACCGGCTAAAATAGCGACCATGCCGATGATCTCGCGAGCCGCGCAGTTCGCGCAGCGCACCGCACACCTGCGCGCGTCGACTATTCGCGAGATGCTCAAGGTAACGCAACAACCCGACGTGATCTCGTTTGGCGGCGGTCTTCCGGCTCCCGAACTCTTTCCGACGGCAGGAATCGCGCGAGCCGCAAGTGCGGTGATGGAGCGGCTCGGTCCGGTCGCGCTTCAGTACAGCGTGACCGAAGGCATTCCCGAAATGCGCATTTGGGTAGCGGAACGCCTTACGCGGCGTTTCGGGCGCATTTTCGAAGCCGAGAGCGTTCAGATCGTCAACGGGTCGCAGCAAGGTCTCGACTTGGTCGGCAAGGTCTTCCTCGATCCCGGAGACCACGTCGTGCTCGAAGACCCTTCGTATCTCGGCGCGATTCAAGCGTTCGACGCATATCAGACGCGCTATCTAACCGTCGATACGGACGAAGACGGAATGATCCCCGACTCGCTCGAGCGAGTGCTCGAGCGCGCGGATCCGTTTCCGAAGTTTCTCTACCTCGTGCCGAACTTTCAAAATCCCACCGGTCGCACGCTCTCGGGGCGACGGCGTGAAATCGTCGTGCGGATCTGCGAGCACTTCGGTCTGCCGATCGTCGAAGACGACCCGTACTGCGAGTTGCGTTTCGAAGGAAACGATTTACCATCGCTCATCTCCTACGATTCAACGGCACCGATCATCTACTTAGGAACCGGCAGCAAGATTATGGCGCCGGGGATGCGCGTCGCGTGGCTCGTCATTCCCGACGAGGAGATTCGCGAGAAAATCGTGCTCGCCAAACAAGGCGCCGACTTGCACAGCGGCACCTTTGCGCAATACGTCTTCCACGAATATGCCTCCGACGGCGATGCCTTCGATGCCCACGTGCGCAAGATCGCACAGACCTACGCCCACCGCCGCGGGGTCATGGCCGAAGCGCTCGCCGAGTTCATGCCCGAAGGCGCGCGCTTCACACGGCCGGCAGGCGGTATGTTTCTTTGGGTCACCGTCCCGGAGGTCGATACGACCGAGCTGCTGCGCATCTCGGCCGAGTCGAAAGTGGTCTTCGTGCCGGGAGTCAACTTCTATCCCGGACGCGACGTGCACGACGGGATGCGGCTCAACTTCTCGAACGCCTCCGAAAAGAATATCCGGGTCGGTGTCGAACGGCTTGCGCACGCCATTAGGCTATATAAAGGCTGATTTAAGCTACTAAAGGAGTCCGCGTGGCAGCACGTTTGGTCGTCGGCATCTTTCCCGAAGCGAATGCGAAAACGCTCGAGGGCGCACTCTCGGCGCAGCAAGTCGACTTAAGCAAGGTCAAGGTCGTCGCGGGACGTGCCGAGGATCCCGACGAGTCGCAGCTTGAGTTCGTCGACGTCATCGAAGATATGGAATCGAACTCGCTCTCCGACGACATGACGCAGGGCGTCGGGGTCTTTGACGAGACCGGCACCAACGTTCCGGGACTCGGGGGACGGCAACCGACGCTGGAATCTTTCGCCGAGCCCGAGCCGTCAAAGCGCTACTTTACCTCATTCGCAATTCCGGACGACGAGGTCGATAACTTCACCGATGCGGTTGCGGACGGGCGCGCGGTCGTGCTCTACCCCGACGCCGGACAGGACGCGGAGAAGATCGTTGCCGCTTTTAGGGCCGCCGGCCTGCGGAACGTTCGCGCCTATTAGGGCGCCTATCTGGCTCTGCCTCGCCGGCGCCTACCTTGCGCTTGCGAGCTGCAGGCCGGCAACTCAGTTCGACTACGCACACTTGCCCGCCGGTTACCACTGGCGGGGTGTCTACGATCGCGCAACCCACGCGATCGTATTTTACGGGCGAGATCCGTTTTCGCATGCGACCCTCTACGTCGGACCGGACAATCGCTTCTTCATCTTTCATCATTCGGGTCCGATCGGTCCGAAGGACTTGACGACACCGTGGATGCCGCACGATGCTCCCTAAGAACGGCAAGCGCGTGCGGCGCGTGATGATTACGGCCGCGGGAACCGTCACCGCGCAGTCGGTCATCAAAGCGTTGCGCGACGACGGGCGCACGGACTTCATCGCCGGCGGCGATATGAATCCGCTCTGCGCGACGCGAGCCTTCGTCGACGAGTTCGTTACGCTTCCGCCCGGAGGCGCGCAAGATTTCGCTCGCCGATGTTTCGAATGCGCCCAGGCAATGGAGCTCGACCTGATCGTTCCGATCGTCGTAGAGAACGAGTTTCTTCCGCTCGACGACGCCCGCGAACTCTTCGAATCGATCGGTTGCCGGCTCGCGTTGCCGGCGCGCCGAATCGTCGAACGGACCGCCGACAAACTCGTTTTCGCAGAGTTCTTGCACGAGATCGGCGAGCCGGGGCCCGCAACGAGAGTCTACTCCCAAACGATCGAGGTCGACCGCTTTCCGGTCTACCTAAAACCGCGCCGCGGTTCAGGTTCGGTCGGCACGTCGCGCGTTGAGAGCCTCTACTCGCTGCACGAAACGGCCGGCGGGCGAAGCGATCTGATCGTTCAAGAAGCGGTCGACGGCACCGAATTCACCGTTGACTGCTTTGCCGCCGCGCCCGGGCGCGTCGTCGCGGCGGTCCCACGAGAGCGCATCGCGATCAAGGCCGGCGTTTCGGTCAAGGGGCGGACCTACCATCATCCGGCGATCGAGCGCATCGCAAAGACCGTTGTCGAAAAGAGCGGTCTGCAAGGACCGGCCAACGTTCAGGGGATGCTGCGCGCGGATCAAAGCTTCACGATCGTCGAGATGAATCCGCGTTTCTCAGGCACGCTCGCGTTGACGACCGCCGCGGGCATCAACTTCGCATCGCTGCTGATAGATACCATCGAGGGTAACCCGATACCGGACCTGCTCGGCCGGCACGAAGATGGCTTGACGATGATGCGCTACTGGAACGAGGTCTTCGAGGACCGGGACGGCACCGTCCGCTTAGGAACGGCGCTTCAAACGCTTCGACGCGACGATGCCCGCCTGTCTCCAAAACTCTAAGCCGAAGGCGGCGCTCAAGAAAGGATGATAGATCCATTCCCGGCGCCGGTCGCGTATCAAACCGGCAGCGGCTGCGATCGTGGGCAGCACGACGCTGACCGAGTAGAACGGCCAAAGGTAGGCGCGTAAACGCTGCGAACGGCGTGACGCCTGCAGTCTTCCCCATACGGGATATTGCGGGTTCGTCATCCGTTCGTGGAAGCGCGAGCCGAACTTGCGCAGCGCATCCCCGATGTCGCGCACCGTATGATGCTCGAGCGCCGCGCTTTCGACGAATGCGATTTCGGCGCCGCGGGCGAGCAGCATTCCGACGGGCGCGACGTCGTCTTCGTCGGTGCCGACTGGTTTGCGATAAGGGAGGCGGGTCGTGAAGGCCTGCGCCAGCGCGATCAGCGGTCGCGGTCCCGACGCGAAATCGTAGACGACGTAGTCGTCGGTTCGGCGCTTCACGCGGTAAGTGCGATGGTATGAGGCGGGCGAGGTGGCCCCGCCGTAGATGAAGTGATTGAACGGATCGGTGAAGGCGTTGAAGTAGCGGGCCGTTCCGCCGTCCCGCGCGGTGCTGACGAGGCTTGGGAAGGCCGCCGTGATTCGCGAATCGGCGAACGGCTGCGCCATCTGCTCGAGAAAGCGTTCGCCGGCGAAAACGTTGTCGGCCGCGAGCCACATCGCGACGTCACCGGTCGCGTTTTCCAAGAGCATGCCGGCGCCGGGCTCGGCCCGGCGAATCGGGTTGTGAAAGACTCGCGCGCCGTATCGCTTCGCGATCGCGACGGTGTCGTCGGTCGATCCCCCATCAGCGATCAGAAGCTCGACGCACTCGCTCGGATAGCGTTGACGCCGAATCGACTCGAGCAGCGCCGGCAGGCGCGCCGCTTCGTTAAAGACCGGAAGGAGCAGCGAAAAACGGATCGGCGCCGAGTCGGTCCTCACACGTCGACCTTCGCCCCGTCCAACTCCGCCGAACGCAGCCCGGCCTCGATCACACGCACGACGCCGGCACCGAAATCGCCGTCCGAGCGCGTCGCCGAGCCATTCCGAATTGCGGCCGCAAAGTCCGTGACGAGTTTCCCTAGAGCCTCGCGGTTGTCCACAAGCGGGACGTGCAGGTCGCCCAAACGATACGAAACCATTTGCTGCTGCAGCGTCGAACTCGACGGATCGAGCACGACACCCTTATCGTAGATGTAGATCTTTTCGGTCGGCTCGACATCGTCCCATACCGCCATCTTGCGGCTGCCCGAGATCATCGTCCGGCGAACCTTCACCGGCGAGAGCCAGCTCAAATGTACGTGGGCGAGCGAGCCGCTCGGATACCACATCGTGAGATACGCGACGTCCGGAACGCGCCCGTGGACGCAGGCGCCGAGCTGCAGCGCAACCGATACCGGCATCTCGCCCAAAACGTAGTTGATGATCGAGACGTCGTGCGGCGCCAGATCCCAGACGACGTTGCTCTGCTGAAAGAGTCCCAGATTGACGCGGACCGAGTCTATGTAGTAGATCTTGCCGAATTCGCCGTCCTCACGCAGCGCTCGGAGCTTCTCGACCGAGCCGGTGTAGAGAAAGGTGTGATCGGCCATCAGACGCACCTGCGCGCGACGTGCCCGCTCGCAGAGATCCTCGGCATCGCGATAGCGTTCCGCGAGGGGCTTTTCCACCAGCACGTGCTTGCCCGCGTCGATCGCGCGTACCGCTAGCGCGTGATGCGTTCGCGGCGGAGTAGCCAGCGCGATCGCGTCGACGCGCGAGTCGGCGAGTGCGGCTTCGATCTCTGCGTGTCCCTCGACGGTCGGATAGAGCCGCAAAAGCCGGTCGCGTCGCTGAGGATCCGGCTCCACGACGCAGCGAACCGACCACTCTTCCGAAGCGTGAAAGTTACGCACCAGATTGGGGCCCCAGTACCCGGCTCCAACCACCGCCACCCCGAGCGGGCTGCGTTCCATATCGCTAACGAAGGATTGGGACTACGCGACGACGAGCTGCTGCGAGCTCGCGAGAGCGTCGGTAACGGCCTCGATCTGTTCTCCCGTCAGCTCCGGGAACATCGGAAGCGAGAGGATGCGGCCGGCGCTGCGTTCGGTTCGCGGAAACGTTCCAGGTCCTAGCTGCAAGTCGGCATAGGCCGGCTGCAGATGTATCGGGATCGGATAGTGGATCCCCGTTGCGACGCCGCGTTCGCGCAGCGCCGCCGCGACCCGGTCGCGATGTTCGACCTCGATAACGTAGAGATGATAGACGTGCCCTTCCACCCGCAGGCAGGGCGGCGGCTTGATGCCGATCTTCGAAAGTCGCGCATCGTAGGCGGCGGCGTGACGGCGGCGCGCTTCGTTCCAATCGTCGAGATGATGCAGCTTCACATCGAGCACTGCAGCCTGAATGGAGTCGAGGCGGCAGTTCCCTCCCTTGATGAGGTGCTCGTATTTCTTACGCTGCCCGAAGTCGCGCATCAACCGCAACCGTTGTGCAAGCTCGGCGTCGTTGGTGACGACCGCACCTCCGTCACCATAAGCCCCGAGATTCTTGCCGGGATAAAAGCTGAAACATCCGACGTCACCGAAGCTGCCGACGCCGCGGCCGTTCCAGCGCGCCCCGTGCGCTTGACTCGCGTCTTCGATCACGAAGAGTCCGTGCCGACGCGCGAACTCTCCAACGGCATCCATCGGCACCGCTTGACCGTACAGATGAACCGGCATGATCGCTTTCGTGCGCGGCGTCACGGCAGCCTCGCAACGTTCGATATCTATTAAATAGTTCGCGTCCGCGTCCACGAGCACCGGACGCGCGCCGGTCGCCGAGACCGCGAGCGCGGATGCGATGTACGAGTTCGCCGGAACGATCACGTCGTCGCCGTTTCCGATTCCCAACGCCTCAAGTGCGAACTGCAGCGCGGCCGTACCCGACTCCACGCCAACGCAGTATCGCGCGCCGACGTATGTCGCAAAGTTCTCCTCAAACGCTGCGACGTCGGGCCCGAGAATGAAGGTCGCTTCCTCCATGACCTCCATCACGCGAGGTATGACCTCCGCACGTATCGCGCGAAATTGCGCCTTTAAATCGACAAAAGGAACGAGCGTCGTCACGGTCACCGGGCGCGCTTCGTCGGACCGAGCGCGAGCGCCTTCAGCAGCCAGAGCACGCACAGCACACCAAGAATTTCGGCAATCAACTGCAAGAGCGCCGTCACTTGCACGAGGACGACGTTATCGGAGGGCGATTCGAGCAGCCAGCCGTTTACCGACATATCGACTCTGACGTGCCGCAGCACACGGCGCGCAGCAAAAGCGGTCCAGCCCGAATCGTAGCGTTCGTTAAAGCGAAGCAGCCCAGCCGAACGCTGAGGCTTCTGGACGACGTAGAGCCACGGCGTGAGCTGCGTAAACTGCAAGGTTCGCGAGCGGGCCGGCTCACCTGCTGTCGTAAGGGCCGGCATGACCGGCGTTTTCGCGATCAGCTCGCACAGCCCAAAGCACCGCACGGATGCAACGCCAAGCGGTATGCGCACCCATACGAACGATCCGGGACTGCGTGCCAGTAGTTCTCCGTTCGACCCGTGCAGCTCGCCGCGCACGTATGCGAGCAACCACGACCCAGGCTCGATCGAAAACGGCAGGCGCGATTGCGTCAGGACCCCGCCGATTGCTTGCGCCAGCGCGGGTGACTCTGCAAAGGCAAGACGCGCGTCGATCCAAGCATTCCCCGGATCGATCGAATCGCCGGACGCGACGATCGGATGAACCGGTGGATACGGCGCAGCATCGCCAAAAAAGACGTCGCACGCGCCCAGTGGATCAGCGCGGCCGACGATGTTCGGCGCGTTGCATTCCGAGAACAACGGCGTCGCGCCGTCCAAACGAAGCACCGTCGCCGGCGACCGGCGTGGTGACTTCGGTTGCAACGAAAACGCGGCGACTCCGATCCCGCCGCGAGTTCGCGAAACGAGCCAAGGTCTTGGGACGATCTCACCAACGCCCAAAGCGCGAAGCGCGGTCGTATCGCCGGATTGCTCGTATCGAGCCAGTGCCATATCTACGGGATAGGTCGGGAAATACTCGTTGAGCGCCGGCACGTAGCCCGGATAGACGAACGCGTCAGGGTCCGCTCCGTTGCCGCCGCCGCCGCGCAGGCCGACCGGCTGAAAGGCCGGCAACAGCGCGACCCGTGTATGCGGAACTGCAGCGACTGCCGGATGCCGATACTGACTGGATCCTATCCACAAGTCGCTCGGCGGCCGCAACAGCCAGGTTATCGGCAGCGCGATCCCCACGCCGAGTGCGACGTAACCGAGCCACCGAACACGCGCAATCGCAGCGCACGCGAGAAGCACGATCAGCGCCGCCATCGCGCCCGCTAAATCGTAGAGCTCGCGAAAAACGCCGCTCTCGGGTACGTTTCGCACGATCCAACCGTACGGAACGGCTGCCGGCCCGTGCACGCCGAGAATCACGACGTAGAGTAAAGCGGCAGCGGCCAGTGCCCAAACGGCGGCTCGCGTTCGGTATGCCACGATCGCGCCGGCTACCGCGATTGCAAGGACGATCCAGACCGCAACCGCTGCGGCGATACCCAAGCGATCCGCATAGCCGGGAAAGTATCCGCCCAGCCCGAGCAGCGCAAGCGGTGGGACGGATTGATTCGCTTGCCACGTCATCTCGTACGGTATCCGCACCAACGTGCCTCGCTCCGCGGTTAAGCCGATTATTGACGGTAACGCGAAGAGCGTTCCGAAGAGCAGCGGCAGCCATTTTCGCGTTACGATCGCGAACGCGGCCAGCGCGATCATTGCGAGAATGAAAAACTGCAGCTGCGCTGAAATGAGCGCGACCCACAACGCGAGCCGTACCGTCGAAGCTCCACGACCTCGCAGCATCTCGGCGAAAAGACCGATTAGGCCGCCGTACGCCAAGACCATCACGAGATGTCCCGCAACGACTTCGTTGTAAACCCACGGATTGAAGACCGCAAAGAGACCGATGCCGAATGTCGCCGCCCTCCCGCATCTCCAGCCTGACGGCAAAGCCGCAAAGACGCGCATGCAGAGGTAGGCGACGGCAACGGCGAGCAATGCCAGCGTCGCGAGCGGGCCGAACAGCCACATCGCGCTCGCAATCGGCACTGAGATCAAGTAGGTCGTTGGATGCGGATTGGGCATTCCCAAACCCGCCGGGACCCAGCCATCGAAAGCTTCCCTCGCGAACGACGGTATTGCCGTGCGATCGATTGGCCAGTTCCAGTCGTGACGAAGCGTCGGGATCCCCTTCGCGATGACGAAGGCCGCAAAGAGGATCGCGGCCGCAACCGGCACGACGCGCGTTATGCGCGCAATCGCCGGCACTCCATGGCAACGCCGATCGCACAAGCAATGCTCGCCACGTAGCCAAAGGTCGCAAGTGGTTCCGCGAAGCCTCCTCTTAGAACGCCGGCCGCAATAAACGCCGCTGCCGCCAAGGCCGCAGCGTACGTCGCCAATCGTTCGAAGAGAAGCTCACGCGCCAATCGATCGACGTAGCCGATGGCGCTTGCGTAACGTTGCCGCGCGAAAGCACCGGCGTTCGTCGGCGCGAGCAGCGACCACAACAGCAGGAGCGCGGCAACAAAGAAGAGCCGGTAGCCGAACGCCGCGACGATCCCGGTGGCGTCATCCGGAAGCAGCGGCACCACCGCGAGCGCGCCGAAAGACGCAGCCAGGCCATGCGTCGCGGCGACGCGCAGGCTGCGTGGACGAAGTGCGGCGGCCAGCCTTGCATTGAGCGCAACGAAGGCACCCCGGCGCACGAGTGCGGTCAGGACAACCAGCCCGAAGCCGGCGGCAAGCGCGATCAACTCGGCACCGGGCTGCGAAACGAGCGCGGCGACGACGCTGACGAAGACCACGATGCCAAGCGTGTACCCCAGCAGCGTTGGAAACGCAGGCATCGAATACGTGGGTCGTTCCTGCCGATCCGTCCCCGGTACAAACTGCGTGATAGCCAGCGCAACCGCGGCAAAGACCGCGGCGAGATAGGCCGTGGTCGCCAAGCGTTCTGACGCGTCGCCTGGAAGGTACGCTGCCAGCAAGAGCGCCACAACGCAGGCGACGATCGCAAAACCAACGGCGCCTCGAAGCGCCCAACCGACGGGCGACGGTTTCACCGCTTCGTCGCAGTAATCGGCCACAGTTCCGGAGACCAGGCGAGCACGACCAAGATGATCAACGCTATCGCCGAAATCGCGGCCGCGATAACAAAGTACGGCTGTCCCGCGAACGTCAGCACGATGTTGCCGCCTGCGGGAATGCTCGGAACGATCCAACCGTTCGCAACGCCATTGACGATGACGTGCGGTAGCGCTTGGCCATCTAACGTGGCTCTCCACTCGGGATGGTACGCCTCGTTGAAGACGAGAAGGAAGGCGTTCGATGCATTTGGCGCGGCCACGGTAATCGACGTGGGCGAGTGCCGCTGCCACGTCAGCCCAAAGTCGGCCGTCGGCCGGAGTTTGAGGGGCTCGATCCGCAGCAAGCCGATTTTGACCTGACGATCGGCGCTCGTGACGACGTGCCGGCCGCGCGCCAGGAAGAGCGCTCCGGCGCCGACCGCTTTATGATCCACGAGGAGCGGAGGCGCTGCGAGCGATTCGGGCCTTCGCAAGTTTTGACTCGGCAGCCCGTGAAGCCGGTAGTAGAGTCCCGCATACTTCGGCTGACTCCCTCGCGCGAATAGCCAAAGTCCGACGACGCGCAGCGAGCCGTCGTTCCAGTTGTTCGGGAACGCGTGCATGAAGTAAACGTCGAACGGACCGCCGCTCGCGAGTGGGAAGACCCGATAAAGGACGATTCCTTTATGGGCAAGCGCGACGACGAGGCCGGCCCCTCGGCTCGGCGGGCTTGCGATGCTCCCTAAGATTTCGGGATCGCCCGCAAGTGCGGAAGGTGGCTTTTCGAGCGCGACCGTCGTGAACGAAGGATCGGTCCGAGGCGATTGCGCTACACGAGCGGACCCGGTCCGGACGAACGTCAAGTCGGGTGCGACGGCCGCCGAGATCTCGCGCGAACCCAGGTCGTTGTCATCGCCGTTGCTCGAATGGAAATCGAACGCAACGTCGTTCCAGCCGGGGTGCAGATCGAGCTCGAAGCGCACCGGAACGGGCACGGGACCGTCGAGATTGTCGACGCTGTCATACTGCTGGTCGGTCGCTGAGGGTCCGGGCAGAATGACGCTTCTTGCCGCTCCTGGACGAACGACGACGTTCATGAGTCCCGAGACTTGCAAACGACTCACTCGCATCGCAACCTGTGCGCGAACGCCGGTCGACCCGGGAACGAAGACGCGCACGTGCGCGTCACGCGCGAAGAGAAACCATGAAACCGGATCTCCGCGTTGCCATTGGTAAGCGGTCGGATCGTCACTGTACCATCCCGCAGGCATCATCGTCTGCGACGTCGCGACGACGCCGTCGCCGAAGACGTATGGGAGCGCCTCGCCGAGATTGGCTGGAAACGCACCGCGGTATGCGGTACCGCGCACGAGTCGCGTGCGAACGACGCCGTCGGGGCCATATTGGCCGACCGCGGTCGCGGTGACGCGATACCTTCCCGACGTCGCGACGCTAAACCGCGCCTTGGGAGCGTAGACCAGCTTCGTCGTGGAGAGATTGTTCGGCAGCTGACGCTGTAGCGCCGCAAGTCGCTTCTCCCACGATCGCAGATCGTCGAGGTTTACCAGCGCGACGACCATATCAGGATCCACGTAGCCATCCGAAACCCAATGCTTACCGGGCGACAAGACCATACCCGCGAAGCGGGTCCAGGCGCCGCCCGACCGTATCAGAGGAAGAATGTTGCCGTCGATCTCCAGCGCCTTCGGCGGCGGACGATCGTAGAGAAGCCCTTGATCCAGCGCGAAGGCAGCGTACGTCCCTGCGGTCTTTACTTCGAACGGGGTTAGCCACTGCGCGTCTGCCGACGACGGCTGCACGCGGATGCCGTGGGTTAGCGCCTGATTGACGGCGAGATCCTCGAGCCCGTCGGCATTAGCCGGCAGAATCGGCGAGAGCGCCTGCGTCGCGCTTGCGAATTCAGCGGCCGAGCGGCTCGGCGGGCTAAACTGAGCGCGTCCTCGAGCCATCGCCGCGACGTCGCCTAGAAAACCGTCTGAAAATGTCGGAAGCGTGCTCACGACCGGATGCGTCACCCCGTAAAAGAGCGGCAACGCTCCGCGAAGATGGTAGATGCGAACGGGGCCGTCGGATTCCACGGGCGCCGCGCCGATCACACGCGTAAGCAAATCGTGCGTGAGGGTGGTACTGTTGAAGCGCCACTCTCCCGGCGAACTGAAGTCGATCGCTGGAAGGAAGTCGTCGCGTTGCAGAATCGTGTCAACGCCCATCACGCGTAGCATGTCCGCCGAAAACGGCAGTCCTTCGCGCGCCGCGCGATAGGCACGACGAACCCAAACGTCCGACCCTGCGGAAGGCTCGCTGCCCAAAAGTCCGTAGATCATCGGGCGGTCGATCAACGAGTTCTCAATGTAGAACTGCGGACTGCCCCAGTCGAACTGCTCCAAAAACTGCGTCGGAAAGAGCGCGACGCGCTGGTTCTGATTCGCGCCGACGAGCGCGTTTTCACGAAACTCCCACGATGGAAGCGCGGCGCCCGGATAGTTCATCTTATTGATCAGTACCGGAACGAAAGCGAGAATCGGCACTGCCACGACCAGCGTCCTCGCCGCTACGACGAGCCAGCCCCAACGCTCGCGTCGCCGCACGTCTAATTTCGAGGTTTGCTCGCTCAGCATCGCGATTGCCGCAAAGCCGCCGAGCGCGTAGAGGCCGCAGAGTCCGAATTCGACCCCCGCCACCCATTTGTACGAGAAACGGAACATCTGAAATCCGGGAAAACTGCGGTAGAACCGATCGTAGATGGGCGTCGTTACCGCATCGCCGAGCGCGCCGTGATAGTAGCCGACAACGATCGGCACGGAGACGAGCGTCACGAGCAGGAAAAAGAGCGTGACGGGGCGCTGGTTCCGCCTGAAGGCGATGCCGCCTAGAGCGACGACCGGAACGAACCAGAGCAACGCTCCGAATACTCCCGACGCGTAGGCAAATGCCCACGGAAAGTATGGCCGCCCGGCAAACGAAACGAAAGTCGCCCAGTGGCCGAGGCCGCGCAAGACATTGGCAAACGAGGTGGACGCGTTGTGCATGGAGGGCGCTTCGCTCAAAACCCCGTTGAGCCAAACTCCTCGGAAGTAGTCGACGAAAGGGACGAGCCAGTACAAGTTGATCGCAAGTGTGGCGATCGAAGTTACGGCGATCAGCGGCAGCGCCCGGTTTAGCGCGGCACCCGGCTTGGGATCCAAGGCCAGCGTTATGACGACGAAGATCGCCAGAACGATAACGTTGATGGCGAGCAACGGCGGATTTACTCCTCCACCCGCTAGCACCAACAGCGTGATCGCGAGCGCGGCTCGCCAAATATTCATCTCGCCGCGCATCGCGCGAGCCGTAACGCCGACCATGGCCGGAAGCGTCGCGTAGGTGAGCAGCCAAACGATCTGCGCTTGCGAGTTTAGCGCCACGTACATGTTAAAGAGATACGCGACCGATCCGGCGATCCGCGCGACCTCGTCGAGCCACGGGGCGACGCTGCGAAGACAGTAGTACATCGACCACAGGCAGCAAAGATAGACGAAAAAGACTGCAGCGTGCTGCGCGAAATCCTGTGGAACGTGGAGTATCTGGGCGAGACCGTAAAACCACGAATACGGCATCTGATACGGCACGAAGAAACCCGTGTGAAAGCCGAGCGCGAGGGCCGGATTCCACGTGTGGAGCAACTGCCCCAAAAACTGTAAGGGGTCGATGTGCAACGCGGGCAGCCCGTCGTTGAGCTGCACGCCGGCGCCGTACCCGGTCGTAACGAGCAGGGCGAGCGCTACGAAGAGCGCGGGCAGGAGCGCCTTCTGCAAGGCGGCAACGGCCTGGCGCGTTTCGACGCCGGGGGCGCTACCCTCGACGGTCTGCTCTTTCACGAGTAAGCCTTTCCGTAGAGCCTGAATGGACCTTCCAAGGCGAGGTGCTGCTCGACTCGGGCCGTTTCGAACAGGTCGTCGACGTGCTGTTGCACCTCGTCCAACTCGATGTCACGCAGGATGCAACGGTACTCGATGCGCCGGACGCACACGAATCCGCTCGAGCCTTCGTCATGACAGGCCGGACAGAGCGACGGCCGCAACGCTACGGCCTGACCGATCGGCGCCCCCCGAACCTCGCTGGTCATGCCGTATAACGCCAGCGTCTTCACACCCAAACCCGAAGCCAGATGACTGAAGCCCGCATCGTTACCGACAAAGACCTCGCACTCGCCGAGCCGCCGCGCAGCCTGCGAGAGCGGCTCGCGAACGACGCTGATCCCCTTGCTCCCTTCAAAATCTCGCGTGGCGCGTTCGGCTTCCTTCATCTCGTGCGGTCCGAGGAAGAATCGTACGAGCCGCCCGCGCTTGGCCTGCAGACGCGCTAACGCGGCGAATCGTTCGTACGGCCAGCGCTTCGCTTCGTTTCCCTTCCACGCCATCGAACCGGGATGTATGCCGAGCACGCCGGGAATCCGCTGCGCGCGCCAGGACGGCGGGATCCAATATTCAAGATCGTCGTCCCCGCCGCGCAGGCCGATCGCGCGCGCCAGCCGCAGGTTTTCGGCGAGCCGATGACCGCCCCGCAACGCAACGCTCGTGCTGCGTGCCGTTCGCGCGATTGCACTGGCCGCACCCCCGTAATCGTGCGTCCAAAGTCTGCGAGCGCCGGCCCCGCGAGCGATGAGCGTGTACTGCCAGCGAGTCGCCGGAAAGGGCAGAATGCTCGCGTCGTAACGGTGGGGGCGCAGCGCGACAACGGCGCGAAGCGCATCCGATGCAGTCGGCCGAAGCGGCAGTTCGGCGATCTCGCGCACGAGGCCGAGCTCGCGAAGATACTCGCTGACCGGCGCGTGCATCGTCAACGCATCGATCTTCCAGCCGTCGCGGGTCAAGCCTCGTAGAATCGGACTCGCGGCTAGGGCATCGCCGAGCCCTGGTAGCAGCAGCACCAGCGCGGTACCTGAACCCAAGCGCGCTTACTCTCTGACGGCGATAGGAACGACGATTTCGTGCGAACCGGCGGCACGATCGAAACTCACCGCTGCGCGCTCGGGCCGGTCGTAGTAGCGCAAGATCCGCATGCGATAGAAGATCGCCAGCGTATCGACAAAGACGTTCCAGACCGCACCGAGCCGCAGACGGCTGCAGATCCGCGTGAAGTTCAACGTCACCGGAGCTTCCACGATCCGGTAGCCGAAGTGATGGATGTTGGCAAGCAGCTCCAAGTCGAAGGCGAATCGCTTCACCAAAATTCGCGGGAGCACCCGATCGAGAACGTTTCGCCTGAAAAGCTTGATGCCGGTCTGCGTGTCGCGCACCGGCAACCCGAAGAGCGAACGCACGAGCAGATAATAGAAAAAGCTGTAAACGCGGCGCTGCGGCGGATAGTCAACCTTCGAGTCGGGGTGGAACTTCGAGCCGATGACGACATCCGCGCCACGCTGCTGCATGATCTCGAAGAAGCGTGCGAGCTGCTCGGGATGCAGATCCATGTCGGCGTCGAGAAACGCAACGTACTCGCCTTTGGCGTAGCACGCGCCGCAGATCAGCGCGTTGCCTTTGCCTTCGTTGCGCCCGCACCGCACGACCCGCACGTGATCGGGCCACGCTCGCAGGGCGTTGCTGGCGGCTGCGTGCGTTCCGTCCAAGCTTCCGTCGTCGATGACGACGATCTCGAAGTCAACGCCGAGTGCATGCATCGTCTCGACGGTTTCGCAAACGTTTTCGGCTATCGAAGTCGCCTCGTTATAAGCGGGCATTAGGACCGAGAGCATGGCGCTGGTAGGTTTCCTCTCCAGAAAAAGCTTGCCTGCGCTAAAGAAGTTGATTGTAGTCATCGCGCTAGGCGATCGGCGCCTCTCGGTTCTCCGGCGGACTCAGGATGTTCCGCTCGAACTTGGCAACGATCGTTCGCCAAGCGAGCTCTAGCTCTTCGACGCCCAGCATACGCGCCACCGCAACAAAGACGGTGCCCCCAATTGCGATCTGTCCCAAGAGGAACCACGCCCGCGAAGCGAGCGTCGCTTCCGGCGTTACGCCGAGCGCCCCGATCCAGCCCAGCGCCAAAAGCATCGCTAACGAGCTAAGCGCAACCTTGCCGGCCGAGAGCAGCAGCGCGCCCCAGTCGATGCCGGAGACCAAACGTGCAATTACCACTAATAAGAGAATGGCTTGCATGCTTTGACTGAGCGAGTTTGCAAGCAAGAGGCCGCGTGCTCCCAAGCTTGGCAGCCATACCAGCGACAAAAGCACGTTAACGATCACCGTAACGACCGAAATCGTGACCGGCCAGAGCGTTTCGCGACACGCAAAGCAGCAGCGCGTCAGGACGACGTTGGCTGCAAGCGCGACCAGACCGAACGCCGCATAGGGCAGCAGCCCGGAGGTCAAATCGGTCGCGCTCGACTGAAACGTCCCACGCTCGAAAAGCGCTTGGACCATCGGATGCGAGAGCACGATCAGCGCGCAGACCGATGGAATCGTGATGAAGTTCACGAGCCTCAGACCGGTCACGACGCTTCGCGCCACGCCGCGGCGGTTCTCGCGCGCGAACTGGGCCGCGAGCAGCGGAAAGATAACGGTCGCGATTGCGGCCGCGAATATTTGCTGAGGGAAGTTAACGAGCTTGACCGCGTAGTTCATACCGGCGATGTAGCCCGGCGCGAGCGTCGACGCAAAAAAGCGATCGAAGAAGAGCGCGAGCTGCCCCGCCGCCGAGCCAACGATGATCGGCCCGAGCAGAACCCAAATCTTCGGCAATCCCGGATGGCGCAGGTCAATGATCAGGCGGTACTTGCCGATGGAAAGAAAGGACGGAAGCTGCACGAGCATCTGCGCGATCAGACCCAAGGTCGTTCCCAAGACCAACGCATAAATTCCCATGTTGGCCATGTTGTGCGTCAAGAGCACGACGCACGCGATCGTGACGACGTTTACCGCGACCCCAACGAGCGCGGTGGCGCGGAAGCGGTGATACGCGTTGAGCATCGCGGAAAGCACGCCGCTGAGACTGACCGCCACGATGCTCGGCATCAGCCAACGCGTCATCCGGATTGCGACGTTCATCTGCGGCGCCGGAAAGCCGTGCGCAATGAGCGGCACGTACCAGCGTGCGGTGAAGAAACCTATCAGGGCGCAGGTCGTTAAGAGTATCGCGAGCACGTTGAGCACCGTGCTGGCGAGACGCCACGCTTCATCTTCTTTCCGATGAGCCAGATACTCCGAGAAGGTTGGAACCAGCGCGCTCACCAGCGCGCCGTTGAAGACTCCGAAGAGAATCGTGGGTATGGTCGCGGCCGCCAGGAAGGTATCCATTTCCCAGCGGGTGCCGTAGTAACGAGCGCTGACGACCTCACGCGAAAAACCGAGCAAGGTCGACGCGAACGTGGCGCCGATAATGAAGAACGTCGACCCTGCAATCGAAACGCGTTGACGCGGGCGAGCCCGGGGGACGACTCTAAGGTGGGAGGAGGGCCTAATGCGCTCCGTCCTTCCGCAAAACTGCGGGGACCGTCTTGGCGACGATCAGCAGATCTCCCAGCGGCGTCCACTCGTCAACGTAACGGTTGTCGAGCTCCATCCAGTGCTCGAATGAAACGTCGCTGCGTCCGTTGATCTGCCAGAGACACGTCACGCCCTGGGGGACGCTCAACCGCCGCCGGGCGAACGCATCGTAATGCTCGACCTCACTTGGAAGCGGCGGGCGCGGACCGACGAGCGACATCTCGCCAACCACGACGTTGATCAGATTGGGCAACTCGTCGATACTCGACCGGCGCAGGAAACGCCCGAGCGGATGAAGGCGCGGATCGTTGCGAATCTTGAAGACCGGCCCGTCAACCTCGTTGAGGTGCATCACACTCTGTCGCATGGCGTCTGCGCCGGTCACCATGGTGCGAAGCTTGTACATCTTGAAGCGCCGCCCGTGGATGCCGACGCGTTCCTGGGCGAAGAACGGCGTCCCGCCGGTCACGCACGTGATCGCAAGCGCCGCAATAAGGACGATCGGCGCGGTCAAAATCAAAAGCGAGCCGCCGACGACGATGTCGATCGCGCGTTTGCTCGTCAACCAGAACTCCGGGACTTCGCGCCGCGCCGGCGCCCTGACTGCGATCGGAACCGCGCTCGAGAGTCTCACGTCAGGAGCGCCCGCCTGACCGTACGGCCGACCACGTCGAGCCCTTCGAGATCGCCGGCTACACCGCCGGCTGCCGGGCTGAGATGGATGAAGGGGACGTACTCGCGCGTGTGGTCGGTCCCAGGTGCGGTGGGATCGCAACCGTGATCGGCGGTCACGATGAGCTCGTCTCGGGTGCGCAAGCGTGTCTCGAGCGCCGGCAGCATTTCATCGAGTTCTTCAAGGGCTCGGCCATATCCGCGGACGTCCCGGCGATGACCGTATTTCGAATCGAAATCGTTGAGATTCGTGAAGATAAAGCCGTGGTCGACGTTGTCCAACAACTGTAACGTTCTCTCCATCGCATCACGATTGTCGGTGACGCGAACCGACGTAGATACGCCCCGACCGCAGTAAATGTCGCCGATCTTTCCTACTGCGTGTACCCCGACATTCCCCATTCCCAGCTCGTCCAGCAGGTTCGGGGGCGGCTCGATTGCATAGTCCCGACGATTCGGCGTCCGCCTGAAAGCCCCCGGTTTTCCGACAAACGGCCGAGCGATGACCCGGTTGACGTTATGGGGCGGCCGGAGCATCCCTCGAGCCTGCAGGCTCCACTCGTAGAGCGCAGCGAGCGGCACAACATCCTCGTGCGCCGCGATTTGAAAGACCGAATCCGCCGAAGTGTAGAGGATCGGGCGGCCGCTCTCAATGTGCGCGGCTCCCAGCTCTTCGATGATCTCGGTCCCAGATGCAGGCTTGTTGCCGAGGGGCCGCTTACCGGTGATCTGCGCGAATGCGTCCACGACCTCGGGCGGAAATCCGTTCGGGTATGTGGGAAACGGTACGGTCGTCACTATCCCCATCATTTCCCAGTGACCGGTAATCGTGTCCTTGCCGCGGCTGCGCTCGCGTAGTCGCGCGACACGCGCACGAGGCTGCGGAACCGGTGAAACACCGGCGATTTCGGTAAGCGAGCCAAGCCCGAGCCGCTCGAAGTTCGGAAGTCGCAAGGAACCGAGGTGCCGCGCTACGTTACCGAGCGTGTTCGTTGCGGGTGAGTCTCCGTATTCATCGGCATCGGGCAGCGCGCCAACGCCGCCGGAATCGATCACTATAGCGACCACACGCGTCATCGGTTCGCTTCATTCCCTTTACGCATCAATTCTTACTCTTGCTCAGCCCCGATAGGAGAGCAGCATCCGGTGGAATAAGCGTTGCGACCGTGCCACGAATCGCGCTGGCGGCGCTAACGACGCTGATTCTTAGCTTCGCGTGCGGCGCCGCTCGTGCTGCCACGCCGTCGCCCGCACCGGCGGTGGCGCCGACGCCGCAGAGCACTCCGGAGCCGCCGAAGAGCCTGCTCTATTTAAGCGCGAAACGGCTGGATTTCTTTTACAATCGTTTTTTAATCGAAGGCGACGGGGACGTGCGCGTGCGGACGAGCGACGGGTTCACGGTTACCGGCGACTCGTTCTCGATGGATCTGAAGCTCAACCGCTTCATGGTCGCGGGCAACGTAACGCTGCACGACGCGACCGGAACGGTCAGCGGCGCGGCGATCTCCGATTTCCTCGACTTCCGGCGCATCTATTTCGTTCCGGTCACGTCCGAACCGGACCGTTGGACCTTTCTGAACGGCGATCTGGTGCATCCCGTCAAAGGCCGCGTGATGCCGGGCGATGCCTTCTACTTTCCGAGCATCGGAGAACGCCCGAGCATCACCGCGACCGGCGCGATCGTCGGCACCAAGACGTACGTGCGATTCGTCAATGCCCGAACGTACTTCTTAGGCGCCGGCGCGCCGCTGGGATCGTACGTCGTCAACTTCTCGTCAAATCAATACTTCGCCCAGAACACGCTCTCCGGCGCGAGCGTCGACCTTACCTGGAACGTGGCCGGGAACACGAACTCGCTCACCGCCGTTCATTTACGCTACGATCCCACCTATAAAACCTATCTCTCCGTCGAGCAGCATCTCGTGGGCGATCACGAGTACGCGATCTTCTCCGTCAACCCGGCGACGCGAGCGGAGAAGTGGTGGAACTTGGCGCTCTACGAAAAGCTCGGCAGCCGCTTTCAAATCCAGTCGTTCACTCAGTACTACGCGCAGCAGAACTGGCTCAACCTGCCGCAGGCGGCGCAGCAGACGACCTACATCGGCGCGACGTACGCTTTTCCGCATTCGTACGTGACGGCCACCTCGCAGTTCAGCAATTTCAACACGCTCGGTCCGGGGGCGCTCGAACTGCCCAACTCGCTCGCCGGCAGCCTCGATCACCCCTCGCAGGTACAGATTACCGCGACGAGCTTTCAGAACAAAATTCCCGGCTTGCCCATCTCCGAGCAGATTTACGAAGGCTACGGTTTCAACCACGATACGGTCGGCGGCAACCAATATCTCCAAGGATTTCCCGGACGGGGCCCGCCGATTCCGGTTCCGGGCTTACAGGCGTACGGCGCTCCCTGCCCGGATCAACACGACGTCAAGCACCCGCCACAATACTTTTGCCCGGTTTACACGACGATTTGGAACACGGTCCTCGGCTTCAACCTCGCTACGGAGTCGATCAAGCTAAACCAACCAGCTAGCCCCTACGAAACGTACTATTTCAACGCGAGCTACAACAAGCAGTACCAGTGGAACTCGCTGCCGCACTGGATCAGCACCGATTCTGAGAACTTCAGCATCAGCCGGCAGTTCTCTCATTCGCTGAACACCTACGTCGGCTATCAAATACTCAACGTCGGCGACCACTACATCAACGGCGGCTATCTGCCGTGCCAACCGGTCGGCACCGCGTTTTGCCCGCTGAGCTTCACGTCGTTTCGCGGCGTCTCGACGCTGCGCACGACGACCTTCGGCATGAACGTGGTGCCCAATCCCGAATTCAATTTTTCACTGCTGGTGCGCCATCACGAAGACTTTCCGATTCCGGTCCCCGGCACGTTCGCGCCGCCGCCGAACAACATCATCGGCCAGCCGCTCTATACGTCGTATCTGGGGCAGGCGCCGTACGACGCCACCGGTGACGTCCGGTTCAAGGTTTGGACGCATGCGCTGCTCGACGTCTCGCGAACCTTCTACTGGTATGGTAACCCGTACCGCACGACGTTCTGGCAGCCATCCTTCGTGATTCAGCTGCTGCCGATATGAGACGCCGCCTGCTCTCAGTCGCGATTGCGGTGCTTGCGATCGCGCTCGTCGCCGCGGGCCCGTCGATCGTGGTCAGCGGTCAGCTGCTGGCCTATCAAGAAGGCTACGCCTTCTTCACAACCGGTGACGGCTTTCGTGTCGCGCACGATATTGTAATTCGCGACGCGAAGACCGGCGCAGCGACGGCGATCCACCCGGCTCCGCGTATCTGGGCGCGCGCGACGTTCGATTCGACCGGAACCATTACGGAGCTCGATCTTTCGCGCGACCCGCTCCCGCCGCAAGGCAGCTTCGACGACGTTACGCGATTCGCGGTCGCGCTCTCGTCGCCGGTCCCCAATCCCGATCTGCTCGCTTACGCGCCCACGCCCGCACCGGGCGAACCCGAGAACGTTGCGGCGCAGCATTTTTCCGGCAGGCCCGTGCTCGTGACGTTCATCGTGCAGGTGCCTCCGTACACGCCCTTTACCGCGTCGGTCTATATCACCACCGATCAAAGCGGCTGGAACGCGCAAGCGATTCCGATGGATCGCATTGACGCGCTGCACTATCGGATCACTCGTCGCATCAACTCGGGCACGATCTTCCGCTATCTCTACGATCGCGGCTCGCTGCAGTCCCAAGAGATCGCGCAGAACGGTCTGGCGCGGTCGCCGCGCAATCTGATCGTACGCGACGCCGACGTGCTCACCATGCACGATACCGTCACCGGTTGGCAAGACTCGGCGCCGGGAGCGGTCAACCAGCAGCAACCGCAGATCATGCCGACGCCGTACAATCCGGCACCGTTCCCGAACCTGCCGACCTGTTTGCCGGCGCCGCAGCCGCCGGGTCACGGAAAGCCCCCGCCGCCGCCGCGCGGCTGCGGGCCGCCGCCGAACTAGGTTCCTTCGTTATCGAACGGTCAGCGGAATCGTGCGCGTGGTGACCTCGCCGCTTGGATTGCGGGCAATGACCCGCATCGTGAAGTTGCCGCGAACGAAAAACGGCAGCGGGCCGACCGTATAGGTGAGCGCGAATCGCCCGACACCGACCTTGACCAGGCTCACGGCGTAACCGCCGATGCGCGCCTCGACGCTCGCCACGTTCGAGCTGGTAACGACGCTGCCCGAGACTCGATCGCCAGGCTGCACCGTCGTTTCGCTCATCGCGACGTCGAGAATTCGCGGCGGGGCGTGCGATGATAGCCGCGGCACCTTGATTCTCTGGTCGGCGGGCTGCATGGTGGGCTGTCGTTTGGGCGCCGGCGATGCCGATGGGCTCGGCACTGGGGTGCCCTGCGGTCGCGCTGCCTTTGGTGACGCAGCCGGTGGCTGCGACGGGCCGGGAGCGGAGCTGCGGAGAGGCACCGGCGCTGCGGGCGGCGGCTGCTGTGGACCCGTTGCGTTGCTTCCGTGGCTGCACGCGACGAGTGCCGCCAGCGTTGCCGCGCCCCGAACGGCCGCGAGCACCTTGCGCATTCCGGCTTGGTTCTGCCGCTTTGAGGTTGAAAATCCTTTCGCGAAATGAAAGATCGCACGCGCCCGACGCTCAGCATCGTCGTCCCGCTCTACAATGAGGCCGGAATCGTCCCGCAGCTGCTCGAGCGAATCGGCGGCGTCGTCGAGCGTCTACGCTCCGAGTACGACTACGAGATCGTCCTCGTCAACGACGGCAGCGCCGACGGCACCGCGGCCGCGATTCGCGGCGAAATGGAACGGCGGCCGCACGTCGTGCTGGTCAACCTTTCCCGCAACTTCGGGCATCAACTCGCCGCGACGGCCGGTCTCGAGATTGCCGCCGGTGACGCCGTCATTCTCATGGATGGCGATCTTCAAGACCCGCCCGAGCTGATCGAGACGTTTCTCGGTCGCTGGCGCGAAGGATACGACGTCGTCTACGCCGTCCGCCGCACACGCCCCGGCGAGAGCCGGTTCAAGCTTTTCACCGCGCGCCTCTTTTACCGCGTCATCAAACGTCTTACGAGGATCGCGATTCCGCTCGATGCCGGCGACTTCCGTTTGATGAGCCGGCGCGTCGTCGAGGCCCTGCGACGCTCGCCGGAACGCAATCGCTTCTTGCGCGGAATGGTGAGCTGGGTCGGCTTCAATCAAACGGCGATCGAGTACGACCGCGACGTCCGCTACGCCGGTTCGACCAAATATCCCCTTGCGAAGATGATGCGATTCGCGATGGACGGGATCACCTCGTTCTCCGATATTCCGCTGCGCTTCGCATCGTACTTCGGCTTCACCGTGAGCGCGATCGCCTTTATTTACGCCCTAATCGTCATCGGGTTCAAACTCTTCAGCCTCAACCCGCCTGCATATACGCCCGGCTGGGCCTCGACGATCGTCGCGGTGCTCTTTCTCGGTGGGGTTCAGCTGATGAGCCTTGGAATTCTCGGCGAGTATCTGGGTCGCGTCTACGACGAAGTCAAGGGTCGTCCGCTCTACCTGATCAGCGAGATCGAACGATCTTGAGGAACATCTGACCTACCGCGCGGTCGTCGATCGTTTCGCGTTTCCGGTCGCGCTCGATCCTCCGTCTGCCGCATTCTTCGTCCTCGCGTTCGCGGCTGCGGCGGCACTGACCGCGCGACGTCCGGTCTACGGATTGGCGGCGCTGGTGTTGACGACGCCGCTCGCGTTCGCTCACGACGCGCTCGGCACGACGATTACGCTTCCCAAAGCCGTCCTGCTGGGCGTGCTGCTCGGACTCGCGACGTATCCCGAGGCGGCGCGGCTGCTTCGCAAGCGTCCGGCCCCGTTGTTGCTCGGAGCGCTCGCATTGCTCTTCGTCGTTACCGCGCTGACGCTGCTCGATGCCGCGCATCGCGGCGCCGTCCTTCGCGAAGCGTTTAAGGTCGTCGAGTACGCGGCGATCTTCGTCGCGGCGTTCCTTTGTTACGCGCTCGATCCGCAGGACGCCCCGCTCGTCCGTGCGGTCTCGATCGCCGCAATCTTCGTCGCGCTCTCCGCGCTCGCGCAAGAAATTATTGGAGCGCCGTCCGGACTCTACATCGGAAGCGCAATCGTTCCGCGTATCGCCGGTCTGCTCGAAGGGCCGAATCAGCTCGCCGGCTACTGCGAGATTGCGGTCGCGACGCTCGGTGCGTGGGCGCTCGTCCGGCGCTCGCCGCTGCTCGACGCTGCGCTGGCGCTTACCGTCTTCGCCGACGTGCTGACGTTCTCGAGAGCCGGATGGGGGGGTCTCGCGGTCGTGGTCGTGGTGCTGGCGCTGGTCGGAGGTAAGCGAACCTGGCAGGCGTTGCGTCCAGGTTTGCTTGGACTCGCTGCGGGAGCGTTGGGAGCCGTCTGGTGGGCGATCTACGCGCATTCGCCGGCGGTGCTGCGCGCCTCACTCGAGGGGAGCCTGTACGCGGGCGGGGTCGGAAACCGCGACGAGCTCTGGCGCGCGGCCTGGAAGATGTGGCTCGACCGGCCGATCCTCGGCGTGGGCGCCGGCAACTTCGAGCTCTCGCTGCCCGCTTACGGCCTCTTCGGCGTGCGCACCCACGCCAATAGTTGGTATCTGCAGTCGCTGGCGGAAGGCGGGATTTTACTTTTTGCGGCGACGCTCGCGGTGCTCGCCGCGATACTCGCGAGCCTGACGGAGTTTCGACCGCTGCGCCGTTTGCGCACGGCATCGCCGTGGGTGGTCGCCGCGCTTACCGCAACGGTTGCGCTAGCACTGCATCAAGTCGCCGACTATCTCGTCTTCTATCCGAAAGTCGGCGGCGCGTGGTGGCTGCTCATCGGAATCGCCGCGGCCGCACTTAGCGCGGGGTCGTCCTGAGCCCTTCGCCTTCGCAGCCGCTCGTCGTCGTTACGAACTGGGGCGCGCACGGCGCCCTTTTGCTCGGCTTGCTGATGCTTTCGATCGCGGCGGCAGGCGTGGTCTATTGGTGGGTGCTCCAACGCGCCGAGCGATTCACGCTTTTGCAGTTGATGGCCATTAGCGCCGTTGCGATCGCAGCGGCGTGGTGCGTGCCGGTCCTCTTTTCGAGCGACGTCTACGCGTATGCCGCTTACGGCGAGCTCGCGCGGATCGGTCTCGATCCCTACGTGCATGTAGCGCATACCGGCAACGATGCGTTGCTGCGCGATGCGGCGTGGCAGTGGAGCGGCAGCTTTCCTGTCTGCGTGTACGGCCCGGCCTTTGTCGCGCTCGCGCAGCTGGTCGTCGTCGCGCTCGCGCCGTTCGGAACGGCGGCGCAGCTCGAAGGAATGCGCGCAATCGCGTCGGCAGCATTTTTGCTCTGCGTTCCACTTGCTTACGCTGCGTTCTCCGGCGACGCTCGAGCTCGGCTGCGCGCGGCCGCAACGATCGGTCTCAACCCAGTCGCGATTTGGTGCGCCGCCGAGGGTCATAACGATGCGCTTGCGCTGGCGTTCGTGTTTGCGGGCTTCGCGCTGGTGCGGCGGCGCCGGCCGGGACTCGGCGCGGCAATCGTCGCGCTCTCCGCGCTCATCAAGTTGCCGGCCGCAGCCGGTGCGATTGCACTCGGCGTCTACGACCACCGCGCGCGCATCGGCGCGGCCGTCGGGCTCGTAGCGGCCGCGACGCTCTCCTTTCCGCTCGTTCGCGCGATCGCAACCCAACTCGCGCCGCACGGTCGGTACGCCCCACAGGCGTCGCTGCAAGCCGTGCTCGCGCCGCTGGGCCCCGTTCCGGCTCTCGGGATCGCGCTCGCGGTAGGCATCGCGCTTGCACTTCGGGGCGTCGCCCTTCTACGGGCAACTCGCAACGAGGGGTGGGTCTGGTTGGCGCTGGCCGGATGGGTGCTCGTCCCCAACCCTTATCCGTGGTATGCGCTCTGGCTGATTGCGGTCGCGGCGATTGCGCCGAGAACGCGGGTCGCCGCAGTCGCCATCTTGCTCTCGTTTACGTCGCTGCTCCGATACGTTCCCGATGCGGTCGGTACGCCGAACGCCCCACTCTCCGTCGCGCTCGGCGCGCTTGCGACCCTCCCTCTGCTGGGGCTGTTATAATGAGCGACTCGCATGACCGTTGAAACGCTCGACTCCATTGCCGCCGGCGGAAACGCCGCGACCCTGCTCGCGACCCTCACCGAATCTAGCCGCGCTTGGCAGAGCACGGTCGAGCGGCTGCGGACGCTGCGCCGGCTGCCCGCTAAGCCAGGCGGCTGCGTGCTGCACGAAACGATCGCCGCGGCACGGCCGGCGCTCGTCGCCGCGCTGCAACGTGCGCTCGGCGGTACGCTGCTCGTCGTCGTTCCGACTCCCGATGCGGCGGAACGCATCTTCGCGGATCTGCTCTACTACCTGACCGAGCGAAGTGACTTGATCGCGCTGCTTCGTTCGCGCGAAGAGGCAGTCGGTGCGATCGAAAGCCCGTCCGAGCGCAGCGCCCGAATCATGCTTCTGGACGACCTCGCACAGGGCGCGCCCCGTATCGTCTTGGCGCCGATCGCCGCCGTCCGCCAGCATGTGATGAGGCGCGCGGAGTTCGAGATGCGGCGCTTCGAGTTGCGCACCGGCGATGAAGCCGGATGGGAACGCTTGCAGCAGCAGCTCTTTGGGCTGGGTTATGCGCGCTGCGATGTCGTCAGTGCGGTCGGCGAATATGCGGTGCGTGGAGGCATCGTCGACGTTTTTGCGGCGACGGCGGAGGCGCCGGTTCGGATCGAGTTTTTTGGCGACCGCATAGAGTCTATGCGCGTATTCGCGATCGAATCGCAGCGCAGCAGTACCGCGGTCGACTCGCTCGCGGTTGCGCCGTGGGAGCGATGCAGTCGACGCGGGCGTAACGATCTTCGATTATATGCCGCCAGAGGCGACGGTGGTGCTCGAGGAGCCCGCGACGATCGCCGCGGTTGCCGAGGCGCTCGACGAAGAGCGCGCGCGCGAACGCCACACACTGCTCGCCCATGAAGATGCCGACGGGGAAGTCGCGCAAACCGGTGCCGCGCCCGCGACGCTCGCCGATCTCGGCGTGCAAATCGCGCGGCACGCGACGCTCGTTCTCCCGGGCGCGATCGAAGCTCCTTCGTCCCTCGGCTGGGTGCCGCCGCCGCTCGATTCGTACGTCTTCGAGTGCCGCCCGGTCGAGCATTTCAACCGCCAGATCTCGCTCTTCGCCGACGCGATGCGTGAGTGGAACGCGAGCGGCGAGACGATCTATATCGTCAGCGCCGCCGTATCGCGGACGCTCGATCTCTTGCACGCCGCGGGAATTGCGATCGGACCGCGCGGACGCGGCGGCGTCGTTGTGGACCACGGCTCGATCGAAGCCGGATTTCGAATTCCAAGCCTTCGACTGCGCGTTCTCGGCGATCGTGAGATCTTTGGAGCGCCTCCCAAACGCGTCAAAATGCGCGCCGTCAAAGAAGGCGTCCCGGTCACGCTTGCGGACTTGCGCGTCGGCGACTACGTCGTTCACGCGGTCCACGGAATCGGACAATATCTCGGGCTGCGGGCCGAAACGATTCTCGGAGCGACTCAAGATTATCTCGATCTGCGCTACTCCGGCAGCGATCGGATGCTCGTCCCGGTCACGCAGATGCATCAGATCGCAAAGTACTCGGCGGCCGAAGGTCAGACGCCGCGTCTTTCAAAAATGGGCGGCGCGGATTGGGCGCGCACCAAGACACGCGTTTCCGAGGCGCTCGAAAAGATCGCCGATCAGCTGGTTGCGCTCTACGCCGAGCGCGAGATGTCGCATGGTTTCGCTTTCGGTCCGGATACGACGTGGCAAGCCGAAATGGAGGAGGCCTTCCCGTACGAGCCGACGCCCGACCAGCAGAAGGCTTTCGGCGCAACCAAATCCGACATGGAGTCGGCTCGGCCGATGGACCGCTTGATCTGCGGCGACGTCGGTTACGGCAAGACCGAAGTCGCGATGCGCGCCGCATTCAAGGCGATCGCGGACAAGAAGCAAGTCGCCGTGCTCGTACCGACGACTCTGCTCGCCGATCAGCACTACCGCACCTTCAGCGCGCGCTTCGGCGCCTTCCCCGTACGAGTCGAAGAGCTTTCGCGGTTCACGCCGAAGGCCGACCAAAAGCGCATCCTCGGCGATCTCGCCGAAGGCAAGGTGGACGTCGTGATCGGGACGCACCGCCTCTTACAAAAAGACGTTGCTTTCGCGGATTTGGGGCTGATCGTGATCGACGAGGAGCAGCGCTTCGGCGTCATGCACAAAGAGCGCCTCAAGGAGTATCGCGCGAGCGTCGACGTTCTGACGCTTTCGGCCACGCCGATTCCGCGAACGCTCCATATGTCGTTGATGGGCGTTCGGGATCTCTCGCTGATTCAGACCGCGCCTAAGAATCGGATGTCGATCAAGACGCTGGTCGTTCCGGCGAGCGACTGCGGTCGTTCAGCGCGCGATCGGCGCGGAGCTCGATCGCGGCGGCCAAGTCTACTATCTGCACAACCGCATCGAGTCGATCTATGCGGTACGCAACGCGCTCGAGCAGCTCGTGCCCCGCGCGCGCATCGGCGTCGGCCACGGGCAAATGCGCGAAGCCGAGATCGAGCCGGTGATGCAGCGCTTCATCGACGGCGAGCTCGACGTGCTCGTCGCAACGACGATCATCGAGAACGGCATCGACATTCCAAACGTCAACACGATGATCGTCAACGACGCCGATCGCTTCGGCCTCGCGCAGCTCTATCAGCTGCGGGGGCGAGTCGGGCGCTCGAATCATCAAGCCTATTGCTACCTGCTCTACCAAGGGCACAAAGCGTTGACGGAGGAGGCGAAGGCGCGGCTCGAAGCGATCCGCGAGTTCGCACAGCTGGGTTCGGGATTGCAGATCGCGATGCGCGATCTAGAGATTCGCGGCGCAGGCAACCTGCTTGGCGCGGCCCAGTCGGGTTTCATCGCCTCGGTCGGATTCGACGCCTATTGCGAGCTGCTCGCGGAAGCAATCGCGCGGCGGCGCGGCGGCCCGGCCGCGCCGGAGGAGCGTGCCGAGGCAGTGATCGACGTGAAGATCGACGCCTTCATTCCCAACGACTACATCGCGCAAGTCTCGCTGAAGATCGCGGTCTATCAGCAGCTTGCGAAGGCGCGCACGCGAAGAAGAGGTCGAGGAAGTCGCAGCCGGGGTCCGCGACCGCTTCGGCGCCTTCCCCAAGCCTCTCGAGAACCTGGTCGAGCTGACGAAACTGCGTGCGATCGCGCTACGCAAGCGCGTAACGCGCGTGGTCGTCGAGGAGCGTCGGCTGACCCTCGGCGTCGGATCGGGTTTTCAGCTAGACCCGCAAGCTCTTCCGGCTTTCCAGCAGCTCACCAAGAACCGGTTCCGTTTCGGCGAGGGGCGGATTCTCGTAGACCTGCCTGCCGCCGGGTCGTGGATGCCGCTCTTGAGGAAGCTCCTCGAAGCCATCTAGCCTTCGCGGGCTGCTTTAGAGGAGCTCACCCATTCCGCTCGAACCACGGCGCGTTGACGCGGGGCCTGGTGCCCCGCTTACTACGCACTCCAACCTTTCCTAACGGAGCAAAGATGTCGAAAGCCCAACGCATCACTGTGGGCCTCGCCGCTCTTCTCATGGGCACTGCCTTCGCAGCGTGCTCGAGCGGCAGCGCGATCGCCACGGTGAACGGCCAACCGATCAGCCGATCTACCTTCGATAACCGGCTCGAGAGCAGTCCGATGGCGCGCAGCGTCCTGCAGCAGCTAGTCCAAGAGACGCTGATCGAGCAGTATGCCAAGAACAATAACATCAACGTCACCGACGCCCAGCTCGATGCGCGCGAGACCCAGATCAAGGCGAACTTCCCGAGCGGTTCGTGGGACGAGATGCTCAAGGCGCGCGGCCTGACGGAGGCCGACGTACGCTCCGCGTTGCGCGAGCAACTGATCATGGATCAGGCCCTGACCAAGGAAGTGAATATCACGCCGGCTCAGATCGCGGATTACTTCAAAAAGAACCACGCCACGTTCGACAAGCCCGAACAAGTGACGGCGCGCCACATCCTGGTGCCAAGCCTGGCGCTGGCCAACCAGATCGAGGCCGACTTGAAGGCGGGTCAGAACTTCGGAGATCTCGCCAAGAAATACTCGACCGATCCGGGCAGCAAGGACAAGGGCGGCGATCTCGGCAGTTTCCGCCGCGGCCAGATGGTGCCGGCCTTCGATAAGTACGCGTTCTCCGCGCCGATCGGCCAGATCAGCCCGCCGATCAAGTCGCCGTTCGGTTACCACATCATTCAAGTCGAGTCACGCACGCCGGGAGTTAAGGCGACGCTGGCGAGCGCGACGCCGCAGATCACCGATCAGTTGCGCGAGCAGCAAGAGGCGCCGCTGACCCAACCGTTCCTGCAAGGCCTCATTCAAAAGGCCACGATCGTCGTGAACGATCCGCAGTTCGCGGGCGTCTTCGCGTCGCCGCCGGCACCGCCGGCCGCCGCACCGCCGCCGGCCGCTTCAGCGGCACCGGCAGCGACGAAGTAAGTCCTCAGACGCGATGCGAATCACCTAGGAGTTTGCAAACTCCCGAAACGGTGGTTCGCATCGCGGGTCTCGGTCCGGGCGATCCCGGACTCTTGACCATCGGCAGCCTCGAAGCCATGCGCGCGACCGGCAGAGCCGTCGCGCTTCTCGCGCCACCGGACCTCACCGGTTACCTCGAGCGCAACGGCGTCGAAATCGTGCGCGGAATGGTCGAGGATCCGGCACTCTTCGTTCGAGGGAGCGGCGACGAAATCGAGCGATTCGTCCAACGCCTCGGCGAGGACGGCAGCGCATCACTGGGCCTAGGCGTTCTCGGAAACCCGCTCTCCGACTTTCCCGGCTTGCCGCTGTTGCTGCGCGCGCTCGAAGCGCGGCGGATTCGCACCGAGATCGTGCCCGGCGTGCCGCGCGCGACGCTCTCCGCCTCGATTACGATGCCGCTCGTTCCGCTGCCGCCCCAATCGGCGCACTACACGTGGGATGACTTGGTCGAAATTATGGCTCGCTTACGCATGGGTTGCCCGTGGGATCGCGAGCAGACCCATCGCACGCTCGTTCCGTACCTGATTGAAGAGACGTTCGAAGTCGTGGACGCGATCGAGATCTCGCAACTGGAGGGTCTCTGCGAGGAGCTCGGCGACTTGCTGCTTCAAGTGCTCTTTCACGCACAGCTCGCAACCGAAGTCGGAAAGTTCAGCATCGCCGACGTCGTGGACGCCCTCTCGAACAAGATGGTCCGGCGCCACCCGCACGTCTTCGGGGATGCGGTAATCGAAGACGTCGACGCTCAATGGCGAAACTGGGAGCGGCTCAAGGCGCTCGAGAAGACCGGACGCAGCCGCGAACACCGGCTCGACGGAATCCCCAAGCATCTCGGCGCGCTGCAGCGCGGTCAGCGCATGCAGGAAAAGGCCGCTCGCGTCGGCTTTGACTGGCCCGGCGTCGGGGGCATTCTGGAGAAACTCTCGGAAGAGATGCGCGAACTTGCCGAGGCGCGGCGCGAACGGCAAGACGATCCGCGCGTGCGCGAAGAGCTTGGCGACGTCTTCTTCACGCTCGTCAACCTTTCGCGCGCGCTCGGCATCGACGCCGAAACGGCGATGCGCGAAGCGAACGAGAAGTTCTACCGGCGCTTCTCCTTCATGGAAGCGCGGGCAGTTGCGGACGGCAAGACTCTCTCCGATCTTTCGCTCGACGAACTCGAGGAGCTATGGCAACTAGCGAAGGCTTGACCGCGAGTCTGCGAGTGCGCATGAGCGCGCAGGACGGCCACTACGGCGGCGGGCTCGTCGACGGAGCGCGCATCTTGGCGCTCTTCGGCGACGTCGCCACCGAGATGCTGATACGGATGGACGGCGATGAAGGGCTCTTCGCCGCCTATCAGGAGGTCCGTTTTCTCGCACCCACGTACGCCGGCGATTACATCGAAGCCGAGGGTCGCATCGTGCACGTCGGAAAGACCTCGCGTCGCATGGAGTTCGAAGCGCGGAAATTCATCGCCGCACGTCCCGAGATTGGCGAGAGTGCCGCCGACGTACTCGATCCGCCGATCGTCGTCTGTCGCGCGACCGGCACGTGCGTGACCCCGAAAGACAAACAGCGCCGCCCCTCCTAATCTCATGCCGCCATCAAAGATCATGCTGATACGTCATGCCGAAAAGCAGCCCGACGATCCGCCCGGACCGCCGCCGTACGGGATCAAGCCAAACGGCAAAAAGAAGAGACATTCGCTGACGGTTCGAGGCTGGCAACGCTCCGGAGCGCTAGTAGCGTTCTTCTGCGCGCCCAAGCCGCCGGTCGAAACGCCTGGCGTTATCTACGCGTCGGCCGTCACCAACGATAACGACGATACCAAGAGCCGGCGTCCGCAAGAGACGGTCGCGCCGTTAGCGCAACGGCTCGGCATGGAAATCAACGCATCGTACACGATCGGGCAGGAGGCGCAACTAGCAACCGAGATCCAATCGCGCTCGGGCGTCGTGCTCGTTGCGTGGGAGCACAAACACATTCCGCTGCTCGCCGCCGCGCTAACCACGAGCGCTCCGGCCACGTGGCCCGAGGCTCGATTCGACGTCGTATGGATTTTAACGGCGCAGCGGGACGCGTACTCCTTCGCGGCCGTAAACCAATCGCTGCTTGCGGGTGACGTCTAAATCTTAGCGCGCAACGCGCGTTTTCGCGAGTAAAGGTTAACGCCGCCGCAAGAGGCAAAGGGGTCCTTGCCATCATTCGTGCTGCGTAGTGAAAGGAGTGCCTCTTGTCTCTTCGTGCGCTTGCTAGGTATGCCGCTTTCGCCGTCGCCGCAGTTGCGCCGCTGGCCGGCTGTGGAGGAGGGACGACGCCGTCCGCCGGCACGCTCCCTGACGCGCGCATGATCGCGATGACCAATCCGTTAGGTATGGTGCCGGTCCGCCATCTCAACCGCGGCAAGTCTTGGATTCGGCCGGACGCCCGAAAGCAATGGCTGCTGTACGTCTCCGACGCGTCAAGCGGGACGATCGACATCTTTGACTATCGCGTGAAGACCGGCAAGCTTTACGGGCAGATCACCGGCTTCAGCTTCCCGTACGGCCAGTGCGTTGATGGCAGTGGTAACGTCTACGTCGTCGATAACGACACCGCGATGATCTCCGAGTTCGCACATGGCGGCACCTCGCCGGTCGCGACCGTCCGCGACAACTACGGTTTCCCGATCGGATGCTCGGTCGACTCGGCGACCGGCAACGTCGCGGTCACTAACTTCGGCGGCCCCACGACCGGCGCCGGGCCGGAAAACGGCGGGATCGATGTCTTTACCGGCGGTCTGAGCGGTAGCCAAACCAACTACACCAACGATCGCCTCTTCCACCTCTGGCCGGCGGGTTACGACCCCAGCGGAGACCTGTTCGTACAAGCAACGGACTATACAGGAACGAAACACTTCGCAGAGCTTCCCGCGGGAAGCAGCACTTTTACGATGTTGAGCGGTTTGACGGTCGGCTTTCCCGGAAGCGTTGCGTGGGACGGTTTCTATATGGCGGCTACCGACCAGAACTATCAGTACTATTACACCACGATGATCTACCGCATCACCGTATCGGGTTCGAAAGTCAACATCGTGCGCCAGACGCACCTTACGGACAACTGCTATCCCTATCGCAACTGGATGGTGGCCGTTCAGCCGTTCGTTACCGGAACGGCGCGCGCCGGAAACGCCGTCGTCGCCGGCAACCTGAACTGCCCCAGCGCCTATGGCTTCTGGAACTACACCAGCGGCGGCAATCCCAAGCGAACGATTCCGTCAGCGATCGCTCCGGTGGTTCCGTACGGTCAGTCCGTCAGCCCGCCATCGAGCGATATCTAATCAGGCAACCCGCGAGCGCTGGTCTTTTTTGACGCGCTCGCAGCAAGATCGATTCTAGCTCGGCAGTCATGAAGCGGCCTCCGCCGGGTCCGGTCTGGAATGCGCTAGTCTGGGTGCTTTTTCTCGCGTTGGCGTCCACGCTCTGCGCAATCGCCCAATGGCGTTACGCAATCTTCCGCAACGACGTCGATCTCGGTATCTTCACCCAGGTTGTCGCCGGCCTCGGCCGCGGGTTTTCGAGTACTGCCGAAGGCGGCGTCAATCATCTGCTGATTCATTGGTCTCCGATCGTCGCGATGGCGTGGCCTTTCGTGCGCGCGTTCGGCCCAATTGGTCTCGAGTTTTTTCAAGCGATACTCGTCGCGGCGGTCGTGTTTCCAATTTGGGCTCTGGCACGAACGCGGCTGCGCCCAGCACCAGCCTTCGCTTTAGTCGTCGTCGCGGCGCTTTACCCGGTCCTGTGGGCAAACGGCGTGGGGGATTTTCACGAGATGGCCTTCGTGCCGCTGCTCTCTGCCATGCTGGTCTATGCGCTGGATCGACGGCGCTGGACCGCGAGCATCGTTACGGCCCTACTGCTTGCGTGCACGCGCGAGGACCAGTTTGTCGTTCTCGCGGTAAACGGTTTACTCTTCGCAGCAACGGCTCGCGGCGATCCGCAAGCAAAGCGCATCGGATTGACCATCTCAGGCGCAGCTATCGCATTCTCTTTCGTCTACTTCGGAGTCGTGCGTCCGGCCCTGAATCCGCACGTTCCATACGAGTCCCTGCAGTTTTTCAACTGGAGCGGCGCTCGAGCGGGAGGCCAGAGTCTCGGTTGGACCTTGCTGCTCTCACGCGTCCGGTACGTCTTGATAATTCTGGCCCCGCTCGCGTTCCTGCCGTGCATTTCCCGTTACGGACTCTTCCTGATTCCGGGATTTGTCGAAGTGCTCGCTGCCCATCAACCGGTCACGATTATGCCGGGCGCACACTACAGCGCGCTGCTAACGGGCTACGCGCTGGCTGCCTTCGTTGACGCTGCCGCTCGATTGAACGCGTACCGGCCGCGGCTCGCCGCCGGCGCCGTCGCAGCGGCCGCTGCCGCATCGGTCTGGATCGGGATTTTTGCGAGCCCGATGGAATACTGGTACTATCTCTACCGGCGCCCAAACGCGCACGATGCTCTGCTCGAGGATACTTTGCGGCAACTTCCAAGCCGGGCAGACGTTGGGGCCGAAGATGAGATCTTCGCGCATCTAGGTCTCGACAGCAATGCGTCGATCGATTTTAATGGCCAGCAATGGTTCGTCTACGATCGGACGCACTATTCGCAACGATGGCACGACGTTGACGAGCCGGCCGTCCGGCGAGCGCTCGCGCAGCATACCTACATGGTGACGAGCGACCGCGACGGAATCGTGGTGCTCAAACGGCTCGCGGGTTCCTAGACTAGGCGCTCGTGCGTCTTCTTCTTCCAGACGAACGCGTAGTAACAGAACTGCAACGTAAGAACGACGCAGTATGCGATCGGGTACCCTAGCCAAACGCCGGGGAGTCCGATCCGGTGCATCAATATGAAAGCCGCGGGCACCTCGACACCCCAGATGGCAAAGATGCTGATGATCGTCGGCCAGAGCACGGTGCCGCTGCCGCGCATGACGCCGCTGAGCACCGCCGAGTTCCCAAAGAGCAGATAGCTCCATAGGGTAAGCATCAGCAGTTGGTGCGCGATCCGCAGCGTACTCGGGTCGGTGATGAACCATCCCAAAATTGCCCACGCGAAAATGTAGCAAAGTCCGATGATGATACCGCCGATAACGTAGTTCAAACCGACGGCCGAGCGAATAACGGTCCCAAGCTTATCCTCGCGTCGCGCGCCGATGCACTGCGCGCCGAAGATCGAAGCGGCGATGCCGATCGAGATCGCCGGGAATTGGACGTACCCGACGACCTGATTGACCGCACCGTAGGCGGCTGTAGCGCTCGATCCGAAGCGATTGACGAACGAGATCACCGCGATCTCGGCCAGCGAGACCATCATCACTTGCAAGCCGGTCGGCACGCCGATGCGAACGACTCCCGCTAGAATCTTCCAGTCGATGCGCATATCGCGCAGTGTCTCCGCGTCGAACTTCAGAGGATGGTCGCGACGGCGGAGATAGTAAAGCAACCATCCTAACGCTGCGGTGTTCGCGATCAAACCGGCGACCGCCGCGCTAACGACGCCGAGCTTGGGCAGTCCAAAGGCGCCGACGATGAACAGCGGCGTGATCGCAATCGCGAGCACGGCCGAGACGATCAGCGCATAGAAAGGCGTGGTGGAATCGCCGGTGCCGCGCAGAATCGTGGCGTAGACGAAGTAGACGAAAAAGACCGGCATCGTGAGGAAGATGACGCGAGCGTACGCATCGGCTTGCGCGATGATGTCGGGCGGCGTCGCCAGCCAGCCGAGAACCGTGGTCGAACCAAGGGCCCCCACCACCGCTACGATGATCCCGAGATAGAGCGCCGCACCGAGTACCGTGCCGGCTATTTTTTTGACCTTGTGGTGATCGCCGGCGCCGAATGCCTGCCCGACCAAGACGCTGCTGCCGCTCGAAACGCCGAACACGAACGAAAACAAGAGAAAGATGATCGGAAAGACGGCCGAGACCGCACCAAGCGCCTGCGTCGAAATGAGCCGCCCGATCCAGATGCTGGCCATCGTCTGCGATGCCGATTGCAGCACGTTGCTCAGCATGAACGGAACGAGAAAGACGAGGAGGATCCGCCACATCGGCTTTCCCTCCTCGAACACGTTGACTCCGTAGCGGCGCACCGCCTGAGCCTGCGCCATGTTACTCCTCGGCTAGCAGTTTATAGATCTCTTTGCGCGCTTCGTCCAGCAACTCACAAACCCGGTCGACGGTTTCCGGCTTCGACGACGGCCCGAGCTGCGCGACCGACTGCATCAGCCTGCCGGCCGACGCCCGCAGCCGATCGGCCGAACCCGCCGACGCATCGTCCTCGTCGCTTTCGTCCTCGTCGTTGAGGAAGCGCTCCAGCTCGGCGGCGTGCTCGCCAAGCAAGCCACGGCCCTTCTCGGTAATCTCGTAGATCCGGCGGTCGCCCTCTTCTCGTCCGGCGATCAGTCCGGCGGCTTCGAGCGCGGCCAGGATCGGATAAACCGAGCCCGCGCCGCCGCCCCAGCCTTTCTCACGAATCTGACGGATCAGGTCGTAGCCGTGACGCGGCACCTCCGCCAGGAGCTTCAGCAGCGCCAGCTTGAGAATGCCCCTGCGAAAACGTCGCATCCCGCCCCGGCGGTGCCGGCCTCCCGCGCGCGACCACCACCCGCCCGACCGCGGATCTCCCCAAAAACCGATATCCATGCAAACCTCCTGATCTTCCACCGGATAGTATTCGATATATCGGATAGTGTCAAGATATACCTTAACGTCTGCGCGGAGCGCAGTCCTGAGCAAGGCGCGCAGCGCCGCGTCGAAGGGTCGGCATGGCGCGTTGAGTCCGCGGGGCGGACGGCGAATCAACAGCGCGTGCGGCTCGATAAGTTCATGAAGGTCTCGCGGCTGGCGAAGCGGCGCAGCGAAGCGCATGAGGCGCTAGAGCACGGGCGGATCACCAAGGGCGGCAAACCGCTCAAACCGGGCTATCAAGTGAGGCCCGGCGACGAGCTCGAGATTCACTACGCGACGAAGTTCGTCACGGTTCGCGTCCGCGAGGTTCCACTGCGCGTAACCCCAAGCATCAGAGCCGCCGACCTCTACGAGATTCTCGAGACGCGCAAGGACGATGCCGAATGGCTATGACCTCGGCCGACACCAAAGACGCGCTTGCGCGCGACGTTCCGGCCGCAGCTCACTGTCGCGACGCGCTGCTTGCCGGCCTCGCTCTGTATGGAAGCGCGCGCGGCGAGTTCGTCACGCATCGTAACGCCGTTGCGCGTCTTTTTTGGTCGCTGCTCGACGAACGCAAATCGTATCCGATCGAAACACGAGCTCCGACGCGCCTGCAGCGTCTGCCGACCTTTGCAATCGAGCTTCCCGGGCGGCTGCGGGCTACTCCGCCCAAGCCGGTGCACAAGTGCGATCGTCTGATCGAGGTTCGCGCGGCATTTCTAGCCTGCGGATCGCTCGCCGCCGGCGCGCGCGGCTATCATCTCGAATTCGTCACGCGCGGTGAAGAGATCGCACAGCGCTTGAAGTGGATGCTGCGCAGCGCGGGCGTTCCACCGAAGCTGACGCGCCGCAAAACGCGAGTCGTCCTCTACTACAAAGATTTCGACGCGATCGTCGAACTGCTGACCCACGTCGGAGCATTCGGTGCCGTCCTCGCGCTCGAAGACGTTCGAGCCCTCCGGGAAACGAAGAATCGCATCCATCGCCTCGTCAACACGGAAGCGGCAAACTTGGAACGTACGGCCCAGGCCGCGGCCGCGCAACGCAGCGTCATCGAGTACGTGCGCAACGCCCATGGGCTGGCGCGCCTCACGCCGGCGCTGCGCGAAGTCGCCGAGCTCCGACTAAAGTATCCCGACGAGTCGCTCGCCGAGCTCGGACGCCGCTGTAATCCGCCGATCGCCAAACCAACCGTGAGCAGCCGGCTCGGGGCGCTCGTCCGGCTCGCCGACCATCTACGCGGCGGGCAGGTGAGCGTGAAAGCCGTCCGGTAAACGCGCTCCATGCGCATCGGCATCAACGGCTTCGGCCGCATCGGACGAAACTTTACCAAAGCGATCGTGGAGCGCCATCCCGAGATCGAGATCGCGGCGATCAACGATTTGATCGACGCACAGCAGTGCGCTCACCTCTTCAAGTACGACAGCAACTACGGCATCTATCCCGGTGTCGTCGGCGCCGACGGCACCAGACTGACGATCGATCGCCGGTCCCTCCAAGTCTTCGCCGAGCGCGATCCCGGCAAGCTGCCGTGGAAGGATCTAGGAGTCGACGTGGTCGTCGAGTCGACCGGCCTCTTCACCGATGCCGCCAAAGCACGCGCCCACATCGATAGCGGCGGTGCGAAAAAAGTCATTATATCCGCGCCGGCCAAGGGTGAAGACATCACGATCGTATTGGGCGTCAACGATGCGCGGTACGACCCCGCAAAGCACAACGTGATCTCGAACGCCTCGTGCACGACCAACTGTCTGGCGACCGCCGTAAAGCCGGTCGTAGACGCGCTGGGATGGGTCAGAGGCTTCATGACGACGATACACTCCTACACCAACGACCAGAACGTCCTCGACGGACCACATAAGGACCCGCGTCGCGCGCGTAACGCCGCGACCAACATCGTGCCGACGTCGACGGGGGCTGCGAAAGCACTCTACCTGACTATCCCGGAGGTTGAGGGAACCTTCGACGGCTTTGCACTTCGGGTCCCGACGCCAACCGTCTCGATGATCTACTTGGTGGCGCAGACGCGTAAACCGACAACGCGTGCCGAGCTCAACGAGATTCTGCGCGGCGCCGCGCAAGGCGAGATGAGCAAGTACGTTTCGTACACCGAAGACGAGCTCGTTTCCAGCGACTTCAAGAAGAATCCGTACAGCTCGATCATAGACTCCAAGCTGACCAACGCCAACGGCGATCTCGTGCAGATCGCCGCCTGGTACGATAACGAATGGGGTTATTCGTGCCGGCTCGCCGAGCTTACCGCGATGGTATCCACGGCGATTCCGGCGAAGGTCTAAGACTCGACGGGCATTCGCGTGCCGTTTCGGCGATTGAGTGACCTCGACGTTCGAGGTAAGCGGGTGTTGGTACGCGAGGATCTCAACGTGCCGATGTCCGACGGCCAAATCCTCGATTACGCGCGCGTAGATGCGGCGTTACCGACGCTGCGCTGGCTTCACGAACAGGGTGCGCGTACGATCGTCCTCTCGCACCTCGGTCGCCCGGACGGCAAACGCGACCCGCGCCTCTCCTTGCGCCCCGTCGCTCAAGCGCTCTCCGATCGGCTCGGCATCGGCGTGCGTTTCGCCGACGACTCGGTCGGCGACGCCGCGCAGAACGCCGTCGCAGCCCTGCACGACGGCGACGTACTGCTGCTGGAGAACGTGCGCTTCCACCCCGAAGAGGAGCGCAACGACCCGGAGTTCGCAAAACGGCTGGCGGCGCTCGGCGACCTCTACGTCAACGATGCGTTTGCGACCGCCCACCGCGCGCACGCCTCGACCGAAGGCGTCGCGCATCTGCTGCCCAACGCGGCTGGTTTCCTGATGGAGGCCGAGCTCTCCGCGCTCTCGCGCCTCGTCGATCGGCCCGCAAAGCCGTTCGTCTGCGCGATCGGCGGTGCAAAGGTCAAAGACAAGATCGGCGTCTTGTCGCGCCTTGCCGAGTCCGTCGATGCTTTTTGCGTCGGCGGCGGGATGGCGAACACGCTGCTTGCGGCCAACGGCGTCGATGTCGGCGCTTCGCTGCGCGACGCCGATCTCGAGCCCGCAAAGCGAATTCTGTCGACGATCGAAGCGTGCAACGTCGATCTGCAGCTTCCAAGGGATGCCGTCGTCGCGTCCGCCCTCGACGACGAGGCCGGCGCGCACGTCGTTGCGATCGATCGCGTCGGCGCCGAAATGATCCTCGATATCGGCCCGCAAAACCGCGCAGGCGTACGCGCGCACGATCGAGCGTGCTAAGACGATCGTCTTCAACGGACCGATGGGCGTCTACGAACGCGCAGCGTACCGTCATGGGACGGAAGTCGTCGGAGAGGCCATTGCCCGCGCGACCGAAGCGGGTGCGGTCAGCGTCGTCGGGGGAGGCGATGCGGCCGCTGCGGCGCACATGCTCGGCTTCGCCGCAAAGACGACCTTCGTCTCGACTGGCGGCGGCGCGACGCTCGAGTACTTGGAAGGAAAGACGCTTCCCGGAGTTGCCGCACTTGAGCATTAAAACGATCGTTGCCGGCAACTGGAAGATGCACAAGACCGCAGCCGAAACGGGCGCCTTTCTCGACGTTTTCCTTCCGCTCTCCGCGACGCTCTCCCCGGCCATCGAGATCGTCGTTGCGCCGCCCTTTACCTCGATTCCATCGGCCGCGGTGCGGCTGTCCGGCTCGCGCGTGCGGCTGGGAGCCCAAACGATGCACTGGCAGCTTCAAGGCGCGTTTACCGGCGAGATCAGCGCACCGATGCTTCGTGAGTTCGGCGTCACGCACGTGATCCTCGGCCACTCGGAGCGACGCGCATACTACGGTGAAACGGACCAGACGGTGAATCTCAAGGTGCGTACCGCGCTCGAGCAGGGGCTGACCCCGATCGTCGCCGTGGGGGAGACGCTCGACGAGCGCAAAGCCGGCCTGACCGACGAGCGCGTCGTCGCGCAGACGCGTTACGCGTTCGACGGAGTTCCACGCAGCTCGCTGGCCACAGTCGTCATTGCATACGAGCCGATTTGGGCGATCGGCACCGGCGAAAACTGCGATTCTGCGGAGGCCGATCGCGTGATGGCGACGATCCGTTCGTGTTTGAACGGCCTCGAAACTACGCCAATCCTCTACGGCGGGAGCATGACCGCGGCAAACGTCACATCGTACATCGCTTGGCCGAACATCAACGGCGGGCTCGTCGGCGGCGCCTCGCTCGACCCCAACGGCTTTGCCGCCTTGATCGAAAACGCCGCAGTTTGACGTACCGTCCTTCGACAGGCTCAGGATGACACTTCGTGCCTGCGCGAAGCGCAGTCCTGAGCGAGGCGTGCAGCGCCGAGTCGAAGCGTCAGGATGACACGTTGAAGTACCGCCCGGTAGTTCTGGCGGTCCTCGACGGTTGGGGTTGCCGCGACGCGACCCACGGCAATGCGCTCGCAGCCGCAAACCTTCCTAACTGGCGGGCGCTGTTGTATCGCTATCCTCACACGACGCTTGAGGCTTCGGGTGAAGCGGTCGGGCTGCCGACGGGCATCATGGGCAATAGCGAGGTCGGACACATGAACCTCGGCAGCGGGCGCGTCGTGCCGCAGGGCGTCACGATCATCGACGCCGCAATTGCCGACGGCGAATTCGCAAGCGACGAGACATTGCGCCGAGCCTTCGAGCATGCCAAGCGCAGGGGCGGCAGGGTCCATCTGATGGGCTTGCTTTCGGACGGATGCGTTCACAGCTCGATCGCGCACCTCTTTGCATTGATCGATGCTGCTGCCGCAGCCAGATGCCCGCTTGCCGTACACGCTTTTCTCGACGGGCGCGATACGCCGCCGCGTTCGGCGCTGCAATACATCGCGCAGCTCGAGGCGAAGCTCGCGAATGCGCAGCTCGCCGGCTCGATCGCGAGCGTCACCGGACGATACTATGCAATGGACCGCGACCGGCGCTGGGAGCGCACCCAGCTCGCCTATGATTTGCTCGCCAACGGACGCGCCGATCGCCGGGCAAGCGATGCGGAAAGCGCCGTCCGCGAAGCCTACGCGCGCGGCGAAGACGACGAGTTCGTAATGCCGGCGATCGTCGGGGAGCCGCGTGCCATCGAAGACGGCGATGCCTTCGTCTTCTTCAATTTTCGCCCCGATCGCGCGCGCCAGCTCACCACCGTCTTCAACGCCGGGACGACGATCTATTTCGACGACGGCTTCAGCGTCTTCACGCCGAAAACGTATCGCGATCCGTTCTTCGCCACAATGACGAAGTACGATGAGACGTACACGAACCCGGTGCTCTTCGGCCCGCGACCGCAGCAGGATACATTCGGCGAGATTCTGGCGCGCGAGGGTCTCCGCCAGCTTCGGCTCGCCGAGACGGAGAAGTACGCGCACGTCACCTACTTCTTCAATGGCGGCCGGGAAGACCAGTTCGACGGCGAGGATCGGATCTTGATTCCCTCGGATCGCTCGGTGCCGACCTACGATCTCGCTCCGGCGATGCGCGCACGCGAGATCACCGACGCGGCGTGTAAAGCGATTACGGACGGGACGTACGACGCGATCGTTATGAACTACGCCAACGCCGACATGGTAGGACATACCGGCAAGTGGGAACCGACGATTGAGGCCGCCGAAGTGATCGACCAATGCTTGGCACTCCTCACCGATGCGACGCTACGCGCCGGCGGTCTGCTTGCGATTACCGCCGATCACGGCAATGCCGAAGAGGAACTCGACGCACAGAACAATCCGATTACCGCGCACACAACCAACCGCGTACCGTTTGTCTTGATCGCGAAGGACCTTCACGGAACGTTCGCGAGCGGCGGCAAGCTAGGAGACGTTGCGCCGACGCTCCTCTCGATTATGAAGCTTCCGATTCCTGCACTTATGACAGGAAAAAATCTCTTTACGTCCTCCTAAATTAAGGAAGCACTGATTTGGATGCAGCTCTAGAAGCGTCGGGCCGCAGTTTACTTCCGCTCTTGTCATCCTGAGCGCAGCGAGTGGAGCGAGCGAAGTCGAAAGGCGACGCGACAACGAGATGCGCCAAATCAGAGCTTCCAAAGAAAATTCAGAAGAATCACAGCCTCCTCTGGGCCCCTTATCAGGCTTGTATGCGAGTGTAAACGATAGAGGTGAGAGGAGACCTTCGAATGCACGAGCACCTTGGCGACGCTCGCGACGTATTGCTGGTGACGCGAGCGCTGATCTACTTCGTTATCGCCGGCACGGCGACGGTTGCCGTCGCCGTGCTGGCACACTTACTCCCCTTCAATGTTTAGGAACCCCCTTAAAAGTCGGCACGGTAGCAGCCGCTCGCGTCGACCTGGACGCGCCGATCCCCAACTGCGATCGCACGAATGCGGTGATCCCAGAAGCAGAGAACGTGCACCGCCGCGGGCCGAAGCTTTGCAATGAGCTCTCGCGCTCGCTGCGAGACCGCGATTGCATCTTTAACCCAGCGCGGCTGATCGTGCGGTAGTAGCGCGGTATCGAGTTCGGCCTCGGCAACGACTGGGACGACCGCCTCAGAGCGGCTCGCGCCGACCTGTAAAGGTATCGAAGCGCCGGCCTCTTCGAGCTCAATACGCCGAAGCATGAACGTCGCGCTTCAGACGCGCAATCGCGCTGAGATGGAGTTGCGAGGCGCGCTGTGGTGAAATCGCGAGACGCCTTCCGACCGAGCGCAACGACGTTTCGTTGAAGTAGTGCAGCAGCAGAACGTCGCGCTGGCGAGGTGGCAATCCCTCGATCAACGCGGCAAGGTCGGCGCGCTGCACGCGGCGTTCGACGATGCGCGCCGGATCGTCGCTCCAATCGCATGCTAGCGCTTCGCCCTTCGGCAACGGAGCGTCCAACGAAAGCGGCTGCCCGCGGTGCGTCGCGGCTAATGCTCGCGAGTATCCCGGGCGGCGAACTTCCATCTCCGCCGCCGTGGGAATGTGGCCGCGAGCGGCGGCTAAGGCATAGCGCTCGTTCTCACCGTCGCGAACGATTCGGCGCGCTCGCTCCGAGACCGGATCCATCCGCCGAATACCGTTGAGCATCGAACCGACCACGAGGCGGCGCGCGTACTCCGAAAGCTGCGGCCCGCGCAGTGGATCGAAAGAATCGATGGCGCGAATGAGTCCGACGCAGCCGTCACCGACCAAGTCGTCGATATCGAGGTTTGGAACGAGACGCTTGAGCCGGCGAGCGAGCCTTCGCACTAGCGGCAGGAGGGTTTGCACGTGCAGCTCGCGCGACTCCGGCTCGATCACGGGGCGCCTTCTAGCCGCGACGCGATGAGCGCGGCGAACCCGCGCCCGTCGTGGCGCGCGATCTCGCGGGCGAGCAGATCGAGCTCGTAATCGCCGAGCACGCCGGCGCCCGCGATCAAAGGCGCAAGAATCGGTGCGAGCAGCAGCGCCTCGATCGTCTCGCCGGCGCGGCGCGCGGTGAGGCTATCCACGCTGGAGGTTGTTGGCGATCCGCAGCATTTCGTCGGCGGCCTGAACTCCTTTAGGAGTGCATATGAAAAGCAGACGAAACTGCGTCGACCGGGAGGCACTCGCACCGGCGCCCAGAAACGTGGCATCCCCAAAGCGATCCATGCCCGGATCATACCGGCCGATTGTTGCCGAAGGGTCATCTCGACGTTACGCGCGGAAAAACAGATCGCGTGGAAGCACGCGCTACAGTTGTCAGCAAGCGAAAGGAGCCGTTCATGAGTGACGCGATGACCCAAGGTGTTCAGGAGACGTTCGCCAAGCTAAGTGATGCCTGGAAAAACGGCGACGGCGCAGCCTTTGCTGAATGCTGCACCGAGGACGTCGACTTTATCAACCTGCTCGGCATGCACGTCATTGGGCGGCGCGCCGTCGCGGAACTGCATGAAAAAATCTTTCGCGGCCCGTACAAGGACAGCACCGTCGCCTTTACAATCGAGAGCGTTCGCGTCATCTCACCAGCCGCGTCGCTGGTGATCGCACCGTCTAGAATCGACGTTCCGTCCGGACCGGTGAAGGGGATAGTCTTGAGCATCGCCAGCATCCTGTTCGTACGCGACGACGACCGCTGGAAGTTAGCGAACTTTCACAACACGCGGCGCGAAGCGACCGAACCCGACCACCTTTCCATCATGCGCGAGGCCGTCCGCGGTTAGACGTCGTCATCCACGTTGTAGGTTGTTCGCGATGCGCAGCATTTCATCGGCTGCTTGGACGCCCTTCGCGTTCGCCTCGTAGGCCCGCTGCGCGGTAAGGATCTGCATCATCGCGTCAATGATGGTGACGTTCGATTCCTCGAGCATGCCGAACCGCAGCTTCGGTCCGCCGTCAGAGCCCGGCGCGATCTCGCGCGGATCGCCTGAACCCGTCGTTGCTTCGAAGAGCGCACCATCGAGTGCGCGCAACCGGTCGGGCGCCGCGAACTCCGCGATCCGTACGCGGCCGATGCTGCGCGGGCCGCTTGCAAACGTCGCGGTGACCGTGCCGTCGGCGGCAACCGTCGCGGAGAGCGCGTCGGCGGGAACTCGCAAATTCGTCAAGCGAAGGTCGCGCGCGTTGCGCAACGTGCCGTCGGCCGCTCGCGAAAACTCGCCGTCGCGCGTATAGTAGCGGCGACCGCGCGCATCGGTGAGCGTGAAGAAGCCAGGACCGTCTATCGCGAGATCGAACGGCCCCGCGCTGCGCGCGAGCTTTCCTTGCGTGAAGAAAACGTGCGCGCCGAGCGCCACCGTTCCTGAGCCACCTCGTCCCGGCGCGACCAGCTCGGCGAAGCTCTGTGCCGAGCCCTTGAAGCCGACGACGCCGGCGTTGGCCAGGTTGTCGGCGATCGTATCGAGATTTCGCTGCTGAGCCGCCATGCCGCTGGCGGCCGCAAAGAGCGCACGGTCCATCTATGAAATGCGCGCGGCTTCCGCCGCTTTCTGACGGGAAAGGTCGATCGCGACGACCGCCTTCTGCGCGCTCTCGAAGGAGCGCTCGGCCGCGAGCACGTCGATCATCTGGGAGATCGCGTCAACTCCGTTGGAAGGATGCAGCCCCGAAGCAAGCTTGCCGGCGCGCGGAAGACCGCTTTCAGGGGATCGTTCGCGCGCGATCCTCACGCCGAGCGCGGTCAAGAACCCGCGCGCGGCGACCGGCCGAAAACCGTCGGTAGAAACGTTCGCCAAGTTCTCGGTTGCGATCTCGAGTCTGGTGCGTGCCGCGACCATCGCGCTCGCGGCCAATGCAATGCCGTCCACCAACGCATGGTAGCCGGCGCGGGTAGCCGAATCGTTTCCGCAGGATGACCTTGGTGCGCCGGGCTCGACACATTCTGCGCAACGCGCTGCTCAGTGCGCTCCTCGCCGCCTGCAGCGCGCCCTCGCCGCAGCAGCGGGCCGAAGATGCGGAGCTTGCCGCGGTCACGCAGCTCAAACAACGGTATCCCGTTCTGGCGGGCTTTGAAATTCGGCCGGCAACGACTCTGATCGTCAGCCTCGACCTTCAACAGTATATCGGGATGGAAGACAACGAAATCGCGGCGATGAAGCGCGCGACCGTGGAACGGTGGCGATCCGCGTGGAGCGCCGCCCATCCTCACGCGCATGCAGTGCTCGAGGTTCGCTTCATTGACTTCATCGGGCGCAAAGTCGCGACCGAAACGACGAAGGTTTAGTCGCTCCGATGAATCCAGCGACGGCTGCGACCGTCACTGCCCTGCTTGCAGCTGGGAGCAGCGCACCTGCCGGCACGCCGTGGTTTTCTCCGCCGACGACCGCCGTCGTCAGCCGCGACGTTACCTTTCTCGACGGAGACGCAAAGCTTCACGGCACGCTCTATCTGCCCGAACAGCCTGCCAGGGTGCCGGCAGTCGTAGCCTTTCACGGCGCTTCCGAGCCGCTCGCAAGCACGCCGCTGTACGCGCACTTGCGCGATGGCCTGCCACAGATCGGAATCGCGGTGCTGCTCTTCGATCGGCGCGGAACGGGAGCGTCAACCGGCAAAGCCGACGTGCCGTACCGAACGCTGGTTGACGACGGCATTGCCGGCGCTCGAGCTATCCGCACTCTGCGGCAAATCGATCCCGCTCGGGTGGGCTATTGGGGAATCAGTCAGGGCGGATGGTTGGCCACCCTGGCCGCCGTACGCGATCCAAGCGCGGCGTTCGCGGTAGCAGTCTCGGCACCGCTTGTTTCGGCAGAGCTCCAAATGGAGTTTGCGATGTCGAATCGCCTGAGCGTGCTCGGCTATGGCCAAACCGATATTGACGATATGCTCGAGGCGCGCCGTAAGGTAAATGGTTATTTTATCGGCGCGAACTCTCGCGCCGAGGCGGTCGCGGCGCTTACGAAGATCGAGAGCCGGCCATGGTTCGATCTCATGTACTTGCCCAAAGCCTCGTCGCTGCCGGCCGATCCTGCGAACTCCCCGTGGCGCGAGCAGATGGACGTAAATTTTTTCGTCGCGGTCGAGCAGGTTAAGATCCCGATGCTCTTTATACTAGGCGGCGAAGATCCTTGGATCCCGGTCTCCGCAACGGTTGCGCGCCTGCGCGCGATAGCCTCCACGCATCCGCGTCTAGAATACGTCGTCGTCCCAAACGCGAACCACCTGATGATGATTCCCCCCGCACGCGAGCAAATGAACGACGCGGACCCTCGCCAGATCGCCGTCGAGAAGCCGGACGTGTCCGGATACTTCACGCTGTTGGGATCCTGGTTGAGCCGTGTCGTTAACGCGTTGAAGATGCAGTGAGGTTAGCGATCACGGCCCAGACGCGGTGCGGCACCGCCAGCACTTCGTCGGGAAAATCGCGACGCAGCAGCGCGCCGAGATCGGCGTCGAAGACGCCGACTGCGTCGGGCGGCAGGCTCGCCGCGACACCTGCGCTGGCACGAATTCGTCCCCGCCATGCCTCGTGCGTGTACGCGACCGTGACGTCGAACGAGAAACTCTCGAGATCGCTGAAACCGCCGCGGGCGGCATCCGCCAATTCGTACGCATGAATGCCGTTCCCGCCCCCCATCTTCCAGGCCGGGTTGTGACGCTCGATCAGGTGCTCCGTCGCCTCGACGACGTTGCCGGGCTGCGTAATCCAATCGAAGTGCGCGAGAATCAAACGCCCGCCGGGGACGAGCACGCGACGCGCCTGTCGCGCGGCAGCAGCGCGGTCGAACCAATGCCAGCACTGACCGGCGCAAACCACCTCGAAGCTCGCGTCGCCAAACGGCAGCTCTTCAGCTAAACCCTCGACGTAGCGAACGGCGCTTCCCGCACGCGAGTCGAGCTCGCGAGCGCGTTCGAGCAATGCCGCCGAACGGTCGAGACCTACCACGTCGCATCCTCGCAGCGCGAAACCTCGGGCCAGCGTTCCCGTCCCGGTGCCAAGATCGAGCACGCGGTCGTTCGCGCGCACCGCCTTCATCGCGAAGACGCGATCGCAAAATGCATCGGGAAAACCGGCACGATGACGTCCGTAGTCGCCGGCCGTCTTACCAAAATCGACGTGCACTACGACGCGTCCTCGAGCTACAGCCGGTCGATCACCGCTTCGGTGAAGGCCTGCGTCGAGAGCGTCTCGCCCGGCGAGCGCGCGAGCTCGGCCGTGCGCAAACCATCGGCGTAGGCTCGCTCGACGGCCCGCTCGATGCGAGTCGCGCCCTCGTCATCGTCGAGCGAGTGGCGCAACAGCATCGCACCCGAGAGAATCGCCGCCGTCGGATTCGCCGCGTTGAGGCCGGCCAGATCGGGCGCCGTCCCGCCAATCGGCTCGTAGAGACCGAACTTCCGCCCAGGCGATCCTTTCGTACCTAAGCTCGCGCTCGGCAGCGTTCCGATCGAGCCGGTCAGTATCGCCGCCTCATCCGAGAGAATGTCGCCGAACATGTTCTCCGTAACGATCACGTCGAAGTCGGCTGGACGCTGGACGAGCTGCATCGCAGCGGTGTCCACCAAAAGGTGCCCGAGCGCAACGTCGGGATATTCGCGCGCAACCTCGTTCACAACGCGCCGCCAAAGCCGGGAGGTCTCCAAAATGTTCTGCTTATCCACCGACGTGAGCCGCTTACGCCGTGCGCGCGCAAGCTCGAAGGCGATGCGCGCGATCCGCTCGACCTCCGGCGCGCGGTAGATCATCGTGTCGACGGCTTCCTCGACGCCGTCAACGGTGCGCTGCTCCTTCGGCCGGCCATAGTAAATACCGCCGGTCAGTTCGCGCACGACCAGCAAGTCGAGACCGCGTACCAGCTCGGCGCGTAGCGGAGAGCCTTCTTCAAGTCCCGCGAAGACGCGAACCGGTCGCAGGTTAGCGAAGAGCTCGTAATCACGCCGCAGGAGAAAGAGCGCGTACTCCGGGCGCTCCGGCAACGGCTTCCCGTCGTATTGAGGAAGGCCGACGCTGCCAAACAGGATCGCGTCGCTGCGATCGCAGAGCTCGCGCGTCTCTTGCGGAAGCGGCGCTAAACCGCGCTCGAGCGCGGCGGCCCCGACGATGCCTTCTTCGCACTCGAGACCGGGACGCGCGGCGCGCAACACCCCGACGGCTGCATGCGTTACCTCAGGCCCGATGCCATCCCCCGGCAGTACCGCGATTGTCATCCTGAGCCTAGCGAAGTGAAGACGAGGGGCTAGTAAACCGTTATTCGGGTCGTATCGTCTTTTTTCGGGGGTGGCTCTTTGGCTGCTTCCTCTCGCTGGCCGGCTGTAGCTGCGCCTTGTGTCTCGCCGTTGACCGGCGCGACGTCGGCTCGTTCCAATAACGCCAGGTGCGTCATCAGCAGACTTCGCAGCTCGCTGCGCGCCTTCTCAGCTGCATCGATCGAGCGCTGACGCTCGCGCCGCACGTCTGAGATCGCGTCGTTGTAGCCGGCGATCTCGCGCTCGCCCGCCAGCCGAGCTTGTTCGCGGATCAAATCGGCTTCCTTGTGGGCGGAAGCCTTGACCTCGTCGGCGGTCCGCTGCGCGAGCACGAGCGTATTCTGCAGCGATTCTTCCATCGCTTTGAAGTGGCTCACGCGCTCTTTGAGATCCGCAATCTCGGCTTCGAGCGCGGCGCGGTGCTGCGCTTCGTCCTCGAGCGTTTCGATGATCTCGTCGAGGAACGCATCCACATCGGCGCGCTCGTATCCCTGCAACGCCTTTTTGAAGCTCTTGTGCTGTATGTCGACCGGTGTGATCTTCTCCATGCCTCGTATCCTACGGTTGCTAGGCTCTATTTGTCATGAAATCGAAAGTGCCGTCCGCCGCGATCGAATCGCGCAGCCCGGCGGCGTTGACGACAACGCCGGCCGGAACGACGAGATAGATCGACTCGGCGAGTTTTTGAATCTTGCCGTCGATCGTGTACGCGACCCCCGAGCTGAAATCCACGACCCGCTGCAGGAGCGTTCGATCGGCGTTCTGCAAGTTGATGATGACGACTTGGCGACTCCGCAGTGAGTCGGCAATTTCGACGACGTCTTGATAGCTGCGCGGCGAATAGACGCTCACCTGGCTGCCGCGTCTTCCGGCAGTCGAAAGCGGAACGACGCGCGGCGACGATACGTCGTCGAGCTCGAACTCTTCCTCGTCATCGCGGATCGAAAAAAACGACCCGATCCTGCTGAACATGCTCATTTATGCAAACTCCTTTGCCCGTCGCGAGCCAAAGAGGGCTTCGCCGATGCGCACCATCGTAGATCCTGCCCTCACCGCTTCGCGCCAGTCACCCGACATGCCAATTGAGAGCGTACTTCCACCTATGCGGGCAAACGTCATGGCTGCTAGCTCAAATGCGCGCAAGATTGTGTCGCGGTCGCCGGTCAGTGGGCCGATCGCCATGATGCCGTCGAAACGCAAGCCCGGCTGCCCGCGAAGCGTTTCGGCGAGCCGATCGGCCCGATCGGGTGGACAGCCGAATCGCTCGACCGGTGAGACATTGAGCTGCATCAGAACCGGCAGCTCCTTACCGGCCGCCTGCGCTCCGTTCGAAAGCGCCACGCCGGCCTGCTCGCGATCGACGCTCTGAACGACGTCGAACGTTGCCGCGATCGTCTTGGCTTTGTTCGTTTGCAGATGACCCACGAAGTGTTTGCGGACCCGTGGAAGGGACGGAAACTTACGCAGCGCCTCTTGCAGGTAGCTCTCGCCGAGGTCGGCGAGCCCGGCCTCGATGGCTGCGGCGATCGCTTCGACTGGGTGCCGCTTACCGATGCCGACGAGCGTGATGCCGGCCGGATCGCGTCCGCATCGCCGGGCCTCGTCGTCGATTGCACGTCGCAACGCAGCGTAGCGCTCGGCGACGCCCTCGCTCCCTTCGACGGAGTTTATTCCGAGCGTCTCATCCGCAGCGGAGCGTTCACCCCTCTGTGTCATCCTGAGCCCTTCGACTTCGCTCAGGACAGGCTTCGTCGAAGGGCGAAGGACGAGGGGCTCAGGGTGAACTACGCGCCGGCTGCGCCGCGGACGGCCCCACCTCGGTACGCGGGCCGGGCCGCGTGGCACAGTAGGCGATGCCGATGATGCCGACGATGACCATCGGGAGCGCGTAGAGTTGCCCCCCGGTCAGGCCCATCCAGCTGAAAGCGGTCTGCCGCCACATCTCCGCGATCGTCCGAGTGATGCCATAGAGTGTGAACCAGGTCCAGGCGACGACGCCGTCTTTCGGCTTGAGGCGGTAGACGATCAAGAGTATCGGCAGCGTCAGGATGTCGAGAATCGCTTCGTAAATCTGCGACGGGTGCCGGTAGACCGGCACGCCGTTGACGGTCGGCGCGGTCGGAAAGATCATGCACCACGGGCGGTCGGGGGCGCAGACGTCGCCCCACAGCTCGTCGTTGATGAAGTTGACGAGGCGCACTAGGGTAATCCCGATCGGCAGCATCATCACGACTTCGTCGCCGACGACCATATACTTGAGCCCCGGATGCTTGCGAACGAAGAGCCACATCGCGATCACTACGCCGACCAGCCCGCCGTGGAAGGCCATCCCGCCGTTCCAAACGGCGATGAAGTTGATCGGGTTGGAGAAGTAAAACGACGCGTCTTTCATGCTGATAATGTCGTTGATCACGAAGAAGGTCCGGCCGCCGACGAGCACGCCGATCAACGCGTAGAAGAGGAAATCCTGGATCTGCTCTCTCGTTAGGCCCAGTCGGCGCCGGCCGGCAGGACGGCTCATCCAAAGGTAGACGCAAACGAACGCTACCAGATAAGCAATACCGTACCAATGCACGCGCAGCGGTCCGAGATGGATCGCCACGGGGTCGATATTTGTCGGATATGTAAACCAGTGCTGCATTGCTAACTCTGTGGAGTTTGTCGGACTTGGGCCATTTGCGGTTTCGCAGACGGGAATGCGCCTAAGTCCGACAAACTCCTATGGGCGCATGGCGACGACACATATTACCGCCGGCATCGCCTTCCTAGCGGGCCTCGTTTCCTTCGTATCGCCGTGCGTCCTCCCGCTGGTGCCGGCGTACCTTTCGCTGATCACCGGGGAGAGCGTCGAGGATCTCAAGGCTGAGAAGACCGCCGCGGCGCGGGTTCAAACGCTCGCGCACGCGCTGGCCTTCGTGGCCGGGTTCAGCCTCGTCTTCATCGTGCTTGGGTTGAGCGCCAGCGCGATCGGCGGGGTGCTCGATGCGAACCGCAGCCTGATCGCTCAGATCGGCGGCGTACTTGTCGTCATCCTCGGCCTCAATATGATGGGGATGATTCAGGTTCCATGGCTCATGATGGACGCGCGCCTTCACCTTCGTCACAGCCGCGCGACGTTTTGGACCTCATGGCTGGTCGGAATGGCGTTTGCTGCCGGCTGGTCGCCGTGCATCGGCCCGATTCTCGCCGGCATTCTCGCGATCGCTTCGCAGCAGCACAGCGGACAAGCCGCGCTGCTGCTCGCGTTCTACTGTCTCGGTCTTGCCGTGCCGTTTCTCGCTACCGCCGTCGCGGTCGGCGCGATTCTTCCGCTGCTCAACCGCATCAAGCCCGCGCTGAGGTCGATCGAGTTCGGCGCCGGGGCGTTCCTCATTGTCGTTGGGTTGGTTCTCGTCAACGACGCATTCCTTAACGTCGCAGGATGGTTCTATCAATTTGTCCCGCAACCAAGCCTCTAGCGTAGCGAACGCGCTCGTCATCGCGGGCGTCGCGGTTCTCGTCCTTTGGGCCGATCAGGTAACGAAACGGCTGATCGTCAAATATTGCATTCCCGATTACCCTGGCTGCCGCACGATCATACCCGGCTTCCTGCGCTGGACCTACGAGCGCAACGTTCACGGCGCTTTCGGTCTCTTCGGCAACAACGCGGTGCTATTGATCGCTATGGCGATCGTCGTGCTGGTGCTCTTCTGGTATAGCTTCCGCGATGCTGCGAGCCGTTCGCTGACCGTGCGAATCGCGTTCGGGATGATTGTCGGCGGAGCGATCGGGAACATCGTTGACCGGCTTCACTACGGATACGTCATCGACTTCATCGACTTTTACCGGATCTGGCCCAACATTTTCAATGTCGGAGACTCGTGCATCACCATTGGCGTCGGGTTGCTCTTGCTCTCGAGCCTTGTTACACATCGTCAGCGCTGAGCAAGCGGGAACACGCACCGACGTCCTCGTCGCCGCGCTATCGGGTGCCCCACGATCGCAAGTCGCGCGGAGCGTCCGGGAGGGCGGCGTCCGCGTCAACGGCGAGCAGGCCAAGCCGAGCCGCCTTCTTGAAGCGGGCGACGCTGTCGAGTACGAGATCGTGCAAGCGCCGTCGCTCGTTGCGCTCCCCGAACGGATCGAGTTCGGTATCGTCTACGAAGACGACGATCTGCTGGTGATCGATAAGCCGGCCGGAATGGTCACGCATCCGGCGCACGGCGCCAAGAGCGGTACGCTGGTCAATGCCGTGCTCGCGCACGTCGAAGGTTCGCTCCCCGGCGACGCGCTGCGCCCCGGACTCGTCCACCGGCTTGACCGTGACACCTCCGGGTTGCTCGTGGTCGCCAAGCAGGAAGAGAGCCTGCGCAAGCTCGGCGCAGCGATGAAGTCTCGGCGCATCGAACGCGAGTACGTCGGTCTGGTCTGCGGCCTACTGCCGAATCCGCGCGGCACGATCGAAGGCCCCATCGGACGCGATCCGCGCAATCGCCTAAAGTTCGCGATCGTCACCGACGGAAAGCCGGCGATCACGCACTACGCGCTGCGCGAGGCTTTTTCCAAACATGCCGAGCTCGTCTTTCGTTTGGAGACCGGCCGCACGCACCAAATCCGCGTGCACCTTGCCGCCGCCGGCTATCCGATTCTCAACGATCCGCTGTACGGCAAGAAGGAAAGACGTTTCGATCTTCCCGGTCAAGCCTTGCACGCGGGGCGACTAGCCTTTCGCCACCCGCGCACCGGCGAGCAAATGGAGTTCGTATCGCCGCCCCCGCCGGCATACGAGCGAGCTCGCGCTTTGGTGTCAACATAACCCATGTCGCGCCCTTTCACGCTGCTGGTACGCGACGGCAATGCGCGGCGGGCGCAGCTGCAGCTAGCACACGGGGAGGTTGAGACGCCCTGCTTTATGCCGGTCGGAACGGCGGCGACCGTCAAAGGCGTGACGCCGGCGGAGCTGCGCGAAGCGCAAACCCAGATCGTCCTGGCGAACACGTATCATCTCTGGTTGCGACCTGGCATCGGACCGATCGAGTCGGCCGGTGGACTCCATCGTTTCATGGCTTGGGATCGCCCGATTCTCACCGATTCAGGCGGATTTCAAGTCTTCAGTCTCGAGAGCCGTCGCCGTCTCGACGACGACGGGGTCACGTTCGCGTCGCATCTCGACGGCAGCGAGCACCGGTTCACGCCCGAAAACGTCGTCGCGTTTCAGCAGCGAATCGGCAGCGACGTCGCGATGGTGCTCGACGTTTGCGTGAAGCTTCCCGCATCGCGCGAGGATCTCGAAGAGTCGGTTCGCCTGACGAGTGCGTGGGCGCGCCGCTCGGCCGCCGCACCCAGCCGCGCCGAAACCCTGCTCTTCGCGATCGTCCAGGGCGGCCTCGACCTCGACCTGCGCGAGCGCAGCGCGCGCGAGGTCGTCGAGCTCGATTTCCCGGGATACGCGATTGGCGGGCTCTCGGTCGGCGAAACGCGCGAGGAGATGTACGCTGCAACCCGCTCGACCGCTGCAATGCTCCCAGCGGGCAAGCCGCGCTACTTGATGGGCGTCGGGACCGTGCGCGATCTGATCGAAGCGATCGATTGCGGCGTCGACTTCTTCGATTCCGTCTATCCGACCCGGTGTGGGCGTAACGGCCGCGCGATGACGCACGACGGCGAACTGAACCTTTTCAACGCGTCCTTCGTGAACGATGTGTCGCCGCTCGATTCGCGCTGCGATTGCTCGACCTGCGCGACCTACACGCGCGCCTATCTCTCACACTGCTTTCGCGCCAAGGAGATGCTCGGGCCGCGGCTGCTCTCGTATCACAATCTCTATCTCCTTAATGCGCTGATGCGTGAAGCACGAGCCGCCATCGAGGCCGGGAGATGGTCGAGCTTCCGCAGTCGCAGGGCCCCGGCGCCCCGGGTAAGATAGCATCACGGGGGTGTCCGCTTTCGGCCCCGGCGGATTGGGCGCTAATCCACCGCGCCTAAAGCGCGGACGACCCGCACGCAGTCGGCGCAGATTGAGGGATGCTCCGGATCGGTCCCGAGCTGACGATACTTCCAGCATCGGATACACTTTTCGCCGTCGGCGGGCAGCAGCACGAACTCGAAGATGCCATCCTCCGTCGCGCCCTCGCTTCGCTCGCTCGCGACGAGGTGAAGCTGCGAAACGACGAGCGCCTCGCGCAGGTTATCGCCAAGTGCGCTCAAGCGCCGGTAAAGATCCGGCGTTACCTCCAGTGCGAGCTGCGCCTCGAAGTCCCGCGGTGATGCCACGGCTGCGACGCGCCCACGCAGCGCGCGGAGCTGCTGCCAGAGCCGCAGATCGTTCTCGGTCGCCGAGCCGCGCTGGCGTGCGGCATCGAAGGACGTGTCGAAGATGCTCTCGGCATCGCCGCGCAGCACCGGGGGCACGGCTTGCCAGGCTTCTTCGGCCGTAAACGACAGCACCGGCGCGAGCACGGTGAGAAAACGCCTCAGTATGTAAAGGAGCGCCGACTGCGCGCTGCGCCGCCGTGGATCGCGCACCGCACGCGAGTAGAGCGGATCCTTGAGCGCATCGAAGTAGAGTCCCGAGATCGCGCTCTCGAAATCGACGATCTGCAGATACGCGTCGTGGATCTCAAAACGATCGTACGCGTTTTTTACCCCGATAACAAAGGCGTCGGTCACGCTGCAGGCGAGGCGGTCGATCGGTTCCATCGACTCGCGCGCGACCTGGTCGGACACGACGAGGTCGTTGAGATTGGAGATCATGAAGCGCATTCGATTGCGCAGGTTGCGGTAGACGCGACCGACTTGATCGACGACGTTCGGACCAAAGCGCACGTCGTCGATCGGTTCGACCGACGCAGCCCACAAACGTAAAATGTCGGCGCCCCACTTCGCCATCGCTTCTTTTGCTGCGATGCCGGTGCCGGTCGACTTCGACATTGGGCGCCCCTGTTCGTCGTTCACCCAGCCGTTCTTCATGACGCGGCGATACGGGGCGCGACCTTTGAGCGCGACCCCGGTGATCAACGAGCTTCGAAACCATCCACGAAATTGATCGCCCCCTTCGAGCACGAGGTCGGACGGCCACGGCATTCCCTCGCGACCGAGGACGGCCAAATGCGTCACGCCCGACTCGAACCAGATGTCGACGATGTTGCGTTCCTTCTCGAACCGGCTGCCGCCGCAGTTCGGACAGTGCAGATCGTGCGGCACGTACGTCTCAACCGGATCGCTCCACCACGCATCCGCGCCGACCTCGCCGAAGCGTTTTGCTGCCAAGCGCGCGACGCGCGCGTCGAGCAGAACTTCGTTACAATCCAAGCAGATCAGCGAAGGAATCGGCGTACCCCAGGTACGCTGCCGCGAGAGGCACCACTCGGGATGGGTCTCGATCATCTGGCGCTGGCGCTCGCGCCCCCATGGGGGCGTGTACTCGACGCCGTCGGTTGCATCAATCGTGCGGTGGCGCAGCAAGTTTTGATCCATCGCGAGAAACCACTGTGCCGTCGCGCGAAAGATCACGGGATTATGACAACGCCAGCAGTGCGGATAGGAGTGTTCGTACTCGCCGGCGCTCCAAAGCGCTCCGCCGGCGCGGAGATCCTCGACGATCTTTGGATTCGCCTCGAAAATCTGCAGCCCGGCGTATGGCCCCGCCTCGGCGGTAAAATGCCCCGACGCGTCGACCGGATTGAGTATCGGCAGTCCGTATTTCATTCCCGTGTCGAAGTCGTCGGCGCCGTGGCCCGGCGCGGTATGCACCGCCCCCGTTCCGGTTTCGAGATCGACGTACTCGGCAAGTACGATAACCGAATCCCGGTCCATGAATGGATGGCGCACCGCGAGATCGTCCAGCTTGGCGCCTCGCGCGCGGCCGATCAGCGTCGCCTGCGCAAACCGTTCGCCGAGGGCTTGTTCCGCCAGCGCTTGCGCGACGATCACGGCCTCGTCGCCGATTTTGTAGAGTCCGTACTCGGCATCCGGGCGCACCGCGATCGCGACGTTCGCCGGGAGCGTCCAGGGCGTCGTCGTCCAAATGAGAAGCGAAACCGCTCCCTCAAACGACGCCGCGTTCATTACATTGAGGATTTGCTCGCGCTGTTCCGGCGTTGCCGTGAAGCGGACGTAGATCGAGGGCGAGACCCGCTGCTCGTACTCGATCTCCGCCTCGGCGAGCGCGGTTTCGTCGTGGAAACACCAGAGCGTCGAACGCAAGCCTCGGTAGATTTGCTGCCGCTCGGCAAGCTCGGCGAGCGCGTTGACGATCGTTGCTTCAAACGACGGGTCGATCGTCCGGTAGGGACGATCGAAGTATCCGAAGTTCCCCATTCGTACGCGCTGTTCGCGCTGCTTGTCGAGCCAAAAAATCGCGCGCTCTCTGCAGCGCGCGCGCAGCTCGAGCGGATCCACGGTGTGGAAATCCTTGATTCCGAGGTGCAAGAGCGTTTCGTATTCGATTGGGAGCCCATGCATGTCCCAGCCCGGCACGAACTTTGCGTACTTCCCGTCGAGCAGCGCGATCTTCACGAACATGTCCTTGAGCACCATGTTGAACAAGGTGCCCATGTGCAGGTCGCCGTTGGCATACGGCGGCCCGTCGTGCAGGATCCAGGGACCATTCGGCGCGTTGCGCTCCAAGCGACGCTCGTATGTTTGGTGCTCGCGCCACCACGCGAGCCGATCGGGCTCGCGCTTGGGCAGCTCGGCCTTCATCGGAAAGTCGGTCTTCGGAAGATTGAGGGTCGAACGATAATCCATATTGCGTATACGCTAGCCTAAAAGCTCGCCGAGCACGTCGAAGTTTCGCTCGGCGGCCGCTTGAAGGGCTTCCCGGCGCGACTCCAGGTCCGCGGAAAGCGCATCGTGCTCTCGCACGAGCCGGTCGACGAGCTCGTCGACCGCTTCGTCGCTCGGCCGCCGTTCGCCCAAACGCCAGAGCGGTTCCACCGGGTACTGCAGATCCTCGCAGAGCGCGCGGACCTTAGGATCGTAGGCGATTGCGAGGAACGGCACGGCATAGCGAGCGGCGAGAATGAGCGAGTGCAGCCGCATGCCGATGACGAGACGCGCACCACGAAGAATCGAGGCGGCTCGCGCTAGCGAACACTCCGGTAAGAGCACCGGATTCGACTTGCAGGCGCGGATGACGTCGGTCGAGGCCGCCGCATCGGGGGCACCCCCCAGCGGCAGAAACGCGGAGCGAATCTCGTAGCGCTGCGCGAGCCGGTCAACGACGCGCGCTACAATCGCCGGACCGTCACGAAAGGTCACGCTCTTGCGCACGCTGACGACCGCATAGGCTCCGCTTTCGGGTCCCAGTCCGTCGGCCGACAGATCGGCTATTGCTTCGGGAGCATCGTATAAGAAGACCGGATCGGCGGTCTGCTCGACCGGCGTTTGCGGAACCAGTTCGGATAAGAGCCGGCGGGATCGCTCGTCGCGCACCGTCGCGCGGTCGAGGCCTTTACAGAAGCGGCGAACGACGAGCCGGCCCCAGAAATCGAGCGGCCCTATCGATTGCGCGAAGAGCATCGTCTTGCGCCGCGCGTGGATCGCCTCGCGCAGAATCTCGGCGTAGTAGAGCAGGCTGCGAAGACTCGTCGCATTTTGGAGTAATCCCCCACCGCCGGAGAGCACGACGTCGGCCCGCGCGATTGCGCTGCGAATCGCGGCCCAATCCCAGCGCGGCTCGGCCGCAACCCCAAAGTTCGCCGCGGTCGCTGCCGGCGTCGCGGAGAGCACTTCGAGCTGCGCCGACGGAAAGCGCCGGCGCATGCGGTCGGCAATGACCTCGAGAAGTGCCTCATCGCCGAGATTTCCAAACCCGTAGTAACCCGAAAGCAGCACACGCACCTCAGCGAACCCCTGAAGAGGTTCCCCGCTTCAGGGCGCTCCGCACCGGCGGTATGCGGCGATAGATCCAGATCGCGATCGCGCCGACGATCGCGCCGATCACGACGCCGTTGACGACTCGTAGAATCGAAATCGCAAGCGGCGTGTGCAGATGAGAGAACGTATCGATGACATCGCCGATGCCGACGCCGATCCCCAGCGCCAGCAGCCAACCGATTGCGCGCCGGTGAGGCAGCAGCAATGCGGGAAGGATCATCAAGAAGGGAACGCCGACGAGAAACTCTTTGAAGCGCGGCCGTACGCTCAGGACGTGGGTCAGCAGGTGGCGCAGCGAGAGCTCGAAGGCCGAAGGCGCTACGTCGCTCTCGTTCCCGCTGCGAACGAGCATCAGCGCGCCGAGCGCGACGATCGCGATGCCGGCGAGCAGCTGATACGTGAGGACGGGTGAAAGGAAAACGTCGCGCGCGCGTTGCGCCCCGGCACCAAAGCGCCGGTCGAAAAGGTAGAGCGCGAGCGAGATCAGCGGCGGCAGGCCAAGCACCAGCCGCACGCCGCGGAAGCGTTCGACCTCAACCATCGCGAGCGGCGAGCTCATGACGCCGACGACGACCAGGGCGCCGAGCAGCGCGACGCCGGTCGCCGCGAGCGTCCACCCGAGGCTGCGCGCGAGCTGCGTGGACGGACTTGCGGCCGGCTCTTCGTTCCAGGCCGGAATCAAAATCAGCAGCGCCGCGGTCGCAAAGAGCAGCGCACCGGCCAGCGCGATCGCCGAACGCGCGAAAGCATCGTGCTGCGAAAGTACGCCGGCCAGATAGACCAAGACCGTGAGCGTGTAGGCGGCGACGGCGAGGCGGCGCCGGTACCATCCAAAGAACTCGAGCAGCAGCACGAAGATGGACGGCACCGCGAGGGCGGCCAGCCCGACGAACACGCGATTGTTACCGTGATACTGAGGGATCGGCGTTGCGCGTCCCAAGCGAAAGCCACCGGCGCGCAGCTCGTCGGCGATTGCTTTGACCATCTCGATATTCGTCGCCTCGATCGAGAGCTTGCCGTCTTGGTGCGCCCACGGGCGCAGATAGACGACGCGCACGTTACGCTCGCGCACGCCAAGAACGTAACGAGCGACGGCCTCGTCGAGCTTGATCTTGTCGAGCTCGCCCTTTGCGATCGCCTGCACGCGGACGACGCGACCGGGGATCATCCTCGCGAGCGTCTCGCTTCCCTTCTGCACCTGGCTAGGATCGTACGTTTCGATCGACCCGAAACTGTAGGTGTGTCGCTTAAATGCGTCGGCGGTATCTTGCAGATGATCGGGATAGCCGAGTACCTGATTGGCGAGACCAAAGAAGATCACCGTCGAGACCTTCGGATCGTAGCGAAGCACGTTGCGGAAGACGGCGTTGATTTGCGGGGCTTCGAAGCGTTCGTCGTTCTGAAAGCGTGGAACGACAAGCAGCGCCAGACGCCGCGCCAGCTCGATCTGATCGGTCGGGATGCCGAGGCCGAGCGTGTTGAAGTAGTCGATCTGCGTCCGCACCTCGATCAGCCACGGTCGCGTCGCGCGCAGTACGCGCACGCTCCTCGGCATGAAGTGCAGCCCAAGCGCGGCGCGGTACCGATCGTAGGTGAAAGGATCGAAGACGAGCAGATAGACGGCGCCGTCGACGATTTGGTGCGTTCGAACGAGGGTCGCGAGCAGCGGGTCGCTGATCGGCGAGACGCGGGCTTGGTTCTTCAGCGCGGCCCCCGTCGTCGCGTAGGCCTTTCCGTCGTTACCGACGTTTGCGCCCAGCTCTTCGGTCAGCGCCAGCGACGTCAACCCCGCTCGTCGCAGCGCGATCAAGAACGCCGCGGGATTGTAGTCGTACGAGCGCGCAAGCGCATCGAAGTCGGTGAAATCCATTGCCAGCTCAACGCGATTCGCGACCGATTCGGTCCGTACTCGAAAGTAAGCGACCGCGAGCGAAGCGAGCAGAGCAACGATTAAGATTAATGCGGCGTAACGCGTGCGGGAGGTATAGAGAGTCACGTTAGAGCGCAGTTCGAGTTGACCGATTTCCTAAACCTTTTCGCAATACAAGAGGGCTCGCCATGGGCGAGCCCCCGTGCCGTCGCGTATGCGCGAATCCCTTTTTTGTCGGGCCACGCATACCGGGTGTGGGCGACGCTTTTTGAGTTCAAGCGATGCTCGATGCCCACGATCGAACGCCGCGGTCCGTCCGGTTCAACGGTGCCCACTTATCCCCTTCCCTGAGACGCTCGATCTATTCGTGCCACTTCGGCGAACGCCGCTCGAGAAACGCGGCGATGCCTTCGCTCGCATCCGGTTCGAGCGCGTTCGAGACCATCACGGCCTTGGTATAGTCGTAGGCGCGCGTTTGATCCAGCTCGATCTGCGCGTAGAACGCGGCTTTGCCGATGGCGACGATGCCGCGGCTCGACGACGCGATTCGCCGCGCCAGCGCGAGCGTCTCCTCGTGGAGAAGTTGCGGCTCGACGACGCGATTAACGAGGCCCCACGCCAGAGCCGTAGGCGCGTCGATCGGTTCGCCGGTCAGCAGCATCTCCATCGCGCGCTTGCGCCCGATCGCTCGGGTCAGCGCGACCATCGGCGTGCTGCAAAAGAGGCCGATGCGCACGCCCGGCGTTGCAAACGTCGCTTCGGTCGACGCAACGGCGAGATCGCAAGCGGCGACCAGCTGACAGCCGGCGGCAGTAGCGACCTTTGCAACTTCGGCGATGACCGGAAGCGGAATCGTCGCGATCCGCGCCATAAGATCGACGCAGGCATCGAAGATCTCGCGGTAGGCATCGACGTCGCGCCCGGAAAGCTCGCGGAGATCGTGACCCGCGCAAAACGCCGCACCCTGCGCCCGTAAGAGGATCGCGCGCGCATCGGCAGTTTCGGCCGCTGCCGCCAGCGCGCCGTCGAGCTCGCGCATCATTTGCAGCGAAAGCGCATTGCGCTTCTCGGGCCGGTTCATCGTAATAACGGCGATCTCGCCGTCGCGCTCGACGGTGACCGCCTGCGCCTGGACCGTCTTCATCGTCCCGGTACTCTTGGGCGAGGCGAGGCTCGGACCCTACGGCGGCACCGGCCGTCGCCGAGAACACGCGCTCGGTCCCTTCGCGTGCGAAACGCGAAAAAGTATTGCCGTCGTCCAAGAACTACGCTCTCGAAAGACTTCATCGAGTCCCTCACCGAGCTTGCGGACTTCTTCGGCTTCACCCGGAGTAAAGATCTCTGCTTGCATCGTCCCACTCAGCTTCGCCACGAATGTAATGGCGGTCCAAGGCTGCAGTGCTAAGCCAAGACGCGTCGCTTCGAGCCACACCCGCTGCATCGCCCGGCCGGCTTCCAAAAATGAGCGATGGGTGCGTCCGTTCACGCGGATCAGGCCCGCTGCAGCCGATGATGTCAGAGCCTGCAAAGCCGATGTCTCGAGCGCGCGTCCACGGCCTGGCGTCCGAAGGATGGCCGCCACGTCCTGGCGCGCCACGAGCTGCAGCGCGAGCTTTTCCTTCGCGCCGAGTTCCAGCGTTGCAATATCCACTCCGTCCCGAGTTCGTTCCGCCTCTTCTTCGGTCCACCGCATCTCCGCCGCTATCTCGGCATGGAGCGCGGACACGCTGCACTGGATCCTATCGAACGCACCGAGAATTTGACCTACTCGCATGCGCGCATCAACGGCCGAGACGAGCTGAAGATGAACGGCATTGCCGGCGACCGCGCTCCGTAACGCTGCGGCATGGATCTCATCGAGCGGCCTGCCATCGCCTAGGCGGCGATTTGTGGCGCGGCGTTCGATCAGAGCGAGCCGCTCGCTATGGCGCAGTCGCGTAACGGCCGAACCGCCCCACCGCAGCCGCGCCACGACGCCGTCGTTAGCAACCTCGCGAACGACCTTGACGTCCACGGCAATACCGTGCTCCGCGGCGGCGATGAGCGCGTTTTCGATGGCGGCGCCGATTGCAAGGTATGAGCCGAGCCTTCCGGCGTCCCGGTAACTTACCGGGGCGTTGGGATCGAGCGCGACGAGCAGTTCGCGGTCGCGGAAGCTAAAGCGCCAGGGTTGCGAGTTGCCCCCTGACGGCGCAAGACTCGCGTAGCCTACCAGCATTTCCGCAATCGACCTGCTGGGCGTGCCTGTCCCTTTAGTTCGTGCAGATCGTGCGACGATTGCCGGCTGAAGTTGAGGCGTGGCCAGCGCGTGGTCGGCAGACAGAATCTCATCCATCTCCAGATACCGGCGTCCGGAGCCGAGCGGCTGCCCGAGGCAAAGACGCCTTGCAGCCACCGTAACGAGCGCGCCTCCGAGCTGAACGTCCGACGCCAACTGCGGCCACGTCACGATCGTTTTTCCGATCTCGAGCATCGAAGCCGCCAACCGCGCCGATGCCTCTCGCGGCCGTATAATTTTTAAGACGTATTCGACCTTCTGTTCCATCGTTAGTCCGGCAACGTCCCGCGATCGAATGTCGCCGGCGAGACCGTGAAGAATCGGCCTTTCGGGCTCGAGGTCAAAGCGCTCGACGTCGAGGGTTCCGCGATCGCTCGTCTGCATGATCACGGGAACGCGGTTTGCGCGAGCTTCTTCTCGCAGTAATACTTTCATGTCGATGCTATCGCACTCGTCGATGAGGAGGTCGAGCCGCGGAGTCGCGGCGATGAAACTCGCTAGGTTATGCGGAGTCACGCCGTCCGCAAAGACTTCTACTCGGGCGTATGGATTGACCTCATAGATCTGGCGGGCGCAAATGACTGCCTTATTTAAGCCGAGCTCGTGAATGCCGGCTTGCAGCCTATTGAGGTTCGATAGATCCAGAGCGTCGAAATCGGCAATGCGCAATATGCCTCCGATGCCTTCAAGGCACAGCGTCCGCGCGATCGCACTACCGGCGGAGAGGCCCACTATTCCAATAGTGAACGCGCGAAGCCGGCGACGTTCCTCTGCCGTGATCTTGTGCAAGTTACGACTTTCGCGAACCGACTCGAACAAGTCCGGTGGCAATAGGTGCACGAGACGGCGCGACCATGAGTAGAATACCCAGCGGCCAAACGTCCTCTGTTCGCGTCCGCGAAGCAGCTTGCCGATTTCGTCACGGATCCGTCGTTCGTCCACCCTCTCGTCAGGATAGGACACTTTCACGTAATCGTTGAGCTGTTCGCGAATAGTGTCGTGCGTATCAACGGCGGCGTTGCCGCAAGTCAAGTCATCAAAGCGGATCCGGTCCGCGGTTACCTCGAGATCGAGGATTTCGGGCGCGGCTATAGCGTCTCTCGGAGGTGCCGGCAGTACGATCATGCCACCCTCACGGAGGCACCTGGCCGCGCGCGCGGCTTTTCGTCTCGAAGGATCATCTCAACGTCGGTGAGAGAATGGATGCTCTTGACCCGATCGACCCATCCGTCTCCCGCGACGACGCTTGTGAGTTTTTCGGCTTGACGACCGGCGGATCGCCGGATGCCGGCACGGCCTGATATAACGGCAAACGATCGGAACTCGGGCAACTGGCGAACAGAAACGGAAGCGTTGGCCAGCATGAACCCTCGTCTATACGTTTCCACGTTCTCCGCGAGGCGATGGCGATCTATGAAGGCCCTCGTAGTCCGCGGCGCCTCGCGCAGGTCCATGAGGATGGCGAGCGACGGAAGACCTGAAGTCCTTCCCGTAAAGACGTCACTGAGCACTTTGTATCCGGTGTGTACGCTAATGTCCCTGATGCAAGGATTGACGACCGCCTTCACGTGCGAAACGCCGTCCGCATGCAGCCACGCGTAAGCGCATGCCATCATTCGTCTAAACACGTGCCCGGTGCTGCGATGGTCGCGTGCGATGCAGAGCTTTCCCCCCGTCGCGGTCATCGTGGCACCGGCCAAATATTGGCTGAAGTCGAACTCCGCGTGTTCTGAATCGTCGCCCGAATCGAGAGTGAAGCGCACGGCACCGATCACGCTGCGCCCGCACAGGGCGAAAATGTGGAACGTCCGGTCGCAAACATCCCAATCGTCCTCGAGAAGTTGCTCGCGATCGAGCATGTAACGCTCTTCCTCTACGAAGACCTGGCGACGAAGGGACCTCACGAACTCCAAGCCGGCGCGAGCGCGCTCGCATCGTACGATCAAGCTCATACGATCATCCTTCGCACGGATGCGACGGCGATGGCGTGCGCCATGGCACGCGTACCGCGATTCGGTGGCTCCCCCAACGCGTCGAAGGCGCAGCTTGCAGACGCAAACTGTACGTCGTTGCGCACACTGCTCAGGAGCGAACCGACCGCAGGTTTACGCGGGCGTTTCGGATTCGGCGGATTTAGATGAGTCATCCGTCAGCTCCCCGACGAGCTAACGGCGTTGAAGATGAGCGTTGCCTGATTAGACGACGTCTCTAACTTGCACCGGGAGAACTGACCGGTGAGTTTGCGAACGAGGCTGAATCGCCAATTCCCATTGCGGACAAAACGGATGCCGAGCACGCAGCCCTGACTCTCAGCGAACGGATCGGCGTCAACGAACGTCTTAGTCGCCGTATTGAGCAGGCACGTTAAATTCTCGGCAACCATTTGCTGCGATTCCCCGGGCTGCAACGAGAACTGATGCGGTGAAAGCGGAAACGTACAGCCGGTTGACCATTCGATGACCTGCGTCTCTGTGGTCCAGGCGTTGGTGACCGTAACCTGCGGCATATCCGACGAAATGACGCCGGTGCGGGTCGGTATACTCCGGGACTGACTGGGGATTCCGCCCGATTGACCAGGTAGCGGGGGCGCGAACTGCGAGCCGCCATTTTGGCCGCTGCAGCCGGCTACCAGGGCGGTGCCGGCGAGCAGAAATGCTACTAACTTCATCATTTTTCTCCACTCCTAAAAGAAGGTGTCGTGGAGCTATGATGACGTCGCGCCCTCCCCCCCAGTAAGACACACCTGCACAACTGACTTGCACATCTGCGCTACCGCCTGTTCTGCGGTCATTGCCGCCCCTTCGGCCATAAGCGCGGCGACCCGATCGGCTCCGAGCGCGCCCCGAAGCTCGACCAGCGCCCGGCGGTACTCCAGTTCGTGGATGTACATTCGCGCGGATCCCATCGCCGCAAGGCGCGCATCGACGAAACCCAGAGTCCGCGCCGCGTTTGGGTACTCCACCGCCGCCCGTTCTGCGTCGGCCGGCGACCGGAGCGCCGCAATCGCTCCGAGATGCTGCAGCGTCCAGGCGACCAGAGCGCCCTGCTCTAACTCGCGCGCGAGATCCAGCGACTCGCGTGCGCGTTCTTCGGCCTCGTCAAAGCGCGACAAGGCGATGAGATACATCGCGATGCTGCTGAGAATGAATGCCACGAAGCGCCGATGATTGATTCGGCGCATCGTGGCAAGCGCGTTGGTTGCAAGCGCGAGCGCAGCGTCCGCGTTACCGGCTTGAAACTCGCACTCGCCGAGATCGTCCATCGCGAGAGCCGCGCCGAGCTCGGCGCCGAGCGCCTCGTACAGCGGCACGGCTTCGGAAACGTAACCCCGGGCCGCGACGAGGTCACCGTCGATTGCGCTGGCATATCCGAGATTGCGCAGTATAGACGCGACCAGCCGGCGATTTCCTAATCTCCGAGCGGCTGCCAGCGCTTCCGGAAGCAAGGCGCGTGCCTCGGCGACTCGTCCAAGAGACGCGAGCGCTTGACCCGCAAGACCCTGCGCGCGAGCGATTCCAACAGCGTCTCCGACCGCGCGGCTGTGTTCGATCGAGCTCTCGCTGCTCGAAAGCTGCTCTTTGTATTCGCGAAGCTGCAGAGCGACGATCGCTTCGGCGTAACTAAGCCGCGCGAGAACCCTCGCCGGGGTTTGCTCGTCAACCAGCGCGCGCGCAGCGACCGTGTAGCGCCGGCCCTCGACCGGCGCGAACCATGCCCAGACCACGTGCATCTCGCCGACAAGGCGTTGCCCTAAAAGGATGTCGTGGCGATCGGTCAGCGACCACTGCAGCGCCGCGTGCCAGTTATCGAGCTCCTCTTGCGCGAGCGCACGCCAGACTTCGTCGGGCTCGTTGTCACAGGCGACCTCGAGTTGCTCTGCCAGCTCGAGCGAGGCGCGCGCATAACGGCACAGCATCGCGTCTGCCTCACCGCGCGCCTCCAATATCTCGCGCGCGTATTGCCGGAACGATTCCAAGAGCCGATAGCGCGGCTCGATCCCTTCGAAATCGGCGACCACTAGCGATTTGTCCACGAGCGATGCCAGCAAATCGAGAACGTCATCCTCGGCGATCTCGCCGTTCGCGCAAACTTTCGAGGCCGTCGCTAGGGTACAACCGCCCGCGAAGACCGATAGGCGCTCGAATAACCGCTGCTCCTGCGAAGAGAGCAGGTCGTAGCTCCAATCGATTGCCGCGCGCATCGTCTGCTGGCGCGCAAGCGCGGTGCGTGCACCGCCGCTTAGAATCCGAAACCGATTTTCGAGTCCCTCTGCGAGCGCGCTGATAGAGAGCACGTTCACGCGCGCGGCGGCGAGCTCGATTGCGAGGGGGATGCCGTCCAAATTCCGGCAGATTTTTTCAACCAGCGGTTCGCTCTCGTCGCTGGGCGCGAAGCGGTGATCGGCGGAACGGGCGCGCTCAACGAAAAGTGCCATCGCCGACGGAATGCTCAACGACGGCAACCGATAGGTGCGCTCGCCGGCGACCCGCAGCGGTTCACGGCTCGTCGCCAGAATCCGAACGCTCGGGCAAGCCGACACGACGGCACCCGCGACGGCGGCGGCCTCGGTGATAACGTGCTCGCAGTTATCGAGAACCAGCAGCAGCGTCTTGCTCTTGAGGTACGCAATCAGCGTCTCGAGAAGCGGGCGATTCGGCACTTCCTGTAGACCAAGCGCCGAGGCGATCGCCGGGGCCACCAGTGAAGCCTCACCGAGCGGCGCGAGCGCAACGAAGCAGACGGCGTGGTCGCCGCTGCCAATGTCTAGCGCGCCGGGCACGTGCAACGCCGTTTGCGTCTTGCCGACGCCGCCTGCACCCGTGATGGTCACAAGCCGAGACTCGCGCACGAATCGTGCCACCTCATCGAGCTCGGCCTCACGCCCAACGAGACCGGTCAGTGCGAGCGGCATGTTTCCAACCGCGTCCAGTCGCGGGCTGCTCGTGCCCGCAGGGCGGAGGCCGCGCGGTGAGATCGAGCGCGCCGCAGCTGCTTGGAACTCAGCACGTCGATCGTCACTGAGGGACAGCGCATCGATCAGCAACTCGATCGTTTCGCGTTGGGGCGAGCGGCGATAGCCGCGCTCCAGCGCACCGATGCCGTTGGTGCTCAGGCGCGCCCGTTCGGCGAGGGCTTCTTGCGAGAGTCCGGCTGCAAGCCGGTAGCGCCGCAGAAGCGTCCCGAACTCCGATGACGCCGGCGCCCGCGCTTCGTCATTCACGGTCTTCGTCAATTTCGTGCCGCCCCGGGCGGCGACCCGGTGAGCTACTTCGTGCTAATTGCCGCTCCGATAGGTTCAGTGACGACGGAATCGTTGAAGTTCGTGGGTGTACCGCCGGCCGGATATGCCCAGCGGTTCACGCTGCTGTTAGCGTATCCGCAGGCTTCGTAGTCGCCTCCGGCGACGTACTTCAGACCGTTGGCACCGATCACGCCCTGAACCAAATCGCAAACGGAGCCGCCTAGATAGTTCAAAAGGCTCGTCTGGCCTTTGATTTTTCCCGTGTTGCCGGAAATCTTCACGTGGTAGATACACGAAGCAGGCACGTCACCGCAAAGCTGATCGCCGACGGCAAGATAGTTGCCGGGTGTGTACCATTGCACCATCCCTGGGAAATAGATGGTGCCGCCGGAAAGGTTGATCGTGTGGAACGCCGAGCTTCCAGGGGGGAGCTCGGAGAGTATGAAGCTTCCACTGTACGTTCGGCCGTCGACAAAGAGGTTGCCCGGGCCGACGTTGCGTTGGCGACGGTTCTTGCCGCTCCCGCTGCCGCTAACGTAGCCAACCTGATCGTAATAGTACTGATCCGGATTTGCTAACGAGGTCGGTGTGCCGCCGCCGGCTTTATAAATTTCAACTTCGCCGGAGCCGCTCAAAGATTTGTTATATATGTTAGCGACGGCAAGATCGCCACTGGTAGGATCTACCGCGCACGCAACGGGGTAGCCGTCGGGATCGGTGAGAACGCTGAGTACGGTGCCGGAGCGCGAGAGCTCGATGATCGTGAGCGTCCCCATATCAGTCACCCAAATATTACCGCTTGTATCCGAGCACAGGCCTTGCGGCACGTCGAAGCCGGTCAGCGTACCTCGCAGTGTGAGGTCCGGCATTGAAAACATAAGCACGTCGTTGGTTGAATCGTCGGAAACAAAAAGAATCCGAGGCAAGCGTGCGACCTCCGGCGAGACCCACGACTTACGGTGATCGACGTGCAACGGCGCGGCCCTTGCCGCCGCGATCTGGCCGAAGACACCAGGAAACGTCGTTGATTGCGCCAGGCCGCCGCAGCCGGCCAACGCGCCGATAACCACCAATAGACTTACGGCGAAATATCCCGGCCGAGCGATTTCCATAGAGCCGCTCCTTTGCTTGGGGGAGTGCTATCGTGCTACGAAAGCCGCTTCGCACCTGCAAGGGCTCCCCTGCTTACGGTCGATGAAGAATCGTTAAGGCTTCATTTAGTGACTCCGGTGGCAGGAGAGGCAGGTCCTCGTCGAACCACTGCCTTCGATGAAAGGTGTAGCCGGCTTCGCGGTCCTCGCGATCCTGATACTCGTGATCCTCTTTGGATTCTCAAGTCAGTCGGTCAACGCGCTGCTGCAACGCGTCTGTCAACTGACGACTTGGAGCGACTCGTGCCATTTTGTTTCCAACTCGAGCGCGAGTGCTAGCAATAGCGTGAGTCCAAGCACAAGCACCAGCACCAGCTTGTAGTAGAGCGGCCAAGGGAAGCGGGCTTCAGTTTGGGCGATGACGGCCCTTCGCCCTTCGCCCTTCGACTTCGCTCCACTTCGACTCGCTAGGCTCGCTCAGTGTCGCTCCGCTCAGGATGACACAATGAGGAAGTGCGACTCGCTACGCTCGCTCAGTGTCGCTCCGCTCAGGATGACACGGACGAGAAACGGGCGATGAACGGTGAAGAAATGGGCAATGACGGCCGTTCGACTTCGCTCGCTACGCTTGCTCCGCTATAGGATGACACGAGAGAGAAATGGGCGATGACGGGCTCGAACCGCCGACATCCTCCTTGTAAGGGAGGCGCTCTCCCAGCTGAGCTAATCGCCCACAGCGCCTTCACTTCGCTTTAGCGGGCTTGGTTCTCTTGGCGGCTCGGAAGTGCCGGTCAGCTATGAATAAGGTTTAGCAATGCTCGGGCTCCGGGAAAGTCTGTGGGGGACCCGACTATCTTGAGAGCGCTAACCTTGACCCGACAATACCGCGCCGCCTACGGAAGTGACATACGAAACGTCGCGCAGGCGCGGCGGGGCATTGCTGCTTTTGCCGCCGAGTGCGGCTTTTCAGAGGAAGCAATCTCGGACATTCGGCTCGCCGCGGGCGAAGCGCTCAGCAACGCGGTCGAACATGGCCGCGGAAAGCCTGCCCGCCGGATCGTCGTCCGCTGCTACTTCGGCGAGGACGTTCTCAAGATCGAGATCCGCGACAGCGGCAGCGACTTTCCCACCCCTCACGATTGCGACAGCGTCGAGCCCGACGATCGCGGGCGCGGCTTCGGCATATTTCTAATGCGTCGTTTAATGGACGAGGTCTCCTTTGCGCGCAACGGCAAGGTAGTCCAGCTCGTCCGCCGCCGCCGCTAGGGAAGCGGCTTAGTTCTTAACGGCCGCGATCTTCTTCTGCAGGAGTGCGATCGCAGCGCGCAGCTGCGCATCGGTGGCGACGTCGCCAAAACGCGCATCGCGATTCTCATCGACGCGAACGTCGGGATCAATGCCGCGAAGGTTGATGTCACGATGGTTTGGGGTGAGATAGTGCGCGGTCGTGATCTTGATCGCGGCACCGTCCGGCAGCGGCGTCAGCGTCTGCATGACGCCCTTCCCGAACGTCTTCGCGCCAACGAGCGCGCCGATGCCGTCATCTTGGAGAGCACCGGCCGTAATCTCCGAGGCCGATGCGGTGTACTGGTTTACGAGCACCGTCACCGGAACCGCGATCGAAGGGTTTGCGTCGGAATCTATCGTCGTGGCGCGCTTTCCGCGCTCTTCGACGGTTAGCAGCGCTTTGTTCGCGATGAAGCGCGAGCTGATGTCAAGCGCTGAGTTCACGTAGCCGCCGCCGTCGTTACGTAAATCTAAGACGAGCGCCTTGGCACCCAGTTGCGTCAGACGCGCTACCGCCGTATCGAATTCGGCGGGCGTACCGCGGCCAAACTCCATCACCCATACGTAGCCGATTCCATTCGGCAACATCTTGAAAACGACCGTTGGCGGCTGCACGTCCTCGCGCGTAATCGTGAAAACGGCCGGCGCGCTCGGCCGCTGCACGGCGACCGAAACGCTCGTGCCGGCTTTCCCGCGCAGATGCCCGCTAACGACGTCCACGCTGAGACCCTTGGTCGGGAGCTTGTCCACGGCGGTCACCACGTCGCCGACCTGGAGCCCGGCGCGTTCCGCGGGCGTGCTCGGCAGCACGTAGGTGATTCGCACGCACTGCGATGCGGGATCGGGCTCGATCATCACGCCGATGCCACCGATGCGCTGTGGATCCAGCGCTTCGTTGAATGCCTTGAACTCATCAGGCGTGAAGAACTGCGTGTAACGGTCGTTCGTCGCCTTGGCCATCGCGACTATCGCCGCGTAGGCAAAATCATTTGGCGACGCGTGCGCTGTTTGTGCCGCGGTGACGATCGCATCGTCGAGCTCGGCGAGCGTCGCGTCGCGATCGCCCTCCACTCGAAGTTTGGGAGGCGTCATCGTGACTCCGTGCTTGCGAGCAGCATCGGCGAGAGCATTGCCGGCGGCCGCAAGCAGCGTCTGCGGATCGACCGGATCGTAGTACGTGTTGGTTAAGAGTTGATAGCTCTGAGCGACGTCGCCTGCAACTTGATATGGAAGATCGGTCGGCGTCGCGCCCAAGCAAAATACCGCAATCAGCGTGGATATGGCTGTCGCGCGTCCCAATAGGCCAGAGGTTGGCATCATGATCCCTTCTTCGGTTCTTATCGCCATAACGCATAGCAAGCGTCAACTGTTTCGGCCAGCCGCCGCGCGGGCAAGCCGATCCATCATCGCCAGACCCAGGCCATTCTCAGGTAACGGCTGCGCGTCGATTCGCTCGAGAGCGAGAGAATCGAGCTGATGAAGCGCCTCAAAGAAACGGGCTGCCGCCTCGCGCAGATCGCCGTCGCGAGAGAGAATCCGGACGGCCGCGTACCCGTCGAAGGCTTCGCGTAGCGCGAGCGCTCCCGCGAGCCTGCGTTCGTGCGCCGGGACCAGCCGCGGATCGATCAGCCGCAGAGGCGTACGCGGGGAGTAATGATGAGGAAGGCCGCCCGGGGCTTGAGGAGGGCCGACGCGGCCGCGCGCTAGCCGGCCTACCACCGCCTCGATCGCTTCGACCGGAATCGCCCCAGGCCGTAGGAGCGCCGCCTCAGGCTCGAGGGCAACGATCGTTGACTCGAGACCGTACGCGCTGAGACCCCCGTCGATAATCAGATCCACCCGCTCGCCCAGGCCTGCTGTCACGTGCTCGGCGCGCGTCGGGCTCAACCCGCCGAACGGATTTGCGCTCGGCGCAGCGAGCGGCGCCCCTACCTCTTTGAGGAGCGAGCGCGCGAACTCGTGTGACGGCATCCGCACCGCGACGGTGGGCAAGCCCGCGGTGACTATCCCCGGAACCTCCCGCTGCTTGCGCAGCACGAGCGTTAGCGGGCCCGGCCAGAAACGCTCGACCAGCCGTTCGGCAACGCGCGGAACCTCGGCGACGACCTGCGCGAGCATCTCGCGGTCGAGCACGTGAACGATCAGCGGATCGAAGTGCGGGCGCCCTTTAATTTCAAAGATTCGGGCCACCGCAACGGGATTGAAAGCGAGCGCTCCCAAGCCGTAGACGGTCTCGGTTGGGAACGCGATCACCCCTCCGCACCGCAGCGCCTGCCCGGCCTGCACGATGCTCTCGGGTCCCGCTTGCACGAGCCGCACACGGAAGGGATGGCGCCCGGGTAAGGACGATACCTTTATGCTTATGCCGGGTTCCAGATTCCGCACGCGGGCTTTTCCGCTCGCCGTTCTCTTTTTCGCGGGGCTCTTCTCGTCGTTGCTCGGTGGCTGCGGGGGCGGGGGCTCCAACTCATCTCCAGCCGGACCGCTCGTGCCCCCCGCACCGGCGAAGAAGGGTAAGTACTTCACGCACGTCGTGATCCTGATTCAAGAGAACCGCACCTTCGATAACCTCTTCGCCACCTACCCGGGCGCCGACGGAGCGACCCGCGGTAAGACACATAACGGCGGCAGCCTCCCGTTGCGAAAGGCCGACCTCGAGAGTCCTATTTCTCCCAACAACGGCTATTCGTTTTGGAAACGTGATTGGAACCGAGGGAAGATGGACGGCTTCGATACCGTGCCGATCGGCAAGATTTCGGGAACGTACGTTTACGAGTACGTGGATCCCGCGCAAATCGCGCCGTACTGGGATTTGGCGAGAAGGTACGTACTCTCGGACCATACGTTTCAAACCCAGGGCAGCGGTAGTTTTACCGCGCACCAGGATCTGATCCGGGGTGGCACCGAGCTTGGCGGCTCGAGAAGCCTGATCGATTTTCCAAGCGCGCAGCCGTGGGGATGCGATTCGCCGCCCGGAACGGCGACGTCGCTGGTCACCGCTAGCAACCAATACATGTATCACGCGGGCCCGTATCCTTGTCTCTCGTATGCGACGCTGCGCGATCTTCTCGATAGCGCCGGCGTTTCGTGGCGCTACTATACGCCGACAACCGGAAACTTCGCCGGCAATCTCTGGAACGCGTTCGACGCGATCGCCGCCGTTCGTCACGGTGCGGAGTGGGCGACGAACGTAGTTTCACCCGAAACGGACGTCTTTACCGACATTAACCGCAACACGCTTCCCGCTGTCGCGTGGGTGGTTCCCGATTACGTCAACTCCGATCATCCCGGCGACAACTCCGATACCGGCCCGTCGTGGGTCGCGCAAGTCGTCAATGCGATCGGAGAGAGTTCGGCGTGGAACACGACGGCGATCATCGTTCTCTGGGACGATTGGGGCGGCTGGTACGATCACGTCGCGCCGCCCGGCCCGCGCCGTTACGGCGGCTTGGGATTCCGCATTCCGCTGCTCGCCGTTTCGCCCTACGCGAAGGCCGATTACATTTCGCACCAGCAGTACGAGCTTGGTAGCGTCGTCCGGTTCTTGGAGGACAACTGGAGCTTGGGACGATTGGGAACCACCGACCGGAGCTCGGCCGATTTCACGAACGATTTCTTCGATTTCACTCAGAATCCCCGACAGTTTGCTCCAATTAAAACGGAGTATTCGAAATCGTTCTTCGTGCATCAACGACCGTCCAACAAGCCGGTCGATAACGAGTAAAAGTGACCAGGATTACCGATGTTTATCAACGATTACGCGATACGCGCTCGCTCGAATGGAAAAAAGGGCAAGACGGCGAAGGACCAACCGGAACAATCATGCGCATTTTAGAGAGGCCGCTGGGTACCATCGTCGCAAAACCGCGCCAGCAGGCCGTACCGGTCGTGCTATCCGACTTCGAGCGGTTCGACGTTACCGCGCCGGTCGCGCAGGACGAGCTTAAGGTGATTCAAGCGCACTTCATGACGGTCGCGCAGTGCGCGGCGCGAAAAGTCACCGATCCGAAAGAACGCGAGCAGGTCGGTGAAGCGTTGCGCGAACGAATGGGGCGCTACGGTACGTCCTCCGAATACATCGCGCGCCGGCAAGTCAGCGTGCTTACCTCTCGCTTCGTCGAGAGCAATCCCTCGAGCGATTCCGAGCCCGTCCGGCGATACGGAGACTTGCGAAGCCCGACCGGTGAGACGCTCGACGAACGGATGACTCTCTTCGAAGAGATTGCGTGCGACGTCTTCGAACGCGCCTACCGCGACCGCGAGGCTCCACGGCCCGACGACATCGTGCACGTGAGCTGTTCGGGATACGTTTCGCCAAGTCCGGTGCAGAGTTTCCTCTCGCGGCGCGGCTGGCTCGATGTCGGGGTCACGCACTCCTATCACATGGGTTGCTACGGCGCTTTTCCGGCGATCCGCACTGCGCTTGGCTTGGTCGGATCGTCCTACGTCTCGCTGCCGGCCCCCAAGAAGCGCGTGGATCTGGTGCATACGGAGTTTCTCTCGCTGCATTTCGATCTGCTTGGCGACGAAGCCGACAACTTCGTCACCTCGACGCTCTTCGCGGACGGTTTCATCAAGTACGCGGCTTATCCGCAATCCGAGTTTGAGAAGCGAGACCGCAGCGGTCTGAAGGTCCTAGCGATCGAGGAACACATTCTCCCCGATTCGCTCCCCGAGATGACCTTGCGTCCGGGCCCGCTACAGTTTGACATGTCGCTCTCCAAGCGCGTACCGTTCATGATCCGCGACTCGATCGCCGACTTCGTGCGATCGATCTGCACGCAAGTCGGTCTGGATTTCGAGCGGGAGAAGTCGACGATGATCTTTGCGATCCATCCCGGCGGACCGGCGATCCTCAATCAGATCCGCGGCAAGCTGGGAATCGAAGAGTCGCAGGTTGCCTTGAGCCGTCAGGTTCTCTACGAGCACGGGAACATGGCGTCGGCGACCGCGCCCCACATCTGGCAGCTCATCGTCGAATCGCCGGCAATCCCACGCGGCTCTAAGGTCCTGAGCATGGCATTTGGGCCAGGCTTGACGGTCATCGGGGCACTCTTCGAGAAAGTATAGCGCCGTCATGGCAACGACCGATACTAAGACACCGCAGAAATTCTCCGTGCCGGGGCCCTTCTATTGGAGCGTCCGCGGCGTCCACGCGGCGGCGCCGCTCTTCGTCGGCCTCGGAAATCTCGAGTCGCGAATGCTCGCTAAGAGCCTGTCGTCGCAGCGAGTCGACCGCCCGCTTTACATTTGCGGCCTGCCGCGAGCCGGCACCACGATCACGCTGCAAATGCTCAGCGAACACCCCGACGTCGTAACCCACAAGTACGCCGACTTTCTGATGCCCTACATGCCGTACGTGTGGAATAAGGTCTTTCCGAAGATACCGGTCGATGCGATGCGCAAACCGGTTCCTCGCATTCACCGCGACCGAATCGAAGTAACGCGCGACAGCGCCGAAATGGGGGAGGAGATCCTATGGGAGCACTTCTTTCCGCACATCCACGACGAGTCGAACTACAGCGTGCTCGACGCCACGACCTCGAATCCGGGTTTCGAGCGTTTTTACGAAGAGCACCTGCGTAAGCTCGCGTTGGTGCGCGGCCGCAGCCGCTACGTCAGCAAGGCGATCATGTGCGTGGTGCGCATGCAGTATCTACGAAAACTCTTCCCGGACGCCCGCTTTTTACTCTACGTGCGTAATCCGATCGACCACGTCGCGTCGCTGATCAAGCAAGACCGCATCTGGGCGGAGCTCGAGAACAGCGACCCGCGTCAGATTGAGATCATCGAGCTCACCGGGCATCACGAGTTCGGTACGAAGCAGGTGATGGCAAACGTTGGGAGTCCTCAGACGCTTCAGGAGATTCGCCGTCTCTTCAACGACGGGCGCTGGGCCGAATCGCGGGCGCGGTATTGGGCATACGTGTACGGTTTCGTCGCCAAACAGCTCGACGACGACCCTGAGCTGGCCCGCAGCGTCTGCATCGTGCGCTACGAGGACCTCTGCAGCGACTCGCTCGCGACGATCGATCGGATTATCGCTCATGCGGGTCTTGACCCCGCGAGCTTCGATGCGACGCGCACCGCATACAGTCAGAAACTCTCCTTCCCCGATTACTACAAGCCCTCGTTCGAGCCCGACGTGCTCTCGACAATCGTTGCATCGACCAGCGAGGTGGCCAAGCGATTCAACTACGACGTCGCCGAGATCGCGCAGCGAGTCGCTGCGTCCTCGCAAGAAAAAACCACGGCATAGCGTTGCGAGCGCTCTGCCTCGCACTCATCGTTTGCGGGGCAGGCCTCGCGGTGAGCGGATGCGGGGGCGGCGGGGGCGACGCACCGCCGGTCCCGACGAACGCCTCGGCGCCGCCGCCCAGGCACCCCAAAGGCGATCCGATCAAGCACATCGTTCTCATGATCCAAGAGAACCGCACCTTCAACAATCTTTTCGCGGGCTTTCCGGGCGCCGTCAGTTCGACCACCGGCGAAGAGCTGGTGAAGGCGGGCACCGGTTACGTCGAGCAACAGGTCCCGCTCGCGGAGACGAATCTCTTGGCAAAGGGGAACCTGAACCACCGTTACGCGGCCTATCAAACTGCATCCAACAACGGCGCGATGGACGGCTTCAATCTCATCAAGTACGGGACCAACGGAAAGCCGGAAAACCTGGCGCCCTATCAGTACGTTAACCCTACCAAGATCGCACCTTACCGTAAGATCGCGTCGCAGTGGGGTTTAGCCGATGAGCTCTTTCAGACACAAGGGAGCGGAAGTTTCATCGCGCATCAGGACCTGATTCGCGGCGGCACTTTCATTAACACGAGCGAGAGCCTGATCGACGATCCGACGTCAAACGCAGCTTGGGGGTGCCTGTCGCCGGCCGGCGCCAAAACGTCTTTAATAACGACGAGCCTGCGATACGAACAAAATAAAGGCCCGTTTCCGTGTACGACTGATTTTCCGTACCCCAGCCAGTACATGACGCTCGGCGATCTCATGAACGCAAAAGGCATTTCGTGGAAGTACTACGCGCCGGCGCCGATTAAAGCGCAAGTCGGCGCGATTTGGAACGCCTACCTCGTAATCGCCTCGATTTGCAACAGTCAAGGCGTTTGCAGCTCGAACGTCTCGTCGCCGGAGAAAAACGTTCTCTCCGACATCAACAGCGGCGCGCTGCCGGCGATGTCATGGGTGGTTCCCGACGCACAGAACTCCGACCATCCGGGGTACTCCTCGAAAGATACCGGCCCATCGTGGGTAGCGAGCGTCGTCAATGCCATCGGCAAGAGTCAGTACTGGAACTCGACGGCCGTCATCGTCGTGTGGGACGATTGGGGAGGCTTCTACGACCCCGTCGCGCCGCCGTTCCAAGACGATCAGGGCGGCGCCGGCTTCCGCGTTCCGATGCTCGTTATCTCGCCCTACGTAAAGGCGGGTAGCGGCAGCCACGGCGGCTACATCTCCAATACCGTTTACGGTTTCGGCAGCATCATTCGCTTTATTGAAGACAACTGGAGGCTTGGGCGGCTCGGAACGACCGACCAAAGCTCGACGAGCATCGCGAACATGTTTAACCTCAAGCAGTCTCCGCGTCAGTTCACCAAGATCTCGTCGCCTTACGACGAGAAATACTTCCTCCGTCAGAAGCCTTCGGGCTTGCCGGTCGATACCGAATAGCGAGTATGCGCGCGCTCGCGGCGCTCACCTTCGCCTCGACCATTCTGAACCTCGCACTCGCGGGCTGCGCCACAGGTTCGTTTGCGCCGCCGCCCAACAGTCTCGCCTCGAGCCCTTCGCCCTCGCTGCGGACAGGCTCCGCGCGGTTAAGCGCGCAGTCGAAGAGTCCGATCGCACACGTCGTGCTGATCGTTCAAGAGAATCGCAGCTTCGATAACCTCTTCGCGCTCTTTCCAGGAGCTGACGGAGCGACGCGCGGCAAGGAAAAAATAAAACAGGGTAACGGTTACGTCGACAAGTGGGTGACGCTCACCCAGCACTCGCTGATCATGAAGGAAGACGTGGCGCACTGCCACGCGTCCTTCGAAACCTCTTACGACGACGGCAAGATGGACGGCTTCAACCTCGTTCCCGTCAGTGCGTGCAGTAAGGACGGCAAGCCCGCCGGCACGCTTGTCTACCAGTACGTCCAGCGCAGCCTCATCAAGCCGTACTGGGACATGGCGCAGCGGTGGATCTTAGCCGACCATATGTTCCAGACGCAGGGCAGCGGAAGCTTCACCGCACACCAAGACCTCATTGCCGGCGGCACCGAAATCGGCGATTCCAAGAGCCTCATCGATTCGCCCGACGGCTGGCCGTGGGGCTGCGACGCGCCACCCCACGTCGTGACGAAGACAATCTCCCTGCACGGTTACGTCGGCTTGAATGGTCCCTTCCCGTGCTCGAACAAGTTTCCAAACTATTCCTCGGGTGGATACGCGACGCTGCGCGACCTGCTCGACGCGGCCGGCCTATCCTGGAAGTACTACACGCCCTGCTTCAGCAACTCTGACGGCTGTACCCGAAGCGACGGGTGCCCCGATTGCGACGGCGACTTGCTCAACGCGTTCGACGTGATTCATCCGGTGCGCTACGGCTCGGAATGGGGAACGAACGTCTCGATGCCGGAGACGAACATCTTGCGCGACATCAAACATGACGCGCTTCCCGCCGTCGCATGGGTAATTCCGTCCGACGACAACTCGGACCATCCGGGCGAGAGCGCCGACAACGGTCCCTCGTGGGTGGCCAGCGTCGTCAATGCGATCGGCAAGAGCGAGTATTGGAAGTCGAGCGTCATCGTCGTGCTCTGGGACGACTGGGGCGGTTTCTACGACAACGCTCCGCCGCCGTTCCAAGACCGCCACGGCGGTCTTGGCTTCCGCATCCCAGCGATCGTGATATCGCCTTACGCGATCGGGGGTAACTCCAGTCAGGGCGGCTACGTCGCGCACACCCAATACGAGTTTGGCAGCATCCTCAAATACATCGAGCAGAACTGGAATCTCGGCTCGCTCCGAACGAGCGACGTCCGCGCGACGAGTATCGGCAACCTCTTCGACTACTCGCGGCAACCGCGCCCGTTCAAGAAGATCGCGTCGAAATATTCGGTCGAATACTTCGAGAGCCGGCCCGTTAAGCTGCAGCACGGCGATCCGGAATAGCGCCGGGTAGTCACCCCGTCGGGCGCGCGACGTGCCAATGACCGCCGGCAAACGGTATGCCGTTGCCATTAGCTTGATCGGGACCGGAGTCGCCCGAGTACATGTAGAGCGGATGGTTCTTGTAGTCCCACTGCATGCCGGTGCCGTCGGAGCGCGTGACGACCGTGAAGCCGTCTCTTGCTTGCGCGCCCGCATTCGGCGCGAGCACGAGCCAAACGCTGAGGCAGCCGCCCGTACACGCTCCGCCTGCCGGCGTATCCACGTCCAAGAAATAGAGCGTGTGATTGTTTCCCGGATTGACGAACGCAGGCGTACCAGCGACGGTTTGCTGAATCGGCGTATTTGATTTCTGCGGGTTCGTTGGCGGCGGCCCTCCGTACGCGCCTCCGCCGGTACCACCGGAGCCGCCGCCACCACATGCGGCGAGCGCTATGACCGCGGCCACTGCGGCGATTTGTGAAGAATTTCTGAACATGCGTCTTGTACTTTCTCGATTGAGCGATTCGATATGGGGTTTTACGCACGGTACACGATGACCATGAAAGAAGTGTAAAGGGATTCCGAGAAGAGCAGCTACCGGAGCAAATTGCATGGAAATTCTGATAGCCGAAAAGGGCGCCTTTTATTTCGAGCCGGTGATTACGTTGGAGGAAGCACGCGGTCGCGCGAGCGCGCACAAGGTTTCGGCCTTTGGAACCCTGTCTCGGCTTCTCTCACGACCTAAAGCGGAAGATATTGCGATCTCGGATGAAGGCATCCGGTATCTTCCGGTTTGGCACGCAAAGGCCGATCTTCATTTTCTCTACGATCGGCGCGAATCGTATAAGATACCGATCAAGGGACATCACGTTACTAGGGTTAGCGTGGGCGCGACTGATTATGCGCTCGCGGCCGGCGCTATAGAGCTGCCCGTTGTAGAACACTGCGAGCGAAAAGAGCAGCGAGAGCTCTGGCTCGACGGGCTGAGCAATCAAGCAGTAAAGGCTCAACCCTATTTCGAGGCGCACGCAATACCGGTCAACCTCGAAGAGTTTGCGCCGGCCGGCGCAAATATCGTCGCGCCGGCGATCCGAGCGTCGGCGGTCATTCGAGCACTACTGGGAGAGGATCTTCGTCCGGTCGACGCCGACGAGATCGAAAAAGAGCACGTCAACGTTGAGTGCATCGATCTCCACCTTCGACCCACGTATTGCTTCAAATGCGTTTGGACGACAAAGAGTAAATCGGTCGACCTGGCTGTCGATGCCATCACCGGAGAGCTTCAGACGCGGCCCTCGGCGGCGATGGCCGTGGTAGCCAAACTGATGACGCCCGAAACGCTTTTTGACCTTGGCGCGGAGACGCTTAACGTGATCGTCCCCGGCGGCGCGATCGCGCTGAAAGTAGTGAAGGCGCTCGCGAACAAACGCAACGTCTAATCCGGCTCGTGTTTGCTCGACGGCCGCTCACCCTTGCGATATGCGGCCGGGCTTACCTCGAAGAAACGCCGGAACCGGCGGTTGAACTCGGAGAGGTCGCCAAAGCCGCAACCCGCGGCCACGTCGGTGACGGGCAGCATCGTCGATCGCAACCGGCGCGCCGCTTCGATCATGCGAACGTGCAACACGTACTGATACGGCGTTATGCCGGCCGTTTTGCGAAAGGTTCGCACCAGGTGATATTTACTCAATTCGGCGACTGCTGCCAATTGTGCCAAAGATAACGGTTCGGTATAGCGGTCCTCGATGAATCGCGTGACCGCCGATGCTCGTTCGACGTCGCCATAGCTGACGCTGGGGAGCTTGGTGGCGCAAGCGTTTGCGCGCAGCGAGAGCTCGGCAAGGTGCAGGGCGAGCTCTTCCAAGCGAAATGCGTCAGGATGCTGCGCCTGGGCGAGTATTTCCGAGCCAAGCGCAAGCCGCTCGGCGAGCATCGGAATTCGGTAGACGGAAAAGCGGAGGCGCGGCAGCGAGTGCGCCGCGGCTAGGCCTTCGATGAAAGCCCCGTCGAATCGAAAGTCGACGCAGCGATCGCCGGTCCCATACTCGTGACGGCATTCAAAATCGGTCGCTGCATCGCAGAGTAGAATAGACCCCGGCGTAAGGAACGAGGTGCCGTGGGTCGATCGGTAGGTGAAGGTGCCGGAGCTCACCAGAGCCACGGATACATAAGGGCGTTGTTCCACGAAAGGTCGGTCGCGCGGCCCGGCATCGCAATGACAGTCACGAACGGACCAGCCGTCACCTGAACAGAGATCGACGCTCGAAATCATCTACGGCAACTTTCCCCAAGCCCGAAAACCTCTGGCCCCTTATCCTGGTTTCAATGGAAATTACCCGCAAGAGGTTCATTTGGCTTGGCGAGCACCGGCAAGCTGACGGTAGCTGGCTGGTAGGTGCCGAGTTCTTCGTAAAGCGGGACGAAAGCGAGGGATAAGTATGCAGCTGCATCACCTTGGCGCGTTCTGCGATCATCTCGACGTGCGCGTGAGCGATCTCCATACGGCAAGAGCGTTTTACGATCCATTTTGTGCGGCACTCGGACTGACGCGCGTCGATGCCGGTTCGCAATGGATTGTTTATGAATCGCCCAGTCCGGACGCGCCGTTTCTCGCGCTAACCGCCGATCGAGAGGCCGCTCCGTGTCGGACGCGCGTCGCACTGCGAGCCGGTTCGAGAGAGGAGGTCGAACGAATAGCACGCGTCGCTGCCGATTCGGGTGCAACTCGCTTCGAGCCTCCGCATCTCTGTCCGGAATATGCAGAACGCTACTATGCCGCGTTCTTTGAGGATCTCGATGGAAACCGGTACGAAATCTGCCACCGTGTAACCGGCGCCACCATCGCTCGAATCTGGCGCGGGCGCGTACGCTCGAGCAACCTCGATGAATACCGGCAGTACGAAGCGGAAACCGGTCTCACGGACTACGCGAACACCGCGGGCAATCGGGGAGCGTACCTGCTCACCGCGCCACGCGACGGCTACGTGGAGGTACTGACACTCTCATTCTGGGAATCGCGTGAAGCCATTGCGCGCTTTGCCGGCGAATCGATCGAGCGCGCCCGGTACTATCCGCGCGACGATGAATTTCTACTCGAGTTTCCCGATTTGGTCGAGCACTTCGACCTGACGGTTTAGCCGACGTAAAATCGTCTAATATCGTCGCGCCGAGGCACTGCCGACACAAAGCACCGCATTGCATACGCTAGGCGTTGATGCGTTTCTAGGCGCCTTTGAGCGAAAGCGATCGCACCGTAGGCAGTCTCGAGTACGTCGTTTGCATCGTCGGAGAAATAGGCGACGTACCGAGCGAAGCAGCCGGATCGTAAGGCTGCGGCCTCGATCGCGTGAGTCAGCCGTTCGGAAAAATCCTCCCGGCCTATGACGTACGCGGTGAGATGCCGCAAGAAGCCGATAACGGACGCTCGCTCGACCTTGGAAAGCGCACGCAAAAACGGAATCGCCCGCTGCATCGCGTCGTAAAGCGCGCTAGCAACGGCCTCCTCGGAGGCCGCGAAACCTTCGCCGGCAGATTCTTCTTCCGGCGCAAAGAGGTCGCACCCGATCGACCGGTCTCGCGTCACCAGCAAATGAGATAGAGCCCGCAGGTACCAATCCTGCCGTTCGAGGCTGCTTCCATCGAACGTGCTCCCGATCGCCGCCGCGGCCCGAGCGGCGAGTCCTTCGTACCTAAAGGTCAACGCGGTAGCATAGCTCTCACGCGCGGCGTCGCGGGCGCAATCTGCAGAACCGGCAGCGTTGAGATGACGGGCCGTTTCAATGTCCAGCGAGACGCGATCCCAGGCGGCTGGTGCGAGATTCGTCAAATCCTCCGTGCACGTCCATCGCTTTCCGAGGCGCAACCTTGCCCGCGCAAGCGTGACTTGACTGCGATAAGCGTCGCAGTGACGCTTTCGGAGAATCGCGTGTGCTCCGGTAGCGAGTCGTTCCGCTTCCGTGTCCTCTCCGCGATGCAAAGCGATCTCGCCGCGCAAAAGGCTGCTGGAGGCGAGCTGCCGGAGCGCAAAGGTCTGGACGCTCAGACGCTCACCTTGATCCAGCAGCGCTCCCGCGTCCTGGATACGACCGGAGCGAAGCTTCGCTTCGGCCTGGGCGAGCGTCGCCCGTGCCTTCCACGCCGGCGAATTGTGCGCGATACGATTGAGATTGGTTGCCACGAGCTCGAGTTGACGCGCGCAACCGCGATAGCGCGCTCGCAAGAACGCCAGCCATTCCAGTTCAAATCGGATTTCCGAGCTCTGCGTCAGGTCGCGAGCGGCACTGGCGAAAATCGGCAACAGCTCTCGCTCGGCCTCAGCCTCCTTCGCATTGATCGTTTTAGACTGCGCGCGCAACGTTGCCACGAGCGGAGAAAAAGCAACCGGCTGGCCCAGCGCTTCGAGGTCGTTGCCGGCCTCGACCGACGCTCTCATTGCCAACATGGCGGCCTTCTCACCAAGACGGGCGCCATTGAGCCGCAAGATCCCGGCCGCGACGGCAGGCTCGAGTTCCGAAACCAGCTCGGCAATCGCTTCGAGCGGGTCTACGGCGGGGCTATCGTTTTCTTCGGGCGGCCCGCCGCCCGGCGCGACGACGAGTTTGCAAATGTGCGATGCGAGAAGCGATACGGCGCGCGCTCGCCGGCGCTGAAGATGCCGCACGGATACCTGCAAACGCCGTGCGGTGTCGGATCTCGGAACGCGTCCGCCGAGATCCGCCGTCAGCAGCAGATTGCGAAGCCGCGCGTCGGGCCAGATTCCTTTGAACGCAGAATCTATGACGTGCCCAAGCGCTTCTTGCGGGCTGGAAATACCGGTTGCCGCACAGAGGCGTTGAGCCAACGGGAAGCCGGCGAGCCGCAAAGGATCGTTTGCGCGCCTCAGTATTCGGCGAACCTCGGCCTCCATCTGGAGCTGCACTCGATTGTCGCGGTCAAGTTCGAACGAGGGGTAGAGCGCTATGGCCACGCTCAAAGTATAAGAGATTTCCACCGCGCCAGTCATCACGGAATTTTCACGTGGACCCACGTACCGAGCGTGCAAACATTTGATATTTTTTGATTGGTTTCACGACGCGATTCTAAAAAATGACACCGATGCGACACTTTGCTCAGGTTTATAGGAGGCGAGTGTATGCCGCTGAATTCGACGTTAATGCGCGATAAGACTTGCGCAATGAATACGACGATCTTTCGGAGGAGGAACCACACGCATGAAACGAGTTTCGTGGTTGCGTTCGCTGATTGCACTAACGACGTTATTCGTGCTGATGCTCTGCCAGGAAACGTGGACACTGGCGGGCGTTACGGGTAACTTGTCGGGTACGATCAAAGATGCGAACGGTGCGCCCGTGGCGGGCGTGCACGTGCAAGCCGTCGGGCCCTCGGAGACTCGGTCCGCGACGACCGATGCCGCGGGTCACTTCGTGATTCTATCGCTCGCTCCGGACACTTATACGATAAGTTTAAACCTGCAGGGTTATCAGAGTGTCTCATTCCCGGGCGTAACTATTTTTGCCGACCAGACGCAGAACGTTGCGTATACGATATCCAAAGCGTTGAAGACGATTGCGACCGTGACCTCGCAAGCGGGCTCGTCGCTCGTAAAATCCGGCGTCGGCAGCGATCTGTACAGCGTCAACTCCGCCCAAGCCTCGGCCGCGGCTGCGCTGGGTGGGGGCGGCAACCTCAATAATACCTACTCCGCGATGGCGTCGGTACCCGGCGTTCAAACCTCAATCGGCGGGATGGGCTGGAATTTCAACGCCGCGTACGTTCGCGGTCAGAACTCGTTCTACACCGGCTTCGAGTACGACGGCATTCCGGTCAACCGCGCGTTTGACAACTATAATGCCTCGACTGAGTCGAGCCTCGGTCTGCAAGAGCTGCAGGTCTACACCGGCGGCGGACCGGCGAGCATCGCGTCGTCCGGCACGGCCGGGTTCATCAACCAGGTCATCAAGACCGGTACGTTCCCGGGCTTTGCAACGGCAAATCTCGGGATCGGAGCGCCCGCGTTCTACCACCAAGCGCAGGTTGAAGCCGGCGGCTCGACACCCGACCGGACCTTCAGCTACTACGTCGGGCTGAGCGGTTACAATCAAACCTACAACTTTCTCGACAACAGCAACGGTGCAGGCTATATGACGCCGGGCGGCATCTACTCCGGACCCGCCGCCGTGAGTTTCGGCATTGCCTACGTTTGCACGACTCCGAACTGCCAAGGCGTGAAGCCGTCGTGTCCGCTTCTTGCTCCGCCCGATAACGTGACTTCCGGTCTGGGAGCCGGCTGCTGGACCTATTTCAGCGGACTCACCGGCGCGCCCCAGCAAATCAGCAGCCGCGAAAACGTCATCAATTTCCACTTGGGCATTCCGAAACACAACGGCCTTCGCGACGACGTGCAGCTCATGTGGAGCGGCTCCGCGCTCAACAACTACTTTTACCAATCGCCGAACGACGTCGGCACGAGCTATCAGCAGTTCTCGTGGGGACTCTTTCATGGGCCGTACGCGCCACCGACGTGCGGGCAACGCACGATCGTCGCGTGGGCGAATCTTTCGACGAACGCCTGCACGCTCACGACCAACGGCTCGAGCGCGCCGACAGGCTTTTATCTCGGATATGGAGACAACATTGCCTACAACGTGGCGTTCGGAACGCCTATCGCACGCAGTTCGAATTCGTTCAAGGCGCCGGGTCTGTACTTCGCTCCCGACACGCCGGCGCACGCGTTTAACGGCCCGATTCCGCTTTTCGACAACAACATCAACACCATTTTGAACAATACCGGCATCACGAAACTGCAGTATACCTATGCGCTGAGTCAGTCGGCGTATCTACGCGCCTACGGCTATACCTTCTACTCGAACTGGCTGCAAAACGGACCGCTCTATGGCGCCACCGATCAGGCGGTCTTCTCGCCAAGCGCAGCTCAGTATCTCTTGATAACCCATACCAGCGGCGGCGCACTCAGTTTCAACGATCAAATCAACGATCAGAACCTGATCGATCTGAGCGGAAACTATACGAGCGCGAGCGTCACCCGCTTCAGCAACAATTCGGCGTACGCGGCCTGCCTGAGCGGCGCCGGCTGCTCGCCGATCGGTTATATGGCCAAAACCGGCAAGGGCTTTACGTGTTACGACCCAACGACGGGCAAGGCGGAAATCTGCTTGAGCAACGGCTACTACGATGTCGCCACCAAGAGCACGGTAGCGCCGACGTGGGTGAGCAACGCTGCAGCCGGCCCAACCAACTGGCCGAACGCGTTCGCGCCGCCGGGATCGGCGGCCGCGCGCGCCGGCGCGTCGTGGGATTCACTGTGGGCGGGTAACGCAACCGGATCGTACAACACCGTCGGGCCACGCTTTACCAATGCGTCGCTCGGCGACCAATACCGGCCTAACGACAAACTACTGGTAAACGCTTCGATTCGGTACGATAATTTTACCTACGATATGCCGCAATCGGCCAACGCCGCAGACGCATTTTACGCCAACATGACGGCCAACTACACGTGCATATTTGCGACGACCAATCAGGTGCTTACCGTACCGCTTGCGCCGGGCGCGCAGCCACCTGCCGCAGCGCAGTACGTCAACGGCGATTGTAACGCCGCAGCCTCGGCGCTCTTTCCAAACGGACCGCACACCGGATGGGTACATCCCAACGGCAAGACTCAGGATGGCCTCGCCGCCCCGAACTTCACGGCGAGTTCGCCCTCTTCATACTCGCTGGACTACTGGCAGCCACGCTTCTCGGCAACCTACACGCTCTCGCCCGATACGGTCATCCGCGGATCCGCGGGCCGCTTCACCCAACCGCCGATCTCGGCCTCGGTGCAGTACCTCAGCCTCACCGGCGACGACCGGTCGGTATGGAATAACACTATGAACCTTGGGTTTTTCTCGCCGTTCCATGCGATCCCGGGGATTTCTTCGGATCAGTATGACTTGTCGCTGGAGCATCACTTCGCCGGAACGGATATGAGCGTCAAGCTCACGCCATTCTTCACGTGGGTAGGCGAGTGGCAGCAGCAGACCTTCATCGGTTCCGGCTTCGTAACGCAGGTACCGGTCGGCGCTAACCGTGACTACGGCGTGGAGTTTCAGTTCAATAAAGGCGACTTTACGCGGAATGGACTCTCCGGTCAGTTCGCGTTCACTTACACCGACTCGAAGGTTCAGTTTCAAAATGTATCGCTTTCAACCGGTGGCATCGTCCCGAACACAACCATTGCGCTGAATCAAGCGATCCAACAGTACAACAGCCTAACTAAGGCCGGCGGCGGCGCAGCCTGCTATCGCTTCCAGCAGCCCGTATCTTGCAACGCTAAGCCAATCGCCGTAGGAAGCACAACCTACGACGTGATCGAGAACCCGTATTACAAGAACGCGCCGCAGCCATTGCTCAATCCGAACGGGTGGTACAACCCGTACACGACGGCGATCGCTCCAAACCTGAATTCCTTGAACACCAGCTATATCTCGCCGGAGGTCGCGTCGTTGATTCTGAACTGGCGGCACGACAAGCTGGCAATCACGCCGAGCTTCGCATTCCAAACCGGTGGATATTACGGCAGCCCGCTCGACATCCAGGGGCTCGATCCGAGGGCCTGTACGCTGAACTCGGCTTCCACGGGGATCACCAAAGTCTCGCCAAAGACCAATCCGCTGCAGTGCAACTATCTCGATGCCAACCTCATCGGTACCGGACCCTTTGGCTACCTCTACATCCCGGATCCACAGACCGGAACGTTTGCCTCGCTTGGTGCGTATCAGAATCCGTCGGTGATCGTCGGTAATCTCCAGCTCTCCTACGACGTCAGCCCCAAGATTCGACTGACCGTGCTGGGTGCCAACCTGTTCCACACGTGCTTCGGCGGTTCGTCGGAACCGTGGACGGCGGCGAATCCGCCCGGGTACGCGGTCTGCGGATATGCGGGAGCGGGCGCGTCGCTCAACACCACCGTCTACCCCAGCAACTTCTACAACGGCACGAGCATGTTTGACTTCCCGGCCAATAAGGTCCATCCGCTCTACACCCAGAGTTACACTCCGTCAACCCTCATTAACGGCTCGATCGGCGGAGGGCCGCCGCCCATCAACGTCTACTTCAACGCCCAGCTACGGATCTAACCGACAGGTCTGCAGCGGACGTCGGAACGCCGAGGGGCGCGAGCATAAAGCGACGGTCGCTCGTGCCCCTCGTCTTTGACGCGAGTTTTATATCTGTTTATGATTTTTCTTCAAGGGGCGTGATACGCTTGCGCCGTGCTCGCAAACATTCTCGACGCAACGGATGCGCCCGGAGCCGGCGAACACTACGTTTTTGGACCATTTCGGCTCGATCCTAGGCGCCGGCTACTCTTTCGCGGCTCGAAAGTCATTCCGATGCCCGAGCGGATTTTCCAGGTTCTCTCGATCCTTATCGAAGCAAAAGGCGACCTCGTGCAGCGAGAGACGATTGCCTTGCGAGTTTGGCCGGATACGTCGGTCAGTGAGGGCAACATCGCGCAACACGTCTACTGCCTGCGCCGGCTCCTTGGCGAGCACGCCCACGATCGTGCGCTGATCATGACCGCCAGCCGAAAGGGCTATCGGTTAACGGTTCCCGTCAAGGTTGAGCGTGCGCCCGAATTTGCCGACGCGAGCCTAGCCGAGAACGACGCCGATCTGGAATCGTTTTCCGCGTTCGGACGGGCGAGCTATTTTCTCGAACGGCGCACCGCTCCCGCATTGAGGAAAGCGATCGAGATGCTCGAGTCGGCTGTTCGCGACGATTCGAAAAACGTGCCGGCGCTCATTGGTCTGGCGAGAGCCTACTCGCTGCTGGCTGAGTATTGGCACGTTCCGGCCGCAGGCGCACTTGCAAAAGCGAAGCAAGCCGTTTGCCGGGCGCTCTCGCTCGCGCCGTCCTCGGGAACGGCACACGCGGTGCTCGCCAACCTGCTGGTCTTCGCCGAATGGAACTGGGCGGAGGCGAAGTCCGAACTCGACATCGCTCTTCGCTTCAATCCGAATTCGTCGGTCGTTCGGAACAACGCCGTCTACTACTACATATGCGCCGGCGAATACGATCGTGCGCTGTTCGACGCAAAGCGTGCTTTGATGCTGGAACCCTCCTCGCTGTCACGGCAACTGCTCCTTGGCGTCTCGCTTGTGCATGCCGGACAATATCGCCGGGGGATCAGCTGTCTTTCGAGCATCGTTGAGAGCGACGGCGGATTCCACGTCGCTCGGCGTTACCGCGCTCAAGCGCTGCTGCTCAACGGCCAATCGGCGGAAGCTCTTGCCGATTTGCTTCTAGTATCGCAAGAGAACGCCGAGGATCCGTCTATACGCCTGCCCCTTCTTGCTCGAGCCTTTGCGGAGTGCGCAGAGACGGATCGCGCCGAGCATATCTACGCCACCTTGCGAGGCATCGCCGAGACCCAGTACCTCGTCTCGTGGAACCTTGCGCTCGTAGCGGTGGCGCTCGATCGCTGCGACGAAGCCATGGCACACCTCGAGCGGGCATTTGGGGAACGGGAGCCCAGTCTGCTCTTCTTAAAGAGCCTTCCATGGTTCTCACGGATCGCCGCGCGGCCGCGTTTCAAAGAGATTCTTCGAGCCGTCGGGCCGTAACGGCCGGAGATATCCGGCGAACGGGTCGGTCTTTACCTCGTCGCAGAAATTCTCTAGATGGAATCCCGGAACCATTCGATATCCGACGTCCGTGACGAAGGAGTTCCCGGTCGCTTGAGGCTTTTGCTTCGCAACCACGGCGACGGCATTGAGAAAAACGGGAATGAAGGCGGTGCGAGGTGCGGCGGTCAGAACCGCGACGACGTCGTCGCGCTTCATCAGGTCGAGCGAACCGCCGAAATCAGCGACGACTCCAGCGTTGACAAGCATGACTTCGGTTGATTTCCAGCGCGCGATTCCGCCTTGATCGTGGAGGCTGATTGCATCCCAAATCGCGTCCACTCGCGATTGCTCGACGCCATGTCGCCCCGCGATCTCGCGAGCGAGGTTCGCGCTGTCGACTTCGAATCGCCGGTTCTGACTCATGTATGCCCGCGAAAGTCCGGTATCGTGGAGGATCGACGCGACGAAGACCGCCTCGACGTCGTGCGGCAGACTCTTGGCTCGAGCAATCAGCTCGGCGAAGAAAAAGGAACGCAGCGAGTGATTGAAGATCTCGATCGGTTCGCACGCTCGTGCGGTCGCGGCCGCCTCTCTCGATAGCGCCGTGTCCGGAACGTTCAGTCCCGCGACGCTTTTAGCTCCGTCGAAGGCCACCGGAGCCGCCGCAATGGCGCAAAATGCATTCAGAAAGTCGGAGCGATTCATGAAACTTGCAACCTCACGCCGGCGTAAAGAGGGCGGTGAAGAAATCCTGGTTATGGCCTTTGGGCGGTACGCTTGCCGCGATAGCCGTGACGTCCACGATGGATGCGACGGGCTTATCGGCCTTCAGCGCGCTACCGCTGTTCGCACTACTGATCATCTTCGCATATGCGCAGCGGTTCTCGCTCCAGGAGCTTGGGTTTAGACTTCGAGCGTCGCAGGCGTGGCGCTCCTACGCGGTCGCGATGCTCTATCCCGTATTCGCCATGACAGCGATCGCGGCGGCCGCCGCCGCAGGCGGTGCGTTGCACGCGGCGCCGGCTGCCCATTCTCACCGCGCCGCCTGGGAAAACGTGCTGATCGTCACCGCGGCAACGATACCAGTCGCGCTCGTAACCGAAGAGGGCTTCTTTCGCGGCTGGCTGTGGGCGTCGCTCCTGCGCGCCGGCGCAAAGCCGGTCGCCGTCTTGGGTTTGACGAGCGTTGCATTCGCGCTCTGGCATTGGTCGTCGGTACTTCTGCCGACCGGATTCAATCCGCCGATCGCGCAGGTGCCGGCGTTCATGCTCAACGCGGTGGCGCTGGGTCTCATTTGGGGCTTGCTGCGCTCGATCTCGCGTTCGCTTCTGGTCAGCAGCGTCAGTCACGGCATTTGGAATGGTTTGGCCTACGTACTGTTTGGCTACGGAAGCCACGTCGGCGCGCTCGGGATCTCGAATACCGCCGTCTTCGCTCCGGAGACCGGATTGCTCGGCGTAGCGGTCAACGCGGCCGGCGTTGCGGCCCTGTGGGCCGTGCACCGCACCCTTATTCGACGGCCTCACGCGATCGCGTAGAGCGTCCCATCGGTGCTGGTAACGAAAACGATGCCGTTGGCAAGAACGGGGGAACCCACGATCGATCCTAGCGCGTAGATGCGGTCCAAGGCGACGATGGTGCCGTCGAGCGTAGACTCGGAATAGAAAGTCGCGACATCGAGATTTCCTTTCCGATCGAGATGCGCCTGAAGGTTGCGCCTCGCGGCATCCGTTTCAAACCGCGCAACGACCGCTCCGGATCGCGTATCCACCGCATAGAGTCGCCCGTCAAAGGTTCCGAAATACGCGACGTGATCTGCCAGCGCGGGAGAGGAGTACGCGAATGCTCCGTATGGTACGGAGAATCTTGCGCTTCCCGTTTTTGCGTCTAAAGCCCTGAACCACTTCGAGTCGGAGGTCGTGTAGTAGACGGACCCGCCGTCGACCGCAGGCGACGAGATGACCCAGCTCCCGTGTTCGTCGTGCTTCCAAACCAGGCGTCCCGTCCGCGCATCCAAGGCGTAGAGCTTGCTGTCGCGACAGCCGAAGTAGACCATGTCGCCGGCAACGGCAGCCGAGCTTGCGATCCCGACCTGGTTGTAGATGTCGCGGTCATCGCCCGTCTCGAACTTCCACTTGAGCGCACCCGACCGCGCATCGAGGGCGTAAAGGTAGCGGTCCCAGCTGCCGATATAGACCGTTCCGTCTGCGACCGCGGGAGAGGCGTGCACCACGTTGCCGGTCGCGAACTTCCAGCGGAGTTTGCCGGAGCCGGCGTCGATGGCGTAAACGTCGTGATCGCCGCTGCCGACGTACGCGATGCCGCCGGCCACAGTCGGCGATGAAAGAAATACGTCGTATGGGTCGGGCATCATCTCGGTCTTGGGCGAGATTCCGTGAATCCCGGGAGCGGTGAATCGACGCTCTCCGCCGGTTGCAAAGCTCCACCGCTTCTGCCCCGTTTTTGCGTCAACTGCGTAGACGTTACCGTCGCGGCTCGAGACGATCACTGCCCCGTCCGATACGGCCGGCGTCGAGTTGACCGCTCCTTTCGTAGCGAAACTCCAGACCGGCGATCCGTCCGCGATGCGGATGGCGTAGAGACGACCGTCGGACGCGCCGAGGTAGACGGTGTTCCCGCTCACAGTCGGGGATGAAAAGATCTTTGCGTGCGCGTGAAACCGCCACTTTACCGACGTCAGCATCGGTGCACTCGAATTGTAGACTCCCAAGTGCGCGGGACCGCCACGAAACATGGCGGAGAGCGCAACGGCGAGCATGGTCGCGATAAATCTCATGCTAAGGCGCTTCCAGCCAGTACCTCTAAATACTGCGGGCTTGATAGATTTTTGATGGCCGAGCTTATCAATTGTTTTCAATTAATTGCAGGGCGATCGTCATCAATCGCAGGCGTCGCATTGCTCGCCGCGATAATACGCGATACGATATACTACGTGGAGCGTAATGACCCGGCTCTCTTGATACTGGCTTCGCTCTCCGCCGGGTCGAAGCACGGGTATGCGATCATTCAGGACGTTGAGACGCGTACGGGCAGACGCTTGGGCCCGGGAACGCTATACGGTGCGATTGCCCGGCTCGAAGGGCTCGGATTCATCGAGAGTCGCGCCGCCGAGGAACGCGGTCGCCGCCCGTATCGCATCACCGCCGCGGGGCGGCGCGCTTTTCACGATCGCGTGAGCGAACTGGGCGAGTACCACACGATGCTGCGAGGGCTTGCAACCTAGTGAGGCCGACGTATTCCTTTGGCGACTGCCGTTTCGATCCGTCGAGGCAGTTGCTCTTTCGAGGCAACGAGGTCACTACGGTCCCCAATCGCTTGTCCTTCCTGCTTACCGAGCTCGTCGCCGCGAACGGCGCACTCGTCACCAAGGAGGCCCTGGCTGCCAGCGTCTGGCCGCACGAGGCCGTAAGCGACGGGAATCTTGCACAGCACGTCTACATGCTTCGCCGCCTGCTCGGCGAACGCGCTCGCGACCACTCGTACATTCTCTCCGTTTCGGGTAGCGGCTACCGCTTCGCATTGCCTGTCGTCGAAGCGCTCCGCGAGGCGACCGCGCCGATAGACGAGGCGACGCCCGAAGAGGCGTTACTGCACAGCGGCGTCGAGCCGTTCCGCAACTATTGCCAGGGCAGCTTCTTCCTCGAACAGCGCACCGCGCCGGCTATCCGACGCGCGATCGAGTGCTTCGAAGCCGCCCTGGCCGCCGATTCCAACTATCTGCCCGCACTCATCGGCTTCGCTCGAGCGCACTCCCTGTTGGCCGTTTACTGGCACGTCTCCCCAAGTCTCTCGTATCCGCTTGCCAAGCAGGCGATTGCGCAAGCGCTCAAGGTGGACCCCAACTGTTCGATCGCGCATGCCGTATATTCGGGAATACTGTCCTTTTGCGATTGGGATTGGAAACGGGCCCAGGACGAGATCGATTTGGCGATTCGCCTGAACCCGGGCTCGACATTCGTTCGGAACAACGCGGCGTGGTTGTACGTTTGCGCCGGCCGCTACGAAGATGCCCTCGTGCAAGCGCAGTCTGCACTGACGATGGAGCCGGCCTCGCTGCCCCTGCAGTTGTTGGTTGCTCGCGTGCTCGTGCATTCTCGAGAGTATCCTAAGGCGATCGCGCTAATGTCGAATCTACTCGACACGGATCCGGCATTCTACATCGCACGCCGTTATCGTGCTCAAGCGTATCTTCTAGGTGGAGATCCCGAGAAGGCGCTGCGCGATTTGGAGCTGCTGCCACAAGAGCGCTCGGAAGATCCGAGCTTTCGCTTGCCGATGCTCGGCCGCGCGTGCGCCGATCTCGGCGATCGGGAACGCGCGCGCAGAATTTACAACACGCTGCGATCGATCGCACGGACCGAGTACGTCGTCTCGTGGAATCTCGCGATCGTTGCGACCGGGTTGGATTATTTGGACGAGGCGATGTCCTACCTGAAGACCGCGTACGAGCAACGTGAGGTTACGCTTCCATTCTTGAAGAGCTTGCGATGGTTCGAACCGATATCGCGGGCCGAGCCTTTCCGAGAACTTCTGAGAAAAGTCGGACCGTATTCGAGTTCGAGCGTCCACCGAAAACCACCGCGGTAGCGGTCGCGTTTACATCGCCTGCCCGTCAAACGTCTCGGCTTGCAAGGCGTCGAGGAATCGCTCTAGCTCGGCGGCACGCTGCGCGCCCATTTTTTGTGCGGTCGTCGTAATCAGCCGCGGAGGAATGTCGTGCACGAAGGAGCGCAACGCTTTCACCGCACGAGCGAAGCTTTCGGCGGTCTCGCCAGTGAGCGAGAGCATCCGCGCGGCGCCGATATCGCCCAAGAAGTCGAGCGAATCGGCGTCGTGAAGAACGATCGCTTCCGGCTGCGGGCCGGGGTTACTGTAGTACATGTGGCCGCGCTCTGCCGCTTGAACCGCCGGCAGCTTCTCCATCGGGAAGCCGGCGGCTTTTAAGATCGCGCCGCTCTGCCGGGCGGCGCACTCGCCGTGCTCGAGCTTCGTATCCTCGCAGGGCATGAACGCCGACATATCGTGCAGGAACGCCGCGGCGAAGAGCACATCGGTATCGACGTGCAAGCCGTCGCCTTGCGCGAGTTCCAGCGCGATCCGGTAGTTACGCTCGGAATGCTGCCAGCCCCAGGCCGGATGATGGAACTTGGAGCGAGCGAGATCGTAGATCGTTACTTTCCACGGGGCATCCAGCGGAATACCGGTTGCAGTTTGCGCGGGCTGCGCGACCGCGAGCAGCAGCGCGACGATCGCGCTCTGAGCCAACATCATAGCGGTACCTTCCGTCAGCGATCAGATAGATAACGCTCGACTGCGACGAGCGGCGCCGCGACTCCCGTATCAATCCGGCCGGGAGAGACGCGGCACCGCTTGGCAGTTACCGGAAGCCAATAGCGAGAAGTTTATAGCTCTCGTGACCAGCGTTCTCATCCTCGTCGTCGCCCTGCACGCGCCTCCGGCCCGCCCGGCCCCACTCCCCGTGTATCACGCCGCACCTACCGTGTTTCACGCGCCGCCTCCGGTGTATCACGTGGCGCCTCCGGTGTATCACGTGGCGCCTCCGGTCTACCAATCCGCGCCGCCGATCACCCAGCGAACGGTGCCGGTTGAGTTGCCGATCGAGCGTGCGGCTCGGGAATCGGCGCTGCGGACGAACTCCGTTGCGCTTCCCGATCAATACGCACGACCGGGATGGGCGTGGCCTGGGCTATGGAACCCCGTCGTGTTTTGGCAGCCCAACCCATATTGCTTCGGTTCGGGCGGCAGCTACTGGGGCGAGTGGGGAATGCTGGCGACCCCGAACGACGGCAATTCCGCGTACCAGTTCGGGCCGTGGGCTGGAAACGCGTGGCTGCCGGGCTCCGGTCTTCAGACGTTCTGCGGAACGCCGGCTTTCATCGGGCTCTGATAGAGCCGTTGTACGTGCTGCCGCCGTCTTGCCGGTACGGGGCGCGCCGCCACTGCGCGAAGGTCAGCAGTCGGCTTTGGTCGTGCGCCATGAACTCCCAGGGGCCGACGTAAGTGTTGTTCGAGAAGACGTCGTTTTGATGAAACGTAATCGCCTTTTCGATCGCCGCCCGCTTGTACGGCGACCACGACGGGTAGGTCCCCCAGTTTGAGAACAGTCCTTGCAGGCCGCATGACACCGATGGGGTGCAGCCGCGAATCTGCGACGGATCGAACTGGAAGAGGTTCTCGCTGACGACAACGTTCTGCGTTTTCCAGCGGCAATCGGAGTAATACGGCTCGTTACGAATTTTTCCACGGACGCAGGTCTTCAAGTTCGCGACTTGAGGATCGACCAGCGTGCAGAACTCCTTGCTGCTATTGGCGGGAGAACCGCAGAAACGGTCCGCGTTCTCGAAAAGAACGACTCCGCTCCAGTTGTCAACAAAGGTATTATCCGTAACGGAGATCGTGCTGTAGCGCGCAACTACGCGTGAATCGCCGCCGCTCTCCGAGAGATAGATCGCGCCGGTCGGAAAGCCCGGATTCTTGGGACCGTCTACCAGCGCGTTGCGAGCGAAAGTATTCTTTTCGATCTTCGCGTTGTAGGAGATCTCCACGATGATCCCGTCGCCGGTGTTATTCTCGACATCGTTATGTTCGAAGTCGAAGTCGTTGTTGTCGGTGTCGGCCCATAGCGCCGGACCGCGGTTGTCGTGCACCCAGTTATTGGTGACCTTCCCGCCGTTGGTATCCCAGAACTTTCCGCCTCCGGAGCAGCCGCAACCGTAAACGTGCTTCTCCCAATTATAGGTGTTGTTGCCGACGATCTCGTTGTGGTCGAGCACGACGTTGAAGTCTCCATGAGTCGCGTAGGAGGCGAATCCGTACTCGCCGTTGTGCGAGAGGCAGTTGAAGCGCGTGACGCTATTGGGACCGAGAAAGACACCGGCGCCGGCATCGTCGATGATGGTATTGTATTGAATCAGCCATTTGCGGCCGGGATTGTGATTGACGACGGCTTGCCCGTTGTTGCTGCCGATCGCTCCGAAGCGGCGGATCGTAAGATACTCCACCGTCACGTTTGAAGCGTTGGAGGTAAAGGCGTATTGGTTTTTTAGGCGTCCGTCGAGCACGGCGCTGGGACCGCCGATAAAGACGTCACCGTCGGCGGCAATGATTTGCCCGTAAGGGTCGTTGCCGAACGTGTGCGTTCCACCGGCAAACCAGTACGTGGCGTGCGCGACCGGCGTGAATGACGAGTTGTCGCCCGCAGGAACGACCACGGCGCCTTTGGGAGGTTTCGACGGTCCGGTTAAAACCGAGCCGTTCCCGCAGATCTTCGCGCCCGCGTGCGCTGCCGGAGCAGAACGATCGCCGCCGAGCGCGAAGCCCTCGTACGGCACCGGTTGCGGCGTAAGGGGCGAGCAGCCGGCGATGAGCAGAACTAAAGTGAGTTGCGCCCGGAGCGCACCACTGCGAGCGACCAGCACCGCACCATTATAGCAATTGCTTGGCGGTGCCGCATCACGCTCTTACGGCGAAGGCCAATCTCACGCTTTCGGAAATGCTCCTAGGGACCGGCCAGCCGACGGCTCGGAGCAACGCTTTGAACTGGGCGCGCTGCGCGATCGGCTCGAACCACCGCAGGCCGCCTAGCAACAGGAGCGCCGGATCACGGTCTACCAAAGAGCGCTCCAAGTGCGTCAAGGCTTCCTCAAGCCTGCGAAGGCCGGCCGCTACCATCGCGAGGTTGACGCCGGTCACGTACTCGGTCCGAGATGCTTCGAGCAGGGACGCGTAGATGTCCTCAGCGCGTTTGGTCTCACCGCAGTCGGCGTAGGCACGGCCGAGCAACGGCAAACGAAATGCGAGATCCTCGGCGCGATCGACCGGCAGTACGAGCAAGTCGGCGAGCGCCTCAGCCGGCTGTCCGTTGAGAACGAAGGCCTGCGCTCGGTGCAGCCTGGCGATCGAGAGTTCCGGCACGCTTTCGAGAAGGTTCGCAAACGCGTCGATTGCGCGTTGGCATTCACCGGTGTGTAAGAATATGCGCGCGAGGCATAGTTGCAGCACCGGCGAGGAGGGCTCGATAAAGAGTGCGCGCTCCATCTGGCGCAGGGAATTCTCCCGCGAACCCTTGCACGCGTAGAACCAAGCCGCACTGACGTAAACGGAGGTACACTTCGGGTTCAGCCGCATCGCGGTCCGTATCTCGCGCTCCGCCTCAGCCCAGCTCCAATCGCAAAAAAGCAGAATGTGCCCGAGCGTCGCGCGGGCCTCCGCCGACGACGAGTCGATCTCGAGCGCGCGCAGGATGGCGGCCTTGGCTTTCGGGTACGTGAACGACCCCGGCGCATAACCGTACTGGGTCATCAACGCGTACGAGCGCGCCAGCCCAATTAGCGCCGGCACGTACTCCGGATGCTCTCGCAGCGCCGCCTCGAACTGCTGGGAGGCGTCCGCCAAGGCACCGGCGGTGCGTCTTTCCAGCAGATAACAGCCGCGGCAGTAGTGATGAATCACGTCTGGTTCGCTGCGCACGCTGTGGCTCGCAAATTCGTCGGTCGCCGGCGCACTCACGTCGCGTGCGGGCGGCGCTACGCTGACCGGCGCCACAAACCGAAAACCCGCTCCCCGCACCGTCACTATATAGTCGCGATCCCTAGCGTTCTGTTTTAGCAGCCGGCGCAACATATAGACGTGCTGCGAAAGGTTTCCATCGGTCAGGGGCGCTTCCGGCCAGATTTGTGCGGCGATCGTCTCCTTATCCACGACGGCGCCGTTCGAGCGGATCAGCATAATCAGCAGCCGCGTGAGCCGTTCGGAGAGCAGCACTACGTCGGCTTCATGGTATAACTTGCCGCGCAGCGGATCGAGCCGAAAGGAGCCAAACGCGTAGATTGGCGAGAGGTTCGATTGCACGTTCATCGTTGGGTTGCCACTACAGTATGTATTGTGCCGTCGCTGTTCATAATGATCGGCGAACCCAATTTGTGACCTTTGAACCCGGTAGATTTTCTTAAGCGACGTTAAATCAATCGCGACGTTGTTTGCGGCTATACACCGGAGGGCGGCTCGCTCATCGGTACCGCCGATCAACGTGTTCTTTAACGCACAGGTTAGGATCTAGTAGAGAGCGGGCTCGCGGGGGAGGTCCGCGAAAGCTCGGGTGTGCGCTCGAGATTTGGCCTCCCGCTCGCGATGCTCCTCAGCTTAGCAGTGCTCGCGCGCTGCGGCGGCAGCGTGCCCGCCGGTCGAAATACTTCCGACGCAGTGGCGCCGAGGGGGGCGACGCGCTGCAAAGCGATTTTTTACAAACCGATCGGCGCTCAAAGGCCGCGTCGCATCGCGCTGCACGGTCCGGGTCTCGTCCTCGGCGGCGGCGGAACCGACGTCAACGAAGAGTTCGTCTGGGTTCACGATACGATCGTCGGCTCGCACGTTCGCCGTGGCGGCGACCTGGTCGTGCTGCGCGCGACGGGTAACGCCGACTACGATCGCTACATCTACCGTCTCGCGCCCTATCATTCAGTTCGAACGCTGCTCGTACCAACGTGCTCGTCGGCGCAAACACTGCGCGATGCGGCGGCGATCGTCGCGCGTTCCTCGGCGGTCTTCTTTGCCGGCGGGGACCAAGCTGATTACGTGATCTGGAAGGGCACGCCGATTCAATCGGCCGTGCAGAGCGTGTACGACGCCGGCGGGGTGGTTGGCGGTACGAGCGCGGGCGAAGCGATTCTCGGCAAATTCGTCTTCAATGCGCTGCACGACGATCGGCGCGATGCGACGTCGCATAATGCCGTGCAGGATCCGTACGAGCGTCTCATCAGCTTCAGCTACGATTTTCTCCATTTCGCGCCACTCGACGATACCGTCACCGACATGCATTTCGTCACACGCAATCGTTTTGGCCGAACCGCCGTTTTCATGGCGCGGCAAATCGCCGACGGAAAGGTACGTCGCCGGCCTGCGGTCGTTTTGGGCGTCGGCGTTGATGAGGCAAGCGGCATCGCGATCGACCGCAACGGTGTCGGAACGCTGCTGCTGCAAGGAAAGGGCGGGTCGGCGTTTCTAATTCGCGGCGGTCCCGCAAAGCAAATCATCCCCGGCGCACCGTTCGCGTCGAGCAGATTGACGGTGACGAAGCTTAGCCGGCAGGGCGATCGCTTCGACTTCGTATCGTGGTGCGGTGCCGAACCGACCTACACCGTAACGGTCGACGGTCGGCGGGTCCGACGGGATCTACGTTCCGCGCGATCCCTACGATCCGCCGGCTAGAGCGCGAATACCAAAGTGTAAGCCGTAACGCCTTAGCAAGGCAAGCGCCTCGGACGCGCAGTTAGACTCAGAGATTCTGAGGCCTTGGGAGGCGACGCGTGCGGCGGCTCCTAAGTATTCGCTTCCCAGCTAAGACTTCACGTGTAAAGGAGCTCTTGTGAACGGACTATTGAAACTCGTGGTGCCGCTCGCCGCGGCGCTCGCGATTGCTGCGTGTAACGCAAGTAACTCTTCGAATATCCCCGCGACGACCGGCGCGTCGCAAGCAGTAACGCCGGCATCCGGCCATTCAGTACCCGAGTGGATGGCTAAACATCAAGCCCGCCGCGCCTGCAAAGAGCTCGACGGGGGCGTGAGATGCTTTACGCTGATCTCCAACGCGGGCCCGCTCGCGTGCAGTCCTTCGAGCAACTGCGGTTTGCGCCCCATCGATCTCCAAACCCGCTACAAACTTGGAGCATTGCTCGGCCGAGGCGCGGGAACGATCGTCGCGGTTATCGAGCTCGGCGACGTGCCCAATGCCTCAACCGATCTATCGACGTACCGCAGCCAGTTCGGTCTCGGTACGGCGCCATTTGCTAAATACAATCAGTACGGCCAACAGTCCAACTATCCGGAGACCTGCGAGGACTTCGGCTTCTGCCTTGAGGCAGACCTCGACACCGAGATGGTCGCTGCCTCTTGCCCCAAATGCACGATCTACATGATCGAGGGCGGGAACTGCGGCGCTGCCGTCTGCGGCTTGGAGGGTGCCGAAGCGACGGCCGTGGCTCTCGGTGCGACGATCATCAGCAACAGCTGGGGATGCCATACGGGCGTCTACGGCGCAAACTGTGGCGACCCGAACTTTCCCAACTACTTCAGCACTCCAAACATCGCCTATTTAGCCTCATCCGGTGACTCAGGATATCCTGAGATCGAGTGGCCCGCGACGCTCGACAACGTTGTCGCCGTCGGCGGAACGCAGCTCGAGAAGAGCGGTTCGGGCTTCACCGAGACGGTGTGGGACGGCGCGGGCGCAGGCTGCTCTACCACCATCACCAAGCCGTCGTGGCAACACGATCCGCTCTGCGCTGGTCGCACGATTGCCGATGTGTCGGCGCAGGCGGGCTGCAACCCGGGAGTAGCCGAATACGACACAAGCGGCGGCTACGGTGGTTGGATTTCCGGCGTCTGCGGTACGAGCGTCGCGTCGCCGCTCACGGCCGGCATCGTCGCACTCGGCGGCCATGAGACCAGCTACACCACGGGTGGTGAACGCTTTTGGAAATTGACGAATAAACAACACCGACGGAAGTTCAACGTCATCAAGAGCGGCAGCGACGGCTCGTGCGGAAACTATACCTGCGAAGCGGGTGCTCCCAAAGGGGAAAACTACAAAACCTACTCCGGTCCAGCCGGATGGGGAACTCCAATCGGTACCAGGGCGTTTTGATTTAGCCCGTCACCGGAACGTAACGGAAGGCGGACGCTCTCGGCGTCCGCCTTTTCGCTAGCCGGGATCGAACGCGATGCCGCCGATCTGCGAGAACTTACTGTCGCCATACGTTTGAAGCAGCTTACCACTCGGAAACGAGCGCAACACGCCTTCGGAATCGGTCTGGTCGGCTCCAAAGATTGCGTTACCTTTTGAACCGATCGCCATTTCATTCCAGTTGGCATCAGTCGGCATTGACCTGCCCGTTGGCGAACCCGCCTCGGTGTACTCGGTAACGGTGTTGTAACCGCCACCGGCAGAGTCGAGGACTAACAAGTTCCCAGCCGAGTTGGGCTTTGCGTCCACCGGATTTGGCAGATTGATGGGAAGCAGCTTGGCCTTAGTGCTGCCGCCCGGAAACTCGATGACGTAGCCTGGCGGGCTGAGGACCGTCGCCGTTGCAAAGACGTTGCCCGCCGCGTCGCAGGCGACGGAAATAGCAGCTCCGTCACTCTCGCTGAGGGAACCGGTCGGGTGGTGTTGCCCGCGGGCGAAGATGGTGATCGTGCCGGTGAAATTGGTTGCGTAGAGCGTTCCATCCGTGCAGGTCGCGGGGTCCCACGCGTTGGACACGCCATGATAGACCGACGCGCTCTTCATCGCACCTCGTTTAAATTTGAGGACGTCCCCATCGCCGTTATTTCCGACCCATAGATTGTGATCGGCATCCACGAAAAGATCGGTCGGGCGCTTGAGGCCGGCGCTTATTCTCCCTGCGAGCTTTCCGTCACGACCAAATACGTCGATGAAGTTGCCGAGGGTGTCGGAAACGTACACCAGAGCTCGATGCGGCTTAGGTTCCGCCAACGGAAGTGTCGAAGCGCGATCGGCATTCCGCTGAACCGGATTTGAAAGCGGCGGAGCGGAGCCGTCGGCGCTGCACCCAGCCAAGATCGCGCTTGCTACAAAGACGCCGATCGGGCGCCGTAAGTGCGAAATGCTCATAGATGGTCTCCTTCCTCAACTTACTTTTCGCGGGCCGCTGAGATAATCCGCGACAAGCCCGGCGCCGAGCGAAACGAACGACTAGACCATTCTGTTACAGTTAAAAAGGCGCGCGGTTTAAGCCGCGCGCCTTTCTAGCAACCGGAGATACTCCGTTATTTCGTAACTAGCGGCTCCGAAGCGATGCCCAGCGGACTCGTCGCGCCGGTCAGGGTCGAGAACGGCGTTGTTGCCCCTTTCTTATAGCCAACGACGTTGTCACCCTGATTGGACTGGAAGAACATGTCGCTCGCCGTGAATCCGTTGAGCGTTGGTCCGTAGTGTTCGATTCCCGAGGTAATCGTTTCCAACGGGGTCGTCGTCCCATAGGTGTAAACGGTCACATTCGAATGCCCGTTGTTCGAAACATAGATGATGTCAGCATTACCGAACGACACGCCGATTGGTCCTGAAAGGTCTTGGAGCTTCGCGTTTTGCACCTGGGTCGAACCGGCCGGAATCTCGAAGACCGCGTTAGTCGTATCGCAAGCGACCCAGACATTATCGTTTGCGTCAATTCCAATTCCAACCGCCTGGCCATAGGCCGCAAAGTTGATCGTCTCGTAGGGTGTCGTCGAGCCTGCCGCGTACGCGGTGATCATGTTGTCGTTGAGGTTGCTGACGAAGACGTTCCCTTTCGAATCGACTCCGATGCCGTACGGTCCGTCGATTCCGCTGCTGATCGTCAGACTCGGCGAGCTCTGTCCCTTGGGGTAGACCGTTACCGTGTTGTTCCCCTCGTTGGTCACGTAGAGCGCGCTGTTCTTATCGACCGCCACCCGGCGGGCGCTTTTTTGGCCGCCTCGCCGTCATTACCCCTGCAGGTTGGAGTTGGAGCGGTGCCGGTCAGGAATGGGGTATAATGGTGGCTCCCTCGGGAGGTCTGGGAACTATGGAAAAAAGCTTACCCCACGAACACGATAACGGCACCATGCACACGCACGACGACGCCTATCCGGGCCACACCCACGAGCATTCGCACCGCCACGTTCATCACGACGGCACGGTCCACGAGCACGCCCATACGCACGACGGCTCGGATCTCGACCACGGTCACGAGCACGATCGAGCCGGGCACGATGGCGCGACCTAAAGGTTCGGCAAAGCTCGGTCCGGTCAGATCGCTACGGCTGCCGCTCGACCTCGACCACTGGTTCGAGCAGCGGCTGCGCGACGAAATCGAGCGCCCAGCGAGCGACATACTCTTGGAAGCGCTGCACGGCGGCCTACGGCTGCAGAGCGGTTACATGAACCGTCATCGCCAAACTTTAACTGAGTTCGTAGCCGTGAGCGATCGAATCGGTTACGAGTCGTACGTCCGCGCGTTGACGGACTCGTTTGGGATTCCGTACGTCAAACATCTCGAGGCCTGGCTGCTGGCGGATGGCATCCTGCCGTTTGACAGAGCATTGAACGCCAGTGCAACGACGCAGACGACTGCAAATAATCCGACGATGGCGAATCCCAACCAACCGGCCGGCGATCCGCGGCCCGCGATCCCAAGGAGCTCGACGGTGCCGACGTAGACGGCAACCAGGACCGAGGCCGCGGTAATCGTCATATTGTAATAAAGTTTGCGCTCCGGGTTGAGAAACGCCCACCCGTACGCGCCCAGCATCAGGATGCCGTCGGTCGCATCGATCAGTGACATGCCGGCGGCGAACAACGCCGGGAATATCAGAATCGCCCATATGGGCAGGCCTTTTCCCGCCTCGATCGCGGCGATGCCAAGCAGACCGACCTCGGTTGCGGTATCGAACCCGAGGCCAAAGAGGACACCGATAAAGAACATGTCGCGGCTTCGCGAGACGAGCCGGAGGAGGGGCTTGAATATGCGGCCGAGCAGTCCGCGGCACTCGAGCGACGCGTTCAGCGATTGCTCCGAATACGCTCCGCCGCTGCGCAAGGATCGAAACGCGCGTACGATGTCGAGAAGCACGAACGCGTTGATGCTTGCAATCAGAAAGAGAAAAACGGCTGAGACACTAGTCCCGACGACGCCGCCAAGTGCCGCGAGGTTCGGCAGGTGGTCGCGAACGGCCGTCGCGCCAAGCACGATCGCGACCGTCAGTGCGACGACGACCGAAGAATGTCCCAGTGAAAAGAAGAATCCGACCGCGACCGGCTGCTTGCCGTCCTGCATTAACTTGCGCGTGACGTTGTCGATAGCCGAGATATGATCGGCGTCCACCGCGTGGCGCAAACCGAACGTGAACGCAAGCGTCGCCGTGCCTAATAGGAGCGCATGCGCCGGTGCGAATACGAAAAAGGCCAGGCTCCAGGCGATCGCGTTTACGCCGAGCAGCAGGGCGTACATCGCGACGATTTTTTTCCGTGTGGAATGCACCACGCGAGCGCCTTTCGACGTCGCTAAATGCGTCACTGCCGAGTTTTTGTAGACAAATTGCGCGAGCTCGCGCCGAATCTCGGCGAGATGTGCGGCATAGGGTGCGAACCAAGCCCAGTTGGCCGCGTGGACGGGCTGGCGCTCTCCCCACCTGGTTAACGCCCGTTGAATCTGCTGGCGAAGCGACTCGCCGAGGACGCTGGTTCCCCGAACGGAATGCAGGAGGCGAGTGATCTCGCGGACGTCGCTATCGACGCGTTCCCCAAGCACGTAACCGTTCCGCGCGTTTTGGATCGCGTCGCGGTCACCGAGCTGCGCGCGCGTTCGGGAGACGCACATCTTGAGCGCATTCACCGCGGCCTTACGGTCGAGCGCGGGCCAGATCGCCGATGCCAATTCCTCGCTGCCCGTCCCGACCTCGAAAAGCGCCAGCGCCACCAGCAGTTCGAGACCACGATCGGAAACGTGAAGGACCTCTGAGCCGCGGCGAACCTGTCCGTGTGCGACGTCGATAAAAAGCCTGTCGTAACGGGCTTTCAACGGCGAACGGGCAACGCGGCTCGCAAGGTTCTTAAAAATTCCGTAATCGCGCGGCTCCAGCGAATCGATCAGCAGTTCGGTCGACGTTTGGAGCGGCGGCGACTCGATCGGCTGCGCAATCAAACGGGCTTCAAGCAGCCGCCGTCGCTGCGCTGGTGCGAGCAGCGCTGCACAGACCCGCACAACAATACGCAGAAAGTAGTTTTCACCGCCGTCGATCCGCTCGATCGCGCGATCCAGGAGCGCTGCGGCGCGCTCGACGTCGTGAGTCGCGAGCGCGGCCTGAAGATCGACCGTCGCCGCCGTTTCGATTGCGTCGAGTGTGGCGAGGCCGCAGTCTTTGACGATTTGCTGAGCTGCGGCTGCGCGCTCGTCATCGTTCCGGTACCAGGCCGCGCGCGCGACCGCGCGGGCGCCTTCAACTATGCGCTCCGTTGGGCCCGTCCGCAAGGCGGACGCCAAACGCTCCTCCGCGAGCTTGACCAAAGCATCCCATTCGCCGTGCGTTGCGGCCTTCTCCATCGCGATCTGCGCGCGTTCCTCATCAAAGCGCAGGTGTCGAGCGTCGTGCACGGCATCGGCCTGGTCGACTAAATCGTCGGCATCCGAAAATCGTCCCTGTTTGGCGGCAACGACGGCAGAGATCATCAACAGCAGACGCTGATCTTCGGGCGACTCGCCCGATGGGCCCGTCGGCCCGAGATCGTCCAGGGTCGCGCGCGCCTCGCCTAGGCGATCGCGCTCGCACGCCAACATCGCACGACGAACGCCGAGTCGTCGGTACAATGCAGGCGACGCTTTTGCCGCAAGCGATTGCACGAGTACGATCGATTCTTGATGCAGCCGTGCGACGTCCACGATTTGGCGCCGGTACTGCAGCGTCGCCATCCATAAGCTTGGGTGAGCGACGATCGCTCTAAGCGGAATCTTTACGAGCGCGTCAATGAGACGTGGCGATGGGTGTTGGAGCGCGGCCGCCGGCAAACGGTCGAGCGCCGTCGCTGCCGCGTTGACATCACTCACTACGTTGTAGAGCTCGGCGGCTCGAAGCAAATCTCCGAGACGCTCGTTCCCGCGCGCGGCCCGGAGGACGCACTCCGCAAAATCCGGAGCGTGGCGGGTGCGAAGCGCGGAGTGCAGCAACGGATGAACTTGATACATCCCCGACTCGAACGAGATAAAACCAGGCAGCCGCAAGAGCCCATCGATGACTGGTGCGGGATGCGCGATCTGCGTCGCCACCGATATATCCTCGAGCGTCGCGCGCGGAATAGCCGCTGCGGCGAGCATCGTCGACATCATATCGGGGGTCACCGCCGACAGCACCTCGCTGAGCAGATACTCGTGCCGGTCGGTCTCGATGGCACCTAAACGGTCGAGTAACTGCTCGAGATCGGGCTCGTAATGGGCGATCCGGGCTAAGAGCAGGAGCGCGATCGGCCACCCTCCAGCGAGCGCAACGATACGATCGACGATCGGCCGCCCGAGATCGGTGCCTTCGAAGACGCTCGCCGCTTCGCCGTCGTCGAGACGCAGCTCGGCGCTCGTGAGCGTAAGCACCTGGTGCGGCGCGAGGTACCGGTTGGCGTCGATCTGCAGCGGCCGGCGAGAACTCACGAGCAGCACGCGCTCCTCCGGCCGAGCCGCGAGCAAATCTCCGAGCAGCGCGAGCGCACCGGCGTGCAGCCCGATCGCGTCGGCATTTTGCAAGATCAAGAGGGCTCGTTCTTGACGAAGTTTCCAAGCGTCGAGCAGTGCGCGGCTCCACGCCCCATCTTGCGCTTCGGTCACGTGCAGAAAGAGGCGCGTGCTCGCGACCGCCTCAGTCCCCGCGTGAGACTCCCCAGCCAGCGCCGACATTATGCGTCCGGCGAAGTCGATCGTTCCCGCGAGCGCGGCGCAATCGCAGACCGCATATCGATCGAATCGACGCAACCAGAGGGCCGCGAACTCGGTTTTTCCGTAACCGGGCGGAGCGCAGAGCCGCACGAGACGCGGTTCCGTGGCGCCAAGTCGTGACAACAACCGCCGGCGCGCGAGAATCATTTTGCCGCGACGAGGCTCTTCGCGGAAGCTCGCTCTTTGAGAAGCTCGATCCACTCGTCGATCCCCTCCCCCGACCGCGAAGAGACTTCGACAACTCGAGCGCTCGGGTTTACCTGGCGAATGCTCGTCATCGCGGCCTCGCGGTTAAAACCGACGGCCTCTGCGATGTCGATCTTGGTGACGAGCACGACCTGCGAGGTATTGAACGCAAGCGGGTATTTTAACGGTTTGTCTTCGCCTTCGGTCACCGAAAACAGGACCGCGCGGAGGTCTTCACCGAGATCGTACTCCGCCGGGCAGATCAGATTGCCGACGTTCTCGACGACGAGGAGATCGAATTGCCGACTTTGCCAGCGCTTCAGCGACTCCGCGATCATATCGGCGTCGAGGCGGCATTCCGCGCCGGTCGTGATTTGGTGCACGGCGACGCCGTCGCGCCTGAGACGCACGGCATCGTTCTCCGTCGCTTGATCGCCGACCAGCACGCCGATCGCGTAGCGGCTCGCGAGCCGCTCGAGAGTCTTTTCAACCAGCGTCGTCTTGCCAGACCCAGGGCTTGAGAGCAAGTTGACGACTAAAGTCCCTCGCTCCGCAAAACGTTCGCGCAGCCTCCGCGCGATCGCATCGTTCTTCTGCATCAGGTTGCCGGCAATCTCGACGACCCTCATTTTTTTCATTCGGGAACCTCCATAGCGACGAGTTGCATCTCGCGGCCGCGAACGATGCGCGGCGACACGCTAGCGCACTCGGGGCACAGCAGCCCCGATCCGGGCCGCGGCGCGCGTTCGCCCTCGCAGCGTTCGCAGTAAACGACCAGCGGCACCACTTCGACGCGCAGTTGACTCCCATCGCAAATCGTTTCGGCGGTAACGACGTCCCACGAAAAGACCAAGGCCTCTCGCACGACGCCGCTCATCGCGCCCACGCGGACGTGAACCGCAATAACGCGATCTATGCCCTGCTCGCGAGCCGTCGACTCGACGCCTTCCAGAAGACTCAACGCGACCGAAATCTCGTGCACTTATACCTCTTGCGCAACGCGGTCACTCTTTATACGGCGCTCGCGGAGGCCAATACTTCCGTGCCGGAACCTGGTCCGTGCGCCGGGCGCGTAACAAAGTGGTAACCGGTTTCCCCCCTCAAGGCCGGGCGAAACGGAGCGCCGGCGTCATCTCTTCTTACCTTGCCGCGGAACTTCCCCGCCACCGACCCCGGGAACGACAATCGGTAACAAAGCGGTAACAAAAGCGTGCCCTATTCGCCGTAAAAATGCGCGCAGCCGCCACTTGTATTCGAGCCTCTTTTTCACTAGCCTGGATTTGTATACGAATCCCAATGCGAGGATAGATTGCATGGCGGAAACAGTTGTAAACGTCCTCTGGATTCCGGCGGGACTTAGCTGCGACGGCGATTCCGTCGCGCTGACCGGCGCGATGCAACCGAGCATCGAAGAGATCGCGCTCGGCGCGCTGCCGGGATTGCCCGGCGTCAAGTTTCACTGGCCGTTGATCGAATACAGTCTTGGCGGCGCCGAGTTTCTGGAAGCGTTTTTCAAAGCCGAGCGCGGCGAGCTCGATCCGTTCGTGCTCGTGCTCGAAGGCTCGATCGCAAACGAAGAGATCAAGAAAGAAGGCTACTTCACGGGATTCGGCAACGCGCCGGGAACCGATCAGCCGATTACATTCAGCGGTTGGATCGATCGCCTCGCGCCGAAGGCGTGGGCCGTCCTGGCGGTCGGGACCTGCGCGACCTACGGCGGCATCCACGCGATGGCCGGCAACCCGACCGGCGCGATGGGAATTCTCGATTATCTCGGCTGGAATTGGAAGTCGAGCGCGGGCATCCCGATCGTGTGCGTTCCGGGATGTCCGATTCAGCCCGACAATCTCTCCGAGACGATTTTATATCTTCTGTGGCAAGCAGCGGGGCGCGCGCCGATGATTCCGCTCGATGAAGCGGGCCGGCCCACCTGGCTCTTCGGTAGCACCGTGCACGAAGGCTGCGATCGCGGCGGCTACTACGAGCAAGGCGAGTTTGCCTACGAATACGATTCGCCGAAGTGTCTCGTCAAGCTCGGTTGCTGGGGACCAGTCGTCAAGTGCAACGTTCCAAAGCGCGGCTGGATGGGCGGCGTCGGCGGGTGCCCAAACGTTGGCGGCATCTGCATCGGCTGCACGATGCCGGGCTTCCCCGACAAGTTCATGCCCTTCATGGACGAGCCGCCGGGCGGAAAGATTTCGTCGACGATCAGCACCGCGACCGGCACAGTTGATCAAGGCGTTGCGGAACTTCACGATGGAGACGGTCGACAAAGAACCGAGCTGGCGCCATAAGGGCAAGAAGCTCACGACGGGCTACACGCAGAGGCTGAGAGGAGCGATCTACATGGCCATTAAGGATCTTCCCGCCACCGCGACCGGAACTCAGCCGTCGCGGCTGGTCGAAATGTCGTGGGACCCGATCACTCGGATCGTCGGAAGCCTCGGGATTTACACGAAGATCGACTTCCAAAAGAAGATCGTCGCGGAGTGTCACGCGACCTCGTCGATCTTTCGCGGCTACAGCATCTTCATGCGAGGCAAGGATCCCGCGCGACGCGCACTTCATCACGTCACGCATCTGCGGGATCTGCGGCGATAATCACTGCGTCTGCTCGGTCTACGCGCAGAACATGGCGTTCGGCGTTCGGCCGCCGGCGATGGGTGAATGGATCATGAACCTCGGCGAGGCCGCCGAGTACATGTTCGATCACAACATCTTTCAGGAGAACCTGGTCGGCGTCGACTACTGCGAGAAGATGGTTCGCGAAACCAATCCGAGCGTTTGGGAGAAAGCGAAGAAAACCGAAGCTCCCAACGCGAAGATTCACGGCTACAAGACGATCGCCGACATCATGACGTCGCTCAATCCATTCACCGGCGACTTCTACCGCCAGGCGCTGCAGATCAGCCGCTACACGCGCGAGATGTTCTGCCTGATGGAAGGCCGCCACGTGCATCCCTCGACGCTCTATGCCGGCGGTACCGGAACGGTCGCGACGCAGCAGCTCTTCACCGACTACTACTCGCGCCTCATGCGCTACATCGAGTACATGAAGGTCTGCGTGCCGCTGCACGACGATCTATTCGACTTCTGGTATCGAAGCGCTGCCGGGCTACGAGCATAACGGCGAACGCCGGATCCTGCTGGGCTGCTGGGGCGCGTTCCAAGATCCGGACCACTGCGACTTCCAGTACAAGAACATGACCAACTGGGGCCGCAAGATGTTCGTCACGCCGGGCGTCGTCGTCGACGGTAAGCTAGTGACGAACGACCTGGTTGACGATCAATCTCGGCGATTCGCATCCTGCTCGGCCACTCGTACTACGACGATTGGGAAAACGAAGAAATGTTCGTTCCGAAAGATCCGCTCGGCAATCCGGTCGACCGTCGGCACCCGTGGAACATGCACACGTTGCCGACACCCGAAGAAGCGCGACTTCGCGAACGAGTACAGCTGGGTGATGTCGCCGCGCTGGTTCGACGGCAAGGATTACCTCGCGCTCGATACCGGCGGCGGCCCGATCGCGCGCCTATGGTCGACGGCGCTCTCCGGGCTTGTCGATATGGGCGGCTACATCAAGGCGACCGGCACGAGCGTGGAGATCAACCTGCCGAAGAGCGCGCTCAGCGGCCCCGTTTCGTTCGAGTGGAAGATTCCGAAGTGGTCGAACACGCTCGAACGCAATCGCGCGCGCACGTACTTTCAAGCCTACGCGGCCGCCGCGGCGCTGCACTTCCTCGACAAGGCCTTCGAAGAACTCAACGCCGGCCGGACGCGCTCGTGGGAGCCGTTCACCGTTCCGAAAGAAGCGATCGGCTGCGGCTTCACCGAGGCGGTGCGCGGCGTGCTTTCGCACCACATGGTCATCCGCGACGGCAAGATCGCAAACTATCATCCGTGGCCGCCGACGCCGTGGAACGGCAACCCGCGCGACATCTACGGAACGCCCGGGCCCGTACGAAGACGCCGTGCAGAATACGCCGATCTATCGAAGAAAACGGTCCGGAGAACTTCAAGGGGATCGATATCATGCGCGCGGTGCGCAGCTTCGATCCGTGTCTGCCGTGCGGCGTTCACATGTATCTGGGTGAAGGGAAGAGGATCGAAACGGTACACTCGCCGCTCGCGCCGTTCGGGTAGGCGAGTGCAGCGGTGAGCTCCGACCGTGGCTCGGATGGCAAGTCGGCTCGAAGAGCTCCTCGCCGGTTTCGGTGCGGCCGAAGACGCATGGCGGAGCTCGCGAGCGGGCCGAGGAGCTCGTTCGAACGGTCGTCGCGCTCTACGGAGAGGGACTCGAGCGCGCTACTCTCGGTCCTACGACGTGGAGCTCGGCGATCGCGCGGACGAGCTCTTTGCGCACGCTCTGCGACGATAAGCTCGTCGAAGGCCTTCTTTGTTTGCACGGCCTGCATCCGATCCCGCTCGAGGACGCGCGTCGCGGCGGCGATTGCAGTCGGTGCTGCCGTACATCAAATCGCACGAAGGGAACATGGAGCTTTCGCGCATCGAAGGCGACGTCGTTTACCTCCGCCTCGAAGGCAGCTGCGACGGGTGTCCGGGTTCGACGGCGACGTTGAAGCTCGCGGTCGAGCGCGCGATCCTCGAACGCGTTCCCGGAGATTCGCGAGGTGCGCGCCGAAGAGAGCACGCTTCGGATCCTCGCGCCGAGTCGTGAGCTCGGCATACGACGATCGCGCAGACGACAACGTCGCGCTTCTCCAACGGATGTTGCAGAAGCGCCAGCCTGCGGGCGAACGCTGCGATTTCTGCTCGACGCCGCTGACGCCTGAACACAGTCACCTCATCGAACTCGCCGCGCGACGCATCCTGTGCGCGTGCCGCCCGTGCTACATCGTCTTCGAACCGGCGGGCGCGGCGCAAGGCAAGTATCGGCCGATTCCCGCGCGCTACGTTGAGGTCGACGGATTTTGCGATCGAGGACGCAGACTTGGGACAGCGCTTGCGATTCCGATCGGGCTGGCGTTCTTCTTCTACAACTCGTTCGAAAAGAAGATGGTCGCCTTCTATCCGAGCCCCGCGGGCGCAACCGAATCGCTGCTGCCCGCTCGATACGTGGGACGAGATCGCCGCGTGCCTATCCCGCTTCTCGCCTCGATCGAGCCGGACGTCGAAGCGATCCTGATCCAGCGCACGCCGCGACGTGCTCGCGCTGCTTCATCGTGCCGATCGACGCCGCGTACGAGCTGGTCGGCATCATTCGCAGCACGTGGAAAGGCTTCGACGGCGGTGAGGAGGCGCACCAGCGAATCGACGAGTACTTCGCGAAGCTCGCTGAACGGAGCCGCGGTCGAGTAACGGCGCGAACGTCATGACCGAGCTCTCGTTTCGCCGTCATCGGAGCCCGCGTCGATCGCTATGCGGCGTCGCCATTGCATCTTTCTGCGGGTGCGCAGTCGACCGAGACGAACCGGTGTGACGCGTCGACGCGATTGCGCTGCGCGCGCAGATTCAGCTCGAAGTCGCAGCGGCGGCGCTACCTGCCCGAGGAGAGCGTGCTGCTCGACCGAACTCTTCGGCGAGCCGTCGCGGTACGCCGACACGCTCAAACCGATGCTCTGGACGCACGTCGCGCAGATCGGTGCTGGCGTTCGAGCGACGAAACCGAGTTCGACCTGCCGGTGCCGTGCAGTTACGATTTCGAAGTCGCCGCGAACAAGTATCTGGCGTCGCTCAAAGACGGCGTCGATTCCGCTCGAACCTGCTCTTCAGCGGCACGCGTTTTCGTCGACGGGCAGGCGGGCGTGAGCGCCGGAGCTAGTGCCGTGGAGCTGCGAGGCGCGCTTTCGCGCTGCCGGTCGCGATCTGGCGCGAAGCGATGGACGCGTTCTTTCCAAACGCCGCCTGGATTCGCGTTAACCGCGATCTCTTCGACGAATTGCGCCGCTTCAAGATTGCAACCGGTCTGCCCGACCTGGGACGCGGCGCTCGAACGCTTGTGCGAACTCGGCACGGTTAGAGCGGTGAATCCGCATGGAGCCGGCACTCGCCGTCGCAAACGCCGTGCTGTACGAAGGCTACATTCTCTTTCCGTATACCGCGTCGGCAAAGAAAAACCGGATTCGCTGGCAGTTCGGCGTCATCGTGCCCGAAGCGTACGCTGCGAACGGAACCGGCGAGCCGGCCGATCGCCCAAACGGAGATCCTGCTCGAATGCCCGGGGCGAAACGCAGGTCGATCGTGCAGGTGCGATTCCTTCAGGTCGAAACGCGCTGGGTGCAAGTGCCTGCACGCAGCGCGCATTCGAAACCGGTCGAATCGCTCGAAGTCGATGGCCAGCGGCACGTTACCTTCGACGAGGGCGTCGAGCGCGAAGTCAACGTTGCGAACTTGACCCGTCGGCGCTTTCGACCGTAGAGCCGATCGCGTTTGGCGCGGAGCAATGGGTCGAGAACCTGCGCCGACGCGCGCGGCGAACGGCGCGGGCGGATCGTCCGCCGTCGCTGGGCGTTGCGCGGTGCGGTGACGATCGAGTGCGAGCCTATTCCGGAGCATCCGTCGCTGCGAAAGCTGCGGGTTCGCATCGCCAACACCTCGGCGGTCGTGCCGGGCAATCGCGAGCTCGGCGCTGCGGACCGCGTTCGTCTCGACGCATACGCTTCTCCACGCGAAAGGCGGCCGATTCTTCTCAGTGCTCGATCCGCCCGAAGAGGCGGCGCGTTGAGACGTCCGTCGTTGAGCAATCGGCACACCTGGCCGGTGCTGATCGGCGATGCGGCCAAGGATGCGCAACGCTCGCCGCTCGTTCTGTCGTCACCGATCATCCTCTACGACTTTCCGGCGGTCGCATCGCAGAGCGAAGGCGACACCTTCGATGCGACCGAGATCGACGAGTTGATGATGCTGAGCGTGCTGCAGCCTGTCGGATGACGAGCGCGCGGAGGCGCGAGCGACCGACCCACGCGCGCGGGCGATCGTGGAACGCGCCGAACGCTTCGGCGCCGGGCGAACTGCGATTCCGACTCTGTCACGGCGCCGCTCGACGTCGCCTGCTCGATAGACTGCGTCTTCGTGAACGGAACGAAGATCGCCAAAGGCTCGGTCGTGCGATTGCACCCCAAGCGGCGCGCCGACGTGTGGGACATGTTTCTCGATAACAAGCTCGCGACGGTGCGCGCGATCCATCAAGATGTCGAGGATCAGCTGTACGTCGCCGTTACCGTCGACGACGACCCGGCCAGCGATCTACACGAGTGGTACGGGCGCTCGTTCTTCTTTTATCCGGACGAGGTCGAGCCGGCTCGCCATGGCCCCGGAGCACTCGGCATGAAAGTGCTCGTCGCCGGTATCGGAAACATCTTCTTTGGCGACGATGGATTCGGTCCCGCCGTCGCGCGCGCGCTAAGCGCAGATTCGCTTTCCCGGAGTAAAAATCGAGGATTACGGAATTCGCGGCCTTCACTTGGCTTATGAGTTGATCGCGGGCTACGATCGCGCGTTTCTCGATCGACGCGGTTTCCGCGCGGAGGCGTTCCGGGAACGCTCTACGTGATCGAACCCGGCAAACCGCCCTCCCGGTCGATACCGGATGCTCACCGCATGGATCTCGAAAACGTTTTCGCATTTCTGCGAACCATCGGCGGTGAGGCGCCGCCGATCACGCTGATCGGATGCGAGCCCGCCGACGTCGGCGAAGCGATGGAGCTCTCGCCGCTGGTTAGCGACATGGTCGCGCCGGCCGCCGATCTCGTACGGCGCTTGCTTACGAAAACGCTGGCCGAAACAGAGTCCGGTCAGAAAGGAAGTTACGAATGCTCAGAGGTGTAATCGTCGGCGCGCTTGCATTTGCGGGCGCCTTTGCAGCCGAGCGCGTGATCGCTGGGATGAAGAGCGACCTGACGCGTTACAACCGAATGCGTACGATGTCGGGTGAGGAGCCGCTCGCCAACGAGGTACTCTCGACGATCGGATCGTTGATTACCGGCTCGGTTCAGAAAAACGCCTTGACGTCGTTTGTCACCTCGCTAACGAACGACGTGGTCCGGTACGCCAAGATCAGAGGAATGTGACGGAGTGGCCGTGAGTGCGCAAGGCCTCGCGCGCTATGCCGTCTCGCCGGCGGAGTCGACGCTGACGGTCGACGCCCGCACGACGCTGCACGCGGTGCGCGCAACGGCCTCCGGCCTGACCGGATACATCACCGCGGCCTGGGATACCGGCGGAAGCCTGAACTTTGGCGCCCGCGCCGGTCATGCACGTCGAGTTTCCGATCGATCAGGTGCGCTCCGGAAACTCGCTGCAAGACCGCGAGATGCGCAAGCTGGTCGATGCGAACCGCTTCCCGAAGGTCAGCGCCGATTTGCGCAGCCTCGAGCTGCTCTCGGCACCGAGCCGCTATAAGGCTCATGGAGAGATCACGCTGGTCGGGCGCTCGCGCAACTACGGCGGTGAGTTTACGATCGTTCGCGACGACGAGAGTCTCATCGTCGACGGCGAGCTTGGCGTGGATATTCGCGATTTCGGGCTGAAGCCACCGAGCCTGCTCATGCTCAAAGTCGACCCGAGCCTGCGAATTCGGCTGCGCCTCGTTGCGAGGAAGGTCGCGTGATCGTTATCGAAGACCGGCCGAACGGACGAAATCAGGTGAAAACGCTACCGGAAGAGCTGCACTACGATCGCTTCGAAGTCGTGAGCGCCGAATCGTCGCTGTCGTTCTTTGCAACGGCACAGCTCTTTCCAGTCTACGGCAAAGCGACTGAGATGAGCGGCTACGTCGAAGCAGCCTGGAATCCGAACGGGGCGCTGGCAGTGCATCCGTTGCCTAAAATGCATCTCGAGCTCAAAGTCGAGAGCCTTCGCACCGGCAATGAGTTGCAGGATCGCGAGATGTGGAAGCTGATCGACAGCAAGCGTTTTCCGAAGATCGTTGCGGAGCTGCGCGAGTTGAACGCGGGTACTTCGCACGGGCGGTATGCCGCGGCCGGGCAAATTACGCTCGCAGGGCTGGCCCGCCGCTACGAAGGCGAGTTGTACCCGAACGCGATCCGGTGAAGAGGTGCGAATCGGCGGCGACATCAGCGTGGACGTTCGCGATTACGGCCTGAAATCGATGAAACTGATGGTACTCAGCGTGGAGCCGCTCGTGCGCGTCAGGCTCCGCATGGTTGCGCGCAAGAAAGGCTAGGATTGACGAACATGTGTTTGGCTATTCCGGGCCGCATCTTGGAGCTATTGCCGGAGCAGAACGGACTCGCCAAAGTTGACGTCGCCGGCGTCAAGCGCAACGTGAACGTCACGCTGCTCGAGGACGACGGCGTGCAAGCCGGCGACTGGATCTTGATTCACGTCGGTTTTGCGATGAGCAAGATCGAAGAAGCGCAGGCGCGCGACCAGTTGCGAATGCTGGCGGCCCTAGGTGAGGACCAGTTGGCCATGGACGAGATACGAGGTTACGCATTTGCCGAACGCGACTGAACGCTGCACGGCCTGCGGGGACACCGCCGCGATCGTTCGAATCCTAGAGCGCGACGGTGACACCGCTCTTTGCACTGATGGTGATGGCCAACGGTTTTCTATAGAGCTCGACTTCGTTCCGCAGGCACGCGCGGGCGACGAGGTTCTCGCGCACTTCGGCGTCGCGATCGCCCGGATACCGGAAACGGCGTGAGATGAAATACGTCGACGAGTTTCGCGACCCGCAACTCATCTCGAACGTCGCGCGCGAGATCGCGCGCACGGTCGACTCCGGACCGCCACTACCGCATCATGGAGGTGTGCGGCGGGCACACGCATGCGATCTATCGGCACGGGCTGCAGCGACCTATTGCCGACCAACGTCGAGCTCATTCACGGCCCGGGCTGCCCGGTTTGCGTGCTTGCCGACGGGCCGCGTCGACGACGGTCTTTCGATCGCGCGAGCAGCCGAACGTGATCATGACCTGCCTTCGGCGACATGATGCGCGTGCCGGGCACGCAGGGAACGCCGCTCGAGCTCAAAGCGCGCGGCGCCGACATTCGCATGGTGTATTCGCCGCTCGACGCGCTGCGGATCGCACAGGAAAACCCCGAAAAACACGTGTTCTTCTTCGCGATCGGTTTCGAGACGACCGCGCCGTCGACCGCGCTCACGCTGCTGCGCGCGCGAGGCGCTTGGCATTCGCAACTTCTCGGTCTTCTGCAATCACGTCACGATCGTTCCCGCGATTCGCGCGATTCTCGATTCGCCCGACATGCGCATCGACGGTTTCGTCGGTCCCGGGCACGTGTCGACGGTCACGGGCTGCCGCCCGTACGAGTTCATCGCGCGCGACTACGGCAAGCCGGTCGTCATCTCGGGCTTCGAGCCGCTCGACATCCTCGAAGCGATCGCTGATGATCCTGCGCCAGCTGCGCGCGAAGGAGGCGCAGCGTCGAGAATCAGTACCGGCGCATCGTTCCGTGGGAGGGAAATCCGCCGGCGCTGCGAGCGATCGGCGAAGTCTTCGAGTTGCGCCCGTACTTCGAGTGGCGCGGGCTCGGGTTTCATCTCGCAATCGGCGCTGCAAGATTCGAAGGCCGATACGCGCCGTGGGATGCCGAGGTGCAGTTCGAGGTTCCGGGCGTCCGCGTGACCGATCCAAAGGCGGCGCAGTGCGGCGAGGTGCTCAAGGGCGTGCTCAAACCGCCGCAGTGCAAGCTTTTCGGCAAGGAGTGCAATCCCGAGCATCCGATCGGGGCGCTGATGGTTTCGAGCGAGGGCGCGTGCGCGGCGTACTATCGCTACGTGCATCCACGACGAAGCGGTCGATCGCGTAGCGCGATGACAGACCGTCGAGCGGACCGCGCCGCGCGTGCGCTTCGGCGACGCGCAGATCGAGATGGCGCACGGCGCCGGCGGAAAGGCCTCGCGCCGTCTCGTCGAGGGGCTCTTCGTTCCGCTGCTCTGCAAACCCGATCTTGCAAACGCTCTCCGATTCGGCCGTCTTCGACGCTCAACGGCTTGCGGATTGCGACGACGGCCGACGGCTACGTCGTCAAACCGCTGCGCTTTCCGGGCGGCTCGATCGGCGAACTGGCGGTCAACGGAACCGTCAACGACTTGGCGGTCTCCGGAGCGCGCCCGCTCGGCGCTGATGGCCGCCGTTCATCCTCGAGGCCGGGCTTTCCGGGCGACGACGCTGCGCGCCGAAGTCGAGGCGATGGCCGGCGCGGCGCGCGCGGGCGGGCGTCGACGATCGTCGGCGGCGACACTAAGGTCGTCGAGCACGGATTGCGCCGACGGCATGTACGTCACGACGTTCGGCGTCGGGGTGGTCGACTCGCGCGCCGCGTCTCGGTCCGCGATCGAATCCGCGCCGGGCGACCTGCGTGCTGCTCTCCGGTCCGATCGGCGATCACGGCATCACGATTCTGCTGGCGCGCGGCGAGCTCGATCTCGAAGCGGATCTGCGCTCGGATACGCGCTCGGTGTGCGCCCTTCGTTGACGCGTTGCTCGACGTCGTGCGGGCGATGGGCTGCGCTGGATGCGCGATCCCACGCGCGGCGGCGTTGCGACCGCGCTCAACGAGCTGGTGCGCGCGACGCGAGCTCGGTATCACGTTGTTCGAAGAATCGATTCCGCTGCGCGACGAGGTGCGCGGAGCGTGCGAGATTCTCGGCCTCGATCCGCTGCACATTGCCAACGAAGGCCAGCTTCTCGGGATCGTCGCGCCGGAAGTCGCCGATGCCGCGCTCGCCGCCGTGCGCGCGGTGCCCGGAGGCGACGGCTGCAGTCTACATCGGCGAAGTGCGCGCGAAGCCGGCGCGCGCCGTGCTCGCCGTCACCGGTTACGGCGGCAGCCGCATCATCGACATGCTGGTCGGCGATCCGTTGCCGCGCATATGTTAGACGCAAAAACATCGCGCTAGTTGAACTGCGAGAGTTGGATTGCGCGCCGCTTCGCCGAACGCGACGCCGTGCTCCGACGTCGTTCTTTCGCGCGAGAAGCGCCGGCCACTCGCGCGCGGCCTGCCGTCGAATGTTCGAACGCTTCGACCGTGGTGGGAGACTACTCGCCTTTGGACGCGGTACATATGCGACTGACGCGCAGCACGTCTCGGTCGAGTTCGTGCATCCGGTGATCGTCGGCAAGCGCGCGTTGCCGGCGCATGGATTTGAGTCTGGCATTCGAGCACTGGATCGACGCGGTGCTCGAGCCGGAGGACGTCGTGATGGGTTTCGGGCCGCCACAGGGCGATCCGGAGATTCTGCGCGTTCTCGCTCGAGCGCGCGCCCGCGGCGCGCTCGTCGTTCGCACTGCCAGGCGATGGTGCAGACTACGGCGTTGCCGCACCGAGCCCCGATCCGCACATACACCAAGAGATGATCGAGATTCTCTGCCACACGCTTTACGAGACGGTCCACGTCTTCTTCGAGCACCGCGAGATGGGTCACGACGTCGGCGCGTCCAGCTTTCTTTATCCGTTTCTCGGCGAACGCACCGAATCGCAAGATTCACTCGTCGAAGAAGCCGCCGGGTCGATTCTCATGAAGTCGCAAGATGCGCGCCGTTTGCGCGGGCAAGTCGTCGCCAACCAATTGCCGGCTATCGCACGTGCAATCACGATTATCGCGCGCGAGTTGCAAGCCGGCGGCAAACTCATTATCTTCGGGAACGGCGGCTCGGCTACCGATGCAACGGACTGGGCGCTGGACTGCGTCATGCCGGAAGACGGTTCGAGCGCGATTCGCGCGATCTCGCTCTCGCTCGAGCCCGCCATCATCACCGCGGTCGCCAACGACGTCGGAACCGAAGTGATCTTCTTGCGCCAGCTGGTTGCGCAGGCGCGTCCGCACGACGTGGCGATCGCCCTCTCCACCAGCGGGGGGTCTAAGAATATCGTCGCCGCTTTGGAAGAGGCGCGCAAGCGAGCAATGCTGACGATTGCGCTGCTTGGATACGACGGAGGCGAAGATCGTTCGCCGAGGCCTGGCCGACGTTCCGATCGTCGTCCACTGCGACTATATTCCGCGGATTCAAGAGGTGCAGGGCTCGATTTACCACATCATTCGCGAGGGCCTGGGCTTGCTTTTCAGTCATGCCGCTTGAGCTCTACGGCACGCGAACCTGCCCGTACACGGCCGAGCTCCGTTGCGAACTCGACTGGCAGGGCAAAGAGTTCGTCGAATACGACGTCGACGCCGACCCTGTGGCGCGCGAGCGACTCTTTGGCTTGGTGAGCGGCGCGGTCAGCGTTCCGGTACTGGTGGATGAAGGGCGCGTCGTCCAGGTCGGCTGGCAGGGGCGAGGCTGTTACGTGGCCGCCCCGCAGTGAAGCGCCCGTCGCAGCTCGACGAAGCGCGGCGTCTGCGAATTGCCGGCATCGTTCAGGGCGTTGGGTTTCGACCGTTCGTCTACCGCTTGGCGCGCTCTCGCGGCCTGCGCGGCTGGGTGCTCAATGGCGAAAATGGCGTCGAGGTGCACGTCGAAGGCGCCTCCGCGGCGCTGCCTGGCTTCGTGCGCGCAATCGAAACCGAAGCGCCTCCGGCCGCCCGCATTGCGACGCTCGACCAGCAACCCGCAAGCGTTGAAGGCTTCGACGACTTTGTCATTCGCGAGAGCACGAAAACGGAGCGGCCGACCGTTCGCGTCTCGCCGGACCTGCCGGTTTGCGCCGACTGTCTGCGCGAGATGTTCGACCCGGAAGACCGGCGCGCCGGCTATCCCTATATCAACTGTACTAACTGCGGTCCACGATACAGCATCATCTTAGGATTACCCTACGACCGCCCGCAGACGACGATGCGAAGCTGGCCGATGTGCGAATCCTGCGCGGCCGAATATCATCGAGCCAAACGACCGCCGCTTTCACGCTCAGCCGATCGCGTGTCCTGCTTGCGGGCCGTCGTACTACCTGCAAATAGGTGATCTCAGAGTAGAGGGCCAAGCCGCGATAACGCAAGCGGTCGCGCTGCTCCGTGAGGGCGCGATCTTGGCGGTCAAGGGCCTGGGTGGCTACCACTTAGCATGCGACGCGCGACGGCCAGATGCGATCGCGAACTTGCGCGAGCGCAAGTATCGCAAGGAACGGCCCTTTGCGCTAATGGTGCGCGATCTCGAAACCGCTCGAGCGCTTGGTCGAGCTTTCATCGGAAGCCGCGAACCTACTGCAGTCCGTGCAGCGCCCGATCGTCTTGGCCGCAGCGAAGGCCCAGTTCGACGGTGTCGCGCCGCAGAACCGCGATTACGGCATCATGCTGCCCTATACGCCTTTGCAGCAGCTGCTCTTCGAGCGGGGCGCTCCGGACGTGCTGGTAATGACGAGCGCCAACCGTTCGAGCGAACCGATCGCCTATCTCGACACCGATGCGTTCGAGAGCCTTTCGGGCATCGCCGACGCGTTCTTGGCGGGAGAGCGCGAAATCGCGCGACGCGTTGACGATTCGGTGATGACGATCGGTCCCTATGGTGCAAGCGTCCTTCGTCATGCCCGTGGATGCGCGCCCCAGGCGATTGCCAAGCTGCCCGCTCGACGGCCGATGCTCTGCGTCGGCGCGGATCTAAAGAACGCGCTAACGCTCGTCGTCGAGGGCCAAGCTTTTGCCAGCCAACACATCGGGGATCTCGAGCACTACGCGGCTTTTGAAGCGTTTAAAGAGACGATCCGCGATCTCTGCGCGATGTATGAAGTATCCGCGGAGGATCTGCTGGTGGCGCACGACGCGCATCCCGAGTATGCGTCAACCCAGTACGCGCTCTCGCTCAGGGCCGAGCATCTCGCGGTTCAACATCACCGAGCCCACGTGGCGAGCGTTCTTGCCGAGCGCCAGGCCTTCGACGTGCGAGTCGTCGGCGTGGCGTTCGACGGAACCGGTTATGGCGACGATGGAACGATTTGGGGCGGCGAGGTCTTCGTCGGCAGCATTTGCGAAGGTTTCGAGCGTGCGATCTGGCTGCGTGAGGCCAGCCTTCCGGGCGGCGATGCGGCCGCTCGCCATCCGGTCCAAGCCGCGGCCGGTTTTTTGAGCGAGCTCGACGACTTGCCGGACCTCACCGCGCCGCCGTTTGAGTTTCCGGAGCGGTACGTCAAAGCGGTGCGATTGATCCACAGCGGGGTTCGTACTTTTACGACGACCTCCGTTGGCCGGCTCTTCGATACGGTCGCTGCGCTGCTCGGCTTTACGCGCGCGATAACATTTGAAGCGCAGGCTGCAATGTGGGTCGAGCATCTCGCACGCTCAGGAAAGTCGGTTTCGCCGTATCCACTTCCCGTTGAACGAGAACCGGCTCGACTTCCGCCCAATGCTCCGGGCAATTGTGGCCGACCGTCGACGCGGTCGCGACATTTGCGAAATAGCGCGAGCGTTTCATCACGCGCTGACCGACGCAATTGTAGCCGCAGCGACGTCGCTCGAACCGAGGCAGGTCGTCGCTTCGGGAGGAGTCTTTCAGAATATGCTTCTAGTGGAGTTACTGGCCGAGCGGCTCGGCAACCGGCTCTGGGTCAATCACAAGGTTCCGGCAAACGACGGCGGGATCAGCTTAGGCCAAGCCGGAATCGCCGCCGCTCATTCCGTTGCCTCTTGACCGCAGCGGCGTAAGGCTCGCGCGGCAGTTCCGACGATCCGGTCGAGGCCGGCTGCATAAATCCGGCGAACGATTCCGAGCAGCGTGAAGTTCGTTCGCTTTTTTCTCTCATTTCTGCTCGCGGCAATTTCGGCGCACGGCGGCGCGCTCGCATCACCGCCCGCCTGTGACGGGGGGCTCATCCTGGGGCAGATGCGCGCGGCAACGGGCGGTGCCGGATGGAACGGGATTGGCGAGATCTCGGCGTCCGGATCGGCGACCGTCGCGGGGCTACACGGTACGGCGCAGTTCGACGACGACCTGACCGGTGGACGATACGCGCGTCGATTCCGGATCGCGGTAATGGGACCTAGCGCCGAGATTTATGACGGCACGACCGTTTGGGCGCGCGACATCTCGGGCGGCGTCCGCCCGTACGACTCTCCGTACGCTCGGCAGGAAGCGGTGACGAAGGCCTACCTCGCTCGCCGTGGCTACTTCGACCACCATTCCAGCGCAGCAATAACGTGCCTCGGAACGCAGACCGAGGGGAATCGCTCGGAAATGGTGATTCGGGTACAGCCGGGCGGCGGAATCCCCGCCGATCTCACGATCGACGCGCAGACGCATCTGCTTTTACGCGTGAGCCTGCGCGCGCCGCTCGAAAGATCCGTCGTGACCTACGCGGATTATCGCACGGTTGACGGTGTCGTGCTGCCGTTCTCGATCTCATCCGGTACTACAGCCGATCCTGTCGACGATTACGCATTCGTGGTGAGGCGCTACGACCTTCGGTCGCGCGCTGCGAGCGACGACTTCGCGAGGCCGATCCCGGCTAACGACGCGCGGATGCTCGGCGGAGCTACGTCGGCGACCGTGCCGATGACGCTCGAAGGACATCAACTGATCGTCTGGGCATCGATCAACGATCGCCCGTCGATGCCGTTTATTCTCGATACCGGTGGTCACGCGATTCTCACGAAGCTCGCCGCCGAGAGATTGGGACTGTTGAGCAGCGGCGCCGGAAAGAGCGGCGGCTCCGGTGCCGGCACGATCTCGACGGCATACACGCGCGTGAAAAGCGTGCGCATCGGCGCAGCCGAGCTGCTCGATCAGCCGTTTCTAATCATCCCGTATCCTTATTCGTTCTACGAGCGCGGCAAGAAGACGCCGCTTGCCGGCATTATCGGCTTGGAGTTCTTCGAGCGTTACGCGACGCGCCTGGATTACGGCGATCGCACGGTGACGTTCACGCCGCTTGCGGCCTTTCGCTATCGCGGTGGCGGAACGGCGGTTCCCTTTACGTTCGAGAGCGATCCCGACGAACCGATGGTGAACGCAGCCGCCGACGGCCACCGTGGGCTTTTCGGTGTAGATACCGGGAACGCCGGCGACGTTATTCTGTTCGGCCATTTCCTCGAGCAAACGGGACTCAGCGAGCGTTACTCGGGCGGCACTCGGGTTATCGGAAGCGGCACCGGCGGCAGCAACACCGGGCATCTGGAGACGTTGCGGAGCTTTACGATCGGCAATCGCGATTTGCACGATATAGAGGCGTACTTCACGCAGATGAAGAGCGGTGCGTTTGCAGCCTGGACGCAGGCCGGGAACATGGGCCTTAGCATCCTCTCCCGATTCATCGCGACTTTCGACTACGCCGGCCAGCGAGTCTATCTCGATCGCGAGAACCGCGAAACGCCGCTCCTTAAGAATCGCTCGGGGATCGCCTTTGAAAAGAACGAACCCGGCGCGTTCGATGTGCTCCTCGTCAAGCCGAACTCGGCCGCGGCTCAGGTTGGGATCGTTGCCGGTGACCGCATCGTCTCCGTTAACGGTATGGATGCGTCGAATTATTCGCGCGCCGACCTCCTCGATATCGTCACGAAACCGGCCGGAACAAAGGTACGCCTGCGAGTGCTCCACGCGGGCGCTACGAAGGACCTAACCATCACTCTGCACTAAGCGAAGGCCTTCAATTCCGGCGAGCGAAGGGTCTCGTCGTGGACGAAAAACGCTTCCGGTTCGACCTGCTCGTCGCCCTCGGCGCTCTGCTGATCAGCGGCGTCGCCGCCGCCTCGTCGGCCTATCAAACGTACGTCATCCGCAAGCAGTTCAGCGCGACCGTCTGGCCTTATCTAACGTTCAACACGTCGAGCTCGAGCAACAAGTTCTTCGAGCTGGACATCAACAATCCGGGCATCGGTCCCGCGCTCATTTTAGCTTCGGTTGTAACTCGCGACGGAAAGGCCATCAGTCGGCCGGTGGGCCCGACCATCGAGCCGGCGCTTGGGGTCGCGATCGATCCCGAACGGGCCGCAGCGACCGCCGACGCCGCGAAATCGGGGACGCATGGCACGATGAACGTTACAATCACAACGATCGTCGCCGGCGACGTGGTGCCTGCGGGCTCGAAGCTTCAACTGGTGCGCGTTGAGGGCAAATATATCGCGCGTCGCGTGATCGCCGATGTTCGGCGCATTGACGTCACGCTCTGCTATTGCTCGCTGTTGGGGGACTGTTGGACGAAGCGACTCTGGGATTCGGCCGTCAAGCCGCGCCCCGTCGCTGGCTGCCCGCATGCGTAGCGGCTAGCTGTAAGCGCAACCCCAGCCACCGTGGGTGCGTCTAAAAGCACCTATGGAACAACGCAAGCTCGGAACGCAGGGTCTTACGGTCTCCGCTCTCGGACTCGGCTGCATGGGGATGACGACCGGGTACGGTACGGCGGACGAAGCCGAGGCGATTGCAACGATTCATCGAGCGCTCGAGCTTGGGGTTAACTTCTTCGACACGGCCGAGGTCTACGGACCGTACACAAATGAGGAGCTCGTCGGTCGAGCGCTGCGCGGCCGTCGGTCGGGCGTCGTCATCGCAACGAAGTTCGGCTTCCGATTCAGCAACGGCATCCGGGGCGTCGACGGAACGCCCCAGAACGTCAAGCGCGTCGCAAACGAGTCGCTCGCGCGCCTTGGTATCGACGTGATCGACCTCTACTACCAGCACCGGCGCGATCCGTCGGTGCCGGTCGAAGAGACGATCGGCGCGATGAAAGAGCTCGTCGACGAAGGTAAGGTGCGCTTTTTGGGGCTCTCGGAAGTCTCGGCGCATACGCTTCGTCGCGCGCACGCGGTGCACCCCATCAGCGCACTGCAGAGCGAGTACTCGTTGTGGGAGCGCGGGGTTGAAGAGAAGATTCTGCCGGCCGCACGCGAGCTCGGTGTTGGCTTGGTGCCGTATAGTCCGCTCGGACGTGGTTTTCTTACCGGAGCCGTAAACGTCCACGCGCTCGGCGAGAACGATTTTCGGCGCTCAAATCCGCGCTTCTCTAAGGAAAGCGCGGGCATCAATCAGCGTATCGTCGAGCTCGTCCGCGAGGTCGCGAACGAGTGCGCCGCAACGCCGGCGCAGGTGGCGCTCGCCTGGGTCCTTTCGCGCGGCAGCGATGTCGTGCCGATTCCCGGTACCAAGCGCGTGCGCTACCTCGAGGAAAATGCCGGCGCGCTCGATCTCCGGCTAACCGAGCAGCAGTTAGCGCGGCTCGACGGAATCGCTGCGCAGACCGCCGGCGAGCGCTATACGCCCGAAATGATGAAGCTGATCGAACGCTGATTAAGGTCCGTAGGCAGCCGCAGGTGCCGGCGCGACGCCGGTAACGAGTGCGCTGGGCGACAGGCCGGCGGTGTAACTGAATTTGTACGCGTTTCCGGGATAGCCATACACGTCGATCGATCCGTTATCCGCGTCGCCACAGTAGAGGTTCTTTCCCCTTTGATTAAGCTTGCACCAGATTGACGATCCCATCAGCGGCGAGGTCGTCGGTGCTGCCTGGTACGGCGGCGAAAAGACGTCAATCGTTTCCGCGAGCCAATCGGTAATGATCAGATTGTTCTGGCCATCGAACGTCGGGGTCCCTGGCAGGCCAAGGCTCACGCCGGAGAGCTGCGTGCCGGGCATTTTACCCTTCGGGAACTCGACGATATTGCCCACGTTGTTCTTGAGGTTTGAGACGAAGACGTTCCCTTTACGATCGGTCCCAACGCCAAAAAGAACGGCGAACGAGGGATCGCTTAACGTGCCGAGCTGCTTCCCGCTGGTGCTATTGTAGATTTCGACCGTAGGCGATCCGCTTAGGTTGTTGATGTTCAGAATAAAGACGCGATTCTTGCCGGCGAATCCGACGTCGGCCGGCTCGCCGGTCGGATCTTGGATCGTCAACTTCGCGCTACCGCAATTCGGTCCGTATTCGGTCGTCGTATTGGCGCGCCCATCGGGCACCCACAGATTTCCGTAGCGATCGATCGCGATACCGTTGGTCGACGAGGCGGGTTGGCAGATCGCGGGCGGCTTATTCGTTTTATCGTTGAGGGGAAACCACAGGACACTCGAGCCGCCAAACTGAGCAACCGCAATCCGGTCGCCTCTATTCGCGTCACTCTCGCCTGACGGCAGCTTCATCCAGCTGGGCCGCGTGCTATTCGGTTTGAACCCCGCGGGTAGCACGGAACGCGCGCCATCGCTTGCGATCATCGGCTCGTAGCGCCCGAGTGGCTGGCGCTGCGCGAGCGCTTGAGTCGTCGCGCCTGAGCCGGCTGTTGGCTGATAACCAGAGCAAGCTGCGAGTAATATGGTCGTTGCTGCCGCGCCGAGCGTGGTTGCGGTGAAGACGGGGGAACGCATAGTTGCTTTAACTCTCCTGAAAGGCGAAGGTGGCCGAACGGTTTTGCATCTTGTTTAACGCCGGACGCCTCCCTTCCAGCCGGACAAGTCTCATCTTAGTCCCGAACCTTGGGCGGGTCGGATGGTCTCCTTATGGAAGGCGCGTGAGCGATGCGCAAACACGAGACTCGGCTGCGGGCGGCGATAACGCTCCTGCGCAACGTTCGCAACCGCCGCGCGCTGGCGCGCCACCCGCTCGTCGAAGCGGCTTCGCGACAGCGTACCGAGCTTGCCGACCAGCTGCCGGGTATCGTTGCGTCACTCTTGGACGAGTTTAGCTTGGAATCAGAGCAGCAGCGGCGCCGGATTTCCGTACTGCGTAGAAGCGACATCGAGCGTGAAAAGCACGCCGCCATTGCCAGCGATATGAGTTTGTCGCGCAGCCAGTTCTATCGCGACCTACGCGAGGCGCGCGAGCGGTTTACCGAAGGGTTGGAAAATTATCTTTCCCTCCAAACGAACGACGATCGAGGTCTCGGTGAACTCATTCCGCGTGGAACTCGCTTCGTTGCGATCGACGCTCTGCGCGACGGCGGACAGTTCGAGCGCGCCCACGCCGCGGCCGCTGCTCTGGCGCGCGATAGCGATGATGCCACGCAGGCCATTCGAGCCCTTTGTATCCGCGCCGAGCTGGAGATCCAGCTTGGCGCATTCGCCGAAGTGCAAACTACGACGGCGCGGGCGCGAGCTTTGCTTGCCGATGTTACCGACGACGGGCTCAGGCACATACTCGAAGCGAACTGCGATCTCGTGGACTTCGAAGCGGCGCACTGCCAGGGAGCGCCGGCCGCCGCATCGGCTCGGGGGGTCTTGACCGAACGCCTGCGCCATGATTACGCGCGCGACCGTAGATACGCCGAAACGCTGGTCAAGGCTCTCGTCGCGGAGGCTTCGATCCAGTTCGAGCGCGACGAGGGTACGCGTGCATTGGCGACAATTGACGAAGCAGCGGCGATTATTGCTCCCATGCGATTCGCGGGTACGCGTCTAGCCGTCGACGTCGCGATTCGCGCTTCGGGAATCCGGGCGGTCCGGGCCGATCAAGTCTCGATAGCACTAGGCGAAATGAGCGAACTCGTCGAGATGGGCAGCCGTACCGGCGACGTACGGAGCCTACGGGTCGGAATGCAGATGATGGCGGCACACCTCTTGACGTTGGGCCGCTTGGAAGAGGCGAAGCGATTCGCATTGGAGGCATGGGCCCTGATCGACTTATTCGGAAGCGCTCTCGATCGTGTGATCGTGCTTTCGAACCTTGCTCGCATTGATATCCATCGGCGAGACGGCAAGGAGGCCTTGCGATGGATAAGCCTAGCGCGGGCAGCATCTTGCGATGCCTTTTCGATTACACAGGCGCTCGCGATCTCCGAAGCTGAGGCCCTGGTACTAATCGGGCAGCCGGAACGCGCGGCCGGGATGGCGCACGTGCTAAGCGATCGCGTCGCCAACTGGCCTCGTCTTTTGGGACGCGCGAAGCTCGCTGAGGCGACCGCGCTTTCCACCCTCAAACGCGAACGCGAGGCACGCGAATGCAGCGAGGAGGCTGTCGAGTTCTCACGCGGAACCGCCGGCCCACTGTTGCATCTGCGTGCGCTCGATCTGAACCTCAAGCTCGGCGGGAGCTCCGCGTCGCGAGCCGCCCTGCGCGACTTGAAAGCCGCGCTTAACGCATAGCCCGGCGGTCGTTCTAGCGAAAGGTCGGCCATGCGCGTTCGTCGTAATCCGTAAGCCTCCCAGGCTATCCATTGAAAGGTTACTGAGGTGAATTTTTCGCGACTAGCTTCGATCGCGGTTCTATCCGCTGCGTTATCGGCGTGTTCCAGTTCCATGCAACCGTTTCAGCCGTCCGGAACCGTGGCGAACCCTGCCGGTACGACGGCCGGCTCTGTGGATTCCTGGCACCGTTCGCTCGCGCAAAACGGATTACCGGGTGCCGGCTGCTTTAAAGCGACGTTTCCGGCCATCCAATGGAATCGCATCGCTTGCGCCACTCCGCCACGGATTTGGTTCCCTGTTCCGCCTTCGCGCCTCCCAAGAGTGGGGCAGGCTGTCGGTGACGGCCTCGACTTCACGGCCGACACGAGCCCAAATCTCATCTCCACCGCGATCGGCGCGTTTCCGAAAGTCCGAGGCGTAAAAAGCGTGCAAAGTGAAGGCGGCTCCGGCAACGGTCTAAACGACTATACGATCCAGCTGAACTCGGACTTCTTTCCGAGTTCCGCCTGTGGCAGTATTAAAAACTGTGTCGGCTGGGAGCAGTTCGTCTTCGCAAATCCGCAGGGCACGGGTCAAGCATCGCTGTTCATTCAGGATTGGCTGGTTGCGACCGTACGATCCGGCTTGAGCGGCTGCCCGCCGGGCAAAGGTTGGCAGTTCCTTGGCATCGGATGCGTGCAGAATAGCCCATTCAGTGTTAACATTCCCAACGTCTCCATCACGGACCTTAAGCAACTGATCGAAACCGGCACTGCGTCCCCTAGCGGTGATAGCATCTTTTTTTCGGTGGGTGGCACGGAGTACGGCATGAAGAACGTTCAGGGCGACGGTATCGTCGATCTCGCTCCGAACTGGATGGGCGCAGAGTTCAACGTTATCGGTGGCGGCGGCGGCTCTAGAGCGGACTTCAATGCGGGGTCGAAGATCACCGTGAACCTGCAGACCGACACCGGCTTGAGGAAGAAGCCGACGTGCCCGGCCGACAGTGGAACGACGGGCGAATCGAACAACCTCTTCTTCGTAAACGCGCCCAGAAATCCGGCCAAGCTGCAGTTTCCCTCGATCGACTTCACGATGAGCAGCAGCAGCAGCGGCAGCGCGTCGTGCGACACGGTGAGAGGCACCTAGTCGAGAGCCCACCATCGTCATCACAGTGAGCGTAGAAGCCGGCGTCTTTCGCGCCGGCTTCTATGCGTACCCATGATGATCACATCGGCCCACAACGATCGCGCGACGTCCTTAATTGCCATGTGACGCGGGCCTCCAAGTACGATCAGCGCTGAAGCTGTCGCGCCACATTCGGAGATGATTGCCCGCATCGCCAAGAGTTTGGCATATATGACTTGCAAAGAGCGGCACATCGTCGTCAGTGATTACGCTGTAGTAACCAGATCCCACGACATCGCGACCAACATCTATGACGTGCAGCAGCGATATCTTGACGTCTTCGCCGACGGCGGCGGCCGCGGCAGCTCGCAATGCTCTTCGGGGAATAAATCCAGCGTCAACCGGCACGAGCGCGTTTCTAAACACGGGCCGTCCGTCGATCTTATTTAGCGTCCACATCTTCATCGGTCTCGGTCGGAGTGGGCGTCGCGTCAATCTTCAAACTAACGGAACGTTCGCCGTTGGGGAACGTCATAATCACGTCGCCGTGTATCCCACGCCGAATCATCGGCTGCGCGTCAAAATGCTCCGTCGACTCGCGACGATGCGGGAATCGCTCGCGCAGTTGAACAGCCACGACCGAGCTCGCAGCAGAACTGCACAGCTATAGGAGTGTTGCGCTCGAAGTTTCCGAACTCGACGTCGCCGACGCGACGTTCTTACGCTTCTTGCTTCGACTGCACGAGCCGGGGCGACAGTCCGTCCGAGTTTTGGCCGCCCGGGCACACTTGAAACGCGTTCTCGAAACAACGGGTTTGGGAAATCTTTTCTCCTGACGTTTCTTGGATCTCGTGCGAGATTTCGATTTCGCGCGATTCTTACTTCGCACGTAAGGGGCCGGCGGGCTAGTAAAAGAACTGCTGCAGTTGGTTGAAGCCTGGGCCGAACGTCCACCCCATGCGTTTGCTGGGATTGATCGCCGGCGCGGGCTCTCCGAGCGCAAACTTGAACCCGGTAATCGTCTCGACCAGATTACCTTTCTCGTCGTAGACGACGATCGCGCTGCCCTGGCTCCCGCTGCAATACGACGGATCGGTCACTAAAAACAACCCGTTCACCGGATCGTTGGCGATGCCGGCACCGCTGTTCCCCTGGGACGTCTCGCCGGTGCAGGGAAGCTGCGCCGCCACCCCCGTCTGCTGTGCGAGGTCGTAAAACTCGACTTGGGCGTTGAGCTCGGTCGTTGTGGCCGCAATGCCCGTGCTCGAATCGACGGCTAAGCCGTTGACGAAGCCCGCACCAAACTCCCCGTTGTTTAAGCCGGTGAACTGCGTCTGTTTGCCGGTCTTGAGATTGACGAGTACGTTGATCGGCGCAGCGCCCTGGACCCGGCCGCCGTCGGGAGAGGTTGCGATGACCGCTTCATCTGTCGCCGTATCTTGCCCGAGTTGCGGCAGATTCCCCAACGAAAACGTCCTCGGATCGAGATGGAACACCTTGCCGAACTCGTTCTTCGCGACGTTCGATTCAAACAGGTCGGGAATATCGTGCTTCTTGAGCTCGATCGCGAAGATGGCCGTCATGCCGGTTGTTTGATTTGGACCGGCCGCCTCGACCTCGATGTCTTTGACGGGCGGCGTCCATTTGCCGATGAACCTACCCTTGACCGGATCCATCAGATCGTAGAAGCGCTTGGCGAAGATCTACCCCTTCGGCATGACGTCGCGCGTGACGAGGCCTATGTCGCCGGTGACGATCGCATCGAAATTATAGGACGTTCCGCTCGGCGGCGACTTTGGGAACGTCTTGCGGATCGCTCCGCTATCCTGGTCGAACGTCTCCACGTTGCTGGCCGTGGCGAGCGCGCCGTCGTTACCGTCGCGGTCAATATCGAATCCGAAGATCTGCCCGCCGTTGCTCGAGAGGATCTTTCCGAGCCCTACCGCGTGGCGTACCAACCGCGACGCCGGCTGCGACGTCGACCGCAAGGGAGTCAGCGGCGGCGCCGAAGCGCCGCCGCTGCAACCCGCTATGATCAGCGCCGCAGCGCAGGCGTAACGTAATTTCGTCGTTCGAGCAGCTTCGGATTGACTTTGCATGGAGACCTCCGTAGAAGACAGTGTGTGCCCTTTGATATGCCGCCGAGGCGGGTTTTGGATGGCTCAACCCATCCGCGCGTGCCGGTGGCGGCATATGCACCCACATGAACAAAATCTTCACTACCCTGCAAGTCGCCCTGCTGGCCGTCACCCTCACCGCCGGCGCCAACGCCGCCGCTCCACCGCTGCTTCCGGCCGTCGCGACGGTCCACATCAAGGATTTCAAGTATCATCCACCGGCCCTGACCGTGCACGTGGGCGACCGCGTCACTTTCGTCAACGACGACGACGAAGCGCACACCGTGACCGCAACCGACAAATCGTTCGATTCCGAAGGACTCGACACCGCCGGCACGTGGCAGCACGTGTTCGCAATGCCGGGCACTTACCACTATTTTTGCGAGCTGCATCCATACATGAAGGCGACCATCGTCGTCCTGCCGGCTGCGGCAAAGTAAAGGAGCCCAAAACAATGAAACGCGACGACTTTCTCAAACACGTTGCCTGGACCGGGACTGGTATCGCGTGGTCCTTGTCGAGTAGCGGCCTCTTCAATGCTCAAAAGGCACTGGCCGCGGATGGTGCCATTTCGTTCGTTCAAATCAGCGATAGCCACATTGGCTTTGCGCGCCCCGAAAATATGGACGTAGCGGGGACGCTTCAAAAGACCATCGCTGCGATCAACGCGATGCCGGTGCAACCGACCTTCGTCGTCCACACCGGCGACGTGACCCATCTTTCCAAGCCCGCACAATTCGATACCGCTAAACAAATACTCGGCACGCTCAAGGCTCCGCTCATCGTCCTGCCTGGAGAACACGACGTCATCGGTACGCCCGACGCATTCTTCCAAGCTTTTCGCCGTAGCGACGCCCCCAAGGGGTGGTTCTCGTGGGACCAAGGCGGCGCGCACTTCCTCTCGCTCGTCAACGTCTTCAACTTCGAAATCGACGGGAAGCTCGGCAGCGAGCAGCTCGATTTCGTCGAGAAGGACCTCGCGGCGCAGAAGAGCTCAACCCCGATCGTCGTCTTCGCTCACGTTCCGCTTTACGCGCTTTTTCCGCCGTGGGGATGGACGACGGAGGACGGCTCCCGCGTCCTGGCGGCGCTGCGTCGCTTCAATGCGGTAACCGTGCTCAACGGGCACATCCATCAGATCGTCCAGCACACCGATGGCAACATTCGGTTCGCAACCGCCGCTTCAACCGCGTATCCGCAACCGGCACCGGGGACGGCGGACAAACCGGGCCCGTTAAAGGTGCCCGACAGCAAGTTACTGAGCGTGCTGGGCTACCGTAGCGTGGAGATCGCACGCAATACTGCAACAATCTCCGACCGCTCACTACAAACGTAGCTTAGATACACACCAACATCACTTGAAGGAGACTCAGATGAAACCACCCTATCACATTGGAGCCGTCTGCATAGCCATTGCGCTTGCGGCGTGCTCCGGCGCGCAGAGCGGTTCGATAGCGAACCCGGTTCCAGCGGTGGGCGCACCGCAGACCTCTTCCATGACCGGCGCAGCGACGCCGAGCGTCAACAAAGGCCAACATCTCGCCGGCGCCCACAGGGCGACGACTGCACTCATTCTCGTCGCAAACGAAAACACCGGCTTGGGCGGCTCGATTCGGGAATATGCGGAAAGCGGCAACGGAAACGTTGCGCCGAGCACCGTCATCAGTCACATTAACGGACCCTACGCCATCGCCTTCAGTTCAACAGAAGGCATCGGCATTGCAAACGGCAACATCGCGTCGGGCGGCCAGGCCGCGATTCAAACGTTCGGGCTGGCCGGCGATCTCTTGACCGGGATCTCGTGCTTCCCCAAACCCAGTCAGACGAGCGCCGTGGCGTTCGATAGGAGGGACCAGCTCTTCGTTTCCGCGTTCTTGCCAGAGGGCGGCCGCGCGGTCGAAGTATTTGCGCCTGGAGCAAACGGCTGCGTTAAACCGAGGCGTACCATCTCCGACGCGGGCGGTCTGGCCATCGACAGCCACAACCTTCTCTACGTGGCGAATTCGGAGACGGCAACGATCGATATCTTTCCGGCGGGATCCTCCACCATGCAGGCGCAGATCGGCGGAAGCAACACCGGTCTGGGAACTCCCGGCTCGTCCGCCCTGCCTGGCGATACGGTCGCCGTTGACGCTTCGCGCAACGTCTACGTCTTCGATCCTAAGACTGCGACGATCAGCGAGTTCGCCGCCGGAGCGACCGGCAACGTCGCGCCGATCCGCACCATCGCCGGTTCGAATACCGGACTGAGCGGAGGGAATGGTTTCAGCTTCGGGCTAGCAGTTAGTAAGAGGAGTGGCGAGATATTCGTCTCTAACCCGGGTTCGAACGCGATCCTTGGCTTCGCAGCGAACGCAAGCGGTAACGCTGCGCCGATCCAAACGATCGCCGGCAGCGCCACGGGACTTGCCGACCCACTGGGCCTCGTGGTGACGGAGTAACGTTTAGCGCGGAGCCGGCCTACAGACCCACAACGCGAGGCCACTGCCTCGCTCCACACCTTCGCGATCGCGAGGCCGTCGTTGCTTCGCCACTTCGCTCACTATCGCGACGCGGGCCTCAGGCAAACACAATAGTGCGATCACTCGTCCACACGGGTAAATTGCATCAGGCGGTAGCCTTGACTTTCGATGGTTGTCGTGACGCTCATGACTTCTTCGCGCGCGAACACGGCGTCGGTCTCCCAATCGTCGCGTTCGGAGTTGTAAATGCGTAGGTGATACTTCGCTTCGCCCGTCAAAATCGACGAAAGGTCTACAGGAACGTTGATCGACGTCGTGCTAACGTTCCCGACGAGCAATATGGTTTCGTGTTCGCGCTGGAACGCAACGACCCGAGCGGTTCGCGAAAAGATCGGGATGTTGTCCGATGCGTCGGTTATATAGACCGAGTGCGAATGATCGCTATCGATCTCGCACGTCGTGTAGATATGGAACGCGTTGCGCGCCAGGACGGCGAAGTAGCTAATCTCCTCGCCATGGTACGGTACGCGGCGCAGCGCCAGCCATTTCCAGTCCGCAGGTACGAGCGGTTGAATTTTCGGCAAATCCCCCGTAAGCGTCAAGCCGCAAACACCCTCAATCGCCGCCCATAAGAATCGTGGCGGTTCCCATGGCGACAGGCGCATACCTCGATTGACTAGCGATTCACCGTCAAACCATTCGCTGAACTGTCCCGGGACCGTATTGTAACGACGTGGATCTTCGGCGTAATGTTCGAAAGACGAACGCAGCGCCTTGACCATGAACTCCGGATGGTAGGGTGCGGCCGCAAATGCGTACCACCACGTCAGACCGGGCCACACTCCCCCGATGAGTCCCGAAAATGCCGCCGGATCGTAGCGTGGATCTAACTTCGAAGCGGTTCTTAGACCCGCCGGCGTCCAAAAATCCGGGGAGTTCAGCCGACTGATAATGCGGAAGGCCGTTTCCTCGTCGCATGCACGGAACATCACCGGAAATACTTCGTCCCCGGTCAGATCGGTGTGGGCATCGCCTTCCACGCCGATGTTCAGATAGAACATGCCGTTGTCCGGATTGATGAGATGCTTCGCCATAGCATCGCGAATGCGATTGGAATAGCTCATGAAGTATTCCGGATCCGCATCGCTCCCGGGAATGCATGCGGCAAGATGCGCGAGAAAGCGAAGCGCTGCGACGCATTCCGCGTTGATCTCCGTAACGGCTCCGTTAATGCTATAGTTCGGAATAATGTTGCGCCAGCTGGCAATTGCCCAGACGTCGCCGCGCGGATCGTTCGCACTGCAACAGACCAAATCGCGCGCGTCCATTTGCGAAACGATGTGCCCGCCCGCCTTGGCCAGCGATTCATACTTCTCGCGCAACCAGTCCAGGTCTCCGGTGGCGCGGTAATAGTGGTTGGCTGCCATCACGTACAGCGGCGTATCGTCGTTGATGTTCAGGCCATCGTCTTCGGGCTGGTCCGTCAGCGCATTGACGAACTCAGGAAGTTTTCCGTCCGGGTACTGAAGCGTTGCCCATTTGTCCAAAAGCGATCGCGAGAACTCCGGCATGAAATAGTCGTTGCCGACGATGAACCAAGCGCAGTCGCGGCAAACGACGTTCGACGTGACGCCGGGGTCGTTGGTGAAAAGCCAGCCGGTCGGATACTTCGCCATGACGCGCCGCATGTTGACTTTGCTCCACAGCGCGCCGTCATTGATCACCGGATCGGGTGTTATCACCTCGCTGCGATGGATCGCGTCTTCGAGATGTGCAATCGTCAAGTCGAGGGCATCCAAACCAGATATTGTGGTTTCAAAGGCCGCTCGCGCTTCGTCCGCGTTTTCTTCGTAGACCCCGATTTTGAAAGCGAATAGCTTTCGCTCGCCGGCCTGGAGATTGAACTCGAGCTGCAGACTCCCGAGAATGTCGCCGCGGGCCTCGCATGAATTCGACAGCGCGCGCAACCGCACGACGTCGTACACGTGGCCAAAGTCGAAACTCGTTTCGTACGCGACCGGCTGCTCAGTGCAAGCAAGAATGCGCGTTGGTTTTAGCGCGTCCTCATTCGTTGCGATGAGTCCTGGGAGCGATGCGTCGTATTCCGCGACTACGCTTTCCGCGGCCTCGCCACGCAAGCGAGCCGAGCCGATTACGCGGACGTGGCAATCGCGGGCGCTGCCGTTCTCGATCTCGATGAGGTAGTACAGAATCGGCGGATCGCTCTGCGCTTCTTCACGCGCAAGCAGTGAGAGAAAGACCGTTTCCCGGACGTTGAGCGCGTCCGCCAAAACGAAGCGGCGCCGTTGATACGCGGGATGAATGTCGAACGTGACGACATCGCTTGTCACTTCGATCGGCGTGTAGGATCTCTCTCCGGCGTCCTGCTCGCGTCCGAGCCGGAGGTCGCGCAACGGACGCCCGACCAAACCGTAACGCACCGAGAATGAACCGACCAGCGTCTTGCCCGCCGCGATGCAGAATATCCGCTCGATGTCGCCGGTGTTCTTCGTGTTAACCCAAAGGGACGAATTTCCAAGACTCGAGCCCATGCCGAGCCGGCTCGCCGGAATATGATAGCTCGGAAGCCGCTGCATCCTCATCTAGGTTTGCGGCGTTACAGTGGATCTTAGAAATCGGCTCGTCAGGAGGGCTAAGCCCGCATAGCCGGCGGCCAGAATCGGCAGCGTTGCATCCCCATAGTGCCACGTAATGCCTAAGCCTTCGCCGAGCCAGAATGTACCGAATGAGACGAGCATGACGCCCACGACGAACTTCAACGCGTTTTCCGGAATGCGCGCGAGCGGCTGCCGCACCAGGACCGCGGCGATCACAACCAGGACGAAGGCTGCCAGCGCGCCGGCTGCCGCGGCCTCGAGCGCGTCGCTCGACGCCGAGCCGACAGTCACGACGATGATGGCGACTTCGAGCCCCTCGAGGAAGACGCCGTTGAACGCGATCGCAAACCCAGCGCGCTGCTCGCGCGCGTTGCGCAAGGTTGCGAGCTGACGCTCGAAGACAGCATGCTCGTCGCGCAGCGGGATCCGGCCGGCGTACCGCAGGATGGCCTTGCGCAGCCAGCCGTAACCGAACCAGAGCAAAAAGAGACCCATGGCGATTCGGATGATTCCGATCGGAACAAAGTGCAAGATCGTCGGACCGCCGATTCCGATCATTGCAGCGAGAGCGATGCTGGCGCAGGCTGCCCCCCAGAGTGCGATTCGCCAGCCCTGCGCGTAGCCAACCGCAAGAACGATCGTTACCGCTTCAATCGCCTCGACGGCACTTGCGAGAAACGCGGTCGTAGTGACCGCCCAGAGATGCACGTGGCGTAGAGTTCCGACTGGCGGTTAAGACTTCCGGCTTTTCGTCATATGATGACCTAAGAGGCCTGCTCGGCGGGAGCGGCCGCCGAGCAGACTGCTGCTACGCCCGAAGATGCGTCTTAGGCGTACGCCGGTTCGTAATCGTACGGATAGAGATACTCGGAATAGTCCGAATCGAACCACATGTCGCTGCGGACGTCACCCTTAGCGCGTCGAAAGACGCTGCCGCCAAGCCGCGAAGCCATGGTGTCGATCGGAGTCGTCCACTGTTCGGTGACCTCGGCAATTACGGCCGATTTCCCGCGTGGCAAAACGAAGCCGCCCTCAAATGCGGCCTGATCTTGCTCGCCCGACTTCGTTATGTCGGCTGTCAAGCCGGCAACGCCGCCGGCGGCGGCCCCGATACCCGCCGCAGTACCGGCGGCGATGGAAGCACCAGCCGCGGCCCCGATTGGGCCCGCGAGAGCGCCCAGCAGCGCGCCGATACCGACGCCGATCGCCGTGCGCAGGCCGGGGTCGGTGTCTTTGGTGGCGACGTCCACGTAGCCGAACTTGTCGCGGTGAATGACCGCGGCGCCGTGAATCGTGACGTCACCTTCGGCGTCAAGGTTCCACAGTGCATGGAGGCCGTCGTAGACCTTGTTGTCGTTGTCGAAAACGATTGCTATGTAATTGTCCATATGGTCCTGCTTTCTAAGACTTGACGAGGCTCGCGCGCTTCTCGGCGATGGCCTGACTGAGTTGTTGAGTGGCGGAACGCACGCGACCGAGGGCGGCGAGGTTTCTTGCCTTCAGGTTGGCGTCGCCTGCGTTACAATTATCCGATCCGCTTCTACGTCGTGCACGAGAGCCAACCCAACGCATTTCGCAGCCCCCGGCGGAAACGTATATGTCACCGATTCGCTCTTCTATTTCGTCCGCAACACCGAAGAGCTGGCCGGCACTATCTGCCACGAGACCTCGCATCTACTGCACCACGATTCCGCTCAAAAAATGAAGGACGCTGAGCAGATTCGCGCCCGAGCGATCGGCGCGACGATCTTGCTTGGGCCCTCCATAAAAACGATACTTGCGGTGACTGCTATCGGGCAGTTGGATTCGCTGCACTACTCGCGGGCGGTGGAGGAGCGCGCCGACCTTACGGGTTCGGACACCTGCGCGCAAGCCGGCTACGATCCCTGGGGGCTCGTTTGGCTTTTTCAGGATTTCTCGGCTAACATGCCGAATCTACCGGAGGTGCTCTTAGACCACCCCGATTTCGATCACCGCGTCGCAGCGCTCGAACACCACTTCGAACAGAACCCGGCGCGGTTCGCAGCCTTCAACAAAGCCCGAAGAGCGCGACGCCGCTCCACGTTCCCGCAAACGAGTCCGAGAGGTTTCTTAGATAATCTATGAGGTTCTTGGCATTTGTGGCGTTGCTCGTCGCCCTCGCACCGCTGGATGCGAAACCGGCGCAAACGGCATCGCTCGACTTGCTCCGCCGCGCCGCAAACCCCAACCCCACGCTCCAATCGTATACGGCGTCCGCGGAACTATCCGCGACGCTCCACGCTTTGGTGCCGGTGCACCGCACCTTTAAGGGCACCGTCTATTACCTCAAGCCAAAGCGCAAGATTGAGTTCCAGAACGTCTCCGGTCCGCTGAGCCGGTTCAAAGACCTTGCCTCGTCCACGCCGAGCTACGAGGAGCTGGCTGCCGACTATACGGTAACGCCGCTTGGCGATACAGGAACACTTTCGAGCTATTCGCTGGTTCCGAAGAAATCCGGCAGCCGCGTCGAGAAGCTGGCCGTGACGATCGACGACGCTACGGCGCTCGTCCGGCACGCCGAATGGCTCTATACCAACGGCGGAAAGTTGGACCTCGATCAGACCTACGCCGCAGTCGGAACGTTCCAGCTACCGACAACGGCAAACATTTCGGCGCGATTCCCGGGCTACAGCGTTGACGGCACGCTTTCGTTTAGCGGCTACAAGCCGAATGCAGCCGTCTCGCCGTCCGTATTCGCCTCACCCTAAGCGCACTGCGGGATCGCACCGCGAAGCATCCATTTGGATCATCCGATCGATGGGTACCGATCTTCGTCAAAGTGGCGTATATTTTCCGACGATCGATAAGATGATGCAGCTCCATGGCGAACGCGGAAACCCGTACACACTTTGGACCGGTGCGTACGGGGTTGCCGAACAGCTACGGGACTTAACCCGCGTTACGCGCGCGTCAACGCGGGAGACTTCGCAGCCGATTTGATGAGATCTGCCACCGCGCTTGGATTCGACACGTAGATCGCGTGACTGCCGCCGACTTCCACCGATGTCGCTCCGGCTCGTTGGCACATGAACTGCTGCGCGGGAAACGGAATCATGCGATCGTCCCTGACGAGCAGATACCAACTGGGCTTGTGCTTCCAGGCCGGTTCGCTGATCTCGCCTGCCAAAGCATCAACGCCCCATGGAACCTGCGAATCGGCCATGAACGCGGCCGTTCTAGGCTCGGCATCGGCTGCGAACGAAGCTACGAACTTCTCCTTGTCGAGGAACAGATAGCCGTCAACGGGGGGTAGGATCGGCGGGACAGGCGCGCCCGGTACCGGATTCGCGATCAGGGTGTTTACCGACTCGCCTTTGGCAGGTGCGAAGGCCGTAATGTAAACGAGCCCCGCGACTTTTGGATGGTTGCCTGCTTCGGTGATTACCGCGCCGCCGTACGAATGACCGACCAGGATCACATCGCCGGGCTGCTGGTCAATGATAAGCTTCGCTGCCGCCGCATCACCTGTAAGCGTAAGCGTCGGGTTCTGAACGACGCTTACGTTGAATCGGTCGTCCTTAAGAATGTTGTAGACGCCCATCCAGCCGGAGCCGTCAACGAAGCCGCCGTGGACGAGAACGATGTTGTTGATCACGTCCCGCGCGTTCCAATTCTCTATCGCCGAGTCCTACGCCGCGCTGCAAGACCAAGCCGTTAGGGATGGCCGCCCTTTGGCCGATTCTTGGCAAAAAGGTACACGCGGAAACGGCAAGAAGTCAAAGCGGATGAGACGCTTGGTTTCTGTGAAACTGAGCGCGCCGGTCGGTTAACGACGCGCAAGATCGGATGAGGATCTCGAAGCGATGTTCTATCGTGCTTCTAGTCGGGCTGCTCGTTGCGGCAACGCCGATGCCTCCGGAGGGTAACGACGCGAGCGCGCTCGACACGCTCGCCGATCGCTACTGGCAGCACCAAATCGAGAGCAACTACTTCCTTCGCGCGCAGTTGGGCATGCCGATCGAAACGATCAAGCCGCTCACCTACGCGAACGCCGAGGCCGATGCCGGCTTCGCGCAAGGGGTTCTCGACGCACTCAAAAGCGTTGACGCCCCCAAGCTCGACCACGATCGCTGGCTCACGTATCGCACTTTGAGCTATCTCGCAACCAACGACGTCGCGTACCGCAACTACTTCTGGCTGCGTCAAGCGGCGACTCCCTACGCGGGCGGCTTGCAGATCGCTTACATCTCATCGATCTTTGCCAGCTTCCGCTTCGCGGATGTCTCCGACGCGCAGCGCTACGAATCGCTGCTGCACCAATACGCCGCTTTCGTCGGCTCGATGCGCGGCTTGCTGGAAGGGCAACACCAGCGCGCTATAATTCTCCCCAACGTGGAGACCGACGCGGCCGAAGCGGTCTTTGCAGGTTACGCGAAACCCACCGCGGGCGCCGCGCTCGTGCCCAGTGACGCGCGGCTCAAAGCGCTCGCGCCCGCGCAGCGCAGCGCTCTTCGCAGTGCAGCCGAAACGATCGTTACCGGCGAGATCCTTCCAGCTTTTGCGTCGGTCGCGGCGTATCTCAATGGTCCCTATCGTGAAGGCGCTCCGGCGGGCGTCGGCCTTTCGGAATATCCCGGCGGTGCCGAGTACTACCGCTATCTGGTCGTCTCGAACACCACGCTAACGATCGAGCCCGAAAAGCTGCACGCCATGGGGCTGGACGCGGTCGCGCAGCTCAATACGAAGCTCGACGCGATCCGAAGCGAAGTCGGCTTTCGCGGCGATCTTCGGGAGTTCAAAGCGTTTCTCGCACACGATCCGAGATTTTACGTAAAGACCACACAGCAGTTCGGAGATCGTCTCGAGGTCTACGTCAAGCGCGCCGCGGCCGCCGTGCCGCACTACTTCCTGCAACTTCCGACGGCACCGTACGGGGTCGCGCCGCTGCCGAAAGAGCTTGCCGCGTCGCAGACCTTCGGCTACTACGACCAGCCGACCGCGGCGCGGCCGAAAGGCGTCTATCTTTATAACGCGTGGCATCCGGATCGAACCTCGGCGCTCGGAGCGGGCGCGCTCATCTGCCACGAACTGATCCCCGGGCATCACTTTCAGATCGCGCTCCAGCAAGAGAATACGTCGCTCCCAAACGTGCGGCGGTACGACTTCAGCGAGACGGGATTCGTGGAGGGCTGGGGAGAGTATGCCTCGCAGCTTTGCTGGGACATGGGGGTCTACGAAACGCCGTACGATAAGGCCGGCCGGATCATGCAAGATTTGATGGTCTCGACCCGCCTGGTCGTCGACACGGGGATGAACGCGCTGGGCTGGAGCCGCGAACGCGCGATGCAATTTATGCGCGAGAATCTTACCCTGAGCGAAACGCAGATTGAGACCGAGTCGCTGCGTTACTCGACCGATATTCCGGGCCAAGCGCTGGCATATAAGACCGGCGAGCTTACGATGCTGCAAATTCGCCGGCACGCACGGGACGAGCTCGGCGCGGCGTTCGACATTCGCAGGTTCCATTCGTGGGTCATCGGGAGCGGCTCTATGACGCTCGATACCCTACAGACACACGTAGATTACGAGATCGCTCGACAGAAGCAGCGCAAGGGCGCGCTCAGGGAGTAAAGGCCGGAGCACGACCCCGCGTTGCAAGCCGCATCGCTTGCAGCTCGCTCATGGCGGCGCCCTCCTGCTGAGCGGCCGCAATTTCCTCGTCGCTCAACAAACGATGCAGTGTCGTTATGAGAAGCTCGTAGGTGTATCGCTCGGTAGGCTCGCGGTGATATCCGCCGGCAAAGACACTCTCGACGTAGCCGAGAAGCTTCGCCGCGTTTCTTGGATCGCTGTTCGCCAGCATCGTCGCCAAGTGCCCGATCGCGCACGCCAAAATCCCGGCGTCACCGGCTTCGCGCGCGTCGAAGACCGCGGCCCGAGCCATCGCGCGAGCTTCTTCGTCACGATGGAGTGCGAGCAAATATGCCGACAGGTTCGATCGAGTGTTCGCACGGAGTCGCACGTTCTTGCGCGCCATTCTGCTCGCCAGGAGATCGTCTAACCGGCGAACGGCTGCCTCAATCTCGCCGAGCGCAAATTCGGTCTCGGCGAGATTCGTCATGCTGACCCAGACGACTCGCTCGTCGTCTTCCTGAAGCGCTATCTCGAGCACATCAAGCGCCGTCCGTCTGGCTTCCTCGAGACGGCCGGTTATTTCGTACGCGACCGCAATCGAAGCCAGCGTTCTCGCCACCTCGCGTTGCTCGCCGACTCGCTTGCAGATCTCAAGCGCTCGGTTTAAATCGTCTTGCGCCTGTTCGAAGAGTCCGGCCCGCAAAGACGCGACGCCGCGAGCTCGTAATGCTCGCGCCATCCCCGGGTAGTCCCCGAGCTCTTCGCAAAGCGCCAGCAATCGTCCAGCTGGTCCGTGCGCTTGCGAGGGCAAGAGCAAATCTCCGCGCATCGCAGTGATCGTTTCCCAGGCCATAGCCTGCAACGGCTTGGGCAGCGGGGTCGGGCCGGCAAGAGCGCGTTCGGCGCGACGGGCCGCATCGGGGCCGAATCCGCGGATCAGCAGAAACTCCTGCATTCCGGCCAGTAGGCGCACGCCCAATTCGATGTCGGCTCCTTCGTCGATCGCCCATTCGAGAGCGCGGCGAAGGTTGTCGTATTCGGCCTCGATGATTTCGACCCAATTCGAAACGTGCCTATCCGTTACGTTGACCAGCTTTAGGTAAAACTGCGCGTGTTTGTGACTTAATGCGTCGACGCCGCCGCCGAGTTTTTCGAGAGCGTACGCGTGCATCGTCTCGAGCAACCGAAAGCGCCGCGCCTTTCCTCGGCGTTCGCTGTTAACCAACGACTTGTCGACCAGTGATCCAAGCACCTCGAGAACGTGCGGTTCGGCAACCCCGACGCCGGAGCAAATCGCGAGGACCGCCTCGAGTGAGAACTCGGCGGGAAAGACGGCGAGCCGAGCAAGGAGCGTCCGCTCTTCTTGCGAGAGCAACTCGTAGCTCCAATCCACGAGCGCGCGCATCGTTTGATGGCGTGCCAACCGTCCGCCTCCGGTCAGCACTGCGAAACGCTCCGATAGCCGTTCCTCGATCTGGACCACGCTGAGCAATCGCACGCGTGCCGCCGCCAGCTCGATCGCCAACGCGATGCCGTCAAGCCGTTGACAGATGCGCTCGATGGTCAACCGGTCATCGTCAGGCACGAACGATGGGTCGGCGCGCCGAGCGCTCTCGATGAAGAGTGCAGCGGAGGCTTCCAAGTTCAACGAAGCGACGCGATACGTCTGTTCTCCGGGGACTGCCAGCGGTTGGCGGCTCGTCGCGAGGATGCGAACGTCGGGACAGCCCGCCAAAATGGTTTGTACGGCGGCTGCGGCAGCCGTCGCGACTTGTTCGCAATTGTCGAGGATCAGCAACACGCTCTTTCGCGCGAGTGCGTAGGCGATGGACTCGAGCAGCGTCGCATCCGGACGCTCGCGAATGCCGAGTGTGGTCGCGATCGCCGATGCTACGCCGGCGGCATCGTGCGCCGGCGCGAGATCCACGAACCAGACGCCGTCCTCGCAGTCGCTCAACGCGAGGGACGATCCAGTTTCGACCGCGAGGCGCGTCTTTCCGACGCCGCCGGCGCCGATGACCGTAACGATGTGCGAGCTTGCCACAAGACGCTCAACCTCGGCAACCTCTGTCTCGCGGCCGAAGAGCGGCGTGAGAAACTTCGGGAGGTTGTGCTTCTTGCTCGCTCGAGTCCGGGACACGCGTGGTCGCGAGGGACGCATCGCCGCGGCTTCGATCGCTTCGCGCTCTTGCGGCTCGAGCTGAAGCGCACCCAAGAGTAGCCCCAGCGTCTCGCGTTGGGGCGCCTTGTTGACCCCACGTTCGAGAGCGCTGATTCCGTCGGCACTCATCGCGGCGCGCTCTGCAAGAACCTCTTGCGATAGCCCGGCGGCCAAGCGAAATTCGCGCAGAAGTGCGCCGAACGACCGGTGGCCCGCGACGTTTCCCAGCTCGGGCATTTATACGGCTAACTTATGCGGATATCGGTTCCGGCGCCTCTGCCGTTGAGGCATCCTCTCCTTGCCCCTCTGCAAGGGCGACCCACAAGTCACGAAAAGGAAAAAGCGCATGCTTGCCAGCCAAGATAAACGAACGACGAAGCCGCCAGAACCCGACCGCTCTCTCTTTCAGGGATGGGGTCCTCGCCTAGCATGATTCTGACCGCATCCCGAACCCGCCTACGGTGGAGCTGGCCGGCCCTCGCGGGTATTTACGCGTTAGTCAGCTGCGCGGCCGCAGCCGCGATCGCTAGTCACAGTCCAGACCTGTTCTATCGGATGAACGCGGTGCTGCTGCTGCTCTGGACGACTTCGACCGCCGTGGCGATTGCGTGCACCGGACAGTGGTACGTGCACCAACGTTTCGCTGAGGTCGAGTTCGTAAGACACAACGAAGTAGGGGGGTTCATCGTGTCGATCGTCGGAGCGCTTTACGGCGTCCTTTTGGGCTTTATGACCGTAATCGCCTGGCAGCACTTCGCCGACTCGCGCCAAGTCGTCGCACAGGAATCGGCCGCGGCGACCGATGCCTGGCATACTTCCGCCGGACTTCCAGCAGCGCCGCGCGGTCGAGCGCGCCACGATATGCTGCTGTACGCCAATGCGATGCTTGAACGGGAGTGGCCAGCGATGCGGACCCGTACATTCGACAAGCAGGCCGATTTAATCGTAATGGACGCGATTGGGGCCGTTGCAGATTTCAATCCGGCGAATTTCAAAGAGGCAAATGCGCAGAGCGCCACCATGCAGCAGCTCAGTGCATTGCACGACTATCGCCAGCGTAGGCTCTCCGAGAACGATTCTGGCATCGCGTCATTCGAGTGGCTCGTTCTGATGGTCGGCGGAGCATGCATCATCGGGTTCTGCTGGCTCTTCGGCCTCGAGAACAAAACGGTCCATTTGATCATGACGTCGGCCGTGACGATCATCATTGCGGGGACGCTCGTGCTCCTGTTCGAGCTGCAGTGCCCTTTCCAAAGCGACCTGCGCATTTCGCCGGCTGACTGGAGCGGCGTGATCTCCCACATTGAGTTCATGCAGGCGGGTTCGCAAGCCGCAATGCACATGTGAGGTTGCGCCACGAAGATCGCGCGGTTTGGATCGCGAATGCCGGAGGGTGTGGACGCTATCATTACCAAACGAAGCCGTCACTCATACCCTCATACCTTGGATATCCTCGAGAAGGCGATCGCGGACGCGGGCAACACGGTCTTCGCGGCAATCGACCAATCGGCAGCGGCCGCCGGCGCCGGTTTGACCCTGCGACCAACGACGCTGCTGGTCTTTGGAAATCCCAACGGCGGCACGCCGATGATGGACGCCTTTCCACTCGTGGCGCTCGAACTTCCCCTCAAGCTGGCTGTTTGGGAGGACGCCAGCGGCGTCAGCGTTGCATACGAGCCAATGTCGGAGATTGCCGCACGCTACGGCGTGACCGGAATGGATGCGCGCGTGGACGCAATGGACCGCGCGCTCGAGTCACTGACGAACGCCGTAACGTAAGTCGGCTACTGACGCTGCGACGAGCCGGATCCCATCAGTTGCCAGTTTTTTCCGCCGTCGGTTGAGTATTCGGTCCGCCAGCGGTAAAGGCTGGGGCTATCCCACACGTTGAGCGTCCGGATCGCGACGTTCTTCCCTTTGTCGGAAAAAGAAAAGGGGTAGGTTATCGTGTTTCCGGCGACGGTGATCGCCGAAGCCGTCGTACGAGCGGTTTGGACGTTGTAGAAGCGATACGCGGCGGCAGCTTGGTCGTAAGTGTAGATACCGAGGTCGTCGCTGACCTTGCCATCCGTCGAAACGCTCTGCTGGCAGATCATGAACGAGTGGCCGGTGGACCACGCGCAGGTCGTCGTCGCCGTTGAGGTGCTGGCCTTAGAGTACGGCCCATCCACGAACGTGCCGTGACTCTGCCAGGTTCCGGCGAAACGGTCGAGTTCGTCGATCGGCGCCGCCGCACCGCGTACTGGTAACGCGACGAGACCCGCTGCTGAAAAAACGAGCGCGAAACGCCAAACAAGACCTTTCACGATTCTTCCTCCTTCGCGATTATCTCGCGGCGAAGAGCCTACGGTCGTCGGCATCGACGATGTCGACGATGAACTCCAAATCCGGGTGCTGCCGCAGTGTCGCTTCGTACTCGGTCCGAAAATACACTTCGTCTTCGGCGTGTTTCGGTTTGATGCGCTTCAAGGTTGCGTTAAGCGCCGGATACTGCGATGGATCCGTTCGCTCTCGAAGCCAAGCCGCGACCTCGTCCTCGCTTGGGGTCTGCGCGACCGCGTCGAGCAGCTCGGCCTCGCCGATTCCAAGACGCTCGAGCAGATAGCCCGAGATCCCTTTGATACGGCCGTTAATAAAGTACGGTCCGGGATGCCCTCCCGGTAGCTGCGCGCGGAGCTTGTCGATCGTACGCGGCATCAGCATCAGACCGTCGAGCTCGACGTAACAGCTCCGTGGCGGCTCCAGTCGCAGGTCGAGCGGATCCATAGCGATATTTTCTCCCGGCGCAATCCAAACGCCTAGCGACCGCGACCGAGAGCGATTGCGTGAGTTGCCATTTGGCAGTATACTTGATGCCATAATGGTAGACGCTAGAGAGATAGCTCGCTTGCTCGGCGGCAAGAACGCGCTTCATCGCCGGATCCAGAGCTTTGAAGACTTCGCAGTAGCGATTGAGGATGGTTTCCCCAGCGACGTGATGCGAGCGATCATGGCTAGCGCAGCGATTACCGCGAAGGAAGTATCGGACGCGGTGCGCATTCCCGCGCGGACGCTGATGCGCATCCAGACAAAGCGGCGTTTGCCGGCGGACGAAAGCGACAAAATATATCGACTGGCTTACATTCTTGCGGCCGCGACGAAAGTTTTGGGCGACCAGGAGAAGGCCGGAGAATGGCTGCGCCGGCCCAACCGCGCCTTGGGAGGCGATACTCCCCTCTCGTTATTAAGTACGCAGCCCGGACTCCAGCAAGTCGAGCAAGTGCTCGGGCGAATCGAGTACGGCGAGTATAGTTGATCGTTTGGCGGATCACTAAGGCTCGCTATGCCTCCGTTGCTCTCAATGGACAAGGGGCGCGGCTCTACGGAACGCGGTGGACGAGACCGGGCAAGGCAGTTGTCTCAACGTCTACAACGCTGTCGCTGAGCGCGCTGGAGTATCTCGTCCACCTGGACGTCGATCTGGTGCCGAAGGATCTGATTAGCATCGAGATCGCAATAGCTGACGGCGCTCCGACCCATGCAATCGAAGCAGAAAAATTACCAAAGGACTGGCGAGCATATCCGGCCCCAGAGTTGCTTGGAGACCTAGGAGATCGGTGGCATAGCCAAGGTAGATACCTCCTGCTCTCAGTTCCGTCGGCGGTCATCCCTAACGAGCGTAACATCCTCATCAATCCGGCGCACCCCAACTTCAAACGATCCGTACGTATGGTTAAGGCAGAACCCTTCGCGTTCGACGACCGGTTGACGAGCAGCCGAAAAAAAATTCGCTGAACGCAATCCAAGCGCGCTTCTTGTCCGTTAAGAGCGAAAACGGAAAGGAGCTTTGCGCGTGGGCCGGGCGGCAAGAATTGCTTTGTACGCGTCGTGTTTGTCAATGCTGGCGATCGGCAGCGCCGGCGCACACCCGCTTGGAAATTTCACGATCAATCATCTGGCACGGATTCGAGCCGGCACGACGGAGCTGCGCGTCCATTACGTCCTCGACATTGCCGAGATTCCGACGTTCCAAATCATGCACGCAGCAGGGGTATGGACGCCGACGCGAATGGACGACTGGGCACGCGATGAGAGCGCGCTCGTTGCCAACGGCTTCTCGGTAAAGGCCGGCGGCGTCGCGCTTCCACTGCGCATTACAAGGTTCTCGGCGCGAACGCGGCCCGGAGCGGGCGGATTGCCGATCCTCTACTGGACCGGCGATTACGTCGCTCCGCTTCCCGCCAGCGCAACGATCGCGGTTAACGACCTCGTCTACGCCGATCGCCGCATCGGCTGGAAAGACATCGTTTTGCCGGGTGTGACGGATCCGACCGGCGAGCTGCGCTCGTACCCGAGCGCGTTGATCGGCTCGCCGCGCCACAACGATCGCGCCACGTTCGAAGTACGCGGCGGGCGTATCCTGAACGCGCGAATCGGCGGCGACGGCACGACGGCCTGGAGCGCCCCCTCGATGGTGAAGGCGTCCGCTCTTTCCGACCTCGTCGCTCGCAACGCGCAAACGCCGCTCTGGGTGCTGCTGACGATTCTCGCCGCCTTTGGACTGGGCGCACTGCATGGGCTCGAGCCGGGTCACGGGAAGGCGTTGCTTGCGTTCACGCTGGTTGGCGCGCGAGCGACCTTCAAACAAGCGGTGATACTCGCGGCCGCGCTGACCTTCGCGCACACGATCGCCGTACTGCTGCTCGCCGTCGTTCTGTCCGTTGCCACCGGCTTTGCGACCGAGCGGCTCTTCACGTGGATCACGCTGATCTTCGGCGTCGCCGTGGCGTTCATCGGCGCGCGCGGTCTCGCGCTGGCACTACTGCGGGCAAACGCCGATCGCGATCATGCTCGGGCACACGAGCAAGGAACGGCGCACCATCACCACGACGATGGGCACGGCCATTCGCACGCGATTCCGGGCTCCGCGCCGCTGCGCTTTGGGAGCGCCGTCCTCGCCGCGATGAGCGGCGGCATCGCGCCCTGCCCGGCAGCGATCGTCGTGCTGCTCACGGCCTTGCACTTGCATCGGGTCGGATACGGTCTGCTGCTGATCGTCATTTTCAGCCTTGGCCTAGCTGCCGTTCTCAGCGGTTTGGGACTCGCCGTAGTGCGGGGCGCTGCGTGGCTGGGTCGACGCTCGCAGTTCGCGCGTGCAGCGCAGTTCGCGCCGTTCCTGACGGCCGGCGTCATCTCGATAATCGGCGCGATCATGCTCGCGCAAGGCGCAATCGGCGAGGGGCTTCCCGTCTCCGAACCGGTTGCCGCCGCAGCGGCGCTACTCTGCATCGGCGCATTTGCCTTCTTCCCTGCCTTGCTCTCACGCGGTCCGCGGACCGCGCACTCGTCATAAAGGAGACCACATGAGACTGCTTCGATCCACTGCAACGATGGCGGCCGTCTTTTTGCTCGCATTCGCGATCTCGCTCTACTCATTCAGAGCGGCGCGAGGATCCGATCATCAAGACTCGCCGACCGTCGTGAAAAATCCGCTCGCGGACATCACCGACGTCTATTTATTCCCCGACCCGCACGATGCGTCGCGGGTCGCGCTTGCGATGGACGTTCGACCGCTCATTCCAAAGGGAATGACCGGCGGCATCGCGCTCGATCCCAACGTGCTCTACCAGTTCAAGATCGCGACCAGCGGGGTTGGTTCAAATTCGATCAAGGAAGATACGGTGATCCAATTCACCGCAGACTCGGCCGGCACGAGCCAACACGTCACCCTTTACGGGCCGGCAGCTCCAAACGAGGTCGGAACGACCAACACGCTCGTCCCAGAGACGGGCACGTTCGGGTTCGGGTCGGTCGCCAAGCTCAAAAACCGCATAGACGTTTTCGTCGGGCCGCGCCGCGATCCGTTCTTCTTCGACCTCGCGCAGTTTTTTAAGATCGTGCCGGATCGCAACTATATGAACCATCCGCACACGCCGCCGGCGACCGCGACGTCGTTCCGGTTCGCATCGGCATCGCAGCCGATCGTTCTCAACGGCGTCAACTACGGAACGGCGGGCTCGAACCACTGCGTCATCAAGAAGCCGCACGACTATCTCGCGCCGTACGACGTTCTCTCGATCGTCATCGAGATGCCCAAAAAGCTGCTCGCGCCACCCGGCGGGTCGCCTGGAGTCGTCGCCCTTTGGGCAACGACCGCCACGCCCAACGGCAAGCCGGAATAGGAGATTCGATCATGAAACCACGTTACATACTCTGCCTGCTAGCGCTCGCGCTGGCCGGCGCAATCGTTGGAGGCTGCAGTTCGAACGGCGCGCGCTTGACTCCGGTTGGCTCTCAACTCGCGCCGGCCCAAGCCAAAGGCAAGCAAGTTTCGTACAAACAAATCGAGCTCTTGTCGCGTCCCGCGGTGAAAGAAGCCTTCGAACTCTTCGAAGATCACAACAAGACGAACCGCTCGGAACCGTACGACGACCCGGTTCTGCAAGGTCAGATCAAATCGTTCTCGCAGGCGTTCCGCAGCAAGAAGTGGTCCGAGACGCTGCAAGCGGTGCTCTACCCCAACGTCATGAAGGCCGACCTTTCGCAAAACGTGACGACGGCCGCCTACCTCGGTTACGAAACGGGCGGTGCGACCGGCAGCAAGTTCGGTGGGCGCGCGCTCGACGACGACATCATTGACATCTCGCTCGGCGCTATCTTCGGAAACACTCTCTCGGCGCTTGGCCTCGATCCCCGATGACGGCAAAGAAGCGCCCTGTCTCACCACGGACAACGTCGCGTACGACAAGATGAACACGACGACGTTCCCGTACATCCAGGCACCGCTCTAATCGTGAGAAACCCTGGGGCGATTGTCGCCTTCACGGCGGCAATCGCCACCGGAGCGGCGTGGCCGTGGCTCTGGGCGCATCGCGCGCAGGCCGGTGCGCCTTACTCCGCCCCGATTTCGGCCGATTACCTGCAGCGCGACGCGACGATCGCGTTCTACGAAAGCCAAGCGCGTCTCGATTCGGCCGATCAAATCACGCGCCGGATGTTGGGCGGCGAATACCTGCAGCGCTTTCGAGAGACCGGCGACCTCAACGACGTTACGCGCGCGGCGGAAATGGCGAAGCAATCGCTTCGATTGCAGCCGGGCGGCAATATTCAAGCCTTGAGCGTCCTCGCATCAAGCGATCTCGCCTTCCATCGCTTTGAGCCGGCGCTCGCGGCCGAGCGGGCTGCAGTGGAAGCCGCTCCTTTCAACGACGACACTCGCGCGCAGACCGCCTCGATCCTGATGGAGTTGGGCCACTACGAGCAGGCCGGACGCCTTCTCGCGCATCCAACGGATCAGAGCCTCAATCCGACCTGGATGTCGATTCGCGCCCGATACGACGAGTTGACCGGCAGCCTCGCCGGCGCGCGCACTCAGATGGCGCAGGCGACGGCGCTGATAGATGGGATGATCGGGGTGCCGGCCTACACGCGCTCGTGGTATCACGTGCGTGACGGGCAGCTGGCCTTCGAGGCCGGAGATGCAAACGTCGCGAGCGCGGAGTTTGATGAAGCGCTGCGCGTCTATCCCGATAGCGCAATGGCGCTTCTCTTTCAAGCGAAGCTCTTTCGGGCCCGCGGCGAATGGCCGCGCGCACTCGCGTCGGCGCAGCGCAGCGCTAATTTGTATCCGCTTCCGCAGGCGCTCGGTTACGTCGCCGACGCGCAGCGCGCGCTCGGCGACGCCGGCGGCGCGCGCCGGACCGACGCCTTGATTTGCGCCGAGCAGAAGCTTTTCAACTCCCAAGGTATCAACGACCGCCTGCTCGCGATCTACTACGCGGAACACGGCGAGCATCTCAACGATGCGTTAGCCGCCGCGCGCTCCGATGCAGCAAAACGCGGTAACGAGATTTACGCCGACGACACGATGGCGTGGGTCTTGGCGGCGATGGGAAGATGGAAAGCCGCGCGGGGCTATGCGCAGCGGGCGGTGCGATACGAGACGCAGGATCCCGAACTGCAGTATCACGCCGGCATCATCGCGATGCAAACGGGACACATTCCGGAGGCTCGGCGCCGGTTGGGCGAAGCGCTCGCTGCCGATCCGCAGTTTCACCCGGTCTATGCCGGCGAGGCGCGACGCGCGCTTGCGGCGATGGCGCAATGACGATGCGCACACGAGTTATCGGCATCTACGCCTTTCTGATCGGGATCAATCTGCTGGCATGGGGACTCGCGTTCTTCGCTTTCTTACCGCATCCGGTTCTTCTGGGCACGGCGCTTCTCGCGTTCACGTTCGGATTACGACACGCGGTTGACGCCGACCATATTTGCGCGATTGACAACGTCACGCGAAAGCTCGTGCAGGAGCGTCAGCGTCCGATCGGAGTCGGCTTCTTCTTCTCGCTCGGTCATTCGACCGTGGTCGTTGCGCTAACGCTCGCAATTGCGGTCGCGGCTGCGATGATTAAGCACCAACTTCCGTCGCTGCAGCGAGCTGGCGCGCTCGTCGGTACCTCGGTCTCAGCGACCTTTCTTCTGCTCGTTGCCGCGATCAATCTCATCGTGCTCGTGGACATCTTTGGGGCATTCGCGCGCGCGCGCCGCGGCGAGCAGATCGAGGACGAACGCGTCGATACGATGCTCGACCGGCGCGGTCTCATCGGCCGATTCTTCCGACCCTTGCTCAAGGTCGTCGACCGCAGCTGGAAGATGTATCCGATCGGCGTGCTCTTCGGACTTGGATTCGATACGGCTAGCGAGGTTGCGCTCTTAGGTATCGCGGCAGTCGAGGCCGGCAAAGGACTTCCGGTCTTCGCGATCTTGATCTTTCCGCTGCTCTTTACGGCCGGCATGTCGCTGATCGATACGACCGACGGCATCGTGATGGCCGGCGCCTACGGCTGGGCGTTCGTCAAGCCGATGCGCAAGCTGTACTATAACCTGGTCATCACGTCGGTCTCGGTGCTCGTTGCGGTGATCGTCGGCGCCATCGAAGCCGGGAGCGTCGTAGCCAACCAGTTTCAGCTCAGCGGCGGAGTCTGGGACGCGGTTCGAACGGCGAACGAAAACTTCGGCATGCTCGGGTTTATCATCATCTGTCTCTTCGTCGCAAGCTGGCTCGTATCGCTCGGAGTCTATCGGCTGCTCTGGGCCGAATGATATCCCGTTCTCATTCGTTGAGGGCGAGCGATCGCATCCGCTGGTGGGAGTTCGGCCCCCTCGGCGCTAAGCCGCGCGAGCTCTTCCGACGGCACCGCTTTGGTCGGTGGCGAGTGCTTCGAATCTCGGCTTTCGGTTTAGGTTTGGATTTGCCGCACGATTGCCAACGCCGTCGCTTGAACCAGCGGCTGCTCTAGACTGAGACGTTCCGGGATCTCGATCGCACGCAGCTCCGATGCATCCCACAATCCGAGCGATGTCCAGTCAGGGTTGTAGTAGTTCCACCAGCGCACGCCAACGTGCTCGCCGCGTTCGAAGATCAGCCGAGCCCAACTTTGACTGACTTTGCGATTCCGCGCAACGATGTCGCTTGGTCGTTCGATCCCGAGCGACGCCAGTGCCTTAACACTATCGAGATCGAAGATCGGTGCCGCGTCAGGCAGCTCGTATGTCGCCAAAGCCAGCGTGACGCCGTTCGCGCGGACGAAGTCGGATGGATACCAGATCGGCAGCCGCCCAAAGGATTCGGCGATCGCGCCTTCGGGCTCCGTGCTCAAATAGAGTTCGCGATAAAAATCAGGATTCGCGATGCGCCCGGCGGTGTTACCCGGGATATGAAGAACGCCGCCCCTTTCGTTCGGAGCGGCGCTAGCGTCGTACGGGAAGACACGAAAGAGCCTCACGCATAGGCCCCCGCGTCAATGTTATCGAGCGCCTCGATCAACGGAGCTGCGCCGCGCATTACCAATACGTCGATCGGGCGTTTATTGTCGAGAAACGGCTCGTTACCGACAAGCCAGCTCGCCGCCGTGGCCGGCTGGAACACCTGAAGTGCGCGGTTAAGGATGTCGTGCAGATCAATGACGCGCCGAGCCATCTCCCCGCTAATCCGGCGATGACCACTGCTCCAATTTGCGATACTTCCTGGCCGAACATCGAGTAAGCGCGCCAACGGGCGCGGGCCAAACGCTCTAACAAGCCGATCGAGCAGCGGGTGTACGTCGGCGAGCGCGGCCGGGTCCTGCGGTGGGTCGATTCGCTGAAGCGCGATAGTCCAAGTCACCTGCCAAGTATACGCTCCTGCTGCGGAAAACACAAAGTGTTTTCCAAATTGTTGCCAATCCAAGCTGGCCCTCGCAAGCCAATAATAACGGGGCACTCGCCGAGCCGCGCATAATTCGCCCGCGGGTTACGCTCTGGCGCGTGCTTTACGGTCGGAACAGCTAGGCAACGATTCGTATCCCGGCTATCGCTCTAGGGCCGTGAGCCTCCTCAGCGTGGCGATCCCGTCGTCGGCGATCGCTTTGAGCTGCTGATAGTTCGCGTATTGCGCTGGGGTCGGGCGCACGTACGCGCCTTCAAGCGAGTTCAGCAGGAAGCCGAGTTGCGCTCGAATCAGGTCGGGAACCATCGTGTCGGCCTCGCTGGAATGGATGTCCAACTGTACCAGCTTGCCGATCTCTGCGTCGACTTCCGCGCGTTTATCCGGCGCCAGCGAAGTGCGCGCGGACATCGCTGCGGCGACGGCGTGGTCGAGGTTGTCGGTCGTCTGAAGGATCTGCTGTTCCAGTGCCAGCCGCGCCTCAAGATCGCCGGCTGCCGGGTGCACGCGCGGATCGAGCTTTAACGTCAGTGGCGCTTGGAGGCGCTGCTCTCCGTACCGCAGCACGACGGTATACGAGCCGGGCAATATCGTTGGTCCGTCACCGGAGTCCGGCCAATCGTCGGTGCCGACCGTACGCCAACCGGGCGGATCGAAGGCCGGAGGATACCGCAAATCCCACTGAAACGCGTTCATACCGGGCGCGACTGACGTGAGCTCTTCGTATTCGCGTCGGCGCGCCTGGTAGGCGTCGAGCCGGTCCACTTCTGCCGGCGTCAGCTTTACGGCGTGCGCAGTCTTGAGATGCAGCGCGAACGTGCGGACGGTGGCGCCCTTTGCATCGAGAAATGAAAGCGTCAGCGGCATGTGGCCGTCATAGCTCCCGGGCAGATTGAAGAAAATCGCTGCGCCGTAATCTGGATTCGTTCCGGTATACGGAGCGGGGGAACTGCCGTACGCTTTTGTTAGCCATGCCGTCTCTGGTGCGAAGAGCTGCGTTTGCGAAGGTGAGTACGCGGTCTGCGCCGCGAGCTGCTCGAGCAGGGCGAGGTTGTCGAGGATCCAGAAGCCGCGCCCGTGCGTGGCTGCCACGAGTTCGCCTTCGCGCGTCTCGATCGCGAGATCGCGTACTTGAACGCCGGGAAGGTTGAGCGAAAGCGGTCGCCAATTAGCACCGCCGTCGAGGCTAACGTAGACCGTGCTGCGCGTTGTCGTGAAAAGCAGACGCGGCTGGCGTGGGTCTTGCCGAACCGTGAAGACGTACTGATCCTCCGGCAGGCCGCTGTCGATCGTCGTCCAGTGCTCGCCATAGTCCGTCGTCTCGAAAACGTACGGATGATAGTCGTCCCACATATACCGCGAGGCAGTGAGATAGGCAGTGCCTTTGTTGATGTAGGACGGTTCGATCGAGCTGATTTGCGCCCACTGCGGAAGCTGCGGCGGCGTCACGCCCTTCCAGTGCGCGCCGTGATCGGTCGTCAGGTGCACCAGGCCGTCAGCCGATCCCGCCCACAGCAGATCGGCGTCCAGCGGCGAGACGGCCAGCGATGAGATGTCGGGAAACGTTTCGGCGCCGGTGATGTCGTAAGAGATCGGACCGCCGCTCGACCCTTCCGTGCTCGCAACGTCGCGCGTGAGATCGGGGCTGATTATCTTCCACGTCTTTCCGGCATCCTGGCTCGAAAAAATGACCTGCGACGCGAGCAGCAGCTCGCGCGAATCGGCCGGCGAGAAAAAAATCGGATGCGTCCAGCCGAAGCGGTATTGTTGCGCCCGCGTCGGAAAGCCGGAGAGGTAGCGCGGCCACGGGCTGACGTTCTGCTCTTGTCCAGTGATGCGATCCATCCACACGAACGCACTATAATAGCCACTGCCGAATGTAAGATTCGGTCGATCGGGCTTCGGAGCTACGAACGTGCTTTCACCCGCAGCGACCGGGTACCAAGCGCCTTGCCCTATGTTGCCGCCGACGGCGGCACTGGGCCCCTCGAAAGCTCCTTGATCCTGCTGCGCGCCGTACACGTGGAACGGAAACTGGTCGTCGAGCGCAACGTGATAGAACTGTCCCGTCGGCTGATTGTTCGTCGTGCTCCAATGATCGCCGCCATCGACGGATACCTGGGCGCCGCAGTCGCTGCCTTGCAGCAGAATCTTGGTGTTGCGCGGATTGATCCAAACGGTGTGATTGTCGCAGCCCGGAGAGATCGTCTCCCACGTTTTTCCGCCGTCGGTCGTCTTGTAAAGACCGTCGACCTGCGGCGCGTAGGCTTCCCGCGGATTGCCTGGATCGGCAAAGATCGCCGTGTAGTAGAAGGCTCGCTGGCGCAGCTTCATCTCGTCGTTCACGTGTCGCCAGGTCGCGCCGCCGTCGTCGGAGCGGAAGACGCCGCCGTCGTTCGCCTGCACGATCGCGTAAACGACTCTCGGATCGCGGGCCGAGACCGAAACGCCAATTTTTCCGAGCAGTCCGGTAGCAAATCCAGGATGTGTTGAAATCTTCATCCAGTGTGCGCCCGCATCCGTGCTCTTGTAGAGACCGCTTCCAGGACCGCCGCTTATCAATGCCCATGGATACCGCTGCGCTTGCCACATTGCCGCGTAAAGCACGCGGGGATCGCGCGCATCGATCGCCAGATCGACTCCGCCGGTTTTGTCGTCAACGAAAAGCACTTTACGCCACGTCTTACCGCCGTTCTCACTCTTGAAAACCCCGCGCTGCGGGTTGGGCGCAAAGACGTGCCCCATGGATGCCGCGTAAATAACGTTGGGATTCTGCGGATCGACGACGATGCTCATCGTCGTGCGCGTATTCCGCAGGCCCGCATACGACCACGTCTTTCCGCGATCGGCCGATCTATAGATGCCGTCACCGGTGTCGAAGTCCTGACGAATATCGGCTTCGCCCGTTCCGACATAAATGACGTCAGGATTCGAGGGTGCCACTGCGATGGCGCCGATCGATTCGGCAACCCCGGGAATCTTTCCGTCGGTGATGTTCTCCCAGTCTTGGCCGTAGTCGGCGCTACGCCACACGCCGCCTTGAGCACCGCCCATATAGAATAGGTCGGGCTCGCCCTCGACACCGGCAACGGCGACGACACGTCCTCCGATGTAGGGGCCGATGCTGCGCCAGCGCAACGCACTCATCGGCTGCGGCGCCGAAGATGCAGCGCCTGCTTGGACCGGCGCAATCAAAAGCAGGGTTGTGAGCGCGATGCAACAGGATTGCTTCATCCTCGCTCTATCGCGCACAACCGTATTTGACACCTCTTGCGGCCCGCGTGCCGTCGGACGCGACGGCGGCCCCACCTTCACGCAGGAGGTAACAAAGCACGCCACACAAAAATGACGGTCCTGCATTTTATCAAATGCCGGCTCCAAGCGCTTCGTCAATCGCCTGCTCCTGGCTCATTTCCGCCCCTTCATTCATGAGGCTTGCGAGTTGTTCGGGACCCACCACGCTGCATAGGAGCACCGACGCCCGTTCGTATTCCTGTCGATCGAGAAAATCGCGTGGCGATCCAAGGGCGGCGAGATGCGCGTCGATGAAGCCGAAGAGGCGACCGGCGCGCGCGCATGGCTCAGCTCGCCGCTCAGGATCGCGTTGTGCTCGCAGTATCGCGACCACTGCGAGCTTCTGCAGCGCGCGCGCGACGTGGGTAGTTGAATGCAGCTCGCTTGAGAAGATGACCGCTTCGCGCGCGTAGGACTCCGCCCCATCATAGTCAGCCATGGAGATGCAACACGCCGACACGGTGGGAAGAGCATACACGAGCGTGTTGTCCTTATAGGCGCGCAGGGTTGGTAGTACATCCAACGCGCGCCGAAAGGCGAGCTCGGCATTGCCTGCGTTGAGCTCGACCTCGGCGAAATCGGTCGCGACCGCCTGTGCCGCATAGCGATATGCACCGGTGGTTTTATAGATCGCGAGTGCGTCAGCGAGGTGCCCGCGGGCGGCGGTGAAATCGCCGTTACCGAGGCAGACCTGACTCATGACGCGAAGGGCGTAACCGAGGTGATTACAAGAGCCGAGCTCCCGAAGTCGTGCTAAGGCTTCAAGTACTATCGGCTCTGCTTCTCTACTTCGTCCGAGGTTCTTGAGAGCGTTGGCCAAGTAAACCTGGGACCGAGCGATCCCAAACGCATCGCCGACGACTCGGTACAGCGCGAGAGCCTTCTCGCTACTCGTGCGCTCCATTTCAGCCTCGGCCAAAACGTTGGCGACGGCTGCGCTTGCACAATTGATACTCGCCAGCGTTCTGGTTCCCGTTTCTTTATCAGCAAGGTCAAGGGCCAGCGTGAGCCAACGGCGCCCCTCCACAGGTGCGTATCCGGTCCATACCAACCACAACTCGCCTGCTAGGCCTTGACCTAATTCGACATCGCCGCGAGCAGCGAGTGCCCACTCGAGAGCTGCTCGCCAATTGTCCAGTTCCCGTCGCGCGCGCTCGCGCCAGACGGAGTCAGCCCCGGTGTCCCTCGCGGCATTGACCTGATCGGCGATCTCGAGATAGACGCGTGCATGACGCTGCGCCACCGTTTCCAGTTCATCTCGTTCCGCCAGCTTCTCACGCGCGTACGCTCTGAAGGACTCCAAGAGGCGATAGCGCGGCTCGATGCCTTCGAGGTCAGCTATAAGCAATGACTTGTCGACCAGCGATGACAGCGCGTCGAATACGTCCGCGTTCGTGGTTTCCTCATCTTCGCAGACCGACGCTGCGGCTGAAAGTTCGCAGCCGCCGGCGAAGACTGAAAGACGGTCGAGCACCCGCTGCTCCAGCGGAGAGAGCAAGTCATAACTCCAATCGATCGCTGCACGCAGGGTCTGGTGCCTGGGAAGCGCCGTGCGTTCGCCACCGGTAAGAATTCGAAGACGGTCTTCGAGCTTCCCGACGATACCTTTAAGTGGCAACACGTTCACGCGGGCCGCTGCCAGTTCGATCGCCAGCGGAATGCCGTCTAAACGCTGGCAGAGATCGGCAACAATTGGCGCGTTTTTGCCGGTGAGCGCGAAGTGAGGGTCGACGGCTTGGGCGCGATCGGTAAACAGCGCGATCGCATCATTCGCAGTCAGCGACGGCAGCCGGTACGTGCGTTCCCCGGCGGTTCTAAGCGTTGCGCGGCTGGTGGCTAGAATCCGAACGTGCGGGCAGTTGTGCATCAGCGCGGCCGCGACGCGGGCTACCTCTGCTATGACGTGCTCGCAGTTGTCGAGAATCAGCAATAACGCTTTGTTCTTGAGATATGCAACTAGCGTCTGGACCAACGGGTGAAGCGGCACTTCTTGCAAGCCAAGCGCCGAAGCAACTGCGGTCAAGACCAGGGACGGATCACCTATTGGTGCGAGCTCGACGAAGCAGGCTACACTGTCGGCAGCGTCGCGCGGCGCATGCGCGACCTGCAACGCCGTCTGCGTCTTGCCGATACCTCCGGACCCCGTGAGCGTGACCAGCCGATGCTCGCGTACCAGAGCAGCGATCTCGTTAAGCTCGATCTTGCGCCCGACGAAGCGCGTCAGCGCAAGCGGTAGGCTTGCAGTCCCAACGCTTGGCCAGGGGCGGACCGTGACCGAGGTCTCGCCTCGACGCCGCGGCGATGCGGGACGTGCGGCGGCCGACTCGAACGCCTGGCGTTGCTCGTCGCTCAGCGCCAGCGCGTCTGCAAGGAGCGCGAGCGTTTCACGTTGCGGACTGCGGCGATGGCCGCGTTCGAGTGCGCTGATCCCATCTAAGCTGAGTCGAGCGCGCTCAGCAAGAGCCCCCTGCGAGAGTCCCGCGCCGAGTCGGTAGCGCCGCAGGAGCGCCCCAAAATCCGACAAGCCGGATTCCAGCCCCGCGTCTTCCATCGCGCTTGGCAGTTTCGTGGCACCGTCGGGCACATCCTCAGAATCCCCACGTCGGCAACTGTGCGGATAAGCTGTCGGAATGTCCGTTCCGGCAACTAGCGCTCGGCCTCAACATAGCAAGCATGAAGAAGGCCGCCTTTACGGAGGATACGTCAAAATGAGATGCTCCTGTTACCGGCTCGGTTCTTGTGCTGCTGCTGCGATGCTCGCGGGCTGCGTCGGGTCGCAGCCGCCGACCTTGGCGGCTAGAGGACAGGGATTTGCGACGATACCTCTTGCTAGGGCGTCGGCGGGGCGATACCGTTTCCGTACCCTCGACAATCCCGCTGACCCGACCTACAACGACCTCACCGGGATCAATAATGCTGGCGTCATTTCCGGGTTTTACGGAGGTGGCGGCTCAGGCCACCCGACCAAGGGATATACGCTCGCTCCACCATACACGCGGTCGAGCTATACGAGCGAGAACTACCCGAGATCCACGCAGACGCAGGTTATTGGCATTGACAGTCTGGGCAACATCGTCGGCACTTTTGTCGACAGCCGGAGCCGAAGCTGGGGGTTCATCAAGTGGAACGGTCGCTTCAAGCGATACAGGCAACATCCACTCTATGGGCTCAACAACGGCGGTAACTCTGTCGTGAACCCGGGAGGGTATTACAACAACACGATCTACGCGCTCAACCAGGCGACGCGGAAACGCACTCTAATTTACACGTTCACGCAAGGATACGCTTGGGGCGTTGGACTCAACGACACGGGAGACGTGGTCGGTAGCGCAAGGACGCCGATACTTGCCGGTTTCAATGGATGGGCTATTCTCGACGGTGTGCTTTACTCGGTCGATTATTCGTACTGTTCCTCGATCGCGATCGGCATCAACAACAACGATGAAGTCGTCGGGGCGTACGCCTGCGGGCGAGCACCTTACCAATGGCACGGCTTTGTACTGACGAAGCCGTTGACGCATCCCAAGTACGAAACGGTAGATGATCATAGCGGTGTTCAGACCACGATCAACGGCGTTAACGACAAGGGCGACTTGGTCGGTACCTATGTCGACAGCGCAGGAAGCACGCACGGCTTTCTCGCTGAGCCGCGATAGCTCGGCGCTGTGTGTCTGCGACTATAACGTCGCCGCAACCCGCTTGCAAGACTCGATCAAAGTTAGACAGTGAATAGACGAAGGAACATCGAATGAACGGGATTCTCAGATCAGCATCCATTAGCGCATGCGCGGCTGTCGTCGCGCTGGCAGGTTGCGGCGCGCAGTCTGGATCGAACTTCGTGCAGGGCGTCGTACCCCGGGGAGCCGGCGATTTTATGACCCCTTCGCCGCAGGAAAATGGTAAGGTCGTACCGGTTTGCCGGGATAAGCGACCAGGACGCGCGCAGTGCGCGGCGCTTCTCTTAAATGGACGGCCGATAGCCGATGGAGGCTCGGGACCGCTCGGCGGTTTTACCCCGGCTCAACTCGAGTCGGCATATAATCTTCCGTCCTCAACAAAAGGTGCGGGACAAATTGTCGCGATCGTTCTGTGGAACGACAATCCCAACGTCGCTTCAGACCTTGCGTACTATCGTTCGTACTTCGGCTTACCTCCAGCCAACTTCTACAAATACAATCAAGAGGGGCAGCAGAGTAACTACCCCCCGGGCGACAAGAGCGCTGGTCTTGAGATCGACCTCGACGTCGAGATGGTCTCGGCCAGCTGCCCAAACTGCACTATCTATCTCGTCGAGGCGAACTCCAATGGCGCCGCGGATATAGACGTTGCAGAGGCCGAAGCTGTAACGCTCGGTGCGCATATCGTCAGCAACAGCTGGTTTTGCATGCTGGGCTGCGGTCAAATGGAACCGTATTTCAATACTCCCGGCGTTACGTATCTTGCCGCTGCCGGCGACTACGGCTACGGTAGCTATTCCCCGATGGCTTTCGGCAGCGTCGTATCGGTCGGCGGCACACATCTCGTGCAAGGCGGCGGAAAGCGCGGCTGGACCGAGACCGTGTGGGGCGGTTCTGGGTTCGCTCCCTGGGGGACTGGCGGTGGCTGCTCCGGTCAGCCCAAGCCGTCGTGGCAGCACGACCCAGGCTGCGCGTTTCGGACGGGCAACGACGTGGCGGCGATCGCCGATTCGTTCACCGGCGTTTCGCATTATGATACGTACGGTTATTCGGGCTGGGACATCGCCGGCGGCACGAGCGTTGCGACGCCGCTTATTGCCGGGGTCTTCGCGCTCGCGGGCAATGCGACGTCGCAAAACGGCGGCCAGACGTTCTGGGAAAAGAAGCACGAGAGCCCCAACGATCTGAACCCAGTCTTGCGAGGCAGCAATGGCTATTGCACTCCCACGTATCTCTGTATCGACGGAACGCACGAGTACAAGGACTACGGCGGTCCAACCGGTTGGGGCACGCCCAACGGCATCGGCGCCTTTTAAGCCATCCGTCAAGCAACGAAAGGGGAACAGATTATGCGTATATCAGTAGCAGCTACGGAATTCATCGCGGCAACCGCAGCAATCGCCTTCGTCGCGGCGTGCTCGCGCGGATCGCAGCCAGGTCCGCCGATCCCATCGGACGCTCGCGCGATTTCGACGCAGCCGCAAACGCTGTCGGGCCTGGCGCGAAGCGGCCGCTCCCCCAGGGCTCTTGCGCTTATGCGGTTCGGTCAGTCCGCACCGCGCGCGATCGAAGCGGGGAAGAAGACTGGTTTGAAAGATCTGTACGTTGCCGGCTACTTCCCAGAGAAACTCGTCATCCTAAAGAACACAACCTACAAGAACGTCGGCACCATCTCCAAGGGCTTGGTATCCCCAGACGGCGACTTCGTCGATACGTCTGGCAACCTTTACGTCGCTGACTACGACCGCGTCGACGTCCAGGAATACAAGCCCGGCGCCAAGTCGCCCACGTTCACCTACAGCGCCGGCATGACCGACCCAGTCAACGTAAGCGTTAACGCACGCGGCAACGTTTACGAGGCCGATTACGACGGCCACCTCGTCAACGAGTATTCCCAGAAAAACGACACCGTCATTAATTCGTGTCCGCTTGCCGGCGGCGCCGAGGGTGTCGCCGTCGACGGGAACAACGACGTGTTTGTCGACTACAACCTGATGCCATCAGGCCCTGGCCTGATCGTCGAGTACAAAGGCGGCCTGGCAGGCTGCCAACAGACGGGGATTCATGTGCCGCTCAACTTCGCGGGCGGCATGGTTCTCGATGCAAAGGGCAAGCTCATCGTGTGTGACGAGGACGCACCCGCCGTTGACGTGATCGCCCCGCCGTACTCGAAGATCACGAGACAGCTCGGCTCCGGCTATATGCTCCCATTCCACGTTACGCTCAATAGGAGTAACAAGCTCGCCTTTGTGGCGGATCTTTACGACGTGTACGTCGTCGACTATCCGAGCGGCTCACTCGTCGCGACGCTGGGTAGCGGCTATGGGTGGCAATTACCGGCCGGCGCGGTCGACAGCGAAAACGCGGTTTACTAACGGTCGAACTCTTCGATCGATTGCGGTCATGCGGTCGCCCGGCGCAACCTTCGTCGACACGACCGCCTTTTTGCCCATATGCAAACCACACAAGAACTCAACCGCCGGCCGTCGCCGGCAAGTCGTCCCCATCCGCTGGCCTATCTCGGAGGCCTTCTCTGGATGGCCTCGTGGGATACCGACCGCGTCTATGCGATCGATCCGAACTCGTGGAGCGTGCGCCATGAATTCGAGGCGCCCGGCAAACCGTACGGGCTGAGCGCATTCGGCAACGAACTGCGCGTCGTGGTGGCGCATGGCGAAGAGGACGATCGCTACCTTTATCGTCTCTTGCCGGACAGCGGATTCGATCTCGGCAGCAAGACGCCGTGCCCCGACCTCACCGGATCCTTTATGGCTGCTGCGGGAGACCGGATCTATCTCGGTCAGATGACGTTCCGGCGCATTCTCGTGCTGAAGCCCGATGCCTCAGTCGAACGCGAGATCGCGCTGCCAACCCGCTGCGGCGGTCTTGGTTTCGGACCGCAAGGACGCTTCTACATGATCTCAGGCGATGACGAGCTCGAGCACTTGAGCTTCGGCACGCTCGATATTTCGCAGAGCGCGCCTGCGTTCCAAGCTATCCGGTCGCTGCCGGACGAAGCGCGGTCGTTAGTCTACGACGGTTCTTTGTGGTGGACGTGTCTGCGCGACGCCAACGAGATCGCCTCGTTCACCGCGTGACCGAGGTGCTGTAGCGAGCGTGTTGCAGCATGTCGGTCAGAATGCCGGGCGGGACGGCATCGGGCCGGCTGAAATCGAGCCGCTCGGCGATCGCTGCATGGTAGGCAACCTTTGAGTTTCGCGTGGTGAGACTGACCTTCGGCGAAATCGCAACGAACGGCGCGAGATTCGGAGTTGCGCGAAAGGCGGCGTAGAGCGGCAACGCGGTCGCGTCGTAGTTCGAGAGCGGCTGCATCCCTAAAAGCACCTCTATGGTGCGCAGCACGCTCACAGTCGAGTAATGCTCGTGCACGAGGCCGCCCTTTGCATACGGGGACGCGACGTAGAGCGTGGTGCGCTGATCGCTGACGTGATCGGCTCCGTCCTGCGCGTCGTCCTCGGTAATGAAGATCGCCGACGAGGGCCAGATCTTCGAGTGCGAGATCGCGGCGACGATCAGCCCGACCGCGTAATCGTTTGAGGCGATGTACGCCGCCGGCGTGAGCGTTCCGGCGCGCGTTCCGGCCGTGTGATCGTTCGGAAGCCACATATACTCGAGCTGCGGAACCGAATTGGTCGCAAGGAACCGGTCGAACTCGTGCTTCCATTCTTTGTACCGGTTAATATCGCTGTAATCGAGATTCCAACCGACGTAATGCGGATCGTATCGATTGCCTATGCTGGGAGCCGTCGAAGCTGGGTGGCCGTCAATGGCCGGCATTAGCGCCATCTCGCCGTAGTCGCGAAACGTCACGCCCGCTCGGCGCGCAGCGTCCCACATGTATCCGTGGGCTGGAACCGAAGCTCCGATCCCCGTCAGCACTTGATCGTTATCGTTTCGGTTGCCGTAGGCCGGGGGCCACATGCGCTCGGCATAATCGTTGACGAAGGCTCCGTCGGCCCAGTTATGGCCCGCGTCGCTGACCTCACCGCTCGCGTAGAAATCGTCGAAGAGACCGAAGTGCTGCGCTAGCGCATGTTGATTCGGAGTCACGCGGGCACCGAAATACACCAGCTTTGCGTCGCCGTTTCCCTCGGACATATCGCCGAGAATCTGATCGTACGTGCGGTTCTCTTTGAGAATGAAGAAAACGTGCCGAATCGGGCCGTTTTGGCGAACGACCGTTTGCGAAGGCGCGGCGCCGGCGTTTGTCGCGCCTTGGGGATTGGGGGACGATGCGGCACCGTCGAGCGTCAGTTCGCGTATCGAGCCGAACTGAATTGCGGCGATGTAGTCGTGGTAGCCGCGGCTCATCACGTCGAAATCCGGATTCGGTTTGGTTCCTTCTCCTTTACCATTGATAACGTAGAGCCGGTTACCGTACGGAATCGCATCGGTCGGGTACCAACCTGCTGGTAGTCGAGCGCTCACGCGACCGTCACGCAGCACCGCGACCTCGTTGGCCGCACCGAGGCTGACGAAGACCGAGCCGCCCTGCGCGGCGAGCGCATTGGGTGAAGAACCGATGGTCTGCGGCATCGTGCCCACGAACGTATCGGCGAGCCGCTTTCCGCTTTCGACGTCGTACTCGCCGACCGTATCGGCGTCGGATTGCGCGACGTAGAGTCTCTTTCCGACCACGAGTACGTCACTGGGATGAAGATCGGTGGAAATGCGGCGCACGGTCTTAGTACGCGCGTCCACTTCGGCGATGTAATTCGACGAGCGCACCGTCACGAAGAGCTTCGTGCCGTCGTTTGAAAACGCGAGATTGCCGAGCTGAGTTCCAACGTGAACGGCGCGCGCTTCGCGCAGCGCATCGAGCTTGCCGATGCGGACCGCCCCATCGCCGTCGGTTGCCGCCGCAACGGTTCCGCTTCGAGCCGCAACCGCGATCGGATAGCTGTTTTTGGGCAGCGCGATCTTTCTGACCTGACCGCTCTTCGGGTCGGCGACGAACAGGGCGTCGGCATTAGCGCCCGCGACGAGGATGCCGCGATCGGTCCAAACCGGCTTTCCAAGAGCCCCGGTCAACGAGATTCTTTTCAACAAGCGCATTGACGGTGTCGCGTAGAGCGCAAGCGCCGGAGGATTGAACCCCGATTCGAGGACGGCCAGCGTCGAGCCGTCGGAAGAAATCGCGGCGCCCTGCGGCATCGTGCCGGTTTGCACGACCGGGTCGGAGGTAGCGCGCAGCGCCCATCCGTTCGGCAATACGGAAGGGGCGGTCCCGACCGCAGCCGCTGCCGCGCCGGTCGCCACCAAAAGCAAACGTCCTAAAAGCGTGCTCATCGCCTTGGTTTTTCGCCGAGCGCCTGGGCGGACCCACCGCGGGCGCGACGAATCGCAAAGAGCGCAATGCCTCTCGTGCAGCTACGAACCGAACCCCTGACGCCTGCGATCGGCGCGATCGTCGAGCGGGTTGATCTTAGCCGGCCGCTCGAGGACGACGATCTCGCGGCGATTCGCAACGCGCTCGACGAGCATCTCGTGCTGTTCTTTCCGAAGCAATTGCTGACGCCGGTGCAGCAGCGTGATTTTGCGGCGCGCTTCGGCCGCCTCTACCTTCACCCGTTCTATCCGGGGCACGAACTAGCGCCCGAGATTATGATCTTGGAGCACGACGCGAACCATCGCGCGAATAGCGACCGCTGGCACAACGACGTCACTTACCTCGCAACTCCGCCGCAGGCTGCGGTGCTCTATGCCGAAGAGGTTCCGCAGCTCGGAGGCGATACGCTCTGGGCGAACATGTATCTCGCATACGAAGGTCTCTCGGAGCCGCTCAAACAGCTCGTCTCGAGTCTGCGCGCCGTCCACTCGTTTGCGAAGAACTTCACGCCCGAGCGTTTTGCAGCGCTAGGAATGGAGGACCGCCGCGACGAGATCTACGCGGCGCACCCGCCCGTTTCGCATCCGGTTGCGCGAACGAACCCTGCAACCGGGCGTAAAGCACTCTTCGTGAATCAAGATTTTACGTCGCACATCGAAGGCGTTGCGCCGCGCGAGAGCGAGGCGCTGTTGCGGCTTCTCTTCGAGCATATGGCGCAACCGGAGTTCCAGGTTCGCTGGCGCTGGGCGGCGGGAACGGTTGCCCTTTGGGATAACCGCTGGACGCAACACTGCGCGCTCGCGGATTACTTTCCGGCGCACCGGCGCATGCGCCGAGCGACGATCCTCGGCGAGCGGCCGGTTTGACGCGTTGGAGCCGCTGGCTTCCGTGGATCGCGCTGGTCGTCGTGTACATCGTTTGGGGCTCGACGTATCTGGGCATCCGCGTCGCGGTCACCACCATTCCACCCTACCTTATGACGGGAGTTCGCTATCTGACTGCCGGCGGATTGCTCTTTGCTTGGCAATGGTTCGCGTCGAAAGAGAAGCCCCCGCTCCCCGACCGTAAGGCAGTCGGGCAGATCGTAATAACGGCGTTCTTGCTCTTGGTCGTCGGCAACGGTCTTCTGTGCGTTGCCGAGACGCGCGTTGAAGCGGGAACCTCGGCGCTCTTGCTCGCGACGACGCCGATTTGGATGCTGCTCATTGATGCGTTGCGCACGCGCACCGCGCCGCCGCTCGCCGCGGTCGGGGGCCTCGTTCTCGGAAGCGCGGGGATCGCGACGCTCGTCGGGCGCGGCGCCGGACATGCCGACCTCCTTTTCGCCGGCATCATAATGCTCGCGTCCATCTCTTGGGCGGCGGGTACGATTTACGCCCAAGGCAAGGATCACGGACCGATGACCGCGTCGTTTGAGATGACCGCCGGCGGCATCCTCTGCATCGTCGTCGCCCTGCTCACCGGCGAAGTTTCGCACTTCAGGATTGCGGCGATTTCGGCCGAGTCTATTTGGGGAATGATTTGGCTTATCACTGCCGGCGCGATGCTCGGTTACAGCGCTTACGCCTACGTTTTGCGGACGCTCCCAACCGCAACCACCGCGACCGTCGGGTACGTGAACCCGGTCGTTGCGGTGATTCTCGGCGCGCTCATCTTGCGTGAACCTGTTACCTGGAATATCCTGGCCGGCGGTGCGGCCGTCCTCGCCGCGGTCGTGCTGATTCTCGTCGGAAGCCGGCGGCCTTCCGAGGAATTCGTGGGCTAATGCTACCGGCATACTTGGAATGCTCGCGCGATGCGGAGCATCGCAGCTCACCAGACGCGTTGGCAACGACCTGTCCACATGACGCGGCGCCGCTACTCGTGCGTTATTCCGTCAGCGAGCTATCACGGGCAATAGTTGCGGCGCGGCCGTGGACCATGTGGCGTTACCGCGAGATGCTGCCGGTCGCACCGGACGAGGAACCGATTTCGCTGGGAGAAGGCGCGACGCCGCTGATTCGAGTGGAGCATTTGCAGCGCGCGCTGGGGCTCGACGATCTCTATGTCAAAGACGAGTCGGCAAATCCGACCGGCTCGTTCAAGGCGCGCGGCATGTCGGCGGCGGTAACGGTTGCCAAGCGTCTGGGAGCGCAATCGCTGGTCGCGCCAAGCGCCGGCAACGCCGGCGGCGCGCTGGCGGCCTACGGTGCGCGTGCCGGGTTACCGGTGCGCGTCTACGTTCCGCGCGATACGCCGGCGCTGCTGATTGACGAGATGCGATCGTACGAGGCCGAGGTCGTTCTCGTGGATGGTCTGATCGACGATGCCGGCCGTATCGCGGCGGAGTACGCGCGAGAGCAGGGCGCGTTCAACGTCGCGACCTTCCGCGAACCGTACCGCGTCGAGGGAAAGAAGACGATGGGATACGAGCTGGTCGAACGGCTCGGTTCCGTGCCCGGCACAATCGTCTATCCAACCGGCGGCGGCACCGGGCTGGTCGCGATGTGGAAGGCCTTCGAGGAGCTCGAGCACCTCGGCTGGATCGATCGGCGGCGTCCCGTGATGGTCGCGGTTCAGGCCGACGGTTGCGCGCCGATCGTTCGCGCGTTCGCGCGCGGTGAAGAGACGGCCGCGCGCGTTGAAGGCGGCACAACGAAGATGTGGGGGCTTCGCGTCCCGGGCGGAATCGGCGATCGTCTGACGCTGCGCGCCTTGCGCGAATCGCACGGATACGCACTCGCGGTCTCCGATGAAGCGGCCGCAGACGCGATGCACGACCTCCATCGCCAGGAAGGCATCGACGCGACCGAGGAAGGCGGCGCGACGCTCGCCGCGCTGCGCAGCTTGCTAACGAGCGGCGTCGAGCTTCCCGCTCCGATCGTGCTCTTCAATACCGCAACGTCGTTGAAGTATGCGCCCCGCGCGGCGGGCGGGTAGATTGCAAAGGCCGCCGAACGAGCCCCGTGCTGAAAAAGGAGGGTTACCAATGAACGCGCCGCGACATCGTTTGCTCGTCGGCCTCGCGTTGGGAGCTGCGCTCGCATCGAGCGGTTGTTCCGGAACTCCAACGTCGCTGCAGCCGGCGCTTCCCGCGACCTCACGCGACGTTGTCCCGGCCGCCAGGCACGCCAAACAGATTCTCTACGTGCTCGTCAACGTCGGCACGTACGGCAGCTATGTCGCGCTCTACGACGCGTACGGAAAGAACGCGCAACCGATCGGCAAGATCACGCAAGGGCTCTATAATCCGGGTGCGATCTGGGTGGACGCCAAGGGAAACGTGTACGTCGGCAACGACATGACGTACACCAGCTCGGTCGTGGAGTACGCTCCCGGCAGCACGAAACCGAAGCGCACCTATAGGAACGGCATCGATCTCCCGTTCGGGGGAACCGTGGACTCTGGGGGAACGATGTATCTTCTCGGTCGCGGGCATCAAACATTACATCGAGGGCGGCGTCGCGGTCTTTCCACGGCGGAAGATGAAACCGTCAACATTTCTGACGGAGAACGTCTACGTGCCGCACGGTCTTGCGACAGACGGCAACGGTAATCTATTCGTCGCCGTGATTTTTGGCGATCAGTCGTCGGTCGTCGAGTTTCCGGCCGGCTCAAGCCAAAGCAGCGTGCTGCCGCTCAACGATCTCGATTCCGGCGCCTTCCTCGAAGATCTCAAGCTCGACGCCGACAACGACATCGTCGTTGCCGATGCGAACCTCAACGCGGTGCGCTTCTATCCGCCGCCCTATAAAGACGAGAGCATGGCATTGACTACGGGTCTCAGTGCGCCGACCGCGCTCGCGTATGGCCGCGACGGCTCGCTCTTCGTCGGCAACGAATACGTGAACCCCGCTCACGGCAACGTCGTGGTCTTCCCACCCGGCGCGACGAAGCCGGCGCGCACGATCGTCAACGGCATAACCGGCGGCGTGCTCGGCGTCGCGACCAGCCCGAGCGACTAACTTCCTCGAGACGCTGGCGGATGTAGGAGTTGCCCACCCCGTCGTGCGCGAAGAAAGGCAGCCGTGGCTGAAGCGCTTCCAAAGGGCGTCGTAACGTTTCTTTTCAGCGACATCGAGGGCAGCACGAAACTCTGGGAGCGCTGCCCGGAACCGATGCACGTCGCGCTGCCGGAACACGACCGGATCCTTCGAGAGAGCATCGAGCGCCACGCCGGCGTCGTATTCAAAACGGCCGGCGACGGATTTTGTTCTGCCTTCGAACATCCCGGTGAAGCTTTGGCCGCGGCGATCGAGGCGCAACGAGCCCTTCGCGCGCACTCGTGGCCTGAGGAAGTTGGGGAGCTTCGCATTCGAATGGGAATTCACAGCGGCGAGTGCACGCGGCGAGACGGCGACTATTTCGGCACCACGGTCAATCGTGTCGCTCGCTTGACGTCGATTGCGCACGGCGAGCAAATTCTTTTATCGGCCGCCGCTGCGGCGCTCTTACGCGACTCATTGCCGCCTGAGGTGACGCTGCGCGATCTGGGATCCGCTCGGCTCAAGGATCTTAGCCAGCTCGAGACGGCCTTTCAGGTAGTCGCGCCCGGTTTGCGCTCGACTTTTCCGCTGCTCGCGTCGCTCGATTCTCGACCGAACAACTTGCCTTCGCAACTGTCGAGCTTCGTCGGACGCGACGCGGAGCTCGAGCGCGCCGGCGAGTTGATCGCGCAGACCAGATTGCTGACGATCGCCGGGCCGGGAGGGATCGGGAAAACGCGGCTCACCCTTCAGCTCGCCGCGGATCTCGCCGATCGCTATCCCGACGGCGTGTGGTTCGTTGACCTTACCGCGATTCGTAACCCCGACTTGATTCCTCAGACCGTTGCCGCGGCATTCGGCGTTCGAGAACTGCCAAATGAAGCAATCGAAACGACGCTGCTCTCACATTTGGGCGAGAAGACGCTTCTGCTCGTCATCGACAACGCGGAACATCTGCTGGCGGGGGCGGCACGCTTCGTCAAAGCGCTACTCGGCCGGTGTCCTGCGGTGACGGTGCTCGCGACTAGCCGCGAACCGCTGCACCTTGCGGGCGAGCAGATATATAGGCTCGGGCCGCTCGTGGAGCCGACGCGCCTCTTCCTGGAACGAGCCCGCCGGGCTGCGCCTGCGATGGTTTTCGGCGAGGAGGAGCGCGCCGAGGTCATCTCCTTGTGCGAGCGGCTCGAAGGCGTCCCGCTGGCAATCGAGCTTGCCTGCGCGCGCCTCGCCTCAATGCCGCTCAAACAACTCGCGCGCAGGCTAGGTTCCGGCTTGAATCTGACGAGTAGAGATCTGACCGAGAGTTCGCACCACCGCGCGCTTCGAGAGACTATCGAATGGAGCTACCGGCTGCTCGAGCCCGAAGAGCAGTCGCTCTTAGCCGAGTTGTCGGTCTTTCACGGCGGCTGTGCCGTAGGCGCAATGGCCGCAGTCGCACCTTCAATCGCGAATCTCGATGATGTCGTCGATTCACTCGTCGACAAGTCGCTGATATCGGTCGACGATTCCGGAGCCGAGGAACGCTACTGGCTGCTCGGAATCGTGCGCGAGTATGCCGGCGAGCAGCTCCGCGCGAGCGGTGCAGCTGAAGGGGCCGAGCGCAATCACGCGCTCTATTACGCCGACCTCGTCTCTGCAACGGCAACGCGGTCTGCCGAGGGTAAGGCCTCGTCGTACGCGGTGCTCGATAGCGACGCTCCCAACGTCCGAGCCGCACTCGAGTGGATGCTCGTGCACGACGCCTCCGGCGCGATGCGGCTGATCGTGAAGCTCGCGCCTTACTGGCGCATTCGTGGCAACGTTACTGAGGCTCGGTACTGGATGTCCAGAGCGCTCGATGCGGGCTCGGGTGACGCCGCAGATCGTGCGGCGGTCCTTTGTCTCGCCGCGAGCTTTGCCACGCTCCAGGACGAGCTCACCGAATCGCTTCGCCTGTCGGACGAGGCGCTTAAGCTCTATCGCACCGCAGGCGACAGTACCGGCATCGCCACGGCGCTCTTTCACACTGCCGTAGCGCGCCACTGTCAGGGCCAGCTGAACGCCGCCGAGACGCTCTATCGCGAATCCCTCGGCGCGTTCAGCCATCAGGGTGATGCGCAGTTCGAGATGCTCTGCATAGGTAATCTCGGCATGCTGGCCCGCCAACGCGGCGATTTTCGCGATGCTTTCAATCTTCTCGACGACGCGATTCGCCGGGCGACCCGTTTGAACGAAGAACGAATTCTCGGCGAGTTTACGATGCAGATGGGATGGGTGCAGCTTGGTTTAAACGATCTGCAGCAGTCGCGGGGACTCTTTGAGCGTGCGTTTGCCGATAAGAGCCGCGACCAGGATCGTTATGGTGTTTGCTACGCGCGGCACGGTTTGGCCACCGTCGCGTTAAAGGAAGAGCGGTTGCGAGAAGCGCTCGAGGAGTTTTTGAAAACGCTCGATGCCGCGACCGAGCTGCGGCTAAAGGATTACGTGGCGCGAGCCCTCCACGGAATCGCGGCCGTTGAAGCGCTCGATGGCGAGATCGATCTCGCCGCGCGACTACTTGGACTCACCGATCGCCTTTTCGACGAAAGCGGGCGCGAACTTCGCGACAGCATCGCGTACGAGATTGCCTCAAAATCGGTGAATGCGGCGACCGCCGAGGCGCAACGCCTCGCCTTACGCGAAGAGGGCGCGCGTATGAGCGTAGACGACGCTCTGGCTGCAGTGCGGGCCTTGCGCGCGTGCGCGCAAGCGGGGCCGTGAACCTTCGAACCGCGCGCTTCTTAAGCTTGGTTTTGGCGATCGCGGTGCCGGCGTGTTCGCATGCCGGGAGTGCGCGCCGCGCCGCAGCGCACGAGCTGCGTATCGCCGACTGGTCGGAACCATCGTCGTTGAACCCGCTGCTGGCGCACGATCAGGACACGATTGGATTCGACCTGCTCTTCGTTCAAACGCTGGTGGGATTGTCGCGCGACAATCAGTTGGTACCCGTCTTAGTGACGCGGGTCCCCTCGCGCGCAAACGGCGACATCTCTCCGGACGGCCGGACGATCGTCTATCACTTGCGACCGGATGTGCCGTTCGCTGACGGGAAAAAACTGACCTCGAGCGACGTAGCCTTCACCTATCGGGCAATCATGGATCCGCGCAATCCCGTGTTGGGTCAGGACGCATATGGGCGCATCGTTTCTTTGACCACCCCCGACGCTCGCACCGTAGTGATACGTTTGCGCTCACCGTGGAACGCCGCAGTTCGCGAGTTATTCGCCCAATCCGACTATGCCTTCGGAATTCTCCCGGCGCACGCATTCACTGGCACGTTGTTGCAGCGTGCTCCCTGGGAAGAACACGCCTTTGGAACCGGACCGTTTCGCGTGACGGAGTGGAGGCGCGGCGATCGGATCGTGCTCGAGCCGAACCCATATTTTTCGCCGCGGCCCAAGTTGGCGCGGATCGAGCTGAGGATGATACCCGACCTCAACGCCGTCGTGCTTGCGGTCCGCACGGGCGAGGCCGATCTCGCGCGTATTACGGCGCTCGAGGTTCCGCAAGTCGGCTCCGTTGCAGACCTGCGAGTCGTTCCGACTCCCATCAACGGAATGAATTATCTGTCCATGCAGACAACGGAGCCGCCGACCGACGACGTTCGGGTTCGCCGCGCAGTTGCCGACGCGCTCGACGTCCCGCTGATCGAGCGAACTTTCCATAACCTCCAGCCCCGCGGCGCGGCATTCTTGCCGCCGGTGCTCGAGTGGCACGATGCGGCCCTACCGGAGATCGCGCAAAATCAACGCGATGCTGCGTCCGAGCTTGATGCGGCCGGGTGGAAAGAAAGCAGCGGAACCCGCGTAAAACGCGGCCGGCCCCTCGAAGTGCTGATCGTTGCGCAAGCGGGATTGCAGGGTGGAACGCCGACGATCGTGCAGCAGGAACTGACCGCGATCGGAATCCGAGCGGCCATCAAGACCTTTCCTGCGAGCGGTTTCAATGGGCCCGGCGGCCCGCTTCGAACCGGTCGCTTCAATCTCGCCGCGCAAGGATGGATCGGTGGTGCCGATCCGGAGCAGAGCGTCACCTTCGCATGCAGCCAGATCGGCCCGAACGGTAATAACATCATGCATTTTTGCAATCGCCGATTCGACGCCGCGTTCGCCGATCAAGCCGTCACTCCGGACGACCGGCAGCGCGCCGCGGATTTTATCACGATGCAACAGATCGTCTATCGCGAGCTGCCGGTGATACCGCTGGATTACCTGCGCTACTTCGACGTCACCAACCGACGCGTGACCGGGTTCGCACGTAACATGCTGGGATACCCGGTCGACGCTGAAACTTGGGACGCAAATTGAGCCACTGCTCCGAAAATGGAGGCGTCGAATAAGCGCAGCTAAGGTAAAAAGATGCGAGAGAACCGCTGGACGGGTCAACGACGGCTCGGTAGCGAATGGGCTTATAGTTTTTCAGCTAAATTCGCTTTTGCGGAGGTCAGTATATGAACAGCATCACCGCGCACCGTTTCGTCATTGGCGGCCTTGTGGTTCTTCTTGTGGCAGCCGGGGTGAAGGCCTTCGCCAGTTGTGCGGACGGTAACCCCGTTCACTTTCGCATGACTTCATATGTTCCGCCAGTTCCGGCGACATCTATACCGGTTTCGGTTGTTCCCGGTGGCGCCTGGAAAAGCGGAAAAAATCCTGAGTGTGTGACTAAGGGGTCGTGCTACGTAGCCTTGGAATATGTAGCATCACCTCAGCAGACTGACTTACTAGACTGCAGTTCCGCCGAAGGCTGTTTCTCCATTAATACACCCCCAAACACCGCGGCGTCGCAACCGTTCATGGTGTTTAGTGGGTACCCCGACGGCGTCCACCACCAAGACCCGGTAAATGGTCAATTCATTATTATCTTTAGTGCGAAGCCAATCCAGCCCGCGATAGCGTCGAAGTAGGAAAGGACGATATGCCACATCCGGTCGTTCACTTTGAGATCATCGGCAAAGACCCGGCTGCCTTGGGCGCCTTTTACCGCAAGGCGTTCGACTGGACCATTCCCGAGCAGCCGGTCGCGGGCGGAACCGGCGTTCCGAACTACTACCTGGTCATGCCCGACGGCGAGCAGCCGCCGAAAGCCGGTATCAACGGCGGGTTCGGTGCGCTGCCGCCGGGTTATGCCGGTCACGTGACCTTCTATATTGGCGTTGACGATGTTGGCGCCGCGCTCGAGAAGGTCGAAAGGCTCGGCGGAATGCGGATGTTGGGGCCCGATCAAGTTCCCAACGGGCCGGTCATCGGGCTCTTCAAGGATCCGCAAGGAAACACGATCGGAGTCGTCGCGCTGCCCTCGTAGCAGCCACCGCTACCGAGTGCCGCTGCCCAAATTCTCGATGCCGTAATGTTTGAAGGCCGGCCAGAGCTGCGGCAGCGGCGGGTGCATACCGCGACAGAGCACGATCGGGCGATTGCGCTCGTACGGCATTGCGTACGGCGAGGTTCCGAAGTGCGCGATGACTTGCGCCGAGTCGCAGAACGTCGCCCACTTTGCCGGGTTGACGTTGACGGCGAGCACGACCGAGCCGTCGTTACCGCGCGGTCCCCACAGATAGTATTGGTTGTTGCCGCTGAGTGCGGGCGGAAGACCGGTGCCGTAAACGTCGATTGCTGCGGCCTCGCCGTAGTTCGACGCAAAGATCGCGGCTCTCGCACGATCGGCCGGCGGTAACGCGGCGTACGCCGTTTCGACATCGCGTGCGAGCTCGCGCCAACCGAACTCGTCGGAGAGCATCTGCATGAGTGGCGCGCCGATGCCCGCGGCTTCGATCGGCTGCGGGCGGGGGGACATGCGATCGATCATCTGCTGCAAACGATCGGGCGCAAGTACCGGCAGCACGAGCGGGAGCGAGAGCGCGCCGTTCGCGGCAGCCAGCACGGCCCAGAACGCGACGAGAAGCCGAGGCAGCGTCGTGCAAGCTGCGGCGCCGAGCGCGAACATCGTTGGGTAGGCTCCGGCCTGATAGTACATCTTACCGTGCGTGATCAGAATAAAGACTGCGGTTACGACGAAGCCGATCGAGAGAAACCTGAAGCGCGCGAGTCGGGCCGAAAAAAACGGCACGATGATTCCGGCCAGCCAAAGGGGAGCGAGCAAGAAGTTCACGGAGAGAATTTGATTGAGCGTGAAGCCGACGGGCGAGCCGGTAAAGTTGCCCGGATTGTCGTTGTGCACCAGCTCGAGGAACGGGAAACCGTTGGCGGCCTGCCAGAGAACGTTCGGTAAAGCCAGAACGGCCGCAATCAGCACGCCGGTCCAAAGGTCTCGCGACGCAAATACCGCACGCGGCCCGGTTAATGCGACGCCGATCCCAAGACCGATCGCCCAAAACAGTACGCCGTACCTTGCTTCAAACGTGACGCCGGCCAGCGCGCCCGCCCACCAAAACGCGCGCGGCTCGTCGCGCACGAAGGCGTACGTGACCAAGTAGGCAAGCGCGGTGAACGCGATCGGCTCGAACGTTGACGTTGCTAGCGTCGCCGTCATCGCGGTCACGAGCGTCGCGCTCGCGGCGGCAACCGCGGCAAGCCAGGCTCCGCGCGTGGTCGCACCCAGCAACTGCGCGAAGAGCACGGTCAGCGGTACGAGAGCGATCGCGGCAAGGACGGCCGGAAGCCGCAGCAACCAGATATTTATGCCGGCGAGTTGCGTCAACGCCGCAAGCAGCGGCACGAGCGGCGGCTGATCGACGTACCCGAAGGCCGGGTGACGTCCGGTAACGATGAAGTAAAGCTCGTTGCGGAACGCGTCGTACTGCGCGGCGACGGCGAAATGAGCGACCGCGACGACCGCGGCGACGATGCCGGCCGCCCACCACGCTCCTCGACTCATCGCTTACGGCACCCGATAGACCTGACCGGAGTGCGATCCCTCGATGCTCTTCGAATAGGCGAGCGCGACACGACGCGCCGGGATCGGTTCGAAGCCGCGGAAGTACGGTCCAAACGCTTCCATTGATTCCTCGAGCACCGTCGGACTGATCGCGTTGATCCGGCGGTTCGAGAGCTCGATTGCGGCGGAGCGGACGAAGCTCTCGATCGCGCCATTGACCATCGCCGCCGAGGCCCCGTAACGGATGGGCTCTTGCGACAGAATTCCGGCGATCAGGGTGAACGAGCCGCCCGGCTCGACGAACTCACGACCGACGAGAACGAGATTGACCTGACCCATCAACTTGTCGCGCAAGCCGACGTCAAACTGCTCCGCGGTCATCGTTTCGAGCGGGCCGAAATGTACGTTACCCGCCGCGCACGCTACCGCGTCGATCTTGCCGACGCGACTGTAGAGCTCGCGCACGCTCGCGGGATCCGCGATGTTGACGCGAACGTCACCGCTCGAGCGCCCCGCCGTTACGATCTCGTGACGCTGCGAAAGCTCGCCCACAACCGCCTTGCCGATCGTGCCGCTCGCACCTACGATAAGTATTTTCATACTGGTATTTTACGCAGTGTCGCCCTTCGACTCCGCTCAGGGTGACACTGCTGAATCGACGAACTTTTCGAGTGCTGTGAGCGCTTCGGGCAGGTTCGCGCGACCGTAGCCGAAGCGAACGTGCTCGTCGCCGGCGTCGTAGATCGTGCTCGGCAAGAGCAGCACGCCGGCCTGCTCGACCGCGCGGAGACAGAAGGCTTCACTGCTGCCGCCCAAATACCGCGGAAAAGCGGTCGTCCCTGCGCGCGGTCGCGTCCAATCGAAGAGACCCGCGTACCGCGCGAAGAAATCATCGAGCGAGTCCAAGTTGCGCGCGACGATCTTCCGCACGCGCTCCAGCAGGTATTCCCCATTGGCAAGCGCGAGCTCGGCGAGAAACTCGCTCGGAGCGCTGTTGCAGATCGAGAGGTAATCTTTGAAGGCCGCCATCTTCTCGTAGAGCGTCGCGTCGCTGGTTGCGATCCAGCCGATGCGCAGCCCCGCGAGACCGTACGCCTTCGAAAGGCCGCCGAGCGAAACGCCGCGCTCGTAGAGATCGCAAACCGCCGGAATTCGCTCGGCTTCGCGTTCGAGACCGCGGTAGACCTCATCGCCAAAGAGCCAGAGCCCGTACTTGCGGGCTATCTTCACGGCGGCGTCCATCTCGCTCCGATCGAATGGATAGCCGGTCGGATTGTTCGGCGTCGTCAGCACGATCGCGCGAGTCGCCGGCGTTACCAGCCGTTCGAGCTCCTCAAGGTCGGGCATACCTTCGCGCGCCAAGTCGGAGTGCCAGCGCAAAAGCTCGGCGCCGATCGCCTGCGCGACCGAATAGTGCGACTGATAGCATGGGAATTGAGCGATGAATTGATCGCCGCGCGCCAGTACGACGTTTGCGAACGCGAAGATCGCCTCTTCGGAACCGGCGTGCACGAGAATCGACTCCGCATCGCCATGCTCGTAGAGCGACGCGATGCTTTGCCGCAGCGCCGGGCCGCCGCGCGATTCGGTGTAGCCAAGGCTCAGATCGCCGAGCCGCTGCATCGAGCCTGGCTCGAGCGCGAGCAAGTCGCGAACCGGCAGCGTCTGCGCATCGCTCGAACAGAGCAAATAGCGCGTGCGGAACTCGTATCGAGCGAAATACCGCTCGAGGGCGAATGGATCGAAGGTGACGGACACGCGTCCTCCTTCCGTTGGGCCAAGGCCGAGCACCTTGGTTGTGCAGACCTTTGGCCACGGCACGGCCGGCGCGGTGGATATCGCCGCGCTCCTCCGTGGCGCGGCCGTGCGAGCCGTCGTTGACGTTCGCAGCGTTCCAAAGAGTCGCGCGCATCCGCACGTCTGGGCCGACGAGATGGCGCAGTGGGTGCCGGACCTCGCGGGAGCGAGCTACCAATGGTGCGGGGCGCTGGGCGGATTTCGGCGGAGCCGGCCGGACTCGCCGAACGTCGGCCTGCGCCATCCCTCCTTCCGGGGCTACGCTGACTACATGCAGACCCCGGCTTTCTCACTCGCGCTCGATGCTCTATTAAAGGAAGGCGCCCAGCACGCGACGGCGATTATGTGCTCCGAGACTCTGTGGTGGCGCTGTCACCGGCGGCTTATCGCAGACGCGCTCGTCTTACTGTACGGCGTTGACGTTGCGCACCTGATGCATGCGGGGCCGCCGCAAGCGCATCGGCTCACGCCCGGCGTACGCGTGCTCGACGGCGGCATCTTACAGTATGATGACGAAAAAGCCGGCGGGAAGGGCACGTGAAGAAGATCTTTGCAGCGGCAGCCGCCGTAGCGTGGATGCTGGCGCCGGCACGAGCGCAGGTTCCACCTCAGGACTCCGCCGCAGCAGCGCTGCTTGCCAAACACCGTGCTTACGTCGGCTGGCACCTCGGCGACGGTACCTTCCGCAGCATGCGAATCGCCGGAAGCGTCGCCGACGAGAAGGGCGAGCAAACTCAGAAGCTGGTGCTGCTGTCTGCCGGGATCCTCTTTCACGATACCTACACCGACGTTGCGCGCGGCGGCGTGACCGAGCATAACGGCTTCACCGGCCGCCTCTTTTGGCAATCCAACTTCAACGGTTTTACGACTCCCATCTACGGCGATTACGCGAAGTATCTCGCATCGCTGACCATGCTGCGAGAAGAAGGCACGACCGAGCTGGGCGCCACGTACGTCGGAGAGCGCAGCATTGACGGCAAGCCGGCCGGCGTCGTGCGCGTGACGCTCACCAATGGCGACCCGATCGATCTCTACGTCGATCCGGCAACGGGCGCGTACCTGCAAGCGACGATCGACCCCGGTGGATCGTTAGAAACGACGATCCACATTCTTTCGTATGCCGACGTCGTGCCGGGCAAGAAGATGATTTCGTCGTATCGCATCGGCAAGGATCGAGCGCTTTATACGTACGAAAAGTTCGAGCCGAACGTTTCGGTCACGCCGGCCGATCTGCATCCGCCGGCCGCCAAGGCGTCGTGGACCTTCGCAAGTCAGCCGTTCCCGGTTACGTTGACAAGGAACCGTGTCTTGATCAATGCGACCGTCAACGGCGTTGCCGGACGCTTCATCCTCGATACCGGTGCATCGGCGATCGTTCTGGACGATCAGTTCGCCGACCGCGCCAAAGCTTCGGCGCTCGAAGGGAGCAGCGAAGCGTTTACGCTCTACGGTAACGTCAAGATTCACACGCGTCGCGTGGACGCGATCTCGTTTGGCGGTTCGACGCTCCACAACGTACTCGTGGCGAGCGAAGACTTTGAGAGCCACGATTATCGGGGACTCGATCGCGCCAGGTACGACGGCTTGATCGGCTACGATCTCTTCGCCGGAGCGGTCGTCAAGCTAAACGTCTACGACTCGAACATGACGATTCTCGATCCGGCGGAGGACCTTTCGGCGTCTCGCGGGCTGCAGGTGCTCGTTGACCTATCCCATCGCATTCCGGGAATTCCGATAACGCTCAACGGGTCGCTTCCGGTTATTGCATTTCTCGACACCGGAAATCCGGGCGTCGCCTTTTTGAGCTTCGACTTCGCCAAGAGTCACGACTTGCGAATCGGCAGCCCCGTATGCGGCAACCTCGAAAGCCTCACGATCGGCCCAATCGTCTATCGCGGCCAGCCGGTCTGTCTGGAGAGTTTCAGGGCGGACTACATGCTGCTCGGCTACGATTTTCTCAAGCACTTCGATCTTGTCTTCGACTACCCGCATGGCCGTATGTTCATGATGCCGAACAAGAACTGATATGTCACACGACCGAATCGCTTTCAACCGCGCCGCCTTCTTGGCGGGCTCGCTCGCAGCAGTCGGCGCGCTTCCCGAGGTCGCGCGCGGCTCCGGCGCAGCTCCCACATCGTCGGGCCCCACCCCTTCGCCGGAACACCTGCTCGGGCGGTTGATGGCCGGAAACAATCGGTTCGTTCATAACGATTTTCCCGCGCTGACGAACCGCATCGCCGAAAAGCGCGAGATGCTTACCCAGGGCCAAGCGCCCTTCGCGGCGATTCTGAGCTGCGCCGATTCGCGCGTCGTCCCGAACCTCGTCTTCGTTCAGGGGCTGGGTGACCTGTTCGTCACTCGGGTCGCCGGAAACTACCCGGACGATCTGGTCAGCGGTTCGATCGAATACGCGGTCGAACATCTCGGGACGCGGCTCGTCATGGTCTTGGGACATGAAAATTGCGGCGCAGTGGCGGCTGTCTACTCTGCGATCGAAACGAAGACGACCCTGCCGCCGCACCTTTCGACCATCCAACGGTTTCTCGCCCCCGGCATCAGCGACGTGGTGCGCGCGCACGGCTCGCAAATGGCAGCGGTCGAAGCGAACGTTCGGGCCGCGGTCACAGCACTCAAAACGATGCCGCCGGAGCTCTCGAAGGACGTCAGGTCCGGACGCGTACTCGTCGTCGGCGGCGCCTATGAGCTCGGCAGCGGACAGGTTCGGCTGCTCGAGTAGCTCACGTTCCCGCGTCGGCGCCGGCGTGGAAGACGAACTTGACGATCAGGCGATCGAGCGTCGCTCCGGCTGCAGGGCTGCCGTAGTTGACGTAGAGCTCGTTGCCGGATGCAAACCGCTGGTGGAACCCAACCGCGAGATTATTTCCGATTTGGGTCGCGAAGCCGCCGAATCCGTTGATGTCGCGGAGTCCAACGGTCAGCGAGCTTTCACTGCTGATGTTGTATCCGAGCGAGACGCGCCGCAGCCACTGCGAGTCGAGCACGCCGGTGGAGAACGCTCGCTGGTACGTGCCGTCGTACTCCAAGCCGAGCGTCATGTTTCGTAAGAGCGGGCGGCTGGTGACGATCGTAAAAAGATGCACGTAGTTATCGCCAAACGGACCCCAGTTGTAGGCCACGTCGAGGGGCGTCGGCGTGCCGTCACGGTATCCGACCGGAATCTGATAGAGATTGAACGGTTGGGTGAAACCGTCGAGATAGCACGGATAGCCGGTGAAGCTCGAGGTAAAGAGAATCTGCCCCGTACAGCCCGGGCCGGCCGGAATCGAATACGAGCGAAGCTGACCGACCGCTACGCCCGCGCCGTCGAGCGAAAGTTGATTCTTAAAAACCGCGTTGACGAACCATTGGACGTCGGCCTGGTGGACCGCGCCCGAATCGTCGACAAAACGGTCGGCGGTAAAAAAAAGCCCGTAGTTCTTGATTCCCGGCGTCGCGCCGGCATAATTAACAAAGAATTGTGGACCGCGAATGTCGGAGTTCGCCGTGAAGCCGTCGATCGGATTGTAGTTCGGCGAGATGTCGAGATAGCCGCCGTTGATCTCGAAGTTGCCCTTATGCCGATCGACGAAGAACTCCGCGAGATCGGCGTGGCCCTGTGGTACCCACGAGCCGTTTTCGAACGAAAAGTTTGCAAATTCGATCATGCCGCTCTGAAGGTTGCGCATCTCGACGCCATTCTCGATCGTGTTATCCCAGCCGGCGATGCTGTGATTGGCGAAGACGCCGTCGCTCCAGTACGTGAACGCGCCGCCCGGAACGGCGTGTTGAAAACCGTAGGCCGAATCGCTGAACGTGTTGTTCGAGGGTACGTCGTAACCGTGGAAGGTCAGTGCGCCGAAGGCATTTTCGCCGAAGGTTCCCTCCACCTTACCGCCGCTGTCGAACGGTCCCACCGAGGGCGAATAGAAAACGAGAAAAGGCGGCTGCGTATTGGTTCCGACCGGCGCGCGGACGCTCGAGTTGGCATTGATGTAGGCGGCGCCCTGAGCGAAGAACGGCCGGTACTCGACGAGCTGACGCTGGAACTCTTGCGGAGCGATGGTCTGCTGATCGATTTCCACATTTGAGAAATCGGGGTTGAGCGTTCCGACGAAGCGAACCGTCGGCGTCAGCGGATAGCTGAGGTCGCCGCCGTACCATCGCACGTTCATCGGCAAGAACGTGCCGTTGGCTTGCTGGACGAGATTGCGATCTTGCCCGATGCTCCCCAGAGCATAGATATCCGCGCGCGGCTTGGGGCGCGCCGCCGCCGAAGCCGCAAGATTGAGTTGCGCAGCGGGCCAAAAGCGCGGGTCGGGAGAGAAGAGCGGCCAGTTGCCGCTTCCGGCGTCTTGCATGATCGGGTCCCAAACCCACGTGATGTGTTCGCCGCGCGCGGCGATTCCGCGCACGAACTGAAGCCGCCATGTTTGCTTTCCGCCCCGAGGCACTCGCAAGACGTCGAGCGGAATGATCATGACGGCGCTCCAGGCACCGCTAGCACTCGTTCCCGCGGCGCTCCAACGCGGCCGGAAACGGGTGTTCTCGTTGGCCTGCTCGAAGCGAGTGCCGCGCGGGGTCGTTTCGAAGTAGTAGACCTGGCTTCCCGAACCGCTCGTATCCACACCGATGCCAACGAAGTCGTCGGTCCCAAAGCCGACGTCATTCGTCGTTTGCGTTGCGACGATCGGAACTCCAGGTTGTTCGGCTTTGAAGCCGACGTAGAGATTCTTATCGTCGTAGAGTAGATAGGCCGTCGTCGCATCCGTCGCAGGCGATCGGGTCGTTACGTTCTGCCACGGACCGTTTCCGTTGGGCACGAGACCCGCGGCCCAGGCCGGATCGGCGAGCGTTGGATCGAGCGCCAATGGATGCGGCGCTCGCGCTACGGTGAACGAAAAGGTTTGGCTCACCGCGGCCTGCGCCGCGCCGGATGACAGCCCGATCGTGACCACGACCAAAAGAGCCGAACGAAGCGGGCACACCGCCGTGAATCGGGGGGGCATGTCCCGCCGAGTCTAGCACGCGCAAGCGCGGGCCCCCGTCAATTGGCTATCAAATCGACCAATCCCAGACGTTCCAGAACGGCGTTACGGCCTGCGCCGGATGGTAGCCGTGAAAGTCAGTGTTGATCGCGGCGAGCTGGACCTCGTACCACAACACGATGAACGGAAGCTGCTCGGAAACGATCCGCTGGATGCGCCGGTAGGCGGCGGCGCGGATCGCGCGGTCGTACGTGCTCAACGCGATGCGTTCGGCGTCGTCGAGCTCGCGGCTGCAGAAGTGATAGATGTTCCAGCCTGCCGGCGGCGCCATCGTGCACATCACGAGAATGGAGTCGTCGGGGTCCGAGCCGTTCTCCCAGTTCTCGAGCGAGGCGTCGAACTTTCCGGCCTGTTCGATGCCGCCGGCGCCGAGCGTAGCGTAGAGTTTACCCGACGGAAAGTTCTTGATCGTCACCACGACGCCGGCTCGATTCCACTGCGCCTGCAGCAGCTCTTCTGCGGCGGTCATGCTGCTCGAACCGGTAAAGCTCACCAGCGTCAGGTGAAGCCGTCCCGCCGGCCAACCGGCTTGCGCCAACATCGTTGCCGCACGACGCGGATCGTACGGATAGCGAGCGACGTCCGGGTTATAGCTCCACGAAAACGAAGGATGCAGCGAATCGCCGGGCAGTGCCACGCCGTGCATCACTTTCTCGATCAGTGCCCGGCGATCGATAGCGTAGGCAAGCGCGCGCCGCACGCGCACGTCGCTCAGGCCCGGCACTGACGCGTTGAGTCCGACGTCGGTGAAGCGGTCGAGCGGCGTCATCACCAGGCGCGTACCGGGAATTCCACGCAGCTCGGGCGCCAGCGACGCCGGCGCACGATAGAACGCGTCGATGTCGTGCGAGGCGAGCTCCGTCAGCATCGTCTCATCGCTCTCGACGATGCGAAAGTCAATGCGGCGCAGCCGCGGCGGCCCGCGCCAGTATTTATCGTTCGCCACCATCTCGATGCGCGCGTTGCGATCGTAGGCAACGATTCGGAACGGGCCCGTTCCGACCGGCAAACCGTTATAGGCGACGTGGTTGATGTCGCGGTAGCGCGCGAGCAGATGTTTGGGAAGGATCACGTTGGCGTGATTCGCCGGTCCGAAGAAGGTATTCACGAACGGCGCAAACGGACGCTTGAGATGAACGACGATCGTGTAGGCGTCGACCCGCTCGATCCGTGCGATAACGTCGTAACCGACGCGGCTGACGATCATGTTGCGCGGATTGAGCATCTGTTGCCAGGTGTAGATCACGTCGTCGGCGGTGAAGGGTGCGCCGTCTTGCCAGGTTACGTTGCGACGCAAATGGTAGGTGATGCGCAGACCGTCGTGGCTGATGCCGCCGTTGCTTTGGGTCGGCTCGACGGTTGCGAGTTCGGGAACGAGTTCGCTGCGGTCGCTCCAGCGGAAAAGCCAAGCGCCCCAGAAGGCCGCGAGGTCCACGACGACCACTTCCGTACCGAGCAGCGGATTGAGATTGTCGGGATCTTCGCGCTGGGCGATTCGCAGCACGCCCGGAATCGTCCAGGAGTTGCGCGCGCCGTTCGAATTCACGTGCGCGCGCGTGCAGCCGGAGAGCGCTGCGGCGAGCAGCACGAGCGCCGTCGGACGCTTCAATGATGGTCGGTGCGCGGCGGACTCTCTCGTGCGAGCAGCTCGTCGACGAGCTCGACGATTCCGTTCGCGGCGGCTTCGAGCAGCATCCGTCCCTTTTCGGCAGTTGCCTTGGTCGGATCGCCCATAACGCCGCTGGTGCTGAGCTGACTCCAGTGCTCCATCATGGCGAGCGGACCTTCGCCCGCGACGAGATCGGTCCAATAGCTCCTCGACGGGCGATGCGCGAGCTCGTGCACCGCCTTTTGCATGTCGACGAGATCGGGGCGTAACGCGAGGTAGAGAGAGGTCTCGAACTCGCAGGCGTGATTCATCCCGCCGACCGGTTCCGATTCGCGAAACGATTCGGCCGCCTCCCGCACGCCGGGCACAGCCCAATAGCTAACCGCAGCGGCCAGCGCGTCGGTGTGGATGATGCACAGACGCGCGATGATGTCAATGAACGGCGCGTTGCTCCCGTGACCGTTGACGATGAGAATGCGTTGGAAACCGTGGTGCGCGAGGCTCTTGCAGACGTCGAGCCCATACTCGATGAGCGTGTGCGGACCGATAGTGATCGCGCCGGGAAAGTCCATGTGGTGCGGACTATAGCCGTGGTTGATCGGCGGTACGAGCACGATTCGGCCGGCTGCGCGCGAAGCCGCAAGCTCGCAGACGCTCGCGCAGAGCAGCAAGTCGGTGTCGATCGGAAGGTGAAGGCCGTGGTCTTCGAGCGTCGCGATCGGAACGATTGCGACGCACGGTCGCGCCGCCACCTCTTTAACCTCCGGCCACGTCATCTCGCCATAGCGGTATTTCTGCGTCATGACGGCGTTATTCTCGACGAGGTAGAATGAGTCATGGAAATGCGGCGCGCGCTGCGGTTCGTCGCGTTGATCGGCATCGTCAATCTGTTTGCCGACTTCACGTACGAAGGTGGGCGCGGCATCGTCGGAGCCTTTCTCGGGCATCTGGGCGCGAGCGGCGCGGCAGTCGGCGCCGTTGCCGGCGGCGGCGAGCTGGCCGGCTACGCAATCCGCTCCGTATCGGGAGTCATTGCCGACCGTACCGGCCTTTACTGGCTCGACGTTTGGGTCGGATATGCGATCAACATGCTCTGCGTGCCGGCCCTCGCGCTGGTAGGAAGCTGGCCGGCCGCGGCGGGTCTGATGATCGGCGAACGCATTGGGCGCGGCATCCGTAAGCCGGTGACCTCGGCGATGCTTTCGCACGCCGGAAAATCGCTAGGCAGCGGCCGCGTTTTCGGGATCAACGAAGTGCTCGACCAGACCGGCGCAACGCTCGGGCCGCTGGTCGTCGCGTTCGCGTTCGCGCGCGGCGGCTTTCACACCGGCTTTGGCATCCTGATCGTGCCGGCACTGCTTACGCTGGCGTGCCTGGCGATCGCAATGGCGGCGGGAAAGAGCTTCATACCGCGCGACGAGAGCGGCGACGAATCTCCGGTGCGCGATTGGCCGGCCTTTCGCCGTTATGCGATCGGCGGCGCGCTTGTCGCTGCCGGATACGTAGACTTTGCATTGATCGCATTTCGTTTTCAGCGCGACCACATCGTGGGCGTCGCGGCGATCTCGATCTGGTTCGCCGTCGCGGGAGCCGTCGGCGCGGTCGCCGCGCCGATTCTCGGGCGTCTCTTCGATCGCATCGGAAAACCGGTTATCGGCATCGCGCTCGTGCTGACCTCCGCCGCTACGCCGCTCGCGTTCTTGGGACGCGGCGCCGCCGCGCAAGCCGGTGTTGCGTTGTGGGGTGTCGGGATCGCACTGCAAGACGCGTTGCTGCTCGCACTCGTCGCGGGCGTGCTGGCGCAGCGGCGTCGCGCGACGAGTTTCGGGCTTTACGACTTGATCTTCGGCTTGGCGTGGTTTGCCGGCAGCGCGATCGCCGGTATTCTTCTCGACCGTTCGGTCGCCGCGTTGGTGATTTTCTCAGTGATGCTTCAGCTTGGCGCAATCCCGTTCTTCGTGCTCGGCAATCGAGCGTACGCTCGCGCTTAACAAGCGCCGGATTGGGAAACACCAGAGTCATGATGAAAGCTCTTATCGCAATCCTTACAGCGGCCGGCGGGATGCTTGCGGCTGGTTCGATTGCCAGCGCGCAAGGCGCACCACCGCCGCCCGCAGCTGCGCCATATACCGATAGCGCATGCGGAAGTTGGCAGGGCGACGTCTGGACGCCGAACGGAAACTGTCCGACCTCGGCCTACAAACACGAGGTCGTCGCCGGAACGATCGTCTTCGTCAAGGGCCATCTCGTCACGTTGCAGCAGACGAACAAACAAGTCGTGATTGATGACTCGGCGGCGTTGAATGACCAAAGCACCGGACGCGTCGCAGTCGGACGGCAGATCGTCGCGCACGGTTACTGGCAGGGCGGAAACTTCTACGCGACCGCAATCACCGGCGGTCAACCTCCTCCGCAGACGCAATAAATAGCTTCTCGTTGAGGAGGAGATGAGGGAGCGAGCTCGCGGCACCGCCGCGAGCTCGTCATTTTACTCTAGTGCTTACGGCCGCCCGAAACGGTAACGTTTACCGGTTTCGAAGCGATTCCGTTCGCGACGACTTCGAGCGTGCTCGCGCCGTTGCCGATCGTGCTCGGAACGTCGAACTCGGTCGACACGCTCTTGGAGCCGGTGGCGACGCCCATCGTGCTGTGGTTGTGGGTGCGCGCGTAGACGACGTGACCGTTCGCGTTGTTCGTGATCCTTACCAGCGGATAGTTCGTCGCGTTTTGGAACTCGTCGCCGAACGACATCGCCTGACTGAGCCCGTTGAACTGCGTGCCGGTGATCTTGTAGGTTTGGCCCGCGTTGAGGCTCTTGGTAACCCGCTTGATGGTCGGGGCCCAGCTCGCTTTCGGCGAGCCCGGCGGCGTGTAGAGCGCAACGGAGTTGCCGAGCATCATGATCTGTCCGGTTGGAAGCAGGACCGGCGGTCCCTCTTCGTACGCACCGTTGACCGTAGTGAGAGCCGAACCATTCCACTCGTACAGCGTGCCGCTCGAACCGAAGACCAAGACGTTACCGTTTGGCTCGAGCGCAGCGAAAGAATCGCCGGCGCTGTCGCGATTCGGAAAGTCCGGTCCCTTTGCCCAGGTACCGGCTTTGCTTCCGGTCGAGTAATAGATGGCAGTGTGTCCGGCTCCATAGCCGCTGCTATACGATCCCGTGTAGAAGACGCTTCCGTCGGGGCGCAAAATGGATGGGCCAATCTCGCCCGGCGGCAAGTAGCAATTTTTCGGCCCAGGTCCGTACGGCAAGCAGCTATGGTATGGCGACGGTGAGTGTAGATCGACGATCGTGGAGCCGGCACTTTTCCACGTTTGCGTCGCAGGATTGTAAATCTCGGAGTTCGGCGCGTTCTTCACGTCGGCCGTGAGAATCGTTCCGTCGGCGAGAAGCGTCCAGCCTTCCTCTGCATTGAAATCGGATTTCCCGGCGTGGCCAAAGTTCTTCCACGTTAGCGTCTTGGGATCCAAGGCCGCGTCCCACTCGTGGAGCTTATCGCCGACGAGCATCAGCCCGTTCGGCAATACGCTCGAGGGAGAGTCACCGATAAACTTCCAGCGTCTCGGATGTTTAAGCGGGGTCCACGTGTTCTTAAGCGGGTCGTAGATCGCGCCCTGATTGGTCAGCTGCAGCTGATAGCCGTTGCCCGGCTGGTTGTACTCGCCACCGTCAATAACAAAGCGACCGTCCGCCAGCACGTCGCCCGCGGCGGCGTCGGGACCGTAACCAGACTGGAGCGTGGCAACTTGCGTCCACGATCCGTCGCTGTAGTTGCCCTCAGCGTCGGGGACGTACCGATAGAAATCGCTCCAGTTGTATCCGCTCTGCGCGAGAATGGAACCGTCGGTCATCAGCCATTCGAGCTGCATGAAGACCGGCGGCGCGCTTGTAAGGCGGGTAAACCTGCCGGCGTGGCCGGAGCGCATCGCGTCGAGCGATTGAGGTGCGATGCCGGGCAGAACGGACCTTCCGCCCGAACATGCCGTAAGGCTCGCCGACGCCGCGACGGCGAGCGCGATGAGTGCCGATTTGGTGCGCAACTGCAACACAAGACCCTCCAAGGCGAAAAGAAGTCTGGGAAAGAGGAGGCTTTTTGAGGTCGGGTTGTCTTTTCCCGCTATCGGCGAAGCAACGCCGAGCGACGGTTATTCGCGGAAACGGTGACGTTGACCGGTTGCGAAGCGATGCCGTTGGCGACGACTTCGATCGTGCTCGCGCCCGAACCGATCTCGCTCGGCACGTCGAAGTAGGTCCAAACGCGTTTTTTGCCGGTGGCAACCCCCATCGTGCTGTGGTCGTGCGTGCGCGCGTAGTAGACGTGCCCGCTTGCCTTGTTAGTAATGCGTACCAATGGATAGTTCGTCGCGTTCTGGTTTTCGTCGCCGTACGATATCGCTTGACCGAGCCCGTTGAACTGCGCACCTACGATCTTATACGTCTGGCCCGCCGCGATGCTGGAGGGATAGGTTTTGATCTTCGGCGCCCACCTCGCTTGCGGCGATCCCGGCGGCGTGTAGAGCACGGCCGAATACCCGAGCATCATGACCTGGCCGGTCGGGAGTAGAATCGGCGACCCCGCTACCGACGCGCCGTTGACTTGCGAGAACGTCGAGCCGTTCCACTCATAAAGAGTTCCACTGACGCCGAAGACCAAGACGTTCCCGCTCGGCTCGAGGACCGCGAAAGAATCTCCCGCGTTGTCGCCGTTTGGAAAGTCAGGCCCGACCGCCCACGTGCCGGCCTTGCTTCCGGTCGAATAGTAGATCGCCGTGTGTCCGGCGCCATAAGTTGCCGTGTACGATCCGGTGTAGAAGACGCTGCCGTCGGGGCGAAGAATCGCCGGACCGATCTCTCCGGGCGGCAGATAGCACTCCTTCGGCGTCGGTCCGTACGTCAGACAGTAATGATACGGCGAGGGCGAGTGCAAGTCCACGATCGTCGACCCCGCGCTCGTCCACGTCGCGGTCGCCGGATTGTAGATCTCCGAATGCGGCGCATTCTTGACGTCGGCTGTCAGAATCGTGCCGTTTGCGAGCAGCGACCAGCCCTCCTCGGCATTGTAGTCCGCTTTACCGGAGTGACCGACGCTCTTCCACTGCAGCGACTTCGGGTCCAAGGTTGCGTCCCACGTATGAAGTTTGTCGCCGACGAGCAGTTTGCCGTTGGGCAGCACGCTCGAGGGTGAATCGCCGATCCACTTCCAGCGATGTGGATGTCCGATCGCAGTCCACGCGTTCTTTACCGGATCGTAGACCGCGCCGAGATTGACGAGCTGGAGATGGTAGTTGCCGCCGGCGTTGTACTCGCCGCCGCTGATCGCCAATCGGCCGTCGGCGAACAAATCGGCTGCAAAGTAGAGCGGAGCGTAACCCGCGGGAAGCGTCGCGACTTGGCTCCACGTTCCATCACTGTAGTTGCCGTTCGCATCGGGGGCGTAACGATAGAAATTATTCCACGACGCGGAGCTCTGCGTGAGGATCGAGCCGTCGGTCATCAACCACGCCATCACCATTCCGGTCGGAGGCTGGCTCGTAAGCCGCGTGAAGTGTCCGGCGTGACTCGAGCGCCACGCATCGAGTGTCCCAGGAGCGACGCCAGGCACCACGGATCCGCCTGCGGCGCATCCAGCGAGAACAACGGCAACGAAAGCTGCGCAAAGTAGTCGAACCACGGGACACCTCCAGCGCGCGCTTTTCCGCCGGCGGTTATGGCACGCCTCCTGGCGGGAGCCCGCCGGGCCGGATACAGAAAGGCCTTTCTGGGGTAGGAGGATCGAATCGTGCTTTTAATCTCACGTCGCCCGCCGGCCATGCTTACGATCGTTGCGCTCGCCGCCGGGATCTTCTCTGTTCCGGCAGCCGCGCAACAAATAAGCATCACCGTTAACGGTCAGCCGCTGGCATTGAGTCCGGGACCGATCGAACAACAAGGCCGCGTCTTCGTTCCGATGCGCGGCATCTTCGAGCGCTTCGGCGCGGGTGTGGTCTACTCGGCGGGAACGATCAACGCGACGAAAGGAAGCACGACGATCCAGCTGCGCATCGGCTCGACGCAAGCAACAATCAATGGCCAGCCACAAACTCTCGACGTCGCGCCGTTCATCGTCGGTGCTACTACCTACGTACCGCTGCGCTTCATCGCGCAATCGCTCGGCGCACAGGTTGGATACGACAATGCGACGCGCGTCGTCTCGATCGCCATGCCGGGACAGGGCGGAGTTCCGCCGCCGGTTCGGCCGCCGCCGGTTCGACCGCCGCCGCCGTTTCGACCGCCGCCGCCGGTCGGACCCGAGGTGCGCCTGCGCAACCAGCAGCCGCCGCCGGGGAGTGAGACGCGCGATCGCTTCGTCGTCATCTCGGCCCAGTTCTCGCGAAACGTGGATGCCGGCAGCGTACGCGTCCTGATTGACGGCGCCAACCGAACGAATCAAAGCGGCGTATCATCTACCGGGTTTTCGTTCAGGCCGCCGGCGCCACTCGATTTCGGCGGTCATACCGCGCGGGTCACCGGTCGCGCGCCGGGGGGCGTGACGTTTGACCGGTCGTGGTCGTTCACGCTGCGGCGACAGGTCCAGATCCCGCTGACGGTCCGGCAGCCGATCTCTAACGCCACGGTCGGCACCAGCTTCACCGTTGCGGGCAACACGGTCGCCAACGGGCGAATTCGGGTCGCGGTCGGCGCCGCGCCCTCCACGACCGGGCTCTTCAGCGGAAACACCAACGCCGGGCCGGGGGGAAATTTCAGCCTCGTCGTGCGGCTGACGCGGACGATGCCTGGCATGCGCAGCCTTGCTTTGGCGGTCACCGCGACTGACCCGGTCAGCTTGCAAACGGCGCAAATCACCCTGCGGGTTCGGTTGCGATAAAAGCGCTGTAGTTCAGACTTTCTTCACGCGCCGGAGCTAAAGTTTGCGCATCATGAGAAAGTTTATGGCGGTCGCCCTGGCGCTTGCGGGACTCATCATTAGCGCTTGCGGCGGCCACGGCACAAACGGCGGTCTGATGCCAATGGGCAACAACGTGTTTAAGTTGCCGGGCGTCGGCGATCTCGCCATGTATGCAACGCTGCCGAAGGATTCGATCGGCGAAGAACTTCCAAGCGAAGGCGTCGGCACGATCAAGTCGGTGAAGTGGAAGGCCAACCTGGGAGGATACACTCAGGAAAAATACTCGCAGGCGCTCGGGTTTCCGCCGAAAACGGTGATCACGATTCACAATCTCTCATCGCACGTTCCGCATACGTTCGACTACGTAAAAGAGGTTAAGGGACCACCCGCGGACTTTCCAAAGAATCCCAACCTGTCGATCAAAGCGCACGGCGAAGGTAAGTTCGAAGCCGGCTACGCGAGCGGACCGATCCAACCCGGAAAGACGGTCAAGATGACGCTCGTAAAAGAGGGCATGTATTTGATCGGCTGCGCCTACCATTACGGCGACGGAATGCACGACGTGATCGTGGTCGGCAAACATGCGACGCACGGCCCGCAAGCCACGCCGCCCGGTGGCGGCAAGCCGACACCGACTCCGACCCCGCGTTCGCACTCGAGCTACGCTCCTAAAGACGGCGACTAGGATAGACGCGCAGCGAACCGAAGGTTGACCTCCGCCGCACGAGCGGCGATCGGAGGTGCAATCATGAGGTTCGCTGCTGCCGTCATTTGCTGCGCCGTCCTAGCCGCGTGTTCGCGTCCGGGTGGAGGCCCAACGCTTCCTCCGGCCCCGTCAAACGTTGGCGAATCGTCGCAACGACCGAATTCCGTCGGCTATCTCTCGCTCTATAGCTTTAAAGGTGGAGAGTCGGGCGGGGAGCCGCAGTCGCAGCTGATCAACGTTAACGGAACGCTCTTTGGGACGGCCTCGTTGTACGGCGCCGGCTTCGGCACCGTATTTGCGATCAGCCCGTTCGGAAAACTCCGCGTGCTCCACGAATTTCAAAACTTCCCCGACGGCGCGTATCCGCAAGCCGGTTTGATCGCGGTGCGCGGCACGCTCTACGGTACGACCGTCGCCGGCGGAGCGCACGGCGGCGGCACCGTCTTCTCGGTGACGCGTTCCGGCGACGAGCACGTCGTCTACAGCTTTGGGAAAAAAGGCGACGGCGCGCGACCAGAGTCCAAGCTCATCGCCGTTGACGGACTGCTTTACGGGACGACGCTCGATGGAGGCAAGCACGAGCGCGGCACCGTCTTCGAGATGACGCTTTCCGGCGACGAGCACGTCCTGCACAGCTTTGAGGGCGCACCCACCGATGCCGGCCATCCGAGCACCGGGTTGATCCTCGTAAAGAACTATCTCTACGGCACGACGCGCGCCGGGGGAAAAACGAAAAGCGGCGGCGCGGTCTATCGCATCAACGCGATCGGCCAAGAGAAAGTCTTGCACGCGTTTGGCGTCGAGCGCGGTGACGGTCACAATCCGGCCGGAAGCCTGCTCTACTCCGGCGGCATTCTCTACGGCACGACGCTTCACGGCGGAAAATCCAACCAAGGTGTCGTCTTCGAGATGACGACGGAGGGATCGGAACGCGTACTTCATAGCTTTGGGTCCGGCGACGATGGCGCATTCCCGGACGCGAATTTGATTCCAGCTAAGGATGCGCTTTACGGAACGACGCTTGGCGGCGGTAATAACCCGAGGAGAGCGAATCTGTGCATCTCGCCGGGAGTCACGCGCGCTAGCGGATATTACCGGTGCGGCACGATCTTTAAGATCGACCGGTTCGGGACCGAGCACGTCGTCTATCGCTTCGGCGGCGAACCCGACGGTGCCAATCCGGAAGCGGGCCTGATCGAGGCGGGCGGCGTGCTCTACGGAACGACCTTCTGGGGCGGCTCCTCCGCGTTCTACGGCACGGTGTTTAGGCTACTGCCATAATAGGCATTTAATGATCGCTTGCTAGCATAGGGCCTGATGATCTTCGATGACCAGAAGATCGAAGGCCTTATTGCACAATGCCGGCTCGCAGAAGCGTCCGCCGTGCTTGCAATTGAGCATGGAGCGTCTTCCTTACGCGCCGCCGTCTTCGCGCTGGCCGGTGACGATCGCGCGCTCGCGCGTCACGTTGCACCCGAGCTGCTCGCATGCAAAAATGCCGCCGAGGTTGCCGCGTATCACGTCGCGATGCGTTTGGACCCCGGAGCTTACGACTATCTCGTCGCCGGTGCGGTGCTTGCATGGACCTCCGACGGCGCCGGCGCATGCGATTCATTTCGCGTCGCGCACGACCGGGCGATCGCGCAGCGGCGCTTCGATTTAGCGGTCGCGGCTCGCGAACGCCTGGCCCATCACGCGTTGCTCTTCGGCGAGATTGACGTCGCGCGCACGGCGATCGAAGACGCGATCGCCCTCGCCCAAAGCCATCGCTTCGCTTGCTGGCTATTGCGCTCGCTCGCCGCCGGGGCGAGCCTGGCATTGGACGCCGGCGACCTCGATCGCGCTGCCCAGCTGCTCACGCGGGGGCGTGCCGCGGCCGGATCGCCGGAAGATCTTGCCCTCTTCGCCGCAACCGGCGCGCAGTTGGCCGTCGAACTCGGCGACGATGCGAAGCTTGCCGAATGGAGTTCGGCCGAAATGCTCGAGATCGCGCTTCGTTGCGACCGTCCCGAGACGGCAGTTGCTGCCACGTTGGCGGGTTTGATAGCGGCCGGCGCGCCGGCCCCCGGAGAGCCTGTCGCAATCGCGCTACGCCGGTCGCTCATGCAAGCCGACGGCGCTTCGAGTGCGCCCGAGCTCTTTTCGATCGCGGCCCGCTACGGTGATCTGGACGAAGCACGGTTCGGCGTGGATGCGCTGAGCGCGGTTGCAGCGCCGGAGCGACCCTATTTGCGCGGGCATCGGTTTCTGGCGCGCGCACACTTTCTTCTACGTTCCGGCGAGCGCGGCGGGTGGATCGATTGCGCGGGTGACGCGGCACGGGCCTTCACCGCGATGGGCCTGCGCCGCTGGACGAACGAAGCGATGGGACTGCTCGTCTCGCAGGAGCCCGGCGGCGAGCGCCGGACGCGCGGGCGCTCGGGATCGACGCTAACGGGACGTGAAGAGCAGGTGGCGCAGCTGATCCGCCGCGGTGCGCGCAATCGCGAGGTCGCTGCCGCGCTGCAGATCAGCGAACATACCGTCGAACGCCACGTGAGCTCGATTCTAGGGCGGCTCGGGCTGCGTTCACGTTGGCAAATCGCCGATTCAGGAAAGAACGCGCAAGATTAAGGTCTGTCGCAATTTCTTATGGTGCGATAAAAAAGCGTTGCCGGTACCTTAACGACTCGCGCACTTCCCAGGATGCAGCCGGCGATTTCATGGCCTAGCATCGGTCTTGAAGAGGGCCCGCACAATCCGTGGCCCCTTTGTTGCTAGTGGGAGTCAAGTCGGAGTTAATTGTTGCTCAAACGCCTGTTCCGTGTCCGAAAGCGCGTCCTATTCATAGGATTTTGTTACATGGTCGCGCCACACGGTCGGGCTCTGGCCGCCAGCGGCGGCATCATTACCGGCAACGTGATTGACGATAAGACCCACGCGGCGGTTGCGGGTGCGCAGATCGTGGCAGCCTCTCCGAGCGGAACCTACCGAACGGTCAGCGACGCGCAGGGCAACTTTCGCTTTCTGAGCGTTCTGCCCGACGACTACTCGATCTCGGTGACCGGCGCCGGCTACCTGCCCTATTCGACCGTGGTGGTGGTGCTCAACGGCTCGCAGCAGAGCGTTAAGGTCGTGCTCTCCAAGACGCTCAAGGTGATCGCCTCCACCCACGCGCGCTCGTCGGGGAGCGCCTTTCAGCGCGGGATGACGATCGATACCTATACGGTAACCGGCTCGCAGATTCTGACGGTGACGGGCAAGGCGTTCAACGCCAACGAGAACGATCTGTTGCGAAGCATCCCCAGCGTCACGATCGACAAGACGGGAACCGTCTCGATTCGCGGCGGCTTTGCGTTCGAGGCGGCGTACGAGTTCGAGGGGATCGACTACACGACGCCGACGCCCAATCTGCAGAACACGCTGCAGAACGTTTCGAATTTCAACTTGCTCAACGGGGTGGGCAGCGTGCAGCTCATTCCGGGCGCGGGCGACGCGACGCATGGCGATACCGGCACGGGCCTGGTGCTGTTCACGGCCAAGAACGGCACGTTCCCCAGCTACTTTCACGGCGACGTCGAGGCCGGGCTCTTCCCGTATAGCCATCAGCTGGGGTTGGAATGGGGCTGGGCCGATCCATCGCAACGGATCTCCAACTACGCGGGCTTCATTGGAATACGCAGCGCTTTTCAGTACGGGATTCCCGGCACCGCAGCTAACGCGCTGGGTACGCTTGGGACCAACGCCGCCACGCTGGGCAGCACGATCGACCCGAACTTGGTCTACTACTCGCCGCAGTTTCTTTCGTCCAATGACTTCGTCGACAACCTGATCTACCGCTTCGGGCACAACAACAACCAGCGCTTGCAGTTTTTCATTCAAGATCAGTCGATTCATCAGACCCTCGATTACGGCGGCTTTCAGTTTCTGCCGTACATTTCGGGCGGTACGGCCGCCGGCAAATGCGCGCCCTTTCCGGTGACCGGTCCCAACGGGCCGGTCAACCAGCCGCCCCAGAACTACGCGTGCGACAACTTGATCCCGCTCTTTCCGGGTCAGCCCAATACGTACGCCTTTGTCTCGCAGGCCGACTCGCGCTCGAGCCCGTTTTTGGCTTACAAGGGCGAGTACAACGTCAATCTGGGTTCGTCGTCGCTGCTCACGGCGCGCTATTGGCGGACGTTTAGCGGCCAGTCGCAAGACATGCCGGCCCAAGGGATCTTTGCGGTGCCCTTCGGCGGCACGCGCACCGCGGGCCAGATCGACGGCACGACTCAGCTTGGAAGTAAGAACCTCTTGAAGTACGGCACGATCTACGAGTGGGTCGTCCCGTACGGCAACCGCTACGACTTCACGTCGTACACGGCGTTTACGACTCCGGGCTTCATCATTACGTACCCGATAACGCACCCGCTGCAGCCGCTGCCGCTGCCCTACACGTACACCGGACTGTTGCCCAATAACAATCCGGCAGCGGCGCAGGGTTTGGAAAAGGACTTCTTCTCGCCGGCCTTCTGCCGGCAGATTGCGGCGGGGGCCGGTTGCGGCTATCTCAGCGCGTGGTTTCCCGGCGGCGTGCGGTTCCCGTTCGAAGAAGACGTCGAAACGGTCGCGCAGCAGCAGTACGGCCTGTATTTGCAAGACACCGTCGAGATGTCCGACCGCTGGAAAGCCGAGGCGGGCGTGCGGCTCGACGGCTACAACTTCCAGATCCCGACGCAGGTCGGGGCGCCGGCTTCGGTTCCGGCCGTCGAGCACCAGCGACTGTACGAGCCGCATTTCGATGCATCGTACTTGCCCGATCAGCGCGATACGATTCGGGTCGGCTTTGGGCATACGCTCTCGATGCCGCTGCCAAGCCTGCTGGGCGCCGACGTGAGCCGCGCGCCGTACGCTGCCTTTGAGCGGATTCCGTCGTACGACAACTCGACCGGGGCGCCGGCCATGTATTGCGGGCCGCGCGCGAACGGGTTATGCAGCAACTACGCCGATCAGCTCTACTGGCTTACGCGCGACTACCGCTATGGCAGTTCGACACTGGAGGCGCCGCTGGTCGGAGCGACCTTCACGAACATTGATATTTCGTGGGCGCACGAGTTTCGCGACGGTGCGGCCTTCAAGATCACGCCGTTTTACCGGCGCGGCTACAACGTCGTCGAACAGACCGCCCAGATCGTCGGCTTCAACTTTCAAACCGGTTCGCCGGTCTTCGGCGACGTTGCGTTCTCCAATCTGGGGATTCAAAAAGCGACCGGCATCGAGACGCTCTACACCAAAGACGTAGCGCTGGGGCTCTCGATGCAGCTGGGTGCGACCTACATCAGTCAGTTCGGCAACGAACCGCCGGGCACGTTCTTACAGCCGGCGGCGCTTGCCGCCGGCGAAATCTATCGCTCGCCCGACCTGTCGCCGTTTCAGATCAACGCCGCGTTCAACTGGAAGACCAGCCACGGATGGCGGATCAATCCGATCGTCTTCGCCAACTCCGGCTTTCCGTACGGTCAGGGTTACTACACCGCCGTCTACTGCAACGGCATTCCGGTCGTCGTTCCCAACACCAGCCTGAGCACGATCTACTCGCAGACGCCCGGTTACATCGATCCGCTCGATCCGGGGACCTGTACCAAACCCAACATTGCCGCAACGCGCGGAATATCCGAGCGCGGGTTGCCGGGCGGCTTTTACACCACGCCCAGGGTCAACGCCAACGTCACCATCGAGTACCGCCCGATGGTGCACGGCCTCGCGCAATCGGTCTTCGGCCTCTCGGTCGTCAACTTGTTCAACGAAGTCTACAACGTCCCGGTCTACAACGGCTGTTACGGTGCGCCGGTGAGCAGCGGATTGGCCAGCGGGAACGCGCCCTGCACCTTTTCGACCGCGCCGTATGCACCGCCCGACGTTGCGGCTCACTCGAGCTCGCCCTACTTGACCTATCCCAACCTCACGCCGATTTCGTTCCGTCTTTACTACCAGGTGACGCTTTGACCGTAAATGCTCGGCACTCGCGCCTCTTCGCGGCCGCGCTCTTCTCGCTCGCCGCCCTCTGCGATTAGCGCTTGCGGTAACGGCAGTTCGTCGGAGCCGACCGTGACCTCGGTCGATCCGGCGGCCAGCAGCAAAGTTCAGTTCGCGGTTGGCGTTGCGACGATGTCGTACAACGGCGGAACGAGCGTTGCGCTGGGGCTCAACACCGTTGAAACGCTGCGTCAAAAAGACGGCCTCTCCGGCACGCTTTATAACGTGCCGATGATCATCGGACCCAGCGGCTTTTCCGTCACCATTTCAACCGAGACGGGCCAGGGCGTGCAAAGCGCAGGTTCCGATTTGGGCACCAACCACGTCACGTGGGGAACGCTCAATCAATCGCAATGGCTGAGCGGCGCGCAGCGCGGGCCCAAAACAACCCACCACCGGCGCCTTTGGCTACGGCTTGTGCCCCTGCAACTCCGATGCGGGACCGGGCAACGGCTTTACGCCGCTTTTCCAAGCCTTCAATCTGCCGATCTACGGCAACGTCGCAGATCTGGCCAGCTGGTACGGTGGCCCGCCGGCCTTTCCGGCCGCCGGCCCGCAGCTGGTTGCGCAGGGCTGGGAAGGCTATTCGCTGGGCTTCACCGATTTTGCGGTGACGCCGGTGATCGGCACCTACCATCTTTACGCAGCGGTGCCGCCGGCATTCGACACGCCGCAGAATCCGACGCCCAGTCCGGGCCCCGACGGCTCGCCGACTCCGCCGCCGGGAATTCTCGCGGCCGGCGCGCAGCTGACCAGCCTTACGCCGCTGCCGGCGTTCACCCCGATGCCGGCGTTGCGATCCGATCACAAAGGCGGCGGCACGATCGAGGTGACGGTGCCCCCCGGCGTCAGCGAAGCGCTCGTGGTCGTCTTCGCACTGCGCAACAGCGGCAAAGCCGGCAGCGCGTGCGTGCTCGCCCACACCAGCAACGCCTTCTACACCCTCGTGACGCATAAGCGCGGCACGCAAGCGTTGTTCTTGGCCGACGATTTGGGACCGCTGACCCAATCGGGTGAGAAAAGCGCGACCCTCTGTCCGCAAGGGAGCTATTCCATCTACGCCGTCGGCGCCGATTGGCCGGTCTACGAATCCTCCTATCCCAACAATCTCGCGCAGCTTCCGCTGATCACCGGACCGCGCGGGCAAGCCGACGTCACTACCTCCGACGTGCGCACGGGGACCTATCGATGACGTTACGTCGCTCATCCTTCGACAGGCTCAGGATGACAATTTTGTTTGCGGGGTTCGTGCTGAGCGCGTGCGGCGGCGGCGGGGGTTTGCCAAACGGCTCGGTCGTGAACTCGCCGGGCGGCGGCCCGACACAGTCGCCGACCAAACTCGTCAACGTCAAAGTGACCGTAACGATTCCAGCGGTCACCAAGCCGCGTGGAATTCGTCCCGATTACATCTCTGCGAACACGCAGTCGCTGGTCATCGCGCTTTCGTCGGTAAACGGCCAGGGCGTGGGCGGGGTCAAGCCGACGACGATCAACACGCTTGCGCATTCGGCCGGATGCAAAACCGGAGCCGGCGGGACCATCTGCACTGCGACGGCGTCGGGCTCGCCCGGCGAGGACGTATTCGGCGTGACGACGTACGCGAGCACGAACGCGACCGGCGCGGTGCTTTCGTTCGGCAACGTCGAAGCGAAGATTTCCGGGAGCGACAGCGGCGTTAAGATCAGCAACCAGCTCTCACTCACGCTGGACGGCGTCATCGCATCGCTCAAGCTCGCGCTTTCGCCGAATGACGCCAAACGCGGCGAAGCCACCAAGGCTGCGGTCGCGTTAAGCGCATTCGATGCGACCGGCGCCCAGATCGTCGGGCCGAGCAACTATGCGGCGGCGATTGCGCTGGCGATCCAAGGCGATTCCGCTCACGCGTTCACGCTGCACGCCGGTGCAAGATCGGGCTCGTCGCTTTCCATCGTCAAGCCGACCTCGGGCATCACGTTGAACTACAACGGAAGCTCGCAAGCCTCGTCGGTTGCGGTTCAGGCGACCGTGGACGGACCATCCGTCAGCGAGGCGGCGAAGTTTGCAATCCACGGCAAGACGCCACCACCGCCCGTCGGCGACATCTACGTGCTGAACCTTGGAGCGAACGACGGTCAGGGAGCGACCGTTACCGAGTACGACGGCAAATCGAACGGAAACGCGGCACCGATTCGTACGCTGCAACTCGACTCGAAGCTTTACGCCCGCAGCATCGCCGTCGACGCCGGCGGCAATCTCTACGTCGGTTACTTCGACACTCAACTTGGGTTCTCGTTACAGACCCACACTCCCGACGCCGGGAACGAAATCGCGATCTATTCGCCCAACGCGAGCGGCAATCAGCAGCCGGCCGCAGTTCTGGTGGCTGACAAGAGCACGAAGAGCCTGATTTTCCCGGCCTATATCACGTTCGATGCGTCGAGCGACTTGGTGACGTATGGCGCCACGACTGTTGACGGCAACGGCGGTAACAATGCGGTCCTTATTTACGCGCCGGGAAGTAAGGGCGCCGCGGCGCCGGCGAACGCCTGGGCATTCAACGCTCCGCTGCTTCGCTACTCCGGCCCGACCGGTCTCGCGCTCGATTCGGCAGGCAACTTCTACGTCAACGGATCGCTTTTCCAGTCGCCAAATAATGTGTACGGTCTCTATGTCGCGCCGGCTTCGGATTACAACAACCCCGCCACCAATCCATCGCGCACGATCCCGTGGGACACCAAGACGGGGCTGACGCCGGGCTTCACGCGAAACGTTGCGATTGATAGCAGCTCGGAGATCGTGATCGGCAACGTCTTGGAAGAGCTCAACACGAGCAGTTATCCGGAATGCCAGGGTCAGGTGAGCGTCTTTGCCGCCGGCGCCGGCGGCGGCAGCACGGACGTCAAGCCGCTGCGAGTGCTAACGCTCGATACCGTCTTTACGGCCAACGCCGCATGCGCTTCGTACAGCAATCCGCTGACGCCATTCTTTTCCACGATCGCGCTCTACGGTTCGTCGCTCTTCGTCGCCGACGACTTCAACAACGCGATTCATGCGTTCCCATCCAACGGGAGCGGAACGGTCAAGCCGACCGTTACGATCTCGGGCTCGGCAACGGGTTTGAACGCTCCGATCGGGCTTGTTGTTACCAAATCACAGAATTCCGAGCGGGCCAAGGCCCGCTCGGGTATCCACGGTCACTCACGATAGTCCCTACAATCGGTCATTCACAAACACTTGACCAAAAAGGAAAGCAAACACAATGAGAAACATTCTCGCTACCGTTGCCTTGGCGGCCGTGCCGGCGCTGGTGTTCAGCGCCTGCAGCGGAAGCTCCCAAGGCACGGGCGTCTCGGCGGTACCGAACGTACCCGCCTCGGCGGCGAACCATCACATTCGTCCGCTCGATACCGGCGCCGATCTCGAGGCGGGCGGCGCGACGTTTCCCGCCTTCGCATATAACCTCGGCTCGCAGCCGGTCGGCTCGGGCCTCAGCGGTTCCCGGCCGGGTCCGGGAGCCGGTTCCCTCTTCGCCAGCTATGGCGGCACCGGAACGATCTACTACTGTCTAACCGGCAGCGGCTTCGGTCGCAAAGAGTTCGAAGCCAATAACGGCACTGCCACGCAGGCTTGCGCGGCGCTCGGTGCCAACCCAGTGGGTTTCGGCGCGCGCCAAGATCCGCTCGATTTCGCCGCCAGCGACCTTGCGATGGCGTCGACCGAATGCTGCACCACCGGAACGACCTATTATAATGGCCGCATCATCACTTCACCCTCGTACGGCCAACCCTTCGAAATCCCGTCGATCGGCGGCCCGATCGTCCTACGGCTACCGCCAAAAGGACTTCAAAGGCCACGAGCCGGTCAAGCTCTCGCGCTGGACGTACTGCGCGATCGCCAATGGCACGATCGGCAACTGGAACGATGCGGCGATCACCGCCGACAACGGCGGTTCGTCGATAACCGGCGGCAAATCGGAGCCGATCACGTTCTACTTCCGTTCCGACGGTAGCGGAACCACCTATCTCTACACGTTCCATCTCAATGCGGCATGCAACGGTGCGTTTGGCGCGCCGTACAACGCGCCGCCGTACGGCTCGCCGAGCCGCTCCGCCGCGTGGCCTTCAGCGTCCCACCCAGACCTGGAACGGACCGAACGGCCCGCAGGCCAGCGGCAGCGACTTCATCGGCGAGAGCGGTAACCCGGGCGTTCTTGCCGCAATCCAGGCAACGGCGTTTGCGACGGGTTACGTCGAAGGCGCATGGGCGGCCTCTGCAACCGGGACGAAGGTCCTCCAGGCATTTCTCCAAGATGACGCCGGCACGGCATTCATCTCGCCCACCAACAGCGCCGCCGTCACGAAGGCGCTGGCGAAGGTCACCAGAGGAAACATCACCTACGGCGGCGGCAGCGACGGCAACCCGCTCGGCGGGAACCGTAAGTACTGCCAGCTGTACATCGACCCCAGCAACTGGAACTTCCCGCGCCAGCAAGCAGGTTCGTACCCGATCGTCGGCGTCAGCTACCTGCTCTTCTACGGAAACAACAACGGCGTTCACGTTGCCGACAAGACCACGCTGATCAAATACATCGCGTCGCCGGCGGCGAACACGATCGTCAAGTCACTCGAATACGCTCCGTTGAACATGGGAATCCACACCGCGGTTCTCCAAGCGCTCAACGGAACCGCCACGCACAAACCCTGCCTCCAATAGTTGGAAGCATCTGCCGTACGCGCGCCGCAGCAATGCGGCGCGCGTATCCCCGTAATCGTTTTAGTATTTGCGTTCGCAGGGTGCGGTGGTTCGGGCTCCTCGAGCACGATGCCGGCCGCCCAACCCGCGAGAGTGCGGTACCTTGACGGCGCGCCGGCGTTAGAAACACTTGTTAACGGGTCGCCGCAGAACCTCGGCAGCAACGCCTATCTGCAGGTTGACTCGCAGACGGTGGTCTCGATCTTCGACTATGGTTCGATGAGCACGTTCTTGCCGATTGCGGCAGGCACGCACAAACTCATCGCTCGCAATACGTTGGGATATTTCGTCGGGCCGCTCTCGACGACGGCGCTCAGTCCGGGAAAGCGCTACACGCTGATCGTCGTCGGCAGTTATCCGCATTACCGGGTGCTCACGTTCGAAGAACCCGCGGCTTCCGCGAATGCAGCCGTTTCACTCTATGGAGCCTCCCCCAGCACGCCGCAGGCGTCGTTCGGCACCTTCAAAGCCTCGACCGATACGGATTTCAAACAGCTAGGTAGCGCGCGCTTCGGAACGGTCGCCACGGTCTCACTTGGCAAAAGCGCGCCCGACGTAGGCGGCTACGTTGGCGAATCGAGCAGACCGCTCGGCAAGCTTACGCCGTCACAGATCAACAGCTTCGATCTCAACAACGTCTTGCCGTTTCACAGCCAGAGCCGGCTCTCGCTGTTTCTCTTCGATCTCAAGACCACCAGTGCGCCCCCCCGCGTCTTCGGGAGCCTCGACCAATGAAGTTCACGTTACTCTTTCTCTCGCTGATGGTCGCGGCGGCCATCGCCGTCGGCGTCTCGGGGTGCGGGGCCAGCGGTCCGGCACCAATGGGCGCGTCGGGACCGCCGATACCGCCCAACGCAACGCCCGCGCCGAAGCTGCTCTACGTCGACCACAACGGCGTCTTCAACGAGTATCGGCTGCCGCTCGCGCAAAGCTCCAAGCCGTTTCGCACGCTCGTCGAGTGGCCGGGTCTGGGAATAGCGCCGGTGATCGCCGCCGATCAGCACGGTAACGTGGCCGTCGCCAGCCCGAAGGAGCTGCGTCTCTTTGACGCACCGATCGTTTCGTTCGCAGCGTCGCGCGCGAAGCTTCGGCTGACGCTGACGCCGGCGATTACGGGAATCGGCCCTTCGGGCAACGCCGGTCTGGTCGATCTGGAGTACGATCCCAACGAGAACCTCTGGCTTTTCAACGCGCTCGGCCCCGGGATTACCGAACTGCGCGCACCGGTCACCAAGTCGAGTGTCGCGTCAATCTTCATTCCGTTTGGCGCTCCCGGCTCGAAGACGGCCGGCTTCACGTCGCTGATTCAAGGACGCTTCGACATCAACGCAACGCTCTACGTCTACGCAAATACCACGGCGGTACCGCCGCGAGGACGTCTGTTCAAGTTCGGTTTCCCCTACGCAAAGCCGCCGGGAACGGTCGGCATCAATTTGGCACAGGCCGATTTCGTTGACGCCAGCGAGTGGCCGCCGAACGCCCCCAGTGCGCCGTCGTTGCTGCTCGGAGAGTACCGCGGTCCACTTCACTCACCGAGGCCCGGCGCTCCGCCCTCACCTCCGGTTACCGTGACCGGGCAGTTTCCACAGCCATTTAATCCGCTGCAGGGACTCTTTCCAAACGCGCACACGAACACGATCGTCGGCGCGCTCGCCGCCGATACGTTTCGCCACAGCTACTACACGCTCGATGCGGGTGACGGGGCGCTCGGCCTTTGGGATCTACCGATGCGCAGCAACGCGAAAGCGCCGCTCTCGCTCAAGTGTCTGGCCGGCTCGACAAACTGCGGCGAGAAAGCGGAGCATCTTTTTCTGGCGCCGTGATGCTAGCGGACTAGGAGCGCGGCGACGAGGCCGAGAGCCGCGAGCGACACCAGCATGACCGCCGGCACGATGCCCCTTCTGCGCGAGAAGATCATCGCATAGACGGCTTTGAGCACGTTATTCGACGAGGTCGCGATGAGAATCGCGCTCGCCGCCGTCAGCGTGTCCACACCCGCCGCGCCTCCTTGCGCCAAGCTCAAGACGAACGGATCGATGTCGGTCACGCCGACGATTCCCGCCAGCTCGAAGATGCCTGCGCGGCCAAGGTGACTCTGCGCGAAGGTCGCGAGCATCGAGACGACGACGAAGAGCAGCGCGAAGACGAGCGCCGTCGAGAGCTGCAGCGGATTGGAGAACGTGCCGGAGCGAGTCGAGCGCGTCGCCGAACGCGATCGCACCGCCGCGACGATCGCTGCGACTGCACCGAGCGCGAGAAGCGGAAGCGCCAGCGTGCGCGCGAGCGCGAGATTGAAGATCGCGCAGACGACGAGAACGCGCAGATACATCATCGCGGTCGCGGCGACGATGCCGGCTTCGAGCTCCGCGGTCATCCCTTCTTCCACGGACCGGCGCGCCAAGACGACGGTCGTTGCGGTTGACGAGTAGAGACCGCCGAGAACGGCCGTGAGCAGCGTTCCGGCTTGGGGGAAGACTAACCGCTGCAATAAATAGCTGAGGTACGAAATCGTCGAAACCGCGACGACCGCAAGCCAAACCTCGAAGGGCGTGATCTGCGTGTACGGGATCGTGGGCCGGCCTTGCAGCAGCGGCAAGATCACGCCGACGAGCACCAGGAACTGCCCCGCCGTGGCGATCTCTTGCCTCGGAACCTTCGCCGCCCATGCGTGAAGCGTGCGGCGGCTTCCGAGCAGCAGCACCGCCGCAACCGCGACCGCAACGCACAGCCAGAGCGGTTGCGTCAGCACGAGTGCGCCGAGCGCGTAGGCAAGCAGGTTGCAGGCGGGCACGATTAACGGCCCCTCGCTCACGTCGGACGCGTCTTTGCTCTGCCGGCGCACGTACGCATAGATCCACGATCCGACGGCCAGAAGCCCCGCGATGAAGGCCGCACCGTAGTGCGGCTCCACCAGAAAGAGGGAGGCGCCGGCAAGCGCCAAGAGCGGAAAGGTACGAACCCCGCCCGGCCTGCGCGGCAGCTCGTCGGCGTAGAAGCCCTCGAACGCAAAACCGAAAAAGAGCGAGAGCCCGAGGAGCAGCACGAAGCGCTCGACCCCGGCGTCCGGGAGCGCGGGCATCGCTAACGTATGCTCGAGCGATGGTGCGGGCCGCCGGATTTGCGGCGCGCGTACTCTTGGATGCGACGCTTTGCGGCGCGGAATGCCTCACGAACGGTGGGCTCGGTGTCAATCGCCAAATCGTTACCGGGAACGACGATGTTGAGACGCACGTGCAAGGCCGAGCCGGAATGATGATGCCCGTCCTGATGCTCGACGAGCACGCGGCAGCTGACGATGCCGTCGAAAAACTTCTCCAGCTTCGCCGCCTCAGAGTGAATGAGGCGCTCTAGCTGCTCGGTCGCCTCTACCCCGCGGTAGGATATCTGGACCGGGAAAGCCATCTTCTGATATACCCCCAATGCGTGCGATTAGCCTAGAGAAGCCCGCGCCGATCGAGACCAATCCGCTGCGTCTCGTCGAGAAGCCGCGACCCGTTCCCGGGGCCGGCGAAATCTTGGTGCGCGTCGTCACCTGCGGCGTCTGCCGCACCGACCTTCACCTGGCCGAAGGCGACCTTCCGCCAAAACATCCCGGCATCGTCCCCGGTCACGAGGTTGTCGGCGTTGTCGAAGAGCTCGGCTCCCCATCCGAGCGATTCAAGGCCGGAGATCGCGTCGGCATCGCGTGGCTGCGGGAGACCGACGGCGTCTGCCGTTACTGCCGCAGGGAAAGAGAGAACCTCTGTCTGCAGGCGCGCTTCACCGGATGGGATTGCGACGGCGGTTACGCCGAGTACGCGGTCGTTCGCGAAGACTTCGCCTACGCATTGCCCGAGAAAATCGACGACGAACACGCGGCTCCGTTGCTCTGCGCCGGCATTATTGGATACCGCGCGATCGTCCGCGCCGGCGTCGTTCCGGGAGCGACCGTTGGGCTCTACGGATTCGGTGCTTCGGCGCACCTCGCGATTCAAGTGCTCAAGCATTGGGAGTGCCGCGTCTTCGTCATGAGCCGCGGCGGGATTCATCGCGAGCTCGCCGAGGAGCTGGGCGCTGACTGGATCGGCGAGGCTACCGATCCTCCACCGGCGCCGCTCGACGCGGCGATCTTGTTCGCTCCTGCCGGCGATCTGGTACCGCCGATCATGCAATCGCTCGACCGCGGCGGAATTCTCGCGATCGCCGGAATCTATCTCTCGGCGATCCCGCCGCTCGACTACGAGCGCGATCTCTTTGACGAGCGCGAGATCCGCAGCGTGACCGCCAACACGCGCGCCGACGGCGAAGCCTTCCTTCGCCTTGCCGGTGAGATTCCGATCAGAACCTACACCGTCGGGATGCGGCTCGAGGAAGCAAATCGCGCGCTGACGATGCTCAAGCACGACCAGCTGCGCGGTGCCGCCGTCCTGCATGTTACCTGAAGGGAACGGCGCGAGCGGGCGCGGAGAAGCCCGGTTATGAACGGCAGCTATCGCGGCGCCGCGCTGCTCGCGCTGTTTTTCGCCGCCGGCTGTGGCGAAGGCTCGACGCTCGCTACGCCGTCGAGCCATCAACTATCTCGGCGTCCGAATTCGGGGAGCGGCGGCACCACCGCGATCAAGCACATCGTGCTGGTCATTCAGGAGAACCGCACCTTCGACAATCTGTTCGCGACCTTTCCGGGCGCCGACGGCGCGACGCAAGGGCTGCTGAAATTGCCGAGCGGCGGTCACATCGTGGTACCGTTGCAGCCAACGAATCTCGTCGAACGCTGCGATTTCGGTCATGGGTACAAGGGGTATCTCAAAGACTACGACGGCGGCGCGATGGACGGGTTCAATACCGAAGGTGGCGGAAAACCATGCCCGGGTCCGACCGGCATCAAAACCTACCAGTACGTCATTCCCCAACAGATCGCGCCGTATTGGAGCATCGCGCAGCAGTACGTGCTGGCCGATCACATGTTCACGACGCAAGGCAGCGGAAGCTTTACCAACCATCAAGATTTGATCGCCGGCGCGACGTTTCTCAACAAGACGCGAACGAAGAGCCTCGTAGATTTCCCCTCGCTCAAACCGTGGGGATGCAACGGGAAGGACGGCACCGTTACGTCGTTCCTGCAAGCCGAACAAACCCGCCTGAAGTATCGCTATCGCAAGGGCCCGTTCCCGTGCATGCGCTACGAAACGCTGCGCGATCTGCTCGACGCCAAGGGCATCTCTTGGACGTACTTTTCGCCGCCCTCGCAAGGCGGATCGGGCGCGGTCTGGAACGCTTTCGATGCGATCGAAGCCGTACGCGAAGGCCCGGAGTGGCGCACCAACGTCGCGCCCACGCGGAACTTCTTCTACGACGTCACGAATCAGCGGCTCCCGGCCATGTCGTGGATCGTGCCCGACCTGCTCGACTCCGACCATCCCGGCACCAGCTCGGACACCGGACCGTCATGGGTCGCGAGCATCGTCAATGCGGTCGGCCAGAGTCCGTACTGGAACTCGACCGCGATCATCGTCGTCTGGGACGATTGGGGCGGATTCTATGATCACGTACCGCCGCCGTTCCAAGACCAATGGGGCGGCTTAGGCTTCCGCGTGCCGATGCTAGTCGTCGCACCATACGCGAGGCGAGGCGGGGGCTCGCAAGGAGGCTACATCTCGAACACCCAATACGAGTTTGGAAGCATTCTAAAGTTCATCGAAACGGTGTTCGACTTGGGAAGTTTGGGGACGACCGACGTCCGGGCCACCAGCATCCTCGACTGCTTCGACTTCATGCAGCCGCCGCGGCAGTTTACGAAAATTCCGTCGCAGTATTCGCGCGGCTACTTCCTGCACCGGCCGCCCTCGAATCTTCCGGTAGATACCGAATGAGGCTCGCCGGTGCGCTGACCGCCGCAATAATGCTGGCGTCGTGCACCGGCGGCTCGACGCAGAGCGGCGCCCTGCTGCCGCAGCGATTCCCGCCATTTGGAAGCAGCGGCTCGGGCTACATTTCACACGTCGTGGTGGTGATCCAAGAGAACCGCAGCTTCGACGATTTCTTTGCGACGTTCCCGGGCGCCGACGGCGCGATCGGCGGTTGCATGGAAGGCGGTTCGCTCCACTCGATGCGGGGGCCACGGATCCGAGATGCTTCGTCTCATGGCTGCCCGAGCGGCGATAGCTGGGTTCGGCTTGCAAAAGTCGATCTGAACGAGCCCTGCGACTTCGGCCACTCGTATCATATCGTTCCGGTTGATTACGATCACGGAAGGATGGACGGCTTCGGTTTCGAGGGCGGCAGCAAACACTGCCCCGGCAAAGTTGGCACAAAGGTCTATCAGTTCGTTAATCCGGCGCAGATTAAACCGTATTGGAGAATCGCCAAAGATTACGTCCTGGCAGACCAAATGTTCCAAACGCAAGGCAGCGGAAGTTTTACGGCGCACCAAGACCTCATCGCCGGCAGCACGATCATCAATCAACCCACGGACACCGAAAGCATCGTCGATTTTCCGACCGGACATCCATGGGGGTGCGATGCGACGCCGGGAACGCGGACGTCGCTGGTCGTCTACAAGCACCACAAAGTGAACGATGAATACGGCAAGGGACCCTTCCCGTGCTTCACCTACCAGACGATGCGCGATCTGCTCGATGCGAAGAGCGTTTCATGGAAATACTACTCGCCACCCGAGCCGCACGGCGAGGGCGCATATTGGAACGGCTTCGACGCGATCAAAGCCGTTCGCGAGGGTTCGGAGTGGAGCACGAATATCAACGACACGAATCAGTTCTTCTACGACGTTGCCGGCGGTACGTTGCCATCGGTCTCGTGGATCGTTCCCGACGAGCCCAACTCCGACCATCCCGGAGGGCACTCGACGACCGGACCGGCGTGGGTCGCAAGCATCGTCAACGCGATCGGCACCAGCTCGTATTGGAAATCAACTGCAGTCGTGATTCTGTGGGACGATTGGGGCGGCTTTTACGACAACACCCCGCCGCCGTTCTTCGATCATTGGGGCGGGCTCGGCTTTCGCGTTCCGATGATGGTCGTCTCCGCGTACGCGCGCCAAGCCTATCCGACCAAACCCGGTTACATCTCGCACACGCAGTACGAGTTCGGCAGCATCCTAAAGTTCATCGAGAAGGTCTTCGCGTTGGGAAGCCTCGGCACGACCGACGCGCGCGCGACGAGCATCATAGACTGCTTCGACTTTTCGCAGAAGCCGCGCCGGTTCATAAAAATTCCCGCGGATCACTCGAGGGAGTATTTTCTGAGCAAACCGCCCTCGTATCTGCCGGTGGATACCGAATAGCCCCTTCGACTCACTTCGCTCGCTCAGGACTGCGCTTCGCGCAGCCGACAAGGAATCTGGAGTGACGAAGGGCAGGGCAGGGTAGGAAACTGCGAAGAAGGGGGCCGCATGGAGTTCCGGATCGTTAGCCATGCCTGCCTCGACGTGACCGCAGGCGGCAAGCGGCTGGTCATAGATCCCTGGCTTAACGAACCAACCTACTGGTCGTCGTGGTGGCACGCTCCGCCGCCGCAGTTCGGCGACGACATCTTCGGCGCCGACTACGTCTACATCACGCACTGGCACTTCGATCACTTCGATCCCAAGACGCTCAAAAAGTTTTCGAAACAAACGACCGCAGTCGTTCCGAAGTTTCCGATCTCGGGACTAAAGCAACAGCTCGAGCAGATTGGGTTCGAGCGGATCGTCGAGCTACGCCATGGTGAGCGCCTGCGCCTCGGCGATGATTTTTGGCTAACGAGCTACCAGATCAGCTTTCAAGACGACAGCATCGCGGTCGTCGAAGCGGACGGCGTCGTCCTGATGGATCTCAACGACGCCAAGCCGCTGCCGTCGAGCTGGCGAATGTTTCGCGCGAAGTATCCCAAACCCGATTTCATGCTGCGCAGTCACTCGCCGGCCTGGTCGTATCCAACGCGTTACACGTTCGAAGATCCATCCGACCGGCTTCCAGTTGACTCACGCACCTACATGGAGGCGTTCGTAGCGGCCGCGCAACAGGTGCGCCCGCGTTACGCGATTCCGTTTGCGAGCGGCATCTGCCACCTGCACCGCGAGGTGCGCGACGAGAACCGATTTTTGGTCGCGGCGCCCGAGATGCGCGCCTATTTCGAAGCGAACGCTTCGCGCACTCCGCAGACGTCGCTCGTCGTCATGCCGGTCGGCAGCCGCTGGTCTTCCGCATCGGGATTCGAGCTGACCGAGAACGTCGTTGATGACATGGTCGCCTACGCCGATCAGCGCGCCCAAAGCGAGAGCGAACGGCTCGAGAAGACCTATCGCAGCGAGGAGACGAAGGAAGTCGCCTTCGACGACTTTTCGAAATACTTCGCGAAGTTTTTCGGCGCGATCCGGCTGCTGCGTCCGCTGGTGCGCAAGACGCGCTGGGTCTTCACGATTGATAAGCCGCAGACCGAGTACTGGTGCGTGGACTTCGGGCGAGCCGCGATCGAACGCAGCCCGCAGATGCCGCAGGTTTACGATAGCGTCATCACGGTAAATCCGGCGGTGCTCTCCGGTTCGCTGCGCAACGACATCTTTACGAACGTGGATATCTCGAAACGCTGGCGCGTTCACATCAAGCGCGGGAGCGCGATGCGCCACTTCGTGCTGGCAAATCTGCTGCTGCTCTACGAAGCCGAGTACCTCTCCCCCAAACGCCTTTTCTCGTGGCGCTTCTTAAGTGGATACGCGCGGCGCTTCCCCGAGGTTGTCGACTACGCGAAGATGGCTTTCCAGACCGCGACCAAAGGAAAAGATTCGCTCGTCCACGCGGTCACCAGCATCGCCGAAGGCTAGCGATGCGCGCCGGTACACGGCTTGCGCTCGTGCTGGCTATTGCGACGGCCGGCTGTGGTGGTTCCGTGGTCCCCAATAGTGTCACCCTGAGCCCCTCGACTTCGCTCGGGATAAACTCCGTCGAAGGGTTGTCGAAGGGTTACGGTGACGCAAAGAAGACGACGCCGATTGCGCACGTGGTGCTGGTCATCCAAGAGAATCGCACCTTTAACGATTTCTTTGCAACCTTTCCCGGCGCCGACGGCACGACCAAGGGCAAGGTGAAAGCGAACGTTCACTGCGGCCTCGCCAAAGAAGAGACGATTCCGCTCAAAAAAATGGGGCTGATTACGAGGCTGCATGGCACGCCGCACGATCTCACGCACACGTATAAAGCCTACGCTCACGGCGCGCGACGGCGTCGCGATGGACGGATTCGATGACGTGATCTACCGCACCGGCGGCTACGAGTGCGAGTTTCCTTATCAGTACACCGATCCAGCAGACATCAAGCCATACTGGCAGATGGCTCGGCAGTACGTGCTCGCAGAGCACATGTTTACGACGCAAGGCAGCAACAGCTTTACCGCGCATCAGGATCTGATCGCGGGCGATACGCGAATCGGACCCGCGGGGGCATTGGTCGATCTGCCGTCGTGCACGGGTTCGACGTGCGTTTGGGGCTGCGACGCACCGGCCGGGACGCACACCTCGCTGATCACCAAAGACGACGTCTACCGGTCGGGAGCGGGGCCCTTTCCCTGCCTGACCTATCCGACGCTGCGCAACCTGCTCGACGCGCGAAAGATCTCGTGGCGATATTACGTGCCGCCGATCTGTTGCAGCCTTTATGGAAAGCAGTTCAGCGCTTTCGACGCCATCAAAGCCGTGCGTTACAGCCGGCAATGGAGCGACGGCCACATCGCCAGCCCGCAGACCAGAATCCTCGACGACATCAGAGCCAAGCGCCTCGCGGCAATCTCCTGGGTGATTCCCGATGAGAGCGACTCCGACCATCCCGGCAGCGACTCCGACACCGGTCCGTCGTGGGTTGCCGGCATCGTCAACGCGATCGGCAAGAGCGCGTATTGGAAATCAACTGCCATCGTTATCGTCTGGGACGATTGGGGCGGCCTCTATGACAACCTTGAGCCGCCGCAGTATGGATACGGCGGTCTGGGCTTCCGGGTACCGGCGATCGTCGTCTCCGCTTACGCCAAGCCGGGCTACATCTCGAAGACGCAGTACGAGTTCGGCAGCATTCTGCACTACATCGAGAACAACTGGCATCTGGGTACGCTCCAGCGCAGCGACAAGCGCGCCACCAGCATCGGAGAATGCTTCGACTACGCTCAGAAACCGATCGCATTCACTCCGATCGCGTCGAAATACCCGACCGCATATTTCCTTGCGCACAAGCCGTCGTATTTGCCGGTGGATACCGATTGGTAGGAGCGCCTAAAAACCGGAGCGGCGCTTGCCCGAGGCAGCTAGGCGACCGAAAGATTATCATTTTCCCCTGCAGGGGAAGCCGAACGGAGAGTCGCAGTTAACACGCCCCCGGGGCCTAATACCCCCGGCTTCCCGTGGTCCAGCCTTACAAGAGGCACTTTTCATAAAAGACAAAGGAGCGTTTCGAATGAAAATTTCGACGTCGGCCGCATACGCACTCGGCGTAGTAGCGGCTGCCGCATTAGTCGCCGGTTGCAGTGGTGGAACACAGTCGTCGGCTCTCTCGCCGACCTCCACTATGACCAATGCTCAACATAGCGGCGCCAGCCCGCTTCACCACAACGCGCTCGGCGCGTTCAACAGCGTGAAGCAGCCGGGGAAGGCGCATCCAGATCACCAGAAATCTTGGGTCTCGCCCGACATCAAGAAGCGAGAGCCCCGCATCCTCTTCGTCTCCGACTCAGGCACCGATGACGTTTACATGTACACTCTGCCCGGGATGAAATTGAAGGGAACGCTGAGCGGTTTCAGCGAGCCGCAGGGCATGTGCTCGGATACCAAAGGCAACGTGTTCGTAGACAACACCGGCACCACGCAGGTGTTGGAGATCTCGCGCACGGGCTCGATCGTGAATACGTTCACGGATTCGGTTGGCTATCCGGTCGGATGCGCCATTGATCCGGCAACCGGTAACCTCGCCGTTGCGAACATCTTCGGCTTCTACGGAGCCGGACAAGTTGTCATCTGGCCGGGTGCGAACCCGTCCTCGACCCCGACGACGATCAGCAACCCGAGCCAGTACTTCTACTACTTCGACGGCTACGGCCCGGGAAGCAGCCTCTGGGTTAGCGGTCGCGACTCCTACGGCACGTACATGGTCTCTGGCTGCGGCTCGTCGAGCTGCAGCACGATCCCGCTGAGCGGCGGAACGATCTACTTCCCGGGCTCGGTGCAATGGGATGGCACGCGCGGGCAGTGGGTGCTCTTCGATCAGCTCTGCAACGACACGACCGAAGCGTGCAGCTATCCGGTCTCGGCTAGCGGCGTGCTCGGATCGCCGACGAACTACCACAACCCCGCGGGCGGCGCAGTTTGCGACCTGATCCAGGGCGCGATCGCCGGAGACTTACACAAGTTCGTTGTCGGCAGCGACTACGAGTATTGTGGAGCCGCCTCAAGCTCGTCGGGCCGCTGGGGCTACACGGCGGGTGGCACTCCGACCAACTCGGTCAGCTACTCATCTTACTACGCACTTCCGGACGGAGCGGCAGTCAGCGACAAGTAAGCGGACAACCGCAATCGGTCAAGAAGGAAACGGGCTCGCTTCGGCGGGCCCGTATCTTTTTTGCCGAAGCGAGAAACGGAGTATTGCAAATGAAGATTTCGAGACCGGCCGCTTACGCACTGGGCGCCCTAGCGGCCACCGTATTATTTGTCGCGTGCAGCGGCGGATCGCAATCGTCGTCGCTCTCGCCGGTATCCATCACCAATGCCGCGCGCAGCGGCGCGAGCCCGCTTCACCAGAACGCGCTCGGCGCGTTCAACACCGTGAGACAGCCGGGAAAGGCGCATCCGGATCACCACAAATCCTGGATCGCGCCCGACGTTATCCGAGAGCCACGCATCCTCTTCATATCGGATCCCGGCACCGACGACGTCTACATGTACTCGCTGCCGAAGATGACGTTGAAGGGAACGCTGGGCGGCTTCAGCGAGCCGCAGGGCATGTGCTCGGGTACCAAAGGCAACGTCTTCGTTGCGAACACCGGCACCGAGCAGGTCTGGGAGCTCTCGCGGACGGGCTCGATCGTGAATACGTACGCCGACACGTACGGCTATCCGGTCGGCTGCGCGTACGATCCGGCGACCGGTAACCTCGCGGTTACGGACGTCTTCGGGTTCTCCGGCGCCGGCCAAGTTCTCGTTTACAGCAGTCCGTCGGCGACCCCGACGGTGCTCACCAACTCGAGCCAGTACTTCTACTACTTCGCAGGATATGGACCGAACAGTGTGCTCTGGGTGAGCGGCCGCGATTCCTACGGCGCCTACATGGTTTCGGCATGCGGCGCATCGAGCTGCGACACGGTCACCTTGAGTGGCGGGACGATCTACTTCCCGGGCGCGGTGCAATGGGATCACGTCCGCAGCAACTGGGTCCTCTTTGATCAGCTCTGCGGCGACGCCGAAGCGGCCTGCAGCTACCCGGTCTCGGACAGCGGCGCGCTCGGACCGCCGACAACCTACCTTAACTACAAGGGCGGCAATGTCTGCGACATGGTTCAAGGCGTGATCGCCGGCGACAGACTCAACTTCGTCGTCGGCGGCGACTACGAATCTTGCGGCGCAGTCAAAAACTCGGTCGGTCGCTGGGCGTACCCCTCCGGCGGTAAGCCGACGAATCACGGAACGCTCTCCAGCTCGTATGCAATGCCAGACGGAACAGCCGTCAGCTCGAAGTGAGCGGACGGTAGCAAAAGGAGCCTCGTAATTGAGCATTTTCAAATCGGCCGCTTACGCGCTTGGCGTAGTATGCGCCGCATTACTTGCCGCGTGCAGCGGAACGCAGCCGCCGGCGCTCTCGCCGGCATCCACCACCAACGCTGCGCGTAGCGGCGCGAGCCCGCTTCACCACGACGCGCTCGATGCGTTCATCACCGTCAAGCAGCCGGGACCGGCGCATCCCGATCGTCGCAAATCCTGGATCTCGCCTGACGCGAAGCGGGAGACTCGACTCGCCTTTGTGACCGACTTGGGCACGGGAGACATCTCCGTTTTCTCATTACCGAAGTTCACGTTGAAGGGAACGCTGACCGGCTTCAGCCAACCGCAGGGCATGTGTTCGGATACCAGCGGCAACGTCTACGTCGCGAACACCGGCACCGAGCAGATCTTCGAGATCTCGCGCTCGGGGTCGATAGTGAACACATGGGACGATTCGTACGGCTATCCGGTCGGATGCGCCGTCGATCCGGCGACCGGCAACCTCGCGGTAGCGGACATGTTCGGACTCTCCGGCAGCGGTCAAGTTCTCGTCTATGGCGCCGGCTCGAGCATGCCGACTGTTATCAGCAATCCGGCGCAGTACTTCTATTCGTTCGTAGGATACGGCCCGAACAGCGCGCTCTGGACGAGCGGCCGCACCATCTACGGTGACTACATGGTCTCGGCTTGTGGTCCGTCCACGTGCAGCACGATCAACTTGAGCGGCGGCACGATCTACTTCCCGGGCCCGGTGCAATGGGACGGCAAGCGCGGTAACTGGGTTCTCTTCGATCAGACGTGCAACGCCACCTCAACGACGTGTAGCTATCCGGTCTCGGCGAGCGGCGTGCTTGGAACCGCGACGACTTACGACAACTACAATGGAGGCGGGGTCTGCGGGATGGCGCAAGGCGTGATTGCAGCCGACCATCTGAACTTCGTCGTCGGCAGTGATGCCTCGTGCGCTTCGAGCTCAGCCGCGATCGCGCGCTGGGGCTATCCGGCGGGCGGCGCTCCGACGAATTTCGCCACATTCTCAAGCCCGTACGCAATCCCCGGCGGAGTGGCGGTCAGCACGAAATGAGCAGAATTGGCGGACGTTTAGTCCCCATCGACGCGGTTGTACCGCGCCGATGCGGGACGGCACGTTCGAGCCTGCCTCCAATACCACAGCGGTTTGCTGCCGCCGATCGTCTTGAACGTTCGCGGCTTCATCGCGTAATCGAACGCGGCGGGGTCGTTTGCTGGATCCGTTTGCGCGCGCATCGGCGTTCGCAAGCGGCGCCAGCCCAAAGTTGTCTTCGATGTAGCGAAGCACGCTCGCGGTCTCGTACTGGACGTGCGTCACTTTGCCGCGTTTGGTGTACGGCGAAACGACGATCATCGGCACGCGGAAACCGAGCCCGTCGTAATCGGCGAACGGCGGCTGCACGGGATCGAAAAAGCCGCCCCAATCGTCCCAGATGACGAAGATCGCCGTCGAGTCCCAGAACTTGCTGGTGCCGATCGCGTTCACGAGGCTGGCGACCCACGCGGGCCCTCCTACCGCCGGAATACCGCCGGGATGGTCGCGAGTTCGGCCAAAGCGGCGCGATCCAAGTGATCGCCGCAAGGTTTGCCGTTGCCGATGTCGGTGATGAACTGCAGAGGGCGGGCTGACGACGTCGGCCTTCCAGTCGGGACCCCTGTAGATTTGCTTTGTCGGCTTGATACGACGACCAAAATCCGCCGAAGCCCTCAATGCTGTCGGCATAGAAACGCCAGCTTATCTGCGCCGCATCGGCCTCCGAGGCGATCGTCGGGTTCTCGAAACAGGCGACGATCGACTTGCCGATCGCGCGCCGTTTGGTGAGCGTAGGCACCGTATCCGTCTTCCCGCCTTCGCAACCCCAGTCAGAGAGCGGCAGATTCACGCGCGCTGCTTGCATACGCCGCAACGATGTACTGATGAGCGACGAAGCTGGCATCGAGATTCGAAGCAAACATCTCGTCGGCGAGCGAGTACTGCTTGGCGAGCTGCCAGTACGGCTCGATATCCTTGTGAAGTACGTACGAATAGGGTGCGTTTGGCGGCGGATTTTCGCCGACTACTTCATTGTTCCAGCCGTCCATCTTGCAATCGGTGCCGGGAAGCTTTCCCGTTCCATCGCATGCGGCGTAGAAGTCCGAGGCGTTGTGACCGATATCCCATTCACTGGCCAGGCTTAAACCCTGCAGCGCTATTTTGTCTCCGTTCGTGTCGTAGCCGTAGTTCTGCGTGGTTGCGCCGGGATAGCCCATGAAGAGATTGTTGAACGAGCGGTTCTCTTGAACGATGAAGACGACGTGCTGGATCGGCGAGCTCGCTTGGCGCATCGGCGCGCGTTGCACGGCGAGCGCATCACGAGCGGCAGGGGCCATGGCGGAGGGCGCCGCGCAAGCGGCCATAAGCGACGCAAGCGCAATGGCAAAGAGCCGGAGCACCTTCATGCCCTCAGATTATCCGGCACCGGACCGAAGTCTTTCGTCACAGTGCAAGCAAGCCATTAGCGGTCTCAGGTTCAGCCGGAGCTTCCTATTATGAGAGCGAAGGAGCCCATAATGACCGTTTCGAAGTCGGCCGCTTTCGGAATCGGCGTCGTAGCGATTGCCGCATCGATCGCCGGTTGCAGCGGCACGCAATCCGTACCGAGCGGCTCGCTGGAAGCGCAATCGCGCGTAGCGACCGTCGTGCGCGATCGCGCGTTCACGCCCGACCGCGGCGCGTCGTGGATGGCGCCTGCGGCGAAATCGTCGGCGCTGCTCTACGTCTCCGATTTGGGAACCTTCGACGTCAACGTCTATGCGTTTCCGTCGCTGAAGCCGGCCGGCAAGCTGACCGGTTTTGACGAGCCGCAGGGCGAGTGCGGCGACGCCAAGGGCAACGTCTGGATCACCAGCACCGGCAATGAGACCATCTACAAGTACGCGCACGGCGCAACGCAACCGAGCGCGCTGCTCAGCGATCCGCTCGGATTTCCAATCGGATGCGCGGTCGATCCGGCGAGCGGAGATCTCGCGGTCGCGAACTTCGAAGATTTCAGCGGCGGCGGTTCGGTTTTAGTTTACAAGCACGCGCGCGGCGCGCCGGCGGCGTACTCGAACCCGAAGGGACTCTCATCCTACTTCGCAGCCTACGATGGTAAGGGCGATCTCTACGTCAGCGGCACCGCAAAAAAGACGCACAAGTATCTGCTCTCGGTTCTTCCGCACGATCGTACCGCGATGTCGTCGGTCGCGATCTCGGGCGGCGCACTCTACTTTCCCGGAACGGTCGCCTGGCATGGCTCGACGCTCGTGCTCGGCGATCAAAAGTGCAAGAAAAAGGCGAGCTCGTGCTTCTACGAGCTGCACGTCTCGGGCATGACCGCGAAGATCGCCGGCACGACCGCGCTGACCGGCGCCTGCGACGTCGCGCAGGCCTGGGTCGGGAAGGCGCAGATCGCGGGCGGCGATTACCGCTACTGCGGCGGCCCGAGCAGCGCCGATATCTGGCGCTTTCCTTCGGGCGGCGATCCCACGGCCAAGGCGAGCGGCCTGCAGATACCGGTCGGCGCCGTAGTAAGTACGGCGAGCGGCCGCTAACCCAGCTCAGCCGACCCTCAAAAAAAGTTGACGGACAGTCGGCCTAACCCAGGCAGGGAAGCGAGCGCTACTGCGGTGCACTCAGTCTAGCTCGGGCAGCCACGAACTTAAGCAGCGTCGTGGTTTCCGTTTCAAAAACACCTAGCTATTGAAGGAGTTCTAAACGTGCGTTTCAGCCTTCTCTGTGCGAGCACTGCGCTCGCAGCTAGTCTTGTGCTCTCGGCGTGTTCGAGCGGCGGCAGCTCCTCGGCGATCCCGGGCGGCACGTCAATCGGTTACGTCCCCGATGGGCCACAGTCATGGCGGCTACCATCTGGTAATGGTCGGCAAAGGTATCCTGCCGCCCAGACGTGCCAGTCGCCGTTCGACATCTGCTACGTGGCCGCCCCGGGGACGACGACGCAGTTCGGCTGGTGCCTCAGCTCCAGCGGTAACTGCACCAGCGGCGTCTACGCCGGCAAGGTGAAATGGGCCAACGACAACGGCTGCGGCCCGCGAAAGGCCGTCTCCTCAAGCGGCAATGCATCGGAAGAGTCAAATCGAAGTGGGGTCCGCCGGCGACGCTTTCGGGCTTCAGGAAGACAACGTCACCGTGAAGGCCAGCGTAAGGTACACCAGGCGGTCAGGCCGGCTACGATGTGACCTGGAATGCCACGCCAAGAGCGGAAGCCTAAGGGCGACCTGCTTCGGTCCAGAGCCGACGGGCATCATCGTCGGTCCGTACTAGACGAACCGGTTACTCGTCTCTTAGACGAGTTGAAGAGGCTCGGCATCCGCCGGGCCTCTCTCTTTTATTCGATCGGCGGGAATGCCGGCGGCGCCGGTGCAACTTTCGTGCGTGGCTAGGCGCTTTTTTCATGCGGCGGCATCTACGGCCGTCGTCTTTGCGATCGTCGCTTGTTCGGCAGCGCCGAGCCCGCCCGTCCTTGCCGCTGCGCGCGAAGCTCGATGCTCGGCTCGCCGGCCGCCGGACGAACCGGAAAGATTCAACACGTCGTCTACGTCATTCAAGAGAACCGCAGCTTCGACGATCTTTTCCAGGGCTATCCCGGAGCCGATACGGTTTCGAGCGGCAAAGATTCGCACGGCAAACGATCGAGCTGCAGCCGATCTCGCTGAAGACGCAGTACGACATCGACCACTCGGCCAGCGGCGATGTTCGAGGCCTGCCGACGGCACGGGCAGCTGCCGGGAACGAATGCCGCATGGACGGCTTCAATCGCGAGCGCACGTACGGCGGTCCCGCTAAACGCGCAGTACGCCTACGTGCCGCACGCGGAATCGAAGCCGTACTTCGACATGGCCCACGAGTTCGTCGTCGCCGACCGGATGTTCCAGTCGCAACTCGACGAGAGCTTCGTCGCCCACCAGTACGTCGATCGCGGCGCAGGCGCAATCGAGCGTCGATCTGCCGCCGGGCTCGTGGGGCTGCGCCGGCAAGAAGCCGACGTACGTCGCGACGATCACGCGCAAGCGCACGTACGGCAGGCGCAGCGTCCGTGCTTCGACTACGAGACGCTCGGCGACGAGCTCGACGACGCCGGGTTGACCTGGCGCTTCTACACCAGCACGATAACGCAGCGACGGCGGCTTCTGGTCGGCCTATCAGGCGGTCAAGCATATCTTCTACGGACCGGACTGGGCGAAACGTCATCACGCCGCAGACGCAAATTCCTCACCGACGTCAAAGCCGGCAAGCTCGCAAACTTCACCTGGATCACGCCGCTCTGCAACGATTCCGACCATCCCGATCTGCGGCGGCGGCTACGGACCGTCGTGGGTCGCCTCGATCGTCAACGCGGTCGGCGAGAGCAAGTTCTGGAACTCGACCGCGATCTTCGTGCTGTGGGACGATTGGGGCGGCTTCTACGATCACGTGCCGCCGCCGTACATGGACTACGACGGCCTCGGCTTCCGCGTTCCGCTGATCGTGATCTCGCCGTACGCCAAGCAGAACTACGTCTCGCACGTGCAGTACGAATCGGCAGCGTCCTGCGGTTCGCCGAGGATCTCTTCGGTCTTGGCGCAGCTCTCGGCAGCCGATACGCGCGCGACCTCACCGGCCGCCGATTGCTTCGACTTCAAGCAGAAGCCGCGACGTTCGTGCCGATCAAGGCGCCGAAAGGACGAAGTTCTTCCTGCATCAGCCGCTCGACCCGCGCATGCCCGACACGCAGTGAGCCGTTTACTGTTCGCGCCTTCTTGCCGTCGCGGTGCGCTGCGGGTTTCGTCAGCCCTTCGATGCGCTCAGGGTGACACGTTCCGAGCCGCCTCCGCTCAGGATGCCAAGGTTGTGCCGTATATGGAGAGCGGAGCTGCGCTGCGCGCGCTCGACTCGACGGGCGCCGGCAAGATCTCGCACGTCGTCTTCATCGTGCAAGAGAACCGCAGCTTCGACAACCTCTTCCACGGCTATCCGGGCGCCGACACGCGTCTCGAGCGGCAAAAACTCGTACGGCAAGACGATCCAGCTGCGGCCGTATCCGCTGGCGAAGGAGTACACGATCGATCACTCGGCGAGCGCGATGTTCGCGGCCTGCAACGGAACCGGCAAGCTGCCGGGACCGATTGCCGCATGGATGGCTTCAACCTCGAGCAATCGTTCTGCGGGCCCCAACACCCGCAGTACGTGTACGTGCCGCACGCCGAGTCGAAGCCGTACTTCGACATGGCCCACGAATGGGTGCTGGCCGACAACGCATGTTCCAGTCGCAGCTCGACGAGAGCTTCATCGCGCATCAGTACATCATCGCGGCGCAGGCGGCACTGGAGCGTCGATACTGCCGAACGGTCGACTGGGGCTGCGGCGGCGGAAGCGACACGATCAGCACGATCACGAAAGACGCGCACCTGTACGGCCCGAGCATCGCGCCTGTTTCGACTATCACACGCTCGGCGACGAGCTCGACAAAGCGCACGCTCTCCTGGCGCTTCTACGCAAGCCAGTACGGCAGCAGCTCGAGCGGCGGCGGCGGCATGTGGTCGGCTATCAGGCCGATCAAGCACATCCGCTACGGCCCCGATTGGAAGAAGACGTGATCTCGCCGAATTGGAAGTTCATCACCGACGTGCGGGCCGGAAAGCTTGCGAACTTCACCTGGATCACGCCGGTCTGCGCCGACTCCGACCACGTCAGCTGCGGCGGCGGCTACGGGCCGTCGTGGGTCGCGGCGCTCGTCAATACGGTCGGCAAGAGCAAGTTCTGGAACTCGACCGCGATCTTCGTCATGTGGGACGACTGGGGCGGCCTCTACGATCACGTCCCGCCGCCGTACGACGATCGCGACGGCCTCGGCTTCCGCGTCCCGCTGCTCGTGATTTCGCCGTACGCGAAACAGAACTACGTTTCGCACGTGCAGTACGAAACGGCGAGCGTGCTGCGCTTCGCCGAGGATCTCTGGGGGTTGGATCAGCTCGCCGCAGCCGACCGGCGCGCGAACTCGCCGGCGCAGACTGTTTCGACTTCAAGCAGAAGCCGCGTGCATTCGTCAACGATCCGCGCACCACATCCGCCGCGATTCTTCATGCACAAGCTTCCCTACGACTACCTCGCCGCCCGACTACGAATAACCGCTAGTCGCCGAGGCTTATATCTTCGCGGCGCGGCGACGGCTGCCGTTCGAGTTGCATCCAGTACGCGGCGGCCTTGCTGCCGGCGATTTTCTTGAACTCGCGCGGCTTCTGCGTGAAGTCGAAGGTCGCGGGATCGTTCGCGGGATCCTTTGCGCGAGCGTCGCTCTTGGAGAGCGTCGCCAATCCAAAGTTATCCTCCATGAAGCGCAGCACGCTCGCCGTCTCGTAATCGGTCGTGCGTCGACACGAGTTCTTTTTTCGCATACGGCGAGACGACGATTAACGGCTACACGAAACCCCAGTCCGTCGTAATCCTTGTAGGGCGGCTTAACCGGATCAAACCATCCACCCCAATCGTCCCACATGATAAAGATGGCGGTCGAATCCCAAAACTTGCTCTCGCCGATCGCATTCACGACGCTGGCGATCCAGGCCGGCCCTTGGGTTGCATCGCCGCCGGGGTGATCCGACGCCTGCCATACCACGGCGTGATCCAGGTGATGGCGGAGAGTTTACCCTTACCGACGTCGGTGAGAAAGCGCGACGGCGGATTGATCACGTCTGCACTCCCAATCGGGGCCGCCGTAGATGTTCTGGTCGGCCTGATACGACGACCAAATGCCGCCGAGTCCCTGGAGGTCGTCAGCGTAAAACCGCCAGCTCACCTTGGCGGCGTCGGCCTCGTTGGCGAGCGTCGGATACGTGAAGCACGCGGTGATCGGCTTGCCGACGCGGCGCCGCTGGGTCAACGTGGGGATCGTATCGCCTGCGCCTCCCGCGCATCCCCAGTCACCGTCGGGATAGTCAACGGTGTGGTCCGCATAGGCCGCTACCAGGTACTGATGCGCGACAAAGCTGCCGTCGAGGTTCGTTGCGAACATATGGTCGGCAAGCACGTATTGCCTCGCGATCTCCCAGTCCGGCGCGATCTCCGATCGCGGTACATGCGAGTAGGCAAGGTCGGGCGGCGCTTTGTTCTGGCCAGGCTCGAGGTTCCAGCCGTCCATCTTGCACTTGGTGCCGGGAACCTTGCCCTGTCCGTCGCAGGCGGCAAAAAAGTCGCTAACGTTATGCCCAGGATCCCAGAGGTTTTCGAGTTTACGCGACGTCACGCTCACCTTATGGCCGGACGAGTCGTATCCGTACGAAGCCGTCAGGGCACCCGGATATCCCATGAACAGATTATTGAACGAACGGTTCTCTTGCACGATGAAGACCACGTGCTTGATAGGCGCCGTTGATGCGTCACGGCCGAGGCGCGACGCGTGCGTTGTGTCATCCTGAGCGGATCCCGGAGCGAAGCGCGGGGCGGAGTCGAAGGGGCCGCAGCCGCCTATTGCGGCAATGAACGCGAGGGCGAGCGGCGCGTGCTTAATCATCGCCGATGATGTGCGGCAAGGGCCGCTGCGCGCTGTCGCGCTCGAGCCGCATCCAATACCACGCCGGTTTGCTCCCCGCGATCTTCTTGAACTTGCGCGGCTTTTGCGTGTAATCGAAGGCGTCGCCGGCAGGATCGCTCGCGCGCGAGTCGGCCTTCGCCAAGGGCGCGAGGCCGAAGTTGTCCTCCATGTAACGCAGCACGCTCGCCGTTTCGTACTGCACGTGCGAGACATAGCTCCGCTTTGCATACGGTGACACCATGATGAGCGGCACGCGGAAACCGAGACCATCGTAATCTTCATAGGGCGGCTGAACTGGATCGAACATGCCGCCCCAATCGTCCCAGAAGACGAAGATCGCAGTCGAGTCCCAGAACTTGCTGGTGCCTAGCGCGTCAACGATGCTGGCCACCCAGGCAGGCCCCTGCGACGCATTCGCCCCAGGGTGATCGGAAGTCACGAAGATCGGCGTGATCCACGTAATCGCTGCGAGCTTGCCGGCCGCAACGTCGGTAAGGAACTGCGAGGGCGGGTTGATGACGTCGGCGTTCCAATCGGGCCCTTCATAGATCGCTTTGTCGGCCTGGTAGGAAGACCACAGGCCACCGTCGCCGTATATCTGGCCGGCGTAGAAGCGCCAACTGACGTTCTCTGCATCGGCCTCCGAAGCAATGGTCGGGTTCTTAAAGCAGACGACGATCGGAGTGCCGCGGCTGCGTTGAGCCGTCAGCGTGTGCACCAGGTCCGTTGGGCCACCCTGACAGCCCCAAAGGCTATAAGGTGCATCCACAGCTCCGCTGGCATAGGCTGCGACGATGTATTGATGCGCGACGAAGCTGCCGTCGAGGTTCGATGCAAACGTGTTGTCGGCAAGCACGTACTGCTGCGCCATCTGCCAATACGGCTCAATCTGTTGTTGCGGCACGTACGAGTACTCCGGATTCGGGGGAGCCGATAGCGCGCTGCCTTCGCCCAACCAGCCATCCATCTTGCAGTTCGTTCCACGCGGCTTTCCCTTTCCGTCGCACGCTTTAAAGAACGCGCCTGAGAAATGGCCGATGTCCCATGGCTCCGCCAAGTCGCGTGGACGAATCTTGATTTTGTCGCCCGATTCGTCGTAGCCGTACTTCGCCGTCGTCGCGCCTGGAAAGCCAAGGAAGAGATTGTTGAACGAGCGATTCTCTTGAACGATGAAAACAGCGTGCTTGATCGGCGTTCCGCCGTGTCGCGCCTCGCCCGTCCCTCCGACGGAGTCGAAGGGTGGCACGACAGAATGACTGCACCCGGCTAGAAGTGTCAAGGCGGCGAACGTCAGAACGCTTTTAATCACGACCTAGTCTCCGAGGCTGGTATCTTCCGGGCGTTGCGACGGAAGCCGCTCGAGCTGCGTCCAGTATGATGCGGGCTTGCTGCCGGAGATCTTTATGAACTTGCGGGGCTTTTGCGTGAAGTCGAAGGCCGCGGGATCGCTCGCCGGATCGTTCGCTCGAGCGTCGCTCTTTGCGAGCTGCCCGAGCGCGAAGTTATCTTCCATGAAGCGCAAGACGCTCGCAGTCTCATACTGCTCGTGCGTGACCCGCCCATGCTTGGCGTAGGGCGAGACGATCAAGAGTGGTACGCGAAATCCCAAGCCATCGTAATCTTTGTAGACCGGCTGTACCGGATCGAACCATCCGCCCCAATCGTCCCACATGATGAAGATCGCCGTCGAATCCCAGAACTTGCTCTCACCGATTGCGTTGACGACGCTGGCGATCCAAGCTGGACCGTCCTTAGCGCCGGCGGGATGATCCGAGGTGTCCCAGGTCGGGGTGATCCAGGTTACGGCCGAGAGTTCGCCGTTCCCGACGTCGGTGAGAAACTGTGCGGGCGGATTGATGACGTTCGTTTTCCACTCCGAGCCGAAGTAAACGGGGCGATTCGCTTGATACGCCGACCAAAGGCCGCCACCGCTGTAAACGGTGTCTGCATAAAAGCGCCAGCCGACAATGGCAGCATCGGCTTCCGAGGCGATCGTTGCATCGTCGAAGCACGCGGTGATCGGCTTTCCGATGCGGCGACGGGGCGTTAAGGTCGTCACGGTATCGCTTTTGCCGCCCTCGCATCCCCATGACGAGACCGGATAGTCGACCGTGTGCTCGGCAAAGGCGGCGATGGCATATTGATGCGCTACGAAGCTGCCGTCCAAGTTCGAAGCGAACATCTCATCGGCGAGCACGTACTGATGCGCGAGCGTCCAGTACGGCGCGATCTCACTCTGCGGTACATAAGCATAGGCGAGATTCTTGGGCGCGTTGGGTTCGGACTTCTCGTTATTCCATCCGTTCATCCGGCATTTGGTCCCCGGCGTCTTCCCTGCTCCGTTGCAGGCGGTAAAGAAGGCGGCGGAGTTGTGGCCCGGATCCCAGCCGCTCCCGAGGTCGCGCGGCCTCACGCTAACCTTGTTTCCCTGCGAGTCGTAACCATACGTTGCCGTCAGAGCGCCCGGATAGCTCATGAAGAGGTTGTTGAACGACCGGTTCTCCTGAATGATGAAAACAACGTGCTTGATAGGCGTCGGAAGCGCTGCCCCCCTTGTGTCACCCTGACCGACCCACGTGTCACCCTGAGCTTGTCGAACGGCGAAGGGCTGTCGAAGGATGACCGGCGGTCCGGGCGAGCACGCTGCGATTGCAAGCAAAGCGAGCAACGGTAGCATTCGTTGACGCACCGGGGCTCGGTTCCTCACGCGGTGCCGATCACCTCGAAGGGAACCGGCGCACGCTCGGTGGATTTCCATTCATGGGCAAGCACCGTTTTGACGCTGCAGCGTTATGGCCCGCGCTCTTTCTGCTTGCAGGCTGCTCCGCGACGAGCGCGCCCAGCCTGCCGGTGCCCGGATCGCGCGAGACGCTCCTCTCTATGAGCGGCAGCGGCAGCCGGAAAGATCAAGCACGTCGTTTACGTCGTTCAAGAGAACCGCAGCTTCGACGATCTGTTCCAGGGTTATCCCGGCGCCGATACCGTTTCAAGCGGAAAGAATTCGGACGGCGAGACGATCGCGCTGCAGCCGATCTCGCTGAAAACGGAGTACGACATCGACCACTCGGCGCAACGGCGATGTTCGCTGCCTGCGACGGGACGGGCAAGCTGCCCGGAACGAAGTGCCGGATGGACGGCTTCAACGAAGAGCAGGAGCAACAAGGTCCTGTTAACGGCCAGTACGCCTACGTGCCGCACAGCGAGTCGAAGCCGTACTTCGACATGGCCCACGAGTTCGTTCTGGCCGATCGGATGTTTGCGTCGCAGCTCGACGAGAGCTTCGTCGCGCATCAGTACATCATCGCCGCGCAGGCGAAATCGAGCGTCAACGTGCCGGACGTCTAATGGGGCTGCGAAGGCGGCAAGACCGATTCCGTCCCGACCCTGACCCAGCAGCGCACCCTACGGGAATTCGCAGCGCCCTTGCTTCGACTACACAACGCTCGGCGACGAGCTCGACCAGGCCGGATTGCGCTGGCGCTTCTACACCAGCGCGTACTGCGATTCCGACGCAGCGGGTTTTGGTCGAGCTATCAGGCCGTGAAACATATCCTTTACGGTCCCGACTGGGCGAAGAACGTCGTCTACGCCGCAGAGGAAGTTTCTCACCGACATCCAACGCGGCAATCTCGCGAACTTCACCTGGATCACGCCGACCTGCGAGGATTCCGATCATCGCCGACTGCGGCGGCGGACTCGGGCCCGTCGTGGGTGGCCTCGGTCGTCAACGCGATCGGCGAGAGCAAGTTCTGGGATTCGACCGTCGATCTTCGTGCAGTGGGACGACTGGGGCGGCTTCTACGACCACGTTCCGCCGCCCTATGTCGACTACGACGGCCTCGGCTTTCGCGTCCCGCTGATCGTGATCTCGCCGTACGCGAAGAAGAACTACGTCTCGCACGTGCAGTACGAGACGGCGAGCGTGCTGCGCTTCGCCGAGGATCTCTTCGGGCTCGGCAGCTCGCCGCCAGCCGACGCGCGCGCGACCTCGCCGGCCGAGACTGCCTCGACTTCAATCAGAAGCCGCGCAAGTTCGTGCCGATCAAGGCGCCGTACGACAGAACGTTCTTCATGCATCAGCGCGTCGACCCGCGAATTCCCGACCGGCAGTGAGACGTTTAGCGCTCCTCGCTTTGGTCGCGATTGCGAGCTGCGCCCCTTCGACTCCGGCGCTTCGCGCCTTCGCTCAGGATGACACGATTGGGCGCTCCGCTCGGGGTGACACTTGGGGCCTTCAAGGTGACAATGTCGTACCGTACATGAGGAGCGGCAGTGCGCTGCGTGCGCTCAATGCCACCGGCGCTGGTAAGATCGCGCACGTCGTCTTCATCGTGCAGGAGAACCGCAGCTTCGATAACCTCTTTCAGGGTTATCCCGGCGCCGACACGGTTGCGAGCGGGAAGAACTCCAAGGGCCAGACGATCACGCTTGCAGCCGGTAAGCCTCGCAGCGGCTACGATATCGATCACTCGGCAGAGGCGATGTTCGCCGCCTGCGACGGGACCGGCAAGCTTCCGGGAACGGACTGCCGCATGGATGGGTTCGACAACGAACGATCCTTCGCTGGGTCCCGCCAACCCGCAGTACGTTTACGTGCCGCACCGAGAGTCGAAGCCGTACTTCGACATGGCGCACGAAGGCGTTCTGGCCGATCGAATGTTTCAATCGCAGCTCGACGAGAGCTTCGTCGCGCACCAATACATCATCGCGGCGCAGGCCGATTCGAGCGTCGATCTGCCGCTGCGACGGTGGGGCTGCGGCGGCGGGAAAACCGACATCGTCCAGACGATTAAGGACAGACCGCACGCTCGGCCGCGTCATTAAGCCTGCTTCGACTACCAGACGCTCGGCGACGAGCTCGATGCAGCGAATCTCTCCTGGCGCTTCTACGCAAGCGCCTACGGCAGCGAGTCGAGCGGCGGCGGAAACGGCTGGTCGGGCTATCAGGCCGTCAAACACATCCGCTACGGACCCGATTGGAAGAACGTCATCTCGCCGAACTGGAAGTTCATCACCGACGTTCGCGCGCGGCAAGCTCGCGAACTTCACGTGGATCACGCCGGTCTGCGACGACTCCGATCACGTCAACTGCGGCGGCGGCTACGGCCCGTCGTGGGTCGCGGCGTTGGTGAACACGGTCGGCAAGAGCAAGTTCTGGAACTCGACCGCGATCTTCGTGCAGTGGGACGATTGGGGCGGCCTCTACGATCACGTGCCTCCGCCATTCGAGGACTACGACGGCCTGGGCTTTCGCGTACCGCTGCTGGTGATCTCGCCCTACGCGCGAGAGAATTACGTTTCGCACGTGCAGTACGAAACGGCCAGCGTGCTGCGCTTTGCCGAGGATCTGTGGGGTTTGAGTCAGCTCGCGGCGGCCGACGCGCGCGCAAACTCGCCGGCCAAAGATTGCTTCGACTTCTCGCAGAAGCCACAGCCGTTCGTAAAGATCGAGGCGCCGCACGGCCGAGCTTCTTCATGCGCCGGCTTCCGGACGATTACTTTGCGCCGACTACGAGTAGCGCGCTGCTGGCACTCGCGATCTGCGCGAGCGGTTGCAGCTTTAGCCCCGCGTCGAAGGGTCAGGGTGACGGAGAGATGCTCCCGTACATGCAGAGCGACGATGGCGATGCGGGCGCTCGACCAAACCGGTGCCGGGAAGATCAAGCACGTCGTCTTCATCGTGCAAGAGAACCGCAGCTTCGACGACCTGTTCCAGGGTTATCCCGGCGCCGATACGGTTTCGAGCGGAAAGAACTCCAAGGGCGAGACGATCGAGCTGCAGCCTGAGCCGCTCTCAAAGCGAATACGATCATCGACCACTCGGCGCAGGCAATGTTCGCGGCCTGCGACGGAACCGGCAAGCTTCCCGGCACGCATGCCGGATGGACGGCTTCAATCAAGAACTCGGTGCGGGCGGCCCGCGAATCGCGCAGTACGTCTACGTGCCGCACGAAGAGTCGAAGCCGTACTTGGACATGGCGCACGAGTGGGTTCTCGCCGACCGCATGTTCCAGTCGCAGCTCGACGAGAGCTTCGTCGCGCACCAATACATCATCGCGGCGCAGGCGGCATCGAGCGTGAACCTGCCGACGGGGCCGTGGGGCTGCGGCGGCGGAAGAACGATACGATCAGGACGATCACGCACCAGCGCCGTACCGACGGATCGAAGCATGCATCCGTGCTTCGATTACGAGACGCTCGGCGACGAGCTCGACACGCGCGAAGCTCTCGTGGCGCTTCTATGCGAGCACGTACGGCAGCGGTTCGAGCGGCGAGCGGAGCTCGTGGTCGGGCTATCTTAGGCCGTCGCCACATCCGCTACGGGCCCGACTGGAAGAACGTCATCTCGCCGAACTGGCAGTTCATCACCGACGTGCGCGCGGGCAAGCTCGCGAACTTCACCTGGATCACGCCGGTCTGCGACGACTCCGATCACGTCGACTGCCGGCGGCGGCTAAGGGCCGTCGTGGGTCGCCGCGCTCGTCAACACGGTCGGCAAGAGCAAGTTCTGGGACTCGACCGCGATCTTCGTGCATGTGGGACGATTGGGGCGGTCTCTACGATCACGTTCCGCCGCCCTACGCAGGTCTACGACGGCCTCGGCTTTCGCGTTCCGCTGATCGTCATCTCGCCCTACGCGAAGAAAGAACTATGTCTCGCACGTGCAGTACGAGACGGCGAGCGTGCTGCGCTTCGCCGAAGATCTCTTCGGTCTCAAGCAGCTCGCCGCGGCCGACGCGCGCGCGACTCGCCGGCGAAAGATTGCTTCGACTTCTCGCAGAAGCCGCGCCCGTTCGTGAAGATCAAAGCGCCGTAGCCGCCGAGTTTTTTCATGCACCAATTCCGGTGAGTACCATGCGCCCGACTACGAGTAGCGCATGCACAAGCATTGCGTTTCAATCGCTGTAACGCTGGCGATCGCCGTCATCGCAGTGGCGGCGTGTGGCGCATGTCGCCCTTCGACGGGTTTATCCTGAGCGAAGTCGAAGGACTCAGGGTGACACTGTGGTGCACGCGACACTGCGGTGCAGGGTGACACGTCAGGAGCGTTGCCGGTCGCCGGAAGCGCGATGTTCTCGGCTGCGCAGCTCGAGAGCGGGGCCGGGAAGATCAAGCACGTCGTCTACGTCGTTCAAGAGAACCGCAGCTTCGACGATATCTTCCAGGGCTATCCGGGCGCCGATACCGTTTCGAGCGGCAAGGACTCGACGCGGCAAGACGATCGCGCTGCAGCCGGTCTCGCCTGAAAACGCCGTACGAGATCGAGCACGACGCGACCGCGATGTTCGCGGCCTGCGACGGAACCGGGAAGCTGCCCGGAACGAATGCCGGATGGACGGCTTCAACAAGGAAGACGAGTACGGCGGGCCGACGAACGGCCAGTACGTCTACGTGCCGCACCGCGAATCGAAGCCGTACTTCGACATGGCGCACGAGTGCGTTCTGGCCGACCGGATGTTCCAGTCGCAGCTCGACGAGAGCTTCGTCGCGCATCAATACATCATCGCGGCGCAGGCGCAATCGAGCGTCAACCTGCCGCGATCTGCATGGGGCTGCGACAGGCGGATGTACGGACACCGTCCCGACGCATCACGCATCGAGCGCGACGCTACGGCAAATCGCATCGCCCCTGCTTCGACTACCAGACGCTCGGCGACGAGCTCGACCAGCCGGAGCTTACCGTGGCGCTTCTACACCAGCGAGTACAGCGAGTCCGGTGAGCGGCATTCTGGTCGAGCTATCAAGCCATCAAACATATCGTCTACGGGCCCGGACTGGAAGAAGAACATCGTCTACGCCGCAGAAGAAGTTTCATGCACCGACGTCGGCGCGGCAAGCTCGCGAACTTTACGTGGATCACGCCGGTCTGCGCCGATTCCGATCATCTCGCGCTGCGGCGGCGGTTTCGGGCCATCGTGGGTCGCGGCGCTCGTCAACGCGGTCGGCAAGAGCAAGTTCTGGGATTCGACCGCGATCTTCGTGCAGTGGGACGATTGGGGCGGCCTCTACGATCACGTTCCGCCGCCGTACAAGGATTACGACGGTCTGGGCTTTCGGGTTCCGCTGCTCGTGATCTCGCCGTACGCGAAGCAGAACTACGTCTCGCACGTGCAGTACGAAACGGCGAGCGTGCTGCGCTTTCGCCGAAGATCTCTTCGGCCTCGGCCAGCTCGCGGCAGCCGACGCGCGCGCGACCTCGCCGGCCGCCGACTGCTTCGACTTCACGCAGAAGCCGCGCCCGTTCGTGCAGATCAAGGCGCCGTAACGCGGCCTTCTTTTTCATCCAGCCGAACGACCCACGCATTCCCGACGACTAATGAAGCTTTGTCGCACCGGCACTAGTAGAGCGGACTGCCGCTAGCCTGCACGTCCCGGCGCTTCGTCTCTTGGAAGTGGCTGCGCGTAAGCGGTGGATTTCTGCCTCTGTGCGGAGACTCTCGGCGCCTATCTTCGTTCCGTTTTCGGATGATGATCGCCGTACTGCCGTTTACGCGCGTTGCCGCCGCGTTAATGCCCTTCGCGTTGTTGCCGGCCTGCACCGTTCGTGACACTGGGATGTTGCCGTACATGCAGGCGCGACGGCGCTGCGGGCGCTCGATGCGACCGGCGCCGGGAAGATCACGCACGTCGTCTATATCGTGCAGGAGAACCGCAGCTTCGACAATCTCTTTCATGGGCTATCCCGGCGCCAATACCGTTTCGAGCGGTAAGAACTCCAAGGGGAAAACCGTCAAGCTGCAGCCGGTAAGCCTCAAGGACGCGTACGAGATCGATCACTCGGCGCAGGCAATGTTCGCGGCCTGCGACGGCACCGGCAAGTTACCCGGGACGCGATGCCGGATGGACGGCTTCGACAAGGAGACCCAGTTTCGGCGGTCCGAAACCAACGGTCGAGTACGTCTACGTGCCGCACGACGGACTCGAAACCGTACTTCGACATGGCGCACGAATGGGTGCTCGCCGACCACATGTTCCAATCGCAGCTCGACGAGAGCTTCGTCGCGCATCAATACGTCATCGCGGCGCAAGCGCGCGTCGAGCGTCAATCTGCCGATCGGGCCATGGGGCTGCGAGGGCGGAAGCAGCGACACCGTTCGCACGCATCACCAAAGACCGCAACGCTCGGCCGGAGGATTCAAGCCTGTTTCGACTATCAAACGCTCGGCGACGAGCTCGATGCGCGCGAAGCTCTCGTGGCGATTCTATGCGAGCGAGTACGGCAGCAGGTCGAGCGGCGACGGGGCGATGTGGTCGAGCTATCAGGCCGTCAGACACATCGTCTACGGGCCCGACTGGAAGAACGTCATCTCGCCGAACTGGAAGTTCATCACCGACGTGCGCGCCGGAAAACTCGCGAACTTCACGTGGATCACGCCGGTCTGCGACGACTCCGATCACGTCGACTGCGGCGGCGGCTACGGGCCGTCGTGGGTCGCGGCGCTCGTCAACACCGTCGGCAAGAGCAAGTTCTGGGATTCGACGGCGATCTTCGTGCAGTGGGACGATTGGGGCGGCCTCTACGATCACGTTCCGCCGCCGTACAAGGATTCCGACGGCCTCGGCTTTCGCGTTCCGCTGCTCGTGATCTCGCCGTACGCGAAGCAGAACCACGTCTCGCACGTGCAGTACGAAACCGCGAGCGTGTTGCGCTTTGCCGAAGATCTCTTCGGCCTCGGCCAGCTCGCGGCCGCCGACAAGCGCGCGACCTCACCGGCCGAAGACTGCTTCGACTTCGCGCAGAAGCCGCGGCCGTTCGTCAAGATCAAGGCGCCGCAGCCGCCGCGATTCTTCATGCACGCAGTTCCCCGACGATTATTTTGCGCCCGACTACGAGTAGCGCGCTGCTGGCGCTCGCGATTCTCGCGAGCGGCTGCGCTATGCACCCTTGGCCTGCGCGACGCTCAGCGGCTGACCTGTCGAAGGGTCAGGGTGACACTGGGGGAGCGCTGCCGTACATGCGGAGCGGCGACGGCGTTGCGGGCGCTCGATGCGACCGGCGCCGGAAAGATCGAGCACGTCGTTTTCATCGTTCAGGAGAACCGCAGCTTCGACAACATGTTCGAAGGCTATCCCGGCGCCGACACCGTCTCGAGCGGCAAAAACTCGAAGGGGCAGACGATTGCGCTGCAGCCGGCATCGCTCTCGCAGCAGTATATCATCGACCACTCGGCACAGGCGATGTTCGCAGCCTGCGACGGAACGGGCAAGCTGCCGGGAACGGATTGCCGGATGGACGGCTTCAATAACGAAGAAGGCTTCGGCGGTCCGCACCACCGCGAATACGTTTACGTGCCGCACAGCGAGTCGAAGCCGTACTGGGACATGGCCCACGAGTGGGTTCTCGCCGACAAGATGTTTCAGTCGCAGCTCGACGAGAGCTTCGTCGCGCATCAATACGTCATCGCGGCGCAGGCGGCGCAGACCGTCAATCTCCCGACGCGGCACCTGGGGCTGCGGCGGCGGAAGGACCGATACGATTCCAACGATCACCAACGAGCGGCGCACGCACGGCCCGAAGGTTAAGCCGTGTTTCGATTACGAGACGCTCGGCGACGAGCTCGACAAGGCTAAGCGCTCGTGGCGATTCTATGCGAGCACGTACGGCAGCGGGTCGAGCGGTCAAGGCGCGGAGTGGTCGAGCTATCAGTCGGTCAAACACATTCGCTACGGTCCCGACTGGAAGAACGTCATCTCGCCGAACTGGAAGTTCATCACCGACGTGCGCGCCGGAAAGCTCGCCAACTTCACCTGGATCACGCCGGTCTGCGACGATTCCGATCACGTAGCCTGCCTCAGCGGCGGCTACGGGCCGTCGTGGGTTGCGGACCTCGTGGACACCGTCGGCAAGAGCAAGTTCTGGAACTCGACGGCGATCTTCGTGCATGTGGGACGATTGGGGCGGTCTCTACGACCACGTTCCGCCTCCATACGCCGATCGTGACGGGCTCGGCTTTCGCGTTCCGCTGATCGTTATCTCGCCCTACGCGCGGCAGAACCACGTTTCGCACGTGCAATACGAGACGGCGAGCGTGCTGCGCTTCGCCGAGGATCTCTTCGGTCTCGGCCAGCTTGCGGCAGCCGACACGCGCGCCGCCTCGCCGGCAAAGGATTGCTTCGATTTTTCGAAGCCTCCCCGTCCGTTCGTGAAGATCAAGTCGCTCTATCCGCCGAGCTTCTTCATGCACCAGTACGGCAGCTATCAAGCCCCCGACTACGAATAGCCGATGTACAAGCATTACGTTTCAATTGCTGTAACGCTGGCGCTTGCTATACTTGCGATCGCGGCCTGTTCGCCCGTGTCGCCCTTCGACTCCGCTCAGGGTGACACGCTCAGGATGACACTACTGCATAACCGTGTCATGCCGGAGCGCTGCGACTGCGCTCAGGATAAACTCCGTCGAAGGACTGTCGAAGGGTCAGGGGCACGACAAGACTCACCATCAAGCACGTGGTCTACGTCGTTCAAGAGAATCGCAGCTTCGACGACATGTTCCAAGGCTATCCCGGCGCCGACACCGTTTCGAGCGGAAAGGACTCGCACGGCAAGACGATCCCGCTTCAACCGGTCTCCCTGAAAACGCGGTACGATATCGCGCACGATGCTACGGCGATGTTTGCCGCCTGCCACGGAACCGGGAAGCTTCCCGGAACGAAGTGCCGGATGGACGGCTTCAACAAAGAAGACGAGTACAGCGGGCCGACCAACGGTCAATACGTATACGTGCCGCACCGCGAGTCGAAGCCATACTTTGATATGGCCCACGAGTTCGTTCTGGCCGATCGGATGTTCCAGTCGCAGCTCGACGAGAGCTTCGTGGCACATCAATACATCATCGCGGCGCAAGCGAAGTCGAGCGTCAACATACCAGACCTTCAATGGGGCTGCGAAGGAGGTGTGACGGATTCCGTTCCGACCATCACGCATCGGCGCACGTACGGGAACTCGCATCGGCCCTGCTTCGACTACGCGACGCTCGGCGACGAGCTCGACCAGGCCGGATTATCCTGGCGCTTCTACACCAGCCAGTACTCGATTCCGTTTAGCGGATTCTGGTCGAGCTATCAAGCCGTCAAACATATTGTTTACGGGCCGGACTGGGCGAAAAGTCATCCGCTACCCGCAGAAGAAGTTTCTGCGCGACATACGGCGCGGGCGCCTGGCGAGCTTTACCTGGATCACGCCGCTCTGCGAGGATTCCGATCATCTCGAGTGCGGCGGTGGTTTCGGGCCGTCGTGGGTGGCATCGGTCGTCAACGCGGTCGGCGAGAGCAAGTTCTGGGATTCGACCGTGATCTTCGTGCAGTGGGACGATTGGGGCGGCCTCTACGATCACGTTCCGCCTCCCTACAAGGACTACGACGGCCTGGGATTTCGGGTTCCGCTGATCGTGATCTCGCCGTATGCGAAGAAGAATTACGTCTCGCACGTGCAGTACGAGACCGCGAGCGTGCTGCGTTATGCGGAGGATCTCTTCGGCCTCGGCCAGCTCTCGGCGGCCGACGCGCGCGCGACTTCGCCCGCCAAAGACTGCCTCGACTTCAAACAGAAGCCGCGCGCGTTCGTGCCGATCAAGGCCCCGCAGGACGCAGCCTTCTTTCTCAACCAACCGAACGACCCGCGGATGCCGGACACGGAGTGACGACTACGAATAACGAAGGAGTTCAACGTGCGGTTTAGCGTTTATCTTGTGACCGTAGCACTCGCAGCGAGCCTGGTGTTGGCGGGGTGTGGCGGCGGGTCCCAGCCGGCGGCCGGCTCGCAGTTGGCCGCGCCGGCGAGCCATCGCGCCAACGGCATCCACTACATCGTATTCAAGAACGCTTCGGTCCCAGAAAATGACTGCCCGCCCGACCAGTTCGCGTTCTGCATTACGATTTCGCCCAAAACGACCGGACCATACTGGGGTTGGTGCGGTAACGTCAGCTGCTACGGATCGCAGTACGAGATGGTTGCGACCAGCGAGATCGTCGAGATAAGGAGCGGTAAGGCCGCGAACAAGAAGTTGCCGCAATCGTTCTCTCCGAGCCCCGGCAACCCGACCTGGCTTTACATCACCGAAGCCAAGCCCATTCGGCCCGCTAAAAATCCGAAGTTTACCGAAATAACCTCGGCTTGCGAGTACTCTTAACCCGAGCACTTGTTACGGACCGATCAAAATCGGCATCGTCCCAGGGCGCTAATCGTCGCCGATGATGTTCGCGCCGTCGCGCGCGCGCTCCGAGCGTTGGAGCTCCATCCAATACGCCGACGGCTTCGAGCCGGCGATCTTCTTGAAGGCGCGCGGCTGCCGGCCGTAATCGAACGCGTCGGTCGCGGGATCTTTTGCGCGCGCGTCGCTGCGCGCGAGCGGCGACAAGCCGAAGTTGTCTTCGATGAAACGCAGCACGCTCGAGGTTTCGTACTGGACGTGCGTGACGTAGCCTTGCTTTGCATACGCCGAGACCGCGATGAGCGGCACGCGGAAACCAAGACCGTCGTAATCTTCGAGCACCGGCTGCACCGGATCGAACCATCCGCCCCAATCGTCCCACATCACGAAGATCGCGGTCGATTTCCAAAACTTACTTTCACCGACTGCGTCAACGATACTCGCTACCCAGGCCGGACCTTGCGTCGAAGCTAGGCCCGGATGATCGGAGGTTGCAAAGGTCGGCGTAATCCAAGTGACGTTCGCGAGCTCGCCGTTTCCGACGTCGGTAAGAAACTGTGCCGGCGGATTGATGACGTCGGCGCTCCAATCAGAACCGCCGTAGATTCCACGATCGGCTTGGTACGACGACCACAGACCGCCGCTGTCGTACATCGCGCCGGCGTAAAACCGCCAGGTAAGGCCGGCCTGGTCGGCGACCGCCCCAAGCGTGGGGTTCTCAAAACAAACCGGAATCCTCGGGCCGATCGTGCGCCGCTTCGTGAGCGTCGGAATAGTATCGGTCTTTCCGCCTTCGCACCCCCACGCGCTCTCGGGCGTGTTAACGGAATGACTCGCATAGGCGGCGACCGCGTATTGGTGCGCGACGAAACTGCCATCGAGATTCGAAGAGAACATCTTATCGGCAAGCACGTACTGCTTGGCCATCTGCCAGTACGGCTCGATCTCGTTGCGCGGCACGTACGCGTAAGCGAAATTTTTGGGATGGCCGCTGCCGGCTTGCTGGTGATTCCAGCCATCCATCCTGCACTGCGTCCCCGGAAGGGTTCCTTGACCGTCGCAGTCGGTCTTAAATGATTGCGACGAATGCGCGATATCCCAAAAAGTGCCGAGCATCTGTGCGTGCAGTGTGATTTTTCGGTGACGCTCGTCGTAGCCGTAACGTTGCGTTAGCGCGCCGGGGTATCCCATGAAGAGATTGTTGAACGAGCGGTTCTCTTGAATGACGAAGACGACATGTTTGATGGGACTTTTGGCCCTTGCGTGCGGCCCTTCGACTCCGCTCAGGGTTGACACGTTTGACTCCGCCGTGAATGAAATCAGCGGTGGCGTAAGATGCGACGGGCGGTAAGGTCGGAGGGCGAGCGGGCGAGCACGCGGCAAGCACGCAAACGGAAAGATACGCGACGATTTTCTTGACGATCACGGCTAAGCGCGCTTGGCCGTAACCGGATTCGCTCCCTCTACGGCTCGTTCTAGAAAAGTCGGTTCTCTTGGCAGGAAAAGGTGACTTTTGACCGCATTGACGGGCACGGGCATCGCGCTACGATGCCCATCTTAACAGCTCAGCTATGAAGGAGTTTAAACGTGCGTTTTTCGCTTCTCTGTGCGAGTAGCGCGCTCGCGGCGAGCCTGATCCTTTCAGCATGTTCGAGCGGCAGCATGTCGCAATCTATCCCGGGCGGTTCGCAATCAGCGATGGGCCGTCATGCGGGAACCCCGATGATCCAGCTTAAGGGCGGCGTGATCGCCAATGCATCATGTCCCTCGTCGTACTACGAGTGCGTGACGGTATCGAAGTCTTCACCGCTGCAACAGCAGTGGTGCATCGTGTACTCGGGCACCTCGGATTGCAGCGATCTGTATCCGGGTACCTGGACCTGGGCGGCACCGGTTTCGAAAGCCCGTCATCATCACAAGAAGGGTAAAGTCGTCTCGAAGTTCAGCCCGAACCCCGGCAACCCGACCGAGCTGACGCTTTCCATCAAGGGACGTCTGCGCTCGAGCCACGGTAACGTTGCACGCGTTGCCAACCTCACGGCCTGCAACAGCGCCGACTCGTGCGTCGGGCCGGTCGCGATCGGGATCATCATCCAGTAAAAGCGCTTCTCGAATAGAAGCCCGTTAACGAAAGAGGCCCGGCGGTTGCCGAGCCTCTTTTTCTTTTAGTCGCCGAAGTTCGCCGGCGGCAACTTTCGGGGTCGCTTCACTTGTTGCGCGCGAATCCAATACGATCCGTCTTTGCCGCCGGCAATTTTGCTGAACTTGCGCGGCGACTGACTGAAATCGAACGCGTCGAGATCGTTTGCGGGATCGTTCGCGCGCGCGTCGCTAGCGGCGAGTTGCCCCAGGCCGAAGTCGTCTTCGATAAAGCGCAGCACGCTCGCGGTTTCATACTGGACGTGCGTGACGCGGCCTTTGCGCGCGTACGGCGAGATGACTAACAGCGGCACGCGAAAGCCGAGCCCGTCGTAATCTTCGTAAACCGGCGGCACCGGATCGAACCATCCGCCCCAATCGTCCCACATCACGAAGATCGCGGTCGATTTCCAAAACTTGCTTGCGCCGACCGCGTTGACGAGCGAGGTCACCCAAGCGGGGCCTTTGCTGCCGAGAAGCCCCGGATGATCGGAGCTATCCCAGCTCGGCGGCGTGATCCAAGTGATCGCCGCGAGCTTGCCGTGCCCGACGTCCTTGAAGAAGCGCGTCGCCGGGCTGACGACGTCGGCGCTCCAGTCCGGTCCGTGGAAAATCTTGCGGTCGGCTTGGTACGACGACCAGGTGCCGCCGTCGTCGTCGATGCCGCTTGCGTAGAAGCGCCAGCTCACGCCGGCCGCGTCGGCCTCATCGGCGATCGTCGGATTGTCGAAGCAGACGACGATTGATTTGCCCTTCGTGCGCTGGTCGGTCAAAGTTTGAATCGTATCGCTCTTCCCACCCTCGCAGCCCCAGTCAGCATACGGCCCGTCGACCGAGCGGCTCGCATACGCCGCGACCGCGTATTGATGCGCGGCGAAGCTCGCGTCGAGGTTCGACGTAAACATGCGATCGGCGAGCACGTATTGCTGCGCCATCGTCCAGTACGGCTTGATCTCTTTGCGCGGCACGTAGGCGTAGGCGGCGTTGGGCGGGTCGTTCGCCTCGCGCTTCTTGTTCCAGCCGTCCATCTTGCAATTCGTGCCGGGAAGCTTTGCGGCTCCGTCGCAGTCCGCGAAGAACGCAGCCGCCGAATGGTTGAGATCCCATCCGGTCGCAAGACCCTCCGCGTGGAGCTGGACCTTGTGTCCGCGCGTGTCGTAGCCGTACGAGGCAGTTGTCGCGCCGGGATAGCCCATGAAGAGATTGTTGAAGCTGCGGTTCTCCTGAATGATGAAAACCACGTGCTTGATGGGTGTTGTTGACGAGTCATGCAGCCCGTGTCGCCCTTCGACGGAGTTTATCCTGAGCGAAGTCGAAGGGCTCAGGGTGACACGGTAGTGCGGCAGCGCACGCGGTGTGTCACCCTGAGCCTGTCGAAGGGTGACCGGCGGAGGCGATAGTGCAGCGCCGCCGCAGCCTGCGAGCGCACAGATTGCGGCACAAGCGAGTGCAAGGGCGGCGACGCTTTTAGTCATCTCCAAGCGCGTTTGCCGGGCGGCCCCGTCCGGCCCACGAACGGTCGAGCTGAACCCAATGCGACATCGGCTTCGAGCCCGCGATCCCTTTAAACCGACGCGGCGTCTGACTGTAGTCGAAGGAGGTGGGATCGTTGGCGGGATCGTTCGCGCGCTTGTCGCTCGCTGCCATTTGCGCCAATCCGAAGTTGTCCTCGATGAAACGCAGCACGCTCGCGGTCTCGTATTGGACGTGCGTCACCGAGGCTTTCTTCGCATACGGCGAGATCATGATGAGCGGCACTCGAAAACCGAGACCGTCGTAGTCTTCGAAGACGGGCTTGACCGGATCGTAGAAGCCGCCCCAATCGTCCCATTGAATGAAGATTGCGGTCGACTTCCAGAACTTGCTCTTGCCGACCGCGTCGACGACGCTGGCGACCCACGACGGCCCTTCGCTCGCCTGGCCCTCGGGGTGATCGGAGGTCGGCCACGTCGGGGTGATCCAGGTGATCTGGGCGAGCTCGCCTTTGCCGATGTCGGTGAGAAACTGCGAAGGCGGGTTGATGACGTCGGTGTTCCAATCCGGGCCACCGTAGATTGGCTTGTCGGCTTGATATGACGACCAGAACCCACCGCTTCCGTCGGTCGCGTCGGCATAGAAACGCCAGCTCACGCCTGCCGTATCGGCCTCGGCGGCCAGCGTCGGATTCTCGAAACAGGCAACGATCGGCGAGCCGTACGTTCGCTGCTGCGTGATCGTGAGAACCGTGTCGGTCTTTCCGCCCTCGCAACCCCACGCTCCGGCCGGAAAGTCGACCGCAGAACTCGCGAAGCCCGCAACAAGGTACTGATGCGCGATGAAGCTGCCGTCCAGATTCGAGGCAAACATATTGTCGGCGAGAACGTACTGCTTAGCCATTGCCCAATAGGGCACGATCTCGCTTTCCTTTACGTAGGTATATTGCGGATTCGACGGCACGCCGAAGCCGGACGAAGTTTCCTTGTTCCAGCCGTCCATTTTGCAATCGGTTCCCGGAAGTGATCCCTGCCCGTCGCACGCAGCAAAGTACGCTTGTGACGCATGCCCGAGGTCCCATGTGGTCGCCAGCGATTGGGGTGTGAGCGCGATCTTTTTGCCCTGGCTGTTGAATCCGTATTTGGCCGTCGTCGCACCAGGAAAGCCGTAGAACATCGCGTTGAATGAACGGTTTTCCTGAATGATGTAAACGACGTGCTTGATAGGCGAGCTCGTCTGCCCGTGTCGTCCTTCGCCCTTCGCTCAGCATGCCTGGCGAGGCGCGCACTGAGACTTGTCGAGGAGCAGCGTGCACGCGGCGGAGTGGTGGCACGGCAGAACGAGCGCAGCCTGCGACCGCGCAAGCGAGTGCGAGTGCAGCGAGTTGTTTAGTCATCACCGATGATGCCGGCCGGTAGCGGCCGCCGGCGCGTTGCGTTCTCGAGCTGCAGCCAATACTCGGTTGATTTCGCGCCGCGGATCTTTTCGAACTTGCGGGGCGATTGGCTGTAATCGAAGGACGTCGGATCGCTCGCCGGGTCGTTCGCGCGCGCGTCGCTGGCCGCCATCTGCGGCAAACCGAAGTTGTCTTCGATGAATCGCAGCACGCTACTGGTCTCGTACTGAACGTGCGTCACCGAGGCGTGCTTCGCATAGGGCGAGATCATTATCAACGGTACCCGAAAACCAAGGCCGTCGTAGTCTTCGTAGACCGGCTGAACCGGGTCGAACCATCCGCCCCAATCGTCCCACATGATGAAGATCGCCGTTGACTTCCAGAACTTGCTCTTGCCGACCGCATCAACGACGCTCGCGACCCAGGCGGGTCCGAGATTACCCCACATACCGGCGTGATCGGCGGTTTCGAAGGTCGGCGTGATCCACGTGATGTTCGCGAGCTTTCCGGCCTCGATGTCGCTCAAGACTTGCGCGGGTGGGCTGATGACGTCGCTCGTCCAGTCGGGCCCGTGATAGACTTTGTCGTCGGACTGGTACGAAGACCAAATGCCGCCGTCACCGTAGATATCGCCGGCGTAGAACCGCCAGCTCAATCCGGCGTGGTCGGCGTTAATCCCGATCGTCGGATTCTTCATGCAGGTTTTGACGTAATCGCCGGAGAGCGTGCGCGCGTCGGTCAGCGTCTGAACCTGATCTCCCGATCCTCCCTCGCAGCCCCAGTAACTGCTCGGGCCGTCTACCGATCGGCTCGCATATGCGGCGACCGCATATTGATGCGAGACGTAGCTGGCGTCGAGATTCGAAGCAAACATTTGGTCGGCGAGAACGTATTGGTTGGCCATTGCCCAATACGGCTTGATCTCTCGTCGCGGCACGTAAGCGTACGGCGCGTTGGGTGGCGCCATGAAGCTGCCATGCGTATTGTTCCAGCCGTCCATCTTGCAGTTCGTGCCCGGAAGACCCGACTGACCATCGCAATCAATAAAGAACGAGAGCGAAGAGTGCGGCAGATCCCAATGCGTCTTGAGCGTCTGCGCGCGCAGCGCGATCTTGTCGCCCTTCTCGTCGTAGCCGTAGTTCTGCGTAGTCGCGCCGGGATAGCCGAGGAAGAGATTGTTGAAGCTGCGATTCTCTTGAACGATGAAGACGACGTGTTGAATTGGCGACTTGCTCGAAGCGTGTCGTCCTTCGACTCCGCTCAGGATGACACGCTTCGTCGGAGGCGCAAACCCTAGAGTGTCAGGGTGACCACGGGTGACACGTTCGGGAAACGACGGTGGCACGCCGTTGCCGGCACTTGTGGAACAAGCAGCGACGGCCATTGCGCCTGCAATAGCCGTCGTCCACTTGAGTCCCTGGATTAGCGCGCTAGAGACCACCGACGCCTTTCGGCGTTCCCCAGCCGTCAGGTCCGGAGTAACGTCCGAACTGATTCGTTCCGGCCTGGCAGAGATAAGTACCCTGCAAACTCGACGGACAACCATTGATCTTGCCGGTCGAGATGTAGTTGAAGTCCCGCTTATTCTTCTTTTTCGAGAGCGTCCAGATGTTCTTGCCGCCAGTTTGCTGTGTCGAGTTGCCCTTAAGCGCATACATGCCGGCAACCAACGGCGACGAAACGCTCGTGCCGCCGATCGTGCCCCAGCCGTGCGACTGATACGTGTCGTAGAACGCAACGCCCGCGGCGACCGCAGCGGTGTCGTTTCCGGTGCGTTTGTTGCACTTCGGATCGTGCTGCCAGGAAGGCTTTGAGACGACCGAGCAGCCTCCGCCGGACAACGGCCAGACGGCCTCGGCGTAAACCGGCGGTGAACCGGCGTGGGAGAGCAGCGTTCCGCCGACCGAAACGACGGTGGTGTAATCGGCCGGGTCCCCCAAGCCGTATCCGCCGTCACCCGCACTTGCGAGATAGGTCACGCCGGGCGCGTCGAACGCGCCGCCCGAGGCGCTGCCGCCGCCGCCGCTAAAGCTGTTGGTGACGATGGTGGCGCCGAGCTTGACGGCCTCTTTCTCGGCGGCGTAGAGATTGTTGGTGTAGTTGTCGTTCGCTTCTATTAAATAGATCGTGCAAAGCGGACAGCTCGACGAGACCATCTCGACGTCGAGATCGATCTCTTCTCCCCATCCGGCGTTGCCCACCGGATAGTTGCCCACCTGGCCCGTTTGATTGTACTTCGTGAAGTTTGCCGTGCCCAGACCAAACTCGGTCCGGAATGCGGCGAGGTCGGAGGTGACGTTGGGATTATCGAACGCATCGACGATCGCGACGATCTGTCCCGCGCCCTTGGTTATCGGCAGTTTGTAACGCGCTTGGAAGTTCGTCGGCGCCCAGCCGGCAACGTCGGGACTGATGACCCCTTCCCGTTCGATGATCGCGTCGCACTGCATCTGGCCGCCGGTGCGGCTACCGGGACAGGCCCGGCGGCCCTGCAACGACTCCGCAGGGGTAAGCTGACTAGTCGGGGCGACCGATTGGCCGCCTTGGGCAGGAACGCTGGACATACCGCCGGCGTTGCAACCCGCAAATGCGAACGCCAATACAAGCGGCGCCGCAAATTTTAAGGATCGGTTCACACATGCTCCTTCATGAAAGAAACTTTCGGGGGGAGGCGATGGGTTCCCGACGAGGGCGCCAATAACCTCGATGTGAAGGCCTTAGGCTATGAGATTTGTCATTGCCCTTCCCGTCGGCATGCTTGCCGGCCGCGCCTCGCCGCCGTCGCAGGTTACGGCGCCTACTGCGGGCGGCTGCTTGGATGGCCCCTGAAGCCAGGGGAACTGATCTGATCTACGCCTCGTGGATCGCGCGGCTATTTCACGGACGAGGAGTCCGCGGAAACCGCTTACCCGGTTTGACCGTGAGCTGCCTCGCCGCGCTCGCGCTCGGCGCATGCTCGTCCTTCGCCCTTCGACAGGGTCAGGGTGACAATGTGTTGATGCCGGCGCGCGATAGCGCGGCGCTGCGCTCGCTCGCGCAGACCGGTGCCGGCAAGATCGAGCACGTCGTGTTCATCGTGCAGGAAAATCGCAGCTTCAATAATCTTTTCATGGGCTATCCCGGCGCCTACACCGTTTCGAGCGGCAAGGACTCGAAGGGCGGGACGATTGCGCTGCAGCCGGTCAGCCTGCTTAAGCAGTACACGATCGACCATTCCACCATCGCGATGTTCGCGGCGTGTGACGGAAAGGGAAGCCTGCCGGGGACGAAGTGCCGGATGGACGCCTTCGACAAAGAGTTTGCCGACGAAACGAGATTGAAGCACCCGCAGTACGTCTACGCTCCGCGCAGCGAGACGAAACCGTACTGGGACATGGCGCACGAGGGGGCGATCGCCGACCATATGTTCCAATCGCAGCTCGACGAGAGCTTCGTCGCGCACCAATATATCATCGCCGCGCAGGCGCAATCGGCCGTGAATTTACCGAACGGTCCGTGGGGCTGCCCGCCGGGCCCGAGCACCTTCGTCGGCACGATCAACTCCGATCGCACTAACGGTCCCTCCGAACTGCCGTGTTTCGACTATCAAACGCTCGGCGACGAGCTCGACGGTGCGAAGCTCTCGTGGCGCTTTTACTCGAGTCAATACAGTACGCCGTCGAGTGGTTTCGGCGCCGTCTGGTCGAGTTATCAGGCCGTCAAACACATCTACTACGGACCCGACTGGGCCAAAGACGTGATTTATCCGCAGAAGCAGTTTTTGCTCGACGTGCCGGCCGGCAAGCTCGCAAACTTTACGTGGATCACGCCGATCTGCGCGAACTCCGATCACGTGAACTGCGGCGGCGGGCACGGCCCGTCGTGGGTCGCAACGCTCGTCAACACCATCGGCAAGAGCAAGTTCTGGAACTCCACGGCAATCTTCGTGATGTGGGACGACTGGGGCGGGCTCTACGATCCCGTCGCGCCACCCTTCAAAGATTACGACGGCCTCGGCTTTCGCGTTCCGCTGCTCGTGATCTCGCCGTATGCCAAGAAGAGCTACGTCTCGCACGTGCAATACGAAACGGCGAGCGTGTTACGCTTCGCCGAAGACCTCTTCGGCCTCGGTCAGCTCGCAGCCGCCGACCGCCGGGCGTCCTCGCCGGCCGCTGACTGTTTCGACTTTACGCAGCGGCCGCGTGCGTTCGTGCGCATTCGCTCGCCGGAGGGGCGCAACTTCTTCCTGCGGCAAGGACGCGACGACCGCATCCCCGATTACGAATAGAGGCGGGCGCTTTTACGCGCCCGCCTTAGCTGCTCTAAAAGGCGCCGATTCCGTTGGGCGTTCCCCAACCGTCGGGAGCCGAGTAGGTTTTATACTGCTTGGTTCCGGCCTCGCAGAGATAACTGCCCTGTAAACTCGCCGGACAACTCGGAACGCTGCCGCTCGTGATGTCGTGAAGATCCTTCTTGAGCGCCTTTTTCTTGAGCGTCCAGAAGCCTTCGCCGGCGTTCTGCTTATCGGCGTTGCCCGCCAACGCGAAGACGCCGGCCAACAACGGCGACGAGATGCTCGTGCCCATGACGGTGAACCAACCCTTGTACGGGCCGAACGTGTCGTACTCTGCAACGCCCTGCGCGACCGCCGCGACGTCGTTCATCGTGCGGAAGCTGCAGTTGGGATCGTGTTGCCACGAGGGCTTGGTGACGCCCGTCGCGCAGCCCACTCCGGTGTCGGGCCAAACCGACTCGGTATACGACGAGCCGGTTTTGTGCAGAAGCGTACCGCCGGCCGAAATGACGCTGGCGAGCGCCGCGGGCGCCTGCGTGCCATAGCCGTTATCGCCGGCCGAAGCGAGGTAGACAACGCCGGGCTTACTGAAGAACTTAGGATTGACGCAGTAGTTGTGAGCCGTTGCAGCCCCAGCTGTTGCTGACGATGTGCGCGCCGAGCTTCACCGCTTCGGCTTCAGCCGCTTGAAGACTCCGCGTGTTGGCGGCGTTCGCTTCGATCAGATAGGTCGTGCACTTCGGACAGACTGCCGCGACCATCTCGATGTCGAGATCGTCTTCAAGGCACCAGCCGGTTTGCGAGCCCTGACATGAAGCGGGATAGTTGCCCTTCTCTCCCTTCTCATTGTATTTTACGAACTTGCCTTTTCCGAGGTTGAACTCGGCGCGGTACGCGGCGAGGTCGGTGGCGGCGTTTGGATTGTCATATGCGTCCACGATCGCGACGATTTGGCCCGCGCCATTGGTTGACGACGGAAGATTGTAGGCCGCCTGAAGATCCGGCGGCCCGAAGCCGGCAACGTCGGGTGAGATCTTGCTGCCCATCAGCAGCAGGTCGCACTGCGCGAAACCGGGCGGCACGTCCGGACAGACTTGTTTGGCCTCGCCGGTCGCCTTCCAAGACGGAATCGAGGTACTTTGTACGGGCGTTAAGCCCGCGGTTGCCGGCAAATTCGAAGAGCCGCCGGCGTTACACGCCGCAACGGCAAGGGCCGCAATTATCGGCGCGGCGAGTTTCAGAGATACGTTCACGGGAGAGCTCCTTTCTATTCCTATCTATTCCTAGAACGCACGGATGCCGTTGGGCGTTCCCCAGCCCGCTGGGGCGGAGTAGTCGCGGTACTGCCCGGTTCCCGCGCTGCACAGATAGGTGCCGCGCAGACTCACGGGACAGCCCGAAACGCGCCCGCTTGCGATCTTATGAAAATATTTCTTTTGGTGCTTTTTGCTTAGAGCCCAGAATCGTTCGCCGCCGTCGTTCCCGCCTGCGTCGCCGGCCACGCCGAAGATGCCCGCGATCAGCGGCGCGGAAACGCTCGTTCCGCTCACGAGGATCCATCCGTGATGGTGGAAACTGTCGTATTCGGCCGCATCCCTCGCGACCGCCGCGACGTCGTTCATGGTGCGGTACGGACAGCTTGGATCACTCTGCCACGCCGGCTTGACCTCATCGCTGCAGCCGGCGCCCGAATCTCTCCAAGCGTTCTCACTATACTGCGAGCCGCTCTTTGCGAGCACGGTTCCACCGACCGCAACGACCGTGTCGAGCGAGGCCGGCGCTTGCGTTCCGTAACCATAGTCACCCGCCGAAGCGACGAACGTTACGTCGCTCTTCGCGAAGTCTTCGGGGTTGACGCAACCGTTCGACCCGGTGCCGCAGCCCCAGCTGTTGCTGACGATGTGGGCTCCGAGCCGCACCGCACTCAGCTCGGCAATCTGCAGATCGTTCGGGAAGTCGCTCTTCGCCTCGAAGAGGTAGATCGTGCACTTCGGGCAGACGGCCGCAACCATCTCGATATCGAGATCCTCTTCGAGCGCCCACCCGCTATTGCGCGCGGGGTAGTCTTTCTTTTGCCCCTCTTGGTTGTATTTCGCGAACTTCGCCGAGCCAAGGTGAAATGCGGCGCGGTACTGCGCCAGGTCGGCGGCCGCATTCGGATTGTCGTATGCATCCACGACCGCAACGAGTTCTCCCGATCCTGCGCTCGCCGGCGGAAGGTTGTAGGCTGCGAGAAAATCGGCCGGTTGCCAGCCGGCGATAGACTGGTGCTCTCCATTCATCAGCAGCGCATCGCAGTGCGCGCGCGGGGGCGGCTGCAACGGACATGCGGCCCGCGCGGTTCCGGTAGCCTGCCACTGCGGGATCGTACGCGCCGGTATGTGTGCTGTCGCCGGAATATTCGAAGAACCGCCGGCATTACACGCCGCCACCAGGAAGACTGCAACCAGCTGCGCCGCAAGTTTCAAGGGTTGACGAACTCTCTTCTGTTCTTTGGCGTTATCTGGGATGGTAGGGGTTACGTTCGCTCGAACTAGCCACCTGCGAGTATGGGTCGGCGGCCGAGCGCCAGCCCGTCTTGTTGAGACGCCCGTTTCACTACGGAAGGAAGGCGATGCTCGTGGAGCATTTGGCTCGTATAGTAAAGCGACGTTGGTACGTCGCATCACTACCTGCTGCTGTTTTTGCATTGGCGGCGTGCGCAGCCGCAACGACTCCCTCGACGCTGCCCAACGCCGAGGCGAACGCAATGGCGCGATCGCTGTCCGGCAGCGGTTCCGGAAAAATCCAACACATCGTTTACGTCGTTCAGGAGAACCGCAGCTTCAACGACATATTCGAGGGGTATCCAGGCGCTTATACCGTTTCGCAGGGCAAGATGCCGAACGGCCAGAGGGTCGCGCTGCAGCCGATCTCGTTAAAGACGGCGTACGACATCGATCACTCCGCGAACGCAATGTTCCAGGCCTGCGACGGGAAGGGCAAGCTTCCCGGAACGAACTGCAGGATGGATGGCTTCAGTCGCGAGCAGCAGTTCGGCGGCCCTAACAACGGACAGTTCGGCTACGTGCCGCACGACGAGTCGAAGCCATATTTCGACATGGCGCACGAGTTCGTCTTGGCCGACCGGATGTTTCAGTCGCAGCTCGACGAGAGTTTCGTCGCACACCAATACATCATCGCGGCCCAGGCGATGTCGAGTGTCGACGTTCCCGACTCGGGAACCTGGGGCTGCGCCGCCGGGAAGTACGCGGAGGTTTCGACGATCACGCAAGACCGCGGATACGGCAACCCGCAACAGCCGTGCTTCGACTATACAACGCTCGGCGACGAGCTCGACACGGCCAAATTGAAGTGGCGATTCTACACGAGTAAGTACACCGAGCCGTACGGCGGATTCTGGTCGGGATATCAGGCCGTTAGCCACATCTTCAACGGACCCGATTGGAAGAAAGATATCGTCACGCCGCAGAAAAGCTTCCTGAAAGACGTCAAGGCGGGAAAGCTCGCGAGCTTCACATGGATCACGCCGACCTGCGAGGATTCCGATCACTTGTCCTGCGGAGGCGGATTCGGGCCGTCGTGGGTGGCCTCGGTCGTCAATGCGGTCGGCGAGAGCCAGTTCTGGGATTCGACGGTGGTCTTCGTGCAATGGGACGATTGGGGCGGCATGTACGATCCCGTCGCTCCGAAGTTCAAAGATTACGATGGCTTAGGCTTCCGCGTGGGTTTAATCGTGATCTCCGCGTACGCGAAGAAGAACTACGTCTCTCACGTGCATTACGAGACCGCAAGCGTGCTGCGCTACGCTGAGGATCTCTTCGGCCTCGCCCAGCTCACGGCGGCCGATAAGCGGGCAATCTCACCGGCTGCCGACTGCCTCGATTTCTCACAGGCGCCGCGCCAGTTCGTGCCGATCAAAGCGCCGAAGGACGCGAACTTCTTCTTAAATCAACCGGTCGATCCACGAATTCCCGACACGCAATGAACCGTCGCGCACGGGTTGCGATCGCGGCCGCCCTGGCGCTCGCCCTCGGCGGCTGTTCCGTTGGCTCGCAAGCAACGCTGCCGTACATGCGAAGCACCGACGCGCTACGCGCCTTGGGTGGTACCGGCGCGGGAAAGATCAAGCACGTCGTCTACATCATCCAGGAGAACCGCAGCTTCGACAACATGTTCCACGGTTATCCCGGCGCAGATACGGTCTCGAGCGGTCAGGACTCGTACGGTCAAACGATCAAATTGCAGCCGCGCTCGATGAAGACTGCCTACGAGATAGATCACTCGGTGCAGGCGATGTTCGAGGCGTGCAACGGGACGGGCAGCCTCCCCGGGACCGACTGCCAGATGAACGGATTCAACAACGAGTTCTCGTTCGGCGGTCCGCAGAACCCCGAGTACGTCTACGTACCGCACCGTGAGTCGAAGCCGTACTTCGACATGGCGCACGAAGGCGTTCTCGCCGATCGGATGTTCCAGTCGCAGCTCGACGAGAGCTTCGTCGCGCATCAGTACGTCATCGCCGCGCAAGCGGCGTGGAGCGACGATCTGCCCTACGGTACGTGGGGATGCGGCGGCGGCGGCGGCGACTACGTGTTTACGATCACGAAAGACCGTGACCCGAACGGTCCGAAGATCGCGCCGTGCTACGATTACCAAACGCTCGCCGACGAGCTCGATAAGGCCGGGCTTTCGTGGCGTTTCTACGCCGCAACGTACGGGAGCGCATCGAGCGGTGACGGAGCCGAGTGGTCGGCGTTCATGGCGATCAAGCACATTCGCTACGGGAAGGATTGGAAGAACGTCATCCACCCGAACTGGAAGTTCATCACCGACGTGCGCGCCGGCGAGCTCGCCAACTTCACGTGGATCACGCCGGTCTGCAACGACTCCGATCACGTGAACTGTTACGGCGGTTACGGCCCGTCGTGGGTTGCGGCGCTCGTCAACACGGTCGGCAAGAGCAAGTTCTGGGATTCGACGGCGATCTTTGTTCAGTGGGACGATTGGGGCGGTCTCTACGATCACGTTCCGCCGCCTTACAAAGATCGCGACAGCTTGGGTTTCCGGGTTCCGCTGCTGATTCTCTCGCCGTACGCACGCGAGAATCGCGTCTCGCACAAGCAGTACGAAACGGCGAGCGTACTGCGCTTCGCCGAAGACCTCTTCGGGCTCGGCCAGCTTGCGCCCGCCGACAAACGCGCGCTCTCGCCGGCCGAAGATTGCTTCGACTTCACGCAGCAGCCGCATAAATTCGTGCCGATCGCCGCGCCGGTTGGGCCGAAGTTCTTCATGCACAACCACGACCCCGAGAACTACTTCGCGCCCGACTACGAATAGGAATGGCATGCGCCGTTTGAGCGCGCTGCGCGCTGTAGCACTCTGGGCGGCCTTGGCGCCCGCCGCATGCGGTCATGGTGACACGCGGGCGCTGCCCATGAATGGTGGTGAGGCGCTGCGAGCAGTTGACGCGAGCGGGGCCGGCAAAATCGCGCACGTCGTCTACATCGTGCAGGAGAACCGTAGTTTCGATAACCTTTTCGAAGGTTATCCGGGTGCGGATACGGTCGCGAGCGGCAAGAACTCGCAGGGTCAGACGATCGCGCTCCAGCCGGTGAGTTTGACACGCGTCTACGAAATCGATCACTCGGCTTCCGGCATGATTGCAGCGTGCGACGGAACCGGCAAGCTCCCGGGCACGAAGTGCCGGATGGACGCTTTCGACAAGGAGTACTCGCGCGGCGGGCCTCCCAATCCGCAGTACGTCTACGTTCCGCATCGAGAGACCAAGCCGTATTGGGAGATGGCGCACGAATGGGTCTTGGCCGACAAGACCTTCCAGTCGCAACTCGACGAGAGCTTCGTCGCGCATCAATACATCATCGCCGCGCAGGCCGATTCGAGCGCCAACGTTCCAACCGGTTTGTGGGGTTGCGCGGGTCAGCCGGGTGACGAGGTGCAGACGATCACGAAACAGCGCACCTACGGCAAGAACCAGCGCCCGTGCTTCGACTATGAAACCCTCGGCGACGAGCTCGACGCCGCGAAACTTCCCTGGCGTTTCTACACGAGCGTTTACACCGATGCTCCGAGCGGTTTCTGGTCGGGCTACCAGGCCGTCAAGCATATCTTTCACGGACCCGACTGGAGCAAAGACATCGTCACGCCGCCGAAGCAGTTTCTTATTGACGTAGCGGCCGGAAAGCTCGCGAGCTTTACCTGGATCACGCCCTTCTGCGCCAACTCCGATCACATGATGTGCGGCAGCGGATACGGACCCTCGTGGGTCGCCGCGCTCGTCAACGCGATCGGTAAGAGCAAGTTCTGGGGCTCGACCGTCATCTTCGTGCAGTGGGACGATTGGGGCGGGCTCTACGACCACGTGCCTCCGCCCTATAAGGACTACGACGGCACCGGCTTTCGCGTTCCGCTGCTCGTCATCTCGCCGTATGCGAAGAAAGACTACGTTTCGCACGTGCAGTACGAGACCGCCAGCGTGCTGCGATTCGCCGAAGATCTATTCGGCCTCAATCAGCTCGCGGCTGCCGACAAGCGCGCGACCTCGCCCGCGAAAGACTGCCTAGACTTCTCACAGACGCCGCGCGCGTTCGTGCCGATCAAGGCGCCGAAGGGAGAGAAGTTCTTCTTGCGTCAGGGCACCGACTACCGCATCCCCGACTACGAATAACTCAGCCGGCGACGGCCCCTTCCTTACTGGGCTAAGCTTACGGTCGCGCCGTCGGGACCTTTGAGTCCGTTGATTGTCTTGATAGCTACGCCTCCTCTCGGATAGCTGTAAAACCGGACTCTCCCTTTGTGTTTGATATCTTTGTCGAGACTTGGCACGATGACCGTTTTTGCTTGGATCCAGAACTGACCGGTAGCGCCCGACGCGTCGAGTGGAGTTTCGCCGGCTTTCGTGCCGGTGTGGCCCTTTATCGCGAACTGATAGATCAAGTCTTTGTCCGCGTCTCCGACGGCGAGGTATGTGCGGGCCCATTGAACGCCGCCAGGCGCTGCAACGCGTTGATTCAGCTTAATTATTGAAAACCGATCGCTTCCGCTCGATAGCTCGGCGAGTGCGAAGTACTCTTTGTGGCGGGTAAATCCGTTACCGTCGATCCAGAGGTTTCCCTCACGATCGTAGCCGCAGTACCTATAGTATGATATTGACCCGTCGGAGTATTGCGTTGGGGTGCCGCGCGCGTCCGCGTAGATAACGACGTTGCCCGGATAGTCCGAAATCGTTGAAGCGTTGGTGACGGCGAGGTTTCCGGTGGTCAAATCGACCGAGCAGTCTTGGGGATAGTAATACGGATCCGTGAGGGTTGCGATTGGTCTCGTACCGCCATGCGCGTACTCGAGGATGTTCTTTGCAGCATAGTTTGCCACAAAGACGTCGCCTGATTTGTCTACGCAGTCGCCTTCGGGATGCTGGAAACCGGTTAGGGTTCCGACGAGTTTGCCCGCGGGATATTCGTAAACATACACTTTGCCGGCCACTGAATCGGAGATGTAGAGGAGATCCTCACTTTTGGCCTCGGGCAGCATCCAAGGCGCGGGACGACCGGCCGCGGTTGCGATCGGGCGGCTCTGCACTACCGTTCCCGGCGCACCCATCGGGGCGGCGCACCCTGCAAGCCCGGCGACAGCCGCGCCGATGCCAAGCGCGATGCGGCGAAAATCCGAGCTCTTCATCTAGGTACTCCCTGTCCGTCCGACTGGACGATAAGCCGTTCGACGCTTGCCAGGTTTCCCTTCATCGGCGTTGGGCGGAGCTGCCAAGCCCACGCCGAATAGGCTCCTGGGTAAGGAGGCGAAGGCATGAATTTAACAGGCCTTGGCCATCGGCTATTAGGTGTATTAAGCGTAATGTTCGCGCTGGTTCTTTCAGACTGCGCGACTCAGTCTAGTCCGGGCGTTCCGGCCCCCGATAATCCGAGCGCGAGGACCGGGAAGAAGACGTTCAATTACACAGGCGAGAAGCAGCTCTTCACGGTTCCGGCCGACGTCAAAAAGATCACCATCACCGCTGACGGCGCGAGCGGTGCCGGCAGCAGTGATTACGCCGGCGGGCGCGGCGGTTTGGTGAAGGCAACCGTCTCGGTAACCCCGCACGAGTTGTTGGCCGTCTTTGTCGGGGGTAGCGGCAGCGACGGAGGCTATAACGGCGGCGGGGCCGGTACCGGCTCAGGCAGTCAGGCCGGTTCCGTGGGCGGAGGCGCTTCCGACGTTCGCATCGACGGTGTTGTGAGACTCATCGTGGATGCCGGCGGCGGTGGCGGAGCGGGCGCTCCTTCGGGAAGCAACTATTATGGTTCGAGCCCGGCACCGATCAGTGGCGATTATGGCTCTGGCGGCAATGGCGGAGGCAGCAAGGGCGCCAATGGCCGCACCGGCTCGGGCGGACCGTATCAGACGTCGGGTGGACATGGCGGCGATGGAGGCACGCAGACCGCGGGCGGAAATGGCGGCCGTGGTGGCGGCGGCAGCAGCTGTCCCGGCAACGCAGGCGATGCTGGGAGACGTCATCACGGGGGCAACGGCGGCGGCGGCTGCTTTGCCGGCGGCGGCGGTGGCGGTGGCGGCTCTTATGGCGGCGGTGGTGGCGGCGCCTCTGACACTAGGTGCGGATCGACCTACTATGGGGAATACGGCTATTGCGCCTGGGGCGGTGGCGGCGGCGGTGGCGGCGGCTCGTCGTTTATCGAGAAGACGGCTACAAACATCAAAAACATAAACGGCGGGGCACCTCCCGGCGACGGTGTCGTCGTGATCTCCTGGTAACGACGGTATCCTTAAGACGCTCGCGCCATCATTGAGATATCCAACTATCGCGCCTGCAGAAGCTCGCGATATCGAAAGCACGTCACGATATGGTCGTTAACCAGCCCTGCGGCCTGCATGTGTGCGTAGCAGATCGTCGTTCCAAAGAACGTGAACCCTACCTTCTTCATCGCCTTGCTCATCGCGTCGGATTCTGGCGTCGACGCGGGAATCTGCGAGATATTCCTCCAGCGATTGACGATGGGTTTCCCGCCGACGAACTTCCACATGAAATCGTCGAGCGTATTGCCGCTCTCGCGAAGGGCGAGGTAAGCTCGCGCATTTTGTATCGCTCCCTCAATCTTTCTGCGATTTCGAATAATCGCGACGTTGCGCATGAGCGCCTCAACCTTACGGCCGTCGAAGCGCGCAATTCGAGCCGGGTCGAAATCGGCAAACGCTGCGCGATAGCCCTCACGACGCCGCAGGATTATCATCCAATTTAAGCCGGCCTGCGCCCCTTCCAAGAGCGTAAACTCGAAGAGGCGCCGGTCGTCGTGGACGGGAGTGCCCCACTCTCTGTCGTGATACCGCAAGATCAGAGGATCGTCGCTTACCCAGCTGCAGCGGCTTACCTCTTTCGAATCAGCCATCGGTGGATTGAACGCCGACTATGGCTCGAGGAGCGTGCCAAGCACAGCCGGCCAGCTCTTCTCGAAGTCGGCATCTTGTTGAAGTCCGCGTTTGAGCAGCGCTTGAAATCGCCGCTGCGCTTGCGGCCATGCTAGGGCCATCTCAAAGGAGTTGAACGCGTTGAGGAGCTGATCCGCATTGGGCAATGAGACCTGGTTGATGAGATTTTTCGCCGCCGCGATGGCGGGTCGGTCGAAAGACGCGATCCGGCGCGCAAGCGAGTCGACGAAGCCATTCAACTCCGCGTCTGGAAGTGCCCGGTTGATGTATCCGTAGCGCTCCGCGGTCTCGCCATCGAAGTCGTTTCCACTTAGCACGATCTCTAGCGCGCGACCGCGGCCGACTAAGTGCGGGAGTCGCTCCGCGCCTCCGCCGCCGGGATGTACTCCAACCGCCACTTCGGGTTGACCCAGGAACATATTTTCGCGCGAGCCGAAGCGCATATCGCACGCAAGCACGAACTCGCTGCTCGCGCCCCTGACGCATCCTCGGATCTTCGCAATGCTGACCACTGGGCTCTTGGTGAGGCGGACGAAGGTATCCATCAAGATCGGCAGGCCCGTACGGCCTACGGTAGTGAGGATGTTTCCTATGTTGCCGGTCAAGTCAAAATGAGCGAGGTAGAAGTCAAGGAGCGCACTTTCAAACACCACCACGCGGAGGTCGAGGCTGGCGTCCATCCGGTCAAGTAGGTCCTGCAAGCCTTCGAAGATGCCGGCATCCACGATGTTGAAAGGCGGATGGTCGAAAACGACTCTCCAAAACGCAGGCGACTCCTCGACGATTCGGACGGGCGCTTCTGACTTGGTCATGATGAACTCCTCCAGCGGACCCGCTAGCGGGCCGCTAACTCTGCGCTTGCGGCAGCAAAGTTCGATTTGTCGGAAGAACTTTCCATAGCGAACCTCTTTCAGAAATGGAAACGGGAATCAGTTAGCGGTCTTGCCGCCGTCGACGTTGAGGATATGGCCGGTGACGAATGAAGCTTCGTCGGACGCAAGGAAGACGATAGCGCCACCAGGGCCGCCTTGTTTTCCGGCGTGCCTGCAAAGCGCGTCAATAGACCGGTGTCCGTTGGACCAGCCGCAACCGCATTCACACGGATTCCCGATTTGGCCATCTCGAGCGCCACCGACTTCGTGAGGCCTTCGACGGCGTGCTTGCTGCCGGCATAAAGGGGGGCCGACGCGGTGCCTTGTGTCCGTACGTCGAGGAGATGTTGATAATGCGACCGCTGCCGCGTTCTTGCATGACACGCACTTCGTGCTTCATGCTCAGGATCACGCCGAGAACATTTGTGTCGAACGTCGCGGCATAGCTTTCTGCCGTCTGGTCAGTAATCGGACCAGGTTGGCCTTCGCTTCCGGCAGCGTTCACCGCGACATCTAGGCGGCCAAACCGCGCGACTGTTTTGTCTACTAGAGCGCGGACATCGTCCTCCTTGCGGACGTCGGCGAGAGTGAATTCCGCCTCCGAACTGTAGGAGCGCAGCTCCTTAACGACCTCCTGACCTGCGTCCTCACGCCGACCGGCAACAACCACCTTCGCGCCCTTCTTGGCGAAGGCGACGGCAGTGGCACGCCCGATGCCTGCGAGCCCACCAGTGACCAAGACGACTTGAGTATTCATCCTAGTTTCCCTTGGATTCGGGGAAGGTTGCGCCGAACATCGGCAACCCGCTCACAGACGTTTCGCGCGTAGCTTCGTCTTCTATGACGTCCCAGTGTTCGGCGAGACGCCCGTCGACGATACGTACGATGTCGAGCGTAATCCAGTTCGCGGGTTGGCCAATGCCACTAAACCGGCCGTGCAGCATCAGCATGTCGCCTTCAGCGAGGATCAAGCCATTCTCGTACTTCAGCGTGGGCGGCAGACTCTTGATCAGATTGAATAAGCCCTCGCGACCAGGCGGGATATGCGCGCTATGCTGGATGTAGGTCGGCGACCAAAACCTTTCGGCCGTGGCGTAGTCCCGTCTATTGAACAGCGTGTCGAAGGCTTCGAGCACGAGTGCCTTATTTTTGGTTTCTGTGGTTTCGGTCATCGCTCGCCTCCATAGATTTTTCAAGTGTCATCGCGGCCACGTCGCGCGTTTAGATATTAATACGACCGGTCGTCTTATGTCAAGCCTTGGGGACTCGAGTCTTGCGCCGCCTCACGATCGGCGCGTCCGGCTGCAGCAGCGTCCCGAAAGCAACGGAAAAAAAATCATCGATCGGCGCGCGGCTTGCGGCGAGCCTCATCGCGCCCGTCACGCCGCCCCAACTCTCGATAAGAAAGCGAGCCGTGGTTTCGGCATCGATTGAATTCGAGATAGTTCGGTCGGCCTGGCCTTCGCGAATGGCTTCGGCAATCAATGCCGTCCAGCGAGCGACTTGTCTGCGGAGATCTGTCCGTAGAAGGGGTGTTGAATCCGAAACTTCATGCATGAACTTCGGGACCAAGCAGCCATTTTCATAGCCGAACTTCTTATATCGCGAGGCGATGTGCTGGAAGTGCCGACGCAGGCGCTCCAGCGGAGCGATCGACTTATCGGTAAGTATTTCCAGCCCGGCACCGGCCCAATAATTATTTAAGACCTCGCGCGCCAGCAGTTCTTTGGCCTTGAAATAATTATAGAATGAACCCTTCGGGACGCCGGCTGCGTCGACGATCTCCTGGACGCCACACGCGTTGTACCCGAGCGCGTGAAAACGCTCGGCCGCTGCGGCTACAATCCTTTCGCGGACGCTCAGTTTTGCCACGCGAAGCTTTCTCTAATTCTCATCGTAGTGATACTATGACCGGTCGTATTATTTGTCAAGCACACACCGTTTGCGGCCGTTCACGCGCGCGAATCGGCCTCAGTCGTCTTTTTCTTCTTTCCGAATCTCTGAGCCGCAACGGAACAGCCGGCGAACGTTCATTGGGGCGGGTCCTATTGAATCCATGTCGGCCGCAGTAGCGGATACGCGATGAGCCCGACGATCGCGCCGCCGACCACCAGCGCTTGGTCGGGAATCTTCTTCGTGAGTCGAGTTGCAGCGATCGCTGCGACCAAAAGCGCAAGGGTGAGCCAATCGCCGATCACAGGACGGCCGACGAGATACGTAGTGCCTGCGAGAACCCCTACGACGGCAACGGTGACGCCTCGGACAAAACCCGTGACGCGGCGGTTACTGCGATAGCGCATAAAGATCGGCGTGGCACCAATGGTCAGCACGATCGACGGTAGGAAGATGCCGACGGTCGCCGCCACAGCGCCTATGAAGCCGCCCACCATGTACCCGACGAACGTTGCGGTGATGACGACGGGGCCGGGCGAGATCATGCCGATCGCCACGGCGTCGAGAAACGTTCGGTTGTCCAGCCAGTGGTATTGATCGACTACGTACGCCTTGACGAACGACACGATCACGAGACCGCTTCCGAAGACGAGCAGACCGGTCTTGAAGAAGAACGCGAAGAGCTGCCATGCCATGCTGCTCGCCGCCGCGGGTAAGGCGGCGGCAAGGAGCGGCACGGCGTTGGCCGAGACCTTCTGCGAAGGGGACACGACGGCCGGTGTTGCAGGCGCTGGTTTTGGCTGCGGAGCGAAAAGAAAGATGCCGAGCACGCCGGCAAGGACGAAGACGATCGTCAGTTCACGCTGCAGAACGATTGTCGTGACGAGCGCGACGACGGCGACGATCCAGGCCGGCACTTCCCGTTTGAGCGTTTTCACTCCGAGATCCAACGAGGCGTTAAGGATGAGGGCGACGACGACGGGACCGACGCCGTAGAAAAGACCGCGCACCATATCTGAGGCGGCGTAGCGTGCATACACAAACGCGGCAAGTACGACCAAGACAAACGGCGGGATCGCGAACGCGAGGCCGACCGCGACGCCGCCGACGATGCCGTGCGCGATGTACCCGCAGTAGATAGCGAGCTTGTATGCCATCGGTCCGGGAAGCGCGGTCGCAATCGCGAGCCCCTGTTCGTATTCGTCTTCCGTGAACCACTTGCGGCGCTCGAACAGATCGGCGCGCATATAGTTTGCGAGCGCGACTGGTCCGCCGAATCCGGTAGCCCCGAGTTTGAGAAAATAGACGACGAGCTGCGTGAGACTCGGGCGCATTACGCCGAATCCCTAGCGGGGCCGGTTCCACCCTGAGCCTTCCACGCCTTGATGCCGCCCTCAACATAACGCTGGGACCAATCGTCGATAGCCGCGGGATCGGCGCGGCGTGCTCCTGGGATCATGACGTTGATGCGGACACTATTCTGACCCCGGCGTGTGCCGCCGAGCCCTTCAAGAGGATTGCTCGCCGGCGTGCGAAGATCATTGGCGCCGCGCGGGCCGGACGCGCCAAGGCCGAATGCGCTCTCGGCGAGGAGGGCGCGGCGCCTTGAAATCGGGGTCGGCATCTTAACGAACGTCCCCCGGCGTTTGGAACGCGAAGCACACGTGCACGCGGGACGTTTGCAGTCCGTTCGGCTGCGCCGCAGATTGCGACGACCGTGATACACTTCAGCCTTCATAAGACAGCCGTTCCCACGGCGGATAACTAAGGAAGGCAGCCGTTCAACGCACCTTCCAACCAAACGGCGTTTATGATAGGGCGCGAACCTTCGTACCGTCGAACCGGCGTGACCATGCATTTGAAACTGATGAGTACCGCTCTAATACTTATTGCGATGTTGTCCGGCTGCGGCGGCCGTATCGCCGCTCCGTCCAGTTCGCTTCCTCTAGCCTCTAAGAACGACCCTTCGCCTGCTTTGAAGACCGATCCCCCGTTTGCCTATGTGGCGCAAACGTGTCAGTTTAGCTCGTCGTGTCCGTCGCCGAACGGATTGGTCCAGATGTTAGGCGGCCAGGCGATTACCACCGGCATCGAAAAACCTACCACATTAACGCTCGATGGTTCCGGCAATCTTTATGTCGGCAACTCGACCTCGTCAAACGAGGGTGACGTCAGCGTGTACGCGCCGAAGAGCGTCAATCCGCTGCGGACTCTAAGCGGCGTAACCGGTGTTCCAAAAGGGCTCGTTGCCGACACAGACGGACGTTTATTCGTCGTCGCCCAGTACCGCTCGGGATGCTGTCAGTTAGAAGGCACCGGTGAGATTTACGCACCCGGCGGGACGAAACCACGCAAGCAACTCAAGGGTCTCAGCGGTTTCGCGCATTCTCCGGTGCTCGACGAGTCCGGAAATCTATACGTGGGCAACTTTGATGTGTTTCCGGGTTGGGTAAGCGTCTACGAGCGTGGCCAGCACGCTCCATCGCGTGTCATCTCGCAGGGGATTGGCCTCCCAATCCAGTTGGTGATCGCTCCGAACGGGGATCTGGTCGTACTCAACGGACTCTTCAGCGGTGGCTACAACGTTGTGGTCTATCCGGTTGGGCAAAGCACGCCGTCACTGACGATCACCGCGGGCCTACATGCATCGACCGCGATTGCAGTCGATGCGGACGGGAATATATTCGTCGCAAATGGCCGAGACAGAAAGGGGCATGGATCTATAACGGTCTACCGTAACGGGCAGACAACTATCTGGCGCACAATTCGCGGAGTTCCTTTTCCAGCAGCGCTCGCATTCGATGGGTCGGGCCGGCTCTACGTCGCAAACGCTCCGCGTAAGGGTGCCGACACGATCGCCGTCTTCGCTGCCGGCGGTTCGAGGCTGGTGCATACGTACCAGCTAACGGAGCAGTTTTCCGCACTCGCCGTTCCCCACTAGCAGGTTTGCGACATGAAGACGAAGGAGCTCTTTGTTCTGTTATGAGAAAGGCTTAAGAGATGCACGCAAATCGTTTTTTCAGCGCCCTCACGCTCGCCGCTGGGGCCGCGGTGGCGGCGGGATGCTCGGGAGGAACCCACGCTGTTCCGCTTGCGGGTTCGGCGCCGCTATCTGCGCGTTCCGGCTGGCTGTCGCCGGCGACCCACGGCGGCCAGCTGTACGTTGCCGACCAGCCCAATCAGCGCGTCGCGATATTCTCTCAGAGCTCCGGCACGCCGACCGGACAAATCACGGATGCAATCGCCGGCCCCGACGGTCTCTATGTCGATCCGAGCGGGACGTTGTACGTCTGCAACTTCGGCGCCGGTACGGTGACGGAATATCCGAAAGGACAGACGACGCACTCGAAGACGCTGACTGGAACGATCGGTCCGAAGTACGTCGTCGCCGGACGCGACGGAACCGTATACGTTTCGGATTTCGGCGACGGCTCGCACAGCAACTTATACGAATACGCCAACGGAAGCACCACGCCGACGACGACGATTCCATTCGCAACATTTCCCGCCGGCGTTGCGCTCGACACTCACAACAAACTCTACGTCGCATATACCAATCCCACCAAAAGGGACCTCGAAGTGCTCAAGTTCGCCCCCGGCTCAACGAAAGGGAAGAATCTCGGCATTCACATCAAGTTCGACAATCCGGGCGGTCTGGCGTTTGACAATAAGGGGGATCTGCTGCTCGACGATCAGAGCCTCCCGGGCGTCGACATCTTCCCACCGGGAGCGACCTCGCCGTCGCAGCAGATCATGGGTTTTAGCCTGGCCTACCAAATCGCACTCAACAAAAGAGATAAGCACCTCTTCGTGAGCGATCCGTTCGGACCATCGGTGGAGGAGGTCGCCTATCCCGCCGGCACGCCGATTCGAAGCTTCTCGAGCGGCCTCGCCGGAGCGTTCGGAGTCGCGACGAGTCCGGATAGTCCTTATTAAACGGCCGTCGCTGTTCGCTAGTTCGGATGAGAGACTTTCGAGGTGAAGGTAGCCGGTTTCAGTGCGCCGAGGCAAGACGTGTCGGGCGCGCGATCCGGAGCGGCATAGAATGACACGATGACCTTTTGGGCGCACGGCGACCAGGGTGAGACCGTGTGCCCGACGCCTGGGATGGTGATGATTGTTGCGCGGGATAACCGCGCTGCCGCCGCTTTCGCTCCCGCAAGCGACGTCAAGGTGTCGAAAGTTCCGGAGATGAGGAGCGTCGGAATGTTGCTCGCGACGAGCTCGTGCATTGATTTCGGAGCGGGCGGGAGTCTCCAGACGTCGCGACAGTCTTCCTGAACGTACGCCCAGCCGCCGATACCTTCACGCGTTATCGAGGCCGGATAATCCGGAAACCCTTCCCGCCCGGCAGTAGCGAGTTCTTGCGGCGTCCCGAGGTTATCTTCGCGGCAGGTGGTGCCGACCGCCAGACCGTCGCCAAGAGCAGGTGCGCCCGGATGATACGGTGGCGCTCGGCCTGCGCGGTCCTTGGCGATCGCCTCGATGGAATCGCGGCGGCCGGCGGCGAGACCCCCAATTGTATCTGGCGCGGCTTGGAGCGTCGGAACGCTATATGTTTGGTTGCGCAACCAGTCGATCAACGCGCCGCCGTCGATTATCACCGTGATGTTCTTGCCGGTATTGGGGTCGCTGATCCTCGGCGTCAACGGCTTGGCTTCGAGCTTATTGACCAGTCCAGTAAAGGTCTGTTCAAGATGGGGATGGGCCGCGTTGCAGGCCGGTTGCGCTTCGCAGGCCTTGAAGAGGTTGGCGAAGGCGTAGCGCGTGTTCAACCAGTTTACCGGGATGCTGTAGTTCGCCGGTAGGACCGAGTCGAGAACGACGCTGCGGATCCCCTCGGGATGGTCGCGCATAAGCGTCTGCGCTGTATACGTACCGAACGAGTTCCCGTAAATATTCCACTCGGCAATGCCTAGCACTTTGCGGAGATCGACCAGATCGGCGACGCTCTCAGTCGAATTATAAGCACGGAGATTGGCGCCAGTTGCAATGAGCTCGTCCCGGCAGGCTTTGGTCGCAGCCAAATGAGCGCGCTTTGTTGCCTCGGAATAAAAGCGAAGGCCGAGAAGCTCTCTAGCGAAGTCGTTACTTGCCGCACAGATCAGCGCCGGCTTTGAGGACCAAGTGCCCCGCTGACTCACAACCCAGATGTCCCGGTCGCGAATGAAGTTCGCTTTGATTATCTCGTCGATTTCAAGCGGCGCAATGTCGCCAGGCCCCCCTTCCAGATACAGAATCGGATCGGGCCGCTTTTCCGAAGTTGGTGCACTATATTTTGCGACCATGATCCGGATGCTGCGACCGTTCGGCCTGCTGTGATCTTCGGGCACGACGAGATATCCGCAGCTCGCGTGCTCGAGCCAGTCTACGCCCTGGATTTTGGCGCATGGCGCCGGCTCGAAGCGTGGTACGGTTGCCGGTCGAGCGGCCTGCACGACTCGTGCCGTAACCGAAAGAACAAACAGAATGGTGAGCACGAGGAGATGTCGGTAGTTGATCGTCATGGCGCCAGCGGTGACACCGTGTAGATTTGGTTGGGTACTTTCAACATGAGGGTATTGGTGGTCGCTGCTTCATCGAGATCCACGGTCAGGTTGCTCCACACGGGCAAGGTCACCTTGTTGACGGGATTGTAAGGCGACCGAGGAGCTGCCGTGTAGATATCCGTGGGAGAACGGTGCAAGGGAGCCCGTTCACGTCGCCGCTTTTGTCGATCGCGATCGCCTCGGCTATTGCGCCGACCCCACAAGAGCGAACCACGACATTGCTGCCCTGGACCATACTCCCGAATGTAGCCGGTTAAGCCGGCCTCGTAAACGCTGCCGCGGCCGTCGACGGCAGCGTTGACCGCATCGCTCATACCGGCGCTGTAGGTGAAGGTCGGCGAATTGCTGCCGTGAGCGTATTCCTGGATATTTGTGGTGCCTCCGTAACCGCAACGGCACGCAAAAGCCGATTTCGACTTTATCGGTTACGTCGCCGGAAGACGTGAAGCTTGGCCCATAACTGGGCGCTCATTTTTTTCGCAAAGTGCGGCTGCCCCGTCTACTCCCTCCGCGCTTGCGAGACCGCTTGCATCGGCCGGTTAGCGCTTCCAACAGTTGTCGGCGCGCGCTACATACGGAGCGTCTTAGCCACTAAGGAAGGATTAAATCCGGCGCCTGGTTCAGTCGTCGGCCCGGCTACGCTTCTACGGGTTAGCGGTTTCCGCGGAATGGGCGTAGACGTCACACCCGGTTGGGGATTGATGCGCCCGACCGCTTGTGGTATTAGACCGGATATGGTATAAGGATATGGTGGCGTCCAGGCAGACCGCGAGGCCGGTGGACAGGCCGCTAGAGTTTATCGGCTCGTCAAAGGACGATCTGTCCTCATTTCCGTTGGAAGTCAAGTTCGTGACCGGCTACGCACTACGCCAGATCCAGCGAGGCAAGAACCATCCTGACGCCAAGCGCATGAAGGGAAACCTGCGCGACGTTATCGAGGTTTCCGTGAGCGATGACTCCGGTGACCGGACATTTAGGACGACGTGCACGACGACGATTGGCGACGTCGTTTACGTCCTGCACGCCTTCCAGAAGAAAGCGAAGTCCGCTATTGCGACCCCCCAAGCCGGATCTTGATTTGATCGAGCGGCGCCTCAAGGCGGCCCAGAAGCACTATGAGGAACACTATGCGAAAAAAAAGTGATGAACACGTGACACAGGGTAGCGGCAATGTCTTTGCCGATATCGGGATTGCCCAGCCAGAAGAAGTGCTTGCGAAGGCGCGTATTGTCGAAACGATCGCAGATCTGCTTGCGCGTCGGGATCTGAGCCAACAGGAAGCAGGACGGCTAGTCGGCCTGACTCAGCCCCAGGTCTCCCGGTTAGTGCGAGGAGATATGAGGGAGTTCTCATACGAGCGACTCATGCGCGTACTCACTGCTCTAGGCCAGGATGTTGATATCACGATTCGCGAGGCGCGTGGCCGAAGAAGGCGCGGTAGCGTGCTCGTTCACAGATGATCGAGATCATCCGCAAATCGCAGTGACTGCAAAAGACAGCAACTATCGCGGTTCCCCACACCGTCAACCGCCCACAGAGAGCCGCGTTAAGGATCGCCTCCATCGCGATCTTTGCTTGATCGCGAAGATTGTCAGTGACGTGGACTAGAGGTTCTGCGTTGTGCTAATGTCCGCGCGACCGAGGAGTCCTTGGCTTGTAGTCGCAACCGGCTTTCGTCCCCGCGCCGTTCGGACCCGGCGTAGCGACCTCCGCCGGTTTCACGACGACTGCGGTGTAGTAGGCAAACGGGAGCCCGCCGGGCGGCGTTCGCCGATTCGTTCCGAGATATGCATTCGAGGCGGTGAAGTACGCGCGATAAAACTTCGCAAGGCAGTTCGCGCAGCAGGGATCGCAGACTTCGGGGTTGCGGTCATTTGCGCGAGGGTCGACCATCATTTCAGCAATCTCGTGACTAACCGCCATGGCATAGCTGTCCGGGCGATCGGTGAGCTTCAGATTCACGCAGTGGATTCCAAGAACGATATAGGGCACCTTCGACGCAGGGGCATAACCGTGGTAGCCGCTATTCGCACCGACCGCACCCGAACGGTCCGAGATTGGTTGCGGGCACGGCACGATGACGCACGAATCGCTTGAGAGCCGGTACTGTTTGACGATTTGACGGATCCAACTCTGCAACTCGAGATCGGAAAAATGGTGATCCGCCATGCAAGCATTGAACCGAAGCAGCTTAGGCGATACCGAAGCCGAACTCGGACCGTACTGCCGGACCATCTTGGTGAGGGGAACGATGGCGTGCTTGGCATACCGGACCATGGCTTGCATGTCAGGCGTCGAGAATGAAAAGGTACCCTTCGGCGTTTCAAATTTCAGCTGCGCAAAGTGAATCGTCCCACTAAATAGCGGAGCCGGCTTTTTCACCCTTCCCTTTTGAGGAATCTCGTGCCGTTTGAGAAATCTCGAAACCGCTTCGTGGGCCACCAACGCCGGGGAGTCGTGAGGCAAGCGGTGTACCCGCTGCAAGATATCCAGAGGGACACCGGTGCCGAAGCCTACGTCGCCCTTTGCTTTTCGAAAAGCGGAAGGTGCAGTCCGCTGAAGATAGCGCACGTTCTTGAGCGCTCTCGTGTAACAACGCACGGTCATCCTCCTCGTCAAGGTTCGGCCAGCCCCGGCGTCGGCATCGCCATTCCGCTCGCGGCGTTCGCGCGACCGGCCATTACGAAGAAGCTCCCGTCCAGGTTGGCTTAGAGTTTGTACGCCCCTCGGGCGAATGAACAAACTATCGTTTCAAAGCGCACTGATTGACCCCGGTTTCGAGCTCCGCGACCCGTTGTTCGGAGGCCTCGCCGCCTAAATTCACACGCCGAATCTCGCCGTATTCGGCCGGCTGCGAGCTTTTCGCCACGGCCGAGCTCACGCGTTCGACGAATGCGGTGCGGTCGGCGGCGAGTTGCGAGGTTAGAAGATCGCCCAGCGTTCTCACGCAGGCGCCGTTCGCATCGTAGTCCGAGATGGAACCGGCGTGCGCGGGCAGGGCCGTCATCAACGGATCGCATTTTGCCAATACACCGGTCAGCGACTCGTAAAGATGCTCGGTCCATTCCAGGGCGTGGTTTCCAAGGTCGGGACGCCCCACGCCGTCGGGGAGGAGCGTATCGCCGCTGACGAGATAGCGATCTCCAACAGAGAACGCAGTACTTCCGAGTGTATGGCCGGGTACGGGCAACGACAGCACGCGAATCGGCGTTTCACCGACTTCGATCGTCCGCGGAACGGCCTCGCGACGCAACGTGCCGCCTTCGGCATCCTCGTCGGCCAGGTAGTATGGGGCAACTCCGGAGGCAAGCTTCGAGCTTCCGGAAATGTGGTCGGCATGAAGATGGGTGTCGGCAACTCCGATCAAAGCAACGCCGAGACGTTCGGAAAGTTCGCGATAGGTGTCGGTGAAACGGGTGCAGTCGATTGCCAGCGCTTGTTTTCCCGAGACGACGAGATACGAAAGACACCCCTTGGCGGGACGCACGATCTGATAGACGGCGAACGCTTCGTCGGGCGCGCTCACCCGAACGACCCGATGGAAAGTTGCCCAGGCGGCCATTCCTCCGGCGACGATGCCGGCATGAATTCCGCGCCCGCGCAAGATCTCGGCAATATCGGCCGCCGATATTCCGCGCGCGCACAGCACATGGACGCTGCGGGCATCTTCGGGCAATCGCGCGACCGCGGCGTTGGGGTCACCTTCAAACTCGTCGTAGGGAACGTTGAGATACCGCGCACCGGGCCCTTCCGGATGCCATCTCGCCGCCGGGCCCGGATCCCGGGTGTCGAGTATCACATCGCCGCTCTGCTCCGAAGCGGTCAGCAGACGGTCGAGTGCCGCAACGTCAATGTCCATTTCGCCTCCATTCGCGCCCAAGCGTTCGGACACTCTAACTCCTAGACGACTACGTCGGCTAGAAGGTCGAACGCTTCGGATAGTTTTTGTATGTGAGACTTGATCCCCCAAAGTGCACGCGAACGCCGCCTTTCCACATCGAGGCCGCGTTCGCTAATTCTCAAAAGAGTTGCTAAGCGGCGGGGCTAATCTACCGTCCATGACGTCGCGAAAAGAGTTTCTTTCCGCCAGCGCCTTGACCGCCGGCGCGCTGCTCGTTCCCGCCGACGCGATTGCCGCCGGCGCGCAGGCTTCACCGGGTTCACCGAGTCTTCGGCGTAACCGAGCCCTCACGATTCGCGAGCAGGCCGCACGCGCGCACTACGCGAGCGGCGTTGTCGTCAACCGCTCGAACGGCGACGAAGCCCGCTATGCCGACAAACGCGCCAGCTTCTTCAAAACGCTGCCGCAGAACGATCTGGGGGAAGTCGATCCTGCCGCGTTCGCGCGTTTCGTTGAAATCATTGAGCGCGGAGATCCAGCCGGATTCGACCGGATGCCTCGCGACGCGGTCGCCGTCGAGCGCCTCAACGATCCGCAGGCGGCATTTGCATACGATTTTTTTGCTACAGACGGTCAGGCGGACGCGATCGCGCCCCCACCTGCGTTCGCGAGCGCTCGGATGGCGGTCGAGATGGGCGAACTCTACTGGCACGCGCTGACCCGCGACGTGCCCTTTGCGAACTTTTCATCCGATCCGTCGATCGCTGCGGCGGCCTCCGATCTCAACGCTTTCTCGGAGCCGCTCGAGGCCGGGTGCCCCAAAGCGATGAGCCCAGCGACCCTCTTTCGCAGCGCCTTCGCCGGCGCTGCAAAGGGCCCATACCTCAGCCAGTTCCTCTGGCTCGACGTTCCTTACGGGCCCACGACGATCGTGCAGCAGTATCGCGTTCCCCTTCCCAACCAGGGATTTCTCACCGGGTCCGACGCGTGGCTCGCATGTCAGCGCGGTGCCGGGATGACCGAGAAGATCGAATATGGTGATAAGCGCTGGATCGCAACCTGCGGCGATTTGGCGGCTTACGTACACCGCGATTTTAGCTTTCAAGCCTTCATGCACGCCGCGCTCATCGCGATGTCGTACGGAGCGCAGGCGCTCTCGCCGTCGAATCCCTATCGCGCCTCGAAGACGCAGTTCGGCGACATTACCTTCGGTAACAAGATGTTCTTGACGCTGATAGCGCAGGCCGCGATCCTCGGACAGAAAACGTCCTACTATCACAAGTGGGCCGTTCACCGCCGCGTGCGCGCGGAAGTGACCGCCGGACGAATCGAATATCAGCTCGCGGGGCGAAAAGCCTACGGCATCCATCCCGACATCCTGCGCTCCGACGCCGTGGCGCGAACGAAATCCGCGCACGGCTCGGCATTGCTTCCGATCGCCTACCCGGAAGGCTGCCCGACGCATCCGTCATATCCTTCGGCGCATGCCTGCAACGCCGGCGCCTGTGCGACGGTTTTAAAAGCATTCTTCGATGAGAGTTTCGTCATTCCGAATGCCGCCGCCGCGAACGCGGCCGGCGACGCACTCGAACCTTGGCGCGAAGATTCGCTCACGCTCGGTGGCGAGTTCGAGAAGCTCGGGGCGAACATCGCTTTCGGCCGGCACGCCGCGGGGGTGCATTACCGTTCCGATAGCATGGCGGCCTTGCTCGCGGGCGAGGCGCAGGCACTCGCGCTCTTGAGCGATTACAGTCGCGCTTTCAACGAGCGTTTCGACGGTTTCGTGCTAACCAAATTCGATGGTACGCGCGTGCAAATTCGCAATGGCCTCGTGGCTGAGAAGGCCTAATGCGGCAAACCTCGCGCGAGGCGTCCGGGTCGTCGTGACTCGTAAGTCGGGTCTCCTCCTAAGAGGTAACGCAAGAAACCGTCGGCGTTCTATCGAAAACAGTTTTGTAACGTCGAAAAGGGGGCAGCTTGCAGCAAGGGGTGGGGTTTCACAATCTCGACGCTCTCGACATCACAAGCCTTAGCGATGCCGGCTAAAGCTCTTTAGACTAATGCGAAGCGGCATGGCGGAGTCGACCCTGCGTGCAACACCTATCGAAGGGAAGGACTCAAGGCTAGAGGTCCTTTCCGAGAATCCCGTCGTGCTCGAGACGCCTCGGGCGCTGCTCGTGGAACATGCCGTTACACCGGCGTCAAATCTATTCGTTCGGAACATCCAGCGGCTCCCGGCCGGCGTGACCGCCGAGCCGCCGTCGCCTGAAGGCTGGATCTTTGAACTCGCCGGGTTAATCGATCGGCCCATGCCGATCGCCGGCGAAGAATTAAGCGACATGGACCAGGTCGAATACGAGATGGTTCTTCAATGTTCGGGCAACGGTCGCACGAGGTTCTCCGAGATGTTCCCCGTCTCGGGTGTTGCTTGGGGGCATGGTGGCGTGGCGAACGTTCGTTTCGCAGGAGTCCCGTTGTCCGCATTGCTCGAAAAGCACAGCGTTAAGATCAATCGTGAGGCAAAGTTCGTAACTGCCGAAGGTAAAGATCTGCGGCAGCAGCTTGAGGTTCAGGAGTTCGAGCACAGCCTTCCGCTCGCCGATTGCCTTGAAAGGTCCATTCTGGCACTAAAGCTCAATGGTGAATCCCTGCCGGCCATTCACGGTGGCCCCGTGCGACTTGTGACTCCAGGCTACTATGGCGCCATGCAAATCAAATGGCTACAGCGACTGCGTTTCGAGAGCACAGAATCCACGAACTTCTACCATGCCGTGGAGTACCGGGTGCCCAAAGCACGTGTCCGTCACCGAGAAGCATTCAGTTTTACGCTCGAAAACAGCGTTCCGACCTGGAAACTTCGCATAAGTAGCCTCATTTTGGATCCGGAACCCAGGGTCGTTCTTGCAGCTGGCGATCATACTTTTCGCGGCGTAGCATTCAACGATGGCGACGCGCCAATTGAGTCGGTGCTAGTGTCGTTTGATCGCGGGAAAAGTTGGCGAAGTGCCGCGCTTCAACCATCGCGAAGTCAGTATGCGTGGTGCCGATGGACGATTCAGGAGAGCTTTGCGCCCGGGACGCACGAAGTCTGGTCACGAGCGACTGACGCCTTCGGGCGCGCGCAGCCGCTCGACGCTTCGATCTATTGGAATCCTAACGGCTACGAATGGAATGGCGTATTCAAGCTTGAAGTTCACGTGATCTAGCGCTGTCGGAAAAACTTCGGATGGTTCTGTGGGTTGCCATTGGTGGAGATGGAGGGACTCGAACCCCCGACCCCTTACATGCGAAGCAGGGAGATCAATTGGACCGCCCCTTGCTCCATCAGGCTTTTCGGCCCATTATGCAGCCTTCTCCCCATTTTTCTCCCCACTAAGGGCTGCATCAGGCAAGATCGTCACGCCACTTGCTAAACTCGAACGTTGAAGGCCGGCGTTTGCGGCGTTTCAGCGCGTAAAGGACCGAACCGCCGGAGCGAGCTCGGTCCTTTGTTGCCGATGTTTTAGAGCGAAAACATCGATTTTTGAGGAGCCGTCGGCGCGACGCCCGCATTACGTAGTTGAATCCGCGGGCTTTGCTGTGCTGCGAACTTAGGCGCCGATACCCCGGTGGGTAAATCCACACCTTTTTTCCCGGGAAGCAGCACGATCGCACGCTCGAAGCCCTTCGGGTTGAGGGCTGCGCCGCTGATGTGTCCGGCGTTGTTAATGTCGCCGCCATATAACACGTACAGGTTCCCGTTTGGTGGAACGAGCAGGTTGAGATCGGTCATCGAGCCATTCCGCCATATGAAACCGCGGCAACTGCTCGCGTTGCACGATTGGCCAACGACCTGGCCCTTGTCGTTGATGCCATAGGCGACGCTCAGGGTGTCGCCGGGTAACGTGCCAAGATCGCTCATCGTGCCGCTCTGCCAGAGGAAAGCGTGAGTCGCCGTGTCTCCGGAAAGATCCGAGTAGCCGACGATCTGGCCGCGATTATTGATGTCAAGCGCGGCGTTATTATAGCTGCCCCCGAGACTGCCGAGGTTGACCATAGAGCCGGTTTGCCAGAGGATCGCATGAGCCGTAACGGCGCATGTTCCCGACCATCCGACGGCCGCTCCACCCTGGTTTATTGAGAAGGCATTGCTAAAAGTATCACCGGATAACGGCGCCAGGGTGACGATCTTACCGTTCGGGTTCCAAATCACGCCATAAGAGTCGAAGACAAGCGGTGCGGGGCAGCTCGAGTCTCGGATGCTGGTCTCGGCTTCACCAACGATCTGCCCAAGGTTGTTCACATCGTTGGCCCCAGAGTTGTTTCCACCCAGGGTCGGAAGCGACGTCATCTTACCGTTTTGCCAGCTAAACCCTAGGCAGATGTGTGACGTGCCGAAACCACAGTAATTTTCGGCATATGGGTCGGTTTGAGAGACTTCGGACAATCCCACGAACTGCCCCCGCGTGCCATCGTTGTATTCCTGAACGTCGCTGTTCGGGCCACCCAGCGTACCGAGGTCGGTCGCCCGGTAGGCTCTCCAGAGCGCGGCGTGTTCGACCTTGTCTCCCTTCAGAAGCGAGGCGCCAGTGATCTGGCTGCGGCTGTTGATCGCGGAAGCGTAGTCTCCCTTACCGCCGAGCGTGGCGAGCGTGCGCATATAGTAGGTCGTGGCGCTTGCTCGTGGTCCTGCGCTCGACTCCGATTGCTCAACGCGCTGGGCCGGGAGCGCGCCAGCTCCAGCTTCCGGCAGGCTCGAGAGCGGTGCGGCACCGCTCCCCCCGCCGCAACCGCTAAGTAAAGCCGCCGATACGAGTGCTGGCAGAAAAAAGCCTTGAGCGCCGAACGCTCGACCCGGGTTAAATGATTGGTTCATGATAGATTCCTCCGTTGTTTACACATGAGAGCGCGTTAGAGCACGGTGACTCCCATTGCCCGCTGCCGCTCACGACATTGGTCCCCAACGTCACGTGACGCTGATCAAGGCAAACTATGGCGCCTCACGACGACGGCCGAAACCTACAACCACCCATACAACCGGGCGTTCGGATATGTGAGGACCCTGCCGAGAGCGGCCCGAATGACGTCAGCGAGATGGAGGACCGGGGGCGAGTATCTGGCTCGCCGGACTTCGGGACGCTCCTTCGGCACTACCGACTAGCCGCCGGACTCTCTCAAGAGGCGCTCGCTGAGCGTGCCCGGATGAGCACCCAAGGAATCAGCGCACTCGAGCGCGGTTATCGACGCACGCCCCAGCGCGAGACGCTCGCGCTCTTGGTCGGCGCGCTGGCACTCAACGACGAGCAGCGCGAAAAGTTTGAGGCAAGCGCTGCGCGTACAGTGTTGCTGGGCCGCTGGGCCCCCGTGACTGTCGGGCCCTGGGCCGACGGCGCAACCACCAACCTGCCCCTCGCGCTAACCAGTTTCGTCGGGCGAGAGGCTGAGCTCGGCGAGATTGCCGCACTCCTGAGCGACCATCGGATGGTCACACTTACGGGAGCCGGCGGGGTGGGTAAGACCCAGACCGCGTTGCGCGCTGCGACCGCGCTAAGCGAGGCCACCGATGGTGCGGTCTGTTTCGTCGGGCTCGCGTCACTGGTTAATCCTTCGCTGGTGGTTGCGGCGGTCGGGTCGGCGCTCGGCGTGCAGGAAGTGCCGAATCGCCCGCTGCTCGACACCCTGCTCGCATATCTGAAGAACAAATCGCTCCTGGTGATTCTTGACAACTGCGAGCACGTTATTATCGAGGCCGCAACGGTTGCCGGCGCCCTGTTGGCTCGCTGTCCGAATATACGTATCCTCGCCACCAGCCGCGAACCGTTGCGGGCCGCGGGTGAATATATCTACCGTCTACCGTCCCTTCGCGTCCCATTGCCTGAGGCGACTCATCGGTTGGGGGTTATGGACGTCGTTGAGTACGGAGCAATCGCCCTGTTTAACGAGCGCGCGCTGGCCGTCGACCATCGCTTCAGGCTTAGCGATGAGAACACGCCGATCGTTGCCGAGGTATGCCGGCGCCTGGATGGCATTCCACTGGCGATCGAACTGGCCGCCGCCCGGCTGAACCAGTTATCGCTCAAAGCGCTGGCGCAGAAGCTCGACGATCGCTTTCGGATTCTCGCCGGTGGCGATCGCACGGCACTGCTCCGGCAGCAGACCATGCGCGCGACGATCGACTGGAGTTACGACTTGCTCTCTCCGCAGGAGCAACGGGTATTCGAGCGGCTCTCGGTCTTCGCCGGCGGCTGCACGCTAGCCGCCGCAACGGCAGTCTGCTGGGGCGAGGAAACCGCAGAACCCGACGTGTTCGACCTGCTGTCATCGCTGGTCGACAAGTCACTGTTGGTAGCCGACTTCGAAGGGACGGAGCCACGTTATCGCCTCTTGGAATCATCCAGAGCGTACGCGCGTGAGAAGCTGGTGGCGCGAGGCGAGCTGGAAATGGTGGCGCAGCGCCATGCGCGTGCATATCTCGAGATCACCGAGCAGCTCGAAGTCGCGTACGACTCCGAGGCTGACGCCGCGTGGAACGAGCGCACTCAAAGGGAGCTGGACAACTGGCGGGCAGTACTAGAGTGGGCGCTCGCCGCAGGTCGTGATGTCGCTTTGGGTCAACGCCTAATCGGAAAGCTGGTTGGGGGGATGCGGGCCGCTCTCACGCCCTCGGAAAAACGCCACTTGATCGCTTTGGCGATGAATCTCGTCGATGAGAGCACACCAGCCACCGTTCTGGCGAGCATCAGCTACGCGGATGCGGTCGTCTCCAACATCTTTGATGAAAGTAAAAAAGAGCTCGCGAGCAGCGAGAAGGCTCTTGCGTTGTACCGTGAGCTCGGCAACGACCTTGGGATCGCTAAGTCCCGTACTCAGGCAGCCCGTGCGCTCGTGCGGCTCGGACGAAACACAGAGGCAGAACCGATGCTACTCGACGCCTTAACGTACTTCCGTCAGCTAGGCGATCGTAGGCGCATCGGTTACGTCCTTCGCGTCATGAGCATGGTCGACACCATCAAAGGCGACTTTGCCGCCGCACGCAACCACATTGGCGAGGCCATCGCGCTCTATAAGACCATCGGAGCACATAACATTGTGGCAATGTCGTTTGCGACCGACCTCCCGGAGATCGAGTTTTACGCAGGCAACGCCGAACTTGCTGTTCGACAGGCTTTGGATGCAATACCGATCGTGCGCACCTTTAGCGAAATCAATTCGGTCGTTGACGCTCTCAACAACACATCAGCTTACCTGATTTTCTTGTCTCGGTTCGAGGAAGCGGAGGCTTGCGCGCGCGAATCGCTCACTGTCTCAAGTGAGGTGCACTTCCCCACGCGCGTCGCTCGCGCGATTGAAAAGCTCGCAGTGCTTGCGGCAGTTCACCGTGGAAACGCTTTTGAGCCCCGCCCACAGTCATACGTGCGCGCTGCTCGTCTCTTTGGCTTCGCTGACGCTCGTCTCGACGACCTTGGATCACGTGGCGATCTTATCGATCAACAACAATACGAACAAGCGTTGGCAATCCTACGCGGCGCCATGGGTTCCGATCAACTCGCAAGCTGCATGAATGCGGGTGCGGCGATGAGCGAGGAACAGGCGATCGATGAAGCACTGGCGGGCGATCGTTGACTCGGCGAAGCATCGGCATTTGTGTGTTTGCGTGCGTGTTCGGCGCTTGTACGAGGACCGGTGTGCCGCCGCGCCCACCCGCGCTCGTGATCGCCGTTGCCCAAGAGCCCGTCTCTTTGAACCCGCTCTACTTGCAGGGCACAATCGGTTACGCGATTAGCGAGCTCGGCTATACGTATCTCACGAACTATGATTCGAACGGAAACGTCGTGCCGGACGTCGCCGTTACCGTCCCCACCCTCGCAAACGGCAGTATTTCATCTGATGGCGAGCGCATTATCTACCGTCTACGTCGCGATGTTTCATGGCAAGATGGCGCTCCGCTGAATTCGCGCGACGTCGTCTTCACCTACCGCGCGATCATGAATCCGTTAAACGCCGTTCCGTCGCGCTATGGCTACGACCGCGTCGCTTCCGTTGAAGCGCCCGGTCCTTACACGGTAGTCGTGAAGCTCAATCGTCCCTATTCGCCGATCATCGCATATTTTTTTGGTGGCGACAGCAACTATCCGATTCTCCCGGCTCATCTCTTCGCGCGATATACGAGCCTCGATCGGGTGGCCTACAACGCGGCGCCGATTGGATCGGGACCGTACCGCTTCACGCATTGGGCCCGCGGCGACCGGTTGGAGCTCGCGGCAAATCCGCGTTACCATGGCGGGCGACCGACAATCGCTCGAATCAGTCTCCGCTTCATCCACGACCCATCGACGACGATCAACCAGCTGCTGACAAACGAAGTCGACGCCACCTTCTTTGCCGACGTTTCGCGAATCGCAACATTTCGCGCCCTTCCGCATCATCGAATTGTTGCAACGCCCGTTCCCTATTTTACCGCGCTGACATTTAACGTCGCTGATCCGATTACGAATGCCCCCGCGGTGCGGCAGGCCTTCGCGCTCGCGATCGACCGGCACGCCCTGGTTGCAAAGGTTACACACGGCGTCTACGGCGCCGATACCGGCATGCGCGGTCTGTTTACGTGGGCGTTCGACCCACGCGCGGGAAGCCCACGGTACGACCCGCAGAGCGCTCAAGCTCTGCTCGCAAGAGAAGGATGGATCGCCGGAGCCGATGGCATTCGTGTCAAGAATAGACGCCGTCTACAGCTCCAATTGGCTTTTCGCGCCGGCTCCGACATCGATGCCGGGTTCGTAGCGCTGATCAGCGAGAACGAGCGTGCGGTTGGGATCGACGTCACGACGAAGCGTTACAGTCGTGAAGAATTCATCGCGCAAAATGGTCCGCTCAGTCAAGGGCGTTTCCAGGTCGCCTTGTTTACCTATCAGTCCACTTACGACCCCGACGCGTCGTGGCTGCTGTCGTGCGACCAACGGGCCCCCAATGGTTTCAACTTCGCCCGCTATTGTAATCCCGCCGTTGACCGAGCGCTGCAACGCGCAGTTTACTTGTTCGACCGCGCCACTCGGCGACGTGCCTATAGTTTCGTTCAACGGCAACTGCTCACTGACGTACCGTACGATTTTCTCTGCCAAGTCAGCGAGATCGACGTTCTCCCGTCAAATCTCGAAGGATACGAGCGACCTTTGCTCTCGCCATACAACTCGGTTGGGCGCTGGCGCTGGTAACGCCGGGCCTAAGGGAGCGCGCTTAAGGCCGGTTTATTTGACAGATGAGCTTGCCGTCAAAAAGGTGGTCAATGCGCAGCCTCAGTTTCACAAAATCAAACTCCGATCCGAACAAGTTTATGGGATCGGCCCGTTTTCGTTGGTGGAAATCGGAGGGCTCGAACCACTTGACCTCTTGTAATCGTGCAAGGAGTCACATTGATCCGCAGCCTCGGCCGCTGGAACGCGGCCACTGCAAGAGTAATTTTGTAAGCGCGCCCTGATTTGTCTTGCCGCAAAAACAAAAACGCCGAAATCCCTCAAGGAATCGGACGTTTTCGATGGTGGAGATGGGGGACTCGAACCCCCGACCCCTTACATGCGAAGTAAACGCCGTACGAAACGTCGAGTGCGTACGAAACGCAAGAAATAGCCCAGTTTTCTTTGCTATGGCAGCCTTTTCGGGATCGATTTTTCGTCCGCTAGCGTTCGCGCTTTCCGCCAGGTTCCGCGCAAATTGTCGTAAGATTGTCGTAAGCCTACCGCCGAGCTCGGGTGCGCTCGGCCGCGTTGCGGGAGCGCCCCCCTTTGGCACCGTTGATGCGTGCGGCCCTCTTAGCCTCCGACGGTTTTAGACCGTAGACGCCTCGTCGATCGCGCGATCTTGTGACCATGCGGCACCATCTGCCATCAGTTCTGCCAACGTACTCGCGCCGAAGTGCTCACGCAGAGGCTGGAGAAACCACTCGGGATCGACGTCAGGGTGAAGCGCGTTGGCTGAAAGTCGTGGTTCTGCATAGCCGAGCAGGCGCGCAGATAGATCGTACCGTTTGAAGTGCACTGCAACGCCTGCGAGAAGTTGCAGCGCGCTATAAACCCCGAGTGGGAGGAGTTCTTCGCGACCGACCGTTAAGACCGAGCGCCCGTGCATCCGTGCCTCGTCTACCGCGCCCGACCTTAGCAGCACGACACCGAGATAGTACTCAGCCTGGACGCCGCTCGTAACGTCCCTAGTCACCTGCGTCCCTCCATATGCCTCTCTGCACAGTTCGATGGCACGTTCGAGACGGCCGTCTGCTTCCTCCGAACACGCCCGTTCTAACAGGATGGCCCATCGATTGCGGTCCTCGGGAAGCTGATAGCGCTCGTGTGCCTCGGCCATTCGCATCGAATACGCTCGGGCAACGTCGATTTTGCCTCGTTTTCTGTTGAGTCGGGCAAGACCCCACAGATAAAACTGGATGCGATAGTGGTCACCGCTGCGCTCCGCCACTTCGAGGGCTTCCTGAAAGACAGCCTCGGCCCGGTTAAACCGATTGGCTGCCATGAGGCTAAACCCATAGAATATGGCAAATCGGGCAAGAGGCACCCCTTGTCCTAAGGCGCGCACCGGACGCTCTGCTTCTTCTCCTATCCGGAGCGCTTCGTTCAAGTCCGTTTGTACATAGGCGCGCATGCGATGAACCGCAATACCAGCGCTCAGCGCCGGGTGTTCTTCGTATGTCACGGCGGCTTGCGCGCGATCCAGCCAGCGTAGGCCCTCGTGATAGTGTTGGGTGAACCAAAAACCGCCAAGGCTTGACGCGATCTCGGCGCCGAGCACGATATCGTTACCCAGTACGAGCGCCCATTCCAATGCCGCACGAATATTGTCGACCTCCTCTTCAACCGTCGCGACGAAGAGTAGGTCGGAGATTTGCTGATACTTACCACCTTCTCGCCGCGCCCACTCCGCAAAGTACCGAGCGTGGCTGCGTGCGGTCGCCTCCAACTCACCCTGCTCCTTGAGCAGCTCTAGCGCGTACTGGCGCAGCGGCTCCATGAGCCGGTAACGCTGAGAAGGCCCGCGATACTCAACCGCAACCAACGACTTGTCGACGAGCGAAGCCATGGTGTCGAATAACGTGAATTCATCCAACAGCCCATCGGCGACAACTGAGGCCGCTTGCAGCGCCCAGCCCCGCCGGAAGACGGCGAGGCGACGAAACAGACGCCGTTCGTTCTCGGTTAGAAGGTCGTAGCTCCAGTCGAGCGCCGCGCGCATTGTTCGGTGACGCGCGGGCGCCGTGCGGTCGTCGTCTTTGAGCAGCCGAAGCTCTTTGCTCAGCATATCCAGCAGTTGATGCACGTTCAGCGCCGCTACCCTGGCTGCAGCCAGCTCGATAGCGAGCGGAATCCCGTCGAGGTGGCGGCAAATCTCGACGATCGCGCCGACATTGTCATCGGTGATGGCAAAGCGCGCGTCGCTTGTCGAGGCACGCGCGAGAAAAAGAGTAATTGCGCCAAACTTTAACGCGAGTTCAGCGTCAAGCTTTTCGCCGCCTGTAGGCAGCGCCAGTGACGGCAGACGGTAGATTTGTTCGCCGGTTTGCCGCAGCCCCTGGCGCGCGGTCGCGAGCACCGTAACTCCCGGACACGTCTTTACGGCCGCATCGATGAACCCGGACGCCTGAGCGCGGACATGTTCGCAGTTGTCGATGATGAGCAAGACGCGCTTGCGTTTGAGATGGGCGAGCACTTGATCGAGAACTGGGCCGAAAGCGTGCGGTCTGACGCCGAGCGCGAACGCGATCTCCGAAACTACCGAGTCAGGAGCGGAAATCTTTGCCAAATCCGCGAGCCAGACGCCGTCAGGGTAAGCATCGAGCGACTCAGCCCCGACCTGCACCGCCAAGCGAGTCTTCCCAACGCCGCCCGCCCCTACGATCGTGACGAATCGCATATTCGCCAAAAGCGACTTTACCGTGGACAATTCAGCGTTTCGGCCTACAAAACTCGTTACTTGGACCGGGAGGTTGTGCGAACGATCGGATGCGCCGGCCGGGGCACCGTGCAACAGCTGAGCACGGCCGGCTTCGAGAATGGCTTGCGTCCGGTTCGTCGCGCCGAGCTTTCCAAGTACGTGTTCGACGTGCCACTCGACGGTACGGCGACTTAAGGTCAGCTGTCGCGCGATCGCGCCATTCGTGAGCCCCAACGCAACGAGCTCCAGCACCTCTTGCTCGCGTCTTGTGAGCGAGGATCCGGGCTGGCCCTCGATCGGCCGCATTGCCGAGTCACTTATGCGGCCCACAGGGGTATCCTGGGCGCAGAGTCCCTTTCGGCAGAGGTTCTAGGGGTTAATCCGGCGCGGCGCTTCGACAGGTGCTTAAACCCGTATAGTTACGGGCGACGCCGATCGCCTGCTCGCGCTACCGTAGCTCCATGATGTGCTTTCCGGCTCGCGTTGCGACCGGCTCCCGGCTCGGGCCTCGTCCGTCCCGACGGGCCGATCACTCGGGGCAAGTGGACGGCACTTAGGCTCTACGGGGCGCTCCGGCGTAACTACGACGTTTTGGGCCAACCGCTCCGGCACGTACTCGGTCATGCCGAATGGCACCAGTCTTTATGCGATCGTGGTCGTGACACGTTGATATCGTGGGGCAGCGAGATGAGCAAAGTACTGAAGCTTACAATGGGCGGCTGGATGAAATCATGCAAGACGAAAGGAGCAAACAGATGAAGGACTCGACTCTAAGCCGCTGTGCGCTAAGTGTTTGCGTTGCCGCCATATTGCTTGCCGGTTGTAGCCGGACTAATGGCACGTTGCCGCCATCAAGCGCCGGCTCTCCGTCGTTTCGTTTGGAGCAACTGTCCCCCAAACTGGCGCAGTCACCGCTGGGCGGTGGCGCCTTTAGCGGCGGCTACTCAGGCAGGTACGCGACGGTTTTGTACTGCTCCCTGCACTATCACAGCAAAGTCACTATTAAGGGCAGCGGTAAGGTCTCGTTTCTGCATCAAAGTACAGAGACTGGAGAGTTTGGTGCACCAGCGAACATGTGCTTTGGCACCTGGCACGGTAAAGTAATATTGAGAAGCTCAAAACATCCGCGAAATTCGATCAAAATCGAAATTTCCGGTAAAGATTACCCCTGTCTGAAGCAGACATTTTCATACACCGTGACAGGCGGCACCGGCAAGTTTGCTAAGGCGACCGGCAACGGCAACGTGCGATTCCAATGCCAGGGCTCAGGCAGGGGCACATATTCGGATCAATGGTCGGGCACGCTTAGTTTTTGATCTCGATCATTTAAGGAGCGATCCAAATGAAGATTCAAGACTTTCCTCGTTATGCTTTAGCGATCTGCACGGCCGTTTCGTTGCTCGCAGGCTGCGGATCGCAAACGCAGGTCGGACAGCCGGCACCAATCCAGACGCCATTTTATGTGGTGCAGAGCCTCGGTTCTCTTGGGGGGACGTCGTGCTGCCTCGTCGTCGCGAACAACAATCAAGGCTGGGTAGACGGCACTTCAAACCTTGCGAGTGACAAGAGCTTCCACCCCTTCCTCTGGCGGAATGGAGTGATGAAAGACCTCGGCACGCTAGGCGGCCCCAATGCCAGCGTCGGCGGCATGAACGACCGGGGCGATGTCACCGTTGGCGGATCTGACACCGGCAAGCCGGATCCGCTCGACGAGGATTTTTGTGGGTTCGGTACTCATCAAACGTGCCTCTCGTTCATTTGGCGTCACGGGAAGAGGACACTGATTCCCACCCTTGGAGGCAACAACAACGACGTCAACGGCATCAAAAACAGTGGCCTCGTGCTTGCGTTTGCCGAGACCACCGTTCATGACCGGACGTGCGTCGCACCTCAGGTGCTCGGATATGAAGCATTTACCTGGGAGCCGGACACGGGGAAGATTCAGCGGCTTCGTCCGCTAAATGGCGACTCGGTCTCCGTCGCCTTTGACGTGAACGATCGCGGCGAAGCTGTCGGTTATTCGGGGGCGTGCGGAACCTCTGGTATCGACCTACTTCTCGAGTATCACGCGCTTATGTGGCGGCATGGCAAGCCGATCAACCTCGGCAGCCTGGGCGGCACTATCTTCATCTCGGCTGGCGGGATCAATGATCACGATCAGGTAGGCGGCACTTCGGCTTTGCGTGGTAACAAGGCTGCGCACGCCTTCCTTTGGCAGAACGGCACGATGGCCGACCTCGGCACGCTCCCAGGAGATCTTTTGAGCTTCGGCGGCTCCATCAACGATGCGGGGCAGATGGCGATCCAATCGTGCAAGAACCTTGCCGCCTGGCTTAATAATACTGACAAGTGCCATGCGGCCATTTGGCAAAACGGCGTGATGATCGATCTCAACACGCTGGTTCGCCCCGGCTCGTCGCTGTATCTCATCTCCGCGAACACTATCAATAATCGCGGGGAAATCGTCGGCACCGCCATCGATCGCACAAACGGATCGCTTGTGCCCTTCCTCGCAACGCGGTGCGGCTCGAACAGCGCTGCGACAAAGGGTTGCGCACAAAGCGCTCAGGGCAGAGCCCTCGTTTATCCATCGGGTGGAGCGATGCCAGACCAGCAGACTCGCCTGCAGCGTTGGGGGCGACGCGGACTCGGCCGGATATCCTGGCCGAATCCCAACTAACGAAAAACATGTGGTGGAAGAGCTGCGGAGGAGGTTTCAGTTGATGAAACCATCGAACGCACGGGCGCTCATCGCGACGCTAGCGTGCGCCATCGCCGCTGGTTGCGGCGGTTCAGCGGGGTTGCCCCCGTCATCCGCGGACTCGCCAACCGGGGCATCCGTCGGGCGGGAACTAGGATTCCGTAACGCCGCGAAAGGCCCGAGACATCTCTATGTCGCCGATAGCAATGGCGTCGAGCGATTCCAAATCTCCGACGGGGTCCCAAAATCGCCTCCCGACCTAACGTACTCGGGAGTCGGAGCTCCCATCGCTATCGGTCCTTCGGGTGACCTTTATGCGACATCGTACCCGCAGAAGTACCCCGCGACGATCGCCGTTTTCCGCAAAGATTCGCTGAGACGAATACGTACGCTCAACGCCTCGATCAAAGGCTGTAACACGTTCTTTAAGTGCGTGCAAGGACCGGTTTCAACGCTCCTCGTCGACCCTCAGGGGCATTTGTTTGTAGGATATCAATACATATCCTGTTCCAAAAATCGATACGTTGGGTGGGTTTGCACTACGAGCTTTGTGGTCTTTGTCTATGGCGCCAACGCTCGCGGACACGCGAAAAAGCTTAAGGAGATAACCGTCACAAAATGCTCGAGTTTCGTCGATGTAGGCTGCGGCGGACAGGTCGCCGGGTTCGCGCTGGACAGCCAGGGCGACCTCCTCGTCTCGCTTTTCTACGAATTTGGCTCGCCGTCGTTCGGCTGGACCTATTACCGCTACGTTTATGCCTACACGTTACAGGGCGGGAGGTTGCGTACGTTGACAGGCTCCGGAGTCGCCTTTCCAAACGGACTTTCGACCGACACGTCCGACGAGTTGTACGTCGATAATCCAGTGACGCCCTTGGGCTTTAATCCAACAGGAAAGGCATTTATAGCGGCCTATCCGGCGACGGCGAATGGCAGCCCGCCACCGGACCGCGCAATCATGGTTAAGAATGCGCAGTTCGGCACCGGCATCGCGGTTTCACCGTTGAACCTGCTTTATGTACCAGATCCAACCAGCAACGTGGTATACGAGCTTCACTCTGACCGCAACGGCACGCAAAAGCCGATCTCGACCTTGTTGGTGTCAGAGCCCGAGGACCTGAAACTCGGTCCCTAAACACCTAGCCACCGCCGTTGACCGGAAAGCTGAAGAATCGCGAGGAGGCACTAACTGGTGAAACTTACCGTATGGCCGCTCTTGGCGACCCCTGCATCGTACCTCACGGTAGCAGGCTGCGAATCGCAGGCTCAGATTCGGCACCCGTGCCATTGCAGCAAAATGCTGCGATGATGCGGCGTGGCGTTGCAAGGTGGGCTTAATAACGCAAACGCCGCGTCTTCCAGTGGTTGGAGGACTCGAACCCCCCGGCCACGCGGGTTAGTAAGTGTAGGCGCGTCGTACAGTTATCGTAAGCGGCGTCGATCCCGCGGACGGAAAATCCAGAAAGTGCTTACAGAATCTCGTTTTTCTCGTTGGACGGATCCTGACCACTTATGCGAATTGTAAGTGCTCGCGGATTTGCGCGCTTGCTAGAGAAGGCAAAGTGCCGAAACCCCTTTCAGGATCAGGCCTTTCAAATGCTGGGGATGGGGGGACTCGAACCCCCGACCCCTTACATGCGAAGTAAACGCCGCTCGAAGCCGATCGTGCGTACGAAACGCAAGAAATAGCCTATTTTCGCTGCTGCGTTTGGTTTTTCGAGGCCGATTTTTCGTTCGCTAGCGTTCGCGCTTTCCGCCAGCTTCCGCGTGAATTGTCGTAAGATTGTCGTAAGCTACCGCGAAGCTTCGGGTGGGCCGGCCGCTTTGCGCATTACGGCTCGACCTGGAATGTTTTCATCAACTTCGCCACTACCGATGGGTTTGGGCGAGGCTGAGCGCCATGCCCGTCGAGGGCGAGGAATAGGGCGTGAAGTGTTTCCTTATCACGCGCCCTGAGGGGTAACTCCAAATTCCAACGGTCCCCTCATCACCGCAAATAGCGCGACAGGGCTTCCACGAATAAGCGATGAAAATCTGCTTGCCTACGATCGAGTATTGATCGATCCCACGAAGAAGCCGTTTCGGCTGAGTAGCGCCTTCAAAACGTCCAGAGGTGCCGCGTATCTCAAAACGGTAGATCAGATCCATCTCGTTTTTGTACCAGGTACTCTGGCCGATCGTTAAGTACTGCCCGTCCCAGTCAAGTCCACCAGCGCCACCAACCTGCTTGTTAAGCGTAATGTTCTCGAACGACCTGCCGCCCTTCGGCAGTTTGGCTAATACGAACTGCGAGCTGTGGGGCCCCGTGAGGCCATCGACGAACACATTGCGCTTACTGTCGTAGCTGACGCTATAAAAAGTTACGCCGGGGTAGCTGTAAGTTGTTGGGATCCCCGAAGCGTTACTGTAGATCAACAAGGTTCCCGCGTTATTAGGATTGACGACGGCTAGGTCACCGCTGTTTGGGTCGACAGAGCACGCGACTGGCAACCCGGTTGGATCACTCAACGTTGCCACCGGGCTTGTACCACCATGCGCGAACTTGAGAATCTCACCGATGGAGCCTAAGATGTACGTGACGAAGACGTTGCCGTCTTCGTCGGCACACTCGCCCAGCGCGTAGCCGGCCGCGTTCCAGGTTCCGATAGGCTGGCCTCCTGGAAATGTGTAAACAGCGACTTCAGAGTAGCATCCTGTTATGTGACTACCGCACGATCCGTAACTAAGGTAGACGAGATCCTTGTTGGTCGTGGCGACGTCCCCTGACTTCTGATTGTGGATCGTCGCTGGCGGCCGGGTGACGTTCTGACCGATCCCGCGCGACAGATCAGGCAGCGCTTGCGATGCGCCGCAACCCGCAAGTACAAGACCTAACGCGCTAGCGCTGAGCGCGGGATTCTTCAAAGCTAAAATCTTCATCTACGTTGCTCCTTATGATTTAGGCAAGGCCCTAGAACGCGCCGACGCCGTTCGGCGTGCCCCAGCCGGTAGGTCCGCCGTAATCTCTGTATTCGCCAGTTCCGTCAGTGCAAAGATACTTAGGACTGCACGAGCCGTTATAGCCTCGCTTGATGCGGAAAAGATCGTCAGGCTTTTCGTGATCCCGTTTCCAAAACGTCTCGCCACCGTTTTGCGAAGATGCATTGCCGGCGAGTCCGAAGACGCCGGCGATAAACGGCGACGCGGTGCTCGTTCCGCCGCCGACAAGCCAGCCGTTGTAGCCGTCCGTATCGTAGATGGCGGGTCCCGTAGCGGGATCGGAGATCGCTGCGACGTCGTTGGCCGTGCGATGCGTACAGCCCGAATCGTGTTGCCACGACGGCTTCCTTTCTTTTGAACAGCCGCTGCCGGTGCCGAGCCAGGCAGTCTCGCGAAAGCCACGCATGACCTTTGGATCGGCGTAGAGCGAGGTGCCACCGGCGGAGACCACGCTGCCGAACGCGGCAGGTACCATGACGCGCGACGTATAGCCGTAGTCGCCCGCGGCGGCAACGTAGGCTACGCCCGGCGTGTCGTAATCGGCTTTATTAAACGCACAGTTCGGTCCGCTGACGCATGCGTAACTGTTGCTGGTGATGTGCGCACCGAGCGCAACGGCCTCCGTCTCCGCAGCTTCCAGATCAGAAATGCTGCCGCTGTTCGCCTCGACCAAGTATATGGTACAGTTTGGACAGCTGGCTGAAACCATATCGAGATCGAGCGTTTCCTCGAGACCCCATTCCGTATTCCCCTGCGGGTAGTTGCCCGTCTGGCCTTCCTGATTGTATTTCGTGAAGTTTGCCGCTGGCAGCCCGAAGTACGAGCGATAGTAGGCGAGATCGGATGCCGCGTTGGGATCGTCGTACGCATCGACGATCGCGACAATTTGCCCGGCGCCGTCCGAGGAAGCCGGCAGGTTATAAGCGGCCTCCAGTTGTGCCGGCGTGAAGCCGCCATTAGGGCCGGATCCGCCGTCGGGCACGATTTGTGGACCGGACCGAATGAGCGCAAGGCATTGCGCCTCGTCCGGTCGCGCGCTCGGACAGGCCGCGACGACATTCGGCCCCCAGAGGTTCGGGTTTGCTAGCGGAGTTGATCTTGCAACTGATCGAACGGCCGTTTGAGGTGCGTCGGGGATTCCGTTTCCGGCGTTACAGGCCGCGAGGCCAAACGTCGCGGCGAGAGCGATGAGTCCCGATACCGCCTTCATATCCGTGCCTTTCATTGATCGAGTGCCGGACTGTACGCGAAACCTTCAGGACTGCTCACCGGCGCAAAGCTACTGTCAAAGCTGTACTCGTATGTTAGCTTCGTCGGTGAGTACTTGTAGATATCGATCGTACCGGCGTAGGGAAACTCCGACTCCATCGTCCCGAACGTGTCGCCCTTTGCGTTCAGCGCGCCGAAGAACGGTTGCCCCTCAAGCGAGAACGGACCGCCGACAACCGTGCAGGCCGGATTGCAGCCTGAATAGATCCACAGCTGACCCGTCGTGCCGCCCTCAAAATCAATCGACACTACGTGGCCCTGTTTATCGATGCTCAATCCGCCGTACGATGCATTCTTAAAACCGGTGACCAATTCACCGGACCCGTTGCAACCCGGCCAGTACGTCATTCCTGCAGCTGTGAACGCGCTGTTTTCCGTGGTCAACCAGCAATCGCCGTTCTTCGCCACCGCGATGCCCAACGCGTAACCGGAAAACGCCGGTTCGAGCTTCTGCGTGCATCCGGTGCTCAACGAGCAAATCGCGAGGTTTCCGGGAAGGGAACCCTGCTTGCCCTCGATGTCAACGACGGCGATCGTTCCTGCCGCTGCATTGAAGCTGGCGGCATCGGCGGGTTGGCCATACGGATCTTTAAACGAGCCGAGCGGCGGCCCGCACATATCCGACCCTTTATAGATCTTCACTAAGCTGCCGTTGTTTTGAGGAACGATTAGATTGCCGTTCGGGTCGGCGGCGATACCGTTGACATAAACTTGTCCGGTGTACAGCGTGCACATCGGGCCGTGGCCGCGCTTGTAGTTGTTCTTGAACCCGTAAATGGACGTGCCGTCAAAGGAGCTTACGTAGATGCCTCGCTTTGCCGTATCGGGCCCTTCGGCTCGGCGAAACGGCGGAGCTGTCTGGCCTCGAGCCCAATCGGGCGCCGCTTGTGCGGCACCGGCGTTAGCGTTGTCCGCCGCAAGCGCCGCGGTAGTGGTGCCGGGAAGTTGGGATGCTGCACAGCTCCAGAGCGCCAGTGCAGGCAGCCCAGCAAGGATTAGACGTACGGTGCGCTTCATGCCGACATCCTGGCACCGACGCGACACTCCCGGAAGGCACACCCGCACGGCTTATTCGCACAGTTAGCCGGCCGGCAGTTTTGAGGGCGCCAGCGAGGCCCTCGCGAAGCTCTACAGGCAGTGGAGCGAGAGGGGCGGGACTCGGGATCGCCGGAGTTTGGGGCGCTGCTGCGGCGTTATCGGCTCGACGCGAGGCTTTCCCAGGAGGCACTCGCCGAGCGCGCTCGGGTTAGCCTGCACGGAATCAGTGCACTCGAACGCGGCTACCGGCGTACACCTCAGCGCGAAACGCTCGAGTTGCTGGCGGGAGCGCTGGCGCTGAACGCCGAGCAGCGCCATGCGTTCGAGGCGGCCGCTGTACGAACGAGCTCGCCGAGGCGAAGGGGCGGGGCTTCCGTTACCGTTGGCCCCTGGAGGAACGCCGGGTCCGAGAATTTGCCAATCGCGTTTGCTCGATTTTTCGGTAGAGGTGACGAGCTCGCCGAGATCGAGGCGCTCATGGCCGAGCATCGGCTGGTCACGCTCACCGGAGCCGGCGGTATCGGCAAGACGCAGACGGCGCTGCGAGCCGCATTGGCCTTCACCGACGCGGCGGAGGCTTCCGTATGTTTTGTCAGCCTCGCACCAATAGGCGATCCTTCGCTCGTGGCGACGGCGATCGCAGGCGCACTCAGCGTACAAGAGGTCCCAAATCACTCGCTGATCGAGACGCTCGTCGCATTTCTCAAGAACAAGACGACGCTGCTGCTTCTCGACAACTGCGAGCAAGTGATTGCCGAAGCCGCGACAGTGGTCGATTCTCTGTTGCACGCCTGCCCCAATTTACGAGTCCTCACCACGAGCCGAGAGTCGCTCAGAGCGGCGGGCGAGCGCACGTACCGGCTGCCGTCGCTGGATGAAAACGATGCAGTCGCGCTTTTTGCCGACCGCGCGCAAGCCGCCGACGCACACTTCACGCTAACGGATGAAAAGCGGCCGGTCGTGGGCGAGATCTGCCGGCACCTAAGCGGCATTCCACTGGCCATCGAACTTGCTGCGGCGCGAGTGACGGTGCTGCCGGTGCAACTGTTGGCGAAAGCGCTCGTCGATCGCCTTCAAGTGCTCATTGGGGGCGAGCGAACCGCGGCGCAGCGCCAGCAGACGATGCGCGCCGCGATCGACTGGAGTTACGAGCTGCTTACGGGGCCGGAGCAACGATTGTTCGAGCGTCTTTCTATGTTCGAAGGTGGGTGTACGATCGACGCTGCAAGAGCCGTTTGCCAAGGTGACGGCGTCGCGGCAGACGACGTTCTTTCCTTGATCTCATCGCTCGTCGGTAAGTCGCTGCTAGTGGCCGAGCTGGAAGGAAATGCGCCGCGCTATCGACTGCTCGAGCCATATCGTGAGTACGCTCGCGAGAAGTTGACGCTGCGCGGAGAGGAGGGCGCCGTCGCCCAGCGCCACCTACTTGCTTACATAAGCCTTGCGAGAACGTTCGCCCGGCGCGACCAGCATTATACGATCTACTACGGATATCCACGCGACGAGGTCGGCAACTGGCGCGCAGCGGTTAGATGGGCGCTAACCAAACGGAACGACGTGCTGGGGGGACAGCGCCTCGTTGCGGAAGTGGTTTCGTTGTGGGGAGGCAGTACCCCCTTGCTCGGCGACGCGAAACGCTGGATCCTTGCGGCTCTGGAACTTGCTGACCAGCAAACGCCGCCTGAAGTGCTTGCGAAGATCAAGCTCGCGGAGGCACACCTAGCGATGCACCTCGATCATCACACGTTGCAGCTCGCGAGCGCAGAGAAAGCCCTCACGTATTATCGCGAGGCAGGCGATGAGTTGGGTCTCGTACGATCGCAGACGATCGCCGGTAACGCGCTCGTCGATCTAGGACGCACCGATAAGGCGCGGGAGATTCTAGAAGAGGCCCTGAGCATCGTGCGCAAACTCGATGCTCGTTGGTACACCGTATACGTTTTGCGTAATCTCGCATACGCGCTCAGATACGCGGGCGAAACCGCGTTATCTCGTAGGTACCTGACGGAGGCTTTACAGCTTCTCCAGGTGATACGCGACCAAGTGGAGATCGATTTGGCGCTAACCGAACTCGCAGCGCTCTCCTTTGACGAAGGTGATCCGGAGTCGGCCGTCGCGGACTTAACTGATCTATTTGCTAGAGGTTTTGCCCCCTGCGGCCCCAGACGCCTCGCCATACTCGCCGGGCTCGAATTCTCGGAATATCTTATCGCAGTCCGCCGATACGAGGATGCCGGAAAGCAGGCGCTAGAAGCGCTGAGTGCCGCCCGCGAGGATCATCTGGACGTCTACGTTGCAGTGGCGCTTGGACGCCTCGCCACAATTGCGGCCCTACGTGCGACCAGCCCTATACCGGACGCGCAAGCAAGGGCCATCGCGGGGATCTTGGGCTTTGTCGAGGCTCGCCTCGGGCCGTTGGGCCTGCCTACAGAAGCGCGTGTCGACCCGGCTTTCGCGGCGCTGCGCGATGTGATTGGTGCAGACATCATCGCAAATCTCATGGGCAACGGCGCCAACATGACGGAGGACGAGGCCGTCGAGGCGGCAACCGCGCTGTAATTCGGTCTCCCGTCGAGGCTCAGCGTTACCGCGTTCGGATTTACCAATCATTGCGAGATTGTTGGAACCCGTCTAACTCAACCCGCTTTGCTCCAGCGTTGTCATATGCGCGTCGTTTTGCGATGAAAGATGCTCGGGATTCCTAACAAAATCGACGTTCTCGAGGCAGACTCGAACTCTGATCTCTTACACGGACACTAAATTCCACCGAACTGTCTCGCGATGCGCCGAGGCGAGAACGCCGAACTCCTTACGGAACAGGCGTTTTGGTTGGTGGAGATGCGGGGACTCGAACCCCGGACCCCTTACATGCGAAGTAAACGCCCCTCGAAACCTAGAATGCGTACGAAACGCAAGAAATAGCCGATTTTCCTTGCTACGCTGGCCTTTTCGAGGCCTATTTTTCGTTCGCTAGCGTCCGCGCTTTCCGCCAGCTTCCGCGCGAATTGTCGTAAGACTGTCGTAAGCCTACCGCCGAGCTCGGGTGCGCCCGGCCGCTTTGCGGGGGCGCCCCCCTTTGGCACCGTTGATGCGTGCGGCTCTCGCCTTGGCCTCCGACGTGGCAGTGCCGGCGTGTCGGGCAAGCTCGGACATCCACTTTCTGCCGCCGTAGACGCCGTGAAGTAGCGATATGATCGTGAAGTCTGCATCGAGATCCGGCCAGCTCAGAGACGTCCCACGGCCCGAGACACAGGCATTTCGGAGCTGCGACGGCGAGGCGTCGCCTAGGCCTTGAAGGAGGTGCCTTGGGATGACGAGGGAGGCCCCATTGTTCATTTCGACAACAACGCTGCCGCGCGTTGGAATGTAACGAACAGAGGTCGCAAGTGGCTCCGTCGCGAGGCGCCGATCACGGCGCCGAAAGGCGGCATCGATCTCCACGTTAGTAAGGCGGCGACGTTTTGGAGTGCTCATCAGCAATATGTCTCCCAGAGTTCCTCGAGTTCACAAAAGTGTTCGCTTACTAGCTCGGCGGCTTCCCGAACTTGAGCCCGCGTAAGTTGCCGATCAGCCTCGCGAAGCGTCATTGTCCCATCCGAGTTGAGCCGAAACACGGCTTCCGCGGCACCTGCAGTGCCATGGCGGGCATGGACGTGCCTTGGCTCATGATCACCTGGGATTACGACGAGTCGCCAGCCCCCCGCAGGTATCGACGGCATGCGTTACTATAACCGAACCGTTGGGTTTTGTCCAGAACCATTTTGCCTGTCACCACAGTAATCACTGGCTGCATGACGGGGCCGACGTTATTTCGGTTCTTCGAAGCGAGCGTTATGGGCGACGCGTCAATCGCACGGTCAAGCGCCTCGCCCAAACCGCGTACCGGATCTTCGCCACACCTGAACACAGCTGTCGTACGATAGCCGCGGTTCCCGAGAACGCTTCGAACGCGACGCTACGGGCGAACGTCCCAAGCTTCGCTGTTTGAAAACTCGAACAGCATATTCGGATTCCATCCTCGAACCGCCGGATTAATCGCGGAATAAATGCCTTGATAAAAGAGGGGCACGAATAAGACCGCGTCGTTGACGGTGCGCTGGATCGCATCGAAAAGCGCTTGACGCCGTGCCCGATCCAAAGTCCGCGATTGTTCGCCAAAGAGCTTGTCGTAGTTTCGATCGCACCAGCGAGGCACATTCGGCCCATTTGGCGCGAGCCTGTCGCACGTAAAGTACTCGCTCTGCTCGGGATCGCTGCCGCCGTAGAAACCACCCCACGCAAGGTTGAAACGGCCACCGTAATAGACCCCGTCGGGAAGCCCGAAATAGACGTTTGACGGGTAAGCGCGCAGCGCGACGTCGACGCCGATGCGGGCTAGCTCGGCTTGAATAAGCGTCGCTCCCGAGCGACTCTCGTCACTCCAACCGTAGTACGCCATCTTAACCTCGAGCGTGTTCCCGTTTCTCACGCGGTGGCCATCCTGCACTTTCCAACCCGCCGCGTCCAACTCGGCCGCCGCCCGTTGGGGATCGTAGAGCGGCGGCGCGATCGAGGGATCGTGCGCCCACAGAACCGGCGCGATCTCCGTGCTCGCGCGAGGCCACAATCCAAAGGCGACCTTGCGGGCGATCCCGTCGGTATCGATAGCATCCAGCAATGCGCGCCGGACGCGCGGATCGTCCGTTGGCGGCCGCCGGGTCTGGATGGCCACATACGGAACTAGGTTCTTCTCGGTTCGCACCAGCGCAAGCCCCGGCAGCGAACGCGTTTGGACGACCTGCGCGTCGGTAAGATAATCGACCACGTCCACCGAGTGGGTAAGCAAGAGTAGGCGTTCGGTGTTGCGGTCAGGGACGAGTTTAAAGACAAGCCGGTTCAGGTGCGGCTTCCGACGCGCGTAAAGGTTTGGTTCGAGCACGATCTCATCGCCGCGCCGCCATCTTACGACGCGAAACGGCCCGCTACCGAAGGGATGATCGTTCCAGACCGCATGTCTGACATCTGTGCTACTAAACGCATGTGCGGGCAGAATGCCGTAGATGAAGTCGGTTTCCGCAAAAAGGCAGCTCACTGCAGCCGCCCAGGGCCGCCGCAGATGCAGCACGACGGTGTGCGCATCCGGCGTTTCGAAGCGCTCGATGATGCGATACGGTTGCGCTTCGCCGACGGGATTGCGTGGATCCAAGATCGCGCGATAGGTGAATGCAACGTCGTTGGACGTCAACGGCACGCCATCGGCGAACCGCTCTTCAAGGCGAAGGTGGTACGTTACCCTGCGTCCATCACGAGAGATGTCACCGTTCGCAGTCGTCGGTACGCGGCTGGCAACGACTGGAACGGGCTTATTTTGAGGACTCAGCCCGACGAGCGGCTCGGCGTAAAGCTGCGCCAGATCGATGTCGGCCTGCTGCAACTCGAAGAGCGGGTTCAGCGACGGCGGGTCGTTTGTCCTCGCGATGGTCATTTGATGGGGCGTCCCCCAGCCGCGCCCCGTGCCGGACCGTGCGCAGGCGCTCAGCGCAGCAACGAGCGCCATCGCGAAAGCGCCGGCATTCCGAACGGCCATGTGCCCGGCTACTAGACAGCCAGCCCGCGACCCTCTGCGCAACGCGAATCAAATCTGGTAACGGAGTTGATAACCCTGCGCGCGGGGCGGCTGGGCGGCAGCTAAGCTGCTCAACTCTTAAAGTGCTGCAGAACACCGCGCGGTGTCATGGCCTTAGCGCAAAGACCACGCCGCCGTCGTCGGCGCCTCCTAATTCCGTTGTGCCGTAGAGCGTTCCCCTTACGTCAATCAGCGGCGCGTCGGGGCCAACGCCCTTGTTTCCGCAGTCGCAGCCATGTCCAAAGTTGTACACGACTTTCTCTGTGCCACTTGTCGCGATCCTGAAGACTATACCGTAGCTTTGCTTGGGGTACTCGCCGCCGTGTTCGGTTGTGCCGTAGAGCGTGCCATTTACGTTAATCAGTCCTGCCACGGGAAGACTGCCGTCGGCGCCCTTGCCGAAGCTGTGCAGCACCTTCTCCGTGCCGCCCACCGTAACACTAAATACCGTTCCGCAGCCATCGTGGTAGCCGACGCAAGAAGAGTGCGAGCCGCCTTCCTCCGTCGTGCCATAGAGCGTGCCACTTAGGTTAATCAGGCCAGCCCGCGGATACGCGCCGTCCGTTCCCTTGCCGAAGCTGTGCAACACTTTTTCCGTGCCACCCGTTGTGATGCTGAAGACGGTTCCGACACCGAAGCCGCTACCGGCGTATGCGCCGCCCTGAAATGTCGTGCCGTACAGCGTGCCGTTCACGTCAGTCAGCGCCGCGTCGGGAGTAAGGCCGTCGCTTCCATTGCCGAAGCTGTGAAGCACCTTTTCCGTTCCATCCGGCGTTATGCTGAAGACCGTGCCGTAGCCGTACGTCCCGCCCCCTTGCGTCGTTCCGTAGAGCGCGCCCTTTACGTCAATCAGGCCTGCAAATGGGAAAGCGCCGTCGGTTCCCCCGGCGAAGCTGTACAGTACCTTCTCTGCGCCGCCCGTCGTGATGCTAAAGACCGTGCCGCAGCCACTGTGGCCGCAAGGGTACGTGCCGCCGCTCTCGGTTGTGCCGTAAAGCGTGCCCTTTACATCGGCCAGCGGCGCTATAGGACCACTGCCGTCGGTTCCGTTGCCGAAGCTGTGCAGCACTTTTTCCGTGCCGCCTGTCGTGATGCTGAAGACCGTACCCCCTAGGTCGTACATGCCTGTGTTGGGGCCACCGCGTAAGGTCGTACCGTAAAGCACGTTATCTACGTCAATCAGGCCCGCAAAAGGGCCACTCCCGTCCTGGTAACCGCCGAAGCTGTGTAACACACTGAAGCTCAGCGCGCTCGCCGCCCGGTCGGAAACTGCGTCGACGTATGGAGTGTATTGGAAGCGCGGGGTGTTGCCAGCTCCAATGTAGCTCTGTGAAGCGCCGCCAGAGGCGTTGCGATCCAACGACGGCAGGGCCGGTGCGCCGCTTAGTGGCGCGACGATTGGCGAGCCACCACACCCTGCAACCAGAATAGCAGCCGTGCACGCACTGAGACCCCGACTGAAGCAGCGCGAACGTGGCAAATGTTTCATGAAAGTCACTCCTGCGTAGGACATGTCGGCAGGATGGTTTAGAAGGCGCCGATGCCGTTGGGAGTTCCCCATCCGGTAGGGCCAGAGTAAGTCCCGTACTGTCCGGTTCCTGCAGTGCAAAGATAGCTTCCGCCGCAGCTGCCGTCGCTACCCTCGTCAATGACGTGCAGATACTTCTTGCGTTGTTGCGTCGTAAGCGTCCAGAATTTCTTGCCGGCATGTTGCGCGCTGGCATTACCGGCAAGACCGTAAATGCCAGCGATAAGTGGCGTCGCTACGCTAGTCCCTCCTACCATGATCCAGCCGCCATAGCCGTACGAGTCGTATTCGGCTACGTCCCAGGCGACGGCGGCAACGTCGTTTTGCGTCCGGAAAGTGCAGCCCGGATCGTGCTGCCAGGAGGGCTTTGTAACACCATTCGCGCAGCCGCCGCCCGTCATAGGCCAGACGACTTCTTTGTATTTCGAGCCCTTTTTTGCTAAGGCGGTGCCGCCGACCGAAACGACGTTATTAAACGCCGCTGGCATTACCGAGCCGTAGCGGTTGTCGAGCGCGGCGGCTAGATAAACGACTTCCGGGCTGTCGAAGTCGGATTCGGAATCGACGCCTCCTCCCCAGCTATTGCTGATGATGTGTGCGCCAAGCTTCACTGCTTCCTTTTCGGCGGTGCCGAGCTCCCTATTACTATTGGTTTTCGCTTCGACGAGATAAATCGTGCAGTTCGGACAGCTCGCAGAGACCATCTGGACATCGAGATCAATCTCGCCGCCCCAGCCGATGTTGCCCTTTGGATAGTGGCCCTGTTGCCCTTCTTGATTGTATTTAGTGAAGTTCGCCGGCGGCAGGCCGAAGTACGAGCGATATTCGGCGAGATCCGAAGCGACGTTCGGGTTGTCATAGGCGTCAACGACTGCAACGATCTGACCCTTGCCTCTCGAGGCGGAGGGCAAATTGTAGGCCGCCTGGAGGTCGGAAGGGCCCCACCCTGCCACGCTGGGCGCAACTCCCATTTTGATGATCAAAACCTCGCACTGCGCATGCCCGGGACTCTCGGGGCAGGCCCGCATTGCCGAGCTGCTGGTCTGTGGTTCTGGAATCGATGTCGATGGGACGCCTGCGCCGCAGGCGGCGAGGAGAACTACAGATCCGGCCACTAGCAGAAAGAAGCGTAAATGTTTCATGGCGATTCTCCTCGGTGAAGCGTGATGAGCTCGGGCAAAACGATTTTCCTAGTGATCGTCGGCGTGGAGCGCTTTCCGTCGGGCGTGTAGGCTGTCACGGAGCCAAAACCGCCCTTACGACCGGGCCCTTGATAATTTGAGACGTAGATCGTACCGCTTGCATCGACCGTCACGCCCACTGGGCCCTCTATCCCGGCGGTGATGGTTGGCGTGGTCTGCGTTCCGTCAGCTGTGTACGTGGTTATCGATCCGCTGCTGCTAACGCCACCGTGATTCACAACGTAAATCTTGCCGTTTGCATCGACGGCGATGCCTTCGGGAAAGTTCAGCCCTGCGGTGATCGTCGGCGTCGTCTGCGTCCCATCGGATTTATAGGTTGTCACCGAATTATTGAAGGCGTTCGCGACGTAGATTTTGCCGCGATCGTCGACCGTCACGCCCACTGGGCCGGCTATCCCTGCGGTGATCGTCGGCGTCGTTTGCGTTCCATCGGGCTTGTACGTGTTGATGGACCCACTGCCGCTGCTTGTAGGCCCGCGGAGATTCGCGACGTAGATCTTGCCGCTCTTGGTAACGACAATGCCCAGTGGAAAATCTATCCCTGCGGTAATCGTGGGCGTCGTCTGCTTTCCATCTGAGGCATAGCTGGTAACGTTGCCGCCAGGATAGTAAGGGCTAGTATTTGTAACGAAAATTTTGCCGTTCTTGTCGACCGCCACGCCGAATGGTCCATTTATCCCGGCGGCGATGGTGAGCGTCAGCTTCCCGTGTCTCCCGTTTGGGCTGTAGGCCGTTACTTTGTCGCCACCTAAATTCGCGACGTAAATCCTCGATTTTGAGGCTGCCGCATCGAGTGCACTACCCCCGGTCCTGAGCGGCTCTACGATCGGCGAAGTGACGGCCCCGCCGCAGCCCGTAAACGCTAGCGCCGCCAGGCAAACGCTCAGAATATAGCGGCTCACGTTTGAAATCTTCATCTGCGTTGCTCCTCCTCCGACGCGGAACCACCCGCATTTACCTCACGATACCTGCCCGTGGGCCTCGGCTGGAAGGGACATTTGCACAGCTTATTTGCACATTTGGACTGTCGACGTCTGAGGATGCCCTCGCCGGGTCCGCGAAATCCCCGAAACACGATGGAAGGCGAGGAAGAAGGCTCGTCGGACTTTGGATCGATCTTGCGGCGCTACCGGCTCGCCCGGGGACTCTCGCAGGGGGCCCTGGCGGAGCGCGCCGGCCTTAGCTTATACGGAATCAGCGCGCTGGAACGCGGCTACCGCCGCACGCCGCAACGCGGGACGCTGGTCCTTTTGGCGGGTGCCTTGGCACTCAACGAAGAGCAGCGTCAGGTTTTCGAAAACGCCGCCGCGCGTCCGAGCCCACCTCGTCATCGAGGAAGCGCCTCCGTTACGGTCGGCCCGTGGCCGAGCGCGAGGACTGCAACGCTTCCGCTTGCGCTAACGAGCTTTGTCGGGCGAGAGCCGGAGCTCGACCAGATCCTAGCCCTGCTAGGGAAACATCGGCTAGTCACGATTACGGGAGCCGGCGGCGTTGGAAAGACACAGACGGCGTTGCAGGCTGCGATCGCGCAGAGCGAAAGCCCCGACGGCGCTTGCTTCGTCGCACTCGCTGCGATCCGCGATCCTTCATTGGTTGTTGCCGCAATCGCGGCAGCGCTCCGCGTCCAAGAAGTCGAAAATCACTCGCTGCTTGACACGCTACTGTCGTACTTCAAGGATAAAACGACGCTGCTCATTCTCGACAACTGCGAGCACGTCGTGCAAGATGCTGCTGTCATTGCAAACGCCGTATTGCTCGGCTGCGCACACGTTCGGATTCTCGCGACCAGCCGCGAGCCATTGGGGGCTGCTGGCGAACGCACATACCGGTTACCGTCGCTGATCATCGGCGACGCGGTCACGCTTTTTGTCGACCGCGCCCAAGCCGTCGACGTGAACTTTGCGCTGAACGATGAAGACGAAGCGACGGTTGCAGAGATTTGCTGGCATTTGGACGGCTTGCCACTAGCGATCGAGCTTGCGGCAGCGCGCGTGACCATGTTTCCCGTCAAGAATCTCGCGAAAAAGCTCAACGACCGCTTTCTGATTCTCACCGGCGGAGCGCGGACTGCCCTACCGCGCCAGCAAACCATGCGCGCTACAATCGAATGGAGTTACGAGTTGCTATCGGCTCCCGAGCAGCGCCTTTTCGAGCGTCTCTCAACGTTCGCAGGCGGCTGTACGCTCGCGACAGCGACGACCGTATGTGCGACTGATGATGTCCCTGAAAGTGACGTGCTGCATTTGGTCTCGTCGCTCGTAGACAAATCCCTGGTTATGGCCGATCTCTCCGCCAGTGAGCCTCGCTATGGCCAACTGGAGTCATTTAGAGAGTATGCGCGCGGTAAACTCGAAGCGCGTGGCGAGGCAGCGATTATCGAGCACCGTCACGCGCTCGCGTTGCTCGAGATTGCGGAAACAATGGCCGCAGCACATGAGTTCGACCACCGTCTATCATGGGAACAACGTGTTCGGGAGGAACGAGAAAACTGGCTCGTCGCACTGCGGTGGGCGCTGACGAAACGCGGAGACGTTCTTTTAGGCCAGCGATTGATCGGCGTGCTCATAAATTCACATATTTTTGAATTTGGCGAGGCACAGCGCTGGCTAGACGCAGCGCTCGAACTCGTCGACCAAGAAACGCCACGGAGCGTCCTCGCTGCGGTCAGTCTAGCGCAGGCCAGGATCGCCCAAAACACTGTGAATTATAAGCTTGAGCTTATCAGCAGCGAGAAGGCTCTCGTGGAATTCCGGGCGCTTGGCGACTGGCTTGGTGTCACCAAAGCGCAAACGCGTAAAGGGCACGCATTGTGGTTTCTTGGACATCGCGCGGAAGCACAAGGACTGCTTGAAGAGACTCTGAAATTCGCTCGCGAATCGGGGCTGCGTGCCGGCTATTCAATGGCCTCACTCCTGCGACTACTCGCGAATGTCTCGGAGGCTGATGTTGTGGCCGCTCGCCGCTACGTTGGGGAAGCGCTCTTGATCCTCCACGCGCTCGGCGAGGAAGCCAACACCGCCTATGCTCTTGCTGACTTGGCGACTTGCGAGTTCTTAGCCGACAACGTTGAAGTGGCGCTCATGCATGCGACCGACGCGCTTGCCATCGCCCTGCGCGTGGAACACACGTTTGCACGGTGCTACGCCCTAAGCGAAATAGCGACCTATCTTATTGCGCTAAACCGATGGGACGACGCCGCGAAACACGCATGTGAATCGCTGCGGCTCGCTCGTGAAAACGATTGGGACGTCATGGCCGTGTGGAGCATACTTCATCTCGCCGTGATCGCGGCTCTGCAGCAGCGGAGTGACGCCGAGCGCATCGCGGCGCTCTACCCACGCTCCGGTCGGCTTCTGGGCTTCGTCAATGCTAGGCTAGCAGCATTGGGCGCGGCACCGGAGCCGATTCACCGACAAGAATACGAACGCGTCACAGCCGTGCTGCATGAGGTGTTAGGGACCGAAGCGGTCGCGACGCTAATGGCGGCAGGCGCCGCGATAACCGAAGAGCAAGCATCCGAGGAAGCATTCGCAATTATAGCGCAAATAGCCCGGTAGCATTCCGCTAGCATCCGCACGATTTGTCGTAACATTGTCGTGCGCAGTCACGCGCTTAGCGGCCGGCTCCATTTCATTTGTGAGCTCCCGGCGGGCGATTTCTTCGGCATTTCCGTTTCGATCCTCGGATGTCGAAATGCGGCTCTTGGGTCGCGCGTCGGCGTTTCCGCCAAAAATTTGGTGGTCTCGACGATCAAATTCTGACTTGAGCACTTATCAGGATTCTAAGTGGTCGCCCATCAAGCCGCGATTGCGCGCGGCCAAAAAAGCCAAATTCTCTACAGAGTAAGACGTTTCCGATGGTGGAGATGGGGGGACTCGAACCCCCGACCCCTTACATGCGAAGCAGGTGCTCCACCGGCGGAGCCACATCCCCGCTGCAATGCGCCCAAAAACAAATCTTGGCCTGAAGGGGCGATGGAGACGAATGAACATCGCGCCGCCCAAATCTAACGGCTGTCTGGAGGACTTGGGCTGATGCGCCAACATTCGGAGTTTGAGGCCCAAAGACGCGGACACGCACAGTTTCGCGAACGCAAAGGAGATACCAGTGGATCAGATCGAGCAAAACGAGGATTTACGTGAGGCGCGCTTGCGCTATTTTGAAACGTATGCGTTTCCGCTGTTCAGTCACATCGATCTGCGCGTTAGCGATGCGGATGCGGTGCGTCCATTCTACGATGCCCTCATGGCGCTCTTCGGTACTGAACCAACGACGCCACGAGTTGTGCGTTACGGCTATACTCGGCGCTACGGCAACATCCGGGCGGATTTCTTCAATATTTTTGCCGATCCCAACGCACGCCCGACAGCTACGCGTATTGCCTTTGCCGCCCCAAGCACTGCGTTTGTTGACGAAGTCGCGGGCGTCGTTCGAATGCATGGGGCTCAAAATATTGAAGGTCCCCAATATTTCGACCAGCATCACCCAACGTTCTACGCAGTGTTCTTCGAGGACCCTTTAGGCAATCGCTACGAAGTCTGCCACCACCGCATGGATAAATAGAACAACATCGCCTACGGAGGCGGTACGATCTCGAGGTCTTTTGGCGAAATGCTTCGCAGATCGCGAGCATCGTCGCGCGTCCATGCGGGCGCGCCGTAGCGGTCGTTCACGAGGGGAACCACGTTGTCGCAGCAGCCCGTATCGTAGACGTAGAGCCCGTGCGTCTTCATGGCCTGCGCGACAATCTTGGCCTCGCGACTGAAGCCGTCGATATTAAACGAGCTCTTGAGGCGAGCGTGAGCGCCGTACGGCATCGGCGTTTCGCCCGAAGGCCCTCGATATCTCAAGCTATCGGTGCAATGGTCAATCGCAGCCGGAGAGACGCACTCGGTCTCGGAGAGGGTGTTTGCAACGGCGTTCCAGCCGATCGCATGACCGATGACGCCGGCGGCGAGTTCTTCGGGCCGGATCGCCATCAGACCGATCGGCAGACCGCTGGCAGTTGACGCGTTGGTTTTTGAACGAACGAACGGCCTGGTGAGGTCGACGTGCAGATTGCTGTAGACCGACAGCTCACCGCGTGCGTCGTACGTCGTTTCGTAACCCTCATAGTACTGACAGCTTTTCGTCTCCAGCACGAGCGAGTGGCGGTCGGATAACGGCTCGATGTAGAAATTCGGTTGCCATGGAATCGGGGAGACCGGTTGATGCCAGTGGACTTTCGGTCGAACCGGAACCCGCGGCGTCGCACCGTTCGCGTCGTTAATGAGTTCGTCGGTTGGGATGGTCGCCTCGAATCCGCCGTCCCCGCCGGCCGCAATCATTGCCCCGAGCCACGCCGAGCTGCGCGGATCGGGCGACATGCCGGCGACATTCGTCTGCCACACGTTACCGCTGGGATAGGGACAACCGAGGAAATCGCCCCTCGTCGCGACTGCGACCCGAGCGAGCTCGGGATGCAACCGCGCGCCCGTCGCAGGCGGCACGCCGACGAAGCCTTCAAAGAGCAGGATCGAGGTCGTGGCGAGGATTAGCGCGACCAAACTCGTCTCGCGCCGGTTCCAATTAGACGGCAGCATCCGCACAAATTCACTTTTTTCTTCGGCGCTCTCCTTCGTCTTATCGTCCCCGATTACGGCCGGGCCGGCGGTCCCGGGACACGGTCGAAAGCCCCAAAAACTGGGGTTCGAATAGACCATAAGAGGCCCGCTCGCAAAGGTGTATCGTTTTAATATAGTCGGCGCTCCCTGAGGAAAGGTTACTTATGGGCGTGCAAACGTCCGTTTCCGATCGATCGACGTCATTCTTAATGGACGTCTCTCGCGATATTGCGTACGACGTCACGCAACTGACATCTCACGTCTTCGACACCGACGTGACGGCGCTCGCCGAGCTCGTCGGGCGACGCCCGCTCTTGCTTGCGTTTGACGAGGTGGTTTACGTCTTGTACGGAGCGACGATTCGCGCCTATTTGGAACGCCACCTCAACGTTTTCAGCACCATCATTCTCAAGGCGGGTGAAGCGAACAAGAACTTCTACCAGGTCGAGCGCGTCTGCGAAGCCGCGATTTCGGCCGGCCTTCCGCGAAACGGCGTCATGATCGGCGTGGGCGGCGGCGTCGTGCTCGATATCACCGGCATGTCCGCGGCGCTCTATCGGCGCGGCGTCGACTTCGTGCGAATACCGACGACCCTGCTCGGCATGATTGACGTTGCTGTCGGCATCAAACAGGCCGTGAATTTTGGGAAAAGGAAGAATATTCTCGGCACCTTTTATCCGCCGATCGGCGTCCTCAACGATCCCACGTTCTTGCAAACCGTGTCGCGTCGCGATCTTGCCAGCGGCGTTGCCGAGATGATCAAGGTCGGCCTAATCGCAGACCGCGTTCTCTTTTGCCTGCTGGAACAATATCTCGAGCGCTTGATCGAAAGCTCTTTTCAAAAGCCGGCAGCGGTCGCGCGGGAGATTCTGGAGCGCTCGCAGTTGGCAACGATGACGCAGCTCGCTCCAAATCTCTATGAAGACGACCTCAAACGAGCGGTGGACTTCGGGCACTCGTTCAGCCCAACTCTCGAGCTGCGAAGCGATTACCGAGCGACGCGCGGTGAAGCCGTTGCGATCGACATGTTGCTATCAACCGCGATCGCGGTGCATCGCGGGATCTGCGAGCGATCCCTTTTCGACCGCCTGATCGCCTTGTACGAGACGGCAGGCCTGGCGATAATCGACGACTTGTGCACCGTGCCTGTTTTGGTCGAAGCCTTGGTAGACGTCAAGGGCCAACGCGGCGGTCATCTGAATTTTCCGGTTCCGGCCGGACTTGGAGCCTGCGCGTTCCTGCAGAACGTTGATGCAAACGATTGTCGTTTGGCGTTAAACGCGGTAGTGGGGCGAGCTCTTCCGAGCGTTCTTAAGGCGAGCGCGTAGCGTCAAGCGCTACTTTGCGCGGCTGACCGTTGCGCCGATCGGATCGTTCTCGCCGGAAATGCTCTTGATCGGGTTGCCGCCGGATGGATAATCCCAATAGAGCGTATCGCCGCCGTTCTGATTGGGGCCGATCAACTGAGTGGCGGTGCGGTGCCTCGGTCCGCTGTCGACGCGTGGAAGCCAGAACTGCGCGACCTCCGACGATCCGGTGAGGACCATCGTGTTGACGGTCGTTGCGATGCTTCCGCTGATCGAAAACTGGTAGATCGTGCTCGTGAAGTTGTGTTTGACGGCGACCTGGTCGCCGACGGCGAGGTACTTGCCGTCCCACTGTATGCCGCCCGGCAAGTAAATCGTCTGATCTATGTTGATGAAGTCGAGGGTGTTGCCGCGCTTGGATAACTCGCCGAGCCCGAAGACGCTGCCCTGAGTCTCGCCGTCGACGAACAAGTTCCCGTTGCCGTCGTACGCGCAGTAGTAGTAATACCAGATATTCGGATTCGAGTACGCCGTTGGTGAACCGCTGGCGTGCCGGTAGACTTCGACGTTGCCGATTCCTTCGGTGGCACCCCAAAAATCGGCGACCGCAAGATCTCCCGTCTTCGGATCTACGGAGCAGCCGTTCGCCCTGCCGTTGGAATCGATCAGGTTCCGGATCGGGGTGGTGGCGCCGTGAGCGTACTCGGTGATTTGGTGTACGCCGTCGCTCGTGTCGTTGGTGACGTAAACGTTGCCCGTGTTATCGACACACAAGCCTTCCGGATTGAAGAAGCCGGTCAGCTCTCCGACGAGCTTGTGCCCATGTTTGTAGGTGTAGATGAAGACGACTTGCGCTTCCAAGTCGGAGATGTACAGGAGATCGTCGTTTTTTGCCTCGGGAAGAATCCACGACTTTTCCGCGGGCACGTGCGCGACGAGCCTGCCGTTCGGCGGGGTGACGGACGGCTGCAACGCCGGCCCGGCGCCGGCGCAGCCGGCGAGCAGGCCGGCAAGGACTCCGAGTGCGACCGGATACCAACGCATAGCTCCTCCGATTCAGTAGCGGATTTAAGTGCATCATATCATCGCGCCCGCCGCAGGCGCAGGCAAGAGCAAGCCTATTGCGCCATATCCGCACAGGAAGCCGCGGAAACACGCGCGGCCGGCCGCGAATTACTAAGCCATGCCGCAGCCGGCGCCCCAGGCGCCGAATCGTTCGACGCTCCCGGCACGGCGGTGCTTTCGCCGGCGGCTGCGAAGCTTTCCATCGTGCATGAGGATCGCTGGTGGCGCGGTGCGGTGCTGTTACCGATTTTCGCGAACGCCCCTCACGGCGTAGTCTTCGTCGAACGCGCGCAACACATGCGTCGCAATCCAGGACAGATCGGCCTCCCCGGCGGAGGCGCGGAGCCGACCGACGCGGGCGATCCAGTGAGGACGGCGTTGCGAGAACTCTTCGAGGAGCTCGGCGTTGCCGCCGAGCGCGTCAGCGTCGTTGGCCGGCTGCCGGAACGCAAACAGGCCACGAATCGCGTGCATATCGTCCCGATCGTCGGGGTCCTCGATCCAGAAACGCTCTTTACTCTCGATGGCGAGGAGATCGCCGGCGTCTTCGAGGTACCCTTAGCTTCGATCGTCGCCGCCGGCGCCATCTACGACGACGTGAAGCTGAGCGGGCTGCGCGGGAAGACGATGTATGCGTTCGACTACGAGGCGCACCACATCTGGGGCTTCACGGCCGGAATTCTGAAATCGTTCGTAGATGCGTGGACTCTATCGGAGTCGCCGCTCCGCCGCGCGGTGGAAGCGGCTTGGCGCGAGTAGCGAAGGAAAAACCTAGATTGCGCGATTGGCTGCGACATCCCATCCGGTGGTGAAGGAAGCCACGGGCTGTCCGCTCGCCGGGATGGCCTTACTGGTCCACTTCAGCTGGTTGCACGAAAACTGAATCGTCTCGACCCCCGCACTCTCCGACTGCACCTGTGAAACGATCGAAGCGATGACGCCCTGCCGAAGTTCGAGCACATAGAGAATGGATTGAGCGCCAGGCGGCGCTTTTAGAGCCGCGACTTCGATCACCGCACCATTGACCGCTTTGTGAGTCAGCGCCATTTCGTAGAGTCCAAACGACGTACTATCAATCGCTTTTGTTACCACGACCATGTCGAATCTCGGCGGCCCCGGCGCGCCAGTTGCGACGATCGGGGCGCCGACCCCAAACGACAAGGCATTCAACTCGATCCATTGCTGATGGGCACTGTCGGTACTCTCACCTTGGACACCGGGGATTTGTAGAAAGATTGGCACGCAAACCTCCTTCGCACTACGCTCTTGGGCCGAGCCGTTGGACTCACCTCTGGAGGTCGTACGCGCGCAACCAATTGTCTGGCCTACAAAGTTGTAGTCGGCGATGGTTGATGCGTTCTTTCGTTCGACGCTCGAAACACCCGTCGGTGACTTGCAGCTGGCAGTGGACCTCGAAGGAGAGCTAGTCGAGATCTTGCTCCCGAATCGAGGGCCTGCCGTTGGCTCTTCGGCGACGCCTTCGCCGGCTGCGGCGCAAGGAATGCACGCGGCTCGAGCGCAGCTGAGCGAATACTTTGAAGGAAAGCGCCGCGTTTTTGATTTGCCGCTGCGGGCCGAGGGCTCGCCGTTCGAGCAGCAAGTATGGAGCAGACTCTTAGAGGTGCCGTACGGAGTGACGACCTCGTACGGCGCGATCGCAGCAGTGCTCGGGCTGGCGAACGGCGCGCGCGCCGTCGGTTACGCCAACGGCGCGAATCCCATTCCAATCGTGATCCCCTGCCACCGCGTCATCGGGTCGAACGGCGCTCTAACCGGTTATGGCGGCGGCTTGCCGTTAAAGCGCGCTTTGCTCGAACTAGAAGGCGCGATCTCCGCACCCGAGCCGCGCTTGTTCTAGCGTTCTACAGCTCGTACGGCTTCATCGCATCGCGCAGCGCGTGCCAGTCCTTTGCTGCGGCAGATCTCGCTTTCGAGGCGGGTGGCAACGGTTGCTCGAAATAAGGTGTGTGCTGCCTCCAAAAGCAAGCCGAGTTCTTATCCAAGGAACGCAACGGCAGGTATGGCCGGGAGCGAGCCCCGTCTCCAAGACGATGGACGGCAACGTGTGGCTCACCGCCTGGCTGCGCCCCCGGCACGGCGGCGAGTTGGACGTTGCTAAGGCGCAAGCGCTGGGCGCAACGTTACCTTCGAAGCGAACGTACGCCGATCGGGCAGCTCTGGCACAAGCGACGGACGCCGATCCGGCCGACGTCGATCTGCTTCGCCGCTATTGTGACAGCCCACGGCATCGAGATCGTTGCGCAGCACTGGCGTTCGGTCGTACTAAGCGGGCCAATCCACAAGTTCGTCGAGAATTTCGGCGCGACCGCGGGGATCTTCCAACTCGACGACAAGCGGCGTTTCAGGCATCGCTCCGGCGGCTTATACGCCCCTGCGGAGATCGCCGCCATTCTGCGCGGACCCTTCGGCATTCATCAGTGGCCGCGATCGCACGCGGTCGGTGCGCTGCATAGCGACGTGAAGCCGCTGAGCGCAGCCGAGATTGCGGTGCGCTACAGTTTTCCCGATGGGGACGGCACGGGAGTAACCGTCGGCGTGCTGCAAATGCGCGGCGTCTTTAACGCCGGCGACTTTGCGAAATGCATGCAGGCGCAGGGTGTTGCCGCCAAAACTCCGGTCGTTAAGCGCGTCGACAACGCGGAGCTGACCCATCAAATCAAAACGATGAAAGACGTTGAATCGGCGATCGATACACAGATCGTCGGCGCGCTCGCGCCCGGAGCGCAGATCGTCGTCTACTCGACGCCGGACGACGAGCGCGGAGTGCTCGACGCAATCCGCTCGGCGATCTTCGACGACGAGCATCGCCCTTCGGTGCTTTCGATCAGCTTCGGGTTTCCGGAGCACTTATGGACGCCGATTGCCTTGACGATTCTCGACGAGCTTTTCACCGCCGCAGCCTTGCTCGGCGTGACGATCTTTTGCGCGTCGGGCGATCGCGGCGCGGAAGTAGACGAGGAAGGCAAAGCGCACGTGTTGGCGCCGGCAGCGAGCCCGTTCGCGCACGCCTGCGGCGGCACGGCGATTCCTTCGGGCGCCGAATCCTCAGTCGAGAGCGGATGGAACCAAAGCGGCGGCGGGTTCAGCGAGGTCTTTAGCACGCCGTCATGGCAGAGCACGGTAGCTGCAACGGCTAGCGCGTATCACGTGGCAGCAGGACGCGGCGTTCCCGACGTCGCCGCGCAGGTAACGCCCGGTTATGCAGTCTTCTTCGACGGTTCACAGCTAGCGATGGGCGGTACGAGCGCGGTAGCACCAATGTGGGCTGCGCTGACGGCACGCCTAAATCAGCGGCTCGGAAAGCCGCTCGGATTTTTTGCGCCGCTGCTCTACGGCAGACCGGCGAACGCGCTAATACGTGACGTGCTCTCGGGAGGAAACGATCGTTACAACTGCGCTGCGGGCTGGAATCCCTGTACCGGGCTGGGCGTTCCGATCGGCGATGCGATCGAAACAGCGCTTAGGAGTGGATGACGCATCCCTGCGCATCGTCTTCGAAGGCTGCATGCGCGGCTTTAAGTTTGGCAACGGCTTGCTCCAGACGTTGTTTGTCGCATTTGGGCAGCGCGGCGAGTTTTTGATGAAGCTCGTCAATGGTATGAGCGTGCGCGTGGATTAAGTTGGAGATTTCTTCTTTTAGGTTTGCCATATTACTGATGTATCGCCGCAGCAAGGGCCAGCGCCTCCTTTTCGCTTAGCCGGCCACCGGTGTCCATTCGGCTTGCAATTTCCTCTGCAGAGTATGCCTCCGCGAGTCGCTCCATCAGGCGTTCGTATCCGGTGCGCTCGGTATGCTGGCGCATTTCACCGCGCGTGCGATAAAGGGCGTCGGAGAAACCGCCTAGCAACGCTGCGCGTTCGTAATCGGCTAAGAGCGCCGCGAGCAGCGCGTGAGCTTCGACCACGCCGGCCAGCCAGCCGCGGCCGGACTTTGGTTGCAACTCCAGGGCCTCGTGCAAGCGTGTGCGCGCTTCGTCGAGGTCGCCGGCAGCCATCGCATAGGCTGCAAGATTCGACAGCACCAGGACAGTGTAAATCGAGCTTAGCGCGGCGTACGTATCTTTCGCTTGTCGAGCCGCGGTTCGTGCCGCTTCGACGTTGCCCGCCGCGTACTCGAGCTCCCCGAGATTGAGCAGCGCACTGGCGTGCGCCTCGCTTCCCGGACGCTCCAAACGTGCGACTTCTGAAAAGCGGCGCCGGGCGACCACGACATCGCCGCGTTGAAGACTATTTACGGCCCACATGCGGAGCATGCTGTTGACCGTGATTCGCGAGAGCCGTTCCGGCTCTGCATAGCCCTCCGCGAAAGCCCGCTCGGCTTCGTCGAAGCGGCCGGCGGCACCGTAGGTCGCGGCGAGATTGCCTAATGCACGCGCGATCTCATTCGGATCGCCGGCGCGCCGCGCGGTTTCGACGGCCGCGCATGCGATCTTCTCGCGTTGCGGGATCGGGCGGCCGACCAGCCACTCGACCTTCAAGCAATGACGAAGGAGCCGGGCGTGGACGAGTTCACTCGGCATCGCTTCTTCCAACGCGAGGGCCGTTTCGAACCAGCGCAGCGCTTCGTGCGGGGCTACGATCAGCTCTGGCCATTCGATCTCGGAAAGCAGTTGGAGACCTAATTGCGGATCGTGTTTGCGAAAGATCGCCCAGTCTATGACGGCGCGTACGTTGTCGAGCTCGTTCGCGAAAAGTTGCCGCCATTGCACGTCCTCGAGCTGTTGAACGAGGGCTACAAGGTCATGCACGAATGCGGCATAAAAGTGCGCGTGTTTTGTCGCGGCCGCCTCGCGCTCGTTGGCTTCAGCGAGACGCTCTTTCGCATACTCGCGGATCGAGACCAGCATGTCGTAGCGACGCTCTTCGTCTTCAGCCTCCACAGCGACCAGCGATTTGTCCACCAGCGACGAAAGCGCTGCAAGCACTTCCCATTCGTCGGAGTCATCCACGCAAATCGCCGTGGCCGCCGCCCACGTCCATCCGCCAACGAAGATTGCGAGCTTTCGGAACAGCGCACGTGCGTCCTCGTCGAGAAGATCGAAGCTCCAATCGATCGTGGCGCGAAGCGTTTGGTGGCGCGGCAGCGCGCTCTTGTCGCCGCTAGTAAGCACGCGAAAACGCTCGGTCAACTTTTCCGTCAGCTGCTTTGGGGAGAGCAGCTTGACTCGCGCGGCGGCGAGTTCGACTGCCAGCGGAATGCCATCCAGGCGGCGGCAGATCTCGGAGACTAAGGGCGCGTTCTCATCGGTGAGCGCGAAACGGTCGTCCGATGCACGCGCGCGATCGACAAAAAGTTCGACGGCATCGCTCACTTCCAGCGAGGGCATGCGAAAGACGTGCTCGCCCGCGATCCCCAACTGCTCGCGACTCGTTGCGAGAATGCGAACGCCGGCGCAGCCGCCCAGGATCGCGCCGGCAACGCGGCGAGCCTCGTCGATGAGGTGCTCGCAGTTGTCGAGAACGAGCAGGATCTGTCGCTGCTCGAGATCGTCGAGCAGCGTCGTTAAGAGCTCTTCGTTGCGGACCTCGCGCACGCCCAAGACCTGCGCGATTGTCGTAGTAACGAGAGCCGGATCCGAGATTGGAGCGAACTCGACCATCCACACGCCGTCGGCATAGCGCTCGAGCAGCTCGGCTCCCGCTTGGAGTGCACAACGCGTCTTGCCGGAGCCGCCCGTTCCGACCAGCGTTGTAAGCCGATGCTCGTCCAGCAACATCTTGATCTCTTCGACCACGCCGGCACGGCCCACAAACGAGGTGAGCTGCTGTGGCAGATTATTAGGAAGATACTCCAACGAGCGGACCGGCGGAAACTCGTCGAGCAGGTCAGGCGCGCACACTTGATAGATGCGCTCCGGCCGCGTGAGATCTCTCAGCCGGTGCGGGCCGAGATCGCGAAGCTCGACGCTGTCCGGGACGGCATCGCGTAACAGTTCCACCGCGGCAGCCGAGATCAGGATCTGGCCGCCGTAGCCGATGGCGACCAGTCGCGCGACGCGATTGAGAGCCGGGCCAACGTAATCGCCGCCGTGCTCTTGCGCGTAGCCTGCGTGGAGAGCCATGCGCACGCGAATCCCGCCTACCGCCGAAAAGTCTTCCACGGCCAACGCGCGCTGCGCGTGCAGCGCTGCTGCAATCGCTTCGGGTGCGGCCGCAAAGGCGGCGTAAAAGGCATCGCCCATAGTTTTGAAGACGTATCCGCCGTGCGCTTCGATACCGGCGCGAACCAACTCGTTATGACGCGCTAACGCCGCCGCCATTGCGTCGCCATCGCGCTCCCAACGCTGCACGCTGCCTTCGATATCCGAAAACAAAAAGGTGACGGTGCCGCTTGGCCGCGAGTTGGGCGAGCTCGTAAAATCGCTCGCGCTCGACATCTGTTTATTTTATCACATTGGCAGGGGCACGTGAATTGCCAAGAGTCGCATTCCACATGCGCGAGAAGCCTCATAAGACTGCTTTGAAGCGCGTCAAGGCGCCAGCTTGAATCGCCGGCTCAAAACCGCTATACTTTCACTCCTTAAGTTCTGACAGTGACTCGAGGGAGTGCTGCCCTTCGGTTCGCACCTATCAAGGGAGTACTACGGCAATGGCTTATCAGGACGACCCGAGCGACGACGCGTCGACCGACACCACTTCCAACGGTGGCGCCTCCAGCGACGCTGCTTCGAGCGACTCGACGAGCGATACCGCCTCGAGCGACGGCTCATCGAGCGACGCTGCTTCGAGCGACGGCACCTCGAGCGACGACTCCACGAGCGTTAGCTCCTTCAGCGATACCTCTTCCAGTGATGGCTCTTCCAGTGATGGCTCTTCCAGTTCCGCTTCCGACGGCGCGGTGCCGCTCGACGGGTCCAGCAGCAGTTCGACGGCGACCGACTATAAAGCGACCGTACCGATTCCTAGCGGAATTAACGCGAACCTGACCTCGGGCGACCAGGCGACAATGCTCGCTGTGCTTGGAAATCCCGGCACGCCCGATCCCAACTGCGGCGCCGTAGCGCCGGCATTACAAAAGCTCATGAAGACGGCCAGCGTGGGCCCGTTTAACGTTACGGGTCTTTCACCAGCGGTTGATGCGCTCGCGCGCGTCTTTGCCGCGGTACAAAGCGCAAAGCCGGACCTCTACGCGGTACTCGGAACGGCGGGCATGCTTTGCGTCCGCTACGTTCGCGGTTCTACGACGAATTTTTCCAACCATTCGTGGGGAACCGCGATCGACATGACGATCGGCGGCGTTCTCACGCCGCGCGGCTCGACGACGGTCACGCAGGGGCTCGTCGATCTTGCCCCATTCATGGCCGCCGAGCGATTCTTTTGGGGCGCGGGGTTCACCCCGACACCCGACGGCATGCATTTCGAGGCGTCACACGAGCTTATCACCGATTGGAAAAGTAACGGAACGATACCATGACGTTCGACGACGACGACAGCTCGAGCAGTGACGGCTCGGTAACCGATTCAACCACGACGGACGATTCGTCGAGCGACGAGTCTTCGCCGGACGATAGCTCGAGCGACTCTTCATCAAGCGATTCATCGAGCGACGGGTCGAGTGACGGCAATTCTGCCTCAAGCTCGTCGAGTCAGAGCGCTATCGGCGGCTGGAGCGATGCGGTCGCCGGCGGCTGGAACAGCGGCGAGCGTAGCGTCGGCGACGTCCGCCGCATTCCGTTACAGGGCCTTACCAACGTCAATCAGTCTCCGGCTCCCAATCCCGCCACGACGGAGTCGGCGGCGGCCCGCGCGATTCTGTGCGTTCCAACCGCGCTGAGCACCGACAACGGCATTGAGGTGCTGCTCCACTTGCACGGCTTTAACATCGGCTACCGCCAACGCGTCGCGTCGAGCCTGCCCGACGCCGGTACGGTTCGAGACGTGCTGCTAGACCAGATAGAGGACCAGATCCAGAGCTCGGGACGTCCGATGATCGCGATCTTGCCCCAAGGAACGTTGACGTCCGGATTCAGCGGCAGCACGCCCTTTAATTGCAACACCTTCATTAGCGAAGCACTCGGTGCGGCGGTTTCCGCCGGCGTTTGGTCCAGTGTGCCGAGTATCTCACGCGTCGTCCTAAGCGCGCACAGCGGCGGCGGCGGATTCGTTGCCGTTCTGGCGTCTGAATCCGGCCAGCCGCGGCTTCCGAGCCCGATCGCAGCATTGTTCCTGTTCGAAGCCATCAACGGATCAAACGAGTTGGCCTCCGAGACCGCGTTCGTGACGTCAAAGCTCAACGCCGACCTGCAGAGCCTCAACGGGCTTAGCTCGCCGTCCGATCAGCTCGCCTATTTGAAGACCAGCTTCCGGTTCCGCGGTATTTACAACACCCAAGACGACTTCTATGCCGGCAACTACGCCGCCATCAAAGGTACGATCGCCAGCTTTTTCGCGCGCAACGCGGCAACGCTCGGAGGCACCGGTTCCGATACCTATAAGACTTTTGCGGCCAACTACGTCGTCGTTACGCCGTCACCGTTCGTTGCGCACGACGGGATCGTCGGCCAGGGTAATCTTGCTCAGGCTCTCGCCATGCTTTCGTGAGCGTCCGCAAGCTCGTACTGCGCAACCATCAGTCGCCGGGTGACATCGTCATGCTGTCGGCTGCCGTCCGCGACCTGCATTTGACGCACCCGGGCGCCTTTCTAACCGACGTCCGCACACCTTGCGCGCAACTCTGGGAAAACAATCCCTACATCACGCCGATCGCCGACGACGATCCCGACGCCGAACAGATCGAATGCCACTATCCGCTCATCCATAGCAGCAATCGGCTCCCGCATCATTTCGTGCAGGGATTTACGGCATTTTTAGCCGACCGTTTGCAGGTACCGATAGAAACGACCGCCTTCAAAGGCGACATCCATCTCGCACCTCACGAAAAAACTTGGAAGTCGCAGGTCAAAGAGATCGTCGGAATCGATCTGCCGTTTTGGATCGTCGTGGCGGGCGGGAAACGTGATTTCACCGTGAAGTGGTGGTCGCACGAACGCTTTCAAGCCGTCGTCGACCGGTTTTGCGGGCGAATGCTTTTCGTTCAGGTAGGCGTTTCGGAGCACCACCATCCGCGGTTACGCGGAACGCTCGATCTCGTCGGCCGGACGGATTTGCGCCAACTCGTCCGTCTCGTTTATCACGCTCAGGGCGTCCTTTGCCCCGTGACGCTCCACATGCACCTTGCCGCAGCAATCGAGGTTAAGGGCGCTCGACCAAAAAACCGCGCTTGCGTGGTGGTCGCAGGCGGGCGCGAGCCGCCCCATTGGGAGGCGTACCCGAGCCATCAGTTCGTTCATACCGTCGGCGCGCTGATGTGCTGCGACAACGGCGGCTGCTGGAAAGCGCGAACCGAGCCACTCGGAGACGGGGATTCCAAAGACAAATCACGGTGCGTCGACGTCGTGAATCACCTTCCGCGCTGCATGGACATGATTACGGCTGACGAAATTGCAGGGCGCATCGAGCGTTACGTCGCCGGCGGCGCGGCACGTTATCTTAGCAGCGACGAAGGGCAGGCCGTGAGGGAAACAACCGGGCTCTGGGGCGAAAGGTTAGCGGGGGTGATCCAGGTTATGAATCGCGGAGAGGCTTGAAATTCTAGCGCGATCGTTGCAAGATTAGTAGGCAGCGCGCACTCATTTTCTTGAGCCTCGAGCTACGAGACGGGTTGGAGGAGTCAATGGCTAACACGCGATTCAACCGCCGCATAATTTGCCTCTGGATCGTTACCGCATTGAGCGGCTGTATGGCATCCAATGCCGGAGTCGCGCCGGGTGGAACGGCGAGCAACACCGCAATGACGGCGTCTCGCGGCTTGCAAAGAACCGGGGCACAAACGATACAGCACGTCGTCATCATCGTGCAGGAAGCCCGCAGCTTCGATAATCTGTTTTGTTCGTATCCCGGCACCGATTCGGCGAAATGCTCGCCTAGGGCGCGTGCGATCCCGCTCCAAGCAAATTGCACTATCTCCGACACCTTTGAAGATTTCGAGCGCGACGTAAAGACGGGAAATTTTTCGCACGAAAAGGCCGTCTGCCCAGGCTTCACGCGACCCGAGTATCGCACGGTGCCGACAGCGCAAACGAAGATATATCGCGCGATCGCAGAGAGCTACGTGCTTGGTGACAATATGTTTTCGTCAACCGGGAACCCAACGTTCGAGTCGCACCAATATCACATCGCGGCGCAGGCAAATAACGCACTCGATCAACCGTTTGGAAAGACCCCGGCGGACGGGTGCGTCTATCGCGCCAAGGTTCGGCAGTTTGGCAGGCCGCCGCAACCGGCATGCGAGACCTACAAGACGCTCGCGACCGAGCTGGCAGAAGCCGGTCTGACGTGGGCCTACTACGCCGCGGGCAGTTCGGAGCCGACCTGGGACGCCTTCGGTTGGGTCAAAGGGGCCTCCGCCGGGACCGCGCCGCCGACGCAATTCTTGACGGACGTCGCAAACGGCCGTCTTGGCGCCGTGACGTGGGTGACGCCGGAGCTTCGCGACTCCGACCTGTCGGGGGCCCGGTCTGCGAGCGGACCGGCGTGGGTCGCATCACTCGTCAATGCGGTCGGCGAGAGTCAGTTTTGGAATTCCACCGCTATCTTCATCACGTGGAGCGGCTTCGGGGGCTGGGCCGACCACGTCAGGCCGCCCAAGCTCGACCGCGTGGGCCTCGGCTTTCGCGTTCCGCTTCTCGTTGTTTCGCCCTACGCCAAACAGGATTACGTCTCGAGCGCCCAGTTCGAAACCGCGAGTATCCCTCGCTTTGTTGAGGACGAGTTCGGACTCCCCCAGTTGAGCAGCAGCGACGCACGGGCGCGCTCTCCCGTCGATTGTTTCGACTTCTCGCAGCGGCCCCGGGCATTCGTGCCGATCCAAACCCGCTAGAACGCCGTTCGGAGGTAGCCGGGCAGCGGTATTCCGTCTCTCAACAAAGGGTCGGCAACGGGTGCAGCACGGACGATTTGAAACGGAAGGCAACCAGCCCAGACATCGCGTTCTAGATCGTGGTCGAAGTCAACGGGCGGTCCGGTGCGCGTTTTTGCCGACGCCTCTTCGATCGGGATGCGCAACACAAGCGTGCCCCGCAGTTCGTTGGGTGCCGGCGGACGAACGTCGTTCCACCGACCCGGACAGACGCGTTCCATCATCGCGCGCAGCGCGGCGAGTTTTTCCGGATCGTCGCGGACCTCGGCTGCGTTTCCGAATGCCACGACGGAGCGGTAGTTCACCGAGTGCTGGTAAGCCGAACGCGCCAGCACGAGGGCATCGGCGATGCTGACCGTGACGCAAACTGGTACCGAATCGATCAGGCCGTTCATCCACCGACTCAAGGCAAACCCGTGGAGATAGAGCGTTCGATCGATGCGTCCATGAACCGTGGGAATGACGATCGGTCTGCCGGCTGCAACGAATCCGACGCAACACTCCAGGCATTCATCCAAGACCGCAGCGATCGTATCGAAATCGTGCGATCCGCGATCGGGATAACGTCCCAGGGCAGCGATATTTTGCGGCATCAAAACTACCATCCATCGTAGTTGTCGATCAGCGGTAGTTAAAGTTCCACGTCGTTGCAAAACGACGGGACCACTCCGCCGACACGCTTGAGATCGTGGCACCAGGGAACGGGCAGAATTCGAACCAATCTAGGATCCACGATGGAACCGAAGGGAATCGTTCTCGATCGCAGCTCGCGCGTCTCGCTGCAGCGGCAACTCGAAGGCGCACTGCGCGATGCGATACTGGCGGGCCAACTTGAGGCCGGAGAGCGCATTCTTTCCAGCCGGGATCTGCAGACGCACTTAGGACTCTCGAGAAACACGATCGTCGGTGCGCTCGATCAGTTACAGGCCGAAGGATACGTCGTCACCGTTCGCGGCGCCGGAACCTTCGTGGCGCCGACGCTGCATCGGCGCGCGGCCGGCCATCGGGCTCGAGCCGGCGCGACCGATCTCGTTCCTACCGAGGCCGCTGCAGCCTTTCTGCGCAGTCAATCCCTTGCGGTAAATTTGGATCGAGCGATTCCATTTCGGCCGGGTATCCCCGCTCTCGATCTCTTTCCGGCCGCGCAGCTTAGGCGCGAGCTTGCCGTCTCCGCATGGACGCCTCGCGCTCTCGATTATCCCGAGCCGCTGGGTGAACGGCACCTGCGCGAAGCGATCGCGAAGCGTTTGCATCAAACCCGCGGTCTGGCATGCACTGCCGGCCAAGTGCTGATCGTCGGCGGAGCACAGGCCGGAATGGCGCTCATCGCGCGCGTACTTTTGAAAAGAGGCGATGCCGTATTCGTCGAGGAGCCCGGATATCCGAGCGTTCGCGCGGTCTTTGCGGCCGAAAGGTTGCGGCTCATCGCCGCGCCGGTCGACGACGCCGGCGTTGACGTTGCGCGCTTCGCAAAGCGCCGAGCGGCACTGATTCATACGACACCATCGCATCAATACCCGACCGGCGCCGTACTTTCGCTGGAACGCCGGCTCGCGCTTCTCGATTGGGCACGCAAGAACGAATCTTGGGTAATCGAAGACGACTACGACAGCGAGTTCAACTACACCGGTAATCCGCAGCCCGCTTTACACAGTCTAGATACGGGCGACCGCGTACTGTACGTCGGGACCTTTAGCAAGGTCCTCTCGCCGGCACTTCGTCTCGCTTACATCGTCGTGCCGGAAAGCTTGCGTTCGGCTTTCGCGGCCGCGCAACAGGTTACCGGCGCTCAGCCCAGCACGATCCTTCAACTCGCGATTGCACGAATGATGCAGAGCGGACACTTCGGCCGCCACGTGACGAAGATGCGGAAGGTCTATAACGAGCGGCGCATCGCCGTCGCATCGGAGCTCGAGCGCTTGCTGGGAGATCTCATCCGCATCAGCGACACTCGCGCAGGCCTGCACTTCATCGTTCATCTGCCCAAGTCCATCCCGGCGATCGAAATATCACGCAGTGCGGCCGAACGCGGCGTGGTCGTTCCTCCGCTTTCCGGCTATTTTTTAAACGAGCCGTTCCTCAACGGTATCGTGGTGGGATATGCGTCGACGCCGGTTCCCGAAGCAAAGCGCGCAGTCGCCACGCTTGCCGAGATCCTGCGTCCGTAACGACGCCCGCCGGCGGAACGAGGAACCCGGCGAACGATGGCATAGCCTTAGCGGTAATGAGACTTTGCTTTCCCGTTTTGGCAAGTCGTGGTGCTCTGCTGTCTATCGCTGCTTTTTGGCTGAGCGGTTGCTCGTTGGGCGCTCGGACCGAGTTACCGCCGTCACCGTCCGCGCAGACTCGCATTTTACGCGCAAAGATCACTCACGTCGTCTACATCGTTCAAGAGAACCGTAGCTTCAACAATCTCTTCCAGGGCTTTCCCGGCGCGTACACGGTTTCAACCGGTGTGGACTCAAAGGGACGAACCATCCGACTTCGCCCGATCGGCCTGGCTCATACGTACGACATCGATCATTCCGCAAATGCGATGTTCGAGGCATGCAACGGAAAAGGAACGCTACCGGGAACGAAATGCCGGATGAACGGATTCGACCGCGAGCTGCTCTTCGACGGGCCGCGCCACGGACAGTACGTCTACGTGCCGCATCAAGAATCCAAGCCGTATTTCGATATGGCGCACGAATGGGTGCTTGCGGATCGCATGTTCCAATCGCAACTCGACGAAAGTTTCGTCGCGCACCAGTACGTAATCGCGGCGCAAGCGCAGTCCAGCGCGGACCTTCCATACGGCCCGTGGGGGTGCGCACCAGGCCCGAGCGATTTCGTCAAGACCATTGACAGCGATCGTAAATATGGTCCGGGACAGGTTCCATGCTTCGATTATCAGACGCTCGGCGACGAATTAGACCGCGGCGGATTTTCTTGGCGTTTCTATACGAGTAAGGACGGGGCTCCCTCAAGCGGCTCGGGTGCCGTCTGGTCAGCGTATCAGGCCGTAAAACACATCTACGACGGACCCGACTGGGCGAACGTACTGACGCCGCAGCGAACGTTTCTCACCGACGTGGCGTCTGGAAAGCTTGCCAACTTCACTTGGATCACCCCGCTTTGCATCAACTCCGACCATCCCAACTGCGGCGGGGCGTACGGGCCGTCGTGGGTTGCCGCTCTCGTAAACGCGATCGGTAAAAGCAAGTACTGGGACTCGACGGCGATTTTCGTTCAATGGGACGACTGGGGAGGGCTCTACGATCCGGTTCCTCCGCCGTACCGGGATTTTGACGGACTTGGCTTCCGCGTTCCGCTTCTGGTGATCTCACCCTACGCGAAGAAGAACTACGTCTCACACGTGCAGTACGAAACGGCGAGCGTGCTACGCTTCGCTGAAGATCTCTTCGGCTTGGGGAGGCTCAGTGCAGCGGATCGCCGTGCAACCTCACCGAGCGCGGACTGCTTCGACTTCACGCAGCGAGCGCGCCCTTTCGTCCCGATCAAAGCCCCCTATGGACGAAAGTTCTTCTTACACCAGCGCCTCGACTACCGGATTCCCGACTCGCAGTAAGAAACGAGGCGGCGCGTTCGCGCCGCCTCGTTTGCTATTTGATGGTCTACGACGCGACTAGTACGCGCCGACGCCTTTCGGCGAACCCCAGCCCGTCGGACCAGCATATTTTCCGAACTGCTTGGTACCGGCGGTGCAAAGGTACGACCCGCCGCACGAGCCGTTGTTTCCAGTCTTGATATAGTGAAGATGGCGGCGCTGCTTCTTCTTGCTGAGCGTCCAGAACTTCTGCGCGGCATTCACCGAGCTTGCGTTTCCAGCGAGCGCGAAAACGGCTGCGTTCAACGGCGATGCGGCGCTCGTGCCGCACTCCTGAATCCAGCCGCCGTCGCCGTAGCTATCGTATTCCGCAACGCCCGGAGAGCAGCCGGCCTCCGACGATACGTCGGCGTCGGTGCGATAGGCGCAGCCGGGGTCTTTCTGCCAACTGGGCTTCGTCTGACCGGTGCCGCTGCCGTTATTCGAACAGCCGCCGCCGGCATCGGGCCATACGCTTTCGGTATAGCCTGCACTGCTCGTATGGAGCTGAGTGCCTCCGACGGAAACTACGCTACCAAACCACTCCGGCGGACCGTTGAGGTTATAGGCACCGTCGCCGGACGCCGCCAGATACACAATGCCAGGTTGATCGTAATCCGACTCCGAGTAGCCGCAGCTCGAGGCGTAGCAAATATAGCTATTGCTGATAATGTGGGCGCCGAGCGTCACCGCTTCGTTCTCGGCGGCTTCGAGGTCGCTCGTGCTATTGGAGTTTGCCTCGATGAGGTAGATGGTGCACTTCGGACAGGCCGCCGAAACCATGTCGACGTCGAGGTCTTCCTCGGTTCCCCAGCCCTCGCTTCCCGAAGGATAGTTGCTCGTCTGTCCTTCCTGGTTGTACTTGGTGAAGTTTGCCGTGCCGAGCCCGAACTGGCTGCGATACGCGTTTAGGTCCGCGCTGATGTTTGGGTTGTCGTAGGCGTCCACGATCGCGACGATCTGGCCAGAACCTTTCGTAGACGACGGCAGCTTATACGCTTTTTGAAGGTCACTCGGCGCCCAGCCGCTGGGCGTTGTAAGGCTCCTGTTGCCGTTGACCGTCAACGCCGTACACGTCGTGACTCCGACGACCTGCGGGCAGGCCGCCGTTGCAATACCTTTGACCTCCCATGACGGGTGCAGCCGCGTCCCGAGTGGGAGCGATCGGCCCGCTTGCCCGCTCGAGCCCGTCATTGGCACCGATGAAGAGCCGCCTGAGCTACAGGCAGCTACGGCCAGCGCCACGAGCAGCGGCGCCGCCAGTTTCATTGTTCCGCTCACAAATGCTCCTTATTGATCGTAGTAATTGGGAATTGGCGGTACCTGGTTTAGGGGTTGCGCGGACGCGTCCCTGGTTAGGCGGTGGCGTTGTTCTGCGCCAGCACGGCCTCTACGTTTAGCTCGATTCGGACTTCGTCGCCGACGACGACGCCGCCGGTTTCAAGCGTCGCATTCCAAGCGAGGCCGAAGTCCTTGCGGTTGATCTTGCCGTGCGCTTCGTACCCAACGCGAATGCCTCCCCACGGATCGGCCGCGCGTCCTTCGAAGCTGCCGGCCAACCGAACCTCGCGCGTGACTCCGCGGATCGTAAGGTTTCCGCCGAGGGTAAAATCGTCGGGCGTTCCTTCGATTTGTGTGCTCTCAAAAATCAAATGCGGGAACTTCTCTACTTCGAAGAAGTCGGCCGAACGCAAGTGCCCATCGCGCTGTGCGTCGCCCGTGTCGATCGAGGCAGCGTCGATGGTGGCGGTAACTGAGGTCGGGAGGTCGCTGCCGGGCGCCAGCTCAATTTGCCCGTCGAAGGTGGTGAAACGGCCGCGGACCTTGGTGATCATCAGGTGCCGTACGATGAACTCCGCCGTCGTGTGGGCGCGGTCGAGGGTGTAAATGCTTTTCTCTTGCAGCTGTGCGGTCATGGGCTCTCCTTATTTGCGTCTTGTTTGTGTCTTGCCGATACGCGACGGTCGTCGTATAATCGGCTTGTGTTGCGTATAGTACGGCTGTCGGGAATGCCGGTCAACCGACAAAAGGGCGAAAATGTTGCTTACCCGACGAGTTCCAGAAAGTGATGGTTAGCACCCTAGCGCAGCGGCCCTTGCGCGTCGATCCGCGGGTCACGCGCACGCGCAAGCTGATCCGCGACGCGCTCGCGTCGCTGCTCGCCGAGAAGAACTTCGAATCGATCACCGTGCAAGATATCGCCGAGCGGGCGACGGTGAATCGCGCCACGTTTTATGCCCATTTCACCGACAAGTTCGCGCTGCTGGACGCGATGATTCGCGACGATTTTGCGGGCTATCTTTCGCAGGGCGATCCGCTAAGCATCCCTGAGACGCGACCGCTGCTGACGGCCGTAGGCAAAAATACGTTCGCTTTTGTCGGTTTGCATCGGCGGTGCAAAATCGATCGCGATTTTGAGCCGCAGCTCCAGCGAAGCATGGAGTCCGAGCTGACCGACTTTCTTTCCGGCGAGTTCGGACATTGCACGGCGATGCTGATCGCCTCGGCGCTTGTCGGCAGTGCGATGAACTGGCGTCATGAAACGCCAAGGGCCTCGTTCGAACCCATTGTCGCGAACATCGTTGGGGTTCTCGTCGACGGCGTAAAAAAGCATTCATAATAAAAAGGCGAGCGCTCGATGCGCTCGCCTTTCTTTCCGGTTTCGCTTCTCGGCGAAATTAGTACGCCTTAATGCCGTCTGGCGTTCCCCATCCGGTCGGGCCGCTGTACTTTTTGTAGCCGCCGTCTATCTTTGATAGGCCGGCCTCACAGAGATAGTCGCCGCAGCTACCATCGCTGCCGGATGTGATTTGATGCAGCTGCTTGCGGTGTTTTCTCCGGCTCAGGTCCCAGAATGTTTTGCCGCCGGTGGAAAGTTTGCTAGGGTTGCCGGTAAGCCCGACGATTCCGGCCGTGAGCGGTGCCGCGACACTCGTCCCGCAGACATCGGTCCAACCGCCGTAACTGCTGATGTACTCGGCAACGCCGGGGCTGCAACCGGCCTCGGCGGAGATGTCCGAGATCGTTTTTCCGCTACAGTCCGGATCGTGCTGCCACGACGGTTTGGGAGTAGTGGTCGCGCAACCCGCTCCGGCTCCGTCCCAGGCGCTTTCGCTAAAGGTCGAGCCGGATTGCGCCAACTGCGTGCCGCCGACTGCGAGCACGTTTGCAAGCGCCGCCGGCCACTCGATCTCCGGATATCCGGAGTCGCCGGATGAGGCCAAATATGCGATACCCGGCGAATTGAAGAAGTTCGGGAAGTTCGGATCACCGCAGTTCTCGCCATAGTTAAAGCTGCTGCATCCCCAGCTGTTGCTGAGAATCGTGGCACCGAGCTTAACGGCCGTCGCTTCGGCGTTCTCCAGGCCGCAGACAACGCCGCCGCAGTTACCGCCCTCGATCAGGTAGATCGTACACAGCGGACAACTGGCAGAGACCATTTGGATGTCGAGATCGGTCTCGACGCACCAACCGAAGTCTTCGCAGCTCTCAGGGTAACCGGATTGTTTTCCTTGTTCATTGTACTTTGCGAATGTTGCCGTTCCCAAGCCGAACGTGCTGCGGTAGGTCCCAAGGTCGGTCTGGGCACTAGGCAAGTCGCCAAGTTCGATGAGCGCGACGATCGTTCCCGACCCTTTGCCCAACGATCCCGCAAGATTATAGCGAGTCTGTAAGTCAATGGGCCGCCAGCCGCAGCTGCCGCCGGACGGCGAGCAGTTTGGCCTTATGCCCTTGGTCACAACAAGTACGTGGCACTGCACGCCGCCGGCAAGTTTTTTGCATACGCTGCGGGCTTCGTGCTTGGCTTGCCACTCGGGCACGTGGTGCCCGGCAGAGATCCCGCTTTGCGATGGGGAGCCGCCGGTTAGAACATTCGACGAGCCGCCCGCGTTACAGCCGGCGATCGCCAACGCCACTACCAGCGGAAAAAACCTCAAAGATCCGTTCACAAATGCTGCTCCTTTATATGAGTCGATCTGGGAGCAGCGGTATTATAAGGTAACGTAACGGTTGCCTTCTATTTGACCTTGGAAACAGAACTCACGCGTTGCGCATCTGGCCCGCGCGATCGGGGTCACGCCCGCTATATCGTGGTCGGATCGATCCAGCCCAGCGTCCTGTTACCCGCTCCGGTAAACCAAAGATAGCCGCTCGGGCCAACGACGATCCCTGCGATGTTTTGCGGATTTCCCTTCTGACTGTATGTCGGTGCGACGAAGAGCTTTCCTGAAAGCGTCATCCGAGCGACGCAGTTGTTCACTGGATCGACGTACCAGAGGCTGTCCTGCGGTCCGCTCGTTAACGAGAATGGCAGGCAACTGTTTGATACTGGATACTTTTCGAGAATTGCGCCCGTCGTCGACATCTCGTCGAGCTCGATGTTGAGCGCATCATAAAACCAGAGGTTATGATTGGCAACCCACAGACCCCCGCCCATTCGGTAAACGCTCCGCACGCGGCTGCTTTTGCCGGTCGTCGTCAGCTTGTAAATGTTGCCGCTACCGTCGTCATACCATAGGTTCCCGTCGGGACCGGAAACAAGGTACAGCGGAATCCCGCGAGCGTTGAAAGTGGTGAGCTTCCCGCCAGTAGTGAGCCTTCCAATCTTGCTCGGGAAATACTCAGTGAACCACAGGGCTCCGTCCGAACCGAGCGCCATAGAGAACGGCGAAGCGTCGTGACCGAGCGCGAAAAACGTGACGTGCCCCAGCGGCGTTATCATCCCGATTCTGTCATTCGAGTAGTCGGTGAACCACACGTTACCGTCGGGACCCTCGAGCATCGAACAGCCTTCTTCTTTGAATGACGATGTCGCATGGTAGACATTGAGCGTGCCGCTCTTCGAATAGCTTGCAATCGAGCCATTCCCCAAACATATCCAAAGAGTATCTTTTGCGCCCGGGGTTAGCCCGTAACCCGCAGACGGCAGCCTCTTTCCGGGCTGTGTTGACGGCAGCACGGCAGCCGGGTCAACAGTCCCGCCGCCGTTCGCATTTGCGCCGATAGTGGCGTCCGTATAGTGTCCGGAAAACAGCACGCTCGCCGTCGAGGTGGACGACGTTACAATAGTTTCAGAGAGCGCTGCCTGCTTGGGGTCGCTGCTCGTGAGATTAATCGGGTTTGGATAGCGCCCCTTGACGACGTGATGAGCGAGATCGTAAACGGTGATCGATAGCGGAAGTTTTTTGGAAATGCCGAGCTCCAGATGACTTTTGCCCAGCGACAGCGCGATCTCTGAGTACGTTGGATCAGAGCCCTTCACTTCATTTAGGTCGACGCGCCCCATGATACCGGCTGACTCAGTCTCGGTGAACCAAACGTTCTTATCGCTTCCTACTGTGATATCAAAGGGACGTTGATACGCGCCCGGCAGCTTCAATTCGACGACGCTCCCCGAAGTCGTGATGCGCCCTATTTTGCCTACCGATTCTTCGGTAAACCATAGAGCTCCATCGGGGCCGGCCACAATAGCGTTCGCTCCACTATAGGGCGTCGGGATACTGTACTCATGGAACGATCCTGAGGAGGTTACGCTGCCGACTTTGTTGGCGCTTCCCTCGAGAAACCATAGCTTTCCGTCGGGGCCCTGGCAGATTCCAGACAATCCGGCGCTTGCCGTGGGCACGGGAAACTCTCTGACGGCGCCAGTCGCGCTCATGCGGCCGATCTTGTTAGTTCCCGAATCCGTAAACCAAAGGTTCGCATCGCTGCCGAATATGAGCCTTTGAAGTCGCGAGCCGGCGGCAATTCGATATCCCTTCATTTCGCCTGCCAAGGTTATTCGTACGATGTGACTCGTGGAGTAGTTGGTCGCAAACCAAAGCGCCTTGTCCGGACCATTTGTAATCGAGTATGGGTTGCTACGCGTTCCACCTAATTTACGGTCTATAGGAAATGCCGTGAAGTGGCCGTCGGTCGCAATTCTTCCAATCGCACCGGGATAGAGCGTGACCCACAGATTTTGGTCCGGTCCCTCGACGATAGACGTCGCGTTACCGTACGCTGGTATCGGAAACTCGGTCATATCGTCCGTAATTGTGGACTTTCCGACGAGTGCGCCGGCCGTGAACCAAATAAGTCCTCGCGGACCGGGAGTAACGCCCTCGAGACCGCTTTCGGACGGAGTGTATATCTGATCAATTACATACGACAACGCGCCGGCACGGACAACGCTCGAAACAACCCGAGCCTGTCCCTGAAGCACGTCGCGCGAGGGGATGAGCCCCGTGCGATCGGTTGCGCACCCCACCGAGAGCAACAGTGCAGACGCTAAAGCGATGCGGCCGCTTGCAGCGCGGACCGATGAGTTTCTCATAGTTAAAATGGACCTTTGATGAAGGATGGCACTTTGGTGACGGTTTCATTCGCGGGGTGCAACCGGGCTCCTGGACGGATAAGGTGCAGACGTGCAACCATTTTGTTTGCACTTGGTCGGCAGGCGGCGATTCGGCAACTTCGAAAATGACGCGCATGCGTTTTATTACTCTTTCATTTTGCGCAGCCATCTCGGTCGCTTTGCTCTCCGGTTGCAGCGCGAGCGGGTCGCTAGCGACAGGTACGTCCGGCGCGGCGATTCCGAGCTCTATTCATCGGGAAGCGGATGCCGCTTCAGGGCTGATCTACAGTGCGTCCGGAGGAAACACGGTCGAGTATTATCTCAAGGGAACCGGCCCTAATAATCCCGTTGCGGGCAGCCTTTCGGGAGACTTCTCAGACCCGACGGGCATGGGCGTTGATACGGCCGGCGACTTGTACGTAGCCAACAACGACGCCCAAAATGTTCTCGTTTATCGTAGCGGTTCGACTTCGCCGAGCGCTACGCTAAACGACCCCAATCAGTTTCCGTATGATGTTGCGATTGGTCCCGACGGTACTGCGTACGTTGCGGGCATCTCGGGACCGATCGGGGCCAATGGAAACCTCGTGGCCTTCGCTCCCGGCGCGAGCAACCCGACCCGGACGCTGAACGATATGCACTTCCTCCATGTTATCGGCGTGGCGTTGGACAAGAGCGGCAACGTGTTCGCCTCATATGACGCGCACATGGTGGCCGGCACCGCTAGCGTCGTCGAGTTCAAGGCCGGCAAGGACAAGGCGACCGAGACCCACATAAGGCTCGGCGCGGCCGGCGGCATCGGGTTCGACAGCGCCGGGCATTTGCTCGTAATCGATCTGCAGGCCCAAACCCTTAATATCTACGACGTCGGGAAGCGGGCCCCGATCCATCAACTCAAGCTGCCCGGTACTTCAATTTTCTTTTCGTTCAATAAGGATTCGTCGCGGTTGTACTTGGCGGATTATTCGCAGGGAAAGATTAACGAGTATCGTTACCGCCCCGGCGGCCTGACCTTGATCAACACCATCACCAACGGCATGTCCCCGTCGAGCTATAACCAGGGAATCGCAACGACTCCGGCTCAACAACTCTAAGAGCATCAAGGCGAGCAAAGCAAATAAACATCGAAGATCGTTTCACCCACGGCACGCCCGTAGTGCGGCTCCGTCGCAAGCCCTTGTATCACCGATCCGGCAGGTAACGTCTTCTCTGCCGAAGCCAGGTGATGCTTATCGAATCCGATGACAAGGGTGCCCTTGAGTATCGTGTATATTCCAGCGACGCCGTTGACGTGCCACGGATAGACGAACCCGTCTGGGAACTTGTCCACGATGAGCTGCCCACAACTATCCGACGCCTTCCCCCGGAGATACGCCTCAGAGGCTCCCGGCGGAACGCCTTTTCCCCTAAGCGGAATCCAGCGAATATCCGTCGGGACCGTGAATACCGTCTGCGCCGCAAGCGCCGGCGCGAACTCGAATGTTAGCAGCGCCATCCAGCAAAACAGGATAGACATAGCTCGCTGCATCGTCATTTTCTCTCCTCGTGAAAGCCCGCGACCGAGCCACGCTGATCTCGGCGAGCTATTTAACGACTAGCGGTGTCGACGCGATCCCTCGAGGGTCCTGGATGCCCGTTATCGTGGAGAACGGCGACATCTTACCCTCCTTATACCCGACCACGTTGAGGGTTTGATTCGTTTGGAAGTAGTAGTCTGAAGCGGTAAATCCGCCGTAGGTCGGGCCCGTCTTCTCGATGCCCTTCGTAATGAAAGCCCACGGACTGGTGTTGCCGTGTTTGTAAACGCTGACGGCGGAGCCGGCAAAGTCGGAAACGTACATCACGCCTCGCTCTCCAAAGGAGACATCGTTTGGTCCGTTAAGCCCGGACAAGCCGGCATTCTGCGGCTTGGACGAGCCGGCGGGCATCTCGTCAACCTCGTTACCGAAAATGTTGGCGATCCAGACGTTATCGTTCTCGTCGGTGGCGATACCGGCAGCTTGACCGTAGCTGCTGAAACTGATCGTCTCAAAGGGCGAAGTCGCGCCCGCTTTGTAACCAACGATCGAGTTGCTGTCGAGATTACTAGCGAAAATGTTGCCGTGGGAGTCGACCGCAACAGAGTAGGGATTGTCAAGCCCGTCGGTAATCGTCAGGCTCGGTGAACTCGAGCCGGCCTTATAAACGGTGATCGAACCGACATTAGGGTTACCGCCGAGCAAGTTGGCAACGTAGAGCGTTCTTTTCTTATCGACGGCCAAACCCACCGCAAAATCGATTCCTTTGGTAATCGAACCCTTCGGCGACGGATTCGGCGTATTAGGATCGTACATCAAGACCTGATTGTTTTCAGGATCGGCTACAAACAGAATTTGCCGTTGCTCTTTCCTATTGGGCCACACGCGCGGGAGGTTCCACGGGTGAGGAACGAGCGGCGCGAAAAATGGCTGCACGAGCGCCAAGCCACGCACGAGGCGCGTGCCCGGTGGAACGTGGCCCGAGGATGATATGGAGGAAGAGGATTGATTAGGAGTTAGCGATCCCGAGCTGCTCGAACACCCAGCTGCGACGGCGAGGGCAGCAGCGACCAACGCGCGGAACCGTAGGACTTCGAACATCTGTAACCTCCGACGCAACGTTACGTTTAGAGTGTTTAAAACTCGCTCGGCTCAGCAGCAACTGCCGCAGGGTTACTGAAGCCGCCCGCGATGGGGTACTGGAACTTCCCCGATGGGTAAGCAAAGCGGTCGACTACGTTGCCGATGGTGTCGCCTGCGAAAAGCAGTTTGCTGCCGCGATTGAGCGCGATGTTGAAGGGCGCACCGCCGTTCGGTAAGGTAATGGATTGCGACGGTTGCGTTTCTCCGGGCGGGAAAACTAGAATTTCAGATGGTCGAACCTGCTGGACGACCAATACGTTGCCGGCCGAGTCGACCTGGATTCCGCCACCGTAGGCAAACGAGAGGTTGAGATTCTTCCCGGTTTTTGAGCCAGGTTCGTACTCGTTGACCGCACTGCCGCCGTGGTCGTTGAGAGCGTACATCACATAGAGATTCTGCTTGGCGTCGAGCGCGATCGAGAGTGGAGCGCCTCCACTGAAGTCGGAGAGGCGATATTCTTTCGAGAGATTTCCCTTCGGATAGACGGCGACCCAGCCGGCGCCGGCGTAATTGAAGTTTGCGATATAGATCGTTCCATCGTTGGCGACCGCGGTGTCGGTCGGTTCTGAGAGGTCCGTTGCGTACGTTTTGCCGGGCGACGTCGCACCCGGCGAGTAGCGCTGTACGACCCACTTTCCGTTATATTGACCCGAGTCGGCCACGTAGAGATTGCCCTTGCTATCGGTCGTCAGACCGTCGGGGAACGTGATGCCATTCGTAATCGTTGCGATCGGCTGCTGCGCCCTTCCACGCTGACGGAAGACCTCGACCGCGTTTGCTCCGAGATTCGAAACATACGCTAACGCCGACGCTGTGCGCGCGTCGTAAGACGCGCTCCCGCGAATCGGATGGTTGAGCGGCAAACTTTTGCCACGGGGCGCGGCCCGGTATGCGCCTACCGGATAGGTGGTGACATTGAGAGATCCCGTTGCGAGTCGATCGAGCGGCGAACCGACGGCGCAGCCGGCAAGAGCCGCCGACGCCGTTCCGCTTGCTAGGATGCGTAACAGTTTGAACGCCATACATGTCCTTCTATTAGCGACCAGAGCCAGTCTTAATCCGATCTCGATCTAAACACCCAAGATTCCAGAGGATCGTTAGTGCTTACGCTTCCTCAGTATTTCGGGAATCCTCCTCCGAAAAGTCCCGCTTTTGTCCCACTCATCGATTGCTCAGCCTTGTGAAGCCACGCTGCGCGAGCCATGTCAACATGATTTGCGGGTATTCCGGCACGAACCGGGCCGGCGGTATAGAATCGCCGTTGTAACCCGTCTTCGAGAGAATGAGTTGATGGCCGGCAAGCGGGTAGATCCGCATCGTGAAATCATGCATGCCCGACTTCGCAAAATATTGCCTTAATAAGGCGGATGAATCGCCAACGTCGACGTTGTGGTCGAGCTCACCATAGACGGCGAGCGTCGGCGTGACGACACGTTGCAGCGTCTCCGCCGGATCGTAAGTGATAAACTTCAACAGTCCCGCCCTCATCTCTGCCGAAGGCGGTAGCGGTATGTCCAGCAACAACGAGTACTCAAACCATGATTGCTTTTTTGCGTTCGCGTAAGCGAGCTGAACGTCGCTCCACGGGCCCGTGCCGGCGAGTGCCGCTTCGAAGGCGTGCCAAGCAGCGAGTGCCTGCTGCGTCTTCTCAGGATCCATACGATGACGCTGCATCTCTTGAACCACCTCGTAGTCGATATTGCTTGACAGCGATTCCGCGGGAGCACTCTTTAAAATCATAAAGGCGACCGGGCGCCGCACTGCAACGATTGGAGCCGTCCAGCCGCCATTACTGAATCCCCAAATACCGATTCGGCGCGAATCGACGACACGGTCGGAGCGAAATGCGTCGTAGATGGCAACCACGTCCGGCGCGCGCTGTGCCGGGCCATTTAGTTGCCAACTGCCGGATGATTCTCCAGTACCGCGTTGATCGTAGCTAATGACGTTAACGCCATTAGAGACAAAGTATGGGATAATAAATCCCATCTGACGCGTTTCCGGGTCATTGCCGTGAACCAAGATAATCGTTGCGCGAGGTACTTCGTCGCTGTAATAAAGCGAGACGCCTAGGCGGCCTTCAGGCGCGCTAACGATGCGGCGCTCCTCACGCACGCCGATGCGTCGGAACAGGTTTCCACTCTCGGTTAGCGGACCGACGCGATGCGTGCGCGGATCGAAGAACTCGTTTTGCGGCGGATCGGGAAGCTCGTGTTCGACTCCTATATAGAGCTCGTGCCCAGCACGCTCATACACCCCTGGCGCGACTGTGGAGGCGCGAGCTAGAGCGCTGGTTGCGAGAAAGCACCAGACGAGTACCAACGCGTGCTTCATGCCCAAACTACGAGGACGACTGGCGCAATGTTTCACCAGGAATTCGTCGGCAAATGTAACGTTAGACGGCCGAACGACCGTCACGTGCGGTACGGTGCCTCGGGTCACGGAGGAGGTGATCGTGCGTATCCCACACGAAACGCCTTCCTTCTTTCGTATGTCGAGGTTGATCTACATCACCAGCATGTCGCTGGACGGTTACGTGGAGGACGAAACCGGTGCCTTCGATTGGGTCATTCCCGATCAAGTACACGAGTGCGTCACTGAGCTGTTGCGGCCGGTCGGCACCTATCTCTATGGGCGGCGACTCTATGAGACGATGGCCTACTTTGAGATGCACCCGGTGGAGGGCTATCCACCGGAACACCGCGATTTCGCACGGATCTGGCAGAAGGCCGAGAAGATCGTCTTTTCACGAACGCTGACAGGCGCTACGACACGCAACACGCGCGTCGAGCGCGACTTCGACCTCGAGGCTATTCGGAAACTCAAACGGGAATCGGAGCACGACATCAACATTGGAGGCGCCGAGCTTGCGGGGCTTGCGCTCGAAGCTGATCTCGTCGACGAATGTCACCTGTTTCTGAATCCGGTGATCGTCGGCGGCGGAAAGCCGGCATTCCGAGCCGCATTACGACGGAATCTCGAACTCCTTGAGACACGCTGTTTCGGCACTGGAGTAGTCCACCTGCGCTATCGCGTGAAGTTCCAGTAAATTTGACAAACCCACGCAGCGTAGGTTGTCATAGGACGAGCGTGGACATAAGCCGCACGTTCACGTCATCAAGGGTCGCGAGAAGTGCAAGATCATCCGGAGGCCTCGCTCGAACCCTATGACATCCGCATGTCGCGACAAAATGTTAGGTGAGCGCGGGAGCTTGTCGGCCTGCACTTCGGCAAGCTCGCCGATTATGGGAGAATTTAATGGCTAAGGTTCCAAGTCGAATCCATGTGTCGCCACTCACCGTGCCATGCGCCCAAAGTAACGGCGGTTAGGGTGAATCTCCTTCCCCAATTTCGGGTGAATCGAGCGCTGTTGCGAGGCAGCGAATCTCGATGAGCTCGAGAGAAAGACTCTTGACTTCGGCCACGACACCAAAGAATGCGGCTTAGTCCCGCCTCGCAGCCCGACACGTGCGGAGGAGTCGCTTATTTTGGTGTGCTGACAGCCGCGGCAAATGGAAGTGGCGCGTCGTAGAGGTTCTGAAGGCGCCTGCCGCCAGCTGGATAGTGGTACACGCCGACACTTTCGATGCTGTCTTCGATGATCGGGGCGTAGAGCGTTTGGGCTTTTCCGTTCGATGCAATCGAGAAGGGCCCGGACACTTCGCTGGCATCGTCAAGTTTCACGACGCTAATCCTAATGCCGGTGCTGCCGCTGATGCGGTATTGGTAGATCACGCCGGAACTGGGACTCGCGATTGCCAGGTGCGCGCCGTCCCAAAGGAGCGCAGGGCTGACGTCGCCGGTGATGGCGGGACTCAAGGAAACCGGCTGCAACTTGCCTCGGCCTTTCGGCAGCTCGAGGAAGATAGGGTTGTTGCTGGCATAATTAATGGCGTCGGCGAAAAGGTTGCCGTCACCGTCGTACGCGCAGTACCGGAAATTATACACGCCGGGATATTCGTAGTAATGCGCCGCACCTTTGGCGTTGGGGTAAACCGCAATGCTGCCTTCGGACTGGCTGGTACGAAAGTTGGAGACCGCGAGGTTCCCCGTCGTCGGGTCCACGGAACACCCGAAAGGTTCCCATGAGTGATCGTTGAGCACTCTAAAGGCGCTCTTGGCTCCATGCGCATACGCGCGAACCTGGCTTTCTCCGGGATTGTCGACGAAGACGTTTCCGTGCTGGTCGACGCAGACGCCGGTTGGGTCAACGAATCCTGTTAACTTCCCCGCCAATCTTCCCGATGGCAGAGCAACCATATAAACATCGCCAGCTTGCTCGTCACTGACGTAGAGAAGGCTCTGGTCCTTACCGACCAATACGCTCGAAGGCTCCCCAGACGCGCTGATCGGCGGCTGCAATCCGCCGCAGCCGGCTAACATAGACACAGCCAGGCCGATGCCTAAAGCGTGGCGGCCAAAACGCATAGTCCCCATCACTTGCTCTTTCCGCCCATCGCGGGCCCCGAGTTTAGGAACGTTCGGCCCTAGCCTTCAGTTCCATCGCCGCGATCTCGGTTTGATTTGTCCCATTCAATTGCCAGACGAACGCCCCGCTTTGAACTCCGGGAAGCGGTCGGGGTCGTAGCGCGTTAGGATCTGGCCTGTGCGGGGATAAGCGGGTGCATGGACGCGTCCGAAATCTTCCAGGGAAAATCCTTTGGTCTCGGCGGCGTGCCGTTTGGCAACGAGTTCGGGTACGTCACCGATGACGTCGCGTACGCTACGATCGAAGCGGCATGGAACGCCGGAGTGCGCTACTACGACACTTCGCCGTGGTACGGTCTGGGGCTCGCAGAGCGGCGTCTCGGAACCTTTTTGCACCAACAAACGCGCAGCGAGTACGTCCTATCCTCGAAGGTCGGTAAACTACTTACAGCTTCGCGCAACAACAATGCGAAAGAGTATTTCCCGTTCACCCCCTCGCCGAACAATCTCCGTTACGATTACAGCGCCGACGGCGTCAAGCGCTCGATCGAAGACAGCCTGCAGCGGTTAGGTGTCGACGCGCTCGACGTCGTCTTCGTTCACGATCTCTCACCGGATAATCCGTGGCTGCCCGGGCCGTGGGAAGAGCAATTTGAGATCGCGCGCAACGGCGCATTTCCAGCCCTGAGCCAGATGCGCGACGAAGGCGTGATCAAAGGCTGGGGGCTCGGCGTCAACTCACCCGAACCCATTCTGAAGCTGATGGATGTCGCCGACGCCAACGTCTGCCTCCTGGCGCGTCAATATTCGTTGATCGATCATGAGAATGCGCTGCACCAGGTTTTTCCAAAGGCTCGTGAGTGCGGCATGACCTTTGTCGTGGGTTCGTCGCTCAACGCCGGCTTCATCAGCGGCAGCGCGCGCTTCAATTACGGCAAGGAGAATTACAAGATTCCGGCTGAGGCCATCGAGAAGCGCGCTCGGCTGCGTGCGGTCGCGATGCGATACGGCGTCGACCTTCGCACGGCCGCATTGCAGTTTTCGCTTGCGCCGGACGTCGCGACAGCAGTGGTTGTCGGCTGCGCGAATCCACTACAGGTACTCGCGGACTACACATCGCTTAAGACGAACATTCCGCGCGCGTTCTGGTCGGATCTTAGATCTGACCGTTTGATCGAAAACGACGCCGCCGTACCGTCTGAAAATTAATTGGGGGCATCATAGCCCGAACGCGTACATGTTGCCGTCGCCGGAGCCGACGTAGACCACGCCGTTGACCACGGTCGGCGACGAGAACACTTGGTTGCCCGTGCGGTAAGACCACAGCTTGGCCCCTGTGGCAGCGTCGAGCGCGTACACGCTGCCGTCCTCAGAGCCGACGTAAACCACACGATGGGCGACCGCCGGCGACGACAACACGAGGTTGCCGGTGGTGTAGGACCATTGCTTGGCTCCCGTGGCGGCATTGAGGGCGTACACGTTGTCGTCGATGGAACCGACGTAGACCACGCCGTTGGAGACTGCGGGCGACGAGTTTACGAGGTCGCCGGCGGTAAACGACCACAGCTTGGCGCCCGTAGCGGCCTTGAGAGCGTAAACCTTGCTATCCTCGCAGCCGACGTAAACCACTCCGTTGGCAACCGCGGGCGACGAATACACTTCGTTACCGGTGGCCGAGGACCACAACTTGACCCCGGTGGCGGCGTTGAGGGCATACACGTTGGCGTCCTCGGAGCCGACATAGACCACCCCGTTAGCCACCGCCGGCGACGAATCAACGACGAGGCGGGTTGGGTACGACCACAGTTTTGCGCCGGTGGCGGCTTTGAGCGCATACACGCTGCCGTCCTCGGAGCCGACGTAGACTACCCCTTTGACCACTGCCGGCGACGACGTCACGTCGAAGCCCGTCGTGAAGGACCACAGCTTGGTCCCGGTGGTGGCGTTGAGGGCATACACGTTGGCGTCGTTGGAACCGACGTAAACCACCCCTTTGACCACCGCAGGCGTCGAGAACACCTCGCCGCCGGTGAGGAAGGTCCACAGCTTGGCTCCAGTGGCGGCTTTGAGCGCGTACACATTTCCGTCGTATGAGCCGACGTAGGCCACGCCGTTGACCACCGCCGCCGACGAGCCTCCGCAGATCGACCCCGAGCAGCCGGTAAAGTGGGACCAGAGCTTGTGCAGCCGATGCGCGTTGCGTGGCGACAGCATCCGCTCGCCCGGGTTAAACCTGCCGCCGGAAGGGATAAAACCGAACTCGGACCAGTTCACCGAGCTCGTTCCGATTGCGTGCACATTCGCGGTGGCCCGCGTGGGCGGTGCCGGATTTGCAGTGAAGCCGCTGCTGTTGGACGAGCACCCTGCCGCGCCGACGCCGAGCACAAGCGATATGGAGACCAGAAGTCGAGTTCTCATTGATAGCCGTCTCCGAAGTCAGCTAATTCAAAGGTACGCCGCGCCGGTAAGGAAAGTCTGAATCTTAGGCGCCTCAGCCCTGCGTATTCCGATACGCCGCATGAGATAACGCTCTCGACCAGCGGCATCGCGAATAGTCTTGCGCAAGATCGGTCTTTGCACCGTTATGCCGGTGCTGACCGAATTTTAGCGACGGTCTCTCCGGATCAAAAACCATCGGCGATTTAACGATTTCGCCTCCGGCAACGAATTCATTAGTTGACGGCAGGGTACGCCCGAAACAGCCTCCACTTGCGAGGTGGACCCTAATGCGTGGTTGCTTACCGCAAAGCGTACGCGTACGCTTCCGGCATATGCGCTGTTGCAGCTTCAAGGGAGGGAGCATGAGAATTCAAAGATTTGCAGGTTGGGCCCTGACCGCGGCCCTGGCGTTTTCAGCAACGCCCGCAATTTCTTCGGCATCGCCCTCGAGCGATGCCATTAATACCGTCAAGCTTGCCATAGACGCGATGAACAAAAACAACATGAGCGCGTTTGTGGCGTTGTGCGCTTCCCCGGCCTTCATGATCGACACTTTCGATCCGTACATTTCGTCGGGTTGCGCCGATTGGTGGAACGCGCGAGATGCCTACGACAAGACGGCTCAAATCACCGACGCAAACGGCGGCATCGGCATGCCGTGGCATGTGTTCGTGACCGGAAATAACGCGTACATCAGTACCCCATTCGACTACCACTACAATCAAAAGGGTGCGACGGTAAGGGAGCAAGGTTCAGCCCTTGCCGTGACGCTCAAAAAGACGGCCAATGGCTGGCGCATAACGTCCTGGGCGCACGTAAAGCACCTCGGCGGCTAGACCGCATCGCGCTGCAGGCGTAAGCGCGACTCAGTTCTCGAGCTTGCGCCTGCGCAGCGTTTCCGTCAGCGTGGTGGCTTAGGTGTCAACCAAACGATAGCCCTGCGATTTGGTTCGCGTCGTTGTACGATATGCCAAACTTCAGGGAAACACCGGGTCCGAAATGGATCACGTAGTCGAACCAATGCTGGCCGGACTCCACGCGCTCGCCCCGAAAAACGACCGCCGTGGGAGTTCCGTACGGGGCAAACTCCAACGCAAGACTTGACGCCAATCGCGTTCTGAATTTGTCAGCGAGTCGCGGCGCGAGCGAGGCATAGTCCTCGTGGCCCGATTGCATCTGTTCAAAAAACGTCGTCACCCGCGCGGTGACGCGTGGATCCTCGCCGGGGCTCGGCCGTAGTGCGGCCGCGGCGATCTCTGGATAGAGACCTTCGAAGACGACGTTCGTCAGGATCTCTCCGGCCTCGGGATGCCCGTTGTCGTCCCCGTCGTTCGTGAGCGCGATAACGCGCAGGTCTTGCTTTGGGTAGTACTCATCGGCTGCGGTAAAACCCGAATCGCCGCCCGTGTGACCGATCCTTGGCTGTCCATCCACTGAATCAATGAACAACCCGAAGCCGTAGCCGGTGTTCTCACCGTTGGTCGTGATCGGCGGCGTCGTCATCAATGCGTAACCCGCTGCCGACACGACTCGCCCTGCGCGCAACGCACCATCCCACTTCTCCAGATCCTCGACCGTCGAAACGAGGTCGCCGGCAGATGACGCAAACGATTGCCCGATCGTGCCAAGCGCGGGCTGAAAATTTCCATTCACTCGTTTATACCCTACCGCCATTTGGGGAACGTGCGGCTCGTCGGAAATAATAAATGTCGCAGACATTCCGAGTGGATCGAGCAGGTGCCGCGCAATGTAGTCCTCATAGCGCTCGCCTGAAACCGTCTCGATGATCTGCCCGAGAATAAGGTAGTTCGTATTGCTGTACTGCCACCGGCTTCCCGGCGCGAACGCAAGCGGCTTGCCGGCAATTCGCTGCATGATCTGCCCGAACGTGGCCGCCCTTTTCGCAGCCTGATCGATATCCGGACCCTCAAGATACTCGGGCAGTCCGCTCGTTTGAGCGAGCAGCTGACGCAACGTTATTTCGTTCGCATGAGGAACGCCTGGAACGTACGTGGCCACTTCAGCGTCGAGATCGAGCTTTCCGGCTTGGCTTAGCTGTACGATTGCGGCAGCCGTAAACTGCTTCGTGATCGAGCCGATCTCGTAATGCGTGTCGACGCTTGCGGGAACGTACTTCCCCAAGTCGCTAAAACCAAACGCCCGCGCGTAGATGACTTGGCTTCCGTCAACCACGGCGACCGTCGCGCCCGGAATATTGTAGCGGCGAAGCGCCGCCGCAATGTCGCCATCCAAATGCGCGGTGGCAGCGTCCACAGACGCGGGCGACGGAGCCGCAGCAATCGGCGCGCAGAATATCAGGAGGCTGACCGACAAAGCCGCGGCGAGCGGAATAGGCCGGTACACCAGCGCTACCGGCTAGGCTACCGGCTAAACTGCGCGCACCGTGCGTCGCGGAACCTGACGTTTTTCGTCCAGATCGAGCAGGTCGGGCCAGGTCGTCACGTCGGTTCGCTCGGGCGCTATCTGCCCGCGCAGGTTGAGAAAAGCGTCACGCGACGCGCCCTCGGGCTCATGCGATAGCCACTCCTGGTTCCACCGTTCGATCTCTTCGGGCGATTTCGCCGCGACGAACGGCCGCGTAAACGTTTCGATCTCCATGTCATTTTTTGCATTGCGTATGACGTCCAGAAGACGTTCATGATCGATGCCGAGAAAAGCGAACACGCCCTGATCCATCGGACAGTTATAGTGGTACTCACCGACGTTGCCATGAGCTGTCGCCTTGCCTTTGTCGACCGTACGACCGAGCTGCACGACGCCCTGCCACTTCTGATGAACGCTGCGCGGATACTCCTTGGTTAAGTCCATTTCAAGCCTCCTCGAGTTGGTGTGCTGCCCAAGACACGCGCCCCATCGTGCCGGTTGCATCCAGGCGGGACCGCGAGTCCCGGCGCATCAGAAGTCCCACATCGTAGGTCGCATTGCTCTGGAACCTGAGCGGCGCCTGAGCTACGTTTGTCGAATGACGAACGTCCCTAAACGTGCGTATGTCTTCGCATTTTTGTCACTTGCGCTGCTGTCTCTCGTCATCGCATGCAGCGGGCACGCAAACTCGCTGCTTCCAAGTCCGGGCGCTCGCCAACGGCACCTTCGCCCGAAGGATTTGTCGCAGAACTATGCAGCGGTGATCCTCGGGGACAAACCTACGGGCTACTATCGCCTGGACGATACAGGCGCGGTCGCCGCCGACAGCAGCGGCAACGGCTACGTTGGGACGGTGGGTGCCTCGGTGCAGGAGAGCGCGGCTGGGCTGGTCGCGGGAAGCGACAACGCCATGGTGTTGCCTGGCAGCGCAACGGCCGCGGGCATCGTCAGTTTCCCAGAAATAAAAGCCATGGAACCGACGACGAACGTCTCGCTCGAGGTGTGGCTGCGGTTCACCAAGGTGCCGAAGATCTACACGGCGGCCGTCGCGTACGGCAGCGATCGCGGCAACGCACCGTTCGACATCTTCTTCCAGGCCGGCGGCACGATCGTCGCGCAATTCAATACGACCGGCGGCGATCTTGAAGTCAAGGCTCCGACTCCGCTAGCCGTCAACACGACGTATCATATCGTGAGCACGTACAACGGGACGACGGGCAGTCTTTACGTCAACGGCGCCCTGGTGGGGACTGGTACCAAATCCGGCACGCTGACCGGATACATTCCGAAATTCGGATTTGCCATCGGCGACGACGCGGCGTTCGCCGATCCGGCCTTCAACGGCACGCTCGACGAAGTGGCCATTTATGCAAATCAGACGTTAACGGCGGCCCAGGTTGCCAACCACTATAATGCGGGCACGACTGGCGCGTCGCCGACGCCGAGCCCGACTCCGCCGCCGCCGACACCGACGCCGGCGCCGACGCCGACCGGTAACGGCAACTACCCGACCGTCATTCTGGGAGACGGGCCGACGGCGTACTACCACCTCGACGATGCCGGAGCGACCGCAGTTGATGCGAGCGGAAACGGACTCAACGGATCGATCGGATCGTCTGTAACGACCGGCGTCGCTGGCCTGCCTTCAGCATATGCCGATACGGCCATGAGTTTCCCCGGCAGCGGTACGTCAGCCGGCACCGTTTCCGTTGCGGCGACCTCCAAGCTGCAGCCCGCGTCGGAGGTATCGCTCGAAGCATGGCTGAAATTCTCGACGACGCCCGCGACCTACACCTTCGCAGTTGGATACGGCAGCGATTCGTCGTACGCGCCCTACGGGTTGTTCTTCAGGGCAAACGGCCAGATTCTCGCGCAGTTTTACACAACCGCCGGCGTGCTGGAAGTCGGATCGACGGTCCATCTTTCACCGAACACGACATACTACGTCGCCGGAACATACGACGGCACGACCGGGCGCCTCTACATCAACGGCGTTCAAAACGCCACCGCGACAATCTCGGGTACTTTCAAGAACTACGCTCCTCAATACGGCTTCTCAATTGCCGACGATGCCGGGCACAGCGACCCGGCTTTCAACGGAACGATTGACGAAGTCGCCGTGTACGCCGGTAAGGCGTTAACGGCTACGCAAGTTCAGAATCACTACGTCGCCGGAACGACCGGGCAGGGAGCGACGCCGTCGCCTGCACCGAGCCCGACACCGACACCGGCATCGGCCACCGATTGGGATACGTTCGGCTTCGACCTGCAGCGCTCGGGCTACAATCCGAACGAGACGACGATCTCACCAAGTAACGTCGGCTCGCTGCAGCAAGTCTGGGTGTATAACGTGGGCTCGACGATGGTTCACGAACCAGTCTACGCCTATGCCGTCAACGTGGGCGGACAGCCGACGAATATCATCTACGCGGGCTCGCAGTACGGATCGACGCTGTACGCGATCAATGCGAGCACCGGTGCGACCGTATGGTCGGACCCCGTTGCTTCGTCAAGCTACAAGTGTGGAAAATCTACGTCGCAGTTTGGAGTCGGCGAGACTCCGACCATCGATCGCGGCAAAAACCTGCTCTATTTCTCCGACGGGCAGAATCAAGTGCACGCCGTCAATCTGGGGACGGGAAAAGAGGCGGCAGGCTGGCCACTGACGGTTGCGGACTATACGCCGGATCACAACTTTATGCATGGCGGTCTGACCTACAATCCAACGACCGGGATGCTCTACGCGGTCACCGGGTCCACATGCGACATATCGCCGTGGTACGGCCGCATCGTTGCGATCAACACCACCGGCCCCAGTATCGCCGGCCAATTCTTCACGATGAGCGGAAACTCGACGCAGGGTCCGAGCGGCGGCGGGATATGGGGCCCCGGCGGCGGATCGATCGATCCGTCGAACAACAACGTGTTTATCGCAACCGGCAACGCCGACACCAGCGGCAGCGGAGCGCAGAACGCGACGTATGCCGAACAGGTGCTGGAGCTCTCATCCACGCTCGGTTCCATCGTGGCGAACAACTACCCGGCAAATATTCCGACGATCAATGGCGACGATGACTTCGATTTCGGCGCGACGCCGCTTATTTTCCAACCGCCGGGCTGTCCGACGCTCGTCGCGGCGATGAACAAATCGGGAATGTTCGAGCTTTACGACGAGTCTTCGATCAGCTCAGGGCCGGTACAATACATTGCGATGTCGGTTCCGACGGACAACGCCAGCTTCGTCGGTGTCCCGGCATACGACCCGGCGACGGGTTACGTTTATGTCGGGATGCCTTCGACGGAGGGCTCCTACGTGCCGGGTCTCGCTGCATTTAACGTGCAGGGCAACTGCACGCTAAATCCGACGCCGGTGTGGGCCGCGAGCTTCGGCCCCGATGGTGCAGGAGGAAACCAAACTCCACGTTCGCCGATCTCGATCGCCAACGGCGTCGTTTACGTCAGCAACTATACGAGCGATACCGAATACGCGTTCAGCGCCGCATCGGGCACCCTGCTGTGGACCGTCCCGCTGTCGAGTTGGGGGAACGTCGGCACCGTCATCGCAAACGGGATGGTGTACGTGAGTGCAGCCGACGGGACGATCACCGCTTGGGCGCCCGGTCAGCAAGCGCAAATCCTGCGCAGGCACGTTCGCAAGAATAAGCATTCGTTCGTTCCGAGGCACCATTCCTGGCCGAGAGATTCATGGTCACCTTGGGATAACTCGTCGCACTACAAGGCCAACTCAAGTCCGCGAGCTGCGCCCGCATCGCGAACGGAACACCAAAATTAGGCTTGGGCGCCGAGCTTCCCGCTCTACGGTTGCACGCTAGAGCGCGTTTTGCTTGGTTAGTGCTAGAATGCGGTATACGTTTTCTTGTGCCTGATCGAAAGCGATCGCGGCGGGGGCGATTGCGGGCACGCTTCTGCTACTCGGTTCGACGGAGGCACCCATGCTTTATTTACGCAAGCTCACGACTATATGGCTTAGCATCGCGGTGCTGGCTGCGTGCGCCAGCAACAACGTGCTTCTGCCATCTACGGCGAGAGGCGCGCACGGCTCGCAAGCATTCCCCTTTATAGGCACAATAGGCCAGACGTTTACGGTACCGGCGGGCGTCAATCGGGTGACGATCACCGCTTACGGCGCTCGCGGGGCTGGGGAAGCGCCGCCCAGCGGACGCCGAGGCGGTTTAGGAGCGGCCATAAAGGCCACCGTTCCCGTTCAGCCAGGGCAGACGTTGCTGGTCACCGTCGGTTCGCAGGGCAACGGTGCCCGCGGAGGCTTCAACGGCGGCGGGAACGCAGGCGGTTTTGCCTTCGGCGGGGGTGGAAGCTCTGACATACGCACGGGAAATGGCACGAAGACGGATCGTATCTTCGTCGCAGGCGGCGGAGGTGGAGCCGGGCAGCTTGGCGCTGGGCCCGGTGGCAGCACGTGTCCAGGCGGCGCAGGTGGGAAGGGCGGCGGCATAATCGGCGAGCGCGGCGGACGCGGTAGAGACTGTGGCGCACCTGCGGGCGGCGGTGCCGGCGGGTCCCAAAAATCCGGCGGACCCGGTGGCTCCGGCGGACGCTCCTTACGTGGGAGCGGGCGTTGCGCGGGGCCCCCCGGAGGCTCGGGAACGCTCCTCAACGGCGGCGCGGGCGGCGGCGTGTGCGGCGGTCGCGGCGGTGGCGGGGGTGGCGGCTACTACGGCGGCGGAGGCGGCGGTACCGGTGGTTGTTGCACCGGCCCAACCGGCTTCGGATCCGGCGGTGGTGGTGGCGGCGGCTCCTCGTTCGTTGAGAAGTCGGCAACCAACGTTCAGCTAACGCGAGGAGGCGCGCCGGCGGGGAACGGCAAGATCGTTATTTCCTGGTAGACGACCGGCGCTGACCCGCGTCTCGTTGTCAGTCAGCACGACGAACGTCGAAGTGAGAAAGCGCGTCGCTTTAGGGCCCCGCCCCAACGGCGGCACCGACCGGGTGTTCCAGCCCACTGGTGATCGTTACGCTTGACCGGTCGCTTACACTATTGACGATCGTTACGTAACCTTGGCTACCGGCGGTCGCGCCGTTGGAACTCGCTATGGCCAAAAAGCCGTTGTTGATGTTGAGATAGAGCGGTGCGCGGAATGTGCCCGGCACTTTACCCAAATAGGTCCAGGCGTTGTCATCATTAGAGTAGACCGCGACGTCGTTGTTGCAGGTGTCCGCCACGTACAGCCTACCATTGGCGTCGAAGGCCAGCCCCGAGGCTTGCGTGTTGTTCGAGAGCGGGACGATCATCCAAAGCGTTGGCAAGAGGTTTTCGGCGACCATGTAGCCGCTGCTCGGAGAGCATGGCCGGATAGGCGGCACCGCCGGCGAAGGGGCACCACGACGGTCGTGGGACCTGCCGATTCGATCGATGCCACACGATCGTATCCTTAGCGTTCGAACGTGTTGTGGTGCGGGTTCATGACGGCTTGCCACGAAGCGACTATGTCGCGCGCCGTAAACGGTACGCCATCCTGCCACAAAATATTCCGGCGTAGGTGGTACACATACGTCCGCCCGTCGCGAGAGATCCCACCGTTAGCCAGCGACGGAACGGTGCTTGCAAGATCGCCAATCAGCCGTCCTCGATTATCGGCGATGACGAGATAAGAATAGATGAGCGAAGAAAGGTCATATGAAACGCCCATCTCCGCAAAATATGGATTGAGATGGTCCGGATCGGAAATTTCGGCAATCCGCAGGACGTGCGGGATTGTCCACGGGTGGCGCCCGTTGCCCAATACCTGGCGTGGGGTTTTCGTGCACGCTGCAAGGGTCGCGCAGGTCAGTGCAATCGAAATGAGACGGCGCATCGCTGACCAAGCCTTCCGTCAGCATACTCTAATGAGCTCAGATTGCTATTCGATTCCCTCTAATCACGGCTGGTCTTTCCGAATATGATGGATCATCTAAGGAAGGAAGCGGTCGCCCTGACGTCGCATCAAAACGTCCTACAGACGGAAGGAGCTTCGTGCTTCCGTTCCGCGAAAGGATTTAGTCGGACATGAAACATTTCGTTTTATCGGCGCTGGGTTTTGCGCTTTTGATCATTGGGTTTTCCAGTGCCCCGGTCGTTTCGGTCGCCCAGATGACGGCGGCAGCGCCCACGCCGGTTCCGGTGCCTCATCCTGATTTCTCGTCGATGAACTTCCAACTTGGCTCGTGGACCTGCACCCAGCCGCTGCGCGGCAAGACGCGCTCGGAGACCGACGTTTACACGATGAGCAACGACGGCATGTGGATGGTCGACGCGGCAACTTCTCCGCCATTCGACCAGTATCGTTCCGTTGAGCAAAGCAGCATGACTTACACGACGTACGACCCGACGATCAAACAGTGGGTATCGGTTTATTACGACAATCTCGGCGGATATGGAATCGGATCCACATCGGGTTGGCAAGGCAACACCGCGTCGTGGAGCGGCAAAGGACTAGACGGCTCGACGGTCGCTGACGTCATTACCAAGGTGAGCGACTCCGAAACGAGTGACGCCAATACGACGACCGATCCGAAGGGGCAGGTTACGCACGTAACCATCACGTGTAAGAAAAGCGCGAGTTAGTGCGGCGGTCCTACGTATGGGAACTCGGCGAGCAGATCGGCATGCGGCTGAAGTCCATCTCCCGTTACCTTCCCATTCGTTAGCACCGGAAGGAAGTACGCCTCAACATCGTCGGTGAGCGCCCGGCCGTTGGTCGGGTACGATACTTCGCGCCCTGGCTCGTAAGGCAGCACGTCAGGCAGCTGCGTCGCTGCCACCCGCGTTGCTTCCTCCGGTGTATATCCGCCCGTGTGCTGCAGCGAGTGCGCGAAAACGGGGACGAAGCGCGCGTCCTGCGCCGGCTCCCCGGTAATGTATGCACCCTTCGCGTCCGCGGCAAGGAAGGGTTCCTGCGATGCCCGAGCATTTCGGTCAGCCTGAGTGTAACTTCCGGACGCCCCATCCATTGTGCGGGCCCAGAGGTTCATCTTAGAACCAAGTTTAGCGGTAGGCACTTCCAGAACAATCGAAGCGACGTTTTTGTCGGCAAAGAAGTCATTGCCGGTGAATTTCAAACCATTTAGAGCGCCCTGTGCGTCGAAGAAAAACGGATCGCTACGCCAACCCGCAAAGAAGCGATACTCTCCGGCGGTCGTCAGCCTAGGCTCGCGCCCCGTCGAAACGGGCGCCCCTTCGATAACAACTACTCCTTCATCGCCCGTGCGCCCAGATTTCGTGCCGTCAATCCGACGCACAGTTGCCGTCAGCCCCCCTCCCTTGGAGGCCGCAAAGCGCACGCTATAGGCGATGTCGGCAATTACGTCACCATTTGTGTCGATCATCACCTCATACAACGCGGTGGTCGCGAACGGATCGGCAGTTGTGGGCCCTGCTGGGTTCACGCCGACGGACGGGTGAGAGTTCCATAGCAGGATCGTTTTGCTACTATCCCCAGGTTTCGGGAACACATACAGGTCGGTGCAGTTTAAGCGGGCGTCCCCATTGGGAAACGCGAGGTTTGGGCCCGAGTAGTGGTGAGACATAAATCATCTTCTCCTTCGCTACAAAGTACGGCTTGCGCGATTCCCGGCGTTAATTGCTTCCCTTTCGCAAGTGTAAGCGCCACGCTTCGTGCACGCGTACCAACGATCGCCCTTGTAATAGTAAATGCCGCTCGCGATGTTGAGCCATACGATGGCACTTCCGCAATCCCACACAAACATCGGCTTGCGCGAGCCAGACGCTTCCACATTCGTTTCAATCCGCACCCGTTTCGTTAGATCTTCGGCTCTAGCTAGTAAAGGCCGACTAATAGGAATTGCGCTAGCGGCTGCCGCGATGAAGAAGCTTCTTTTCATTTTCCAAACTTACCACGCCCCGCGTCCATTGTCTGGCCACTAATAGTGTGCAGACTTAAATGCGCTAGGTTGCGTTAGCCGAGGTGGAGCTGATAAATTTCAGCAGGTCGGCATTGATCGTGTCGGCTTGCGTCGTGGGCATACCGTGCGGAAAACCCTTGTAGGTTTTCAACGTCCCATTCTTCAGCAGCTTTGCCGACAACGGTCCGGCATCGGCATAGGGAACGATCTGATCGTCGTCGCCGTGCATTACCAGCACCGGTACCGTGATCTTCTTGAGATCGTCGGTGAAATCGGTTTGAGAGAAGGCGACGATGCCGTCATACTGCGCCTTCGCGCCGCCCATCATGCCTTGGCGCCACCAGTTCTGGACGATCGCCTCCGATGCTTTGACGCCGGGCCGGTTGAAGCCGTAGAAAGGCCCGGCCGCCAAATCGCGATAGAACTCCGCGCGATGTGCCGCGACCTGAGCTTGGAATCCATCGAACACTTCCTTGGGGAGACCGCCGGGGTTGGCCGCCGTCTTGACCATGAGCGGCGGCACCGCGCTGATCAGTACCGCCTTCGACACGCGATTCTCGCCATGTCGCGCAAGGTAACGGACTACCTCACCGCCTCCGGTCGAATGGCCGATGTGAACGGCGTTCTTCAGATCGAGATGCGCGGTTACGGTCGCGAGATCGTCGGCATAGTGATCCATATCGTGGCCATCGGTTGTTTGCGTTGACCGCCCGTGGCCGCGGCGGTCGTGCGCTATGACGCGATAGCCGTGATTGAGAAAGAACATCATTTGCGTGTCCCAGTCATCTGCCGATAGCGGCCACCCATGGCTGAAAACGATCGGTTGACCAGATCCCCAGTCTTTGTAGTAAATCTCCGTGCCGTCGTCGGTAGTGATGAAACTCATCGCAGTGTCTCCTGTAGTGTGAGTGATGAACGCTATTGTAACAGAACGCCGCGCAAACGCTAGGCCCCTCTGGGCTACGCGCCGTAACCTTGGTGCCAAAACAGGCAGCTGTTGTCGCATTAGCAAAGGGTCCTCACTGACCGACGCTTTGGCCGCCGTCGACGTGCAGAATTTCCCCGGTCACCAACCCCGCGGACTCGAGGAAGAGCACCGCCGCGACGATATCGCTAACCTCAGCCATCCGGCCGAGAGGATGAAATTTCGCAAGTGCCTCGTGGGTCTCGGCTGGGTGCATCGGTGTCTTGACATGTCCCGGCGCGACCGCGTTCACGCGAATGCCGCGCGAAGCATATTCGATCGCGAGAGCCCTTGTCGCATAGTTAAGACCACCCTTCGTCAGCGAGGCGAGGAAGGCCGGAATCTGCGAGTTTGGATGATCGACCAAGCTGGCTGTAATGTTGACGACGTGACCCGACCCTTGACGCGCCATCTGAGCTATCGCCGCCTGCGTAACGCGAAAAGAAGCCGCCAAGGTTGGTGCCAATCGCGTTTGCGAAATCGGCTTGCGTGTAGTCCGTAAAATGGCTTACCGATGAATATGCCGGCGTTGTTTACAAGCGAGTCTACCCTGCCAAACTGCTTAACGGCTTCGCCGACGACTCGTTCTCCGACATCGGGGCTCGAAATATCGCCGGCGATGGTCACGATGCCTGGATCGCTCATCGGCTTAATCGATCGCGAGGTGGCAACTACACTATAATTCCGGTCTCTAAACCCCCGCACCAGGCCGGCGCCAATGCCTTGAGAGGTGCCGGTTACGATCACAACTCTGTTATCCACTAGACGGTCTGAACGGCCCGCCGGGAGACGAAGTTTGCTGCCTCCAAGATCACGTCGGTCACGGCCTGTGGCTGCGAGATCATGATTGCGTGTGAACCCCGCAGTTCGGTGACCTTCGCACGAGCCCGCTGCGCCATCGAGCGAACGATGTCGGTGCCGGCACCCAAGTCTTCGGTCGCGATTATTGCCCAGGAAGGCAGCGATTTCCAGGCGACCGGCCCGGAAGTATCGGCAAATGCGTTGCCCGCAATGGGACGCTGCTCGGCGGCCATTAGCCTAGCGCGCTCTTCGGGCACGTCGGCGGCGAACGCCATCCGGAAGTGAGCTGGATCGATCGTGTACTCGGGTGCCGTCTGTCCGGTCGAGCCAGTTGGATACTGGCGTTCGACAAGCACCGGATTGAGAATGCTGTCCTTTGAATGCACGTCGGCGAGGCGCTCGCCTTCCTCGGGAATCAGCGCTGCGACGTACACCAGGCCGACGACGTTTGAGGCTTTGGCGGCGGCATTACTCGTCACGGCCCCCCCATATGAATGAGCGACCAGTAGAACGGGACCGTCGATCTGATTGATAAAGCTCGCAATATAAGCGGAATCGGAGCTTACGCCGCGTAGCGGATTGGGCGGAGCGATGACGTCATACTCTTGCTCGTGCAGACGTTCGATGACTCCGTTCCAACTGGAAGCGTCGGCGAAAGCACCGTGCACGATTACGATGGTTGGTTTTTCGTTCATTGAGGCATCTCCTTACTTCCATGGAGCCTAGCACGACGCGCGTCCGTTGTCCGGCCACAAATAGTGTGCAGACGCGAACCGACGGTGCGATAAAGCTTGTCTGCGCACTTTTAAGTTCCTGACACGCGCGATGCCGAATGCTATGCTGCCAGCATGGCAAGTTCAAACGATGCCGACGAGCGGCTGATTTCACTGGGTCTAGAGCTTCCTCCGCCGGTGACACCCTTTGGCGAGTACGTCGAAACGGTGCAGGTGGGAAATCTCCTCTTTTTAACCGGTGCATTGCCCGTGCTCGGTCGCGATGTAAAATACCGCGGACGGGTCGGCGCCGAGTTCGACACGACGCAGGGCCGAGCCGCAACGCGTCTCGCCGCGCTGAACGCCCTGGTAACGGCTAAGGAGCATCTCGGGTCGCTAAATCGCGTTAAGCGCGTCGTGCGCCTCGGCGTTATGCTCGCGACCGCCGGAGATCAAGTCGAACATCCGAAGATCGCCGATGCGGTTTCCGAGTTGTTCCGCGATGTGTTCGGCGGCGAGAAGAATCCGGTCCGATTAGTTTACGGCGTCGCAAGCCTCCCTTTTAATGCGCCGGTCGAACTCGACGTGATCTTCGAAGTGGCCTAGCGACTTCAGATTAGATTGCCCGCATCTGTGCGAGCTCGGGAATTCCCAACACAAAAAGGTCCATTCGTTCTTCGGGTGTGAACTGAAGGGCCTTAGCGATGCGGTCCAACAGTTTTGCCGATGCGCGAGGCGCCTCGCCGCTCTCGAGACGGCGATACCAATTACGACTTATGCCTATGGCTTCGGCGATTTCTTCCTGAGTTACGTGCCGTCCACGCCGGACAGGCAGACGTTCCCACGGTCCAAGCGTCATGCTCTCAGGCGGGATGCTCCGCCGACGCGTTTTCAGAAACGACGCAAACTCGGATTGAGAACCAAGGGCTTCAGGCGACATATCCATAGGCGCATGGTAGGAGCCGGCGCGAGGCTCCGGCATCAGTCACATGACTGCATCTAACGGTCCCGCCTCTCGCTTGCCAGCGCATCGCGCAACTGAAACCGCGACGTGATATCGAGCTTTGGATAGATTCGATAGAGGTGCGAGCTGACGGTTCGATGCGACAAATACAGCTTTTGGCCGATTTCGCGGTTTGTTAACCCTTCCGCGGCCATTAGTGCGATCTGTAACTCTTGGGGCGTCAGTTCTTCTTGGCGCTCGGGGACCCGCCGCTCAATCGAGGCACCGGCTGCCCGGAGTTCTTGGCGCGCTCGTTCGCTCCACGGCAAGGCGCCCAACGCGTCAAAAGCTTCCATCGCAGCCTGCAACAGTGGACGCGCCTCTTTCACACGCCGGGCCCGGCGAAGCCACGCGCCAAAAGCCAATCGCAGCCGCGCCATCGTGAAAGACGAATGTCCGGCTGCGGCCGCGAGCGCCGCTTCGAAGAGCTGGGGCGCCTCCATAACGTCCGCGAGAATGGCGCGCGCGTGGAGCATGGCGAGTTGAAACTGCGGCGACGGCGTGCGAAGTGCAAGTGCCTCCATCTCTGCGAGCAACGCGAGGGCGTCGTCGCGGTGTCCGCTTTGCGCCGCTGCTTCGGCGAGATCGCCGATCGAGTAACAGTGGCGCATGGGATGGTAGGCGCTATCCAGCGGGTCGAACATCCGGCGAAGGTGCCGGTACGCGTCATCGTAGCGGCCCGCCCCAAGCGCATTCATGCCCCTTGCAATTTGTACTTCGGCGAGCAGAAAGCCGAGAGGCTGAGCGATTCGCTCCGCATCGTCTGCAAGCGCCTCGGCAGATTCATAATCGCCGCGCAACGCCGCAGACATGGCCGCGGCAGCTTGCGCAAGAGAAACGTACGTCGGCTGCTCCGTCTCTTGCGCGAGGCGCCTGCCCTCCTCCGCATCCGCGATAGCTACGTTGCGATTGCCACAAAAAATTGCGCTCCAGGCCCGCAGAACTAACATGTGCGCCAACAGTGCCAGTCTGCCGTCGCTCCTTAAGCCGGCGATCGCACTGCTTAGAAAGCGTTCAGCCAAATCGAAATCACCGATTTGAACTGCAGCCAGGCCCAATAAGTGTGCGGTCCGCGCATCATCGCGAAGGTTCGCCGCGAAGCGACGCAGTCGCTCGATTACGAACGCTCCACGATCGATCGGATCGGTCATGGCGACGATGAGGACGAATCGCGGGTCGTCTCCGGAGGAAGCTCGCACGCGCTCAACAGCTCCGATGACGTGCCGGCAGACTTCCTCGTCGGGCTCGGCCCACCAGCCCTTTGTCGCGGGACCCGAGAGCAGGTCCAGCGCAACGTCGACGTCATCGTCGGTCTTGATGCTGTCTGCGATCTTTTTTAGAGCCTCGGCGCCAGAAATGCTCCGCTGCGCCGCCTCGCGGAACCATGCCGACCAGACGCGATCGCGCTGCGAGAGCTCCAGCACTTCCGCTTTTTGAAGAAGGCTTACGACAAGGCCGTTCCAGCCTATTTCGAACGCCAGTTCCGATGCCTTCAATAGGCACCGCGCTTGCCGCGTTGTATCGGCGCTGAGTTCCGCAGCGCGCTCTAGAGCCTGAATCGCGACACGCACATCACCGCGCTGCAAGGCGCGGGTACCTGCCGATTCGAGAGCCTGCGCTACCCTTTCGTCGGGTCCGACGGTAGCCGCTGCTCGATGCCAAACGCTACGCTCGGGATCGTCCTTTAGCGCAGTTGCAAGTGCAGCGTGCACAGCGGCACGTTCGACGATGTTAGATGTGCCGCTCACGGCAGACCGAACGAGCGGATGCCGGAATTGCACGCTAACCGTATCATCGTGAATCAATCTCGCCATGACCGCGGGCGCTAGCACCTCGAGGGATAGCTCCTCGCCGCCGAAAACTTTCGCGGCGCTCAAGATCTCGGCGAGGTTCGATCCTTCATCGGTCGCAGCGATCAGCAACACTTCTCGCGTCTTGAGCGGCAGTTCCAAAATGCGAGAAGCGAAGGCGCGTTCTAGCCGGGTCGTGAGCGGCAGATGTGCCGGAAACAATCCGCTGCTCGATGCTTCGAGTGCGATAGCCTTTGGCAGCTCCACAAGCGCTAAAGGATTGCCGGCCGATTCACGAAGTACGCGATCGCGAATTTGGCCCGAAAGATTCGGGCTGTGCGCCTGGAGTAGCTCGCGCGATGCAGTCTCGTCGAGACCTTCGACTCGCAGCTCCGGAACGATGTCGGCAAAAAGCGTTTCGGGAAGATCGCGGCTCGCGACAAGCAGCACGATCGGCTCAGACTGCAAACGGCGCGCAATAAACACAAGAACGTTGATGGTCGACCGATCTAGCCATTGCGCATCGTCAACAACCAACAATAGCGCGTGCTCGGATGCGAAGTCGCTCAGAAGGTCGAGTGCGCCGAGCGCAACTAGAAAGAGTTCCGCGGCAGGAACATCTGCAAGCCCAAACGCTGCACGGAGTGCGTCTTGTTGCGGGCCTGGTAATCGCTCGGTTCGCTCGACTATCGGTCGCAGGAGTTCGTAGAGACCCGCGAACGGCAAGTTCGTTTCGGACGGTACGCCGGTCGCGGCCAGCAACGACATTCCTCGCGAAGCCGCTCGCAACTTTGCGGCCTCTAAAGCAGCCGTTTTCCCAACTCCGGCCTCGCCTCGAACGAGCAAAGCGCTACCGCCATCGTTTACGCTATCGAGCAGTTCCTCAATGACCCGAAGCTCGCGCTCGCGTCCGAATAGGACCGCGTCCCGACCGGGTGGCCGACTCATGACACCACGATACGCTGGGGTAATGCGGAGTTCCGCCGATGTTGGGCGCCGTTGCCATCCGGGGGGCAAAGCCAGGCGTGCTAACGCAACTCTACTCACGGGCCAAACGCCAGCGCTCGGGGCAATTCCAAGCGGAGCTCCGCGAAGCGCCGTAGTACTGTCGTCCTGAGCGAAGCGCGCATAGTTCTTCGAGGGAGGGACAGAGTGATCAGCGGCATCCACGCGATCTTCTACACGAAGCACTCCAAGGAGATGTACGATTTTCTCAAGGACGTGCTCGACCTGCAGTACGTCGACGCCGGCAACGGGCGGCTCTTCTTCGCCGCACCGCCGACGGAGCTCGCCGTCCATGAGACTGAAGACGACCCCGAACACGAACTGTGGCTGATTTGCGACAACATCGACGCGACGATACAGCAGCTGGAGAAAAAGCGAATCAAAACGACACCGGTCGTTGACCGCGGCTGGGGTTTGGTGACGACGCTCGAACTCCCCGCCGGCGACAAGCTCGGCCTCTACGAACCAAAGCATCTCTCGCCGCTTCAGAACGACGCCGCCCAGCGCTGACACGTGCAGCTATGATTGTGATTCCGTCGGGGCCGCCGAGTCCCGTCTTGGTTCCCTTGATCCGTTGGATATAGGAAACATTGCCATTTGCGCCGGAGGCATAGACCGTTATGAAGCTCCTACTAACCCCGCCGTAGCCAGCGCCGTTTGAAGCGTAGATATTGCTGGAGCTATCGACAGCCACGCCCGAGGTATATTTTAACTTAGTCGCGCTGCCTTTAATCAACTGGATAGGGGCGACATTGCCGTTTGCGCCGGAGGCATAGACAGTAACGCTCCTAGGAAAATTAGCGACGTAAACGTTCGAGTTAGAATCCAGGGCCAGCCCTTCGGGCCCGGTCAACTTCGTAAGGCCGCCCTTAATGGTCCGCATCGGGGAAACGTTCCCGGTGCTTCCCGCGGCATAGACAGTGATGGAGTTCCTTGATGCGCTCGAAATATAATTCGTAGCATAGATGTTTCCACTTCCGTCCAACGCTACTGCCAAGTTGTTGTAAAGTCCGGTGTTTGAACCTGCGATTATACCGCTCGGGGCAACGTTTCCGTTCGCATTATTGGGGAAGATGAGGATGCTGCCATTACCGCTAGGTGGTATCGGCTCGTTTGTTACGTAGATGTCGCCGTTGACCGGGTTGATGGCAATCCCGTCGGACCCTTCCATTAACGTATTAGAGCCGCTGATGCTCTGTATCGGAGCGACGTTACCCGTAGCGCCGGGCGCATACACGTTAATGGTGCCGGGGCCTCCGCCGCCTTCCTCCACGACGTAGATCTTGCCAGTTCCATCCACTGCAACGCCGCGCGGGTCGAAGATTCCGGTATTGTATCCCGCGATCTGTTGGATCGGCTTCACGTTCCCGTTCGCGCTCGATGGGTAGACGGTGACGGCGCCGCCCTGTGGGGCATTGAGATCAGCGACGTAAAGACAAGGGCACGAACTGGTTAGGTGCTTGATCGTTCGTGATTGACTTGCCTCACTGGCGGTTGGCGTAGAAAGCGTCGTAGATCCACCGCAGCTCGTAAGTAACAAAATCACGATCGTAGACCCGATCGCATAGGTGGCGGGTGACATGCGCATGGTGCGATCCTTTTCTGCAGTTGCAAAGCACAAAGCACTGCGAGCTATTAACGCAAAAATGACGGAGAGGAAAGGCGCGCATCCCTCCGACCGCCAGCTTGGTTCGGCCTGGAAGCGACGGCTCCTGTCGCCCGGCACTTCCGTTGCTAAGCGACCGCTCTTCTTGTGGTCTTAGTGAACAGCGATGCCCCGAGGATAGTCGAGTCCGGTTTGCGAGCCAGTGATCGTGCTTACGGGTGAAACATTGCCGCTTGAGCCCGCCGGATAGACCGTTACGCTTGCGCTCGGATCGGTGGCGTTTGAGACATAAATGTTCGCGGCGGCGTCTAGCGTTAGCCCCCAAGGCAGCCCAAGGCTGGTGTTGGAACCCGCGATCGTCCTAATTGGTGCCGCGTTTCCGTTCGCGTTCGCAGCATAGACCGTTACGCTCGGCGGAATCGAATAATTGTAGCTTCCAATATTACTTACGTATGCATCGCCTTGGGAATCGACCGCTACACTGGTAGGGTCGAACAAAGCGGTATTAGCGCCTGCGATAGTGCGGATCGGCGCAACGTTGCCGTTTGCACCAGCCGCGTAAACGGTAATGCTTTCGGTAGAGGCAAACTCGGAGTCATTTGCTACGCAGATCTCACCGTTTGCGTCTACGGCGATTCCGAATGGCTGGTTTAACCCCGTGTTGGACCCACTAATATCACGGATTGGCGCAGCATTGCCGGCAGCGCGCGCACCAAAAACCAACACATGACCTGTTAAACCAGGGCCCGCGCCCGTAACCACGTAGATGTTATCATTCGTATCGAGAGCGATCCCCCCGGGGCAGCCGTCCAGTCCGGTATTTCTTCCACGGATGCGCCGAGAAGGTGGAACGTTACCGTTGGCGCCATTTGCGAAGATAGCTATGTTGGCGTGCCGGCACAAGAGGTGAATATTCTCGCTTCCGCCGTCCGAAACGTAAAGGCGGTTCTTAGTGTCAACGGCGACGCCTGCCGGATCGTGGACGAGAGTGTTTGACCCGCTAATGGCAATTGTGGGCGCGACATTCCCATTTGCCGTAGCTGGATAGCCCGTTATGACTTGGGATGCAAAATTGGCGACGTAGATGGTACTCGCGGTCGCGCGGCTCTGGTTCTGTTGGTTCCAGTCGAGCGCGCGGCCAATCTGCGGCGCACCCCCTGTCGAAGTAGCGGTACCGGCGCAACCCGCAAGGCAAAAGGCGACTAAAATCGTTGTTATCGCGGAATGACCGTAAGAACGATGAATCATGCTTTCCTCCTTTTCGAAACGGAGCGCAGGTCGTTTCTGCCCTGCTACTCCCTCGCACAACGTATCGCGGGCTCCGGGGCGCGCACCACGTACAACCGCACAGACGGGTTGCACACTTGGCGTTGCGCTACGCAGCAGCGCTCGGTCCCCACATGGCGCCACGCCACCATGAGCGGAGCCGTTTCAGCAAAGCTCCGAGACCAGGAGGGTCGTTTATGCCTCGATGCTCAGCCGCCGGATGTAAGGTCTACCTCGCCGGTTATTACGTGCATCGAGATCGTTGCGGCACCACTGCCGATCTTTGACGCCTCGAACTCGTTAGTGCTCGAGCCTATTATCGCCCGGGAATCAACCGTTGCGCTGCTGCTCTGTGAGATGCGCAGCGTGATCTGCCCGGTCAAAGCCCGTAGTGCGATCTGCTGAACGCCAGCGACTGCGGCCATCCGCACGTCAATCTCTCCCGCCCCCGTCCCGGCCTTAACGTTTGAGCGGAAACCGTTGACTGTGATCACGCCCGCGCCGCTTGAGATCTGAAGGTCGGCGTCTGCCGGTGCGTGGATTACGAAGTCGACATCGCCTGACGGATTCCGCCAATGCGCCGAGAAGGAACCGCAATGGTGTTCGTTGCCTCCGCAACCGCTTTCGCGTTTGGCGTGTGAACCGGCCTAGTACCGGCGCACCTAAGAGGACGCTTCTGACATGGCATCATCGATCGCGCCGCGTCACCTGATGGCTGACGCGCACTTTCATCTCTTCGACTTCATTCAGACTTCCGACGGCTTGCCGGCTGCTGTCGAGGCGATGAACGAGGCCGGTGTCGATCACGCGATGGTGAGCGGCATGTCCGTCTGCAAGAAGTGGTCGTCCTGGGATCCGGTCGAGCCGAAGTATTACCTCGACGACGACTCACGACTGTACCCATATTCGGCTACGGACGTCCTCGTCTACGAGCAGGTCATGTCACTGCCCGAGGGCGAGCGCCAACGGTTTCACCCGTTCATTTGCGGCTTCGATCCGACCGACCGCAATGCGGTCGACCACGTCAAGAGGATGCTCGCGCTGTTCCCGAATTTCTGGCACGGCATTGGGGAGGTCTTCGCGCGGCACGGTGAGCTCACGGCTCTTATGTACGGAGAGCCCGGCCGCGCGAACCACGTCGCGCTCGACCCAGTTTACGAGCTAGCGGCCGACCTCGACATGCCGGTTTCAGTGCATAGCGACGTCACGTCCATATGGGAGACGCAAAATCCGATCTATCTAACTGAAATCACGGAGGCGCTCCGCAAGCATCCACAAACGAAGTTCGTCTGGTGCCACGCCGGTGTCAGTCGCCGGCTGGTCGTTCCCACGCACGTCCATGAGCTGCGCCGGCTACTGACGGCACATAAGAAGCTTTACGTCGACCTTTCGTGGGTGGTCTATGACGACCACCTCGTACTGAATGGCCAACCCAGAGGTGACTGGCTGGAACTCGTGGAGCAGTTCCCAGACCGCTTCATGATCGGCTCCGACGTCATCGCGTCCACGACGAGCTACGTCTCGACAATGACGCGCTACTATGTAATCCTCGACGCCCTCAAGCCCGCGACCGCAAAGAGGGTGGCGCGAACCAACTTCTTGGACATCCTTCCCAAGGCGGATGTCGGCTTGCCAAAGAGCGCTCTGCGTGGTTCGTATCGCTTACCTTCCGGGAGCTAGCGATTGGGGCATCACGAGGAGCCGGAGAACATCGTGCGGCGGTTGCATAAAAAGAGGGGAGCACGATCGTGCTCCCCTCTCATAGGTAACTCTGCGGCTGACTCGTGCTACGCGTGAACCATCCCGCGATGGGGAACCGTCCGACCTTCTTCTAGATCGAGCAGGTCCGACCAAGACACGACATCAGTCCGGCTCGGAGCGATCTTGCTACGGAGTTCCTCAAAGTGCTTCAACGATTCTCCGGTCGGGACCGCGGAGAGGAATTTTTTGTTGAAGGCCTCGATATTTCGAGGATCTTTTCTTGTTACGAACGTCCGGGCGTACGCTTCGATCTCGGAGTCGTTCTTTGCGTCCTTCACGACGTTAAGGAATGCCATCGGGTCCATGTCAAGGTACTCGAAGAGACCTTGGTCCATCGGGCAATCGTACTTGTATTCCCCAAGGGTATCATGCGCTGACGCCTTTGCTTTATCGGTCGCGCGGGCAAGCTGCACGATGCCGAGCATCATTTCGCCGGAGCTACGCGGCGTGGTCTTGGTTAGATCCATCATAAACTGTTCAACTTTCAATTGAGTTTCTTTTCCTGTTGCCGGTGAACCTAAAAGACTGAGTAAGGTTGCAAGAATCAAATTGATCGATGGCGAGCAGGTGTTTTGAAATTTTAAGCGGTGCGGCATCCTACCGGCGACGTCAATGCATTTGCATGGCACAAAAGGTCAACAAAAGGCTGCAGGACGCGTTCTGACCGAACGAATCCATGAGTAGCCGCAAGCGCCGTCAGGCGACTGCTTGGAGGTGAAGCGGAGACCTTCAGCGCATGTATGCGCTCCCGATGAATACCGGGCTTAACAGCGCGTCGTTTGTCGCTAGCTGAGTTCCGGCGTAATTTAAGCGGCTGAGGTTGACTAAACTTCCAACTGAAAGGATATAAGAAAATGGCAAAGATTCTGGTTATTGCGAAGTGCAAAGATCAGGCAAAGTGGGAAGCGGGTTTCCGCACTCATGGCGATCTCTTCAAAACGGCGTACGGAATTTCGAAGCCGGTGAGTTACGGGATGGGCGAAGACGACTACGTTGTCGCCTGCTTTGAGACCAGCGATTTGGCGAAGGCCAACTCGGCCATCTCCTCGCCCGAGACAGCCAAAGCGATGGAGAGCGACGGGGTGTTGCGGGACACGGTGAAGGTCTTCGTGCTGGACAAAGAGGTCGCCGTCTAGTACCGAGCGACGGCCCGAACGGCGACAAATTAAAGGTTCACTCGGCGGTGAAAACTACGGTGCTCCCAGCGCGCCGAGCAGCGCACCGATCGCCGTGCGGGCGCCCGGATCGGTATCCTTTGTGGCCACGTCGACGTAACCGTAGCTGTCGCGATGGATGACTGCTGCGCCATGCACGGTAATGTCGCCGCTTGCGTCGAGATTCCAGAGGGAGTGTAGGCCGTCGTAGGCCCTGGCGTCGTTGTCAACGACGATCGCTGGGTAGTTGTCCATGTTGCGTTCTGCTTTCTCAAGAGTGGATGAGCTTTGCCTACCCGCCTTGCGGCGACGGCTTCGCTCAAGTGTTTGGCGGCGGTCCTGGCGCGCTGGAGCAATGTTGGTACGGAGGCTTGTTCCGACACCAACCGTAGCAGACGGTGCGGGTAGCTGGGAGTGAGTCGGAGTTCCAGGGTAGGCGCCAAAAGGTCGCCGGCAGACGAGCCTTGGGTGCGTGGGAAGTCAGACTCACTCCATTAAGGGCGCGGCGACCACGGTCAGGATGCGAAGCCAGAGAATGTCTCGTACCGAATAGGAAATTAAATAGAGCAGGTTGGCGGACGTGATCCAAACGATCGGGTTATGTTCGCTAGTTTCTCATTGCACGAGATTTCTGGTTTCGATTGAGTCACTGGCTCTTGGCGCCGATGGCGATCGCCTTTATGACGTCTCCGGCGGCCGCAGCGATCTGCTCGTCGCTCCCGTTCGTAAAACCGAGGAGAAAACCGCGACAATCGCGCCGGCGAATGCAGAGCGCCGACAATGCCACGAGCCGTTGGCCGTAAACGGTAGAGGCTACGGCGACGTCGTCGAAACCGGGTTTGGCCGACAGCGCGACGTGAAGCCCGGTGAGCGAGGGACCGAGGCGGAATCCGGCGCGCAGCGCCGGTTGCAGAGCGTCCAGGAGAATCGTGCGGCGGCGATCGTATACCGCGTTCGTGCGGCGGATATGCCGTGCGAAGTGCCCGTGGGCGACGAAGTCCGCGAGCGTCGCTTGTAGATGGATGCCGATGCCGAGCCCGGCGACGGCGCGCGCGACCGTAAAGGCATCGACCAGGTGCGGCGGTGCGACGATGTATCCCACGCGAATACCCGGCGCCAACGTTTTGCTGAAGCTGCCGACGTACACCACGCGTTCTTCCCGATCGAGACATTGGAGCGGCGGTAACGGCTGCGCTTTCGAGGTGAACTCGCTATCGTAATCGTCTTCAACGATGTAGCCACCGCATTGGACGGCCCAATGTAACAGGACGGTGCGCCGCGCGACCGGGAGCGCGCCGCCGAGCGGATACTGATGCGTGGGCGTCACGTAGGCCAGACGCGCAGCGCATGGAATCGCGTCAACGCACAAACCATCGGCGTCGACCGGAACCGGAACGAGCGACAGATCGTGAGTCTCGAAGGCTGCGCGTGCGAGGGCGTAGCACGGATCTTCGACGACGACGCGATCCCCGGCATGGGTGAGGACGGAAGCGACGAGATGTAACGCCGCTTGCGCGCCTTCTACGACGACGATCTGCTTGGCGTGTGCGGTCACGCCGCGGAATTGACGCACGTGCAAAGCGATGCCATCCTGCAGCGCGGGTAATCCCGACGCACGGCCGTACCCGAGATCGCCGCGGTATGCATCCAGGGCTTTGCGCGCGCAACGCTCCCAGGCGGCGTGCGGAAACGTAGCGAGATCGGGCATACCGGGCCGAAGGGGGCCGGCACCGGCGGAGCTCGTGAAGCGCGCGCGCAACGCTGCCGCGCGCCGCGCCGGCTCCGGCTGCACGTGCTTTACCGATGGACGCGCGGGAGCGGACGCGCGTCCCGCGGCGGCGACGACCGTTCCCGAGCCCGTCCGCGTTGCCAGATAGCCTTCGGCAGTCAACTGTTCGAAAGCCAGTGCCACCGTATTGCGCCCGAGTCCGAGGCGTTTTGCGAGTTGTCGAGTTCCGAGCAGCCGGGTACCGATGGGAAACGCGCCGCTCTCGATCGCCGAACGCAACCGGCGCGTCAACTGCACGCAGAGTTGCTCGCCGGACCGGCGATCGGGAAAGAGTGGCTCGAGCGAAAGCGGCTCCCTCATATTCCGCTGAGGTGGCACGTTACACGGAGCCACTCCTGCCTTAAAGTAGGGGCATGCTCAAACCGACTGCCCTTATCATTGCCCTCGTTCTCGCGTTGCTGGTGCACTTGCCCGCCGCAGACGGCCCGACCTCGACCGGAATCAGCCACGATTTCGATTGGAACTTCGGAACCTGGAAGACTCACATCCGGCGACTTCTGCATCCCTTATCGGGCTCGACGCAGTGGGTCGCATACCATGGCGTCGTGACGGTGCGCCCGTTGCTCGGCGGTGCGGCGAACGTCGAAGAAGTGGAGGCCGACGGACCGAGCCATATCGAGCTGCTCGACGTTCGCACGTTCGACCCGAAATCGCGGCAGTGGATCGAAAATCAAGCGTACGGTGCCACGGGCGCGCTCGGGCAACCCGCCTTCGGGAGGTTTGCAAACGGTCGCGGCGTCTTCCACGACGTCGAGCAATTTAACGGCAGAACCGTGCTCGTGCGTCAAACGTTTTTCGACATCGCGCCGTCGTCGTACGCCTTCGAACAAGCCTTCTCGAGCGACGGCGGCCGAACGTGGGAGCCAAACTTCCGCGCGCATCTCGAGCGCACGAGCTCCAGCGCCGCGTCCGAAGGAGCGGGCACTGCCGCGCTCTCGCACGATTTTGATTTCAACTACGGCACGTGGCGAACCCACATCAAATATCGTCGCGGTTCGAGCGACACGTGGGGACAACAGACCGGCACGGTAACTCTGAGGAAGGTTTGGAACGGCCGTGGGCTACTGGAAGAGATTTCCGTCGACGGTGCCGGTGGATTCGCGGGCTTGACGCTCTATCTCTACGATTCCCAAACGCACGAATGGAGTCAAACCTACGCCGACTCGAGCGACGGGACGTTCGGTCCACCGATGATCGGCACGTTCTCGCACGGCCGCGGCGAACTCTTCGGCCAGGATAGGTACGGCGGTAAGCGGGTGCTCCAGCGCGGGGTGTGGTCGAATATTCGCACTGACGCGCACCATTTCGAGATTGACGTTTCGGACAATGGGGGCACCTCGTGGCAGCCGATCTTCGTTGCGGCGCTCACGCGCATCGGCCCCGGAGCGTAGCTCGCGAGGCGGACTTTGCTGCTGGCCTACCGTAAACTAAAGGAGAATCGGAGCAGCAACAGATGAATCGATCGGACGAGTCTCCTTTTAAAGTCGAGCGCCTCGGAATCGTCATGCGCTCCGATCCGTCGCGTGAAGACGAAGTCGAAGGTGTCCTCAATCCCGGCGCCGCGCGCGGACCCGACGGCGAACTCTATCTCTTCCCGCGCCTAGTTGGCAAGAACAATTATTCGCGCGTCGGAATCGCCCGCGTAATCTTCGACGGTAAGGGAGATCCCGTCGGCGTCGAGCGGCTCGGTTACGCTCTCGAGCCGGAGGAGCCGTACGAGCTGCGCCCGCAGGAGCGGACCGGAGGCTGTGAAGATCCGCGCGTAACGTTCCTCGAACCGCTGGGTCTCTACGTCATGACTTACGTCGCGTGGGGTCCTAAAGGCCCGCGAATCGCACTCGCCATTTCTGAAGATTTGCTCGAGTGGGAGCGGTTGGGACTCGTCACCTTTCAACCCGACGTTGAAGCAAAATATGGTGTCATTTTCAACAATTATCATAACAAGGATGCGGCGTTCTTTCCACATGCGATCCCGTTACAAGATGGATCGACTGTGCTCGGAATGCTGCACCGTCCCTTCTACGACGGTCCGCAGGCCGCACCCAAAGGTATCCGCGATCCGCTTCCCAGCATCTGGGTCTCCGGATGCGAACTCGAATGGGCTTTACACGACGTTCGCAATCTTTGCGTGATGCGCAAGCACGCGCTTTTGATCGATCCCGAGCAATCGTGGGAAAGTCTGCGTATCGGCGTCGGCACACCACCCGTGAGAACGCCGCTCGGCTTTCTTATGATTTACCATGGCGTCAGCGGCACCCTCGCTCGCACAACGTCGGAACGTAATCGCGTCGAGTACGTGGCTGGAGTTCTTGTGGTTCACCGCGAGGGCGAGCAGCTGATGGAGTACCGCTCCTCGACACCCATCTTGATACCCGAAGTCGCGGAGGAGACGCTCGGAACCGTCGACAACGTCGTTTTTCCGACCGGCGTCGACGACCGCGGCGACGGCACGCTCGACATTTACTACGGGATGGCGGACAAATACATCGGCGTCGCCCGTCTGCATCTCCCGGCGCAACTCGCTTTGGAAGCGCGCGAGCCGGTCGAAATCCAGCGTCTCAACCGGCAATGACGTCGAATGTCTAGAGGATCTCTTCGCCGATCGCGCCGCCTAGAAAAGCGCGGCAGCGCTCGAGAAACTTCCTGCCTTCATTTTCGGGAAGGGCACGCGCGATAACCATGCCGCCGACCATGCATGCGAATGCTCCTGCGGCGTCAGTTTCCTTATCCCGCCGTCTTCCCAAGCGCTCCACGAGACGCGCGAGGCGCGCGCGGATCTCGCCGGCGACGCTACGCCGCATCTTCGCCCCACTTCGCACCAGCTCGGTGCCGACCGTCGGCAGCGGGCAGCCGCGCTCCGGATGCAGCATGTGGAGCTCGGCGAGATAGTCGGTCGCCCCTACCGTATCGGCGATCTCAAGTGACATCTGCCCGAAGGCCGCCTTCACCAGGTCGTCTTTCGACTTGAAGTGCGCGTAGAAGCCGCCGTGAGTCAGGCCCGCTCGCTTCATGATGTCCGCAACACCGACACCGTCGATTCCCCGCTCTCGAAACGCGTCGGCAGCCGCTTGCACGATTCGCTCGCGGGTTTCCCTTTTATGTTCTTTTGTCCACGGCATGATGCTCATCATATCAAAAAGCAAGCCCCTTGACACTATATGATGAGTATCATATAGTTTAGGAACCATGCTAGAACTCATTAACGCCATCGTCCTGGGAGCCGCGCTCGCGATCATCGCCACGGTTCTCACGACCCAAGCCGATGTTTCGTGGAGCGCTCGCCGTTGGGCCATCGCCGGCATCTTGGTCTGGACCGCCCTGATCGTTGCCGGTGCCGCAACGGGGCACTTTACGCCCGGCACGCCGGGAATCGTGATTCAGCCGCCGGCGATCTTCGCCGTCGCCGCCGTAGCGCTCGCGATCGCTTGGGTTTTCTCCCCGCAGTTCCACCGCGCGATGCTCTCGATTCCGTTGCAGGCGCTCGTCGGCCTCAACGTGCTGCGCGTCCTCGGCGTGTTCTTTGTGCTAAGGTACTTCACGCATGAGCTGGCGGCACCGTTCGCGCCGGTTGCCGGTCTCGGCGACACCATAACCGGTTTGCTTGCGATTCCGCTCGCCCTTTCGATCGCACGCGGTTCGTTCAACAAATCGTCCGTCGCCTGGTGGAATGCATTCGGCGCACTCGACTTGTTCACGGCGCTCACGCTGGGCGCGCTTTCGCAAAACGGCGTGCCGTTCCGCGTCTTCTTCGGCGAGCCGGGCCTGACCGCGATGACGCAGCTGCCGTCGGTTATCGTTCCGACGATTCTGGTGCCGATCTATCTCTTAATCCACCTCACGGTCGCCTACCGGCTCGCTCAAGCACCCGCGCGCCAAGCAGCCCACGCTGCGATTTAAGGAAACCATCGTGCAAGACGAAGCCAAAACGCCGTTTACGGAATCGTGGTTCGCGTCCGGTCGGCGCCTCGGCTACGATCCGCGCTCGCGCACCATCGATCCAGCATCTCCGTTGAAAGTATGGGTTCGCGTCGACGGCGACCCAACGCATGCGGTTACGTTCTTGCCCGGCTATCCCGACGGATCGATCGGCTGGGGCAAAGTGCTGCCGCACCTGCCCGACGCAGGCGCGACGCCGAAAATCTTCGTCGAGTACATCGGGATGGGCGACTCCGATAAGCCGCGCGATTATCCGTACTCAACCGTGGAACGGACCGCTCTCGTGGAAGCCATTTGGCGCCATCTCGGCGTGTCATCTACGATCGCGGTAGCGTTGGACTTTTCGTCGCTCGTCGTCCTCGAACACTTAGCCCGAGTTCTCGAACGCCCGATCAGCGCACCCAAAATTGACGGTGTATTCATCTTCAACGGCGGCCTTTTCGTCGACGGGCACACGCACCCGTGGTTCACCACGCCCGTACTCAAGCGCCTCGACGGCATCGCGTTCCTCTCCAAAGGTCCGTTCGCTACGTTCAAACCTATCGCCGCCGTCATGTGGTCGAAAAGCTACCGTTCGAAGTATCCCAACGCGTGGAAAGAGGAAGCGCGCGATCTCTACGCCGCGCTCAAGCGAAACGACGGACTCTTTTACCTGTATCGCGCCGCACGTTTCGTCGACGAGCACCGGGCGCAGGGAAACCGCCTCGATTTCGGGCGCATCTTCGACGCCTACAGCGGCCAGATTCCGTTCGTCGTCGGCGGTAGCGACGAAGATCCGTTCGAGCATCGCCAGATAACGCTTGCGGAACAGCGCCTGGGCAAACGAGGACTCACGATCGTACACTTGCCGGGCGGTCACCTGACGACGAACGAGCGCCCGGAGTCACTCGCCCGTCTCATCGGCAATTTCACCGCTTGGGTTGAAACGCGTGACGTTCCCGATCGACTCATGCCTAAAGTCGGCCAAGCCTGAACTGACGTTCATGAAGCAGTAAAACGGATCTTAGGATCGTCTCCAACATCGGCGAACGACGACGAGCGGGATGGAGATTGTCGCGATTAGTCCAATCGCCCCAAACAGTAGCGCGCTCCCGACGTTGCTGGACAGTGGAATGGTCGCGGCCAAGAACGCCGCCAACGGAGCGCACGTCGCAAAGGCGAGCGGGTTCCCGACCAAGCGTTCCGGAACGCCATACGCCTGCAACGTTTCGAGTTCTCCTCTGGCAGAGAGCAACAGTAGCGCGCCCGCAAAAGCCATAACATCTACCGCAGCGAGCGGCAAGATCATGACGTAGCCAATTTGGAGGTTCATCTCTACAGGGAGCGCGACGAGAGCGAACGGCACGAGAAGCACGACGAAATACTTCGTGTACGTCAGCGTGACATAGCGCGCCAGCGGGCTAGCCATGCGCTCGGAAATAAAGCCGCTTTGCTACCGGCGATAAGGCTGTGGCCCTCGCGTCGTCTGAATAGACGATGCGGCCTTGCTCGATGATATGAACGGTGGTTGCGACATCGAGCAAGGCCCGACCGTCGTGGTCGGTGAGCAAAACGCCCATACCGCTCTCGCTGAGGTGTCGAAGGATGGCTATACAATGCCAGCGCTGCAAACGGTCGAGCCCGGCAAACGGCTCGTCGACAATGACGAAGGCCGGGCGCGCGGCGCACACGATCGTCAAGAGCAGCAAGCCGCGCTCTGCTGCCGTCATTTGGTTTGGCCGCTTTTGAAGAAGCCCTCCCAACCGGAGTTCCGCGACGACTTCGAAGACGTCGTCGCAATCGTTTGCCGCCAGCCGTAAGTTCTCGACCGTGGAAAGATCACAAAGGACGCGTCGATCCTGCGGGACATATCGGAGGCCACGGTTGACCCGCTCCGAGGGAGCCAGCGCTGAAAGGTCGAGTGTTCCCGACGCGCGCTCGATGAAGACGCGCCCGGCTTCCTGCCGGACGAAGCCGGCCGCGATCCGGTACAGCGTGCTCTTTCCGCTGCCGTTTACTCCAGCTAGCGCAACGATGCCCGCGCTGCCGACGGAAAGCGAGACATCGTCCACTACAGTTCGAACTCCATAACGCTTAGTTATGCCGTCGAAGCGCAGAGTGGTCATGTGCTTCTTGCTGTATCGTATAAGCCTGAGTCCCACCTTAGAGTAAACAAATTAATAGAGGCGGCGCCAGCGCGCCGCCTCTCGTTATCAGCGAGCCTACTCGCGATCTAGGGGCCCTGGTTGTCCACAACCAAGTTGTGCTCGTCGACCGCACTCGTCGGGGTTAAGAGACCGCTGGCCGAGGTGATTGTCGCTATGGGCGAGCCGCTCGGATAGTTGAGCACTGAAACGTCGGCCGCGCTGAGATCGGTCACGTAGGCCCGCGTTCCCGCCATGTCAACGGTCACGTGGAACGGATCGAGCCAGCCGGATCCAAGCGTTCCGGTGACGGCGGTGTACGGTGGAGCGATGATGTCGACCACGGCTCCGCCTCCCGTTCCAATCTGGTCGCAGACGACGAGGTCGCCCTGCCTGTCGAAGACCATGCCGCCGGCGAAGCCGAGCGTGATCGGCAGCACCGCGCCGACACAACCCGAAGCGAGTAGTCCATGGGCATACTCGATGATGTTAGCGCTGCCGCTCGTGTTGTTATAATCGACGAAAACGTTGCCGTGCTTGTCGACCGCGACGCCCTCGACGTTACCGCCGGGTGAGCAGGAAGCCAACACGATGTTGCTCTGCTGCCGGTACTCGTTGACGTATCCGCCGCCGCTCACGGTAAAGTTGAAGTCGGCTTCGTAGACGTTGCCAAGTTTATCCGTCGTTACGTCGACCGGGTCGGCAATGCCGGCGCTGTACGTGAAGACCAAATTCCCGGCCGTATCGTACTCCGTGATGTTCGGATTCGCGTAGTTTGCAACGTAGAAGTGACGGACTCCCGCGACCGGCTTGTCGACCCAGTTTCCGTCGGGGCCGTTGGTGCCGGTGCTGATCGTCCCTTCGTTCGTCGTCCAATGGTTGTACTTGATCACCTCGGCGACGTTGGTGCCGAAGTCATCGACGTACACAACGTGGTTGGTAAAGGCCGGGCTGACGCCGCGCTTGGCCGCGTGCGCGCGACCGATCATTCCCAGGAACTTCGGTGCGACACCCGAGCGGGCGGGATCAAAGTTTCCACGGCTTTGGCTTACACCGGTCGAGGGCAGACCGGCACCGGTGCCCTGCGAGACGCCGCTGGAGCACGCGGACAGGAGCGCGACCGCGACGGCTGCCGTCGCCGCGCTCGTCAGGATTGACTGCTTTCGCATCGTATTTGGCTTCTCCGATTCTGTCAGCTAAGAGGCTTTGAAATAAAACTGAACGCCGGCTCGTATAACCGAGCGACAGAAGGGGGCGGTTCTTTGGAAGCCTGAAGGGTCCTTCCAGGCCGGCGTCGCCACGCCGCGCGACGCCGCGATCGCCCGGAAAATTCGCGCTAGTCCCTTTGTCTCGACGGTGAAACCGGCAGCCTGCCGCAAGCGCAAGTCATAGGCGTTTGGCTGGGAACGGGTTAGATGTAGCCGCGTTGCATGTCGCGCATCATCCAGGTTGCGTCCTGCGGATCGAAGTTGCGCGGATAGAATCGCGCCTTGGCCCACGCACTCCAGTTCTCGTGCTCAGGGTGCGTGGGATCCCTGAGTGCTGTGAGTAGTTCTCGATAGCCGGGCGGGCCGCCCGAGTCTTCCGGTGGGCACGGCTCGGCGCCGGCGACGCAGATCGGATACTGCTTGCGATACAGCGCCTCTTCTTCGTCCTCGATCTCTAGGACGTGTTCCCACCAATCGCCGAAATCGTACACATAGTGAAACTGCGCGCGAAGCGTTGGGAAGAGCCGCGCAAGCGTATAGCGACGCGTGTCATAGATTTTCCGATTGACGTCCCGGTCGCGGTTGGGGATGGCGTATTCTTTGCCGTTGATCGTGAAGGCAAAGAGATGGCAGTCGCGCCAGCCCATCGCGGCTTGCAGGTAGCGGTGCAGCATCGCTAGCTTCGTGTCCGGGCGCACGAGGATCGTCCGCCACACGACCGGCATGACGCCGGTCAGCCTGATTGTCAGACGCCAGACGATGCTTGGTTTATGCCTGGACGCCGTGCGTCCGGGATGCTGCTCAGATCCCGGCGAGTTGACACCCGGTACGATTTTTGCTTTTCCCAAGACGATCGATCCTGAAATCTTCACGACGCCATCGCCACCGCCCGCCCGTTCCTAAGCCGTACCGCTGACGCTCTTGGCGTAGAACACCTCAGGCGCCGCGTACGCGCCGGCGCGTGGCGCGTCACGTCAACGATACTTCAATCGTTGCTACGTCCAGCAGGAGACCATGCTGTGAAGGCTTTCTATATATCCCCCGTCCTCATCGCTGTGCTCTGCCGGCGCAGCCTCCTACCCGAAAATGGCCCCCCTCAGCCAATACCTAATGGACCGCCAAGCGGAAATCGATCTGGCACGCAGCGCTGCGCCTAAAGCGATCTCGAGCCAAGCGACTATCCTGGTGTTGACCCCGCGCGGATACGAAACCGCCGTAGAAGGTACGAACGGCTTCACGTGCTTGGTGGAACGCTCGTGGACCAAAGCCTTCGACGACGACAACTTCTGGAACCCGAAGGCGCTCCCGCCGGTGTGCTATAACGCGCCGGCCTCGCGCACCGTGCTGCCCTACACCATCTTCTCGACGAATCTGGCACTGGCCGGTGCGACCGAAGCGAAGATACACGAGCGCATGAATGCGGCGATTGCCGGTAAGCAGCTGCCGGCCCCAGAAAATGGTTCGCTAGGCTATATGATGTCGAAGAATCAATACATTGACGATCACGTCAAGGCGTGGTACCCGCACATCATGATTTACACTCCGAAATCGTTAGGGGCAAACAGCGGAGAGAGCTGGGGCGCGGATCGAAAAGACTCTCCGGTCGTGTACGATAGCAATCATCTTATCTGGCCCCAGCCGTGGGCGTTGTTCTTCGTTCCCGTCGCTCGCTGGTCCGATGGGACGTCGGGGCCGGCGTTATGAACCGGGCTTAGAGCGCGATTTCGTATGTCGGTCGTTTGAGATATCTAGGCCACACGAAGTTGGAGAAGCGACTGCTTTACGCCGGCTCGGCATCGACGTCATTGAGAACTTGCCTGGGGTTGGTCAGAACTTTCAGGATCAAGTAACGATCGAACTCGCTCGCGAACTCGGGCGACAAGCGGCCTTTGACGATGTGCGCGATTCAGAGCTGATTCCCGGACCAAAGGCTTCAGCTCGGGACATCGAGGACTTGGCACGATTAGGCGCGACGAGTTTCGGTCACGCGGTCGGCGCTTGCAAAATCGGCGTTGACGAAATGGCCGTCGTCGATCCGCAGTTGCGCGTTCGCGGCGTTGAGGGCCTGCGCGTTGCCGATTCTTCTGTAATGCCCCGCATCGTCACCGGCCCCACCAATGCCCCAACCTTTATAGTCGCGGGCAGAGCCGCTCGGATGATCCTCGCCTAGGGCCGTGTTTCGAACCGGTGTCCTTCGACAAGCTCAGTCAGCCTACTCACGGGACGAGCAGCACCTTCCCGATACCGCCCTTCGTGAACGCGGACTGCGCAGCGCCCGCGTTCTTAAGCTCGTCGCGGCGGCCGATCGGGATCGTCATCTTGCCAGAGTTTACCGCGTCCGCGATGAAGGCGATGCCCGCTCGGTCTTGCTTTGAGCGGAACGATACGACGCGCACCTTCGGGTAGCCCTCGATGCCATCGGGCTCTCCAGTCACCGATGCAAACGTCCCGCCATCCTTGACCTTCGCGAGCAAATCGGTCGCCGCTTCTCCGCGGAGCGTGTTCGCCACGATGTCGACTTGCGGAATCGCCGCGAAGGCGGCCGGGTCGTCGAGAGCAATCGTTTCGTGCGCGCCGATGCTGTCCGCCTGGTCGAGCTGAAAACGCCGCACACCCGCGGTCACCCGCGCGCCCGATATCTTCGCCATGTAGACGGCGCAGCGACCGACGGCGCCCGCCGCGCCGGCGACCAGCACCGTCTGGCCCGACTGCAACCTGCCTGCGACCGAGATCAATTGGCTGCCCGTCACTCCCACAAGCGGAATCGCGGCCGCCTCGACCAGGTCCATCGTCTCCGGTACCTTGGCGAAAAGAGTCGCTTTGTCGGCGACCAGTTCAGCGTAGGTGTGGTACGACCACGCACAGACGCGCTCGCCGATCTTGAGGTCGGTGACGCCCTCGCCCGTCGCGACCACCGTTCCCGACACGTCCAGGCCGATGATCGCTGGAAATTGCAACGGCCACCGATCCTTCAAGTTGCCGTTGCGCTCGAGCATGTCTTCCGGGTTGATGCCGATGCCGGCCACCTTGACGAGGACGTCGCCCGCGCCTAGCTTGGGATCCGGCATGTCTTGATATTTCATCACTTCCGGACCACCGTACGCGGTAAGTACAGATGCTTTCACGCGTCATTCACTCGAAACGGGCGGATTCGTGCATCGTGGTTCATGACCTCCAGCGGTTAAGAATCGACGCGGGCGCAGTCGTTGCTGGAGCGAAGTGTCCGGGATGACGACGACTGCGTGCGGCGAACACATCGGGATGAACGAGGCATCTACGACGCCGCGCCAGGGCGATAGTGCCAACGTGATCGTTCATCTGGTCGACGGAACCTACGAGCTCTTCCGTCATTTCTATGGACTGCGTCGCGTCACCGATGGGAAGGAGCGACGATTCGGGGCGGTTGTCGGAGTGCTCAATACCGTGCTGCAAATGATCGGCGAGGGTGCCACGCACTTAGGCGTCGCCACCGATCACGTTATCGAGTCCTTCCGCAACGGGCTTTGGAGCGGCTACAAAACGGGAGATGGAATCGATCCCGCGCTTTTCGCGCAGTTCGAGCCGCTCGAGGATGCGCTGCGTGCTATGGGGATTCCGGTTTGGGCGATGATCGAGCTGGAGGCCGATGATGCGCTGGCCTCGGCGGCCACAATCGCCTCGCGCGATTCTCGGGTACAGAAAGTTTGCATTTGGACTCCGGATAAAGATCTCTCGCAATGCGTGCGCGAGGATCGCATCGTGCAAATCGACCGAAGGAGCAAGGTCGTCCGGGACGCTGACGGCGTCCGAGCTAAGTTTGGGGTAAATCCCGAACTGATACCCGACTATCTTGCACTCGTTGGAGATGCAGCCGATGGCTATCCCGGCATCAGGGGCATTGGGCCGAAGGGCGCGGCAGCTCTGCTCACGCGTTATGGCGCTATCGACCTATTCCCGTCGCAAGTGCTCGGTGAGCAGCACCGTCTCGCCCTGTTATTCAAGGTGCTAGCAACCCTTCGAACCGATGCGAAACTCTTTGCGGACGTTAACGAATTGGAGTGGCGCGGGCCGACTGCCGGATTTCCCGCCATGTGCGAGCGGCTCGAGGTTCCCGATCTTCTTGCCCGCGTTAGCAGGCGCCCTATCTCCAGCGGTCGCCCGCTTTGAGCACGTATTCCTTAAACGTGTAGACCCACGGAATCGCGATGAGGCAAAGGACCACTCCGAAGCCGCACGCGACAACGCTGTCCCACGTGTCCGCGTCGACGCGGTGGCCGAGCCAGAGCGGCAGCGCAAATGAAAGCAGCCAGATGCTCTTCCAGGCAAACTCAAAAAGGAGCATCGGCAGCATGGCAACCGGATAACGCGCGCCGAGCAGGCAGAGCAGCGTCAGCGCTCCTAGCATCGATCGCGTCACGCCGTGAGCGAGCTCGAGATCGCCGTGCTGGAATATCCCCGGCCATACCTGGACGCCCATGCCGATCGCGATCACCAGGTACGCGGCGCGCATCACGTAAAGCCGTAGTACCGGAACCATCGGAGCCGGAGCGGCCGCCGGGGAAACGGCCGTCAAGGATGCAGTCGACATTCCTTACCTCCCGAGCACGCAGCTCGCCATAGATACACGCCGGACAGCAACGGTGTTTCGACTCTTTCGCCCCGTGAACTTTTTGCCCGAACCCCAAGTGACCTCGATAACCTGTTAAGATGCGGCGAGAGACGATTGCGGACGAATCGACGAAACAATGGGTATGGATGACGTACGAGCGCGCCAGCGTGAAGAGTGGAGCGCTGCGGCTAAAGGCTGGGCCGCCGCCGAAGAAGATCTTTCCGAAACGTCGCCGGTAACGCAGCAGCTTATCGAACTGGCAGGCATCGCCGCGGGTAACTCCGTGCTGGACGTGGCATGCGGAAGCGGCGACCCCGCGTTCGCGATTGCGAAGGTTGTCGGCCCGCGCGGTCGTGTAGTCGGACTCGATATCACGCCCGACATGATTGACGGTGCTACCGCCCTTGCTCGCGATTTCGGCATTACGAACGTCGAATTCCGAACAATGGATAGTGAGCTCTCGACCAACACCGCATCAGATCTCTTCGATGCTGTTACCTGTCGCTTCGGTTTGATGTACATGCCAGATCCACGAGCGGCGGCATGCGCATGGCGCGGCGCACTGCGATCGGGCGGACGCATCGCAGTGAGCACGTGGGCGTCTTTACCGCTAATTGGTTTTGTACTTGATATAGTCGCGCGCCACGCACCGGTTCCGATTTCAAACCCTGAAGATCCAGGCATTTTCGCGCTTTCAAGTCCAACAATACTCGCCGATGTATTGCGAGCTGCCGGCTACACGAATATCGAGGTGAGGGCGCTGAACGTCCCATCCTTCGCAGAACTTCCATCCGAAGAGTGGTGGGATATGATGGCGCGCACTGCGGGACCGCTTGTTACCCTGCTCAACGCGTTGCCGCCGGAAACTTACGCCGAGGTTCGGCAAGATGGCATCAACGCGTTACGCGAGCGGCACCCAAGCGGTATCGTCGTGGAACGCGGCGACGCTCTTCTTGCAGCCGGTACCAACGAGCACCCACCGTCGAGCAAGACGGGAGCACCGGCATATTTTGAATAGACCGGTGCTCTTCGGCCGTGACTCCTCGTCGTAGAAGAAACGCAGCTTATCTCTTTGCTGCCACCGTGCCGAGCGGTTCGTCGAAATTCCCCGTAAAGACTGCAATCGGTGAACCGCCAGCCGGGTAGTTGAAGACCTCGCCGTTGTCGTTACCCGCGTCCCCGCAATAGACAACGCCCGTCGCGATCCAGGTCTGCGCGCAGTCGCTGGAACCCGAGAACGATACGGTGCCCTTCAACGTCGCATTCGTTCCGCTGATCGTGTACTGATACATCTTGTTCGCCAGCTGATCGAAGACGGTCATGTACGTGCCGTCCCACTGGACGGAGCCGGGGAACTCCACGACGTTGCTCGTCGTGATCGTTTTGACCGTGTTGCTGCCCTTCGGAAGCTCGTCGAGCTGGAAGGCAGAGCCGGGGGTAAAGCCGTCGAAGAAGAGATTTCCCTTGTCGTCGTAGCCGTCGAAGTACTCTCTGGCCAACGGTGTGTGGATGAAGGTGCCCGAGCCGCTCGCGTTCGGGTAGATGAGGATGTCGCCCGTAGACGGCCCAAACAAGATCCCGACTGCAAGGTCGCCGTTCGTATTCATGGCGCAGCTCGACGGCATACTACCGTCGGAAACAGCGAGCGTCTTGATCGGCTTCTGGGGGACCCGGTACTCCGTGATCTGGTTATAGGCCGCGACGATCCAGAATTTTTTCTTCCCATAGCCGAAGAGGACATTCGTGCAGCCTTGGCCGCCGACGTCATTGATCGTACCCCACTGTTGATCGCTCTTCGGATAGTCGAAGATGCCGGCGAAGGAGCCGTAAAAGTTGATGATGTACTCGAATTTCTTGTGTCCCCGGCGCCGGTCAGGAACGATCGTCGCGTAACGGGGGACTACGCTCAGATTCGGGCGCGCTGCTGTTACCGGTCTGCCGTTCACAAAGGCCGTCCGACCTATATATTGGAGATTGGGCGCAGCATTTGACGGTGCGACCGCTGAGCCGCCGGCGCACGCCGAGCATATCGCAAGTGCAACAAGAGCACCGGCGTATTTCACTAAACCAGTCATATTCCTTACGTTACTCCCCTTCTAAGTAGAAACGATTGCAGGTTATCTTCTCGACCGAGACCGCGCCGACCGACGGGTCGAAGCTGCCCGTAGGGTCGCAGTCGGCGAAGCTCCGGCTCACCGAATGATCAGGAGAGCTTCTTTTATCAGGCTAGTGCCGCCGACCTTGCACGCGTCACCAGACGCAAGGATCGCTACTACTTCAACGCGGGAAGCGAACTCACGCTTGGTCTTACCCCCGATCAAGCTTATCGCGAGCGCGCGCTCGCTCCGCCACTAGACCTACGACCTCTTGCAGGCGCCGAAAGAAGCACTCCGAAACCGACTTCGTCACACTGCGTCTGGAGCGAGGTTTAGAATGCCAACTTTCAACAATCGCGTGCTTGTGCTGATCGCGGGAACGCTTTTTGCAACTTCGGCGTGTGGGGGAAACACCACGGTTCCAACCGGAGTCGCGGGGAGCATGTCGCGAGTCTCTGCGCCAGGCACGGGTTTTATCGTTCCAAACGACACGACCTCGATTTTGAAAAAACTTACGAAGGACGTTGAAATCGGCTCGACGGTCGACGGTAAGAATGGCGACATGGGTCCGCGCGCAATCTCGCTGGTCCGATCGACCTTCGGGCTCAAGAAAGGACAGCTGCTCGTTTGCAACTTCGAAGACTCTGCGGGCACTGCTGGGAAAGGTACCACGATCGAAGTACTCAATCCAACGCCGCACTCCAAGCCGGTGACCTTTACGCAAAGCACCAAGGTGGAAGGGTGCGATGGCAGTGCAGTCACTGAGACAAATACAGTCTACGGCACGGGGATGCTCAGCGGTCTCGTCGCGCAGTTTGACCAAGCCGGTTCGCTCAAGAAGAGTTTCGGTTCGCACATTGACGTACCGTTCGCCGACGCCGATGCATTCTGCGGTCTACCTTACGCGCCTGAGGACATCTACGCTTCAGATTCCAAGACCGGCTCGATTGTCAAGTTTGAGTTCATTTCTGTTAGTGGCGGCAAAACGACAGCGACCGACGTTATCAGCGGTTTCGGGGTTAATAAGGGCTCCGGCTGGAGCGTCTTGGGTCCATCCGGAATACAATACAATAGCCAAAGAACCGGAAGTCTTTGCAACGACACGCTGTATATCGTGGATGGCGTCGATAACACGGTCGTCGCCGTTTCGACCGCCAGCAACCTACTTCAGAAGGACGAGATCGTCGTGCAACCCGGTGGAAAGAAATTTAAATGCGCTCACCCGCAAGACACGTGCGCGACGCTTGTCTATAGTGGTTCTCCGCTCAATGCGCCCGTAGCTTCAGCTCTTTTACCGAACGGAAACCTCATCGTTGCGAATACCAAAGGTGGAAACAAGCTAGTGGAGCTGACGCCGGCGGGAAAGGTACTTGCCACCAAAACAATCGACAAGAGCGCGACTGGTCACGTCTTCGGGCTCGTTGCGTCCGGTACGAGCGATAGCGATACGGTGTTGTTCTATACCGATACGAAAACGAACACGCTACAAGAACTCAAGCAATAGAGATTCTCACGCCGCTCGAAGCGACTTACCAGAGCGAGATTTGGTCGAGCGTGAACTCCGAGGAGGTATAGTCGGAGTTTGCGTTGGTACCAGTGAAGTAGACCACGTTCGTCGGCGTAAGCTCCGCTTTCATCGGAAAGGCGCCGACGACGTCGCGCTTCGAGTATGCGATGCTGCCGTAGAGCGCGACTGCGTCGAACTCTCCTGCTTTGATCGCGAAAATCGCGGAGTACGGAAGTGCTTGGCCGGGTTGTAGCGTAAAGCTGCTCGAGTACTTCGGCGAGGCAAGACGCGTCATCTCGACGGTTCGGTAAATCAGCGTGCGCGTTTCCACGTGAGCGTCCCGCTGATACACCGTCAGCCCCTCGACTGAGCGATCCAGTGCGGGCGTCCTGTTCGGCGCGTAGCGGAGACCGTGGGCGGTAAATCCCGTCGCAATCAGCGTCGCAGCGGTGCTGCCATTGTTGTAGATAGTTGCCTTGACGGCGAGCTGAACCAGCCCGTTATGGGTACCGAGTTTGTACAACGACCCGGTCAGCCGCAGCGACGGCGGCTCGCTCGCGGGTTTGAGTCGTTGCTCGTAGGCGAAAACGTACAGCGCCCAGAGTCCCGCAGCCACGATTGCGACGACCTCGACGGCGTCGCGCAGCGTCCCTAGCGGTTCGTTTCGTTCGCGCCGTCCGAACACGCTATGGTGTAGCCGTAGGCGTCATGGAGTCGGTTTCTTCCATCGGCAGCATCGACGACCTGCCACGCTCGTCCGTTGCGATCGCGGAGAACAGAGTGCGCAATCGCAAAACTGCTACACGTGGTCCTGGGAGGCGACGGCCGCGGAGCCGAATCCAGCGGTTCGGCTGCTGTTGGGTTCGGACGCCGTGGCGGTCGCATCTGCCGCAAACACCGAGCGCCAGCGTGTAGACGAGCAATGGCGCACCGTCAGTCTGTCAACAGACTTCGACGGTCTTGCACCATTTGACAAGACGTCACTAGCGCAGATCGTTACGACTGCGTAACTTTCGACACGAGGTTTATCGTTCTGCGAGGAATGCACTCGGAGCCGCGATCGTCGCGGCGGGGTTCTCATCCATCAGCCAATGACCGGAATCCGGAATCACGCTCGTTTGAACATTTACCGCGACGGCTTTCGCGAATGCAGGCATGAGTGGCGCGAACGATTTTTCGCCGCCCATCGCATTGCGGCATCTCAGTCGGGCGCGCGTTTGCAGTCGCGCACGCAAGTGCAGCAATGAGGATAAGAGCCTTCTTCATCGGGCGCTAGCCTAGCGGACGATTTGGCCTAGGTAGTATCCGAGCCGATTTTCAACATCCCCGGGCTTGTGGAAGCCGCGCGCCATCAGCGCTTTGATCCCATCCTGGGCGGCGGATCGCCCGAGCGAAGCGATGCACGCATCCCACCCGGCACCGAGCTCGACGTCCGGCGGCAGGCTGGTGTTGACGAGGCGTTTAGTGTTGGCAATCGCCCACTTGTCGAATCCGGCGATCCGAGTCGCGAGCGCCTCTACGAAGGCGTCTAGCTCGGCGTCGGGCAAGGCGCGATTAACGTAGCCGTACGCCTCGGCCTGGTCTGCCCTGATATCTTCCGAACTCAGTAGCACCTCGAGGGCCCGGTTTCGGCCAATGAGTTGGGGCAGCCGGGCCATGGGGCCGCCGCCGGCGACCATCCCTACGCCCACTTCCCATTGCGATAAGATGGCCTTTTCGCGGCTGGCGAAACTCATGTCGCAAGACAGCGTGATCTCGCTGCCGTTGCCGGTCGCGCGGCCACGGATGAGGGCAATGGAGGCAACGGGCAATCGTGTCAGACGCACCAGAAAGTCCGGCCAAGGCGGCAGACCTGTGGGACCCGGCGGCAATGCGGTTAGGTCCTCAAGCTTGGCTGTGAAATCGGAGTGATTCAGGAAATAGTCATCGACGGCGCTGTCGAACACCACGACCCTGACAAGCTCATCGGCCTCGAGCGCCTCGATGACTTCCTGGAACTGCTGGAGCATTTCCGGGCCCATGACGTTGATCGGCGGGTTGTCGATCGTGACACGCCAATAGGCGGGCGACAGTTGGGCCAGACGAATCTGTCGCTTCGTAATTGGGGCTGTTGCTGTCATGGCATTCTCCTGTCAATGTGTTTGTCTCGGAAACCGTTGTCCTTAACGCTTCCCACTAATGCCGCGCCCGCCTTGCTGACGATCTCGTCCTGCGAATCCGTGCCTCCCGAACATCCGATTGCACCGATAAGCACTCCCTGTTCGACCAGCGGGATGCCGCCTCGAGAGGCAATGATTCCATCGAACGCGAGCAGATAGTTGAGCTGCATAAGCTGGACACCGTCCTCGAAGACCTTGGTCTCGCGCCGGAAGGTCGCGGCCGCCCGAGCCTTATGCTCGGCAATCTGAATGGAGGCAAGCATCGCACCGTCCATTCGCGCAAAGGCGACGAGGTTGCCGCCGGAATCGACCACCGCTACATTCATCTTCCAGTTCCGCTTCTTCGCTTCTGCCACCGTTGCGTCAATAATCGCCTGGGCTCGGTCTAGCGATATCGGTGGGCCATACGGCGTGTCGAAAGGAATTTTCGTCGGGCACGAAATCGAGAGGATTTGTTTCGGCTCCTATGTTGGCATTTGACATACGTCCTCTTTCAATGGTCGCACTACAGATCGCCACCTGAACCCGCCCACGCCCTTGACGGTAAAACGCCGAGTCGATGTACTAGGTTCACGATAGGGTTCTAATGTACCACCGCCGGGGATCGACGTCTGGCAACTGAAAGTGCACAAACGCGCTTCAAACCGGAAGCTCTCTCACCCCGCGCCTGCAGCGCGCGGGCCGTCGAAGGGCGTGCTGATCGGCTTTGAGTCGGAAGACGAATGGTTCGATTATCGCCTTGAGAATGACCCCGCTTCCTTGCGCGGATCGAGGGAGCGCGACGGAATCTACATCGCGACCAAACTAGAGGAAATCCACTGAGCTTTTGCTAGCAATGGGAACGATTCTCAAACATGATTACGACGACATGGTCGAGGGCGTTGGATCGGTCTGGGCGAGCCATTAGGTGGTCCCTCCCACGGTTTGATAGGAAAATCCGAGGTTTTGAAAGCTCGGGCTTTTTCCTCCGCATGTCCGTGGGCCCCAGCTAGTGGCCGCCGCTCTCTATCAGAGAAACGGACGCCACTCAATGACGTGAATGTGGAACCCGCTTTCCGGATCGAATGCGTGAGCACGCCATCCCGAAAACTGGTCCCCGCTGCGACTTAGTGGATGGCCACGCCCCACGGTTCGCTCAACGTCGTGATCGTCGGTGTGGTCGGCGCGCCTTTGGCCGTGAACGTCAAGAGCTTTTGGGGACTGTGATTTATCACGTAAATCTTTCCAGCCGCGTCGACCGCCACGCCGAAGGGCGTACCCAATCCGGTGGTGATCTTCGGAGTCGTCGGCTTTCCACTAGCCGTGAAAGTCATGAGCGTGTTGCCGTAGTAGTTGGTGACGTAAATTTTTCCGTTCTTGTCGACGGCGATGCCACCGGGTCCATCGAGGCCGGTGATGGTTGGCTTTGTCGGCTTCCCGTCCGCGGTGTACGTGGTCACCATGCCGCTTCCAAAATTCGCGACGTAAATTTTACCCTTTGCGTCGACCGCGATTCCGCGCGGCCCATTGATGTTCGCTATGGTCGGCGTCGTCTGCTGTCCGTTTGGCTTATACGTAGTCACGTTAGACGTGAAAGCATTAGACACGTAGATCTTGCCCTTGGCGTCGACGGCTACGCCCGTCGGTTCGTTCAAGCCGACGGTGATCGTCGGTTTGGTTCGCTTTCCATTCGACTCGTATGTTGTGACGGTGTCGTCGTAGTAGTTCGGAACGAAGATGTTGCCGATTGAGTTGACCGCAATGATACCGGGGTCGTTCACGCTCTTGGTGATCGTCGGCTTCGTGGCTTTACCGGCCGTCGTGTACGTTTCGATGTTATTGGCAGCCGAATTCGCGACGTAGATTTTTTCGCCGGTTTTGCCGTCAGGGGTATCCACTAACATCCCGGGCATCCGGACCGCGGCGTTACTGACGGGCAGCGCAGGCGTTGCGGTTGCGTGCCCGTTGCACGCGCACAGAACCGATATCAAAACGGCGATTGCTGCGAAAAGACCCCCAGCTCGCATCCCAATGCTCCTTTGGGCGCCCGACAGTGCGGCCGCCAGCTTATCAGATTCCTTACTTTAAATCCGTCGAGCTGCGCGCGCCTTGGTGCTTTAGAACCATCCAGATGGGGCCTTCGGCCCATCCCGCACCTGGCGAGTGAAGAGTGCGATGTTGCTGCGATGTTAGCTCGCCGTTATCGGCTAGGGCTAACGCTGACGGTTAAGTCCCAGGGATAGTCTTCCCGTCCTTTCGTCACGCCGTAGAAGTGCGTCGTGGGGTGGCCGCCAGAGGGGTAGGGCCATACCGCAATCGCTCGGTTGCCACGTGCTTTTACAATGCTGTACTGACCGATTACCGACCCGTCTTGAATCCAAAAATACCTGTTGGTTGCCCGGAAGAGCGGGACCGAATTTACCACGGTTCCAGTCCTACCGCTAATCTGAACCTGATCAATGACGCTCCCGCCGCCTGAAACGTTGTCCTGTTCAAAGGTGAGGTAGCCTCCGTACCACTGAATCTTATCTAGGAATATAAAGTCACCCGGGAGTGTGATGTGCGTAAACTGGCCCTTTCCCACAGGTAGCTCCGCTATGCGAAATCCGCCCGCCCTTGTATCGGAAGTCACGAATAAATTCCCCGCGTCGTCATAAGCAGGATAGTCGAACAAGTGTAGCTTCTTGTCCGTGTATGATGTCGGAGTGCCTTTTGCTCCCGGATAGACAAGAACGGCCCCCTTCTCTAACGACCCGTCGATCAACGTCGTCGCTACAGCCAGATTACCGGTGGTCGGATCGACGGAGCACCCTGCAACACTGTAACCGGGGAGGCCGCTTAGGGTCGCGATTGGAGAAGTTCCCCCGTGCGCGTACTCGTAAATCGTATCGCCCTCTGGAATGAAGACATTTCCATCGTTGGGATCAGAACAAATGTAGCTGCTTTGGGAGTACCACGGGATTGAGCCGACTATCTGGCCCTGAGGGTACGACGCGATAATAACAGCGCGAGCAGTAGTCAAATATACCAGGTCGCCGTTTGAGGAAAGTCTACGTGCGGGAGGTCTTGCAGCCGCGGCGCGCGACGCGGCGGGAAACGGTAACGACTGCCGCACGCTTTGCTGCGCCGCGCCGGGCGCCCCGATCGGCAACTGCAATCCGCCGCAGCCCGCGAGCACCGCAACCACGCAGCTGAATAGCGCGTTGCGACTAAAATCTGAACTTATCACTTGCCTTGCTCCATGCTCCATGAACGAATCGGCGGCTCGGAACGTTCGCGTGGCGTCGCTCAGCCGCAGAGGAGCCGGCTAGGCCGTGATTTGGTCGCAAAAAAGCCTGCAAATGCAGGCCATTCTTAGTAGCGCCAACGGGATTCGAACCCGCGTCCTTAGACAAGCTCAGGATGACACGGGTCCCGCCCGCTCCCGTCGAATTCCCGATAATTCTTTCCCGAACGGGTTTTAGCGTTTTCGAGTCCCGGTTAGTCCCTTCAAATCCCGGGCGAGTTCTGCCAGAATCCGTCAGAGGGCCGTTAGTTGAGCAGCGGCCGGATTGCCCAACCACTGGCGATTTGCGCGAATCTATTCGTTGATTTTTGCGACCTCTTTTCACGGCTCCGCCGGCGTAAAACGGCAGGCGTCAGGCCGTACGTGTGTGCGAATGCTCGCGTCATATGACTCTGATCGCTAAAGCCCGCCTCTGTAGCAACAGCGCTGATTGAAAGTACGGGGTCGCGTAGAAGACTGAGCGCACGTTGCATCTGTAAGACGCGCACGAAGCGCGCTAGGCTGATTCCATAGGTTTTACGGAACGAGCGTACGAGGCGAACTGGTGAAACGCTCGCATTGCGGGCAATCGCGGCGATTCCTCGCTCAGGGTAGAAATTCGCGCGTAGATCGGCAACCACTTCACGCAAATAAGCGGGACGGCCCCGCGGCACCCACTCTGGCCCATTGTTAACGAAGCCAAGTATTTCGAGACCCGCACACTCCAATCGCAGAGGATCTGGGTCGCCCATCTGTTCGGCCATCTCGCGCGCGATTTCATAGGTGGGTACGTGACCCGCTTGTGCGCGGGGTTCGAATGAGACGAGTCTCTCGAGTTCGGTACTCATGCGTAGCCGCAAGTTCGTGCCGCCCAGAGGACTATAAATATTTTCGTGCGGGCTCTCGGGCGTCTCGACGATCGCGACCCCTGGTTCTCCCCGTATGCTCGTTTTCAACGTGTTTTCCACGAACAGGCCGCTTAACGGCACGACGAGCGTTACTTCCTCGTGGACGTGAAATGATGCGCGCGTATTAGGCGGCGTGAAAAACACTTCGACAAGAAAGGATCCCGCATTGGCGGTCTGTCGTTTGGGCCAAACTTGCCCGTAAACCATAACGTGCGTTTTATTCAAGACAGACGGCGCGGACCTGCCGGAAAATGCGACCATGAAAGCGCGCGCTTTTGCCCTCACCGCCTGCTTGATTGCCGTGTCAGAAAGCGCCTTGTGCGCAGCTCCCGGAGACACAATCTACGCCCGTCCCGGGCTGCTCGTTTCGGCGAGTGGGGCGCGCTTGAATATGTATTGCATGGGAAGCGGCTCACCCGCAGTCGTCTTCGATTCGGGCTGGGAAGACTGGGCGCCGGCATGGGCGGTGGTGCAGCCCCGAGTGGCGCGGTTTGCGCGCGCATGCAGCTACGATCGTGCGGGCGCGGGTTTCAGCGACGCCGGCCCGATGCCGCGCACGACGGTGCGGATCGCCGACGAACTGCACGACGCGCTCCACAATGCCCGCATCCGGGGACCCTACATTTTGGTGGGACACGCCTTCGGCGCCAACAACGTTCGCGCGTTCGCCGATCGGTATCCCTCAGACGTTGCGGGGCTCGTCTTTGTCGACGGTGATGCTGTCGATTACGAGCCCGCCGATATGCAAGCCAACGACCATCGCGGCGAGGCCGCCTTCATCGCGCAGTTACGCATATGCCGCGATGCCGTCGCCGACCGGAAGCCGCTCCCGCTGCTGAACGGGCGCCACGGAATTGCTGTAAGTACGTGTGCGCAACAGTTCTTTCGCGGGTTGCCAGAAGCGGCGTGGTCGCCAGAACTAAATGCCGCGCTGCTGCATATCGCACGAACCAAGGTGGCGATGTACGATGCGTACATTTCCGAGATGGAACAGATGCCGTGGGATGAGGCATATCTTAAAGCGCACCGCCGATCCTTGGGGTCGCGTCCCGTCATCGTGATTTCGACGGGCAATCACGGCGTCGGCTCGCTCACCCCTCCCCGTCCGCCCAGCCTCGCCCATCTGCGCTACGAATACGAGACCAACCTCGCGCAGTGGCATTTGTTGGAGCTGTCCTCTAGCTCCAAACAAGTGTATGCAGACCACAGTTCGGAATACATCGTCTTCGACGAGCCCGATGCCGTCGTCACGGCGATTCGTGACGTCTACGATGCGAGCGCTGGAAAGCGTTCTTCAAATACGACGTTCCGAGACGGTGACGGCTGTTAGTGGAGCAGCCACTACGTGGCCCTTCTTCCGGTACCACAGGTAACGGCCAACGCGAAGCATTGCAAGACCTACGCGCATGGGTTATAAGTAGACGTGGCTCCAACGATCGACGCCCTAACGCGGTGGACGCTCGGACCGAGTCTGGTTGTCGCGGTTTGTGCGACGAGCCTTTGCGCGTGTTCGAATAGCGTCGGCAACCAGTACGCACCCACGACGTCGCAGTCTGCTCTCAGGTCGACTCACAAACAAACCTTCAACTTCACCGGGCACAAGCAAACGTTCGTGGTACCGACCGCCGTGACGAAGATCGCAGTCACGGCCAGCGGCGCAAGCGGCGGAGTCTCGTATTCGGACTCGACCGCGGGAACCGGCGGGCTGGTCCGGGCTGAGATTTCGGTGACGCCTGGTGAAACGCTCGAAATCTACGTCGGCGGATCAGGAGCAGGCGGAGGCGCAGGCGGTTACAACGGCGGCGGCAACGGCGGAGTCGCATACAACAGCGCGGCTTTGGCCGCGGCCGGTGGGGGCGGCGCTTCGGACGTCCGGCAACGCGGCCTTAAGTTTGCTGATCGCGTGATTGTCGCAGCCGGCGGCGGCGGCGCGGGCCTTTTTGGTGGTTATTATGGCAGCGGGACCGGCGGCGATGGAGGTCGGGGCGGCAGAAAGACTGGGCAACGCGGCGGCGCCGGGTGTTGCGAAAATAACAGCGGTTCCGGCGGCCGTGGTGGTTCGCAGACCGCAGGTGGCTCTGGCGGTGCCGCCGGGGACGGTGGCGCCAAGGGTGCAGCGGGATCGATCGGCACCGGCGGCGCCGGCGGCTCCGGATTCTGCGATTCCGCGGGCGGTGGCGCCGGAGGGGGCTACTTCGGCGGCGGGGGTGGCGGTGGCGCCGGTTACTGTTATTCGGACAGCGGCGGTGGCGGCGGAGGAGCCGGCGGCTCTTCGTACGTCGAGCCCGGCGCGATGCACGTCGTCGATCGTCGCGGAGCAGCGCCGCCTGGGAACGGAGCGATCGTAATTACCTGGAATCGCTAAGCCGTCGGCGACGACCTGCTCCGCATAATCGATCAACGTAAGTAGCCGATATCTGTTAGCGAGAACTTCGGGCGCCGCTGAAGCTGTCGAGCGGCGCCACTGTGAGGACTTTAGGCCCAGAATGCGGCGCTTTGGGCAGGCTCCTCCTGATAGAGGCGGACTTCGCGGACGCGTCCACCGGCCAGCGTGAAGATTAGGACCTCGCCCGCCTTCAGCTTGCGGCCTTTTCGATCGCCGGTGACGTCGCATTGAACGAAGACTTTGTCGCCGGACGCTGCCATCGTCGATGGTATAGAGCGGAACGTGCCGCCCGTTTCTTGGCCTATCTGCGCGAACATCGCGAAGATCGCGTCACGGCCGTCGTAATTTCCCGTAAGTATCCCGGTCGGCTCACCGCGCCATCTGGCGTCAGCACCAAAGAGTTCGCTCAGGGTCGCCATATCAGATGCGGCGAATGCCTCGAATCCCTTTTTAACGCGGTCGATATTATCGATTTCGGCGTGTGTGGAAGTCATAAATCTCCTCCCTTCAAAGAGGCTTGCGAAAGGCGGAAAGTTCTACAAGTCACTGGCCGAGCCTTGCGTGTGGTCCATTTGGCGGGAGCGCGTGGGAATCGACTGCGGTCAGCGGGCCTATTCGGTCAATGGCGCGACCCCGATTGTATCCAGCTGAGAATTAATCGATTTTACGGCGGCCTCGATGGAGGCTCCGTTGCCGGAGTCAGCAGCAGCCGCTTTGTCTAGTTGGTTTTGCCAAGCGAGCAACGCGGGTTTGCCGCCTTCAGTGGCTCGCTCCATCCAAGTATCGCTGGTCCTCACCTTGCGACAATCGTCCTGTTTGGCCCATTCCCCACCGATCCGACGCCCAAGCGACGTAAGCTGGGCGGCGACCGCAGCGTTTGTGCTTGGGTCGGTGACGTGCGCGAGGATCTTTTGACTATCCGGGAACCAGCCGGCGTATCCGCGGGCACCAAAATAGAACGCGTGCACCTGCCCCCAATACTTGTTCCAACTCTGCCACTCCGACTCACAATGGTCCGTTTGCCAAACGGCGTGGAAGGAGTCTTTCCAGGAGTCGAGCGTCGCAGCATCGTCGGCAAGACAGCAGGCTCGGGCGACGAGAAAGATCGCGAATGCAACCGGCAGTGCGCGCAGCATTTGCGGCGCTCTGTATCGTGAGATAGACATCGAGCGCTTGGTTCTGCGCCGGCGTCCGCTTTCCCGGGAACCGCCGGCTAACGTTATGCCGCCTTCAATGGTCGAGTTGCGAGTTTCACGCCGAGCCGCTTGCGGAGTACACCGAGAATGGCTGAAAGGTTGTCCATGCTCGGGTTGCGTTAGTTGAGAGCATTCATGCAGGCTCTTTGCCGGCGGGGAGGGATCATCTTGACAGCTTGGCTTTTTCGGCGAGTGCTTTGACTTCGCGAAGCTCAACGTACGCTATCCACTCGCCGGCATTCGCCCGATTCTCGCCCGCGACCGGGTCGTCGAGTCGCCGCGAGCGAAGATCGAGCGCGGTCCCGGAACGTACCCATAGCCGCCCGGAACGATGCCAGCCGTCAGCGATCAGCCTCGCCCGGACGTCGTGATTGGCCGCGTCAAGCGCCGCGCGGCTGAGCTTTTCCGACGAGATGCCAACGCTGATCGTGGCGATCCGCGAGGGCCGGCTAGCATAGGTCGTGATGTAGTAGTAGCGGCACCGGGGAAAGGTCATCGCGCTGCCTGCGATGTGGTAGTCGAAGATCGCAGCGCCGCCATATTCGGCGCCGCTGAAGAGCTCCGATTTAGAACCGCGTTGCACGCGAATCGACGAATCGGAGAACATGCGGCCGACCGCCATACCGGGCACGGCGACCAGTGTCCCTTGCGCCGGCGTTTGCGCGATGGCTTGCGCTGCGGTGCGCTCGGCTAGGCCAGCCGGCGATACTTCCTCGTTGCCGAAGAAACCGGCACGAATGGCGGCCGGCAGCGCTACCACTAAACCGACCGCCATGAGCACCCAAATCGGCCAGACGATCCATCCGGGCCGGGCGATAAGCGGCTTGAACGGTTGGACGTTCAGCCCCTTTCCGATCAGATCGAGACCGCCGAGAACCAACGCAACCATCAGTGGCATCAACGAGAAGCCGAACGCGACGAACAACGTGAAGAAAAAGATCTTCGCAGGGGTTTCGAACGCAGCTTGATTCCTCACGGCGCCGGAGGCTATTACAGCGTCGCCCACTATTACGGCCAGAAGGATCGCACCGAAGAGCCCGCCAGAGATGAAAAGTAGCGTGGGTATCTTAGGCATCATAGTCTCCTGCCCCCGACACGACATCCGCCGCAACGAGAATCGCGAGTGGCTTCATCAGTTCTATTGTAGCGCACTGGGCGTCCGCGAGCGCCCCGACGTAACGAAAATGCCGCCGCGCTGATACTGCGCGGCAAGGCTTTCCATTGAGACATTGCGTCAACGCGGCGGCGTAGACAAAGCATCTGGAATGTAACTTAGAGAGTTGGACGCCGGCGCTGCCAGACGCGCTGATCGGAAGGCACAATGGCGCAACTTATTCGCACATCTAAGCACGATTATAGCTGGGATGCCGCCGCACCCGCGGAGCGACCGCGACTGCTCGCCGAGATTCTGTCGTTGCAGCGGAGCGTCGAGCGGTATCATTATCACGAAGCCAAGGTGACGAATAACTTTGCGGACTCACAGCGCGAACACCGTAAATTGCTCGAGCTCAGCTCACCAAGAAAAATAAAGGAAGCATGTTCGCTCCTGAATGGTCATATTCTCAAGCCGGGGCGTATTCTGGTTTCCAAGTTGCGCAAATCGGGCCGCGCCTAGGCCGGCTAGAGAGGCGTCCTTACGACGCGACGGCTAAGGCGCTGCGTACTGAGCTTGAAGAAGCCTATAACGAGAGCGTCGGTTGGCCCCGGTACGCGCCGACGCCGCTACACAAGCCTTGTTCATGAACGCCTTAGGAATCTAAAGTAGAACGCTGCGAACACCAAGACGATTCCAATATTCACTATTAACCGTTCCCAGAATCGGTTTCTGAAGAACACGAAATCTACACCCACTATGACGGCTGCCATCGCCACCACGTAAAGCGCGCTAGCTGCCTGTTTGCCCATTTCAGCCGGTATTCCTCATTTGAAGGCTGACCCCACCCTCTGCTCATGCGCTCCTTACGGCAAAGCGCGCGACGCACCGGTTGCAAAATCAGGACCACGTGATGTAACCCACGCAATCTGTCGAGTTCACGGTCACGTCCCCCGTACTTTATTTAGGTGCTCGACCCACTTTGGATCGGGCGAGGCGTCAGGGGGATAATTGTCATGCCAGTTCCACCAGTCGTAAGGTTCGGTCTGCGGATAGCCCTCGGGTGAATCTTCCCACAGTTCTTGTCGCCCGAGTGGGGTTATGTCGAGATGGTTCCAGGTGCTGCCCATCTGCTCATCGCCACGACTGGTAACGAAGTAGGTACGGAACACACGATTGCCATCGCGGAAGAACACATTGTGGCCGTGCCATTCATCCACGCCGAAGTCGACATCGAAGCTATCGGTGATAGTGTACCAGGGCATCTTCCATTCCATGCGTGCCTTCAGCCGCTGAATGTCCGGCTGGGGGGCCCGCGACGCGAACGCGAGCGTCGTGTTACGCGCGTTCAAGTGCGCGAGGTGAGCGACCTGATCAGCGCCGAGAGAACAGCCGCGGCACGCATGTTCTGGCCAGCCGAAGACGCCAGGCTCGAAGAAAGCGCGGTAGAGAATTAGCTGCGGACGACCCTCGAATAAGTCGAGCAAGCTCGCCTTACCTTTAGGTCCCTCGAACTCGTACTTCTTTTCTACGGCCATCCACGGCATCCGGCGACGCTCAGCAGCGAGCGCATCGCGAGACCGGAACAGGGCTTTCTCCTTCACAAGCAGCTTTTGCCGTGCTTCCTCCCACTCTTGAAGTGATACAATTGGCGGTGTATTCATGTGAGGTTTCCTCCGGAAATCAGCACTCGGTGCGGAAAGAGTGTGGTCTTATGCGATGCACCGTTGGCCCCTTCCACCTCCCACGGCAGTGCGACGCTTAGTCGAGCTTCGAGATCTCTTTCTCGCCCTTCTCGACGCCGAGGCTCGCATTGCGTCGCGTAACGCGTTGGTAGTCGGTCGTCCAGACGGTCTGCCACGTCTTACCTTTGTCCGCCGAGAACGCTTCTTCGAAGCGCGGATTACCGTTGTGCTGAGCCCAACGGTAACGCACGACGATCGGTTTGCCCTCGAACGTATCGAGGCCGAAGAAATCGCCGGCGCCGTCTGCGCCAAATTTGCCGACCTGCGGCGGGAGCGCCAAGCCCCGCTCCTGCGTTCCCGAGTAGAGCGACCACTGATGCGTAATCGGATCGTACAAGCGAACCGTCACGCCCACGATGTGCTGCGCCGGACAATGGAGATCGTCGTCCTCGATGTCAGCGCTTCCACCCCAAAACGGCTGGACGGAAGACGTACCGTCGCATGCGAGCCAATCGTGACTGTCGCTTAACGGGTGGCGCAGCTGCATGTAATGCGTTCGCCAAGTCCCAATCAGAAAGTCGAAACCGTTGTGTCCATCGCCCGGCGCAGTTGCGTTCCACACGCCTTTGCTAGAAGATGACACGCGCTCCGTGTCGGTAACCCAGTTGACTTCCCACGACTTTCCGCCGTCGGTAGAGTACGCTTGTTCAAAGTGGATATTGCCGTTCACTTTGGTCCAGTGGAAGCGGCAAATAACGGGCGTGCCCTTCCAGTTATCGTACGAGTAGAAATCGCCGACGCCGTTTGCATCGAAATGCCCGACTTGCGGCGGTGGCGGGATGCCGAGCTTTTTCGTTCCCCACCAAAGCGTCCATTGGTGCGTTTGCGCATCGTAGAGGCGCAGCGTCATCCCGACGATATACCGGTTCGGGCATTTTATATCGGCGTCTTCGAGATTTCCGCTGCCGCCCCAAAACGGGCGAAAGACCGAGGTGCCGTGGCACTCGTACCACTGGTGGCTGCCGACCAACCGATCTTTAAGTATGCGGTAGTGCGTACGCCACGTTCCATACGCAAAATTGAAATCGTCGCGGCCGTCGCGCGCCGTCGGGGCGACCGGGTAAGGCGTGTACACGGGTTCAGGCGCGGCCGAGGCGTCAAGCAGCGTTACAGCCAGCAGAAGCGTCGTGATTAGGTTCTTCATGGGATGGGCTCATCCTAAGCGAGGATTGGACCTTTGTATTGGGCCAATAAGTGGTATCGTGAAGGTGCCAATCGACCTCGAGCCACTGTTCCCCGACCGCGTTTCGTCCCGCCAAGGAGGATTATCGCGATTCAAGTACTCAACGCGCAGCGCGTATCGTGCACGATAGCTAGATGACTCCTACGACAGCTAGCCAGAGAAATGCCAGTGAAACCACCGTCAGCTGCATGTCCGCGATGATAAGCTTCCGTCCATATCGTTCGTAGAAGCGTCTGACGCCGTCGTATTGCGACACGAGCGGCGTTGCCGCAGCCACCGCGAACCCGATGCCGTTGACGCAAAATATGACGAGCGCAAGATACAGCGAGGAATAAGGTGAGCGCATTCCTGGAAGCGCGAACGCCACTACGGCCCCATAGCCCAATGCGAGCGCCGTGCCAACAGCCCCCGAGAAATAGATCTCCTTAACAGTCATGAGCCCCAGACCATCCGTTGCCATAGCGACCAGCAGAGAGCCTAGAAGCAGCGATGCGGGCAGTAGAAAATAGAGAACCGGAACCAGACGACCAAGACCATTAGCCTGAAGCAGCGGCAAGAGCGCGAACCACGAGAGAAATACGGTGCGGTACTCGATCGTAGAGGCCAGGCTAAAATGAACGCGTTGAACGAAATCTCCACTCGTGCTGGCGTGCGGCAAGTATGAGATCAGAAACGCGCTGCCCACCCAGTACAGGTACGAAACTAAAAACATAACGACGACAGTGTCGAGAGAAATCTCAGCGCGGCCCGGCCTGTCATGTGCGAGCGTTACGATAAGCACGACGCCTGTAAATGCGAAGCCGGCCAGCGTGCCGACGATCGTGACGTGGAGCTGGGAAACCCCGTCCAAAATCCACGGGTAGTCGCGGCGCCGAATCGAGCCGCGACGCCCAGCGCCAAGCACGGTCGCCAAACCGATCGCCGAAGCGACAATAAAACTCACGAGCGTCCACATTGCCGTGTCTCTGAAGTAATATGCAGCGCTTCGCCGCCCACCTTCTTTGTCAAGAGCGACTTCCGGCCTCTGCAGCAGGTCTCAGCGGCCGTAAAATACGGGCCGTTGATGGTAGCGCCAACTTAGAATCGAACCCGCGTCCTTCGACAAGCTCAGGATGACACGGTCCCGGCTCCCGTCGAATACCGGACAGTTCTTTCCCGCGCGGGTTTTCGCGTTTTCGAGTCCCGGCTAGTCCCGACGAATCCGGCGAGTTTTCGAAATCCGTTAGATCGCCGTTAGAGAAAGCGGCCGCTGCCCCTCCCGCCCCGAGCAGTGCGCGCAGCGAGTCAATGGGTGCCGTAACGCCAGCGCGCTACCGAATTGAACGGTGAGAGCAAAGGACGCTCGTACCCGCGCAGCAGCAGCGGGATAACGTCGATTTCGCTCAGCTGACACAAAAAGTAATACGGCAGATCCTTCAGTACTTGGCGCTGGACGAACGAATAATCGCGCAAACGAGTCTTACGGTCGAACACGCTTACGGCATGGTTGAGGGCGCGGTCGACGGCTCGATTGCAATAGTGCGGCGTGTTAAAACCGCTGGGTGGCCGCTGGTCACAGCCGAACTCAAAGTAAACGTCCGGATCCCAATTCGACTGAAAATAGTACAGCGCCACTTGATAATGAGCTGAATACATCGGTCCCGTCAACGAGAAAAAGGTTTGCCGGCTATATCGCTGCCGCATCACGTCGATGCCGATGGCGCGCTCCTGAGCTGCGACCATCGTAGCCAGCACGTCTTCTCCTTGGATTCCGGTGTAGTCGATAAGCCGAATGCTGAGCCGGTGTCCTGCCTTCGAACGAATGCCGTCCTTCCCAGCGATCCATCCGTCCGACGTCAGTAAGGCAGCGGCGCCGCGCGGCGCGTATGGGATGTTTCCGGCGCGCGGGTCGAAGGCCCAACCGAACAAAGCGCGCATTCCCGTGCGGGCATCGCAAAGGCCGTGAAATGCCTTGCGGACCGCGGCGGGGCGATCGATCGCGAGCGCAAACGCCCGTCGTACTTTATTATCGCCGATCGCCGGATCGGTAAGATTGAAATCCAGCGAATACCCCAAGGGACCTTGCGTAACGACGATCCGGTGATTCGGGACTTGACGCAACGTGGCTATTTTTGCGGGGTCGGCATAGAACGTGGCATCAATTTCCCCCGTCAAGAGTTGATTAACGATCGTTGAGGAATCCGACACGAAGCGAAGATCGATTCGGTCGATGGCGGGGCGTCCTTCAAAGTAGGTCGGGTTAGCGAAAAGCGTTATGCGATCGCCGTGCAGCCAACGACCGAATCGATAGGGTCCCGAACCAATCGGCGCTCCGTTATAAGCGACGCGATCGAGGCTCGCATACCGTGAGAGGAGGTGCGCGGGCAGAATCGCGTAGTTGCTATCTCCACCGAAAAAATGTGCTACGATCGGCGAGTATGGCGCGCGGGTTCTGACAACGACGGTGTAAGGGTCGGGCGCAGACACCGACGATATTCTGTCGTAGACGTCGCGGCTCGGAATGGCGTCGCGAGGATTCATCACGGCTCTATAAGTGAAGACGACGTCCCGCGATGTCAGCGGCACTCCGTCTTGCCAGAGCACGCCGTGCCGCAAGTGATAGGTGACGCGTTCTCCATCAGCGGATACGCCGCCGTTCGCAATCGTCGGCACCTCGCGCGCGACTTCGGGCACGATCTCGCCATTTGCGTCGTAGTTCGTCAGATATGAAAATCCGAAATCGCCGATCGCGTACCCAAAGATGCCTTCCAAGTACAGCGGATCCAATGACCTCGGCTCAATAAACGCGATGCGCAGAGCGTTCACATCTCGATCGTGCCACGGACTGCCGTGCTTTGCGCAGCCGGCTGAGACAAAAAGTGCCGCGACGACGCATGACGCGGTACGCCAAGAAATCCGTGGACACATGCCTATAATGCGAGCGCCTCCTCGACCGCCTGCTCTTCGGCCATGATGGCGCCTTCGGCCATCAGCTTAGCGACCGCTTCGGCGCCAATCGCTGCGCGCAAAGCGGTAAGCGTGCGCTCGTAGGTCGGCCGCTCATCCACGCGCAGAACCGATCCCCGCTGCGCGATACGAGCGTCCGCGAAGCCCAGTATACGCGCCGCGCGCGGGCAGACGTCAACCGCACGTTCCGCGAAACTTTGCGCCTGCAATACAGCGATCGCAGCCAAATGCTGCAGTGCAAAAGTCGCGTACACGTCCTGGTGCCGCTCTCGGGCAAGAGTAAGCGTCTCGCGCACATGGCTTTTAGCCTCATCGTACCTCGCGACGTCGATGAAAAATCTCGCCACGTCGGTTCGAAGATCTGTCGCGACCGAGGGATCATCAAAATCCCCGCGCCGAGCAAATGCGTCGTTCGCATGCTGCAGCGCCAACTCCGCATTGCCTGCGAGAAATTCGATACAAGCGAGTTCGTTAAGCACGTTGGGCACTTCCCACTTCGCCCCTAGCAATTCGTAAATATACAAGACATCGGCGATGTAGCGGCGAGCCGTCGTGAAATCTCCCGAATCGGCGCTGAGGACGGCTAACGTACGCATTGCACCGGTGGCGAGCATTTGATTATTTGCCGTGCGAGCGATGGAAAGAACGTCTCGCGCCAGGGCCGCAGACTCGGGCCAGCGCCCGAGGGCTTCGAGTGCTATAGCCGCGATATCTTGCGCGCGGGCAGCTCCTAGCGAGTCTCCGGCGGCACGATATCGCGCGATGGCGTCTTCGCACCTTGTGAGCGTTCTCTGATACTCGCGCGACCCCCAGAGAGCGGTTGCTTCAGCGAAGGAGAGTTTCGCGAGCACGCTCGGCGGCGACCGGTCGTCGACGAGCTCGAGCGCCAGGGTGATCCAGCGGCGACCCTCGACTCGGGCGAAGTATCTCCATAGCGTATTCAACTGCCCAACGAGCCGCTGCCCCAAGACGACGTCGCCGCGTTCCCTCAGCGCCCATTGCAGCGCGGCCCGCCAGTTATCCACCTCCTCGCCTAGCAGCGCGCGCCAAACGCCGTGAGCCCCGGAGTCGAAAGCACGCTCGAGTTGCTCGCTCAACGCGAGACACACGAACGCGTGCCGCTTCATTGCAAACTCGAGCTGCGCGTGCACAGCCAACTTCTCACCGGCATACTCTCGAAAGGATTCCAAGAGCCGATAACGCGGTTCACGACCGTCGAAGTCGACGACCAACAATGACTTATCGAGCAGCGATGAAAGAACGTCGAGCACGTCGTCTTGCGAAGGCTCGTCACCTTTGCAGATCGTTGCCGCGGCGGCAAGCGTGCAGCCCCCGGCAAAGACCGAAAGCAGCTCGAAAACCCGCTGCTCTCGCGCAGAGAGTAACTCGTAGCTCCAGTCGATCGTCGCCCGCATCGTTTGTTGGCGAGGGAGCGCTTTGCGCTCGCCGCCGACGAGAATACGAAAGCGATTCTCGAGCCGGTCTTTGAGTGCTTGCACCGACAGAACGTTGACTCGCGCCGCTGCCAGCTCAATCGCCAACGGTATGCCGTCCAAAGCTCGGCAGAGTTCGGCAACGATGGGAGCACTTTCGTCGGTCTGCGTGAAGCGATGGTCGGCCGCGAGTGCGCGATCGACAAAGAGCGCGATCGCTCCGTCTGCGCTCAGTGAGGGTAGCCGATAGGTGCGCTCGCCCGCGATCCTCAACGATTCACGGCTCGTCGCAAGGACTCGAACGCGCGGGCAGCCGTGCAGGAGCGCTTCGACAACGGTGCTGGCTTCATCAACGACGTGCTCGCAGTTGTCGAGGAGCAACAGCGCCGACTTGTTTTTTAGATACGTCAGCAACGTATCGAGCAGCGGATGATTCGGCACTTCTTGCAACCCTAGCGCCGAAGCGGCTGCAGTGACGACTAACGAGGGATCCGTCAAGGGTGCAAGCGCGACGAAAAGGACCGTCAAGTCGGGCGTTTCGCTGAAAGTCGCTGCAACTCGCAGGGCCGTCTGCGTCTTGCCGACGCCGCCGGGGCCGGTCAAGGTGACCAGCCTATGCTCCCGTACGAGCGTCGCGATCTCGGCGAGCTCACGTTCTCGTCCGACGAAGGTCGTTATTGACAGCGGCAAAACCGGCGTCCCGGCCTCGCGCCACGGTCCGACCGTGACGGAAGAATCCTCTTGGTGCGCCAACAGCTCCCAACGCGCGGCGGCTTCCTCGAACGAACTGCGCTGCTCGCCGCTCAGCGCCAGTGCGCCGGCCAGCAGCTCGAGCGTCTCGCGTTGCGGCGTGCGGCGGTAGCCGCGCTCCAGCGCGCTAACCCCGTTCTTGCTCATTTGGGCGCGCTCGGCGAGAGCTTCTTGCGAGAGTCCGGCAGCGATACGAAAATGCCGCAGAAGCCGCCCGAAGCTCGAAGGGCCGGATGCTTGCCCTTCGTTTTCCAAGGTACCAGCCGTATTCGCGGCCTGCTCGCCAGCTTCCTGAGCTTCCGGCCTTCCTCTTGTGTGGCACGTTGTGTGACCGGTTGTCCGTTTCCGCCACCGCCGTTTGGGGCTACGCTTGCAACCGAAATGGAGGTACGCATGCAGATTTCAAAGCTGACACCGAGCGCGTTGGGGGCCTGCGCAGTCATTGCCATGCTCGCCGGTTGCAACAGCGCCGGCTCGCAAGTTGCTCCCTTGGGGCCGGCGCAGCAAAAAGCTGCTCCGTCAACTTTGAATGCGGCCCAGCGCGAATCAATCGTCTATACTCCGGACAGTCTCGCCTGTTCGGTACGGTACGGCAACACTTGCTCGTTTAAGTTCGATGTGAATAACAATTCGAAAGCCCGCTACACAATCGAGGAGTCGTATTACCAGCAGTGTGGTCGCGGTCATTGCTGGTTTTTGATGTACGTCGACGTCAAGCGAAACAAGGGCATTAAGCGTACGTCGTCACCCGTTGTGACGCCACCCCACACTGCCGAAGCGTCTGCCTTGACAGGTGGAAGTCCGATTGGCGCAATGCAATCGTGGAAACACCCGCCGGTCGGCATGGCAGGGCCGCTGTGGTACAACGCAGGGCTAAGATATCTTGGTCTCGGTTTCCATCTTCACGGCAAGAAGACCTACTACGGCTGGGCACAGCTGTCGGTTACCGGCCCGATAAAATTAGATGGCAGTGGCGTAATCACCACGACTCTAACCGGTTACGCTTTTGAAACCGAGCCTGGTAGGGCAATTTTGGCTGGCCAGATGTAAAGACGCGGGCAACTGAGGCCTACACGGGCGCAGATCATTCCGAAGCGCGAGCCGACTTCGAAAAACGAAAGGACGGAATCCCACGCAAATTTCAAAGTCAAGTCCGTGCACATTAAGCATATGCGTGGCTGTTGCAATGCTCGCCGGCTGCAACGGCGCGACGAATGTAACCCCGCCACAAGGCAATGGAGCATCGTTAAACTCCAGCCAGGCACTTCACACTGTCGCTTACGGGTCAGAGGCATTGAAACGTCGTCATCACACGGAGCGACTCAACGGTAGCGGAATCGGACTAGGGTCATGCGGGAACATATTTGTCAACGTAACTGGTAAAGCCGTAGGGCCGTATCCTGGGACGTTCACCGGCCAAGGGGACGCCCACGGGTGTATGGCGCAAGGCTCCTCCAGCGGAAGTTTCACTATAACCTCGGGTTCGAATACGATTAGCGGCACGTTCGACGGAGACATCAAATACAGCGGCTGCGACGCGCGCGGCGGCGGCCATGAATGCTGGGCAGGAGGTCCACTGACCTATGCGGCGACGGTGGAACCCGGTGGAAAGACTTTGTCAGGCAAGGGGAATGGACGCATCGAGGCAGGTAGCGACGGCGGCGAAATGGGCCTAGCTCTGAACCACATGTAAAGACCAAGCGATACCACAGGTCCGCGGCAGCAACTCACGCGCGCGCTCCGCGGCCCGCCCACAGCTTCGCGATCGCGAGGCCATCGTTGCATTGTAAACTTGGCTTTGCGTTGCGCGGAAGCGCGACAGAGCAACATCGCAAACCGGTCGCATTTGGCACTTCATCCGCAACGGTATATTGGAGCCGGATCCAGGACCGGCCCTCGCGCTGTGTGCCATGTTGTGTGACCGGTTGTGAGTTTCTGCCACCGCCGTTTGGGGCTACGCTTGCCTTGCGGCAACGGCAAGTGCATTCACCTGCGTAGCAGGATGCTTGCCATGTAGCGTGAGGGCGTCAGCCGTTGCCGTCGGATTCTTCAGTAAACGAAAGGGTGGTACGCAATGCGGATATTAAAGCTGACACCGAGCGCGTTAGGAACTTGCGCGCTGATCGCGCTCGTGGCCGGTTGCAACGGCGCCGGATCGCAGCAGCTGGCTCCCGCGGCTCCGCTGCAGCAGAGGAGCGCGACGCGGGCATCGGGCGCGCCGGATGCTACTGCGCAGAAGGTACCGCAGAACGCACCTCGTTATGTGCTCGTCGATTTGGGCACGTTCCGCGGCCCGACCAGCCTTATCAACGCGAGCCTCGGGATTTACATCGGTGATTGCTCGTGCGGTGCCGGCCTCACACCGACGCTGACCGAACGCGGGGAAACCACCGGAGGCGCCGATACGCCATTCGGGAATCCATATGCGTCGAATCAAAATCCGGAAGCATGCTGCGACCCCTATAAGAATCAGGCGTTTCTGTGGCGGGGCAACGGGCTGCGAAATCTCGGTACACTTCCGCATGGGTATAACAGCTTCGCCTATGCCCTCAACGCAAGCGGGGCGGCGGTGGGCGTTTCGGATTTCGGCGTTATCGATCCGTTCGGCGGATACCCCGAGCAGCACCCGGTGTTGTGGACGAGCGGCGGCATCGTCGATCTCGGCACGTTCGGCGGAACCGAAGGAGTCGCTTTCAGCATCAACGACGACGGTGACGTGGTCGGCTTCGCGCAGAATTCGACTTCCGATCCATACGGCGCGTTCGGATATGCCGGCCAAAGCCGTGCGTTTCTCTATCGCGCTGGAAGGTTGCGCGATTTAGGAACCTTGGGCAGCGGCAACGATGCCGCAGCGGGGTTCATCAACCGCCGGGGTGAGATCGCGGGATCGTCGTATACGAACGCCGTCCCAAATTCGACAACCGGCGTGCCGACTCTGGATCCGTTCTTCTGGTATCGCGGCAAGATGCAAGATCTGGGGACACTGGGAGGCACCTACGGCTATACCAATGGGCTCAATGACCGTGGTGAAGTCGTTGGACAGATGAACTTGGCAGGCGACTCGACTTACCATCCGTTTTTATGGCGGAACGGGAAACTACGCGACCTCGGCACGCTCGGCGGAAGCAAGGGAATGGCCGTCGCCCTCAACGATGCGGGAACGGTGGTTGGACGCGCCGACATCTCGCCGAGTAGCAGCGTTCATCACGCATTCCGGTGGCAAGGCGGCAAGATGATAAATCTCGGCATTCCAAAGGGCCGCTGGACGTGCGACACCGCTTACTCGATCAATTCTCGCGGCCAGATTGTCGGTGACTCCGGAATCTGTGGCACCAACACCACCGGCCCATCATTTCTGTGGGAAAACGGGACGATGTATAACCTCGTCTCTTTGGTGATGCCCGGCTCCGATCTCACGCTCGCGGGAGTGAGGCGGATCAACGACCACGGCGAGATTTCATGCCAGGGATTGACGGCGTCCGGCGACGGCCATGCGTGCTTGCTGGTGCCGCTCGACCGAGCTCGGCATGAGGGCCTCCTGAACGTCACTCAACCTAAGAGATAGGGGAAAGACATGCAAGTTTCGAGGTTAACACCAAACGCCTTAACTATTTGCACGCTTGTTGCGGTGCTGACCGGATGCAATAGCGCCGGATCGCAGCAGCTCGCCCCCGCCGGTCCGGCGACAACCTTAGGACGCAGGGGACCAACCTTGGGATTCGGTCGCGCCCGGATACTTTTCCCGGCAGAAACGGCCGCATCGCGTTTCTCCAAGGTCTCTCGTTTGGTGGCGACGTTTACACCATGAACTCCGACGGCACGCACGTCCGTCGCCTGACCCACTTCGGCCCAAGCTTTACGGATGCGGTAGTGTGGGAGAACTGGTCGTCGGACGGACGGCGGCTGGTTCTTCAAGTAAGCACGGCAGCCAACAACTATAACGATGCTGAGGTCTGGCTGATGAACGCAAATGGAAAGAATCTGCACCAGTTGTTCAGCGACCCGGGTTTCATCGATGGCACGCCGAGCTTCGCTCCCGACGGCGAGCACGTACTTTACAACCGATGCAGCGATACCGTTGAAGTTTGCGCCATTTACCGGATCAATGTCGATGGCAACGACAACACTCCGGTAACGCATTTTGCGGAAAACCGCGGGGATGACAAGGCCGTCTACTCGCCGGATGGCTCGCAAATCGCCCTGAATGCCGGGCGTCTCGGCGGTTATGCCTTTCCGCTGGCTTTGATGAACGCCGACGGACGCGACATCAAGCTCGTAACGCCAACCCGGCTGGGGGGCGACGCCGTGAGTTGGTCACCCGACGGCCGCCGGCTCGCCTTCGACACTTATTTTCACTTCGTTTTCGGCAGCAATGAGGAGATCTGGTCGAGCGACACACGTGGCGGCGATCTAAAGCGATTAACGAAGAACAACTTTCCAGGTCAGCGCAGCTACTACGCGCAGCCGCATGACCTTAATGCCTCATGGTCACCGCGGGGCGATGCGATCGTTTTCGAGCGCTGGAACGGAGCGTTCACGAGCTGGGGAATCTACATCTTAAAGTTAAGCCCTCACGGCGACGTGCTGACGACGAAACGCCTGCTGGGGGGCAACTCTTTAGGTATCGCGCGGTCGCCCGTCCGCGGCAACTCACACGAGCGCAGTCTCAGTGCGGTCACGCCGCGCCAGATCGAGAGCGGGGGCGTAGTTCCACGCTGGGGCTCGGCGCCTGACACCGATGGCTCTGACGGCAACTCGTAAAGGAGTTAACATGAACGCAACTCGACGTTTCTCTCGAGCATCGTCGTACGCACTATTCTTGATGCTGACGATCTCTACGATGGGCCTGTCGCCCGCGATCAATGAGCCTCAGCGCAACGGGCCGATCGTTGTACTCACGAACTCTGGCGGTAGCTGGCAGCTCTATCGCATCGACCCTGACGGCAGCCACTTTAAGGCAATTACTGCAATGGCTCCAACGACATATAACGATTGGTTTCCGCAAGTCTCCAACGATGGGCAAATCGCTTTTACGTACGGAGACGGATCCGGTCCGACGGACATTTACATCGTAAATGTTGACGGCACGGGTTTGTGGCAGTTTACACACGATGGACGCTCGTTGGACGCGTATTGGTCCCCCGATGGACGCGACCTCATTTACGAGACGTACAATCCTAACAACGGGCGGCCGAGCTATCTGGTCTCGGCGCCCGTAAGGAACCCCAGCCATAAGACCGTGTTGACTTCCGATCTGTACGCGTCGTGGTACGGCCTCTACACGCCCAAAGGGCGACACATAATCTACTCCACGACTCAGGGAGGCGCGCTTTCCGTGACCTCGATCATGGATGTCGACGGTAGGAACAAACGGCCGCTGACCGACCCGCAACCAGACTTTTGCCCGTATTCCGTCTCGCCAGATAACAAAGATCTACTGCTCAACGATCAGTGCAACACAGATCTGCCGGTGACGATTTGGCAGTTGAATCTCGTCAATTTCGCAACTCAACGAGCTCACTCGGTCTAGCGGAGGGTCCCTGGATCTTTTCCCAACGTACTCGCCGGACGGAAACAAGATCGCTTTTGCCAGCAACCGGCGGCATCCTCATAGCGATATTCTCGACCTCTACGTGATGAACGCCGACGGAACGGATATCCGGCTCATCAAGACTCGTCTGACCATCGGCGGCTGCCCCGACATCAACTGCGTGACCCCAACGTGGGCCGCCCAGCCTTAGAAAGAAGTAACATCATGCGAAAATTGAGCTTCGCTCCGTACGCAGCGATCGTAACTTTAGCACTACTCGCCGGATGCGGCGGCGCATCGCTAATCGCCCCTGTGAGCGCAGTTCCAGCAGACAGCTAGCGTCACCACCGGTGCCATCCAGCCCGATTCGATTGTCTATACGCCAGCCAACAAACCGTTCAAGGACGGTCACAGAGTAAAACTCGATCTCAACAACGATGGAAAAGCCAACTTTACGTTCCTGCAACTCTACTACGGGATCTACATGCAGTGTGGGATGTTCAGTTCTTGCCTGTGCGGAGCCATCGGCAGCCTTTCGATAGTGCCGCAACACGACGGTAATCGTATCGCAAATGGCGCAACAAGTGGATGGGCCGCCGCGCTAGACTATGCTCAGTCAAATCGGATCGGGATTCAGCTTCGATCTCGCCGGGTCAATAATGAACTCTCTACGCACAAGGCTGTCTGCCGCCGCATCACCGCCCTTACCAGGACGGTTACTGGACTACCGGTCGCAGCGCATACCTTGGCCTCGAGTTTAAGATTCACGTCCACACCCACTACGGCTGGGCGCGATTGACCGCCACCGACGGCTTTGCAACGCTGACGGGTTACGCGTACGAGACTGTCGCGGGCCAGTCGATTCTTGCAGGCCAGACCAAGTAACCTTTCGTTAAACGCTCGGAAAGTGAAAGCGTACTTCGCCGAGTCTTCAATAGTTTGCTACCACGCAGTTTGCCGTGGCTCATCAATCGTGCGTGCTCGGGGCGCCTTAGGAGATGTCATGATAAGCGAGTTCTAGTGCGAATTCCACCGGCGTATGTCATCGTCGTCATGCTTGCCGACTGCGCGGGGCAGTCAAAAGTCGATCTTTCGAGTCCGATAAGACGCTGCCGTTTAGTCAGACGGTCGTGTCGCATTCGGAGTCGACCGCGACGCTCTGGGCAAAGCCCGACGGTTCAACGTACGACCGGCAGACAATAGCGATACAAGGCTGCTCTGTTCTATCTGCCAGTGGCGTTCTCCGTCAGTTGCTTAGTCGCTGAGAGGGATCCATATCGGCGGCACGTTAAGACTTACGGCACCGCGAGCGACCGTATGGCGGGCACCTTCAAGGCAAATGGGAAATCGAGCTGGCAGGTACATGATGGTAGATACTACCGGAGTTTCTTTGAGTACTTTATTATCAGCACGTATTTGCATAGGCACGCGGTAAACATTCATGGAGATTTTGACGATTACCGAATAAACCCGATCGCACGTTCGACATTCAGAGAGTCAGAGTTCTCGTACGAGTTTTGTTGCACCGTGGGTACGACAGGGTCACCGGAGAGCAGCGCCGCGGTATACATCACGGATGACTCATTTTCGAACAGGCTTTAACTAGCTTAGAAGCCGGCCGCTTTTATGGGTGAGCAAACTTCTACGGGAGCCGTGCTCTACTGCCAGTGCCGTCTCGACCGCTTGTTCCTCGGTCATGGCGGCTCCCTCGGCCATAAGCGTTGAGATCGTGTCGGCGCCCATCGCATCGTGCAGGTCGGACATCCACGGTCGTACGCGGCGGTCCGCGGTGTCGAGCCGAGCCTAGCGCGGTGATGCGCGCGTCGCTAAGCCCAAGATCTGGGCGGCTGTGGGACCGTCTTCCAGCCCCGCCTTCCGCGGCGGCCGGTGGCCGAAGCGCGGCGATCGCACCAAGATGCTGCAGCGCGATGGCGGCGTAGACATCCTCGCGACGCTCGCGAGCGATAGTAAGCATTTCGCGAGCACGTTCCTCGGCCTCATCGTAGCGCGCCAAAGGATCAGATATCGCGAAAAGGTTCTCTACGGCGCTTCCAGGGCGGGGCGGATGGATGAAACGCCGGTAGCAGCGCCACGAGAGCATCCGTCCATAGAGAAATGGCGCACTCGCGTTACCCGCACGATACTCGACCTTGGCCGCCGAGCTGAGCGCGTCAGAGCCTTCGAAGTTCGCGCCGAGCGAGTTAAAGATTTGCAATCCATCGGCCATGTAGCGTCGGGCCTGCGCAACATCGCCTTCGTGTGCACGGATTACTCCTAACCAGGTCATCTCGGGCGGCTACCGGCTCCCCTGCCTACGGGCCCGGCAGGGGGCTCTTCTGTCATCACGCGTGCCTCCGCGACGCGTCCAAGAAAATACAGTGCGACGTTGACGATGTCTTGCGCGTGGGCGACGCCGAGCGGGTCGCCGACGCCGCGAGAGTGCGTTATGGCGTCTTCAAGCGGCTCGCGATGGACCTTTAATCTTCGCGAAGATGCCACGCGACCGTGGCTTCGCCGTACGCGATGCTTGCCAGTACGCTCGGCGGCGTCCTATCGTCGACCAGCTCGCGCGCCAGAGCGACCCAGCGGCGGCCCTCGACCGTGCGGAAGGTTCGCCACGCAACGTTCAGCTCGCCGACCAGCCGTTGCCCCAAGGAGCACGTCACCACGTTCGATCAAGAGCCCAGTGCAGCGCCGCCCGCCAGTTGCTCAGCTCCTCACGCAACAGCGTGCACCAGACTTCGTCCGGCCCCGAGGCGAACGCGCGCTGCAGCTGCTTGGCCAGCTCGAAGAAACGCGAACGCGTGACGGCGGCGCGCGTCATCGAGTTCGCTGCGCATCGCAAGCTTCTCGCGCGCGTACTCCCGAAAAGATTCCAAGAGCCGATAACGGGGCTGGGACCCCTCGAAATCCGTTTCTACCAGCGACTTTTCGACTAACGACGAGACACGTTACGAGCATGTCGTCTTCCGGGATTACCTCATCTTCGCAGACGGCCGTAGCGCTCGCGAGCGCGCAGCCGCCGGCAAAGACCGAGAGGCGCTCCAACATTCGCTGTTCCCGAGCGGAGAGCAACTCGTAACTCCAATCGATCGTCGCCCGCATGGTCTGCTGGCGGGGCTGCAGCGTTGTGCTCGTCACCAGTGAGAATCCGAAAGCGATCTTCAAGCTGTCTCCGCGAGCGCCCGCACCGACAAAACATTCGTTCGCGCCGCCGCCAACTCAATGGCCAGCGGAATGCCGTCCAAGTCTCCGGCAGAGCTCGGCAACGACGGGTGCGTTCTCGTCGGTGAGTGTAAAGCGATGGTCGACGGCGTTGGCGCGATCGGCAAAGAGCTCGATCGCTGCGTACGCGCGGCCGTCGCTTGCAGTTATTCGATCAGCTGCCTCAGGCGACGGGACGCTCAGAGAGGGCAGCCGATACGCGTGTTCACCCGCGACTCGCAGCGATTCGCGGCTGGTCGCAAGGGTCGCAATTCCCGGGCAGCTGCGCAAAAGCGCCTTGCCAACCGTCTCTCACCTCGACGAGCACGTGCTCGCAGTTGTCGAGGATCAACAGCATCGTTTTGTTTTTGAGATAGGTCACCAAAGTCTCGAGCAACGGATGATTCGGCACTTCTTGCAGAGACAGTGCGGAAGCGATCGTTGTGACGACCAACGACGGATCCGCCGACCGGCGCGAAGCCAATAAAGCAGATTGCCATCGTCAGCGGTTTCGCCTCAATACATCTTTGGACTTGCACTGCCATCTGCGTCTTACCGACGCCGGCGGGGCCCGTCACCGTGACCAGCCGATGCTGCCGCACAAACGCTGCGAGCTCGTCGAGCTCGACCTCTCGCCCGACGAAACTGGTCGGCGCAAGCGGCAGAACCGAAGGCCGGCTCCGGGCCACGGACCGATGGTGACCGCGGCGGCACCGCGGCGCCCGAGCCCCGAACGCATGGCCGCCACCTCGAAGGCGCGGCGCTTTTCGTCGTTGAGCGCCAGCGCGCCGGCCAAGAGCGCGAGCGTCTCGTGCTGCGGCGTGCGGCGGTGCCCGCGCTCAAGCGCACTGATTCCATCCGAGCTCATCCGGGCGCGCTCGGCAAGGGCATCTTGGGAGAGCCCCGCCGCCAGCCGGTAGTGCCGGAGGAGCGCTCCGAAGCCCAGTGAGTCGGATGCTCCCCGTTCCTGTTCCACCGTGGCCGTGATCTTCGCGTCGCTCTCGGGCGCCTCCTCACGCTGACCTGCCACTTGTCGGAGTTAAGTTGTCCGGTTGTCGGTTACGGCCGTCACGGCTTCGCACTACGCTTGAAGAGCGGCAAAGGCCATTGCCTTTAGACGCCTGCGAAGGAGCACTGCTATGAAAATCTCGGGCGCGAGCTGTCTTGTATTAGGCGTCTGTGTAGCGATAGCCATGGTCGCCGGTTGCAGCGGCTCGCCGAATGTCACACCGATGCAGAGCGGTAGCGTTTGGCTCAAAATACCAATCAGGTTCACCGCTCGTTCGATCCTGGGTTCGTCGACGTACGGCACCCTAAAAGAGAAACTCTAGGGGGTAGTGGCACGGGACACGACCCATGCGTTAATCACGCGCGCGGAGGTGCTGTGGCTCTCAATGCGAGCGGCAAAGCGCGTGGGCTATATCCCGGGCGATTCACCGGCTCAGCAGGCTTTGAGATCGTCTGCTATCAAGGCACAACAAAGATTGGCGGAAGATTCACAATAACTTCAGGGCCGCATACGATCGCGGGCAACTTCTCAGGGTCTGGAACGTACGTCTGCGGACGCGGTCGTTATGAATGCTACGCGTCCACCAATACGTTAGTTTACACCGCGTCCATCGACGGCGATTCAGTGTCAGGCAGCGCATCGGGTAATTTTAGCGTTGAAGGTGCTAGCGGCGCCGGGTATTCATTGACATTGAAACGCCTGTAACAGCGCCCCTCTTGCACGTTCGGCCACCTGAGACACGACATCGCTCGAAGAACACAGCGTTTGAGGGAAGGACCAGCAAACCATGAGGATTTCATATCCAGTTAGACACATACTCCGCATTTTCGCAGCCGTCGGCATACTTGGCGGCTGCGCGGGGCAGTCACAGCTCGCGCCCTCGAATCCTGCACAACTCTGCCGTTCAGTCAGACCGGACGCGACGCAGCGGTAAAGGACCCTCACGGAGCCACAGCAGAGAGCAACACTCCATATTACCTCGTCGATCGGGGGACGTTCGGCGGGCCACAAAGTGCTTTGTCGGAGGGCCAGCTCTACAATGGGCACTCTCGCATACTAAACAATCGTGGAACGGTCGTAGGTTGGGCCGACACAGCAGCGCCGGATCCATTTCCCGCGTATTGCTTCGACCAGCTCCTTTCTCGGGCGATCTTCGTCCCGCCTGACTGTAACCGCGCTAACGCGTTCGAATGGCAAAAGGGCGTGCTGACGAAACTGGGCGGCCTTTCGCAAGATAACTCCGGGGCTGTGGCCATCAGCGATAATGACCTGATCTCCGGAATGTCTCAAAACGGGCAGACGGATCCCTTAGTTCCAGGCTTTCCCGAGCTTCGTGCCGTTCTGTGGGATGGCCAACAAGCCACCGATTTAGGAACGCTCGGCGGGAACGAGAGCTATGCGTCGGGTGTGAATGACCGCGGGCAGGTGACCGGTTCTGCGCTCAATGCCGTTCCCGATCCGTACTCCCTGTTTGGGGTGTTCTACGTTGGGTCTGCGAACTCGACGCAGACTCGTGCATTTCGATGGCGGAACAATAGCATGACTGACCTGGGCACCTTAGGTGGACCCGACGCTGAGGCGGTATCCATAAACCGGCGTGGGCAGATTGCAGGCGACTCTTATACCAACGACGTGCCGAATTCGGACTCGGGCATCCCCACCGACCCTCCCTTCCTATGGACGCCAGGAAAAGGGATGAAGAATCTGGGCACATTGGGCGGCGATTCGATAAACACGAGTTGGGGCTTGAACGATAAAGGCGAAGTTATTGGGTCAATGTTTTTAAAGGGAGATCACAATTTCCATCCCTATCTCTGGGACGGGAAACAGCTCATTGATCTCCGCACGTTTGGCGGACCCAACGGCGACACCGGCGCGATCAACGATGCAGGCGAGGTTGTCGGCTGGGGCGGAACGACCGAACAATGCAATGTCGAAGGAGGCGCGCAGGTTGCCTTTCTTTGGAGGAACGGCCGCAAGACAAAGATCGGTACCGTCTCCGGAACCGACAACAGCGACGGCGACTCGATCAATTCACGGACGCAGGTCGTCGGTACATCGTTTAAATGTGACGGCTCCTTCACCACCGGGTACTTGTGGCAGCATGGTGCAATCGTTGACCTTAACACGCTGATCCCGCCAAGCTCCGCGTTGCACGTGTTCTTCCCGTTTTATAACAACGATCGGGGCCAGATTGCCGGCCTCGGAACCCTACCAAACGGCGACGTCCATGCCGTTCTGCTCGTTCCCAACGATCACAACGCGCATCGCCGGATGAGCGACATCACACGAACGACTCTCGTACCTAGAAGGGTAACGCCTGCCGAAGTCGCGGTATTTCGCACCTTCGTGGCGCACATACACGATCGCTTCAGGCGGCTCCGACGCCTTTAGCCTTCAAGCCTCGCTCGGGTCATGCTTTCCGGAAAGGATCGGTAAAAGTCATGAAGATTCGAAGCTCTACCTTGCTCGCACTAGGCATTTGTGCGGTCGTTGCCATGCTCGCGGGCTGCGCGGGGCAGTCGCAGGTCACGCCCACCAGTGCGATGCGGACGGCGCACGTTAGTGACGCCGGAGGCGACGCCAGTCCGTACACGCTCGTCGACCTCGGGACGTTCGGCGGACCGAATAGCGCCGTGTCGACGGGGAACATGTTCGGCCCCGCCCAGATCTTGAACAATCAAGGAACCGTCGTAGGCTTCGCCGACACGGCTACAGCGGATCCTTTCCCGGCGTTCTGCTTCGACGAAATCGTTGTTACGTATCTTGCACCCGACTGCAATCTCGCGAACGCATTCAAGTCGCAAAAGGGAACGCTGATGCAATTGAGTGCGCTTGGACAAGATAGTGCCGCCGCTTCTTCAATAAATAGTAACGGCGAGATCGCTGGAATCGCTGAAAACGGAGAGACGGACCCGCTGTACCCGGGATTTCCCGAGCTTCGCGCAATCCTTTGGAAGGGCCGACAGATCACCGACTTAGGAACCTTTGGCGGAACGGAGAGCTACGTCGGCAGTGTCAATGACCGTGGCGAGGCGAGCGGTGCGGCGCTTAATACCACCCCGGACCCGTACTCCTTTATCGGTTTGTTCGGTCAGAACAGCAATACAAATGAAACGTAAACGCATGCGTTTGTTTGGAAGAACGGTCGCAAGACGGACCTCGGCACCTTGGGCGGCCCCGATTCGGGGTGCTGTACTGTAGGCGGCGGTGCGTTCATAAACCAGCGCGGCCAGGTCTCAGGCGATTCCTACACCAATGACGTGCCGAACGATGACTCGGGGATTCCCACCGATCATCCCTTCCTCTGGACACCTTGGGAGCCGAATGGAAAAAAGATGAAAGATCTGGGCACGTTGGGCGGAGATGAAATAGCGACGGACCAGGGTTTGAATGACCGTGGCGAGGTCATTGGCTCGATGTGGCTCAAGGGAGACAAAGAACACCATCCTTACCTCTGGGATGGAAAAAAGCTCAGAGATCTTCGCACCTTTGGGGGGGCAAACGGCGACACCGCCGCGATCAACGATGCGGGAGAGGTCGTCGGCTGGGGAGGGACAACGGCGCAGTGCTCGTCGATCGAAGGCGGTGCGGAAATGGCCTTTCTGTGGAGAAACGGCCATAAGATCAAGCTGGGGTTCCTTCCGCAAACCGACATGAGCAGCGCGTTTTGGATCAATTCAAGAACGCAGGTTGTCGGCTTTGCGTTTACATGCGGGCCCAGCGGTTACGGTGGCGCATTTTTGTGGGAGGACGGCGTAATGGTCGATCTGAACACCCTGATCCCGCCGAGTTCAGCGCTACACTTAGGCATCGCCTACGATATTAACGATCGTGGAGAAATCGCGGGCATCGGCACTCTCGCAAGCGGCGAAGTCCATGCCTTTCTGCTCGTTCCCAACGATTGGAACGCCCAACGCAATATTAGCGCGACGGCTCGAACTTCTGGGCCGCCCCGAAGGATGACTCCGGCCGAAGCCACCGTACTTCGCGCGTTTGTGGTACATCATGTACACGATTACCGCAAGCCGCTTCGCCGCTTTTAGCAACTGCCCGATCGCGCTATAATGCCAGCGCCGCTTCGACTGCTTGTTCTTCGGTCATGGCGGCGCCCTCCGCCATAAGCACTGAGAGCGACTCAGCGCCCATCGCATCGCGCAGCGCTGACATCGCGCGGTCGTATAGCGGCTGGTCAGCGGGTTGCCGCGCCGACCCCAGCGCGGAATGCGCGCGTCGCTGAAGCCCAAGATCTGAGCGGCGCGCGAGCGTATTTCAGCACCGCCTTCCGCGACGGCCCGCGCCCGCAGCGCCGCAATCGCTGCCAGATACTGTAACGCAAAGGCGGCGTAGACGTCCTCGAGACGCTCACGAGCAATAGCAAGCATTTCGCGAGCGTGTTCCCCGCCCTCATCGTAGCGGGCCAACGCGATGAGATATATTGTCACGTCGCTGCGGTAGTCCATTGTGGCCGAGGGATCGCCAAAATCGCTGCGCCGCGCGAGAGCATCCGTCGCATAGTGAAGTGCCAACTCGGTGTTGCCCGCGAGAAACTCGATCTCGGCTAGATCGTTAAGCGCCCCAGCGGCTTCGAAGTTCGCACCGAGCGAGTCAAGAATTTGCAATGCGCCGGCGGTGTAGCGTCGAGCCTGCGCAACATCACCTTCGTGAGCAATGTATGCCCCGAGCCAGCTCGTCGCGGTAGCGGCAAATACTTGTCTCCCCGCCTCGCGGGCGACAGCAATGACATCTTCTGTCATTACGCGAGACTCCGCAACGCATCCAAGAAAGTACCGCGCAACGGTCGCGATAGCTTGCGCGTGGGCGACCCCGAGCGTATCGCCGACGGTGCGATAGTGCGTGATCGCGTCTTCGCAGGTCGTGAGGGACCTTTGATACTCGCGGAGCTGCCAGGAGACCGTGGCTTCGCAGTACGCGAGGCCTGCCAGCACGCTACGCGGCGTCCGATTGTCGACCAGCTCGAGCGCCAGAGCGATCCAACGGCGGCCCTCGACCCGCGCGAACGTTCTCCAGGCAACGTTGAGTTGCCCGACCAGCTGTTGACCCAAGAGCACGTCGCCACGCTCGGTCAGGGCCCAGTGCAACGCCGCCCGCCAGTTGCTCAGCTCCTCGCGCAACAACGTGCACCACACTTCGTCCGGTCCCGAGTCGAACGCAAGCTGCAACTGCTCGGCCAGAGCGAGAAACAGCGACGCATGACGGTGGAGCGCGTCATCGAGTTCGCCCCGCATCGCAAGTTTCTCGCGCGCATACTCTCGAAAGGACTCCTGGAGCCAATAACGCGGCTCGGTCCCTTCGGTGCCGGCGATCAACAGCGACTTGTCCGCCAGTGACGAGAGAATGTCGAGTACGTCGCCTGCCGAGACTTCTTCACCCGCGCAGACCGCTTCTGCAGCGATGAGCGCGCAGCCGCCGGCAAATACCGAGAGCCGTTCCAGCACCCGCTGCTCCTTGGGAAAGAGCAAGTCGTAGCTCCAATCGATCGTCGCACGCATGGTTTGATGGCGGCGGGGGGTCAGGCTACCAGTAAGAATACAAAAGCGATCGTCGAGCTTATTGGCGAGCGCCCGCAGCGACAACGCGTTCACTCGAGCGGCTGCCAACTCAATGGCAAGCGGAATTCCGTCCAAGCGCCGGCAGATCTCAGCAACGATCGGTGCGCTTTCATCGGTCAGCTTGAAGCGGTGGTCGATGGCGAGGGCACGATCGACGAAGAGCTCCACTGCATGAGACGCGTTTAGCGACGGCAGCCGGTAGGCGCGTTCACCCGCGGCTCTGAACGGTTCGCGACTGGTAGCTAGAATCCGAACGCCCAAGCAGTTTTCCAGTAACGCCTGGGCAATAGCTCTGACCTCGACGATAACGTGCTCGCAGTTGTCGAGAATCAAAAGCAGCGGCTTGTTCCCGAGGTACGCCTGTAACGTCTCGAGTAGCGGGTGATTCGGCACCTCTTGCAGGCTCAGCGCCGATGCGATTGCGGTGACGACCAACGAAGGCTCTGATAGCGACGCGAGCTCCACAAAGCAGATCGCGGGTTCAGCCTCCTTACTCATCATCGTTCCGACCAAAAGTGCCATTCGAGTCTTGCCGACGCCGCCGGGCCCGGTCACCGTTACTAGCCGATGCCCTCGCACGAGCGCAACGATTTCGTCTCGCTCGACCTCCCGGCCAACGAAGCTGGTCAGCGCGAGTGGCAGAATCGAGGGCCCGGCACCTGGCCAAGGGCCGATCGTGACGGAAGTTTGTAGTTGGCGATGCATCGGCTCTTGACGCGCAGCGGCCAGGTCAAACGCCAGGCGTTCTTCCTTATTAAGCGCTAATGCGCCGGCCAAGAGCGCCAGCTTCTCGCGTTGCGGCGTGCGGCGGTAGCCACGCTCGAGCGCGCTGATTCCATCTTTGCTCATCCCGGCGCGTTCAGCCAGGGCCGCTTGCGAGAGTCCAGCGACGAGCCGGTGGTGCCGAAGGAGCCTCCCGAAGCTGGATGAGCTAAACGCACGCCCCTCTTCCTCCACGACGGCTGTCTTCGTGCGGCCGTCGCCGCACTCCTGAAGTGCAATCCGACAGGTGTGCGTGTTAAGTTGTCCGTTTGTCCGATGCGCCCGCCGCCGTTTGGGGCTATGCTTGCCTCGCGGCAACTGCAAGTGGAGAGTGGGTCCTCCACAATGGTAGCGCTGGTGCTTTCATGAGCCTAACGCTGCGGTCCATGTGAGAAAGGACGCCATGGAAAGGATGTGTGAATGTCAAGTTCATTTAGATACGCCCTGAGTCTTTGCGCCGCTGGTCTACTCGCCGGTTGCGGCGGCGGTACGAACGTAACCCCGACGCACAGCGCTGGGCTCGTGCAAAACGACCGCGAGGCCAGGGTCACCGCGTTACTGTCAAAACCGGCAACGGGCTTTTTGAACGGCGAAGTCTTGAAGAGCCATCACGTCTCCATCAACATCGTTGGTGGTGGATGCCACGACCGTGGTGGGTACACCGTAGACTTCACTGCTACCGGCAGAGCCAGAGGACCTCACCGTGGTAAGTTTACCGCCACCGGATCCTGGGCGTTCCATGTACTCAACCGAAGTGGTTTCACGGAATGGTCTTTTAATGAGAACTTCTTCATCGCGCTGCGCACATCCACGATCAACGGCGCAATTTCGGCACACGGCTATGGAAGCGGTCCTGTTTTTTCCTGCACAGCTTTTGGACCAGCTACCGGATTACCTTACACGGTTCCAGGAGAAGCGGGCGGCTACGCATCGACTGCGGGAATCAGCGAGGGCATACTCGGCGAGTCGTTTCAATAATACCCAAGCTCCGATGCAATCCATGAAAGAAGGCGGTGAAAGGGATATGTTGATGTCGAGTTCGCTCAAATACGCCCTGGGTCTTTGCGCGGCCATTGGTCTACTCGCCGGCTGTAACAGCGGTGGAACGACCAACAGCTCGTTGCCCGTCTCACCATCGAATACTGAATCGGTTGACGCAGCATCAGCCGGCCCGCAGCCCACTTCTCGCATCAATCAAGTCAACGCCTTTTTGCAGAGCCACGATCTCGCGCAGCCGATGGCTTTTAGCGGCCCTGATGGAAAGCAATGCAGGGGGCAAGGAATGAAATGCGGGCGCCACCCGCACTGCTGTGCTGGACTTGTCTGCGCCGCTGGCGCTTGCGAACCGCAGCAGTGCCTGAACCAACAGTGTGGAGGATTCTTTCCTCCCTGTTGTCGTGGGTTCGGATGCGTTCCAGGATCTGATCGAGCTTTTTGCGAGCCTTGTCCATCCGGCCACTGCCGGCGATGATCCGCTCCGTTTTCGGCTTTCTGCTTGGAATCATCGTGCTGCCGGCGTGTTCTGGCGGAGCGAGCTCCTTAAAAGCGGATTCGTTCAGGCCGGCGGAGCGTACGCAAGTCGTGCAGATCGTGCGCGACGCGCTAAGGAAAGACCCGACGATCCTGCGCGAGGCGATCCTCGTACTGCAAGCCGATAACGCGCGCGTCGAGGCCGGGGCCATTCGTGCGACGATCGCGACGCGGCACGATGCGCTGTTCGATCCACGAAGCGCCAGCGTCGGGAACCCTCAGGGTGCGGTTGCGATCGCGGAGTTTTTCGACCCACAGTGCCCCTACTGCCGGCGTCTGGCGCCTCAAATGACTCAATTCCTAATGAAAGACCGCGACGTTCGGCTGGTCTACAAAGATCTTCCTATTCTTGGGCCGGCAAGCGAGCTGGGATCCCGCGCATTACTTGCGGCGCGGCGACAAGGAGCGTACGAACCGTTGCGCGATGCCGTCATGCGCGACCCGCAGGAGATCACGCTCGGGCTGATCCGCCAAAAGGCACAGCACCTTCGCTTGAACTGGCCGCGCTTGCGTCGTGACATGGACGACCCCGCCGTCGCGCAAGAGCTCACGGCGAACAAGCGCCTCGCGCAAATGCTTGGAATCGACGGTACGCCAGCCTTTGTGATCGGCGGCAAGATCGTCTCCGGAGCAGATATTTCGCAGATTGCGAACGCCGTTGCCGTAGCGCGCCGCAGAATCAACGCATTGTAATCGCGCATCGTGAAGCACCGTGCGTAGTGTCCTAACTAGGTTGTCCGACCTGTTGTCGGTTTCGCCGGCTACCGCTTTGCGCCACGCTTGAAGAGCAGCAAAGGCAGATACCTTTAAATGATAACCGATACGTCAGGAGATATCATGAGAATTCATTATTTGGCGCGGCTCGTACTCGCTTATGTGTTTGTCGGCATAGTCGCCGGCTGCGCGGGGCAGTCACAGCTCGCGCCCTCGAGTCCGTTGCAGGCTCTGCCGCTCGGTCAGACCGGACGCGATGCAGTGGTCAAAGACTCTCAAGGAACCAAAGCGGAGAGCGAAACCACTCCATATTCCCTCGTTGATCTGGGGACGTTCGGCGGCCCGCAAAGTGTCGTGCCGCAGGGGCAGCTTGTCGGCCCTGCTCAGATACTAAACGATAGCGGAACGGTCGTAGGTTGGGCCGACACAGCGATGCCCGATCCATTTCCCGCGTTTTGCTTCGACGCGCTCCTTGCTAAGTTCGACCTCTTCTCGCCCGACTGTAACCTCGCTAACACGTTCAAATCGCAGAACGGCGTTCTTGCGCAACTGGGCGGGCTTTCGCAAGATAGCTCCGCTGCTGTGGCCATCAGCGATAATGGTCTGATAACGGGAATGTCTCAGAACGGGCAGACGGACCCCTTGGTTCCAGGCTTTCCCGAGCTTCGGGCCGTTCTGTGGGACGGCCAACAAGCCACCGACTTAGGAACGCTAGGAGGAAACGAGAGCTACGCGGCCGGTGTGAACGACCGCGGGCAGATAGCCGGTTCCGCGCTCAATGCCGTCGCGGATCCGTACTCCTTTTTTGGGGTGTTTACCGCTCTGTCTGCGAACTCGACGCAGACTCGCGCGTTTTTATGGCAGAAGAACAAAATGACTGACATCGGCACCTTAGGTGGACCCGACGCTGAGGGGGTATTCATAAACCGGCGTGGGCAGATCGCAGGGGATTCCTATACGAACGACGTGCCGAATGCGGACTCGGGCATCCCAACCGATCTCCCCTTCCTCTGGACGCCTGGAAAAAAGATGCAGAACCTGGGCACATTTAGCGGAGATGAAATAAACACGGACGAGGGCCTAAACGATAAGGGCGAGGTGATTGGGTCACTGTTTTTGGCCGGAGATCAAAGCGCGCACCCCTATCTCTGGAACGGGAAACGGCTCATTGATCTCGGCACGTTTGGAGGACCCTACGGCGACGCCCAGTCGATCAACGATGCAGGCGAGGTTGTCGGCGCGGCCCAAACGACCAAGCAGTGTCAGGTCGGAGGAGCGACGCAGATCGCCTTTCTTTGGAAGAAGGACCGCAAAACGAAGATCGGTACCCTCCCCGGAACCGACAAGAGCGACGCGAACTGGATCAATGCAAGGTCGCAGGTTGTCGGTTCTTCATTTACATGTGACGCCTCCTTCGTCACCGGGTACCTGTGGCAGCGTGGCGCAATCGTTGATCTCAACACGCTGATCCCGCCGAGCTCCGCGCTGCACGTGTTTGTCCCAGTTGATATCAACGATCGCGGCGAGATTGCCGGCCTCGGAACCCTAGAAAACGGCGACGTCCATGCCCTTCTGCTCGTTCCCAACGCGCATCGTCGTATGAGCGCCGGCGCGCGAACGACCGTCATACCTAGAAAAGTAACGGCCGCCGAAGTCGCGGTATTTCGCACCTTCGTGGCGCACATGCACGATCGCTTCAGGCGGCACCGACGCCTTTAGGGCTCGGCGCCAGCCTCGCACAACGGCCTCGCATTTGCGAGGCCGTTGTTTCCATTCCATTTGATAGCGACCGTCTTATCTATCGTTCCTGTTGGGAAGTTTGTGCCCTTGAACGTATTTCCAGAGGATGCATTGTATCAAGTTTCCGCGCTTACGATGTTCTTTTTGAGCTAGGCGATCGAGGGCTTCCAACAATGGCGCGCTAAGACGCACCGAAACAGGAGATTCGGATCGTTGCCCCTTTACAATTTCCGCCTGTTCGATTTCATTGACTTGGGACTTCCCAAGCTGCTCGATCATCTGCTCCGGGTCTTCCTAGTCGCGGTGGCCATGTGGCTTACCTATTATCATGTCGCTTACCTATTATAACCTAGGCGGTCTGTCAAGTCTCGCCGTTTTATAATGCCAGCGCCGCCTCGACCGCTTGTTCTTCGGTCATGGCGACGCCCTCGGCCATAAGCGTTGAGAGCGTGTCAGCGCCGATCGCATCGCGGACGGCAGACATCGCGCGGTCGTAGACGAGCTGGTCGGTGGGCTGACGCCCCGAACCCATCGCTTTGATGCCAGCGTCGCTGAAGCCCAAGATCCGCGCGGCTCGCGAGCTTACATCGGTGCGTTCCCCGGCGGCCAAACCGCGCAGCGCTGCAATCGCGCCTAGATGATGCAGGGCAAATGCGACGTACACGTCCTCTTGGCGCTCGCGGGCAAACTCAAGCGTCTCCCGCGCATACTTCTCCGCCTCGCCATATTGAGCCAAGGTGATAAAAAGTCTCGCCATATCGCTTCGGCAGTCCATGCTCGCTGAGAGATCGTCAAAATCGCTGAACCGCGCCAGAGCGCAGGTTGCGTGGCGAAGAGCCAGCTCAGTGTTTCCCGCGCGAAGCTCGATGTCGGCTAGCGCGTTGAGTGCCGAGGCCGCGTCGAGGTTGGCGCCCATCGAGTCAAAGATTTGCAGGGCGTCAGCCATGTAGCTGCGAGCCTCGGTGACGTTACCTAGGCATGCGAGCCAACTCATTGCGTAAGCCGTAAGTCTTTGAATACCCGCGCTGCGAGCAACTTTAAACACCTCTTGCTCTAAGGCTTGAGACTCCGCGACGCGTCCAAGAGAGAACAACGCAACGGATGCGATATCTTGCGCGCGAGCTACTCCGAGCGGGTCGCTGACGGCGCGATAGTGCGCGATAGCGGTTTCGCAGCTCGCGAGGGCTCCTTTATACTCGCGGAGCTGCCACGCGACGGTTGCCTCCCCGTATTTGAGACTTGCTAGCACGCGCTGCGGCGTCTGGTCGTCGACGAGGTCGAGAGCTAAGGCGATCCATCGGCGCCCTTCCACTCGCGTGAAGTATTTCCACACCAGGCTTAGCTGTCCAACAAGCTGTTGGCCCAAAAAGACATCGCCTCGCTCGGTCAGCGCCCATCGCAGTGCTGCACGCCAGTTGGCTAGTTCCTCGCGTACGAGCGCACACCAGACCTCGTCTGGTCCAACGTCGAAAGCGCGCTCGAGCTGCTCCCCCAACTCAAGGCATACGCACGCATGACGGCCCAACGCGGCGTGTAGGTCACCGCGCATCGCAAGCTTCTCGCGCGCATATTCCCGAAAGGATTCCAAGAGCCGATAACGCGGCCAGGCCCCCTCGAGGTCGGCCACGACCAGCGACTTGTCGACGAGCGAGGAGAGAACGCCGAGCATGTCGTCCTCCGGGACAACCTCTCCATTGCAGACGACCTTGGCGCTGGCGAGCGTGCAGCCGCCGGGAAAGACTGCAAGGCGCTCAAAGACCCGCTGCTCCCTCGCTGAGAGCAACTCGTAACTCCAATCGATCGCCGCGCGCATGGTTTGCCGGCGAGGTAGTGCGTTGTACTCGTCACCGGTGAGAATCCGAAACCGGTCGTTGAGCCCTTGCGCAAGCGCTCGCACCGATAAAACGTTCGTTCGCGCCGCCGCCAACTCGATCGCTAGCGGAATGCCGTCCAAGCGGCGGCAAATCTCGGCGACGATCGGTGCATTCTCGTCGGTGAGCGAAAAGCGATGGTCGACGGCCTGCGCGCGATCGGCAAAGAGCGCCATCGCTGCATACGTGCGGCCGTTCCTTGCGTTTACTCGATGAACCGCCTCGGGCGACGGGACGCTCAGAGAGGGCAGCCGGTACGTGTGTTCACCCGCGACCCGCAGCGATTCGCGGCTGGTGGCAAGGATCGCAATTCCCGCGCAGTGGCGCAAGACCGCGTCGACAACCGGCCTGACTTCGACAAGAACGTGCTCGCAGTTGTCGAGGATCAACAGCATCGCCTTGTTCTTGAGATACGCTACCAGCGTCTCGCGAATCGGGTGATTCGGCACTTCTTGCAATCCCAGGGCCGACGCGATCGCCGTGACGACCAACGACGGATCCACTATCGGCGCGAGCGTGATAAAGCAGACCGCACGATCAGTCGCCTCGCTTAACGTCGTTCCGACGTGCAGCGCCATCTGCGTCTTGCCGACGCCGCCGGGGCCCGTCACCGTGACTAGCCGATGCTGGCGCACGAGCGCTGCGAGGTCGTCGAGTGCGGCCTCTCGGCCGACGAAACTCGTCAGCGCAAGCGGCAGAGCCGTTGCCTCGGCGCCAAGCCAAGGACCGACGGCGACCGAGGAACCATAGCGGGGTCGCGGCTCCGAACGCGCGGCCGCCTCAAAAGCCCGGCGTTGCGACTCGCTCAGCGCCAGGGCGCCCGCCAAAAGCGCAAGCGTTTCGCGTTGCGGCGTGCGGCGATGGCCGCGCTCGAGGGCGCTGACTCCTTCCCGGCTCATCCGTGCGCGCTCGGCGAGATCCTCTTGGGAGAGCCCCGCGGCCAATCGGTGCTGCCGCAGGAGCGCCCCGAAGCCCGCTGGGCCTGATACGCGCCCCTCGTCTTCCACTATAGAAGTCAAGTTTCTCGCAGCCTTCGATCGCTTCCTGAGCGCCTGGCACCGCTCGCCCGGAGTGCGTTGTCCGCTTAGGTTGTCCGCATGTCCGTTATCTGCCTCGCCGCTCCGCGCTACGCTTGTGTTGCGCAAAGGCCCGACGCCTCTGCGCGAATTTGCAAAGGAGCATTAATATGCGAATCTCGGACTTGGACCGTTGCTTAATAGACGTCTTCGCGGCCGTTGGGATATTCGCTGGTTGCGCGGGGCAGACACCGCTCGGACCGCCGAATCCGATGCTAACGGTACCGGACAGCCATGAGGCAGGCACGGCAACGGTCGCCAGCGTTAAGCAATCCAGCGCGAATCGAGAAGATTCCCGATACACGCTGGACGACGTCGGAACGTTCGGGGGCCCCCAAAGCGGCGTGCCGTCGTTCCCACCTGAGACCTTGAATAGCGCGGGAACTTTTGCAGGCTGGGCCGATACGTCCGCTCCCGATCCTTTCCCGAGCTTCTGCTTCGATGCGCTGTTCCGCTTCATCGCGCCCGATTGCAACGTCGCTGATGCATTTGAATGGGAAATGGTACGTTACGCAATTGGCGGCCCTCTCTCAAGTCTGCGCAGCCGCTATGCTTAATGATAGGGGGCAGGTCGCTGGGATCGCTCAAAACGGCGAGACAGATCCTCTCGATCCCGGCTATCCCGAGATTCGCGCAGTCCTGTGGCGCGGCGGACAAATCAAAGACTTAGGGACTTTCGGCGGAAGCGAGAGCTTCGGAACCGCCATCAACGACGCCGGGGAGGTGACCGGTGTCGCGCTCAACACCATCCCGGACCCGTACTCTGAATTCGGCCAGTTCAATCAGAACGGAAATCCATATCAAACTCAGACTCGCGCGTTCCGCTGGAAGAACAACAAAATGACGGACATCGGTACCTTGGGTGGGCCGGACGCTTGGGGTGCATTCATAAACAAGCGCGGGTGGATTGCGGGAGATTCGTACACGAACGACACTCCGAACTATGACACGGGAATCCCCGACGATTATCCCTTCCTTTGGAAGCCGGGTCATGGCATGAAAAACCTCGACACGCTCGGCGGAGATACAATAGACACAGACGAGGGCCTAAACGATAAAGGTGAGGTGATTGGCTCGATGGAGACGGCAGGAAACCAATCTCAGCATCCTTATCTCTGGGACGGGAAAAAGCTTATCGATCTTCGCTACGTTTGGCGGGCCCAACAGCGACACCGGCTCGATCAACGATGCGGGCGAGGTTGTCGGCAGGGAAGGCACCCCCGAATACTGCCAGCTAGAGGGCGGGTCGCAACTTTCCTTTCTCTGGAGGAAGGGTGTGACGACGAAAATCGGGGCTGTACCTGGAACCGATAACAGCGACGCATTGGCGATCAACTCAAGAACGCAGGTCGTTGGCTTCGTTTACATGTGACGGCTCTTCACCACCGCATATCTGTGGCAGCACGGCGCAATCGCCGACCTCAACACGATGCTCCCCCCGAGCTCAGCGATGCACGTGTTCTTCCCGATTGATATCAACGATCGCGGCGAGATCGCCGGCATAGGAACGCTGGCAAATGGCGACGTCCATGCGTTTCTGCTCGTTCTCAACGGTCACAACACGCATCGCCATATGAGCGGCGCCGCGCGAACCGCTGTCGTACCTAGAAAGGTAACGCCTGCCGAAGTCGCGGTATTTCGCACCTTCGTGACGCACATGCACGACCGCTTCAGGCGACACCGACGCCTTTAACGACTCCGCTCCAGCCCCGAATAACGGCCTCGCAGTTCGCGAGGCCGTTGTTGCGTTACGCCACCCCCGATCGAAGACAAAGGAGGAAGCCTCCGCGTGCTTTGAGGATCACCTTGAAAACACAAGGAGGCTCGAAGAATCCGAAGGTTACTCCGGCATCTCGCGGCTGTCTTGTTGCTGACTCTTGCGTTGCTTTGCAAGGAAAGCGCGGCTCGGGCCGGCGTGACCGGCGGCCTAACTGGAACCGTCGTCGATGCCGGCACCTCGGCTGCCATCGCCGGAGCGCAAGTGACCGCCACGAGTGCGTCGCAGTCGGCTACCGTGACGACCGACGCAGCGGGCCACTTCTTCTTTCTTACGTTGGCGCCGGACATGTATACGGTAGCCGTCGCAAAGAGCGGCTATCAGCCCGCCGGCATTGCGGGCCAGATCGTGTTCGCCGATACAATGCAGACGGTTACTGTGCGACTTCCGACAGCATTGAAGGTTATCGCACGCGTTACCACCGCGGCCGCGGGTGCGCTCGTAAGAGCGGGAACGACGGCCGACGTTTATTCGATCGATTCCGCCAAACAGCAAGCCACTGCGGCATTGGGCGGCGGTGGGCTCATCAATCAGGCGTATTCGGCGATCTCCACGGTTCCCGGCGCGTACGTGATCCCGAACCAAAGCGGCTACTATGCAACGATCAACATGCGCGGCGGTGACTTCGATCAAGTCGGTTACGAGTTCGACGGCGTTCCAGTCACTCGTTCGTTCGATAACTACGCGTCGGGCACGACGTCATCGCTCGGCAACGCGGAAGTGCAGGTCTATACCGGCGCCAGCCCGGCGAACTCTGAAGCCCAGGGCCTCGCAGGCTTCATCAATCAGGTCATCAAGAGCGGAACCTATCCGGGTTACACGACCGGTTCGCTCGGCATCGGCACGCCGGCCTTCTACCATCGCGCGGGGATCGAAATCGGCGGCTCGACGCCGGACCGGCTCTTCTCGTATTACCTCGGCGTCGCGGGCTGGAATCAAGCCTACAACTACGTCAACAACAACAACGGCTCGGAATACGATAACTGGCTCGGCTCGCCGATCGGCATGGTCGGTGGTCCGTATGGGGCGCCGTTCGCTCCAGGTTGGTCGCTGTTTTACGGAGGAACGGGCAACACATATTTCCCACTGGGGTCTGCAGGTTATTCCCCGAACGGGTTTTCGAGCATTGGAACCTCGACGATCTACGCGCGCAACGTCGTTGCCAACCTGCACATCGGAATTCCGCACCGGCACGACGCTGGGCGTGACGACATTCAGCTCCTCTACACCGACGAGGCCTTGAAGAGCCAATTCTATGGCTCAGCAAGCGACACCGCGTCGACGTTTTGCGGCGGTGCGGCCTCGGTTTCAGGCACCGCCTGCATGAACCTCATCAACGGCGAGACGCAATCGGTCCTGACGGGCGGAGCCGTTCCGTATGGGACGTCGCTACCGGTGACGTACTTGAACACCTACACGTGGGGTTGCCAGTCGGCGGTCGGCCACACTTTCGACGCGGCGGCACTCAACGCGCTCTCCGGCTGCGTGCGCCCATACGGCTTTCCGAGCGCCACCAACGTCGGCTCGCCGGCCGATCCGAACACGATACCGCCCTCGGCTCGCGATGCATCCTACAACGATACGGCGATCGTGAAGCTGCAATATACGAAGAACTTCGGTTCGACGGCCTTCTTCCGGATCTACGGTTACACGTTTTACAGCGATCGCTTTCAAAATGGACCGTACAGCACCAGCTTCTGCTACTTCTTCTGCCCGCTCTCGCCCGACTACATGCTGAATTCGAACACGCGCGGAATTAACGGCGAGTTCCAGGACCAGTTGAACGCGCAAAACCTGCTGAGCGTCTCGGGTTCGTACACGACGGCCCGAATCGTTCGTGACAACAACGGCTTCTATAACCTGGGCGGCGAGGGAAACTTTGCCAACATCGTGAACGCGGCAGACCCCTTCGCGGGGTACTGCTATTCCCCAAGCACGAGTGGGACTAATCTCGTGAACTGCAACGGAAGCAAGATCCCGTTGGGACCCGGCTACAACGTGGCGCCGGTCGGCGCTTCATGCCCGATCCCTGGGAAGCCGGCAGCCGGCAGCGCCTGCACGTACATGATTTCGGAGAACGGCCTCAACGGAACGTATAGCGGCACGATCCCGAACTTCTATGGGGCAGCGATTACGGACCAATACCGCCCGACCGACAAGTGGCTCATCAACGCCGGCCTCCGGCTCGACAGCTTCGGCTTCGTCGGCCAAGATACGCTGGTGCCGCCGCTGGGCGGCTCCGCGCAGGCCCGGGCCTTCTGGTTCAATGCTTACAACCTCGACAATTGCGTGAACAACGCGACCGGCGCTCCGTTCCCGAAAGCGCAAGGTTCCGTAGGCGCGCCATGTCCGTCGGGTTCGCACGCAGCAGTCGTCTTAAACGTTCCGTCACAGCAGTTCGTTTACAACATCTGGCAACCTCGCATGAGCGGAACCTTCACTGCCAACCCGGATAACGTCTTGCGTTTCTCGTACGGCCGCTACACCGAAGCATCGGACGCGACGTTCGAACAGTACAACACGCTGCAGGAAGATCTGGCCGACTACATCGGATCGCATTTCCTTCAGTATGGCCGCAACACGCCCGGCTACCCAATTCAACCGGCGACCTCGCTCAACTACGACGCCTCGTGGGAACACCGCTTCAAGGGAACGGATCTTTCGTTCAAACTGACGCCGTTTCTGCGGCAAACGCAGAACCAAATCCAAGAGTTCTTTCTGATTCCGCAACAACTCTTCTCCTCAGGCCTGAACGTCGGCAGCCAGCGCAGCGAGGGTGTCGAGTTCCAAATGCAAAAGAGCGATCTCGCACGCGAAGGCATCTCAGGCTTACTCTCGTTCGCCTACACCAACTCCTACATTCGCTACGGCCCGATTGCTGCCGGCGCCGCCGGGACGACCGTGCTCAGCCCGATCAACACCGCGATCGCCCAGTACAACGCCTACACGAAGCACTGTGCCATGCATCCGAGCTCGGATCCCAATACGATGTGCGGCGGAAGCACGACCAACGCAATGACGGCCAACGCCTGCTACACACCGGCCGGGACGCCCTTGCCTGCGTCGTCTGGAGGCGGCTGTCCGCACGGCGACATTGCGAACCCGTATTGGGATTCGCCTCCGCAAGCGCTGGTCAACACCGGCCAGAACTTTCCGACTTACGATACCTTTCCAGGCGTGCTGGCGTTGCCGGCGGCTCAGGGGTTCGGCTCCCCATACGTTGCGACCATGTTGATAAACTATAAGCATCAGCGGTACGCCGTCACACCGTCGCTCCAGTTTCAAGGCGGCGGTAAGTATGGCGTCCCGATCGCGGAAGGAGGCATCGATCCGGCTAGCACACCATCACAGGGACTTAGCGGATGCGGTGCGCCGCTCTTCGGCGATCGCTATAATGCCTCGACCTGTCCGGGCACCGTGGATATTCCGAATCCGTTCACCGGTACATTCGACGGCATCGGCGCGTTCACACAGCCGAACGAGCTGATTGCGAACCTGCAACTTTCGTACGAAGCCGGCCCGCGCATGCAGCTCGTCGGCGCGCTGACCAACATCGTGAACTACTGCTGGGGCGGGACTCGTACGGCGTGGACGTTCAATGACGGCAACCTGTGCGGCTATGGAAACGTTCTTGGCACGGTCTATCCGGTGGCACCCTACGGCACGCCCGGCGCGATCGTCAACCCGCCGGGGTATCCCGGCTCGATCATTCAACCGTTCCGGAAATATCCGTATGAACCGGAGTTCGGGCCGGCCTTAATCGCAGTGCAGAACGGATCGATTAAGATGCCGCTCGAGTTCTACCTCACGGCGAACCTAAAGATCTGATGCCGGAAAGTAGACTGCTGGGTATGGGAAGCGGCTCACCCTCAGCCGTCTTCGATTCGGGCTGTGAGGACTGGGCGCCGGCATGGGCGGTGGTGCAGCCCCGCCACTTTTGGTGGTCAAAATGCGCAGGCTGAAATACCGTCGCCTAAACCACTGCCTGGGATCCATGTCTGGCAACTGAAAGTATCCAAAGCGCCCCTAGGCCTGTCGCACAAGTGGCGATTCTAAGTATTGGTAAATATACGAGACCACGATGCTCCCTTCGCCGACCGACGATGCGACGCGCTTGACGGATGAGCTTCGCACGTCACCCGCGGCGAAGATCCCGGGGATGCTGGTTTCAAGCGGATAGGGTTTTCTCGCCAACCGCCAATCTTCGATGTCACGACCCGTGCGAATGTAGCCGTGCTGATCTCGTTCTAGCGCCTCGGGAAGCCACGCGGTCTCCGCGTCCGCTCCAATAAAAATGAACAGCGAGTGAGCTGAGCGTTCCTGTTCCGTGCCCGAGAGGCTGGAGCGAGTAACAATCCGTTCCAAACGCGCGTCGCCGTAAACCGCTTCGAGGGTCGTGTGAGGTTCCACCATGATGTTCGGCACCGAACGAATCTGCTCGATTAGATATTGCGACATCGTTCGCTCGAGTCCGCTGCCACGAATCATAATTGTCACGCTGCGAGCGTAACGCGAAAAGAACATCGCAGCTTGTCCCGCCGAATTCCCACCGCCGACGAGAAATATGTCCTTCCCGCGAACGGAGTAGGCCTCGCCGCGCGATGCACCGTAAAATACCCCACGCCCGACGAACGCGTCGACACCCGGCGTAGCGAGCTTCCGCCACGCGACGCCGGTTGCCAGCACCACGCTGCGGGCGCGAATTTCCGTTTCTCCATCTAACGCCACGGCAAACTCGGTTCCGATCGGCCGGATTTCACGGACGTTCTGCGTGACGAGGATCTCTGCACCGAGCCGTTTGGCTTGCTGCAGCGCGCGATGCGCGAGTTCGCCGCCGGAAATTCCGCTCACAAACCCAAGATAGTTTTCGATACGCGACGACGTACCGGCTTGCCCACCGGGGGCGCCCTGCTCGATCAAAATCGTCGCAAGACCCTCTGAACCTCCGTACACCGCTGCTGCAAGCCCGGCCGGCCCACCACCGGCGATTACCACATCATATTCGCCGAATTGTGGGACGGTTGGAAGACCCAGCGCTGCGGCAAGGAGTTGAAGCTCCGGCTTTATGAGGGTGCGCCCATCGGCGAGTCGCACGAGCGGGCACGACGACGTGTCGACGCCGAGCTTCGCAATGAACTCCGAGTCGACGGAATCGTCGAGGTCGAGCCATTCGAACGCCACTTGGTTTCGTGACAGAAAGTCGCGAATCGCGTGCGATGCCGCGTCGAGATCGGTGCCAATCACGACCGCCTGCCGCGCGCCGTACGTCCCGTAGCCTTCACGGAAAATCGACACGCGGCGGATCAGTGTCTGAGCCATGAAAGCAGCTGCTTCTTTGGACTCGGTAATGAGCAAATGGAGGTCGGCCGGATCCAAGCGCATCAACCGCGACGGTTGCAGCGCGCGAATCGAAATGAACGACTCGGTGCCGAGAATGACGGAGAACTCGCCGAAGAATTCCGTCGGATCAAATGTCGTCGACTGCGTCTCTCGGCCGCTCATGAGCCGTACGCGTTCCACTTCCCCCGAAAGAACGACCCACAAATACGCGGCATCGCCTTCGCGTGTGACCCATTCCCCCGGCGTCACCACGATCTCCGCGGAACGCGAAGCAACCAGTGCCCGCAACGCCGGCGTCACACCTGCGAACAGAGGAACCTCTTCCAGCTCTTTGGCTTCGATCAACGCTTCGGCTCGCTCGGCGCTTAAACGGTATGAACGGCCCGTTGGCTAACGGATCGTGCGGAGAAGGCACAGCGCAAGCAAGAAGGGTTCCGAAACATGGGACGAGCGCGATTCATGGCTTACCCCTTTCAGCTGCGTTATGATTACTACGGCACTAGAGCTGAACCGTCACGCCGGATTGCGTAGCCGTTCCCAGACAACGATGACGAAAATAACGGCGTTGCAACTCGTCCCATTGACGGGTAGCGACGGCAACGAATTCTTTTTCCTCGCGAACCGAGTTCCAGAATGCGGGACAGGGACCTGCGGGCGTTTATGGCGGATGCAAGAAAGCAGGTCCGCGAAGCAGGCTGCGCTAGCCGAGGCGACCGGTGCAGATCGATGCAGTAACGTCGCATTAGCCGTTTTTCACCAACTCGTCTTCTAGGATCGGAATGCCCATGTTGCACGCCTGGACTCCCTGGACGACGCAAAGTTTGAGAACGTCCATGATCTCTTCGATCGTTGCGTCTAGCTTGAGCGCCGATCTGATGTGACGTCGTGTGCCAGGCGCGTACATGTGCGTATATGAGGCGTCAAAGGCGATGCTTAATAGTTCGACAACTTTTGGCGACACGTCTCACCGCATCGCCCTTTGTGCGGGAAGGATAGCGCGTTCAGAACCATTATAGCTTAACGGCGATCGTAGGAAAGCCCGCTCATCGCGCCTGTGTGAAGGCATCGCCCGCTCGAGTCCAGGCGACCCGAAAGGCTCAAACCCTTCAGAGTCTAACGCCGCTCGCAAATGCCGGCGCGCCAATACGCTTGCGTTTTTATAGCGCCAACAGGAATTGAACCCGCGTCCTTCGACAAGCTCAGGATGACCGGGTCCCGGCCGCTCCCGTCGAATACCTGATAATCCTTTCCTTAGACAAGCACGCCGGAGCCCAACCACACGAGAACGAGAGTGCCGGCCCGGAGTCAACTCAAGGCGCTGCAGCAAGGCCGTAACCGCGAACGGCGAAAGAGTATCGCCATGACGTGGCGGCCTTGGCTCCTCGCGCTCTGCGCATTGGGACTGGTACTTATCGTTGCGAATGCCGTTACCGATCTGACCGTGAGCGGTTCATTTGGGCTCTCCGGAACGCCAACGGCTATCGCGTTTGTCGATCGACTTGTGGTCCGCCCAGGAGGGGCGGCCGCCGAAAGTGGAATCCGAACCGGAGACCTGCTCGATCGGCGCCGGCTTTCGCCAGCGGCGCGCTTCCGGCTCTACTACGGCGCCCGCGTCGGAGAACCACTCGCGCTGCCAATCGTTCGTAATGGCGTGGAACGCACCGTCACCGTCGTAGCGCCCCGAACAGCAGGCCCCGGTTGGACTGGGTGGCTGTTTTACGTCGGCTCGGCCTGGATCGCTCTGTGCTGTGCGCTCATCGCGTGGCGGCGGTCCGAAAGCCCTGAAGCGCGCCTGTTGATTTTTTATCTTCTCGGAGTCTTCGTCATAAGCCAAGGATTTGGCGACATTGTCACACCTTGGCCCATCGTCGACCACATCGGTCTACTCGTAAAGGGCCTAATCTTCGTGCCCAGCTTTGTATTTTTGGCCTTATATGCCGGCTGCTATGCAACGCCCGTTTCGGGCGTGCGGCGTGCGCTCGTCGCGCTCGCGATCGCGTTGACCGGCATCGCCGCCGCTCGCGGACTCGTAGTGCGTTTCGAGCTCTGGAATGGATCGATGAGTCCCTTTACGCCGAGTCTCTTGGTTCGAGCAGACCCTCTCGCCCGGCTTTTCGAGGGTGCGGGGATCCTTGCCGTGATGCTCTCGCTGCTGGCGGCATTCGGTGCATCGCGCGGTGCGGAGCGTACGAAACTCACATGGGCGCTCGCGGCCGTGCTTCCGCCTTTAATCTGGATCTTCATCGTGCTCGCGGCGGGCGAGCTGTTACCAACCGCGGTGTTCGCGAGCATTTCGGCGCTATGGTGGTTCGCGATGCCCGCAATCCTCAGTTATTCGCTCCTCAACCGGCGTCTCTTCGATATTGGTTTCGTCTTCAACCGCGCTGCAGTCTTTACGGGCGTCTCCGTCATACTGCTCGGCGCCTTCGTGCTCGTCGAATGGTTGCTCACCGACTGGCTCGGCACCGCCGGCCACGCCACAAACGTCCTCGTCAGCGGTGGTGTCGCGCTCGCGCTCGGGCTGTCGATTCGATTCGTGCACGGCCGCGTCGATCGCGTCGTCGATCGCGTTTTCTTTCGCAAGCGCCACGAAGATGAGGACGCGATTCGCGCATTTGCGCGCGAGGCGCCCTATGTCACCGATCGCGACATCCTACTGCGCCGCGCCACTGAAACGCTGCGCCGCCACACGAATGCAACGTCGGTCGACATCGTGTTCCGGTACGACGAGAACGATCCCGCGATTCTCCGCCTACGCGCGAATCCGCACGCGCTCGACCTGCACGGCCTCGAAACTTCGCTGCACGGCGACATCGCGTTCCCGATTACTGCACGTGGGCAGTTGCTTGGGGTCGTCGTGCTCGGTGCGCGTCGATCCGGCGAGACGTACGCACCCGATGAGACGTCGGCGATATCGGAACTCGCGGCGAGCCTGGGAGCGGCAGTCGACGTATTCGCGACTCGAAACGGCAAAGGCACCGTTGAAGACCACGTTGTGGCTTCGATCGAAGCATTGCGCGAGGAGTTGGTCTCTGCGGTGAACGCACTAGGACTAGAGATCGTGGCCGCAAACGAGGCGCTACGCGACGAGATCGCGCGTCGTTCAGGCGGTGTCGCACCGACGTGATGTGATACAGGCATTTTTTATAGCGCCAACGGGAATCGAACTCGCGTACTTCGACAAGCTCAGGATGACACGAGTCCGGGCCGCTCCCGTAATGCCGCCTAGTCTTTTCGAAGCCCGGCTAGTTTTGCGTAATCCGTTAGACGGTCACCGCGTGCTTTCGGCGGGGTTCCTAGGGGCCGTGCTTGGCGGTGTCGAGGCTAAAGACGCTGCTTTCGATTTCAACGCATACCCCGAACGCGCGGGGCCTCAACGGTTGCGGCGCGGCGGGGTGCTGCCACCCGTTGAGCGAATTCAGGAGCATGGCCGAACTGCGCTACGCCGTCGTCTTGGAGCCCTGCCCGCCGGAAGAAGGCGGTGGCTTCACTGTAACCGTGCCGGCTTTGCCTGAAATCGTAACACAGGGTGACGATCTCGAGGACGCGCTCCTCATGGCGCGAGACGCAATCGGACTAAGTTTGGCCGCTCGTCGCGACATCGGCGAGGATATTCCGCCATCAGATGCAGACGCAGCGCGACTCGAAGTCGTGGCCGTTACTCTTCCAGCAGCCTAAAACTGGGTGCCGAAGCTTCCACGCATTACCGCGCGGCGACTCGCGCGTGCCTTACAACGAGCTGGATTCGTGCTTCTGAGGCAGATCGGATCGGCATACATTCTTCAGACACGTTGATGGCCGCATCGTCAACATGCCGATGCACGCAGGCGATCTGAGGACACCAACGCTAGCAGCTATTCTGAAGGCCGCGGGAATGACCGCGGACGAGCTTCGCGCCCTTCTGTAGACGAGTGTCTCCTGCTGAACGCGTTTGACCGAATTCTTTGGCAGCGCCAACGGGAATCGAACCCGCGAATCGGGGTCCCGGCCGCTCCGTCTAGTGCCGGATAGTCCTTTCTTGTACGGGTTTTTGCGTTTTCGAGTCCCGACTAATCCCTTCGACTCCCCATGCGTTTTGCAGAATCCGTTAGACCGCCCTTAGAGGAGCAGGCGCTTCCAGCGCCGCTGACGGATCGAGGCTAGATAAACACCCCGGCGTCCACGTTGAACAACTCGCCGAGCCTCTTAGCCTGAGCTTTGCTGACCTCTCGCCGTCCGCTCAGGATAGACGAAGCAGCGGCACGATCGCCGAGCGTCTGCGCGACTTGCGATTGCGTAACGCCCTTCAATTCCATCAGCTCGCGTAGCGCCTCCGCGGGTGCCAGCCTGGGCCAGCGATCGGCGCCCACTCGACGCTCGTAGTCGGCAACCAGTGCGCAAAGGACGCGATAGTACTCTGTCTCTGCCGCAGAGCGTCTCTTACCACGCGTCGTCAATTCTTCGACTTCATGCATCGCCGCGTTGTAGGCGCGTTTGTTGCTAATTGCATGCGGCCGGCGCGCGCTCAGCAACTCGCCATATTCACGTTCCGCTGCAGCCGTCATTTCCATTTCCCTTTACTATATATTGCGTGCGTAAGCACATCACGGACCACGATAATGCATTCCGTGTAGTCGACCAGCGTAATCAACCGATACTTATTGCCCTTCACGTTGAACACTGTGAAAGGCGATACATAGTCGGCCGACGGAAAGTCGGCTTTGAGTTGCGCAAAGTTGGTCCACCCGGCGGCCGCCACGACCGCTCTCCACATCGCCAGGGCGTTCGCCACGTCTGCATGCTGTCGAGCGGCCTTCTGAAGCGTCACTTGGCCCAGGATCCGCACACCGCACAAAGCCTAGCATTTCCAGCTGCTTGTTGTCAATATGCCAACATCAAACAGCGAGCGGATCAAAAGGGCGCGCGTCCCAGCCGTGCCCATGCGAGGCCGTTCGGGTGCTTGCGGCGTTTTCTGACTCTCGCCGCAAGCTTCCCGGCGAGTCGGCTGCGCCTACTACATGCCGTGCTTGACTGGAATGTTCGTCAACGGCCCTTCTCCACTGACTTGTTCAATGGTATCGCCCTTTGCGACCGACCAGTGATGGACGCCTGCTGGGACCATGATGAACGACCCCACCGGCAGCACCCGTGCGTTAGCCTTGTCGACGGTATCGCCCATTCCGAACAACAGCGTTCCTTGTATCACGGTGATATATTCGGGGTGCGAATGGTAATGCGGCTGGTTTGTGTAGCCGTCGGGCATCTTGACGCGAATAATTGCGGTGCCGGATGAATTCGGGTTGCCGATCATCACCGCATTCCAAGAGCCCTTCGCAGGACCGGTGGCGGCCACCCAGTGGAGGCTGTCGGGCGTGAACATAACGGGAGCCGACTGCATCGCGGCGAGCGTAGCGCCGGCAGTCGCGAGGATTCCCAAAACAAACCACGAGAAGAGTTTCATCGACTATCCTTTCATCGAAGCCTATAGAAATGCAACGAGATTGCTTGCTCCTTCGCTACGACGAAGAGGGGGGCCCTCCGGCTTCTCCGCACGCCCATTCGTGGTCTTAGTCAGATCGAAGGCGGGACGCACAAGCCGACGTGTATGCTTACCAAAGAGATAGTAAGTACGATCGTCTAGCAGCCGGCCAACGACACTTCATGCCAGGGCCTCCTGTAAAAGTTCCCCCATGGCCACTTTCTAAGCGGGGCAACACACACCGCTCCCTAAGAGCGCCACCTATTGCGGAGCTATTAAAACGCAGTGGTCCTCAACGCCACCGAGTTGCCGCGACGTCCGCTGCGGCCGCTGCATTCATGGTAGCGCCAACGGGAATCGAACCCGTGTATCGGGGTCCTGGCCGGTCCCGTCGAATACCTGAAAGTCCTTTTCCATGAGAAGGCTGGTTTTGTCAAGGGCCGACGTGGCGGCCATTCTTTGCGTTCAACGCTCCTGAAGTTGGGGACCCTTGCCTTGTTTCCATTCGCACTCTTGATGAGCCATTTTTACTCGGTGCACGTTGAGGTTCTTCCATCAGGGTTGGTGCTGCCATTTCCTGTTCGATCTGCCTCGAAAGGCGATCCAGGGACTTGTCGCAGTCACCCGAACGCGGCTTTGTTGCAATGTTAGGCTGCTAGGAGACTTGAGCTGGTAGGAAAACGCGGATCGTAGGCTGCTCCGGTGATCCAGAGATGGTGCAGCAGGATGGCGAGCTTGCGAGCGACGGCGACCACCGCCCTCTTCTTTGCGTTCTTCCCTCCCCGCTCGGCGATTCGCAAACCATAGGATCGGAGCTTGCAATCCGGCCCGAAGGGTCCGACGATATAGTGCGCACTGCCCACCAAAAGCCGGCGCAGATACCCATTGCCGGCCTTGGTGATGGGCAACTGCGATTGCCGGTCGCCGGAGTCGTACTGGCGCGGTACCAGTCCGAGATAGGGTCCTACGTCTCGACTGCGCCGGAATCGTTGCTTCGAGCCCAGGGTAAGGACAAAGCCGAGCGACGTCACCGGCCCCACGCCGGCGACCTGGCGCAGGAGCGCGGTCTCAGAGTATCGCTTGTGCACAATTGTTTCGATCGCATCGTCGTCGTCCTTGATCTGATCGCTGATTGTCGCAACGGTCTGCAGCAGCGGCATCAGCGCCTGCTCGAGTTCTCGAGGAATCTGATCCATCGCGCGCCGAGCAAAGGCTGTAGCACTGCACATCGGTAAGCGGTCGCCATTGGCTTTGACCAAGCCCCGGACGGCGTTAATCAGTTTGGTTCTGGAACGAACCAGTACGTCGCGTGCGCGCAGGACCGACAGATCAGCTTGTGTCTGCGCGCTACGGTGGTGAACCGGACACAGTAGCTGCGGGTCAAAACGCAACATCCGTGCCAGGATCTCCGCGTCGCTGCGATCGTTCTTGTGATTGCTGCGATGGATCTTGCGAATCTCGCGCGCATTGGCAACGGTTGTCATCGGGCCGCATTCGATGAGCACGCGGCTGGCCCAACTGGAATGTGCGCCCGTTTCGATGGCGACGTTCGTGCCCACAAAATCCACAAAACATTCGCGGAATGCTTGTTGGCTGGTTCGTACCCGAAATCGATCCACGACGACGCCATCACCGCCGACAACACAGACCTCGCTAAAACGATCGCCCAGATCAATGCCGATCCAGCGTCTGTTTTCGCGCTTAGTCGCGCTGGCTTTCTTTGCGGCGTGAACTTTGCTATGCTTGAGCATGGGCTGGTCTCCTTTGCACTTCGAGTGCGTCATTGAGCCATAGAGCTCATGGGGGAAGTCACCGACTATCCCGTTTCGGAGGCCGGCCTTCTCATCTCATTTCCTGTACGTGTCTTCGCGTTTTCGAGTCCCGGCTAGTCCCTTCGAATCCCGGCGAGTTTTGCAGAATCCGTTAGACGGCCGTTAGAGGAGCAGGCGCTTCTATTTCCGCTTCGGAGGCAAATTAAATGAACACTCCTGCGTCGACGTTGAACAGCTCGCCGAGTTCCTGGCATGATTCTTGCTAATTTCTCGTCGTCCGCTGAGGATAGATGACGCCGCAGCACGATCGCCGAGCGCCTGCGCGACTTGGGATTGCGTAATGCCCTTCAGTTCCATCAGCTCGCGTAGCGCCTCCACGGGTGCGGGCCTGGGCCAGGGATCGGCGCCCATTCGACGCTCGTAGTCCGCAACCAGTGCGCAAAGGACGCGATAGTACTCTGTCTCTGCCGCAGAGCGGCTTTTACCACGCGTCGTCAACTCTTCGATTTCACGCATCGCCGCGTTGTAGGCGCGCTTGTTGCCAATAGCATGCGGCCGGCGCGCGCTCAGCAACTCGCCATATTCCCGTTCCGCTGCAGCCGTCATTTCCATTTCCCCTTGCCATATATCGCACGCGTAAGCACATCGCGGACCACTATAATTCGTTCCGTGTAGTCGACCACCGTAATCAGCCGGTACTTATTGCCCTTCACGTTGAACACCGTGAAGGGCGGTACATAGTCGGCCGACGGAGAGTCGGCTTTGAGTTGTGCAAAGTTGATGCACCCAGCGGCTGCCACGACCGCTCTCCACATCGGCAGGGCGTTCGCCACGTCTCATGCTTTGAGCGGCCTTCTGAAGCGCCACTTGGCCCAGGATCCGCACGCCGGACAAAGTCTAGCATTGGCCGATGGTTGTTGTCGATATACCAACATCAAATAGCGCGCGGATTTAAAGGGCGATGCGCCGCGAGCACCGACGACTAATGCTCCGCGGATTTTAAGAACTGCGAGAACGACGGCGCTCCAAAGCGACCGCGTACAGACATCTGTTGGATTCGGGCCCGAACATCCGCGGGCAGGACAGTTTTCGACCCCGGGGTAGCGTCAAGGCCGCCGCCCTTGGGGATCGCAACGTATGCAGGAATGCCGCCGGTACTCGGATCGTAGGCGATTCCGGTGATCTCGCCGTTCTTATTGATGCTTTCTGCGAGCATCAGAGAGAGGGATGACCGTGGGACAAGCGCGTTGAGGTCATACATCACGCCATCTTGCCAAATGAAGGCCCGACAATTGAAACTAGCATCACATGATTGGCCGACGATTTGGTCACGTTCGTTGATTCCAAAAGCGAAGCTGAAGACGTCGCCCGGTAGCGTTCCGAGGTCGGTCATTTTGCCGTTCTTCCAGAGGAAAGCATGGGTGACGGTGTCCCCGGAGAGGTCCGAAAAGCCGACGATGTGACCGCGGCCGTTGATGTCCCAAGCGAGATTGCCCGTCTGGCCACCGAAGCCGCCGAGGTTTACGGGCTTGCCATGCCGCCAGAGGATGGCATGGGCGCCGATCGCCGGACTAATCGGAGCGCAGATTCCCGACCCCCCGACAACCTCACCGCTATCATTGATCGCAACGGCGGCTCCAACTGGATCGCCCGTAAGCGGCGGGAGCTGCTGAATCTGTTTGCCACGCGGCCCCCAGACAACCGCTTCAAAGTCGAGCACTTGCGGGGCTGTACAGGTCGGATCATGCGCGCTAGTTTCGGCAGTACCGACGATTTGGCCGGAGCTGTTCATTCCAAAGACTTGACTGTTATTGCCACCCAATGTCGGGAGCGCGGTTATCACGTCGCGCAGTAGCACGTAGCCGCTGCACGTGTGTTTGGTGAACACTGACTTCCCATCGACATTGAAGTGGCAGAAGTTTTCCCTCAGCGGATCGTTGGTCGAAGTAACGGAATCGCCGGCGACGGTACCCCGATCGTTAACCGGCCACGCCAGGCTGTTATTGCCGCCCAGCGTGCCAAGATCGTAGATTCTATTGTCGCGCCACCGCCACAGAAAGGCATGCTCGTGGCGGCCTCCGGCGAGATCCGCTGCGCCGGCCACCGAGCCGCGATCGTTTATCCAGTTGGCGAAAGCCTCCGAGCCACCGAGGGTCGGGAGCTGAACGATCCTGTAGTGGACTTCGTTTCCGTGAATGCCGCTCGCGCTCGCGACGGCGGATCGTTGCGCAGCGATTAGCGGCGCGATCGCGGTCGGCGTTGACGGAGAAGGGCCGTTGCTGCTGCCGCCGCACGCTGTAAGCGCAGCGGCCAGTGTGAATGCGAAGTAGCCAGTGCTTCTCATAGTAGAGCTCCTTAAAGGGTTCTTATTTTTCGCGCGACCACGTCGAGATGTCATCAGACAATAAGGGTTTGATGGGGCCGTGCATCTGTCCAACTAATGCACGGCGATGCCCTTCGGCGACACGAGCCCGGTGTTCGAGCCGCTGATCGTTCGGATCGGTGCGACGTCCCCGTGCACGTTCGGCGCGTAAACCGTCACGCTGCGGGTGAGGTTGGTGACGTAGACGCTGCCATACTCCGCCACCGCGATCCCGTAGGGAAAGGAGAGCTGCGTCTTCCGGCCGCTGATGTGCCTGATCGGCCGGCCTGATCTGCCTAATGCCACAACGCGAGGGTGAAAGCCAAAGATTTGAGATCCCGGCAGAAACGTTTCGCCACGCTCGTCCAAGGCAATGCCGAGGGCCTCGAAGTCGAGGGAGCGGCTTCGGATAGGTGCGACATTGCCGTTCGCATCGCGACCAAAAATCAGTACGGAGGAGCCGCAACCCCGAAAGATACCAAAGCATTCGGTGTCGAGGGCCTGGATATTGCCATTTGCGGTAAGAGCGAGGCCGAACTCGCTATGGAACCCCGTGTTCGAGCCGCTAATCATCCGGATCGGCGAGACGTTCCCGTGAGCGCCCGGAGCATAGACCGTAACACTCCCACCGCCGTTCGCCACAAACAGCGTGCCTGTGCGACCCAAAGCGATGCCGTCGGGGGAGACCAGGCCCGTCTTTGAACCGGCGATGGTCCGGATGGGCGCGGCGTTGCCGTTCGCACTTGGGCTATAGACGGTCACGACGCTGGAAGTCGAATTGGCAACATATATGTTGTCGCCGGCATCCAGGGCAATGCCCACGGGACCGTTCAGGCGAGTGCGCGACCCGCTTATGGTCCGAATGGGTGAAACGTTGCCGTTCGCATTCGCGGCGTAAACGGTCACGCTTGGGGGTGGGCAGCTGTAGGCGGGACAACCGTTGGTGACGTAGACGCACGCCGCCTTAGAGCACGACGCCGCCGGAAAACCCTGGCGCCGAGCAACCAAAAACTTCGGTGGGACAAGCTGTGTGTCGGCGCTTTGCTGCATTGGACCTGCAGCAGGGGCGACTTGGGATCCGCCGGCGGTACAGCCGGCGAGTAGGGCAATGCCCGCGCAGGTGCCCAATGCATAGCGGCTTAAATCGGGAATCTTCATCGGTCTCGCTCCTAGCATCGCCTCGCCGGGCCCGCTTCTTGTACTTTAGAGTCTTCCGATTGGGAAGCGACGAACTAATCGTATCGCGAGGGTCCGAATGAAACCCGAATGCTAAGCCGTCGTGGCACCGAAGAGTGGGTCGGAATACAAATGTTCAGGCTGACAACGCTTGGGCGCTTTGGCTTGAGCGTGGACGGGATTTCCGTGCCCAGCCCGGCCACTCGTAAGGCCCGGGCTTTATTGGCATTCTTGCTCATGCATCGCGATGCCGACACAGCCCGCGACGCGTTGCTCGAGATCTTCTGGCCCGACGTGGACCCCGAGCACGCGCGTGACAATCTCTCAACAGCGCTCTCGTCGATCCGGCGATGCCTGCGCACGGCGGGCCTGCAAGCAGACGAACTGCTTATTGCGACCCATTCAGTAGTGCGCTGGACTGCCGACACGATCGTCGACGTGGAGCAGTTTGCAGAACTTTCCGCCCAAGATTATCCGGCTGCGAATGCAGAGGCGCTGCAGCTCTACGGGGGAGATTTCCTAGAGGGCGATTATGATCGGTGGGCGACAGCCGAGCGCGAGCGACTAGCAACATCATACGAAATGGCGCTTGCCCGAACCGTGCGAACCGCGCGTGACCCCGAGGCCGCCCGACGTCTCATTGCCCGAAATCCGTATGCCGAAGAAGCGTATGCTACACTGCTTGAAACCGAACTGCGGGCTGGCCGCAGCACCTCAGCGGCTTCTCTCGTCGATCAATGCCGCAAAACACTCGCGGAGATAGGCGAAAATCCGTCTGAGGCCTTCGAGGAACGATTCGGTCATATCAAGCGGCGCGCGCTGGACGTTCCGCCGACCAATCTGCCGAGGCAACGTACGAGCTTCGTGGGTCGCACCGTCGAACTGGGCGACGTTAAAGCTCTCATTGCGAAATCGCAGCTCGTAACGGTTGCAGGTCCCGGGGGCATTGGCAAGACGCGCGTGGCACTGCAGGCTGGGGCCGAACTCCTCGACGTATTCGACGATGGCGTGTGGTTCGCCGATCTAGCTAAAGTCGCCGCGGAGCAATCGGTTATTTCGGAGGTCGCATTGTCTTTCGACGTAAAGTCGCAAGGCTTCGGCTCACTGATCGATCATGTTGTGGCTCGTTTGAGGCATAGACGGCTGCTTCTGATTCTTGATAACTGTGAGCACGTCGCAGTCGAAGCAACGCGCGTGGTCGATACGATTCTCACTACCTGCTCACAAGTTACCGTTCTTGCGACTAGCCGCGAAATTCTGGGCGCTCGCGGCGAGCACGTCTACCACTTACCTTCGCTTGACGTTCCCTCATCTGACGACAAGCTCACTGCCGAAGCGGCCATGAAGTTTAGCGCGGTTACGCTCTTCGCGGAGCGTGCCAATGCGGTCAACGTGCGATTCGCCGTAACGGACGACACGGCGGATACGGTCGCCGAAATCTGTCGACGGTTGGACGGCGTCGCGCTCGCCATCGAACTTGCGGCCGCGCGGATGAGTATGCTTAGTGCTCGCCAGTTACTCGAACGGCTGCGCGAGCAGTTCCGACTTCTAACTAGCAGCGATCGCCTTGCGCACCCGCGACATCGCACAATGCGCGCGACCCTGGATTGGAGCTACGAGTGGCTTTCTGAGGTGGAACAAAGAATGTTTCGCCGCTTGGCAATCTTTCAAGGCGGCTGGATGATCGAGGCCGTCGTCGCCACGGACTCTGATGAATCGCTCGATGAGTTCGACGCCCTGGAAATCCTCTCGTCGCTCGTGAACAAATCGCTCGTGACTGCCAAGCTCAGCAATCACTCTCAACGGTATCGTCTTATGGAGCCACTACGCCAGTACGGCCTTGATCGCTTGAAGGAATACCAAGAACTCGATGGGACTGCGCGACATCACGCGCGCTACTTCGAAGAGTTCGTTCGCCAAGCTGCGGACAAGTGGGGCAAAATGCCGGAGCTTGCATGGTTAGCGAACCTTGAGGACGAGTTCGACAACATCCGGGCGGCGCTCGAATGGAGCCTACCCCAAGGGAATGATCCGGTGCTGGGCGCGCAGATCGCGGAGCGTCTTGGGCCCTTCTGGTTTAGTCGACACTATCATGAGGGCTTGCGCTGGCTCGACCTCGCGCAAGCCGCAGTCGCTTTTGAGGATGACCCTGCCTTGAGTGTTGCCGTTGCAGCCGCTCGGGCACGGTCCTACGCGCAGGCGAACATGGGTGAGGCACTGCGGATTTGCGAAGAATTCATAGACCGTGCTCGCTCGGTGAGCGAAGAGCTGTATCTCCGACGTCTCCTATTCTTCTACGGTGCGTGCCTGGCGGCATTCGATCGGTTCGACGAAGCCGAGGCTGCCGCGACGGAATCGCTCGAGAGATGCGAGCGCTCCGGCGACGCATATCGTGTTGCCTTTAATTGCTGGACGCTTGCACGACTAAACCGGCGGTTCGGAAGGTTCGACGTTGCAAGAGAGCTATCGAACCGAATGGCTGCCGTTTACGAAGGATTGAATCTCCCGCAGGATCGCAATCGGTGGATCGTTATGACCGAGCGCGCGCAAGTGGCCCAGTTGGATGGCCACACCGGCCCCGCGATCGAACTGTGTCGAGAGGCGCTTTCCGGCGCCCAGTTGACCCAAGATCCTCTCGGGGAAGTGACCTCCGAGTACTTCTTGGCCGTTCACCTTTTAATATCCGGCGCAGTAAGAGACGCCCGCCATCACGGTCGCGCGATTTTGAAGTTGAGCCGCGATGAGCTACTAGCCCATGGAATCACGTTTTCACTCCAAATCCTAGCTGGCGTAGCGACACATGGTGCGGAACACGACCTCGCCGCGCGGCTTCTCGGTAATGCCGAGCTGAGGTTCCGCGAGCAGCCTTTTCCGAGAAATGCCTTTGTCGACGTGGATCCGGATTTTTTCATACAACCCCTTCGCGATCGTTTAGGCGAAAGGCGCGTAGCGGATCTGATGGCCGAGGGAGAACGGTGGTCAGAAGACCGGGCAATTGATGCAGCCCTCAAGATATGATGCGGCTACGGCATCGGTCGCAGCATGCCGCGTCGCAGGAAGCGCATCCGCAGGCTTTGTGGCAACGTGACCTTGACTGGGGCGACGCCGTCATTCCGCAGTTCCGCTTTGCCGCTTGGAAGCGCCAGGAACGCGGGGCTGCGCCCGGTCTTCATGTCGTATCCGTAGCCGACGATCGATCCGCTGTCGTTGATGTCCCCGCCGTAGGTAAGATAAAGATGCGAACGAGGCGGTACCAGGAGGTTGAGGTCGGTCATCGAGCCGTTCTGCCAGATGAAGGCACGGCAGCTCCCGCTCGCGTCACAGGATTCCCCGATAACCTGTCCTTTGTTGTTGAGCCCGAACGCGACGCTAAAGGCATCCCCCGGCAACGTGCCCAGGTCCGTCATCACCCCGCTCTGCCACAGGAAGGCGTGAAAAGTTGTGTTCCCCGGCAAGCCCGAGAGGCCGACGACCTGTTCGCGGTCGTTGATTGCGGTAGCGCCGTTGAACTCAGTGCCGCCAAGATTGCCCAGGTCGATGGCTGAGCCGGTTTGCCAGAGTAAGGCGTGCTTCACCCAAGACAACGACGGGCCGAAGGGCTGCGCGCAAGAACCGGATCCACCCACGACTTGGCCGCGATTATTGATCGCGATGGCCCCCGAGACGCTATCGCCGGCAAACGGCGGCAGGGTCAGCGTCGTTCCATTGCGTTGCCAGACGGTGGCGTAGAAGTCGAGAACCTGCGGGGCAACGCAGCTTGGATCTTGCACGGCGTTCTCAGCGATGCCCACGACGTCGCCGCGGTTGTTAACGCCCGTCGGTTCGGCATTGTTGCCTCCTAGCGTGGGCAGTGCCGTCACGACGTTGTCTCTCCAGCGAAATCCAATGCAGATATGATTCGTACCTAAATCGGGGCAGAATTTTTCACGAAGCGGATCCTTTTGCTTAACCTGCGAAACGCCCGCGACTTCGCCCCGATCGCCTTTGACCGACCAATTGATGGCACTGCTCGGGCCACCGAGTGTACCGAGGTCGGTGACGCGCCCGTTTATCCAGATCGTCGCATGGGTCACTTTGTTGCCGGGGAGATTCGCGTCTCCGACTATCCAGCCGCGGTCGTTGACGCCGTAGGCGAAGCCCGCGGTTCCACCAAGCGTGGGAAGGGTGACGAGGTAATAGTGCGTCAGGCGGTGCGAGGGGCGGGTCGTTGAGCCTGACCGAGTGACGCTTTGCGACCTCGTTTCAGAGGGGCTGAAGCCGGACTGTGAGCCATTGCTGTTGCAGCCGGCCAGTATGGCAATGGCCCCACAAACGCTTAATATGTATTGAACCGAACTAGAGATTCGCATGAACATTTCACCTATTCTCTTTTCGAAATTGTAGTTTGCTGCTACTCGCGGCCCGACGCCAGCGCATCCGGATTCCTCACGCCCTGGGAGATCGTCCGCAGCACGTGCTTCTTTTTCGGAGCTTCGAAGCAAGGTCTGTGCATGGCTGGGAAAAACGCATGTGATGCTCTTTTCACAAGCGACCGCCGCGTGCAAACTGGCGGACAACGGCCTTTTGTGAATTCATACGCTTAATCGACGCGCGCCACCAGTGAAACGGGGGTCTAAAAGACCCCAAAGGGTAAGCATTGCGAGCGGCCTCCTCTGCGGTCTCGAATCGCCATGAACGAGATTTGCCGGCATCCCTTATGCTAAGTAGCCCGTTCCGAACTTCCTGTGCTGTTACTCGGTGCTCGGCAACTGTAGTTGCAAATTTGTTCCATGCAGCCGCGGTTTTGCGGGTCAGTTATGCTAGTTTCGCGACATGGTTATGGCGGCGACGACAGGGCCGCAGTTCCCGCCACTTGGATCCGCACTGGTGAAGGACGGAGTTACGCTTGTTCCCAGAGCGTTAAATGTAAATGTTTCCTGCAACCATTGGCCGTGCTGCGCGTCATTGTAGTGCTTCGTGTCCCAGGTATAGGTGGCCGACTGACTACCGGCCTGCACAACCATCCTCTGAACCATCGATCCACACGCACCGTTCCCTGAGAAATGAAACTTCAGTATGTAAGACCGGTGGACTTTCGTCGGCACAGTGTCGTGGACGATGCTCCCGGGTCCGGGAGTCCCATCGAGATCGACGCTGCAAACTCCCTTCGGGCCATGCCATGGCCCGCCAACGTATCCTATGAAATCGATGGTCTGAGGACCGCCGGACGTCCAGTGCGGCGCGAACATCTTTCCCGATCCTATACCACCGACAGTCGCGCCCCACTCCCGACTAAAATCACCGTCCGGCAGCAATCCCGCTCCCCCGGGCCACGACGGGCAGTTACCGATTACCGTAACCACAGCCGACGCGGAACCGGAGCGGTAGGTGGCCCCGATCTGATACGATGCCGGGTTCTGCGCCCAAAAATCAACCAGCAGTTGACTCGGGTAACTAAGGAGGTGCCCTCCGCTAGTGGTCCACTTCGCCGGCACCGGTTTATGACTCTTCACGAGACAACCGCGGAAAAAGGGAACCCGATGGTCGAGGATCGCTTGGAGTGCGACCCGCTGCCGCGGCTTAACCTCGGCATTCGGCGGATTCACCGTTAGCAAGGGGGGACACACTGCCGGAAAACCCTGGCGCCGAGCAATCAAAAACTTCGGTGGGACAAGCTGCGTGTCGGCGCTTTGCTGCGTTGGACCTGCAGCAGGGGCGACTTGGGATCCGCCGGCATTACAACCGGCAAGTATGGCAATGCCCGCGCAGATGCGTAATGCATAGCGGCTTAAATCGGGAATCTTCATCGGTCTCGCTCCTAGCATCGCCTCGCCAGGCCCACTTCTTGCACTTTAGAGTCTTCCTGATTGGGAAGCGACGAACTAATCGTATCGCGAGGGTCCGAATGAAACCCGAATGCTAAGCCGTCGTGGCACCGAAGAGTGGGTCGGAATACAAATGTTCAGGCTGACAACGCTTGGGCGCTTTGGCTTGAGCGTGGACGGGATTTCCGTGCCCAGCCCGGCCACTCGTAAGGCCCGGGCTTTATTGGCATTCTTGCTCATGCATCGCGATGCCGACACAGCCCGCGACGCGTTGCTCGAGATCTTCTGGCCCGACGTGGACCCCGAGCACGCGCGTGACAATCTCTCAACAGCGCTCTCGTCGATCCGGCGATGCCTGCGCACGGCGGGCCTGCAAGCAGACGAACTGCTTATTGCGACCCATTCAGTAGTGCGCTGGACTGCCGACACGATCGTCGACGTGGAGCAGTTTGCAGAACTTTCCGCCCAAGATTATCCGGCTGCGAATGCAGAGGCGCTGCAGCTCTACCGGGGAGATTTCCTAGAGGGCGATTACGATCAGTGGTCGATCGCGCAACGCGAACGGTTAGCGACATTGTGTGAAACACTCCTTGCGCGAGCGGTGAGAACATCGCGCGATCCTGAGGCCGCCCGTCGCCTCATCGCGCGAAATCCATACGCCGAGGAGGGCTATGTCGTGCTGGTCGAGACCGAACTGCATGCCGGACGCAGCGCGTCAGCGGTTTCTCTGGTCGACCAGTTCCGCAAAATCCTCGCGGAGATCGGCGAAAGACCGTCTGGCGCATTTGAAGAACGATTCGGTCACATCGGCAGACGCTCGTTGGAAGTCCCCGCGACCAATCTGCCTGGTCAGGCGACGAGCTTTATTGGACGACAGGTCGAGCTGGGCGAGCTCAAGGTCATGCTTGCCAAGTCGCGGCTTGTCACGATCGTCGGCGCGGGAGGCGTGGGCAAGACGCGCGTGGCGGTGCACGCGGGAGCCGAATTGGTCCACGAGTTCGACGACGGGGTGTGGTTCGCGGACCTCGCGACGACGACCGGAGAGGACGCAGTGGTCACCGAGATCGCTTCGGCCTTCGACGTGAAGTCATCGGGTTTCAGCGGCCTGCTCGACCACGTCGTCGCCCATTTGAAACACAAGCGGTTGCTGCTCGTGCTCGACAACTGCGAGCACGTCGTCGCCGAAGCGGCGCGCGTGGTCCACGCAATCCTTGCGGCGTGCGCGCGAGTCACGATTTTGGCAACGAGCCGGGAACGTCTTAGCTCGCACGGTGAACACGTCTACCGTTTGCCATCGCTAGCCGTTCCTCCATCGGGCGAGCAGCGTGAGGCCGACGATGCGTTGAAGTTCAGCGCGGTTGCCCTATTTATTGCGCGCGCCTCGGCAAGCGACGCACACTTCGCTGTAACCGACGCCAATGTTGGCGCAGTCGTCGAGATCTGCCGGCACTTAGACGGCATCGCGCTCGCAATCGAACTTGCCGCGGCGAGGGTGACGACCCTGAACGTCCATCAGCTCCTGGAGCGGTTGCGCAAAGAGTTCCGGCTCCTCAAAGGGGACGACCGCACCGCACATCCCCGCTACCAGACCATGCGCGCGACGCTCGACTGGAGCTATGAGTGGCTTTCCGAGGCGGAGAAGGCGCTGTTTCGCCGCTTGGGCATCTTCCGCGGGGGCTGGACGCTTACGTCGATCGGCGCGTGCGGCGCGGGCGAGGGCCTGGATGAGTTCGCCCTTCTGGATCAGTTGTGGCCGCTGATCAGCAAGTCTCTGGTGGCGGTGGAACTCAAAGAAAACAGTCAGCGCTATCGGCTCCTGGAGCCTTTACGTCAGTACGCGCTCGAACTACTCAAGGAGCACGGCGAGTACGATACGACGGCGCTTCATCATGCGACGTACTTCGTGGAGTTCGCCCGCCGCGAGGGCGGAAAGTATCTGCAGATCTCGGATCTCGAATTCGTCCCAGCGATCGAACAGGAAATCGACAACATTCGCGCGGCTTTGGAATGGTCGCTAGTGCAGGGCAACAACCCCGTGCTCGGCGCCGAGATAGCGGCCTCTCTTTATGGCTTTTGGTTCACGCAGTGTTACCACGAAGGCTTACGGCTGTTGGAAACCGCTCAAGCTGCCGTCACCCCGGAAGCTGATCCGGCCCTTAGCGCAACAATCGCCATGGGCAGAATACGCGCATACTGGCAGACCGACATGACGGCGGCAGCGCGGATCGGTGATGAAGCGCTTCCGACGGCGCGTTCGCTGGGCGAAGGAGCGGCGCTTGTGCGGTTTCTTTTCCTGCATGGCCATACTCTCGTGTCAGTTGGGAGGTTGGAAGAAGCCGAACTGCTTTTGAACGAGGCGCTACAAGTGGCGTTGCGGGTCGGCGACACGTATAGGCAATGGGCTGTCTATACCTCACTCGCCAAGCTGCATAGAAGGCGCGGGGACCTTAACCTTTCGCGAACCTGCATCTCGTCGATGGTCGAGGCCTACAAGCTAGTCGACCTTGCTTTCGATCGTAATCGATACTACGTACTCGTGGAACGCGCGTGGCTCGAGCAGTTGGACGGGCGCCTCAGTCGCGCGCTCGAACTGGCCCGGGAGGCGTACGAACTTACCCGAGCGGCTAAGGACCTTCCCGGGAGCGTGCAGAGCGAGTACTACCTAGGTGCGTTGCTCTTCGTATCCGGTGATGATTCGGCCGCGCGCAAGCATGCGCGCTCCCTGCTTAAGGTGAGCACCGATGAACTCTTTGCGCATGGAATTCCGGCCGCTCTACAGCTGCTCGCTGGAGTGGCGGTGCGGCGTGGACTCTACGACCAAGGTGCTCGACTTCTCGGTTTCGCTGAGGCGCGGTTTGGAGAGCAGACTATACGGCGAAATGTGTGGGTCGAAGTCGAACCGGAGTGGTTTCTGGGACCGCTACGAGATCAGTTTGGCGAGGCGAGGCTCGCAGAGTTGATGGCGGACGGCGCCGCATGGTCAGAGGACCGCGCCGCTGAGGAAGCGCTCAAGGTCTAATGCGCATCCTGCGGCTAAGAGTTGAAGACCCTTTGAAGCGAGTAGCGGTGACGTGCACGGGAGCGGTACCATTTCACTCAATCCGTTAGACAAACCGATGCGCGGCGCAAACCCTTATAAAATCCGGGAGGTTTCATAGCGCCAACGCGAATCGAACCCGCGAATCGTGGCCCCGGCCGGTCCCGTCGAATACCGGATAGTCCTTTCTGGTACGGGTTTTTGCGCTTTTGTGTTGGGATAGGCCCATCATGCGGCCAGTGATTTCTGTGGCGGGTTAGTAATTTCGTAAACGTGGGCTACTTGTTGCTGATTGCCGAACCGATCGGTTCGACGACCACCGAGTCGTTGTAGTGACCCGGCGTGCCGCCCGACGGATACGCCCAACGATCCACCGAGCTCACGCTGTATGCGAAGGTGATGCATGGGCCCGCAAAGTACTTGCTGAACGGAGCGATCGTGCCTTGATCGACGTCGCAGGCAGTACCGTCGAAGTTGTTTAGCAGGGTGGATCCGACGATCGTCGCGCTCGAACCCGATACGGTCAGTTGGTACACGCACGAAGCGTAAGTCCCGTGGCACTCCTGATCGTTGACGACCAGCTGGCCGTTCACGCGATCCCAGTTCACGCCACCCGGAAATCCAATCGTTCCGCCGCTGTAGTTGACGGTATGCATCGTACCGCTGCCCGACGGCAGCTCCGAGATCATAACAGCGCGGGTCGGGTAGCTGAAGCCGTCGACGTAAAGATTGCCGTTGGTGTCGTACGCCGGGAAGAAGTACTGGTACTGTGATGGGTTGTTGTATCTGGTGGGGCTTCCCGAGCCGTTGTGGTAGACTTCGATGCCGCCCGCGCCGCTGGAGCCGAGGATGTCGCTGAGGGCCAGGTCGCCGTTGGTCGGATTGACCGCGCAACCCGCCGGAGTCCCGGACGGATCGCTCACCGAGCCCAGCAATTGGCCGGTGCGCGAGTACTTGAGGCCCTGGTTCGTGCCGGTATTGACAATCCAGATATTACCTTGCTTGTCGGAGCACATGCCTTGCGGCCCGTTGAAGCCCGTCAGCGTACCCTTGAGTTGCATCGCCGGCATCGTGAAGATGTAGACGTCCCCGGAGGAGTCGTCCGAGACAAAGAGCACACGAGGCGCTCTCTTGACGTCCGGCGAGACCCACGATTTGTGATGGTCCGGCTTCACTTTAGGCGCGCGCACCGACGTGTACGTCACCAGGTGGTCGTGCCCCATCGGTCCGAGCCCGCGTCCGTCCGACGCCAAGCCTTGCCTGCTCGACGGCGCAAACGACGATGAGGACTGAAGTCCGTCACCGCTGCAGCCGGCCAACAGCGCGACGGCCGCCATGACGCCGAAGGCCAATCTCGAGATTTTCATTTGAAACGCTCCTATTCTTGATGGAAAGAGGGCCAGCGAGGGCCTTCAAACGTTGACGCGAGTAATTACATATCGCACTAATATATCATCGCTGGCCAGGCCGATGCGGCCTGACGGCAGCAATACTTGTAAGTATAATACGCGTAATATAAATGGCAAGACGCACTAAAGCTTACGTGGCGGCAATGCCGGCGTCGGCGATTCCGGAGTTACAGGAGCTTCTCTGCCGCTTCACGGGCTCGGAAGGCGCGCGGCAACGTCGTCATGGTTCGCCTCGGCGATGAAGCGCTCGGACAACTTGACGGTCTCGTTGAGTCGGGACTGCTCGGAAGCCGCTCTGAGGCGGCGGCGTTTCTAATCGGTACCGGGATCGAGGCGAACGAAGAGCTCCTCACGCAGGCAGCGCAGCGCAGCGCTCAAATTAGAGATATCCGCCTCGCATTGAACGACGAGTTTGTGCGATCACTTCGCAAGAGACACATGAGGGGCAACGCCGTGCGCCGCCGCAAAGGCCCGAAGGCATGATGACCGCCCTAGACCCGATGCCGATTACGTTCAGGCTTGCAGGCGGTGCACAGCCTTTGATCGTGTTACCAGTTTTTCGTAAATGATCGTGGGCCATTCGCGTTCATTCTGGATACTGGTGCCTCACTCTGTATCGTGACGCGCAGCCTTGCTTCCGAAGTCGGAATCGCCGCGTTAGCCACGCAACAGGGCCACGGTGGCGCAGGGCAGGTATCGCTGGGAGTTGGCTCGGCTGACTCCATCGCGCTCGGACATACAAGAGCGCACGGAGTGCGAGTCGGCATTACCGATGAGTTACTACGAATTGCGGCAGCCATTGGCGCGCGGGTCGACGGAGCTCTCGGATACGAATTTCTACGTGACTTTCGACTGACGCTCGACTACAAGAGCCAGACGGTTGAACTAGCCCAGGGCTCCGGTTCTACTGAAGCTTCCAACGAATTTGGGCCAGCCTTGCCGCTCAGATTGGCGCATTCAAGCAAACCTCTCGTTCTGTTCGATGCATACGTTGACGAGCTCGGGCCTTTCAATTTCGCCTTAGACACTGGCGCCTCAACGACGGCGGTCTCTCCGAGCTTGGCGTCACGCCTCAATGTCCGTCTTACCGCAATTCCGGACGTGACCGGCGGTGGAGGGTCCATTAAGGCGTCGAGCGCCCGCGTTCGATCGCTTCGCGTTGGCTTGAACACTGCCTACGAAGTCGACGTTGCAGTGACGGGCGCGCTAGACGTCGTATCGACAGCCGTCGGACAAAAGCTCGACGGCATCCTCGGTTACAATTTTCTGAGACTATACCGAGTGCTTATTGATTTCCCTAATGCGAAATTGCGTTTTAGAAGATCGTGATAGCAGCTGGACAAGGGTGTTCTTTGGTAGCGCCAACGGGAATCGAACCCGTGTATCGGGGTCCCGGCCGCTCCCGTCGAATACCCGAAAGTCCTTTCCCGTACGGGTCTTCGCGTTTTTGAGTTCCGGCTAGTCCCTTCGAATCCCGACGAGTTTTGCGTAATCCGTTAGATATTCGTTAGAGGAACAGGCGCTAGCTTCTCCGCTGTTGAGACCGACGTTACTCTCCCTTTGCTCGCACGACTAGATACGTGCTCGGGTTTCTTAGCCAGGCAATGCCACCTAGTTCTAGGTCCGTTGATGGAATCGGTGCACTAACGCGCAGCCCGCCGCCTCCAACGCGTGGTGACGTGCGGTTGCGGCGATGCGGTGAAATCTAAGTTGGCTCGGCCTGAGGGAAAGTCCAGGAACCGTTTAAGATCTCGGCTCGCGGACGATAAAAACGGACCATGTAGTTCCAGCCAGGCGTGATTGGCAAGCAATTCGGGATTTTTCCGTCGCATCCACCGAACTGGACCACGATGGAACCATCCGCGCCTCTCTTCGCTGTGAGGTTGTTGACCGAATACGCATCGTAAGCGTTCTATTCGGCAGCGGTGTTCGATCTCGACGCCGGATCCGTGCCATGACTATCTCCTTCGACCCCCATCCCGAGTCTCAGTTAGTTTTGCACATTCGCCACCGGCCACAAAAGGGACCTAGGCATCAGGGCACTCGACGGGTGGGCGGCGGTAGGAAACCGGAAAAATGTTAGTGTTTATCCGCCGAACTCGAATAGCCCGAGTGTCGTCATTACGAGGGGCGTAGACGTTCCTGAAGGTATGACGTTCGATAAGCAGGGGAATTTGTATGTCGCCAACTCCGGACGCCCGGCGGGGCGTTCAGGTTCGGCCCGTGCGTACAACGCGATGGGGAGGCAGATTCTCGCGATCAAGCAAGTATCCGCGCCAGTAGCCGTAGCATTCGCTGCGAGCGGCAACCTCGTGGTTGCAAATCAAGATTCAAGGCTAGTTTCTTTCTATCAGCCAAAATCAATCTCTCCCGTTCGATCCATAACGACGGCCCAGCCGCCAGCGATGCTACTAATCGGAAGTGGTGGAAACGTCTACGTCGGAGAATCTTATCGCGTCGAAGTGTTTGCGCCAGGTGCATCGGCACCGACGCGAACGCTGGCTATTGGCGCCGATGCGATGATTTGGGGATCAAAATAAGCCCCCGGGCTGTCGTTGAAGACGGCCTACCGCAACGACTGCAAGAAACGCGCGTAGCTATGCGATCGCAGGCGTAAACTCGTCGCGGTCAGCTATACGACTTCGCTCGCCTTCGTTACACCCAGTCGCGGAGCGTCACGGCGACAGTTTTTGTGGCTCCGTCTTTCGATACAACCTGCAGACGTAAAACCGTTCCTACAGGCCCGTCAATGGCTTTGCGGACCTGCGACAGCGTCGGCGCCTTGCCGTCAAAGCCAACGATCACGTCGCCCTTCACGATGCCCGCTTCCGCCGCCGGCGTGCCGGGGCGTACGTCAAAGACGACGATCTTTCCGCCGTTCGAAATGAGGAAGAGGCCGGCGCGCTCGTAGACGTCACGCGCTGCAAAGCTCGTGTTGGGCTGCAGCGCCATTGTCTCTTTGGCGTAATCGAAGGTGACGGTGAAGCGCTTCCAAACGCCGCCGCCAACGTTGGCCGCTACGAACGGCAGTGCGAAACCGCCCCCTTTATCCGTCGAGTAGCCCGCGACGAGGTCGTGCAACATGAACTGCGAAAAGCCCAGGCTTTCCAGTCGTCCTAGAAGACCCTTGCTCCCGCCGCCGACGCCGAACCCGTTGACGCTCTCGGCGCTGTGCGTCGAGGGAAGAACTTGCGGATGAGCTGCGACCCAAGGCGAAAACAAGTCGAGTGTGGCGTGCGATCCGGTATCGACCGCGCAATCGGATGCGATGCCGTCGATCGTACATTTGAACTGCGGTTGCGTACCGCCGAAATAAAACGACATCACCGTGGCGCCGGCAGGCGGACTCGCTCCCGGCATCTGCAGCGTAATCGTGTGACCGGCATAGTCGAACGTCGTGACGTAGCGCGCGAGAACTTCGAAGCCGATCACTCCGTCGGTCTTCTCTCCCGTAACGCCAAACAATTGCCGCACCGGAGCGACTGCAAACACCTGATTGCGCAGGAGCGCGTCGCCGATTTGCAGCGAGTCCACCGTACCGATGCTAATCGACTGCGTGGCCGCCCCCACGCCCCCCATTTGAGCCGCGCCGGCTCCCTTTGCGCCTATCTCGCTCGCCACGGCGGGATCGATAACGTTGACGCCTCCCGTGTCGAAGGCGAAGCGGTACGGCCCCTTGCCGTTGAGCATGACCTCCAAGTCGACGTGATTGTTGATGAGTTCGAATGGGACTGTCGTGGAGCTGCGACCGGCGTTCATTGAAAAATCGTGCACGCTCGAGGCGGGCCGGCTTAAGCCTGTGTTGCCAGAATCGACGATCTTCGCCGATGAGACTGCAGCGTCGGTAGAGTTGCCGGCACTAGATTGCGTTCGGCGGTAAGCCACCATATAGCCGTCGACCGATCGGTAGTCGGAGACCGTCACCGTATTGACGATCGGGCCCAAGGCGATAACGTAGCGCGACGGCAGATGACTCGCCATATCTATCCACACCTGCATCGGAAGTTGCGAGCCCTTCGGGGTAACGATCACGACGGCGTAACGGTGCCCGCCATCGCTCCTTGCGCCGCTCCACGACACCGAAGCCCCGCCGGCGCCCGGTGTAAACAGCGTCTGGTTAAATGCGTACGCCTGATCGATCTCTTGAGACCTTCCGCCGACGCTGTCGTCTACCCAAACCAATCCCGTTTGATCCTGATTCCACATCGAGGTACCGTCGTATCCGTCGGCCGATACGACCGGCGGAGTCGAGAAGCGCTCGGCAAAAAGTATGCCGCCGATGGAGCCTGCAGAGGTTCCAATACCGCTCAGTCCGTTGCTCGTCACCGTTTCTTTTATCTGCAGCGTGCCTCGGCTCCGCAAGGTGCTCGCGCCGAGAGCCTTTCGCGTCTGCTGAATTGTGCTAGCAAGATCCGAGTCGCCGTTCGAGGCTTGGGCAATCGCGGTCATGGCCCAGCAGGTCAAAGCACATACCGCGACGGTGATATATAGTTTTTGCATGGTTCCTCTGGGTGCGCGCGGACGCCGAAGGAGCGTTTACTGGTATCCAGCCTTGCGTAGTTCGGAAACGAGTACGTTTCCCGGCTCGGCGATGTGATCGTGCAGTAGCGCACATGCTTCGGCGACTCTTGCTCCTTTTATGAGCGTGAGGAGCTTACGGTGCTGGCGCTGTGATTCAGCGAAATTATTTGTGACTTCCACTTCTCGATGGATGTAACGTGCGACGTTTCTCTGCAACGTGAGGATTGCGCCTAGAAGACGAGGCCGTGCTGCCGGTTTGTACAGGATGGAATGAAAGTCGGTGTTGAAGTCGGCCCACCGGCTGCGATCCCTATCAATCCGATCGAGTACCTGGGCAGCTTTGCGCAGATCGGCGTCGCCAATTTTAGGAATCGCAATCCTGAGCGCGCAGCATTCCAACGCGGAGCGCATGTCGTTGAGATCCTCGACTTCGGCGGCGGACAGAGCGGCAACGATTGCCCCGCGACGCGGGCGGATCTCGACGAGACCCTCTGCTTGGAGCCTGATGAATGTTTCACGAACGGGAACGTGGCTGACCCCAAAGGATCTAGCGATTTCGTCCTGACGTAGCGACTCGCCGGGGCTCAATCGCCCGCTAACGATTTCGCGGCGAAGACTGTCGAGGAGTACGTCTCCCATCGATGTGGTCGCTAACACGACGGCTCGTCTACGTGCATGCCGGATATAGTATATAATATATTATGTACGGGCGTCAAGGCTGACAAGATGTGAGGTAACATTTTTACAAATGGACGCAGATGCTCTTGAGTTCGCGCGGGCCCTCATTTCTCCGAGAGCCTCCGAAGAGTTGGGAGAACGTGCCGCGGACTTTGACTGGTTGGTTGGCAAGTGGTCTGCGATCGTGCGTGACTATAACGACGATGGCACGGTCGAGGAGAATGAGGGTTACGGCTCCGGTAATTGATGCGTTTCTATGCGCGTCTTGGGAGCGAAGGCGAACGTCCGCTTTCGCCTACGACGATCGCACACACGCATTCGCTCATCAACTCTGCAATGAAGTGGGCGCATCGCAAGGGACGCACTAACCGGAATCGAACCCGTCAATCGGGGTCCCGGCCGCTCCCGTTAAATACCCGAGAGTCCTTTCCTGTACGGGTTTTCGCGTTTTTGAGTCCCGGCTAGTCTCGACGAATCCCGGCGAGTTTTGCAGAATCCGTTAGACGGCCGTTAGAAGAGGAAGCGCCAGCTTTTGAGCTTTCTCTCCGTAACTCACGTTATTGCGCGCGAGTGGCTTTGTCGTAATCCCCTGTGTCGAACCGCTTCCTGAATCCAGCCGAGTCCGCCCAAAAACCGACTATCTACCGCCGGTGGAATGGCGCCGCCGGTAAGCCGAAGTAAGCGCCTAATCCGTCCAGACACCGGAGTGTCAATTCACCCGCTGACTAACGACGTAACACGAGTATTTACCGTTACCGTCTCGGCTTTCCGCACTTTTTTACGAACAAAGACCTTGACGATGAAGATCAACCGCATCATAACGGCCGAAGGAAAGTCCGGCGTGATCGCTCCGGTGGACGAAGCCCTCGATACGGAGACAGCCGCACTTACGAACATCTGGGCTTCGATCGCGTTCCCGACTTGCCGTTGCGGCCGGAGCACGTGCTCGCTGCGTACCAGCAGATGCGAATGTTCGGTCCGCTCGGAGCAATTCGCGTCGATCTGCTGACGCTGGGCGCCGGATACCGGCGAGCTTCCGAGCTCGGGAGTCTCGTCGCCCCCAATCGACCTCGGCACCGGGCGCAATATGGTTGCTGGCGACGAGGGCGGCGGGATGCACCGCACCGACACCATCGATCTCATCGTGGTGCTCGAAGGCGAGACGACGGTGGATTATCCCGGCGGGGATGGCGTGGAGCATTTTGTCGCCATCAAGGCGGGCTACTTTCTCGTACACAACGGCATATTTCACCGCTGGCGCAATCGCTCGAAGGCGCGCTGCTTGGTGCTTATCATCACCCTGGCGGCGATATGCAAGACAGCCTAAATCAAGACAGCCTAAATGCGGTTTATCCGGGCTCCAAAAAGCGCGGTTCACCGACAGTTCGGGCCCCTCGATCGCGCAGAATCACCGTGCGAGAGACAAATACCGCTCGCCGCATCCGTGAACCGGCGTGACCAGGGCAACGATCCGGGCCGAACTATCACCAGATGATGCTTTTCAGCAGCCTGCTAGGTGTGTATGTGGCGGCGCATTGCTTTCAGAGTTGCGACCAGCCGCCATCGACGGGGAGTTCGGCGCCGGTTGTGAAGGTCGCATCGAATGCGAGGAAGAGGACCGCCTTAGCGATTTCCTCCGCCGTCCCCCAGCGTTTCATCGGAACCATACCGCTCATTTGCTCCCGGATATGGGCAACCGTGTCTTTATCGGGGAACACCTTGTCGAGGATCGGCGTGTTGATGGGACCGGGCGTCACCGCGTTGACGCGAATCTCCAGAGGAAGAAGCTCCGCGGCGAGCACCCGAGCGAACGATCGCAGCGCAGCCTTTGCGGCTCCGTAGGCGGCTTGACCGGGCATTCCCTTGACGTTCGCGATCGAGGTCGTCAGGACGACAGCGCCTCCGCGATTGATCAGCGGCGCGAGCTTCTGGACGGCGAAAAACGGGCCCTTGGCGTTCAGGTTGAACATCTCGTCGTAGACGGCCTCGGTCACGCTCTCGAGAGGCGCTGGGATGCTGAACCCGGCATTGGCGAAGAGCAGATCGAACGTGTCGAGCTCGGCCTTCACGCGAGAGGCGAGGGCGTCGATGTGCGTCAACGAACGCGCGTCGCTCGAGACCACGACCGCGTCCTTCCCGAGCTCTTTCTGCGCTGAATCCAGGCCGGCTTGCGAGCGGCCGGTCACCAGAACGCGCGCGCCCCCATCGAGGAGCATCTTTGCCGTCGCCAGCCCCATGCCGCTGGTGCCGCCGATGATCACGGCCCGCTTCGCTTCGTACTGACCCATGCGTATTCTCCTTGCGACCTCAGGCCGCTATTTTTGAACTGTTTTGTATGATAATGGGGCACGAAGGACGTGGCGTCAAGCAATTTAGAACTAATTATTTCAAAATGCTGTAGCGCCGGTGGATGTAGAGCGGAGTGCGAGGATGATCAGGAACGGTCGATCCGGATCGTGCTTGGGCGCGGGTGGTTCGCAGCAATCGCGTTCAAGGCGATAAGCGAAAGCAGGGCGGAGCGACCCCCAAAGGAGCGTTTTATCGACGCGCTCCCTCCTCGTAGACCTCCGCGGCGGCTTTCATGACGGTGTCGTAGACGTGATCGCGCACCCACCCGAAGATCGCAAGTCTATCGGCCACCCGGTTCGCGAGCTTTTCTACGAGTTTGCGAACGAATTCTGGTTCGATCATGGCGGCAGATTTGGTCGGTGTCGCGGGTCGTGGCGGCCGAGGTGGAAGCGGTGAGAGAAGCGGCACTTGTAGACGTGGACGACCGCATAATTCCGCAACGCCTGCTGAGTCCGGTCGCACCACCATGTAGCGCCGGCGGTCCTTCAGGACACCGCGGTCAAGGATGCGGGGCCCGACCAGTCGACGCCGGAGACCTTGACGATGGCCTGCCACGCGGCTTCCTGGTTGGCGCGATCGTGCAAGTGTGGGTGGCGCATCGCCTCAATTGGGCCGGTGAGCTTCTTGGGCGCCGAGGCGAAGAATTGCCCCGAGACGTCAGTGCCGAACTCCGATGCCTGGAGGTAGCGACGAGCCGCGGTCTCCGGCGTCTGAGACATGCCGGGGATGAGCTTTATCAGCGGCATCAGCGACTTCATGACCGGGCCAAGGTTTCGCACCGCCTTGGTGTCGGGCGCGCTGCCAGGCGAGACGGCGTACACGGCCATGCCGGCGGGTAGCCGGCGGGCCAGCGCCGCGGCCCACCAAGCAACGATTACCTTCGCGTCGGCATACGCCCGGTTGGGCTCGTATTTCACGTTCGGCCCGTTGCGCACCAGGGCTTCCACCGCGGCGCTTCGGTCGCCGTGGTATTGCTTCTTCGCAAGGCTCGCCACGTCGGTAAAGCTGAACATCGGGACGTCCCCTCGGGCAGGCTCCGCGCCTGCGATAACAATCCGCGCGTTGGGACTGAGCAGATTGGCGCGCAGCAGCCCGACAGTCAGTTGATGATGGCCGATCAGCGGGGCCTGAGACGCCTCGATGCGCGCCGCCGTGAGCACGCGCTTTTTACCACCGACCATTCCGGCGTTGAGCAGTAGGAAATCGATAGGCAGGCCTCGCTTGACCAGCTCCGCGATGGCGGACTGAACGCTGGACGGGGTATCCAGATCCAGCTGCAGCGGCGTGAAGACCTGCGTATGCGTCTCAACCGCGAGCTGAGCGGCCGTTTCCTTGATCCGGGCCAAGCTGCGCCCGGTGACGATGACCTCGCGGTAGCCCTGGGCGGCGAGCAAGCGGGCTGGCGCGTAACCGAGCCCGGAGGTCGTGCCGGTGACGAGAGCGATCGAATGTTCCATAAGGCCTCCCCTGGTTGAAGAGCTAGGTCGAACGGAGCGTCGCCCGCGACGCTAGGTGGCCTTTGCATATTGCAACTGTTTGGTACTATAATGGGGCGAACGGTCAAACGCAAGGGGTTTCGTACTAAGGTGTTCAAAAATATTTCCCGGCCACGGGGACGGCCGCGCAGCTTCGACGAGAAGGTCGCGCTGGACAAAGCGACCCAGGTCTTCTGGGCTAAGGGCTACGACGGCGTAACGATCGACGATCTCGTCGCCGGCATGGGCGTGGGGCGCCCGAGCCTGTATTCCATTTTCGGAGACAAGCGCACGATATTTTTGCGCGTCCTCAAAGCCTACGCAGAGAGGAAAGGCGCTCTGGCTGCCAAGGCACTCCTCGCACCGGGCACACTTCGCGACTCGCTGGGCGCCTTTCTGAGGAACGCCGTAGAAACTGCGACCGAGAAAGGATCCGCCGCGGGATGTCTTCTTCAGTGTGTCGCGCCCCTGGTGGACGATGCTGAGGTTCGGCGGTTCCTGAAGAAGGCGGCAGATGCCGCCGCCGAGTTGGTAGAACGCCGTTTCCGCGATGGGATCAGCACGGGAGAAGTTCCCCCTGACTTTCCAGTAGCCGCGCGCGCGCGTCAGGTCCTCGATCTTACCCGCGGCCTGACGATGCGTGCACAGATCGGCACGTCCCGCAAGACGCTCCTCAATGACGCCGAGGAAGCGGCCGACTTGGTGCTCCTGCCACGGCGTCGAAATGCGGCGTCAGCACGTTGATGCTGGATGGTGAAGGTTAGAAAGAGCAACCCGCGAGCCGCCGCCGCCAGTCGGCCCACTCGGCCAGGAACAGGCCGCGCCGCCAACCGGAATCGAACCCGCTTCCTTCGACAAGCTCAGGATGACACGGTCTCGGCTGCTCCCGTCGAATACCCGATCGTGCTTTCCTGTACGGGTTTTCGCGCTTTCGCGTCCCGGGTAGTGCCGACAAGTTCCCGCGAGTTTGAGAAATCCGTTAGACACCGTTAGAAGGTGGCGCTAGCTCTCGACCCACTGGAGCATTCGTACACACTTTCCTCCGCCGACGAGGCACGCGCGGGCGTCAGCGGTTGAGGACTTGAGCAACCTCATTTCACTTGACGAAGTTCACCGTGAACGGCCCGAGACCGCTGACCTGAAAGATAGTAGGTCCCCGCGCCGTTACCCAATGTCGGACCGTCGCAGGAATAACGATATACGAGCCAGGCCCGAGAGCGGTAGTCTTCGCCGGGTCCATTTTATTACCGGCGCCAAATAACACGACGCCGCTCAACACAGTAAGGCGTTCAGTATCCGGATGCCAATGCAACGGTATCGTATACGCGTCCGGTAATTTGAGACGCAGCGTGTAAGATGAATCTAGCTTTTTTGGATCACCATCCATCACCGCCACCTGCACTCTGGGGAGTTTCGGCGACGGCGTCCATCGGATAGCTTCCGGGGGTATCAACGTCACCGCCTTTGTCGCGCCTGAAGATGCATCCGCCGTGACCAAAATGGTTGCTGCAAAGGCTAGAACGAATACTGAAGGCAAAAAGGGTCTCGTTGTGTGACCTTTCATTAGATCGCCCTCTTGCTGTTGAACGGAGACGCATCCGCATCGCCCGTTTGTACTGAAAGGATAAAGCGTTCAAGAGCCATTATAGCCTAACGGCGGCCGTAACGAAGACCCGCTATCGCGCCTGTGTGAGGGCAGATCGCCGTACTGGAGGCAGTCGGTACGATCCGTCCAGCACTGAAGGAAGGGGCCGTAAAACCGCATTGTTACATTGAAGGAGCTTGGCGGCGCCGGAAGCCAGTTCGATACATCAGCGGGCCGGTCTTTCTGGATGATGACGCGATCTTAGCCGAGGAACTCGGCCGCCGCGTCACTCCTTTCGCAGAGTTGCACAACGAAACTCGTTCGGATCACTTAACCCGCGGCACCGATGAAACCGTGCGATATATTTAGTTGAAGTAGAGGACGAGGGTTTTGGGGAATGGCCTTAGGCAAAGGCTGGATTCCTCGGAATGGTGACCTTGTGTGTATTTACCTCCGGCGCAGATCCATTCTTCATGCGTCCAGTCGCCCGACAGTCTCGCACGTCCTTGCCGGTTTGTCGTGCCTTTGGTGATCAGCTTGCCGTTGGGCCACTTCTCATGCGTTATCGTGATCTCGATATTCGCGAGCGGCAGGCCGCCCCTACGAGCGGTGATCTCCACCTGCGCATTCGCTTGCACCCTGTTCGCTAGCGGAACGACTGCGTTGGCGTTCGGCCCGTGCGGCGCGTCGAGCGGGTTTGCGCATGCGGAGAGAGCGATCAACGTAAGCGCGACAATCGCGCGTTGGCTAAAGCTCATAAAAGACTCCCTTCTTTAAGCGCGAAACGAGCTAGATCCTCGCGCGCTGTGCCTCCAAATAGCTGAACAATCGCCGATATTTGCGGTTCGTCATCCGCGATGCTCGGTCCCGCCGGAGCGGCTCTGCGAAATGTCTTACGCCACAGAGTGCCGGCTGCAAGTGCAGACCACTTTTTGCAGCGTCATGGGAACCAAATCTGCTCGCGAGGACTACGCATGGTTTTTCTTGCTGTCCCGACGAGTGTCTTCTAGTGCGTTGCGAGCGATCCGCTAATCGCGCCGTAATCGCGTCTTCGCCTTGGGTCCAAGCTGGGCTGCGAAGCCGGTAACAACTTGCCTGTCACCGTTTGGCCGCCGAACGTTATCCGCACGTTCCTCGGTATACCCGCTCCTAAGCAGCGCCGAGGTTAGGCCGGAGAGGGCGCGTTGGCGGCACCGAATGCCGCATAACCCCGTTCCGCTCGAAGCATTTCCGCGATCACCTGGTCGAGCGTTTCGAACTCGCACAGGCCGGAGAGCAGCGCTGTATCGTCAATCTCATTCCGAATGAGAAAAGTCGGAACAACAGTGACCGGTAGCGCGCGAAACTCTTGCGTGCTTTTGCGGACGCCCGGCTCGACGGCTTCCATGGCTGCCTCCAAGCGATCGGGCGCAACGGCGATCAGCCGCGAGACCGCGCCAACGGCGCCGGTTTGCGATCCCATAGGCTCGCCTCGCAACAATATCGCTTCCGCGACCTGCCTGCGCACGTCGTGGCCCAGGCGACCCGCCGCAGCCACCGCGAGGTTCGCGTAGAGCGTGCGATCGTTGCCCTGGATCCATCGGGACGTGACGGCGATGCCGGTGATCGACTCGGACCGCCGGTACATCCATCCAAGCGCCTCCGACGTATATCCGACTGCTTCGCCATCCTTCACCATGGCGATCTTCCATTCGACATCAAGGTCGCTGCCGTGCTTTGCACGCAGCCTATCCAACGCGAGGTCGCCGAAATACGACCACTGCGAGCACACATCGTAGTAGAAGGTCAGCTTCATGCTTATCGAACGGCGAGGGCGCTGCCCGAGCGGCGGCGTGCGGGAACCAGTTCCACGTGTCTTGCAGCCCGGCTAACGAACCATACACAGAGCAACGTTAGCAGCGCGGCATCGTCGAGCGCACCCAACACCGGAATGTCGCCGAAGAAGTCGAGAGGAGAGATGATCAGCAGCCCGATCAAAGCCGCGACGACCTTGAGCGACAATGGCACCCGCGCATCGCGTACCAGCGGCACCGTTCGAAAAATAGCCGCTTTCGCGGCAACAAGTAAACGTAAAAGTCTCATCCCAACGTGCTACTCGAAGCGGGCGCCGATGTTCCAATCGGGCGAATTTCGCGGAGAGTTCCAGGCCTAGCGCTCGGTCGCGAAGCGATTCCAGTACCACGTTGTGCCGACCCCAGCTCGTTGACTCGCCTGCCGCAGGCATATCAGCTGTGCACAAAATCAAGCGGAGCTTTTAACCTACATCGCGCGCTGGCGCCGCTGTATTTAAGATTATAACCGCGCGGCCTGTACCCGCGTTACTGCAGCCAGCCATCGGCGCCCGTGGCGAAAAGCAGATTGTGGTAGCGCCAACGGGAATCGAACCCGTCTTTCCGCCTTGAAAGGGCGATGTCCTAACCGATAGACGATGGCGCCGCGGGTGGCTCCAACACGGTAGCGCGGCGCCGAGGGCGTGTCAATGACCGACCAAGAGGCGCCAGCCGCGGCGTCGAACGCGGCCGGATGGGATTCTTCGATCGTTCGCTGTCTATAGCAAAGCCGGGGTTCAATCGCTGGCTCGTCCCGCCGGCCGCGCTGTGCATCCATCTCTGTATCGGGGAGGCGTACGCCTTCAGCGTGTTCACCAAACCGATGGCGCAGGCGATCGGCGTGACCGCCCCAACGCCCGGCGTGGATTGGACGGTGCCGCAACTGGGGTGGATCTTCAGCCTCGCGATCGTGATGCTTGGCCTTTCCGCGGCATTCGGCGGTAAGTGGGTCGAACGCGCGGGGCCGCGCGCCGCGATGTTCGTGGCCGCGCTCTGCTTTAGCGTCGGATTGATCGTTGCGGGCTTTGGCGTCAACGCGCACTGGCTTTGGCTGGTCTACCTCGGCTACGGCGTGATCGGTGGCTGCGGGCTCGGCATCGGCTACATCTCGCCGGTCTCGACGCTGATCAAATGGTTTCCCGACCGGCCCGGTCTGGCGACCGGCACGGCCATCATGGGCTTCGGCGGCGGCGCTTTGATTGGTGCGCCGCTTTCGGTTCTCTTGATGAAGCATTTCGCGGATACAACCGGCACGGGCGTCGCGCAGACAATGATCGTGCTCGGCATCCTCTACTTCATTTGGATGATCGTCGGTTCGCTGATCGTACGCGTTCCGCAAGAAGGCTGGAAGCCGGCGGGCTACGTGCTGCCGGCTGCGTCGGCGATGATTACGACAAGGAACGTGTCGCGCGATCAAGCGCTGAAAACGCCGCAGTTTTACCTGCTGTGGCTCGTGCTCTGTTTGAACGTCACCGCCGGCATCGGGGTGATCGGTCAAGCGTCGTTGATGATTCAGGACATGTTCGGCGTAACCGCGATTGCTGCCGCGGGGTTCGTCGGGCTGATGAGCCTCTTCAACATGGGCGGACGCATTTTCTGGGCGTCGCTCTCCGACTTTATCGGCCGCAAGATGACCTACACAATCTTCTTCGTTTTGGGCACGCTGCTCTACTTCCTGATCCCGACGTTCGGGCACATGCACGCTATCGCGCTCTTCGTTCTTGCAGTTCTCGTGATTCTCACAATGTACGGCGGCGGTTTTGCGACGATTCCGGCGTACTTACGCGATCTCTTTGGAACGATCGAAGTGGGCGCCATCCACGGCGCGCTTTTGACGGCATGGTCGGTTGCCGGCGTTGCCGGACCCGTGCTCGTGAACTACATTCGCCAGTATCAAATCGATCGTGGCGTCGCCCAGGCCGACGCCTATTCCGTCACGATGTATATAATGGCGTCGCTGCTAGTCGTCGGGCTAATCTGCAATTTTGCGATTCGTCCGGTGGACGAGCGGCACCATCTCGAAGCACAAACCGCGACTAACTGAGGCATAAATGGATCAACTTGAAGAACAGATGCGGCCGACCGATAGCAACACGACATTTCTCGTGCTGGCGTGGCTGTGGGTCGGCATCCCGCTCGCGTGGGGTATCGCCGTTACGATCGCAAACGCGACGAAGCTGTTTTTATAGGCGAGTCATCCTTCGACAAGCTCAGGATGACACGGACTCCGCAGGATGACACGCGGCCCGCTCGGCCCTTCGACTCCGGTGCTTCGCACCTCCGCTCAGGATGACACGATGCTAGGGCCTTGGGGCCGAGATCAAGAGACCCGCGGTCTTGACGCGTGAACGGGGTGCGTGTTATCGTTCGGGCCATGTCCCGACGCGCGAACGATATGATGTTCTCCATGGGCCGCATGCAGATGCACGCGGAGGGGTCGTCGTGAAGCTCGTATAGTTAGGTCCAGGAACAAGAATGCTTCACGCGCCCCTCGCCGACACGGCGGGGGGCGCGTTCTATCCTCGCTTTCCCATCGCAACAGGAGGCCGAGAATATGAAACTGACCGTTGGGGTCGCGCTGCTTGGGTGCGGAACGATCGGCGCAAGCGTCGCCGAAGCGCTTCATCATGCGCGCGACGCAATCGAACGCCGCACGGGCGTCGGCTACGAGCTACGCGGCGTCGCGATCCGCGATCCGCACAAACAGCGTCCGGCGGCGCTCGAGCGGCGGCTCTTCACGCACGATTCGCGCTCGATGGTCGAGGATCCGAGCGTGGGGCTCGTAGTCGAGCTAATCGGTGGAACGACCGATGCCGCCGAGCTGCTCGAGCGTGCGCTGGATCGCGGCTGTCACGTCGTAACCGCCAACAAAGACCTGCTCGCAACGCAAGGTCCGCGACTGCGCGCCCTGGCCGCCAGCCGCGGCGCCGAGCTGCGTTTCGAAGCTGCCGTCGGCGGAGCGATCCCGATCGCTCGCACGCTCGAGGACGCCCTCGCAGGAGACGAGATTCTTTCCATCGCCGGCGTGCTCAGCGGAAGCTGCACGTCGATTCTTAGCGCGATGGAAGGCGGCGCGAGTTTTGACGAAGCGACCGCACTCGCGCGACGGCTCGGCTACGCCGAAGCCGATCCCTCGAACGATGTGGACGGCCACGACGCCGCCCATAAGCTGGCGCTGCTCGCGCAACTGGCGTTCGATCTGGCGATCGTGTCGCCGCGGATTCGACGCACCGGAATCGGAGCGATTACGCAGCGCGACGTTGCACGCGCTCGCATGCTAGGGCTGCACGTCCGGCTGGTCGCCGCGATGGCGCTACGCGAACGGGGTCTCGTTGCCGAGGTCGCTCCGGTTCTAGTTCCGGAAGCGCACGAGTTCGCGCGCACGGCTGGTGCGGAGAACGTCGTGCAAATCGTCGCGCGCGATGCGGGCCGGCTCGTTTTGCGTGGATCGGGCGCTGGCGCCGTGGCGACGCGCTCGGCCGTAATGGGCGACGTCGTTGCGGTCTTGCGCGGCCTGCGGCACCGCCGCGATCCGTTCGCGCGTAGTCATCAAATCGCGCTCGACCCGGCGATCGACGTCGAGCCCTTCTTCGCGAACCTCGCGCGTATTCCAGAAATCCCGCATCTGCGGCTGTGGGACGATGCCGTCACCAGCGCTCCCGCCGCGGCCTTGGCGAACGCATGATGCGCGAAGAAACGATTTCGATCGGAGCGCTCGAGCTCGATTGCGGCGCGCAACTTCCGACCGTGGAACAACACGCGACTATCTATGGTACTCCGCGCGACGACGGTTCCAACGTCGTGCTGATCGAGCACGCGTTGACCGGATCGAGCCGCGCCGCGGAATGGTGGCCTGGGATCGTCAGCGACGGCGCGCTCTTCGATCCGCGCGATTGGTGCGTCATCGGCATCAACGCGCTGGGAAGTTGTTACGGCTCGACCGGACCGGCGTCCCGCGCGCCTGACGGCAGACCGTACGGCGAACGCTTTCCACGCGTCACGGTTGCCGACATCGTACGCGCCGAGCGGCTCGTGCTTTCGCGCCTGGGCATCGAGCGAATCGCGCTCGCCGTAGGCGGATCGCTCGGTGGAATGCGCGCCTTGCAGTGGGCGCTCGATGCACCCGAACGCCTCGGATGCGCGGTTGCGATCGGCGCGCACGATCACCATAGCGCGATGGGCATCGCGCTCAATGCCCTCCAACGCGAAGCGGTCGAGCTCGATTCAGCGCGAGGATTGCGACTCGCGCGCAAGATCGCCATGATCTCCTACAAGAGCGAGGAGCTCTTCAACCTGCGCCACGACCGCAGGCCCGATCGTAACGGCAAGGCTCGCTTCGACGTCGAGGGTTACTTAGAGCATCAGGCCGAGCGCTTCGAAGCGCGCGTGGATCCAGCCAGTTACGCGGTGTTGACCCACGCGATGGATTCCTTCGACATTCGCGGGCGCGCGACCGAAACGCCGGCCCCGGCTCTCGTTTTCGTCGGAATCTCTTCAGACACGCTCTTCCGCGCGCAAGACGTTCGCGCGGCAGCCGAACGATTTTCGGTGCATGGATGCGACGCGCGCTATTACGAGTTGTCGAGCTCGCACGGCCACGATGCGTTTCTGGCGGAACCGCGAGCGCTGCGTGCGTTGCTCGAGCCGATCGTACGCGAGATGACGTCCGACGGCCGGGGACGCTCGACCCCCGTTTCCTCGCTCGGCTTCTCGACGCGCGCGGTCTGGAGCGGGCAGGATGCGTGTCCGGCGACCGGAGCAACGATCGTGCCGGTCTTCCAGTCGGCAACCTTCACGCTGCCGGAGATCGGCGTGACGAAGGGCTTCGACTACTCGCGCACGCGCAACCCGACGCGACTGGCGTTGGAGCGGCAGCTCGCCGCGCTTGAAAACGCCGAGTTCGCATGCGCGTTTGCCTCGGGCATGGCGGCTGTCGTCGCAGCGACATCGCTGCTCTCAAGCGGAGATCACGTCATCGCAACCCGCGACATCTATGGCGGAACACATCGGTTCTTCACCCAAACGCTGCCACGCTACGGAATCGAGGTGACGTTCGTGGACACGAGCGACGCAAGCGCGACGTGGGCCGCGGCGAAACCGAAGACGCGCCTGCTTTGGCTCGAGACGCCGAGCAATCCGACGCTGCGGCTCTGCGACATCGCAGCATTGTCGCGGTTACGCCCTTCCGGCGTGCTCGTCGCGGTCGACAATACGTTCGCCTCGCCGTTCCTTCAGCAGCCGCTGCGCCTTGGTGCCGATCTCGTCGTGCATTCGACTACCAAGTACATCGGCGGACATAGCGACACGATCGGCGGCGCAGTTGTTACCAACGATCGCGCGATCGTCGGTGCAATTGCCTTCCACCAAAACTGCGCCGGCGCCGTGCCGGGGCCATGGGACGCCTATCTTACGTTGCGTGGCGCCAAGACGCTGGCGCTGCGGATGAGCAAGCATTCGGAGAACGCGCGCGCGGTCGCCGAGTTCTTATCACGGCGCGACGATGTTGACGCCGTTTACTATCCCGGCTTGCCCGCGCACCCGCAACACGAGCTCGCAAAGCGTCAAATGCACGGATTTGGCGGCATCATTTCGTTTCGCGCCGCCGGCGGCGTCGAGCGCGCTCGCGCGATCGCCACAAACACAGCGATCTTCGCCCTAGCCGTCTCGCTGGGCGGCGTGGAATCGTTGATCTGCAATCCGGCAACGATGACACACGGGTCGCTCGCGGCGCAAGAGCGCATCGAGCTCGGGATAACCGACGATTTGCTGCGCCTCTCGGTCGGAATCGAAGAGACCAAAGACCTGATTGCTGACTTAGCTTCGGCGCTCGATTCGACGAGGGTTGCGGCGCCGCGCTACTCGCGGATACTCTGCCAGACCGGATAGGGTATCCATCGTATGAGCTTCGGCAAAAAAAGGAAGGCTCGACTCGTTTGTGCGACTAAAGCGCCGATGATCAAACCGAAAGCCGGACCATGAAGAGTCTCATCGTCTTCGATCTAGACGGTACGCTCGCGAAGAGCAAGTCCGCGTTGGACGACGAAATGGCGGGGCTGCTGACGCGGCTGCTCGCGGTCGTCAAGGTCGCCATCATCTCCGGCGGAGACTATCCGCAGTTTCAAACCCAGGTGCTCGGTCGTCTTCCGGCCTCCGGCAACTTGGCGAACCTCTCAATCCTGCCGACGTCCGGAACGAAATTCTTTTCCTACGACGGCGAGTGGCACAAGCTCTACTCCGAAGACTTGACCGACGCCGAGAAGCAGAAAATCGAAGACTCGCTCGAAAAAGCAGTCGCTCAGAGCGGCCTTCAGCCAAAAGAGACGTGGGGCGAGCGCATCGAGGACCGCGGAACGCAGATCACTTACTCCGCACTCGGCCAGCAAGCACCCCTCGACGCAAAGGCAACGTGGGATCCCGACTTTTCAAAGCGCAAGAAGATCCAAGCGATTCTCGACGGCATGTTGCCCAACTTTTCCGTTCGACTCGGAGGCACGACGTCGATTGACGTTACGCGCCCCGGCATCGATAAAGCCTACGGCATTCGCAAGCTGCGCGACATCCTCAACATCCCGCTCGCAGCTATGCTGTTCATCGGCGATGCGATCTTTCCGGGCGGCAACGATTATGCGGCTAAGGAAGCCGGAGTCGACTGCATTGCGGTGCGCGATCCCGAGGAGACCAAACGCGTCGTGGAAGCGATTATCGCCTGTTTGTCTGACTGAGCGGCCTCAGTATCTCGGTAGGGCGATCCAACCTTTGCCGGCCTGGATCTGCCAACCCTGGGCGTCCCCCGTGCGGCTCCGATAGGTACCGCCGCCACCGGCGCAGCCACCTCCGGCGCCGATTGCTTGTGCGCAAAAGTCGACGATGACGTATTTGCCAGCGTATCTGATGCGCTGCGACGTACAAACCGTCATCCACTTCGGATAGCTCGACTGGCCCCAATCCGAGGCAAGGACAACGGACCATCCGACAATATCGTCGTGTGCAGTCTTCGCCTTGTATAGGATGCAATTGTCTAAGCCAAAGATCATTGGGTCGTGACCCCGCGCCGGTATTCGAAGAACACGGCCTTGGAATCGAGCCTGGTCGTCTTTTGAGAGCGCGAATGCGACGTGCGGAGCGCAGCCTGCAACAACTGCACCAAGCGAGAGCACAAGGGCGGCACGACAAAATGGGTTACTCACATGCATCAGCGTGGCCGACATGTTTACGAGCGATAGACTCACAACCTACTTTTGGGCGCGCGGAGGCCGCCGCGTCAAGCCGTTTCGCTAGAGGCCTTGCGCTTCGCTAGATGCCTTGCACTTGGTCGCACGAGGCTTTGCCGCCGGTGCCCGCATTGCTCATCGTGAACTCGATCGAAGGATACTGCAGTTCCGGCGGATTCGCGGGAGCAGGCACGAACTTGAGATTGTTCGACTCGCCGGTCGTCCCGGAGTTTGCCGGGCACGTGGGTGCGGTCGTCAATCCGGTGTCCGTTTGTAGGTTCACTGTGATCGTAGAACCCTTGTTGAATCTTGCGATATCGCCGCCTGCGTTACCGATGACGTTGAACTCGGCACCTTCCCAGTGCGCCGACAAATCCGTGATGCCGTCACCCTGAATATTCTTCATTCCGTATTCCGTGCTACCGACGGAAAGGAAGATGCTGTCGCCGCTTGAGGACGCCGTGCCGGTCTCAGTGAAATTGCCAAGACTCTTGATGGAGACGTTCGGAATGCTCACCGAGTTCGGGCTATTCTGCACGCATCCGCCGTCAGCGAACTGCCAGCCTTTGCCCGGCGGGCAACCACTTAAGCCGGAGCGTCCGGTCGGAACCAGCCAATCCTGAATGAACAGCTGACCTCTGCTCGACCCCGGCGGATTCTCGTAGACGAACTGTTCCCACCCGGCGCAGTTCTGGATATTGCCGCACGCGGTCGTGGAGAAGAAATATGAGTTCAGCTGAAGCGTATAGCTGTTGACGCCGTTGTCGCCACAGCAGCCGAACAAGGGATTCTCGACGCTCTTCACCCTGGTCACGCCGGCGACTTGAGGGAACGCGCCAACGCCCGTGGACATGAGGTTCGGGCTGGTGTTCGCGGTAAAGTCGGCGCCGTTGCCGACGTTCTGCGCTAACGCTTCTCTCGCAATACGCGAGGCCGGAACCGGATAGAGGAGATGCGGCGGAGTCGAACAGGCGACGCGGTTCCACTGCGTGGACGGATAGGTCGTCTGAAAGCATCCCGATCCCGGCAGCGGGTTGCGCGCGAGCGAACGATGCCAGAGCTCCATCGGCGCGACGGTTCCGGACGGCGTTAACGATTGCGTCGAGCTGGAACACGCCGACAGTGCTCCCGACAGGATAAAGCTCGCAACGATCGCACCGGCGTACGCGAACGACTTACGTAGTCGTGGGGAATGCATTCAAGGACCTCCTCAAGAGTGGCCAGCATCGTAGGGTTCCGGCTGGTACGGCGCGAGTGCAGGGCGCCCCTTCCGCGTGGCGATCAGATCCGCTTCAGCCTGCAAAGACAAATTGCAAATCAGACCGTGACTAGCACAGGCAGTTCTCCGACTGTCTGATTCTTTACGCGCGCGGAGCTTGCTTTTCTTTCTAGCCGGGGGACCGCCTCATCAGGTGGAGGGCCAAGCTGGAACAGGATCGCTTACCTAGGAGGAAAGTAAAGCGTGGGCTCGCATTCTTCTAAAACGCACCTGCCAAGTATGGCGGGCGCCGTTTTGCTCAGAAACTAGCTACTCCAGACACTAGCGATAGAAGGAGTCTCCAAGATGCGTTTAAGCTATCTTTATGCTAGCGCCGCGCTCGCCGCCGGCCTAGCAGTTTCAGCGTGTTCCAGCGGTGCGGGTTCGTCGTCGTCTCTGCCGTCGTCGTCCCTCCCGTCATCGGGCGGGCACACCGTGGCGATGGGCAAGTCCCACGGCCATACGTACACGGTTAAACTGATGCCGGGCGTCAAGCCGCTTATCACCGGTTGTGACACCAGCGTGTACGCCTTCTGCTTCTACATCATTCCGGGCAACCCCGGACCCTACGTCGAAACCACAACCGCCCCAAGTCTCCAGCTCGAAAACGACGGCTGGATCATCGCCAACGCAAACGTCAGGCAACGGATCGACAGAAAGTTTGACGATTACTTCTATCCCGATCCCGGGAACCCGACTTACCAGTACATCAACTTCAGCGGCCGGACTCCGCGGCGTGCAGGCCCAGTTAAATTCACCGACTACTACTGCATTGGGATCGCGCCAAGCACCGATTGCAACGGTAACTATGGAAACTACACCTTCAAACTCGGGATTGCTTTGGAACCTGGGACCTAGCTGCTCGATAGTCCGAGACGGCCAACGCATAAAAAGGGGCCCGGCGTTCGCCCGGCCCCCTTTCGTTGCTTTACGGTGGGTGGCGCAAAGCGAAGCGTAACGATCACGGGCGCCGCAGTTCGCTCCGAGACTGCACGGCATCTTCGCACCGGCTGAATAAGACCGCGCACACTCGCGCTCGTCCCAGAACCGGTCGTTTGCGGGACAGCTTAGAAGACACTACGACTTAAGGCCCGTTTAGTCTCAAAACGGCGTCCTGATTTGTGGTGCCACTCGTGAGGACCGGAACAGCGTCGAGTGTGACCGAAACCTGAACGACCGACGATCCGTACGGAAGGTAGGCCGAAAGGGAGGGTCCTGGATTGAACTTGCCGACCGCGATAGTCGTCGCAACTGGAATGGTCTGCGCCACCGTTTTGCTTGTAGTTCTAGTCGCTGTTCTCTGGGAAATCCGCCACCGGTAGCAGTTTGCCCGCCTGCGATTCATCTCGGCGAGGCCGGTGGCGCCGATAACATCCTATTATCGGTAACGTCCCCGATCTCCGATTTGCCGTCGACCGTGCCGACAGCGGCGACGCTTGGGCCTGGTAGGATTCGAACCTACGCGCAACCAGTTATGAGCCGGCCGCTCTACCGCTGAGCTACAGGCCCCGGCGGGCGAGCATCTTCGTGGCGTCGCGCGCGGCGGCCCTCACTGGCCTTGCGTTCTCCTAAAATGGAGTGTATAATCTCCATAAAAGGACCTCGTAACATTGACCGTTCTTGCCTACCCCGAAACGCGCTACGCCCCGCCCGAGCTGATCGACATCACGTCGCCGGCGGAACGCAAACGGCTTGGGCCGTCCGCGCTGAAGGCCTTCTTCAACATCGCGAGTTGCTGGCAGATCCGCGATGAGGATGCGATGCGGCTGCTGGGCGGCATGGCCAGCAGCAGCTATTATGCAATGAAGAAGTCGCCGCGGCGCAGCCTCGACCCGGATACGATGCTGCGCATCTCTTACCTGATCGGCATCTTCAAGGCGGTCAACATTCTCCACAGCAAAGCGTTGGCCGATCGATGGGTCACACTTGCGAATCGCAATCCGATCTTTCACGGCGTCACACCGCTGGAGTATATGATTCGCGGCGGCATCCCGGCTATTCAGATCGTGCGCCGGCTTCTCGACGCCCGGCGTGGCGGCATCTAAACGCTTTCCGCCCGCGACACTCGTCCGGCGTAACGATACGCATCGGTTCATCGCGTCGAAATACGGCGCGAGCGTCTTGGCGCGCATCGCCGACTCCAACCGGCACCTCGACGACATCTTCAAGCTGGACATTGCCACCAACGAACGGACGCTCGCTGAAGCTGGGTTCTCAAGCGGCATTGATGCGCACGAGTTGGTCTTCGGTGTGCCGTATTACCGAGTTGTCAACGCGGCGTTTACCCATCCGCATCCGTTGGGCAGCCGCTTCAACGGTCCCGACCGCGGCGCGTGGTATTGCGGATTCGAAATCGAGACGGCGATGGCCGAGGTCGCCTTTCACAAGACGATCGATCTGCTCGAGATCGGCGTCCTCGAGGATGACGTTACCTACGACGACTACACCGCCGACTTCAGCGCGGAGTTCCACGATATGCGCGGCCCGAAACGCTTCGCAAAATATTTGGACCCCAATAGCTACGTCGCGTCGCAACAGCTCGCGGAGGAGCTCTTAGCGGCCGGATCGCTCGGTGTCGTCTATCCGAGCGTGCGCAATCCGGGCGGAACGTGCATTGCCTGCTTCCGTCCCACGCTGGTCATGAACGCAACGAAAGGCTCGACCTACCGCTTCACCTGGAGCGGAGATACTACGCCGGTCATCGCGCCGGCGTAACGCGCCACCTGGCCGAGCTGCTCTTCGATGGCCATCAAACGGTTGTACTTTGCGGTGCGGTCGCTGCGTGAGAGCGAGCCGGTTTTGATTTGCCCGGCATCGGTAGCGACGGCCAAATCCGCAATCGTCGTGTCTTCGGTTTCGCCGGAGCGGTGCGAGATCACCGTTCCGTAGCCAGCCTTTTGCGCCATCGCGATGCAGTCGAGCGTTTCCGTCAACGTACCGATCTGGTTGACCTTGATCAGAATTGCGTTGGCGGCGCCCTGCGCGATTCCACGCTCGAGGAACTGCATGTTCGTCACGAAGAGATCGTCGCCAACCAGCTGGATTCGCTTTCCGAGCGCCTCGGTGAGCTTCACCCAGCCGGACCAGTCGTTTTCGGCGAGTCCGTCTTCGATCGAGACGATCGGATAGCGGTCGCAAAGCTCAGTGTAAAGCGCGATCATGTCCACGACCGTTGCGGAGCGGTCGCGCGAGAGCGGATAGTATTTGCCGTCTTGGTAGAACTCGCTCGACGCGGGATCGAGCGCGACCGCGACATCGGCGCCAGGCTTGTAGCCGGCACGTTCGATTGCGCCCACGATCAGGTCGAGCGCCTCCTGCGGAGTCTCGAGCGGCGGCGCATAGCCGCCTTCGTCGCCGACGAGCGTTTGCATACCGCGTTCGTGCAAGATTTGCCCGATCGCCTGAAAGACTTCCGACCCGCAGCGCACCGCTTCAGCTTCACTCCCCGCACCGAGCGGAACGATCATACACTCTTGAAACTGGAGCGCACCTTCGGCGTGCTTCCCGCCGTTGATCACATTCATCATCGGAACCGGGAGCGTGGCTGCGCAGGGTCCGCCGAGATAACGGTAGAGCGGCAGCGAGAGGCTGACGGCGGCCGCGCGCGCGACCGCCAGCGAAACGCCGAGAATGGCGTTCGCACCGAGATTCGATTTGTTCGGCGTGCCATCGAGCTCGATGAGTTTCGAGTCGATCTCGCGTTGTGCGGTGGCGTCGAGGCCTTCGATCGCCGGACCGAGCATCTCGTTGACGGCGGCGACGGCCTTGCGGACGCCCTTGCCGTTGTAGCGGTGGGTGTCGCCGTCGCGCAGCTCGACGGCTTCGTTCGCGCCGGTCGAGGCGCCCGAGGGAACCATCGCCTCCTCCACGGCGCCGAAGCTCGTTCCTACGGTCACGGCGACGGTCGGGTTGCCGCGCGAGTCGAGGACCTCGCGCGCATGAACGCCTTCGATCAGCGGATTGCCGGCGCCGCGCAACGATTCGAGCGACACGTTACTCCTTGATCCAGCGCTCGAGGTCGTGTCGCCGCGACATGAAGTCGCTTTCGTTGAAGAAAAGCTTGAGCTCGCGGCCGGCGCTGGCCGGGCTATCGCTTCCGTGGATCAAATTGCGACCGATCGCCTGAGCGAGGTCACCGCGAAGCGAGCCCGGCGCGGCGTTGAGCGGATCGGTTGCGCCGATGAGCTGCCGGCAGCCGTCGATCGCTCTTTCGCCTTCGACGGCCAGCACCACGATCGGACCGCTGGTAATGAAGGTGACGAGGTCGTCGAAGAATGCTTTGCCCTTATGCTCGGCATAGTGCTCGCGCGCGCGCTCGCCGTCGAGCTGCATCATCTTCATCGCCGAGATGATGTAGCCGCGGCGCTCGATGCGCGTCGTGATTTCGCCGATCAAGCCGCGTGAGACGGCGTCGGGTTTGCAGATGATGAGCGTACGTTCAATGGCCATGAGCCGTCCCTTTAGGTCGGACGGCAGGTCATCCTTCGTGCTTTGACAGGCTCAGCATGACACGCTCGGAATGACACGTTGGTTGTGGGATTGAGGGCGGGGCCGTACGAGGCGGTCGCCGAGGCGCTCGCCGGGACGCCGTTTGCTTCGATTACGTACGCGGAGGAGACCGAAAGTACGAACGCCGACGCGGCGGCGCTGCTCGGCGACGAACGTTACGGCGGGCACGTCTTCGTTGCCGAGTACCAAAGTCGCGGCGTCGGGCGCAAGGGCCGCACGTGGCTCGCACCTGCGGGATCGGCGCTCCTTTTCACGACGATCCTGCCTCGCGCCGTCGAAACCGAAGCGCTGTGGGTCGTTCCGTACTGGGTCGCGCTCGCGGTGCGCAACGCATTGCTCGGCTGCGGAATCAAAACGTCGCTGCAGTGGCCGAACGATCTTCTGTTGCACGATCGCAAACTTGCGGGCGTGCTCTGCCAGTCGTCGGTCAGCGGACGGGCTGCCAGCGTCGCGTGCGGGGTCGGAATCAACGTGCGTCGCCCCGGCGCCGATCCAGGCATCGCTCCACCCCCCGCATTCTGCGACGACGTCGCGCTCCTCGACCGCGCCGCGCTGTTGCGCGCGATCCTCACCGAATACGACCGCTCGCTGATCACGCTCGACCGGCCCTGGAGCGTCGCGGCCGCGTGGGATGAGGCCGCCGAGTTGCCGGGAAAGCGCTATCGGATCCGGCTGGACGGCGAACCGGAGTCGTTTGACGCGATCGCCGAAGGTCTAGAGCCCGGCGGAGGTTTGCGCGTCAAACGCGAGGACGGCCGCCGCGAGATCGTCTCGCTTGCCGATGCTACCGTCATTCGACAGGCTCAGGACTGCTAAGGCTGCTCGTTGCGGGCGCGGGTGAGGCGCCGATCGCAAATTTCGCAGAAATGCGGCATCTTATTGTCGGTTTCGAAGATCGAGTTCGAGTAATACATCGCGCAGCGAGCATTGAAGCAGTGCTTGAGTCCGAAGGCATGCCCAAGCTCGTGAATCGATTCCTTCAGCGTTCGCTGGAAGAGGAGATTTGCGTCGGCCGGCTCGCCGTAGAACTCCGAGCGAAGCCGCGCAAGCGAAACGACGGCCGTTCCCTGCGTTTCGTCGGCGTCTCCGAAGACGAACCGATGCGACGTCTTGTAGAGATCGAAGTCGGTAATCGCCAGCAGCGCGCCGGCGGCATCTGGATGCGCCCGCTGCAGCTTGGCGTTGAGCGTCGCGACGAAGAGCTGGCCGCGCGTTGCGTTGAGCGTGCTGCGCGGCACGACGAGCGAGCGTTCGACGCGCGCACCGGCTAGGAATCGCTCCTCGAGGCAGGTCGCGAGACGGTCCAAGAATGCTGCATCGACGGTGTTGATCGGCACGATGCTAATCTTCGAATCCATCTCGGTAGGGGAATCGTTCGCTCCGGACCGACGCAAAACTTGCCGGACGGCTCGATAACATTTTCTTAAAGTGACGCGGCTGACGCGCGTCGAACCCGTCGTGCGTGATCGTCGGAGTCGGCATCGATATGGCAGACGTCGCGCGCTATCGCTTCGACGAGCGCAAGCTGGCGTGGTTCGCTCGTAAGATCTACACCGAGACCGAGATCGCCTATGCGATGCGCAAGCGCAACTGGCCCGAGCGGCTCGCCGGTTTCTTTGCCGCGAAGGAGGCGACGCGTAAGGCCTTCGGACACGCCATACCCTGGCGTTGGGTCGGCGTTACGCACGAACGAAGCGGAAAGCCGACAATCGAACTGCGCGACCGCGCCGCACAGCTGATGCGCGGCCGCGGCGTGCGGGCGATCCACCTCAGCATCACCCACACCTCGACGGTTGCCGCTGCGATGGTCATTCTGGAAGCGTGATTTACGTCTTAACGCCGCAAGCGATGCGAACGGCCGACGCCGAAGGCATCGCGCGCGTCGGCGAGGACGAACTGATGCGCAATGCCGGCAGGCGCATCGCCGAGCGGCTGCGGGCGCTCTCGACTCCGCGGCGGCCGATCGTGGCCTTTGCCGGCCCGGGCAACAACGGCGGCGATGCGTTCGCGGCCCTTGCCGAGCTCGCGCCCGCGTACGAGTGCATCATCGCGGCCGATCCGGCGGGGCGCCGCTCGGAGGCGAGGGCAGCAGCCGAAGCGCGCGCGGCCGCCGCCGGCGTACGCGTGCTGCCGCTTCCCGCCGACGAGCGAGCCGCGCGCGAGATGCTTGCCGACGCCGATCGGCGTCGACGGACTCTTCGGAACCGGCGCGCGCCTGCCGCTTCCTGAATCGTACCGTCATCTCGCGCGCGCCCTAGACGCTCGCGAACGGCCGGTGCTGGCGATCGACGTCCCAAGCGGTATCGACGCGCTGACCGGCGCAGCGAGCGGCGACGCAGTGCGCGCGGGCGTGACCGTCACGCTGGCTGCCGTCAAACCGGGCCTCTTGCTCGAGCCGGCGCGCGAGTACGTCGGCGAGCTATGGTGCGGTCGAATCGGCATAGACGAGTCGATTCTGGCCGCTCAGCCCCGCGAGTTTGCGACACTCGACGACCAAGAGTTTCTGGGGCTGCTGCCGCTGCGGGCGGCCAACACGGAAAAATACACCGCGGGCGCGCCGCTGATCATCGCCGGATCGGCGCAGTTTCCCGGCGCCGCCGTTCTTTGCGCGCTCGGCGCAGCCCGCGCGGGCGCCGGATACGTGACCGTCGCAACACCACGCGCTGCGGCGCGCACGCTGCGCGCCCACCTCGTCGAACAGGTCGTCGTCGAGCTGGCCGACGAAGCGCCGCCGGAAGCGATTGCGCAGGAGCTGGTCGAGATTTCGAAGCGAAACGGGGCGGTCGCGATCGGGCCGGGTTTGGGGCTAGACCAACGAACCGGCGAAATCCTCGCGCGCTTCCTCGAGGTAAACCAGCTTCCGACCGTCATTGATGCGAGCGGGCTCTTCCATCTCAGCAAGCGGCTCGAGCTGCTGCGCGGCAAGCCGTGCGTGGTGACTCCGCATGCAGGCGAGTTCGCGCGGCTCTCGGGAGGCGGAACGGTTGCACCCGGCACGCGCGTCGAGCGCCTTCGCGAGTTCGTCGACCGAACCGGGATTACGACGCTGCTCAAAGGCTCGGATACGTTGATTTATGACGGATCGGTCGTGCATATCAACCCGACCGGGACGAATGCGCTGGCGACGGCAGGCACTGGCGACGTCCTCACCGGCATCATTGCGACCCTGCTCTCGCAGGGTCTGGCGCCGGTCGACGCGGCGAGAGCCGGCGCCTTTTGGCACGGGCTGGCGGGGCGACGCGCTGCCGAGAAGCGCCGCACCGGCGTCATTGCGGGTGACGTAGCGCAAGCGTTGGGAGAAGCGTTACCTTTCGCTCAGGGTGTTGACGCCGCGCTGGTCGGCATTGGCAACGGAACCGCCATGCGCGCGGAAAGGGCCTGATCCGCGACCGCTTCGAGCGCCGCGAGGTGGGCGCTCGTCAAGCCTTCGAGTCGCGGCTCTTGCCGCACCACACGCGCTTCGTCGCGAACTGCCACGAGCGCGGCTCGCGCAAGCGACTGCGCGTCGTACGGCGTTCCGGGCTTGGGCGCCAGCAGCATCTGTGCGAGCATTCGCACGTACCACTGCTGCAGGCTGCGGTGCACCTCGCCCATCGCGCTCAAGTTCTTCCCGCGAAGGTCTCCGAAGACCGCACTCTGGGTCCAGGCGAACGCATCGCTGAGGCTCATCGTGCGGCCGATGCCATACTTGAGCGATAGATCGTCGAGACGCTGGAGCAAGATTGGACTGAAGATTGAGTCGAGCGTTCGCTGTTGGATGACTTCGGCAATCTGGGCAACCGGTTCGTCGTGCCGCATCGGCGGATTGTAAGCCCAAGCCGGCGTCGGAAGGTCGGTTACCCACTCGGCGTAGACCAACTGGCGCAGCAGTGACGGTGACAAGTTCCACGCCGAGGGAGCGAAGAGATGCTGATCGAGAAAGGCGAAGGCGCGCCTCGATTCGCTGCGCGGAACGGGGGCGAGTGGAGGGATCGAGCCGGGATCGCCGATATGTGCGCGCGAGAGCTCTTCGCCGCCGATATAGTGCCAAGCAAAGTTGGTGCAACTCAGCGTGCGGAATAGCGCCAGCTCGAATGCCTCGCGCAGCGCATCGTGACTGGCTCCGCTTCGCGCGAAGCGCTGCGGCATAGCGTGAATTATCGACTGCGAGATGCGCAGTTGCGCCTCGCACCAGTTGAGATTATCGCTGGTGAGGTCGAACTGGTCGACGCGCGGGTCGATCGCGTGTCCGGAAGACCAATGGACGTCTTCGTCCATCGCGAACCGATACCACGGATTCGACCAAGCCGAGGCCCATCGCAATAGCGTCGGCCGCTCTTGTTCCGGCGTCGTAGCGCCGGAGATCGGCGCGTAGCCGTACTTGATCGCATAGTAATCGTACGGTCCGAGCACGGTCTGGAAGTAGTCGCCGTTCGACATACCCTTCGGCCAAACGTTGGTGGGTGTGTACTCCATCACCGAGTTTGCGAGCCCGTGGCGATCGGTAAAACTCTTCGAGCGGACCTGCGCCGATGAGTAAGCCTCCGACGCGATGAAGTTATGCTGCAAGCCCCAGTTGTGGCCCGATTCGTGCAGCACGATCGCTTTGAGGAAATCTTCTGCGTAATGCGGCGGAATTTGACCGGGCGTTATCTGATCCGTCGCCCAAAGCGCCGATAGGCCAAACAGCGCCGAAGCCCTGGCGCCGGCCGCGTAGCCCGCTTCACGCGCCGCGAAACCTCGCGAATCGTCCAACGCGCGAACCGGATTGACGAGATCCATGCCCTCCGTGTAGCCAAAGCGCATCAGGTCGGCATCGACGACGATCGAGGTGTGGAGCATCTCGCCGGTGCGCGGATCCCAAACGAGCCCGGCTTGCGCGAAGCCGCCGCCGTAGGCAAGAGTGAGCCAGTGCACGGTGTTGTAACGGATATCGTCGGGATCCCAGTTAGGATCGTCAGGCTGGTCTTTCACAACGACTGCGTTTGGATAGCCGATTGGCGCGAAGGCTTGGTTCCAAGTTAAAAGCGCTTCGCGAATTACTTCCCGGTACTGCACCGGCACCGTGTTGCTGATGTAGTAGACCATCGGATGACGCGCGATATTCCAGCGTACGATATAGCGCACCTGACGCTCGTGAACGTTGTCGGCGTTATATTCGAGCTGGATATTCGGATAATAGCCGACGCGATCGTCGGCAAAGCGCGGCAGGTAGCTTCCCAACACCGGCGCCTTCGCGATGTTGTATTTGACGTCCATTTGAATCGCGCGCGCGTCGATTACGTTGTCGAAGGCGTCGGGCGGCTGCGCCGAGGTAAACGTTTGATCGGCCTCCACGATGACGTTTTCCGGAAAAGCCTTAGTCGTACCGAAGTACGAGCGCGCGTCATCGAGGCGATAGGCGGATCCGGGCTTCGCGTCGGTATTGAGACCCGCTCGGAACGCATCGGTGAGATCCAGAATGTCCCCGAGCATATAGGAGGCGTCGAAGATGAGACGTCCGCTCGCGGCATCTTCCGCCACCACCGGGGCGGTCGCGATCACCGATGGCGCGAACGACTCGGCCACCGCCCGGGCGGCCGGGGTGTTGGGGGTCGCGATGAACGACGTGTTCGGCCAGGTTACGACGACCTTATCGTCGGCGCGGACGAAGCGAACGATGCGCGCACTCGGAAACTCGACGTACGGCAGGCCGGGGGTCACGACCGACCCGCCGTCGCCGTTCTCGGGGACCGCCGTTTGAATGAAGTCGGCATCGAGCTGATCTTTGGTCAGCTCGATATACACCTTGCCGCCCTTGCGCCAAATCGTGAAGAGTCCACGTTGCGGCGTTAGGCCCTTGGTGAACGTAGCATAATCAACGGGCGCTGCGGCGGTGGCTTGCGCAGCGGCCTGCGTTACTTGAATGATGAACGCGCCGAGTGCTAAGCCCGCGCATAAAAAAATGCGTCTCACACCGTTGGTGTTCGCGCGCGGGGGAGCCCACCCTTGTAAAACGCGACGCGCGCTAGCTACTCAAGACTAACGGAGGAGAGCCCTGCGGCCTATCGCTTTTGAGTCCAACTGCTCATTTAGCTGCGCGACTCGTGAAGCAGCGAAAAGCAGGGCAAGAAGACGCAGCGTTGGCCGAGGAGTATTGCGACCGGGAGAGAAGACGCAAACGAGCCCTATTGTCATGGGCTCCGGAGACAATTGTGCGATCTCGTACGATTTCGACATGGCTCTTTCAGCCGGCACTCATTATAGCGCTGGCTAGTTGCAATGGCGCGGCGACTTCGACCGCCACGCTACCAATCCAAGGAAATGCCGCGGGCGCGGTGCATGCCGGCATCGGCTCGTCTTCAAGACGTAGCCGCGCGGCATGCGGACCGAGCGGCTGCACGACGGACTGGGACTCTTTCGGCTTTGATTTGCAGCGAACGGGCTACAATCCGTACGAGTCATCGGTCGGCGTGAGCAACGTCGGCACACTTTCGCAGGTCTGGCGATTCAACGTCGACTCCACGATGGTTCACGAGCCCGTCTACGCCTACGGCGTCAAGGTAAAAAGAGTTCCGACGAACATCTTATACGCGGGCTCGAACTGGGGATCGGTCATCTACGCAATCAATGCGGAGACCGGCGCGATCGTTTGGCAGCGCACCGTTGCGCATGCTTTCTACAGTTGCGGAAACTCGCACTCGCAGTTCTCGATCGGCGAAACGCCGGCGATCGATCGTGGAAAGAACGTCATTTACGTCGCGGACGGGCATAACCAAGTGCATGCATACGACCTAGCGACGGGACGACAAGCCGCGGGCTGGCCGCTGACGATCGCGAACTACCGGCACGGCGATCACAACTTCATGCACGGCGGCCTCACCTACAATCCTTTGAATGGAATGCTCTATGCCGTCACCGGCTCGACCTGCGACATCTCGCCATGGCACGGGCGCATCGTCGCCATCGATACGACCGGACCGAGCATCGTCAGCACCTTTTATACGATGAGCGGCGGTCCATCGCAGGGGGCGAGCGGCGCGGGAGTCTGGGGACCGGGCGGCGGCTCCATCGACCCGGCAACGAACGACGTGTTCATCGCAACCGGGAACGCCGATACCAAACATGGCGGTTCGCAGCACGCGTCGTACGCGGAACAAGTCATCGCCCTCTCTCCGACCCTGAGCACGATTATCGGGAACGACTATCCGGCCAACATTCCGTCCGTTCCGGGCGACGACGACTTCGACTTTGGAGCGACGCCGCTGCTCTTCCAGCCCTACGGCTGCCCGCCGCTGCTTGCGGCGATGAATAAATCGGGAATGTTCGAGTTGTACGATGAGGCCACCATCAGTAACGGTCCGATTCAATACGTTTCGATGTCGATCCCAAGCGACGATGCAAGCTTCGTCGGCGTACCGGCATACGACCCGGATACCGGTTACGTTTACGTGGGGTTACCCTCGACTCAGGGAATCTATCAGGCGGGCATGGCGGCGTTCAGCGTAGCGTCGAACTGCACGTTGAACACGACCCCGGTTTGGAATGCGTCTTTCGGACCCGACGCGGGTAAGACCGATGACCAAGCCCCTCGTTCGCCGATCTCGATCGCGAACGGCGTCGTTTACGTCAGCAACTACACCGACGACACCGAGTTTGCGTTCAACGCCGCAACCGGGGATGCGCTGTGGACACTGTCGCTGCCGAGCTGGGGAAACGTCGGTACCGTGATCGCCAACGGCATGGTCTACGTCAGCGCCGGAGACGGGACGATTACCGCTTGGGCACCGCCTGGATCCGCAGAAAAGTTGCGCAAGAAAGCCGTTCGGAGCGCGCCAATACCGTTCCACCGCTGGATGCCCTTCACGCCTTGGGGGAGGCCTCCGACGAACGTGGCCGCTGCTAGAGCGCTCGAGCGGCTGCGATGAGCGGGTAAACGAACTTCGTCACGCGGTCCGCCGCTTCGCCGGTTCTTTCATCCGCATATGAGTCGATGAGGGCGCTGCCGACGATGACGCCGTCGGCATGCGCCGCAACCTCGCGCACCTCCGCGGCACGGCTCAAACCAAAGCCGACCGCTAGCGGCTTGACCGTGAGCTCGCGCAGCATCGCCAGCTGGGTTTTGAGCGGCGCAAAATCAGGCGACGTGCGAGCCCCGGTGACGCCCAGACGCGAGACGACATAGACGAAGCCGGTCGCCGCGCCGGCGATCAGCCGCGCGCGATCGCGCGTCGTTGACGGTGCGACCAGCAACGGCATCTCCAAGCCGTGCGCGTGCAACGCCGCTTGGAGCTGCGCCGACTCCTCGAGCGCGCAGTCGGGAACGATTGCGCCCGCGGCGCCCGCGCCGGCGGCTTCCCGAGCAAAGCGCTCGAGACCGAATTGATAGACTGGATTGAAATACGTAAAGAGCAGCAGCGGCGCGCAGGTCGCGCTCGCGCGACGAATCAGGGCGAGCACATCGGAGAGGCGCGTTCCATTTGCAAGCGCGCGCGCTCCCGCCGATGCGATCGTCGGACCGTCGGCGAGCGGATCGCTGTGCGGAACGCCAAGCTCGATAAAGTCGGCACCCGCAGCGCTGAGCGCAGCTAGGATCGCCTCGGTCGTGCCGAGATCGGGATCGCCCGCCATCACGTAGGGAATAAATGCAACGCGACCTTCGCGCTTGGCGCGCTCGAACGCCGCCGTCAACTTTTTTACCACCGCGCGAGACCCCTGGTCTCCGCTCGGGACAAGTCTTTGTCGCCGCGACCGCTGAGATTAACTAGAATCAAATCATCGGCGTTGCGCTCGGCGGCGAGCTTGCGTGCGAAGGCGATCGCGTGCGCGCTCTCGAGCGCCGGTATGATACCCTCGCCACGCGCGAACGCCGCAAAGGCCTCGATCGCCTCGGCATCGGTGACGCTGACGTACGTCGCGCGCCCGCTCTCTTTTAGGAACGCGTGCTCGGGACCGACGCCGGGATAGTCGAGCCCCGCTGCGGTCGAGTGCGTCTCGGAGATCTGGCCGTCATCGCTCTGGAGCAGGTACGAGCGCGAGCCGTGCAGCACGCCGACCGTCCCCGCGCCAAGCGACGCTGCGGTTCTTCCGCTCTCGACGCCGTCGCCTCCGGCCTCGACTCCCCAGAGTTTGACTTCCGGATCCTCGGCGAACCCGGCAAAGATCCCGATCGCATTGCTGCCGCCGCCAACGCAGGCGACGACGTCGCTGGGAAGCCGGCCGTACCGCTCGAGGACTTGACGGCGCGCCTCAACGCCCACGATCTTTTGCAGCTCGCGCACGAGATATGGATAAGGATGCGCGCCAACCACGCTGCCGATCACGTAGAACGCATCCTCGACGCGCTCGGCCCAGACGCGAAAGGCTTCGTTCGTCGCGTCTTTGAGCGTTTGCGTTCCGCTATCCACGGAGTGGACTTTCGCGCCGAGTAGCCGCATGACGTGAACGTTGAGCGCTTGCCGCTCGACGTCTCGCGCGCCCATATAAACGTCTACCGTCAGCCCAAACTTCGCGCCTACCGTTGCGGTCGCGACGCCATGCTGACCGGCTCCGGTCTCGGCGAGCAACTGGCGCTTGCCCATCCGTAACGCCAGCAGCGCCTGTCCAACGGTGTTGTTGATCTTGTGCGCACCGGTATGGTTGGTGTCCTCGCGCTTCATTAGCAGCGGAACTGCGGAGAGGCCGGCGATGTAGCGCTCGCAACGATAAAGCGGCGAAGGCCGCCCGACGAAGTCTCGCAACACGGCGTTGTACTCATCCCAATAGGAGGGATCTGCGAACGCCTCGTCCATCGCACGCTCGAGCCGATCGAGCGCGGCGATCAAGACCTCGGGGACAAAACGTCCGCCAAAATCGCCGAAGTAGCCGCGAGCGTCGGGTCTCTTCATCGCGTGCGGGCCGCGCGGACGAAGGCTCGCATCTTTGCGAGATCCTTCCGGCCGTCGGTCTCGATGCCGCTGCGAACGTCCACGCCGAAGGGATGCACCCGCTCTACGCACGCGCCGACGTTCGCGGGCGTCAGACCTCCTGCGACGACGATCGGCCGTTGTTTGGCAATCTCGACGACGAGCTCCCATGCAAAGCTCTCGCCCGTGCCGCCCGACAAGACTCCGCGCTTTGAGTCGAAGAGCAGCAGCGCATAAGGAAAAGAACCCGCCGCTTCAGGAATTTCCGTTGCGCCTTCGTCTATTCCGATCGCTTTGATCGTGCGCTCGCCGTAGTTCGCAACGAACTCCGGCGATTCGTTGCCGGAGAACTGCAGCCGGGCTTGCGGAAAAAGCGAGCGGATCTTCTCGACTTCGCCGTGGGCCGGATTCACGAATACCGCAACGGGCTCGATCGAGGGCGGCATGCGGCGCGCTATGTCGTTGGCGCCCTGCCACGTGATGCGCCGCGGCGACGGAGCGAAAATCATGCCGAACGCATCGGCGCCGGCCTCGGCCGCCAGCTCGACGTCGCGCGAGGTGGTACAGCCGCAAAACTTGATCCAGATCTCAGCCACGTGTTGCCGTTTCCTTCGCGCGCTCAAAGGTGCGCCACGCCGCGCCGCTCTTCAAGATGCCGCGCGCGCGCTCGAACGCGGCCGGGAGTTGGGCTTCGGCGCCGATCACGCAGAAGACGACGGCAGCGTTGAGGGCGACGATCTCCGCGGCCGGCGTGCGGGCGCCATTGAGGATCTCCATAAAAGCGTCGCGTGAGGCCTCGACCGACCCTCCGGTCGGCATGCGCAGCGGCTCGTCAATGCCGCACTCCGACGGTTCCAAGCGCCCGAGCCTCGCGCCCTCTTCGTCGAAGGAGTATACCAGCGTCAGCGCATCGCCGACGACCTCGTCAACTCCGGTGCATCCGTGAACGACGGCACCGCGTTGTGCGCCGAGCGTGCGCAGCGCCTCTCCGACGGGCTCTACCAACGACTCGCGCGCAACGCCGACCACCAAGTGCGTGGCGCGCGCGGGATTGGTGAGCGGACCGAGCAGATTGAAGATCGTGCGCACGCCCAGCTCGCGCCGAACGACGGCCGCATTGCGCATCGCCGGGTGGTAGCGCGGCGCAAACATAAAGGTGAAACCACACTCCTGCAGCATCGCCGCCGCGCGCTCGGGAGCGATCTCGATCGGCAAGCCCGCGGCTTCCAAAACGTCGGCGCTGCCGCATGCGCTGGAGGCCGCGCGGTTGCCGTGCTTGGCGACGGGCATTCCGGAGGCCGCGACGACCAGCGCGGTCATCGTCGAAATGTTGAGCGTGTTCGCGTGATCCCCGCCCGTACCAACCACGTCGACGACCATCGGCAGGCCGTGCTCGACGTGGACGCTGCGTTCGCGCATCGCACTAGCCGCTCCGACGATCTCGTCGACGCTCTCGCCCTTCGAGGCGAGCGCAACCAGCAAGCCCGCAGCTTGTGCGGGCGTGTACTCGCCGTCCATTATCCCGCCAACAAACGATGCGGCCTCTTCCTGCGAGAGATCCTCTCCGGCGAGCAGACGCCGCAAGAGTGGAGCGAACTCGCTCATGGCAGCGTCGGGGTTCGCGATGACGCAGCCAAGGAGAGAAAGTTCTCGATGAGCCGTTCGCCGTGTTCGCTGAGCACCGATTCGGGATGGAACTGTATGCCGTGCACCGGAAGATCTCGATGCGCGATGCCTTGAACGACCCCGTCATCGCTGCGCGCGCTAACGTGCAGTTCGGCGGGAATCGTGGCAGGGTCAAGGCAGAGCGAATGGTAGCGCGTCTCCGAGATCGGTGTGGGCAGCCCGGCGAAGAGTCCGTCGCCGTCGTGCGCGATCGCCGACGTCTTGCCGTGCATCTGCCGAGGCGCGTGGGTGACCGTTGCTCCTAAGATCTCGCCGATCGCCTGCAGCCCAAGGCAGACGCCCAAAACCGGCATTCCGCGCTCGATGGCGGTTCGCAATACCTCCATCATCTTTAGGGCGTGCTCCGGACGCCCGGGCCCTGGTCCCACGACCAGCGCGTCGTAACGATCGAGCAACGATGGCTCCAGGCGCAGATCGTCGTTGAGCAGCAGGTCGGGCGCGGCTCCGGCCGACGCCAACAGATGGACGACGTTATAGCTAAAGCTATCGAAGTTATCGATGAAGAGAACGCGCATTACGTAATGCCGAGTACGGCGCGGGCGATCCGCGTTTTGTGAAAGACTTCCTCGTATTCGGCGATGGGATCGGAGTCGGCGACGATCCCGGCCGAGGCCTGCCACCACGCGCGGCCGTTCTGCACGTGTACGCTGCGCAGCGTGATGCAGGAATCAAAATCGCCGCCGAACGACCAGCGGCCTATGCTGCCGGCGTAGAAACCTCGGGTGACCGGCTCGAGCGCGTCGATGAACTGCATCGCGCGAATCTTCGGCGTTCCGGTGACGGTGCCCGCCGGAAAACCGGCGCGAAAGAGATCGAGTGCATCGCAATCCTGGCGCAAGCGACCGATCACGTTCGAAACGATGTGCATGACGTGGCTGTAACGCTCGATCTGGAGCAGTTCGTCGACGTGTACGCTGCCGTACTCACAGACCGACCCGAGATCGTTGCGCCCAAGGTCAACGAGCATCACGTGCTCGGCGCGCTCCTTCTCGTTGGCAAGGAGCTCGGCGGCGATGCGTGCGTCTTCGTCGTCGTCTTGCCCGCGCCAGCGAGTGCCGGCAAGCGGGCGAATCCGTGCCCGCCGTCCCTCCAATCGCACCAGAAACTCCGGACTCGCGCCGAGGAGCTGGCCGAACGGCGTGTCGACGAAGAACATGTACGGCGACGGATTCACGCGCCGCAGGGCGCGGTAGAGATCGAACGCGCTCCCCTCGAGTTGCGCGCCGAAGCGAATCCCCAACTGCAGCTGGTAGACGTCGCCCTCGAAAATACGGCGCTTGACTTCCGCAACGAGTTCGAGGTAGCGTTCGCGATCGAGCGACTCGCTCATCGTGCCGGCGGCGCGAAGCGATTTCGGAAGCGCGGCCCTTGCAGCCAGCAAACGATCGACGTAATCGTCGATCCGGCGTTCGCAGCCGCTGGGGTCGTCGCCGCTGCACCAAATCGTCAGCAAGTCGGTGAAGTGATCGAAGATCAGCCAGGTTGCGGGAATCGCGACATAGGCGCCCGGCATCGCCGGCGACGACTGCGGGCGGTCGGGAAGCCGCGCGTCGTGCCGCGCCGCATCGTACGAGAAGGCCAGCAGGGCGCCTCCGAGATTTCCCTGAGCGCCGTCGGTTCGGTGCGACGCGATGAAGCCGCGAACACGATCGTAAAGCTCTTTGCCCGAATCAAAAACTTGCGCCGCCCCATAGTCCAGACCGATGAACGAGTAGCGGGAGATCCGGCCGCCGCTTTCGACGCTTTCGAGCAGGCACGACGCCTGCGGCTGGGCGAGTGCGGCGTAGGCGCCGATCGGCGTGAGCGTATCGGCCGGAACGACGCGAACGGAAACGTGGTCACTCACGGTGTCGCACTTCGTCCTTCGACTGCGCGCCTGCGGCGCTCCGCTCAGGATGACGCGTTGAGAAGCTGGCGTAAAGCATTTTCATCGAGGATTGTAAGGCCTAGTTGCTCTGCTTTCGTCAACTTGCTGCCGGGCTCATCGCCGGCGACGACGTAGTCGGTCTTCTTGCTGACGGAGCCGGTGACTTTACCCCCGGCTGCGACGATCAACTCGCTCGCTTCGTCGCGCGTAAGGCTCGGCAGCGTGCCCGTAAGAACGAACGTCTTCCCGGCGAGCCGCCCATCGGCGGCGCGTGCGCGTTTGGGGGCGGTCGTCTCGACGCCCGCGCGTTTTAGGCGTGCGATCATCTCGCGGTTCGCCTTTTGCTTGAAGAAGAGCGCGACGCTTCCGGCAACCTCCGGCCCGATTCCCTCGCTGCGCTGCAGCTCTTCCTGCGTCGCATCGGCGACCGCGTCGATCGTTCCAAAATCGCCGGCGAGAATCGCCGCCGTCTGCGTTCCGACGAAGCGAACCCCCAGGCCGTAGAGGAGACGCGCTAAACCCCGCTGCTTCGAGCGCTCGATATTGCGCAGCAAGTTTTCGACGCTCTTGGGCCCGGTGCGTGGGACCGTAGCGAGCGCGCCGCCGTCGAGCTTGTAGATGTCGGCGATGTCGCGGACCAATCCGCGCTCGGTGAGCTGCTGCGCCATAACGTCGCCGAGGCCTTCGATATCCATCGCGCCGCGCGACGCGAAGTGGCGTACGCGCTCGTAGACTTGCGCGGGGCAGGCAGCATTCGTGCAGCGCGACATTGCCTCGCCCGGCGGGTGATCGACGTCCGACCCGCAAATCGGGCAGCGGTCGGGCATCTTGAAGCGTCGCTCCTTACCCGTGCGCTCACCGAGCAAGGGTCCGACGACGCGCGGAATCACGTCGCCCGCGCGCGTCACCAGCACGGTGTCGCCGATGCGGATGTCGTTGTTCTTGATGTAATCGATGTTGTGCAGCGTGGCGCTCTTGACCGTCACCCCGCCGATCTGCACCGGTTTGAGCACGGCGTTAGGATTGAGCGTTCCGGTACGTCCGACGCTCACGGATATGTCGAGCAGCTTGGTGCGCGCCTCGCGCGGCTTGAACTTGTACGCGATCGCCCAGCGCGGGTCGCGCGCTACGACCCCGAGGCGTTCCTGCAACGCGAAATCGTCCACCTTGATCACGACGCCGTCGATTTCGTAATCGAGATCGTCGCGACGCTCTTCCCATTTTCGGCAGAAGGTGAGCACGTCGTCTAGCGTTTCGGTCCGCGCGATGTTGGGATTGACCGGCAAGCCGAGCGCCTCGAGTCGCCGCAAGGCATCCGACTGCGAGCGCACTCCTTCAGCAGCAACGAGCTGATAGGCAAAGAACGATAGCCGGCGTTGAGCCGTGAGCACGGGGTCGAGCTGGCGAACGCCGCCCGAAGCGGCGTTGCGCGGGTTTGCGAAGACCGGCAGCCCCTCGTGCTCGCGGGTCGCGTTCAGACGCTCGAAGTCGCTCTTGCGCAAATAGACCTCGCCGCGCACCTCGACAAACTCAGGCACTCGCGCCGCGCCGGGCCCGGATCGCAAGCGCAGCGGAATCGTCTTGATCGTACGCAGGTTCGCGGTGACGTCTTCGCCGATGCGGCCATCGCCGCGCGTGCCACCGCGTATCAGCGATCCGTCTCGATAGTCGAGCGCGATCGCCAGGCCATCGATCTTCAGCTCGCAGACGTACTCGACGTTGCCGCCGGCAAGCTTGCGCGCACGCTCGTCAAACGCGCGAAGCTCGTCGGGAGAGACGGCATTCGCGAGGCTGAGCATCGGCCGCGCATGCTCGAAGGGTGCGAAACGCTCCGACGCCACGGCGCCGACGCGCTGCGTCGGCGAGTCCGGCGTTTGCAGCTCGGGATGAGCCTTCTCCAACTCGACGAGCTCGCGCAGCAACGCATCGAACTCCGCGTCGGTGATCTGCGGATCGTCGAGCACGTAGTAACGGTAGTTCGCTTCTTCGATTCGCTCGCGCAGTGTCTCCGCGCGAGTGGCCCTGCCCTGAGCCTGGCGAGGGGTCATTTGTGGCCGAGCGTCGCGACCTGCAGGGGATAACCGTCGGGGTCCCCGACGATCGCGATGCGCCCGAACGGCTCGTCGTAAGGATCTTGAAAGACCGGAACGCCGCGCGCGGTGCAGTCGGCAACGAACTCATCGACGTTCTCGACGGTGAACCCGAGCTGCAGCGAGCCCGGGCGTACGGCAAGCACATCGCTCTTTCGATGCAGGCTCAAAATCGCGCCGTCGCCGAGCTCGAACCGCACTGGCCGCCTCGGTAAATCCTGGCGTACCGGCAAGCCGAGAACGTCGCGGTAGAAATCGCGCGAGCGCGCGAGATCGGAACAGACGAGCATGACGACTGAAAACTTCGCCATCGAGCGTTATGCTTCCACGGGCACGCGACCGCTTTCGCCCAGATCGTGAAGCGCGAAGAGATTCTCCCGCTCCAAGCGCTCGAGCTCCGCATCGTCGGGCCGATGATGGCCGACGGCTCGTTGATCGCGCAGAACCGGGACGAGATAGGCGCCGGTGTAAGAGCGTTCGCTTTGGGCTACCTCCTCAGGGGTGCCGGTGGCAATCACGGTGCCGCCGCGATCGCCACCCTCGGGGCCGAGATCGATGAGATAGTCGGCGGTTTTGATGACGTCGAGGTTGTGCTCGATCACCAGCACCGTGTTGCCGAGCTTCACCAATCGTTCGAGCACGTCGAGCAGTTTGTGAATGTCGGCGAAGTGCAGCCCGGTCGTCGGCTCGTCGAGAACGTAGAACGTACGCCCGGTCGAGCGGCGCGAGAGCTCGGTCGCGAGCTTCACGCGCTGAGCTTCGCCGCCCGAGAGCGTCGTCGCCGGTTGGCCCATCTTGATGTAGCCCAATCCAACGTCGCAGATCGTGCTTAACTTGCCGCGGACGCGCGGAATGCTGCTAAAGAACTCTGACGCCTCGTCAACGCGCATCTCGAGTACGTCGGAAATCGTCTTCCCGCGATACTTTATCTCGAGCGTCTGCGCGTTGTAGCGTTTGCCTTTGCAGACCTCGCACGGTACGTACACGTCGGGTAGGAAGTGCATCTCGATCTTGATGATGCCGTCGCCCTGACAGGATTCGCAGCGGCCGCCTTTGACGTTGAACGAGAAGCGGCCAGGGGTGTATCCGCGCAGCCGCGCATCGGGAACGAGCGAGAATAGCTCGCGAATGTGGTCGAAGGTACCGGTATAGGTCGCCGGATTGCTGCGCGGCGTTCGACCGATCGGCGATTGGTCGATTACGACGAGCTTGTCGAGTTGCGCGGCGCCTTTGACCGTGCCGTAGGTGCCGCCCGGGGGCTGATGGTGCAAGTGCTGATTGAGCGCTCGAACCAATACCTCGTTGACGAGCGTCGACTTGCCGCTTCCGCTCACGCCGGTGACCGCGGCGAAGACGCCGATCGGCACACGCACGTCGATCCCGTGAAGATTGTTTGCCGTCGCGTTGCGCACCTCGATCCAGCCGCGCGGCTCGCGCCGCCGGCGCGGAATCGGGATGAACTTGCGCCCCGAGAGATAGGCACCGGTCTCGGAGTTGGGGTTCGCGATGACGTCGGCGAGCGTGCCGGCGGTGAGAATTTCGCCGCCCTCCGCGCCGGCGCCGGGCCCGATGTCGACGACCACGTCGGCCGTGCGCATCGTGTCTTCGTCGTGCTCGATGACGATCAGCGTGTTTCCGAGATCTCGCAACGTTTTTAGGGTCGCCAACAGACGGTCGTTGTCGCGCTGGTGCAATCCGATCGACGGTTCGTCGAGAATGTACAAAACGCCGACCAAGGCGCTGCCGATCTGGGTCGCGAGCCGAATGCGTTGCGACTCTCCGCCGGCGAGCGTCGTCGCCGACCGCGCGAGCGTCAGATAGTTCAGTCCGACGTTGGTCAAGAATCCGAGCCGCGCGCGAATCTCCTTGACGATCTGATGCGCGATCTGCTCTTGGCGCGGCGTCAGCGTCAGTCCCTTGAAGAAAAGCTCGAGCTGCTCGATCGACATGCGGGTGAGGTCGTCGACGTTGCGTCCGCCAATCGTTACGGCCAGCGCTTCGGGCTTTAGGCGCGCACCGTTGCAGACCGGGCAGGTCGAGGCCGACATGAACTTCTCGATCTCTTCCTTGACGTATTCGCTCGACGTCTCGCTGTGGCGACGCCGCAGGTTATTAACCACACCTTCGAACGAGGCGCGGTACTCCCAGGTTTTTCCGCCGCGCGACGTGTACTCGAACGTCTGCTCGCGATCCGTTCCATATAGGATCAGGTCGAGCACTTCACCTGAGAGCTGCTCGACGGGAGTCGTCGTCTTTGCCCGGTACCGTCGCAAGACGCGCTCGAGTTGTTGCATGTAATAGGGATTCATCGAAGGATAGCGCCCGGAGCCCAGGTTTCGGCTCCACGGCACGACCGCGCCGTCGGCGATCGACTTGCTGCGATCGGGAATCACCTTCCATGGGTCGATCTCGATCTTTTCGCCGAGCCCGCTGCAAGACGGACACGCGCCGTATGGCGAGTTGAACGAGAAGAGCCGCGGCGCGAGCTCCTCGAACGAAAGCCCGCAGTAGACGCAGGCAAAAGCCTCGCTAAACGTTAGCTCCCGCTTCGACTCGCTTCGCTCGCTGGGGGCAGGCTCAGTGAGTACGGTGACGATACCGGTCGAAAGACGCAGTGTCGTTTCGACCGAATCGGCAAGCCGGCTGCGGATCTCCGGCTTCATCACGAGGCGGTCGACGACGACCTCGATCGTATGCTTGCGCTTCTTGTCGAGGACGATCTTCTCCCGGAGTTCCTTCGTCTCGCCGTCGACGCGCACGCGGGTGAAACCCTCCTTCCCGATCTCCTCGAAGAGCTTGGCGTACTCACCCTTACGCCCGCGCACGAGCGGCGCCAACAGAACGATGCGCGTTCCTTCCGGCAGTTCCGCGATCGCATCCACGATCTGCGACGCCGATTGCGTGCTGATCTCGCGTCCGCACTTATAGCAGTGCGGCGTGCCTACGCGAGCGAAGAGCAACCGCAAATAGTCGTAGACTTCGGTGACCGTGCCGACGGTCGAGCGAGGATTGCGTGAGGTTGACTTCTGATCGATCGAGATCGCCGGCGAAAGTCCCTCGATGTAATCGACGTCGGGCTTCTCCATCTGCCCGAGAAACTGCCGGGCGTACGACGAGAGCGATTCGACGTAGCGCCGCTGCCCTTCAGCGTAGATCGTGTCGAAGGCGAGCGACGACTTCCCGGAACCCGACAGTCCGGTTACGACGATCAGCCTGTTTCGCGGCAGAACCAAATCGATGTTCTTGAGGTTATGCTCGCGCGCGCCCTTGATTATTATCGAGTCTACCGACACGTTATTTAAGATACACGGACCGGCTGGAGAAGTATGCGCGCCGCACCGGCAATCGAGCTGCAGGTCGCATCGGGGGGCGGGGCGCCGGGCGGTAGCTCTTCGCCCCGCACGTTGAGCCAGACGGTGTAGAGCCCCGCCTGCATGGCTCCGGCGATGTCGCGATCGTAGCGGTCGCCGACCATCGCACTGCGGGCCGGCGCACCCCCGAGGGTGTGGCAAGCGTGGGCAAAGAGCAGGGGGTCGGGCTTGACCATTCCGACCTCGTCGGAGAGAAAGATCGCGTCGAAGTATTCGCCGATCTGCAGCAGCGCGATCTTCTCACGGTGCGTTTCGGAGAGGCCGTTCGTGACGATTCCCAGCTTAATGCCGCGTTCGCGCAGCGCGCGAAGCAGGTCGATCGCCCCGGGAAAGAGCGTGAAGTATTTTATTCGATACGCGTTGTACCGCTCGGCGCTTCGCGTCGCAAGCTCGGGATCGTCCCCTGCTCCGACGCTCTCGAGCGCGCTCTGCCACATGCTTGCGCGCAGGCTCGCCAACTTCACCTTCAAGTCGTCGGCGGACAGGCGATGCCAAAAGCCTTCCGCCGCCGCGATGTACGCATCCTTGAGCGCGAGCGCATCGATGCCGTGCTCGGCAGCGACTTCGCGAGCAACCTCTTGCGCGGCGTTATGATATGCGTACGTGTCGTCGTGCAGCGTATCGTCCAAGTCGAAGAGCACGATCTCGATCCGTCGCACGCTAGAGGCTCGCAATAACCTACTGGGGCTGCCCGATCTGCAATCCCTCGACCTTGCCTGCGGTGTCTAGGGCAAAGAAGAAATTGAGTTTCTTGCCGTTCGAGAACGTCAGCAAGTAAATCGCGTACGAAATGTTGCCCTGTGAGCCGGACTGCTGCTGGACGAAGCTCACCGGCGTTCCCAGACCTCCGAGAAGGCTTTGCGCGTTACTGACCGTGGCGTCGGTCAGGGCGCCGTTGGCTTTCGTCGCGAGCTGCGAGCGGTCGATTTTACCGGACTGAAGTTGTGCGAACCAGCTCTTTGCGCGAGCCAGCATCGCGGGATCGGTGGTCGGAGCGGCCGTCGGCTGGCTGGGGGGCGGAGCCGGCGGGGGCGCACCGTACGGTCCGGGTTGACCGCCGTTGGGCATTGACGGCGGGGGCGGCGGAGCCATCGCAATCGTACCCACGAACAGCACAGCGGGCAGAAGCATCCTGACAAAATAAAACATTTGAGCCCCTTTCATAATCAGCGTTAGCGAATATCCGGCATGCGCTGAGCTAAGTATACCCAACCGTCGGCCGAGATGCGCACCGAACCGGAGAAGGGTGTCGAAAATTCCTCGATCACGACGAAGAGTATGCCGATCAGACCAACTAAGATCGCCGTCATCATCAGCTGCGCCGGGCGATTTTCGACCCCAAAGATGAAGCAGAACGCGACCATCGCGAGGGCGCCTGCGACGAGTGCAAACCAGAGCACCGACGGAACCGCGGGGACGGCTTCGATCAGCCGCGCGCGCCGCGCGTCGAAAAGCCGTTGCGCGTTGGCCATCGCCGCCTGCTGTGCCGCGAACTCTTTGAAGTTGTTCGGATTAAACGTATTGACGGCGAACGATACTCTCTCGAGCTGCTGAGCGCCGAGATCGGAAACGTCCCTGCCACGCGCCATTTCCGGCCATTCGATTCGGACCACCGTTTCCACGTAATTACGCAGGCCGTCGCGCACTACGGACCTCAGCGCGGCCGGGAAGGCGTCGACGACGTGATAGAGGTTCCCCGTCGCGTCGACTTCGTTCTCTACGTTCGAAACCGCACCATCGTATTTCTGCCAAACGACGACGACGACGAAGCCGAGCACGACCGCGTACAGCACGCCGACCGCAGAGAAGAGATAACCCGCGACGTCGTTGTGACGGCGCAGCATTTCGGCCTTAAGCCGGCGCTGCACGACGGCGTGAAGAACCACAAAGCATGCGACAACCGCGGCAACGATCGCTAAGTCCGCGACCAGATCCGGAATGCTCGTGATCGTACGCGTCAAAACGCCTACGGGTGCCGCCAACGCCTCCACGCCGTTAGTTGTTCCCTAGGACTCGACGAGTTCCGCCAAAGCCTTGTCGAAGATCTTCGGCGCTTTCCCTCCGAAGAGGACGTTCTCGTTTCCGCCGATTTGCCTACGCAACTCGATCAGTTCGTCGCGCAGCGCGGCAGCTTTTTCGAACTCGAGACCGGCGGCTGCGTCGCGCATTTTGCGCTCCAGATCGCGGGCCATTTTCGTCGCCACGTCACGCGGGAGCCGATCCAGCTTGAGCTTTGCAGTGTTTTCTTCGGTCGCCCCTACCATGCTGAGGATGTCGTGAATCTCCTTGCGCACCGATTTCGGCTCGATGCCGTGCTCGAGGTTATACCCGAGCTGCATTTCTCGACGGCGTAACGTCTCGCCGATCGCGCGTGCCATCGATTCGGTCACGACGTCGGCATACATGATCACCTTGCCCTCAACGTTGCGCGAAGCTCGTCCGATCGTCTGTATGAGCGACGTTCCGCTGCGAAGATATCCTTCCTTATCGGCGTCGAGGATCCCAACCAGCGAGACTTCCGGAAGATCGAGGCCCTCGCGCAGCAGATTGATACCGACCAACACGTCGAAGACTCCCGCGCGCAGATCGCGGAGAATCGCTACCCGCTCGAGCGTGTCGATCTCGCTATGGAGGTAACGAACTCGCAAGCCGTTCTCGAGCAAGTAATCGGTCAAGTCCTCGGCCATCTTCTTCGTCAGCGTCGTTACCAAGACGCGCTCTTTGCGCGCGGCGCGCTGCGCGATCTCCTCCATCAAATCGTCGACCTGGTTGCGAGTTGGACGGACCTCGACTTCGGGATCCACGAGTCCGGTCGGGCGGATGATCATCTCGGCGACCTGCGCGCTGTGCTTTATTTCGTACGTTCCGGGCGTCGCCGAAACGTAGATCACCTGATTGATGTGCTCGTCGAACTCTTTGTAGGTAAGCGGCCGGTTGTCGAGGGCACTCGGCAAGCGAAAGCCGTGCTCGACTAGGACCTCCTTGCGGGAACGGTCGCCGGCGTGCATGCCGTGCACCTGCGGGAGCGTCACGTGCGATTCGTCGACGAACAGCAGCCAATCTTTAGGAAAGAAGTCGATCAGACACGAGGGCGTCGAGCCGGGCTCGCGGCCCGTCAGATGGCGCGAATAGTTCTCGATGCCGTTGCAGTAGCCGACCTCGCGCAGCATGTCGAGATCGTAGCGGGTGCGCATTTCCAGCCGTTGCGCTTCGAGAAGTTTGCCGTTTCGCTTGAAATAGGCGAGCCGTTCTTCGAGCTCGGCTTCGATCGAGAGTATCGCGCGCCGCAGCTTTTCCTCCGGCGTGATGAAATGCTTGGCCGGAAAGATCAGCAGCTCGTTTTTTTGCTCGACGTACTCGCCCGTCAGCATGTTGACGACGTTGATCTTCTCAATCTCGTCGCCGAAGAACTCGATGCGATGGACGAGCTCTTCGTCCACGCCGATGAACTCCAAGGTGTCGCCGCGTACGCGGAAGGTTCCGCGCACCAGGTTCAAATCGTTGCGCCGGTATTGCATGTCTACAAGCTTACGGAGCAAGACGTCGCGGTCGAGCGTATCGCCGACGCGCACGCGCGCCGACATTTCCATGTAGTCGGAGGGCGATCCCAAGCCGAAGATGCACGAGACCGATGCGACGATCAGCGTATCGGGTCGCGTCAGCAGAGACTGCGTCGCCGAATGGCGGAGGCGTTCGATCTCGTCGTTGATCGAACTGTCCTTCTCGATATACGTGTCGGTCGACGGCACGTACGCTTCGGGCTGGTAGTAATCGAAGTACGAGACGAAATACTCGACCGCACTCTGCGGAAAGAACTCGCGGAACTCGGCGCAGAGCTGCGCGGCGAGCGTCTTGTTGTGGCAGAGCACGAGCGTGGGCTTGCGTACCAGCTCGATCGCGCGCGCCATAGCCATGGTCTTGCCGCTGCCGGTAACGCCGAGCAGCGTCTGCGCCCGGTCGCCGCGCGAGATGCCGCGGGCGAGCGCGTCGGTCGCCTTGGGCTGATCGCCGGCCAGCGCAAAGGGGGAAACGAGGGTGAACTCTTGAGCCACTGCCTTCCCTGAAACAGCCCCCGAGGGCCGAACGCTTCAGCTAGCGAACGACCGGCTTGAATGATTCACAACCCGCTTCTCTTCTGCGGAAACTCCAATCCGCAGCTGGCCGAAGAGATAGCCAAGCGCCTGCGGCTTCACGTCGGCAAGGCGCTCGTTTCCGAGTTTCGCAACGAAGAGACGCGGGTCGAGATCGGCGAGAACGTCCGCGGGTCCGAAGTCTTCGTCGTCCAGTCCATCTGTCGCGCTCCCAACGGCAAAGGCGTCAACGATGCGGTGATGGAGCTGCTTCTGATGATCGACGCGCTGCGCCGCGCATCCGCCGCGCGCATCACCGCAGTGATTCCGTACTACGGTTACGCCAAGCAGGACAAGAAGACGAAAGGGCGCGAGCCGATCTCGGCTAAGGTGATCGCTAACGTACTCAAAGTCGCGGGCGCGCGGCGGATCGTCACGATGGACCTCCACGCCGCCCAGATTCAGGGCTTCTTCGACATTCCGGTCGACAATCTGATGGCGATGCCGGTGCTTTGCAACTACCTCAAAAAAGAAGGGCTCTGCGACGAGAAGATCGTCGTCGTCTCGCCCGACGCCGGCGGCGTGCATCGCGCGGAGCTCTTCGCAAAACGCTTGGGCAGCTCGCTTGCGATCGTCTTCAAGCGGCGTCCCGAACCTGACGTGTCGGAAGTGACCGACATCGTCGGCGACGTTACTGGTAAGGTCGCGGTCGTCGTCGACGACATGATCTCGACCGGCGGCACGCTCGCCAAGGCCGCCGAAGCGATCAAGGCACGCGGCGCGACCCGCGTCTATACGGTCGCCTCGCATGGGATCTTCGCCGGGGAGGCGGTCGAGGTGCTCGAGCAATCCGCAATCGAGAAGGTGCTCTTCACCAATACCATACCGTTCGACCACGGCGCGAATCACCCGAAATTCGTTCAGCTCTCGATCGCGCAGATCTTCGCCGACGCCATCAACCGCATTACGACCAACCGGTCGGTCTCCGAGCTGTTCTCAGGCGAGGAGCCCCCCCAGCCCTTTCTGAGCGCTCCTCCCGAAGCGGTTGCGGTCGTCTAGCGCCTTCGTTTATAAAGGAAGCCGTGGCTACAAAAGACTTCAACCTCGCCGTCGAGCGACGACAGAAACTCGGCACGACCGGATCGCAGGCGCTACGGGCGGCCGGAAAGGTCCCGGCGGTGCTCTACGGACACGGCGTCGTAGCCGAGCATATCGCGGTTGACGCCCACGCCTTCGAGGAGCTTATTCATCGCGCCGGGCGTAACGCGATCATCACGCTCACCGAGGGCGCTCGTAAAGGACAGACCGCGTTCGTGCGCGAGATCCAGCGTCACCCCGTCTCGCGACGCGTGATTCATGCCGATCTGCAGCGCGTCTCGGCCGATGAAACGATCGAAGCCCGGCTTCCGATCGTAACCGTCGGCATCGCCGAGGGCGTTCGCAATGCGGGTGCCGTGATGGACGTCATCACGCACGAACTCGAAGTCGCCGGTCCGGCAAGCCGGATACCCGAGCATCTCGAGGTAGACGTTACCGAGCTCGGCATCCACGATCACATCACTGCCGGTGAGATCGCGCTGCCGCCAGGTTTCGAACTGGTCACGGCGCCCGAAACGCTCGTCGTTGCGATCGAGGCGTCGCGGACGGCGCGCGAGTTCGAAGAGGCGGCCGCGCCGGCCGAGGAAGGCGCGGAGCCGCAGGTTATCGGTGCCGCGGAGCCAGCTCCCACGCCAGAGGCGAAATAGTTTTTCAGCGACCGCGCAGAAGGCTGGTCGTCGGACTAGGAAATCCGGGCACAGAGTACGCCGCAACGCGGCACAACATTGGCTTCGTGGTAGTCGACGAGGTAGCGAGGCGCTACGGCGTCACGAAGTGGAAGAAAAAGGACGGCGCGCAACAGGCAGCCGACGCGACGCACGACGTTATCTTCATCAAGCCCGTCACCTTCATGAACCTCTCCGGGACTCCGGTGCGCTTGATCTCATCCTGGTACCGCACCCCGCCTGAAGGCGTGCTCGTCGTCAGCGACGACATGGACCTGCCTTTTGGAAAACTGCGCATGCGGCCGGCCGGAGGACACGGCGGCCACAACGGACTGCGCTCGATCATCGCGACGATCGGCGACGCGTTCCCGCGCATTCGCGTCGGACTCGGCCGCCCGGAGTACGACGGCGTGGATCACGTTTTAGGCCGCTTTCACGAAGATGAACGGCGCGCGTTGCCGGCGATCGTCGACGCGGCCGCCGACGGCGTGCAGCGCTGGATCGAGGAGGGCATCGAACCCGCTATGCAGTTCGTCAATACCTGGGAGCCCGCTCAATCGCTGTAGACGATCTCTCCGCCGACCATCGTCATGAGACTTTCCGTCTTGGGCAGATCACCGGCGGGGCAAGTAAAAATGTCTTGTGAGAGCACGGCCAAGTCCGCGAGCTTACCGGGTTCAAGCGTACCTTTCTCGGCTTCTTGAGACTCCGCGTATGCCGACCCGCGCGTGTACGCCTCTATAGCTTGTTCGCGTGTGATCGCTTCTTCCGGCCGCGCCGGGTGAGTTGTCGCAAACATGACGCCCAAGAACGGGTTTATGGGCCCGTCAGACCCCAGAGCAAGTGGAATGCCGGCTTCGATAAGGGAGCGCATTGGCAGATGGTCGTGGTCGTGCCCAAAACGCTCGGCCATAACGGGACCAAATGCAAAATGCGTGGGATTCTGCACTACGACCACACCGAGCGCTAGAGCACGCGGAACGAGGTCGGGCCTGAGACCGTACCCATGTTCGATTCGCACGCGGCGGCGGGTCAACGCGGTTACGTCAGCTTCTGACTCGAGGGCGCAAAGGAACGCCTCGATAGTCGCGTCGCCGACAGCGTGCACCAGTAACTGATCGTTTCGAGCAACAGACTCTCGCAGCATCGCGCGCATTTCACCGTACGGCATGTACATCTGGCCGCGCCATCCGGGGCGATCCCGATAATCCGAACGCAGTTCCGCGCGTCTTTCGAGCGGCGTCCCATCGAGAAGCCACTTCGCCCCAGAAATCCGAATGCGGTCACCTAGGTGAAGCTGCGTCTGAGCCTCGGCATTTTCATCAAACATGCGAGCGTGCAATGAAGTGCCAAGAAAACGAATGACACGCGCGCGAATCGGCAGGTGCGCTGCATAAAGGACTTGTGCATAGTCTTCGGCGTACAACGGCGACATAATCTGCATCGACGTGATGCCGAGACGCGTGGCCTGTTGCCCCATCGTTCGCGCGCTCGATACGCGCTCCGGCTCAGTTTCGATCAGCCCGAAATAGCGCCAATGCATCCATTGCGCGTAGCCAAAAAGTTTACCTGATATTCTATTTGATCCGGGGAGTCGTTCGCAGCATCCGCCAAATGGGTCCGGTTGCTCATCTCCGATTCGCAAGGCAGCCATAGCCGCGCTATTAACTACACTGCCGTGACCGAAGTATGACGTTAGATGCACGGGATGATTCGGAGCGACCTTGTCGAGATCGATTCGCGTTGCACGCGGATCGTTGACGACATTTATTCCGTGCGTTCCCAGAATCCAACTGCCTTTCGGAACATTCTTCGAGATTTCGGCTACTGCATCGACGATCTCATCCCAACTTGGTTCCAAGTGCGAAATCGGCAGCACGGCGACACGAGGGTCGGGCACGTGGTGAAAGTGGGCATCGTTGATGCCGGGAATGACCGTGCGGCCCTTGAGATCGATCGTGCGCGTGCGGGTTCCCGCGAGCGCTTGGATTTGGTTTGTCGCACCGACCGCGACAATTCTCTCGCCGGCGATCGCCAGAGCCTCGACAAAACCCAGCGAAGTACTACCGGTAAACATTTTGCCATTTAGGAGTATAGCGTCAGGATTCGCGCTCAAGGTAGTTCCTTTCAACTGATTTAGAAGCAATGGTGCTCGGCTTCTCAAGCATAAACAAATCGCTCTCCGGCCGCAGAGCACGCTTCCTCAACGACCTGATCTTCCGACATTGCTGCACCAACCGCCATTAGCTGTGCGGCCGTATCGGCGCCAACTGCCTCGCGCACCATACCGAGCACTCGATCGTGTTGCTGCTGTTGCCACAGCACTACTGCCGAGCCGGTCGTCGCGAGGCGAGCGTCCACGAAGCCCAAAATCCGCGCGGCTTGCACGTATGGCGACGGCTCGCGCTCCGACTCGGCTCGCGACCGCAACACCGCGATCGCCGCGAGATGCTGTAGGGCCCACGCAACGTACACGTCCCGCTGGTAATCGCGGGCCAGGGCGAGCGCTTCGCATGCCCGCGCCGCGGCTTCATCGTATCGACCTAATGCAATAAGATATGCCGACATGTCGGTAAGCAGAATGACATCGAACGAGTTCATCTCATTGCATCGGCGAACCAGAGCGAGCGCGTCGACCGTATGTTGAAGGGCCGGCTCCGTATTACCCGTAAGAAATTCGACCATCCCTAGGTCGCCCATCGCCACGGCCCTGCCGCGCTCAGTCCCCATTGCTTCGTAGATCTGCAGTGCCTCCGCAACGCAGCCGCGAGCTGAGACGATGTCGCCGTCTAGCGCGCTAAAATATCCGCGGCAGCGCAATACGTAAGCGACAAGACGACGATTGCCCAATCTGCGAGCCGTCCCCAGCGCTTCTTCTTGAATCAGCTTGGCTTCCGCAAATCGCCCAAGCGATGCCAACGCATAGCCCGCAAGACTCTGAGCGCGTGCGACTCCCAGCGGGTCGTTGAGGTTTCGGTAGAGCTCGATAGTGCTTTGCGCACTTGTAAGCTGCGCCTGATAGTCACGAAGATGCCACGCAACGGTCGCCTCCGCCAAGCTGAGACTCGCGATCACCTCCGCCGGCGTCTGCTCGTCGATTAGCTGGCGCGCACCTTCCAGCCAACGCCGCCCTTCGAGCGGCGCAAAATATTCCCAGAGCGCGCGAAGTCCACCAATGAGCCGTTGCCCTAAGACAACATCGCCGCGCTCGGTCAGTGCCCAACGCATCGCCGCCCGCCAGTTGTCCACTTCGTTTCGGCCTAGCTCGAGCCACGCGCCGTCAGCCTCGGCATCGTATGCGCGGTCGAGTCGCTCCGCCAGGTCCAAACATGCGACCGCGTGACGGCGGCTCACGGTTTGCCGCTCGGCTCGCGTAGCGAGCTTCTCACCCGCATATTGCCGGAACGACTCCAAGAGTCGATAGCGCGGCTCGCTTCCGTCAAGATCCACCGTCACCATCGACTTGTCGACGAGAGATGAGTTGAGGTTAACTATGTCATCCGTCACGAGTTCTTCGCCGGCGCAGACCGCTTCCGCGCTGGCGAGGGTGCAGCCGCCGGCAAAGACCGAGAGGCGCTCGAAAAGACGCTGTTCCGAAGCCGAAAGCGATTCGTAGCTCCAATCGATCGTCGCGCGCATTGTCTGCTGCCGGGGCAAAGCCGTGCGCTCGCCGCCGGCGAGAACTCGAAAGCGATCTTCGAGCTTCATTGTGAGCGCCCTAATCGACAGTGAGTTCACTCGAGCGGCGGCCAGCTCGATCGCTAGCGGAATGCCGTCTAAGCGCCGGCAGAGCTCGGCCACGGTAGGAGCGTTCTCGTCGGTAAGCGCGAAGTTATGGTCGATAGCCCGCGCACGATCGGTAAAGAGTACGATCGCTCCATACGCCGCGGCATCGGCTGCGGGCAGCCGAGCAACTGCCTCGCGCGATGGGAAACCAAGTGGAGGTAGGCGGTAGGTGCGTTCGCCCGCCGACCGCAGTGGTTCGCGGCTGGTCGCAAGGACCCGAAGCTGCGGGCAGCCCGCGAGCAGCGTGTGGGCGACCGTCGCAACCTGTGCGATGACATGCTCGCAGTTGTCGAGAATCAGCAATGGCGACTTGTTCCTGAGATAAGAGAGCAGCGTGCCGAGCAGTGGACAGTTAGGCACTTCCTGCACGCCCAAAGTTGAAGCGATCGCAGCGACAACAAAAGATGGATCGCGTACCGGCGCTAGCGCAATGAATGAAACTGCGCGGCTATCGGTGCCATTCAGCCCGGTAGCGACGTGCAGCGCGGTCTGCGTCTTGCCAACGCCGCCGCTTCCCGTAAGCGTAACCAGCCGATGCTCGCGTACGAGCGTTGCAATCTCTTCCAGCTCACGTTCGCGCCCAATGAAGCTGGCTAATGAGAGCGGAAGGCTTAAGGCGACTGCGTCGACCCAAGGACCGACGGTAACCGAGGCTTTGCCTCCGTCGCGCAGCAGCACCCAACGCGCAGCGGCCACCTCGAGCTCCTGGCGCTGCTCGTCGCTGAGCGCCAGAGCGCCAGCCAACAGCGCAAGCGTTCCGCGCTGCGGAGTGCGACGATATCCGCGCTCCAGCGCTCTGACTCCATGCGCGCTCATCCCGGCGCGTTCGGCGAGGGCCTCTTGCGAGAGTCCCGCGGCGAGCCGGAAGCTGTGCAGCAGCGTCCCGAAATCCGACGGGCCCGCAGCTCGGCCGTCGTTTTCCACGATATTTTGAAGTTCGGCCTAGGCTTGGTGGCACCCCCGTAGGCCGAGCGCCGGCAAGTTGTGCGAGTTGTTGTGCCTTTCGGCAATCGCCGTTCGGGGCCAGGATAGTGTGACAAAAGTAAGGCGTCGATGCGCACTTGCGAACACGAAGGTTGCTATCTGTAAAAAGGAGCAGTTTGGAATGAACATCTCAAATTCGGTCTCGTACGCGTTAAGCGTATCAGCGGTCGCGGCTGTACTCGCGGGCTGTAGCAACGGCGCGCCGCCGTCGAGCTTCGCCCCTTCAGGAGCGACGCAGCAGAGCGTTACCCAAGCCGTGTCCGACGCCCAAGCCCGTGGAAGCGTCACTCAGTATTACCTCATCAATCTCGGCGTTATTGGCGGAAAGTATTCCGCCGATCGCGGCATTAACAATAGGGGCTGGATCACCGGCATTTCCACACTGCGGGGAAGTAAGAGTATACACGCCGTTCTGTGGCGAGCCGGGCGCCTCACCGACCTCGGCACACTCGGCGGCCCGAACAGTGCCTTTGGCGGTCCCGTTAAGAATACGCGCAACGAGCTCGCGGGAGCCTCTCAATATCCCAAACCGACCCGTATCTGGAAAACTTTTGCAACTTTTCGAGTATATTCGACCAGACGCATCTCTGCCAGGGGTTTCGCTGGCAGAACGGCATGATGACGGCGCTTCCAACGTTAGGCGGAAACAACAGTATTGCCAACGGCGTGAACAACGGCGGCCAGATCGTGGGTGCGGCCGAAACGAGCACCAAAGGCCACCGCTGCGCTAAACCGCAACGCTTCGATTACTACGGCGTGATCTGGCAGCCGAACGGCACGACAGTCACTCTGCCGCCGTACCCCGGCGACACCATCTCCTTTGCGGAAGCGATCAACAATAGCGGTGATGTTGTAGGGTACTCCGGCCGCTGCGGAAACCTCGACGATGCGTCAACGGCGCGACACGCACTGCTCTGGCAGAGCGGCTCTGCGATCGACCTCGGCAATCTCGGGGGCACCGTGAACAACGTCCCATTCGCGATGAACAACCGGGGGCAGATCGTGGGCGCTTCCAATGTTGCGGGAAACGCGACGTCTCATGCCTTCCTTTGGCAAAACGGCGTGATGAGCGACCTTGGCACGCTGCCCGGCGATGTCTTTAGCCAAGCTAACGGGATAAACGACAAAGGCCAGATCGTCGGCGTGTCGTGCCCCGCGAGCGGAAGCTGCCGCGCGTTCATTTGGCAAAACGGCTCGATGACCGACCTAAACCTCCTGGTGCCACCGAAGTCACTGTACGTATTTTACGGCAACGACATCAACGATAACGGGCAGATCACCGCCATTGCAACAAATACGACCAAGCCGGTCTTTACGGAACGAGCGGTCGTGTTGATTTCGGGAAAGAAATCCGACGTGATTCCCGGTTCGGCTGGACGCCCGGTCACGCTGCCCGAAAGCGTGCGGCTACAACTCCGGCAACTCCAGGGTATAGCTCGCCCATTCGCGAGCCTGTAACCCGACTGAAATGCGGGCCCGCTCCGGCGGGCCCGCTGACTAATATTGGATACTCCTCTGTCAACGCGCGTTTAACGTGTTCCTTCTACTCTTTACCGTAGAGGCAGAACAGCACGGCTTTCAGACGAGCGGACTCCGAAAAGTTGTGCGGGTTGTTGTGCCTTTCGGGGATCGACGTTCCTTGCTACGGTGAGGCACGCGGGCACGTTGCGTGCTAATAAAAGGAGCACTCGTATGAAAACAGTCTCACAAGCGCATCACGCTTTAGGCGTTTGCGTTACGGTTATTCTCCTCGCAGGCTGCGGTGGCGGCCCGTCGTCATTGTTTCAGCCACTAGGCACGGCCGAAAGCGCCCGGTCCGATGGCGCCTCTTCAGCGGTTGCTACGCCTAATGGGGCGTGCCATGGTCAGCAATCCTTCAACTACACCGGCCAATCGCAGAACTTCAATGTTCCAAAGTGCGCCAAGACCCTCTACGTCGACGCAATGGGAGCAGCGGGCGCCTATTCCGCGAATGGCGGTGAGGTTGGTGCAACGATCCCGGTCACGCCGGGCGAAACGCTGATCGTTATGGTCGGTGGCCAGGGCGCCGTCGGAGTGGGTGGCGGCTTCAACGGCGGTGGTAGAGGCGCCAAAAACAAGACGGCGCACGACGGCGCGAGCGGCGGCGGCGCAACTGACATACGCCAGGGTGGCAGCGGGCTGGCGCAACGCGTCGTGGTGGCCGGCGGAGGCGGTTCGGCAAGCGGGGGTGGCTACGGCGGCGAGGGCGGAGCCGGCGGGGGCATTCCGGACGGCAGCAGCGGCACCAATCCGGATTGCAATTACGGTCACCATCCTACAAGCGGTGGCGGTGGTACGCAATCCTCAGGCGGCTCCGGAGGAAGCCACAACAACGGCGGTTCTTTGGGCAAAGGCGGCGACGGCCACGGCAGCTGCCTTCGTCTCGAGTCTGGTTATTACGTCCGCCACTGGAGCGGCGGTGGTGGCGGAGGTTATTACGGTGGAGGCGGTGGCGCGAACGGCGGCGACAGTGGCGGGGGCTCGGGTTATGCGGAGCCATCCGCGACCAACGTATCGTCGCAAAGCGGCGTGAATAGCCTCAACGGATCGGCTCTCATTTGTTGGGGATACAGCAACGAGATGTGCGGGACACGCTAAGGACAAACCTCGGTGAGCGCAACGGTTCGCGCACAGGAACAACGGCTTCGCGACTTCGCGAGGCCGTTGTACAATGCTTGGAACTTATACCGCCAATGCCTCTTCAACGGCCTGGTCTTCCGTCATCGCTGCGCCATCGGCCATGAGATTGGCAACCGCTTGTCGCCCATTGCTCGCGCAGCACGGCGAGGGCCCGATCGTATTCTTGTTCCTGCGGTGAACCGGCCCGGACCCAGGCTGCGAGGCGAGCATCGACGAAGCCCAGAATGCGCGCGGCTCTCATATGCAGTAGTCGAGCGTTTAGCTACGGTTTGCGGCCGTAACGCAGCGACATCTCGAGGTTCTCCAGCGCCCATGCGGCATGAATATCTTTCTGCTGCTCGCGCGCAAGGTGAGTGCTTCGCGAGCGCATTTCTTGGCCTCATCGTACCGGCCGAACGCCATGAGATATGCCGACCTGTTAGAGCGCGCTGCGACGGTGATATGCACGTCGTTTAGTCTTCGAAGAAATTGCCAAGCTGCCCGTCGACTGCCGCAGGGCGAGTTCCGCATTGCCCGCCCGAAACTCGCACTCGGCAAGATCGTCCATCGTCTGTGCCGCGCCGTATTCCGAATCGTGCTGCTCGTAAACCTGCAGGGCTTCGGCAAGGTTGCCACGAGCCGCACCGACGTCGCCGCCTACGACGTTAGCATAAGAGAGGCTGCGCAGTATGTGTCCGAGGAGTCGGTGTTGCCCAGTTCGCGGGCAACTGTCACACCTTCTCGCAGCAGGGTCTTCGCCTCTGCTTCGCGTCTCAGAGCGACGAGTGCATGGCCCGCGAAACTCTGCGCGCGGGCTATTCCGAACAAATCGCCGATGACGCGATAGTGCTCGATAGCGCTCTCGCTGCTCGCAAGCTGCACTTTGTGTTCGCCAAACTGCGCAGCGATCATTGCTGCCATGAGAGCGAGCTCTGCAAGGAGCGTCGTTGGGGTTCGTTCATCAACCAGCTTCTGCGCGAGATCTACCCAGCGTCGTCCCTCGAATAGGGCGCAGCGTTGCCATACCATGTACAGCTCCGCGACGAGCCGTTGTCCCGAGAGCACATCGCCGCGATCGGTTAGCGTCCACGTCAGGGCGGCCCGCCAGTTGTCGAGTTCCTCGCGAGCAATCGCGCGCCAAACCCCTTCAGACTCGCTCTCGTCCATGCGTTCGAGCCGCTCGGCGAGTTGAAAGTATGCCTGCACGTGGCGGTGCGCCACGGCCTGATCTTCACCGCGACTGGCGAGCTTCTCGTGCGCGTATTGCCGAAACGACTCCAAGAGCCGATAGCGCGTCTCAATCCCGTCAAAATCGGCGATGACCATCGACTTGTCGGCCAGAGATGAAATGTGATTGACGATATCGGCCGTCGCGACGTCCTCGCCCGCGCAAACAGCTTCCGCGCTGACCAGCGTACAGCCGCCGGCAAAGACGGAAAGGCGCTCGAAAACGCGCTGCTCCGGCGCAGAGAGCAGATTGTAACTCCACTCAATGGTCGCGCGCATGGTCTGCTGTCGGGGCAACGCCGTGCGCTCGCCGCCGGCGAGAATCCGAAAGCACGCTTCCAGCCTCTCCACAAGCGCTGTAATCGAGAGTGAGTTCACGCGAGCGGCGGCCAGTTCAATCGCCAGCGGAATGCCGTCCAAGCGCCGACATAGCTCGGCCACAGCAGGCGCATTTTCGTCAGTCAGGGTGAACCGATGGTCGACGGCGCGAGCGCGATCGCGGAAGAGTACGACGGCTCCATACGCCGCGGCATCCGTTGCGCGCAGCCGAGCAACTGCCTCGCGCGACGGCGTACTCAACGACGGTAGCCGGTAGGTACGTTCGCCCGCGGCCCGCAGCGGTTCGCGGCTCGTCGCAAGAATTCGAACGCGCGGACAGCCCGCCAGCAAGGCGCGGGCAACCGTCGCAACCTGCGTAATAACATGCTCGCAGTTGTCGAGCAGCAGCAGCAGCGCCCTATTCTTGAGATACGCAAGCAGCGTCTCGAGCAGCGAACGATTGGGCACCTCCTGCACGTGCAGCGCCGAGGCAATCGCTACCGACACTAGTGAAGGGTCGCTCAGCGGCGAGAGCCCGACGAACCACACGGCACCGGCATCGCTGAGCGCGGTCGCGACCTGCAGTGCGGTCTGGGTCTTGCCGACTCCTCCACTTCCCGTAAGTGTTAACAGCCGATGCTCGCGCGCGAGCGTTGCGATCTCTTTCAGCTCAACTTCGCGCCCAACGAAGCTAGCCAACGAGAGCGGCAGAATTTCGAGCTGGGAGTGTCGGGCCACGGGCCTGCGAGGACCGAGGCTCTGCCTCCGTCGCGCAGCAGCACCCAACGCGCAGCGGCCTCCTGGAACTCCCGGCGCTGCTCGTCGCCAAGCGCCAAAGCACCGGCTAACAACGCAAGCGTTCCGCGCTGCGGCGTGCGGCGATACCCGCGCTCTAGCGCTCTGATTCCATGCGCGCTCATGCCGGCACGTTCGGCGAGGGCCTCTTGCGAGAGTCCCGCGGTGAGCCGGAAACTGTGCAGCAGCGCCCCGAAATCCGACGGGCCCGCAGCTCGGCCCTCGTTTTCCACGATATTGTGAAGTTCGGGCCAAGCTTATCGGGACCCGCAGAGCCGGAGCGCCCGCAAGTTGTGCGGGTGGTTGTGCCTTCCGGCGGCCTCGGTACGCTGTCATGATTGCGTTGCGACGAGGCAGCCGCCTTGCCGCACTTGCGAAGGAGCTTTTATGCTGCGAAGCTTGAAATTGTTCGCGACATTCGCTGCCGCACTCGGCATCGCGGGCTGTAATGCCGGCGGCTCCGGCGTGCCGGCAACGATCGGCCAATCGGCGTCGGGAGCGCGCGCGATCCCGCAGTGGCGGGCGCAGAACCTCGCCCGGCGTGCTTGCCCAGAAGCGACTCACGGCGAGGCTCAATGCGAGGCTCTGATCATAAACAAGAGCCCTGAAAGCAAAGTGTTTGGCTGGGGTGCCCGCGATATTGAGGCAGCCTATGGCCTTCCCTCGTCGAGCAAAGGTTCGGGACAGATCGTTGCAGTCGTCGACTACAACGACAACCCCAACGTCGCCTCCGATCTCGCCGTCTACCGCCGGCATTATGGTCTGCCAAAGGCGAAGTTTTACAAATACAACCAGGACGGGCAACAAGGTCACTATCCCAAGGGCCAGGTAGAGGACGGCGTCGAGATCGACCTCGACGTGGACATGGTTTCGGCCGCTTGTCCGAACTGCACGATTTATCTCGTCGAGTCTAACAACAACAGCGCTCACTCGCTTGAGAAGGCCGAAGCCGAGGCGGTAACGTTGGGCGCGCGCATCGTTAGCAACAGCTTTATTTGTTATCACTACGTACAATGCGGCGATCCCAACTTTCCAAGCTACTTCGATACCCCGGGCGTAACGTATGTTGCCGCCGCGGGCGACATAGCTTACGGCGTGGGAGGACCGAGCGCACTCGCAAGCGTCGTCTCGGTCGGCGGCACTCTCCTTTCGAAGAGCGGCTCGATCTATAACGAGGTCGTTTGGCAAGATACCGGCGGCGGCTGCGCTACACAAATTACCAAGCCCTCGTGGCAGCACGATCCCGGCTGCTCCGGGCGCACGGCCAACGACGTCTCCGCCGTCGCTTGGGATGTCGCCACGTACGACACGTACGGAGGTGGCGGCTGGAACACCAACGGCGGCACGAGCAGCGCGACGCCAATTATTGCCGGCGCGTTTGCGCTTGCCGGCAACGACGACAAACAAGACGGCGGCCAAACACTCTGGACGTTGGCGGAAAAGAAGCGTCAGCAGGATCTGCACGTCATTAACAGCGGCAACGACGGTTGTCCTCGCGGCCTCGAGGGCAGCTATCTCTGCACGGCCGGAACCGATGAGTTTGGAACTTACTCAGGCCCAGCCGGGTGGGGAACTCCCAACGGCATCGGCGGGCTCTGAACCTACGCTACGAGTGAAAGGAAACTCGGCACCATGCGCTTACGAATAGCTACCGCGAATCGCGCATCGATCGTTCTCACGGCCGTACTGCTCGCGAGTTGCTACCACACATCGGAGGGCTTGCAGACCCTGCCGCTGGGTTCGCCCGGTTCCGAGTCGGCAGCGCATCGTCCCGCCGGCAGCGTCGACGCCACCGTACAGTACGCGTATGTGGCAAATTTTGGCTCCGGCAACGTCTCCGCTTTCGCGATTGCGGCCGGAGGCGCGTTGACGTCGGTTGCGGGCTCGCCGTTTAAGGCGGACAAGGATCCCTATGGCCTTGCAATTGACCCCGCGGGCGGGTTCGTCTACGTGGCTAACCACGGCTCCAGCAACGTTTCCGCCTATGCCATCGATGCTGCTAGCGGGGCGCTGAAAAAGGTACGCGGATCCCCGTTTGTGACGGGTGTGGGTCCCATCGGCCTTGCCGTCGACCCGACGGGCAAGTTCGCCTATGTGGGCAACGGTAATTCCGACAACGTTTCTGCCTTTGCGATCGACGCGAACACTGGTGCGCTGACGCCGGTTGCGGGATCGCCGTTTCGTGCGGGTCACAACCCCTACGGGGTGACGGTCGACGGCAAGGGCAAGTTCGTTTACGTTCCCGGCGAACTGTCCAACTCAGTTGCGGCCTTCGCCATCGACGCGACGACCGGCGCGCTGACGCCAGTGAAGGGCTCGCCGTTTGCCGCGGGCATCGGTCCGGAAAGCCTAACGTTGGATCCCAGCGGAAAGTTCGCGTACGTCGCGAGTTGGGAGTCCCAAAATATTTATGGCTTCGCGGTTGACGCCGCCAGCGGGGCGCTGAAGCCGTTAGTGGGATCGCCGTTTGCGGACCCGGCTTCCGGTCCGGCACAAATAGTAGTCACTCCTACGGGCAGATATGCCTACCTGACTAACTCTGCGGTGTGCGGCGGTTGCGAGGGCGGCCGCCACATTGGCGGGTATTCGATTGACTCGACGCGAGGTACGTTGACCCCGCTGCCGGGATCGCCGTTTGAGGACGTGGGCATTGGCCCCCTGGGTGCCGCGATCGATCCCGGCGGCAAGTTCGTCTACATCACGAACGTCGACACGGGCAACGTTACTGCCTATGCCGTCGCGAGCACCGGCGCGCTCAAGAAGGTGAAGGGGTCGCCGTTTGCGGCCGGCACTGAGCCAGCCGGCATCTCCGTGTGCCGCGTCACGGCCGGCAAATGCATTCCACCAGCATTGTAGGAGCATTTAAACATGAAAACAATCTCACGCGTCCCTTACGCTCTAAGCGTTTACGTAACCGTCGCCACGCTTGCAGGCTGTGGCGGGTCGGCGCAGTTGCCGAATCCTGCGGTGCAGCCGCCTTCTGGCGACGCAGTCACCGTCGACCGAGTCGCTTCCTCAAGCGGCACGGCGAAGGATAACGGGCGGCGTCGCTATACGAAAACGATTCTCTACAGCTTTCGGAGCGGAAACGACGGAATAGGTCCGTCCGGGCGTCTGCTCGACGAGGGCGGCACGTTCTACGGCGAGACCGCCGCCGGCGGAGGCTCGAGTGGATGCTACAATCCGGGTCCCGGGTGCGGCACCATCTTCAAGTTGGCGCCTTCCGGGAAGAAGTACGCGGAGACGATTCTCTATCGATTCCAAGGCGCAAACGGAAACGACGGTCAGGTTCCATCCGGCGGCGTCGTCTACAAGAACGGCATGCTCTTTGGTACGACGACTTACGGCGGTAACTACAACCTCTATGCGTGCTATTACACCGGCTGCGGAACGGTCTTTAAACTTCCGCTTTCCGGGAGCGGCTCCGAGCAGATACTCTTCGCTTTCTCCGGCACCAACGGCGCCGTTGTGTCGAGGGGCGTCATCGATAAGGGCGGCACGCTCTTCGGAACGACCAACTACGAAGGCGAGTACGGCTACGGAACGGTCTTCGATCTAACGCCTTCCGGAGCAGGTTACACCGAGAACACCCTGCACGAATTCGCGGACGGTTCCGACGGAGGGCTGCCGCCCTCCGGTGTCATCGATGTGGATGGATCGCTGTACGGCGTGACCGGAGTGGGCGGCGCGCACAATTACGGCACGGTATATAGGCTGACGCCTTCCGGTAGCGGCTACACTGAGACCATCCTCTATAGCTTTACCGGCGGAAGCGACGGTAAGAATCCCGGCGCAGGCGTCATCGACGTCAACGGGTCTCTGTATGGCACGAGCGGAGGCGGCGGAGCGTACAACTACGGGACGGTGTTCAAGCTGACGCCGTCCGGCAGCGGCTATGCCGAGAGCACGCTTTACAGTTTCAAAGGCGGAAGGGACGCCGAAGGCACCTACTCGACACTTACTGAACAGGGCGGCACGATCTACGGCACGAGCGAACACGGCGGACTTGTCAACTACGGGACGGCGTTCAAGTTGACGCCTTCGGCCAGCGGTTACGCCGAAAGCGTCATCTACCGTTTCAAGGGCGGAACGGACGGCCTGAATCCATATTGGGGTGTCGTCGCCGACAAGAACGGCACACTTTACAGCACGACCGCCGCTGGTGGCCAGTTCGGCAACGGAACCGTCTTTGCGTTGACCCCGCATTAACCTCGCACTTTGAAGGAGCTTTTATGCTGCGAAGCTTGAAATTGTACGCGCCGTTCGCTGCCGCACTCGCATTGACGGGCTGCAACGCAGGCGGCACGAGCCTACCGGCGACGATCGATCAATCGACCTTGGAAGCGAATCCGATCCCGCAGTGGCAGGCGCGGAACCTCGCGCATCGCGCGTGTCCTGAAGCCGGGCCTGGCGAAGCGCAGTGCGAGCTGCTGATCTTAAGCAAGAGCCCCCAAGACAAAACGCCAGGATGGGGTGCGCGGGATATTGAGGAGGCCTACAACCTCCCCTCGATGAGCAAAGGCTCGGGCGAGATCGTCGCGGTCGTCGATGCCTACGACAACCCGAACGTCGCCTCGGACCTCGCCACGTACCGTCGGTATTACGGTCTGCCGAAAGGAAAGTTCTACAAGTTCAATCAGCGCGGGCAGCAAAGCCACTATCCAAAACGAGGCAACGCGGGTCGAATCCTCGAGACCGACCTCGATGTCGAAATGGTCGCGGCCACTTGTCCGAACTGCACGATCTATCTTATCGAGGACCGCGACAGCGGCGAGAGCGCCGGCGAGAAGGCAGAAGTCGAAGCCGTGAAGCTGGGCGCACGCATCATCAGTAACAGCTTTAAATGCCCTGGCTTTTCGTGCGACTGGAGCAAAGCCTTTGAAACACCCGGCGTAACCTATGTCGCCGGCCGCGGGTGACGAAGGTTACCGTTACGGTCTCGGCACTCCGATGGCATATACGCACGTCGTCTCGGTCGGCGGCACCCTCCTTTCGAAAAGCGGTTCGATCTATAGCGAGACCGTCTGGCCCGACACCGGCGGCGGCTGCGCGACGGAGATCGCCAAGCCCTCGTGGCAACACGATCCCGGCTGCTCGGGACGGACGGCCAGTGACGTAGCGGCCGTCGCTTGGAATGTCGCGGCGTACAGTTCCGGCTGGGTTATCGTCGGCGGTACGAGCGTCGCGACTCCCATTGTCGCGGGCGTGTTTGCGCTTGCCGGGAACGCCACCAAACAAGATGGCGGCAAAACGTTCTGGACGTTAACGGACAAGCAGCGTCAGGAAGATCTGCACGTCATCAGCAGCGGCACCAACGGTTGCCCCCCGCGTTTAAGGGGCAGCTATCTCTGCATTGCCGGAACCGATGAGTTCGGCACTTACTCCGGCCCAACCGGCTGGGGCACCCCCAACGGCATCGGAGCCTTCTAAACGTGCAGCAAATGAATGAAGGGAGACTCGGCATCATGCGTCTATCGTTAGCGGCTGCGAATCGTGCGGCGATCGTGCTCCTCGCGGGACTGCTTGCTGGATGCGCCAACACAACGCCCGGCGCACAGGCGTTGCCGCTTAGTTCGTCCAGCGCGATCCAATCGTTCGCGCGTCATCGCGGTGGGCCGGGCGGCGCTGTTGAGTTTGCTTATGTTACCAACTTTGGCTCCAAAAATGTTTCCGCGTATGCCATCGACGCGACAACTGGCGCGCTGACGCCGCTTGCAGGGAAGCCTGTCGGCGCGGGTACTGAGCCCTGGGTAGTTGTGATCGATCCCACCGGCAAGTTCGCCTACGCGACTAACTTCGGCTCCAAAAATGTTTCCGCCTACACGATCGATGCAACGAGCGGCGCTCTGAAGAAGGTGAAAGGGTCGCCGTATGCCGCGGGCACCAATCCCCTTGTCATGGCAGTCGATCATATGGGCAAGTTCGCCTATGTTCCCAACGTTGGCTCCAACAACATTTCCGCTTTTGCTATCGACGCGAGCAGCGGCGCGCTGACGCCAGTGACCGGCTCGCCGTTCAGCGCGGGCCGCGGACCCTCCGCTGTGGGGATCGATCCTTCGGGCAAGTTCGCTTATGTGGCCAACCAACTTTCCGGTACCGTTTCGGCCTATATGATCGATGCGGCGACCGGCGCATTGACACCGATGAAGGGGTCGCCGTTTGCCGCGGGCATCACTCCCGTCAGCGTAACCGTGGCACCTACCGGCAAGTTCGCGTATGTGGCTTGTTACGGGTCCGATAATCTCTACGCCTATTCAATCGACGCGACAACGGGAGCGTTGAGGCCGTTGCCGGGGTCGCCGTTCGCGGATATGGGCTCGGGTCCCGAAGGCGTGGTCATCGCTCCTTCGGGCAAGTTCGCCTACGTGCCCAACGTTTTTGCACCGCCATATTTCCCTGACGATTTTGTTGCAGCATATGCCATCGACGCGACGAGAGGCACGCTGACGCCGACGGCTGGGTCGCCTTTCAAGGTTGCGGGGAGGGATGACCAAGCTTTGGCAGTCGATCCTGCGGACAAGTTCGCCTTCGTGACCAGCGCCGCCAATGGCAACATTTCTGCCTTTACCATCAACCCAGTCAGCGGCGCGTTGAAAAAGGTGAAGGGGTCGCCGTTTGGGGACGCGGGCAGCATACCCCTTGGTATATCCGTCTGCCGGGTCACGGCCGGCAAATGCATTCCCGCCGCACTGTAGGAGTATTTAGTATGAAAACAATCTCACGCCTCCCTTACGCTCTGAGCGTTTGCGCCGCCGCTGCGATGCTTGCGGGCTGCGGCGGGTCGGCCCAGTTCCCAAATTCTACGGGACAGGCGCCTCTCGTGCGTGCACGCGCCGATTCCTCCGGCAACGAAGTCCTCGACAGCCGTATAGTCCTTAATTGCGTAAGCTTTTACTTCCAAATTTGCCATTTTCACACGAAACATCTTGGTCACGCTACGGGGCCATATCCGGGTATCTTTACCGTCAAAGGAAGCTGGCGTAGTTCGCTCCGCTATGGGATGTCTCCAATTAGCGAATCCTTCACCATAGTCTCAGGGACGTCCAAAATTACCGGATCGCTGACCTACAGCTCGTCTTCCGGCTACGGGTATACGAGTTCCATTGGGAATGGGAAGGCAAAGATTAGAGTGGGCGAGAGGCGCCTTCGCGAGGTGCTTTATGGACTGTAGCTGCGATTAGCGGGGGCCGGCTTAGCTACGGACAAGCGTTGCGAACATGGTTGATCGCAGCGACGCGCGTGCCGACGCCCGGGGTCGTGTAGAGGAAGAGCGTCGCGGTCAGCTCGGGGCAGACTTCGATCATCCGCTCGTCGGCGACCCGTACCAGCGTGCGCACCGCCGCGGCGGGATCGCCGGTCGTCGCGACCGCGTAGGCGTCGGCGCTGAGATCGTAGGAGCGTAGCGCCGCGTTGCGGACCGGTACCGCAGCGAGATAGACGAGCGCGAGAAGCGCGCCGACGATCGTGAGACGCGAGAGCGGGTCGTCATCGCGACGGAACGGAATGCGATCTGCGATCACGACCGCGATCGCTGCAAAAACGATGATGATGCCGCCCTCAATCAGCGCGATCGAGAGCCGGTCGCCATGCGCGATGTGTCCGGCCAGATATGCGAGCCGGTACTTGATCTCAGGCGGCGTCAATCCGGCAAAGCTCTCGACGCGCAGCTGAGTGCTGATATACGACCAGGCCACGCTCGCCGCGAGAATTCCGGCGATGGCGTAGACATACCACTGATGCGTTAGCGAGACGAGCCAGAGGATGATCGCCACGATCAGCCCGGCAACGATCATGGCGACGACGGTGTGGAAAGCCCAATAGAGCGCCCAGACTCGCGTCAGTTCGTAAGTCAGGTCCAAGGTTCGGTCGACTCGATAAAGATAGAACGACGGGACGACCGAGGCGAGGCGCGCGATTAGCGCGAGTGCCGCCCCGAAGAGAAAGCGCACGCTCCATTCGCTGCCGAGTCGCCGGCGGAGCGCGTCGCGCATCCTAGCCGCGCCACCGGAGCTCCAAAGATAGAAGAGCGCGACCACTTGGAAGAGCTGGGTTAGTACGAATCCGAAGACGGTCCAATGCGCGCGTCGAAGCGCGCCGGCCTGCCGCGCGGGATCGACCAGTGCCGTCGCCGGCTCGGTCAGCAGAGTCTGCGTCGTCAGAGCGTCGACGTGCAGATCGAGCGAGTTTGGCCGGGCCGCGAGCGCCGAGGCGCCGAGCAAGAGCCAAAATATCGCCGTAACAATCGTGCCTCCCAAGACCACGCGCAAGCCTAGGACCATCACAGCGACCTTCGCGGCCATAAGCTTGCCGCCTCTGCGGCGGCTATTTACATCCGATCAGCCCGCCGAGCAAAGGCTCATTGCGTTCTTTGGTGAGATTCACGTTTAACAAGTTCGGAGAGCCGCGCTCTCGCGTCGGTCACGCTTGTGTGTCTGCCAAACCTCACGAGCATTTCGTCTTCCATTTCGCACGATCACCCTTCGACTCCGCGCAGGGTGACAGAAATGGAGTTGCCAGCTGCTTTCAGGTTGCAAAACAGCCGCGGCATAGCGCGGATGCTACTTCTTCGGCAGCGGGCGGGCCGGGTTACCGGCAACGCGTTCGCCGGGCGGAACGTCTTTAGTGACGACCGACCCCGCGCCGGTCAGCGCTCCGTCTCCGACCGTTACCGGCGCGACCAGCGAGGTATTCGAGCCGATCGAAACGTCGCGCCCGATCGTCGTCTCGTGCTTCTGCGTTCCATCGTAGTTGCAAGTGATCGTGCCGGCGCCGACGTTGGTCCCTTCGCCGACCGTCGAGTCGCCGAGGTAGGAGAGGTGACTCACCTTGACGCCGCGCGCGAGTTTCGATTTCTTGACTTCGACGAAGTTCCCGACGTGGACTCGCTCAGCGACGATCGTCTCGTCGCGCAAATGCGCGAACGGACCGATCGAGACTTCGGTGCCGACCTCCGAGTTCACGACGACGCTCTCGCGAACCGTGACGCGTTCGCCCAGGATTGCGTGCGATAGCCGGCTGTTGGGGCCGATCACGCACTGCCTCCCTAGACTCGAAAGGCGCGCGATGGTCGTATTTGGATAGATCACCGTATCGCTGCCGATCTCGAGCTCGGGCTCGAGGTAGGTCGTATCCGGGTCCACGATCGTGACGCCGCCGCGCATATGCTGCGCGCAGAGGCGCGCGTTCATTTCCTTACGGGCCTGCGCCAGCTCGACCCGATCGTTGATACCGAGCACGTGAAGATGATCGGTCGCGACCACCGGGCGAACGCGCTTTCCGGCCTTGACGAAGTACTCCACGGTGTCGGTGAGATAGTACTCCGACTGCGCGTTGTCGTCCCGCAAATGCGTCACCGCCTCGCGCAGTGCCGCTTCATCGAATGCATAGATGCCCGCATTCATCTCGTCGATCGCAAGTTCGTCGGGCGTTGCGTCGCGGACCTCGACGATGCGCTCGACGACCGGCCCGCGCCGAACGACGCGTCCGAAACTCGAAGGCAGCGGCATCTTCACGGTGACGAGCGACATTACCGCGTCGTCCTGCCCGCTCGCATCGAGCGAGCCGACCATGCCGCGGAAAATCTCTTCCGTGACAAGCGGCATGTCGGCGCAGGCGACGACGATTCGGCTGCGGGCTCGCGGATCGAGCCGATCGAGCGCGACGCGTACGGCGTGACCGGTGCCCAGCTGCTCGGCTTGCAGCACGCTCGCGACGCCGAAGCGATCGATCTGCCCTTCGAGCTCGTCGTTGACCACGACCACGATCTCGTCGATGCCGGCGCCGCGAAGCGCGCGCACGACGTACCAAAGCATCGGCCGTCCGCAGATCTCGTGCAGCACCTTCGAGCGCGCGCTCTTCATGCGCGTCCCTTTTCCGGCTGCAAGCACGATCGCGCGGATCATGCGCCGGCCACTCCGCGCGTCATGAGCTCGAGCGCGTTGCGCAAGCGCTCGCGAACGATGTCTCGGCCGAGCAGCTCCATCGAGTCGTAGAGCGGAATCGAGGTCGGGCTTCCGGTGATCGCAACGTAGAACGGGCGCGCGACGTCGCGCATCTTCTTTCCGAGCGATTCGGCGATCCGCTCGAGCGCCGCTTGAATCGCGAAAACATTCCAGGCGGGCAGCGCGTCGAGCTCCGCGAGTGCGAGGGAAAATGCTTGGCGCGTCTGATCGTCGTCGAGTTTTTTGCTTTGCAAGTTCTCGGCGCGCAGCGCGATGCGTCCCGAAAACAGAAAGGCCAAGAGCGGCCCCAGGTCGCTCAGACGCTCGATGCGCGGTGCCGCGAGCTGCGCGATACGGGTCAAACGCTGCGGCGAGGCCGCCCACTCGCGCACGCGTTCGAGAAGCGACTCCGCGTCGTGGCGCTCGCGAATGTAACGTGCATTGAGCCAATCGAGCTTCGCGACGTCGAAGACGGGTCCGCCGATCGGAACGTGCTCGACTTCGAAACGTTTCACGATCGCCGGCAGGTCCAGCAGCTCGTCCTCGCCGTCGCGAGTCGCATTCGCCAGCAAAGCCAAGAAATTGATCAGGGCTTCCGGCAGGTAGCCCATCGCGCGATAGAAGAGGATTCCGGTCGGATTCTTTCGTTTGCTCAGCTTACTCTTGTCGGGGTTGCGCAGCAGCGGGAGGTGCATCAGTTTGGGCGGCTCCCAACCGAAATACGAGTAGAGCAAGAGGTGCTTGGGGGCGCTCGAGACCCACTCCTCGCCGCGAAAGACGTGGGTGATCCGCATCAAGTGATCGTCGACGACGTTGGCCAGATGATAGGTCGGCAGTCCGTCCGATTTGACGAGCACTTGCATGTCGACGCTGCGATAATCGAACTCGATCGGCCCGCGGCGCAGGTCTTCGACGACGCACGTTCCCGCATCGGGCACTACCATCCGAATGACGTACGGTTCGCCGGCCGCCTCGTGCCGGGCGACTTCATCGGGCGAGTAGCTGCGGCAGCGACCATCATAGCGCGACGGTTGTCCGGCGGCACGCTGCGCGACGCGCATCTCTTCCAGCCGCTGCGGCGTACAGAAGCATTTGAAGGCGTGACCACCCGCCAGCAGCTTATCGGCGTACTCACGATAAATTCCCGAGCGCTCGCTCTGGCGATACGGTCCGTGCGGACCGCCGACGTCGGGCCCTTCGTCCCAATCGAGACCGCACCAGCGCAGCGTCTCGAGAATCGCGCGCTCGCTCTCGGCCGTGCTGCGGGCTTGATCGGTGTCCTCCACGCGCAGAATGAACTCGCCGCCATGCTTGCGCGCGAAGCAATAGTTGATCAGCGCGACATACGCGGTTCCGACGTGCGGGTCACCGGTAGGCGACGGCGCGACGCGCGTTCGAACGCCAGGCATTCTTTACCCGACCAGCGCTCGTCGTTTACCGCATTCGCGCTCGACGAAGTCGATGATCTCCTGCAGCGGTGCTCCCGGCGTGAAGATCTCGCGCACGCCGAGCTCTTTGAGACGCCTCGCATCCTCGGCGGGGATGGTGCCGCCGCCGAAAAAGACGATATCGGCGGCGCCTTGGCGCGCAAGCTGCTCGACTACCAGCGGGAAGAGCGTCATGTGTGCGCCCGAGAGAATCGAGAGCCCGATGCCGTCGGCGTCTTCTTGAATCGCCGTCTGGACGATCTGCTCGGGCGTCTGGAATAGTCCGGTATAGATGACCTCCATGCCGGCATCGCGCAAAGCCCTCGCGATGACCTTCGCTCCACGGTCGTGACCGTCGAGCCCGGCTTTAGCGATGACGATGCGCAGCGGTCGGTCGTTCATGTTCCACTATGCCGGCGCGACGCCGGCTCAGGTGCAATGCCTCCTCGAGCTTGCGCACCACCTGCTTGAGGGTCCGTCGCATCCGGTACAGCTCGATATCGGTTCGGCAACGCATGCCGTGTTTGTGACGCATTCTAGCGACCGGCCATTACAGCACCGCTCGTTCGATATAACGGCCGTAAACGGCCGCCATCGCTTCGACGATTTCGCCTTCGGTGCAGTAGGCGTTGACGCACTCGATGAGATGCGGCATCAGATTGTCTTTCGGATCGCGGCAGGCGGCTTGCAGGCGCTCGAGCGCGGGCGCAACCGCGCGCTCGTCGCGATTCTCGCGCACTCTTTGAACCGCGCGCGCCTGTGCGCGCTCCATCTCCGCGGTGATCTTCAGGAGGTCGATATTCTCGGTCTCGTCATCGTCGACGAACGCGTTGACGCCGACGATGATGCGATCGCGCGTCTCGATCGAGCGTTGATAGCGATAGCTGGCCTCGGCGATCTCGCGCTGGAAGAATCCGGCTTCGATCGCCTCGATCACGCCGCCGTACTCGGCGATCTGAGCGAAGTACGACTCGGCCTGCCGTTCCATCTCGTCGGTGAGCGCTTCGACGAAGTACGAGCCGCCGAGCGGGTCGACGACGTTGGTCACGTTCGTTTCGTAGGCGAGGACCTGTTGCGTGCGCAACGCGATTTCTACGGATTTTTCGGTCGGAAGCGCCATGACTTCGTCCATCGAGTTGGTGTGCAGCGATTGCGTGCCGCCGAGCACCGCAGCCATCGCCTCGTAGGCGACTCGCACGATGTTGTTTTCGGGTTGTTGTGCCGTCGCGCTGCAGCCGGCCGTCTGCGTGTGGAAGCGAAGCTGCCACGAGCGCGGGTTGCGCGCGCCGTACTTCTCGCGCATGTGGCGCGCGTAGATTCGCCGGGCCGCGCGAAACTTCGCGATCTCTTCGAAGAAGTCGATGTGCGAGTTAAAGAAGAACGAAAGACGCGGCGCGAACTCGTCAACGTCCATCCCGGCGGCCATGCAGGCCTCGACGTAGGCGAAGCCGTCGGCGAGCGTGAAGGCGAGCTCTTGCGCGGCCGTCGAACCCGCTTCGCGGATGTGATAGCCAGAAATGGAAATCGTGTTCCACTTCGGCATCTGGCGCGTGCAGAACTCGATCATGTCGACGATGATGCGCATGTGAGGGCGGGGCGGAAAGATCCACTCCTTCTGCGCGATGTACTCCTTGAGAATGTCGGCCTGAATCGTTCCGCCGAGCTTCGCGCGGGGAATCCCCTTCTTCTCGGCGGCCCCGATGTACTGGGCGAGCGCGATGCAGGCCGGACCGTTGATCGTCATCGAGGTCGTTATGTCGGCCATGTCGATGCCGTCGAAGAGAACCTCCATGTCCGCGAGCGAGTCGATTGCGACGCCGCACTTTCCAACCTCGCCGCGCGCCTGCGGTGCGTCGGAGTCGTATCCCATGAGCGTCGGCATATCGAAGGCAACCGAAAGCCCGTGCTGTCCGTGCTCGAGCAGAAAGTGGTAGCGTTCGTTGGTCTGCGCGGCGGTGCCGAAACCGGCGAACTGACGCATCGTCCAGAGCCGGTCGCGATAGCCATTAGGGTGGATGCCGCGCGTATACGGATAATCCCCGGGCGACGGAAGGTCGAGTCCGGCAACGTCTTGCTGCTCGTAAACGGTCTTGACGGGAACGTCGGAGATCGTCCGGTCGAGCGCACCAGAACCTGGCCCCTTGCGAGTCCAGAGCCCAGCGGGACGCTCGATCATTTTAGCCATAGGGGCCGAGCTTTTCGACGCGCCGGCGGGAAACTCCCCAAAGCCGGCTAGCAGCCCTACGGCCTCCCGAGTCCGAGCTTCAGGAGAACCTGTTCGGCCGCTTCGTAGGGATCGAGGTCTCCGCGCGGTTGCGCTTTCAGCGCATCGTTGAGACGCCGCTCCAAGCGCCCCAGCGCGAGCTGGCGCACTTGGTGGGTGAACGCGTCGCGACGCCGCCGTTCGATCTCGCCGGTTTCATTGAGATACGCGGCGTGGCGTTCGATCGCGCTCACCAGCTCGTCGATCCCCTTTCCCTCGAGCGCTTGCGTCGTCACCAGCTCCGGAACCCAACCCGGCCAGTGCTGCATCTCCATCATCGATCGAATCTCGCGGCGAAGCAGGTCGGCCATCGGGTGGTCGGCCTTGTTGACGACGAAGATATCGGCGATCTCCATGATGCCGGCCTTGAGCACTTGAATCGAGTCGCCGCTGCCCGGCTGCAACGCCACGATCGTCGTCTGCGCGAGCTCCGCAATCGCAACCTCGCTCTGGCCGACGCCGACGGTTTCGATCAGCACCAGGTCGAAACCGAAGGCATCCATCAGCAAAACTGCGTCGGCGCTCGCACCGGCGAGACCGCCGAGATGTCCGCGGCTCGCCATCGAACGAATGAAGACGGCCTCGTCGGTAAAGTGTTCGGCGAGACGGATCCGATCGCCGAGCAGCGCGCCGTGCGAGAAGGGTGAGCTGGGATCGACCGAAATGACACCGACGCTCTTTCCGCGCGCGCGAGCACTGCGGACGAGTCCCGAGGCGAGCGTCGATTTCCCGACGCCGGGGGGCCCGGTAAGCCCGAGCGTCATCGCGCGTCCGACTTTTGAATAGAGTGCGCGAATCAGGTCGCCGCCGCGCCCCGACTCCGCGCGTGAGATCGCCCGCGCGAGCGCGCGGGGATTGCGCGCCTCGAACTCACGCAGAAGGTCCATCCCAATACCTGCGGCTTGCGGCAAGAGCGGACCTCCCTTACGTCCAAGGGCAAATTCCCATCGTGCTTTTGCGCTGCGCGGGCGTCGCGCTCGCCTCGATTCTGGCGTATAGTTGCGTGGTGCCCGCTGCGGGCGAAACGCTGGTCGTTCCGCTCACCGGCAAACGAGTGCGTGACATTCAGACCGCCCAGCTCTTTCACACGCTCTTCCACGACTTCTTTTATAAGGCAGATGGAACGACGTACGTGCAGTCCGGCGACATTCCGGCCATGTGGCTGCGCGATTCGTCGGCGCAAACGATACCATACATCCGCTTTGAAGCTTCGTACCCGATTCTTCGCGCTCGTTTCGCGGGGGTAATCGAACGAAACGCTCGCAACCTACTCACGGACCCCTACGCAAACGCTTTCAAATCCGACTATACCATCTGGGAGCGTAAGTGGGAGGTCGATTCGCCGGCATGGCCGGTCATTCTCGCGTCCATCTACTGGCGGTCGACGCAAGATGCGACGCTCTTTACGCCCGACCTGCATCGCGCGCTTTCTAAGGTCGTCGACACCTACGAGTGCGAGGAACGCCATCGCAGCTGTAGCCGGTATCAGTACCCGTATCACGTCTACACCAACGACGCGTTCAACGAGTCGACGGGGATGATTTGGGGCGCCTTTCGACCCTCGGACGATGCGGTCGAGTATCGCTTCAACATTCCGCAGAACGCGATTGCGGCCGTCGCCCTGCGCAACATCGTACAGCTCGCAATCGACGGCTATCGCGACCGCGCGCTCGCCCGGCGGGCGCAAGTGCTCGGAGCGCGCGTCCAGAACGGAATCCAACTCTACGGCCGGTTCTTCAATCGACAGCAGCGCGTCTGGATGTATGCCTACGAAACGGACGGTTTCGGCAGATTCAACCTCATGGACGACGCCAATATCCCAAACCTGACGACGCTGCCGTATATCGACTGGTGCTCGGCCTTCGATTCCACCTATCTGGCCACGCGCGCGTTTGCGCTCAGCATGGATAATCCGTTCTATTTCGCTGGGAAGTACGCGGAGGGGTTGGGAAGCCCGCACACGCCGTACGGCTACGTCTGGCCGCTGGGCATCATCGGACGCGCGTTGACCGCCACCTCGTCGCTCGAAGTAGCCACCGCGATCACGACCCTTGCGGAGACCGATGGCGAGGACGGTTTAATTCACGAAAGCTTTTATCCCGGCGGATACTGGCGCTTCACGCGCCCGGAGTTCGGATGGGCGAACGCGCTCGGCGCCGAGCTGCTCTTTCGCAGCCTCGCCGGCGAGACGGCGACTCAGTTTGCGTGGAAAGGCCCGATGCAGCCGTTCCAGCACCGCTCGGAAACACCGGTCCTGGTACCGTACTTTACTCAGATCGAAAACGCCGCCGAGATCGTTGAGACGCTTGGACGCCTTCTGCACTCGACGGGGGGGGCGATGCAGCATCAATAATCGCGAAGCCTAACGAGGGGACAGCGTAAACCCGGTCGCCAAGTTTTAGAACTGTGGACCTAGGATATTATCGCTATCCAACGATAGCAGGCGACCGCATTCTCTACGTCTGCGAAGACGATCTCTGGAGCGTGCCGGCATCGGGAGGCGCCTCAACGCGCCTTACCGTCAGTTTCGGCACCTGCTCTTTCCCGCGGCTCTCGCCCGACGCAGAGTCGGTCGCGTTTATTTCGACCGACGAGGGGAACCCCGAGTTGTACGTCATGCCGGCACACGGCGGAGAGCCTAGACGCCTGACCTTTCTTGGCGCGTCGATTGTGTGGACGACCTGCTGGAGTGCGGATGGGCGCGAGATCTACTTCGTCGGCAATCCGGCGACTTGGTATGAAGGCGAGACTCGTCCGCTCGCGATTTCGCCGGACGGTGGTACGCCGCGAGAGCTCAATCTGGGTCACGGACGCTCGGTCTCGTTCGGCCCGCGAGGGCAGCTCGCAATCGGCCGAAACGCGGCCGACCCCGCGCGCTGGAAGCGCTATCGCGGTGGCACCTCGGGCGAAATTTGGGTCGACGCGGACTGGACCGGCACGTTCACTCGATTGCCGTTGCCCGACGGAAACCCGTGCTGGCCGATGTGGATCGGAGAGCGCATTTACTTCCTGGCCGACCACGAGGGCATTGGGAACCTGTATTCCTGCCGGCTCGACGGAAGCGGAATCCTGCGCCATACCAATGAGAGCGAGTACTACGTACGCTTCCCCTCGACCGATGGGACGCGCATCGTGTACTCCGCCGGCGCGGAGATCGGATGCTACGACGTCGCGAGCGACACCGCGCGCCACATTTCGATTGAAACGCACTCAGCGATGCCGCAGACCGTACGGCGTTTTGAGAAGGCGTCGGACTCGCTCGAGCACTTCGTTCTGAACCCCGACGGAACGCAGATCGCATTCGACTCGCGCGGACAAGAGTTTACGATGCCGCTCTTCGACGGAGCGGCGATTCGCCATGGAACGGGCGGCCGCGCGCGCACTCGGTTGACGCAATGGCTCGAAGACGGGCGGCAACTCGTCTCCGTTACCGACGCCGGCGGATACGAGCAGATCGCGATTCGCCCCGCCGATGCTTCGAGCGAGATGCGACTCGTTTCGAGCGGCGATATCGGGCGCGTCACCGATATGCTCTGCTCGCCGGCGGGTAACGTCGTCGTCTTCGCAAACCATCGCCACGATCTCTGCGCGCTCGACCTCGACGACGGTAAGGTGCGCGTCCTCGATACCTGCCCGACGCATCGCATCGAGGACCTTGCGTTCTCGCCCGACGGACGTTTCGTCGCCTACGTCTGGTGGCCGGCGCACGGGACGTCGATCATTCGCGTCGTCAAAGTTCGCTCGGGCAAAGTGCACGACGTGACCTCGCCGCTGCGCACCGATAAGTCGCCCGCGTGGGATCCCGAAGGAAAATACCTTTACTTCATCTCGACGCGCGATTTCAATCCCGTCTATGACGCGCTGCAGTTCGATTTGAGTTTTCCTCAAGCGAGCCGCCCGTTTGTCGTGACGCTGCGCGACGACGTCTCGTCGCCTTTCGTGCCGAAGCCCAAGCCGGTTCACAGCGATCATCAAGAGCGCGAACGATCGAACAACAAGCCGCCGAAGCCGATCGACGTCGAGATCGATTTCGATGGGATCGAGGGCAGAGTGCTCGGCTTTCCGGTCGACGAGGGCGAATACGAACAAATCGTCGCGGTGCGAGAACGCGTGCTCTTCACTCGCTTCCCCGTCAAAGGAATCAAACCCGCGCGGCGCGAGGAGCTCGACGGCGACGAGCGAGGCACGCTCTTGGCATACGACTTCGAGCAGCAGCGGCTCGCAACGATCGCTTCCGAATGCGACGAGATCCAGCTCGGCCGCGACGGCCGTACGCTCGTCTACCGCTCGCGCGAGCGCCTGCGCGCGATCGACGCTCTCAACGAGCTTCCGGAGGAGGGCGACGAGCAGAAGCCGCTGAGCGAACCGGGGCGTAAGAGTGGTTGGATCGATCTCGACCGCGCCAGCGTTGAGATCGTACCGCGCGACGAATGGGCCCAGATGTATCGCGAAGCGTGGCGCTTACAAGCCGAGCACTTTTGGGTCGAAGACATGAGCGACATCGATTGGAAGCGCGTCTACGGGCGATATGCGGCAATCTTGCCACGGGTTCGCACGCGCGGAGAGCTCTCCGACCTGATCTGGGAGATGCAGGGCGAGCTCGGCACTTCTCACGCCTACGAGTGGGGCGGCGATTATCGCGAGCCGCCGCAGTATCAACGCGGCTTTCTTGGCGCGGATCTTCTTTGGGACGAAGAGCGCGGCGCTTACCGCATCGAGCGAATCTATCGCGGCGATTCGTGGAATCGCGAGCACGATTCGCCGCTTGCGGAGCCGGGTTTGGACGTCCGCGAGGGAGATTGCATCGTTGCGATCGGCGGCAAGCGCCTATCGCGCGACGTCACGCCGGATCAGCTGCTCGTCAACGCCTCGGGGCGGAACGTCTCGATAACGCTGCAAGGGCGGAAGGGTGAAGAGCGCACGGTTCTCGCCAAGGCGTTGGACAACGAAGCGGCGCTGCGCTACCGTGCCTGGGTTTCGGAGAACCGCCGCATCGTGCACGAGCGGACCGGCGAGCGAGTCGGATATTTGCACATTCCCGACATGGGCCCGTGGGGATTTTCGGAGTTTCACCGCGGTTATCTCAGCGAGTTCGACCGCAAAGGCCTGATCGTCGACGTCCGCTACAACCGCGGGGGCCACGTTTCGCCATTACTTCTCGAGAAACTCGCCCGCAAAAGAATCGGATACGACGCGCCGCGCTACGGAGCGCCGGTCCCGTACCCGCCAGAATCGGTCGGGGGCCCGATTGTCGCGCTCACGAATCAGTTTGCAGGCTCTGACGGCGATATCTTCAGCCATTCCTTCAAGCTCTATAAGCTTGGCCCGCTGGTCGGCAAGCGTACCTGGGGCGGCGTGATCGGGATCGAGCCGTACCATCATCTCGTCGACGGCACGCTTACGACCCAGCCGGAGTTCTCGTTTTGGTTCGTCGACGTCGGCTGGGGCGTGGAGAACCACGGGACGGATCCGGACTACGACGTTGATATCCCGCCGCACGATTACCGCGACGGAAAGGATCCGCAGTTGGAGCTGGCATTCGCACTGATGGATCGCGCGCTCGAAGGTTACGTCGAGCTTCGCCCCGATCTCGCCACACGTCCGTCGCTGCCGTTACCCACCCTGGCGTGACGGCGGCGCGCCGCCTCGCTCTGTTGGCGGCTTTCGTGCTGCCCGCGATCGTCTATTTCGCGAGCGCATCGCCGGAACCGGCCTCATGGGACACGGCGGAGTTGCAAGGCGTGCCGTACATTCTCGGCATCTCACACCCAACAGGATTTCCGTTCTACGTCCTAGCCGGGTACGTTTGGTCGCACGCTATTGCGTTCGGGACGGTCGCGTGGCGAATGAACGCAATGAGCGGAGTTGCCGTCGCAACCACCGCCGCCGCCGCCTACGCGCTTGCGCTCGAGTTCGGTGCGAGCATTCCGGTCGCGCTGTTCGCTACGTTGTGGTTCGCGTTTACGCAAAATGTGTGGTCGCACGCCGCACGCGCCGAAGCGCAAGACCTCGCCGTTGCGTGTTGCGCGCTCGCGATCTACGCATTCGCGCGTTGGCTGGGTGGCGCGCCGGGCAGCTGGTTCGCTGCGGCTTTCACTCTATGCGGGCTCGGGATCGCGGCGCATCCGAACGCCCTTTGGATTCTGCCTGCGCTCGTCATCGGTGCGATCATCGCAAAACGGCGGCCGCGCGGACGGCTCATTGCCGGATCCGCCGCGCTCGTCGTCGCCGGCCTCGCGCTCTATCTCTATCTTCCGCTTCGCTCGGAGTACGTTGTCGCCAAGCATCTCGATCCGGCGGCCGTGCTGCCCGGCGCGGACGGCGGCATCTTTTGGAACTACAACGATCCGCGAACGCTGCACGGACTCGTTCGCGAGCTGACCGGGAGCGAGTTCGAAACGCCCTCGTACTTTCTCGCGTCGTTCAACCCGGTACATCTCGAGCAGGCGCTCTGGGCGTTCGTAAGCATCTTGCATCAGCAGTACGCCGCGTCGGCGGCGCTCCTAATCCTCGGCGGCATCGTTGCCGCCGGGCGTCGCGACTGGCGGACGACGCTCGTCGTTTGCGCGGCGTGCACGGGCGGACTGCTCTTTTCGGTCATCTATCCCAACGAGAGCGACGTGGGACGCTACCGGCTGCTCGCGTCGTGGTTAGCCGTCCCGCTTTTCGGCGCGCTCACGCCTGCGTCTAAAGACCGGCTCGGGCTCGTCTTGCACGGTTTGCTGATCGTGTATCTTGCGGCCGGGGCAAGCCTCGCTTTTGAACGGCAGCGCGGCTTCTTTCGTCACACGCCGGGCGAGGGGGGCCGCTGGGTGATTCAAGCAGTGGGCCCGTACGTTCCGCGCGGGAGCGTCCTCGTAACAAGCTGGCTCGACGCCACCTCGCTCGCCTACGGAGCCTACGTTGACGGCTCGCTTCCGGGGCGCATTATCGTCTCGGACGACAAGCTCAGCGTCACGCGTTACCGCGCGTGGGCGAAGGATCACCGCGTCTTCGTTCTCGCCAATCCTCACGACGTCAGCCAGCTTCCAGGGACGCGCGATTTCGCGACCCTCGACCCATACCACGAGCTCTACGTGGTCACGCCTTGACTTTTCATCCGCACAACTGCTATATGGGATAAATATTTATCGGGCCAAAATTAAATACTTAACCATCCAATATTGGCCAAGCAACAACCCAGACCGATCCAAAAGTTTGGGAAGGAGTAGACCAGTGAACTGGAACGAGAGCCGGTGGCAGGGGATTGAGCGACGATACGACGCCGAAGCGGTGCGGCGGTTACAGGGCAGCTTCGTCGCCGAGCAGAGCTTGGCGCGCATAGGCGCGGATCGGCTCTGGCACGATTTACAGGCCGATGCGCCGGTAACGGCCCTCGGAACGCTCACCGGCAATCAAGCGGTGCAGGCAGCACGAGCGGGGTTGACCGCACTCTACTGCAGCGGCTGGCAGGTCGCCGCAGACGCCAACGCTGCGGGCGAGATGTATCCCGATCAGAGCCTCTATCCGGTGAACAGCGTGCCCGCGCTCGTCGAGCGGCTCAACAACGCGCTGGCACGGCTCGACCAAATCGAGTCGCTCGAGGGACGCGGCGGAACGCACTGGTATTTGCCGATCGTCGCCGACGCCGAAGCCGGCTTCGGCGGCCCGCTTAACGTCTTCGAGCTCATGAAAGCGATGATCCGCGCCGGGGCGGCCGGCGTGCACTTCGAAGATCAGCTCAGCTCCGAAAAGAAGTGCGGCCATTTAGGCGGCAAGGTATTGATTCCGACGCAGCAAGCGGTGCGCCATTTGACCGCGGCGCGTCTCGCCGCCGACGTGCTCGACGTGCCGACGGTCTTAATCGCGCGTACCGATGCGAGCGCCGCGAAACTCGTCACCAGCGACGTCGATCCGAGCGATCGCCGTTTTCTCACCGGCGAACGTACGCCCGAGGGATTCTACGTCACACAACCCGGGATCGAGGCTTGTATCGCGCGCGGCTTGGCTTACGCGCCGTACGCCGATCTCATTTGGATGGAGACGTCGGAACCAAACCTCGAGGAAGCTCGCCGCTTTGCCGACGCTATCCACGCGCGCTATCCGGGTAAACTGCTGGCCTACAACTGCTCGCCGTCCTTCAACTGGAAGAAGAAGCTCGACGGTGCGACGATCGCCGCCTTCCAAGACCGGCTCAACGCCCTCGGTTACAAGTTCCAGTTCGTAACGCTGGCCGGCTTCCACGCGCTCAATCACAGTTTCTTCGCGCTCGCGCACGACTTCAAAGCGCGCGGCATGACGGCGTACGCCGAGTTTCAAGCGCTGGAGTTCGCGTCCGAGCCGCTCGGCTATACGGCAACGCGCCACCAGCGCGAGGTGGGTACCGGCTACTTTGATGAAGTCGCGAGCGTGATCGGCGAAGGGAACGTCTCGACTGCCGCTCTGCGCGGCTCGACCGAAGCCGAGCAGTTTTACGACGTCGACGTCAAGGTGCCGGTCTAGGAGTGAACGTTGCTCCGGCCGGCGCGGTCGAGCGCGACCTGCCCGCCGGATTCATCGCATTTTATCTCCCGCTGCACCGGCGTTTTACACCGGTGCAGCAAGCGCTCGCGCAGGCGCGCAAGGAGCGGCTCGCGCGCGCCCACGCCGGCGAACTTCCGCAATATCTCCCGCCCTCCGATGCGACCCGTTCGTCGTGGCGGATCGAGCTGCCCGATTGGTGCGCGGACCAACGCAATCAAATGACCGGCCCCGCCGATGACGGCGAGCTCTGCGTGAAGATGCTCAATTCCGGCGCTCCGGGAGTAATGCTCGATCTCGAAGACTCGATGGCCAACACCTGGGAACATCTGATGCTGGGACATCGCAACATCGTCGCGGCGCTCTACGGCGACCTGACGTACGAAGACGCAAAGCGAGGCGGCACGGTCGCGATCGCGCCGAGCGCCACCGTTGTGTGGAACCGCGTCCGCGGGCTCCATCTCGCTCAAGCGGGCGTCATCTCCCACGTTCTCACCAGCGCGTCGCTCTTCGATCTCGCGCTGCTCGTCTTCAACCTCGACTACGAGCGGTTGCGCCATCCACTCTGCATCTACATTCCCAAATCGGAGTCGGCTCAGGAGGCGCTTTGGTGGAAGGAGGTCTTCGACGCGCTGATCGCGGCGAAGGGCTGGACGCGCGATGCGATCAAGGCAATGGCACTCATCGAATCGCATCCGATCGCCTACGAGATCGAAGAGTTCTTATATAATCTGCGCGAGTACATTCTGGGATTGAACCTCGGGCGCTGGGATTACATGGCGAGCCTGATCCACTACAACCTAGCCGATCCGCGCTGGCTGCTGCCGGATCGCAACACGATCCCACTCGACGTCGCCTTCTTTCAGCGCGTGCGTACGCTCTTGCCCGAGCTGACGCACAAACACGGCGCGCTTGCGATCGGCGGCATGACCGCGCTCTACCCCAGCCGCGAGGATCCCGAGCTCAACGCGCGCGCGCTCGCGGTGCTCGAGCGCGACAAGGCAAACGAGGCGGCCTGCCTGATGGACGGCGCGTGGACCGGTCATCCTGACCAGAACGCGATTGCGGTCGCGCAGTTTCCGTATCCGAATCAACTCGAAAAACGGCCGTCACTCGAAACGAATCAGCCCGATCTCCGCCCGGCTCCCGCCGGCGTTGGTGCGACGACGCTCGATGGAACGCGGGCGGCCGTTCGTACCGTCATTCGCTATCGCAACGGCGTGCTCGAGGGGCGCGGCGCGAGCCTGCTCGATGGTTACATGGAAGACCTCGCGACCGACCGAATCTACCGCTTGATGATCGCGCAGCGCCTGCGTTATCGCGGCCCATACACTCCATCGTCGATCGGCGCGACGTTCGACGAAGAGCTCGCACGCATTCTTGCCGAGCTTCCCGCCGATGCGAACCCGGAGGCGCGCAGCAGGTATCGCCGGGCACGCGACATCTCCGAAGCGATGATCGCCGGCGGAACGTTCGACCCGACGTAGCGTGAGCGTGCGTACGCGGGTCGCGGCGATAGCCGCCCTCGTCACGCTCGGTCTTCACCTCGCGGCAAACCCGCACTACGGCTTCTTCCGCGACGAGCTCTACTTCATCATCTGCGGTTTTCACCCGGCTTGGGGTTACGTCGATCAGCCGCCGGTCGTGCCGCTGCTCTCCGCCGGCTCGCAGCTCTTCGGCCATTCGCTCTTTGCGCTGCGCGCGATTCCGGCGATCTTTGCGGCCGCCGGCGCGTACGTTACGTGCTTGCTGGTCTTCGAGCTCGGCGGCGGTACGTTTGCGGCGGTGCTTGCGGTGCTGGCATACCTCGCGGCCGGCGTTTTGGAGAGTTTCGGCGCCAAGGCCGGTCCCGATATGGTCGGGCTATGGCTGTGGCCGCTGTGCGCGCTTTATGTGCTGCGAATCGTCAAAGGCGCCGATCCACGCTGGTGGCTGGCAGCCGGCGCGGCCGCCGGCATCGCAATCGAGAGCAAGTACAGCGTGCTCTTCTTCACCGTCGCACTGCTGGCGGGGTTGGCGCTGACGCCGCATCGTCGAGCGTTCGGATCGGCTTGGTTTTTCGCGGGAGTAGGGGTCGCGGCGATTATCGCGTTTCCAAACTTCCTCTGGCAAGCGCTGCACGGATTTCCAATGTGGGAGCTGCTCCGAAACGGAGCGAGCGGCAAGAACCTCGTCGCCGGCCCGTTGCTTTTTCTCTTTCAGCAGCTGCTGCTGACCAATCTCTTCGCCTCGCCAATCTGGATCGCGGGTCTGATTTGGCTCCTTCGGAACGCAACGGCGCGATTTCTCGGATACGCGTACCTCATTCTGATCGCGATGATGATCGCGCTGCACGCGAAGCACTACTATCCCGCCGCCGTTTATCCAATTCTCATGGCCGGCGGCGGCGTCGCGATCGAATCCTGGATCGGCGCGCCGCTCGCGCGCGGCGCGATCGTCGCGGCGACCGTCGCCGCCTGGTTATTCTTCGCGCCGTTCTCGTTGCCGGTGCTATCTGAGCCCGCGATGCTCGACTACTCGCGTTTTGTCGGCAGCGCGCTGCACATCCAACGATCGGCGCTCGCGACCGAGAAGATGCGCAGCGCCGCCCTACCCGAGGACTGGGCAGACATGCACGGCTGGCCGGAGCTCGCCGCAACGGTGGCGCGAATTTACTATTCGCTTCCGGCGCTGCAACGCAATCAGGCTGCAATCGTTGCAAGCAACTACGGTGAGGCTGCGGCGATCGACTTTTTCGGGACGCGGTACGGACTGCCGCCCGCGCTCTCCGGGCATAATAACTATTGGCTTTGGGGCACGCACGGTTTCAGCGGCAACGTCGTCATCGACGTCAACGGCGACTGCGGGGCCGGCCGGCACCTCTTTCGCACTGCGCGTCTGGCGGCTCGATTCAATCCGCCTTGGGTCATCTCGTACGAGCAGAACATTCCGCTCATGGTCTGCACCGGCATTCGAACGCCGATCTCGCAGCTCTGGCCGAAGCTACGTTTTTATATTTAGCCAGCTTTCAATCGCACTGAAGAGCGCGGGGTCGAGGTATGACGGCGTGAAGTACTCGCCGCCAGTCGAAGCCTGCGCCGGCCCGAGCTTAATGAAGAGATGGTCGTCGTTCGGCAACATGACGACCGTCAGCTTTCGGTTTGCGGAACGCGCGGCCTCGACCAGACGCGGCGTGTCGGCGGCAAGCACTTGAATGTCTTTGATCCCCTGGACGATGAGAATCGGGCAAGGCACCGCGGCAATGAGCTTGGCCGGATCGACTCCAAACGAACTGCGCAACCATACGGCAAATGCATCGGTTTTCTTCCCCGTCGCGACTGCGGTGATGTAAGCTCGGGCTCGTTTCTCGGCCGCCGCGCGCTGGCCGGCGGGCGCGTCGCGGATCAACTGCTTGAAAAGGATTTGCTCGAGCGGAAGCGCCGGCGGAGCGAGCAAAACGATGCCGCGCAGGTGGCCGTCCGCGATCGCGATGGAAGGTGCCAGCTCACCGCCCTCGCTGTGCCCGAGCACGAAGATACGGCTCGGGTCGATGCCCGGCTGCGCGCGCAAATATGCGATCGCGTCGCGTGCGTCGGCGATCAAGCGATCGCGGGTCGCAAAGGCGCCGCCGCTCTTTCCGCACGAGCGCTTGTCGTAACGCAAGACGGCGTAACCGCCGTTCGACAAGGCGTTGGCGAGCTGCGCAAAGACTTTGTTTGGACCGATCGTCTCGTCGCGATCGATGCAACCGCTGCCATGGACGAAGACGAACGCCGGAGCAGCCGCCGCGGCATCGGGCATCGAGAGGGTCCCGGCGAGCGTCACCCCGTCGCCGGCGCGAATCGAAACGTCGCGTGACGCGTATCGGGCGGCCGGCAACGGAACGGGCGTAGCGGCGTTGGGCCGCGGCAAAAGCGACGTTTGCGAACTTTGCGACTGCAGCACGACCGAAGCTTGCTGCGAAGCAACGTCGAGGCGTTCGAGCACGTAGCTATGCGGATCGAATGTCGAGCGTAGCGTCAACGCCGTCGGCTGCCGTGGACGCTCAGCGTACCGGTCCCACTGCTCGTGACGGTCAGCGGCACCGCCAAGAATCCGCCGCCGCAAACGCACGCGAGCGTCAGTTTCTCGCCGCCGCCGGCGTGGAGCGCAGCGGGCGTCTGGGCCCAGGCCGCAACTAGATTGTCGCTTACCAAGAACGGCGCGTCGGGCGCGGCCGAAATCTTCTTGCTGATTTTGCCTTGCGTTACGGTTGCCTCACTGCCGACGACCGTGACGGCCGCGCGTCCGCCGTCAGTATCGACCGTGTATGAAAGCGTAGCAAACGTCGACTCTTCCAGCTTGCGGACGGAGGTCAAGTTAAGACCGGGTATGTCTGCTCGCTCTTCGACGACGATGACGCCGCCGTCGCGACGAACGACGATCGTGCTGTTTCCCACGCTGTGACCGCCGACACTGATCGCGTAGCGGTAGGTTCCATCGGGGAGAACCGACGCGTTCGGCGGAGAGGTCGCGATTGCGCCCAGTAACAACGCGACGGCGACGAGCAAACTCCTCACGACGTACGCTCAACACCGAGCACCCGCAAGAGTTTCGGATAGACGAGCTCCGTGCACTCTTGCGGTTGGCCCGGATCGATAATGTCGTGTAAGGTCGGCAAATCGATTAGCTCGATGTACTCGACGCCGGCCGGTTTCCGGCGCGACCAGAGCTCGGAGATATGCTTGGTTACCGCGTTATTTACCGCCGGGTCGTCGCGGTTGACGAGCGTGACGATGTGCGCGGCAAGCGGCGCGCTGGTGCGCGCTGCCGCATCGACCGCGTCGCCGATGCGCAGCATTTGTGCGAGCGCGCGGGTCGAGAAGCGCGGATAGGCGGTTGGGGGCGGCGCGTCCGCGCGCGCGCGCGGGTCCCACCAAAGGAACGCGTTGGGCAGCGTCAGCGCGATCCGCTGCACCAGACGGCTAAGCCAATACGGCAAGTGCGGAAGCGCGAAAATCGGCGCGATCGGAACTGCGCGGTCGATCGCGCGAAACTGCGCGACGTGCGCGGCGAGTATTCCGCCCAGCGAGATTCCGAGAACGGCCACGCGGCTTCCGAGGCCCGCATCCGATGTCAACCGCTTCGGCGGTGGCATCGAGCAGCATCTCGGCGGTGACCTCGGCGGTTCGCGTCGTAAGGCGGTCGCGATGGCCGTGCCGCGGGAAGCGAGGAACGAAGACATTGACGCCGTGCTCGTTCAGGAGCGGCGCGAACCGCGCGTATTGCGCCGGGTTATTGGTCAACCCGTGAAGGAGCACGACCGCGAGCGGGGTCTTGGCGCCGAGTTCGAGCAACTGCGTCCGAGCCTGCGGCAAGATATGCTCGCCGTCGCGCGCCATGAACGCACGGGCCCGATCGAGCGCCTCGCCGTAAGAACGCACCGCAGAGCCGCGCTCGATCTAAGTATCCTCGCGCACGCGTTCGTACCAAGGACAACTGATCAGATGATCGTTGACCAGTCCGGCCGCCTGCATGAACGCGTAGCAAATCGTGGGGCCGACGAAGCGAAAACCGCGGCGGACCAGATCGGCGCTCATTGCGTGCGATTCTTTCGTCGAAGCCGGCACGTCCTGCATACGACGACGCCGGTTGACGATCGGTTTGTTGCCGACGAATCGCCACAGGTAGCTGTCGAAACTTGCGAACTCGTCGCCCAGGCGAAGCACCGCGCGCGCGTTGCCGATCGCCGATTCGATCTTGGCACGATTGCGGATGACGCCGGGGTCGCGCAAGATCTTCTCGACGCGCGCCGGTGTGATGCGAGCGACAAAGCTGGGGTCGAAGTCTCCAAAGACCTCGCGGTAGCGCGCCCGCTTGCGAAGAACGGTCTCCCAGCTCAGGCCGGCTTGCGCCCCTTCGAGTACGATCAGCTCGAAGAGGGAAGAATCGTGGTGGAGCGGCACACCCCACTCCTCGTCATGATAAGCGATCGAGGCAGCCGTTTGGGCCCAAGGACAGCGCCCTATCGGTTCTTCGGCGCGCACCTACAACTAAGCGGTCTCTACCGTCGCGCGCGGATCGATCGCGGTTAGTAGATCGGGATGAACGCGATCGGCGAGCCGCCATTTGCGAAGCGGCGAAACGATATCGTGAGAAGGCGGCAAGCCGGTGAGCACGGAGAGTTCGACGCGCCCAGGATCGTGCCGGCGCCAGTTTTCGTAGAGCTTGCGTATCGCAAAGTTGTTCACCGCAGCTTCGGCACGATTGGCGACGATCGTGACGTGCGCGGCAGCGGGGCGAGTCGCGCGCGATTCGTCGAGCAATGACCGCGCGATGCGATAAGAGTGCGCGATCGCATGCGTCGCGTAGCGCGGATAACCGTTAGTTGCAAGAAACTGGCGCTCGCGAAGAATCGGATTCCACCAATGAAAACGGTTCGGCACCCGCAGCAATCGCTCGGCGACCGGACCCATGAGCCGATTTGGGATCCACGACACGCCGAAGAACGGCGCGATCGGCACCGCGCGCTCGACCGCAAAATGCTGCGCAGTCCAGGCGCTAAGCAGGCCTCCGAGTGAGAACCCCGCGACCGTCACACGTTCGCCGAGATCCCGCGCGATCGCAACGTAATCGGCGACCGCCTCGTAGAGCTCTTCGGCGCGTAAACGTTCGAGTGCCGTCGAGAGCGGATCGGCATGACCGTGATGCGGCAAGCGGGGCACGAGCACGTTATAGCCGCGCTCGAAGAGGTCGCGCGCAATGCGCTCGAACTGGATGGGGCTCGCGCTCATACCGTGAAGCAGGACGGCCGCGCGCTCGCAACGCGCGGCATGCACGAGCGCGATCGTGCGCCCCGCAGCCGAGACGCCAGGGTGGTCGCGAGCGATAAGCTGCTCGAGACCGCTGAAGCAGGTAGCCAAGGAAAATTCCTTAACAGCCATGGCGTGTATCTCCTTTCGGACCGCGCGCGGGAGCTCATCTCCGAAGAGGAGCGCTACGGCGCCCGCAATTACGCTCCGCTCGACCTCGTGGTCGAGCGGGCCGAGGGCGCCTGGCTCTGGGACGTTACGGGCAAGCGGTATCTCGACTGCGTCAGTGCGTACTCCGCAGTGAACGTCGGGCATTGCCATCCCCGCGTGCATGCGGCGCTCGTCGAGCAGGCGCAGCGCGTGACTTTGACGTCGCGAGCGATGCGCAACGACCGGATGCCGGTTTTTTTAGAGAAGCTTACGCGAGTCTGCGGTTTCGACAAAGCCGTGCCGATGAATACCGGCGTGGAGGCCGTCGAGACGGCCGTCAAACTGGCTCGTCGCTGGGGCTATGTCACCAAGCGAATCCCTGAAGACCGTGCCGAGATCGTCGTCTTCGCAAATAATTTTCACGGACGAACGATAGCCGCGATCAGCGCGAGCACGACGCCTGAATATCGCGCGCATTTCGGTCCTTTTCTGCCGGGGTTCGTCGCGGTGCCGTTCGGCGACTTCGACGCTTTGGAGCGCGCGATAAATCCGAACACGTGCGCGATCTTGATCGAACCGATTCAAGGCGAGGGCGGCGTCAACGTGCCGCCGCCGGGATACCTGCAACGGGCGCGCTCGCTCTGCCGGCATCGCGACGTGCTCTTCATTGCCGATGAAGTCCAGACCGGATTCGGGCGGACCGGCGAGATGTTCGGTTGCGATCACGAAAACGTCAAGCCCGACGTGTTGATCGTCGGCAAGGCGCTGGGGGGCGGCTACTACCCCGTCTCCGCGGCGCTTGCCAACGACGAGTTGATGCGTCTCTTCCAACCCGGCGATCACGGCAGTACGTTCGGCGGAAACCCGCTGGCTTCGGCGGTTGCCGATGCGGCGCTCGACGTGATCGTCTCCGAGGGTCTTCCGGCCCGGGCCGCGCGCGCGGGCACGGCGATCGAGCGAGGGCTGCGCGCGATCGGCTCGCCGTCGATCACCCAAGTGCGGGGACGCGGCCTGCTGATCGGAATCGCCCTGACGTTCCCGGCGCACCGGCTCTCCGAGGCACTCCTCGAGCGGGGCATCGCCGCCAAGGATACCCGCCCCGACGTCCTGCGGATCGCGCCCCCGCTCGTCATCGACGATGCCGCCGTGGCCTACTTCCTCGAGCGCTTTGAGGAAGCTATCCGCGCCGTCCACGCTCGCTCTTGACACTCCCCCAGCCGGGCGTGATATTGTTGGCGAGCCGAAGCAGCGGCTCGTTCCGCTCACCGGATGCTCGCGAGCGATCCGGTCTTCACTTTAGGAACTATCGGCTGGTTCCACGGTGGGGCTGCTCCGGCGGCGCCTTTTTATTTTTGGAGATGAACACATAGCGAAACTTTTGCGGATCAACGATCAAATTCGCGTTCGTGCGGTTCGGGTGATCGACGAAAACGGACAGCAACTCGGGATTTTGCAAACCGAAGACGCGCTGGCGCGCGCGCGAGTCGCTGGGCTCGACCTGATCGAAGTCTCGCCGAACGCCCAGCCGCCGGTCTGTAAGATCGCCGACTACGGACGGCTAAAATACGAGCAGTCGAAGAAAGACAAAGACGCTCGTAAGAAGCAGCGGCACTTCGAGCTAAAGGAAGTAAAGTTGCGGCCGAAGATCGAGACGCACGACTACGAGACGAAGGCGCGAATGGCCGAGCGGTTGTTGCTCGACGGAAGCAAGATCAAAGTGACGATCATGTTCCGCGGGCGAGAGATCACGTACACATCGTTCGGGCGCCGGTTGCTCGACCGCATGGCGGAAGACATGGCGCCGCTCGCCATAGTCGAACGCGAAGCGCGGCTCGAAGGAAAAAACATGTTCATGATCTTGGCACCGCGCGCGGTGCCGACCGGTCCGCCGAAGTTCTCAGTTCAAGCGAAGGAGCCTACAAGTGCCTAAAATACGAACCCATCGAGGAACCGCCAAACGCGTCAAAGTCACCGCGACCGGTAAGGTGCTGCACCGCCATCAGTTCGACGGTTGCGGTCACATTCTCAGCAAGAAGACGCGCAAGCGCAAACGGAACTTCCGCAAGGATCAGCCGACGTTCAAGGGCGACCTCAAACGCCTCGCGCCAACGATCCCGTATTTGGTGTAGGGAGGGTCAGGCAGAATGGCACGAATCAAACGCGGCGTCAGCGGCCTCAAGCACCGCCGCAAGGTGATGAAGCTCGTCAAGGGCTTTCGCGCAGCGCGTCGTCGCAACTATCGGGTTGCCAACGAAGCCCTGCTCAAGTCAATGGCCTACGCATTTCGCGACCGCCGAGTTCGCAAGCGCGATTTTCGCTCGCTCTGGATCAGCCGCATCAACGCGGCGGCACGGCGCGAAGGTCTTTCGTACTCCGTTCTCATGCACGGGCTCAAGAAATCGGGTGTGACGCTCAACCGAAAGGCGCTCGCCGACCTTGCCGTTTCCGATCAAAAAACATTCGGCGTCCTGCTCGATTTGGCGAAGAAAGCCGCTCAAAAATAGTTCGGGACGCCCTATGCCCTAGCACAGTCGGGGGACAAAGGTATATAATCTTCGGACCATGAGGCGTTCAGGCGCCGTCTTTGCGACGGTACTCCTCGCCGGTATCCTCTCGCAGCCTCCGCCTTTGATAGCGTGGGGCCAATCCGCGCCTACGCTCGCGCCCGCCAGCTCTGCTGAGATAGACCGGCTGGCGCTCGATGAGGTGCATGACGGCCGCACGCCGGGGATTGCGGTCGGAATCGTCCAGGACGGCCGCCTGGTCTACGCACGGGGCTTTGGTTTCGCGACGGTTACCCCGCACGTCACGATGACACCCGACACCGAGTTCTACGCCGGCGGTCTCACGACCGAGTTCACGGCCGCGGCGGTTCTGCTACTCGCTCAAGACGGTAAACTCAAACTTAACGATCCGGTCTCCAAGTACTATCCGGGGTTCAAACTCGGCGATAACATCACGATAAGTCAATTGCTCACGGAAACGTCGGGCTTGCCGGCTTATCCGCCGCCCGGAACTTCGCCCGACTTCACACGATCGGTCGATCTCAAAAACGTCTTCTCGGCAGTCGATAAAATGAAACCCGCCGCGGCGCCAGGGACGGTTTACGCGCATAACCCGCTTAACTATCTGCTTGCGGGAGAGATCGTCGAGCGTGCCGGCGGCCTACCGCTCTCCGACTATCTCGAGCAGCACATTTTTATTCCGTTAGTGATGAACCATACGTTCCTCGCCGGCGACGGCGGTATCTCGCCGACGCGTGCGACCGGCTACACGCGATCGCACGCTACGTTCGCGGTCGCGCCGGCTTGGGACCCTTCATGGCTTGACGGCGATGCGGGATTGGTCACCACGATCGACGATCTCGCGAAGTGGGATATCGAGATGCCCGTCTTGCTGCGGGTGGATTCGGTACGATTGCTCTTTACGCCCGGAACGAACGCCGGACCGACACAATATGGAATGGGCTGGGTCGTCGACCGCCGCGGGGGCCGGGATTTTTACTGGTCAAACGGCGAGATTTCAGGCTACAGAGCGATGAACGCGACGCTTCCGGAGCAGCACGTCAGCGTCATCGTGCTCTCGAACGCCGATACGCTCCACGGTTCCGCTACGATTCCGGAAGAGATCGGGAATCGCATTCTCGACGTGCTTGCGCCACCCAAGACGGCACAGCTCGACAACCCGGTGATCTCCAGAGCTAAGGATTGGCTCGCGCGGCTCGCGGCGCGGAATATCGATCGCTCGGAGCTTACGCCCACGTTCAGCGCGTATCTCACCGACGAGCTCATCGCTCGCGAAGACTTTGCCGCGCTTGGAACGTTGCAAACGATCGTGCCGATCTCCAGCGCAGCGGAGAAGAACGGCGATACGCTCTACGTCTTCTTGGTGGGTTATCCAAACGCGAAATATCGTTACAATTTCGAAGTCGCGCCGAACGGGAAGGTCGACGGCATCACGCTCACCGGCTAGTACGAGCGCTATAGAGAAAGTTATCGACGCGAACTAATCGTCGCCATCGGCGAGACGGCGGCCGGTCGCCTCGACGACTTTGCCGAGCATCGTTACGGCTTCCGCGCGCGTGGCGTTGCTGAACATGTAACGCAGATGCTCGTCGGCGTCTTCGACGATCAAGACCGCCCGGCGTCCTCCGCGCACCGAAGCAATAAGGGAGCTCAAATAACTTTCGTCTTCGGGCGCGAGCACTGAGTGCTCTCCACCGTCGCGATTGCGCTCCAACAATCGTTTTAGTACGGCGTCAATGTCGCTAGGTATGTCCACGACTTACCTCCAAGACCTATGTCCGCCACGTTGGTAGCAACGGCGACGGTGCAAGGAATATCTTTTAAATTCTATCCTCGCCGCCCTGCAGCCAGAAGAGTGCGATCACGGTTTTTGCGTCGGCCGTGCCCTCAGCGACCAACCGCCATGCCGCGCCGAATTCGAAGCACGCGATGTCGATCCGTTCGTCCTCGTCGAAGCTTGGTTCGCCCGCCGTAAGCCGGTCGGCGTGGAAGAAATGCATCACCTCCGAGCAGAAGCCCGGCGACGTCCAGATCGAACCGATCGGCCGAATGCGACCGGCAGTGTAGCCGGTCTCTTCGTGCAGCTCGCGCTTCGCGCCGTCGAGCGGACTCTCTCCGGGTTCCGCGCTGCCTGCCGGTATCTCCCAAAGAAGCGAGCGAGCAGCGTGGCGATATTGACGTACGAGCACGATCTCCCGCGGCGAGGGTGTTGCGACGATTCCAAGCGAGACGCCATGCTCTACGATGTCCAGCCGCTGCTCGGCTCCGTCGGGATAGCGAACGTCGTCGGAGCGTACGTTAAAGACGCGGCCTTCGAAGAGACGCCGCGAGGCAAGGAGTTGGGGCACTTCTTCCATTCGCGCGGGCTTGGCGGAACGGCGGGCCCGCGCCTCGTAGCCTCTCGGATGCGACATCAACGGTCGTCCGTTGTCACCGAGATCGGTTGGCTTGCGTACTTTCTGATCGTCTTCGTCGCCGCAGTCTATTTGCTGGTGCGCGGCCTCGTGCCGCACCACTTCAACGACAAGATCGCGATAATGCTGGCGGCAATCTTCGCCGGTCTTATCATGATCGGCACGCGCGCTTGGGTCGGCGGATGGCGACGCGGTTAGGAAGGCGTGCGGAGCGCCTCACCGGCGTCCGGACGTTACGAACGGGGAAGGGGCGTAGCGAACGGCAGCGGTTCGCGTTCGAAGGATCAACCTTGCTCGCCGAAGCCGTCGCCGCCGGCTTTCCCATTGAAGAAGTCTACGCGACCCAGGCAGCCTACGGCTCGACGGTGCTGTTGCACGATCTCGACGCCCAGGGGACGCCGGTCTTTCTCGTCGACGAAGCTGCGCTCGCCGGCATCTCCGACCTGGAGACGCCCAGCGGAATCGTTGCGGTCGCGCCGATTCGTCTGCACCCGCCCGACGAGCTGTTCAAACGCGGAAGCCCGCTCTTGGTGCTTGCAGACGTCAACGATCCAGCCAACGCAGGCACGCTGCTGCGTTCGGCCGATGCCTTTGGCTGCCCCGGCGTCGTCTTTGGCCGGCTCGGGGTGGATCCATACCATCCGAAAGTCGTCCGTGGGGCGATGGGCGCAGTCTTTCGTATCGCCCTGAGCGTCGCCGACCCGCCCGCCGCCGCCGTAGCGGCAGCCGATGCGGGCGTGCGCCTCCTCGGTCTTGCTGCCGGCGGCGCGCTCATTTGCCCTGAGAGCTGGCAAGCCCCGCTCGCCATCGTCGTCGGCCACGAACGGCGTGGATTGGGGCGCTGGGAGAGCCTTTGCGAGCAAGTGCTGGCGATTCCGATGTCCGGCGCCGCGGAGAGTTTGAGCGCCGCCGTTGCCGGTTCGATCGCTCTCTTCGAAGCCAGCCGAGAAGCGCATTCGAAGCCTTGTCAAGAGAGTGGTCAGGGCCAAAAAAGTCAAGACTACCGGTGATAAAAGTCACATGGTATACTCAGGCGACGTGGGCCGCCCGGAGCATACGGCTCAGAAGGAGACTGCAAGCGCATGGCAACGTCCAATCTCTTCTGGAGGCTTTTCGCACAAACGGGTTCGATCGACGCGTATCTGGCATATCGAAGGCTGCACACGGCGCCAACGCTCACCTAAAACGGATCCGGCCGCAGAGCGAAGTCGACAGCGGTTTTGGAGGCGCCCGGTAACGTAGAACGAACCGGGCGCTTTGCTTTGGAAGAGCGATGACGGAATTGGCAGAGAACCTCCGCGAGCTGCAACAGCGTTTTATCGCTGCCGCAGATGCCGCTGCCGACGAGCAAGCGCTCGAGAGCGTTCGCGTAACCTACCTCGGCCGAAACGGCGAGGTAACCAAAGTGCGCCGGTCGATTGGATCCCTTCCGGCAGCCGATCGCCCCGGCGCGGGGAAAGCAATCAACGATGCCGTCGCCGTGATGGAAGCGCGTTTGGAAGAGCTTCGCATTGGGCTCGAATCGCGCGCCTTCGAATCCGAACTAGCCGCTTCGATCGACGTAACCTTTCCATCCATCGCGCCGCTCGCCGGCTCGATTCATCCCGTGCGGCGCATCATCGAGGACAGCTGCGCGTATTTCAGGCGCCACGGCTTTGCGGTCGTCGTAGGCCCCGAGGCCGAGCCCGACTATTATAATTTCGACGCGCTCAACATCCCCAACGATCATCCGGCGCGCGAGAACTTCGATTCATTTTGGCTCACCGACACGTTGTTGCTTCGCCCGCACACTTCACCAATTCAGATCCGAACGATGCAACGGCACCGCCCGCCGATCGCTATCGTCGCGCCCGGAAAATGCTATCGGCGCGATGCGGTCGACGCGCGTCACCTCTTTCAATTTCACCAAGTCGAGGGCTTGCTCGTCGCAGAAGACATTCACTTCGGCCATTTGAAGGGCATGCTCACCGGCCTCTGTCGCGAGCTTTTCGGAGCGCAGCAAAGAGTTCGTTTCCGCCCTTCCTATTTTCCGTTCACCGAACCGAGCGCCGAGGTCGACACGACCTGTCCAAAATGTAAAGGGACTGGAGAAATTCCGGCGGCTGCGCCGCAGGGGGACCCCGACGTGCGCAGCGCGTTTCGGAGTTGCGGCATGTGCGGCGGTTCGGGATGGATCGAGCTCGGAGGGGCCGGCATGGTACATCCGAACGTGCTGCGGGGAGTCGGCTACGATCCCGACCGTTATTCAGGCTGGGCGTTTGGTCAGGGTGTCGAGCGGCTCGGACTCACGCGATACGACGTTGACGACATTCGTCGTTTCATTGACAGCGATCCAAACTTTCTAGCGCAGTTAAGTTGATCGCGGAGTAATGCGCGTCCCGATAAGCTGGCTGCGCGAGTTCGTCGCGGTGCCAAACGATACAGTCGAGATTGCCGACCGCTTGGCGATGCTCGGTTTTCCGGTCGCCGCCGTCGAAAAGCGACCGGTCATCACCGGCGTGATTACCGGCAGGATCTCGGCGCTGGAGAAACATCCTAACGCCGACCGGCTGCTGGTCGCGCGAGTCGATGTCGGCCGCGCCGAAGCGCTGACGATCGCAACGGCTGCGACCAACGTCGCGCCCGGGCAAACGATTGCGGTGGCGACCGTCGGTGCAAAACTTCCCGAGTTAACGATCGCGGCGCGTACGATGCGCGGCGTCGCATCGCAAGGCATGATGATCTCGGCCGACGAGCTTGCGCTGCCGGCAGAGTGGTTCGAAGACGGAATTTTGCAATTCGATTCGACAATTGATCTAGGTAGCGACGTCGTCGAGTTCTTCGGTCTCGGCGCCGACGTGCTCGACGTAGAGATTACCGCAAACCGTCCCGACTCCATGTCGATTCTAGGGTTGGCGCGCGAGCTGGCGGCCTCATACAACGTGCCGTTGCGGCTGCCGTCGTTCGCCAATCCCGGCACCGAGGGCAAAGCGTCAGGTTTGGAACCAAGCGTCTCGATAGAATCTCCCGATTGCTACCGTTTCGTCGCGCAGCGCTTCGACGGCGTGCGAGTGGCGCCGGCACCTACCTGGATGCGCATTCGCCTAGCGCTCGCGGGACAGCGACCGATCAACAACCTCGTCGACGTTTCGAATTACGTAATGCTCGAAACGGCACAACCGCTGCACTTCTACGATGCCGACGCGATTGCGCAGATGCGCTTGATCGTGCGCAACGCGAGCGACGGTGAGAAGATCGTAACCCTGGACGGCGTCGAACGCACGCTCTCGCCGCAAGCACTCGTGATTGCCGACGACGAGCGAGCGCTCGGCCTAGCAGGGCTGATGGGTGGCGCCGCAAGCGAAGTCACCACCATGACCACCGCAATCGTGCTCGAGGCGGCGAACTTCAGCGGTACGCGAGTTCGGCGGATGAGCACCGCGTTGGGTCTGCGCAGCGAAGCCTCGGCGCGCCACGAAAAGTCCTTGGCGCCGGCTCTGACCGACATCGGCGCCGCGCGCGCCGCGCAGCTCTTGAGCGAACTCGGCGCAACGGCCCACAGCCCGCACATCTTCGGCGCAGGCTTGGCGACCGCTGCGCCCATCGCGTTGCCGGCGCGTGAAGTCGAGCGACTGTTGGGTCTCGCAATTCCGGCGGACCGCAGCGCCGCGCACCTGACCGCGCTTGGCTGCAACGTCGGTGCCACCGATAATGACGCGCTCGCGGTTACGCCGCCGCCTTGGCGTCGCGATCTCACGACTGCCGCCGATCTGGTTGAAGAAATCGCACGCATTGAGGGGTACGATCGGATACCCGCGGTCGTTCCGTCAGTCCGCGCACACGACATCTCCAGCGCGGCCTTTGAGCTCGAGAGCCAAATCGCGCGCACGCTTGCAGCGCTGGGTTATCGCGAGGTGATAACGCACTCGCTTCGCGCAACCGCAAGCTCCGATGCAGTCGAGGTTCGCAACCCGATTTCCGAGGAGCACCGTTTCCTGCGCGAATCGCTCGCGCCGGGGCTGATCGCATATCTCGCCACCGTGGCCGCGCCGGCGCGCGTCTTCGAAATTGGCGATATTTTTCGTACCGCCGTCCAAGAGATCGTCGAGCACACGTCGGTAGGGTTTGCCTTCTCCGTCGAGCGCTCCGATGAACCGCCGTGGCGCGATTCGTCCTTTCTGCGCCTTAAAGGCGATTGCGAGGCGTTGCTGCGCGAGGTAACCGGACGCGCGACCTCCAGCCAATCGGCTATGCGGCCCGGCTTCCATCCCGGCAAGACGGCGGTCGTTGCGATCGACGGCGTCGAGATGGGCGTTATCGGTTGCGTCGATCCGCGGCTGGCCAAAGCGCGAGATCTCAAAGGAAACGCCTATCTTTGCCTGCTCGACGTTCGCGCGCTGCCGCCGTACGCAACGCCGCGTTACACGGCGCCGTCGCGATTTCCGGCGACCTATCGCGACCTCGCGCTCGTCGTCGAGATCGGCGTCGGCGCGAAAGAGATCGAGACCGCGGTCGCGGCTGCACTCGGTTCGCTCTGCACCGGCGTCGCAGTCTTCGACGAATACCGGGGACCGCAGGTGGGCGACGAACGCAAAAGTCTCGCGGTGCGCGTAACGTTGCAACGCTTCGATGCAACGATCACCGACGAGGAAGCCGATGCGGCGATAGCGCGCGTGCTCGACGCGCTGCGCGAGCGGTTTGGAGCAATCATTCGAACGTGATCGCCGGCGTCGCGTGGCCGGACATCATGATCGTCATCGTGCTGGCCCTCGCAATCCTAAAGGGCTACTCGCGCGGCTTCGTTTCGGAGCTCGGCGGTGCCGTCGCGGTGACCGCTGCGCTCGTGACGCCGTGGTTCTATAACGGGAGCTTCGACACGCAGATCGAGAATCTCACCCACCTCGGTCCCGGATCGGCGCACGTCATCGGAATGTTTGCGACCGGCCTGGGGACCTACATCGTGATCTTGATCGTCGCGCGACTGCTTGGCACGATCGCGAAGCTTCCGTTGCTCGGCTTTGGGAATGCGCTCGGAGGTGCCGCGATCGGCTTCGCTAAGGGCGCAGTCCTGTTATGGCTGGTGCTCTTCATCGCGCTCTTCTTTCCGCTCTCAAGCGATATCCGCGACGGCCTCCATCAATCTCGGCTGGCGCCGTATCTCGTCACCTACGACGCGCCGATCGACGATGCAATACTTTCCACGATTCCGTGGTTCGCGCGCCCGTTTGCGATGCCGTACTTCAGGCGACACCACTTATAACGCGTACCTCGAGCTCGATCGCCTCGATGGCGCCGAGTAGATCGACGTCCCCGATGTCACCCATCGTGCCGAAGCGAACGATCTTTCCGGCAAGCTCGCCTTGGCCGCCCGCAAGCACGACGCCGTGCGTCTCGCGCAATCGCTTCAGCAAGGCGCTGACGTCCACGCCGGAAGGCGGATAGGCCGCGACGACCGTCGGCGAGTGAGCGCCCGGGCGAGAAACGAGCGTGAAGCCAAGCCGCTGCAGCGCACTGCGAACCATCGCGGCAAAGCGAGCGTGACGTACGAAGGCCTTCTCCATTCCCTCGGCGTGATAACGCTCCAGCGCAGTATCGAGCGCGTAGAGGATTGAGATCGGGGGAGTCCAGGGCGTCTCTCCGTTGTGCGCCAGCTCGCGCGCGTGCCATAGGTCAAAGTAGAAGCGCGGAAGTCGCGCGCTTTCGATCCGTTTTTGAGCGCGCGCGCTCAGCGCGACCATCGCTACGCCCGGGGGCGCCGCAAGCCCTTTTTGCGACGCGCTAACGACCGCGTCGTAACCCCATTCGTCCATCCGAAACTCCGACGCGGCTAGGCCGCTCACGGAATCGACGAGCGATATCGCGCCGTGCGTGCGCAGAATCGTTGCCAGCGCGGCCATGTCGCAGGCGACGCCGGTCGACGTCTCGTTGTGCGTCAAAAGCACGCCGGCGATCTCTTTTTTCGAATCGGCGGCGAGCCGAGCGTCGAGCGCGGCCGGGTCGAGCGCGGCGCCGAGCGGAGTATCGAGCGCCTCGACCATGCAACCGTAACGGGCGGCGATCGCGGCAAACCGTTTCCCGAAAGCGCCGACCGCGCACGATAGCAACAACTCACCCGGCGAGAAGAGGTTCGTAACGACGCTCTCCATCGCACCGGTACCGGAGCTGCCCAGCAAGAGCACCTCTTCGCTCGTGCCGAAGACCGGACGCAGGGCCGCGACGATGCGTTCGAGCAGCTGTGCGAACTCTTCACCGCGATGGTTGATCATCGGACTGGCCGCGGCTTCGAGCACCGGCTGCGCTACCGTGACCGGTCCAGGCAGGAACAGCACTTGCCTTGGCATCGAATACTCATTTCGATGGACGTCGCAAGCATCCGCCTGACCGAGCTTTCGAGTTGCGCCGGCTGCGCCGCCAAACTCGGCGCAGCCGAGTTGCAGCGCGTTATGGAGCGCGTCACGCCCGCAACGGACGAGCGCGTGCTCGTCGGGTACGGCAGCAGCGACGATGCAGGCGTCTATCTGCTGAGTGACGAGACCGCGCTCGTCTCGACCGTTGATTTCTTTACGCCGATCGTCGACGATCCGTTCGACTTCGGCCGGATCGCTGCGACAAACGCGCTCTCCGATGTTTACGCGATGGGGGGGAGGCCGCTCTTCGCGCTCAACATCGTCGCTTTCCCTGAAGATCTCGAGCTCGATATTTTGGCGCAAATATTAGAGGGTGGTGCGAGTGTGGCGCGTGCCGCCGGCGTTGCCGTTATCGGCGGCCACACGATCAAAGACGCGGAGCCGAAGTACGGCATGGCGGTAACCGGCATTGTCGATCCCAAGCGCATCGTTACGAATGCGCGCGCGCGCCCGGGCGACGCGCTGGTGCTGACCAAGCCGCTTGGTACGGGGGTTCTCACAACCGCCCTCAAACGCGGCGCATATCCCCAAATATTTTGCCCTTCCCGATAGTGAGAGTCTCAGTGCCGCTCTGTGGAACTTCTTCATTCAAAGCGCGACGCCGGAGGAAGTGACAGCCTACTTCGAAAATATGATGTCTTCGCGGAATACCTGTATCCGGCTCCTGCTGACGGATCATACCTCGAGACGCCTTGCCCGGTTACGCGATGACCTGAACAATTTCGTGCGTGAAAGGGTCCGGACCGATCCAGAACTCAAGGACATCAAGATTCACTACCTGGGGGGTGATGCAGGCCTCTACCAGGCGACTGATGATGTCGTGACACATATCAACGGCCGCAATCTTCTGTTGGTCTACATTGCCATCTTTATTCTCACCGTTATCGCATTTCGTTCGATAATCGCCGGAGGGTTGCTGGTATTGGTCGCGCTGATGGCGAATCTGCTGGCTTACACTTACATGAATCGCGAGCTTATGGGTTTGACGATCGATACGATCTCGGTGATCTCACTCGGAGTCGGATTGGGTATCAGCTATGCGATCTACATATTGGTCGCGATTCGGGAGGAAATCGTCGGCGGACTTCCGTTGAGTCTGGCAACCACGAGCGCGCTACGCCGAGCCGGGGTGACGATTCTGAGTACCTACGTGGTGATGATCGCAGGATTGGTTCCGTGGGTATTTTCGCCAGTATTATTTCAGAACGAGATGAGTGCGCTTCTGATCTTGCTTATGACCACTAACCTAATTGCTGGACTGCTCATTCTGCCTGCCTTGCTCGTTCTGATTCGGCCGCGCTTTCTGGTCCGACTCGAGCCGGTGGCATCGGCGGAAATTCCTGGTCTCACGGACGTCCCAACCCACTGATTGAGTCTTCGTAAATTGCAATTAAGCATTCTGGATTGCAATTCGACCAACGCATTCGTCACCGCGTTCGTTCAGTTGGACAATTCATCGAATAGTCTTTTGGCCTCGATCAAGTCGGCGGTGTCGAAGCCTTCGGTGAACCAGTTGTAGATGTCGGCGAGCATGGTGCGGGCCTCGTCGCGATGGCCTTGCGACGCGAGCAGTCGCGCCAGACTCGTCGTTGCACGCAACTCCCAAGACTTGGCGCTCTGATCGCGCGCATATCTCAATCGCCCGCTCAAAGCATCTCTGAGCTTCCGTCGACGTTGTCGATTGCTCTGCTTTAGCAGGAGCAGTTCGCCTTTTAGCCGATGTATTTCGGCTTCGTAGTAACGTTCTTCTTGTTCCTCCGCGGTAGCGAGCGCCTCCGTCACCGCATTCAGGGCATCATCGATGCGACCCGCCAGCATGTATCCTTCCGCGAGATGACAGCGATAGATTCGCTCGCCCAATGAGCGCTCCCGCCGGTAGCGCAACGGCCTGGGCTTGTTGCATAAGCTCAATTCCTTCTTCGTGACGGCCTTGTTGGGCGATCGCCCAACCGCGATGATTATGGCGAGAAGAGCAACCAAGCGCCCAACCCATGCTCAAAGGAAAACGCGATCACGCGTTCCGCCATCTCCTGAACTAGGCGTGGCTCTCGTCGATAGATGCGAACGATAGTGGCGAAAAACTCGGCGCCAGCGATGCTGTTGGGATGGCCAGCTTTCTTGAGCCGCCGCTATCGCTTGATTGCCTTTCTCGACGGCCTGGTCCGGATAGCCGAGAAGCCACAGAGTCCAGCCTTCGTACGACAATGCTCCCTGACCTTCATCAGAACCCGTCTGCGAACGCGAGCTATCGGTCACGCTCCTGGTCATAGAGCGAAAGCAGAATTTCCAGATGCTTCACTGGCGAGTAGCAACTCTCCGGTATGAAGCGAGGTCTGTCCCAACTGCATGAGTGCGCCAGCTACCAGCAGGGTTGGGTCGTTCGCACGCTGCGCCCGCCGCAACAGCTGATGGGCGCGCTCGCGAGCGGCTCGAATATGCACCTCGCACGTGGTACATGGTGTAGAGCCCATACAATGCAGAAAAAAGTTCCGGCGGATCGCCCATGCTCTCACAGATCTCCAGCGCGCGGGAGAAGGCTCGCTCGACTTCCGGCGCGGCCCAGCCCTTGAGCACGATGAACGCTGGCCCCAGGGCCATTGCAGCGGCAATTCCCGCTGAATGCGCTCGGCGACTGTCCGGCAGCTTCTGCAGGAGATCGATCGCCGCACTGAGACTAGCTGACCGCATCGGCATGTGCGGAGCGCTGCATCGCCTGCTGGCCGGCGCGGCCGAGATATTCGACGGCCTTGTCGATGTTGTCGCTGTGGCTATAGTGATGCGCCAACTGACTTAGATGATCGTCCAACTGGCTCGCGAAGATCGATTCCAGCGCCTGCCCGGCCCGCTCATGCAACTGCTTGCGGCGCTCGATGAGCAATGAGTTGTAAGCGACCTCCTGAGTAAGCGCATGCTTGAAGACATACTCGATGCCGCCGGTGGCAGGCTGCTCGTAGATGAACTCGGCCGCCTGCAAATCCGCGAGCATCTGCTCGCAGTTGGTCATCCGGATGCGAGGCTACCTGCCTCAACAGGCTCAGCGACGACTCCCGTCCGATCACCGACAGCGTCTGCAGTAGCTGCTTGTGCTCGCCCGGCTGCCGATCGATGCGCGCGGCCAGTATCCCTTGCACCGTCGGCGGCAAGCGCAACTGCGAGAGCGAGCGCGTCACCTTCACCGCGCCGTTGCGTACCAGCGCGCCCTCGTCGAACAGCGCCTGCACGATCTCCTCGATGAAGAACGGATTGCCGCCGGTGCGCTCGGCGATCAGCCGCTTGAGCGGATTGAGTTCGACGCTCTCGCCGAGCAGCGCCGCCAGCATCGCCGCGCCGTCTGCGCCCGCCAGCGGGTCAAGCCGAAGCTGCGAGTAGTAGCTCTTGTTGGTCCATTCGTGCCGATACTCGGGCCGATAGTTGACCAGCAGCAAGACGCGAGCATTGGCGATGCTGTCCGCCAGCAGGTCGAGCAGCGCCTGGGTCTGCGCGTCGATCCAGTGCAGGTCCTCGAAGATCACGACCACCGGCTGGTTCAGGCTTTCGCTCAGGACGATGCGCTTGATCGCGTCGAGCGTCCGCTGCACGCTTGATCTGCGGAGTCCATCTGCGCCAGCGGATCGGGGCCTCCACGATGCCGAGCAATCCGAACAGGTACGGCACGCGTGTCATCCAGCGCGGGGTCGAGCGCTGTCAGCACGGCCCGCACCTTCTCGCGCCGCGATGCCGCATCGTCGGCGTCCGCGATGCCGAAGTAGCCGCGCAGCAATTCCAGCACCGGCAGCCACGCCGAGGCCTTGCCGTGCGAGACCGAGTAGGCTTCGAGCACCTTGCAGGTCGTCGGTATGGTCGCCTTGAACTCGTGGAACAGCCGCGACTTGCCGGTGCCCGCCTCCGCCATCACCGCGACGATCTGCCCGTGCCCGTCGATCGCGAGTTCGAGCGCGTGCCGCATCTGCTCAAGCTCGTGCTCGCGCCCGACGAATTTCGTCAGCCCGCGCCGCGCGGCAAGCTCGAAATGGTCCGTCAAGCGCGCCGACCCCGATGACCTCATAAACGTTGATCGGCTCGCTGATGCCCTTGACCTCAGTCGGCCCCAGCGCGCGCAGCTCGAAATAGCCCTCGACCAGCTCGCGCGTCTCTTCGCTGACCACGATCGACCCGGCGGCGCCACGCTCTGCAGCCGTCGACGCCAGATTGACCGTGTGGCCGACCGGCGAGTACTCGATCTGCCCGCCGGTCTGGACCGATGCGCATCACGACTTCGCCGGTGTTCATGCCGACGCGCGCCTCGATGCATGCGACTCCGCCATCCGCGACCACCTTCGCCGTGTAGCGGCGCAACTCTTCGCTGCATCCGCAGTGCCGCATAGAGTGCGCGCTGCGGATGGTCCTCGTGCGCGACCGGCGCGCCGAACAGCGCGAAGATGCCGTCGCCGGTCGATTGCACGACGTAGCCGTCGTAGCGATGCGACCGCGTCGATCATCAGCCGCAGCGCCGGATCGATAATCGCGCGCGCCTCTTCCGGGTCGAGATCGCGCATCAACTCGGTCGAGCCCTTGATGTCGGCGAACAGCGCCGTGACGGTCTTGCGCTCGCCTTCCGGCAGCCTGCTCGTCTTCGACGCGCAAGTCTGCGGCGGGTGCATCCGAGCTAGCGCTCAGAGCGGAGTGGCGCGCGAGTCGGAGTGCGATCGCAATCGCCGCAAAAGCGCTGCCGCAATTCACCGCAAAATCGCGCTCTGCGACTCAGTTCGAATGTTCCGAACTGCCACATTTCGCAACGTCGAGCCGCATGTCGTCGCAAATCAGCGCTCATGGATTGTCGCTGCCGCATTTCGAGCAGCGCATGTCTCAGTTGCTCAAGCTCGTCGAGCAGAGCCTTGGCGTCGTTCAGGTCGGCGGTGTCGAAGCCTTCGGTGAACCAGTTGTAGATGTCGGCGAGCATCGTGCGCGCCTCGTCGCGACGGCCTTGCGATGCGAGCAATCGCGCGAGGCTCATCGTCGCGCGCAGTTCCCATGCCTTCGCGCTCATCGATTGCGCGAGCGCGATCGCCTCGCGAAAGTCAGCCTCCGCGAGTTCTGTCTGTCCCTGCTTTCAGTCGCAGTTCGCCGCGTATCCGAAGAGTCTCGGGCCGATAGTAAGCAGTTCGTCGGGATTCGTCTGCAGCGCCTGTTCGATCGTTTCAAGCGCATCGTCGATGGCGCCTGCACGCTCCTGCGCCTCGGCCAGGTAAGTCGATACAGCGGGTGATGCCCAAGCGCGATCCCGCTTTCGAGCAACCCAGCCATTCCTTGCGCGAATCAGCTCGATACCCTCGGTTGCGCGGCCTAGCTGCGCTCGCGCCTGACCGAGGATGCATCTGCAGAATTCGCCGCTAAATGTCGGAAATCTGATGTTCTCCGGATAGTTCGAGCGCCTGCGCCGCCAGAGCCTCGGCTTGCTCGTATTCTCTCAGTCAGATCCGTAGACCATGCGGCAATATAAGCCTGACAAGCGCCAGATCGAATGGGTTGTTCTCGTTCGCACGGCTGCCATCATCTGCGCGCATCCGCTCGCGGGCAACATCGGCCGTGCCCAGCATCCAGGCGTTCCAGCTTGCCGCACCAAAGGCTACCAGGACGCCGCCGCCGGGAGATCTGCCTGAAATCGGGGTCGTCGAAAAATGCGAGCCCTGCCGTGAAATGCTTCTCGGCACCGGCGAGGTCGCCACGCTAATGGCGCGTCATCATTTGCAGCATATGCACGTGCGCCAGCGCAGCGGGACTGCCTTCGCGAAGGGCGAGCTCGAGCGCCTGGTCGGCGAGCTGCCGGCGCGTGTGCAAGTCGCCCGCGAAGTAGCGCGGCGAGCCATCTCGACCTCACCGAATCGATCGAGCTGCTGCAGGTTGCCGCTCTTCTCGGCCAGCGCCGCGACGCGCTCGGTAGCGTCGATCGTTTCCGGCGCAGCTAGCCCTCTCGTGACGCGAAGCATCGATACGAGCTGATTGCCTGAGTTCCAGTTCGCGGCTGTCGCGCTCGGGCGATTCCGGCAAGAGGTCTGAGCAGCGCTAGCGCCTGCTGATAGTTTGCTCGCGCTTCGCTGAAGGCGTTGCGCGCCTCGGCGGCCGCTCGCCCGCTCTTGACCATTCGGCGATGGCGGGTTCGATTTCGCCGGCTTCGGTCCAGTGGCGCGCGAGGACTTCGGGATGGGTCTCCTTGAAGGCTCGGGAACTTCTCGTCGATGGTGCGGGCGACGATAAGATGCAGTTCCTTGCGGCGGCTCTTGAGCAGCGCCTCGTAGGCCGCATCCCGAATCAGCGCGTGCTTGAACTGGTAGGTCGCATCGGGCGCGATGCCGCGCACGTACAGCAATTCCGCGTCGGCCAGACGTGCGCAAGCGCGCTGCTGCAGATTCCTCCTCCGCCGATCGGATGGACCGCGTGCAGCAATTCGTAGGAGAACTCGCGCCCGATCACCGCGCGCGACCTGGCGACCTCCTTGGCCGCGCCCAACCGGTCGAGCCGCGCCATCAACGAGTCGTGCAACGTCGCCGGAATCTCGCGCCCGGTGAGCTTCGCGTCGCCGCTTTCGAGCACGGCTCGCGTCAACTCCTCGACGAACAGCGGCACGCCGCCGGTGCGCTCGACCACCGTCGCGACGGTCTCGTCCGACAGCGCCTTCGACGCCGCGACCTGCGCCACCATCGTGCGGATGTCGCGCGCGCCCAGCCGGTTGAGCGTGATCTGCGTGTGATGCGCGCGCATGCGGCCACGGCGCGCGGAACTCGGGCCGCGCCGTGTACAGCAGCAGCAGCGGCGCGGTCGCACCCTGTTCGACCAGCAGCTGGATCAACTCCAGCGTCGAGGGATCGACCCAGTGCAGGTCCTCGATCGCGATCACCAGCGGCTGCGTGCGGGCGGAGCCGAGCACCCATTCGACCAGCGTCGCCAGCAGGCGGCGGCGCTGTTGTTCGGGCGACAGCGTCGATGGCGGATACTCTGCCGGCAGCGGCAGATTCAGCAGCGGCGCGAGCAGCGGAATCGCTTCGGCCGGCTTGAGCCCGGCCGCCGTCAGCCGCGGTTCCAGTTGCGCGATCTGATCTCTGAGGCGGCGCCTCGCCGAGGAATTGCCGCAGCATCTCGGTGATCGGATAGAAGGGCGTGTTCTGGAAGAAAGCGCCCGGCGCCCGCCTCGACCCAGGTATGCGGCGTGCCCGCGATCTGCTCATGGAAGCGCTGCACCAGCCGCGACTTGCCGATGCCCGCCTCGCCGATGATCAGCGCCACCTGGCCCTCGCCATCGAGGACGCGTTCCCAGCGACTCGTCAGCGAGCGCAGCTCGTCCTCGCGCCCGACGAACGTGCGTCAGTCCGCCGGCCGCGGTCGCCGCCTGGAAGCGTCCGCGCACTCCGCTCGGCCGAACCACGCGATAAAGCTGGAGCGGCTGTTCGACGCCTTTGAGCGCCTGCAGCGCCGAGGTCTTCGACCACGAACAAGCCCGAGACCAGCCGATGCGCAGCGTCGCTGATCGCGACCGTGCCGGGTTCCGCCGCCGCCTCCACTCGTGCCGCGATATTGGGCGTGTCGCCGAAGACGTCGGCGTCATGGCCGGCGCCTGCGCCAACCACCACCGCGCCCGAATCGATGCCGATCCTCACAGCCAGCTTCGCGTGCCCCGGCTGTTCGTTGAGCTTCGCGATGGCGTCGAGAATCGCGAGGCCCGCGCGCGCGGCGCGCTCGGCGTCGTTGTCGTGCGCCGCCGGCCAGCCGAAGTAAGCCATCACGCCGTCGCCCAGGTTTTTCGCGACGTGCCCCTCGAAGCGCGTTATCGCTGCGGCCGCCGCGCGATGAAATCCCGCGAGGGTCTCGCGCCATTCCTCGGGATCCAGTCGCGCGGCGATCGCGGTCGAGCCCACCAGGTCGCAGAACAGCACCGTCAGATGCCGCCGCTCGCCATCCCGGACGGCAAGCCCATCCGATACGTCGCCGCCGACTCCAACGTCCACTTTAGAATCGCCGTGGGTCTGAGGGGCGGTAGGCTTAGTTAACGATGAGCCGCAGCGGCCGCAAAACTTCGCCTGTGGAAGATTGTCGAACCCGCACTTGAGGCAAGCACGCTCAAATGCAGCGCCACATTCGATGCAGAATCTGACGTCGTCGGGATTTTCGGAGTGGCAGTTCGGGCAGCGCATTCACCCTCCCCAGGGGCTGACGCTCGGCTGCACTTTTATCTAGCACAAAATACGGGTTAGCAGCCCGTGGTGTAAGTGGTCATCGTCCAGGAGTCGGCTATGGTGGTCGTCGGCGAAGTAACTGCGCGCGCAGCGGCCATGATTGGCTGCCATGCGGAAATAGTGACGAGCCAGTGGTTGGTAGCGCCCATGAGCGAGGAAAGCGTTGCGATAACGGTCGCCAGGCGATCCTGCAGCCCGCGCGGCGTGCCACTACCAATCAGGTGGCGCATGACGAGCCCGAGATTGAAGCCGCCCGCATGAACCAGCAGGCGCTTGAGGATATTGGTGTGGCCGCGCAGATGCGTCCGGCGCATCCCACCGGTGTCGTAGAGATGTGCGAAGGAGCGTTCGATGCGCTCGCCTCTTTGACGCATCAGGCGCCGGCCGCGCGCCCCACGAATCCGGCGCCGATTGGCATATACTAGAGTCCGGGCCTGCGGCTCCTTTGACCAATCGCGGCGACCACGGTCCGGCTCCGCCACGTAAGACCGCAGGCCTATGGTAGCCAGCTCGATCATCGTTTCATTGCTGTGATAGCCCTTGTCGGCGATGAGCTCTGTCAGCGGCTGGGGTGCCTGGATCTCAGCTTGCGCGTCTTCGATTTGCTCCGCTGCAGCAATGACCGTTTCGATGATCGTCGTGGTATCGCCCTGGTCGGCGTCCTGCAGGGTGACGGCGACCAAGGCCCCGGTCTCCAGGTCGACCGCGTGCTCAGCTTTGTAGGCCAGGTGCGTCCGGCCATCTTTCATCTTCGCGATCTTCGCGTCGGGATCCCCCGGATATTTCCAATCTTCGTTCGAGGTTTTCTTCTTGCGCTTGCGGTCCAGGCGCGCCAGATCGGCGCGCGTAGGAGTCGCGATCCCCGACGCCTGCGCGAGACCGGTCAAGAACTCCTGATAGCTCTCCCCAGTATCGCGGCGCACGATGCTACGCATGGCTGCGTTCGCCTCGAGCATGGTGGCATCAACCGCGACCGTCTTGCCCTTGAGCAAGCCCGCCGCCACCAGCCGTTGCTGCATCCACGTGAAGACGGCGCGGTGACCCTCGAGGTCGACGACGCGACGCGTCCGGGAAATCGTCGTGTGATCCGGCGGCGGCTCGTCCACCGGCAGCCGCAGAAAGCTGCGTATCGCCAACGAGTCGCTCGCGCGCCAGGCGATCCCGCGCTCCGAGTCGATCCCCTCGAAGTAGCCGACCAGCAGCAATCGGAAGTACCGACCCGGCGCCAGGCTCGGCCGTCCCATCACCGGCGCGTAGAACCTCGCGCACTGGCCTTCGACAAACCCATCGAAGTCGTTGGCATCCAGCAGTGCACTCAACCGAGTGTAGAACGGATGTCCCGGCGACTTTGGAAGCTCCGCGCTCGCCACCCACAACGACCCTTGCTCACTTTGTCGGGTTCCCATCGCCATGCAACACATTGTAGCTTTGTCAATCTCTTCTGGCGATCCATCGGTCGCTAACTTTCACCACGGGCTGTTAAGGGTTGTTCACATTGGTACACAGTAACAATAGAACCGGACTGACGGCGCCGCGAGCTACGCCGAATGAAAGAAGCCTGAACGACACTACCGTCTTGCGCACTACCATCCGATAACCTCCGATCGAGTTGCGAGCGGCGGAGTCTCATTCCTGTTCTGGGACAGGGAGAACTTCTCGACCGAGCGCGAATCCCGACGGTCGACTTAGGCTGGCATAGCCCTGATGGGTATGGGATTAGACTGTCACGGTGAATACGAGATTAGCATCCCGGGTATCAGACCTCACTTCAGCCCGGCCTTGCGCAAGTCGTCCTGCGTCCGTTTGTAAAAGATTGTGTCTCGGCCCGGCGGCACCGATGCCACAGTGAACTGCGGGCTCATCCGCATCACCACTGCTGACGCCGCTCGTGCGTCCTCGTCACGGCCAAGCTCGA
>CAWKOF010000008.1:0-452172 GCA_963851255.1 Vulcanimicrobiota bacterium | reverse complement strand
TCGAATCCCGCTGGGGCTAATTTTCCGTTCTATTTACCGAGATCTTTGGTCGAAAAACCATGGACCGCTAGCCAGGCGGGATCGGTCATGACCCGCAATGCTTCGCTGAACAAGCTTTGAACGTCGGCGAGTGTTGTTCTGGAATCGTTATTATAGTCCATTAGCCGGTGGTGATAGCTACGGCCCCTGCTACGATCATCAACAATGCCTCGAAGAACTTCCAGTGCGGGTCGCCGATGATCGATCAATCCTGAACCACTCGTGATCTCCTCTACGGCCTTTTCACCGGCGCAGTATATGCTAAACGTCTTCGCCTTTGGTGCACAGTTCCGATCATCAGCGCGGTTCCACACCGCAGTGCTTGAGAGTATCTCGGCCGCACGCCGGATGATCCGTGCGTCGAGCGCATTTGGTGGAACCTCATTAACTCCGTCTAGCTCAAACGCAAAACCGGACGGCGTCGTTCGATAATTGGTAACGGGAAACCAGCCGTAGATTGTCTGCAATATTCCGGAAGCTCCGCTGTAGATCTGGAGCTGGATTGGATCATTCGGATAACCCTCGTCCGTCATGTCGCCGTACCAAACGGCCTTCGGCGAGGAACCACTGCGCCACAAGCCGCCCACAACCGTATCTGACGGTCGTAGTGTCATCCTAGGCTTCTGGTCGAAAAGGCGGCCGCAGGAACCCGCAACAACGGAACTACCGATGGCGAACGTGCATCTTGAAAGGACCGTCGATGGTTGCGGCGTAGCCGCCGTTAGCATGATCGCGCCGTAGGCTGCACAAATGCATTTGCCGATTCCCTTCCAGCAGAGCATCGCTTTCGATATTAGTTCGGCGCGTCCGGTACGGCAAGAGGCTGGAGCGTGGTTCTAACATTTTCTGATATGTTCATCCGGCCGGTTCTCCGGTGGCGGGATCGAACGTTCCCACCAGTGCTCGGTGACACCGACATTTTCTTGGGTCACCGACCAAGGCGGTGAGGGCGCCCGTAACCGTCAAGATCGTCCCGATATTAGCTCCGATCACGTGATAGACGTCAAAGTAGGTGTTGGGGTCCGCTGTCCGCGTCTGTTTGGTTTGACTAGTCGTTGGCCACTGCAACGGCCTTTGCGGCGACCTGGTGATCGATTGCTGACAATTGCATCGGGCCGAGGTTGAGGGTCAACTGCTTGAGCTTCCTTCGAGGCCAAACGCGGCCGAGTTGCCTTAGCGTCGCATCTGACCCCAGCCAGGGGAATCGCACCGCTGAGCCAGCTTTTTCTGACATTCTAACGGAGTCGTCGGGGAAGACCGGGATAAATCGGGAGCCGAGCGACGAAAAAGCCTTGCAGAATAACACGGATCGGTAGCGGACGGGACTCCCCGGAACCCCCGAGAAGTGGTTCGAATCCCACTGGGGCTAAATTTCTCCGTTCTTACAAGGCTTTATCAGGGGCTTACGTACGCTACTAAAAGACGGGTGTGATCGGCGTGGGCTGTTCGCTTTCCATCGGAACGTACTTAACGTTCGCACCTGCAGCTGCGAGCGCCTTACGAACATCGACGCTTCGCAGCGATTGGTCGTTGAAGGTTCGGAAATAGAACTGGCCGTTCGTCAAGTCGGCTGCCGACGTCCAGAGCGTCCACTCGTCGACCGTCTTGCGGCGGCTAGACTTGGGCTCGAAGAGCCTTTAAGTCCTCGTCCGCTGGCGGAAGTCTCTGTTGCTTTGTGGAAGACGACCGACCACTTGCTTCAAGTAGGGCGGACGCGGGACGTGAACTCCCAAGGTATGACAAACGACGGTTTTATGCGTTGCCGCGGTGCGTGCGTCGGGCGTCGTGCAGACTAAGAGCGCTCTTCAGCGATCTTCCCTGACGAAGCGCGAGCAAGACGTACTGGAGCTCGTCGCTTTTGGGCTGAGCAATAAAGAGATCGCGCGGCAGTTGAGGCTGAGCCCGCGTACCGTCGAAGTGCACGTCGATCACGTCCTACGTAAGCTCGACGTACCGACGAGAAGCCGCGCAGTCTCCGAAGCGTTGCGAGTCGGTTTGCTCGGCGACACATCGAACAGCGCAGTCCCCAACCCGCGTGACGTTCCCTCGCACAACTTGCAATTTCAGTTTACGACGTTCGTGGACCGCGACGAAGACGTTGCCGATCTGAAGGCTTTGCTCGATGCCAATCGTCTGGTTACCATCTGCGGAGCAGGGGGCGTGGGCAAGACGCGGACCGCATCGCATCTGGGGATTGAACTCTTAAATCGTTACCCCGATGGCGCCTGGTTCTGCGATTTTTCGCCGGTGCCGCACGGCGACTTGGCATCCAGTGTCGTGGCCAAAGCGCTGGGCATTCGGCGGCAGCAGGATCGCCCACTTGCCGAATCGATCATTCGCGCGCTCAAACGCAAACATGCGCTCCTAATCTTTGACAACTGCGAACACGTTCTGCAGGCTGCGGCCGAGCTCGCCGACGAGGTTTTACACAACGCTCCGAACGTCCGTATCCTTGCGACGTCACGCCAGCCGCTGGGCATCATTGGCGAGAACCTACGGCGCCTTCCATCGCTTGCAGTCCCTGGGGCCACGGCAAGCCTGAAGGCGGAGGGCGCAATGCGTTATGCCGCGATTGCGCTCTTCGTGGATCGCGCGCAGTCGCTGGCTGCCGGTTTTACTCTCTCGGACGACAACGCTCCGATCGTCGCGGAAATCTGTCGCCGGCTGGACGGCATTCCGCTCGCGATCGAGCTTGCGGCGACCAGGGTAAACGCGATGAGCCTTCCGAGGCTGGCGCAAAGTCTCGATGTCCGCTTCAAAGTCCTTACCGCTGGCAATCGCACCGCGCTGCCTCGGCATCAGACGTTACGGGCCCTGATCGACTGGAGCTATGAGCTGCTTACCGACGAAGAGCAACGGCTCTTCAATCGCCTGGGCATCTTCGCTGGAGGGTTCGGTTCGGACGCCGCCATCGCGGTCTGCGGTGGGCACGGTGTCGATAGTAATAGAGCCTGCGAAGTCTTGGCGTCGTTGGCCGACAAGTCGTTGCTAGTGGCGGACATAGGCGGCGCGAGCGAACGCTATCGCCTGCTCGAATCCACCCGCGTCTACGCATTGGAGAAACTGGCGAGTAATGAACGGGACCGACTGTCGCGCCGGCACGCCGAGTATTTCTGCGGCGAAGCCCTCGCAGCAGACAGCCACCGGGGGCTCGGCTCGACTGCGAGTTTCCTGGCGAGTGTGGAAATGGAACCCGAACTCGACAACTATCGTGCGGCGCTCGAGTGGGCGCTCGCGCGCGGCGGCGATCCGAAGCTGGGGGGCACCCTGGCCGGAGCGTTGTACCCATTCTGGCTGGAAACTGCGCCAGCCGAAGGTCTCTATTGGATTCGTCGCGCTCAAGCAAATCTTGACGAATCGGCGCTGCCGATCGTAGCGGGTCGTCTGTGGTTTGCCCTCTCGGCGATTTCCGTCGGCAAGTATCGGCGGGATTGCGCGCGACGAGCTTTTTCACTTTTTGAATCGGCGGGTGACGACTATTGGGCCGCGCGGGCGCGCTACCACCTGGCGGCTGCCTTTTATCAAATGGGCCGCTTCGATGAGGCGGCGGAAGAAAACACACGCGCGCTGGAGCTGATGCGTAGCGCAGATCAACAGCGGATGCCTGCATTACTCGCCTTGGCTGCTACAATCAGTCGGCATCGTCAAGATAACGCGGAGGCACGCGAGCTATTTGCGCAGGCATTTGACGCCTGCAGAGCGCTCTGCGATGAGCTTGGAACGGGTGCCCTCCTTTTAAATTTTGCGGAACTGGAATTCGCGGACGGCGATGTCGAGCGAGCGCTGAGCTTGGGCGGCGAAGCCCTAGAGATGTGCCGGCGCTACAAGACCACCAGGATCCTCGCGATAGCCAATAACAACATCGCCGCCTACCGCATCGCTTTAGGCGACATAGAAGAAGCACGCGGCGCATTGCGCCAGGTGCTGCGTTTCGCGCGAAGGCAAGACGCGCTCACGGTTGCGACTGCCCTGCAACACGTCGCACTACTTGGAGCGCTAAGCGGACATGCACTCAACGCCGCCCGTCTGATCGGCTACTTGAATGCGCAACTCGAGCAACTCGGGTATCAGCGCGAGTATACCGAAAAATGGAGTTACGAGAAGCTCGTAGCCGCCCTGCACGTGCAGATGAGCGATCCCGAAATCGAAATGCTCGCGGCGGAAGGGGCCCAGTGGTCCGAGGAACGCGCGACGGAAGAAGCTCTAAAGCTCTTGGCCGCCTCCCCCGGGTCCGGATCTACGTAATTTTGCTTGCACCTACGGATGCGTCGTAGCCGACCGTTACCGTATGATCGTATCGCCCAGCCTGTCCGGTTGGGGATTATCGTTAGGAGCGTGAGTGCGGAACTACACGGCGCAGACGGCGCATCCCGATCACCGTAAGTCATGGATGTCGCCTGCGGCAAAGCGAACCAAGTACCTGCTGTACGTATCGGAGAACGGCAACAGCGAAGTTGCCGTCTACAATTACAAGAACGGCAAGCAGGTCGGGACGTTGACGGGCTTCGGTATACCGGAAGGCCAGTACATCAGCGCAAAAGGCGACGCCTATATTTCCGACTTCTTAGATATGAACGTTGCGGAGTACGCGCACGGCGGATCGAGTCCGGAGGACGTTTTCGACCGGCGGTTACGCGATCGGCTGTTCTGTGAATAACAACGCTAGCATGACGAACCGGCCGGTGAAGCGCAAAACAATTTCTCGGCACTTTCATGAAAGGAAAAAGGAGCAACACGCAATGAGAATCTCGAGGTCGCCCGCCTACGTGCTCAGCGCGTTGGCCGGCGCCGCCTTACTCGCCGCCTGTAGCGGCGGCGGGATGAATACGGGGGCTTACCCCAATCCGATGGACAACTCGGGGATGGGCGCACACCAGCCCTTCCTGCTCAATGAGCGGTTCCCCAGCTTCACCGGGGTCAAGCCGCCCGTCATGCGCCAGGACCACCGCAAGTCGTGGATCTCTCCCGACGTGAAGCGCGCTCCGCGTATCCTCTTCGAAACCGACTACGGCAGCGGCGTCGTCGACATGTATACCGTGCCGAACATGGCGCTCAAGGGCCAAATCACCGGCCTCAACGGCCCGCAGGGTGCATGCAGCGACTCCAGCGGCAACGTCTGGGTTACCAACACGAACACGCGCCAAGTCTTCCAGTACTCGCGCACCGGCACGCTGATCAAGACCATCAACGATAGCTACGGCTATCCGACCGGCTGCGCCGTCAACAACAGCAACGGCGACGTTGCAATCGCGAACATCGTCAACAACACTTACTACGACGGGGGCGTTGTGATCTACCCCAACGGTTCGGGCTCGGGCACCGAGATCAACAACCCCCAGCAGGACGAGTACTTCTTCGATGCCTACGACACAAGCGGCAACCTGTACGTCGACGGCTTGCACAACTACGACTTCGCTCTCTCGGAGTGCCGGTCGGGCAGCGGCTCCTGCCACACGCTCAAGGTCTCGGGTGCATCGGTCGGTTTCCCCGGCGGCGTGAACTGGAATAAAGTCACCAGCCAACTCGTTGTCGTCGATCAGAAGTGCGGCGGCAATCTGGAATCTTGCGCCTACGCGGGCACCGTCTCGGGTAATACTTACACGGTCACCAGCACGACGGCCCTGTCCAACTACGACGGAACCGCCTGCGATGTCGATCAGCCAACACTGGCTCCGTTCGGCAAGTACATCGCGGGTGGCTGCTTCTCGTTCGGTAGTCCGTCCATCATCAGCACGGTCGACCGCTGGGCCTTCCCGGCCGGCGTGACGCCGACCAATTACGCTACGGGTACTGTCGAGCCGGTCGGGGCGGCAATCAGCGATAAGTAGCGTTTGAGTCGAAGAACACATAAACGGGCGCGCTTCAGCGGCCAATCGGAAACGCGCCCTCTCCCTTTTGGCACGACGAGCTCCGGTGGGATTTCCAAATACGGGACCGTCTTCAAGGTCACGACGAGTGGTTTGGAAACAGTCCTGCATCGCTTTACAGGTTGGAGCTGGCCCGCTTTCGTAGACGGTTTTGTGATTGCACATCAGGCGGCTTGATTCCGCCGTTCGTATTCTACGGGTGAAATGTTTCCGATCGAGGTATGCCGCCGATGCAGATTGTACCAGCCCTCGATGAAGTCAAAGACCGCGAGCCCGGCTTCGTGCTGATTCTTGAACCGACGCGTAACGAGCAGCTCGCATTCCAGCGTTGCATTGAAGCTCTCGCACATTGCGTTATCAAAGCAATCGCCGACCGAGCCCATCGATGGCCGGACGCCGGCTTCTTCGCAACGCTTGCCAAATGCAATCGACGTGTATTGGCAACCTTGGTCTGAGTGATGAATCACGGCTCTCGGTTTTCGTTGATGGATTGCCATCTCAAGGGCGTCGAGCACGAGCTTCGTACGCAAATGTGTCGCCATCGCCCAACCAACCACGCGACGGCTGAAGACATCGAGCACAACGGCTAAGAACAAGAAGCCACTCCAGGTCGGCACGTAACGTGATATCGGCCACCCAAAGTTTGTCGGGAGCGTCGGTGGAGAAGTTGCGGTCGACCAGATCGGGAGCGGGTCGCGCGTCACGATCGCGAACGGTTGTCTTGAAGCCTTTACGACGGCTGGCTCCGTGAATATGGCGTTCCCGCATAAGGCGTGCCAGGCGCTTTCCGCTTGTGCGGATCCCCGCGTCGCGCACGTCGTCGGCCAGTCGCGGTCGACCATACGTCCAACGCGAACGTTCGAAGTCCACCTCTAGCGCATCCCCAATCACGATGTCGGTATGAGCGTGGTCGCACGGCGGCCGTTTGAGCCACGCATAGTACCCGCTGACCGAGACGTTCAGTACGCGGCACTGCGTAGCAACGGGCCAGATGGCACGGTGCGCTCTCACGAATTCGAAGACTTTCCGGGGACCGAATCGGTCTCGCGAGCGAACCACGCCGCGGCTTTTTTTAAAATATCTCGCTCGATCTCGAGCTCGCGGACTTTCTTGCGCAGTTTGGCGACTTCAACGCTTTCCGCAGTTGTCAAACCATCGGAACGCCGGCCGGCATCGAGATCGTCCTGCTTCAACCAGTTGGTGATCGTTAGACGGGCTACCTCATACTCCCGAGCGATCGCGCTCACGTTTTTACCGGAACGAACCAGCTCTAGGATCTTAGCCCGGAACTCCGGGGGATAGACTCGCGTTCTGGCCATCGTGGACTCCTTCTCCGCAAAGCGGAAAGACTCCACGAAACCGGGTCAGCTCCAGTGCAGCACGCGCTCTTTGCCAGATGTACTTACTACGAAAACTGTCCCACAAGTGTAGTAACTCGATCCAACACAGATTTCGCCTCCGAGCTCCGTTGTGCCGTAAAGCATGCCGCGTGCGTACGTGAGGCCAGCCGATGGATACCAGCCGTCAGTGCCGCCTTGAAACCGGTAGAGCACGCGCTCTTTGCCTGCAGTGCTCACTTTATACACAGTTTCGCGGAACTCTGATTGCGTGAAGCCGTACTTGCGAGCAGCTTCTGGCACGGAGATCTTGCCTTTGAGGACGTCGAGGATGATCGCGGCTTTACGCTGCGCAGTCCATCGCTCGAACTTTTCCGGTTCGGGAACCGGGGGCAGAACCGGTTGCGATCGCTTTCTCATTGAACACCTTCATTTCGCTTATGTGGTGTCCAGGTCCCGAGGGGGTCACTTCAATGCGTCATCCGCTCGAAGAGCGAACCGTGACGATGGGATAGACACCGTACGGCGTCAAGCGTAAATCGCATCAAAAACGCTTCCCCGACCGGAGAACACCGTAAGCGAGCACTAAGAATTTGGGCATGACGGCACCGATGACTAGCCGCTTATGCTTTCCAGTAGCCTGTAGTCCGAATCGCGAAGCCGAGGGCGGGTTGTGAAGTTCTTTTCCTACCAGTCGAAAACGATCAGGCCGCTGTTGCCCGATTTCTTCCAGCCCTGCCACATATGCACGTTCGTGGCGCTGCGCTCGGCGTAGGACGAGCCTCCGCCGCCGCCTCCACCGGCGGCAGTGCAAAGGCCGCGATATTGCCAGTTTCCGCCGCCGCCGCCTCCGCCGCCACCGTAGTAGCCGCCGCCTCCACCACCACCGCCGGGACCATAGAAGCTGCCGGAAGAAGTGAAGCCCTGCCCGCCAGCTCCCCCGCGAGGAGCATTCCGTTAGCGCCGTTGGTGCTGTAGGCGCAGTCGCTAGCGAGACCGCCTGATCCGCCGATATGCTGCTTGCCGCCTTCTCCTCCGCCGCCGCCGTAGTAGCTGTAGTTACGCTTCGTGCTTCCGCCATCTCCGCCCGAGCCGCCGATCTTGGTGCCGCCCTTTCCGCCGATGCCGCCGTTGACCTTAGGCGGGTAGCCACCGCCTTGGCCGCCGCCGCCGCCAGATACCAAGATTCGGTCGGCCAACCCATCGCCGTGCTCTCGCACATCGGACGCCCCGCCTCCCCCGTAACCGGTGGGGCTTTCGGAGTAGTATGCTTCGCCGCCGTTCGCGCCACCGTTAGAGCCACCATTCACTCCGGATCCGTCGCCACCAACGAACACCACGAGCTTCTCTCCGGGGGTGACTGGAATAATCGCACTAACGCGCCCGCCATAAGTGCCTAGAACGCCTGCACCGTTACCGCCGTGGGCAATGACTGTAATCTTCGTCACGCCGGCCGGTACTTTGAACGACTGCGGTTTGCCAGTGTAATGAAACGTTCGATGATACGGAAGTGAGTCAGGAGCGGCGTTGACCACAGGCACTGCGCCGCCGCCGGCATGGCCCCCACAGCCTGTGACGACTGCGACCAACACGCTTACGCCGAGGGCGTAGCGGCCAAAACCCGAGCTTTTCATTTGCCTCGCTCCTTTAGGCAAAAAGAACGATGACGCGCGCCATAATGTCCAAGCCGATTTGTTCGTGAGCAAGTTCGCGCAAATGCCTAACGCGAGACGGCGCAAAATCGAAATCTTCATAGCCATTTTCTCTTTTAGAGGTCAGGGTGCTAACTCGAAGACGGTGCCGCAGCCCTCATTGCAGTTGGTCGAGCCGCCGCCGAGGGCCGTAGTCCCGTAGAGGACACCGTTCACTAGTACGAGGCCTGCGAACGGTCGTGCTCCGTCCGCGCCGCCTGCGAAACGGTAGAGAACGCTGTATCCCGCGCCTGTCATGCTGACCTTAAATACGGTTCCGCACCCATAGCTGTTGCATCCCGAACTGCCGCCGCTTGCTGTGGTGCCGTAAAGCGTACCCTTCACTACGATCAGGCCCGCCAGGGGACCCCATCCGTCCGAGCCGCCTTTGAATTTGTGGAGGACGTGTTCGGTGCCGGACGTGCTCACCGAGAAGATGGTGCCGCATCCGAATGCGACCAAACCGCTACAACCTCCCGAGCCGGGGCCGGGGTCGCCGCCGCCGGCCGTGGTGCCATAGAGCGACCCCTTTACGTTGATCAGGCCGGCAGATGGGTATGCGCCAGTCTTGCGTCCCTTGAAGCGGTAGACGACACTTTCGTTGTCGGACGTGCTCACCGAGAAGATCGTTCCGCAGCCAGAGGTGCCGTTGCCCTCAACGCATGCAGTACCACCACCGTCTGCGGTGGTGCCGTAAAGCGTGGCGTCCAAGCTGACCAGGCCCGCTTGTGGGTATCCGCCGTCCGGGAGTTTAGGAGTCCCCGGCTCTATCCAGTTTGAGCTACGGGCGCGCACGTGATTCGCTTTATTCTACAAGACTTTTGAGGCCTAGTCTCGCTTGCGAGTCTCCCTCCACCGGGGTTCGCGGTTGCCATTCGGTTGCCATCCGCCGAAAGCGCCCGGCGCCGCCGCGTCAAATTCTCAGCCGCCCTTTGCGTGCCTGCGCGGCAGAGCGCTTTCAAAACATGCTTCCTCCTGAAAACTAGCGCGATGCGCCTCGCGAACGCTGCGATTGAAGCCTTTACTAGACCGTCAGCGATTTCTCAACCACTTTATCTTCAGACCACGTGGCGCCTTCGGCCGCAAGTCGCTTGATCTCATCTTCACTGAGCGCTTGACGAAGAGCAGCTAGCAACCTCTCGTGCCTCCATTCCTCCGTGGGTTTACGCGTTATGCCGAACTGTTCATACTCTGCGTTTACGTATCCCGGCAACGTAGCTCCGCGTCGGGAATCGCCGCCAATTGTCTCAAGAAGGAATTCGGCAGATTGGTAGTCGAGTTCGCGAGCATGATTACGTGCTTCATCCGTTATCAGATCGACCCGTTTCAACGTGAGGCGTTCAAACAGTACGCCGAAATTTGGGGACGCGTGATTCCTCGCTGCGGAGGGCACCTTATCGGCTACTTCTTGCCGTATGAAGGCACTAACGATATCGCGTGGGGATTGATTGCGTTCGACTCCCTCGCCTCGTACGAAGAATATCGTCGCCGGCTTCGAGACGATGACGAGGGACGCGCGAATTTCGCCTTCGCCCAAGAGAAAAAACTCATCTTACGCGAAGAGCGAACGTTCACCGAGATCGTGCCGGGAACGAGTGCATAGGAAGAGCATCGGCTGTCGCTGCATCAGTAAGGAAGAGTATGTCACACTTGAGATACGGTGATCGCGTGACGATCGAAAATCTTGGAATCGACGGTCAAGTGATAGAGGTGGATACGCGATCGGTCGTTGTTCGCTACAAGAAGCCCGACGGCGAGCTGGTCGAACATCGCTTTCGACCGGACGAGCTCCGGTATATTCCAAAGCCGCAAAAAGAGTAGCGTGATCGCGAGACGACTAGAGCGAGGACGCCGTACCGTGCACGACGACGACCGGTACACGCGACTTGGCGAGAACTCTCGACGCTACATTTGATACGGCGGTAGCTGAAGGGTCGGTTGTGATAGCGAGCAAGATCAGGTCTGCATTCATGGAAGCGGCGTGTTCTAAAACCGTGCCGCTTGGCTCGCCTGCGTCGCTGACTGCCACGACTCGCTTTGCGCATCCGCGAAGGAGGTTTTCAAACCGCTCGAGCTGTCGCTCGACCGCAACCTGCATGGCTTGATGCAAGTCGTGTTCGACTAGCCATAACGCCTCAGCTCTATCCCAAATTTTTGATTCGCGCACAGGCCAGGTCACCATGAGAATCTTGATTTCGTCGATTACGCTTGGGTCGATAATTTTGGCGACGACCTCAAGACCTCGATAACCGTCGTCCGAGGTGTCGGTTGTACAGAGTATTTTCACGAGCGCCCGCGATCGGACAAACGTGCGACCAGATACTCGAACTCTGTGGCTGGGTACGCGCTTTCAGCATGAGGAACGGCGATTTTCATCAGATCTCCCTCCGGCTTCACCTATTCGCCTTTTACCCTGAAACGCTGCGGAGACCCGTTAGCCGCTTCCGGCCGCCTGTAAAATAAGCGCGGTGACTTCTGGCGCGTGGCTTACCGCGACAGATGACCGGAGTCGAGTTCGATGGTCGTAGCCTTCATGCGAGCCGCCATGAAGCGCTCCAAGTCTGGATTGATCGTCCGATCCTGCTTCGAGACAGCGTACCACGAAGGTTTGACGCGCCGGGCCGCAACTGTCGTTCGAGTAGTGGCAGAGAGCGTGGCGACATAGGCGCTTGAACGGCGTAGAGCTCGCGCGCTTTTACGGATCGACACCGTTTGCGAAATCGTTTAGAAACGCATCTTCGTTCAAACGCGAAAAGCCGTCAGACGTGACGAGGCCGGCGCTTGCCGGCGGAGTTGAGAATCGTTTCGCGAGCGCTGTGTAGTCTTCGCCCGCGTCGGGCGCGCGCGCGGCGATATAGACGAGAGCCGTTACGTTCGGAGTCACACCGGCCTCGGTTGCGACCATGCCTCCGTACGAATGAGCCACGAGCACCGTCGGGCCCGCCTGCAACGCGAGCGCCCGACGCGTGGCCGCGACGTCGTCGGCGAACGAAGTCAGCGGATTCTGAACCGATGTTACCTTCATGCCGACAGCCTGAAGGCGCACTGCTGACCTTGAGTTAAGCCTTGAAAGGTTTGCTAACCGAATCGCCGCTGAACTGCTCGGCGGTCTTTCCCGTTTTGGGATCGACGGTGTAGAGCAGGTCGGCGATCTCGTCGGCGTGATCTTCTTCATCCTTCAAGATCCCCTCGAACATGCGCCGGCTCACCGGGTCTTCTTTGCCGAAGAACTTGACGATGTCGCCATAGATTTTGATCACGACACGTTCGGCGAGTAGATCCTCCCGGAGCAGATCGGCTAGCGTGTGGCCGCTCTCGAATGATGAAAAGGCCCGCTTGCTGATGCCGTTAGGATCGAGGTTCGGAACACCACCGAGTTGCTTGATTCGATCGGCGATCATTTCCAGGTGCTTCTCTTCATCTTGCCAGTGTTCTTTGAAGAGCGCCTGCAACTGCTCCTGATGGATCGAAGTGGTCATATAATAGTGCTGCTTATAGCGCAGCACGCAAATGATCTCCGAGGCAAGCGCCGCATTGAGCACCTCGTAGACTTTGTCGAGCGGCAACGTGTAGTACGGCGTGACCGGGCCATTCTCCATCGACTCGCGTACTTTGGCCTGTATTTCCTTTACGTCGGATAGAATCGACATTTGCGCCTCACTTTCGAACCGGTGACGGGAAGAGTAAGGTTGCGGAATTCGAGCCGCGCGTGATGGGCGCCTTTTGCGAAGCGCGAGCAGCTGATCGCAGGAGGCCCAGCGAACCACGATTCCCGAAGCGAACGCATCGAGAGGCCTTCCTAAATATGCCCCGGGCGCGAACTCCCCCCTCGGGGACCTGTGCCGGGGGAGTTCGAGGGCGCCGCCGTGATAGGATCGCTTGAGTATAATGAGGAGATTCACATGATATCATCACGCGCGCTCGCGACCGCCTCGGTTATTCTTGTACTCGCCGCGTGTTCAGGCGGCAACGCCGGCAACAAGACACCGTCGGACTCGGCCGCGCTGCTCGCGGCCTCCTCAAACGACGCGAACTGGATAATCCCCGGGAAAACATACGCCGGAAATCGCCTGACCGGTCTGGACGAGATCACACCGGCGAACGTCGCGCAGCTCAAGAAGACCTGGATCACGGCGGTGAAAGACAATGGCGAGGAAGAGGCATCCCCGATCATTTGGAACGGCACCGTCTACGTCTCGACCTCGCACGACAACGTCCTTGCACTTGATGGGACCTCGGGCGCGTTGAAATGGGCCTTCCCCTATAGCCCTGCTTACGAGCTGCAATATCCTGTCAACCGTGGCGTGGGCTTGGAGAATGGCCGCCTGTATCTGGTAACTCAGGACTGTCGTCTTCTGGCTATTGACGCCGCGACCGGCAAGCAAGTCTTCAACGTTCCGGCCTGCCACGACACGAGCAACACGTGGTATTCGATGGCCGCCTACGTCTACAGAGATAAGGTAATCGTCGGCACGTCGGGCGGCGATCTCGGGGGCAGTGGCCTGGTCAGCGCGTTTAGCGCGCAAGATGGCTCGCGGCTTTGGGATTGGCACACCGTCGCACAGCCGGGCGAGCCGGGGCACGAGACCTGGCCCGGCGATTCGTACGTACACGGCGGCGCAGCCGTGTGGGCGGGCCTATCGATCGATCAGGCGACCGATACGCTTTACGCAGCTCCCGGTAATCCGGGGCCGAATCTTACCGAGTATGGGCGCAAGGGGCAGAATCTCTACGCCGACACCGTCGTCGCACTCGACCTTTCCGGTGCGAATCCGCGCCTCAAGTGGTACTACAAAGTCTCACCAAACGACCTGCACGACAACGATCCATCCATGCCGCCGGTGCTCTTTACCGGAATGGTCGGCGGTTCGGTGCGGCAGCTGCTTGCCGTCGGCGATAAAGCCGGCGATTTCGCTATCCTCGATCGAACGAACGGAACGCCCGTTGCGAAGTTAGCCGTCAGCAATCAGCAGGGGATTTTCAGCACGGTTCCCACCGTGGCCGGAACGTTTGCATGTCCCAATCATGGCGGCGGCATCGAGTGGAACGGCGGTTCGTACGACGAGAGGACAAACTTCTTCTTCGTCCCCAGCACGCAAGAGTGCGCGGTCTGGAAGATCATTTATACGAAAGCCGTCCCGTACGTCCAAGGCCAACCGTACAGTGCGGGGCCCTTGCCGAAGCGCCGGCCCGCGACCGGACTACTGACGGCGGTCGACGTTGCGACGGGAAAGCCGGCGTGGAAAAAGCAGTTTCCCTACCCCGCTCAGGGCGGGGTGCTCGTCACGCGTAACGGGCTTATTTTTACAACCGATGCCGGCGGCGGAATCTACGCGATGGATCCCAAAACAGGTCGAGAGCTTTGGCATGACGACGTGGGCTCGGCGATCGTTGCGCCTATCTCGGCATACCGCGCGAGCGACAGCCACGAGTATTTGGTCGTCGAGGCCGGCGAGGCCGGCAACCAGCAAACGCCAAACCTTCCCCCCTCGCATGGCGCGCGGGTCGTCGCATACAGTTTGAATGCCGCACAGACAGCGGTCAACGACGCGGCGGGACAACCGGCGGTAACAGTGGCAACGGTCGGAAAGACCGAGAGCGGTTCCGCCTCAACGGCGACGGTACCCTATACGCCGGCGCAAGTCGCGACGGGGGCGGTGGTCTACGCGAAATATTGCCTGTCCTGTCACGGCACGCATTTGCAGGGCGTCGCCGGTCCTGCGCTGACTGGCCCAGGATTTGCTCACGCAAATCTCAACGTGGCGCAGATCTACGGCATCGTCGCACAGCAGATGCCGCTCAATGCACCCGGGTCGCTTTCGAAGCCAAACTACGCGGCCGTCATGGCGTACATGCTCTCGTACGACTGCATGAAGTCGTCCGTCGGCGATAGGCCCTTCCCCACAGCGGTGACACCGGAGCTTTCTTTGGTAAAACCGACGGCTCAGACATGCCCCGCGCACCGATAAATTCTTCGTAACTCAGCGCTGTCTAGCTCGGGTAGCGTCGAGCGATTTGTTCGATCTCACCGAGGGAGATCGCAGACAGATCCGCATCTTGGGTTGCGACGACGCGTTCGGAGATTTCCTTGTGCCGCTGTTTGAGATATGCGAGCAAGTATCGCAAAGCGCTGCTTTTTCCCGTCCCGTCGCCGAGGAGGATAATCGAGGGCGCATTGCTTAACCGCTGCGCGACACGCTCGTAGAACTCGTCTGCTTCGGGGACACGCTGCCCCTTATAATCAGACTCCTTACGGTGTTCTAGGTGTCGTTCGAACCCGCGCGGGTCTAGGGGCTCGAGATGCTCGCTTTCCGTGAGGCGGCCTCCCGACGCGGGCTCAAAGAATCGTGCGCTATGGTGATCGATCAAAACGACTTTCATTTTCGGATAACTTCAGCACATCCATCGAGCGATCCCCGGCTTAGACAAGCCACCGATCAACGCGAGTGACGTTGAAGCGCCTACGAAGGGCACTTCGCCGGCGCCCCGCGTGCGGCGGATCGGAGCGAACCGCTTCAGTAGTTGCTCTTGTGGGTGTAATGCGGTAGCCTAGACGAGCGCAGGGTTGGGTCGTGAGCGCCGCGCTCGAAGCGCCTGCTGCGGTGAAATCGCATAGGAGATGTTATGGAGTTACAAGGTGATTCGCCTCGGTGATCATGTCGTCGTGAGGGGCGAGGACGAGGAAGCGATCGTGACCGCCGTGCATCCTGACTCGCAGGTTGAAATCGAGTTCCTTCACGCATCGGAAGGAGGACCGCGGCGCAGGCGCTACGCCGCCGAGGCGCTCGAGAAGATCTCGCGGACCTCTTAGCCTCCGCAGCGACGCAACAATTCAACTCCGCCGTCGTGGCCGTCACAGCTCGCTGGTTCCGAACATGTAGCTTCCTCCTATCGTCAGCGTGCGCGAATACGACGTTCCCTGAGCCCGCGTGACGCCCGCGAGCGGGTTCGCGAGATCGACGGCCGAGTTGACGCCGCCATAGGTCGCTTGGATCTGAAACTGCCGGGTAACGAGCTGCGCGGTATTGAGCAGCAGAGGGGTGGCGTTGGTCGTAAAGTCGTGAGCCACGACGAGCGCGAGCAGCGTCCCCCCAGGCGAGCGCCAAAAGGGAACGGCCTGCGGAGCGAAACTCCAGTCGCGCGTGACCCCAGAGGATGACGCGCTGGCGAAATTCGATACTGGGAAGGCGAGGCTCACGCCCATCGTTCGCGCTCGATTCGTGGCCAAGTTGAGGAGTGGATTAATTGTGTAAGCCGGGCCAGGCGCCGCGAGACCCGGTGACCCCGTCGGGGCTTCGTAGGTCAGCAACAAACCACCGAGAATTCCGCGAGCGGGATCGACGTAGACCAGTTGCTTGTACCAAAACTCCATGTCGGTCGCGCCGGCGGCCAGCGTTCCGCGCGTCGCACTCGACAGCTGCGAAAAGGACGGCGGAAGAATCGCTATCTGCGCATTTTGCGATATGCCGATGTTGATGAGAGCTCCTGGATAGCCGATCGCGGACCGATTCGCTCTCGCCGGCAAAGTCGACCCGCCCAGATCGAGAACGACGTCTGCCGGAATGCTGGTGGTCGCATAGGTCGCCTGCAGGCTCGCCTGACCCGCAACGAAAACGCACGGGGACGCGGCGAGATATTTCTTGAGGAGTTCCTGCGGACCGCCGCACGGATCGCGTCTGCCGCTCGTTGGAGCCGGCGTCGCGCCGGCTTGTGGAGCCGGGCTCGGAGACTCGACGGCCAGCATTGCGAAGAGCGCGGGGGCGATCAACATGATGCGACCGCTATCCTAAAGCTGGCCGCAGTTTGCCTGCCATCTCCCTTTAAAACCGTCACATTCCGCCTCCCCGTTGCGCTGCTTACGCCATGGGGCGTTACGTTTTTGGAGGCGGGGCGCTGCTGTTGGGGGTCGCCGGCTTTGTCTTGCACGGTCAGCTGATATCGAACTGGCAGCTACCGGGCAGCACAGCTTTCATTGTCGTGACATCGCTCGCGCAGATAATCGGCGGGGCGGCGATGCTGTTCCGCAAGACCATTGTGCTAGGCGCCGTCGTCTTGGGCATTGTGTATCTCGTCATTTCACTTACCTTCGTGCCGGGTATCGTTGCCCAGCCGGCGGTATACGCGAGTTGGGGAAACGTCTTCTACCAACTGGCTCTCGTCGTGGGAGCCGCGGTAGCGTATGGAATGGCGTCGCCCGCCCAGCCTTATGTGGCGACCTTGTGCAGAGGCGCGGTGATACTGTTTGGCCTATGCAACATCTCGTTCGCGATCGAACAGGTCGAGTTTCTTGCCAGAACGGTCAGCTTGGTTCCCAAATGGATCCCGCCGACCGGGATGTTTTGGGCCATCGCTACGACGATTGCGTTTGGGCTTGCCGGCATTGCGCTTGTCGTGGGTTACAAGTCACTACTCGCCTCGCGCCTTCTGGCTTTGATGCTCGTGGTGTTCGGAGTTGCGATATGGATCCCCATCCTGGTCGCGAATCCGGAAACGCACCGGAACTGGAGTGAAGGCCTCGAGACGTTTGCGATAGCCGGCGTCGCATGGATCGTGGCAGACTTCCTCGGGCGTGAGAATCTTATAGGGGCTAATCGCTGAGGAAATCTCAGAGCTAGAAACATACGGCCAGCGCGCCAAGGCGGCTTGGCGCTCCTTAATGCAGGCCCCAGCCGCCACCTGGCAAAAACTTTTCACCGTGCGAACCGCTGGCAACGCGCCCGTTGCGCTCGACGGAGTGCAGCGAGTCGTCAACCTTATACTAAATCTGCTGATCTTAGCGTCGTTGCTTCTTTTTGCGGTGGACTTCTTTCGCCTCGGTATCGCGCGCGCGTGGCCGATCGTGCAGCTCCACCGGTTCGAAGACCCGATCGTAGCCGGCGTGGCGGGTTTGCTGCCTCTCCAGGCAAAACAGTTCGCGCCCTTAGTGCTCGCCGCCATCATCTACTTAGTGATGATGATTTCCGATCGTCTGTTTGCCGTCGCGCGCCGGGCAGCTCTCTCGCCCAAGCCTTCGCCTGCAAGCAAGACGAAGGCCGCCCCGACCGCAACCACGGTCGAATCGGAGAAAGCGCGGGCGCAACTCTACAAGGAATACCAGGAGATCGAAGCGGCACTAAGCGACGCCAAACGCAGGCGCTGTGCCTTCCTCTCCGTCGACGTCGTTGGCTCCACAGCGATAAAATCCGGCGAATCTGGAATCGCCGTCACTTCGACCTTCCGCGCTTACGAAGACATGCTGCGGCGTATTTTCAAAGCCACGCGAGCGTGGAAGGAGTCTTGGACGCCCGATGGCGCGATGATTTGCTTTCTGAATCTTTCGGATGCCATTAAAGCCGGCCAAAGCATTCTGCGGCAACTGCCGGCTTTCAACGAGCGCCGCAACCGCCTCAAGGGTAAGTTCGATGTCCGTTGCGGCGTGAACGAAGGCGAAGTCGTTATCTTCGATGATTCGGCAGTCGAAAACTTGGTCGAGCACACGATCGACATCGCGGGCCATATGCAAAAACAGGCGATGCCCGGCACTCTTTTGGTCAGCAAAGAAGTTTACGAGGTGCTTGAAGATCGGGCCGAGTTCCGGCCGGCCGGCCTAGAAGTCGACGGATACGCAACGTACGAGTGGTCACCACAGGCAGAGCCGGAAAAGGCGAACGGCTAACTAGGAAGCGCTGCAAGCGGCGCAGCGGCCTTCGAACGTTACGCGTTCGCTCTCGATCTTAAAGCCGTGCTGGAGCGCGAGCGACTTGATCGCGCGCGTTGAAATTGCATAGGCGACGTCTTCGATCTCGCCACATTCGCTGCAGTGGAAATGGGCGTGTCGCGGCCCTGAAGGCTCGTACGTCGCGGCGTCGATTCCCGGCAAGTAGAGCTCGGAAATCAAGCCGAGATCGCGCAACCGCTCGAGACCGCGATAGACTGTTGAGAATCCAATCCCCGGCCGTCGCCTAAGCGCCTTGGCGTAGATCTCCGAGGAAGTAAGGTGGCGGCCGATCCCGCTCTCTTCGACGATCTCGTAGATGAGCTGATAGTTTTTCGGCAGGGAAGACTGCGCGGGCGACGCCATATTGCCCAGCATCATATCGCGCTGCGGACCTCGCGCGCTAGTCGTCGATGCCTTTCGTTTGCCCCTATTGACGGCAGCCGCATGCGGCAGTATCCTGCCCATTGTGAGAGTGATATTCACTTTCATGAACGCCCCACCTTTGACCGGAATCGGAGAAATAGCACGAGATGGAAAACACGATCGTCGAACTGTCGGAAGCCGACCAGGGCAAATGTCCCGTAAAGCACGTACCGCTCCGCTCGCGAGTGAACATCGATTGGTTCCCCGAGTTGCTGGACCTATCGGTGCTCCATCGGCCGTCCGCACTGTCAAGCCCGATGGACGCCGATTTCAACTACGCGCGTGAGTTCGAAAGCCTCGACCTCAAGGCGGTCAAAGCAGACCTTTTTGCATTGATGACGGCGTCGCAGGACTGGTGGCCGGCTGACTACGGTCATTACGGACCGCTCTTCATTCGCATGGCTTGGCACGCTGCGGGGACGTACCGCATCGGCGACGGCCGCGGCGGCGCGGGCTCGGGCCAGCAGCGCTTCGAGCCGCTCAACAGTTGGCCGGACAACGCGAACCTCGACAAAGCACGTCACCTACTCTGGCCGATCAAACAGAAGTACGGCCGCAAGATCTCGTGGGGAGATCTCATCATCTTGGCCGGAAACTGCGCGCTCGAATCGATGGGATTCAAGACGTTCGGATTTGCCGGCGGGCGCGTGGACGCGTGGGAGCCCGACGAAATCACCGACTGGGGCCCGGAAGAAACGTGGCTCGGCGACAACCGCTACACCGGGGAGCGCGATCTCGAACGTCCGCTCGCGGCCGTGCAGATGGGTCTGATCTACGTGAACCCGGAAGGCCCGAACGGTAACCCCGACCCGCTCGCTGCTGCGACCGATATTCGCGAGACGTTCGCCCGCATGGCGATGAACGACGAGGAGACCGTCGCGCTTATTGCGGGCGGACATACCTTCGGCAAGACGCACGGTGCCGCCAATCCAACCCAATACGTCGGTTTAGCGCCGGCCGGTGCGCCGATCGAAGAACAGAACCTCGGATGGCGCAATTCGTTCGGCAGCGGCAACGGTGATGCCACGATCACGAGCGGCCTTGAGGGCGCCTGGACCCAGATGCCGACACGGTGGAGCAACTTGTATTTCGACAACCTCTTCAACTTCGAGTGGGAGCTGACGAAAAGCCCCGCCGGTGCGCATCAGTGGAAGCCCAAGGACAACGCCGGTGCGGACACCGTTCCTGATGCACACGATACGTCGAAGAAACACGCCCCCACGATGCTTACGACGGACCTCTCCTTAAAGGTCGACCCGATCTACGGGCCGATCTCGAAGCGCTTCCACGAAAACCCGCAAGAGTTTGCCGATGCCTTTGCCAAGGCGTGGTACAAGCTGACGCATCGCGATATGGGTCCGATCTCGCGTTATCTCGGTCCCGAGGTGCCCGCCGAGCAGCAGATTTGGCAAGATCCCCTACCCGCGGTGGACCATCCACTAATTAACGAGCAGGACGTCGCCGCACTCAAGAGCCGCATTCTTGCCTCGGGTCTCACGGTGCCGCAACTTGTCACGACCGCATGGACGTCGGCATCAACGTTCCGCGGTACTGACAAGCGTGGAGGCGCGAACGGTGCGCGCGTTCGTCTCGCGCCGCAGAAGGACTGGGCAGTCAATCAGCCCGCAGAGTTGGCGAAAGTGCTGCAAGTCCTCGAGAGAATCCAAAAAGATTTCAACGCTTCGCTATCCGGCGGCAGGAAGGTCTCGCTCGCCGACGTCATCGTTCTCGGCGGTTGCGCGGCGATCGAGCAGGCCGCGAAAAGCGGCGGTCGCGACGTGCAAGTGAACTTCACGCCGGGACGCACCGATGCGACGCAAGAGAACACCGACTCGCACGCCTTCGCCGTCCTTGAACCGACGGCCGATGGGTTCCGTAACTACCTTGGCCGCGAACATTCGCGTTCACCCGAATTGCAGCTCGTCGATCGCGCGCAACTGCTCACCCTGACCGCGCCAGAGATGACCGCGCTCGTCGGCGGTCTCCGCGTTCTCGACGCAAACGCGGAAGCGTCCAAACACGGCGTCTTTACAAAACGTCCAGGCACGCTCACCAACGACTTCTTCGTGAACCTACTCGATAATACAACGAAGTGGCAGCCGGCCGGCCGCGACCACACGTATGAGGGTCGCGACCGTCGCACCGGCGAGACCAAGTGGACGGGCACGAACTGCGATCTGATCTTCGGCTCCAACTCGCAACTCCGCGCGATCGCCGAGGTCTACGCGGTTGAAGACGATCACTTCGTGCGCGACTTCCTCGCCGCGTGGGAAAAGGTCATGAACCTCGATCGGTTCGATCTCGCCGTGACCGCCTAGCAATCGAGCGGAACCGGCGGCAGCACGCAGGCTCGGCTTGCCATGGGGCGAACATGTGTTCGCCTCATGGCTCGGCCGCCCCAGTACGACCGCGACCCCTACGGCGAGCCTACTCGCGACGCGACGGCGGTGAAGGCCGCCATCAAGCACCTCACACCTTCGGATCGAGCGCGATTGTTGGCGTGGCTATTACTGTACTACCAAGACGATGGCGTGATGTTCTCGCCGCAGATAAGGCAACGCCGTAAGCGCATCGTTCTCGATAACGTCGAGTACTGGCTAGTGCGCGTGCCCGATCGAACGCCGAAAGCGTAGGGAACGATTCGTGAGATTCCTACGTTTCTTTTACATCAGCTACTATGGCACACCAAGGTAACCTCGAGAACGCCTTAGTCGCTGGAATGAAAGGTCCCGGCCGAAATATTACGGGGGACCCGATCGGGACCTTTCAATAACTCCGCGATCGTCGCGGTGAAGGCGAAACCATTCAAGCGAAAACGGGCCTGCACTTATGCAGGCCCGTTTTGATTGTGACTAACTTCCAATCTCCGGCTACGGGCGCGCGTTGCGCGCGATCGCATCCCCGATCCGCCACGGCGGCGCACCCCTTAGCCCTTTAGAAACGGCGCCGGCCGGCCTTTAGTTCCAAGCTAGCAGCGGCCCGATTAGCCTCCCAGCGAGCGCTGGCCGATGACGCGGCCCGTGGGTGTTCCGGTACCGTTGCCTCTCCACCACACACCGTTGAAGCTGTTATTGTCGCCGTTGAACCAAAACGAGAATACGCCCGATGCGCCGCCCATATTAAATGTGGCTCTGACTTTGCGCGGGTCGCTGGTCACTTTTCCGTTGAGCGTCACGCCGCCAGAGAGGCAGACGACGGCGGCACCGGACTGCTTGCAAGTCATCTTACCGACGAAGGCGGTTGGACCACCCGCACCCGTAACGTTCCACGTTCCGGCAGCCGACAACGGCGAGGGCGGGAGCACCTTATTGCCGATGAACGAGCCGTTAGCGGCGCGGCCGTTGTAGCCCCACGTGCCATTGAAGCTGTGACCGTTGGGGGTCACGTAGATAGTCAACCACCCGGCTCCGCCGGGACCGTGCCACTTGCCGTTGATCTTCTCATCGGTGACGAACGTGCCGGTAAACCCAGTTCCATCGGCACGCTTGCCGACGAAGCTATCACCGGACGAGGTGACCGTTATCGTGGACTGCGTCGATCCGTTGGCGCCGGTTTGCTGGACGCTCCAAGAACCGGTCAGGCTCGGCGGTGCGGCGAATGCCGCAGCCACCGACGTTGCGGCGATTCCAACGCCGCATAAAACTGATAAAACAAGACGTTTCACTTTATGATTTTCTCCTTCATCAAAAGCGCCTCGGGCTTTCACCCGGGGCCTCTTCTCCCTAGTATAACGCCTACCCCTCGTGGCGGCTAGTCGCGCCGACCACGACTGGCATCCAATACGATCTGGTCCCAGCGCCAAAGCTGCTGGAAGAAGTCGCGTGCGAAGCTGCGGTCCTCGAACTGGCGGCAGATTTGCGAGATCGTGCGCTCCCCGTTAACAGCGGCCAGCAGCCGCTGTTGACGCGCGTCGATCGGCAAGTAGAGATCCGTATAAGAGTGGTTACGATTGATCAGCACCGCTACGGCGCCCGCGGGCAAGCGTTCCCGGACCGCGATTGTGTCGGGCGCGCGAATGGGAATATATTCGAGCCACGCATCGCTTTCGAAATCCACATGCCGAAGCTCCGCCGGAAAATCGGCTCGATACGCCACCACGGCGTGGCGGACCATCGTTCCGCGAAAAAGCTCGATCGCGGCGTACTGCTCTTCGGGCGACTGCTCTATCAGCAAGGATTGGTGGGGCGACGCTGACAGCGCGCCACACCACGGCAGATACGGTGCTTGACGTACCCAGCGTCCAAAGACGAACTCGGCGCGCCCGAGGAACTCGAACAGCTGCGGCACGGAGTAGGGTCGGTCTTGGGGGTGAAGCAGCGCATCGGCTACGCCGGCTCGGCTCGCAAAATCAGGCGATTTACGCAAGAGCGATACGATCGGATGGTCGGGCGGGAGCGCTTTGAGGCTTGCGGCGAGATCGCCAATCTCGCCGTCCGTCCACCCGATCCCAAGGCGCCGGCAGTAATCCTGAAGCATATAGACGCCCGCGCGCCCGTACGGCGCGTATACCATCAAATGCAAAGCGCCGGTGGGCGCGAGCACGTCGTGCAACGCGCGTAAACCGGTATCGGGGTCCAGCAGGTGGTGCAGAACGCCCGTGCAGACGACGTGATCGAACTTCTGCGCGAGTTCACCGGCAAGCTCGACCGCGAGCTGAAACACCTCGAGGTTATCGAGACCGTGTTTGGCTTTCAAATCTCGAGTATGCGCGATGCTGTTCGCGCTGACGTCGATTCCGACGACTCGCGCATGGGGCCAGCGCAGCGCATAGTGAGCGGCCTGGGTCGTGCCGCAGCCGGCGACGAGTATGCTTCGGTCGTCACGGTATTGCTCTGCCGGCCAGAAGAGATGCGATTCGGCGCGCCGGCGCGCGTCGTCCCAGTTCCGGCGATAGGCCTCCAGGTCGTCTACCGGCGGCGGGTAGGGGTGACTTTCGTAAAAGTCACCCACCGCTTGTGCCGTCTTGGAACGCGAGATGTTAGCCGTGCGGCGTCTTCACCTGTTCCATTACTGAGTCTAGATTAAACGATGCGGGCTTTTGCCGCGGCGGGAACTTTTCGAAGTCCGCAATCTGCTGCGCGACCACCGCCTGCATCACGTATAGCTGGGGCGCGTGATCAACGAGCCAATCCCAATAAGTATTCGAGTTGAAGTCGGCCCGCTCGAAGGGGTCTCGGCGCAGGTTCATGATGTGGGGCAATCGCAACTTCACGAATGGTTCGGCCCACTGATTCATCTGATTGGCGAGTTGAAGCGCCAGGTTGTACTTATAATCGCCGACCCGCACCGCAATGACGTCGCCGTCATCGCTGAAGTACATGATCGCGTTTCGCGGACTTTCTTTAACCTGACCCGAGAAGTACGGGCCCATATCGTAGCCATCCAGATGAACGTGGAACTTCTTGTCACCCACCTTGCAACCATCCAGGAGCTGTTTCGTAACGTCTGGATTGCCGGCAGCAGCCAAAATGGTTGGGAACGCGTCGATGTGCGACACGATCCCGTTGAAGACCGACCCGGGTTTGATCTTACCCGGCCAGCGGATGAATGCCGGCACTCGCCAGCCGCCTTCCCAGTTGGAGTCCTTCTGACCGCGAAATGGCGTGTTCGCTCCGTCCGGCCAGGTGTCGTTCTCGGGTCCGTTGTCGGTCGAGTACATGACGAAGGTGTTGTCGGCGATGCCGAGCTCGTCGAGCTTGTCGAGCATCATGCCGATCTGCTCGTCATGAACCACCATGCGATCGCTATATGGATCCTGGCCGCTCTTGCCGAGGTTCTTTTCGGCAACGTGCGTTCTAAAGTGCATGGCAGTAGAGTTGTACCAAAGAAAGAACGGCTTGTCGGCTTTGGCTTGCTTCTCCATCCACGCGAGAGCCGCGTTGGTGATCTCCTCGTCGATGGTTTCCATGCGCTTCTTAGTGAGTGGACCCGTGTCTTCGATCTTTTGCTTCCCTACTCGTCCCCAGCGCGGGTCCTTAGTGGGATCATCTTTGTCGGTTGCCCAGCAATGCATCACGCCGCGAGGTCCGAACATCTCCTTAAACTTGGGATCTTTGGGATAGTCCGGAAGCTCGGGCTCTTCTTCGGCATTTAGGTGGTACAGATTGCCGAAGAACTCATCGAAGCCGTGCACGGTCGGTAGAAATTCGTTGCGATCGCCCAGATGGTTCTTGCCGAACTGGCCCGTGGCGTAACCCTGCGGCTTGAGCAACTCGGCGATCGTGGGATCTTCCGGCTGCAGGCCGACGGTCGCGCCGGGCATGCCAACCTTGGTGAGGCCGGTACGGATCGGGTTTTGGCCGGCGATGAAGCACGCTCTGCCGGCGGTGCAGCTCTGCTGCGAGTAGTAGTCGGTGAAAAGCGCGCCTTCGTTGGCCACGCGATCGATGTTGGGCGTGCGATATCCCATCATACCGTTACTGAACTTGCTGATATTCCAGATACCGATGTCATCGCCCCAAAGGATGAGAAAATTAGGCTTTTTGTCAGCCATCGTGAGCTCACTTTCCTGAAAACAGACTCATTAAAATTCGCGTCTCGAAGAGCCTGTGGGGTTCACGGAGACGATTGCTTCCCCCTGGCTCTTCACACGTCGAAAAGTCAGTGCAATGCCCTTTCAGATCGTTAAGACAAGGTAAAGGTTTTTCAAAAGCCTCGATCCTCGAATCTTCGAGATCAGAATGTGAGGACCGATGCCGGATCGTCGTGGCAGGATGCGCGTCCTAGATAGACACAAAACCCAGGTAGCTTCATAGATTCCGCTCGAAGGGAGCCCCTGCCAGGTTATGAACGTAGTTGAAAACCGCTATATGAATGTAGTGAAAAACCTCTGCTCGGTCGCCATCGTGGCCCTGACGTTTGCGGCCGCCACAGCGATTGCGCGCGCCCAAGAAACGCCGACGCCGGCCGAAACGTCCACTCCGACCTTCATGGACCGCGAGTACGACGGCAACTTGCACGTCACGCTTGCGCCCTACATCTGGGCACCGACGCTGACGGAGAACTTGCAGTTCTCCATTCCGACGCTCCCGCGACGGCGCGGCCACGGCGGCGGCGTCCTGCAGAGCAGCTTCCAATCCGGGCCAGCGGACTATCTCTCGAAGCTCGACTCAGCCGCAATGTTTGAATTTGACGTGAGAAAGGGCAACGTCGATCTCTTCGGCGACTATATCTATGTAAACGGTACTAGCAGCGCGAGTACCTCCGGAGTCATCACCGGTCCGCTCGGGAGAATTCAAATCCCCGTGAGCATCGACGCGAATGCGCGTCTGAGAGCGTCGATCTGGGAAGTTGCGGCCGGCTTTACGGTCGCCAGAGGCCACAACGCCGATCTCAGCATCATCGCCGGCATGCGCGGGCTTCCGGCGGATCTCAGTTTCGGCTATTCCGCGACGATCGGCAGGCGAGGCATTTTCGCGCCCTCCGGTAACATCGCGGCCGACATTAACACTCAGGACGTCATCTTCGGTCTTCGCGGCAAAGCGTTCTTCAACGATCACTGGTTTGTTCCGTACTACATTGACACCGGAACGGCGATCGGACAGTTAGGTAACTCGACGTGGGAAGGCTATACCGGAGCAGGCTACGCATTCAATCACGGTCAAACGCTGATCGCTCTCTATCGCACCTTGAACTATTATGGATTCCCTCCCACCTCAAGCTTACAAAAGCTGACGATGGCGGGCCCACTGCTAGGGTACACCTTTAAGTTGTGACGATCGAAGCGTTCCTAGCACGACTCGGTGTAGCGGCGCTACTCGGCATTGCCATTGGTTTCGAGCGTCAGTGGCGTCATCGTTCGGTGGGTCTGCATACGAGCAGTTTGGTCTCGGTCGGCGCTGCACTCTTTGCTCTGCTCGACTATACGCTCCACGCAGGTGATAGCACGCGCATCATTGCGGGCGTCGTTACCGGCGTCGGTTTTATTGCCGGCGGCGTAATCTTGCGATCGGGCTTGAGCGTTGTCGGACTCAACACTGCGGCGACCGTCTGGGCGACCGCCGCGATCGGCGCTCTGGCCGGATTTGGTTTTTATGCCGAAGCCGCTGCCGGCGCCGTCACAATTATTCTAGTGAACTTGGTGCTTCAGCCGCTCGCAGACACGATTGACGCGCGGATGCAAGCGCATCACCGCGACCCGGAGTGAAAAAGGGCCCACTGGGGCCCGGTTTCATTGCGGGCGCCTCCGACGCCGATCCGACGACGGTAGCGAGCCTCACGGTCGTCGGCGCGGCGACCGGATATATGCTCTCCTGGCTCGTCGTGCTCCTATTTCCGATGATTGCGGTCGTACAGAGCATCGCCGCGGCGGTCGGCTCGTCTCAAACCAGCATCCAAGCCGCTATCCGCCGTCATTACGGCTTGGGATGGGCTTTGCTCGCGCTCGTCGCAGTTGTTGCCGTAAACGTGTTTACGCTCGCTGCCGACCTCGTGGCGGGGGCCGAATCGTTGAAGTTGCTCTCCGGCCTCCCGCGCGCGATCTTCGTCTTGCCCTTTGCCGCCGGCACTGCGTGGCTGCTTTTGGCGCGCTCGTATTTGCGCATCGAACGCTTACTGTCGTACCTTCCGTTCATATTCATTTGCTACGGCATCAGCGCCGTTTTAGCAAAACCCAATTGGGGAGAACTGTTCCGTTCACTAATCGTTCCGCATTTCGACTTTTCGCTGCCGGTCGTGACCGGCGCACTCGCGTTGCTCGGGACGACGTTGACGAGCTACGTCTACTACTGGGAGTCGATCGAAGTATCCGAACGCGGGACGGCGCCCGCGGAGGCGCGGAAAATGAAGGCCGACGCGGCGTGGGGAGCGCTCGCGCCCGGAATCTGCTTTCTCTTCATCCTCGTCGCGACGGCGGCGACGCTGGGCAGAACGCACACGAGCGTGCAAACCGCAACGGATGCCGCGATCGCCCTGCAGCCGCTGGCCGGGCCGTGGGCCACGGCGCTCTTCGCCATTGGACTGTTGGCCTCGGCGGCAATAGCTGTTCCGATCCTTACGGCAACCAGCGCCTACGTCGTGACGCAAACGTTCGGTTGGCGCGGCAGCCTGAACGCGACGGTGAAGGAAACCCCCATTTTTTATGCCGTTCTGATCGGCTCGCTTGCGCTTGCGACGACGCTCGCGTATGCGGGAGTCGCACCGATCGCGTTGCTCTATTGGGCCTCCGTTGCCGGCGGTTTGGCGACGCCGCTCACGCTCTGGCTGCTGCTGGCGGTCGCAACCAATCGCGCAGCCATCGGCGAAAACCGCATCGGCGGTGGGCTTGCAGCCGCCGGCGCAGCCGTCGCGACCATCGTCACCGCGTCGTGCGCGCTTTTTCTGGCTAAGGTGCTTTAGCTCGCCTCGTCGCCGTAGATCAAGGCCGTCTTCGTCGTCCCGTCGGCAAGATAGTCGTGCAGCGGGCCCTGCAACGCCTTGAAGAAATCGTCGGCCGCCTTCTGCCCCTTCTGCTCTTTGTCGCCCTTGCCGAGAACGTGCGTCGAGAAGCCGAACTCCGCGATCAAGGGTTCGAAGCGGTCGGGTATCGGACGGGCCCAAAGCGCGAGCGTCGCATGCGCCGTGATCCCATCACCGAACGAGAGGGTGCCGAGCGTCGACTGAAGCTCGAACACCTTTGCATCGCCGACGATCGAAAGCATCTGCTCCATGTCGAGACTCAGCGTGCGCAAATGTGGCAAAGCCGCAGCCAACCGCGAGAGCGGAGCTTCCGCCGGGATCTCCGGATACTCGACGATGACGTTGTTTGAGAAGATGCTGACCATCGTGCCGGGCGCATCGCCGCGAATAAGCTCCTCTTTGAACTTCTTCTTCTGCAGTTTCGACATCGTAGTGTCGGTGTCGAAAGCCGCTGCCTTGTCGTAATCGGGCGTGCGGCATTTGAAGGTGAGCTCCCAACTCTCGTCGGGCCACATTGCCTGGCGAAGCTGCCGGCGGCGAAAGATCAGCTTGTTTTTGCGGAGATCCTGGTTCTTCGTATCGTAGAACTGCACGATCCGCAGTTGTGAGTCGAGCGATTCGACCGGTTCGTAATGCACGCCCAGCTTCTCCGCCGTTTTGTGCAGCAACTCGTTAAACTCGAGCAGTGCCCGCCGGGTTGGAAACTTATCCGGTTTGAGCAGTAGCTTGAACTCACGATGCGTCACCAGTGGAGTCGCGATCTTTTTCTCTCCGTTCTTGCTCAAAGCTGAAGTCCTAACTCCGCACGCAGCGGAAGCCGAGGTGAGACATGCCGGTGTCGATCATTTGCGGCGAGCGCGCCGCGGGGCGAAAACGTAGGCAATAGCTGGGCGAGCAAAGGAACGAGCCGCCCTTGAGTACTTTGCGCGGGATGCGCGTTTGCGGCTGGCAGGGATCGTAGCTGCGCTCGCGCGCGTCGCCGGCGCAACACGGTGATTCTAGCGTCGTACGATCGCTCACGAACCAATCGCAGGTCCATTCCCACACGTTGCCGGCCATATCGTAGAGCCCGTATCCGTTCGATGCGAACTGGCCTACCGTCAGCGTGCCCGGCCCGCGACGCGCGGTACTTTTCCACGGAAACTGGCCTTGCCACGTGTTGGCCGCGGGTTTTCCGCCGGGTTCCATCTCGTCGCCCCAAACGAAGTCCTTGCCGTCCAATCCGCCCCGAGATGCGTACTCCCATTCCGATTCGGTCGGCAATCGCTTACCTGCCCACTGCGCGTACGTCTCGGCGTCTTCGTAGGCTACGTGCACGACAGGATGATCGGGTCGCGAATCGATCGAGCTGCCGAGTCCCTCGGGGTGCTTCCAAGACGCGCCCGGGACCCACGACCACCACTGCGAGAAATCCCTGAGATCGACCGGCCCAGCGGTCATATGAAAGACGAGCGAGCCGGGAACCAGGTTCTCGGCGGGCGCGCCGGGGTAATCGGACGCGTTCAAATCGCGCTCTGCGACCGTGACGTATCCGGTCTTGCGGACGAACTTCGAAAACTCCGCATTCGTCACCGTGCACGCGTCAATGCAAAATTCCCCGACCTGCACCTCGCGGACCGGCGCTTCCTCGGGATAGAAACGATCGGAACCCATGCGGAAGGTTCCGCCTTCGATCCGGACCATCGTGTCGCGCACCGCCTCGATCATGGCTCCGTATCCTTAAGCGCGGCTGACAGTCGGCCCTCGTCGCCTTTGAAAGGTCACTCAATGCGGAGAGGAGGCACGCGTTGAGCGCTAGAATTGCTCCGGTCCCCATTGTCAACTAAAGAATCCACACTTACCTCGCCAGGATGCGAGAAGGGAATAAGTATGCCCGCCCAACCCAACATCGTCGCCATCATGGCCGACGATATCGGCTGGTTTAACATCGGCGCCTACCATCAGGGAATCATGGCCAGCCGGACTCCAAACCTCGATCGGCTCGCGTCTGAAGGGATGCGATTTACCGATTACTATGCGGAGGCGAGCTGTACCGCCGGCCGCGCGAATTTTATCACAGGTGAGCTCCCAATTCGCACGGGCTTGACGACCGTAGGTCAGGCCGGCGCGACGGTCGGAATGCCAGACGAAGCGCCGACGATTGCGACCGCGCTCAAGTCGATGGGATATGCTACCGGTCAGTTCGGCAAGAATCACCTCGGCGACTTGAATCGCTATCTGCCCACGCTTCATGGTTTCGACGAGTTCTTCGGCTATCTCTACCATCTCGACGCGATGGAGGACCCGGCGCACCCCAACTATCCGCAAAATCTCAAAGACAAGATTGGTCCGCGCAATATGGTGCACAGCTGGGCGACAGACAACGACGACCCGACGGTCGAACCGCGCTGGGGGAAGGTCGGCAAACAGAAAATCGTAGACTGTGGCACGCTCTATCCAGACCGAATGGAAACGGTCGACGATGAAATCCTCGATCACACGCTGAAATTCATCGACAAAGCCAAGGCGGATAACAAACCGTTCTTTGTTTGGCTCAATCCCACGCGCATGCACGTCGTCACCCACCTCTCCCCGAAGTATGAAGGCATGCGCAACTCGGAGAATGGTTGGTCGATATCCGAAGCTGGGATGGCGCAACTCGACGATATCGTCGGCGCGGTCATGAAGAAGCTCAAGGATGCCGGCCTTGACGAGAACACGATCGTCATGTTCACCACGGACAACGGTACCGAGAACTTTACCTGGCCCGACGGCGGGCAAACGCCTTTTGCCGGGGGTAAAGGCACCGTGCTCGAAGGCGGCTTCCGATCACCTTGCATTCTGCGGTGGCCTGGTAACGTGCCGGCCGGAAAAGTTGAGAACGGAATCTTTTCCGGTCTCGATTGGTTCCCAACGTTCGTCGCCGCCGCGGGAAACCCGAATATTGTCGACGAGCTCAAAAAAGGCAAGCAGCTCGGAGATCGGACGTACAAGGTACATCTCGACGGCTACAATCAAATGAACCTCATCACGGGGAAAGGGCCTTCGAACCGGCATGAGATCTTCTATTTCGCCGAGGGCACGCTCGGCGCGGTCCGCGTCAACGATTACAAGTATCGTTTCATCGACCAGCCTGGGGGATGGCTCGGCGGCACGGTTAAGGTCGATTGGCCGATCCTCACTAACATTCGGCTCGATCCGTTCGAGCGTACCGGCATGACCGGTTCGCTCAACTACTACTCGTTCTTCGCGTACAACTTCTGGCGCTTCGTTCTAGTGCAAGAGGTCGTCGCGAAGGCCGCGGAGAGCGCGATCGAGTACCCGCCAATGCAAAAGGGTGCCTCGTTCAACCTCGAAGCGGTAAAGGAACAAATCCAAAAAGCCGTCGCCGCCCACTCGGGTTCGTAGGCGGTAGCGTCAAAGAAAGCGGGCCGCTCGTTCGAGCGCCCGCTTTTTCTTAAACGGGAGGAGAGAACGGCATGACTTCGTTTAGTAGACGCGGCTTTGTATCTCTCTCACTCGCGGCAATTTCCGCGCTAGCGCAACGGCGCGTAACCGCGTTTGCGCAGGATGCTGCCGATCCGCTCCCATCCTGGAACGACGGGCGAGCAAAGCAGGGAATCCTCGGGCTCGTACGGGCAGCCACCGATCGATCGAACCCCGGTTACATCCGGCCCGAACGGCGGCTCGCTACCTTCGACCAAGACGGCACACTCTGGGTCGAGCACCCGATCTATACGCAGGTCGTATTCGCATTTGACCGCGTCGTCGCGCTGGCGCCTCAACGCCCGCAATGGCGCACGACCGAACCTTTCAGCGTCGTGCTTAGCGGCGACAAAGCTGGGATCGCAAAGCTCACGATGAAGGACCTCGAAACGATCCTTTTAGCAACGCACACCGGGATGGACGTCACATCCTTTCAACAGACCGCCGCAGCCTGGATCGCAAAGGCGAGAAATCCGCGCTGGAACCGGCCGTACACCGATCTCGTCTACCAGCCGATGCTCGAAGTCATGCGCCTGCTGAGCGCAAACGGTTTCGGTGTCTATATCGTAACCGGCGGGGGGCAAGATTTCGTCCGCTCCTACGCTAAACACGTCTACGATTTGGAGCCCGATCGAATCATCGGATCGGCGCTCGAGACGACCTACGGTTATAACGCGCAGGGTGAAGGCATTCTGATGCGCAGCCCGCACCTGCTGCTCAACAACAACATGTCGGGCAAGCCTGAAGATATCTATCTTTTTACCGGGCGCCGTCCCCAGGCCGCCTTCGGAAACTCGACCGGCGATCGCCAGATGCTCGAATGGACGGCGGCGGGCAGCGGACCGCGCTTGATGATGCTCGTACTGCACGACGATGCGCAGCGCGAATATGCCTACGGACCGGCAACCGGGCTGCCCGAAACCAAAGTCGGCACGTTTACGCAAGCACTCTACGACGAGGCCCAAGCAAAAGGTTGGATCGTGATCAGCATGAAGAAGGATTGGCGGCGAGTCTTCGCCTTCGACACGTGAGCGAGCCGCGCGATCGAGACGACTCGATCGACGAAGGCGTGCTGCGGGATCCCTGGGAGCGTCCGATTTTTCTGGCGTCGGTCGCAGGCAATTTTCTTCTGATGGGCGTTGCGATTGCATTAATCTTTTTTCAGCCCGGTTGGCTAAAAGGCCATGCTTTCTTAAACAAGGAGATCACGCTTCTCCGAGTCGTGGCAATCACAGCGTTGGTCGGCATTCCGCTCCTAGTGCTGAATCGAAACCGGCGCGAAGCATCGATTCGCGGCAACTCGGTGCGCCTTTCGGACCAGCAATTCCCATGGGTTTATGCCGTTCTCGAGAACCACTGCCGGCGGCTGCGCATGAAGCGGACTCCCGAGCTTTTTCTCACCAGCGGTTCGATCCAGCCCTACTCACAAACTTTCTCGTCCTGGCGCGAGACCTATATCGTCCTTCATCAAATCATCTTCGACATCAACGACGAGAAGACGCTTGACGTCATCTCCTTCCTCATCGGGCACGAGCTCGGCGCGGTTCGGCTGAACCATACGGCGGTTTGGAACGAGATGCTGCTCACTTATATTTCCTCGATCAAGTGGCTACGAAATCCGCTGGAACGGGTGCGCACGTATTCGCGAGATCGGTACGGCGCCGCGCTTACGCCGACCGGTTTCCGCGGCTTGCTGATCAACGCCGTCGGGCGACGACTTATGGATCATGTTAACCTCGAAGCATATTTTGCTGAAGAGAGACAATACGGAGGATTTTGGTCCTTTTTGAACCTATTCTTCGACCCAAAGCCGCAGGTTTTTACTCGGTTGCACAAACTCCACGACGCGGGTTACCGCTACATACCCTACGTGTGAGGTAAAATGATTCGCACGCACCAGGTAATCACGACGGTTGCAGCCGCGGTGATAATCTCCGGATACACGAGCGCACGGCTATCGATTCAGCCACCGGCAGGACGCGCTGGCACGTCAAAAATGACGACGCCGATGGTTGCAGCCGTTACTCCGACGGCAGGAGAGATCGTTTTAACCGGTGATCTCAACGGCAATCGATTAGCGCTCGATGCGACGACCGGAAAAGTTCTCTACCGCTCCGACACGAAGAACGCGATGGCCGGGGGAATCGTCACTTATCGTGCCGGAGGAAAGCAGTATGTCGCAGCGGCTGCCGGAAATACTTCGTTTGTCGCCTGGAAAGTGACCGGGAAGCCGACGCTCTTTATCTTCGGGCTATGACGTTACTGCCGCGCGACGATCATATGGAGCACTTCTTCGCGCGAAAGTAAGTGGTCGAGACTCTCGCCAGGAGCCTCAATCACAACGGCGTCAACCGTTCCGTTGAACTCGCTGTTTTCAGGCGGCATGTCGGGCGTCATCGGCGAGCCTCGCTTCACCCCAACATCCGACGTCTCGTCGCCCGAGAAGATCATGGGCGCCGTCTGCTCAACTCGCCCCTGTCCGACCGGCTTTCCGTCAATGAAGAGCGTCACGTTGCCGCCCTTCGCGAGGCCGCCGCCGTCGTAGGCGAACTCCATTCGCACTTGATGGGTTCCCACGGGCAGCTGCTCCGTGGCAGTAACCACGAAGTGCTGGAGTCCGACGAAGTTGTAGAGATACGTCAGCTTGCCATCCTTGACGTAGAACATCCAGCCACAGCCGATGCCACCCTGCGAGATGATGACGCCGTTTGCGGTTTGCCCTTCGGGTACGGTGACCTGTGCGGTAACGGAGTGGCTCTTATTCTTCACGTTGACGACGCCGTTTTCGTTGAGTCCGCCCATCCCGTTGGCCAGCACCTGCGACGTTCCCCGAATCAGCACCGGCCGCCCGGCGAGATCCGCGTTGAACCGTTCGCTCCCGCGATCGTCCATCGGCAAGACGTTGTTACGCGTCGCCTCGATCAGCCACAAGCGCTGAAGCTCGTGCAGTTTTTCGGGCATCTGCTTCGAGAGATCGTGCGCCTGCGACCAATCCTTCGTCGTGTCGTAGAGCTCCCAGACGTCGTCGTCGAAGGGCGGAGCCGCTTCGGTCATAAGCCAAGGCGTTCGATGGCGGGTGACGGCCGTCCAACCCTTGTGGTAGATGCCGCGATTGCCGAACATCTCGAAGTACTGGGTCTCGTGGCGCTCGGCGGCGTTCGCATCGTCGAAGCTATACGCCATGCTAACGCCCTGCATCGGAACTTGTGCGACGCCGTTGACCATGTACGGCTGGGGAAGATCGGCGATCTCGAGGATCGTGGGAGCCACGTCAATCACGTGGTGGAACTGATGCCGGATCTCGCCCTTCGCTTTGATCCCCTCAGGCCAGCGGACGATCGTCCCGTTGCGCGTGCCGCCCCAATGCGATGCGACTTGCTTCGTCCACTGATACGGCGTGTCCAGCGCGTGCGCCCAACCAACGGCATAGTGATTGTACGATTCGGGGCCCCCGAGCTTGTCAATACGCTCGGTGAGGAACTCGGCCGTCTCGAGGACGCTCATGCCGTTGAATGGGATCGTTTCGTTGAACGTCCCCTGCGGCGTGCCCTCAGCCGATGCTCCGTTGTCGCCGATGATGTAGTAGATCAGCGTGTTATCGAGCGCTTTGATTTTGTCGAGCGCGTCGATCAGCCGGCCGATGTGATGGTCGGCGAACTCGAAGAACCCCGCGTAGACTTCCATCTCGCGGGCGAGTACGCGCTTGAACTCAGGTGTTTGAGAATCCCAGGCGGGAATCGCGTCGGGCCGCTTCGTCAGCTCGCAATCCGGCGGAATTACACCCAACTTCTTCTGCCGCGCAAACGTCTCTTCACGCAGCTTGTCCCAACCTTGGTCGAACTTTCCCGCGTACTTGTCCGCCCACTCTTTGGGCACGTGGTGTGGCGCGTGCGTAGCGCCGGGCGCGAAGTACATGAAAAACGGCTTATCACCCGCCAGCAGCCGCTGCTGGCGCACCCACGCGATTGCGCGGTCGGTCATGTCCTCCATGAAGTGATAACCCTCTTCGGGCGTCTTCGGAGGGTCGACGATCTTCGTGCCTTCATGAATAGACGGGTACCATTGATTCGTTTCGCCGGCAACAAAGCCATAGAAATACTCGAATCCCGAGCCGGTCGGCCAGCGGTCGAACGGCCCGACCGGACTCGCTTCCCACACCGGAACCTCGTGGCATTTTCCAAACTGCGCCGTCGAGTATCCATTGAGTCGAAGGATCTCCGGCAACGGCGCCATCGAGTTCGGCCGAATCGAGTTGTAGCCGGGAGCCGACGTAGCGATCTCGGTGATTCCGCCCATGCCGACGGCATGGTGGTTGCGGCCACTCAAAAGCGCGGCCCGGGTCGGCGAACAGAGCGCGGTCGTGTGGAAACGCGTAAAGCGTAAGCCATCTTTTGCGAGCCGTTCCGCGGTTGGCGATTGGCAGGGTCCACCGAATGTGCTCGACGCACCGAAACCCACATCGTCGATCAGCACGATCAGCACGTTCGGCGCAGCCTCAGGCGGCCGCAACGGCTCGATCGGCGTAAACTTCGAGTCGGGATCCTTAGCGTCGTAGGCGACGAAACCGGTGTAGGGCCGATCGGGAATCGGTAGCACTTCGTTCTGGCGGCGCTTCGGTTTGCCGTTTAACTTCGTCACGCGTCTTTACCGTTTGCTCCCAGCTCGGCGCGTAACCCTTCGCCAAGCGTCTTGCGCTGCTTCTCGGTTCCCGCGAGTTCCTCGGGTTCCCACGGTTCCCACTCTTCCCAGCCCAAGGTCTGAGCCGTGAGGCGGAAACCAAAACCGACGACGAATGCAATCGCAGTCGCCACCGTCGGTGACATTCCAAGCTGCGCACAAATGACGTAGGCGATGCCGGTCAGCGCCGCTGCCGCCATGAAGAACTCACCTCGGACCAGCTGCTTGGGGACGACGTTACAAGCCGTGTCGATGATCCACCGTCCAGCGGTCGTCGCGACCATGCCGATGAGTACTGCCGCGAAGTAGCCAAGATGCGCCTGCAGGGCTGCCTGCGCTCCCACGATCGCGTACCACGGCAGCGAGAACGCGGTCATAAACTGGAAGAGGCCGTCCTTGAACTTTTGCTCGCTGTTGAACTCGATGATCAGAGCCAGGCACGCCGCCCCCAAGCACGCAATCAGAAACCACGGGTTGGCAAACGCAGTCGGTATCTTGTTGACCAGGACGTCGCGCACGACGCCGCCGCCGATACCGCCGGCATATGCCAAAATGACAACGCCGATGACGGTAAAATGTTTGTAGTGATCCGGACGGCGAGCCAGCAACGCTCCATTGAACGCGTTTGTCGCCGCCGCGATCAACGAGATATAGTCGTTAAATGTAAGCGTTGAGAGCGCGAACGTCGAATAAATGAGCGGGGTCATGAGGCAGCCGCTTTAGCGCGCTGGACGAATACCCGGCCGAAGATCGTCACGACGATGAACTGAATCAACAAATAGGCCATGACGCTCGCAATGATCAGCGGCTCTCTGAAATTCGAGGTCGAGATGACCAAACAGAATCCGATGTTGCGCAGCGTGGTCGCGATTCCAAGCACCCGCTGGTCTTCGCGAGCCGGGCCACCCAGCAGCCAGCCAATTATCATCGAAAGCACCGTCAGGCAGAGCATCGCCAACATGCCGTTCGACCCATAAACCAAAGAAACAGCGCTGACAAACTTAGGAACGAGCAGGATGAGCACCAAAAGGATCGTGACGAAAAAGGTGATGCGCGAGACTTTCACCAGGCGTGGCGCTATCGACGGAAGTCGCCTGGCCACAATGAGTCCGATCAGCAGCGGCAGCACCTGGAAGAGCAGCAGCGTGGTGACGACCTGGCGCAGCGGAAGCTCCCCCGATACCGCCGTCGGCAGCACGAAATGCGCGGTCAGCGGAACGGTCACGAGCGAGAGCAGCGGTAGGACGACGGCAAGCTCGACCGCGAACCCGAGGCTTCCGCCTCGTTTTCTGACCGACGCAAGAACTAATGGGACGCCGGGCGCAATCGCCATCAAGAGAAATCCGGTCGCGACGAAGGGCGGCAGATGGAAGAGCCTGGCAAGGAGAACTCCCAGGAGCGGAACGATAACGAAGTTCGCGAGCAGCGCACGCACAAGCAAGCTGACGTTTTTGAGACTTGCGATGAGGTGCTCGCGGTTGACCTCCAGGCCCGCCCCGAACGTCAGCGCAATCAGCGCGATGATCGCTAGGATCTTGTCCGCATGCATAGACGAACATGGGTTCCAAGCCAAAGAAGCCGTCCCTTCTGAGACGGGAAACGGCGCGGAATGAAAAGGTCGAACGGACGTACAAGGACGCGACCAGATGGAAGTCCGTAATCGCGTTGACAGGTTCGTCGACATTGCGGGGGTCGCCCTGATCTCGGTGGCCGCGGTCTTGACCGCGCTTTCAGGGTACCAGTCGGCCCGCTGGAGTGGAGCGCAGGCGCGCTCCTACAACGTCGCAAACGCGAGCCGAATCGAATCCGCTCAGGCTGCGGATAGAGACCTCGCGTTGACTGCCATCGACGTCAACCTCTTTCTCCACTATATTGACGCGGTTGAGGCCGGCAATTTGCGCGAAGCCCAATTCGTCAACCGGCGCTTACGGCCCGAGATGCGTTCGGCCATGAGTGCCTGGCTCGCGACGAAGCCCTTTACGAATCCTAGGGCGCCCTCGTCGCCGTTCGTGATGCCGCAATACTCGCTGCGCGCGCGAGCCGCCTCGCTACGATACGCGGCACTTGCTTCCGCCAACTTCAACGCGGCTCTCGAGGCGAACCATCACGCCGACGAGTTCTTGCTCTTGACGGTAATTTTCGCCACCGTTTCGTTCTTGGCGGGTGTGAGTACGAAGATGACATACCCTCGGCATGCAATCGTCATCAGTGTCGGCCTGATCGCATTGATCTACGGCATCGTTCGACTGGCGGCGCTGCCGTTTCTGTAGGAGGAACCACCAGATATGCAGCTCGGCATGATCGGCTTGGGCCGGATGGGCGCGAATATGGTGCGCCGGCTGATGCGCGCGGGTCACGCTTGCGTCGGCTACGATCCTAATCCCGATGCGGTAAAGGCACTCGCTGCAGAGGGGGCGCAGGGAGCCTCTACCTTGGAAGATTTCGCGCAAAAGCTCGAACGGCCACGCGCGGTCTGGATGATGGTGCCCGCTGCGGTCGTCGACGAAAGCATCGCGAAGCTGACGCCGCTGCTCGCCAAAGGCGACGCTTTGATCGACGGCGGAAACTCGTACTACGTCGACGACATTCGGCGCGCGTCGTCGCTGCTGCCGGCCGGGGTTGACTACCTCGACGTCGGAACGAGCGGTGGAGTCTGGGGACTCGACCGCGGTTACTGCATGATGATCGGCGGCCCCGACGCCTCAGTCAAACGCTTGGACCCGATCTTCGCGGCGCTCGCGCCGGGGCGCGGCAACATCCCGCGGACGCCCGGACGCGAGCAGGCCGGCGGGACCGCCGAGATGGGATACCTGCACTGCGGCCCGAGCGGCGCAGGCCATTTCGTCAAGATGGTTCACAACGGAATCGAGTACGGGCTGATGGCGGCCTACGCCGAGGGCCTCAATATTCTGCGCAACGCGAACATCGGCAAGCAAAAGCAGGTCGCGAGCGCTGAAGTCACCCCGCTGCGCGATCCCGAGCACTATCAGTACGACCTCAATCTACCCGACATCACCGAGCTTTGGCGGCGCGGCAGCGTCATCGCGTCGTGGCTGCTCGACCTCACCGCGGCCGCGCTCATGCAAGATCCGCAGCTCAAAGCGTTTGACGGACGCGTCTCCGATTCGGGCGAAGGCCGCTGGACGATCAAAGCGGCGATCGACGAGGCGGTGCCCGCGCCGGTGCTGACGGACGCGCTTTACGAGCGCTTCAGTTCCCGCGGCAACGCAGAGTTTGCCGACAAGCTGCTCTCGGCGATGCGCTACGAGTTCGGCGGCCACCTCGAACAGAAATGATTAGGGCGTAACGATCGGCCGCCCCGCGAGCGTCACGATCGCGACGGCCGCTGCGATCGCTACCACGTCTTCGAGCAGCGCTGCCGGTACGCGTCCGATCAACGAGATCGCGAGTCTTGCGCGCCGACAGGCCGCCATAGGCGCCAATTACTGCCCCGCAAGCGCCGAGCAACACCCCCATAACGATCGACGCGCCGGTGGGCGCGGTCAACCACCATCCGCAGAATCCGCCGCTGAGCAAACGCGCGATAAGCCCCACAGGCGCGGTGCGCGACGGCGTTTTGGGATTGAGATCGCCGGCATCCTCCAGCAGCGCACCTACGACGAGAAGGTACGACGCCCAACCGCCGCCTCGTAAGAGCAAGAGCACCGCCGGAGCGGTTAGCGTTCGCAGCCCCGCCACGATGCCGAGAAGCAGGGCCGCAACCAACGAACTCACAACCGTTGACTCCTCTTAGAATTCCCTCAAAGGCATTAGCGCCGCTCGCCGTCAAAACGCTCCCAGGATGGTGTGGCTTTCGACCTTTCCTGCCGTAATCACGCTGCCCTTATTCGCCGTTCTCTTCGCGGCCGTCGGAGTTCTGACCCACACGCTCGTTCGGCGCTTCTTACCACCGCCCGAAAAACTCAGCGAGCATCACGAAGTCGCGGGCTTTTTGGTGGGCGTCGTGGGCGTTCTCTACTCGGTGGTCTTGGGATTCCTCGTCGGAGCGGTCTGGACGAACTTTTCGACGGCGCAGCAGACGGCCGACCTCGAAGCCGGATACGTAGCCGACGCCTTCAACTACGCGGCGGAGTTGCCGCCGTCGCAACGCCGTTCGGTGCAGCGGCTCATCGCGCAATACGCAATTGCAGTGAAGCACGAAGATTGGTCTCATCCGAGTACCGAGGGCAATAACGCCACGGGTGAACTGCTCGCACGAGCGGTGCGCATCGTGGTTACGACCCCGCCTTCAACGAAAAACGCGAGCCCGGCGCAAGTTCTCGAGAGCGCCGCGGTTCGGGACTCGCTGCTTGGCAGCCTACGTAGCATCGGAGACAGCCGACGACTTCGCATCGTTCAATCTTCGAGTCACTTGCCGGCGGGAATGTTGGAAGCGCTCGTCTTAGGCGCGATCTTCGTCCTCACTTTCACTTTTTTCTTCGGCGTGCGCAGCTATCTCAAACAAATGTCCATGACCGCCCTGCTGGCAGGCTCGATCGGACTCTTCTTTGGACTCATTATCGAGTTTAGCCAGCCGTACTCCGGCGGGATCTCGGTCTCGCGTGAGGCGTGGTCGATCGTGATCGCCGGCAACCACCTGGCGGACTACGCGCGCTGAGCGCTCAGGTGTACACGACTTCAAACGCATTATTCGGCACATCCTTGAGTTGATCTAGGTCGCTATAAGGAATTTCGTACCGCCGCGGGCAAGCTCTCTGCGTGCTGCACGTCGCGCTCGCCTGCTCCATCACGGTCTTCGGGCGGCACGGCACTTATGTCCCTACGCCGCACCTTCACGGTCCTGGGCTGCTGCTCGACGGCGCCGGCATCACCGGATCGCCCAGCTCGTCGATCGTCTGGCTTCATCGGCGCCTTACCGGCGAAGCGACGCGCCGCGGCGGCAACGTCGTCGTGTTGCGCGCCTCCTATTCCGATATCTACGATAAGCCGTTTTGGCAGTACGGAAACTTCGCATCCGTACAAACCGTGCTGATTCCGCCGTGCGCCTCGCGTGCGCAGGTCGATTCCGTAGCGCCGATCGTCGACCGCGCCGACGCCGTCTACTTCTCCGGCGGAGATCAAGCGCATTACGTCGCATGGAAGGATAGCGCGCTGACGGCGGCCGTCAAACGCGTCTACGCGCGCGGCGGAGTCGTCGGCGGCGGAAGTGCCGGTTTGGCGATTCAAGGCGCTGTGGTCTATGACTCGGTTGCCGGCGATCGCCGGAACGAAGAGACGACGACAAACGACGCCGTCAAAAATCCGACGGAGGCGCGCATCAGCTTCACGACCGGACTCTTCGCATGGCCGGCGCTCGCCGGTACGATCACCGATACCCACTTCGTCGCGCGCAACCGCTTCGGGCGCACCGTCGTTTTTCTCGCGCGCATTCTCAACGATCGCCTGCTGCCGGATGCGCGCACCGTCTTCGCGCTTGGCGTGGATCAAGGCAGCTCGGTCGTCGTCGATCCAGACGGTACCGCGACGTTGCTCAACGAGCCCGACGGGCGCGGTGCGTACCTCGTCCGCGCGCAAGGGATTCCACGCATCGGTCCAAACCAGCCGTTGCGTTATACCGTCGCCGTTTCGCATGTCGCTCGCAACGGTGAGCGTTTCGACTTGCTTCACAAGCGCACGTCTCAAGCCTGGTATCAGGTAACGGTCGACGGCGCGCGCGCGCCCTTCTATAGCCGGGACCCGTACACGCCGTGACGTCGGACGTATCGTACGAGCAGCTCGAAGAGCAGCTCCGCGCACTGCTCGACGGCGAGAGCGACCTCATCGCCAATGCCGCGAACTTCGCCGCATTTGTCGCTCACGAACTACCTATGGTGAACTGGGCCGGCTTCTACTTCACTACTCCGTCCGAAGAGCTCGTGCTTGGACCGTTCTGCGGACGTCCGGCTTGCACGCGCATACCGCCGGGCCGCGGCGTTTGCGGCGCGGCCGCATCGAGGCTCGCGACGCTCGTGGTCGACGACGTTGATGCTTTCGACGATCATATCGCCTGCGATGCGGCCTCGCGTTCGGAGATCGTCGTGCCGCTCTTCATTGGCGGCGAGTTCGCCGGCGTCTTCGACTGCGACAGCCCGCTGCACGCGCGTTTCAACGACGCCGATCGCCTCGGTATCGAATCCTTGGTCCGCGCGTTCATCGAGTCGGTAAGACCGTCGGCGACGTCCGCACGCTGAGCGCGACCCACCCGAGATTCGCAAGCGCCATACCGCCGATCGTTAGAAAGACCGCCTCGAAGCCAAAGCGCGCCGCAATCAACCCGCCGAGCAACGGTCCGGCGAACATGCCCAAAAACGTCGCGCTCGATGTGATACCGTACACCTGACCGCGCCGCTCGCGCGGAAAGATTCGGCCTATGAGCGCATTTGCCGTTGGAAGCACTCCGCCCAAGAACAAACCGACGCCGAAGCGCAACCCGATAAACGCCCCGATCGTGCTCGCGAACGCTTGAGGGATCGTGAGCGCGGCAACGCCGCAGAGCGAGATGAGCAGCACGCGGCGGTAGCCGATGCGATCGCTTCGCTTCCCCAGGAAAGGCGAAGCGACCAGATCGGCCAGACCGGTGACTGCAAAAGCCAGTCCGACTGCCGTCGCAAGCCAGGCCCGGTTGCCGACAAGCTCTCGCACGAAGAGCGGTACGACCGGCTGTACGCCAAAGGCGACGACTTGCGCGAGCATTACAACCACAAACATCGGCGCGAGCCGGGGGTGCGTCGCGACCTCGCGCAGGTTAGCGAAGAACGAGCTGCGCGGCGCGCTCTTTTCGGGTTTGAAGTGCTCCTGCACGAACGCGATGCAGACCAACGCCGCAGCCAGCGCGACGAGCGACGTCGCGAAGAAAACGTGGCGGTAATCCTGCAGACGGTCGGCGAGAAATCCGCCGAAGAGCGGGCCGCAGAGTGCGCCGACGAGTTGGCCGGTCGTCATCCAGCCCAGTGAAAACCCGAGGCTCTCTTCGGGTACTTGGGTGCCGACCATCGCGATGGCAGCGGCGGAGAAGCCGCTGAAGATTCCCATGCAGGCGCGCGCGGCAAAGAGCTGCCAAACGTTCTGAACGAAGCCCATCAGCGCAGTGAAGACCGCGATCGCGAGGCACGAGCGAACGACCATCGCCTTGCGGCCCGTGCGATCGGCAACGCCACCCCAGACCGGCGAGAAGATCGCCGCTGCCAGAAAGTTTATTGACGCGACGATTCCGGCCCAGGCCGAAACCGCCGCGATCGGCTTAACGCCAAGCTGAATGATGAAGAGCGGCAGAAACGGGCCAGAGACGGAGAAGGCGAACGACATCAACGCCTGCACCGTCACCATTAACCAGAGCGTGCGCTGCCACGAGCCAGGCGTCACGCCCTCGCTTGTACCCTATTGAGGCGGCGCGCCCTCCATATGCATCATGCCGGGCCCGTGAGCCATCCCCATCATCCCCATCATCGGATGCGGCGAGAGTGCCATCAACAGGACGGTTCCGGCGTCGGACTGCACGCGCTGGGACATCGGACCATTCGGACCGTGGTCCATCCAGTTCGCGTGTCCGGCCGGGATTTCGCTCTGCAGCTGGGTTCGCATCTGATCGTGGAGCTGACGGCTCTGCTGGGCAAACGAGGAGTGCGCAGCGAGAATTCGTTGCCGCTCGGCGGGCGAGAGGATCTGATCGAGCCGCTTGGCCGCAGCCTGCGGATCGGGGCTCTGTTGGATCGCCAGGTCGCCAATCGTCGCCGCGACCGCGCGGAGATGAACCGGGCTGAGCGAGGAAAGAATCTGCGAGCGCATCTGCTGGTGGAGCTGCTTCTCCTGCTGTCCAAACTGCTCGAAAGTCTGCCGCATCGCTTGCCGCTGATCGGCCGTCGGTGCGGCCGGGGCGTTCGTATCCTGCGCGAGCGCAGCGACCGGCACGACGCCGAGCGCCAGCACCAGCGCTAAAATGCTTTTATTCATACGCTATTCTACGGCGATTCCGCCTAAAGGTTACTGAGAGCCTCGCCGCTCGATCTGCAGGAGTGCGGCGACTCGCTCGCTGGCAGCCGAAAGCGCCGCGCGCAATTCCGACAGATTGGCCTCGCAACGGCAGAGCTTCGTCAATAGCTCGACGATACAGAGTCTCTCCTCGGCCACGCTGGTTCGGAGCGCCGTCGCCTCTTTCTCGCGAGCGAGCCAGACTGCCAGCGCGCCGACGAAGAACGCGAAGACGCTCCAGTGAATCGCTGTCATGGTCATAGGTCGTCAGCCTAGCAAAGCGAGGCGCCACACGGGTGTCGCCGGCAAGTCCGCCGAGGCTACAGATTCTGAGTCAGGCGGTCTTGCGGCCCTCGGCTCGCTCGTGGTCCGCCACGGCGTAAGCCTGCGCGATGCGCGCCACCGTTTCACGAGCCAGCAAGACCGCTTCGGGCGGCGCGACGATCGTCGCCTCGGTACCGAACTGCAGCGCCCAGCGCACGGCTTCGCTCAAATCGTCGAATCTCAACGTGATCTGTGCACCGCCATCAGGCGGGAGTGTAAAGCGTTGTCCCTGCTGCCACGTGCGCGCGCCGACGGCCGCGGCAACGAGCGCACTGAGCCGAACGGCCACATCGCCGCCCCTCGACCCGGTTATCCACCCGACCGCGCGTTCGGACAAGAATCGCTCAGGCACCGCTCGCCGCGTAAAGGTACCCTCTCGGACGATTGCGTCGCCAATCGCGTCGAGCGCAAAGAGCCGCCAATCGCGTCGCGCGAGATCGTACGCGACCAAGTAATAGCGTCCCGAACGCGCAACGATGTGGTACGGCTCCACGCGCCGGCGCGCGCGAGCGCCTCTCGCGGGCGTATAGGCGAATTCAACCCGCGCCGGCCCGGCAGCAGCCGCCTTCAACTCCTCAAAGCGGCGAGTGACGCGCTCGCTCGCTGCCGGCAACGGCTCGCGAATCTGAAGAAAACCCGCGCGCGGGTCGGCAGCCGTCTCTCCGATTGCATCTTGCATTTCGCGCGCGATCGGCCCGCCGAACGCCGCCGCAAGTCGCGCCAGTGCTTCCCTCACGTCGCGGCTTCTGGAATCGAGCGCGGCAGCCCGCTGGCGCGCCGCCGACAAAAAAACGCGACCGCTCTTGCTAGGCGAAACCGCGAACCCGTGCGGGCGCCCGAGGTCGCGAAGCTTGCGAAGGTCGCGCTGGAACTGGCGTGGCGAGATGCCGAACAGATCGATGCAGCGGGCATACTCCAGCACGCCATCGCAGAGCAACGTTATGAGCATCCAGCCGATGCGTGCGACGTGCTCGCTCGGCGCATCGGCGCGGCGCTTTCGCCTGCCATCTGGAAACTGATAGCCGGTAGCGTTCATTGAGTCCCTCGTTAAGGCACCCACCCGAACGCCACTTTTTCTTACCGGCCGCGGGCTATCCTACTAAGTCGCGCCAGCTCGATGCGCTCACCGTTACGCCGTAGTATGCTGCGGCGGCTTTGATGTTGGTAAAGGCCTGGGCGCGCTCGCCGTCGGTGACTCCCTGAACCTCGCCGAAGCGCGCGATCGCGCTTCGAACATGACCGGCATCCGTAAGCGGCTCTTTCCGTTCGCTCGGGAATGCAAACGCACTCCCCGGCAGCTTGGCACGCACCGCGGGCGCCGGGTCGCGCACGGGCTTCCACGTAACTTGCATCCGGGAAGTGTATCCCGCCCTTGTTGACGGGGCGCTTCCGTAGAGTTTCGACAGTGCGGCCGTCCGCGCGTTTATCACCGCCACCGCGCGTGCCACGAGACCCGTCTCATCGGTGAGATCGATGCCCAGAAATCGGCTCTCGAGCGCCGCTGGGGCGTCCGTGAACCCGTTCTTGAGCAGCGCCACATATCGTTTCGAAAAGGCCGCCGGATCGCGTTCGAAGTCCGTGAAGTACTGCAGCGCCAAGAGTCCCGCGTAAAGATAGTTGACGTCGTAGAGCGGGTCGGTATAAAAAAGCCGGTCTCGCGCCCAGTAAAGCGCTGTCGTCGGATCCTCCGCCGCGCGCGGATCGTACTGCGCGAAAACCTTAACCGCCAGCGCGTTGAGATCGTCCGCGCTTCGAACCGAGCCGGTTTCCACGCCTCGGTAGATCGCGCTCTCGAGATCCGTCTCTTGCGCCGAGCCGAAGACCTGGAACGTCGCATCGTCCAAGAAATAGTTCAGGTAATACGCTCGTTGTTCGTCGTTGGGGGCGATCCGGTAGAGGTGATCGAGAAAAAGGAGCTCGTTGAAGATCGCAAACGACTCGAACATAAACGAAGGCCCGAGGTTGTACGCCGCGATCGGTTGGTTCCGACTCATGAACTGGCGATGAACCGCATGGCCGGACTCGTGTGCGACGGCGCGCACGGATCTGACGGAGCCGGTGTAGCCGCCGAAGTAGACGGCTGATTCTAATCCGGCGAATCCGAGCGAAAAGCCGGTATCGTCGCATTCCGAAGCAGTGCAGATCTCGAGGCGGCGGTTCTTCGCATCGAGCAATGCGGCATAGGCGCTCGCGTATTCGTCGCCCATTGGTTGCTCGGCAGCCAGGATGACCGGGAGCGCGTCCGCGATTGCAAGCGGCGCCGGTGAAAAACCGGGTTTCGGCGCGAGCGCCGCAACGGCTCGATAGTGTACGTAGGCGTTCGACGCTCGAACGGCCGTCAGCGTTCGCTCGACCGAGCTCTGCGGGATCGCCTTATCGAAGTACGACGCGTCGGCAGCGCCGTCGAATCCGCGCAGCCGCGCAACTCCGTTTCGCGCAGCCGCGATCGAGATGAGCAGCGCCGCATAGGCCTCTTGATTTCCGGCAATCGAATCGGACGACTTACGCAGCCGCTTGTAGGTTGCGGCCGCCGCATCCAAGACCGGCGTGACGGCGAGATCGATTGCTCTTTGTTGCGCCGAGCTTAACCGATGGGCGGCGCTCGCCAGCGAAGCCTCGAGAAGATACCGGTACGGAGCGAGCGGAGCCGCACGCGACATCGCCTCGATGCGCGCCGAACCAAGCTGCTGCGCTGTCCGCACGACTCGATCGCTGAGACGATCTTCCAGCTGGCCGAGTGCATCGTCGGCCTTGGCGTCGGCGGTATCGCTATCGTTCTCTTCGGCGCGCAGGTACACGTAGATATCGTGCCGCTCCAAGCGCTCGAGCAGTCTGTCGTACTCTTCGAACCACCGCCGCATTGCGTCCGTACGCTCGGGCGTCGCCGTTGCTATGAAGGCACCGGCCTCTGCCACGAGCGTCACCCGACTAGTCGCCTCGGCCGAAGGGCTCGAGAAATAACGCGCTTGATCGATTTCGTATCGTTCGCTCGAGACCGCCCCGAGCGATAGCAACACCGCCACCGCCGCGATCAGAACCCTCATGTAAGATCTTGTAAGATCGCACCCGCCGCGCGTTTGCCGGGAAAGCCGCTGACGCACCCTCCGGGGTGCGCGCCCGATCCGCACAGATACAGGTTGCGCACGGGTGTACGCGTCGCGAACCGATCTTGATAGATCTGACCCGGCAGCAGCTCGCCGTGGAAAATATGTCCACCAACTAAACCAAAGCGCGACTCCAAATCCGGCGGAGCGAGCACCTGGCGCCATTCGATTGCGTCGGGCAGGTTCGGCGCGTAGCGCGCCAAGATCGCGACGATCTTCTCGGCGGCGGCCTCGCGCTTGCCTTCCGGCCAGCCGCCGGCGCGATCGTACGGAAAGTACTGCGCGAAGATCGAGAGGATGTGCTTGCCGCGCGGCGCGAGCGACGAATCGGTCGGCGTCTGAAGGAAACACTCGATCAACGGCTCCTCGCTTTCGCCGCCGCGGCGCGCGTCGGAATAGGCCTTTTGGAGATATGCGATTGACGGCGCGACGTGGATCGTCGCGAAATGATGCGCCTGCGGATCGGTTCCGGGTCGGCACGTGAAGTTCGGTAGCTCGCCGAGCGCCAGATTCAGCTTCAGCGATGGTCCGACGCTCTTCCACCCCTCGACCTTGGCTGCGAACGCAGCGTCGAAGAGCGATCCCTCCAGCAGCTCGAAGAACGTCGTGCGCGGATGGGCGTTGGACGCCACAGCGCGCGCCCGAATAATTTTTCCCCCAACCTCGACTCCACACGCCCCGCCGTCGTCTATCGCGATACGCTCGATTGTCGCGTCTGCAAAAACCTCGGCGCCGTAGGAACGTGCGGCGGAAGCGAGCGCCTGAGAGACCGAACCCATGCCGCCGCGCACGTACGCCCACGCTCCCTGCGTTCCCAACAATCGCCCCGCAAGATGATGTGCGAGCACGTATCCAGTGCCCGCATCGCGCGGACCGAGGTAGGTACCGATCAGTCCGTCGTTGACCAACTCCGCTTGGAGAACCGGCGTTTGAACGTAGCGCTCGACCAGATCGGCGGCCGAGCCGCGCAGCAGCGTCTGCGTCTCCGAATCGAAGCGCTCGAAACTCGGGTCGTCGTCGGAAAACGAGTCAAAGAGCGCTCTGCCCAAACGGTCGGTCCGTTCGACGTATGCCTCGTAGCCGGCGACGTCGCGTGCGTCAAAGGCCGCAATCTCGCGCGCATTGCTTTCGCGGTCGGTGCTCATAAGCAGCGATCGCCCGTCGAGCAGCGGCGAAAAGGCAAAGGGATCCTTGCGATAATACACGAGGCCGCGCTCGCGCAGCCCGAGTTCTTCCACGAGCCACGGATCGAGCAAGCTGCAGACGTACGACGCGGAAGATACTGTGTAACCCGGCCAGATGTCGGTCTCGCTGACCGCAGCGCCGCCGAGCCGATCTCGGCGCTCGAAGACCGCAACGGTGCGCCCCGCCTTGGCCAACAACGCCGCGCACGCCAGCCCATTGTGGCCGGCGCCGATCACGACGGCGTCGTAGGAATCTTTAGGCGTCACTCAGCGGCTGCGCCGAAGCGCAGTCCTAGCGGCCTTCGACTCCGCTCGAGGTAAACTACTTCAGCGATACGACGGCCGGGATGCGAAGCAATCCCGGCAATAGACCGGCTTATCGCCGCGAGGATTGAACGGCACCTCGGCAACTCCGCCGCAGTTGCTGCACGTCGCGGTGAACATCTCGCGCGGTCGCCCGGTCCGCTCGCCGCCCCCTCCTCCTCCGCCGCCGGCACCGCTCGAACGCATCTGCTTGCGCGCTTGACGGCAATCGGGGCAGCGATTCGGTTTATTCTGGAAACCCTTTTGCTCGTAAAAGCGCTGTTCGCCCGAACTGAAGACAAACTGGCGTCCACAGTCTACACAGTTGAGCATTTCATCAACGTACACGAAACGAGAAACTCCTTAGACTCTGCGACGGTGTGGGCTTCTATACCCGGGGGGACCGAGAATCCGACCACGTGACGAGAGCAGCATTGTGTGGGCGCTTCTGCGACCTCAGCCACGCCGGTCCCTGCCTCCTTCCAATGATGTCATGCTGAGCGTGACGAAGGGCGCGGAGTCGAACGGCGAAGGGCGAACCGCCACACCGTGGCCGAAACGATTCCCGACGTGATCGAGCCCGCCTCGCTCGCCGACTACTTCGAAGTGATGACGCGGGCAGTTTTCCAAGCAGGCGTGAGCTGGAAGCAAATCGCCGAACACTGGGACGCTTACCGCGACGCGTTCTCTAACTTCGACCCCGCCCGCGTCGCCGCGTACGATGACGTCGACGTCGAGCGCGCCCTGGAGACGCCCGGAATCCTGCGCATGCCTCGCAAGGTTCGCGCGACGATCGCCGACGCTGCCGCGATGCTAGACGCCGAACGCCAGTACGGCGGCTTCGAAGAGTACCTGCATTCATTCCCATCGTACGAAGCGCTAGCCAAGGACATTAAGCGGCGCTTTACCCTGATGGGCGATATGAACGTCTGGTACTTCCTCTTCCGCACCGGCCACGCCGTGCCGCGTTTCGAATCGTGGGTGGCAACGATACGCGGTGAGCATCCGCGCATGCGCGAAATGGTCGAGCGCGCCCGCCGGCAGGGACGCTCGCCGGAGTCGTTAGGGTGACGGCGCCGGAGACGGCGACGAACGCGGAGCCGGGCGAACCAAGTAGATGCCCAGGCTCGGCGCGTAATTCAGCTCGGGAATCGGCTTGCCGTCGAATCCGCGCGTTGTGAGTTCTACCGCCGTCGTGGCGGAAACGCGTCCGCAGATCATCATCGCCGGAATAACCGTCGCATCGCCGGGCTGCAGTTCGTACCACGTGCCCGATTTTGCGGTGTGGGCCGTGATCGTCCAGCTCGGCGTCGCAGCGCCGCTTGCGAAATGACCCTTCAACTCCGTGAGCGCTTGTGTGGCGAGGTTGCGCACTTCGCCGACGCACGAAGACGACGTGCGAATTTCAAACGGATCCTTCGGCGGAGCCGCCGGCAGCTTGTAGAGGCGAAACATTTCCTGACCGGCCTGCGGTTGGCGTGCAACGAAGTAGAGGCCAACCGCCGGCATGAAGTTGAGTTGCGGCACGAAGAAGAGCGGGCTCGCCGACGCGTAGAGTTTGCGCTGTGCCACGTCGTCGGCGCGCGCGATGTGGAGCGACATGCAGCCCGCGAGAGCGCGCAGAATGCCCGTACCTTTTGGCGTTATCGCAATTGCGTAGGTGGCGCCGAGGCCGTGATAGGTGAAGGTTGCGTCACTGAGCGCCGGCGCCGGCATCGTGGAAGGATAACCGGCGGCGGTGCGCGCCGCTTCAATCTGTGCGACGAAAGCACTGAGCTCGGCCGCCAGCTGTCGCGCTTTCGCGCCGTTCTCGCTGCTGCAGGTCGTTGGGTTGGCCGCCACCGCGAACGGGTCGGCCGGCGGCGTCTGCGGCAGCGGTGAAAAGAGCGATTGGATTCCCCGGCCGCCTCCGCCCGGTCCGCCGCCGCCAGGACCGCCAGGACCGCCAGGTCCGCCTCCGCCGTACAAGCCTCCGCCACCGCCGCGCGGTCTAAAGGTCGAGGCGGTCTGCGACGAGACGGCTTGTCCGAACTTCGCCGAGTAGGTCAATGAATACGACCGCGGCGTCAGCGGGCGCGCGATGTTGGCGATGACGTCACCGCCGGCCGTCGTAAACGGCACCGCGTTGACCGGGCTTGCAAACACTCCACCGAATGCGTTGGTGATGTTTGTTGCTGCGAACGTAACCGTTCCGCGCGTAAGTTGCGCGGTGACACCCGCGTCATACGTCGTATAGGCCGGCAAATTGTTCGGATTGTTTGCGCTGACGTGTTGCGCGTCCGCCAGCCACTCAAGCATCGAGTGCGGCGCCTTGTAATCCAAAACGATTCCCGCCTTCTGCAACGGCACGTTCGGGAGCTGCTCTCCGGGAATCGTGATCGACCATGGGTTCGCGAAGAGATAACTATCCGATGCGGCCTGCGCGCCGGTGAGATTGTAATACGGCTCGACGACGAGATTGCCCAGCGTAACGAATCCCGTGAGGGAGGCGCCTTGGTAGAGCCGCTGCACGCCCGCGACCGGAGTCATCATGTAGAGCTGCTGAGGCATAAAAGCTGTCAACGGCGCTCCGTTGCAGCCTGCGGGCGAGTTATAAACCGACGCAACCTCTTCGAGATAACCCGGTGGCAGTGCGCCGAGCTGGTTCAAGACGTAACCGTTGACGTAAACCGGCAGCAGGACGCCGTTCTGCACCTGCCGGTAGACCGAGAGCGAAACATTACCGCCGTGCAGCTGGTGCGTGTAGCTTACTCGCACGGAATTTGACGAGCTGTTCTGCGGTTCTCCACCGGGCGCGTTGCCGAACGCGACTTTCCCGGCGCAGTCGAAGCGCAGCGATGCCGGATCGCTGAGCACTTGGAGTCTCCCCGCGGTCGCGGCCGCGCCGCCCAGGGTAAACGATCCGCTATATGTGTCGCGTGTGGTGGGCCGCCAGGTCGCGCCGACGCTGCCCAACTCCGATATGCCGCTGTTGCCCGTCGCGGCGCTGAAGCCGCCCGACCCAAAGAGCGTCAGCTTATCACTCGAGTGAATGGTGTCGGTGGCCTGTACGACGTCGTACTGCGTCGTCTCGGCGCCATTGTAGAATTCCTCGGCCGCCGGGACTAGTGGCGTCGTCGTGAACTGCGACGACGTTCCATAGGCCTGAAACGAGATCGTGTGGCGCTGCTGCGCGGGAAGCGTCGCGTTGAGAACGTAACCGGTCGACCGCGTCGCGCTCGAGAAACCCGTCGGCGCCGGCTCGCCGTTGACGAACCGGGCTATCTGGTTCAAGACGCTACCCGAATCGAGTGAGAACAGCGAAGTCTGAAGCTGCGTCGCCCCGATCAGCGCGCTATCCGAAAGCGAATAGAGCTGTACGTTGCTGTTGTCGGTGTTGTTCGGCCCGTAGCCGCACGGCAGCGTCGTCGCCGGATCGCCGTTGTAGCGAAGACAGACGATGTTCGTGTTGCGTGTCGAGTTCATGAACATACCGCTGAGCGAATTATTGTCGCCGAACTCGTAACGCGCCGAGAGAATGTTTCCCGAGATCGTGCTGTCGCCGTCGTGGACGTAATCGAGGCCGCTCGCGTCGGTATAGAGATCTCCGTCGACAAGGCTCGGATTGAGCCGATTGACCGTCTGCACCGCTAGGCCCAGCTTTCCATCCGATCCAGTCTCAGCGATGGAGTAGTTGTAGCGGCCGTAGCTTCCAGTCGAGATCTGTATCTGAGATATCCAGCTTAGCGTCGGCTGCAGGGTGCTGAAGTTCACCGAACCGCCGAGGCCACCGAGCGTGGCGCCCGCATGCACCGACGCGCCTTGAAAGAGATCGGTCGCGAAGCTGCCGAGGTTTCCGGTCGATCCCGGGGCGTTGAGTGGAATGCCATCGAGCGTGAGCTGCGTCTGCGACGGGTCGTGACCTTCGAGCGAAATAGTTTGCGTGGCGTCACTGTCGTCACTCGAAGTCGAGACCGTTACGCCCGAGAGCTTGTTGAGCGCGTCGGCTAAATCGGTCGACAGCCTTCGCTGCGGCGAGTTTTGATCGATGCTCGTCGAGGAAATGGTTGCCGACGCCTTAGCCGTCACTTGTCCAATGACTTTCAAGCCGCCCGTCGCCAGGGCGAGTGAAAACGAAACGGTTACGATTCGGCCGTCGAGCACCTCGAACGAGGCCGACGTCAGACTCGTGTAATCCCGTCGCACAATGCGGGCTCGGTAGATGCCGTCGGGGACATCGGTGAAAACGACCTTGCCGTTCTTTCCTGTGACCTCCGAAGCGATCACCGGCCCGTCCAGCAGCACTCGTGCGAGTTCGAGCGGTTGCTTGGTGGATGCGTCGACTACGACGATGTCGATTTCACCGGAGTCCGACTGGGCGATGGCGCTTGGCGTTACTGCCGCCAATAGCAAAAGCAGCGAAACTGCGGCTGCTATGCTCCGTCGTGGCGACATGTCCGAACGATTATAGAAAACGCTCGCGCAAAACGCCTGAAGCTAGCCTGTGAACGCTTAGATTGTAATCGTTACCGCGGTGCCTTGACCGGGCGCGCTGTCGATCGAGATCTCGCCCCCGGCACGCTCGACGGCGCGCTTTGCGATCGCTAGGCCGAGACCCGTTCCCGTGATTTCTCCACGCCGATCACCTCTATAAAATCGCTCGAAGGCGTGAATGCGCTCGGACTCCGACATCCCGGGGCCTTCATCGCGCACCGTGATGACGGCATGCCCGTTCGTTCGCGAGGCCCGCAGATGAATCGGCGCATCCGGCGCATATTTCAGCGCGTTTTCGATCACGTTCCAGACCGCTTCACCAAGCTCGCCTCGATCGGCCTCGATCGTTTTGACGTTATCCACGCTGTAATCGATCGTCCGGTGGTCGTCGAGTCGCCGCGCGGCTTCGCATTGGCTGCGCAAGAGCTCGGCAACGTCGATGTGCTCGATCTGAGGAGCGGCTTCCGAGTCGAGGCGTGCCAAGCGCATCAGCCGATCGATCAAGCCACGCATGTGCTCTTTCTCGAGCGACATCGTGGCGAGGATCTGCCGCGCAATCCGCGGCTCTTCGATCGCGCCCCGCCGCAGCACGTCGATATATCCGGCAATCACCGTGAGGGGAGTTCGAAGCTCGTGCGACGCCTCTGCGGCAAACTGACGCATCCGCTCTTCCGCGTGCCGCCTGTGATCGATCGCGGTCGCAACGCTCGCGACCGCATCGTTGAAGGCGGCTGTTAGCGACGCCACCTCGTCGCCCCCGGGCATAACGAAACGGCGCTGCGTATAGTCGCCGTCGGCCAAGGCTCGCAGTGAATCGCTCACCTCGTTGATCGGGCGCAGCGATTGCTGCGCGAAGAGCCGGCCCAAAAACCACGAGAGCAGCATTGCCGCTAGCGCGATCGTCAACACGATCCGCCAGTACGGAACGAGCGAGACGAGCAACAACGGAAAGGACTCCTCAAAGCCGACGTACCCCCCCTCCACGGAGGTAAGCGAGATCGGCTCGAGCGGCTGGTCGATCGGTGGCCCAATTCCGCCGCGGAGGCTATAGAGCCGCAAGGAACCCTGCGAAGAATGGATCGTCGTGACTTGAGGTCCGTGCAGCGATCGCGGGATGAAATGCTGCATTCCGCCGGCCGCCAGCACGCCTGCAAGCACCTTGGGGCGCAGCGTCTTGTCCCCCGCAAGATACCGCCCTTTCAAGTCGTAGACGGTGACGCGTAAACCAATTCCGCTCAAGGCGTTAACGATATCGGGTGCCGCTTGCGCGAGCGTCATGCCTTCCCGCCGGGATTGATCGACGAGAATGCGAGCTTCTTCGTGCTTGGCGAACATGACGTCACGTGAAAAGTGCTGCAGCTCGAAGACGAGCGCGATCGAGGAGGCGAGGATGACGATCAGAACCGTTACGCCGAGAAGGACGGCGTACAGAGCGGAGAGTCGCGCTGCGAGCTTCACCCTATGCGGCCTCTGTTATTGAGAGAGCCCATATCCGACGCCGCGCACGGTCCGAATGAACGAACCGGGCTCGCCGGGGCGATCTACCTTTGCTCGCAGATAGGAGATGTAGGTTTCGACGATGTTCGGGCCGCCTTCAAAGTCGTGTCCCCAAACGATTTCGAGAAGATGATCCTTGCTGAAGACGCGCCGCGGCTCGCGCATAAAAACTTCCAGCAGATCGAACTCTCGCTGAGTGAATTCGAGCGGCTCTTTGCCACGCCACGCCTCACGCGTTGCGGGGTTGATCGAGATGTCGCGCCACCGCAACACGTTCTCCTCGATCAGCTGAGGCCGTCGCAGTTTCGCCTGAAGGCGCGCGATCAGCTCCTCGAAGATGAACGGCTTGACGAGATAGTCGTCTGCTCCGGAGCTGAGGGATCGAACTTTGTCTTCGGTCCCGCCTTTGGCGGTGAGCATGAGAATCGGCGCCTGCGTGATCTCTCGCAGCCGCGGCAGCAGCGTCACGCCATCGATCTTCGGCATCATGATGTCGAGCACGATGAGCTCTGGATCGAAGACCTTGACGAGCTCGAGCGCGGCCAAGCCATCCGTGGCGGTCCGCACCTCGTAGCCTTCGCGGGAGAGTCCCAGTTCTAACATCTCGCGCACCATGCGGTCGTCGTCTATAACCGCAACGCGGGCATTGGGCATTATATGCATTTCTACGCTGCATCGTGCGTTCTCACCCTTGGAAGCACCTGAACGACCGTCCGGTTCTACGAAGCTAGGCCGCGCGGACCGGGGAACGCCAGCGCTCGAGACGCTGACCCGAGACCAACGCCGCCTGTCCAATAGCTTCGAGGGGATGCGATAGAACCTGGACACCTCGCTCGGCTAAAAACGCGTTGGTCGCCTCGTCCGGGACCCAGTGCGCAAAAACGTGGACCTCCGGGGCCCCAGTGGCCTCTGCGAGGGTCGCGATTACATCGCCGAGCCCGCACTCGCGGGTAGCCACCAGCCTACGGACGACCTCCGCCTGGAAGCGGGCACCGCTCCACCCGGCAGCTACTATAAGGATGCGCGAGAGCTGACCAAGCTGTGCGGCCTCGAAGTCGACCAGCGCTGCCTTTAGCTGCCCGGCCAATCCCGGAGCAGGCTGGGCGTGGAGGGTGGCCCCGGCGATGGTCGCCGATGGCCCTGAGGTCAGGAGCGCGCCCGCCCCAATAAAGTACTCGTCCATGCCCCGATCCTGACATGGACGAGTGCCAACTGGGTGGCGCACAACCGCGCGCGCCACCAAAAGGCCCTAAAGGCGCTTCGAGTTAGAAAGGATCAGGCGGCGTGATCGCCAGAGCGATGAAAAGCGCGACGAGCAGACTAAGCATGTTACCTCCCCACACTGGCAAAAGAGATGAGGGATTGTACGCATCCGCACCCGTCTAGTCCTGGGCCCGAGGCGAGCCCGTTTCGCGTTAAATCAATCCACGCAGGCGAGCCACGTTGACTGCTTCCAATCGGCTGTGACAGTCGAGTTTCGCGATTGCGCTTGCGACGTGCACTCTTACCGTATGGACGCTGCGATCAGTTTCAATCGCGATTTCCTTCGGCAAAAGCCCTTCAGCCAAATACCGAAGAACGTCGCGCTCCGACGGAGTAAGAGTGCTAGGACGCTCATCTACCGTGGCAAGTTCGTTCATTTTTTGGCAAACTGCGCCAAGCATACGAGCAACGTCACAATACCCGAGCTCAGCCAGCCTCTTGATCGAATCCGTTACGTCTGGTAGTCCACTTCCGTTCCGGGCCCGCACTGCCCGCAGGATATCTCTGGCAATTTTCACGGCGACATCCTGGATCGGATCATCGGCAGCCAAGCGCCGCAGGATATGATCGGCATTTGTTAGCCGTCCATTAACGCACTCGGCTAACACGCAAAATACCTGGCACATTGTTATTGCTCGGCGATCGAACCGACCCGAAGCCGTAAGACTTGCCACGTTATCTAGCACCGCCTTAACCTGCGCGACTGAAGTGTCTCGACGGCCATCGAGAGCCAAAAAGAGCCCATATTGAGCGCCCGAGCATGCGTTGTCGACACCGAAACGCATTTCGGCCCAGCACGTTGACAATAGCCCCTGCGCCTCACCAAATCGGCCCTCCCATGCGAGCCGCACCGCTCTAAAAACTGTAATATAGCGGTTAGCCAAGTCGTCCGTCCGAAGCTCTGCCAATTGTTTTTCGATGGCAAGACACCGACTGGCGTCGGCAATTCGCATGCGCGCGCTCAACATCTGTAGCAGCGACGTTTGCAGCGCAAACACGTCGCCAGCCTTTCTCGCCGCGTCTGCCGAAGCTTCCGCATACTGGAGCTGTCGTTCGACATCGTCTTCCTCATGCAACGATAGATTCGAAAGGACGGCGTACGCCCGGCTCGCGACGCTGAAGAAGTGCAGTTCTGACGCTAAGTCGCTGGCCTGCGTCAGCTTTTGAAATGCCCCGCTGATATTACCTTCATGCCGATTAACGATCCCAAGGTGATGGAGTATCCGCGCGCGCGCAGCCTCAACATCGACCTCCGGCAATAGACTTTCGATTGTTTCAATCGCGACTTCCGCGGCGGACAGGTCACCCGATATCGCTTGCCTTGCCGCTATCAGCGAAAGGGCTTCAGCTCTGTATACGGGTCGCTGCTTTTCATCGTCCGCCACAGGGTCGAGTATGTCCCGCACATCTCGTCCTTGATTTCCGATTAACGAAGCAAGGCGCAAGCTCGTCGTCGCGACGAGATCGCGGTCGTCACCTGCCCGGGAGATCGCGCGGCGAAGCAAGGATTCCGCTCGAGCGAACTTGCCGGCTATCGCCTGTAAGGCTCCCTGCAGAGCCAGGACTGAAGCGTTCTCGCGGCGTGTCTTCTCGTCGAGCGCTTCGACCGCACGCGCGACGACGTCGCCGCGAGCGCGCTCCAACAGGTCGAGGCCGTGGCGTTCGAGGAGCCGCACGACGTCGCCCTGAGAGCCTGACGCAACGTACGAAACTATCGCATGCTCGACGTCGCCAACGGCTTCCAGCGCACGTGCAGCCCGGTCGTGTACCGTCCGCTGAGAGCGCTTTCCCGTGAGGGCCGTTTCGCGACGAAGGAAATCGCGAAAGAGGTCGTGGCACTGGTAAATGCCAGGCGACTCTTCATAAATAAATGCCGTTCGTTCGCGAAGGCGTTCGACAATCGTAAAGGCGCGGTCGAATCCCGCTCGCTCGAGCACGTTTACGTCAATGACCGGCAGCACAACCGCGACTTCAAGCAGACCGCGCTCGTCGGCATCGAGTGCGGTGTAGACTTGTTCAGCGAGCAGTCGATAGATCATCTCGCGCGTAATCGCCGAGACGTTCCGCAGCTCCGACGACCGGGTCGACGTACGCAGCGCGAACGTCATCGCCGCCGGCCATCCTTCAGTCAGCGCAAGTAGCTCGATAAGCTCCTCGTCGCGGATCGCCAGCCGCAGCCCGCGTGCGGCCTCGCGCGCCTCGCCCAGGGTGAACCGCAGATCTTGTTCGTCGATGGCTAAGTCGGCATCGCGATAGGCAAGCCAGGTGCCGACGGGGAGGCCGGTCGTCGAGCGCGAGGCGAGAATCCACCGGATTTTCCCCTTGGTGCGCTCGATCAGAGACGTCAAAAACCGTGCGACTTCCGGATCGTCGTCGGCGAGATGGAGGTCGTCGATGGCGATGACCCCGGCGAATGACTCAAGGTGCGCGTGCAACCAACTGGCGAGCTCACCTGCCCGCTTTGGCGAACCCGTGCTTCGCTCATACGCACCGGCAAGCGACGTTATCGCGTGCGGCGCGCTCTCCCGCAGCGACTCCGTGAAGCCTCGCAGAAACCCCAGCAGCGTTACGTGTTCGGCGCGCAATGCGAAACGAACGTTCGGCTCTCGTATCGTGCCCAGATATTGCCGAAGCGCGACCGACTTTCCGTAACCCGCCGGAGCGATCAAGAGAGTGATCGGACAGGCCTCCGAGGCCGTCAATCGTTCGCTTAAACGCGGTCGCTCGATCGGCGCGGCAGCCCCGCCGTCGGTCCGCTCCTCAAGATGCAACAGATCGACCATTACGGTAGAATTTGAAAGACGGTGCCGTTCGGATTGGTGGGAGGCGCCGTCCAAAGGAGGTCGCCCTTTGGATTCGATCCGTCGGATTGACCCGTAAAGGCGTACACGACCTGCTCGTTGCCAGACGCATTCACTTTAAAGACTACCCCGCAATGACCGGAACAACTACTGCTGCCGCCGAATATCGCATAGACGGTGCCGCACGCGTTGCAGGGTGAACCGTTGTAGCCGCCCAGCGAGGTTGTTCCGTAGAGCAAGCCCGCGTCGCTTTGGCGCGCGGCTTGGTATGATACGCCGGACATAACGAGCGGCGGTTGCGCTCGGCCGCAGCCGGTAACTAGTGCGGCCGCGGCAAATACGCCTGCGGTGAAACCGCCAAGACGTAAAATCCCCATCTGCTAGTATCTGCCGGGATTGGGAACGTTACCTTTTCCGACAAGCTTGCTCAGGAAGTACGCGAGCAGCGCGCCATCCCAGTGCAAGCGCGGTTCGAGCCAAGCGTGCTGCACGGGACACGTGATCTCGCCGAGTTCCAATACCATGCTCGCGTCGCTCGCATCCACCTGCCGATATGCATAATACTCGCGGAGTCCAGCCGTAAAGTTACTCGGTTGGAATCCGTACGGCCAATACGAGCCGTAGAGCGAGCGCCACGCGGCAGCGGCTGAAGCATCAGCCTTATGCGCGTAGCCGATCGAGGCGGCGCTGGCGCACGGCGGATCGGAGCCGTCGAAGTGAATGAAGACGGCGGCGCGCACGCGATACGTGCCCTCGAAATCGGCCGGCAATCGCGCGACGGTAACGCCGTGCCGGCGCAAAATCTGCGTCGCCGCGTCGGCAACAACCGGCGTCCAGGCTCGCTCGCCTTGCGCGCCGAGGTTGCAATGGCGTTGCGGAAAATGGACGCAGCTAGCGGGGCGCCCTTCGTGACCCGCCGAGATCAGCACGTCGTACGTAAAAAACGAAGCCCCCAGAACCAGGCTCAACATGGGGCCACGCGATCACCAACCGCCGGAAGCGCCGCCACCCCCAAAACCACCCCCTCCCGCTGAGAATCCGCCGCCGAAGCCTCCACCCCCGCCGCCCCCGCCAAACGAAGAAAAAGCGCCGCCGAGGAATGCCCCTCGCGCGCCGCCGCGCGTAACGAGATAACCCACGCGTCGCATTACCAGCAGTTGGATGAGGATCGGAAAAATGATGAAAATCACGACAACCGCGATCACCACCCAGACCGTCGAATTCGCGCTCGCCGCAGTCGCGGCCCCGGGCGGCGGCGTAACACCCTGATACGACGGCGAGATCGTGGTAAGCATCGCGGCGACGCCGCTCGACACGGCCCCGTCGACGTCGCCCGAGCGCATGCGCGGTCTGATGACGTCCCTGATGATCCGAGACGAGTCCGCGTCGGTGAGAGCGCTCTCCAAACCGTAGCCGACGTCGATTCGTATCTTGCGATCCTGCATGAAGAGAAACAGCACGGCGCCATCGTCGTGGCCGCGGCGGCCGATCTTCCAGCGATCGGCGGTTTCGTCGGTCCACGTCTCCAACGGAACGTCGCCGGTCGTTTGCCCAATCCAGACGACTACCTGATGCCCCGTCGCCGTCTCGTACGCATGAAGTTCGTTTTCGACCGACGCCCGCGTTGCGTTCGAGAGCGCGGCGGCGTTGTCGGTGACGTAGTGATCGGGGGTCGGCGGTATCTTAAAATCGGCCGCGACGGCGAGCATCCACGTGAACGCAAGTGCCGCGATCATTCGGCGGCCTCCGGGAAGTGCTCGTGCACCGCTTCACCGATCCGGTCTACGGCGTAGAGTATCCCTTCAAAAAGCTGGCCCCGCGCAAAGTAGGGTTGGCTCTTCTTCACCAAGTCGTTCCAGAAGTCGTCGCCGACTCGCTCGTGCAGCGCGCGATCGCCGAGGATCGCGAAGCGGCGCGCCCTTGGTGCTACCAAAATCAATGCGGCGTTTTCGGCCTCGTGCTGGTGAAGTCCGGCCCGTTCGAACTCGCGCTTGGCGCGCCCGAATGCATCTACCGCTTTGTCTGGAACGACGCGGACCGCGATCCGGCTAGTCGTGCCATCTTCGGCGTCACGAATCGCTGCAGCGATGGCATCGCGCTGCTCGCGGTTCATGGAGAGAAGTTCACCGCCGGCGCTTGAGCCGCTCCCGGCTGCGCCTGAAAGTAGGGTTTCTCGTTGAACCGACTTCCGAACATGCCGGCGATAAGGACCGTCGGAACCGTGTCGCGCTTTGTGTTGAAGGCGCGAGCTACGTCGTTATACTTCTTGCGTTCGAAAGCGATGCGATTTTCGGTGCCCTCGAGCTGCGCCTGAAGCGTTTGAAAGTTCTCGGTGGCTTTGAGCTGTGGATAGTTTTCCACGACCGCGAGCAATCGTGAGAGCGAAGCGCCGAGCGTATCCTGCGCCTGCGCGTACTTTGCGAAATCCTGCGGATTGTTTACGGCGTTTTGCACGACGCCCGGCGAAAGCTGACCGACGCTGGCGCGCGCCCTTGCGACCGCTTCGTACGTGCTCGACTCAAAGCCGGCCGCGCCTTTGACGGTGGCCACCAGGTTGGGAACGAGGTCAGCCCGTCGCTGGTAGACGTTCTGCACTTGTCCCCATTGGGCGTCGACCGCTTGGCCTAAGGTGACGAGCCCATTGTAAACGCTGGCCATCCAGAGCGCGATGCCGACGACGAGCGCTATGACGACGACCGGGCCGAGATATGAAGGACGTTGCTGCATAGCGTGGCAAATGCGCCGCCATGCGGCCCGCCCCTCCATCGGTGGCTTTTTTGCTGCCGGCACTGCTGGCGGCTATTCCGCTGGCGGCGCTGAGCGTTGCGATCCCGCTGGTCAATCGGGTCGAGCCGCGGATCTTCGGCGTACCCTTTCTGCTCAGCTGGATCGTGGCGTGGGTGCTGCTCACGCCGGGCTTCCTCTGGACGATCGGCCGTCTGCAGCGCTTCTGGTGAGCGGCGCCGCGGTTGCCCTGACCATCGTCGCGGTCGTCGTTTTCGGGACGATCGCGTTCGCGCTGCTGAGCGTGCGCCGTATCAAGATGGATCCGCAGCAGTATATCGTCGGCGGGCGCTCTTTCGGCACGATCTTTCTTTGGGTATTGCTGGCCGGCGAGATCTATACCACCTTCACGTTCCTGGGCATCGCCGGACTCTCGTACTCCCAAGGCGCGCCGGGATTCTACGTGATGGCCTACGGCACGTGCGCGTACATCATGGCATATTTTTTAACTCCCTTGGTCTGGAAGGTTGGCAAAGACGCCAATCTGCTCACTGGGCCGGACTTCTTCGAAACGCGCTACAACAGCCGCTGGCTCGGCGTCGCCGCCGCGGTTCTAATGTTCGTCATGATCGTACCCTACGTCGCAATTCAACTCAGCGGCTTGCAGATTCTCTTGCAAATCGCCGGTTACGGCGCCTTCAATGCGACGGCAGCAGTTTGCGTCGCGTTTTTGATCCTGGCGCTGTTCGTTTTCAGCGCAGGTCTGCGCGGCACGGCTTGGGCGAGCGTCGTCAAGGACGTCTTGGTCCTGGGAGCGGTAACTTTTGCGGGCATAGCAATTCCGGTCCGCTTCTTCGGCTCGCCGAGCGGCATGTTCACGCGAATGCTCGAGACGCACCCGCAGATGCTCGTTCTTCCACTCGGTAGCGCCTACCACGGAACGATTTGGTTCGTATCTACAGTGCTGCTTTCGGCCATCGGCTTCTTCATGGGCCCGCAGTCCTTTAATGCCATTTACAGCGCGCGCAGCGGCGATTCGCTTCGTCGCAATGCGATGCTCTTGCCCTTCTATCAGTGCTTTTTGAGTCTGATGATCTTCGCCGGATTGTCGGCAGCATTGATCGTTCCGGGCTTAAAGGGTCCGAATGTCGATCAATCGTTCATCCTGGTCGTTGCCCGCTACTTTCCTTCATGGGTTCTCGGGTTCGTCGCGTCGGCCGGAGCGCTCGCAGCGCTCGTCCCGGCCTCCGCGTTGCTGCTTGCCGGTGCCAGCGTGATCACGAAGAACGTGGCTGCCGACGCGTTCGGCATTGCGACCAGCGACAAGGCGCAGACACAATTGACGCGCGTTTTGGTTCTGGTCGTAGCAGCGCTCGCTCTCGGAGTGTGGCTCGTAGCCGGGAAGACGGTCGTCGAGCTTCTCTTGCTCTACTACAACGGCATCACGCAATTCGCACCGGGCGTCGTGGCCACGTTCGTCTCGCGCCGCGTGACCGCATGGGCGGTCGGCGCCGGCATCGCGACCGGACTCATCGTCGCAGTGCCTCTCGCAGCGCTCAACATCAGCCCGCTCGGACTCAACCCCGGTTTCGTTGGTTTGGTCGCGAACGTGGCAGTGATGGCCGTCATCTCGCTTACGACGCGCCACGCAACCGTCGTCGGTCCCGTTTGGCGAAAAGCATAAAAATTCGAACGGCCCCGCAATCGCGAGGCCGTTCCTTTACTCGAGCGAGTGCCGAGCGCTACAGGTCTTCGGGATTGATGCCCTTCAGACGATCGTACTGCGTTTTCTTCGGACCGGCATGGGGGCTCGTGTGGTCTTCGTACTCGCCCTCATACTGCACCGTTAGCGGCTCGCGATTGCGTTCGTAGGCGGTGACGAGCCGGCTCATCCCGTCGCCGTTTCCACCACCGCCCATGACTTCGGCGAGCGCCGCGTCATCGGCGGTCATCGTGGTGTACGGCAACTCGTACTCGTGGCGCGGCCGTCCGTCGTCGTCAACGTCCTGCCCTTGCGGCACGATTTCGACGTTACGATAGCGCGACATTCCGGTACCGGCTGGAATCAGCTTGCCGATGATGACGTTCTCCTTGAGCCCGAGCAACGGATCGTACTTGCCCTTGATCGCGGCATCGGTCAGCACGCGCGTCGTTTCTTGGAAGCTCGCCGCCGATAAGAACGACTCTGTCGCAAGCGAAGCCTTCGTGACGCCGAGCAACACCGGATTTGCGCTAGCGACTTCCTTGCCGGCCGCCTTCATCCGTTCGTTCGCCTCGTGAAACTGAGCCGCTTCGACGAGCTGACCCGGCAGCAGCGTCGTATCACCGCCCTCGACGATCTTCACCTTGCGCAGCATCGAGCGAACGATCACTTCGATGTGCTTGTCATTGATGTCGACGCCTTGCGAGCGATAGACTTTCTGCACTTCCTGAACGAGGTAGTTCTGAAGCGCCGTCTCACCCTTGACGCGCAGAATGTCGTGCGGGTTGAGCGAGCCCTCGTTGAGCTGGTCGCCCGGATCGACGTGCTGCCCTTCTTGCGCGAGCAAATGCGTGCCCGGCGGGATTTCGTACTCATGCTCGTCGCCGCCCGCATCGGTCACGAAAACGAGCCGCTTGTTCTTCTCGTCCCCGAGCCTGACGGTGCCACTGACTTCGGCGATCGTCGCTTGTCCCTTCGGTTTGCGCGCCTCGAAGATCTCTTCGACGCGCGGCAGACCGGTGATGATGTCTTCGGTCGCGACGCCGCCGGTGTGGAAGGTCCGCAGCGTGAGCTGCGTTCCCGGCTCACCGATCGACTGTGCGGCGATGATGCCGACAGCCGTCCCGATGTCCGCATGGCTTCCGGCCGCCAGATCGCGACCGTAGCAGAGCGAACAGACGCCGTACTTCGACTGACAGGTGAGCACCGAGCGGATCTTCACATCCGCGACGCCGGCATCAATCAGCGCTTTGGCCTTCTCCTCGTCGATCTCTTGGTTGCGCGTGACGATCGCGGTGGTTGGACGCTTGGGATCGAGCCGAACTTCTTCGGCCGCGCGGCGACCGATGATGCGATCGATAAGCGGTTCGATGATCTCTTTGCCGACGCGGATATCGCTGACGGTTATGCCGTTGCTCGTTCCGCAATCTTCCTCACGGATGATTACGTCTTGAGCCACGTCGACGAGACGTCGAGTCAGATAACCTGAGTCGGCCGTCCGCAGCGCGGTGTCGGCCAGACCCTTGCGCGCGCCGTGCGTCGAGATGAAGTACTCGAGAACCGTCAGCCCTTCTTTCAAAGACGCCTTGACCGGAATCTCGAGAATTCGTCCCGACGGGTCGGACATCAATCCGCGCATTCCGCCGAGCTGCTTGACTTGCGCGATCGAGCCGCGCGCGCCTGAGGTCGCCATCATGAAGACCGGATTGAGTGGGTTCTGCGAGGCTTGCATCGAGGTCGTGACCTCGTCGGAGGCCTTCGACCAAACGTCAATCGTCTTGTTGTACTGCTCGTCTTCCGAGATGAAGCCTTGCTCGTAGAGCCGATGCAGCTCGTCGACCTCGTCTTGGGCTTTGCCGACGATCTCGTCCTTATTCGGTGGAACGATGACGTCGTTGATCGAGACGGTCGTTCCCGAGAGGGTCGCGTAGTGGAAGCCGAGTTCTTTGATCGCGTCGAGGAAGCGTGCCGTCTCGGAGTTGCCATAGCGCCGATAGCAGTCCGTGATGATCTTCCGCAAGCTGCCCTTGTCGATGATCTGATTCACGTACTCGTGATTCCAGCTCTCCGGGAAGGCCATGTTGAAGATCGCGCGGCCGACCGTCGTTTTGATCAAGTTGCCCTTCCAGCGGACGTAAATCCACTCTTGAAGGCCGATCTGCTCGGTTTCGTATGCCGTGATCGCCTCTTTAGCATCGAAGAACGTGGGAATCGCTCCGGGCGCGTCGGCAGCCGGCGCATTTTTCTTCGTCGCCCGTTCGACGCGCTCGGACTCGTCGAGAATCTCGGCTTTCGCCGGTCCCGCGTACTGATCGCGATGGAACGTCAGGTAGTAGAGGCCCAAAACCATGTCTTGGGTCGGAATCGAAACCGGATTGCCGTATGCCGGCAGCAGGATGTTGTTCGACGAGAGCATCAGAATGCGCGCCTCTGCCTGTGCTCCCGCGGACAGCGGCAGATGCACGGCCATCTGGTCGCCGTCGAAGTCGGCATTATACGGCGTGCACACGAGTGGATGTAGATGCACCGCTTTGCCCTCGACGAGCACCGGCTCGAACGCCTGAATTCCCAGACGGTGGAGCGTCGGCGCGCGATTGAGCAGGACGGGGTGCTCTTTGATGACCTCTTCGAGCACGTCCCAGACCTCCGGGCGCACGCGCTCGACCATGCGCTTCGCACTCTTGATGTTGTGCGCGAGCCCACGGTCGACGAGCTTCTTCATTACAAACGGCTTGAAGAGCTCCAGCGCCATCTCTTTTGGCAGGCCGCACTGGTGCAGCTTGAGCGTGGGACCGACGACGATAACCGATCGTCCCGAGTAATCGACCCGCTTGCCGAGCAGGTTCTGTCGGAAGCGGCCTTGCTTCCCTTTGAGAATGTCGGAGAGCGACTTGAGCGGACGATTATTCGGACCGGTCACCGGACGTCCGCGACGCCCGTTGTCGATCAGCGCGTCAACTGCCTCCTGGAGCATCCGCTTCTCGTTTTTGATGATGATCTCGGGCGCATTGAGCTCCAACAGCCGCTTGAGGCGGTTGTTGCGGTTGATGACGCGCCGGTAAAGATCGTTCAAGTCGGAGGTAGCGAAGCGGCCGCCGTCGAGTTGCACCATCGGTCGCAGCTCGGGCGCGATGACCGGAACGGCGGCGAGCACCATCCATTCCGGACGGTTGCCGCTTGAAAGGAAGGCTTCGACGACTTCGAGGCGCTTGATCGCCTTCAGTCGCTTTTGTCCGCTGGTCTCTTTGAACTCTTTGCGGAGGTCTTCTTGGAGCTTGCGCAGGTTGAGGTCACGCAGCAGCTCGCGAATCGCCTCGGCACCCATCCCGGCCTTGAAGCGATTGCCGAACTTCTCGCGCGCCTCACGATATTTTTGCTCCGAGAGAACCTCGCGCTTGGTCAGCGTCGTGTCGCCCGGATCGATGACGACATAGGCCGCGAAGTAGATGACCTTCTCGAGTTGACGCGGCGACATGTCGAGCAGAATGCCGATGCGGCTGGGCACGCCCTTCAGATACCATATGTGGCTGACGGGGGTCGCAAGCTCGATGTGGCCCATGCGCTCGCGGCGCACCTTCGCGCGCGTGATCTCGACGCCGCAACGGTCGCAGATCATGCCCTTAAAGCGGATCCGCTTGTACTTGCCGCAGTGGCACTCCCAGTCTTTGGTGGGGCCGAAGATCTTTTCGCAAAAGAGACCGTCGCGCTCGGGCTTGAGCGTCCGGTAGTTGATCGTCTCGGGCTTCTTTACCTCGCCGAACGACCAAGCACGAATTTGCTCAGGCGATGCCAGCCCGATACGCATTGCGTCGAAGTTGTTGACGTCGATCAGATTCAAAGGAAGGGACTCCGTCTGGCCCGCCGCTGCCGCCGCTTACGCAGGGAAAACGCGTCTCACGTCGTCACGTAAGGGTTCCCACCGTCGCCGCTGGCAAGGGGCACAGGCCGCGATTCTACCACACTAAACCCGTGAATGTCACCAGCCGTTTCATCCGGCCCGGCGCCCGCCTGCGATTCTTCATACCATCCCCGGGTACGAACTTCGGTATGAGAATAGGAATTGTCGGTTCTGACGAGCGTGCGACGGCAATCGGACGGCTGATGCGCAGCGGGGGCCATCACGTTACGTTCGCCGACCCGGCTGGGCTGGAGCGCGCGAAGCGCGCCGCCGCCATGGTAGGCGTGCGCGAAGAGAGCCCGTATCGGCAGGCCATGTGCTCCGACCTGCTGGTCCTGGCGGTCCCTCGCGGCCAGATCGATCGGGCCGTGACGGCGATGGGCTCGGGCGCCGGGGCGGTAATTGTCGATGCGGTCGAGGACGAACGCGGAAACTCCTCACGCAGCGGCGCCGAAATGCTGGCGCGCAAGCTGGACAGCCATCGGATCGTCCGGGCCCTGATCCACATCCCCCAATCCGGCTCGAACGTTCAAATCTGCGGCGACGACGAGAACTCGAAGATCTTATTCGAACGCGCGCTCCACGCGTGCGGCTGCATCGCAACCGACCACGGCGGCCTTTCGAACGCCGCGGAGCTCGAGGCTCCGGCGACGGCCGCTTAGGAGTGAGGCTCTTTCCCGACCAGCGTGATGCGCTTCGTGTCGTCGTCGCAGGCGTCGATCTCGGCGAGGGCGGTATCAAGACTGGGGCGCATCTCGAAGAGAGCGGCGATGTGAGCCACGTCGAAAAGTCGCAAAACGGACCCGGTCGGTTGCGTCACGACGAGTTTCGCGACGTAATTTCGCAGCTTGACCAGCTCCGAGAGGGCGGTCGAATCCATATAAGCGGTGCGACTTAAGTCGACAACCACGACCGGGTCGCGCGTGGCGACTTCGAACGTATCGGCTAGCCGCTGCCGGTCCGCCAGGTCGAACTCGCCGTCGAGCGCAACGACGGTCACGCCCAGCGAAATTGCCGCGGGTTCAGCCTGATCCATTGACCTCAGCGTACACCTCCCCGAAGCGCGGCGTCTGTCAGGAACAGTACAGACCGTTTGCTGCTGAGCAAAACCGGCGAGACGATTACGACCCCTTAGGTTTGGGTACTTTGGCGCCGGAGCGGCGAGCCTCGCTCAAGCCGATCGCGATGGCTTGCTTGCGGCTCTTCACCTTCTTGCCCGAGCGACCCGATTTGAGCTTGCCGCTCTTCATCTCGTGCATCGCTCGCTCGACTTTCTTTTGCGCCTTCGGGCCGTACTTTCGCCCGGACTTCTTGCGCGAGCTCGACTTCTTGCGTGCAGGCATCTCAGCAACTTCCCTTCCTTGCGCTACACAACGCTAAACGCGCAGGCCTCGCCCAGTGACCAGGTTTACGATCACCAAAATCAGGACGACCACCAAGAGTATGTGAATGAGCCCTCCACCAACGTGAAGCAAGAACCCAATCAGCCAAAAGAAGAACAGTATGACGATGATCGTCCACAGTATACCTACCATTTAACCTCCAACGAATGCTCGGTTGATCATATTGCAGCCAGTCTACCCCGATCTCGGGCTAATCGAACCAAAACTTTTCTCGACGCGGCTTGCCATCTCAACTGAGCTCGTAGGCAAGACGCGGCGGTCTCCTCGCGAAGCCATGAAAGAATCGTATGAGGCAGCCAGGCCCGCACGGGCGCACGCTCGATTCCGGCGAAACGAAACTCGATTCCGTTCGGTCGGTCATGGCGCGCATGACCGATGTGCTCTGGCAAGCCGATGCGGCGGGCAGCGTCACCCGCATCGTTCCGTGCCGGCCGTCCCTACCGGTCGGCGCCGGCGAGCTGGACGAGACCGAAGTCGAGCAGATTCAGCAGCTTTGGAATAAGTCTGCTCGTTGTGCGGAGCGCTTTAGTGCCATCTACCACGTACGGGACACGAGCAATGCTCCGCGCACGTTTCTTATGCGGGCGGTCCCGGTTCTGGACGAGTTTGATGCCGTGCTTTATTGGTCGGGGATTTCAGCGGAAACCGATGGACAGGCCGAGGCCGACACACGATTCATCTCCGAAGCTGCCGCCGTTTTGGCGTCGTCGCTCAATCGCGCGACGATCGTTAATCGCCTCGTCCAGACCTCCGTCGATCATTTCTGCGATCTCTGCGCCGTCCACGCGTTCGGCGACGATGGCTCGATGAGCGTCGAAGGAATCGCGATGCGCCGCAGCACTCGGCAGATCGGCACCGGCACACTCAAAGAAGACGCCGAGGTAGCGGTGCGGACGCGAAAGCCGCTGCTGATCGGCCGGACGCAGGCGGCCCGCTCGACGATCGTCGTGCCGCTCTACGTGGGCACGAGCTGCATCGGCACGCTGAGCTTTCTCGAATCCGAGCGACTAAGCGCTTTTGCGTCGCACGACCTCGAGGTCGCCGTCGTCGTTGCTCGGCAGCTTACCACGGCGCTTGAGAACATCAGGGTCTTCGAGCGTGAACGCCGCACCACCGATCGTTTCCGCCTCTTGGCGCGCATCACCGAACGGCTCTTCACCACGCTCGATCGCGCACAGATGCTCGAGTTCTTGCTAGACGAGCTTTGCAAACGTCTCGCAGATTACGCCGTCGCCGCCACCGTTACGGACGGACGCATGCGCGTGCTCGCCGCCCTGGGCACGAAAGCGCCGTTTCGCGAAGACGCGGCCCAAGAAATCATCGTTGCGCTGCGCAAGCGGCGTTCGATTATGTTCGGAAAGACTGCGGAGGTTGGACAACGCCCCGAGTTCGCGGGCGGTCCGCTCTACGAATCGACACCGCCGCGATCGTGGGTCATGGTACCGCTCCTCGCCGGAGACACGACGTTCGGCGCGCTGATCTGTTGCTCGAACGTGTATACGTACGATGCCGGCGAGCTCGAGCTGATCGAAGAGGTCGGCCGGCGTGCCTCTCTCGCACTCGAGCACGCCGAAAGTTTTGCTCGCGAGCGCCGGCTGATTCAAACGTTGCAGCAGGCAACGCTGCCGACCCGACTGGCAACCGTCGAGGGTGCGACCCTCAGCGCCGTCTACCGGCCGGCCGCCTCCGGTGTGCTGGTCGGCGGCGATTGGTACGATGCCTTCGATCTCGACGAGCGCCGCGTGCTGTTGACGGTCGGCGACGTCACCGGGCACGGGCTCGAAGCATCGATCGTGATGGGCAAGCTCCGCCACGCGATCAACGTCGTTGCGATGTACGAACCCGACCCGGTTCGAAATTCTCGACGCAGCCGAACGAATTCTGCTGCGACGCTACCCCGATTCGGTCGCCACCGCATTTGTCACCATCTTTGACGCCCGGCAGCGGACCATTACCTACGCTAATGCGGGCCATCCATACCCGTTCTTGCGCCGCAGCGACGGTTCGGTCGAAGAGTTGCGGGCCGACGGGCTCCCACTCGGCCTTCGTTCGTTCGGGCCTTCGCATAAGGCTCGAACGAATCCAATCGGCGACGCATCGCTCCTGGCATTCTTCACGGACGGACTGACTGAGGCGACGCGCGACGTGCTCGCCGGAGAGCGGCTGGTGCGTCAGGCGCTGCGCAGCGACGCTATCGGGTACGTTGAGAATCCAGCTGAGTTCCTCGAAACGTTCTGCCTACGCGATCAATCGCACGATGACGTCGCGATCCTGCTGCTCAACTTCGTCCAAGCGCGACGGTGGGTGGTTGACTCGCTCGACAGTCGCGCAGCTCGCCTTGCGCGGAGCGAGTTTCTCGCCTGCCTTGCTGCCGAGGCGCTGCCGGGTAGTGACTTGAGTGCGGCCGAACTGATCTTTGGCGAACTTGCCGCGAACGTCGCGCAACACGCCGGCGGATTGATCGACGTTGCGCTCGAGTGGCGTGATAACGCAGTGCTCCATATGATCGATCGCGGGCAGGGCTATACAGGCGCCGAGCGGCGCCTAGCCGACCCGCTAACCGAGCGCGGTCGTGGGTTGTGGCTGATTGAGCAACTCGGCGCGCAGCTCACCGTCGAGCAGCTCCCAAGGTTCGGCACGCACGTTCGTGCCGTCTTGCCCGTCAGGGCTGCTCGTAAGCCGGCGCCTTAGTAGAAAGCGCTCTTTCGGGGTATACCGTCCTCGTATGATGGAGAATGCTGCCTCGGGGCCGCGCTATATCGCATTACACGGCGAATACGATCTCGCTCGTAAGGAAGAGCTCTCCTCCGCTTTGGCCGCAATGACCAACGGCGCGCCGGTCACCATTGACATGCGCCAAGTCACCTACATCGACTCGACGTTCCTCACCGAAGTGACTGCGATGCGACTGCGTCGCGTAGAGCGCCCCGTGACCCTCCTCGGTGTTACGCCGAATATAGCCCGTATCTTCATGCTGGCGAAGCTCGACCGATTTTTCGCCTTTCGCTAGCCGCTGTCGGTTTCTGGCCTTTTGTGGGTATTATCATCCCGTGAGAGCAACCTGGAAACCTCATGAAAAGCACGGCCGCTTGACCCGTAGGAGCGATCTCCCCGCCAGCGTCTACGCCTTTCCGAAGGAGCGCAAAGAACCACTGACCGACGCGCGGCACGTTCGCAACGCCGCCGCTCGCTTCGATCAAGTGATCGGCGTCTCGGACGGTGATCGCGCGCTCGCGTTCGCAAACATCAAAAAAGCGGCCAACCACTACGGCGTCGACCTTTCCGAGACGTCCGCCCAAGATTTTGGCGTTCACCCCCAGCGAAATCGCAAGCAGAACGCTCGCCGGGGTGCGGCAACGCGCAAGCGCACCGGCGTCGCGAAGCGGACAGCCGGTAAGGGAGCCGGCACGCGTAAACGCACCGGCGTCGCCAAAAGCGCGACGCGCAAGACGGCCACGACCCGTAAGAAACGCAAGCGTTAGAGGGCTATTGCCGGCATAGGCGCCCTAGGTTTTTAGCCTTTTAAGCTCGACGACGCAAAATCCCAGCGCGTCCACGTCAACGGCTAAGCCGTGCACGAGCTCGCGGCCTTCCACGTTCTCGCGATACATCCACTCGCCGAGAAGACTCGTAAAGTAACGCACGTGGTAGCGGCCATTCAACGACCGTGCGAACCGAAGGGGCGTCGTAATGGTGCGCGATGCGGTGTTTCCCATGAAGATCACGAAGTCTTTGCCGCGCTGGAGCGCGATCTCGGTAACGTCGTCACCCAACTGCAGCATCGGCGTGACGTCCCGATCGTAGGGTTGAAGACGTAAGCCGGTAACGCATCCGAAGTTCGTGTAGAGCGTCGTCTCGGGAAGGCGCACCGCAAACCAGGTCAGCGCTTTGCCGCGAACCGGCACGTTGCGAGCGCCAATCCACTTCCACTGCGGGGCTAACCGCGGGTTGCACGCAATCGCCTCGCCGCGCACGTCGAGACCGCACGCACCTTCGATCGCCGCCCACACGTAGCGCGGCGGATACCACGGCGAGAGCATCATGCCTTGATTCGCCAGGGTTTCGCCGTGGAGCCACTCGGAGAACTGGCCCGGCACCGTGTTGTGACGTCCCGGATCGCGCGAATAGTGCTGGAAACTGGCGCCGAGCGCATACGCCATGAAGCTGGAGTTGAAACGCGCGGCCGCGAGAGCGAAGTTGAACGTCATCCCGACCCAAACGCCTCCGAGCAATCCCCAACTCTGAATCGGGTTATACTCCAGGTCATCTCGGGGCACGGTCCGGATGCCGGCGTCGGTCCAAAACGCCGGTACGCTCAAACGGCTGATGACCCGCGCAGCGGTGTCGTGGTCGGCCACGCCGCAGATAATAGGGAAGAGCATGTCGCAGGTCACGTTCGAACGCGGCGTGCCGTCGACGTCGATGTTTAAATAGTAAAGCCCGGTCTCTGGATCGAGAAGGTGACGATTTATCGCGGCGCGTAGCGCGACCGCCTCGCGCGCGAACCGTTGCTTGTCCTTCTTTTTCCCGAGTGCATCGGCCATCGCCGCCATCGTGACGAAGGCCAAATAGCACTCCGAATTTATTTCGGTCGAGGCTCCTGAAATTCGATAGTCGTCGATAATGTTCCGCCAACCGACGATCCCCCAGTCGGCGGTGCTCGTCGCCGTGCACCAGATGAGCCCACGCGCGTCCCGCTGCGTCAGCAGATATTCCGCCGCGCGTTTGGCAGCCGCGTAGCCCTCGCGTAAGAACTCGAGGTCACCTGTGACGTGGTAGTGATGGCCGAGCGCCATGATGACCAGCGGCGTATCGTCGTTGATGTTGAGTCCGTAATCGCTCGGCTCGCCCGTACGGACGTCGTAATATTCAACAATCTTTCCGCTTCGCTCCGCGTTGCGAAGATACCACCGCAGGGACTCTCTCGAAAAATCCGGGGTTACATAGTCAGAACCCAGCCCGAACGCGGCGGTGTCTCGTCCGACACTGTTGTTGGTACGCGTCGGGTCGTTGACGAAGCACCAGCCGGTTGGCGCGAAGAGCTCGGTTCGCAACATGTTCGCTTTAGCCCAGAGCACGCCGCGGTTAACGGTGGGATCCGGCGTGACGACGATGGTGCGTCCGAGAACGTTTTCATAATGACGGCGTGTCTCCGCAAGCGCGGCCGGTGCTGCCGGAGCGCCGGCGTAAACGCGGCGCGCGCCGCGAGCGCCGTCCGGCGAGCCTGCGAGCGTGAACCAAAACCGCCGCCGCGCGCCCGGAGTGAGATGATGCCGGTGGTGAAAGAGCGCGATTGGGTCGGCGGCGTGACGCTCGACGCGGTTCGATAGTCTGCCGGCAAAATGCGGCCGGTTCAGCTTGCCGTGGTCGGTCGTCACCTCGAAGGTTGATGGAATCCTCGACGAACCGACCGCGCGTCCTTGGTCGCGCGCCGACGCGTTCGTCGCAACCACGGCTCGAACGGTGGGAGCGTAGGCCGCATGCACATCGCGCGTGGTGTTGCCACGCAACAGCGCCCCCAGGAGGCTATCGAAGTCGCGCGTTTCGTGCGACTCGTTGCGAATCTCCACTATCATGTACGCGATCAGCGGATCGACGCGGTTCCCATCCGGCATGGTGTTGAGCAGAAAGAGCTTCTCCACGACGGTGACGCGGTCGTCGATGCGATAGGTGTATTCCTGAAAGTCGGGATGAATTCCAAACCTTCCGTCGATCTTCGGCCGTGCGGCGCCGGTCGGACCGTCCCAAAACTGGATCGAGATACCGCTCATCAGCGTCACACCCAGATCGCTGGAATAAAACTTCTCGACCGCGCCGGACGCTTTGATCACGATCGCTCCCTTCGGACCGCCGAGCGTGCTGCCGACAGCGAGATCCGTGTCGTCGACTTCGTAGACCGAGATGCGTTCGCCAGAACCGAAAATTCGCGCGGCCACGACGAAGTCGATTGCTTGCTTTGGAGGCGCGCTCCTTCCAACCGCCAAATCGCAGTGCCGTGCTTCTGTTAGCGATCGAAACGTCATGCGACGACACCGCCGCCGCCGTGGTGCGCGACGGCTCTCGCGTTCTTTCGAGTGTCGCGACAAATCAGGACGCCTTTCACGCAAAGTACGGCGGCATCGTTCCGGAGATCGCGAGCCGCAGACACGTGGCGCTACTCTCGGCGGCGGTAGAGGATGCGCTCGCACGCGCAGAGACCTCATTCGAGGAGGTTGACGCAATCGCGGTCACGTCGGGCCCCGGGCTGATCGGCAGCCTCGTCGTCGGCGTAGCCGCCGCCAAAGCTTACGCTTTTGCCTTGCAGCGGCCGCTCTACGCCGTCAACCACCTGCACGGGCACGTCTTCGCGCCTTTCCTCGATCGCGACGACGAACCGCCGTATCCGTTCCTGTCGCTGCTCGTTTCGGGAGGCCATTCGCAACTAGTCAAGGTGGAATCGGCAACGTGCATGCGCGTCTTAGGGCGGACGCACGACGACGCCGCGGGCGAAGCTTACGACAAGACCGCCCGCCTGCTCGGCCTGCCATATCCTGGAGGACCGGCGCTTGACGCGTTGGCACAGCGCGGCAACGCTCGAGCCTACTCCTTTCCGCGCCACCGCCCGGGCGTCGGCTCGCTCGATCTTTCGTTTTCGGGGCTCAAAACGTCGGTGCGCTACTTCTTGGAGTCGCAGACCGGCCGCGACGCCAAACCAGAGGATGTTGCCGCCTCTTTTCAAGCCGCCGTCGTCGACGTGCTGATGGCCCGTTTGCAAGCCGCTTATGAGCGCGATCGCTACAACGCCGTCGTTCTCTCAGGCGGCGTTGCTGCAAACTCAGCCCTGCAAGCCGCGTTTCGCGCGTGGACGCAGGGCCGCGGAATCGCCGCGTTTGTCCCGTCGGCTAAATACTGCACCGACAATGCGGCGATGATCGCTGCCGCTGCCTATTACCAACGCGACGCGGTGCTCGCCGATCCCCTTACGCTCTGTGCGGACCCAAACTTGCCGTTCTAGCCCGCGTTTTGCTTTTTTAAAATCGCGGTCGGAGGGACTCGAACCCCCAACCTACAGGTTCGAAGCCTGGTGCTCTATCCATTGAGCTACGACCGCGCATCACGTTTTTCTATACGAGTCATCCTTCGACTCGGCTCAGGATGACAATATGGGGGTGTACAAATCACCTCTGGTTGCCGGTAGATCGACCGAGCCGGCGTCGTCGGGCCTTGCAAGGAGCGATTGGTAGACTCCTAGGCGACCGACGGAAAAACCTTGCGCGCTGCCGGCAAGGTAGAGTCGCCAAAGGCGATAACTCGTTTCGCCCGCTGCCGCGACGGCGGCCTCACGATTGCGCTCCAGATTCAAAAGCCAAGCGCGCAGAGTCCGCGCGTAATGCTCGCGCAGGTTCTCGACGTCGCGCACTTCGAACCCGGCGCGCTCGGCAAAGCGTAGTGCATCCGCGACCGGGACGAGCTCGCCATCGGGAAAAATGAAGTGCCCCATAAATCCCGTTGATTTCCAGCTGCGCTCGCCGGTCTGATCGGCAATCGCGTGATTGAGAAACAATCCTCCTGGACGCAGCGCGTCGTAAGCCGCGCGGAAGTACTCTGCAAACTTCGAGCGGCCGACGTGCTCGAACATCCCGATGCTGACGATCTTGTCGAAGACTTCGCCGCGCAGTTCACGGTAATCGCGTAACTCGACGCGCGCAAACGCCGCGACGCCGGCCGCTGCGATTCGCCGCTGCGCCTCGTCGCGCTGCGGACGGCTCAGCGTGACACCGAGCGCCTGCACTCCGAGTTTCGCCGCGCGGATGACGAGTGCACCCCAACCGCAGCCAATGTCGAGCAGACGTTCGCCGGGGCGCAATCGCAGCTTTCGTAAGGCATAGTCTACCTTGGCCGATTGCGCGTCGTCGAGCGAGTCGACGCCGTCGCCCCAATATGCGCACGAATAGACCATGTCGCGATCGAGAAAGCTGCGATAGAACTCTGCCGGCTGATCGTAGTGAAAGCCGATCGCGGCCCGGTCCCGAGCTCGCGAATGGACTCGTCCGCGAAGCTTCGCCTCGCGCAACGACGGCGTGGCTATTCGTGGCAGCCGCCCCAACAAGCGAACGAGCCGAACGCTCGCGAGGCCGCGCAGCGCCTCGCTCGCGCGCTGGAGGGTATTGACGGCGTGTTCGAGGCTGCCATCGACATCGAGCAAACCGGCGCCGAAAGCGCGTCCAGCCGAAAGATCGAGGGGAAGAGTAAACGCCGCCCGCAGCGCGCCCGGCAGATTGACCCGCAAGACGAATCGCTCGGCCTCTGCGCCGAGCACGCGGGTCCCGTCCCAAAGCTGGATCCCGAATTCGCGAGCGTATGCTTCGCCGAAGAGTGCGTGCAGCGCCGCAACGGCGATCCGCGCGTGCGGATCGTCCGACGCGAATCGCTCAGCGGTCAAACGCGACGATTTGGTTTGCTTCGCGATGGCTCGTCCAGAATCTCGATCCGTCGAAGGCAAGCGACCGCGCCGCAAACGGGATGCGCGCGAGATCTTCCGACGCATTGGAGCCGTTCGCGGAAACGCGCGTCAGAAAATACTCGCCGCTCGCTTCGTCATCGGTCGTCACGAGATAGAAGTTGCCGTCCATGTAGCACTGCCCGCAGATTTGGTGCGGAACGGCGATCTCGCGCACGATATTGCCGCGATCGTCGAGTCCGAGAATCCGCCGGTTGTACCACTGACTCAAGTACAGGTACCGTCCGTCATAGCTGAGCTGCGACCCGGTCGCATCGGGACATTCGATCGAATCTTGGGTCTTGAATCCATGTCCCGGGACGAAGCGGCGAATCACGCGATCGTCTTCTTCGCCAACGCCGCAGACGATGCGCAGTTCGTCGCCTAGAACCGTCATGCCCCAGGGCTTGCCGGGAACCTTATCCTCCTCGATAACGGTCCATTGTAGAGGATTGATCGCGTATAAACGATCCGTTTCGATCGATCCCATCCAGAGCTTTTCGCCGTCGAAAGCAAGCGCCTGTGGGCGCGGCGCGGGCGACGGCAGCCGCAGCGCCTCGGTTACGTTGTGCACGCCGAGAGCATACGTCGTCAGCCCCTTACCACCTCCGCAGCTCATAACGGTAAGCGAGCCTCATTAGGGTTCGCTAGGACAGGATTCCGAACGGGCGCTGCCGGAGCACCGCGCATGCCGATCGTTCCAATAGCGCAGCCTCAACCCGTCACACCGGGCGGCGGATTCGATTACGTCGCGGTGGACGCCGCGCGCGGGCGAGTCTACGCCGCGCACGGCGGTGGCAGCGGCCTGCTGATCGCCGATGCCGCCACCGGCAAAGAGATCGGGATCGTTAAAGTCGGACCGATGGCGGGCGTCGCCGTCGATTCCAAGACCGGTCACGTTTTTACCGGAAACGGCGACGGGCGCTCCGTCAGCGAAGTCGACCCGGTCACGCAGACGATTCTGCGAACGGTTGCCGTTGACGGTCCCGTCGATGCGATCGCCTACGACCCAGTCCTCGGGCGCATCTACGCCGACGAAGACGACGGGACGCGCATCTTTGTCATCGATGCGGCAACCTTCAAGGAGATCGCGGTCGTTGCGCTGCCGGGCCACAAGCCCGAATACGTTCAAGTCGACCCCGAGACCCACGACGTCTACCAGAATATCTCGAGCGACGATACGTCGGTGAGCCAAATCGCCGTCATCGATCCGACGACATTCAAGGTCGTGCGCTCGATCGCGACTCCGTTTATAAAGAGCAACCATCCCTTGCAGTACGATGCCGCCGATCACGCGCTTCTCGTCGCGGGCGAAAACAACGTCTTAGCCGTCTTCGACCGCTCCGGCAAACTTCTGCACCGCGAGAGCTATCCGTCGCGGGTCGATCAATGCAGTTGGGATCCATCGCGCGCATGGCTCGCTTGCGCGGGAGGCGGCATAACGCTCTACTCCTTCGACGGCAAGACCGATCCGAAGCTTCTCGCGACCCTTCCGATCGCGAAGGGCGTGCACACCACCGCTATCGATCCGAAGACCGGCACGATCTGGGTCGTCTGGTCAGACCGCACGACCGGCGCGGCTTCGATTCAGGGATTTACGTACAAACCGTAACTACGGCGATGGCGCCGGCGTCGGTATTTCGTTGCTGCAAAGCGCGGCGCTTGACATCACGGCCTTCGCCGCATCGTTCTCGCGCGTCGCGGTCTGATCGATCGTCCACGTAAGCGCGTCGAGCAGTCGCGTCACGGGATTGTAACCGAGCGTCAAACCTGGGACATTAGCCAAGTCGATGTCGTACGGATTGGGCGGGAGTCCAGCGTAGTTCGGGTTCGCTTCGAGCGGGTTCGGCGCCGGCGTCGAGATTTTCGCTCCGGACGTATCGGGCTGGCTGATCGAGCTGATATACGCCTCGCCGGCGTGCTGGAGGTCGGCCATCTGCTGGGTGTCCACGAATCCGCTGATAATGTCGAGTGAGGCATTTTGCGCGGCGAGCGCTTTGAACAGCTTGTCGCGTATCTCTTGCAGTCGCTGGTCGTCCTCGGGGCGTCCCGTTCCGGTGCGAAGCGCGGGGGAATCGAGCGCCGTCTGAATCGCGATAATATTGTTGGCGATCGGGCGGATCAGGTTCTCCATCCCCTGCAGCGCCATGTTCTGCGTGGGGTTCGAGCCGCCGTCGGGGTCGCGCGTGACCGGATCGTTCCCATTCCCGCCAGCGGTCGTCGACGGACCGCTGCCATAGAGCCGGGCCTCGTTGTATTGCTTGAAGAGAGCCGGGCTCTTCTTGATGGTCGTGTCGTTCTGCAGCATCATGCCGATCGCGGGCGCGATGTGTTCGTGAAGTTCGCCGCACAGCGGGCGCGTGACGACGTGATAGATCGTCGGCGGCGGCGTAGCCGCGACCGCGAGCACTGCAACCATAAGCGCGACGACCGCTCGCAACATTAAACCTCTCTACTGCTAGGACGCCCGGCGAGACCTGCCTGTGACGGGAAGCGCCTCAGCCGAGCGCCTCAAAGGTAGCGGCGCAACCAGTCGAGGATCAGGTGCAAGCGCTCGATCCGATGGATCGGCGAGCCGGTGCGCGAGAGGTCGTGGTTCTCATTGGGGATCGCGACGTATTCAACGGGTCGACCCAGGATTTTCAGCGATGTGAACTCCTGAAGCGTCTGGTCTATCGGCGCGCGTGTATCTTCATCAGAATGAAGAATCAAGACCGGCGTGTGCACGTTCTCGACGTACGTCAGCGGAGAGAACTTGGCGTAATCGGAGCTCGCCGGGTCCCATGGCGGCCCCCACGTGTAGTAGCCGCCGCCCAAACCATTCTTCGCCGCAAAGTCTGCGGCGAGATTCTCGCTTTGCAAGTTGCTGACGGCGCGCTCCGCGACCGCTACCTTATAACGGTCGGTGTGCGCTATCACCCAAAGCGTTGCGTATCCGCCGTACGACCCGCCGAGCACCCCAAGTCGCGAAGCGTCGACGTCCGGACGGCGTACCGCCGCGTCCATCACCGCTTGCACGTCTTGGAACATCGCGTCGCCATAGTTATTTTCAAGCGCTTCTTCAAACGCGTAACCGTGACCGGTGCTTCCGGCCGGATCGGCAAAGACGACATTATATCCCATCGAGGTATAGAGTTGAAACTCTTGGAAGAACGTCTCGCCGAACTGCGTCTCCGGACCGCCGTGAATGTCGAGCAGCGTTGGGTGCTTCTCTCCCGCAGCACCGGTCGTTGCCGGCATGAACCACGCCTGGACGGTATTGCCGGCCGGGTCCTTGACGCTAAACTCCTGCGGTTTTGAGAGCGTCACCGACGCGAGATATGCGCCGTTGACGTTGGTGAGCTGCCGTGGCGAGCCGCTTTTGACGTCGGCGACGTAGACGTCGGCAGGGTGCAAGAAGTCGCTGTAGAGATACGCGACCTTGCTGCCGTCGGTCGTGACGCTGCACGACCAGGCTTCGCCCTTAGGTGGGGTGACGTCCGTCATCGACCCGGTCGAGAGATCCACCGTCCGCAAATTCGAATAGCCCGGGCCGTCCACGTTGAGCACCGCTTGCGTGCCGCCCGGCAGCGGTGATCCACAGAGCCCGCCGCCCTCTTTCATGTCGGCGAGCAGCGTATCGCCCCAGCTGACCGTATCGCGCTGCGCGACCACGACACGGTCCGAACCGTCCGGCTTCGCGGAAACGAGCGCGGGCAGTTGCGCCGAGTCCTTCACGTCTCCGCTCAAGTAATAGACCCGCTGTCCGCCATTTCCGAAGAACATACCGAAATTCACCGGCAGGGGCGACGCCACTTTTTGCATCGAGGAGCCTAGCGAAGGGATAGTGTAGACGTCGTTCGGTCCGGCGTCGACCGATTCGTACCGCAGCGAATCGAAGAGAATCGTCCGATCGTCGGGCGACCACGCGTCGAACCCTTCCGAGTACTGGCCAGAAGTTAGCTGCACCGGATGCGAACCGTCGGCAGCGACCGTCCAAATGTGCTGGTGGTCGCGATAGGTGTAGCCTTGTCCGTTGGTCTCAAAGAAGAGCTGGTCGATGACGTTGACGTCGCTCTTCTTCTGCGCGTCCTTGGGCGTGAAACCGGCCTTGGCAAAATCGACGTACGCGTCATGGGCCGGGTCGGTATCGGTCACGCTGAGTGCGATCCGGTCCCCGGCGTGCGAAACGACCGGCGACGATACGCCTTGCTTAATGTGCGTCAGCTGCACGATCTCGCCGGTCGCCAGCGTGTAGCGATAGAGTTGCGGCTTCTGCTTTTCGACCGTTCGTATGAAGACGAAGCTGCGGCCATCGGGCATCCAGGCGTAATCGCCGTCCCCGATCTTCTTGGTCACATTATGGGTCAGGTTTCCGCTCGACACGTCCACTAACTCAATCGTCCGGTCGTAGCCATTCTTAGGACCGTTCATGCGCGATGCCTCGACCAGCACGTTCTTGCCGTTGGGCGAGATGACCGCGTTGCTCAAAAACGTGATCTTGAAGAGGTCCTCTGGTTGGACCGGGGCCGCTGCAGCCGCGGCCATCGGTAGAAGCCCGAGCATCAGGAATGCAAAAGCCGATAAACGCATGCCCCTTGATTTTACGTCCCTTTGGCCGCGCCTGCATAGAAGATCACCTTGAAGATCGCTTGCGGCACAGTCGTCAGCGCGTTGGGATTGCCGTAGGCGATATAAAGCTCGGTGGTGCGCAGCCGCAGATGGTAGGCGATCGAAACGTTCGAGCAGTCCCCGACGCAATCACCGCCACCGTTGGGAAGCGGCGGATTCCCGATCACGCGGCGTAGCCCGATTGCTAACGACGAATTGGTGCTGATCTGGTAGGCATAGCTTAGGCTCTCGAACCACTGAATGTTGTCCGTCTGCGGTGACGGCATCGACTGATCGGTACTGTCGACGGCCAGCGTAAGGGCGCCACGATTGCCGACCCGAATCGTCGTCGTACGAAACCACGTGTCGAGCCGGCCGGCTCCGTACCGGCCACCATTATACGCGATCTGAGTCGGATACGACGAGGGACCGTGATACGGGAACTGTCCCGGATTATTCGTCTGCAATCCGCTGTCGTAGGTGAACTGAAAGCCGCCGTTTTGTGAGATCGGCGTCAAGAGGTCGTTGAAACGCCAGTAGTTCGAGCCCGTGAAGAACTGAAGGTCGAGCGCGTGCTTCGTTAAGATATCGACGAGAAGCTGGTTATCGCTCTGCGCGATGCCGTACAACGGCCCTTGGAACCGATCGACGAATCCCGATGCGCCGACCGATGCGAGGCTATCGTTGCTGTCGAAATCCCAGATCTTTGCCACGTACATGGCGTACCCGGCAATGCCTGGATGTGAGATGAAGCCATCGGTCGGGTTGTAGTACTCCCCAATCTTTCGCGTCGCACCGAAGAATCCAAACGTTTGGTTCGACCAGCCGACGCCGAACTCATAATACTGACTCTTGTCGGGTGCGAGGACGTTCGTGCCCGAGTTGTCGCCGTAGTTCATGTACGCGTTGAAATGTTTGAGATCGGAATACGCGACGCCGGTCTCGGTGGTGCTATCGACGAACCCCGGCATGCTCACGGAAACGTGCTGAACGCTCGAGAACCAATTCGTACCCGGCGACGTGTAGTTGACCGCGCTTGCAAAATCGTTACGCTGGTCGCCGATCGCATCGAATGACGCAAAGCCGATCGGACCCTGCTTCCCTTCGACTGCGTACCCTTGCGCCGGCGTCGGAATTGCAGGGGTATAGAGCGATTGAATGTTCTGACAGGCGTTGCAGTTGAACTGATTGTAGAAGCTCGCGGCTTGTGTAAAGAACGGCCGCACCTCGTTGTAGTATCGCTGGAAGACAGTCGGCGCGATCGACTGCTGATCGAGCTCGACGTTCGAATAATCGGGATGGAAGGTCGAATAGAATGACGCAGTCGGCGTTATCGGGATCGAGAGATCGGCGCCGACGCGGGAGGTCGAACCGCCGATCGTCTTGCTCGCCGCCTCGCCGAGCGCGTAAAGTGCGGCGCGCGGCTTCGGACGAGCGAAGCCGACGCTCAGCTGCGGTACCGTGATGCTGCCGGCGTGGGCGTAGTCGGCGTTCCCGTAGCTGTCGGGCTGCATCTGAACTGCGTTGTAAGACCAGACTTGTTGTTCGCCCGTAGCGCGCACGTAACGCACGAACTGCGCTTTCCACACGCCGCCATGTGCGTTGCGGATCACGTCGAGCGGAATTCGCATCGTAACCGTGTAGCCGCCATTATGCGCAGATCCTTGCGACTCCCAGTTCGGCGAATAGCCGGTGTTCTCGGAAGAGTACTCGTAATGCGTGCCGTTCGGCGTGGCGTAGAACTGATAAAAGTAACCGCTGATGCCGTTGGGCCACAAGTCTACCCAGACGGCGTCGTCGCTTCCTTGGCCCACATCGTTGGTGTGCTGTACCGCAGTGACCGGTTCGCGCTGCGTCACGTCGAAGCGCAGATAGAGCGCTTGGCCGTCGGTCGTGATCCAGGCCTTGGTCGGTTCGCTCGCCGGACGCGAGTGAACCGCATCCCAGCCGAGCTGCACGCTGCCGGCCTGCGCCCAATCGGTTGCCACCGCGTTGGGGTCAAGCGACGGATCGGCCGATTTCGGAACGGCAACTGCAGGATAGGCCAGGACGCGTGCCGTCGTGGCCGCGATTGCAGCCGCGCAGAGCAGCGTGCAAACTCGGGAGCGCATCAGAGGATTGCGCCGTCCAAGCTGGAGCCGCTGATCCGCCGAAGCATCGCGGCGTCGATCGGGTCACAGCTGCGCGGCTCGCGGCCAGTGCAGACCAACGCTCCGCGCAGATTGGCACCCTGTAACTTGGCGCCGTGAAAATCGGCGCAGCCGACTCGCCCGTCTTCGTTTCGCGAACAGAGCCGCGAGTCTCGCAGATCGGCCCCTCGCAGATCCGCGTTGACGAAATCTACGCCTTCGAGGTCGGCGCCCGCCAAGCGCGTGCCGCGAGCGTTTGCGTCGCGCAGATCGCTTCCGAGGATCGAGATACCGGAGAGGTCGCGCCCTCCAAGCGACGCGCCGCGCACGTCGCAACCGACGCATTGCCACAGCAGCCCGCGAAGATCGGCGTCGTCAAGGCCATTCGTGGCGTCGCGAAGATCGGCGCCCGTCAAGTTGGTGGATCCAAAACGGACACCATGCATCCGCGCGCCCGAAAACTCCGCGCCGGTAAGATTCGCATTGCGCAGGTCCGCGCCGCGCAGGTCGGCATCGCGAAAATCGACTCCGACCAGCTTCGCACCCTGCAAGTTCGCATCGCGCAGGTCCGTACGCGCGAAATCGACACCGACGTACGATGCGCCGGCAAGATCGGTGCCATGCAAGTCGCGGCCTGCGAAGGAACATCCCGTGCAGTTTGTCGGGAGCCCGGCGATCACGGCCAGTATCAGCGATATCATCATTCCCTTTCCTCCACTTTCGGGCGGCGATTGGGCGCAGGAAACCAGGCCTCCCAACCGCGAGGCGTTTTTAAGCGTTTTTAAAGGTCGGTTCTTGCGAGCGCGCTACCCACTGCGCGCCGCTAGCTTATCGTTTGGGGTTTCGTTCGTTCGGAAGATCCATGCCGATCAGTTTCGTCCTCGAAAGGTCGACGTGCGTGAGGTCCACGCCGCCCAAGTCGCACCCGCTGAGCGTCGCTCCCACGAAATTTGCGCCGTCCAGGCGCGCCTTGCTGAAATCCATTCCGGTGAGCTGCGCGCCGGCGAAGTTCACGCCGCGAAGATCCGCCTGCGAGAAGTCGTCGCCGTTCGCGCGCACGTTCGAAAGGTCTAGCCCGCTCATGTTGGCGTGGCTGAAATCGCATCCGTTACAAGTATTCAAAACATCGCGCATCTCGGCCGAGGTCAGCCGCGCGCGAGTGAACTGACAGCCATTGATGCGCGCCCCTTTGAAATCGGCGCCGCTAAGGTCGGCATCCGTAAAGTCGCACCCGATCAAATGGGCGTTTCGAAACGAAGCGTTGCGCAGATCCGCTTTGCTGAAATCGACGCCGTTGAAGTTGCCGCCGGAGAAGTTTGTGCCAACGAGGTGCGCCCCAGTGAGATCGACGCCTTCGTAGTTGACGCCGCGCAAGTCGCGTCCCGACCAGTCGACGCGGCGATAATCGCACCCGCTGCAGTTACGTCCGCCGTCGCTGGACGATTGAGCAATGCCCGATGAGAGCGCCTGCGAGATGGCTTTGCTATAAGCGCCCTTCGCGGCGGCATTCGCGACATTCATGCCATCGATCTCCTGAGAGATCTCGTGGCTAAGCCGAACCGAGTCGATACCCGGCGTGTGAATCGTCATTTTCGGAATCGTGAGCCGTGTCCCGGGCACGGTCAGATGCGTCGCGGGCACGTTCCCGCGCGTTTCGGGCACGTTCACGTGTGTTTCGGGCACGATTACCTGCTTCTCGACCACGACGACCTGCTTTTTGGGCACGGCCGGATGCGCGGGGGCCGCGACCTGCGGCGCCGGCAGATAGATGATCTTCGGCTTTAACGAGGGAACCGGCGCGGCTACGCTTTGAGCCGTCGAAGCGACCGTAACCGGGCCGACGCAGGGCGCGGCGATCGAAGGTGCCACAACCGCGATCACCGCAGCGATCGCGCCGACCACGGCGACTGCCGCCGCGGCCGGCCCAATCGCAAGGTTCGTCGCGATGTTTCGGCCGGCGCCGAGCAGTCGCTCGATGCGCAGCGAAATATGTTTGCGAGTGGCGAAGACGCCTGGCGCCGGGATTGCATGCCGTGGCCACGACGCGCTCTCCGCCATTTTCGTAAGGCAGAGCGCATACGGCCGCACCCGGCCGACGAACGAGAGGACCCAGTCGTCGCAGGCGACCTCGCGCTCGAGGTCGAGCTGCTGTCCGACGAACTGTGCTGCGGGATTCCATCCAAGCAGCGCGTTGATGAGGCGCTGCAGACCGTTGGTCCAATCGTCGGCGCGCCGCAAGTGTGCGAGCTCGTGCAAACAGATCTGATCGACTTCCGGTTCGGAGAGCCGGTCCAGCAGCGAGTGCGGTATCAAAATCATCGCGTCAAAGAGCCCGACCGCAACCGGCACGTCGGTATCATCGCTAACGCAAAGCCGCACGTCGCGCGCGCCCTTATTCGCACGCAACCATTGAGGCATCGCATCGCGGTACGCGATCGGAAGCGGGAGCGCGTCGCGCTTGAGCTGTTCGAGCCGCCGCAGGCCGATTGCGAGCCTTACCAGCGCGTATCCGGCAAGAACGAGCCAGAGCGCAAAAATCCCCAAAGCCGCCGGCACCGGTACTGTGACGTGCACTCGTCCGGGCAAGCGAGGAGTCTCCTGCGACGACGCGGGCGTTGCCGCGCCGCGAACCTCTCGCCGCGGCGCGGAGGTGACGTGCGCGTAAGCGCTGCGCAGGGACGCGGTCGCGGCAACGTGCGTCGTCGCAATCGGCTGTGACGGCGTAAAGAAGGCGAGCGTCGTTGCAACCGGCACGATGATGGCGGCCGCGAGCGTCGCGCTCCAGACAGTGTAGCGGGTGGCCGCATTGAGCCTCGGCCACGCGCGCAGCAGCAGCCAGACGCAGAGCACGAGGAGCGCGTCCTGCCAGAGCGCGTTGATCGCGATTGCCGCGAGGGCGCTCGCGAACGTTATAAAGCCTTGATACAACTCACTCACTTTGCGGTTCCTCGTACTGTTCGATCAGGGCTTTCAGACGTTGCAGCTCATCGTTTGAGGGACGTTCGGTCTCGATCAAGCGTAGCGCAAGCGTGCCTGCGCTGTTGTCAAAGAATTTTGAAAGCACGTGCCCGACGGCGTGCCCGGCTGCTTCCTCGCGCGCGACGAGCGGCCGGTAGACGAAGGCACGTCCCGCCTCGGCGTGAGCGACGTACCCCTTTCGCTCGAGAATCCGCATCGTCGTCAGAACGCTGTTGTAAGCGAGCGGCGGGGGCGGCAGCGCGGACGTTACGTCGGCGACCGTCGCTTCCCGAAGCTGCCACAGAACCTCCATCAACCGAAGCTCGGCTTCAGTGAGGGTGTTGGATCGCCGGCGCGCCATCCTTAGCGCCCCAGGCCCGGTCCCCAGCCCGGGAATACCCGCGCTGGAGCAAAGCTTTCGGGCATTCTTACTCGGGTCCGGGCGGTCAGCGCGAGGTCCGAGGTCGTTAGGTCGGGCATGCGAGTCATGGGTGCCTCCTTCGGTTCTACTAAAGATTTAGTTGCATAATACTCCGCCCCTGTAGCCTTGTCAACTAATTATTTAGGATTAAAAGCCGGGCCTCGAAGCCGCGGCCGCCGCGTAGGCTGGGGGAAAGCCGAAACCGTCTGCCAATAAGGGAGGCTGACTTAATCCCCAACGATCCCAAGGAGAAGCATTTGTTGGCGACGATCCGCGTTGCGCTTGCATTACTTGCCGCCGCCTTTCTAGCTGCATGCGGCAACTCATACTCAGTGGTTACGAGCGGTACGCCAACCCCCGGTCCGACCCCGACCCCCGGAGTCACGGCCCAATACCCGATTCCGACCGCGTCGAGCCGGCCGCTGGGCATCGGGTTGGGAGCCGACGGTTTCCTTTGGATCACCGAAAACCGTCCCAGCAAGGTCGGACGGCTCGGTGGCGGCGGCAAAATCTCCGAGAGCGTTACGCCGTCGGCCGACGCCGGTCCGACCGGCATCGCTTCGGGTCCGGGCCCCAATCTCAACCTTTGGTTCACCGAAGCCAACCGCCACGGCGTCGCGCAGATTACCGTCTCCGGACCGCCGTACGTCGAGTACACGCTCCCCGATCCCGCCGCAAAGCCGATTGGAATCGCGCTCGGTTCCGACGGGAACATGTGGTTGACCGATCCCGGAACAAACTCGATTTGGCGCGTGCAACAACTTCGGGTCAAGCCGCACGTCAGGTTCACGCAATACCACTTGACCGGGAACGCGCAACCGCTCACCATCACGAATGGTTCCGACGGCGCGCTCTATTTCACCGAGCCGGGCACCGACAGCATTGGGCGCCTTCCGATCAGCGGCAGCCCGCTGAACGAGTACAAATTGGCGAAGGGCTCGGGTCCGGCCGGAATCGCCCCCGGTAACGATAATGCCCTCTGGTTCACCGAGCAAAAGCGGAAAATGCTTGGAGTAATGTCTACCGCCGGAGTTTTGCTCGCAGAGTATCCGCTCAACGGAGCGATGACCCCCAACTCCCTCGTCCAAGGCGTGGACGGAAACTTCTATTTCACGGACACGGCCAAGAACCGGATCGGTCAGTTCTTCACGCGCGGACACCGCGTCGTTTTTTATCCGGTGCCGACCGCGAACTCCGAACCGACGGCGCTCACGCTAGGACTCGACAGCCAAATCTATTTCGTCGAAACCGCAGGCAACAAGGTCGGCCAGTTCCGCTACTTCAACGTCTAGCCCCCACCTTGTCATCTTGCACCCTCTACCTTGTCATCCTGAGCTTGTCGAAGGATGACTCGACGCTAGCCTCCAGCTCAGCGAGCTCTGCTAGCCGGGTGACGCCGCCTGCGGCGCTCCCGATCAGAAAACAGCGCGAGCCGACGCTCACGACGTGCAGCGCGGCGTGCTGGGAAAGCATCGTGGACTCCAGCACGTTCACCAACCGTCCAGAACGGGCGAACAGCCTCGTTTGACGCAGCCGTCGCGCGGCCAAATAAAGCGCGGCGAGGACGAGCGCCACGATCGCGAGCTTCTCGACGTAGAGAGGCCAGAAACTCGACGGCACGACGAGCTACTCGCGGTGCTCTTGCGCCGCGTAGATCTTGCGCTTGAACGCGACGACTCTTCGCTCGATCTCCTCTAGCGGCTCGCACACGACGACGACGTTCCCGGTCGTGAGCGTAACGATCGTCTCGCCTGTCCCAAGCTCCATCGAAGGGCCATCTTTTTCGATCGACTCGATGAGATCGCAGTTCAGCATGACCGGCTGACCGTTGGGGCGTGTGAGCGCGATCACGCGCGGCACTTCTGGCGGCGACGGGCGTTGGCCTCGTCGAGCTCGAGCTCTTCGCATCGTGCGGCTTCGGCCTCAAATGCGCGAAGACGCCGCTCTTTGAGCTTTTCGACGACGCCCCGCTCCCGGCTCGCGGCGATCAGTTCGTCACGCGCACGCTCGTAGACGGCGGAAAGCTCGCCCTGCCGGCGCCGCTCGTCGCTTATCGCGAGCGTGACGCGACGAAGGTGCGCGTCGCGCAACCGGAGCTCCGCCGCGGACTGCGTTCCCGCAGAGCTGCCGAGCTGCTCCATGGACCTGCGGCGCTGCCCGCCAAGCCGCTCGATCTCGCGCCTGCATTCGTCAAGGGCGCGCCGGCATGCGGCAAACTCGCGCTGCTTCGCTTCTTCGACTCGCTTACGATGGTCGAGCAGCGGCGCTAGGCGAAAATCGAACCGGGCCGGCATATTGGAGTGAACTCCCGCCGGCACGCCTCAGCGAGCCAGCTCGCTGCGTTCTCGTCCTACGGAGACGAGCTCGATCGGAACGCCCAGCAACGCGCGAACTCGCTCGACGTACGAACGCGCGGCCGCGGGCAGATCGCCGATGCGACGGCATTGCTGGATCGGTTCGCTCCAGCCCGGCAACTCCTCGATCTCGATCTCCAGCCCAGTCTTACCGGCATCTGCAAACTCTACCGGCTTGCCGTTGCGGCGATATCCCGTGACGATTCCGAGGCGTTCGAAGCCGGTCAGCACGTCGAGCTTCGTAATAACGGCACTCGTCAAGCCGTTGAGGGCGACCGCATAGCGCGCGGCGACGCCGTCGAGCCAACCACAGCGACGCGGCCTACCCGTGACGGTGCCGAACTCGCCGCCTTGACGGCGCAGCCGCTCGCCGCGCTCGTCGTGCAGCTCCGACGGGAGCGGGCCGGCACCGACGCGCGTGCAATACGCTTTGAGCACGCCGATCACGCGCCCGATCGCTCCCGGACCGATGCCGAGGCCCGTGCACGCGCTGCCCGCGATCGTATGCGAGCTCGTTACGAAAGGATACGTGCCATATCCGACGTCGAGCAGCGACCCCTGCGCGCCCTCCAGCAGCACGCGCTTGCCTTGCGCAAACCGCTCGTGAAGGTAAGCTACGCCGTCGACGACGTGCGTCGCCAACCGCTGCGCGTCTCGCCGCATCGTGCCCACAGCGTCCGACTGCAGCAGATCGCCGAAAGGGATGCCGGTCCGCGCGACGCGATCGACGTATGCCGGTCCAATCCCACGTCCGGTCGTTCCGATCGCGCGCGGGCGAGCGGCCTCGCTTGCCTTGTCCCGCTCGATGTGGTGCGGAAAGACGACGTGCGCGCGGTCGGAGATCTTCACGCGTGACGTGTCGACGCCGATGGCAGCCAACGCATCGAGTTCTTCAGCGAGCGTTTGCAGATTGATGACCGTCCCGCCGCCGACGAACAACTCGATGTTGGGATGCATGACGCCCGACGGAACGATCCGAAGCGCCAGCTCTCGCTCGCCGACCACAATCGAATGCCCGGCGTTATCTCCGCCGCCAAATCGCGCCACGACGTCGTAGTCGGCTGCAAAGAGATCGACGATCCGGCCCTTGCCCTCGTCGCCCCATTGCAGCCCGACGATTACATCTGCTCTAGCGCCCACGGATCAAGGAACGAAGTTCGCTCCGTCGACCGCGCCGTACGGCGTGTTAAGACCGTGCGACGAATCCAACGTCTCAAAGGTCTTGCCGCCCGGATAACCGACGACCTTTACGTCCTTACCGATCTCAGTCACGAACGCCCGCAAGTTCGGGGTGTCGATGGTCAGATGGACGGGTTCGTAAAAGGTCGTCCCCCACGTTTTGGTGATCTTGTCGAACGGCGGGGCGATGATATATACCTTCCCGACTTCCGAGTCGGCGACCACAAGATTGCCCTGCGCGTCGACGACGATCCCGTACGGATAGGCGAGCTTGGGCTTGAGTTTGGTTTGATGACAGCCGTGCAGACCGGTCGGATACTCGACGATGCCGCCCTCTACCAAACCCGTGGTGTAGTCGACGAATACCGCGCCGCTCGCATTGACGGCGACGCCCGTCACGAAATCGCCGGCGGTCAGCACGCATTTGTTGACGACGCGATGCTGCCGCTGCGCGTATTCGATTACGAAACCTTGGTAGTCGGCCTCGTAGACGTGGCTCTGCGCGTCTGTGGATATGCTTACCGGCGCCTTCATGCCGTTGGAATACGTAAACGTCGGTTTGGTCTTGCCGGGCTTGTACTCCGAGATACCCACGTGGCTGTCGATCACGCTGGTGACGTAGAGGTTGCCTTCCTTGTCGACCCAGTCGCCCCATGGGTGGGTTCCCTTAGCGATCTTACCGATCTTTTTCCAGCTTCCGTTGGCGAGGACGTCGACCGCGGTCTTGTCGGTTACGTACAGGTCTTTCGCGGACGCCGCATTCGCTGCGTCGAAGTTTTGGGTTGATTGCACCGGAGGCGTGAAGGTCGAGTTGCGCAGGGCACATCCGCACGCAAGCGAGAGTGTCGCCAGCGCGGCGCCCAGCACGAGCACCGTTACGCAGTTTCGCATCATCCCTAGCCTCCCTACTCGGTATTGAACTCGAGGTCGGCCGTATCCCCCATCGGGATCTCGGAGACGCCTTCGAACTGCGTCATGACGAACTCGGAAAACAACGCATTCGGCCAGCCAAAGCTTCGGCGCGTATACTGCGAAGGATTGTCGGGATTGAAGGATTCGTGAAGCAGATGATCGCCGGGGTCGCTCGCGAGCAGCTGGCCGAGCACATCCTGCTTCTCGGAACCGGTCGTGGCGGTCATTCCTTCGACGATCAGCGCGAGCGGCCATACATAGTGTTCGGGCGTGTGATAGCTGCCGATGCCGCGCGCGACGTGCCCCTGATAAAACGATGGGTTGTCCTGCGAGAGCAAGAACCGGCGAGTATTCTCGTAATAACGATCGTTAGCCGCCGTGTATCCAAAGTACGGCGCGGCCAGCAAGCTCGGGATGTTCGCATCGTCGGTGAGAATCGCGTGACCGAGGCCGTCGACTTCGTAAGCGTAGATATAGCCGTACTTCGGTACCAGCACTAGACCGTAGGTTTGGATTCCGCGTTGCACCTCGTCGCGTAGCGCCTTGGCCTCGCGGGCCTTGACGACGTTGTGGTAGACGTTGAGCTCGATGTCGGCCATGTCGCCGAGCGCGACGACCGCGAACATCTCCGACGGTATCAAGAAATTGTACTCGCAAGCGTCGTCCGAAGGCCGGAAGCCCGTCCAGATCATGCCGGTGTAGCCGACCGAATTGCCCGTCCCGTTGTTGGGCAGCTCCTTATGCGTGTAACGAGAGTCGCGCGGGTGGTTCTGCTCGCGCTCCATCGTGGCGAGGACGCCGTCGAGCATTGACGAGAAGGTGCCGGTAAAGATTGATGCGTCGCCCGTGGTCTTCCAGTAGCTCCATGCCAGGGCGGTCGGGTAGGCGAGCGAGTCGAGCTCGAACTTCTGCTCCCATACGCGATAGTCGAGCGTGTAAGCATTCGCGTAGGGATCGACCTGCAGGTACTTCACCATGCGAGCGATGATCGCACGCAGCAGGGCGCGCACGTCGGGATCGTCCTTCGCAAAGAAAAGGTAGGGACGCGCTTGTGCGCTGGCATCGCGCAGCCACTCGGCCGGAATATCTCCGGTGATGATATACGCCGTCCCGTCGGGCGCGTACTGAGCCAGCCGGCTCGTATCGAGCAGGGCGGCACGGAACATGTCTTCGAGATGCCCGTTGGGGCTACGGTAGTTGGCCGCTGCCTGTTCGATCGAGCGCAACTCGAGCGCCGAGGCCGCAAGTGGCTTCATCACCGGCGCAAACGCGAAGACCACCGCGGTCAAAGCGGCAGCGACGAGATATCGGCCCGTCATGCGGGCCACGTTCCGTGTGCATACAAAGCAGGCAACTCCCGATAGCGCCCTAGATAATCGAGCCCGTACCCCACGACGAAGACGTCGGGGACCTCGAAGGCCCTGTACTTGATTTCAACGTCTGCGATTCTCCTGTGTGGGCGGTCGAGGAGCGTGCAGACGGCAAGCGAAGCAGGCCCGCGCTCGAGCAGGGTCTTGACCACGTACTGCAGCGTGAGGCCGGTATCGACGGTATCGTCCACCAGGATGACGTGGCGGCCTTCTACCGGGATCCCAACGTCCTTTTCCAAGACGATGCCGTCACCGTCGCCATACTTGTTGACCGCGATGAAATCCAGGTGGCAGGGAATGGTGACCGCCCTCGCCAGGTCGGCAAGGAAGGTCGCGGCTGCCGTCAGCAGTCCGATCATGAGGGGCGTTTTACCCGAATAGTCCTCAGAAATCGCCGCCCCGATGGCGGCGACGCGGCCCGCGATCGATTCCGCATCGAAGAGCGGGTCGCCGATCACGAGGCCCGCTTCAGGCGGGAGAAGACGCGCTCGACGTCGCGACGGGTGAAGAGCTTCACGTTGACGCGCGGATGATGTGAGCGCATCAATCGAAGTTTGCGGTTCTTGCGACTGTTGCGGACCGGTTTGGCGACCGTGACCTCGATGTAAAGGTCGTATTCGGGAAGATAAAAATCCGGCGTGAAAAACTCGATCGGGCGGCCTGTTTCGCTCCAGGCGATCGGGAAGCTGCGCGGTTCGTACTCCCAGGGTATTCGATAGAAATCGAACAGGCGCGCCAACTCAGCTTCACTCGCATGCGCGAACCCAACCCGGGACATTGCCACGGACTGTTATCTACGACGCGTTCGGCGCGTTATCCCTCCGGAGAGCGCACGACGAAACGAGCGCCTCCGATCCGGCATTAGTCCTTGGGTTTGGGGTATACCGCGAGCCCCGCTGGGTTCCCAACGCTGATCGATTCGAATGGCGTCGTCGAGCCGCTCTTATAACCCGCGACGTCTCCTGGATAGTGCAGGCTGTTGCCCACGAAGAGCGTTCCGCTTCTCTCGGATGCGATCGAGTATGGCCCGGACAGGCCGCTCGTGATCGTGACAAACGCCGAAGTGTCGCCCAGATGGAAGCCGAGCACGGTATTGTTCTCGTTGTTGGCTACCCAAAGATTATTGCTTGGATCGATCGCGAGGCCGGTCGGATCGTCCAAACCCTTCAGGTTGAGCTTACTCGGCGTCGTCGAACCCTTGCGTACTTTCCAAACGGCATTTTGAAGCGCGTCGCCGACGTAGAGGTTGCCGCGCTTGTCGATCGCGAGGCCTACGGGGAGATCGAATCCATTGATCTGTTCGCTCGGTGTCGAAGCGCCTTTCGGATAGACCAGCACGTAACACAACCCCGCGGTCGCGCCGCTCGTCACATACACCGTATCGTTGTTGTCGACGGCGATGCCGTTGGGATAGATGAGCTGCGTTCCGCTCAGCGTCACGCTCGGGCTCGTCGTGCCGAAGGGGTACTCGGTAACGGTGCTGTTCCCGTTATTGGCGACGTAGAGCATGCCCTGGAGATCCACTGCGACGTTGACCGGCAAATTGATGCCGGTGGTAATGGTGCCTTTTTGCTTCGGATTGGACTTGTTCGCCGGGAAGAGGCGGATGGCGTCGGCGTCGATGTCCGAAACGAATAGGGTCGCCTTGCGTCTGGTCCGATGCAGGTATCCGTTGCCGCGTCGCGCATCGGCTGACTCGATCTGCTTGGGAGTCAAGCCGAATCGGACGTCCGCTCGGACCGACTGCACGAGCGCGCTCCCCGGCGCTTGCGGAGGCGTCGTCGCCGACTGAAACGCGCAGGCTGCGACGAAGGGAACGACGAGCGCACCAACGAGTAAACCGAGCCGAGATCGCATGAGGCACCTCCTAAGAAAGCGCGCCCGGTCGGGGCGCCAGGCTAGCCGAGAGCAGCTGAAATTGCTCGTTGCGATCAGCCGAACCCTCTAGGAGTCCCCGTAGAATCTAGAACAACATTCGAAGATCACTTGCTCCGAAGGATGGCTCGATGAACCTCTGTTCAGTTGACCAAGAGTTGCTTCAAATCATAGGCGGACCTGGCGCGATTACGATTGCGGACGTGATGGCGAGGATGGAGGCAATCAACGACGCACTTCCGAGCAACGACGGTCTCAAATGGTTCAACCTGCTCTACCTGAATGTAACGCAACAGGTGGACGGGCAGCCTCCCCCAGGTGGCTGGGAGGACCCCCTCTGGCTCACTCGCCTCGATGTCGTCTTCGCTCAACTCTATTTCAACGCCATCGCCGATTGGCTGCAGCACTCAGCCAGTGTTCCCGACTCCTGGAAAGCGCTATTCGAGTCGCGCTTTACCGACGGGATCGATCGCATTCAGTTTGCTCTAGCGGGAATGAACGCTCACATCAATCACGATCTGGCGCTAGCTCTACTTCAGATCGACACCGAGATGAACCTTAGTCCGCTCAAGGACAGCCCGGAGCACGATGACTTTGAAAATGTGAATGGACTTCTGGAAGCCGTCCTTCCACAGGCATTGCGATACCTCGCGACTGGAATCTTCGGCGAGGCGGCGCAGGACACCGGCAAAATCGGGCGCTTTCTTGCGATATGGAACGTTCGCGCCGCCCGCGATCTGGCGTGAGACGTGTCCGATAGCCTTCGTCCGTTAAGCGGCATCGCGCGCGATGCCGCCTTGGCAGCGCAGGATCAACTGACCGGAGTTTTAGGTCGGAGTTTGCTGCTCTGAAGGTCGCTTTCTTCTATTTTGTTAAGTGATGTAGCGCGGTATTACGCTGATCGCTGCCTCTGATCGGGCAATTCGCCGGGGAGCACAGCGCATTGCCGGCTCCAGGTGGCGTGGAGCGAGCCGGTGGCATCGTGCTGTGGTCGTGCGTCCGGGCGAAGTAGACATGACCGCTCGCGGCGTTTGTGATGCGTACCAACGGATAGTTTGTTGGATTTTGGAGCTCGTCACAGTACGCCATCGCCTGGCCCGTCGGCAGTAAGATCGGCGCACCGACAGCCCACGCACCCGTACGGGGGCTAACAGCATAAAGCCGGTTTGCGTCGAATCCACTCGACCTTCTGTGAAAGGAGAAGATGATGTTGCGTCATCTCAAACACAACTGGTCGCTCACGGGAATACTCTTCAAGGCGTCGGCCGTCATCTCGGGTGCCGCGCTGGGCGCGTGCACCGCGGGACTCGCGCAGTCCCCATACGCGCCGATGTCGAGTACGGCCCAGAGCACGGTTGTACCGGCACACTCGACGTCCGTTATGGCGGGAACCTGGGTTGTGACAATCGGTGGCAAGGGACCAGTGTACTACTGCTCTTCGAGCCCAAACGTAACCATATACCTGGTCGTAACGCTGAGCGCGTCCGGTACGGGAGTCGGGGCAGAATCGGATTATAGCAGCTGCGGCCGTCTCAATACGCCGCAAACGCTGCAGCTGCTTTCCGTTGCGAGAAACGGCAGCGGTAATGCAATCCTTTCCTGCGGCGCCGGCTGCATTAACAGCTTCAACATCCAAGTCGCGAAAGGCAACAACGAGTTTAGCATGATCTCGAGCAACAACACGTACCTCGTCGGCACGGCCATCCGCCAGTAGCAAAAGCTTTCGGCAGGCGGAGCGCTGCTACCGAAGAGTAAAGCGCAGCCGCCTCTCGGCAAAGCGGCCGGGAAGCGATCTAACGGATGGCGACTCCGGTAGGGTAACTCAACCCGGTTCCCCTGCCTTTTATCTTGTTTATCGGCCTGACGTGGCCGTTTGCGCCCGCAGCGTACACCGTCACCGTGCTGCTTTCGTAGTTCGTCGCGTATATATTGTTGCTGCCATCCAGAGCGACGCCGATGGGCTCATCCAGTTTCGTTCTCGTGCCCTCAACGGTTCGGATCGGCGCGGCATTGCCGTTCGCACCGGGATCATAGACTGTCACGCTGCCCGCATTGCTCGGGCCGCCGCTCCCGTTAGGAACGTAAATGTTGCCACGAGTGCCTAATGCGACGGTTTCAGGCTGATACAGCCCTGTATTTGAGCCGGAGATGCTCTGCATCGGTGCGACGTTGCCCACGCTGCGAGCAGCATAGACGGTCACGGTGCCCCGATCCTTATAGCCGACGCCAGCATAGTTCGCGACGTAGAGATTACCGGTTGCGTCTAATGAGACGCCCGTCGAATTGCTAAGCTCGGTCTTTTTTCCTCGAATGATGCCGATCGGCGCGATGTTGCCATCCGCTCCTGAAGCAAAGATCTCGATACAATAGAAGTAAGGAGAGCCACAACCTTCGCTCTCCACGTACACGTCCCCATTTACCGGATCTAAGGCGATGCCGAGCGGGTCGTTTAAGCGGGTATTGGGGCCGCTAATGGTCTGCGTTGGTGCGACGTTGCCGGTCGCGCCCGCCGCGTAGACCGTCACAGAGCCATGGCTTGGGGAACCGCCGCCCGTGGCATTCGCGACGTACATCTTGCCGTCGGCGCCCACGGCGATATCCCGCGAGGCGCTTAATCCGGTGTTAGAGCCGCTAACGATCTGAATTGGTTTGGCGTCACCCGTCGCATCCGCCGAATAGACGGTCACGCTGCTATCGCCTCCGGGCCCTTCGTTCGCCACATAGATACAAGGGCACGACGGTGTGGAGGGTTTTCCGGTGTGGGACGGATTCTGCTGGAACGGGGGCTGCGTCGATGATCCGCCCGCACAGTCAGTTAGCAAGGCGATCGTTGCGGCGATGCCGACGATGTGCTTAAAACGTGAGATCAGCACGGTGGCGATCCTTTCTTTAATGACAAAAACATCGTAAACCCATGGCGGCGTGTGTGAGGCGGTGCGCCGCGAAGGCTATTTAGGTGCACGGCTGACGGCTAGCGCACTGGGATAGCCAGCGGGGAATACTCGATCGTCTTAGTCGGGTAGCCGCAGGGATATTTATAGAAGCTACTCGCCTGCGGCCACGTCGGAGGCGTCACCTCGGGGAAACGGCACCATAGCTTCCGGCACCGTTCTTGAAGTGAGCGGCAATCGGTACGAAACTATCACGGTCTCGGCGCCGACAAAGAGATGATTCTCGCTGACGGTGATGCCGTACGGTGGTTCACCGCCGGTCTCCGAAATGACGTCCAGCGTCTTAGGCGATTCACCGTCTCGGTAGGGAAGCCGATATGCGTAGACGTCGCCGGTCGAATACGACCTAAGCAACGACACGTATAAATGGCTGCCGTCGCCGTCCACGGCGACACCGACGGCGCCGTCGGTCTGCGAAATGGTCGGGATCGTGTAGGTCGGCGTCTCACCCTTCCTTAGCGGTAAATGATACGCGCCGACCGTGCCGGCCGTGGTCGACGCGATATAGAGCGTGTGGTTCCGCGCCGCTATACCTAGGAAATCGATCGCCGAGAAACCCGTGACCGAACCGGACGGCTTCTCACCTGACACAAACGGCAAACGGTACTCGAGAACTTCATTCCCCCAAGTCCCCTCGCCAGCCACATAAAGGTAGCCACCGCTTATGGCCAAGCCCGACGGCTCGCCGAGACCCGAGGGAAGTCCCTCGTTCGGCGCAAGGCGGCCAGGGGGCTCGGCCGAATGCAGTCCACTAAACGGGGCAATGTACGGTTCCTTGGAGACGGTAGCCGGGAAGCCAACGTTCTGCGGCGGCAGATTCGATGCGAGCGGCAACGAATACGTGAAGATCGTTCCGTCGTCAAAGCTCCCAACGTAAAGATCGCGACCATCGTCGGCGATTGGAACCGGCTCGTTTACGCCCGTTTCCGTTAGCGTAGCCTCCTCGCCGTTGTGCAACGGGAGACGGTATTCATTGAAGAAATATGGCGAAGCCGAGGTCACGTAGAGGTTCTTGTTGCCCCAGAGTTGCCTCGCTGTAGAAACGTGCCGCACGGTGGGAACGACCGGAAGCGTTGACGGCATCGTCGAGACTCCCGACGCTCCCACGCCCTCCCCTCCGCACGCACCAAGCACGAGCGCACCTATAAGAAGTGGGCAGCGTAGTACCGGTTTCAAGTCGCGCCTCCCGCACGGAACCAGAGAAAGATTCCTCTGTCATAATATCGCGCTGCGGCACCGCAAGCATTGAGACCAAAGCCCCGCTTGTTAAGCCCTTTGACGGGTTGGCGTCAAGCAGCGCGCCGCAGCCATCGGCGAGAGCATCTCGATGGTCGCGCGAATCTGCTCGACAACATCGCAGGCGTCGCAACTCTCCTCGGTCGGGACGCAAAGCATCGAGCATTCGAGTATCCCGTCGACGCCTATCCAGCAATGGAGCACGCCTCGGGCTTCGACCGGAGCCGCGTCGCTGGGCGAGGGCCACTCGGCCATTTCGATCCCTATTTCCCGGAGTTTATTCACTCGAGGCGACGGTGCGGGGTTGAAGTGTCGCGGGTTCTGGCTTGCGTGCGCGAGGGTCCTCACCTGGGAACCGCCAAAAAACAGTGCCTACCCGCGTCCATTTAGACTCGATTTAGCCTGAGCGCCGACGCTAATGCCGTGAGGCACTATGCGGCATCCTCTCATTTGCGGGACCAAGCCGAGCATAAGCTCGGCGGCGTGCCGGCCCTATCGCCGCAATTCAAATTGCCCGGCTATCCGTCTATATCGAAGGAGGTTATATGGAATCGCGATCCCGGCCATCCCACGCACCTCGCATCCTTCTCCTGGCTTGCGCCGTCGTCACGCTGGCTGGCTGCTCGAACGCGGCGCAGATTGCGCCAACACTCGGTCGGACTTTAGATGCTCAGATTCCCGCCGTTAAGGTTGCCTCACCCACGTCGCATCGTCTGGACTCTCCGCTATCTGGGGAGGTTTTCACCGGAAGCAGCATTCACCTGACGTGCCACAAGGGCGGCGGTAGTCCCGACCAGGTAAGAGTCAAGTTCAGCGTGAGCGGAACGGCGAGCGGCCCATACCCTGGCACGTTTACGGCACATGGGCGGTGGGGAGTATCGGGTGGATACTTCGAGGGCTTTGGGCTCCGCGAGTCATTTACGATCAGCTCAGGCAAATATACATTTAGTGGCAGGATTTGGAGGTGGAATCAGTATGAATTTTTTGGCTCTCCCTGCAAACCGGCCATTAAGAACCTAACCTATCTACTCAAGGGTAGCGGTTGGACTGGGAGCGCCAGCGCCGAGATTTCCAAAAAATCCTTTAGCGAAACATTCAATGACTAAGAATCTAGAGTCCGATAAAAGCGCAATTATCGCTAGGGAACGTATTTCATTAGGGGAGGCCTCGTTTTGCGGGGCCTCCGATTTGCATTGCCCAGCGCAATGTAGAGCATCACGGGGCTTTGGCTCGCAGCTTCGATCGCGGCCCCGCCTCGGTCCGCGCCGCTGCAAGACGATCAGAAACGCTTCGAAATGCCCCGTGTCCTCAAAGCTCGCCCTATAGCGATAAAGGGTCGCCGATCGGTGCCGGTTGCCCGCACGGGCGTTCGTGTTCGCGAGGGCGCTTCGCTTGGCGGCGTAGGTTGCATTGCGGCTGCGAATGCCTCGTAGCGCAAAGCCGTCGTTAACAGCCGGGGACGATCGCTCCAACGAGCCACAGTAACGCAGCAAGGCGAAAGGCCTTGCAGAATAACACGAATCGGAAGCGGTCGGGACTTACCGATTACCGAACCCCGGGCAGTCGTTCGAATCCCGCTGAAGCCGCCAAATCGTCTTTATTTAAAAGGCACTTTGCGCGGTGCGAATTCGGCACGGTCGCCATTCGACGCGAGTCGTCACGAGGTCAAGCGCGAAATGCGATCGGTGTATGCTGGCAAAACGCGATCAGGAGCCCCGTAAAACAGGGGCCCTTGAAGGCTGCGTGGCTACGACTTGGAGTCCTGGATAATTTGAACCTCGGCAGCGCCACAGCGCGGGGTTGTCTATGGTAAGGTTACCGTCACCGTATCTCGGCCATGCCGGCCGTCCCAATCGGCGCGCACGCGGTACACCCCGGGCCTAACGGCAGAAAAGAGCGCCTTCATGCCCCGATGCAGCGGCTGAATCGTACTGCCACTCGAACTCCTCCAACTGGCATCCTCATCGTAGGTGTCGCATCCGCCGTAAGCATCACCCAACGAAACTAAGTTGGAAAGCTTAAGTTGCTGGTTTACCTTTATGCTCGGATCCCTCGGATAAACCTTAAATTGGTGGCAATGGGCCCGGTTGATGCGTGACCCGGCGATGCCAGGTACGCCCATGGCGCGCTGCGGCGCGGCTATGCCTAGCGGGCTTGCCGTTGAGGTGGGACTCAAGCCGCCACAGCCGGTAACGAGCAACGCCGCAAGATCGTTTCATTTGCGGGGAATCCCTGGGCCGCTAGCGCCGAAATGAAAAGACGGCGGTGTAACTCGTGGATTGCTAAAATCTAGGAGGTACACCAACCGTGAGACAATCTACCCCACCAAGCTCCGCTTTGCCAAGCCCTCCGCCGGGCAATTGCAAACGTGCTCGAGGAGCTGTGTCGCTTGAAGGTGAGCGAGCTGTTCCAAGCCGTCCTAGAAGTCGAGGTCGACGATGCGCTTGAACGCGTGCGTTACGAGCGCCGCGCCGATCCCGCGCAGGCCGGCTACCGCGATGGCCATGATCGACCGCGCAGTATTGCTTCCAATCGTGGCCCGATCACGATTGCCCGCCCGCGCGTTCGCGGCGTTCCCTTTGCCTCTGAGGTTTTGCCCAAACATCGGCGCAAGCTGGAGAACGTCGATCGCAGCCTCACCGATCTGTGGCTTGACGGCCTTGCCACCCGCGATTTTGAGGGGACTCTGCGCGCGTTTCTTGGGAGCCGATGCGCCGCTCTCGGCGGCGACGATCACGCGCACGAATCAGTTGCTGTGCAAAGAGCTCGACGCCTGGAATGCGCGCCGCCTCGACAACGTGGAGCTGGTCTTCATCTGGGCCGACGGCGTTTACTTGGGCGCCGGGCCCGATGACGAACGCCGTGTGTTCTTGGTGGTTCTGGGTGCCGATCGCTAGGGGAAAGCACCTGCTGGCGATTTTGAAGCCATGAGTGAAAGCGAAGCCGCATGGGAAGAACTCTTCGCCGACCTGGCAAAGCGTGGGCTGCGCGCGCCGGCGCTACTGGTTGCCGACGGCGCGCATGGCCTGTGGGCTGCCGCACAAAAGGCGTGGCCACGCGTTGCCGAGCAGCGCTGCTGGATCCACAAGATGCGCAACGTAGAAGAGAAACTGCCAACGAAGTTGCAGCCAGCGGCACATAAAGCGCTCACGGAGATCATGTACGCCGAGCGCGAGCCGGAAGCACGCCGCAAACTCGAACAGCTCGCAAAGTCCTACGAACGTAGCTATTCCAAGGCGGCCAAGTGCCTGCGCGACGACGTCGACCGCATGTTCGCGTACTACCGGTTCCCGCACGCCTGCTGGATTCATTTGCGCTCTACCAATCCGATCGAATCCATTTTCTCGCCCATCCGAAATCGCGCCGACGCGATGAAGCGCTTGCGCACCGGAAGATTTGCGGCAGCGGTCCTGCTCGCCCTCGTTACGAAACTCTCGAGGAGCTGGCGTCGCCTACGCGCATCCGCCGGCGCTAGTGATGTGAACCTGTTTCATGATCGCCTCCATTAAGGTCGTAAATATGTGCTGGTTCGCACTGAGCGGCTCCGCACGATCGAAGCATGCTCGGCAGCGCTAAATGGAGACTAAATGACCCGCGAAATAACACGCCAGCCTCACAACAGAAAGAGGGCGTGGGCAAGGGTGTTCCTCTATCGCTTAGATCCTAACGTCGACATTCAGGTAAGCGTTGAAGGGGCCTGGGAGGACGTAGACGTTCTCGTCGGCCCATCCCGGAATATAGGGCTGGGCGAACGTCGGATTGAGCGTTACGCCATTGGCGGCCCGGTCGTTAGGAGACGTTCCGTTGTAAAAGTTAGAAACGTAGTAGGGGTTGCTGATGTATCCGCAGGTGTAGTAATTCGGTGGATACTGCCGGGTCCACGGCGTCTGCGATCCTCCGAAGCATGCGTTGAGCAGGTTCGCCAGTAAAAGCGTGGCTTTGATGCTGGGTGTGACGAAATACGACATCGATAGGCTTAGATTGAGCTGCGACGGCTGCACAAAGGCGCCGAAGGCGTCGAAGACGCCGGTAGCGGGATTAGGAATGAATAGGCTGCCTGGCGAGGTCCCGCTCTGCGTGTCCGCAAGCGAACACGTCGTGTAGTCGGCCTTGTTGGGATTGGACCCGGCGATGCCGCCAAGCATAAGCTGGGAGTTTTTCTTGCACGTGCGTGGGTCGATCCCGAGGATATCGGCGGGATTTCCGTATGGAACGCCTTCATTGAGCGTCAACGCCGGCGTGATCGCCAACTTGTCGTGCTTATAATTGACGACAACGTTGAGGACGTTGGGCGAAAGATATGGGAAAGCGAGACCGACGGGGTACCAGCCGTTGCGATCGAGCAATGGCTGCGATTTCATCGCGTAGTACGGATTCGAAATTGGTTCGTTATTGCCCGCGCCTCGGAGGGGCTTGCAGTGAAGGTCCGGCTGAGCGTTCTCGTAGCAGCGGGCACCGCCACCCGCCTTCGTTAAGCTGTTAAAATTTGCGATGTCTTGATTGAACGGGTCGATCGGATTGATCGACGTGCCGGCGTAGTCGTTCCATCTCTCAGCCGAGTTGGTGTAGGTATAAGAAAGTATAAGCGACAGGCCATTTTTTGAAAAATCGCCTTTAGTGAACTGCAGCTCAAACCCGTCGACGCGTTCGGTCCCGCTGTTAAGGCCGCCGGTTGCACTGAACGGAAGCGTGATATTGTAGATCTGATTCGTTGCATAGCGGAGGTATGGCGACAACTTGATCGACGCGTCCGTGCCGCTGAAGCGATGCTCGTATGAGGCGTCGAAGTTATTCGAGAACTCCACCGCTGTGTCGTGGCGCGGCGTCGTGAAACCGTACTGCCAGAAAGCCTGAAAGAGCATATACGCCAAATTGTTCTGCTTAGCTTGATACTGTACTTGATATGTCGGCGGCTGTTGCGCGAAGCGGCCCGCGGAAAATCGAACCACGGTGTTGCTGTTCACCGTATAGGTTGCGCCGATCCGCGGGGTTAACGCAGTATCGTTCATCGTTGGATCGTAGCTATTGCTCAAGAGCAAGTGGCCGTTCTTCCCGTCCGGGTGCACGGTTTGAACCGGATGCGCGCGGATCGACAGGTCGACCGGACAGTCGAAACCGACGAACAGGGTTGACGGCAATCCACTCGCCGGCGGTGCGGGCTTGGCGTACGGCCGCAAAGTGACCGGATTATAACAAAACTCGTTCTGGCCGGCCGTATACCAAAAGTTCTGGCCGTCGTCGGCCGTATTGCCCAGCAGATATCGATAAACTGCACCACGCAGGCCAAACTCGGTGTTCAGCTTGTCGGTCGGGTTCCAGCGATCCAAGAATGCGAGAGTCGTGAACTCTGGAACGATTTCTCTCTCAAACCCTCGATTGCCCGTGTACGTGACTTGCCAGGACGCCCCGGGCACCGGGGCGGCGACCGGCCGTACCGGCTCGGCGAACGTTCCGCTGCCCGATGGCGCATTGCACGGAGCGCGACCGCCGTTTGACGGATTGAAACACTCGACGCCGTTGGTATAGTTGGTCGCGATCGAATCGAGCCCATTGCTGAAGTTGGTGTTGTTGTGGCTCTGCCCGGTGGCTGTCGTGTAGTTGGCGTCGAACGTTAGGAGGTGTTGGGAGTTAAGTTGGTCGGCAAAAGAAAAGGCCGAGCCGCGGGTATGTGAATCCAACTCGTAGTCATAGACTGTCGCGCCGATACCTTCTAGGTCGTTGGTGAACGACGTCGGCCCGTACACGAACCAATCGGAGTAAAACGCATAGCCGTATACGCGAAGGTACGCCTTCGCGCCGATGTTATGTTGATACTGCAGTTTGAAGATCGAGGCACCATTTGAATACGTCTCGCGGGTGTCCGAAGGAAGGGCGGAATAATCGCCGCCGGGACAGGCACCGGGAAGCGCCGCAGGCGCGCCGGGCGGCGCCTCCGGCGTAACGTTGGCGCATCGGCCCCCCGGGCTCGATGGTGCGAAATACGGGACGGCGTGCACCTTTGCAGCGTTTTCGCCAAAGTACGTGTCAGTTGGCCAGGTCACGAAATCGCCCCAGACCGCGGGGACCGCCCACGAGAGCGGGTGGCCGCTGCGATAGAGGTTGAGCTGATTGAGCTGATAGATCAAGTTCGGCCCCATGTCATTCTCGGAGCTGTAGAACGGAGCCAGCAACACTTGGTTGTTATAGAGTACCTGAACGTCGTCGCGTCCGCCATCGCGCCGGTGCGGCATTCCGTAATGGAGGTTGACGATCGTCTCGCGATCGCTGATATTCGAGTAGCTGGCATAGGCGGGCGAAATCGTTTGATAGCATCCCGGATCGTGGTGAACGCCGGGCGGAAGGGCAACGTATCCGGGTTGTCCGGGCTGCAGCGAGAACGGATCGTAGATCGGCGACGCGTTCGGGCCTGCGTAGAATCCCGCGCCCGCTGGGCGGCACGAACCCGCAGGTTGGATAGACTCCCGGAAGGTTGGTGAGATTGGAGGTGTTATTAGCAATTGCGGGTACGCCCCACGCGTTGCCGAGAGAGGCGCCGTTAAACTGATCGAAGTAGCGGTAAGTCTGGTTGTAGCCGCCGATACCAACGTAATATGAAAATAAACGGTCAGGCGACGCGCCTCCGGCTTCCAGCTGCAGGCTGTGATAATACGATGGCGTTCCGATGCCGGCGTTGACCGAGGCGTAGCCCGGATAGGTGCCGGTCTTAATTACTTGGTTTATAAAGCCGGCTAACCCACTAGCGCTCTCGCTCGCGGTGCCGCCGCCCGCGTACACTTGGAGCTCCTGCTGCCCAAGTGTTCCAACCGTTCCGCCTGGATAGTTATCGAGTGACCGGTTCACGGGCACGCCGTCGAACTCGTAGCCCACCTGATCGAAGCCGCCGCCGCGAATATACACGGCTTGATTCCAGCCTTGTTGGTTGGGGGGCACGAACGTGCCGGGGACGATCGCGATCGCCGAATAGGCGTTGTTCAAGTTCCCGCCGCCTCCAACGCCTTGCACGGCCTGCGTCACTGTCGCGTTCACGGAATACACGTCGGTGCTCGTTCCCGGCCTGACGACGTCCATCGACGAGCGAGTCTTCACCGTTGCGATCGTCTTGAGCGCTGCGACCAGAGCGAATCGCAAGCTCTGGACCTGATCGGCAATCACCGATACGCCGGCCGTCGCCGACGGTATGAATCCAGTCCTGGAAACAGCGATTGTATAGGTATCGGGAGCAAGCGAAAGCAGTGAAAAGCGACCGGAAGCGTCGGTCGCCTCGGTCGCGACTTGCGAAGGGCTCGTGGCCGATATCAGCGCCCCGGCGATGGGCGCGCCTCCGCTCGCGGCGACAACGGTTCCGGTGATCGAACCGGTCGTCCCTGCGATAGCGAACGCACCGTCCGCCAATAACGCAGCCGATAGCGCGATGGCGGCGATCGAACGTCCCCGCATGACCTGCTGTTCGCTCCGACGCTTGTTGGCCCTGGGAGCTCGATAACGTCGTAGCTAAACGATCGTAGTCGGATCTTCGGCGTCAGCGCTTACCTTGCCGCCCTGCTCGTTGCCCCCGGCATAAGGCAACGGACGGCATACTACAGCGCCGAGAATACTACGCAAGACTGCGCAACGCAGCCGCGGGGTCAAGCCCGCTGTCTATCTCGGTGCCGCTCTTGACAAACTCGCGCAGCAGCGAGGCAATGCCGCGTACCTCATCGTAATCGGGCCGCCTGCCATTGAGGTGCACACCTACCAGGATGAGGCTTCCAGCGGCGGTTTGCGGTGACAACGATATCCCCACTGCTGGCCGGCCTGGTTCTGCCGGGACGTTGAACTGCAGCGTATTCTCTTCGTTGATCGGCCCGACACGCGCCCTCGCGCCAAACGATTGGAGGAGCGGATCTCCGGCGAAGATGTGCCAGGCCGTCCCTTTCGGCCAGCCGGCTGCGGCGTACCGCACGAAGCCGCCGTCGGGTGCCTTCTTGAAGACCGCAAGCGAGGCGAGCAACAACTCCTGTGCCACGGTTTCGATGGCTCGATTCGGCGAGGCACCGTTTCCACGCAAGCCAAGAGTGGATCGAAGCTTATCTAGCCTGACAGCGGCCTGATAGCGTTCCGGCAAGAAGATGCGGTCGATCAAGCGTATGGCGCGAGGGTGAACGAACTGAAGGGTGACGCCAATCGCCAGCGCCAGCGCTATATCGAGTCCAACCTCGAATTGGTTGTTGGCGAACCTCTTGGTGACCAGGACGTCAAGCAGAGCAAACGCGGCGAACCCTCCACACAAGAACACGCCATAGACGAGTGTGCGGTTCGCAATTAAGCCTGCATCGAATGCTCGATGACGCACGACCGCGTAGGCGACGGTCAGTGGTATCGCCACCTGAAATGCCGGGATGAAAAGTAGCCAGGCAGGCACATCGTCAGAGAGTGAGTCTCCAGTGTAGATATTGGCGAGCGGGTCAGTGACGCCTGCAGCCACGTGGGCACCGAGGCCGATCGCAAATCCCGCGACGATCCATGCAGTTCGCTCCCGGTTGGCGCCATGTTCTCTTAAAACCGTCGCGGTCAATGCGGCAAGGCCGGCGATGTACGCCGCTACGTAAATACCGTCGCTAATGCGACTGGCGACGCGGTCGGCGTGCACGGAGCCGACAATCGAGAGGTCGACGGCGATGCTGCCGGCAAATGCGGCGGCAAAAACGATTGCGGCCCCCGGCGACTCTAGATACCGCCATCTGCCCTCGGTCCGGTCGTTCGGAGCGCGCACGGAAAAGACGAGAAGTGACGCCAGCCCCAACGCTTTCAGCGCATCGGCAAAGACGCCATTCCCAAAGACGAGCCACGGCGCGAACTCCTTGATCCCCAAGTGCAGGCCTGGCTGCGCCGCGAGGCAAAAGAAGAAAAAGGCCCAGGTCATCTTCGAGGGCCGCAAGAGAACCAGCGCCGCACTAACGACGACGAAAATCAGGTCGATGATCGCGGCGCTAAAGTAGTATGCAATGACGTGCGGGTCGAACGTTTGCTGCTGCGAGATGGCAACTAGGTGGACGACACCCGGACCGCGGTGTCGCACGATTCTTGCCACGAGCGTTTGCCCGGGTTTCGGGCTAAGAATATCCTGTAGGTAGAGCCGGTTTTCAAAAGAGGTTGTCGCCGCAAAACGGTCGCCAAGACGAATCCCGGCGCGAGCGGCTGCGCTGCCCGGATAGACATCGGTGACGGTCAGGCTCGAATCCGTCGCTACCTGAAAATCTCCGGGGATAGACCAGAAGAGCCCGCGTATGGGCTCCATGCTGAAGAGCACCGCCCACGCAGCGAGAATCGCAACTACCACTATTCGCAGTTGCGCAATTTTCAAACGTCGCGTTCTTCGGTGCGGCGAGCCAGGCAACCCTTGCATCGGCCATTTAGCCGCCATTTAGCGCCCAGGGCCATGTTTTTCTAGCCGGCCACCCACGGCGAGATACGCGCGGCCGAGTTAGCCGGATCATTCAAGGCTTAATTGGAGATCGTTATGAAACAGGCACAAATTTTCGGTGTGGCGGCGTGTGCCGCGGCGCTAGCGGCTGCGGCATGCGGCGGTGGTCCCACGTCGAACCCGAGCTCACCCGCGACAAGCGCGCATCACGACTCGCTCACGAATCTGAGGCATGGCGCTATCACCGAATACATAATCCCGCGTCCCGATAAGAGGCCGAGGGCATTCCCTATAGGCATAACGACGGGTCCGGGCGGCAAGCTGTGGTTTGCAGAACGCGGCGTCGGCGAACTCGGCCAAATCAAGATGGGGGGCGAAGTAACCGGCCAGTTCAAGATAAAAGGCAAGGCGCGGTTCCCTCAAAACGTTGTAACGGGACCGGACGGCAATCTTTGGGCGACTACCGGCAGCATTCATAAGTATCGTAAGGAAGCCCACGGCGCTCCGGACAAATACGGCGCAGTCATAAGCATGACCCCGGCCGGCGTCACGACCACCCATGTGTTTGACCTCCAAATGTACAGCGACCCCCGGGATATCGCGTTGGGACCGGATGCTAATATCTGGTTCACTGAAAGCAGAGGGGCCATCGGCAAAATCACCCTCGGCACCTCGGGCGATGACACACTAACCGAGTTTCCGACGCCAAACGACAACGGTGCCTTCGGGATCGCTGTCGGCCCGGACGGCGCGCTCTGGTTCTGCGAGCCTTTTAATCGCAGGATCAACAAGATCGGCCGCATTACGACGTCAGGCACGATTACGACCTTCCCCTTTCCTAAAAACACGGGCCCGGTGCACGTCGTTGCCGGCCCCGACGAAAACCTGTACGTGACCGAACGCTTCGTAGCCAAAGTCGCGCAGGTGACGACTGCTGGCGTGATAACCAAGGAGTTTGACCTTTCGATCGGTTCGGCTCCGGAGGGCATCGCTCTCGGCGCCGATGGCAACCTCTACGTAACCGAGTTCCATGCCGGGAAGATCGCAGAAGTGAATCTTCGCACGGGCGCTGTAAGAGAGTTCGATATTCCGACGCCCCAAAGCAGGCCTTGGGACATTATCGGAGGCCCCGACGGAAACATCTGGTTCACCGAATCCGGAAGCGGCAAGATCGGCAGACTGTGGGTCTAAGAAAGCCGCTTTGCAGACCTACGTTCAGCGAACCGAGCTCCCATTTAGTCTCCATTTAGTCTGGCAGGCCACGCTTGCGTTTGACCGGCGATTCACGATCGGAGAAGTGCGATTCACGAGAACGAACGCAAGGACGTCATTATCCTGCATTTCTTGAGGCAACCGGACGGCGCGCTCCGGTGCCGGGTGACAGACGTCCTGTGCAAACGATCGTGGATGGTCGCCCGGGCGAACGATTTGTGGGCGCTGGTCATTCAAAACGACCGAGCTACAGAGGAGACTTGACAAAATGAACACGATTGCTAGGAGAACACAAGTTTATGGCATCGCCGCGTGTGTCGTGATGCTAGCGGGTGTGGGATGCAACGGCGGTCCCGGCGGTTCCAACTCGAGCGTTGGTTTGCCGGTCGGCGTGCCGCAGAATTCACTCGGGAAACCAGCGAGCGGCACTATAACCGAGTATCTAATACCCCGGCGCCAGATGAGGTTGCCTAAAACATTCCCGGTCGGAATTACGTTGGGTCCCGATGGGACGATGTGGTTTACCGAGCGCGGCCTCGGCAAGCTCGGCAGCATCACAACGGATGGCCGCCTTTTCGCGGGCAAGGGCGGCAGGGGATTCAAGCTGACAGGTCTGGCGCGGCAGCCGCAGATCGTCGCGACGGGTCCAGACGGCAACCTCTGGGCAACGGCTGGCAGTACTCGTAGATATAGTCAGGAAAGCCAGGGGGTTCCCGATCCTTACGGTGCGATCGTGTCAATGTCCAAGGCTGGCGTCGTAACGAGCGTGACGCAGCTGCCGATGTTCAGCGATCCTCGAACGATCACGTCAGGCCCCAATTCAGGGTCCGATAAAACGCTTTGGTTTACCGCAAGGGCCGGATTCATCGGAAGAATCACACTGAGAAAACAGAACGAGGTCAAGCTAAGAACATTCCGGATCCCGCACCACGACTCGGCCTTTGGGATTGCGCTCGGTCCGGATGGCAACCTCTGGTTCTGCGAACTGAACAACGATACGATCGGCCGCATAACGCCCACGGGTGTAATCACTCCGTTCGCTTTTCAAACAAACTTTAGCCCAGCAGGGATCGTTGCCGGTCCAGACGGGAATTTGTGGGCGACCGAGTTCCTAAGGCACCGGGTGGCGCAGATAACGACCTCAGGCGAACTCGTCACTGAGGTTTACCTTCCTCGCCAATCCTTTCCGAAGGGAATCGCCGTCGGCGGCGATGGCAACCTCTACGTTGCGGAGTTTGGTACCGGGAAAATCGCCGAAGTTAGCACAGCCGGAGTCCTCGTCCAAGAGTTTGACATTCCCACACCTAACAGTGGGCCCTGGAGTGTCGCGGCGGACCGCGACGGAAACATCTGGTTCACCGAGTCGCTAGTCGGCAAAATCGGCAAACTTACGCTCTCAGCGAAATGAGAAACCAAGGGCCTGGGGCTCTGAGCGCTATCAACCCCGGGCCCTTCAATATTGCCGGCATCATTGTAAGTGCTCACAAACTCGCGCAGCAGCCCTATAAGCCAGGCTCCATTTAGACTCCATTTAGCCTCGGCGGCCATGCTTTGCCGTGAGCGAAACGCGAAAGCCGGTTCCGCGACCTTCCTCGCACTTAAAATCTCTACCGAAATGAGATCATATGAAATCCCGCTTCCGTCCGCCGCGCACTCCGCATTTTCTTCTCGCGCTAGCGCCTTCGTCACCCTGGCTGCCTGTTCGAGCACGTCGCAGCTCGCGCCAACGTCGGATAGGGCTGCCAGGAGTATCGCGCCGGCGGTAAACATGGCCACCGTTACCCAGCCCGGTTCGTCCGCATCTCGTGCTGCGCGCTCTCCGATTTCTGGAGAACTTCTCACGGGAACAATGTATCAACAAAAATGCTACGGTCACACCCTCGGCGATGAAAAAGACAAATTCAGCGCGAGCGGAACAGCGAGTGGCTCATAACCCGGCACCTTTAGTGCACAGGGCAAGTGGGTGGTAATCTACTACGCTTTTCAGACGTTTCAAGAGTCATTTACGATCAAGTCGGGCGGCCGCACTCTGAAAAGCCGCATGAACACAGACTACGCGGACCAATACGGCTGTTACGGGTTCCATAGTGACCGCATAACCTATGACGCCAACGGACACCGCTGGTCCGGGATTGCCAGCGCCACAGTCTCCCGCGGATCATTTATCGAATCGTTTCAATAGGTAAGTTTGCGCTTCTACGAGCTTTAGTGTTGGTAGGCTCCGCGATTCGAGATGAATCACGGAGCCTTCTTTTGAAGCTGCGTCTTCGAGCTTAGCAAAACTCGCGCAGCAGCGAGCCAATACCCCGCACCACGTCGCGATCGGGACGCCGGCCGCTTACGTGTGCCCCAACCAGCAGCAGGCTTTCGCCGGGGGTCTGGGGCGACAACGACATGCCTACGCTCGGCCGGCCTGGTTCCAGTGGAACCTTCAACTGCTCAGTAGCAGCTTCATCAATGGACCTAACTCGCTTACTGGAGCCGAACGATTGCGCCAGCGAATCGCCGGCAAAGATATGCCATGCCGAACCTTGCGGCCAGCCGGCAGCGGCGAATCGCACGAAGCCACCATCGGGCAGCTTCTTGAAAAGCGCAAGCGAAGACAACGCCAGCTCCCTCGTGACCGTCTCCACCGCGTGATTCGCAGCGTCGTCCCTGTTGAGAATGAAGCCTAGCTTCGATTCGAAGCGTATCCAACGCGATCGCCGCGTGATAGCGTTCGGGCAAGAAAACCCGGTCGATAAGACGGACGGTGCGAGGATGAACGAACTGAAACGAGAGTCCGATCGCAAGAGCGATGGCAACGTCCAGCCCGATCTCGAATTCGTTGTGCGCGAATCTTTTGGTTGCCAGCAAGTCGAGCAGGGCGAACGAGGCGAAGCCCGCGCACAAGAACAGGCCGTATACTAGCGTACGGTTGGCGATGAATCCGACGTTCAATGCTTGGTGCCGTATGACGGCATACGCAACCGAGAGCGGTATCGCAACTTGAAACGTTGGAAGCATCACCAGCCACGAGTCATCTGGGAGGTCGCCCCAAGTGTAAATGTTGGCCCCGGGGTCGACGAGATTTGACGCGACCCTTGCGCTGAGCGCGACTGTAAAGCCAGTGATTATCCAGGCGACGCGGCTACGCTCCAACCCGCGTTCTCTACAAAATGTGGCAATCAGCGCCAGAACACCGACGACGTACGTCGCGTTTAAAATGCCGCGCTGAATCTGGCCTGCAATAACGTCGGCGTGCAAGACGCCGGCGATTGACAATTCGATGACGGCGCTCCAGAGCAGCAAGCTCACGAAAACGAGCGGAGCGACGATACTCTCGACGTAGCGCCACAACCCGATCGAGCGATCGTTTGGAAAACGCACGCAGAAGATCAGGAGGGCCGCGAAGCCGAGCGCTTGAAGAGCGCTGGCGAACGCGCCTGCAACGAAAACTCCCCACGCCGGTACGTAATACCATCCCAAGCCTTCGCCGGGGCTCACCGCGATACAGTACAGAAAAAACGCCCAGGTCATTCTAGACGGGCGGGACAGGACAAGGATGGAGCCCACCACAACGATTAGTAGATCGGCTATCGTCCCCGGAAAATAATCGGCGATTTCGCTAGCAGTGATCTGCATCGTCTCGGCGACGACGTTGGCGATACGGGGTGCGCCATTCTTCCCTCTAACTCGCAATACGAGTACCTGTCCTGGCGCTGGGTTGCGAACATACTCGAGATAGAGTCGATTTTCAAATGAGATTGCGCCGTCAATACGGTCGCCGATGCGAAGTCCTCCATGGTAGCCCGGCGCGTCGGGGGTCTCGACGACCCGCATGCTCGAATCGGTCCTGACCCCGAACTCGCCGGGGTGCAGCCAAAAAAGTCCGCGTAGAGGCGCGAGGCTAACATAGAGCGACCACCCTGCCAATAGCGCAACCACAACTATCCGCAATCGTCTCAGTTCCGGCCCTCCACATTAACCGAACCATTATGCGTACTGGCAACCTCGTGTAGCAACGAGGCAATGCTCCGCATTTCATCGCCATCGGGCCGCCGGCCGCTCGCGTGTGCGCCGACGAGCAGCAGGCTTTCGCTCGCCGTCCGCGGCGACAACGACAAGCCTACACTCGGCCGGCCTGGTTCCAGTGAAACCTTCAAGCGCTCTGCAGCAGCATCGTCAATTAATCTGATCCGCCTGTGGGAGCCGAACGATTGCACCAGCGGATCTTCCGCAAAGATATGCCATGCCGAACCTTTGGGCCAGCCGGCGGCAGCAAATCGCACGAAGCCGCCATCGGGCATTTTCTTGAAAAGCGCAAGCGAAGACAACGCCAGATCTTTCGTGACCGCCGAGACCGCACGATTCGGAGCGTCCTCCTGGTTGTGAATGAGCCCGAGCGTAGCACGGAGCTTATCCAACGCGATCGCGACGTGGTAGCGCTCGGGCAAGAAGACCCGGTCGATGAGACGGATGGCACGAGGATGGACGAATTGAAACGACAGGCCTATTCCCAACGCAATCGCAATGTCCAATCCAATCTCGAATTGGTTGTGCGCGAACTTTTTCGTTGCCAGCAAATCGAGCGCGGCGAATGCCGCGAAGCCCGCGCTCAGGAACAACCCATACACAAGCGTGCGATTAGCGATGAACCCGATGTTCAAGGCTCGGTGTCGCATGACCGCGTAAGCGACCGAAAGCGGTATTGCGATCTCAAGCGCTGAAAGAAGCGGTAGCCAATCGGGCGCTTCGTCTGATTGCCCGGTATAGATGTTAGCCCCCGGGTCGAAGAGATTGGTCGCTACCCTGGCGCCAAGCCCGATGCTAAACCCGGCGATTATCCAGGCGACGCGATTGCGCTCGATCCCACGGTCTCTAAAAAATGTAGCAGTCAATGCAAGTATGCCGAGCACGTACGTAGCGTCTATAATAGCGGCTTGAATCTGCCCTGCAGTAACGTCAGAATGCAAAACACCGGCGATAGACAACTCGATCAGCGCAGTGCAGAGCAGCAAACTTACGAACGCGATCGGGGCGGCGACCCACTCGACGTAGCGCCATGCTCCAACTGCGCGATCGTTTGGAACCCGCGCGCAGAAAACCAGGAAGGCCGCGAAGCCGAGCGCCTGCAGAACGTTGACGAACACACCCGAAGCGAATACGAGCCGCCCAGGCACCCAATAAAACCCCAAAACAAAGCCTGGTGGTGCCGCGATACAATAAAGAAAGAAGGCCCAGGTCATTGTGGACGGCCGCAATAGCACGAGGATCGAGCCGACAACCACGAACACCAGACCGGCGACGGCCCACGGGAAATTCTCCGCGATGTCAGCCGGGTCGAACTCGCTCTCCTCGGCGACCAGGTTGACGGTGCGCGGCGAACCATTCTTCCCCTTAACTTGCAACGCAAGTAACTGTCTGGGGGCCACGTTCTGCACGCGTTCGAGATGGAGCCGCTGTTCGAATGGCGTTGCTGCGTCAAAGCGATCGCCGACCCGAACTCCCGCACGGTCCGCCGGCCCGGAGGGGTCAACGTAGGTTACCCGCATGCTCGAATCGGCCGTTACCCCAAAGCTTCCGGGGTGCAGCCAAAACAGCCCGCGCATCTGCGCGAGGCTAAACCAGAGCGAGCACGCCGCTAGAAACGCAACGACGGCGATCCGCAATGAAGTCATCCGATCTGCCTACTGGTCTCCTTTTGTTGAATTGTACTGCCTAGCGGGCGACCATGCACCCACGATTTATCCCGAATCGTTGCGTTCCTGCGGTGCTTCGGCCCAAAAGCCGCACAGATTCTCGGACTCTACGCGGAGATTTGCGGTACGCCCACTCCTCGCGGTATCATAACCCATGGCATCGCTTACGCTGAAGGCGCTCGGTGAATTTGCCGTGACGCGTGACGGCCGTGGATTACCGTCGCCGCAAACGAAAAAGGCCCGTGCGCTGGTTGCATACCTCGTTATGCACCGCGCGGCGGACGTTTCGCGCGAGCAGCTTCTCGAAGTGTTTTGGCGCGACTTCGACCCGCAGCGCGGCCGCGATAACTTGAACGCGACATTGTGGTCGATTCGTCGCATGTTTCGGAACGCAGCTCTAAATCCCGACGACGTGATACGGACAGATCGTACGGTCATCCGATGGCACGCTTCCGTCGATTTCGACGTGGATCGCCTATTGGAACTCTCCGAGAAGATAGACTCGGCGGCCGCGGAGGAAGCGCTGTCGCTCTACCGCGGCGACTTCCTCGAGGGAGATTTCGACGACTGGGCGGTGGCGGAGCGCGAGCGTATTTCCCTAGCCTATGAGACGCTGCTGAGCCGCGCTACGAAAAGCTTCGGGAGCGTTAGTGCGGCCGAACAACTGATCGGAAGAAACCCCTACGACGAAACGGCATATGCGACGCTGATCGAGTCACAACTGAAGGCGGGCCAAACCTTGGCGGCTGCCATTCTCGTCGAACGCTGTAGGCGCGCTCTCGAAGAGGTTGGAACAGCGCCTTCGGACGGATTCGAAGCGCGGTTCGGCAGGTTACGGCGTCCACGCGACGATGCTCAGTCGGAACTGCGAATTCCATTCGTAGCGCGTGACCGCGAATTGCGAGTTTTAGCGGAGCGCTTGCAGCAATGTTCGGCAGGGGAGGGAAGCGTAACGCTCGTTTACGGCGATGCGGGAATAGGGAAGTCGACTCTCCTAGCTCATACGAACCGCATCGCGTCGGAAAATCGTTTGCAATTGATCGAGATCGCTTGCAACGGAAGCGAGCGAGACAACCTCGACAAATGCGTTGAAGCGGTTGCGGCAGCAACAAGGCCCTTCTGCGTCGTCATAGACGACGCGCAGAACCTCGCTGCAGGCGCGCTGTTGCTTTTTCTGAACATGTTAGAAACGGCCTTCGAGAGACACTGTTTCGTCGTCGCCACGCGCCCCGAAGCGTTGGCCGGTCTACGGCTCCGCTTAGAGCGGTACGCTCCGTTTGAACTCGCGCTCGGACCCCTAAGCCGCGTCGACGTCGAGGGCGCCCTCCGTCAAGCCGCTGGATCCGACTTATCGGAGGTTTCCGCAAAGCTCTTTGAGCGCACCGGTGGCCATCCGCTCTACATCGTGCGCTTACTCGAAGCGTTGGTTGAGGGTGGTGCCTTAAAGTGCCGGCGCAGAACGTGGAACGTTACCGACAAATTTGATGAATCGCTCCCGTTGCCCGGTAGCGTCCGCGCCTTCATCGAAGCAAGGCTCCTCGCCCGAGGCCCCGTTGCCGGGAGCGTTGCCGGCGCCCTGGCAGTCGAACCGCTCGCCACGGCGGCCGATCTCGGCGCTGTGCTCAGCCTGGACGAGGAGGCGCTTTTGGACGCTTTGGACGACTTGCTTGCACTCGGCCTCATTCGGCAGCCGCAGGTCGGGCCGCAGTTTGAATTTTCTCACGACCTCATCCGCGAGGTGTCGGGTGCGCTGCTCAATGCCGGGCGAGCCGTTCGCATGCATCGGCTCTTCGCTGAGTTACTACTGCGCGCTCACGAGCGTGAGGCGCCCGCGCGAATTGCCTCACACTTGCTTGCAGCTGGTGACGTCTTGGGAGCCGGACGTGCTTTCATCCGGCTTGCTCGCGGTGCGCTCGAAAGCGGCGCCTTTCTCGACTGTATGGCAGCGTGTGATGAAGCCATCCGTGCATTAGGTGGCCTCGAAGCATCGGCTGAGGCCGACGATGCACTTTCAAGCCTCTATTGCATAAGATCGGACGCCCGTTTTGCGATGGGAGAAACAACAGCGTCCCTGGAGGACGCAGATCGAGCCGTGGGACTCGAACGCGGCTCGAGCTCTCGCGCCAATTTAGGACGCGCGCTTATCACTCGAGCACGCTGCAACGAGTGGGCGCACGAGTGGGGCCTCGCAGCCCATGACTTAGAAGAATCAGCGGAAATAGGTCGCGGCCTTAGCGACACTTCCTTGCTGGCGACGTCGCTGGTTGAGCTATCCGCCGTGGCACGAGCACGCAATGAAAGGGATTCGGCACTCGCGTTGGGTGCCGAGGCGTACGACCTCGCATTCGCTGCAGCCGATTGGCCTGGAGCGCAGTCCGCAGTAGGCGGGCTACTGCTCGCGTGTTGCGCTTGGTGGAAGATCGAAAACGCATCGCGGCTGGCGGCGACAAGTCTCGAGCTGACACAGCGCTGTGGGCGATCGGAGATGGCTAAGCACTTAGATCTGATCGCAGTACTTTCGTACGTGCGAGAACGCCATGCCGATGCAAAACGCGATCTTGCAAGAGCAACCTCGATGGCCAACCGCGCTTCGCCGCCGGCGCTCTTCTTCAATCAGTTGATGACCGCGATCGTTGCTCTGGTCGAGGCACGGTGGAACGACGCGCTCGACATCGCCGCTAGAATGGAAGCGCACGGCGATTGGGAAACCCTGCCGGTGCAGTGCCGCACGCTAGCAGCGCTGCGAATTGAGGCGTTGCTATCGCGCAACTCTCCGGGTGACACCGAGGCGGCCGAGCGGGTTCTGGCGCATGCCGGTGATGGCGGGCAGACGATATTCCCTTGGAACATCTGCTTTGAGGTAACGCGGGCTCGCGTTGCGGCACGATTAAGAAGTAGCGATTCGGAGCCTCTTCTGCGAGGGGCGCTCGATGCAGTCGAAGAGCGGGCGCACGAAATTCCTTTCGACGCGGATCGCGCGTACGCCCAAATTGAGCTGGCGTGCCGTGACGCGGGCAACGAAAAACTCGGCAGGAGAGCCGCATTGCAAGCCGCTTATTATCGTGGGCTGAGGCGGGCAGCGGCGGCAGAAAGCCGCTCAACCATTTCGGTGCCCGCTTTCGCGACCTCCGGCATTGGCGAGCCAATCGGCAAAGGGATCCTTTAGCGTCAATTTAGCCAAGATAGCCCTGCTTGCAAAGCCATCGTGCGCCCCTCGAAGAGCGCCAAGCAAATGGACGCAGCCCTCATTTAGTTTCCATTTAGCCGGGCGGCTCATGCTTCTCGTACCGAGTGCCTCGGTGCGAACAAGCACTTATTTGGAACCTATATGGAGTCGATCATGAAACAACCTCGTATCATTAGCACCGCCGGATGCCTTGCCGCGTTGCTCGTTGCCGGCTGTGGCGGCCTCAGTACCAACTCAACGGCAAGCCCGCTCGGCAGAGCCGCGCAGGGCGCGATCGGCCTACCTGACATCACCGCCCCGCTCCACAATTGCGACGGATTTAGAGTTTACCCGAAGCGGCCGGTCATAATAGTAAACCAGCTACTTGAGCTTTACGACCTAGCTAAGGTGGGTGCTGGATATGGAGCTTGCGACCAGATCGATGAGGCCGCCAGTTGGGGGAGTTCGCGTGGCAGTAGGATTCAGCCGGTGAATGGGGGCACGAAGGCGGTCTTTTCTGCCCGTAAGCCCGGTGTATACCGCGTGAATGCTAAGTGGGACGGTCGGCATGACGCCGTGAAGGTTACAGTGACCTCATCATAAGATGCAGCGGAGGTGTCCCACAGAGTTGGGAAATAATTTCTATGTCGCGAACTTTCATAACGGACCAAGCAATGAGGGCAGCATAACTCGCCGATGCGCCAGGCACGGCGAAGAACGCGAAGCCGATCAGTACCATCAGCGGCGCGCATACTGGACTAGTTAACCCTAGGACGTCGCCAGTCGCTGGACTGCTGCCGCGCTGCCGTTCAACTTAAGTACGCGAGAGCGCGCCTCAGAGCCAAAACTGGGCCGCGCTCCTTCGCTTCAACTGCAAGTGCCTCTGCTTGACGTTTCCTTTCGCTCGGCGCCTCCGTTACGCAAGCGCGTGACATGCGCGGGGGCATCCGCGTGTGCCAAAAGCGTTGTGCGCCTCGGATTCGGACGTGCTGCAGTCGCGGTTGTCAAACGGTGACGTTGATAGCAATCTTTAGCGCCCGTTCGACGACCAGGCCACGGGGCGAAAACCCATATTTTACGCGGCCTCTTGCCTGGGAGATGACGCGCGTCCTTGACGCCGCCACCCGAAGTCCGCGGCTACCCGCAGACAATTGTCTTGAATAATAGCCCCGAGATGATTTGCTTACAATGCTGCGATGGGCCGCCGATTCGTGGCGTCTCTTTGTATCACATCGCGCCGGAAAGCCGATCCGGAATGCGTTCTGCCAGAGTTTCAACGGATGACTGCGCGACGAGCGCCTCAACGGAGTGCGACTTCATTTCTCTCACTCATGCCCATGAGGTCCTCGGTCAATGGCGCGAGCGCTACGACCGGCTCGTCCGCACAAGGCTCTCGGCTCGCGAACACCCGAGGAGTTTGGCCGACTCGTTTGCTCCAACTACAAAAGCTCTCCACCTATCTCCGGTGGTGAAAGTGGTACCCGTCATTCGCTCAAAAAGCTCGTCGTGCTCGCCGAGCCCTTTGAAAAGGCCGGCCTTGCGTGCGGAAATGGCGCAGTAGCGTCGGCCCAGCTACCGCGTCGGGCGCCTTATCCCTCCGGAAAGCGCAAGACGAAACGAGCGCCTCCGAGTTGCGAGGGCTCGACCCGAACGTCGCCGCCGGCGCGCTCGGCGATCGCTTTAACCACCGCGAGTCCGATTCCGCGACCCGATCGGCCCGCAACGTTGCCGCGCACGCCCATCACGAAGATCGTCTCTCGCGATTCCGGAGCAACGCCGCCTCCATCGTCATCTACCGCTATCGCGACGAAGCGCTCTTCGCGCAGGCACGAAATGGCGACCATCCCGCGTTCGCCGCCGTACTTGACCGCGTTCTCGACGAGGTTTGCAAGCGCGTGAACGCAGGCGTCGCCGTCGACCCGCGCGAGTACCGCTTCGGGAAGCTGCGCTCGGATCGTCACGCAGCGCGCCGCAGCCATCGGCGAGAGCATCTCGATGGTCGCGCGAATCTGCTCGACAACGTTGCAGGCGTCGCAACTCTGCTCGCTCGAGACGCCAAGCATCGAGAATTCCAGCATCCCGTCGACGAGGCGACTGAGCCGCAAGCGCCTCGCGCCGGACGGTTTGCAGAAAACGGCGCGCGGTCGCCGGGTCGAACTCGCCCTCGAGCAGCGTTTCGACGTATCCTCGGATCGATGTCAGCGGCGTGCGAAGCTCGTGGCCGAGCGTCGCGAGCACGGATTGCGACATCCGCCGGTCGAGCGTCTCAACCACGTACGAGCTTGTAGCCGAATCCATGAACGGTTCGCAGCATCGGTGGCAGCTGCCACGGCTCCTCGATTTTGGCACGAAGGCGATGGACGTGCACGTCGATCGTGCGTTCGTCACCGTTGAAATCGAAACCCCAGACCCGCTGCAGCAGCCAGTCGCGCGAAAGCGCGACGCCGGCATTGCCGGCCAGTTCCATCAGCAACGCGAACTCGCGTGGTTTGAGCTTGACGTCGGTGCCGTCAACTCGTGCCTCGCGAGCCCGCGCGTCAATCTCGAGCCGCCCAAAGTTCAGCACCGGGCTCGGCTGCGGAACCGCGAGGCCGCTGCGCCGAAGAATCGACTTGACCCGGGCCACGACCTCACGAGCGGAAAAAGGCTTGCAAATGTAATCGTCGGCACCGAGCTCAAAGCCGAGCACGCGGTCGATCTCATCGTTGCGTGCGGTGAGTACGACGATCGGCAAGCTGCGCTCTTCGCGGCGAAGCGTTCGCATCACGTCGTAGCCTCCGACCCCCGGTAAACCAATGTCGAGCACCAGCAGATCGGCCGCACCGCGCGCTCGACGCAGCGCGGCATGTCCGTCCCCGACGCCGACCACCGCCAGACCTTCGCGTTCGAGATGATGCGCCAGCAGGTCGCGAATCGCCGAATCGTCTTCCGCGACGACAACGGTCTGGGTCGACATAGCGGGACAAGTGCCCGCCCAAGCTCCGAATGGGACCTGGACTCCTACTCCTTACCGATCGTCCGAAGGCTTTGCGTGCGAGGCCGGCTAAAGCTCAAACCCCCAAAGTGGGTTCCCTTTACGCGGAGGGTTTTGGGATGAAACTTCATCTGCCCTGAGCGCCCTCTTTCTAACCGTGCCTGCACTCGCCGGTTGCGCAGCGCCGGCGTTAACGCCGAGCCCGTCTTCGGCCACATCCACCGCGAAGAGTTACGCCACGTTTCGGTCCGGTGAACGCAGTCGCCCCGGATGGCTAACGCCGCGCGCACGATCTGGCAAACGCCTACTCTACGTTTCCGATAACGCCAACAACGTCGTCGACATCTTCGACGCCAGGGGCCATCATCAGAGCCCAATTGGACAGATCACCGACGGCATCAATCAACCGACGGGCCTTACCACGGACCGTTCTGGAAACCTATACGTTGCCAATAGCGAGGTTCCGTCGGGCTATTCAATAACCGTCTACCCAGCGGGAAGTACGACGCCCTCGAAGACGTATACCCAAGGCCTTTCGGAGCCGGTGGGGATCGTCGTGCAGGGCGATGGGCGGCTCTATGTCGCGAACCTTGATGGATACGACGTTACCGAGTATCCCAAGGGCTCAACCACGCCCGATCAAACGATCTCATTCCAGGCGCTGGAAGGCAATGATCCCTATGCGTTGACGCTCGATGCGAACAACGACCTCTTCGTCGCGGCACTTGGATACCCGCTCGCGCAAGCGTATGAGCTAAACCGTAACGCATACACTCCGCGGGACCTTGGAATAAACTTCATCGCGGTCATGCACGGGATAGCCGTCGACAAACAGGGCAACTTGTTGATCGTAAACCAAGGGACACGGGCGATCGACGTTTTTCCGCCGGGTGCGACCTCTCCGTCGAAGACTATCACCAAAGGACTCGAGCAGCCGACCCTGATCTCGCTCAACAAACGCCAGGACAAGCTCTATGCCGCTGACGACGGCATTTCGGGGAACGGAACGGTGCGCGTCTTCTCATACCCGGCCGCGAAGCTAATCGACACGATTACCTTCCCGCAATTCGGCGCTCCGTTTGGGGTGGCTCTCAGTCCACGCTGAGTCCGGCGAGCGGACCGAAGCGCGAAGCGTGATCGCGCAAGATGCGGTAGATCGTGGCGGCGGGAAATCCAAGCCGTTCCAAGCGGCGCGCCGCGGATGGATAGCTGATCGCCGAGTGCCTGTTCGTCAAGCGCTCGAAGGCCGCTGCACAGCGCGAGCCTTCGTCTTCTTCAAGCGACGCGACCGCTTCGGCAGCAGCGTCGCCTTCGATTCCCTTGCGGATCAACTCGCCGACGAGGCGCTCGTTGCCAACCGGCTTTCGCTTTCCCTCGACGTAGAGCTTCGCATAGAGCCGATCGTCGAGAAAGCGCTCGCGCTTGCAGCGTTCGATCGCCGCGCGAGCGGCTTCATCGTCGAAACCTTTGCGCTCGAGGTGCTGCCATAGCCGCGCCTCCGTGCACCGCTGCCGCGCCAGAAAGGCCAGCGCGGCAGCGTAGGCTCGTTGGGTCACCCTGAGTCCTTCGACGCCGCTCAGGACAGGCTCCGTCGAAGGGCTAATCGGCGACGGCGGCGGGAGCTTTGCCGTTGGTTGAGGCCACGTTGCCGAGCGCTTCGCGAATCTTAGTTTCGATCTCGGCTGCGAGGTCGGTGTGCTCTTCGAGGAAGGCCTTCGCGTTCTCGCGCCCTTGGCCGATGCGCTGCTCGCCGTACGTGTACCACGATCCACTCTTGCCGACGATGTTCTGATCGAGCGCGACGTCGAGAATCGAGCCCATTTTCGAGATACCGTGGCCGTAGGTGATGTCGAACTCGGCTTGACGGAACGGCGGCGCGACCTTATTCTTCACCACTTTAACGCGGGTGCGCGTGCCGACCACATCTTGACCGACCTTGATCGTTTCGAGCTTGCGGACGTCGAGGCGGATCGACGCGTAGAACTTCAGCGCGCGGCCTCCCGAAGTGGTCTCCGGATTGCCGAACATCACGCCGACTTTCTCGCGCAGCTGGTTGATGAAGATCATCACCGTCTTGCTGCGTGAAATCGCGGCGGTGAGTTTGCGCAAGGCTTGCGACATCAAACGTGCCTGCAAACCGACGTGCGCGTCGCCCATATCACCTTCCAGCTCGGCGCGGGTCACCAACGCCGCGACCGAATCGACGACGACGACATCGACGGCGTTGCTGCGCGTGAGCATCTCGGCGATTTCCAGCGCCTGTTCGCCGGTGTCCGGCTGAGAAACGAGCAGGTTATCGAGATCGACGCCGAGCGCGGCGGCGTAGTTGGGATCGAGCGCGTGCTCTACGTCAACGAAGGCCGCCGTTCCACCGGTCTTCTGCGCTTCGGCTATCGCGTGGAGGGCGAGCGTCGTTTTGCCGCTCGATTCGGGACCGTAGATCTCAACGATACGCCCACGCGGTAACCCGCCGACGCCTAACGCCAAATCGAGCGCGATCGAGCCGGTCGGTACGACCTCGAAGGCCATGCGTTCCTGGAAGTCACCCATTCGCATGATCGAGCCTTTACCGAACTGTCGCTCGATCTGAGCGAGCGCGTTGGTGAGGGCGAGTTGCCGTTCGTCTTCTGCTGCCATCTGATTCCTTTCTTTCATTGCCTTATATCACGCTCTCACGCGCCTGTGCCAAGTGGGTGGCATTCTGTTCGTTCTCAAAAAGCGCGTCGATGAACTCCGCCGGAACGAAGGGACGCAGATCGTCGGCGCCCTCGCCCAGACCGGCGAACTTGATCGGCACCTCCAGCTCGTCGACGATTGCGACGAGCACGCCGCCTTTTGCGGTCGAGTCGAGCTTGGTAATCACGATTCCGGTCAGCTCGGCGGTGGCGTGGAAGAGCTTTGCTTGAGAGATCGCGTTCTGCCCATTTGTGCCGTCCACCACGAGCAGCGTTTCGGCCGGCGGCTCGCCGAGCTCGCGCTCGATCACACGCCGAATCTTCTTAAGCTCTTCCATTAGGTTCGTCTTGGTTTGCAGCCGGCCGGCTGTATCGACGAGCACGACGTCGACGCCGCGCGCCTTCGCCGCACGCACGCCGTCGAACACGACCGAGGCCGGATCGGCGCCTTCGGCTCCCCGAACGATCGAGCTGCCGCTGCGCTCGGCCCAGACCGCGAGCTGCTCGGCAGCCGCCGCCCGAAACGTGTCGGCGGCGACGAGCAAGACGCGTTTCCCTTCGCGCTGCAAACGCGTCGCCAATTTGCCGATGGTCGTCGTCTTACCACTGCCGTTGACGCCGACAATCAGCATGACGGCCGGTTTTCGATCGAGCCGTAATGCCTCGCCGGGAAGTGTCAGAAATCGCTCGACGTCTTTACGGAAGCGGGCCACCGGCCGATCGGCCGTCTTCCATTCTTCTTGGCGGGCGACGGTCTGCAGGCCGGTGACGATCTTTTGGGTCGCAGGGACGCCGAAGTCGGCGAGGATCAGCGTCTCCTCGAGCTCATCCCAGAACTCGGGCGTGAGCGGCCGCTCGGGGCGACCCAGCCGCGTGACGGCGGCGAAGCTTTCGCGGGCGCGTCCGAGCGAGGAGCGCAGGCGCGACAGCCAGCTCACCGCGCGCTCCTTATCTCCACGATTCTGACTCTATCATGCGAACGTACGTTCGGTCAATCGCCCGGACGCGCCGGTGCCGGAGTTGCGAGCTCGGCACCGCGCATCCGCAGGATTACGCACCAATGGCGTTTCTTGGCTACTGCGATGGCAGCAGGTCCAGCATCGGCTTGACGTTCTTCGTATCTGACGTGAAACCAAGTTTCGGCAACTTCCAAACGTCTTCGATCGTCGCCAGCAGCGAGTAGTGATTGTAAAGCCGCGCCGACCTTACGGCGCCGGTAACGCTAGTGATCAGAATCAACGGAATGTGCCCGCCCGATTGTAACGGCGGAGCGTCGCAACACCCCAAGTTGTTATCGCCCTCGTCCCACGTGATGAAGAGCAACGATCGCTGCGTGAACGCCCCCGAGCTGATGATCTCTTGAACGAGCTTCTGCGCGGTGGCGTCGCCCTTGGCGATCAGACGGTTCGTTGGACCGGGACAATACGGAGATGAGCCGTGCATGTCGTGGCATTCGTCCGGAACGATGTACGAGAAATTCGGAAGCTTGCCGGAGTTGAGCGCTCTCTGAAGATTTACGAACGTCTGGACGTTCGCAAGTCGCTTGGGATTCGTGGCGATGTCTTTGAAGTACACGAACGGGTCGTGCTTTTGGCGGTAGAGTCCGTCGCCGTTGTGGGGATACTCTTGCCCGAGATAGCCGGAGTGCGGCATCGACTCGTTATACGAAGCCCAGGTCAAGCCCGCGGCCTCGAGCGAATCGACGAGATTCTTATTCGTAAAGCTATGGCAGCCTCTGGGCGGACCAGGTGCGTAACAGCTTCCGTTGTCGTCGTGCACGCCGAAGTAGTTGCCCGCAATCATCGACAAGTAGTTGGGCAGACTCGGGTGCGCGACGCCGAACGCCATCGTCGCAAGACGATCTGTCTGAGCAGCTTGCGTGAGGAACGGAGCGAAGAGATGGTATCCGTTGGCGTCCGTCGCGCCGATGATGTCGTCGAAGCTATGGTTTTCCATAACGATGACGAAAATGTGATCCGGGACGAGCATGCTGCCCGGTTCGTTCGGTCCTCCGGCGTCGGCGAAGCCTGAAGAAGCGTTCGCGGCACTCGGAAGTTGTTGAGTTCGTGAGCTTTCGCCGCACGCCGTTACGGTTGCGGCGGTGAGTAACGCAAGAATGAGAGACCAACGTGCAGCCATGGTAGATCTCCTTTGCAGAATGGGCTTGAGGCGTTCGGCGCGAGCGCGAACGCTACCCTTCGGCTACCCTCGCGCAAGCGGCTCTTCATCAGTAGAATCGGCGATAAAACTCGTCGGTCGACTCGAACATTATCATCGAGTTAAGGCCCGGATAGTTAAGTGCGGCATGCTGAACGCGCGTGTACTCTTTGGCGAGCGGCGCGATCTGATCGACCGACAGATTATCCGGCGGCGAAGGTGGGCGGAAGTCTGCCTAAGAGTTTAAGGCGCGCAGCGCACTCTGAAGATCGGGGAAGCGCCGGAAATTCGAAAATGCGACCTGCAGCGTTCCCGCCGCCGGGAACGGCCCGTAGTTTCCTTTATACTGCTGTGTCTCTTGAGTGATGGCCCAATACCCGGGCAACACCTCGGAACGAAGGTCGGTAATCTGGCCGGAGCTCGCATGCGGCGGCAACGCGTTAGGTTGGTAGGTTACCGAAACGACGTCGTTTTGGGCGTTGTACGTGAAGCTGCCTCGGCCGTGACCCGCGTCGTGGACGCTCGAGCTAAAGTCGATCGTCGACGGCCCGCTCTGCTGGTATTCGTACGATTCGACGTGACTCGGATCGAAGGGTGCTGCAAAAACGTCGCTTGGCTTGGGGTGCTCCCATGAATCCTCGAGAGCGGACATATCCGATGCGCTCGCGGAATGTCCGTCGATCGTGTAACTATTGACGTGAACCTTCACCGTCGCGCCGTCTTGGTAAATGCCCTGCATTACGATGTCCTCATGCCGGCTTTTGAGCGCACCGTGTACGTCGAGCGTTCGATGCATCCGAAATGCAACGACGCCGCGGCTGGTTTGTTGATACCGCTGCACGATTTGCGTCAGCGCAGGCGGCGCGCTCGCGGGTACCATCATGCTTGCCCTCTACCCAATGCCTCCCAGCCCTTAACCCTGCCTATCTACTGCTCCCTTATCCGGAGGTCGACACGTACATGTAATGGTTGGGGAGATCCAGCGTGAAGGTTCGACCCTCCCAAAACGAGTTTCCGACGTCGCAGTCGTAGATCAGGTCTGAAAACTTCACCGTCGGTGCGGCAATCGCAGTCTGCGGCGCGCCGGCGAGTGCTATCGTGCTGATGCGCGCCTGCGCATCGCTCGGATTGAGCCCGATCGACGCGGCAAACGTCTTGTCGAGAGTGATTCCTTGCGAGCCGGTGTCGATCTCGCAGAGCCCGGTCTTGCCACCGCCGAAGTCGAAGCGCGCAAAAAGTGCGAGCGCGATTCCCAGATCGTCTTGAAGAATCAGCGGAATCTTAACGTCCGGCCGGATGCGCTCGGGAAAGCTTTGCGCGTCTTCGATCACGACTTGGTGATTGCGAAAGTCGAACGTCGTCGCGACGTTGCGAAAGGCCGTCGCTGCGATTAGACCGTCTATCCCCGTGCCGTCGAGGCCCTTCCATATGCCGACGTGCGGAGCGTCGATTCCCACGTCGCCAAGCGCGAGCGTCACGACTTTTCCGATCGGCAGGTCCACGCGTTCGCCGGTGAGACGTAGGCTTACGTACTTCCCGTTGACCGCGACGAACTGCCGGCCGAGATCGCTCGAGAAAATGTGGACGCCCGCACCGAGATTGACGAGCATCGGCACCGCCGGCCGGCCGTCGACCGAAACCTGCACCTCGATCAGACCGCCGTTGACGGCAGTAAACGGGATCGTCTCGACCGCACGCGCGGGCTGCGCAATGATGTAGCCCAGCATTGCCGTCACAGCGACCGTCCACCGCAGCGCGCTCGGTGCGACCCCCGAGCCCGCAGAACCGGTAACCAAAGTCACCGCAGCAATTCTGGAGAATCGCATCTATCCTCCGTTTTTAAGGCTTGTAAGCAAGGCTGCGACAAGACTTTATGTTTTCCTGCGTCGAACTATCGGCGAAACACTGCGTTTTGGAGGTATCATGAAACGGTCGCAAGCTTTAATTTTCTCTGCGGCGCTCCTCGGCGTAGCGGGGTGCAGCGGTTCGGTCGGCACGACGCCAACGCCGGGCCCCAGCGGGCCGCCGCCGCCGCCGACAAACGCAATTCAGCATATCGTCATCATGGTCCAAGAGAATCGAAGCTTCGACAACGTCTTCGCCGGTTATCCCGGCGCCGACACGACGATGCAAGGTCCGTGCACGCCGAATCCGTGGTGCAAGGGATCGCACATCGTCAACCTTCGCGCGATCAAACTCGCCACGGGCGGCGGTCCGCTCTTCGGAAAAGACATCGATCACAGCCATCACGCGTTCGTGGTCGAGTGCAACGCGAACAGCCGAGGCGTCTGTCAAAACAACGGATTCAATCTGATTCGCTTCGGTCAATCGGGACAGCTACTCCCGGCCAAGCTCTATCCCTACGCGTACATCGATCGCGCCGAGACCAAGCCATACTGGACGCTCGCGAGTCAATACACGCTCGCCGACCAAACCTTCTTTGACGACACCGCGTCGAGTTTCATCGCCCATCAGATCATCATCGCCGGTAGCGCCAAGATCAACGCTAACGAATCGCTGACCGACCAGCCACCTACCCAGCCGTGGGGATGCGACGCTCCGCCCGGCACGCAAACGCCCATCATTCTTAAAAACGGAACGGTGCGCACGAACGGACCGTTCCCGTGCTTCAGCTACGGCACGATGGCCGACTTGCTCGACGCAAAGGGTGTATCGTGGCTGTTCTACGTCGACAGTGCCTTCGGGAAGGGTTCTGACTTTTCGGGCGGTGTGTGGAACGGCTACCGCGCGATCCATAAGATTTTCTACGGACCGGACTGGAAAACGAACATCAGCTCGCCGAACACGAGTGTTTTTAACGATATCAAAGGCGGCACGCTGCCGTCTGTCTCGTGGCTGATACCATCGCTCTTCGATTCGGACCATCCCGCCAGCGGCTGCGACGGCGGCCCCTATTGGGTGACGAAGGTGATCAATGCGATCGGCACCAGCCCATATTGGAATAACACCGCAATCGTTCTGCTCTGGGATGACTGGGGCGGCTGGTACGACAACGCGCCGCCTGCCCAGATCAACTACACGAGCCTCGGCTTCCGCGTGCCGATGATCGTCATCTCCCCGTTCGCGAAGCCGAACTTCATCTCGCATACGCGCTACGATTTCGGCAGCATCCTCAAGCTTATGGAACAGACCTTCAACTTGGGTTCGCTCGGAACCGACGACGCCACGGCGAACTCGATGGAGGACGTCTTCGACTTCAACCAGACGCCCAACGCCTTCAAACCGGCGCCGATTCCACACCACATGCCCTGCGCCACGCAAGTAACCAATCCCAGCGACGCGGCACGCATCATCAAGCACGACGCCGGCGTACCTGAATAATGAAGCAGCTAGGAGCGCTTCTCGCCCCGCTCGTTGTCCTCGGCGTAGCGAGTTGCAGCGGTTCGGCCGGCTCGACGCCGGCGCCCGGCCCCAGCGGGCCGCCGCCGACAAACGGAATTCAACACATCGTGGTCATGATGCAAGAGAATCGCAGTTTCGACAACGTCTTCGCGGGCTATCCCCGCGCCGATACGACGCTCGTCGGCGGTTGCACGCCGAACCGCTGGTGCAAGGGCTCGCAAATGGTCCACCTTCATGCGGTCAAACTCGCCACGGGCGGCGGTCCGGGCTTTGGAACGGACATCGATCACAGCCACCACGCGTTCGTCGTCGAGTGCAGTGCTAATAGTCGGGGCGTTTGTCAAAATAACGGATTCAATCTAATTCGCTTCGGTCAATCGGGACAGCTAAGGAAGGCCGGGCTCTATCCCTACGCGTACATCGATCGCGCGGAGACTAAGCCCTATTGGACGCTCGCGAGCCAATACACGCTCGCCGACCAAACCTTCTTTGATGACACCGCGTCGAGCTTCATCGCCCATCAGATCATCATCGCCGGCAGCGTCAAGATCAACGATAACGAATCGCTGACCGACCAGCCGCCTGCGCAGCCTTGGGGATGCGACGGTCCGCCCGGCAATCGGACGCCCATCATTCTTAAAAACGGCAAGGTAAGGCTCGACGGCCCTCCCCCGTGCTTCCGCTACGGCACGATGGCCGATTTGCTCGACGCAAAGGGCGTATCGTGGCTTTTCTACGCTGACCATGGGGCGCTTGACGGCGGGTCTAACGAAAGTTACGACTTCTCTGGCGACGTCTGGAACGGCTACCGGGCAATTCATAAGATCTTCTACGGGCCCGATTGGAAGACGAACATCAGCTCGCCGAACACGAGTATTTTTAACGATATCAAAGGCGGCACGCTGCCGTCTGTCTCGTGGCTGATACCGATCGCTCTTCACTTCCGACCATCCTGCCAGCGGTTGCGACGGCGGCCCCTGGTGGGTAACCAGGGTGATCAATGCGATCGGCACCAGCCCGTATTGGAATAACACCGCAATGTTCTGCTCTGGGACGACTGGGGCGGCTGGTACGACAACGCGCCGCCTGCACAGATCAACTACACCAGCCTCGGCTTCCGCGTGCCGATGATCGTCATTTCGCCGTTCGCGAAGCCGAACTTCATCTCGCATACGCGCTACGATTTCGGCAGCATCCTCAAGCTTATGGAACAGACCTTCAACTTGGGTTCGCTCGGAACCGACGACGCCACGGCGAACTCGATGGAGGACGTCTTCGACTTCAACCAGACGCCCAACGCCTTCAAACCGGCGCCGATTCCGCACCATATGCCCTGCGCCACGCAAGTAACCAATCCCAGCGACGCGGCACGCATCATCAAGCACGACGCCGGCGTGCCGGAATAGTGCCGCCGCGGCTGCAGCCGCTTCCGGTGCTGGCCGTTGCCGTCGCTGCCGTCGTGGCAGCGGGTTGCAGCGGTTCGGCCGGCTCGACACCGGTACCGGGAACTAGCGGACCGCCTGCGACAAACGCCGTCCGGCACATCGTCATCTTGGTTCAGGAGAATCGCAGCTTCGATAATCTCTTTGCGGGTTTTCCCGGCGCCAATACGGCGATGCATGGGCTCTGCGAGGCAGGGCCGCGCTGGTGTAAGGCTGCACACGAAATTCCACTGCAGCCGCGCAAGCTCGCACAAGGGTCGCCGCGATTCGGCGGCAAGGATATCTGTCACAGCCATCAGTGTTTCGAGATCGAATGCGACCCCGACGCGTCGAACGTTTGCCGGGACGACGGTTTCGATCTGATAGACCTCGGTGAGGTCCAGGGTGGTCGCCCGGCCAAGCTCTATCCTTACTCGTACGTCAGACGTTCCGATAGCGAACCCTACTGGAGGTTGGCGAAGCAGTACGCGCTCTCCGACGAAACGTTTTTTACCGAGACCGCTTCGAGCTTCATCGCCCATCAAATGCTGATCTCCGGTTCGGTGCGGATCAACGATCGCGAGTCGCTCACTGACCAGCCCAATGTCATGCCTTGGGGCTGCGACGTTCCGGTCGGCGCGCACACGCCGATACTCGCGCGAAACGGGCATTACAATCCGAACGGGCCCAGGCCGTGCTTTACGTATGCCACGGTGGCGGATCTGCTTGACGCGGCAAACGTTTCTTGGCGGTACTACGTGGACGTGGCGTTCGGAATTCACGCCGACTTCTCGGGCTCGGTCTGGAACGGCTACCGTGCCATCAGGAAGATCTTTTTCGGTCCGGATTGGAAAACGAACGTCAGCACCCCCAACACGACGATCTTCGCAGACATCAAGGCCGGCGCGCTGCCGGCCGTTTCATGGGTCATCCCGTCACTGGCCGATTCGGATCACCCCGCTAGCGGCTGCAACGGCGGCCCCTGGTGGGTGACGAAGGTCGTCAACGCGCTCGGTACCAGCGCGTATTGGAAGAGCACCGCAATCGTTCTAATCTGGGACGACTGGGGCGGATGGTATGACAGTGCGCCGCCCGCGCAAATTAACTACACGAGCTTAGGCTTTCGCGTTCCGATGATCGTGATCTCGCCGTTCGCGAAACCGGGCTATATCTCGCACACGCACTACAACTTCGGCAGCATCCTGAAGTTGGAGGAGCAGACTTTCGGCCTCGGCTCGCTCGGGGTGACCGACGCTACCGCGGCGTCCATGGAGGACGTTTTCGACTTCACGCAAAGGCCAAATAGGTTCGAGGCCGCGCCCCTTCCGCCCGTGATGAGTTGCGGCAAGCTGCCTTCCGGCGAGAGCGCCGTCCGCGAGATTATCGAGCGCAACGGCGGTGTCCCCGAATAGATAGTGGGTAACGAGTAAGGTGCAAATCTTCGCTGACCGTGCCGATGCTGGGCGGCAGCTCGCCGAGAAGCTCGCCGATTACGCGAACAATCCCCGGGCTGTCGTGTTGGCGTTGCCGCGCGGAGGCGTGCCGGTTGGCTACGAAGTCGCGCGGCGGATTGGGGTGCCGCTCGACCTCTACGTCGTCCGCAAGCTCGGCGTTCCGGGTCACGAGGAGCTGGCGATGGGCGCGCTCGCAAGCGACGGAACCTGCGTCGTTGATGAGGATCTCATCGCGACGCTCGGTATCGACGAAGCGGCGCTCGAGGACGTCGTGCGGCGCGAAATCATCGAGCTGCGGCGGCGCGAGAGCGCCTATCGCGACTCGCCCCACCCCGACCTCGCCGGCAAGATCGTGATCGTCGTGGACGACGGGCTAGCCACCGGCGCAACAATGCGCGCGGCCGCGACCTCGCTGCGAGAACGTAATCCTGCGGCGATCGTCGCGGGCGTACCGGTGGCGGCGCCCCGCACCTGCGCGAGCCTCCGAAGCGTGGTCGATCGCGTTGTCTGCGTCGCTACGCCCGAACCGTTTCACGCCGTCGGACTCTACTATCGAAATTTCGAGCAGACGAGCGACGACGACGTACGACGCTTGCTGGCCGCCGCCGCCGCGGAGCTAACAGGGCGCCGCATCAGCGCGTAGTATCAAGAGAAAATGAAGCGCCAATCCGCCGCCCTCGCCGCTTTCGCCCTCATGGTCGCCCTCGCAGCCGGCACTGCGTCCGCCCAGGAGATCGTCTATACGTTCACCGGGCTTCGAAGCGCGGTCGATGGGTGCAAGTGGTTCAACGACAATCTCACCGATCGGTCAATCGATGCGCTGACGCGGCAGACCGATATGCTCTACAATCGGCTCGCGCTGCCCGCCGGCGTGCCGGTGACGGTTGTCGGGACCGCAGCTACCGAAGCCGGCGAACAGCTGGTGGATTTCAAGCTGAACTCGAGAGAGGTTTGCGGCCCCGCCGAGGCCATCTACGGCGTTACTTCCTCGCCCGCCACTACACCGTAACTCGGGTCACGGTCGGACGCGTAGAGCCACGCTAATGCGTGGGCCAACCGCGGCGCGCGTCTTCGGGATACCGTGGTCGTAGTGCTTCTGCGTCTCGTAGCTCATCAGCAAAAGACTCCCATCTTCTAAGTCGAGATCGAAGATGCGGCGAGGCTTCACTTTGCTGCGGAGAGTCATCAGCCGCGTCGCTCCGAGTGAGATCAGCGCGATCGGATAGCCGGCCACGATTTCGTATAGGTGGTCGTTGTGGGGCGCGACGCTGTCCTGTCCGTTGCGATAGAAGTTCAAGCCGACGCTGTTGAAGGCCGTCCCCGTCGCGCCGGCGGCCCGGTGCGATGCCTCCGTGAGAACCGGTGGAAGCTCCCGATCCGAAAGTCGGTAACCGGCGACGAGTCGCGGCACGTCAACGTCGCGGTCGTACATGCGCCGGCGCTCGCTGCGCCACGTTACGTCATCGCGTAGGGATTCGAACCATCGTCGCGCGGTCGACGCATCAGCGAAGGCCGGCGTGTAGACGATTCTGCCGTTCTCGTCGTCGACGAGCGTGCGGCTGTCGCCGCCGAAGAAACCGAGTTGCGTACGAGCTGGTCGCCCTTAGGGGTAGAGGCCGCGCAGCTTCGTCGCTTCGGCGACTCGAGCTACCGCGACGCAATACGCTCCTTTGCGCATCGATACGCCGTGGCGCTTCGCCTGTTCGTTGGTCTCGCGGAAGGCGCGCGTCATCTTGCGTTTGAGGCGCTCGTTGATCTCGTCCTCCTCCCAGAAATTCGCCTGAAGGTCTTGCACCCACTCGAAGTACGAAACCGTCACGCCGCCTGCGTTCGCCAGAATGTCGGGGAGAACCATGATCCCGCGTTCGAAGAGAATGTCGTCGGCTTCGGGCAAGGTTGGCCCGTTTGCGGCTTCGGCGACAATCTTCGCTCGGATGCGCGGCGCATTTTCGCGCGTGATGACTTTTTCGAGCGCGGCCGGCACCAGAACGTCGCAATCGAACTCGAGCACTTCCTTGTTGTCGGTCCGCTCGCCGCCGGTGAATCCGACGACCGACCCCGTCTCGAACTTGTGCGCGGTCAGCTGTGCGATGTCGAGACCCCGCTCGTTCGACACGGCACCGAGCGAATCGGAGACGGCGACGATCTTATATCCGTGCTGGCTCATGAGTTGCGCTGCGTACATTCCGGCATTGCCGAATCCCTGAATTGCCACGCGCGCGCCCTCGATCGTCTTTCCCAGCGCCTCCATCGCCTCATCCACCACGTACATGCAGCCGCGCGCGGTCGCCTTGTCGCGCCCGGCAGAGCCGCCGATCGCGACCGGCTTTCCGGTGACGACGCCGGGAATCGAGTAGCCGTGCTGCATCGAGAACGTGTCCATGATCCACGCCATGATCTGCGGCGTCGTGTAGACGTCAGGGGCGGGGATGTCCTTTTCGGGACCGATGATGATGGATATTTCAGTCGTGAACCGGCGCGTGAGGTTCTCGAGCTCTTGGAGCGACATCTCCTTCGGATTGCAGATGACGCCGCCCTTCGCTCCGCCGAACGGAATGTTCACCAACGCGCATTTCCAAGTCATCCACATCGCGAGCGCCTTGACTTCGTCGAGCGTTACGTCGGGATGAAAGCGGATCCCGCCCTTGCCGGGCCCGCGCGAGAGGTTATGCTGCACGCGGTAGCCGGTGAACATCCGAAAGCCGCCGTTATCCATCCGCGCCGGAATGGAGACTTCGAGCACGCGCTTGGGCTGACGGAGATAGCCGTGAAGCGACTCGTTCAACCCGATGAGCATTCCGACTTCGTCGAGCTGGCGCTGCGCCATCTCCCAAACGTTGTCGCGCGCTTGTACTGCAGAGAGATCTTGAGCCATCGTAACTTTCGACTTACTGGTGCGGCGGGTGCCCGTACATGCTGGCGCGGTAGGCCGGCAAGTGCGGATTCTTCCAATGCGAGCCGTCCTCGAATGCAATCTTCAGCGGAACGCACTTTGCGAAGCTGGTTTGAAGCGGAAAAACGTTGGGACTCAGACCGAACTTATGCTTGATCTCCGCGCCCGGCGTGAAGGTCCCGACGTCTTTGACCTCCGCGACGAGGCTGCCCTTGACGAGCAGGCCGAACTCGATTTGCTTCATCGGGTGCTGCGTGACGTTGACGTAGTCAATCCCCAGGGTCGGATCGTTTTCGACGGGGGCTTGGTAGTAGTTCGCACCGTAGACGGACGGCCAGCCCCAGTAACGGCCGTATCCGTAGCCATACGGATAGAATGCCGGCGTGTAGCCGGAATAATTGTAGCTTACGTTGCGTTCCGGATTGCAGCCGTTGACTTGGATTGGGTGCGTCGTCACCTGCGCGGCCATCGACATAGCGACGTACGAGCTCTGCGCCGTCGTGGGCATAGGACAGGCCAGTGCCAGGCAGAGCGCTGCGGCGCCGGGAGCGAAGCGTGCCGTGTTCATTGAGTCGGTCTCCTTAAATAGATTCCGAGGCGGATTGTACGCACACTTCTGCAAGAAAAAGGGCGGCGCCTTGGCGCCACCCTTATTTGCTTTGATAGTCTAGCGAACTCAGCGCGGAGGCCGGCCCCCACCGCCGCCGCTGTGGGGTCTGTCGCCGCCACCACCGCCGCCACCACCACCACCGCCACTACCGCCGCTACCGCCGGAAGGATGCGGGGCCGTGTATCCGCCGTGCGAGTATGACGGTTGCGAACCATACGAGCCGTGTGCGTACGAAGGGTACGAGCCCCGCGAATACGACGGCTGCGAACCAGAGGACCCTCGTGCGTACGATGGATACGAACTGCGGCCGTTCGACGAACCATACGAACCACGCGCATACGACGGATACGAACTGCGTGAGCTTGCGTTATATGAGTTGCGATCGGACGAATCGCGCTCGTATGAATCGCGTCCGTACGAACCTCCGTTCGACTCGCGCCCGAACGAATCACCGCGCGAAGACGAGTCGCCGCGCCCGAACGAATCGCCACGAGTGGACGAACCACGGTCGTTCGACGATGAGACGTTACCGCGGTCTTGAGAGAACCGGTTCCACGAGCTCGAAGGAGCCCTTGACGAGTTCGAGTCGGTGCGAGCCGGCTCGGTCCGCCCCGAGCGGGCCGCGTCGGTGCGGTCCGAGCGCGCCGTGATTGCGCCGTTTCGACCCGACTGCTCGCCGCGCCCTTGATCGAAGCGCTGCCACGAATCGGACGGTCCGCTTTCATGCCGCGCCGTAGTTGACGGCGCTCCGTCGCGCCGTGCCGTATCCGCGCCGTGAGAGAGGGTCGCGTTGTCGCGGCTTACGGGAGCGTTATTGTGGCTACTTTCGATCGCGCGTGAGACCGAGCGTTGCTGTTCGTCGAAGGAGTTTCGCGTTGCGAGCCCTCGGTTTACCGAAGCGAATCGCGGCGAGTCGAAACTCCTCGAGAGGGTTACCGGCGCGTTGACCGCGCGGCCGCCGAAGCCAAGACTGTCGCGGCTCGGCGTCACCGCCACCGGTCCGTGAATCATTCCGACCTGGCCGTTGATCCGATGCGGATCGACCGAGAACGTATGGCCGAAGACTGCTCCGCGCTGGAAGTTCCCGACCATCGTGCCGTGGACGCCGCCGTGCGGGAACCTGTGGTAGATGTTTGTGATGTTCGTGACGTTGACGACTCGCGTTCCGCCGAAGCCGCCGCAGCAGCCGAAGCCGCCCCAGCCCCAGCCGAAGCCGGTCCAGGCCCAGCCGGGATACCACGGGCTATACGGCCAGTAGGGTGCGAGCGGATACCAGCCGATATTCGGGTAGCCGAAGCCCACCGAGACGCCGAAGCCTGGTCCGCCGAAGGTGGCGCCGAACCCGAAGAAACCGACGAGCGCGGGTGACCACGCAGGAGACGCGGAGTAGGCCGGCGGCTGCCATGCCCACCCGTAGCCGTTGGCATAGTACCAGTTGCCGTAGTGGTAGGGCGCCCAGCCCCAAGGCTCCGCGCCGACCCACGTCCAGCCGTAGCCATCTTCCCAGCTCCAGTTCCCATTACCGTAGGGCGACCAGCTCTGCTGCTGGTTTGGAATCCAGGATTGGCCATAGCCTGCGACGTCTTGCCACTGGCCGTAGGCCCCGAGATTGTCGTAGCCGGCGATGTCGGGATTGAGGTTCGGGCTCGCCTCAATCGCTGCGACCATCGTCTGATCGCGTTTCGCATTGAAATCGTCGAACGAGTCGAAGCCGACTGCCGACGCGTAGGTTATTGACGGATCGGTAGCCGACCCGCGAGCGACGAGCGTTCGCCCTTCATCGAGCGTGTAGGTTTGTTGGGGCGTAACGATTTCGGCCTCGCCGCGTCGTGCCGTCACCCAACTCGAGCCGTCGTGGCCGATCGAAATGCGATAGTCGCCCTTGCGCGCAGCCCGGACGCTGACCGAAGGCGTGTCGATCTGGACGTTGCCGGCGTCGCGCGTGAGACCGACTTCGACGGTGCCGTCAGCAAGCTGGAGCTGGCGGTTATTCGGATCGTCGTTGGTAATGCGGGCCTGCACGTTGCCTCCCAGGCGCACCGCAGTCGAACCGTCGAACTGCAGCTCGGCCCGGGACGTCTGCCCGGTCGAAATGTAGTCGCCGGGAAGGAGCGGGGCGTTCACGACCGCGCTGACCTGCTTGCCGCTGTCGCCGCGTTGAACGACGGCCGACCCCTGGATGACGCTGACCCGGGTTACACCGGGTCCGCTTTTATCGGGCGCCTGCTCGGCCGAGGCCGGAAGGGCGCTCGAAAAGGTCACCGTTAGCAGGGCAACCCCAGAAATCAAGCTAGTGATCCATTTGCTAGTCATATAGTGCTGTTTTCCCCTCTGCACTATTGAACCCGAAAAGGTGCGCAAAAAGCATCGATTCGCGATTAGCTTACCATTAAGCCGGCGTGAGAGGGATGACCCAGGCTGCTCCGCCAAGCTGTACGACCGGAGGTATTACCGCAAATGAGTGAGTCCAAGTCCGGCATGACGCGCCGCTCCTTTGTCGCCAACGCCGTCGTGCTGCCGGCCCTGGCCGGTCTGCTGCTCGCGGAAACGACAACTGCCCTAGCCAAAAGCTCGAAAGCGCAAGTTAAATACCAAAGCACACCCAACAACGACAAGAAATGCTCGCAGTGCACGTTCTACATTCCGGGAAGTTCCCCCAAAGCGGACGGCACCTGTAAAATAGTCGACGGTTCGATCAGCCCGAACGGCTGGTGCAGCGCCTTCGTGGCTAAGTCCTAGTCGTAGCGGTCTAGATAATCTCAAATAGGCCGGCGGCGCCTATGCCGCCGGCAACGCACATCGTTACGACGACGTATTTCACGCCCCTTCGCTTGCCCTCGATGAGGGCGTGCATCGTCATGCGTGCACCGCTCATGCCGTAGGGATGCCCGATCGAGATCGCCCCTCCGTCGACGTTGAAGCGGTCGTTCGGGATTCCGAGCGTGTCACGGCAGTAGACGGTCTGCACCGCAAAGGCCTCATTGAGTTCCCACAGCCCGATCTCGTCGATCGTGAGATCGTGCGCTTTGAGAAGCTTGGGCACTGCGTAAATCGGCGCGATCCCCATTTCGCCCGGCTCGCACCCCGCGGCGGCGTAGCCGCGGTAGATCCCGAGCGGCGTGAGATTTCGGCTTCGCGCAAGCTCCCCGTCAACGATCGCGACGGCGGCTGCGCCGTCTGAAAGCTGCGATGAGTTTCCAGCGGTGATGGTCGTATCGGCAACCCCAGGGACGGCGCCCTTGAGCGCGCTCAACCCTTCGAGCGTCGTATCGGCGCGGTTACCCTCGTCTTTCGCGAGCTCGATCTGTCGTTCGGTCACACCGCCGTTCTCTCTATTCTGCTCGTACTTCCAGGATGGCAGCGCGACGATTTCGGCGTCGAAACGTCCCGCCGCTTGCGCGGCCGCCGTGCGCTGTTGGCTTTGCAGTGCATATTCGTCCTGACGCTCGCGCGAGACCTGATACTTCTTCGCGACGAAGTCCGCCGTAAAGAGCATCGGCGTGTAGAGATCGGGCGCGTGGCGCAGCAGCCACTCCTCGGTGAGGAACCGGACGTGAACGTCGTTCTGCACCATGCTGATCGACTCGACGCCGCCCGCGATCGTTACTTTGGCCCCATCGGCGATGACGCGCTTGGCAGCGATCGCAATCGCATCGAGCCCCGAAGCGCAGAACCGGCTCACCGTCTCGCCGGGTACCGTCACCGGACAGCCGGCACGCAGCGCGGCGGTGCGCCCAATGTTGTTGCCGGTCGCGCCCTCGGGCAGGCCGCAACCCATGACCACATCGTCAACCTCTGCCGGATCGATCGAAGCACGCTCGATCGCATGCTTGACGACGTGTCCCGCCATCGTCGCGCCCTCGGTTTGATTGAAGGCGCCGCGGAAGGCGCGTCCGATCGGCGTGCGCGCCGCCGAGACGATCACCGCTTCACGCATGCGCCGAAACCTCTGCGGCCCCTACCATGTCACCCTGAGCTTGTCGAAGGGCGAAGGGCGACGCGGTGCGATACCCTGCATACCACATTGGGCCGCCGCGATGCGGCGGGAAGCCGTAGCCGTAGACGTAAACGATGTCGATGTCGCCGGGGCGCAGCGCAATGCCCTCCTCGAGCAGATGCTTGCCCCGATTGACCAACGCGTTCAGGAGCCGGTCGCGGATCTCATCGTCGCTTACCTCGCGCGGCGCGATCCCGACCGTGCGCGCTTCTTCGGCAAAGAGTTGCTCGACCTCGGGATCGGGGATCGGCTCGCGCCCTTTGCCCACCGACTTGTCGTATTTGAAATAACCCGCCATCGTTTTCTGCCCCAGCCGCTTCATCTGGACCAATCGCTCCAGCACGTTCGTGCGCCCGAGCGCGTCGCCACCGCGCGCTTTTTGGACCGCCAAACCGATGTCGAGGCCGGAAAGATCGCTCATCGCAAAGGGCCCCATCGGGAAGCCGAAGCGTTTCATAACGGCGTCGATCCGCGCCGGCGTGACGCCCTCTTCGGCAAGCGCGTTCGCCTCGCGCACGTAGTCGAAAATCATCCGGTTTCCGATGAACCCGAAGGCATTCCCCGAAAGCACGGCCTTCTTGCGAAGCGCCTTGCCGAGTTTGAACGCGGTTGCGATCGTCTGCGCCGACGTCTTCTCGCCGCGAACGATCTCAAGCAACGGCATAATGTTGGCGGGTACGAAAAAGTGCAGGCCCACGACCCGATCCGGCCGCTCCGTTTCCGCTGCCAGCTTATCGATGTCGAGCGTCGAGGTGTTCGACGCGAGAATCGCGCCGGGCTTGGCGATGCCGTCGAGCTTGCGAAAAACCTCGCGCTTGACGTCGAGATTCTCGTACACCGCTTCGACGATCACGTCGGCATCCGCGAGCTCGCTCCAGTCGTCGGTGAAGCGAATCGACTGTCCGCGCTTCCACGCCTCTTCTTGCGTTAGCCGGCCCTTCTGCACTTGGTACATGAACATGCCCATCACCGTCTGGCGTGCTTTGTCGACGGCTTCGTCGTTGCTGTCGACTACGACGACCGGAATGCCGGCTTGCGCGAAGGCGATCGCGATGCCGCTCCCCATCGTCCCCGCCCCGACCACGCCCACTTTGGCAACGTCCTGCGGCGCAGCGTCGGGCAAGCCGGGAATCTTCGTCAGCTCACGCTCGGCAAAGAAGATGTGGCGCAAGGCCTGCGACGGCGCGGAGCGGACGAGTTCTTCGAATAATCTCGCTTCGCGAGCGATGCCGAACGGAAACGGCAGCTCGATCGAAGCTTGCACTGCGTCAATGAGCTTATGCGCGGCAAAACCGCCGTTATCTTCGGGCGGGACCATCTTGTGCGCTTGCGCCACGACGTACGGTCCGGATTGGGGCGGCAGATCCTTGGCGATGATCGCTTGGCGCTCGCTAATGCGACGCTTCGGTCCTTTCGCGAGCCTCGCGGCGCGCTCCACGACGTCGGGTTCGACTTCATCGAGGATCCCGAGCTGCAGCGCACGCTCGGCCGAAATCGACGAGCCTTTGAGCATAAAATCGAGCGCGGCGCGCGCGCCGATCAAACGCGGCAGGCGCTGCGTGCCGCCGGCACCCGGCAAGAGGCCGAGCTTGATCTCCGGGAGGCCAAGCTTCGCGCCCGGCGTCGCGACGCGATAGTCGCACGCAAGCGATAGTTCGAAGCCTCCGCCCAGGCAGTTTCCGTCGATCGCGGCCACATGCACTTTGACGCTCGCCTCGATCGCGGCGATAACGTCGCGAATCGTAACCGCGTTGGGCGGGGGCTCTCGATTAAAGTCGTTGACGTCTGCGCCGGCGCTGAACAGGCCGTTTGCACCGCTGAACACGACCGCCTGGACCGCATCGTCTGCGTGCGCGGCTTCGAGCGTTTCGATCAATTTGGCGCAATACGAAAACGAAAGCGCGTTGACCGGCGGATTATTCAGCGTAATGACCGCAACGGCGGCGTCACGCGGATGGGGGGCAACCGGAATCATCGCTATACGCTCACGGCCATCTTGCGATCGAGATCGAACTGCGCCTCGGTCAGCGCCATGACGTCGCCCGACCCGTCCATGATCTGCCGCTTGAACGACTCGGACTGCGAGAGCACGTGCGAGGCGTAGAAACCCGCAGTCGCGAGCTTCGCCCGATAGAACTCCGCATCAGAATCGTTAGCCGCAATCTTTTCCGCCGCGATCTGCGCCGCGCGGGCCATCTGCCAGCCGCCGGCGACGGTTCCCCATAACCGCAGGTACGGAACCGAACATGCAAAGGCTTTATTCAGATCGCCCATCGCGTTCATCCCGATCCACTGCGACGTCTCGTTGAGCGTCGCGAGCGCCTTGCCGAGCCCTTCGCCGATCCGCTTGACGGTCGGGTTGGGATGCGCGGCACACTCTTTCGCGACGGCCTCCATCTTCTTGCCGACGCTCGTCGCCGCGGCGCCCATGTCGCGCAGCAGCTTGCGCCCGATCAAATCGAGCGCCTGAATTCCGGTCGTTCCTTCGTAGATCGTGATAATCCGGACGTCGCGATACTGCTGCGCGATGCCGGTCTCTTCGATATATCCCATCCCGCCGAAGACTTGCAGCGCGGTCGAACATAGCTCGACGGCGCTCTCGGTGCACCAGCCCTTGACGACCGGAATCATCAGTTCGACGAAGGCCTTGTGCTCTTTTCGAACCTTCTCGTCGGGGTGGCGAGCAACGTAGTCCAGCGAGGCCGAAGTCACGTAGGCAAGCGCGCGCATCGCTTCGATCGTCGCCTTCTGCACCATCAGCATCCGGCGCACGTCGGGATGCTTGATGATTGCCTCGGGCGCTTTAGAGCCCGGGTTGAGGTCGCGCCCTTGCACGCGCTCCTTGGCGTATTCGAGCGCGCTCTGATAGGCGCGGTCCGCCAGCGCAATGCCTTGCACGCCGACTGAAAAGCGGGCAGCGTTCATCATGATAAACATGTACTCGAGCCCACGGTTCGGCTCGCCGACCAGATAGCCGACGGCGCCGCTTCCCTTCTCGCCGTAGTTGAGCGTGCAGGTTGGATTTGCGTTGATGCCCAGCTTGTGCTCGATGCTCGCGCAGACCACGTCGTTACGCTCGCCGAGCGTGCCGTCATCGTTGACGAGAAACTTCGGCACGATGAAAAGCGAGATGCCCTTCGTACCCTCCGGCGCGTCGGGCAAGCGCGCTAGCACGAGGTGAATGATGTTTTCGGCCATGTCGTGCTCGCCGAACGTGATGAAGATCTTCGTCCCACTGATGCGATGGTGGTCGCCCTCCGGCACGGCGCGGGTCCGCACTTGAGCGAGATCCGAGCCGGCTTGCGGTTCGGTCAGGCACATCGTGCCGGTCCACTTGCCGGAGACCAAGTTTGGAATGAAGCGGCGCTTCTGCTCGTCCGAGCCGACCAGCTCGATTGCTTCGATCGCGCCTTGATTGAGCAAGGGACCGTTGGCAAAGCCGATGTTTGCGGCGTTCCACATCTCGAGCGTCGGCCCGAGCATGATCTGCGGAAGGCCCTGTCCGCCGTACTCGTCGGGGACCGGTAAACCGATCCAGCCCGCGTCGGCAAACTTCTTATACGCTTCCTTGAAGCCGCGCGGCGTAGCGACCGCGCCCTCGCTCCACGTGCAGCCCTCTATGTCGCCGCTGCGGTTCAGCGGGTCGAGCACGCCGGCGGCAAAGCCCGCAGCCTCCTCGAGCACCGAGTCGAGGACGTCGAGCGTCTCCTCGCAGCCGGGCAGTTTGGCGACCTCGCCGACTTCGGCGAGCTCGCGAAGCGCGAATTGCATGTCCCGGAGCGGGGCACGATAGACGCTCATATGGCCTCCTTATTAATCTTACCTATCGTAGCTTTGCGAGCAGGCGAATGCGAGAGCCCGAGCATACCCTATTAAAAATAATATATCAACGGGAAGGGTTGCGGTGACGCGTTTTCCCCTCGGCTGGGAATTAAAAGTTGTGCAAAAGACCGCGCCTGCTTGCCAGCATCCGTAACGTCTGAGCTTATCCTACTCGTATACGTTCATATACCGTCGCATAGGAGATTACACAAAACGATGTTCCTTCTCTCACTGCTTTTATCCGCAATCACGTTCAATCCGGCCATGGCTGGTGGCATGACGCCTCTTTCGGGGGTCGTCGAAGCCAATCCAATCGCGCCCGACGCAATGTGCAAACCCGGCGCGATCTGCGCCTCGGCAACGCTTCCGGTAAAGCGCAACGGCTGCCACGTCAATAACTTCTGGCAAAAAAACACCAAGGGCGGAACGCCGCTCACCATCGACGTCACGGAGACCGGGGGCAACGGCAGCAAGGTCTTCGTTTACTGGGTCAACGCAACGTCATCGACGATCACGATTACGAATATGGCGTCGGCGAACTACTACTGTCCGAAGTGACCTAACCCCGTCGCGCCACCCGCTCAGACTTTCTTCACTTATTTGCCGCACGCTCGTTGCGTGGCGGCGAGTGTACCGCACTCGATTGCGTTCGTTCTGGGCGGGTGCGCGGTGGTAACGCTCGCCGCGTGCAACAGCGGTAGCTTGGCTGCGCGCCTGGCACCCTTCGCCGCCACAACGCTTCCAAGTCACGCCGACGTTATTTATCGGACGGAACGTAGGCGGCGCCGAGGTTGCCGTGCTTCAGGTTCTCATTGCCGACTGCGGACCAGCGATTCGATGCGACGTTTCCGATGTCGATCCAACCATCGGCGTCGCCGATTGCGAGATGCTTCTCGCCTCGGTCGAATCCGCCGGAGGTGGGCTCGCCCTCGCCCATCCGCGTCAGGGTCGGACCGAGGATCTTGAACGGCGTTTCGGTTGCGATCCACGGAAGTTCGTATTGCGAGATCGTGCGCGCGGTCTCGTCCACGACGTTGAGCACCGAGCCGTCATTGCTCACGTAGACGCCGCCAAGCCGATCACGAGTGGGCGGCGTAAGCGCCGTAAGCACGCCCGAGGAGCTCGTCGGATCACTCAGCTCGAAGACGCCCGGTTCACAAGGCTGCTGGCAACCGTAGCCCCCATCGAAGTATAGATTTCCGGCGTTATCAACGTCCAGATCGTATGCCGCCGTTTCCTCCTGGGTGGAGATGCTAAGGTAGACCTTCTTCGGCGACCGCGCATTCCACCAGACAATCGGGCCGTCAAAAGGGATTATTATGTCTGGCTGCGTCAGGGAGCCGCCGCATTCTCCCCCCGACGACGCATTCGCGGCAAAGACATGTCCACGAGAATCGAAAGCCACGTCAGTCGGGTTTCCCGAGAATTCGCAATGCCAGCCTCCTCCCTTGGGTGGATGCATTGGGCGCTGGTCGTTGCCCGAAGAGTAGAAATCATCATAGGTGGCTGACGGCAGGCTGGAAACGGGCGGGTATTTTTGAACGCTTCCCGATGCGCAGGCTACCCAGAGGTTCTGTTTGTGGTCGACTTTTATGCCGGTCGGCCGGCCGCAGCCATTTGCACCCGCGTCGATCGTAGCCACAGTCCTTTTTCCTCTAGCGTCCTGCCCATAGATGTAGCCCTGCGACGTTGACGTGACCCACAGCCCAATGGATGTGCCGCGATTGTCGGCGGCACGTTGCGACCCACCGTTTGGAGCCGTTAGGGGTGGCAATGTTTGGGAGGTTTGCGAGCTTGAGCATCCCGCTACGAACGCGGCGATGATGACCGGGTACGTGCGATTCGCAGCGCACACTCTTAAACGCACAACGATGATTCCTCCTGGTGCCATCATGGCGCGCGGAAGCGGCGGACGTAACACACAACAGCCGCACAAAGCCTGCACTCCCGGCGACCGGTTGAGGGGCTGGCCGGGCGATCCACGAACTTCTCGACGCCGTGGGGAACGATGTGCACGCACTCGTCGCGTCCGACTTTGGTACGCTTTTGCGGCGCCATCGGCTGGCCGCCGGGCTTTCGCAAGAAGCCCTCGCCGAGCGCGCCTGCATGAGCACCAACGGAATCGGCGCGCTGGAGCGCGGCTATCGCCGCACGCCACAATTTGAAACCCTCTCCTTATTGATCGGTGCTTTGGCGCTGAGCGAAGAGCAGCGCCAGGAATTCGTCGCGTCCGCTGCGAGCTCGGGTGAGGCGCGTAGTAGGGCTTCGGTGACCGTTGGGCCGTGGAATCAAGGTGGGGGTTCGACCTTTCCGATGGCGCTCACGAGCTTCGTCGGCCGAGCGTCGGAACTGAGCGAGGTCGCGGCGCTGGTGCGCGACCATCGGCTGGTCACGCTTATCGGAGCCGGCGGCGCCGGGAAGACCCGCACTGCATCGCAGGTTGCGATCGCGCTACGCGACGCCGGCGGCGATGCGGTTTGTTTCGTTGGACTTGCGCCGATCGGCGATCCGTCGCTGGTCGCCGCCGCGATTGCCTCAGCGCTCGGGGTCCAAGAGGTTCCTCACTGCCCGTTGCTCGAGACACTCGTTGCCTATCTCAAGAACAAGGCGTTGCTGCTGATGCTCGATAACTGCGAGCACGTCATCGCTCAATCCGCCATTGCTGCGCAAACCCTGTTGGGCGGTTGCCCGCGGCTTCGTTTCCTTGCGACGAGCCGCGTACCGCTCCAGGCGGCGGGCGAGCGCGCATACCACCTACCGTCGCTAAGCGAAAACGATGCCGTCGTACTCTTTGCCGATCGTGCCCGCGCGGTCGATCATCGCTTCGCATTGACAAACGAAAGCGCGCCGCTGGTCCAGGAGATTTGCCGGCGCTTGGACGGTATGCCGTTGGCAGTCGAGCTCGCTGCCGCAAAGATTAACGTATTGTCCGTCAGCGCATTAGCCGCCCAGCTCGGCGACTGCTTGCAAATTCTCAGCGGAGGCGAGCGCACCGCTTTGCCGCGGCAGCAAACGATGCGCGCCACGATCGGCTGGAGTTACGATCTACTCCCCGAGCCGGAGCAACGACTCTTCGAGCGCCTCTCGATCTTCGCCGGCGGCTGCACAATTCATACGGCGAGAGCGGTTTGCTCCGACGACGCCCTTCCGGATGACGCCATCTTCGATTTGGTGGCATCGCTTGTGAGCAAGTCACTGGTCGTGGCGGAGCTCCAAGGAACGGAGCCGCGCTATCGGATGCTCGAGCTATTTCGGGAGTATGCACGCAAAAAACTCGAGGCGCGCGGCGAGGTAGCCCTCATCGCTCATCGGCATGCGCTTGCGTATCTCGAATTCGCAGAGCAATACGGTCAAACGCGCGACGAGCTGAATTGCGCGACGACAATTGGCAATCCCCGCGATGAAATAGACAACTGGCGAACGGCGGTCGGGTGGGCACTGAACGAGCGATCCAATGTCTCGTTGGGACAACTCCTTGTTGCCGAGCTGGTTTTCTTATGGGGAGGTTTGGTTTGGGTTTTGGGCGACGCGAGGGGTTGGATTGATACAGCCCTCGCACTCATTGACGAACAGACGCCTCCGAACCTGGTTGCAAGGCTTTGGCGTGCGGACGCGAGTATCGCATTGCATCTCGATAATCACAGGCGGCAGCTCGCAAGTAGCGAGAAGGCTATCGCCCACTATCGTGCGGCCGGCAACCGGCGAGGTCTCGTCCTTGCGCAACGGCTCGCCGGGAACGCGTTGTACGACTTAGGCCGCCCAGCGGACGCGCAGACCGTTCTGAAGGAAGCGTTGATCGCTGCCCGCACATTAGGTTCGCGTGATGCTATAGCATGGGTCTTACGCGAACTTGCTTGTGCCTGTATGTGTACGCACGACTTTGACGCCGCTCACAACTACCTTGCCGAAGCGTTGCAACTCCTCGATGAGGTGCAGGATGAGAACGAGCGCGCATGGGCTATGCTGGATGTCGCAAGCCTTTCTTTTGCGGAGGGAAATCCGAAGCTGGCGGTTCAACGCGCGGCGGAAACCCTTGCAACGGGAGCTCGAGCCCCCGGGTCTCGCGTCGTTATCGCTGCTTTGACAGACATGTCGCTGTACCTAATCGCCCTTGATCGATACGATGAGGCGGAGGAGTGCACTCGCGAGGCGCTCACCCTAGCTCGCGAGGCGCACTTGGACGTTTTCGCCGCGCACGCGCTGCAGCACCTGGCCGTGCTGGCAGTATTACGACGGAAGACCGACGCGTATGCAAAAGCGGCGAGGATCTTGGGCTTTGTCAATGCTCGACTCGCGGCGATGGGATCGGCAATGGACGAAGGCCTGAATGCGGAACGCGACCGGGCTTTGGCAATCCTCCGCAAGACAATGGGGGCCACGCGCTTCGCCAACCTCATGGCCGAAGGCTCAACCCTGACGGAAGACGAGGCGGTCGAGGACGCCCTGACAACCTAGATGCTTGGCCGGTGGTTTCTTGCGTGTATTTGTTGCTTCGCGCTCGCGGCATGTCACAGGCGGGAACCCTTACCGCACCGATCGGGCGTTTTGGTCATCGCGATCCCAAGCGAACCGGCTTCACTGAACCCGCTATTCCTTCAGGGAACGACGGCCTATATGATCGGCGAGCTGGGCTATTCCTATCTTACGAAGTACGACGGCCGCGGTAATATTGTCACGGATGCCGCCGCGATGGTTCCGACGCTCGCAAACGGCGGGATCGCGCGCGACGGAAAACGCGTCATCTATCACTTGCGCCATGACATTCTGTGGCAAGATGGAGCCCCTCTGACCTCCCGCGACGTGGTGTTCACGTATCGCGCGATCATGAACCCTGCCAATGCCGTTCCGTCGCGTGACTCTTACGATCGCATCGCCGGGGTTCGGGCCCTCGACCGTTACACCGTTGTCGCAGAGCTCAAGCGGCCGTATGCGCCGATCGTTGCGAATTTCTTCGGAGGCGACAGCAACTACGCCATTCTGCCGGCACACCTTCTGGCAGCGTATCCGAGCCTAAATCACGTCGCGTATAACGATGCGCCGATCGGATCGGGCCCCTACCGCTTCACGAGCTGGGCGCGCGGCGATCGGCTCGACCTCACCCTGAACGACCGGTATTATGCGAGCAAGCCGCGGATCCGAAACGTTAGCCTGCGCGTCGTCGGGAACTCGGCGACAGTCGTAGATGAGGTGCTGACCCATGAGGTCGATGCGACCTTCTCCGGCGACCCTGCCAAGATCACTGCTTTACGTGCGGTTCCAAACCACCGCGTTATCGTCACTCCCGTGCCCTACTTCTATGCCGCGACCTTCAACGTTACCGATCCGGTCGTAAAGGACGTCGCCGTGCGCCGTGCATTCGCAATGGCAATTGATCGGCAGTCGATCGTTGATAAAATGTTACACGGGCTGTACGATGCCGACACCGGCATGCGCGGGCTGTTCACCTGGGCGTTCGATCGCAGTGCGGGCGCTTTTGTGTACGACCCACAAGGAGCACAAGCGCTGCTCTCACGCGATGGATGGGTCGCAGGAAGCGGCGGCATCCGCATCAAGGGCGGACGGCGGCTCGAGATTCAGGTTGCCGTCAACTCTAGATCTCTTGCTGCAGCCAGCGTTATACCGCTGATTGTCGAAGAGGAGCGCGCCGTCGGCATCGACGTGACGGCAAAAGCATACGGCGGCCAGTTTTTCGCCCCGGCCGGCCCACTCTACGAAGGACAATTCCAAGTGGCCCTGGTTAACTATCAGTCCGCGCTCGACCCCGATCCGTCATGGCTGCTATCTTGCAAGACACGCGCCCCCAACGGTTTCAACTGGGCGCGCTATTGCAACCCGGCCATCGACGATGCGTTGCAGCGTGCTCTATCCACATACGATCGTGCTGCCCGGCGACGCATCTATCGTTTTGTTGAGCGGCAGTTGACTACCGACGTTCCTTTCGCTTTTCTATGGCAACTCAGCGAAATCGACGTCCTTCCGTCGCGCCTAAAGGGGTACGACGCCCCATTACTGTCACCATATAACTCCATCGCTCGCTGGAGCTGGTGACTACTTCAAAACGCACCGATGCCGTTGGGCGTCCCCCAACCGGTCGGCCCTGAGTACGTTCCGAACTGGCCCGTTCCGGCGGTACAAAGGTAACTGCCTTGCAAACTTGCGGGACAGCCGTTGCTGCCGCTGGCGATCACGTGCAGATCTTTTTTGAGCTTCTTCTTCGGCAGCGTCCAAAAGAGTTCGCCGGTGTAATGCTTCGTGACGTTACCGGCGAGCGCAAAGGTGCTGGCGAGTAGCGGAGTCGCCGCGCTCGTCCCCTCGGCTCGAACCCAGCCGCCGTACGAATAGCTATCGTACTCGGCTACGTTGAACGAGACTGCGGCGACATCGTTCGCGGTGCGGGTCGAGCAACCCGGATCGTGCTGCCATGCCGGCTTCGCAATATTCGGGGCACAGGCGCCGCTGGTGTCGCGCCAAACGGTTTCGCTGTACTGCGAGCCGCTCTTGGCAAGCACGGTGCCGCCGACGGAAATAACGTTTGCGAACTGCGCGGGCGGATAGGAGCCATAAGCTAGATCGCCCGCAGCAGCTAGATAGGTCACGTCCGGCCGATTGAAGGCGCCGGTCTTCCAGGTGCAGCCCGTTGAGTAGCAGCCCCAACTGTTGCTGACGATGTGCGCGCCAAGCTTCGTCGCTCGCTCGACGGCGCGCCCGAGATTGCGCAGGCTGTTGTTGGTCGCCTCGACGAGATAGATCGTGCAGTTAGGACAAGCCGCCGAGACCATCTCCACGTCGAGATCGATCTCGAAGCCCCAACCTTTGTCACCCGGAGGGTAGTGGCTCCGCTCCCCGAGTTGATTGTACTTGTGGAACTTCGCCGCCGGAATTCCGTACGTCGTGCGATACTGCGCAAGGTCCGACGCGACATTCGGATTGTCGTACGCGTCGACGATGCCGATGATTTCCCCGGCACCTTTGCTCGACGACGGCAGCTTATAAACTGCTTGAAAATCCGACGGCCCCCATCCGCCGGGAGCGGTGGCGGGTACGACACCCTCGTTCATCACCAGCGCGGCGCATTGGGCGTCGCCGGGGCCAGCCGGCGGACAGGCGGCCTGCGCGAGATGTTTTGCCTGCCACTCCGGGGCCGGATGCGCCGCAGCGGCGGTTTGCCCGGCCGTTGCGGGCAGGCTCGAAGTGCCGCCCGAGTTACAACCCGCGATCGCGGTCGTCGCCGCCAGCGTGCAAAGCCATGAAATAACTGGCCGTTTCATGCGCGTGCCTTCGCCGCTACCTCGGCGGGAACCCGGTCCACTCTTCGTCGCGCATTGCGAGCCGTTCGCGAGCGAACTCCCGAAAGGGCTCTAAAAGCCGATAACGCGATTCGGCCCCTTCGAGCTCCGCCGCCACGATCGATTTATCGACAAGCGATAATATGGCCTCGAGTACGTCGTGCTCCGCGATATCGTCGCTCGAACAAACCGTCGTGGCGATTTCCAATGTACCGCCGCCTTCAAGAACCGAGAGGCGTTCGAAGATCCGCTGCTCTCGTGGTGAGAGCAAACCGTAACTCCACTCGATGGTGGCGCGCATGGTCTGCTGCCGGGCCAACGCCGTACGCTCGCCGGCGTCGAGTATGCTTAGATGGTTTTCGAGATTTTCCGCAAGCGCCTTGAGCGAAAGCACGTTGATCCGGGCTGCGGCAAGCTCGATTGCCAGCGCGTTTCCGTCCAACCGCCGGCAGATTCGGGAAACGATCGCCGTGCTCTCAGCGGTAAGCACGAAGCGGTGGTCGACGGCTCGAGCGCGATCGGCGAAGAGCCTGCAGGCGTCATCAACGTTTAGCGATCGCAGGCGGTAGGTGCGCTCGCCGCCGGCGTTGAGCGGTTCGCGGCTGATGGCCAGTATTCGAAGGTCCGGGCAGCTCTGCAAAAGCGTTTCAACGATGCTCGCAGCCTGCGACAGAACGTGCTCGCAATTGTCGAGTACCAGCAACACGGATTGATTCCTGAGATCCGCAAGTACGGTCTCGAGAAGCGGACGATTCGGCGCTTCTCGCACGCCGAGCGCCGACGCGATCGCGGCAACGACGGCCGCCGCCTCGCTGACCGTTGCAAGCCCGACGTAGTGCACGTCCCCGATCTTGCCCGCGGCCATCAGCGTCGCGGCGCGCAGCGCAGTCTGCGTCTTGCCGATGCCGCCGGCGCCGGTAATCGTCACCAGCCGGTTTCCTTGCGCCAGCGCGGCGATCTCCTCGAGTTCCGCTGCGCGGCCGATGAAGCTGGTCAGTGAGAGCGGCAGCTTTGAAGGCGCCGGCTCAAGCCAAGGGCCTAGCGTGACGTTTTCGCTTCGCCGGCGGGGTAACGTCGAGCGCGCCGCCGCCGATTCCAGCGCCGCACGTTGCTGGTCGTCGAGCGCGAGCGCGCCGGCCAACAGTGCGACCGTATCCGGGTGGGGGGTGCGGCGAAAGCCGCGCTCGAGAGCGCTGATCCCATGGAGGCTAAGCCGGGCGCGTTCCGCGAGTTGCTCCTGCGAAAGCCCCGCTTCGATGCGATAGCGTCGCAGTAGCGTCCCGAAGTCCGACAAGCCGGATGCGCGAGCGCCTTCCTGCATCGTCTTGTGGACCTTCGGTCTGCGGTCGGCAGCATCCTTAGCTGAACAACCCGCCGAGTGTACGGATAAGCCGTACGAGTGTGTCTGTCCGCCGGCGGGCGCCGGCGACACCATTGGAGTATGAAGCGTCCTGGCACTTGCCTTGCCGTCGCGTGCGCGTTCGTTCCGCTGCTTGCCGGCTGCACGGTTTCGCAAGGACACTCCTCCATGCTGATGCCTGCGGATGCACGCCCCTCGGCAACGCAGTCACCGTCGAGCACTCGGGAGGACGTTCGGCCTAAGTATCGTGGGTTAACCGGCCTATATGTCTCCGACACGGGCGGGTACGGAATTCGCCCGCGAATCGACATCTTGAGGAATGGCAGTTACGCCGACGCCGGGATGCTCAAGAAAAAGATCGTCATGCCGGCCGGCAACTTCATCGACGAGCTAGGGAACTTTTACGTCGCCGATTTGGGCGCCGGCGACATCAAGCAATACGCACCGCGCGCCGAGTTGCCGGCCTTCACGTATAACGCGGGCATGAAGGCTCCGGTCGACGTCACCGTAGATCGGAACGGCAACGTCTACGAGGCCGACAGTCCGCTGGGTGAAAGCGGGGCCGGTTCGGTTCGTGAGTATGCGCAGCGGACCAACGCGCCGATCCACACATGCGCAACTGGTGGCGAGGCGACGAGCGGCGCCGACGGCGTTGCGGTCGACCGAGAGGGTGACGTGTTCGTGGTCGCCGGGCCGAAGATTCTCGAGTACAAACACGGTCTTTCCGGTTGCGATGCGACGCCGCTGGGCGTAACGCTTTACAGCGGCGATGGAATAGCTCTCGATAAGAACGAAAACCTTATCGTCACCGACGCAGCCGGCTCGCTCGACATAATCGATCCGCCGTACACGCATATCACGAGACAGCTCGACTTCTCGCCCGGCCTGCCGATTGAGGTTAGGATCAATAAGAGCAACACACTGCTCTTCCTCGTGACCCAAAGCCCGCCGGGACTCTTCGGTGGAAACATCCTGGTGCTCGATTATCCAAGCGGAACTTTAGTCGAGTCGCTCACCCTGCCGGACGACGGGTATCCATCAAGCGCCGTAGACGGACCCAACGCCGTCTACTAAGGAAGCTACCCACCGCTGGGCGAAGCCTGCTTGGTCTATGGAGGACCGAGCTGCAGCGGACTTTGGGACGCTCCTCCGACAGTACCGACTAGCCGCTGGACTCTCTCAAGAGGCTCTAGCCGAACGCGCGCGTGTGAGTTCGGAGGGGATCAGCGCGCTCGAACGGGGCTACCGGCGTACGCCCCAACGCGAGACGCTAGCGCTCTTGGCCGACGCGCTGGCGCTCGATCTCGAGCAGCGCGCGATCTTCGAGGCTGCGGCGCGACCCGTGTCGTCCCGCCGTCAGAGCGGCGCTTCGATAACCGTTGGTCCCTGGCCGGACGCTGGAACGTTTCCTTTGCCGCTCGCGCTGACCAGTTTCATTGGGAGGACGACGGATCTTACCGAGATCGCGGCGCTTCTGCGCGAACGCCGCCTCGTTACGTTGACCGGAGCGGGCGGCATCGGTAAGACGCAGACGGCCCTGCACGTCGGGAGCTCCTTCGCCGAGTCGGGCGAGCTCTCGATCTGCTTCGTTCCGTTTGCGCCGGTCGCCGATGCTTCATCGGCAGTCGCGACGATCGCGACGGCATTATCGGTGCAGGACGTTCCGCAACGTTCGCGCCTTGAAATGTTGACTGCGGCCTTGAAAGACAAGCCGGTACTGCTGATTCTCGACGGTTGCGAACACCTGATCGACGAGGTCGCGCGAGTGTCGCAAGCCCTGCTGACCGGAACGACCGCGCTGCGAATTCTTGCAACGAGTCGCGAGCCGCTGCGCGCGGCTGGAGAGTATGCGTACCGGTTACCGCCGCTGCCGGAAGCCGACGCCGTCGCGCTTTTTGCCGATCGCGCGGTTGCGGTCAACCATCGCTTTACTGTTAGTGACGAGAACGGCGCGATGGTTGCGGCGATCTGCCGGCAACTCGATGGAATTCCGCTGGCGATCGAGCTCGAGGCCGGGCGCATGAACGTTCTCTCGGTCAAGGCGCTGGCCGAGCGGCTCTCCGACGAACAAAGCCAAACGATGCGTCAGTCGATCGAGTGGAGCTACAACCTGCTCTCGGAACCTCAGCGACGAGTCTTCGAACGCCTATCCGCGTTCGACAAAGGCGCGACGCTCGACGGAACGACCGCCGCCTGCGAGCCTGACGGCGTTCCCAGCAGCGACGTGCTCGGGCTGATCGCGTCGCTTGTAGATAAGTCGCTCGTCGTCGCCGAGCTCGAGACCGGCGAGCCGCGCTATCGCCTGCTGGAAGCCTCTCGCCAATACGCGCGAGAAAAGCTTTCAGCTCGAACGTAACACCCTTTCCGCGGCGCGTCGCGGGTGGTAAGGTAGATGCGATGAGTGCTCAGCCGCTGGAAGCCCGCATGGCCAGCCTAGAGGGTTCTTACCATCAGGTCAGCGACCGCTTAAATAGCATCGATCGGCGCCTCGACGGATTCGAACAAAAAGTCGAGGGCCGATTCCACGGAGTTGATTCGTGGTTTCAGGCACTCGATGCGAAGATCGATCGACTGCAATGGCGCATGACCGCGTTGATTCTTGGATCGTGGGTCACGCTCATGGCGTCGATCCTCTTGCATCACTAAAAACATCGCGCTACTGCGTTACGTTTAACGTCGTGCCGGCGCTGCGGCCGAACTGCTCGGGCGCGTCTCTGAGATACGCGTGCGCACCCGGCCACGCAAAGGCTCCCGGAGTGACCGACCGCACGAGATAGTGTAGATCGTAAACGCCGGGCTCGAGATGCGACGCATAGGCGACGACGCGGTCGCGATAGATTTGGCTGGTATCGATCTGCCAGCTATTGCTTTGCGGCACGATCGCCTGTAGTGTCGTGCGAAACGCCGTATCGACCGCTTCGAAGCCCGCAGGCAGCGGATCGTCGATGACGAGCCGATCGACGGGATGATCGACGATCGTGCGAACGCCCACGTCGAAGACGCGGCCGGCGGCAACCGAGACCGGCAGCGCGGTCGCGATGTCCATCGTCGCAAGCGGTGGCGTTGTCTTCCCCGACGTCGCGACGCTGAGATCGCTCAAGATGCGCATCACTCGGAACGCGGCGAGCTCGCCCGGCGCGTTCGGTGGAACGGGATAGGTGTAGAGGACAATGTAGTGCACCGCACCCTTCTTCGTGTCACCCCGAGCCTGTCGAAGGGTAACACGTAACGGCATGTTTGCGGGCAGCGATGAGGCGCCGACGGTAAACGTTCGCGAGGATGCGGTCGAGCCGAACGTGGCGGTGCCGATGGTCCGATCGCCGACGCTCGCGATCGCGGTGCCCGGTGCCGGCTTTTCGGTAGCCACGTATGCCGAGAGTGCCGTAACCGCGGACGCCGTGTCGTTGCTCGTCGACCAGCCGCACCGGCACTGTTGCGCGACGAGCGCGCGGACCGCGCCGTCGAGCTGTTCGGCAGGCGCGTCGCGTTCGAGCATGAGCTGCAACATCTCCGATTGCGCCTGCGCGAGCGACCCGCGCCAGGCCCAACGGGTGGACTGATTCGCGACGGCGTAACGCCCGGTCACGTAGACCGTTTGCTGAAGATTCGCGGCCATCGTTGCCCCGCGACTCTTCCATCCGGGCGCGCGCAGGAGATAGCGCGCCAGCCGGATCTGCGTAGCGCTGTCGAAATTATCGGACTGTGCAACGATGTCCGAAAGAAAGTCGGTCCGAGGCGGTCCTTGCGTCGCGAGAGCCCAGAGAGCCGCAAAGCGCAGCTGCGCCTTGCAAGTTGCGTCGCTCGCGCACCATTTGAAGATGCCGGGGTTTGCGAGGACGCGCGAGAGAAATGCCGCTGCTTTAGCGGACGCGCCCGGATCGACGCGGCCGCCGTGTGCGCGAGCGAACGACAGCGCCTCTACCGCCCCGGCGGTCGCGAACGGGTCGCTATCGCTCGCTCCCGTAAATCCGCCGAAACCGCCGTCTTCCCGCTGATAGGAGAGCAGCTGCGTCATGTTCGCGGCAATCGCCGCGTCCGGATCGAAGGAGAGTTTTAGCCCATAAGGTCCGCGAAGTTCCTTGAGCCCGCTTGCGATGATCAGGCGCGATGCCGACTCGTCGGCCAGCGGTAATGCGTCATCGTTCATAAAGCGCTCCGATGGCGTAACGAACTGCGGCACGACCGAGTTCGCCAGCGTGATTTGCAGCGTGCCGCCGGATTTGAACGCGATTGGTATTGAGGCTTCGCTTTGCGTCGCGCCGCTCTCGATTACCGAATCGGTGCTCTCGCGTTGGCTCGCAACGAACGGCACGTTGAACGCATCGCCGTAAGAGCCCAGGTTCGCATTGGCCTGCAGCGTCGTCGGCGCCGGCGTTCCCACCACGACGGGGAAGCGGAATGCCTGCATTCCGGTCGCGGCCTGTTCGCTCGCGCGCTGCGCCTGCGGATCGCCCTGCGCGAACGCCAGCGCTCCGGTCAGCTTCAACACCAAATCGAGGGCGCCGGAGGCACCCGTTTGGTTTGCGATTGAAAGCCCAAGGTCGAAGCGGTCGCGCGGCCGGGCGAACTGCGGCAGCAGCGGATTGGCTATCAGCGGCTGATTCGACACAAACGTCGAGTCAGCGGTGGCGAAATGTGCGCCTGCCCTGAGCGGAGACGAAGAGCGATCGTGCTGGAGAGCCACGGCCATCACGCGCCAGGTCGTTAAATCGTCGGGCATCGTGAGGCTTGCACTTGCGTGGCCGTTCGCGTCAGTTCGCAGAACGCCATAGTACGCGAGCGGCTGAAAGTTGGCGCGCACGCGCGTGCCGGCGGCCCCGGCCAGGAAGCCGCCACCATAGCCGAAGCCCTTCTCGAGCGGCGGCGTCTGCGTCTTCAAGGTGACGTTCTCGCGGTTATCGGCGAAGATCGTGGCAATCGGTTGTTGTGCGAAAACGGTTTGAACGAGATCGGGCAGCCGGTAGCCCGAAAGCTGCAGGATCGCGTCGTTAACTACCATTGCGACAAGCTCGCCTTGCACCGGCGCACCGTTGCGCGACGTCACCGTGAAAGCGACGCGTTGGTTGCTGCCCGGATGGACGGTCGCATCCTGCGGCGCGATCGCGAGCTTGAGATACCGGTCCGCGAGATCGACGTTGAAGCCGGCCATGCCGGTTAGCGATAATGTGTCACGTTTGGAAGCGGCGCTTGCGCGGCGGACGACGACGGCTTGGACGGCAGCGTTGGGTAGCATCGCCGGCGTTACTTTAAAGTTGACGCGAACCGCGCCGCTGACCCCTTGCAGTGTCGTTCGGTACAGCGTGTCGTTGCGTATTACCGCGAAGTAAACGTCGGCTTTCGCATACGGCGAGGCGACCAGCGCGGTTGCAGTCTCGCCGATTCCATACTGCTTCTTGTCGAGCTTGACGGCGACCGCGTTCGGATCGCTCAACCCCCAGTCGGCTTCGCCCGGTCCGAAGGCGAAGATCTGGATGCTGGACGAACTCGCACCGGAGCGCGCGCCGGCCAAATTCGCAAAGACTCGATAGGACCCAACGTCGGGCGGCGTGAGCTGCACGCTGATGGGCTTGTCACCAGATGTTGCATCGGCGGCCGCAACGGTATCGTACTTTATTGCCTGCTGCGCGCTCTCCCCGCCTTCTTCTTCCTGAGTAGCCGAAACGTAGGTCATCTTCTGCAGCTCGAAGTGAAGTCCACGTCCCGCAATAGTCTTCCCATCTGCGTCGGTGACGACCGCCCGAATCGTCATCGGACTCTCCGCCTTGCCGACGGCGTCCGACGCGAGACCAATTACCACGTCGGACGGAAGCGCCAGAAAACTCTGCGAGTCGGAGACCGAGAGGTTCGAAACATCGCTGGTCTCCATTTCGACGCGATACGTCATCGGGAACGGCAGGTCGCGCGGCACGCCGACGTCGAGCGACGTCGTGCCCTGCCCGTCAAGCGCGAGGTCGCGCTGCAGGACGTCGGTATCGAATGACGGCGTCTGCTCGGGATAGTACCACTGCGGTCCGAATGAAAAATCGTCCCAACCTTTGGGCGCAACGGTCGCGACATCGCGCGTCACGTAGGCGTGCGCGGTTCCACCCTGCAGTGGAGCGCCGAAAAGGTATGCCGCGGAGACGTTAGCGCGTACGCTCGAACCGGCGGTCGCCGATGTCGCGCCGAGCGCCAAGGTGAGCTTGAAGTTCGGCGGCTTGAACTCAGCTACGCGCAGCGATCCGCTGATATCGTTGCCGTTCGACCCTCTGGCGTCGATCGTATAGTACCCTAACGCCTGTCGCTTCGAGAACGAGACCGGCATCGAAAAGACGCCGAAGGCGTCGGTTTTCGCCGTGCCGAGCGGCGCCTCGTTGTTGCTAGGATCGACCAACTTCACTTTGTACGCGGCGTTAGCATCGGCGACGACCGCCGAGCCTTTGGCGTAGTACGCGATGCCGGTGATCTTGGCGTGCTCGCCCGGCTGATACATCAGGCGATCGGTGAAGATGGTGCCGCGCGAGAGCGGCGCGCCGCTCGTCCAACCAGCGTTGACGTCGAAACGCGCGATGCCGCTGTAGTCCCAGGTCGTGACCGTCGCGAGATCGGCGTGCTCGGTAACGACGACGCCAAGGTTCGGTGCTTGATTGGCCTGCGCCGTCACCGAACAACGCTCCACGTCGACGCCGGAAATGTCGAGCTCGCCGTTTGCGTTGGTCGCTCCCGAAGCACAGCGTTCCGGCGGCAGCTTCTTATCCTCGTCGATGCGATAGACCGCGACGTTGGCGGCATGGACCGGGGCACCGTCGCTCAAGTGCTGTACGAGCACGATGCCGCGCGACGGAAACCACTGCGCGAAGACGCCGAGGTTCGTCAGCTGCACGATGCCGTTGAGCCCGGGGGTTGAGTCGGGCGGGTCGAGCGCCGTTCGAAAACCATATGCAAGCGCCCCGTACGGACCCCCGAGCTTGGCCTGCAATGGAACGCGCACGACGCTTTGCACGTTTCGCTTCGCGCCCTGCAAGGTCTGCACCGGCCACTGCTTGTACGGCGGCAGCGCCGACCACGGATCGTACGCGCCGAGCAGCTTGAGGGGCGCCATCCGTCCAAACGCCGCTTGATACCTGTTGCCGGGAAGATTCGTAGCGAAGAAGTTGAGCGCGATTGGCGCGCCCGCCGGGAAAATCGTCGTAGTGTTGCCCGGCGCCCATGCGCCCGGAGCGAACCCTGAAGTTCGAATCGCCACCTGTTGCTGACGATCGAGCGTTTGACCGAAGACGTCTTTGACACTGGCGGCGACCGTCGCCGTGTACGTCCGGTCCGGTTCGAGCGCGTAGGGATCGATGACGATCGCGTTCGATTGATAATCCGGCACGCTGACAAGCTTCTTTATTGAAGCCGGCGCCGGCGAGATCGTCACGGCTCCGGCGACCGAGGCGGGATCGAGCTTGTTCGAGAACGCGATGGTAGGATCGCCGCTGGCAAAGCGGCCTCCACTATTGGGACTCGGCTGTGGAGTCGGAACGATTGCCAGCGGTGCGAACGTTCGAATCGAGCCTTCGAATCCGGCGCTCGTCGCGCGGTTGCCGTAGAGCGGTTCGACGCCGGGGAAGATGACGAGCGCATATTTCGTCGCGCGTCGCAGCTCTTGCGCCGGCCGTAAATCGTAGATCCAGGTGTTGATTGAGGGATCGAAGAGCTCTTGCGCATTCGTACCTGGGTAGGGCGTCGGTTGCGTCTCGAGCGCAACCGTCACGCCGACGCGCTCGCCGTCGGGATCGAGCAGCCGCGTATGATCCGCCAGCGAGTTGGGATCGACCGCGGCGTTCGCGGTCACCTGGAGCTTCGGGCGCACGTCTACCGGAGCGGGCGTCGCCTCGTCGTCGGGGGCCGAAAGTTGCGGCATGTTGGTAAAGCGCAGCCCCGCCGTTTCGAAGGTCCACGCAAGGTCCTGGTCGAGTCTGTCGCCGTCAAGATCGTGTAGACCGGCGTGCAGCGTAACGCGGACGCGCGTTCCGATCGGCAGCGCCTGATCGGGAACAAAGCCGATCATCCGCGGGGTCAGGACGGTGAAGTGCCCGCGCAACGCCGGCGCGATGCTGACGTGGCTGAGGACGTCGCGCGGACCGTCACCGGAAAGCGCTTCTACCGCGGTTACCGGCTTACCGAATATGACGCGAACTTGCGCGAGCGTATCGGCCGTACCGGTTGGCGAAATCGAGGCGATCCAGGTCGGCAACGACGGCTTCGACAGCGCATCAACCGCAGAGAGTCTCGGCGCGTTCGCCGCCGGGCTCGCGCACGCGCTAACCCCGATCGCGATCAGTAACGAGCAAATTAACGCTGCAAGGGGAGGCCGGACCTTCTCGCTCACGCTCTATCTCCTAGCTGCCGTCGGGCCAGCCCGGTTTACACGGCTGAAGCGTTGCGAGTTCGCGGAAATCGTGACGCGGTGGCGACCAGGTTTCGATCACGATCGCGCCGCTCGGGCCCGCGGTCGCATCGTGCACGGCATTTGCAGGAATCACCCAACCTTCGCCCGTCTGTACGGTACGCGTCTCGCCGTTAACGTTGAACGTTAGCTCCCCGCGCACGAGGAGCCCGACTTGCTCGTTGTGATGGCTATGCAATGGAAGCGGCGCGTTTGGCTCGATCTCCACGACCGCAAAGGTGATTTCGCTGCCGTGAAAGATCCGTGCGCGATATCCGGCAAAGAGGTCCTGCGGAGCCAACGACTCCAGTGCGTAGAACATGCGGCACTCCCTTAGGCGCAAGCCTGCGTACTCCTAGGGCTCTCATATGGCAAATCGTTCGTTGCCAGGCGCGATTCGACGCGCAAGCGAACAAAACCAACTGTCGATGAAACTCTTCGCCTTTGCGATTCCCGGCTGCGTGCTGGCGGCGATGGTTGCGCTCACCCTCGGTGGCATTAACGCAGCTAAACTGACTCCATCACAAGGCTCGGTGACGTACACCGATCGCAACGGCGGCGTACTCGGGACGGTTCTTGGCGCCGACTCGTCGCACGCGGTCGACGTGCCGCTCGCTGCGGTTTCGCCGGACTTTCTCGAGGCGATAGTCGCGGCCGAGGATGCGCGCTTCTGGCATCACGGCGCGGTCGACGTTCCCGCGCTGGTGCGCGCAGCGCGCGATCTAGCGATCTACGGCGAGGCAAAAAGCGGTGGTTCGACGATTGAGATGCAGCTGGCGAGGCTGATAGACGAGTCATCCTTCGACAAGCTCAGGATGACTAGGGACGGCATATCCTCGCAGATTCGGGCCAAGATCTCGCAGATTTGCTTGGCCGAGCGGATTGCGATGGTCTCCAGTAAACCCGCGATACTCGAGGCCTACGTCAATCGGGTTCCGATGGGCGGAAACGTCTACGGTGTCGAGGCCGCGGCCCGTACCTATTTCGGTGAGCCGGCGAGCGATCTCGATCTTGCGCAGGCGTCGCTGCTGGCCGCGATTCCCAACGACCCGGCGCGTCTCGCGCCGGACAGCGACTGGGCGGCGCTGCGCGAGCGCCAGCATTTTATCTTGCAACGCATGGCCGAGCTGGGCGAGATCACGGCGGCGAACGCCCGGGTTGCCGTCGCCGAAAGCCTTGGAGTGCGACGCCATGAGAGCGGAATCGCCGACGCCGCGCACGCGCTCTTCTTTCTCGCCGGCCGCCGTAAAGGCTCAGGCCGAGTGCGCACCACTATTGACGAGAGCTTACAGCGTTTCGCACAGGCACAGACGCAAGACGTCATCGACGCGCTGCAAGCTTACCACGTCACTGACGGCGCAGCACTCGTGGTCGACAACCGCAGCGGCGACGTGCTCGCCTACGTCGGCTCACCTGATTATTTCTCCGACGAGGTGCTCGGCCGTAACGACGGCGTGCAGGCCTTGCGCCAGCCTGGTTCTTCGCTCAAGCCTTTTACCTACGAGTTGGCGCTCGAACGCGGCACGATTCACTCAACGACGATCCTCTCCGACGCGCCGGCTGCATATTCGATACCCGGCGGCAAACTCTATCAGCCCGCCGATTACAGCGGTCGCTTCAGCGGACCCGTTCGCGTACGCTACGCGTTAGCGAACTCGCTCAACACTCCCGCGGTGCAAGTGCTCTCCTCACTCGGCGTCGGAACGCTGCTCGACCGGCTGCATGCGCTCGGATTCGCGCACCTCGATAAGCCTTCATCATATTACGGTCTCGGTTTGACGCTCGGCAGCGGTGAGGTAAGTCTCTGGGAGCTCGTGCAAGCCTATGCGACGCTCGCACGGGGCGGTGAGTTTGTTCCGCTGACGCTCGTTGCACGCGATACGCCGCCGCCGGAGCCCATCGGCCAAACCGCGCAATGGCAGCTGGTAGCCGACATGCTCGCCGACCCGCACGCGCGCGCGAAATCGTTCGGCATCGGCTCGGTGCTGCAGATGCCCTTTCCGGCAGCGGTGAAGACCGGCACGTCCTCCGACTTCCGCGACACCTGGACTGTCGGTTTTACGCGCGATTACACGGTCGGCGCGTGGGTCGGAAACTTCGACGGCAGCGCGATGCATGGTGTCTCCGGCGTTACCGGCGCGGGCCCGCTCTGGAACCGCGTCATGCTGCACTTATACGAACGCAAGGACGATCCACCACCCTTCCCGTCGCCGCGCGGCTTTGTTCGCACCGCGATCTGCACGACGACCGGCCACGCGCCAAGCTCGCGCTGTCCGGGGATCGTTCAAGAATGGGTTCTGCCGCGCGAGCTTGCCGAGACGAAACGCGCCGACGTCCAAGCCGGGGTTCGGATCGTCGCTCCGCATAACGGTGACGTCTTCGTGCTCAACGCCGCAAGCGGTTTGGCCTTGCAGGAGCAGCAGCTCGCGCTGCGGGCCACCGGCGCCGGCGAAACGCTGCACTGGAGCGTCGGCGGCGTGCCGCTCTCGGTCGACGCGAGCGACACCGCGTTCTGGCCGTTGCGCCTCGGCACGTGGGAGATCGTCGCCAGCGACGGTAAGCGGCGCGACGCCGTTACGATTCGCGTCGTGCCGCCTCCGCGCAACGATCGCCCGGGCTTTACGCTGCTAACGCCCTCTCAGTAGAAAAACTGCTGGAGCTGACTGAACTGCGGGCCGAATGCCCAGCCCATCCGTTTGCTCGGGTTGATGACCGGCGCCGGCTCCCCGATGGCGAGCTTGAAGCCGGTGATCGTTTCGACGAGATTCCCCTTTTCGTCGTAAACGACGATCGCGCTGCCCTGGCTACCGTTGCAATAGAACGGATCGGTCACCAAGAACAGTCCGTTCACCGGATCGTTCGCGATGCCGGCGCCGCTGTTTCCCTGGGACGTCGGACCGGTGCACGGAAGCTGGACGGCAGTTCCAGTTTGCTTTTTGAGATCGTAAAACTCGACTTGCGCGTTGAGTTCGGTCGTGGTGGCTGCAATGCCGGTGGTCGAATCAACGGCCAGACCATTGACGAATCCCGCCCCGAACGCACCGTTATTCAGACCGGTGAACTGGGTCTGTTTTCCGGTCCGCAGGTTTATCAATACGTTGATCGGCGCCTCGCCTCCGACCCTTCCGCCATCCGGTGAGGTCGCAATCACCGCCTGATTCGTCGCGAGATCCTGCGCGAATTGCGGCTGATCGCCCAGCGAAAAGCTGCTCGGGTCGAGATGGAAGACCTTTCCGAACCTGTTTTCCGCGATATTCGACCCGAAAAGGTCCGGGACGTCGTTGTTCTTTAGCTCGATCGCGAAAATCGCCGTGGTCTTGGCCGTTTGGTTTGGGCCCGCGCCCTCTACTTGGATGTCCTTGACCGGCGGCGTCCATTTGCCGGTAAATTTGTTCCCCGTGACGGGACTCATTCGGTTGTAGAAGCGCTCTGCAAAGATCGAGCCCTTCGGCTCTACGTAGCGCGTGACGAGCCCGACGTCACCAGTTGAGATATTGACGACGCTATACGACGTTCCGTACGGCAGATGCTTCGGAAAAGACTTGACGATTTTTCCGCTATCTTCGTCGAAGGTCTCGACGTCGGTGGCGGTCGCAAGCAAACCGTCGTTTCCGCTCTGATTGATGTCGAAACCGAAAATCTGGCCGCCGCTCCTGCTCGTCAGTATCTTACCGAGTCCGGCTGTTTGAGGCGACCCGTGCCTGGAAGAGTCCGTAAGATCCCGTGACACCGCGAGCGGCGGCGCCGAGGCGCCGCCGCTGCACGCAGCTAGAAAGGCTGCGACTGCAAAGATATGAGGAAACTTCACGGCTCCAATACTTGCAGATTGTTATCGTTGTCGTCGTTGAAGTAGAGCCTCGTGCTTGAGGCATCCGTGCCCGTGGCGACCATCCCGAAGAGCGCGCCGGAGGCTCCTCTGTCGACGTTGCGCACGTCCAACACCTGGCCACTCGGCGAGAGCTCGACCATGATGTTTTGACCGCTTGGGTTGCCCGTATTTCCGATGACCAGATTGCCGTTGAATAAGAGCGCCGAGCTGATCGGACCGTTCAGCGGTCGGCCGGCGTAGACTAGGCTCGCGTCGGAGGCGAATTTGCCGGTAAAGCTTGTGCCGTCTTTCGCGACCATGACGCCGTTGCTCGGGATGCTGGATACGTTCGAGAGGGCAACGACGGTGTTGTTGGTGCCGTCGACGACGTAGAGGATGTCGCCGTTGGGATTGTAGGCAAGGCCGGAAGGCCCCAAGATGCTGCCCGGCCTACCGTGATTGACCGCGAACCCTCTTGCGATCTCGTCAAAGGTGAACGGCGAACCCAGATTGATGCGCACGACGGTTCCGGTGATCGCATTGCTTTCATAGAAAGCCGGATTGCCCGAAGTCGGCTGCGCGAAAATCTGTCCGAAGGGGTGGTAGAATGGCCCACCCCTGATATTGGTTAGGACCGAGCCCGAAGCAGAAATCACCGGGTTGTCGTTCGCTTTGAACGCCGCCGCCCATATGGTATCGTCGGGGGCGAGCGCCAGCGCGTCGCATCCCCGCAGCCTTCTGGCATCGGAGACCAAGCGCGGTCTCGCGCCCGGGTGCGGATGCAGTGCAACGATCGTGAAGCCCGTACCCTGGCGGTTGGTCTTGTCATTGAAATTGCAGACGACGAGGTCGCCGGCAGTAAAATCGCCGGCCGTCGACGGAGCGACGGTAAGGCCGTAGGGATTGAGCTGATCGTGCTTCGAGTCGATCGTCGAACCGATGACGACCTGTCTCTTGAGCATCTTTAGAATCGAGGATGCGGTCAGCGGGCTATTACGGCTGAAATCGGACGTCCCGGCGCCTGAGGACTGTGTCGGCATCATACTGGCGCCGTGGGAACAGCCGGCGGCGAGGAGCGCGGCCATCGCCGCGACGCCGATCCTTGCTCGCGCTGGTGGGGGTAAACTAAGCATACTAACCTCCTAAGTCAGTGGCCAACAGTGGGCCTCTCACCCTAGACATAAGGCATGAAAAAACTCTGAAATGCCGTCGCCACCCAGAGGAAAGCTTCGTGCGCGACGATGGCGCCGATGCAAAAGGACGCCCTCGCTATTGCGCGCCGGCTCTTCGAATGCGACCGGCGGCGTCCCGCGGAGATAGCGGTCCTCGAAACGCTGCTACGTTTTGGGCGCGGCGCCCTTGTCTATGCCCTGCGCAGCCACATTCGCGTTATGCTGTTGCGCCCGGGCGAGCACTATCGCGAAGCCTCAAACGCCCTCGCGCGCTTAGGAATTGACGTAGACTCGTGGCCGGCACCGCCGGCCGGGCTCTTCGTCGTTGAAGAACGCGCGCTCTATCTGCGTTCTCGCAGCCCGATGACCGTGGCGCACGAATTCGGGCATGCGCTCGACTGCGCACTCGGAGGAGGCGTCTATCGAAGCGGCATCGATCCCCAAGTCCGCGCGCTCTTCGCCAACGCAACGAGCTTCGTCACGCCATACGCGGCGACCGGCGTCGATGAATATTTTGCCGAATCCCTACGCGCGTACGTCGAAGCGAACGATCCCACTTCACCGTGGCCGCGCGCTACGCGCGCCCGCCTGCGCCACGGCGATCCCGCAATGCTCGAGTTCGTCGAGCTCCTCTTCGAGCGCGAGTTCGGAGAACGCCTCGAACCCGCTAAACTCGCAACCATCTAGCGGCGTGTTATTCCGCTACGTGCGACTTACTTCACTGCTTGGACGTCCGCGACGCTGACTGCTGAGGCGCGATTCTTCCACGAGGTGCGAACGTAGGTGATGACTGCGGCGATCTGCTCGTCGGAGAGCAGTCCTTTCCAGTGCGGCATGACTCCGCTGTAGGCCTGTCCATTGACGTCTACGCGCCCTTCGAGTCCGTTCTTGACGATCGTGATCACCGCGGCCGGATTGCCGGTAACCACGGGGTTGCCGGAGAGCGGCGGAAACGCCCCGGGCACGCCCTCGCCATTGAGCTGATGACAGCTCGAACAGTTCGCCATATAGATGACGGCGCCGTCGCTCGCCGAAGCCGGATTCTTCGCCGCGGCCGCCGAGGCCGATGCCGCCGTCGAGCCGTTCGCGCCTTTAGCACACCCAGCGATCGCAAAAGCAAACGCAAGTAGGATGGTGAATTTCATATACTCCTCCGCGGTCGCGCGCTCATCGCCCAAACGAGCGCGACGAGTAAGAAATTTGCAACGAGCGAGCTGCCGCCATACGACATGAACGGCAGCGTGATTCCGGTCAGCGGTAGCAATCCGATGACGCCCGCGACGATAATGATGACCTGAAAGCCTAGTGTGGCTGCGAGGCCGGCAGCCAGTAGCTTCGCGTAAAGATCCGGCTGCGCAAGTCCGGTCGCGAAGATACGTCGCACGACGTCCACCAAGATTGCCAAAACGATGAGCGCGCCGATCAGCCCGAACTCTTCGGCAACGGCGGCGTAGACGTAATCGGTTGCAACGTCCGGAATGAATTCGGGATGCCCGAGCCGGTATCCGCTGCCGACCAGGCCGCCCGCCGCAAGCGAGTAGTACGCTTGCGACGACTGGTAACCGGCGCCGAGTGGATCGGAGAACGGATTGAGCCAGACGGCGATGCGCGTCTGCACGTACGGGTAGTGATGGACTGCCCAGAAGGCACCCAACGCGAAGAGCACCGCGCCGAAGAGCACGATGTCGATCCGACGCGTCGCCACGAAGAGCAGCGCTGCGAAGGTCGCAAGCAGCAGGGTCGCCATGCCGAGGTCGCGCTGGACGACCAGAATCGCCATCGACGCACCCCAGCCGATAAAGAGCGGCCCGAGATACTTGACGTTAGCGCGCAGCGACCACCAGCGCGCATTCGCAATGACGTCGGCTGTTTCGGCCAAATACGCCGCTAGGAAGAGCACGATGAAGAGCTTGATCAGCTCGATCGGCTCATATTGGATCGTCCCGAGTCGAATCCAGAGCCGCGCGCCGTTGACTTCTTGACCGAAGAGCAGCAACAGCGCAAAGAGTACGAGCGACGCGACGACCCAGAGATACTTGTATGCGGCAAAGCGCCGGAAGTGCGTGAAGACGGGCGCGCATGCGATCGCGAGCAGAAGCGAGACCAAAATCCAGAACTGCTGCCGCTGCGCGAGCGCCGGCGAAAGACGGGCGACCATTGCCAGTCCGAGCGCCGAAAGCACGACCGCCAACGCGGGCAAGGCATCATCACGCACCATCGCAGCCGGCTGCCAGAGTACCCAAACTATTGCCAGCGCCGCGAGCAGCGCGAGCATCCACGGCGGTCCGATCGCGTGCGGCGGCGCGAAATGAAGAATCAGCGCCGCCACCGCGAGCGCGCCGGCCATCGGCGCGAGCCGCCGGAGCAACACTGCTATCAGTCTGGGCGCACCGAGGTTACGACGAGTCGCGTCGTTCCGACGTCAATTTCGTCGCCCTCACGAACTTCGATCGCTTCCTTGAGGCGGCGTCCGTTGAGAAAGGTGCCGTTGCTGCTCTGCAGGTCTTCGACGTAGACGACCCCGTTGTTCGTCTCGAAGCGCGCGTGCCGCCGGCTCACTTCGGGGTCGCGCAGAAAGATGTCGGCGTCGCGAGTCCGTCCGAGTACGAACGGAGGCTGCGCGTGCAGCTTTCGGCGAGTGCCGTGGTCAAGAATCTCCAAGTCCACGTGCATCGGGGTGAGCGCCCCGACGTCCGCAGCGGCTCGAATGCGCGGCCTCGCCGCTAGCAGCGCGACGAGCGCCAGCGCAGCCATGATTTCGAGCGAGCCCAAACGCATCTGCCGCTCGAAATCGGCGGCCGCACCCAGCAGCTCGATCACGTCGCCTCGAAAAGCATGCGCGTATTTCCGAAACGAAGCTCGTCGCCATCCCGCAAGGTTCCCGTTTCGATGCGCTTGCCGTTCAGATAGGTTCCGTTGGTCGAACCGAGATCGCGGACGATTGCCTCGCCGGCGCGGATTTGGACAACGGCATGTGCGCGAGAAACGCTGGGATCCAGAAGCACGATCTCGCCATCGTCGCTGCGTCCGATTCGCGATGTACCTTCGATGGAGTAGATTTCGCCTGGTGGAACGCCCTCGACTGTGCGCAGACGAAAGCTCTTCGAAGCGAGGGTTGCGCTGCCGGCTTCAATTTCGATTGCACCGGGCGGCACGCTAGAGCGGGGCGCCATGGTGACGCGAGCCTTTCCGCCCTCGAGGCGCACTCCAACCTTAGCCGCGAGGTCGCGTACGAGGTTGGCCCATGCGCGCTCAAGATACTCTTGATGCTTGACGAGTCGCTCGAAATCGGCGTCGCTCACGTAGACCGCGTACGAAGCGGGGGCGTGGAGCTCGCCGTCATCGTCGCGCGTTCGCGCTTCCATCGTCGCAACGAGTTTTCGTGCGATCTGCGCGGGTTCGAGGTCGCTGGGAAACGTCTTGGCAAAAGCGCGTTCGATCAAACCAGCGCAGAACTGCTCGATCTTTGCGAAAAAGCTCACGCCCGCCGCTCGACTCGCGCGATGTAGAAACCGTCGCGCCCCGCGATACCGGGCGGTACGATCACGTCGCCGTTTCGCGTCAAAAGCCCGGCATACCCGGAGGGCACCAGCCCGCGTTCGAAGTCTTGTCGCGCTAAGAACCAATCGATCACTTCAGTCGTTTCGCGTGGATCCGTCGAACAGACCGCGTAGACGAGCTCTCCTCCCGGATAAACGTGACGACTGGTCTGTTCGAGCAAAGCTCGCTGGGTCAGCGCGAGGCGTTCGCCGTCGGTGCCTTGCTTCTTCCACCGTGCCTCGGGATGGCGGCCGACGACGCCGGTCCCCGAGCATGGCGCATCGAGCAGCACGCGATCGAAGCGCTGGTCCGGCAGCAGGATCTCGGCGCTTGCGTCGCCGGTGACGACCGCGGCGGCGATGCCGGCCTCTTCAAGGCGCCTACGCAGAACCGTCACTCTGCGCTCGTCGCGCTCGATGCAGCAGAGCGCCCCTTGACCGTCCAGACGCGCGCCGATCTGTAGTGCCTTGTTGCCGCGTCCGCTGCAAACGTCCAGGATCGACTCGCCGGGCTGCGCTCCCAACACGTCAACCGGCATCGCCGAGCTCTCCGACTGCGGCCACCAAAGACCGTCGCCGTTTGTGCGTCCTGCTAAGCCGCGTCCGAGCAAGAGCGACTCCGCCACGTACGCCGAGCGCTCCGTTTCGATGCCGTCCGCTCGTAGGCGATCTGCCAGTTCGTGCGGCGAGCCCTTGAGCGTATTGACGACGATCGCTGGCCGCGCAGGTTCGTTTACTGCCGCGCAGATCGATTCGAGCGCGTCGCCGAAGACCTCGCGCCACTGGCGAACGAGCCAGGTCGGCAGCGAGTAGCGAGTTCCCAAGTACTCATCTTCGCTCTCGAACGACTCGCGCCGCGGCACCGACGGCTCCGCCCGCAGCAACGAGCGAAGCACCGCATTGACGAGATTCGCCAGACCGCGATGAGCGTACCGCTTGGAAAGATTGACGAACTCGAAGACGGTCGCGTGCGCGTCGGCGCGTGTGTAGACCAGCTCGTACGTCGCGAGCCGCAAGATCTCGTGAATTGCGTCCGGGATCCTTTGACCGAGCTTACCCCGAGCGGAGTCGAGGGGCTCAGGACGACCGAGTCGCTCGCCGATGAAGGGCTCGAGCTGCCAATCCAGAGCGCGGCGCATCTTGATCGAGCCGTAGGCGAGCTCGGCCGCAAACGCCCGGTCGCGCTCGCCGAGCTGCGCTCGCCGGGCGCGGTAATCGAAGGAGGCTTGCGCGGTTCGTTCGATGGAACGCGATCCCGGCGGCGGAAAGACGTCGCGCACGACTTCGAGCGCCAGTTCACGCGCCGTCACCGACGTGTCATCCAGGCCCTGTCGAAGGACGGCTCCGGAAGTATTCGGCGCCGGTCATCCTTCCACGGTTCGGCGCGATCAGCTCGTCGATGGACAGCGCTCCGTCGGGTGCGACGTGCGCGCGCAGAATCTTGACGGTCTCGCCGTCGAGCGTCGCGCGCGCCGCGGGCTTCGGCGAAAACGCGCGCACCGTGTCGACGATTCGCACCGGAGGCCAGCTCCAGTCGATTGCGAGATCCTCTTTGGCGACGGGGCGCGTCACGGTCGCCGCGCCGGTCTGCGGCGTGTGTGCCAACGGAGCCTTAGCAGCAAGATCGAGCACCTCCCCCAGCAGGTCGGCACCGATCGCCGCGAGCCGATCGTGCAGCTCGCCGTAAGTCTCTTGCGGCTCGATGGCGACCCGCTTGACGAGCACGAGATCGCCGGTGTCGAGTCCGCAATCCATTAGCATGATGCTCACGCCGGTCTCGCGTTCGCCGTTTGCGATCGCGGTTTGAATCGGCGTCGCGCCGCGATACTTCGGCAAGAGCGACGGATGCACGTTCAGCGCGCCAAGACGCGGAAGATCGAGCAGTGCCTGCGGAAGAATTCTCCCATATGACGCGACCACAAAAAGGTCGAACTTCTCACCGCGCATCTGGTCGGCAAAGGCGCGCAGCCGCACTGGTTCATGAACTAGGGCGCCTAGCTCGAGCGCGGCGATCTTGACGGGACTTGGCGTGAGCCGCTGCCCGCGACCGGCAGGGCGATCCGGCTGCGTCACGACACCGGCGAGTTCCGTGCGGGCCGCGACCGCCCGCAGGCTCGGCAGCGCAAAGGCGCTCGTTCCGAAAAAGAGCGTCTTCAAGGAGCCGCCGTTTCCGTCTCCTCTTCTTCGCTGACCACGGGGCGCAGGTTCCGCGCGCGGTCGACGTAGAGTCTGCCGTCGAGGTGATCGATCTCGTGCTGAAGACATTGCGCGAGCAGCCCTTCACCCTCGATTCGAAGTTTTTCACCATTACGGTCCAGGCCGGTCACCACCACTCGCGTCCTGCGAACGATTTCGCCGACCATTCCGGGCACCGAAAGGCAGCCTTCCTTGAGCTCGATCTCCTCGCCAAGTCTATCGAGCTTTGGATTGATCACGACCCCGGGCTCGTGCTCGTCGTCGTGTACGTCCATCACGAAGAGCCGCTTGGAAACATTGACCTGCGGCGCGGCCAACCCGACACCCGGCGCCGCGTACATCGTTTCGAACATGTCGTCGATCAGCTGCTGGAAGAGCGGCTCCCCAATTTCCTTGGGATCGACTCTCTTGGCGACTTTGCGCAGCGTTGGGTGGCCTTCGGTAAGGATCTCGCGGACGTACGGCATCGGGGGCGGCTATTCTGCTTCGCCGCCCGCTAACCTTACGAAGGCCGCGCCCTTACCGACTTGCGCCCGCAGTGCGGAAGGAAGCCACCAGGAAGTGCGGCGTGCAGCCCGAGCCGGCGATGTTCCAGAGGAGGCTCACCGACTGATTTGGTCCGATCACGTAGCCCGATCCGTACGGACCCGCGATCACCGAAGCGTAATAGACCGCACCCGAATACGACGGCGTCGCGCTGGGACTTGGGATTTGAGACTTGCTGATTCCCGCAAAGAGCCCCGTGAACGTCGAAGCGCCGTTCGACTGCGTCAAGAAGAAATTAAAGCTGTTGTTCGGCGGTAACTGTCCTTTGGTCGCGACGTAAACGTTTCCCAAAGCAATCGAGGCTTTTCTCGTTCCAGGAATCGGATAGAGCACCTCGAGTTGATTTGGCGGACCGCTGCAGTTCGAACCGGTTCCCGGCGGCGGAGCCGGATTGGAGTTGCTGCCGTTACACGCCGCCAACGCGCCGGCTGCAGCGAAAAGAGCGAAGAGAGCGCCAATTGGCTTTTTCATGACGTAAAACATCCTCCGCCTCGCGCCCGGACCCTGCCGGACCTAATGTGAAATGCCTTAAAGAATGTACCCCGAAAGGTCGGCGTTCGCCACCACGTCGGCGAGACGCCCGCGGACGTAGGCGCCGTCGATCTCGACGCGGCCGGTCGATTCGGGCGCGTCGAAGCTGACGTCTTCCAATACCCGCTCGAGGACGGTGGCAAGGCGGCGCGCGCCGATGTTCTCTGTCTGCTCGTTCACTCGCATCGCGAACGTTGCGATCTGATCGATCGCGTCGGCCGAAAACTCAAGCGTTACGCCGTCGGTAGCGAGCAGTGCCTTGTACTGCTCTACGAGCGCGTTCTTCGGCTGCGTCAAAATCGTCTTGAAGTCCTCGGCGGTAAGCGAGTCGAGCTCAACGCGAATCGGCAAACGGCCTTGCAGCTCGGGAATCAAATCCGACGGCTTGCTGATGTGAAAAGCCCCGGCCGCGATGAAGAGGATGTGGTCGGTCTTGATCGGGCCATGCTTGGTGCTCACGGTCGAGCCTTCGACGATCGGCAGGATATCGCGCTGGACACCCTCGCGCGAAACATCGGGACCGCCTCGCATCTGCGACGATCCCGCAACCTTGTCGATTTCGTCGATGAAGATGATTCCGTCCTCGCCGGCACGCCGCAGCGCCTCGCGTTTGACCGCATCCATGTCGATCAGCTTGGCGCCCTCTTCTTGCTCGAAAATGCGTAAAGCCTCGGCGACCGTAACGCGCTTTTTCGTGCGGCGTTTCGGGAGAATTCCACCCAGCATCTCGCCGAGGTCGCCGCCCTGGTCCATGCTGCCGCCGATAACGCCGATCGGCAAGCTCGGCGTCTCTTCAACCTCGATCTCGATCAACCGCACGTCGTAGAAGCCGCGCTCGATCTCGCCGCGCGTCTGATCGCGCACGCGCTGCGCGTCGGCCGAGACTGCGGAAGCAGGGCTGGGCTGCGCGTGCTGTGGCCCGTAGCCGCTGCCGAAAATCGATCCGAGCGCGGCACCCAACGGATTTCCTTGCCCTTGCGCGGAGGGCGGACGCGTCTCGGGGTGGAGATAATCGATGACGCGTTCGACCGCGTGCGACGCCGCAAGCTCACGCACTTCTTCCCGGCGCTCGTCGGTAACGGTGCGAATCGCAGCGTCCACGAGATCGCGGACCATCGACTCCACGTCGCGGCCGACATAACCGACCTCGGTGTATTTGGTTGCTTCGACTTTGACGAACGGTGCGCCGACCAGGGCGGCCAAACGCCGCGCAATCTCGGTCTTGCCGACGCCGGTCGGGCCGATCATGAGGATGTTCTTCGGGGTGATCTCGTCGCGCAAGTCCTCTCGCGCTCGAGCGCGCCGGTAACGGTTGCGTAGCGCAATCGCGACGGCCCGTTTTGCCTTACCTTGACCGACGATATGTTTTTCGAGCTCCTCGACGATTTGCCGCGGCGTGAGCTGAGCGGGATCGAGCGTGAGGGAGGTGGTCACGGAAGGGTTTCCACGGTAATGTCGGCGTTGGTGTAGATACAGATCTCAGACGCGATTTCGAGGCCTTTGCGCGCAATCTCCACCGCATCGAGCTGCGTGTTTCGCAGGAGGGCTGCTGCGGCCGCCTGCGCGTAGGCCCCACCGCTGCCGATTGCCGCGATGCCTTCGTCCGGCTCGATCACGTCGCCCGTCCCCGAAAGCAAGAAGAGATGCTCGGGATTGCCCACGATCATGAGCGCCTCTAAACGGCGCAGGGCACGATCCTGGCGCCAATCCTTCGCCAACTCAACCGCGGCGCGCGTCAGGTCCTTGTACTCGCCGAACTTTGCTTCGAACTTCTCTAACAGCGCGATGCCATCGGCGGCAGAGCCGGCGAAACCGGCCAAAATCTTTCCGCCGCAGACCTTGCGTACTTTTCGGGCACCATGTTTGACGATCGTTTTGTCGAGTGTCACTTGGCCGTCGCCCGCTATCGCAAGCTTGCCGTCACGGCGTACCGCCAGGATGGTCGTGGATCTCATGCTAGCGTCAGTACCCCGACGACGCTAAGAGGGTTTCAGCGGCCAGCGTCTCGATCGCCGCGAGCGCACGCTCGGCAAGTCTGCGTCGCCTCTCCCGCTTCCCAAGCTTCTCATCCTCGGCGCAGCCCAAGGGCGCGAGCGCCGAAAACGTCGGAAAGTTACCCCAGGTGACGTTAGAAGGCTGGAAATCGTGGCTCTCGCGATTCTGCAGGTGCGCGACCACCGCACCCAGAGCACTCTCGCGCGGAAACTCGATCGGTGCCAAACCCAACATTCCGCGCGCGGCCGCGATGCCGGTTATGGCGCCGCAGGCGGCCGCCTCGACGTATCCCTCCGCGCCCGTGATTTGGCCGGCAAAGTAGAGTGCGTCGGCACCTCGCAGCTTCAGCTGTGAATCGAGCAGGCGCGGCGAGTCGATAAATGTGTTGCGGTGCATCACTCCCAAACGCAACCACTCGGCGTGCTCCAAGCCGGGGAGTCTGCCGAAGGCTTCGCGCTGCGCCGGCCAGGAGAGCCGCGTCTGAAAGCCTACCAGATTGAACGCGGTCCCCTCGCGATTCTCTTTGCGAAGCTGCACGACGGCATACGGAGTCTGCCCGGTTCGCGGATCGCGCAGCCCGACGGGCTTGAGCGGACCGAACCGCAGTACCTCATTTCCGCGGTCGGCCATCTCTTCAATCGGCAGACACCCTTCGAAATAGGGCGTCTTCTCGAAGTCCTTCGCCGCATGGCGTTCCAGCGTACGAAGATCGCGGACTAGTTGCTCGTAAGCGCCGCGGTCCAGCGGAATGTTGAGATAATCACCTTCCCCTGAGCCAGCCTGCCCTGAGCGAAGTCGAAGGGCGGGGTCGCCCTTGTCGTACCGAGATTTTCGATACATCTGCGACTCGTCGATCGAGTCGGCCGCGACGATCGGCGATGCCGCATCGAAATAATGAAGCCTCCTTTCGCCCTTCGCCCTTCGACGGAGTTTATCCCGAGCGGAGTCGAGGGGCTGGCTGCGCTCGGGATGACACGGTGGGTGGCTCAGCTCGGGATCACAAGTTTTGAGTAGCGCATCCAGGCTTGCTAGAAACTCTTCCGACGGCAGCGGCCCGCACGCGACGATCGCCGGACGATCGAGCGGAATCGCGCGCACTTCCTCACGATGGATGAGAATCCGCGGCTCGGCGGCGATACGCGACTCGACTAGTGCCGAGAACGCTGTCCGGTCGACCGCGAGCGCGCCACCGGCCGGCACCGATGTTTGCCGCGCCGACGTGACGATCAGCGAGTCCAGCCGCGCAAGCTCCTCCTTAAGCAGCCCGACCGCATTCTCCAACGCGGCGCCGCGCAGCGAGTTGCTGCAGACGAGCTCGGCAAGGTTTCCGGTCCTATGCGCGGGACCGCTACGCAGCGGGCGCATTTCGTAGAGATCGACGTCGACGCCGCGACGCGCGGCCTGCCACGCCGCTTCGCAGCCGGCGAGGCCGCCGCCGACGACCGTCAACCGTTCCACGTTACCCCACGGCGGGAGCGAGCCGCGTAACGTCGTGCGCGCGGTCGGCAGCGCACTGAAGCTGTTGGACTCCGCCCCGCTTGATCTTGGCGAGAACGTGCGATCCGCAGACGGGACAACGTTCCGGTACCACCGCGTCCCAGGATATGAAATCGCAGTTTGGATAGTTCGCGCAGCCGTAGAAGACGCGCCCCTTCTTCGAACGTCGCTCGACGATCGCGCCGCTGCATTTGGGACAGGCCGCGCCCGTCTCCTTTACGATTGGTTTGGTCGTTTTGCACTCGGGATAACCGCTGCACGAAATGAACTTACCGAAGCGCCCGTGTTTGATCACCATCGGGCGCCCGCAGGCCGGACAGATTTCGTCGGTCGGCTCGTCGCGCAGCTCCAAGCGCGGCAACTTCTTCTCGGCCTCTTCGAGTTCGGTCGCGAACGGGCCGTAGAAGCGGCGCAGCAGCGCGACCCAATCTTCGTGACCGTCAGCAACGCGGTCGAGATCGCCCTCCATTCGAGCGGTGAAGTCGAGATTGACGATCTTCGGAAAGTGCTCGACGAGCAGGTCGTTGACCGCCGTGCCGATCGGGGTCGGGACGAAACGCCGCTCCTGCTGCGTGACGTATCCGCGAGCCTGGATCGTTTCGACGATAGTCGAGTAGGTCGACGGCCGGCCGATGCCGTTATCCTCGAGCGCTTTGACGAGCGCCGCTTCCGTGTAGCGCGGGGGCGGCTCGGTGAAGTGTTGCTTGGGGTCGAGCTTGCTGCACTCAAGCGCCTCGCCCTCATTTAATTCCGGCAGGCGAACGCGCCCCTTGGCGTCGGGCGCTTCGTCCTTGGACTCCTCATAGACGCGCGTAAATCCGGCAAATCGCATCACGGTCCCGGTCGCACGGAAACCGTATTCGCCCGCCGCGACGTCGACGACCGTCTGATCGAAGAGCGCGGCCGCCATCTGCGACGCCACGAAACGCTCCCAGATCATCGTGTAGAGACGCAGCTCCTCGCGCTTGAGATGTCCGGCAAGTCGCTCCGGCGTGCGAAGTACCGAGGTGGGCCGAATCGCTTCGTGTGCATCCTGAGCTCCTTCACGGACGCGATGCCGGCCGGCACCCGTGAACTCTTCGCCGTAAGCACCAGCGATGAACTCTCGCGCGGCCTCACGCGCCTGATCGCTGATGCGCGTCGAGTCGGTCCGCATGTAAGTGATCAAACCGACGGTACCCTCGTCGCCTCCGAGATCGGTGCCCTCGTAGAGACCTTGGGCGATCTGCATCGCGCGACGAACGCGCATCTTGAGCTTGCGCGAGGCCTCCTGCTGGAGCGTCGAGGTCGTAAATGGAGCCGGCGGATTGCGCCGAACTTCGCGGCGCTTGATCGCCAAAACGCTATAAGCGGCGCCTTCGAGCGCGCGCAGGATCGCGTCGGCTTGCGCTCCGTTGCCGATCTCTACCTTCTCGCCGCGATGCGTAATGAGATCGGCGGTGAAGCTCGACGGGACGTTATGCGCCTCCGTTGCGGCGGTCCGTTCCAGCAAGGCCGCGATGGTCCAGTATTCCCTCGGTACGAAGGCCTCGATGTCGCGCTCGCGGTCGACGATCAGTTTCACCGCGACCGATTGAACGCGCCCCGCCGACAGGCCGCTGCGAACCTTCGACCAGAGGAGCGGCGATATTTTGTAGCCGACGAGCCGATCGAGTATTCGCCGGGCCTGTTGTGCGTTGACGCGATCCATGTCGATCACGTGCGGATCACGAAGCGCCGCCATCGCCGCCTCTTTAGTGATCTCGTGCAGCTCGATCCGGTGGGGATGGGGCAGTTTCAGAAGCTCCGCCAGGTGCCAGGCGATTGCCTCGCCCTCGCGGTCGGGGTCGGTCGCGAGATAGACGTCGGTCGCGCCTTTCACCGCGCCTCGCAACTCTTTGATGATGTCGCCTTTGCCCTTAATTGTAAGGTATTTTGGCGCGAAATTATGCTCTACGTCGACGCCGAGCGTACTCTTCGGAAGGTCGCGCACGTGCCCCACCGATGCCTTCACCGTGAAACGCGCGGGCAGAAACTTCTTAATCGTCCGCGCCTTCGTGGGAGACTCCACGATGATGAGGGGCTTTTTCACGGGGCTTAGTATACCGCCGGGGTCAAGAGGGCGGCAAATTGGGCGATTTTTAGACCGTCGTCCTTCGACCGTACCGCGCAGCGCCACGCTCAGGATTGACGCGCGTGCGCACGTGCGCGCTGCGCGCGTGCGTACAAATTTGCATCATTTTAAAAAATCCTCTATGATTCGCTCAAAAGCGCCGACAGAGCGCTGTCCAATAACGCTTATCGTCCCCGGGGACGAGGAGGAATGAATGGACTCGGATTCAATGAACGGCGGCCCGCCGCCATCGGAAGAAGCGAAACCACGACGTAAGCGGGCTGTTAGAAAAGCCGTTGCCGTGGCGTTGGTTCGCAAGGCGGTTCGCAAGAAAGTCCGCCGCAAAATAGCCCGCAAGGCCGTTCGACGCGCGGTGGTCCGTAAGGTCGTTCGCAAGAAGGTTCGCCGGAAAGTAGCCCGCAAGGTCGTTCGGCGGAAAGTAGCCCGTAAGGTCGTTCGGCGGAAAGTAGCCCGTAAGGCCGTTCGCCGGAAAGTAGCCCGTAAGGCTGTTCGCCGAAAAGTAGCCCGCAAGGTCGTTCGCAAGAGAGCGGTGCGTAAAGCAGTCCGGCGGAGGCGCAAGAAGACGTAGTCTTCGCAACGGTTTAGCTCAGGAAAGAAGACGGGCGCTCGACGAGCACCCGTTCTTCATTTTTATATCAGTCCCGGCGCCTTTCCGCCGTGCTCCTCAACCCAATGACATGCTGCAGAGTGGCCCGGCGCGTATTCGCGTAACGGTGGTTCCTCGGCAACGCAACGGTCGAATGCGACGGGGCAGCGCGTATGAAAACGGCAGCCTGACGGCGGATTCACCGGCGACGGAATGTCGCCGGTCAGGACGATTCGCTTGCGGCGTTTTTCGACCGCCGGGTCCGGAATCGGGATCGCCGAGAGCAGCGCCTGGGTGTAAGGATGCAACGGGTTCTGATAGAGCGCCTCACGGTCGGCCAGCTCGACGATTTTGCCGACATACATGACCGCGACTCGCGTGGAAATGTGGCGGACGACCGAGAGGTCGTGGGCAATAAAAAGATAGGTGAGCTTGAACTTGGCCTGGAGTTCTTCGAGCAGGTTGATCACCTGCGCTTGAATCGATACGTCCAGCGCGGAGACCGGCTCGTCGCAGACAATAAATCTGGGCCGAACGGCAAGGGCGCGGGCGACTCCGACGCGCTGGCGCTGGCCGCCCGAAAACTCGTGCGGGTAGCGGTTGGCATGGTAGGGCTGCAGCCCGACGAGTCTTAGCAGCTCGTGGACTTGCTCGTCGACCTCTTTTCCCGAAGCCAGGCCATGGATCTGGAGCGGCTCGGCGATGATCTCGCGAATCGTCATGCGCGGATTGAGCGATGCAAAGGGATCTTGGAAAATAATCTGCATCGAGCTGCGGAGACGGCGAATCTCGCTCCGGTTCATCGCGAGCACGTTCCGGCCTTCGAAAAGGATCTCGCCTTTCGTCGCCACGAGCAGACGCAAAAGCAGCCGCCCGACCGTGGTCTTTCCGGAACCGGATTCGCCGACCAGGCCGAGCGTTTCGCCTTCCTGGATTGCGAAGTCGACGCCGTCGACCGCCCGGACGTCGGCAACGTGACGCGACGTCACGCCGGCGTAGATTGGAAAGTACTTGACGAGCCCTTTCGCCTGAACGAGCGCGCCGTTATTCATTTACGACCGGGCGCCCAAAGGAACGAAGGGGAATTCTTGAGCCGACTCGGGCCGCTCGTCGCGCGCCCGCTCGTCGTAGAGATAACAACGCGCGACGTGCCCTTCGCCGAAATCGTAGAGCGGAACCGGGTTCGCGCAGATCGGCATGCGATAGGCGCAGCGCGGAGCGAAGGCGCAACCGGGCGGCAACCGCAACAGGTTGGGAGGCTGCCCCGGAATCGGTTCCAGACGCCGGCGCTCGCTGTCGTCCAGGCGCGGGAGCGACGCCAGCAAGCCCTGCGTATACGGCATGCGCGGGCTGCTAAAGATCTGGTCTGCGTTACCGTATTCGACCATGTTACCGCCATACATGACCAGGACGTTGCGGCAGAACTCGGCCACCACCCCAAGATCGTGGGTGATCAGGATAATCGCCGCCCCGGTCTCGCGCTGCAGGTCGTCCATTAGCTCGAGCACTTGAGCTTGAATCGTCACATCGAGAGCGGTCGTCGGCTCGTCGGCGATCAGCAACACGGGGTTACACGAGAGAGCCATCGCGATCATCACGCGTTGGCGCATACCGCCCGAGAACTGATGCGGATAATCTCCAAGCCGCTTCTCCGCCAACGGGATTCGGACTTTATTCAGCACTTCGACCGCGCGATCGCGCGCCTCACGCTTGCCGAAGCCCAGATGCAGGCGGACTGCCTCCGAGATCTGCTCGCCGATGGTCAGTACCGGATTGAGCGACGTCATCGGGTCTTGAAAGATCATCGCGATCTTATATCCGCGAATCCGCCGCATCTCGGCTTCGCTTTTGGCCGCCAGATTCTCGCCGTTGAAAAGGATGCGATCGGCGCTGACCTTAGCGTTGCGCGCCAGCAACCGCATGATCGAGAGCGCCGTCACCGACTTGCCCGAGCCGGATTCGCCGACGATGCCGAGCGTTTCGCCGGCCTCGAGTGCAAAGGAAAGGCCGTTTACGGCCGTTACGGGCCCATCTTCAGTGCGGAAGGTGGTCCGGAGATTGGCGACCTCGAGAAGCGGCACTCGTTCCCTAGTGCGTCAGATGCCCGTTAGCGAGAGAATGAATCCGAAAACCACAAAACAGACCGCAACGACTCCGGTCGCGCGCTTGAGTTGTTCTTCGGCCCCGAGGCGACCGCGATAAGCCGATTCAACGCGTCCCCCGATCGAGCCGGTCAGCCCCTCCTGCTTGGTCGTTTGGACCGCGAGCAGCACGATCAATGCAAGCGAGGAAACGATGAAGAGACCGGCGAGTCCGTGCGTGAGCCAGGGCAGGTGCTGCGCGAACCACGTCTGTGGCTGGACCGCCGGCGTTACCGGCGGCAATGCGGTAGGAATAGCCGCCGGTACGGCCTTGTGAGCGGCCGCCGCGACCAATAGAATAGGGTACATCGCGGCATCCTCTCTACGACCGCCGGCCTCCGCGCGCCTGCATTTGGCCCGCAGCGGAGTCGACGGGGGATCTTAGAAGACGGCACTGTGCCCGACTCAGGGAGGCTCGACGACCCGCTTCAAGCGGTCGTACCGATCAAAAATCGGCGCATCTGGCGCGATCTCGCGCGCAGCCTCTCGACGATCTTCAATCCGTTCCTGACCGCATTCGCGCTGTTCGCGATTCTCGCGCATATCGGCGCCAAAGAGACCGTCGAATTCTGGCGCCTCCTCTTCGTCTCGACGTTTTTCGTCTCGCTCGGCCCGATGCTCTACGTCTTCTGGCTCTATGCGACCGATCGCATCTCGGACCTCGATATGTCGGTGCGGGAGCAACGCGAGATGGTCTTCTCGGCGTTCGTTATCTTTGACGCGTTCGGGGTGGCGGTGCTCTGGCTCATGCACGCGCCGCGCCTGATGATCGCCGCCATGTTCGGCTATCTGGCGTCCACCCTGATCGTTCAGTACATCACCCGCTACTGGAAGATCAGCACGCATGCGCTCGGGATCACGGCTCCGCTGGCGGCGCTGACGCTGCTCTACGGCCGTCAGCCACTTCCGTTTCTGGTGTTGATTCCGATGGTCTGCTGGGCGCGAGTCTACCTGAAAGCGCATACCCTCATGCAGGTTCTTGCCGGGGCTGCGCTGGCGGTCGCCACGACCGCGTTCTTCTTCTCGCTCTTTCACATCGGCTTGCTCTCGGCACACTGAGGAAGGTCCTTAGGTGGATGCAGATATCATCGTCATCGGAGGCGGCGCAGCAGGTTTGGCCGCTGCGCGGAGCCTCGCGCGGCGCCCAATGCGCGTGATGCTGCTCGAAGCACGCGATCGCGTCGGCGGCCGTGTCTGGTCTCATCCGATCGCCCGCTCGACCACACCGGCAGAGCTCGGCGCAGAGTTCATTCACGGCCCCGCGCCAGAGTCGACTGCCCTGCTGCGCGATGCCGGAATCGCGACCGTCGCCGTTGACGGCGAGGGATGGGCGCGTCCCACGGGCGGCGATCTGCGACGCGAGGCGCGCGGCTTTGCCGAAGCTGCGAGTATCTTCGACGCAACGCTCGCGCTCGCCGGCGATGAGAGCGTGGACGAGTTCTTGCGACGCTTCGATCGAGACCCGGCAGCCCGTGACGTCGCAGCTGCGGCGCGCGCCTTCGTCGAGGGATTCGACGCGGCCGATCCGGCCCGAGCGAGCGCGCGCGCGATTGCGCAAGAGTGGCGATCGGGCGTCGATTCTACCATTGCTCGTCCGATCGGAGGTTACGGACAGCTCTTCGAGCAAATGCGCGACGATTGTGTCGCGGCGGGAGTTCGACTCTGCCTTTCGACCACCGTGCGACGAGTCTCGTGGCGCCCCGGCTGCGTCGTCGTCGATTCAGTTGATTTCGAGGGAACGCCGAGAACGATAACGGCACGCAACGCCGTCGTTACCCTTCCGGCCGGCGTCCTGCGCCGTCACGGCGACGAGAGCGCGGTCGCATTCGATCCCGAGCTCCCGCCTGAGAAGTGCGACGCGCTCGGACACATCGAAACCGGTCACGTCGTGAAGGTAACGCTGTGCTTTCGGTCGGCTTTCTGGGAGCGCATTGACGGTGAGCGTTACCGTGACGGCGCGTTCTTCCGTAACGAGGCCGGCCCGTTTCCAGCCTATTGGACGCAGCTGCCGGTGCGAAGCCGGTTGGTGGTCGCGTGGGCGGGCGGCCCAAAGGCGATCGCGATCGAAGGCCTTTCGAACACGGAGCGTATCGAACGCGCGCTCGACGGGTTCGGCCGCTTGTTGGGCGAGCCGAAGCTTGCGAGCAGCGCGTTCGAATTTGGGATCACGCACGACTGGAGCCGCGATCCGCTCGCGTGCGGCGCCTATAGCTATGTCACGGTCGGGGGCGAAGAATCTCGCGCGCAGCTCGCGCGATCACTCGATAGAACGATCTTCTTTGCCGGCGAGGCGACGGCGACCGCTGGTGAAGCCGGCACGGTGAACGGCGCATTCGAAACCGGCCGGCGGGCGGCCATGGAGATTGTAAATGCCTGACGTACCGACCTCGCTCGGCGCGTGGTCGAGCTTTTATGTTATGACCGGCTCGTCGGCGGCGGCGCTAACCGGCTTGATGTTCGTGGTGATTAGCCTGGTAACCGGTGCGGACGGGCCGCGAAAACAGGACGGAATTGGAACGTTCAGCACGCCGATCGTCATGCATTTTTTCGCAGCGTTCCTGATTTCGGCAATTCTATGCGCGCCGTGGCATTCGCTGATTCTGCCGGGGGTTTCGGTGGCGCTGGTCGGCGTCTACGGCCTCGTATACGTTACGCGGATAATGTTCCGGACGAGGCGCCTGAGCGCGTACACCGCCGATCTCGAGGATTGGATCTGGTACATCGTCATGCCGTTTGGCGCCTACGGCGTCGTCGCGGCAGGCGCGATCGCATATCCCATGGTATCCGTCAAAGCGTTATTTGCCGTTGGAGGAGGCGTCGTCACGCTGATCTTCATCGGCATTCGCAATGCTTGGGACATCGTTACCTATCTTGCGCTCAGAGGATCGGGTCGTGAATAAAAAAGCCACCGCCTTCGAGATATTTTCCACATTCTTGCAGATCGGAGCCATCAGCTTCGGTGGCGGCGTCGTGGCCTATCTGCGCGAGGCGTTGGTTCGGAAGAAAAAGTGGTTCGACGACGTCGAGTTTCTCGAGCTGACCTCGATCAGCAACTCGCTGCCGGGACTCAACGCGACGAACGTAGCGATCCTGGCCGGAGATCGTCTAGGCGGCTGGCCCGGCGCTGCGCTAGCGCTGCTCGCCATCTGTTTACCGGCCTTCGTCTTTATGACTGCCGCGGGCTTCGTCTATTCGGAGTCGCACGCGCGTCCTTTTGCCAGCGCCGCGCTGCGCGGCGTCGCCGCAGCGGCGACCGGCCTTCTCGCTGCCACCTGGTTTCAGATCGGCAAGAAGTCGCTGCACGGCGTTTACGACGCCGTCTTCGTTATGGCCGGCATTCTAGGCATCACGTACTTCAAGGTCGGCGTGCCGCTCACGTTGCTCGCGGTCGGCACCTTCGCGATTCTTACCTATCGCCCGCACGGGGCTAAAGAGCGACCGCACGAGGAGACGGACCAATGGATCAAATCCCTGCACTGATTCGCGTCTTCGCCTACCTTTCGTTCTTGACGATCGGCGGCGGCATGGCGGCCTTCCCCGAAATGAAGGTGCAGATCGTCGGGGTCCATCGCTGGCTGACCGCCGACCAGTTGCTCCACATTTATAGCGTCGGACAGATGTCGCCCGGACCGAATATGATGATGGTCGCCGCAATCGGCGTGCTCGTAGCCGGGATCGCTGGAGCGTTCGCCGCTGCGCTCGCGTTTTTCGTACCGACCGGCGTGCTGACGTTCGTGGTCGGCCGAATCTGGAACCGCCTCGAAGGCTGGCCGTGGCGTCAGTCGATTCAGAAAGGTCTCGCACCGGTTGCGATCGGGCTGGCCGTAGGCGGACTCATCATCTTCGGAAGAAGCGCGATCAACGGCTGGCTCACGGCCTTACTGGCGCTGGCGACGTTCGTCGCGGTCAATCGGACGCAAATCAATCCGGTCTTCTTCATCTTGGGAAGCGCGGTTGTAGGTCTCTTCGCGCTTCGCTGAACCGAGCAACGCCGGCGACGAAGGCGCTTTCGTCGCCGCTGGTAATATAGGTCGTGCTTCCGGCACCGCCTGCGCGATCGCCAAGAAGATTCGCAGCCCGCTCGGCCTGAACGGCCGCGGGATCGAGCAAAGCAACGTCGCCGCCGAGCACTCCGCGAAAGTGTTCTTCCAGCACGGGATAGTGCGTGCATCCGAAGACGAGCGCATCGAGATCGAGCGGCAGGTGCGTGCAGACCTCGGCCACGGCGCGGCGCGGCTCTTCTCCCTCGAGCGAACCGGCTTCGACAAGCGGAACGAGCGCGGGCGCGGGAACCTCAACGACGTCGATGCCGGCGATCCGTGCGCGCAACGTACGCCCATACGAACCGGCTCCCACGGTAGCGGCCGTCGCCACGACGCCGACGCGACGAAATCCATCCCGTTCGACGGCAATCGCAGCAGACTCGATCAAGTCGAGCACCGGTGCTCGCGACGGCGGCCAGCCATAGCGTTCCGCGATTGCACAGGAGGTATTGCAGGCCATCACGATCGCGTCGGCGCCGTACTCGTCGAAGCGCTTGAGATTCGCGCGCAGCAGATGCAGAAGGTCGGCATGCGTTCGATCGCCGTACGGGACGTGCGCCTGGTCGGCGAAGAAGACGATATCGGCCGTCGGCAAGCGTTCCCGAACGCGCGTCAAGACGGTAAGCCCGCCCAGCCCCGAGTCAAAGAGGCCTATCACTAATAGATGACACGGATCATTGCGATGTGTTGGATGCGGGATACTGCTGCGCGTATTGAGCGATTGCATCGGCAAGCCCTTGCGCTACTTTTTGGCGCCACGCCGCCGAGGTAAGCAGAGCGTAGTCGTTCGGGTTCGAGAGGAACGCCGTTTCGACGAGCACGGCCGGCATCTTGGTATGGTACGTCACGTACAGGTGACTCTTTACGATCCCGTCGTCTTTCGTACCGTCGGATTCGAGGTGCGTTTCCATGGCGCTCGCCAGGGGCGTATCGTCGGACTTGGAGATATAGTACGTCGTTCCGTAGGGACCTGAGTTGATGAACGCGTTCACGTGAATGCTGACAAAAAGCCGCGCGCCGGCATTGTTCGCAACGTCGACGCGCGCTTGGAGTTCGTCATGCGGGCTGTCGTTGGGCGCGTAGACGTCGACGTCGGTCTCGTGCGTTAGCTTTACCTGCCATCCGCGGGCGACCAGAATGTCACGCAAACGCTTGGCCATGTCGAGAGTCAGATCGGCCTCGGAAACGCCGCCGTGAACCGTTCCTCGGTCGCTGCCGCCGTGCCCGGGATCGATGACGATCAGGCGCGGATTGGTCGGAACGTAGCTGCTGCGCGGGCCGAACTTCCAGGTCGTCATATTGCTCGGGCCCGCTTGGCTCGACGTATTATCGAGCGGCGCCGGCGTCACCACGGCGGTCGTCTGCGGGCTTGACGAAATCACGTTGCCGAGGCTGCCGCTTCCGGAACGCGGCGCGTCGGCGACCTCTTCGTTTCCGATCTCTATGGCCAAGCCGGTCGCCGAGGGCGTGATTGAAATCGTCTTAGGCCCATCGAGCGAGAGCGCGATCCGCACCGTTGCCGCATCGAGTTGGCGAACGCGCATCGAAACGAGTGGGCTTTGCTGCGTCTGTTCGATCGGCGGTCCTTGAAGCTGCGCCGCCTTAACGTCTATCCAGAACCGGTTGTCGGGATCGCGAAGGCGATGCCACTCATACTGCGCATTTCCGGTGACCGCGACTGCGACCGTCGTTCCGTCTGCGGAGGCCTGTGCCGTCACCGAAGTCACGAGCGCTGCTCCGTTCGCAGCGGGTGCGGCCGCCTGACCATTCTCGGATGGAGGCGCGGGTTCGGGAGTCGGCGATTCCGCAGCGACGGTCTGCTGAGCTGCCGAATTGCCGCCGAACGACAGAACGACGTCGCGATCGGCGATGCTCTGCACGGGTCGGACGGTCGCGCCTGTTTCGAGCTCGACCGTCACGAGCGTCGTCGGATCGCGCACGGTGCCGGAGCTTTGAACCTGCACGCTGCGCACGCCGCCGGCATTGATTTGGCGCGTACCGCTTAGCGTCGTGCCGACGCCGTCGAAAGCATAGACAACCTCGGAGCCGGTCTGGCGCACGATGCGGGGATGGAGCGTAGCTCCGCCGTGGACGTTGAGTACGGCGAGATCGTTCACGTGCCGTACGTCGAGCGTGGCGAGCTGCGGCTGCAGCACCTTACCGGCGCCGTCTTGTCGGAGCGCGAGATCGAGCGAACGCAGCACCTCATCGAGCGGCAAGAATGCTTCCTCGCCGCGCTGGTATGGCGCGATGCTCGCCTGAAGCGCGATCGGGCCAACGTCGTAGCGGCGATCGCCGATCGCGAAGCTAACAACGGTCGGCTCCGAGGTCGTTATGAGGATATAACGCTCCCCGGGTTTCCAGGTCAGCACCGAACCGGTGCTCCGTAGCAGCGCCGCAAATCCGGGATCATTCACCCCGATCGCGAGCGCCCCCGTCGACGACGAGAGGTGCGAAAAGCGAATTGATTGCCCTTGATATTGCGCCGTTATCGGCGCGTCGGCGAGCGCCGGAATCGCCGGCAACGTACCGAGCAGCACGACCACGGCCGCCGCGCCGGCGTTACCAGTCCGAGCGATGAAGCGGTTGATCAAGTTCAAGATGCCCCCCCGGCAACGTTTCCAGCCGCGTGCCGTCGACCGTTACCTGCACGGCGTTGATACCGCGGATGCCGGTCAACGTGTAGACGAGCGCTTTGAACTCGCCGTTCTCGCCGAACGATCCGCCGGCTTGACGCTCGACTTCTTTTGAGAGATCTACGGTAGCCGTAGAGCCGTTGACGGCAACGCCCAGCACGCGCGTCCCCGGTGGAAACCGAATGGCGTCGGTCGCGTTCGGGGGACCGGCCAGCGCCTCAACCGCGGCATACAACGCGGTATTGTGCAAGTGTTCGGCAGCGCTCTCACCGGCTTGTGCCGGTCGCAGCGAAACGCTCATCTCGCCAAGCGATTTTCCATCGAGCTTCGTATAGTAGACTGCAAGCGTCTCGCCGCTGCTCGGCGTCCGCTGCGAATAGTAGTACCACGTTGCGGCGGCGACGATTGCCAGAAGCGCGATGAGGACGGGTAAGCGCGGCGATCTCACGTCGGAATTTACACTTCGCGGAGGTCGCTCGAAATACCCCCGTCGAACCCGCCGCGGATGAAGCCGTCTCTCGCGCTGAAGTGGCTCGCGAAGACCATTCGCAGCGAGCGACGAGCCTTAGAACGCGCGCGTTGCCGCTTCATTGCCAAACCGAGCGAGAAGAATCTGCATGGCGTCCGAACGACGGGGCGGCGCTTTCGCTCGCTGCTCGAAGACGTTTCAGAACTCGCCCCCTTGGAGCGCCTCCGCCGCCGCGTGAAACGGGCCGCCGCCGCGACTGATGCCGCCCGCGACGCGACGATCATTCTGCGCCTGCTCGAGAACAGCATTCACGCCGGCGAGGCGGAGATAGCCCACCCGCTGCTCGAGCGACTGCGAGAACAAGAGCGGCTTGCGACAGGGCAAGCGCGCAAAGAGCTACGGCGAATGCACTTCGCACCGTAGGAATCTTAAACTTGAAGCCTCAACGAGTCGACCTTAAAGGCGTGGAGGACGTGCGAGAGCTCGTCGCGCGCGTTTTGCAAACGCGCTTGCGTGAGGCACGTGCGCTAACGACCGGTCTCGCACGGCGCGACAAACGAGGGTTGCATGATTTTCGGATTGGCGCTAAACGGCTGCGCTACGCGCTCGAACGTTTTCAAACACTCGATCCGTCGCTCGAAGCGATCGCCGAAAGGCTTGCGCTCGTGCAGGATGCGCTTGGTGAGGCACACGATCGTGACGTTCTGCTCGCCATCCTGCCGCCAACTATGCCGTCAACCGAACGGCACCTAAAAAACGAGCGTGAAGGGTTCGTCGATCGCAGCCAAGCGCTCTGGAGCGAACTGGAGCAATTGATGCAGGCGCTCGACTCTCATCGGATCTGAATGATGCTTTAATCGGTCTCCCGAGAGCGCAGCCGCCATGTGGTGGTATTAAGGAAGACATGATGAACTTACGAAACATTCTTTTAGCGGGCGCACTCGGCGCGGCAGTCGCTACCGGCGCCGTCGCCCCCGCCGCCGCACAGGTCTATGGCGGCGTCTACGTTCAGACGGCTCCGCCCGCGCCGATCTATGAAACCGTCCCGGCCGCCCCCGGACCGAACTACTATTGGGTCGACGGATACTGGCGCTGGAACGGATATCGTTACGTTTGGGCGCACGGATACTACGCCACAGCGCCCTACAGCGGCGCAGTCTGGCACCCCGGACACTGGGTGCACGATCGGTACGGGTGGTCTTGGCGCGCGGGCCATTGGGGACGCCAATACTAATCGCATAACCACATCGCCCACTTCCTTCGCTCAGGGTGACGATGGGGGTGGGCGATCCCCATGTCTGCGTTGAACCCGCGCAGAGATGGAGCTTCGGCGCACGCTGGGTTTGGCCGACGTCGTTCTCTTTTTCGTCGTCGCGGGTTCGAACTTGCAGTGGGTCGCGACCGCGGCGGCAGCCGGAGCGAGTTCGATATCGGTTTGGCTGATCGGCGGCCTTGCGATGTTCGCGCCAATCGCGATCGCCGTAGTCTTCCTCTCGTCACATCATCCCGAGGAAGGCGGCATGTACGTCTGGAGCAAGCGCGCCTTCGGGCCGTTTGCGGGATTCATCACCGGCTGGACGTACTGGGCGAGCAATCTTCCATACTTTCCGGCGTTGCTCTATTTCGCGGCCGGCAACGCGCTCTTCATCGGCGGAAACGGTCTAAGTGCGCTTTCGGCCTCCCCTGCGTACTACATTATCTTTGCACTGGCCGGCTTGACGCTCGCAACGATCGTGAACGCTTACGGGCTCTCGATCGGGAAGTGGCTGAACAACGCCGGCGCGATCTCGCGTTGGCTCGTTACCCTCTTGCTGATCTCACTCGGTGGGCTCGCATGGTGGAAGTTCGGCTCCGCGACTCCGATCAACGCGGCGTCGATCCGGCCGGGCTTGCACGTAAAGGACATTATCTTCTGGTCGGTGATCGCATTTGCGTGGACGGGGCCTGAAGCGATGCCCTTCATGGGCGGCGAGATCAAGCGCCCGCGCCGGACGATTCCACTCGGTCTGGCGATCGCCGCGCCGGCGATTGCCGCGATTTATATCCTCGGCACGATCAGTCTCTTGGCGGCGATCCTGCCGCACGACGTGAATCCGTCTTCGGGCGTCATGCAGGCGGTCGAGCGCGTGGCGACACGATTGGGCTGGAACGTCATCACGCCGATCGCGGCGGTGCTCGTGGCATTGAGCTGCATCGGAAGCTGCGGGGCGTGGCTTGGCGCCGTGGCGCGCATACCGTTCGTAGCCGGCATCGATCACTATCTGCCCGAAGGCTTCGGCCGCCTGCATCCCCGTTGGGGCTCGCCCGTCGCCGCACTCATCACTCAGGCGGGCATCGCCGCGATTTTTATCTTTCTCGGCCAGGGCGGCACGAGCGTGCGTGGCGCCTACGACGTGCTGGTGAGTTCGACGGTCGTGATCACGATGGTGCCGTTTCTTTTCTTATTCGCCTCTGCACTGAAGCTTCGGGTCGAACGATGGACGCCCGAGATGGTTCCGATTCCCGGCGGGAAGTGGACCGTCTCGATCGCCGCCCTGATCGGCCTGGGCACGACGATCTCGGCGATCATCTTCGCCGGTTTTCCCGCGGATGACGATCCCAATAAAGTGCTCGCGGTCGTCAAAGTCATCGGCTTGACGGCAGCGATGCTGCTCGGCGGCGTCGCGATTTATCTGGTTGGTCGCCGCAAAGCGCTGTCGATCGCGGCACTTTCCGGCCCAAAAACCGAATAGAGGGAACGGTTTGGCGTTAGGGGTTCGATCGCCGTTTTTCGTGAAGGATGGATAGATGAGCCACATTCCCCCACAATCACCGGAGATCGGCGAGCTCACCGAGCGCGCCCGCCGATCGCACGTGCGAATTGCGACGGCCCACGGAGACATCTTGTTCCAGCTTTTTCCGGACGATGCACCGGTCCACACGGCGGCCTTCATCAAACTCGCCGACTCGGGTTTTTACGACGGGCTAACGTTCCATCGAGTCGAACCCGGCTTCGTCGTTCAAGGCGGTGACCCACGAGGCGACGGAACCGGAGGTCCGGGATACCATCTCAAGGCGGAGTTCAACGCCCGCCCGCACCTGCGCGGAACCGTTGCGATGGCGCGTGCGTCTGCGCCCGATTCCGCCGGCTCGCAGTTCTACATTTGCCTCGGCGACGCGCGCTTTCTCGACCGGCAGTACACGGTCTTCGGGCAGATGACCGAGGGCTTCGAGGCGCTCGACGCAATACGTCGCGGCGACGCCATGACCAGTGTGAAGGTCGAGCCGAAGACTTAAATAGGCGCCGGCTTACGGGGCCGGCCCGAGGATCACGCGCACGAAATCGGTCGCCCGCAGCCACTTGTGCACCGCCGCGATGATCTGATCGTTGCTCACCGCAATCTCGTTGCGCGCGTCGACTGTCGCTTGATCGAGCGGCAGTCCGAACTCGGCATAGTGCGACAGTTGATGGGCAATACCGTTAAAGCTCGCCGCGCGCATCGGCACCCCGGAGACGAGCGACGCCTTGCCGCGCGCCAACTCGTCGGCCTGCAGCCCCGTCGTCGAGAGCGCGTTGAGATCTGCCATGATCAAGGACTGAGCCTGTTCGATCTTGCTGGGGTCCGATTCGAAATGGATCGCGAACGTCGAACGATTCTTTCCGAAGTCGGCCTCCGTGTGTACGTCGTAGACTAATCCGTGAACGTCGCGCACGTCGTGAAAGAGAATCGAGCTCCCGCCGGCGCCGAACGACTCGTTGGCAACCGCGACCACGGGGTAGTCGGGGTCCGTTCGCGTGATCGAAAGCGCTTGGACGAGCTGCACTTCCGACTGGATGCGCTCCTTGTCCGGCACGACCACGCTCCCGGCGGCGTTGTTCGGCACCGCCGGCGGCCAGACGGCGGGCTTTGGACCACTCGGCTTCCAATCGCCGAAGTATTTTGTCACGACACTTTGCGCTCGCTGCGGATCGACGTCGCCGACGACGACGATCGTGCTCATGTCTGGGCGATAGGCCGCAGAATAGTACGCTTTGACGTCACCGGACGCTATCGAAGCGACGCTCTGAGGCGTGGCAAATCGTTGCTCGGGATCGTCGGCCGGGAAGAGCGCCTTATTGAGCGCGACGTCAACTTGGTGCTCGGGTGATGCAATCTCGCCCTTCACGGAACCGAGCTCTTCTTCTTTGACGGCTGCGAAACCCGATGCCGGGAATGCAGGGTGCAGCTCTTCGTCCGCGAGCAGCTGCACGCCGCGATCGAAGTCCTTAGAGAGCGCGGTGAGTGAAAAGTCCGTCCCGGCCGTGACCTCGGCGGAGATCGCATCGAGCTGTTCGCGTAACGCCAGCCGGTTATAGGTCGTCGTGCCGAAGGGCAGGAGTCCCGACGTAACGTCTGCGACGCCGTCTTTACCGGGAGGCGCCTGCATCGCTTCGTTCGTATCGATCGAACCACTTACGACGACCGTGCGCGAGACATGTTCCGGCACGACGATTAGTCGAATGCCGTTTGGAAGCGTCGTATCCACCGGATTGATCGTCGATGCGGGCACGGTGATGTTCGCGAACGCTTGCTGCGCCCACTCCGGGAGCGGGTCGTGGTGCAAGAGCGTCGGCTTGTTCTCGTTTGCGACCGGCGCCGGTGCCGCTGAGGACGTCGCGGCGGCGGCATTTTTGGGTGCGGCGATTCCGACGATCTCGTGCTGCGCAACGACGTAAGTGCGCAGCACTCTGTTGACGTCGGCTACCGTAACGCTGCGGATTGCGCTGAGAATATCGTCGGGCGACGACAACCCTTCCACGGCGACCGCCTGGCTCCACTGAAAACCGAGATCCTGAATCGAGTTGGCCTTGAATTCGGCTTGCGCGATCGCGCGCCGCTTCTCCGCATCGACGAGCGCGGCCGGAACGCCGTCCCGGCGGTAGCGATCCATCACGCCGCGCAGCATCGCGAGCGCGTCCTCCGGTTTGGTCGCGACCGGAACGACGACCGCCGCCGCCGCCGAACCGGCGAGCGGATGGGTGTCGAAATCTTGGAAGTTTGCTTGCAGCGCCTTCCCCGAAGCGACTAGCCCGAAAAGGTCGGACCGCTGGCTCGAGAGCACGCTCTCGAGGATCTGTCCGGCTGCGTAATCCTTACTTCGATAGCCGGGAAATCGATAGGCTAATGCTACCACCGTGTACGGCTGATCGCTGTCCAATCGAATCGTCTGCGGCTTCAGCGGCGCGAGATGAACCGGGCGCCGCGCCGGCAGCTGCGCCGCTGGGATCGCCCCGAAGTATTTGTCCACAAGCTTGACGGTCGCCGGTCCGTCGATATCGCCCACGATCACGTAGATAGCATTGTTGGGATGGTACCAAGCGTTGTAAAGAGCGCGCAGCTGCGGTGAGTTGATTTGCGTGTCGAATGATTGCAGCGTGCCAAGCCCGTCGTTGCCGTACGGCGTGCCGGCAAACATCGCGAGATCGACCTTGAGAAACAAGTGGCCTGCCGGGTCGCTGTAGTCCTGCGTGACCTCGTTCTTGATCGCGCCGCGTTCGACGTCCCAGTCGGATTGCGCGAGTCGCAGATTCTGCGCCCGAGCGGCCTCCATGCGCAGGATCACGTCGAGATATTGCGAGGGCGCCATGAAAAAGTACTGCGTGACCTCCGACTGCGTATCCGCATCCGAGTAGCCGCCGAGCAGCTCGGAGATATCGGCGATCTGCGACTGCGAAAGCGTTTCGCTCCCGCGGAACATCATGTGCTCGAGCGCGTGCGCTTGCCCTGCGAAGTCCTGCTCGTTTGCGCCCACCTGATAGTTCAGCATCGCCAGCGCCACCGGAGCGAGTGGATCGCGTACTGCGACGATCTGCAGACCGTTTTTTAACGTCGCACGCGTTACAGTCAGCTCCTGAGAGCACGCCGGCGCCGCCCCAATTGCAACCAAGAACGAGCCGGCACAAACGGCGACCGCAAAGCGTAAGAACCTCATGAACGCAGATTCGGGAACCTACCTTGCCCACCTCTGCCCCGATCGCACTGCCGCATGGCGATCGCCGTTACTAATTCACCTGGTGAAGCGCTGTAGTGCCCATTCATGCAGTGGCGAAGGAGCAGCCGGACGCTCCTCGTGCGAAACGTCCGCGCGCAAGCATTCGCTGACGTAGGTCAATACCGATTCGATTTCGGCAATCTCCGACGTGTGCGCGATCGCGTTGCCGCGGGCGATGGCCGCTTCGCGCGTCGCCGCTTCGACCGTAGCGCAGACCGAAACCGGACGCGTCCCGTCGTAAACGAGTCGTTCTATCTCGTTTCGAGCCCACCGTTGAGCGGCTTTGATGGAAGCTTCAAGATGTTCCGGCGTCATACGCACACCGTAACCGCCGAAACTGAGACTGGCCTTCGATCTAAATTAATTTCGCTGCCTCGCTTGCTGGACCGCGCTCGAACTTCTAGAATCAAGCACATGGCCACAAAACCAAAGGCGGGCCTTCCCGTCGCTTCGTCAGCGCTCGCAGCCGTTGCGCTGCCGCTCTTCGCCGGCTGCTTGGGATTCGGATCGGCGGTGCCAAGCGGTGCGCAACCGCAAAGTCATTCGGTGAGCGTGCGAACCCCAACGGCCGCACCACATGCAAGCAGCGTGGTCGTGGTCATCATGGAAAATCGAGATTATGATTTGATTATCGGCAGCTCCGAGGCGCCGTACATCAACGGCACGCTGGTGCCGGAAGCCGCGCTCATGACGAACAGCCATGCGATCACCCACCCGAGTCAGCCGAACTATCTCGCGCTCTTCTCCGGCTCGACGCAGGGGATCACCGACGATTCTTGCCCTCACACCTTTGGCACGGTCAACGCGGGCGAAGAGCTCATCATTGCGGGCGAAACGTTCGATGGCTACTCCGAGTCGATGCCGTCTGATGGCTACACTGGCTGCTCGTCGGGCGAATACGCGCGCAAACACAATCCGTGGGTCAATTTCAGCAACGTCCCCTCGACGTCGAATCTCGTCTACAATGGTTTCCCCGAGCCGCCGTCGACGTTGACGATCGTTGTGCCGAACCTTTGCAACGACATGCACGACTGCAGCACGCAGACGGGCGACACCTGGCTGAAGAACAATCTTCCGCCGATTCTTAAATACGACGAGAAGCATAACGGGCTCTTCATCCTAACGTGGGACGAGGCCGATCCCGATTCAAACGGGAAGAACCAAATTGCCACTCTGCTGATCGGCCCGATGATCAAGCCCGGGAAGTACGATCAGGCCGTCACTCACTACTCGACGCTGCGCACGATCGAAGACATCGCCGGTATTCCGTGCACTGCCGGCGCGTGCAAGGCATCGCCGTTCAAAAAGATGTGGCGTTAGGATCGTTAAGCATCCGTGAGCGGCGCTCCATAAACTCGACGGCCGCCGAAGTACGTAGAGATCACCTTGGTTTGCAGAATTTCGTTGGGTTCGACCGTCATCCAGTCGCGGTCGATAATGACGAAGTCGGCAAACTTTCCCGGGGCTATCGAGCCGATGATGCCTTCCTGGAAGTTCGCGCGGGCGGCCCAGATCGTCATGGACGCCAGCGCTTCGCTACGGGTCATTCCCTCCTGTGGATACCAGCCACCGCGAGCGATCGAGGCATAAAAGGTTCGCGCCGCGCTGGGCGATTCGACCGGCGCGTCGGTTCCGTTCGCTACGATCGCACCCGCATCGAGCAGCGAGCGCCACGCGTAGGCGTCGAGAATTCGTTCCGGACCGAGCCGCGCCCGCGCCCACGGCATGTCGCTCAGTGCGTGCGTCGCCTGCATTGACGCAATGACGCCCAGCTTCGCGAAGCGAGCGACGTCTTCGCGCGCGACAACTTGGGCGTGCTCGATTCGCAGGCGTGGATCGGTACCCGGCGCGGCGCACCTCAACGCCCGCTCGTAGGCATCGAGAACCATCCGGTTGGCGCGATCGCCGATCGCGTGCACGCAGACCTGGAATCCCGTTTGCAGCGCGGTCGCGGTCAGGCTTTCTATGCGCTCCCCAGGAGTGACGATCAAGCCGGTATTCAGGCCGTCATCGCTGTATGGCGCAAGCAGGGCGGCGCCGCGCGAGCCAAGCGCACCGTCGGCGTACACCTTGATCGCGCGAACCCAGAGCCGGCCGTTAAAGGCTGCGTTCACGACTCCCCGGCGCGCGCGCGCTGCTATCAAGGACGCGTCGTGGTCGAGCATCACATAGTTGCGGATCGAATACTCGTCGTTTGCAAGGAGCGCGGCATGCGCCGCGAGAACCGCCTCGTCGCAACCCGGCTCGGCGACGGCGGTGATCCCCCAGCGGTTGCACTCGGCGATGGCCGCGCGTGCGGCGCGAACGAGCCGCTCGTGCGACGGCTTTGGGACCTTATCGTAGATCAGATCGATTGCCGCATCGATGAAGATTCCCGTCGGCTTGCCGTTGCGCGCGCGCACGATGCGGCCGCCCGGCGGATCCGCCGTCGATTCGCTAACGCCGGCGATTGCCATCGTTCGCGCATTTGCAAGCAGCGCGTGGCCGTCGACGCGAGCGAGCGCTACCGGACGGTCGGGAATCGCGGCGCTTAATGCTTCATGCGACGGAAAGGCGTCGCCGTGCCAAAAGTTCTCATCCCATCCCCTGCCGAGGATCCACTCGTCCGAGGAGCGTTGCGCAAATGCCTTGGTTCGCTCGACGAGCTCGTCGTACGAGCCGGATCCGTCGAGATCGACTTGTTGCAGCTTGAGCCCAAGGTGCGTCAGATGCAAATGCGCGTCCACGATTCCGGGCAGCACGGTCTGCGCGCCGGCGTCGAGCACCGCGGTTTGCGGTCCGCGCAGCGCTAGCGCGCCCGCCGCCGAACCGACGTAAGTAAAGCGATCGCCGGTGACCGCAAGAGCTTGCGCCGGAACCGCATCACCGGCACCATGAATCGCGTCCGCAACGACGATCAGGTCTGCTTGCGCGGTCATAGCGCGCCTTTCGAGAGTGACGGCGTCGGAACCGTCCGCTTCTCCGAGGTAAGAACCCTCCGGGCGCGTGCCTGGCGGTTGCCGGGCTGTCCCGAGTCACCGGCTCGGTGCCGACCGTTCATGTTCGCGTCAGCCGATCGTCGTAAGATTCTAGGGTGGGATTGGGAACGTTCGCCGCGCGCCACGAGCGTCTGATCGTCTTCGTCGTCGCCGTGCTCGCGGTACTCGGTATTATTGCGTACGCTACGATCCCGGCCAGCATCTTTCCGACGATGACAATTTCGCGCATCGACGTCGTCTTGCGCCCAGCGGCGGGGAATAGCGCTACTGCATGTAGGTCTTGGGTGGGTCGGCCATTTGCAGAATCGGGCGGTCGACCTTGAACGCGGATAGGTCGAGCGTCGGAGCCGGCCAGTCGCTGAGAATGCGGCCGATGACGGAGGCAAACTTAAAGGCATGCCCGCCGCCCAGGACAACGCTGACGTTTGGATGTTCCGGAAGCGTATCGATAATGAAATCACGGTCGGGCGTCATCGCGTAGAGGCAGGTCTTCAAACGTTGTACGGGTCCGAGCGCGCTCGGCAGATAGCGGTGGAGGAAACCCGTGACGCGCGCGGTGATCTCCGGATCTTCCTCAAAGCCGCGCGTATCGGGATCGACCGCCTTGCCGCCGGCGTCTTGCGTGATCTTGACCGAGTCGGGTTCGCCGAATACCGGAAAGCCGTAGAACGAGGGATCATCCATCCAAATCCAGATCGGCCACTCGCCGAAAGCGAAGCTTTGCAGCCCCGGCGCTTTGAAATACATGACTTGCTCCTTGGTGACTTCCAAGGGGATGCGTACTCCGAGGTGCGCCAGTGCCCGGTCGGTCCACGGTCCCGCGGCGACGACGAGCCTGCCGGCGCTGTAACGTTCGCCGCCGGCTTCGACGCCGATCTCGCCGCCGGCCGCGCGGATGGCAGTTATCGCCGCGTTCTCGCGTAGCGTTGCGCCCAGTGCCGACGCGGTGCGTCGCAGCGCGGCACCCGCCCGGTCGGCCGCGACGATGCCGCTGTCGGGTTGGAAGAGCCCATGAACTTCGTCGCCGATGCGCCAAGCCGGCCAACGTCTGCGAATCTCGCCCGCGTCGAGCCGCTCGAAGTAAACGTCGCAGGCTCGCATTGAGTCCGCGTAGTTCGCAAGCGGGATCGCGCCGTCACGCGGGCCGATATCGAGTCCGCCGGTCTTGAAGACGAGCTGCTCGCCGGCATCGCGTTCGAGCGACTCCCACGCTGCGTAGGCTTCCTTCGCGAGCGCAACGTAGGCGGGCGAAAAGTACGAGAGGCGGATGATGCGCGACCAGTCATGCGAGCTGCCGCGCGCGTGTCCGAGCTCGAACTGTTCCAGCCCGAGCACCCGCTGACCACGTTTCGCGAGCCAATAGGCGGCGCCGCTGCCGAGCGCTCCGAGCCCAAGGACGACGACGTCGTACTCTTTCGTCATCGCGGCGCGTTCAGGCGGGACGCGATGTAACGGCGAATGTCGAGGCTTGCGTCCTCCATCGGCGCATAGTAGCCGTGATGAAAGGCCCGCGATTGCATGCCGGCCTGAACGTTCTCGCAAATTCGCCAATCTTGTTCGTTCACCAGATCCCAAAAGTTCACGACGTCGCCGGGGTCGAACTCGAGCTTGTTCGTCTCATTCGGGTGAAAGAGAAAATCGCAGACGATCGTCGTCGCCGCGGGCCCCTTCGGCCAGAGCGAGAAGGCCGCGACGTGATCGGCAGCGAGGCTGAGCATGAAGTTCGGATAGATCAGCTCGCCCTTGTGGCGCACTCTCTCATCCTCGCTCAAGGTTGCGAACGGCGAGCGATCGCTCGTACCGCTTGCCGTAAAAGTCCACGCGCCGTCCCGGTGCGGGATACCGCGATCCCAGTCGAGCTGCGCACCACCTTCCCGTTTGAAGGCGGGCACGACGCGGCAAAGCTCCGGATGAACGCCCGCACAATGGTAGCACTCGTTGTAGTTCTCCAGCATCACTTTCCAGTTCGCCGCGATGTCGTAGCGAAGCGTGCGGGCAACCTTCAGCTCCGCCAGCGGATAACGCGCGAGCCGCTCCGGAACCGCGCCCAGCTGCGAGGCGAGGTCCGCGCCCGCCCTTTGCGCACGCTCCGGCGAAAGGTGAACGAAGATAAAGCCTTGCCATTCCTCCAGACCGACACGATGCAGTCGCCGCGACTCCAGCGGCACGGCTTCGTCGGGAACGAAGGGCGATGCGATGAGCCGGCCGTCGAGCGCGTAGGTCCAAGAATGATAGGGACAGCGGATCGCGCGCACGGTGCCCTCGCCGCAGAGAAGCCGGCTCCCACGGTGCCGGCAGAAGTTTAGGTGGGCGTGCAAGCCGTCCTCGCCGCGAACGAGGACGACGCTCTCGCCGGCGACGTCGAGCACACGATAGGTGCCGACGGCGTCAAAGCGGTCGGCTCGGCCGACGTAAAACCACTCGTCCCAAAAGATCGCTTCTTGCTCGCGCGCATAGAAGCCGGCGTCCCAGTATGCCTCCCGCGGAAGAGATGGCTGAAGCGTAATATTTTCCGAAGGTTTCACTGCTAGATTTACCAAAAAGCCAAACAAACTGATGGTTACAGGCGGATTCCGTCAAACGGGATAGAACCCCTTCGCTCTTCGACTACGGCGCTTCGCGCCTTCGCTCAGGATGACAAGGTGAGTGGTTGCGGCCACGGTGACGACGACTCGGATATGGTACCGCGCTTAGATTGACTCATTGGAGAGTGCAACATGAAGACTTTTGTGAGACCGAACGTCGAAAGCGGCGCAAAGACGCTGCCGGCTTCGTGGTACATCTCACCCGAAGTCTTCGCGCAAGAGCGCGAACGCATTTTTGCTCGCGAGTGGCTTTGCGTCGGGCGCGAAGAAACGATCTCACAGCCGGGCGATTTCTTTACCGTCGAGCGCGGCGGCGAGAACCTGATCGTCACGCGCGACAAGGACGGCCTCATTCACGCATTCTTCAACGTCTGCCGGCACCGCGGCTCGCGCCTCTGTGAGGCCACCTCGGGACATTTTCAAGGCTCAATCCAGTGTCCGTACCACGCCTGGACGTACGGGCTCGACGGTGAGTTGAAGGTCGCGCGGAACATGGCCGAGGTTCCGGGATTCGAACGTGCGGAGTACCCGCTCAAGAGAGCCGGTGTAGCGCTCTGGGAAGGCTTCGTCTTTGTAAATTTGGATGACAGGATTCCCTTCGAGAAGATGTTTGCTCCGTTGATCGGGCGTTTCTCGCGCTGGAACATCGGCCAGCTGCAAACGGCACGAAGCCTGACCTACGAGCTCGCGTGCAACTGGAAACTCGTCTTTCTCAACTACTCCGAGTGCTACCATTGCCCGCTCGTGCACCCGCAACTCGATAAGCTTTCACCGTCGGATAGCGGACGCAACGATCTCTCCGAGGGGCCGTTTCTGGGCGGATACTCCGAGCTTCGTCAGTCCGGAACTGCACTCACGCTGACCGGGCGGCGAAGCGCGCGGCCGCCGCTCGGCGGCGTTGACGGCGTGGAACTCGACCGCGTCTACTACTACACGATCTTTCCGTCGTTGCTTTTGAGCTTGCATCCGGACTACGTCATGGTCCACTATCTAAGGCCGCTCGCGCCGGATCGCACCGAAGTCGTCTGCGCCTTCCTCTTCGATCCGAAGACGATCGCGCAACCGGACTTCGATCCGAGCGATGCCGTCGATTTTTGGGATCTGACGAATCGCCAGGATTGGCACGTCAACGAGTTGATGCAGCTGGGGCTGCACTCGCGAGCATATTCACCGGGTCCGTATTCGAGTGCCGAAGGATTGTTGAGCGCGTTCGACCGCTACTACTTGAGCCGGATGGAGGCGTAGGGAGACGCTGGGGCTGCTTATCGCTGCCGGCGCTGCAATGCCGTCGCTGCAAGGGCTCGCGTGGCGAAACATCGGACCCGCGGTCGCGGGCGGTCGCGCCTCGGGCGTGGCCGGAACCGATTCCGATCCGAACCTCTATTACTTCGGCGGCGCCGACGGCGGCGTTTGGAAGACGACCAACGGCGGCTTGACTTGGCGGAGCGTGTGGCCCAAAGACGCCGTCGGCGCAATCGGCGCGATTGCAATCGATCCCCGCCATCGCAGCACCGTTTGGGTGGGAACCGGCGAACCGAACCTGCGCAACGATATCTCGTACGGCGACGGCGTGTGGGTCACTCACGACGGCGGCTTACACTGGCAAAACCTCGGATTGCGCGACACCTGGGCGATCGCGCAGATCGCGATCGATCCACGGAACTCGCAGCGCGTCTGGGTGGCGGCGGTCGGCAATCCGTATCGCGACAGCACTGCGCGAGGTATCTACCGAACGACCGACGGCGGACGAACCTGGCAGCGCACGCTCTATCTGGGCCCTTCGAGCGGGGCCTCGGACGTGGCAATCGACCTCCGTCATCCCGACGTCGTTTTTGCCGGAGTTTGGCAGTTCAGACGGGTTCCGTGGAGTTTTTCAAGTGGAGGTTCGCTCGACGGGATATTCAAGTCCGTTGATGGCGGCGTCACATGGCGCGAGTTACGCGGAAACGGCCTGCCGCGCGGCGACATGGGCCGGATCGGCTTGGGCGTCGCGGGCAAGCGCATCTATGCAGTGATCCAGTCGAAAGAAGGCGTGGCATGGCGATCGGATGACGGCGGAGCGCACTGGCGGCCGATCACGCGCGATACGCTCGTCAACCAGCGGCCGTTCTACATGAGCAGGCTCGCCGTAGATCCGTCGAATCCCGATCGTGTCTTCTTTTCTTCCGAAGACCTCATTGAGACCACCGACGGTGGAAAGACCTATCGCGACGTCACGAGCGCCGTCCATCAAGATCATCACGGCTTATGGATCTCGCGCGACGGACGTCGCATCATCGAGGCCGATGACGGCGGCGCGCCGATTTCGATCGATGGCGGCAAGATCTGGGATTGGCGATTCAACGTCGTGCTCGCGCAGATTTACCGGATCGGATACGACGAGCAGAATCCGTATCGCGTTTGCGGTGGGATTCAAGACAATGACTCCTATTGCGGGCCTTCCGACTCGCTCAGTCCGCTGGGGATTCAGAACTCCGATTGGCGTGACGTCGGAAACGACGGCGACGGCTCTTGGGTTTTGCCACAGCCCAACGATCCGTCGTCGATCTGGAACGTCGGCGTGAACGAGCTAAACGGGCAGCTCGGCATCTTCGACCTCAACTCGCGTCAAAACTACGACATTACGCCCGATGACACCGACACCAACGGTCGCGCCCTCGCGGGTTTGCCGTTTCGCTCGAACTGGGAAGCGCCGATCGCATTTAGCGGCCGTTCGACTCCGCTCGCCGGCGCTCGCTCCGCTCAGGATGATTCGATCGGGTACTACGGTGCAAACGTGCTCTTTGCGACGCGCGATCGCGGGCGAACCTGGACAATCGTTAGCCCCGATCTCACCCGCAACGATCCCGACAAGCAGCGCGTCGCGGGCGGCCCGATCAATACCGACGTCTCAGGCGCAGAGTTTTACGACACGATCTTCGACATCGCGCCATCGCGTCTCGCGCCGGGGCGAATTTGGGTGGGAACCGATGACGGACTAGTGCAGCTCACGACTGACGGCGGAACGCACTGGCAAAACGTAACGCCGCCCGGCATCGCGCCGTGGGGGAGAGTCGATACCGTCGAAGCCTCGAGCGCCGACGCGCGGCGGGCTTACGTCGCGATCGATCGGCACGTAATCGGGGATCCGCGACCCTACATTCTCGAGACCGACGACTCCGGGGCAACGTGGCGCACGATCGTCAATGGCCTGCCGAGCGATGAGTACGCACACGTGGTGCGCGAGGACCCGGCGAATCCGAACGTACTTTATGCCGGCCTAGAGCAGGGAGTTTGGTATTCGCTCGATCGGGGCGCGCATTGGCAAAGCCTGCGTCTGAACATGCCGGCGGTGGCGGTCCACGACATGCGAATTCAACCACAACGCCATGACTTGATGGTCGCGACGCACGGGCGCGGCTTTTGGATTCTCGACGATATCGGCGCGATTTCGAGCCTAAGCAAGATGGTCGCCGTCGCGGCGCCCGCGCTCTTTCCGATGCAAACTTCGTATACCTGGTATCGCTGGTGGACGACCTATTACGGAACGCATCCGGACGAATGCTGTTTGGCTTCCGGAATGTACTCCGGTGAGAATCCGCCTATCGGCGTCGCGATCACATACTACCTACCGTCGCGCGAACACACGCAGATCGAGGTCCTCGACGCCAACGCCCGGCGCGTCCGGTGCTTCGACGCGCCGAGCGATGCGGGCGTGGAGCGCACAGCCTGGGATCTGACCGAGACCGCCCCGGTGCCGTGGCTTCGGGCCCGCGAATGGAATCGCGGCGGCGACGGACCGGCCGTCGTTCCGGGGCGTTACACGGTCGTGCTGCAGACAGGATCGACGAAGACTGAAGAGCCGCTGGAAGTGCGTCCCGATCCGCGGGCATCCTGGACACAAGCGCAATACCTCGAGCGCTATCAGTTCGTGAAGGCGTTGGACGACGAGCTGAGCGCGATCGACGTTGCCCTCAACCGGATGGATGCGTTGCGAGGAACCTTGTCGCCCTTCGACTCCGCTGCGGGTGACAAGGTGTATTCGATGTTCACCTCGGGGGTTGTGAACTCGGAAGACGATCAGCTCACGCCGGACCGTCTGCGCGAGCGCTTGACGATTCTGCAAGGTGTCGTCGCGCTTTCGCAAGGGCCGCCCTTGCCGCCGCACGTACGAGAGGCGGCCGCGATTCACGCGCAGTTCGAAAAAGCGATGACGGCCTATCGTGCCTTTCTGGCGGCGCACCATTTGGCAGCGGATAAACCGCAGGAGGTCTGTGAATGACTAGGGTGAGAATCGCAGCGTTTATTGCGGCGCTGTTGGTGGCGCCATTAACGCCCTACGCGAGAGCGGGGACGACCGGCGGCATCGCCGGCGTCGTCACCGTTGCCGGGACGACGACCCCGATCGGCGGCGTCAAGGTCACCGTGACGAGTCCGTCGCAAACGGCAAGCACGACGACCGACGATCGCGGGCATTTTGCGTTTGTGTCGCTGGTCCCGGACGAATACACTATTGCGCTCGAAAAGAGCGGCTACGATGCGCTCTCCTACGCCGGCGTGGCGGTGCTCGCCGACGCTCAGCAGACGCTTACCTTGACCATGCGGCTTGCGCTCAGGACGATTGCGAGCGTCACCTCGCGCAGCGCGGCGAGCTTGGTCAGGCCCGGGACGACCGCCGACATCTATTCGATCAACGCCGCCCAGCAGGCGCGCACGGCGGTGCTGGGAGGCGGCGGCGCGCTCAACAGCGCCTACTCGGCGATTGCGTCGGTGCCGGGCGCATATGTACCGGCAAATCAAAACGGCTATTTGCAGGCAGTTCACGTTCGAGGGGGCGATGCGTACGAGGTTGGCTACGAGTTCGACGGCATTCCCGTCAACCGCGCTTTCGATAACTATCCGTCGGGCTCGCTCTCGTCGCTCGGACAGCTCGAACTGCAGGTTTACACCGGCGCGACGCCCGCAAATGCTGAGGCACAGGGCCTCGCGGGCTTCGTCAATCAGGTGATCAAGACCGGAACGTTCCCCGCATACGCAACGGCGAATTTGAGTCTTGGCTCGACCATCTTTTACCACAGCGCGAACGTCGAAGTCGGCGGCGCGACCCCCGATCGGAACTTCTCCTACTACCTCGGCATCGGCGGTTACAATCAAGATTACCGCTACGTCGACCAGTTCGGCGGCGCCTCGTATGCATCGGAGTTCGGCTCGCAGATCGCTCAGTGTCCCAGCCCCGGCTCGGGCTCGCTCGCGCATCTCTCGTCGTGCTTTACCAACGGCGCGCCGAACGTAGGCCTCAACGGTCAGCCGGGCTGGCTTCTCGGTCCGATCGGCTTCGGCACGATCAATGCGGCAAACGTTGCCAATCGCACGACGGTAGTGAACCTTCACATCGGGATTCCGCACAAGAATAACGGCTTGCGCGACGACGTCCAGCTACTATACGACAATGACGAAATCTATACGACGTTCTTGAGCTCGGTCAACGACGAGGGCTTCTTTAACTGGACCAATTCCGTGGGGGTGTACCCGCCGTACTATCTCGACACGTGGCAGTATAAAGGCCCAACCGGCACCTTCCTCCCCGCGAACTACACCTCCATGGTGACGCCGTACTTTTATCCGTCCTCGCCGAAGCATCCGTTCGACGGCCCGATTCCCGACCCAAACAACCAGCGCGACCGGGGTTACAACGGCCAGGGGATCGTGAAGCTGCAATATCAGAAGAATTTTAGCTCGAGCGCTTTCCTGCGACTCTACGGCTACACGTACTACTCGGATTGGATCGAGAACGGCCCGATGATGTCGCTTCAACCGTACGCCTATTACGACTCGGGTGACTACGAGATCAACAACCACACGCGCGGTGTGAGCCTCTCATACACCGACCAGCTCAGCCCGCAACATTTGTTGGAAGTCGAAGGGTCCTACACGACCTCGACCGGCGCTCGCATCTACAACGAGCAGATGTTCCAGTACGGCTATTCCTACGGCAACGCGTTCGCGGTGCTCGTCAATCGAAACAACCCGTTCAGCGGCACCTGTTACCACTTATACGGCGGCGGCGGAAGTCCGTACACGACTCCGACGACCTGTTCCGACGGGCAGGCGAGCGGCGTTACGTACGGACTGCTGCCGACTTTTCTCAAGCTCAGCGACCCGACCAAGAACGGCTCGATCGCCGGCGCGAGCTGCGGCGGCGGTCCATGCGCGTACTACGTCGTGGAAAACGGCGCGTACGGCCTGAACAACACCGTCACGCCGTACTTCACCGGATACTCAATCACCGACCAGTGGCGGCCGAGCGACAAACTCTTCTTCAATTTGGGCTTGCGCGTGGATAACTACAGCTACGTCGGCGCGAACACGCAGACCGGCGCGGCACGGAACTTCTGGTTCGACGCGTTCAATCAAGATACGTGCTTTAATACGCAGACTCTGACACTGGTTGATCGCAGCGCGCTGCTCGGCTCGTCGGGCTGGAGCACCAACTCGCAGAGCCCCTGCTCGGCCTTCGGCAAGCAATTCGTCAACGCGAACGTGCAGAACATCCCGGGCGCCTTCGATTTCAATATTCCCCAGCCGCGGTTCGGCATGACTTATACCGTCAACCCGAACACCGTGCTGCGGGCAAGTTACGGCAGGTACAACGAGCAGCCCAGCGCCGCCTACGAACAGTACAACGGTCTGCAGCAGAACCTCCCCGACACGCTCGCGCAGTTCTACGCGCTCGGCTTCACGACGCCGGGTCACCAAGTAGCACCCTCGGTCTCGTACAATAGCGACCTTTCGATCGAGCACCATTTTCCCGGCACCGACATGTCGTTCAAGCTGAGTCCGTTCTTGCGTCAAACACAAGATCAGATCGAAAATTTCTACATCAACTACACGACCGGGCTGGTCTCCGGACTCAACGCCGGCTATCAAACGTCGAGGGGCTTCGAGCTCCAGGTCGACAAGGGAGACTTCAACCGAAACGGCTTTTCTGGTCAGCTTTCGTTCGCGTACACCTACGCCACAGTCAAGTACAGCCTGCTGCCGAACGGAACGAGCGTGCTCTCCCCGATCAACTCCGGCATCGCGCAGTACAACGCGTATACGAAGTCGTGCGCCCCGGGCGGCAGTGCCTACGGAAAGAAGCAGTTCGGCGAATCGCTCTGCGCCTACAGCAGCAACGGCGTTTACGCGGCGCCGTGCTACACGCCTAGCGGTCAACCCGACCTCTCGTGCAAACCGGGCGACGTTGCCAATCCATACTGGAAGTCGCCCGCGTTCTCGCTCTTCGACCCTTCGGCGTCGTATCTGCCATTCTCGATCTTCCCGGGCCCGATCGGATCGGGCGTGAACGCCTACAACTATCCGTACGTCGCGACGCTCTTGCTCAACTACAAGCACAACAAGTTTACGATCACTCCGTCGTTTCAGTACGTGGCGGGCAATCGCTACGGCGCGCCGCTGACGACGCCGGGCATCGATCCGGCGGCCGGATGCGGCAAACCGCTGGCGGGCTCGACCGCCGGCGATCCTCGCTATCCCTACGGCGCGGCCGGCGGCGGACCGTTCAACGCAGACAATGCCGGCTGCGCGGCAACGCTCTCGATTCCCGATCCCTACACCGGGCAGTTCGACGCGATCGGCGCCTTCCGCGAGCCGGCGCAACTCCTCGGTCACCTGCAGATCTCGTACCAGTTCACGCCGCGCGTCACCGCGTCGGTCACGCTGGCGAACTTGCTGCAGACGTGCTTCGGCGGTCAGCACACGCCGTTTACCTATTTCTGGAGCTCCTCGACGTGCCTCTATACGAATCTCATCGGCGGCCCGTCCACGCCGCCGGTCGGCAACGCCTACAATCCCGGCGCGAACGTGCAGACGTTTCTGCGCTATCCGTACCAGCCGTACTTCGGAACGTACAACGATCAGACGAGCTCGCTCATGTCGCCGTTTAATGCCTACTTCAGTCTAAGGTTGACCATATAACGTGAAATATGATGCAATCGTCGTCGGCGGCGGCCACAACGGACTCGTGACGGCCTGTTACCTCGCGCGCGCGAAATGGCGCGTGCTGGTCTTAGAGCGGCGCTACGTCGTCGGCGGAGCCTGCGTGACCGAAGAGGTATTTCCCGGCTTCAAAGTCTCAACCGCAGCCTACGTCAACAGCCTCTTTCGTCCCGAGATTATCCGCGATCTGCGCCTCCACGATTACGGCTTTGAAGCGATCGAGCGAAATCCGGCATCCTTCTCGCCGTTCCTGGATGGGCGGTACTTGATGCTCGGACGAGGGCTCGCGCAAGACGCCGACGAGATCGCAAAGTTCAGCAAACGCGATGCACTGAACTATCCGAAGTACGAAGCGATGCTTGAGCGCGTGGCCTCGGTCGTCGAGCCGACGCTCACGCAGGTTCCGCCGAATCTCATGCGTCCGAGTCTCGGACAGTTGCTCGAAGCCGGTAAGATGGGGCGCGCCCTGCAGCGGCTAGGCCCGGGAATGGGCGAAGCGATCGAGGTGCTCACCGGCGCCGCGCGACCGATTCTCGACCGTTGGTTCGAGAGCGAAGAGGTTAAAGGCACGATCGCAACCGATGCGATCATCGGCGCTTTCATGGCCCCCTCGATGCCCGGAACGGCGTACGTTCTGTTCCATCACGTGATGGGCGAGACCAACGGCAAACGCGGAGTTTGGAGCTACGTACGCGGCGGCATGGGTGGTTTGACCCAAGCGCTCGCGGCCGCGGCCAAAGACCTGGGCGTCGACATCCGCACCGATGCCGAGGTCGCGCGAATCACTACCCGCGCCGGGCGCGTAACCGGCGTCGCGCTGACGAACGGTGAGGAGTTCGCGGCCAAGCGCGTGGCAAGCGGCGTGGATTGTCACGTAACGTTCGAGCAGCTCGTCGATGGCGCCGACTTGCCGCCCGAGTTTCGCGACGCGGTCGGACGGATCTCATACAGCAGCGCTTCGGTTAAGATCAACGTCGCGCTCGAGCAGCTGCCGAGCTTCACCGCGCTGCCCGGACACGCGCCGGGACCGCAGCACTTCGGCACGGTTCACCTCTGTCCCGATCAGGACTTCATCGAGCGTGCGTACGACGATGCCAAATACGGCTCGTTCTCGCGCGAGCCGGTCGTCGAGTGCACGATGCCCTCGTCGCTCGATTCGACGGTCGTGCCGCCGGGCAAACACTTGATGTCCATGTTCACGCAGTACGCGCCGTACAGTTTGAAGAGCGGACCTTGGACCGACGCGCTGCGCAACGAGTATGCCGATCGTTGCTTCGACGTCGTCGAACGCTACGCGCCCGGCTTCAAGGACTCGGTCATCGCTCGGCAGATCCTTACGCCAGTGGATCTCGAAGAGAAGTTCGGTTTGACGGGAGGCAGCATCTTTCAAGGCGCGATGCCGCTGCACCAGCTCTTCGCGTTTCGGCCCGTACCCGGCTATGCCGGTTATAAGACGCCGATCCGGGGACTCTACTTATGCGGCGCGGCCACGCATCCCGGCGGCGGCGTTATGGGCGCCTCCGGCTGGAACGCGGCCCGCGTGATGCTCTCGGCAGGCTAGCCGCGAACGGCGGGCGCACCATCGAAGGCTCGACGCAGCACGTTGATGTCGAGCTTCTTCATCGCAAGCATGGCTTGCATCGCGCGCTGCGCCTTCTCGTGGTCCGGAGCGCCGAGCAGTTCGGCGAGACCTTGCGGCACGATGTTCCAAGCGAAGCCGTACTTGTCTTTAAGCCAGCCGCACTGGAGAATCTCGCCGCCTTCGCCGAGCGAATCCCATAGGCGGTCGACCTCCGCCTGCGTTTCGCAGGTGATGAAGAGTGCGATCGACCCGCGCGGCATCGTTGGCGCATCGGCGGCTTGGCCTTCGCTGCCGCCGCCGTTGAGCGCCATGAAGTCTTGTCCCTGGAGCGTGAACTCGATCATCATTGCCGAGCCCGGCTCGCCGGGGCCACCTTCTTCGTAACGGCTAACGTTATCAATCTTCGAGTCTTTGAATATCGAAACGTAAAACTCGGCGGCCTCTTCGGCGAGACCTTCGAACCAGAGCAGCGGCGTAATCTTTTGCATAAATGTTCCCCTCTTATCCGAAGGTACGCCGGTCGTCGGCGTCCAGAATGTCAAGAATCTTCGAAAGCTCGTGCCGCTCTGCCATCACCGGATGGCGCTCGCGGACGAGAACCTGATTTTCGGGCGACATCCGTTCTACTACAAACGTTTCCAGCTTCGCGTTCAGAGTCGCTGCGGTCGCGGGATCGGTCCGTGCAGCGAGCCACTCAACCACCGCAGCCTCATCCACGGCATCGCCAACCGCGCGACGGAACTCATCCATGTCCAATCCCAGCCGCCTGACGACGTATGCGCTAAAGCCGGTACCGTGGTTGAGGTAAGGCCCGATATTGCCGCCAGGGAGCTGCGCGCGCAGCTTGTCAACGGTGCGTGGCAGGAAGTAGAACCCCAGCATCGTCTCACGGGTCGAACGCGGTGGGCGCGCTCGCAGGTCAAGCGGCGTCATCTGACCGCCTCACAGAATGCTGTGAGATCGATGTTGCCGCCTGAGACCAAGGCAACGATCGGACCGTCGCCGGCTCTTCCGCTCAGCGCCGCAGCGACCGGCAGTGCGCCGGCTCCTTCGGCAATCACGCGCGACCGTTCGGCGAGCACGCGCATCGCGTGACGCGTTTCGTCGAGCGTGATGACGATCGCGTCGTCGACGAGATTCCGCATCCGCTCCCACATGCGCGGAAAGACACTCTTGCCGCCCGCGCCGTCAACGAATGACGGCTGCCACTCCTCGAATACCGACGGTTTTCCGAGCTGGAGCGACCGCGCGTAGGGGGCCGCGGTTTCGGGCTCGGCAGCGAGGATCCGAACGTTCGGCTTTTTTGCGCGCAACGCCGAAGCGACCCCGGTGATCAAGCCGCCGCCCCCGATCGCGGTGACGACGGTAGCGACGTCCGGCAGATCTTCGACGATCTCGAGGCCGGCCGTGGCGTTACCTGCGATGAAGTGATCGTCGTCGAACGGATGGACGAAGGTCCCCTCGATGCCGGGATAGGATCGGCGTTCCAAGGCTGCCCAGCACGCATCGTACGAAGCTTTGACGATCCTTGCGCCGAGCGCGCGCATACGGGCGATCTTCGTTTCCGGCGCGGTCTCGATCGCAAGCACCGTGCACGGCACGCCGGCCTTGCGCGCGGCATACGCTACGCCTTGACCGGCGTTGCCGGCGCTGATCGTCCACACGCCGAGCGCGCGTTTCTGCGGATCGAGCATCGCGACCGCATTGGCGGCACCGCGCAGCTTGAACGAGTTAATCGGCTGGAGGCTTTCGAGTTTTAGGAAGATCTTGGGCCCATCCGTGCCTTGCAATTCGAGCAGAGGGGTGCGCACGATCGTACCGGCGATGCGCGCTCGCGCCGCCTCGATCGCCTCGATCGAAATCGGCTGTACGGCGGCAAGCGAAGTGTCCATAGCGCGACCTACGCGTTTGGCGGCAGATAGGCCTTTGATGCAAAGGGGGTGTCGCTCCGTTCAGGATGACACCGCCGTATCAGTCCGAATAGTGCGTGCTCATGGAGGCTCTATCTAGCCCGGCGGAGCTGATTTTACCAACGCCGTCACGATGTCTGGTTGTACTCGACCGCAATCCGCTCGAGATCGATCCGTTGCAGATCAAAAACGTCCGCGTCGGGCGCACTATCAAGGAAGACTCACCAAATTACGAGGCCGCCGGTCCGGCGGCATGAGCCTTGCACGGAGAGTTTGAGCTCTCACCGTTCTTCGATCTAGGCGCCACCTTCGTGTGGGCGGTCTCCGGCGCGGGGTTGGGCGTGCGCTACGGCTACGACTACACCGGGATCTTCGTGATGGCCTTGGTCTCTGCGGCCGGCGGCGGTCTGCTGCGCGACGGCATCTTCTTGCAGCACGTCCCCGTCCTGATTCAAAGTCCGGATTATATCATCGTCATACTGTGCGGCGCGATTATCGGAACCGTAGGAAGCGTCGCGGCCGGCGGGCGTAAGCCGTCGCGCGGTTATCGCGCCGTGCTCGACACCGTTGACGCGCTCGGGTTAGGCGCCTATGCGTGCGTCGGGGCGCAGCTGACGCTGCGGATAGGGCTTTCAATTCCTGCCGCGATTTTCGTCGGTGTCGTTAATGCCGTCGGCGGCGGCTTGCTGCGCGACATTTTGGTCAATCGCGTTTGGATGCTGCCCGGACAGATTTTGACACTCGCTGCGCTAGCGGGCGTTTCGCTCTTCGTCGTGCTCGTGAAGGAGACCAGCCTGAACGCAGGCGAAGCGGCTTGGGCGGCGATTGCGGTCACGTTCGTCATTCGGATGCTGGCAATTCGTTTCGACTGGCGAACGAAAGCGTTGGTAGAAAGTGAGGACGCGAACCAATGAATAAAGGGTTGCAGATGAGCGCCGCTGCGTTGCTGCTAGCGGCCTGCAGCGGTTCCCACTTACCGAGTGCGCCGTCGGCGAGCTCCCAGGCACGCGCAACCAACGTCGAGCGGTTTCAGTACACCGGGGCGCAGCAAAGCTTCACAGTCCCCAGCGGCGTGACGAAGATCACGGTCGCTGCCGACGGCGCCAGCGGCGCGGGAAGCACTTTTCGCCACATGAAGGGCGGCAAGGGCGGGCTGGTCAAGGCGACGATACCCGTAACCTCAGGTGAGACTCTGGCGATCTTCGTCGGCGGAGAGGGCGGAAAGAGCAGCGCGATCGGCGGTCGCGGAGGCTTCAACGGCGGCGGCAATGGCGGGGTCACCGGCAGCGAAAGTGCAAACGGCGGCAACGGCGGCGGCGGCGGCTCCGACGTGCGCGAAAACGGAACTGGTTTGGCTAATCGCATCGTGGTTGCCGGCGGCGGCGGCGGCGCCGGCGGTTTTGCGATTACGTAGCCGGTCTCGGCGGAGCGGGCGGCGGTCTGGTCGGCGGACGAGGCGGGTTGCGCCATGTCGACGGTGGCCCGAGCGGCTCCGGAGGAAAGGGTGGCACGCAAAGCTCGGGCGGGAAAGGTGGCCGCAGCGTTCATCGCGGGGGGTTCCCGGCTTCCGCCCACGGTAAGCGCGGCAGGCTCGGCGTCGGCGGCGACGGCGGCGGCGCGACCGACAGCGGGAATGGCGGAGGTGGCGGCGGCGGCGGCTACTACGGCGGGGGTGGCGGCAGCGCTGGATCGCTGGGGACGAGCGGAGCCGGCGGCGGCGGCGGTGGCGGCGGAGCGTCGTCGTATATCGAAACGAGCGCGACCCACGTCGTAAATCGTCGTGGAGCAGCGCCCCGTGGGAATGGCGAAATCGTGATCAGCTGGTAGCGATCGGCAGTTTAATCCATATCTTTTGCGTTGGCGCTCGGAACGACGTTGGGATTATGTTCCGCAAATGCGCCGAGCGGGTTAGGCACAAGCCAGACCTGGAGATCCCATATCGCCGGGAAAGTAAAGACAAATCCCACGTCGGACGCGCTTTGCGGCGCCGGGATTTTGAGCACTTTCCAACGCGGGAGCTTGCCGACGTTTACGATGTCGGCCGCCGTCGGATTGTTTACCGATCCTCCAACCTTCGCCATTGTCTTATCTCCGACACCGCCGTACTGCAGCCCGGTCGGTGTTTTGACGGCGAAGTGCACGTGGGCGGGCGAAAAGTCGATCCAGCGAGCCGGCGAGATGCCCCAGACGTTCGGACGCGCAGGCGAGTTGCTCTGCAGCACCGAGAAGTCGGCGCCGATCAGGCGACCGTTCACGTCGTACCACAATTGGCTCGGACGACTCATGTCGCTCTGCCAGTCGTTCGTGTTCACCCAGCTGATCGCGCCGGTTTGATCCTCGTCGGTATATCGAAAATAACCGGCCGCAGCGGCCGCGGCGGTCGTCGCGAAGCGCTTCTGGAGATCGGCGCTAACGCCGTTCACGAACTGCGTTTCCGCAGCGCTCTGGGGCGGTGCCGCCGTCGGCGCGGGCGACGGGGTCGGTGCCGCGGCGCCGGCCGCACCTGCGGTCGCCAAAAACATAAGGATGCCGATAATTGCGCGGTTGGTCAACGTATTCATAGCTGGTGCGATTCGTTTTTCGGCAGGCTCGTCCTGTTAAACGAGGTCGCGAAAGCTCCATCCCTATGCTGATTGTGAGGTAATCGCACAATGGATGCCCGGCGGTTAGCAACGCTGCGCAACGTCGTGGCGACCTTCGTGCCGATTGACGCGCGCACCGAGCGCGTCACGGAGCGTGCGGGGCACGCCATTGACGGCTTGACGCCGCGACGTCAACGGGAGCTCTACCAGCTGCTCGATCTATTATGGCTGCCGCTGAAAGCCGGCGACGCTACAAGGGCGTCCGTGCTCAATGTGCTCGCGAACTCACCGGTTGAGAAGTTGCGCGCAGGCTTCGCCGCGTTGAAGAGGCTCGCGCTCTTTCTCGCCTATGCGGAGAGCGAGCCCGGCAGTCGAAATCCAACCTGGAAGCGCATCGGCTATCCCGGTCCGCGAGACGATGCCCGCGGGGGCTCGGCGCCGTTACCGCTTGGGATTGCGCGCGATGGTGAACGCGTGCGCGCTGACGTTGCCGTTATCGGCAGCGGCGCGGGCGGAGGCGTCGTCGCGTCGGCGTTTGCGCGCAGCGGCAAACGCGTCGTCGTCCTCGAAGCCGGCGGTGCGTTCGACGCGCCCGACTTCACGCAGCGCGAGTTGATGACCTCGGAGCTTTATCTCGACGCCGGGCTTACCTCGAGCAGCGATCTCGGAATCGCGATCATGGCGGGCAGCACGGTCGGGGGTGGGACGACCGTAAACTGGTGTACGTCGCTACGCCTTCCCGACCGGATTGCAAAGGAGTGGTGCGAAGCCAGCGGCATCGCCCGTCTCGCGGCGGAGCTCGAGCCGCACTATGGGGCGCTAGAAACCCGCCTCGAGATTCAACCGGCGAACGCGCACAACGCCAACAATCAGGTGATTCTGGACGGAGCTCGCGCTCTGGGTCTTCACGCCGGCGCATCGCCACGAAACGCGGCGCCCGACTGCGGCGACGGGTGCGGTTACTGCGGCTTTGGTTGCGCGTACGCCAAGAAGCGCTCGACCGCGTTCACGTTCCTGCGCGATCTGCGCGCCGGTGGAGGAGCGATCTACGCAAATACGCGGGCGTCGCGCATCGAGACGCAAGGCACCCGCGCTCGCGGCGTAGTCGCGCAGCAGCGCGGTCCCGCCGCCGGCGACGTGCGCAACTTTCGCGTCGAGGCCGATCTCGTCGTCGTCTGCGCCGGCGCGCTGCGCACGCCGGGAATTCTCGCGCGCAGTGGAATTACTCAACCACTACTCGGTAAGCGTCTTTTCCTGCATCCAGTGGCGGCGGCGATTGCGGAGTTCGACCACGCGATCGAGCCATGGAAGGGCCCCATGCAGAGCGCATACTCGGATGCTTTCAACTATCGTTCCGGCAACTACGGTGCGAAGGTCGAGGTTGCGCCCGCGCATCCGGGATTAGCGGCGTCGGCACTGCCGTGGGAAGGCCGCGAGCGTCACGCGGAACTGATGGGACGCATGCGCAACGTCGCGACGCTTTTTGCACTGACTCGCGATCGCGATCCCGGTTCGGTGGATCTCGACGAAGAAGGGTACGTTCGCTATCGCATCTCTCGGTTCGACGGTGAGAACATGCTTGCGGGTCTCGCCGGCGTCGTCAACCTCGCCTTTGCGGCAGGCGCGGTTCGCGTGATGACGCTGCATACGAGGCCGATCGAAGTCGAACGAGCGCAATGGTCGCCGAACTGCCGCCACGAACTCGCGGAGCGCCTGCAGAAAATCGGCGTCGCTCCGAACCGGCAAATCGTTTTTTCGGCGCACCAGATGGGAACCGCAGCGATGGGCGCCAGCCGTGCCAACTCGGTCGTCAATCCCGACGGGAGCGTCTGGGGTTACGAAAATCTGCTCGTTGCCGACGCTTCGGTCTTTCCGCAGTCGAGCGGCGTGAATCCGATGCTCACCATCATGGCGATGGCCGCCCGCATCGCGGCGCAGCACGGCGGTTATTGTTCTTGAGTGAAGCCCTCCGGCACGCTGAAGATCGGATCGTTAGCATCGATCGAGCGAACGTTGCCGCGCTCGGTCACGAAGGTTGCGGCTTGACCTTGCCCGCCAAACGTCATCGCGTCGTACATCGGCAGCCTGCCCAGCGGCAGACGCGGACCGGTTTGCGAAATAGTGAAGCGAGGGTCGCCGCCGGTCGACGCGAGCGCACGCATCGCGCTCATGTATCCGGCCATCGTGGCCGCGGCCCGGCCGCCCGCCATCGGCGAGCCGCCGGAGCACGTCGGTACCGGATTTGCAAAACTGGAGTACCAGGCCCGGAGATTGCCGTTCTGCGTCTGGGATTGGCCCGAAGAGCTGGTCTCGATGATCGTCATTTTCGAGCTATAACCGTCGGCCGGCTGACCGCCCACGTTGCGCGCACCCAGTGCAGTGTTCGTCACCGAGATTGCCACGCGAGTATCGTTGTCGGACGAGCGACCTTGCGACGACGTCCCGCCGGAACCCGGTGAGGAGGGCTGGTCCATGGAGGCGATCTTGTACGTCTTACGGCGCAGATCCAGCGTCGTTATCGTCCGTGCCGCGCAGTCGACGATCGTCGCGGTCTGCGTGAACAAGCGATCGGTGCGATCCTTCGAACCCGCGACGTAATGATGCTCGGCCATGCCGTTCTTCATCATCTGTTGCATGCTCTGGCCTTCACTCATCGCTTGGTGAATCTGCTTGAAGATCCCGCCGCCGCTTTGTTCGGGCTGCTGCACCGCAGCCGCGGTCGCAAAGTCGCTGTCGAACGAACCGGGCGCAAGCGTGGCCGGATCGGCATTCACCGCGATCTTCGTGACCGAATCCCATGCCAATCCGCTGGACGACGCGATCGCTTCGAGCGGCGCACCCGCAACCAGAAACGACAGAACAAGGAGGGCGGGGAGCACTGCGCGATGTGGTTGCATGCGCTGCGGCTTCGTCGCGGTGGGTTCTCCCGCCCTTCCTTGCTTCCTTACATGCTTTGCGCTTGGCCGGAGGCGCTCAGATGATACGCCGCCGCTAGGTCTTTCATCGCGGTCGTGAGGATCGCGTGGTACTGCGCGTCGGCAGCTAGACCGTACTTGGCGTCGATGTCGCTCATCACTTTGACGTGAATCGGATGCGAAACGAGCCGGTCGAGCATCACCTCGACGTTGAAGCCTTGACCGGACTGACCCGCGGCCCACAACGCGCCGGCGAGAGCCGTGCCGTCCTTCGGATTCGGGTCCGGTTGACTGGGAAGCGCGATCTTCTTCGCGGTGACGATCTGCAACGAATCGTTGACGACGAAGTCGAACGTCTTGAGAAACTGCCCAACTTGCGCCTTACCATACTGGTTCGTTAGTTTGGCAACTTCCGCGTCGAACTTCGGACCCGTCAACGTCTTGAGCAGTGTGACCGTGTTGAAACTGTTCGGTCCGCCGCCGGCTTCGACCATAGAGAGGGTGAGGGCAAGCGATGGAGCGCCCGTAAAAATGCAGCAAGATCCTGAAAAGCGAGTCGGTTGATCGACGACGTCGGGCATGAGCTTCGCCGACGCGGTGCCGGTTCCGGTGGCGGCGAGGACGACCGCAAGCGCGGCAATCAAGTGTGGGTTCTTCATGAGTTCCTTTCCGAGCTGACCCTTCGACGGTGCTTTGGGAGGGAAACGGGTGAACCCAGCCTTTGGATTGCCCGCGACGGCTTCCAGCCCCTAGATGCGCACCAGCGCGATCGGTTTGGTGGTTGGCTGCTTCGAACCACCCTCGGGTTCGACGCTGACGGCCACTGCGGCGATTGTTGTCGCGGCCTCCGGTAGACGAACCACCGTGGCTCCGCCGGCGGCCGGCTCAAACGTTATCGACGGTGCCACGCCGTTCGCGCCTTTTGCGATCGTCCACGCCTGGTAGACGTGTCCGGCGGGCACGGCCGGCAGGTCGTGCATCGCGATGTAGAGCCGATCGCCGTGCGTCACTACCTCGCCGCCCGCAAACCGACGGCGTTGCGAGTCGGGTGCGGTGAGGTCGGCGATCGTCTGCGCCTGCGCGACGGTCTGAGCGCGATCGCGTTTCAGTTGATCGTTGAGGGATATGTCGATGAGTCCGGTTAGAATTGCAATCGCGAGGCAAGCGGCGGCCACTGCATACGCAGGCCAGGCAGGCGACGCGCGCCGAGAGGCCTCGGCGCGTACTCGCTTCATCACTCGCGCCTTGAGGAGCGGACTCGCGACGGCTGCGCCGGTGCTTGAGTCGTTGCAGGCTTCGGCCGAATAAGCCACTGCCGTTACGGCCGGCCGCAGGAAATCGTACTCGGCGCGACAGCTCTCGCAAGTCTTCAGATGATTGGCGACCGCGGCCGCTTCCGATGCCGGGAGGAGACCGAGCGCGTAGGCGGCGACGTTGTCGAGCATTTCGTCGTGCGACGTCATACCGTCACCGCGCCTTCGAGCGCGTTGCGTAGCTTTCGCAAACCGTTTCTGATGCGGGTCTTGATCGTCCCAAGCGGCAACCCGGTCTGACGCGCGATCTGCGCGTGCGTCGCGCCGCCGAAGAATCCGAGTTCGATCAGTTCGCGCTGTTCGGGCGGGAGCTGCCCGAGCGCCTCACGCACGCGCTCCCCGTTTATCCGCGCGAGCGCTTTGTCCTCAAGCACGTCGTCGACTGGCAGCGACTCAGGAAATTCGCTTTCCGCGCGCAACGCGCGGCCCCGCACGACGTCGAACGCGCGGTTGCGAGTGACGCGTGCAATCCACGCTCCGAAGTTGCCATCGCGGAACAGGACCGGGTTGCTCCAGAGCTTCAAAAAAACCGCCTGCGTAACGTCCTCGGCGGCAGCCGGATCGGAGAGCACGCGGAGGGCGATCCCGTAGACGAGGCGGTGATACCCGTCGTAGAGCGTCTCGAAAGCGTCGGCGTCACGGGCCTGCACTCGCTCCATGAGCCGGCCTGCGTCTTCCACGGCGCCTTCTTTCGTTGCGGTCTGGGTTCTGCACTGCCCTTGCTAAACGCTCGACCCCTGCGGATAGATTTCGGAGCCGGCAAGGGCGCCTTTAGTTTACTGCTTCGGGCAGGTTCGGTGGCCCGGTCAGCCCCCGGGGGGAGCGCACGACGCCGCGCTCCATCTCATCCCAGGCTTGCGAGAGAATCGGTCGCAGCGAGTACAGCGAGTGCGTTCCGTCGGGCTGCGAATAGAACGTTACCGCAAGCCCGGCATCGCGCAGAAAGATCGCCGTAGCAGTAGGATACGCCGTCGGCACGTTATCGTCGCCTGCGCCCGTTAAGATGTAGAAGCGTGCGCGCGACAAGGCTGCGGTAACGGGTGGCGCCCGAGAAGCGAGCAGCGACCCCGCGATCGACATCACCGCCGTCCAATCGTCCGGGTGAAGCGGCGCGAGCCGGAAGACCGAGAAGCCGCCCATCGAGTATCCGGCGAGATAACGCCGGTGGGGGTCGATCGCAAAGGCCGCGTTGGCCGCGCCGAAGGCGTCGTAGACGTCGCTCTCCGAGCCGGCGAAATCGAAGGCGCCGCGTCCGTAGGGAGCGACCACGATCGTGCCGGTCCGCTCGGCTAAGTCCTGCACGTACTGCGGCGCCAACAAGTGAGACTCTGCCTGCCGATTACCATGCAAGAAGATCACGAGCGGTGCAGGGTGCTGCGGCGAATAGCTCGCCGGCACGTAAACGGCGACCGGTTGCATCGTTCCATCTTTGGTCGATCGCAACAACGTCTCGCCAAGACCTCGAATCGCGGCCATCGGCTGATACGAACGCTGCATCAGCTGCACCGCCAGGCTTACATCAAGTTCCGACGCGGCCGTGGCCGTTTGCTGCCATATCGCGGGCGGGTAGTGGGCGGGCGCAGGTGCACGCAGGAGTGCGGCATCGTCGACGAGCCGCTCGTAGTAATCCATGGTCGTGTCCCGACCCGCGACAATCGCGATTTGACCGGCCGTCGAATAGTACTGAGCGGCGACCGAGCGGAGGGTTGCACCGAGGTCGGTTGTGACGGCGCCCGACAGCACGACAACGGCTGCCGGGAGCGTCGCAAGAAGGAGCCGCATGCCGGAGTAACGACTCCGTCGAAGCACGCGTGACGTTCCAGCGAACTCCGAGGAACAACGATTACGATCTTGCATACGCCAGGCTGCAGCGCGGCCATCCATTAAGGAGCTCCCGAAGATGTTCCACGGTAAAAGGATCGCCGCCGCACTGCTGACCGCTGGGTTGACATCGTGTTCGGGAAGCACGCCCGCGCCGATGCTCCCTGCGGCGAGCACCGATCAGCAAAGTCATCAGAACCGGCCGCTCATTGGCGCAAGCCAGAACAACTTCGGACAATCGCTGCCTACGCCGATCAAACACGTCGTAATCATCATCCAAGAGAACCGCACGCCGGATTATCTCTTTCAAGGTATACGAGGCGCGGACATCTCAAAGTATGCCGTCGACTCGCACGGAGATCGCGTCCGGTTACGCCCGATCTCATTGAGTGCCCCGTACGATCTGAGCCACACCCACAAATCCTTCCTCAGAGACTTCGATAACGGCGAGATGGATGGATTCAACGCCGGCATGCGCGCAAGCGAGAGCTTACGCCCGTTCGGATACGCCCCTGAATCCGAGGTGCGCCCCTACCACGCCATGGCGCGGGAGTACGCCTTCGGCGACCACATGTTCGAAAGCAACGAAGGGCCGAGTTTTCCCGCGCACTTGTATCTCGTCAGCGGCACCGCGACGGAGGCGTCGATTGCGCAGTACCGCGTAATGGACAATCCTTACGACAGCAAGACCGGGCATCGCAAGACCGGCGGCTGCGACTCGGAACCGTTCGTCGTGGTCCCAACGATCGGGATCGACAGCGGCTTGAAAGGGCCGACCCTATTCCCGTGCTTGGACCGTCCAGTGCTCACGGACTTTCTTGATGCGAAGGGCGTTTCGTGGCGTTATTATCAGGATGGACCGGGGCCAGGTCTGTGGCACCCGTTCGATGCGATTCGACACGTGCGGTACGGCAAGGATTACGCCAACGTGATCACTCAATCGCAGCAGGTTTTAACCGATATTCGCAATGGGAACCTAGCGGGCGAGACGTGGATAGCGCCGGCCGATTCGTGGTCGGATCATGCCAGCAAGCACGGCACCAAGAAAGGGCCCTCGTGGGTCGCCGCGGTCGTCAACGCAATCGGCACCTCTCAGTATTGGGACTCGACGGCGATTTTCGTCGTTTGGGACGATTGGGGAGGCTGGTACGACCATGTCCCGCCGCCGCTCTACAACGCCTACGAGCTCGGTTTTCGCGTGCCGCTCCTCGTTATCTCACCGTATACGCGGCGAGGCTACGTCTCTAAAGTGCAGCACGAGTTCGGAAGTCTGCTGGCTTTCTCGGAAGAGACCTTCGGCATTCCGAAAGGCTCGCTCGATGCAACGGACGTCCGCGCCGACGACCTGAAGGATACCTTCGATTTCTCGCAGCAGCCGCGGCCCTTCGCGCCGATCAAGGCGCCGCCGTTCAAAGCGGGACAGGGTCAAGGTTCCGGCGATGAGGATCCGTAGCAGCGAGCGTCACGCTTCTACTCGGGGTCGCCGTGCTGGACCGTGTGGGGCTCCGTCTCGAAGTACTGGATCGAATACTGCGACTTGACCCGTTTGAACGGGCGCGGCGGCTGCGCATAGTTGAAGACGTCGCCGATGCTGTTGGCCCGCGCGTCGGTCGTGTTGAGAGTTCCCAAGCCGAAGTTATCCTCAATGTAGCGTAGCAGGCTGCCGAACTCGTATTGCGTGTGCGAGACGTAGCCGCCCTGGCTCGACTGCCCGGCGATCGCGTAGGGCGAAACCACGAGGCACGGAACGCGGAACCCGAGGCCGCCCAGATTATCCTTGAACTGCTGCGGCACGGCGTTGTCGTAAAAGCCGCCCCAATCATCCCAGAGGACGAAAATCACGGTCGAGTTCCAGTAGCTGCTCTCACCGAGCGCGTTCACGACGCCGGCAACCCACGACGGACCTTTGTCGACGCGTTCGCCGGGATGATCGTCCTCGTTGTCCTCGGGAATCACCCACGAGACCGCCGGCAACGTGCCGCCGGTAATATCGTCGAAGATCTTGGTCGCAGGCATTCCAAAGTTCGTGTTCCACTCCGATCCGTAACGTACCGAAGCGATCACGTCAAACGGGTTGAGTAGGTCGCCGGCGCAGTCGGGACAGCGTTTGTTAGGCGTGCAGCCGTTGGCTTCGCTGAAACAAGGGACGTAATACTTCCAAGAGACACCTTTTGCATCGAGCAGATCGCGCAACGTCGCGTAATATGACGACGATGGAAACTTGTTCGTGCATGGGAACGGGCCTTTGTCCCGGAGGTACTTGCCTTTCGCCGTTATGAGCGATGTCACCGCATGCATACCGGCATCGCAGCCCCACGGCTGCCCGGTTGGGTTGTCTATGAGGCTCTCGGTTGGGTTAACGTTGGTCGCGCCACGGATCAAGTCTTGATGGGCGGTAAAACTCCCGCTCCCTTGTGTCTGGAACATATGATCGGCCAGGACCCACTGCTCGGCGATATCCCAGTAGGGCTTGATCTGATCTTGCTCGACGTATTGATAGACGGCCGTACCAACGGGCTTTCCCGACCTGCTGCAGACTCCGAAGTTAATCAGGTTGAAGCCATCCATCTTACCGTTGTCGTATGACGTTAAGAACGAAGCATGACAGTGCTGAACGTCGCTCCCCATCACCAGACTGTGCGGTTCGAGCGTCACCCATCGATCCACGTAGCGGCCGTGCCGCCTGACCTTCATCTTGCCGCGCGTCGCCCCATCGGCGCCCGGAAAGAGCGCAAAAAAGTTGTCAAAGCTGCGATTTTCCTGAACGATCAACACGACGTGCGCGATCGGCGACCCTTCGACTGAGCCTGCCCTGAGCGAAGTCGAAGCGCTCAGGATGACATTATGACCCGGCGGCGCGAGCGTAGTCTGCGATCCAGCGCATCCGGAAAGCATTGCAGCGGCCGCCAAAGCGCCCGAGAAGCTCTTTATCGGCACGATGGCGCTCCGGCATAGGGCGTAGCGTGCATCCAAAAATTTCATCTTGCCTTGCCTCCCAGAGCAAAACGGAATGCTTTGTTTCGTCGTTTCTCTCATGATAGACTGCCGGACGATGACTTCGGTCAACGAGGTGCCGAACGTAATCTTGACTGACGTGCGCTATGCGGGGGAAGTGACCCCGCCACCGTCATACCTTAGGTTCGGTCACCCTGCCGCTAAGGAGAACCGCAATGCGAGGTATTTCGTTCGGAAGCCGGTTGCTTGCTATTGCAATCGCGGCACTCCTCGTCGCCGGCTGCAGGGGCGCTGCGGGAGCCGGCTCGCCATCCGCGATTCCGTTTAGCGTCGCGCAGCGTAGCGGAGCACCGATGGATCCGCTGCATCGAGGCCCGCTCGACAAGATCAAACACATCGTCATCATCATTCAAGAGAATCGCAGCTTCAACAATCTCTTCTTGGGCTATCCCGGCGCGAAGACCCAATCGTACGGCTACGATTCGGACAACAAGAAGATCACGCTCCAGCCGATTTCGCTGAAAACGAAGTGGGACATGCAACATAACGGCCAGGGGTACATAACCTCATGCAACGGGACCGGGCAGGTTCCAGGAACGGAGTGCCGGATGAACGGATTCGATAAAGAGTCCTGTCACGGAACTAAACCGCAATGGAAGTGCCCAAAGAGCAAGTATCTGGCGTACGCTTACGTGCCGCACGACGAAACGAAGCCTTACTTTGAAATGGCCCATCAGTACGTCTTGGCTGACCAGATGTACGCTTCGGACTTCGACGTCAGCAGCTTTATATCGCACCAGTACATCATCGCAGGCGTGAATCCGAATTCGTCGGTTGACTATCCCGACGGAGATTGGGGCTGCACCGGCGGCCCGGGCGACACAGTTCCCGTTCTTTTCAAAGACCGCAAATGGCTTAACGACCAGCGCGAGCCGATCAAAACCGAGCGCCCGTGCTGGAACCCGAAGACGCTTGGCGATGAGCTCGACGATGCGAAGCCGAAGCTCCCCTGGGCGTTCTACGCCGTCGCCGTTTCCGGCGGCGGGAGCTTCGCTTGCGACAGCGGCAACGAGATCGGACCAAATGGTGGGAGCAGCCGGGGGCCAGGCATTTGGAGCGCCTATCAGGCCATCAAGCACATTTGCTACGGGGGCGATTGGGCCATGGACGTTGCGCCATTCTCGCCGCCCTCCAAATTTTTGACAGATATAAAAAATGGCGAGCTTCGCGCCGTGACGTGGATCACGCCGACCAACGCGAATTCCGATCATGGCGGCTCCAACTCCGACACCGGACCTTCTTGGGTCACATCAGTTGTGAACGCCGTCGGCGAATCGAATTTCTGGGATTCCACCGCGATCTTTATTTTCTGGGACGATCCGGGCGGATGGTACGATCCCGAGAAGCCGTCCTACGTGAATAACGACGGACTTGGGTACCGGCTTCCGCTGCTCATCATCTCGCCCTATGCTAAGCAGGGCTACGTCGACCATACGCATTACGAGCACGGCAGCATTCTAAAATTCGTCGAGAATCAGTTTGGTTTGCCGCGGTTGGAGCCACCCCAGGACAAACTCGCTAGCGACCGACGTGCCAACTCACCCATTAGCGCCTTCGACTTCTCAAAGGGTCCGCGAAAGTTCGTCCCGATCAAGAGCAAGTATGACTTAGACTTTTTCCTAAACCAGCCGCTCGATACGCGGCCACCCGACAACGACTAGCGAGGAGCTCAACCAAGTGCGTTCCATTCATTTCTACAGTAAAGCGCTTGCGTTTGCGGCAGCAGCACTGTCGGTTGCGGGCTGCCGCGGCGCCGGCGGCTCCTCGCCGATGGTCCCTATGGCGTTGCGACCGGGCGCTGGGCCGATTCAGGTCGCGCGCTCACCTCTCGACAAGATCAAGCACATCGTCATCGTCGTTCAAGAGAACCGCAGCCTCAATGACCTCTTCTACGGTTTTCCGGGCGCCAAGACGGCTAAGTACGGCTACGATTCAAAGAACCAGAAGATACCGCTGCAGCCGATCGGTCTCGCAACGAAATGGGACCTCGAACACAACGCGTCGGCCTTTCTAGCAGCCTGCGACGGCACCGGAAAAATTCCGGGCACCGACTGTAAGATGAACGGCTTCAACAACGAGACGTGGACCTGCAGGCAGGTCGGCCAACCGAAATGCCCGATTAAATATCCACCATATAGCTACGTGCCGCACGACGAGACCGCGCCATATTTTTCAATGGGCGATCAGTACGTATTAGCGGATGAAATGTACGCCTCGAACTTCGACACCAGCAGTTACGTCTCACATCAGTACATCATCGCCGGCCAAGCGGCTCAGACGACCAACTATCCGCTCGCGAACTGGGGCTGCCCGGGCGGACGGACCGATACAATCCCGAGGGTCGCCATAAATCCGCCGCGCGGGACGCCCTCGCCCGATCCGGTCGTCGATTGCTTCGACTATAAGACGCTCGGCGACGAACTCGACGACGCCGGCGACACCTGGGCTTTCTACGCGAACCCGTTAGGGCTTGTTGGGCCTGGGGGCAAGACGTGCGGCAAGGGCGCCGACGACGACTACGCCGAGCGGGGAATCTGGAGCTCGTACCAAGCGATCAAACACATCTGCTATGGCCGCGATTGGAAGAAAGACGTGATCAATCCGCCTTCGCAGTTCTTGGTCGACGTCAAAGGCGGAAGTCTGCGCGACGTCACCTGGATCACGCCCACCTGCGCAAACTCGGACCATCCGGGATGCGACTCGGACACGGGACCTTCGTGGGTCACCTCGGTCGTCAACGCGATCGGCGAGTCGCAGTTTTGGAGCTCGACCGCTATCTTCATCTTTTGGGACGACTACGGCGGCTTTTACGATCAGGAAGCGCCGAAGTACCTCGACTACGACGGACTGGGTCTGCGCGTACCGCTGCTCGTCATCTCGCCGTACGCGAAAAAAGGCTCGGTCTCACACGTGCATTACGAGCACGGCAGCATCCTCAAGTTCGTCGAAGATCGCTTCGGTCTGCCGCGCTTGGCGGCAAGCGATACACGTGCCACCTCGCCCGAAAAGGACTGCTTCGACTTCTCCAAACCGCCTCGCAAGTTCGTCCCGATCAAATCAAGATACGGCGAGGACTACTTCCTACGCCAACCTCCGGATTATCGCCCGCCCGATACGAACTAGGAGGAACTTTGTCCATTAGGTCCGTCTCTTACCACCGCCGAGCGTTCTGGCTCATCGCCGCCATACTGTTCGTCGCGGGTTGCCGGGGCATCGGAGGCGGCTCTGCGCCCATGGTTCCCACGGCCTTGCGGCCGGGCGCAGGGCCAATTGCACTCGCGCGCTCGCCGCTCGACAAAATCAAGCACGTCGTGATCGTCATTCAAGAGAATCGTACCTTGAACAATCTCTTTTACGGTTTTCCCGGTGCCAGGACCGTAACGTACGGTCACGACTCGAAAAATCAGAAGATCGAGCTTAAACCGATCGGCCTCTCTACGAGTTGGGATCTCCAGCACAACGAACAAGGCTTCATCCTCGCCTGTAATGGCACCGGCAAAATACCGGGGACGGACTGCAGGATGAATGGCTTCGACAAGCTGTTCTGGCAATGCAGCCACCCTGGTTACCCGAAGTGCCCAGCGAAATACCCTCCATACAGCTACGTACCGCACGATGAGACGACGCCCTATTTTTCGATGGCGCACCAGTACGTACTCGCGGACGAAATGTACCCCTCAAACTTCGACGTCAGCAGTTACGTGTCGCATCAGTACATCATCGCCGGGCAGGCGGATCACGCGACGAACTATCCGGCTATCAATTGGGGCTGTCCGGGAGGCCCCACCGATTTTGTGCAAACGCTAAAGGCAAAGCCGCCACGTGTCTTTGGTCCGAACCTCAAGCCCATCTGCTTTGACTACAAGACGCTCGCCGACGAGCTCGACGAGAAGGGACTGTCGTGGCATTTTTATGCAGGAGCCTTAGGTGTGCCCGGTCCTAGTGGGAAATCGTGCGGAAGCGGTAAGGTGCCGGACAGCAGCGGTTCCGGCTACTATAAGGAGACCGGTATTTGGAGCTCATATCAGGCCATAGAGCACATTTGCTACGGTCCTGACTGGAACCAAGACGTCACCTCAGGACCACCGAAGTTTCTTCAGGACGTTCAAAAGGGAACCCTCGCTTCGGTCACGTGGATCACGCCGTATTGCAGAGACTCAGACCATACCGGCTGCAATTCCGATGGGGGCCCCTCGTGGGTAGCTTCAGTCGTGAATGCGATCGGCGAATCGCCGTTTTGGAACTCCACCGCGATCTTCGTATTTTGGGATGATCCCGGCGGCTTTTACGATTCCGTGGCCCCGAAATATGTCGACTATGACGGACTCGGCATGCGAGTCCCGATGTTGATTGTCTCACCGTATGCAAAGAAGGGTCTGGTTTCGCACATCCACTACGAGCATGGCAGCATTCTAAAGTTCATCGAAGATCGATTCAATCTTAAGTCCTTAGCGGCGAGCGATTCTCGCGCGACGTCGCCCGAAAAATACTGCTTTGACTTCTCGAAGCCGCCGCGCAAGTTTGTTCCAATCAAATCGAAATACGACATCAGTCACTTCGTCCACGAGGCGCCGGACTACCGGCCCGCCGATACGAACTAGCGAATCTCGTGATCTGGGAGGCGATAACCGCAATCGCAACCGCCGTCACCGCAGTCGTCATCGCCGCGACGGTCGCAGTCGGTTATCGTCAGATTCGGCTCACTCGCGAGCAGCTCGAACATTTCAGGCGCTCGACCCAGCTCGACGGCACGATGAAGGCCTATGCAGAGTTCGATACGCCCGAGTTCCGCGCGGCCCGTCTCTTCGTAGAAAATGAGCTCCCGGAGCGCATGAAGGATGAAGCCTACCGCGCGGAAATCCTGCTCCCGTTTCATGCGCTCGACGAAACCGCTCATCCGGAGCTTTTGATAGCGAGCACGTTCGAGAAAATCGGAACCTACGCTCGTCACGGCCTTCTCGACACGGTCTTGATGGCCGATTTTTGCGGGCCCCTCATTCGCGAGATGTGGCAGCAGCTCGAGAAGTGCGGCTACTTCGAGCTGCGCCGGCGCAACAATCCGTACTCACTCGAGAACTTCGAGTTTCTCTACGACAAGGCGATGGATTGGTACGATAACGACGACCCGCCGTTCCGCACGAGCCGGCGTGAGCGGGGTTAGCGCTTTGCGGTCTGCTTGCGCGGCAGCGCGGCGATCGCAACCGCGCCGACGGCGGCGATCGCAACGAGGTTCGAGATCAGGGTGAAGCGGTCGTTGAGCGCCATCGAGCCCATCGATGCGCCGCCGGTCGTGCGGCCGATCAGCCTCTCCATAATCGCGCCCGCAAGCATCGCGCCGACCGTGAAGAGCGCAACGAACGTCCAGGTGACCCGCGGCGGGAAGGACTTGCGGTAGATTGCGATCAGCGGAAGAATCAACAGATCTCCGTAGATGAACGTCGTGTTCGCGCCGAGCGGGATTCCCGCGTCGGCGAGAAACCGCGCGATCGGGACGTTTCCCATCGAGCAAACGAAGGTCGCCACCGCAATCAACAGGCCAACGAAGAGCAGTAGTAGGTAACCGACGTACGGAACCGCGCCCACGGCGTGCAGCGCGCTGGAGAGCCAGCCGGGCGGAACCAGCGCCGCGGCAAAGCCCGCGATAAGATAGCCCACGATCAACTCGGTCCGCAGCATGCGAACGTCTGCGATCGCGGTTGCCGCGACCGCGCCCCAGTCGCGTCGCATCTCTCCGTCAGCATGCTCGTGACAGGAAGGCTCGGCGCTGCGCGTCTGTTCGCGCTGTAGCCGTTCGAGCTCGCCGGCCCGAAAGAGCAGCGTGAACCCAACGGTTACCACGGCGATGATGATCGTTCCACCGAAGAACTCCGCAAACGCGAACCTCCAGCCGAGCAGCGACCAAAAGAGGATCACGATCGCGACGTTCATGTTCGTCGAGGAGATCAGGAACGCAAAGATCGAGCGGACGTCGGCACCGCTGCGATAGAAGCCGCGCGCGGCCGCGGCCGCGCCGTACGAACAGGCTGACGAGATGATGCCGAAGCCGGTGCCGAAGAGCAGGCCCTTGAGGCCCGGACCGAGATAGCGATGCATCGTCGCGGGCGTAAGCATCACTTGCACGACGGCGGAAATGAGAAATCCGAAGATCAATCCGAAGAGGCTGTCCCAAAGGAACGCGGCCGCCTGCACGATGCCGGCAAGCAACGCGTGTGCGAACGCCGGCACCATCAGCCTCCGACCGAAACCGGAGCGTGCCCGAAGAGCGGCGGAATGAAGTGACCGGCAAGGTACGAGATCGCAAAGACCCCGCAGCCATAAAGCGCGACTTCGAAACCCTTGCCGACCGGATTTCGTTCGCTCAGGGTTCCCGCGTAAACCCCGACGGCGAAGAGACCGGCGAGCGCAAAGAAGAGCGCCGTGAGCGTCGAGGCACCAATTGAGAGCGGTAGCATATAGGCAACGATCGGCAAAAGCGATCCGAGGGCATACGAGCCGCTCATTGCGAGCGGCGCCCGCAAGCCTCGGTCTTCGGCTTCGCGCGGATCGATGCCGAACTCGTCGCGCACCATCTCGTAAAGATAGATGTCGGGGTGCTGCGTGAGGCGCCGCACGATCATCTCCGCCTCTTCGGCGCTGAAGCCCTTGAGCTTATAGAACGCAACTTGCTCGCTGAACTCGCCCTGCGGATCGGCGGCCATCTCGCGTTTCTCGAGGTCGATAGTTGCCCGAACAACCTCGCGCTCGGATTTTCGTCCGAGGTACTCGCCGACGCCCATCGAGAGCGCGCCCGCAAGCAACGCGAGAAATCCACTGATGAAAACCGCCGCACGATCGCCTTCGGCGACACCGACGCCGGTGATGATGCCCAGCGTCGTCAGAATTCCGTCCTGCACGCCGAAGACGACCTCGCGAATGCTGCGGCGTTTCTCGAGAGTCCGGCGCTGCTGCGTGTCGGGGATGCGCGGTCGCACTTGCTGCCAGCCGGGAACGTCGACGACGACGTTTTCAACCGGCGGCGGCAAGTCGGAGCTATTCGACACCGTACGGTCTTAGACGACGAAAGGGAGCGGACCCGCCGCAGCCAACCAAGCCAGATGGCCAAACCGCTCTCCACGCCGGCCGTTGTCGCCGGCCTGATCGTTGCGACGCTGCTTCCGGCTCGTGCCGTTGATTGGCCGGTCTTCGGATTCGATCCGGCGCGCAGCAGTTTCAACTCCGCAGAAACCACGTTGACGCCTCGAAACGTCCACAACCTGCGCGAGCGATGGCAGATCGCGCTCACCGGCGTCGCCGACTCGACCCCGATATTGGTGCAGCACGTGCGCGTCGGCCGAGTTTACCGGAAGATGCTCTTTCAAACGACCAGGGGCGGCGTAACGCTGGGGATCGAAGCGATGACCGGCAAAATCGTTTGGAAGTTCACAACGAGCGGCCCGCACTACACTCACTCGACGCCGGCCGCAGATCCGTCGGGCAAGGCGATTTACGCGCCCGGCGTCGACGGGATGGTTCACAAACTCAACGCGTCTAACGGCCACGAGATTCATGCGACCGGTTTCCCCAAGCGCGTCACGCGCATGCCGGACAGCGAGGCGGTCGAATCGCCGCTCAACGTCGCCAACGGCTATCTCTACGCGACGACGTCGGGATACGACGGCGACGCGCCGCCATACGACGGGCATGTCGTCAGCATCAATTTGACCACCGGTCGCGCGACGGTCTTCAACTCGCTATGCAGCAACAAACGCAGACTACCCGGTCCGAATACGTGCTCGTCGCAACTCTCCGGAATTTGGGCGCGCGGCGGCGCCGTCGTGGATCCTGATTCGTCCATGAACGGACGCATCTACGCCGCCACCGGAAACGGAGACTTCGACGCCAACACGGGCGGCTACAACTACGGCGATTCGGTGGTATCGCTGAGCGCCGACTTGTCGAGTCTAATGGGAAGCTACACGCCGACCAACTACCAGCAGCTCCAAAACGGCGACGTGGATCTCGGAAGCACCTCACCGGCGATCTTGCCGGCGCAGCCGATGAGCCAAACTCCGTGGATGCTCGTGCAAGGCGGGAAAGACGCCGTGCTCAAGCTGGTCAACCGTGCGGCGCTTCCAGGCCTCGGCAACGAGCTGCAGCTCATCGACTTGCCGCAGGGTCTATTCTCGACGCCGGCCGTCTGGAACGATGCGTCGAACAATGCCTGGATCTTCCTGGGGTTCCCCGACCTCGTCGCGGCGTATCGTTTGAAGACCAACGGGTCGGGTCAGAGTCAACTCGTGGAAATCTGGCATACCAGCGGAGGCAATAGCGACGGCGAGGGGAGTTCGCCGGTCGTCGCCGACGGCATGGTCTTTGCGGCGTTCAACGGTCAGATCGTCGCGCTCAACGCGCTCAACGGCAGCGAGCTGTGGAGCAGCGCAAACTACGCCAAGAGCATCGGGCCGGTCCATTGGGAGAGCCCGATCGTCGTGAACGGCTGGGTCTACTGCTCGGACCAGAGCGGTAACCTAACGGCATTCTCCCTGCAGCCGCGCGAGAGCGCGCCGCTGTTGCGGCGGTAACGGCGCGTTCGGCGGCAGCGCGCGCTCCCACGCTGGATCGTTGCGCGCGGCGGCAGTCAGATAACGCACGGCGGAAATGAAGGGCATCCCGTCTAAGGCTGCGCGGCAGCGCGCTAGTTTCTCGCCCTGCATTCGGTCGCCGCTAGAAAAGGCTGCTCGCGCAAGCTCCGGCCAGAGCGCCACACTCCCGGAGATGCAGCCCGCGACGCCACGGACTTTATCCTCGAGCAAGTTACTCTCCGAGCCGGGAAGAATGGTTTGATCGGGATGGCGTGCGAGGACCTCAGTTTGTAAACGCGCGTCGTTCGAACTGTCTTTCATGCCGGCGATCGTTTCGGGAAACAGCGCCAGTAGACGGTCGACGAGCTCGGGACAAAACGCGATACCGCTCATGCGCGGAAAGTTGTAAAGCAGCACGCTTTTTCGGGGTGGATTCGCGCGCTCGAAGAGCGCGTCGAAGAAGGCGACAATGCCGTCGTGGGATGCGTCGCGATAGAAAAACGGCGGCATGACGAGCGCCGCCGCAAAGCCGCATTCGAACGCGTGGCGCGTCAAGCGCGCGGCATCGCCCAGCGAGGCAGCTCCGGTGCCGGCCATGGTCTTCTCCATCGGCAGGTCGCTCGACGCAAGCGCATCCATGAATCGCAAACGTTGGTCGGTGCTCAACGACATCGCCTCACCGGTCGTTCCCAGCGCATTGATTCCGTCACATCCCCGCAGCAGAAGCTCCCGGTAGTACGGCACCGCGATCGACGCATCGGGCAAGAGATCGGCATCGAGCGGCGTCAAGACCGCGGCCCAGATGCCCGCTATCATCGCGTAAAGATGCCCCTGACGAAAAATGAGAGATTGGCGGGGCGTTCCGCCAAACGCCGCATCAAGTACGGGAACCAGTACTCGCCATACGGGATCGAGAGGCGCACGCGATAACCGGCACCGACGAGTCGCCGCGCGAGCGGCGTAGCGATGCCGTAGAGCATTTGAAACTCGAAGCGTCCACGCTTCGGAAGGTCGCGCGCCGCCGCGAACCGCATCGTCCAGTCGATGATCTTCGGATCGTGCGTGGCGATCGCCGTATAGCCGTCGTGGGAAAGCGCCAGCTCGGCGAGCTTTAGATAGCCCGCATCAACGTCTCGTTTGCGAGCATATGCCACGTCCGCCGGCTCTAGATATGCGCCCTTCACGATGCGGAGGTTCGGCGCCAATGCAAGCAATGCCGCCAGATCCGCCTGACTGCGATAAAGATAGGATTGCAGCACGAAACCGACGTTGTCGTAGCGTTCGCGGAGGCGGCGGTAAGTGACAAGCGTTCGATCGACGTAACGCGACTGCTCCATGTCCATGCGAACCGTTCGGCCGCTTTCGCGTGCGGCGGCGGCGATTCGGCCTGCGTTCTCGTACGCGAGCTCGGAGTCAATGTCGAGTCCAACGTGCGTCAGCTTGAACGCGACGTTGGCGTCGAGCCCTTCTTCGCCAAAGGTGCGCAGCAAGCGCTCGTACTCAGCGGTCACCGCGACGGTCTCTTCGCGGCTGCCGACGCTTTCGCCGAGCATCGTCGCGGCGACGGCAAAGCCTTGCGCGTTCGCCGCTCGCGCAACCGGCAGAAACTCGGCCGCACTCTCTCCGGCGACGAAGCGCCTCGCCCCCAAACGCATGCCGTAGCGCGTGACGGCGCGGCGCACCAGCGCGTTATCGGCCGCCGCGAAAATTGCGCTGCGTAGCGGACGATCGAGGATTGAGCTCACGCAGCGATATTCTTCACCGGATAGGAAGCGACTGCAACTGCTGGAAGGCCGAGGTGTGAATCCGGCGTGGGTGCTCGTTGCGGCGATTCTCGGCTCGGCGATGACCTTCATCGATAGCACGGCCGTCAACGTCTCGCTTCCCGTCATTCAGCACGAGCTCCACACGACGACCGGCCAGACGCAGTGGGTGATCGAAGGCTACGCTCTCTTTCTCTCTGCGCTGATTCTGACGGGCGGCGCGCTCGGCGACATCTACGGACGCAAGCTGATTTTCGGGGTCGGCATCGTGATCTTCGCCCTAGCGTCGCTGGCGTGCGCCTTCGCGAACGACATTACGATGCTGATCGTCGCGCGCTGCATCCAAGGTATCGGCGGGGCGCTTTCGACGCCGGGAAGCTTATCGCTGATCAGCGCTGCTTACGACGAGCAAGAGCGCGGTCGCGCGATCGGTCTGTGGTCGGGATTCTCATCGCTGACCTCGGCCGCCGGTCCGGTCATCGGCGGCTGGCTCACCGAGAGCTTTTCATGGCGATACGTCTTCGTGATCAACGTCCCCCTGGCGGTCTTAGTGCTGCTGATCCTGGCCCTGCGCGTTCCTGAAAGCAGCGACGAGTCGTCCGATCGTAAGGTCGACGTGATCGGCGCCGCGCTCGCCACGGTCGGGTTGGGTCTGCTCGTCTACGGCTTGATCGATCTCAATGGCGGTCGCGTCTCGGCATCGGCGATCGGCACCACCGTTGTGGGACTCGCCGCGCTGGTCGCGTTCGTGCTATTCGAGCGCCACACGCCCGACCCAATGCTGCGAGCCGACCTTTTTGCATCGCGCGCCTTTAGCGTCGCGAACGTCTATACGTTTCTGCTCTATGCGGCAATCGGCGGCAGCCTCTACTTCGTGCCCTTCGTCTTAATCAACGTCCATCATTACTCGCCGGCGCAAGCCGGTGCCGCGTTATTGCCGTTCATCTTCATCATGGTGGTCTCATCGCGTTGGTCGGGCGGCCTGGTGACGCGAATTGGTCCGCGAACCCCGTTGCTGTTCGGCTCAATACTCGCCGGCCTCGGGTTCATCGCGTACGCGCTACCGGGCACGGACGGCTCCTACTGGACGACATTCTTCCCCGCGGCAACCATCTTGGGGTTGGGCGGCGCGCTCTTCGTTGCGCCGCTTACCACGACGGTAATGGATTCGGTCGGCGTCGAGCATTCGGGAGTCGCATCCGGCGTCAACAACGCGGTCGCGCGTACCGCGGGATTGATTGGAGTTGCCACCCTGGGCGTCGTCGTTACCGTAGCTTCGTCGTATCTCGCCGGTTTTCGCGGTGCGATGATCGTCTCGGCGCTGCTCGCCTTCGCGGCAAGCGCCGTCGCGGCTTTGGGATTTGCTCCGCCGCGCGCAGCGCGGTCCTGAGCGAAGTCGAAGGGTGACGTTTACGGATAGAGCCTAGTAAGCGGTGGTGCCGGCGCATCGTAGGAAACAAGTAAGCGGGTAGGCGGCCCGCCGAAGGGAAAGAGGTCTGAAGCTTTTCGGAGGGCTGGTATGATGCTACGGATGGGTTTGGGGCGATGGGCGACGATTACAACCGCCCTTTGCCTTGCTTCCTGCGGGGGCGGTCAAAGTAGCGGCGGCGCCGGGTTGGTGCCGGCTCGCAGTACGCCGCCAACGCACAAGAAAAACAGCAGCGACTTTATCCAACACATCGTCGTCGTCATTCAAGAGAACCGGAGCTTCGACGACCTCTTCGCGACGTATCCGGGCGCCGACGGAGCGACTCAGGGCCTAATGGAGTCGTCCGGCGGCGACGTCTACGTTCCACTCAAAGAAACCAAGCTTTCGCAGTTCTGCGATCCCGGCCACGGCTACAAAGGGTTCCTGCAAAGCTACGACGGCGGCAAAATGGATGGCTTCGCGCTGCGAAACGGCAAGTGCGGCGGCAATCATACCTTTCCTTACCAGTACGTCGATCCCAAGCAGATTGCTCCGTATTGGACGCTTGCACAACAGTACGTTCTCGCGGACCAAATGTTCCAGACGCAAGGCAGCGGAAGTTTCACGGCGCACCAGGACTTGATCGCGGGCGCCACGATCCTCAATCCCGCGAAGACGAAGAGTTTGGTCGACTACCCCAGCTCGGCTCCATGGGGATGCGACGCCCCGCCGGGCGTTAAGACCGATCTGCTCGAATACATCAACTCGACCCTGCACTACAAGCACGATCAAGGCCCGTTTCCATGTCTGACCTACGCGACGCTGCGCGATCTGCTCGACGCAAAGTCGGTCTCGTGGACGTACTACTCGCCACCGGTGAAAGGCAACAGCGGAGCGGTTTGGAACGCCTTCGAGGCCATTAAGGCGGTTCGCTACGGCTCCGAATGGGGCACCAACGTTACGGACTCCAACACCCAGATCTTCAGCGATATCAAGGATGGGAAGCTTGCGGCAGTCTCGTGGGTCGTTCCCGACAAAACAAACTCCGACCATCCCGCTTCGGGCAGCGACACCGGGCCATCGTGGGTAGCGAGCATCGTCAACGCGGTCGGCGAGAGCACCTATTGGAACTCGACCGCAATTGTGATCGTGTGGGACGACTGGGGCGGGTTCTACGACAACGCCAAGCCGCCGTTCTTCGATCATTGGGGCGGCCTGGGGTTTCGCGTGCCGATGCTGGTCGTTTCGCCCTACGCGAAGGCCGGCACCTCAAGCCGAAGTTACATCTCGCACACGCAGTATGAGTTCGGAAGCATCCTGCGGTTCATCGAGGACACCTTCGAACTTGGCAGCCTCGGAACGACCGACGCCCGCGCAAAGAGCATCTCAGATTGTTTCAATTTTTCGCACTCTCCACGAAAGTTCACTCAGATTCCGTCGAGCTTCTCGCGAAGTTTCTTCGAGCACCAGCGGCCATCGTATCTGCCGGTAGATAGCGAGTAGCCCTCACCGCTCGGATTCGAAGCGGCGTAGGAGACGAGCGAATAAACCGCAGGCCCCAAGGTCGGACTCCACCGGCCCCGAAAAGACGCCCTCGCATGAAAAATCATTGGTACGCGCTTACATGCGCTACGGTTGCTATGTTGGCCGGCTGCGGTTCGAGCTTGCAGGCGGCCGCGCCGCCGGCGACTGCTGCGAAGATCTCGGCCTCGTGGATGGCGCCGGCTGCTAAAAACACGGACCTGCTCTACATCTCCGACGTGGGAACGGACCAGGTTTACGTCTTCTCCTACCCTCAGGGTTCCTTGGTCGGCACCTTGAGCGGTTTCAATACACCGGTGCGCGAGTGTTCGGACACCGCCGGAAACGTCTTCGTTACGAACACGAATGCTGAGAATATTCTCGAATACGCGCACGGCGGATCGAGTCCGATCGCAACTTACCACGACAAGGACTTCTTGCCCACGGATTGCTCGGTCGATCCAGCGAGCGGCAGCCTTGCCGTTGCGAACTACGGCCCAAAGGGGACGAACCGAGGCAACCTCGCAATCTTTTCTGCCGGAAAAACGACGCCGAAGTTCTACGAAGATCCAAGCGTTCGGGCCTATCTTTTTTGCGGCTACGATGCTTCCGGTAACCTCTTCGTCAGCGGCCTCAACGATACGTACGGTTTCGTTCTCATCGAACTGCGCAAAGGTGCGAAGAAGTTCGAGCATATCAAGCTCGATCAGGGCTTCTCGAGTTGGGGCGGGGTCAAGTGGGACGGCAAGTACGTCGCGATGAGCGACGGAGCCTCGACGATTTATGACTTTGCCGTCGCCGGAACGAAGGCGAAGCTGGTTCGCACGATCCGACTCAAACGCGCAGTGAACGTCGTTGGGTTTTGGATCGATGCCTCGACGCTGATCGGGCCGGACGGGCCGGACGGGGGTCATAACGACGCCGGCTTTTGGAAGTATCCGGGAGGCCGAGCTCCACAAAAGACGATCGGCAGCGGCCTCTTCAAAAACCCGAGCGCCGCGACGATCAGCCTAGCGAAGTAGCGCCTTTGAAGCTGCGCTTCTACCAACTCGACGCGTTCACCGGCAAGCCGTTCGGAGGTAATCCCGCTGCGGTCTTTCCGCTCGAACGGTGGCTCGACGATGCGACGATGCTCGCGATCGCCGCCGAAATAAACCTCCCCGCGAGCGCGTTTTTCGTCTCCGACGGCAGCGATTTTCAGATCCGCTGGTACTCGCCGGCCGCCGAGTTACAGCTGTGCGGCCATGCGACGCTGGCCAGCGGTTACGTCTTGCTCGAGGTGTTACGGCGCGCAGAGCGCGCGGTTGCCTTCAGTTCGCGATCCGGCCGGCTCGAAGTCGAGCGCGAAGGTCACCGCCTTGCGCTGGACTTTCCCGCGCTACCGTTACGGAAGCGACACGATCCCGAGCTCGTGTCCGAAGCGCTCGGCGTGCGGCCAGTCGAGTTGTGGGAGGCCGATCGCGGGATGGCCGTCCTCGCCGGCGCGGCGCAGGTACGCGACTTACGACCCGACATCCGCGCGATCGCGGCGTTGCCGTTCTCGACGCTAATCGTCACGGCGCGCGGCTTCGAAAACGACTGCGATTTCGTCTCGCGTTACTTCGCACCGAAGTGGGGCATCACCGAAGATTTCGTGACCGGCTCGGCGCACTGCGTGCTGACGCCGTATTGGGCTAGGTCGCTAAAGAAGTCCCAGCTCTTCGCGCGCCAGCTATCATCGCGCGGTGGCGAGCTCTGGGTCGAAGATCGGGGCGACCGCGTGCGGATAGCCGGCGAGTGCGTTCCGATTGCCGAAGGGACCTTTACCTTATAGGCTCCTAATGGACGTGAGGCTGCGAATCCTTGATAAGCTGTGCCTGAACGAGGTCGTTGCTGTTCACGCTGCGCATGGGAATATGCGTGCGCGTGTCGGAAACGGCCAGCGGAACCTTGTTGAGCGGGTCATACGAGATGTGCTGCTTTGAGGTGGCCTTGAGGTAGCGGCCACCCTGCTGAGCGAGTGTGCCTTGGGTTTGAATCAGAATGGCGCCCTTGCCCTCTGGAATCGGACCTTTACCGTGCAATTGGTAGGTGCAATTCCAGGTGGTAAGATCGCCCGCAAATCCGGATGCGCCGGGTACGATGGCCGCTTTTACTTGGTAAGAGTGTTTCCAACTCGACGTGCCGCTCGAGTTAAGCTCATTGAAAAAGTTCTGTGCCAACAATGGAAAGAGGGTTAGCTGAATGGGCGACAGCGCAAACGGACGTTGCGTGCACGAGACGCCGCCGTTTGGATGAAGCTCGCACGTGTTCGTCGCGCGCGGGCGTACGGTGTTCCACCACTCGTCGGTTCCTTTGATCGTAACGCCGCCGTCGCTAGCAGGACCGATCACGATCGTCTCGGTGCCGGTGCCGTTCCCCGAGCTGGCGGCCCTTGTGTTGAAGCCGAACTCATAGACCAGCGTTCGCGTCGCTGATTGTGCAGATGCGTGGCCGCTCGGCACGACGAGTGCCGCAGCGAGCGCAATTAACATGAAGCCGACGGTTCTCATTCTTTCTGCTACCTCCGAATCGAGCAGTCGTTCGCCGACGCCCTCTTCGTCAACTGCTGCGGGCACGCTAGCCTCGCAGGGCCGGCATGGCTTGCTCGAGGTCGGCGATTAGATCGCTCGACGACTCGAGGCCGATGCTGAAGCGCACGAGCCGGTGATCGTAGGCTGGCCTACGGGGCGCCATCGCGATCGTATACGCAACGGCCAGGCTGGTCGTTCCCGCCCAGCTGTACCCTATTTCGAAGAGCTCGAGGGAGTCGACGAAGCCGAAGACCTGCTCGCGCGTCGGCCCCGGTGCGAGCACGATCGAGAAGACTCCGGACGACCCGGTGAAATCGCGCTTCCAGAACTCGTGGCCCGGACAAGACGGCAGCGCCGGATGGAGCACGCGCTCGACTTCCGGACGCTCGGCGAGCCAGCTTGCGATTTTGAGTGCCGAGTCTTCGATGGCAGCCAGACGTACGCCGAGCGTTTGGAGTCCGCGCAGCGCGAGGCTACAATCGTCGGGCGAGACCGCAGAACCGATCACCTGGCGTGCCGCGCCGAGTCTTCGGTAGAGCGACGCTTCGCGAACGGTGATCGAGCCCAGCAGCAGGTCGCTGTGCCCGCCGATGTATTTGGTGATCGCCTGCATCGTAATGTCGACGCCGTGCGCGAACGCGTCGAAGAGCAGGCCCGCCGACCAAGTGTTATCGAGCGCAACGATGACGCCGTTCGCGTGCGCCGCCGCGACGATCGCCGGCACGTCCTGCACTTCCATCGTGACCGAACCGGGGCTCTCGACCCATACCAGGCGCGTATTGGCGCCGATCAGCGATGCGATTTCGGAACCGGCGAGCGGATCGTAAAACGTCGCGCTGACGCCGAATCTCGAAAGGAGCGAGGTGGTGAGTTTGCGGTTGGGGCGATAGACGCTCAGGGGTACGAGAACGTGGTCGCCCGCTTGCAGCAGCGCAAAGTCGATGAGCGAGATCGCCGACTGACCGCCCGGAGTGAGAATCGTGTACCGGCCGCGCTCGAGTTCGCCGATGCGTGCCGCGAGCTCGAGTGAGGTCGGCGTCCCGTAGAGGCCGTAGGTATAGCCCGCGCGCTCTTGGTCCCACTCGTCGGTTACCGCGGCTGCCGATGAAAAGAGCGTCGTCGAGCCACGGTAGACCGGCGTCGAGAGCGCCCGATAACCTTGCGGCGCCTTTGCGCTTGGATGGATGAGTCGGGTCTGCCATGTCTTGCTCATCCGCGCCGTTTTCATAGCGGCGAGGGCGCAGGCCTTTTGCCGCCGTAGTGGTCGCCGATGAGGTGTTATTTCTTACGGCATGGCGTTGCGGTCGATCCCGAATCGTGGAGCGGAAATGATTTCGAACGGCCGCTCACCCGCGAGGGTTGCGCGAGAATGGAGCATGAAGCCAGCGCGATCGACGACCTTGCGCTCGGCCTCGATTGGATCGTCACGAGTCCGCTTTTGCGTGCAAAACAGACCGCCGAGATCGTTGCGGCGCGACTCAACATGCGCGCCAAACTCGTCGAAGATCCGCACCTCGCGGGGAGCTTCGACCCCGAACGGCTTGGGACGATCCGCAGCCATTATCGAGCCGCGAAGGCGATCGTTCTGGTCGGACACGAGCCGTCGATGAGCGTGACGATTGGACGAGCGATCGGCGGCGCGAGCGTCGAGCTGAAGAAAGCCGCGCTCGCCGGCATCGAATTTCTTGACCCCGCTTCGTCTACCGGGACGCTCTTCTGTTTGATTCCGCCGAAGGTCCTCGTCGCGCTGGGAAAGCGCTGAAGAAGCGCATTGGGTTATTTCACCGCGTCGCCGACGATCGGCACTTTGCTGACCTCTTCGCCAAAGAGCGCTGGATAGACCAATCCCGCCAGGCCGCCGCCGATCAACGGCGCGACCCAGAACAGCCATAGCTGCGAGAGCGCGGCCGCGCCTGCAAAGAGTGCAGGCCCGGTGCTGCGCGCAGGGTTGACGGATGTGTTGTCGATCGGAATGCTGATCAGATGGATGAGCGTCAACACGAGCCCGATCGCCAGACCGGCGAAACCAATCGGGGCGCGCCGGTCGGTGGCTCCCAGAATCACCATGAGGAAGAAAAACGTAAGTACGATCTCGGCGACGAGGGCCGAGACCATGCCGTATCCGCCTGGAGAAAGCGCGTCGTATCCGTTGCTCGCAAATTGTCCGGCGACAAAGCCGGGTTTGCCGCTCGCGATCCAGTAGAGGACCGCAGCGGCCACAATCGCCCCGAGAACCTGTCCAATCCAGTATGGCAGAACGTCGCGCGCGGGGAACCGTTTGCTCAGCCATAGACCGAACGTGACTGCCGGGTTGATGTGACACCCCGAGATAGGACCGATCGTGTACGCCATCGTCAAGAGCGTTAAACCGAAGGCTAGTGCGACACCGACGAAACCTATCCCCAGCTTTGGAAATCCGGCAGCAATTACTGCGCTGCCGCACCCACCGAACACGAGCCAAAACGTGCCGAGAAACTCGGCGAACACGCGTCTGGAGAGAGCCATGGCCACCGTTCCTTTCCGCGAAAACGTCTTATCGCGCAGGGCCTATTTGACTGCGCCGAGCCGGCGCTCCTTCGCTCGCGTGCCATGATGCTCCAACCTTGAGAGGCCGGCTCACGTGAAAACTCACACCTACCGCACGCGCGTCCATTGGGCGCCGCTCGACGGCGAGGGCACCAAATCGTACCGCAGTTACTCTCGCGATCACACGATCGGGGCCGAAGGGAAGCCTGAGATCGTGGCCTCGAGCGATCCGGCGTTTCGCGGCAACCCCCGCCGTTACAACCCCGAGGAGTTGCTAATCGCGAGTCTTACGTCATGCCATATGCTCTGGTACTTGCACCTCTGCGCCGTCAACGGAATAACGGTCGTCGAATATCGCGACGACGCGTTCGGTGTTATGGAAGAGAACGCCGACGGATCCGGGCAGTTCGTCGACGCAGAGCTTCACCCGTCGGTGAGGCTCGCCGGTAACGGCGATCGATCGAAGGCGCTAGCGTTGCACGAAGAGGCGCACCGGCTATGCTTCATCGCTGCATCGGTAAAGTTTCAAGTGACCGTCAAGGCCGAGATCCTGTAAACGCGCACTCGTAGCGCAATGCCCGCGCACGGCCTCGCAACTGGGAGGCCGTGCGCGCAGCGTTGTGGCCTATGAGCCTAGAGTGAGCCCGGCGTCGACCCTGCCGACTCGGGACTGAGTTTCAAGTCGTACTGTTGAGTCTGATCGGCAAAGACGCTGTATCCGGCGACGGCCCGTGTGTCGTAGCCGTTTTTCTCCAACGTAAGCGTATAGTCGTCAGGTTGCAGGGAGAAGGCGATGTAGTGACCGTGGGCGTCCGTCGTTACCGTGAGGCTTTGGGAGGGGGAGCTGATTTCTACTCGTACGCCCGCCAGTGGTGCTCCGGTCTTTGCGTCGCTGACGACTCCGGAGATCCCGCCGAGCGTCCCGGCCGTCGCCACGGCCGCCTGGCTTGCGAAAACAGCAAGCAGGCCAAGTAGACTCAGCGAACGTCGTAGGGAAGAGAGTTTCATTGTTATCGTTTAACCTCGAATGTGGAGACTGGAAGTGTCACCTCGAGATCAAGCTTGCTCCGCCTCCACGTGCGACCGCAATAGAAAGAACATCAAAAGCTATCGCCGTGAGAAGCTTTGATTCAAATCGGTCGACCGGCTGAGAATTCGCTGAGGTCTTTCACGTCCAGAGACCCCAGGCTATGCGACCAAACTCGTCCTTTTACGCAGGAAGCCCACCGGCGCTGTGACGCTATTTTGCAGATCGCGCCCGCACAATGCTCCGGCTCGAGATTCGGACGCCGGATCTCGACGAACCGGTCGTATGGGTCGATAGGGACGGCCAGGCGCGCGCCGTTGTCGAGGTCGGCGCGCATTTTTGCTGGCCGTTCAGGGCACCGCTCCAGCGCGACCCATGCTGCCGCACCGATCCGTCAGGCAAACGGGAATCTGTCGACGAGTCGAACGCCGTCCCGCCGCGCGCGAGTGGCTCCACTCTGCGGGCTGCCGAAGGACTTCGGCGCGTCGAAGCCCCGATTTGGTTCCCGTCGGAGTCACGATCAGTCCGCCGTCGCTTCGGCGCGCGAATTGATACCCGGGATCGCGTCGCGAGAGGTCGAGCACGTCGGCATCGCTGACCGGCGTTCGTTGGTTGATGGTAACGAGGAGCAAATCGGATAACGGCGCAACTGGAAGAGCGTGCCGAATCGCGGTGCAGGCCTGACCTTACGACAAGCGGCGCTGATTGCGGGATTCGGTTATCTGCTCGATCCCATTTCGTACGCCGAGTTTACCCTCTATCCAAAGCTGGTCATTCCGGGACACATCGAGCAGACCGTAGCAAACATCGCCGCGCATCCCGGCCTCTTCCTTGCCATCTTCTTCTGCTATTTGATCAACTTCATCGGCGACGTCGTCATAGCGTGGGCGCTTTACTTCTTGCTGCGCCCAGTGAACCAAGCAGTCTCGCTGCTTGCGGCCCTGTTCCGGCTGATCTTTACCGCCGTCGCGGTGGCCGCTTCGTTTAATGTGCTGACGGTTTATCGCATGGTAACGACGCCGGAATACCTCTCGCTCTTTGGCCCGGGTCCGTTACACGCTCAGATCGCCCTCTTGCTGCACTCATTTCGATACGAGTGGTCGATGAGTCTGGTAATCTTTGCGCTCCATCTGTTGCTCGTAGGCGCCCTGATCTATCGGTCGGGATACCTTCCCAAGTGGCTTGGCGTAATTTTGGTCATCAACGGACTGGGTTGGATCATCGATCCGCTGCAGCCGTACCTCCTTCCCAATGTGAACCTCGACTTCATTTTCGTCACGTTCTTCGGAGAACTGATCTTCATGCTTTGGCTGCTGATCATGGGTTGGCGGATCAAAGAGCCGGCGTAACAACCGCAGGCCGGAAGCGACAGGTCGCGGAAGCGCACGCTATGTCGACTCGTTATGTAGCAGTTCTCTCGCTTTTCGCGCTCGCCGGCTGCGCGAACGGCTCGCAATCGTCGTTACCGTACATGCGAAGCGCTACAGCTTTACGCACGCTCGAAGGCAGCGGAGCCGGAAAGATCACGCACGTCGTGTACGTCGTACAGGAGAATCGCAGCTTCGACAATCTCTTCCAAGGCTATCCCGGTGCAGATACGGTTTCGAGCGGGATGAACTCAAGCGGTCAGACGATTACGCTGCAGGCCTCGTCGCTGAAGAACGTATACATCATCGATCACTCGGCGTACGCGATGTTCGCGGCCTGCAACGGAACCGGGAGCCTGCCGGGGACGAATTGCCGCATGAACGGCTTCAACAACGAAGGCGCTTACGGCGGCCCGCAAAATCCAGAGTACGTCTACGTGCCGCATGCCGAGTCGAAGCCGTACTTCGACATGGCGCACGAGTGGGTCGTCGCCGATCGAATGTTTCAATCTCAGCTCGACGAGAGCTTCGTTGCGCATCAGTACGTTATCGCGGCGCAGGCGCAGTCGAGTGTCGACTTACCCTATGGAGCGTGGGGCTGCGAGGGAGGCTCGGGCGATTTCGTCGGGACGATCACTGCGCAACGGACCGGCGGCCCCTACCAGCAGGCCTGCTTCGATTACACGACGCTCGGCGACGAGCTCGATAAAGCGAACTTATCCTGGCGCTTCTACGCGGTGCGCTACGGCAACGACGCCGGCGGTAACGGCGGAACGTGGTCCGCCTATCAGGCCGTCAGGCACGTCTTCTATGGTCGCGACTGGAAGAGAAACGTCGTCTCCCCGAATTGGAGATTCATCACCGACGTGCACAAAGGTTACCTTGCGAACTTCACGTGGATCACTCCTGAGTGTCCCGAGTCGGATCATCTCGAGTGCGGCGGTGGATACGGCCCTTCCTGGGTCTCGGCGATCGTGAACACGATCGGCCAGAGTAAGTTCTGGGACTCGACGGCGATCTTCGTGCAGTGGGACGATTGGGGCGGTTTCTACGACCACGTCGCGCCGCCGTTTAAAGATTACGACGGAAACGGGTTCCGCGTTCCGCTGCTCGTGATCTCGCCGTATGCGAAGAAGAACTACGTCTCGCACGTGCCGTACGAAACGGCGAGCGTCTTGCGCTTCGCCGAAGATCTCTACGGCCTTTCAACACTCTCTGCCGCCGACAAGCGCGCCACCTCCCCCGCCCCCGACGCCTTTGACTTTTCGCAACAGCCGCGCCCGTTCGCGAAGATCAAGGCGCCCTATCCGGCGAAGTTCTTCATCCGCCACCGGTTCGGAAGCAGCAGCTATTTCGCGCCGGATTACGAGTGAGGCGACTCGCCGCTCGGACCGTCGGCTTCCACGTTAATCGAGAGATCGACCTTATTGCCGACGATCATCGGGCCGAACGTCATGCCCCACGCATTGCGATCGACGGTCGCCGTGGCGGAGTAGGCGATGATGGGGCGGCCACGCGGCGATTTCCCCGAGGCGACCACCTTGGCGTTGAGCTGTACGGGATGGGTCTGGCCGCGCATTGTGAGGTCGCCGGCAATCGTGAAGTTGTTGGGATCGGTGCCCTCGATCTTCGTGCTTGCAAAGCTAATGGTGGGCGTGACAGCCGCGTTGAAGAAATGATCCGATCGCAGGTCGGCGTCGCGCCTGTCGTTGTGGGTGTCGAGTTTCGCCGCATCGAGATCGGCCGAAACGGCACTGGGAATCTGCGAACCTTCGCTCAGCTGCACTGAGGCCTTGACGATCGGAATCGTTCCGATGACCGGCACGATGCCGAAGTGGCGTGCCGTAAATTGAGCGGTCGAGTGGACCGGGTCCACCGGCCAAGTCTGTTGTTCGGCCGCCAGGCTTGGCGCCGAACTCAAAAGTGTCGTAACAAGAAACGCGAGTGTATACAATCTCATCTTTGAGTTACTTAGCGAAGAGGGAGAATGGTGGAGCTGTCGGGGTACCGCCCCCCGAGTCCAAGAAGTCTAACCGGCGCGTTCTCCAGGCTCAGCTTCGACTTTGTCTTATTCGCACGTACGCCCCGAAGCGCGGCTTACCGTGCGCTGCAGATTCTTGATCTCGCACGAGCGTCGAATCACGCGCGCGTGCCAGCCCGAGTTTGTGACCGGAGAGCAGAGCGGTTCGGGCCGACTCTCTGCGTCCGGTGACTAGCCTAGATTAGGCAGCCAGTGCGTATTCGTTATTGGCAGATATTGCCGTTGCGATCGTTTTAGGAGTGCTCGCAACTCCGCCTGCTGACGCCGGCTACGGCTTTCTTGTCGAACCTATTTCAGCCCCGCGCCCTTCGTCTTCGCTCCCTACGGTCGCTTTGCTCAGGATGACACGACGGGAACGCCACACAGTATAACACAGAAGCCGGCCGCCAGGATTCGCGGCGGCCGGCGCTGGGCTTCCTAGGCCTGGCCGCTAGGCAGGCTGATTCTTGGGTTCGCCCATGGTGGCGATCACGGTCCCGACCAGCGCCAGGACGATGGCGCCGATCAGCGTCGGCAGCCAGCCGCCCTTAACGTTGGGCGTGATCCACACGGCAAGTCCGAGTAGAGCCCAGTCGATGACCACCGTGAAGAGTCCGTGTGTTAACCAAGTGAGTGGAAGCGAAACCAGGCGAAGAATGGGTCCGATCAGCATGTTGACGAGGCCGAAGATGATCGCGAGCAAAACCACCGTCCAAAGGCTGTAGGCGCCGAACCCTGAGACTCCCGCGGCGTTGTGGAAGCCCGGAACCAGCGAAATTATCAGCCATAAGACGATCGCACTTACGATGAAACGGATTAGCAGATTCATGTTACTCTCCTAGCGCAGTTTTGACGCGCGACGCCAGCGCCGGCGTCATCCCCTTGACGGCAGCGATCTCGTCGAGGCTGGCTCTCTTGATCGCTGCAACTGACCCGAAGGTCGCTAGTATTCGCTTCTTGCGAACCGGCCCTATCCCTTCGAGCGCATCGAGCGCCGACTGCGTCATCGATTTTGCCCGGCGCTGCCGGTGGTACGTGACGGCAAAGCGGTGTGCTTCGTCCCGAATTCGCTGGATGAGATGGAGCGCCGGCGAGTTCGCGGGCAAAACGATCGGCTCCGACTGGCTGGGCACGTAGAGCCACTCGTGCTCCTTGGCCAGCCCCGCGACGACCAGACCGGTCATGTCGAGTTCCTCGAGAACCTCGACCACGGCGCTGAGCTGTCCTTTTCCTCCGTCGATGAGCAAGAGGTCGGGCTTCTTGTTGAACTTCTCTTTCTTCGCGAGTTCCCGTTCGATCGGCGTTTCGATGCGGTCGGTTTCGCGGCGCAGGTAGCGCAGACGCCGGCGTAAGGTCTCCTGCATCATCGCGAAATCGTTTGGGCCGCGATCGTACTGGATCTTGAACTTCCGGTACTCGCTCTTGCGTGCCCGGCCTTCGACGAAGACAACCATCGACGCGACCGGATTCGTTCCTTGAATGTTCGACACGTCGTAGCATTCGATCCGATGCGGCGGCTCCGGAAGTTCGAGCGCGTCGGCGAGATCGGTGAGCGAGCGTGCCTGCGCGGTCTCTTGCACTTCCTGATGCGCGAGAAATGCCTTGAGATTCTGCTCGGCGTTTTTCTTGACGAGGCGCATGTACTCGGCTCGCACGCCGCGCTTGGGCTGCAGGATGCGGACGCGGTGCCCTTTTATCGAGGTGAGCCACGCTTCGATCGTCGGCCGCTCTTCCGGCAGACGCTCGACGAGCAACTCCTTAGGAACCGCGGCCGCACTGCTCGCGCTCGAGCGGCGGCTTTCGGGGACCGGCGCCTGGTTATCGCGCGCGATGCGCCCCGTCGAGAAGGCCTTTTCGTCCGGAGCGCCGGCCGTTCGCGCGGTGTAAAACTGTTTGAGAAACTCGCCCATCAGGACTTCGTCCGATTGTTCGTAGATGCCCTCGAGGATGAAGTGCTCCTGTCCGATCAGTTTGCCGCCCCGCACGAGAAAGACTTGCACGCAGGCTTGCCCCTGCGCGCGCGCGATTGCGACCAGGTCCATGTCGAGGCGCGACTTCCAAACTACTTTCTGTCCTTCAGTAACGCGGCGCACTTGCACGATGCGATCGCGGATTCGCGCCGCCGCCTCAAAATTGTAGTGCTCGGCGGACTCGGCCATCTCGCGCTGGAGACGCGCCAATAGCGATTCCTGTTTACCTTCGAGGAAGAGGACGACCTCGTCGATCGTGCGGTCGTAATCCTCCTCGGTCTGATAGCCAACGCACGGCGCGAGACATCGCTTGATGTGATACTGCAAGCACGGCCGCTTGCGCCGCCCGTCGATCGGCTCGCGGCAGGTGCGCAGCGGGAAGACCGTACGTACCAGATCGATCAGTTCGCGCAACCCGTGTGCGTTGGTGTACGGACCGAAGTAGCGGGCGCCGTCATTTCGAACGAAACGCGTGAAGACGACGCGAGAAAACGGCTCGTTCGTCACCTTCAAGTATGGATAGCGCTTGTCGTCGCGTAGCCGGACGTTGAACGGCGGTTGATGGCGTTTGATCAGGTTCGCCTCGAGGATCAGCGCCTCCACTTCGTTCGTGACGATGATCGTTCGCACGTCGGCCACTTTCGCGACCATCGCGGCGATGCGCACATGGTGAGGCGTGCCCTCTTGAAAGTACGATCGCACGCGGTTGCGCAGCGAGATCGCCTTTCCGATGTAGAGAATTTCGCCGTCGTGCCCGATCATCAGATAGACGCCGGGCGCGTCCGGGATCTGCGAATTCACCCCGTGCGGGCGGGACGCGCGCGCGCGCGGACGATGAAGATCGTCGCAACCACCGCAGCGACTGCGACGCCCAGCGCCAAGTAACCACCGCGCCGTAAGAGCGGCAGCACCGCGTCGAGATGCGCTCCGAGAGCGCTTCCGAGCAGGATCAAGACCGAACAGAAGATCAGAGAGCCGAGAAAGGTCCACAGGTAGAAGAGCGCGATATTCATCTCCGCGATGCCGGCTGGGATCGCCGCTATGCCACGCACAACCGGCAAAAAGCGGCAGATGAATATTGCAAAGGTTCCCCATCGCTCGAAGAATTCGATGCATGCGCGTCAATCGCTCGTGTGTGAAGTGAAAGTACTTTCCGTAGCGTTCGATAAGCGGCACGCCACCGAACCGCCCGACCGCGTAGCCGACCGAGCCTCCGCCCAACTCGCCCGCAACCGAGACGCCGATCGTGAGCCACAGATTGCTCAGATGGCCGGTTGCCGTCAGCGCGCCGGCCAGCGGCAGGACGATCTCGGTGCCGATCGGCAGCCCAAGATTTCCTAAAGCCAGTCCTACAAAGAGGCCCAAGTAGCCGTAGTGGTCGATCAACGCGACTGCGGCCTGTTGCAGGTGCTCCACGAAGCTCGTTACTCTACGGGCGAGACCGTGTTTCGCGAAGCCGCCCGCCGCAGAATCTCCGCAGCCGAGCTGCCTCCTTCGCTGCGCAAGGCTTCGAAGAGCTCGAATGGTCCCACCTCGCGTTCCCCGGCCCGCACTTCTGCTAGCGCGACGATTCGGCGCAGCCTCGGCGTGATGAGTATGCCTTCCCACAGACGGTCTTCGCCGGTACCGAGTGCTCGCCGAACCTCGGCGTGTACTCCCGGCACGTCGATGCCGTCGGCATCGAGCGCGCGAAGCATGGACGGATCGCGTTCCTCGAGCAACGCCACAAGCAGGTGCTCTGCACCTACGTAATAATGGCTGTGGTTTCGGCATTCTTGCTCGGCTATGCGAAGCACGCGCCGCGCAGCCGGGTTAAATTTCGAGAACAAGTGACCCTTCGACAGCCTTCGTCCTTCGACAAGCTCCCGATGACGGGGCTCGGGTGACAAGGTAATGGAGAGAAGATATCGGGGCGACACGATTTGAACGTGCGACCTCTTCGTCCCGAACGAAGCGCTCTACCAAGCTGAGCCACGCCCCGAAGAGCCCGTAGCTTTTCGCACCACCATGCCCGCTTCCTTTGTGCGGCTTACTCAGGGCGGCCTAAAAACCAGGGTCTAACTGAGACCTTCCTGAACCCCGTTTGTAACCGATGAGATACGTGATCGTAGGGTGTGGACGCGTCGGATCCGCTCTCGCGAAATTGCTCGACTCCGACGGACACGAAGTAATCGTTGTGGACGAAAACGCCGCCGCTTTTAAGCGTCTGGGACCGAAGTTCTCCGGACACGAAGTAGTCGGGACCGGCATCGATTACGACGTCCTCAAGCGCGCCGGCGCCGCGAGCGCTGACGGCTTTGTGGCCGTCACCAACGGCGACAACCGCAATATCATGGCAGCGCTCATCGCGCAGCGAATGTTCAAAATAAAGCGGATCGTGGCGCGCATCTACGATCCCCCGCGCGGGCAAATGTACCGAGAGCTGGGCGTTCAAACCGTCTGCCCGACCACCGTCGGTGCGAAGTTGATTCGCGACGTGTTGATCGAAGCTCCGTGGGACGCACAGAACTTCGATCTCGGCAAGCTCACGTCGCTCTGCGTCGTCGTGGGGCACGGCGATGCCGGCAAGCGCGTTGCGGAGATCGAGGAGACGGGGCGGATCCGAATCGCAGCGGTTCGGCGTGGCGTGCACGACGTGGTGGTCGCTTCGAACGACTTGTTGCTCGAAGAAGGCGACGAGCTGAGTGCCGTGGTCGCGCCTAATGCAATCAGCGACTTCGCGCAGAGATTTCCTCAAGCCACTCCCCGCACGGCAGCGACGGCATAGGCGACGTGTTCATCCTCATCGTAGGCGGCGGAAAAGTCGGAACCTACTTGACGCGGGCGCTGCTCAATCAAGGTCATGAAGTCGTTGTGATCGAGAAAGACGACCGCAAAGCGAAGATGCTCGAGCGCCTAATCGACCGGCAAGTAGCCGTCGTCGGGGACGGTTGCGATCCGTTCGTTCTCGAAGCGGCCGGCGTCAGCCGAGCCGACGTCGTCGTTGCGGACACCGGCGACGATGAAGATAACCTCGTCGTGGTGCTGCTTGCGAAGAGAAAATCGAAGGCTCGCTGCATCGCGCGGGTCAATAATCCTGCGAACAAGCTGATCTTCAATTCGCTCGACACCGATGATCCGGTCATCGTCATCTCATCGACCGAGCTCATCCTCGACGTGCTCAACGAGCACGTCAACGCCTCGAAGTATCGCTCCATGCTCGAGACGATGCACCTCTTCGGTAAAGGAAACATGCAGCTGGTCAAAGTGGCGATTCCCGAGCAGTCGCCGGTCGACGGGAAGCGCCTTGCGGAGATCGACTTTCCGCACAACTCGGTGGTGGTCGCGGTGGATCGAGCCGATCACGATCTCGAAATTCCCACCGGCGACACGACGCTGCGCGCCGGCGACGCGATGATCGTGATCGTGAAGAACGGCGCAGCCGAGCGAATCCGTGCAATACTTGGTGCGTAACTAGATATAGCCCTTTTTGAGAGCAACGACTGCGGCTTGCGTTCGGTCGGCCGCGGATAGCTTCTCCAGAATGTCGCGAATGTGGCCTTTTACGGTGCCCAAGCCGATATGGAGGCTCTCAGCAATCTCCGAGTTTGCGCGTCCCTCCGAGATCAAGCGCAAAATTTCGGTTTCGCGTTCGGTTAGCGGGGAAAAGCGAGCGTCGCTCGGTTTACTACACGAAAAACGCGCCAGCACGAGGTGTGCGATTCGAGGGTCGAAGTACGCGCCGCCTTCGCTGGCGATACGGACCGCTTCGGCGATCCGGTCTAGTTCCGAACTCTTCAGACAGTAGGCGTCGGCCCCGGCAGCCAGCGCGGCGAGCACCTCATCTTCGAGGTCGACCATCGTCACGATCACGACACGCGTGGACGGCAGTTCCGCACGGACGCGCTTCGTCAGCGCGATTCCGTCGAGCGCCGGGATGCCGATGTCGACGACCGCCACGTCGGGTCGCTCGCGTGCGATCGCTTCCCATCCCGTCAAACCGTCCGCAGCTTCGGCAACGACGTCAAAGGTGCTCTGCAGCGCCGTACGCAAGCCGGCTCGAGTCAACGCATGGTCTTCCACGATGACCACGCGGATGCGATCGCTCGATCCCATTCTTACCCGCTCACTCGCTCGCCATCGGAAGCATTAGCGTAAAGGTGCTGCCACGCGGTTCTCGCGGCGCGTACGTAACGCTCCCGCCGTGCTTTTCGGCAATCCGTCGAACGATATAAAGGCCCAGCCCAGTGCCCGCACCGGGATGACCTGCTCCGAAGCGTTGAAAGAGCCCTTCGCGGAGCTCCGGCGGAACGCCGTAGCCATCGTCTTCCACGACGATCGCGACGAATTGGTTCGAAGCGTAGTCCCGCACCGTGACGTGGCCACCTCGCGGTGTCGCGTCAATCGCGTTGGCCACGAGATTGGCGATTGCCCGGCGGATCTCGTGCGGATCTCCGAGCGCCGGCAGTTGATTGGACGGCACGTCGGCTTGGAGTTCTACCCCCTTGATTTCGGCCACCGGCCGAAGCTCGGCGACGATGCGAGCGACCAGGTCGGCGGCGTTGACCCGCTCGCGCACGGTCGAAGCTTCGCCAGCTTCGTATCGCGCCACCAACAGTAGCGTTTCGACGATCCGCCGCTGATCGTCGTTGGCTGCAAGCGCCGTCTTGAGAATTTCCCGATAGCCTTCGGGAAGCTCGCCGTAAGCGCCGGAGAGTGCTTGATTCATCGTGACGTGCGCAGCCGCCAGCGGCGTGCGCAGGTCGTGGGCCAAAGCGTAGACGATGTCGCGAATCACGTCGCTGCGTTCGGCCAACTCGTCCTTTTTTCGGGCGATCTCTTCGTTGCGTGCGCCTAACTGCGTGAACAGATGTGCTTGATCGAGCGCCATCGATGCCTGCTCCGCAAACGCTCGCGTCGTCGTGAGTGCGTCGCCGCCGAACGACTTCCCACCGCTTACCGATTCGATCAGCACGTGTTCGACCGAATCGCTCGTCGCAATCGGCGTCACGATCGCTTCAGTCGCTCCGAGCGCGGCCAGCGTCAACCGCCCAAGCAAGTCCTGGTTCGTAACTTGAAAGACACCCTCGCCTTCCCCCGCTCGTGCCACGAGCGACGCTATCTCGGCGGAGAGCGCGCGCCGTTCGACTGTGATATCGGCGTCGCCGTCTGCGTACGAAAGTACGAGCGACGGCCCGAATGGCGCCTCGCGCACGATGAGGGTCGCTTTTGAAGCGCCGACCACGACGAGCGATTCCCGCGTAATGGCGCGCTGCACGAGCTCGACGTTGAGCGTTTCGCGCACGCGGCCGGTCGCCTCACGAAGCGATTTTTCGATCTCTACCTGCCGCATGCGTCCTGCTGAAACGCCCGCCTCGCGAGCGTACTCTTGCGTTTTGACGCTCAAATAGCCGACCAACACAAAAGATGCGGCAAGAAGCAGCCGGTCTCCGATCGCGATGCTATCCCAGTGATGGCCGGCTTGAACCCCGTTGATGTATCCCGCAACGACGTTCGCAATTTCCGCCACGATCACGAGGTTCGTGGTCAATCTGCTCTGGAGTGCAAGGCTACTGAGCGCGATCGGCCCGTTGAACAAGATCGCCGCAATAAAAAGCTGCGGCGTCACGAGATCGACGATCCAGGCGAGGGCGAGTAAGCCGTAACAAAGCCAGGCCACGCCGCGCGTTTTCGGGCCGACCGGCGGGGGCGCCTTGCGGGAAGCGGAGAAGGCTGGTGGCAATGGATCGCACGGCGCGAGCGGAAGAGCTGCTGCGCGAAATCGGCGGGCGCGCTCGACTCGTCGTTTACGTCGCCAGCGCTCCCGGTTCCGGAAAGACTCGACGGCTGCTTGAGGACGCGCGGCACCTCGCTGCGGACGGCAAACGTGTGGCCATCGGATGGATTGAGACGAAGGGACGTCCGGAGCTCGAGCGCATAGCCGCGGGATTGCCGCGCATTCCGCCGCGGCGCGTCACGCTCGGCGACCGCGTCTTCGAGGACTTTGATTACGAGGCCGCGCTGCGCGAGAAACCCGACGTCGTCGTTCTCGACGAGCTCGCACACGACAATCTGGGCGATTCGACGAACGCAAAGCGCTGGCAAGACGCACTTGCGCTAAAGAAGCACGGCATCGGAGTCATCGGCGCCTTCAACATCCAGCATCTCGAAAACGTGGCGCCGGCGGTCGAATCGCTGATCGGCTACCCGGTGCGGGAAATCATCCCGCTCTCGTTTCTACAGGCCGCAGACGAGGTCGTAGCGCTCGACGTATCGCCCCGTCTGCTCCAGAGCCGCGTGAGAGCCGGGAAGATCGTTAACGAGGCGGACATCGACCGGGCCCTAAACGGAATCTTCAAAGAGCAGACGCTGTATATGCTCCGCGAGCTGCTGCTGCGCACCGTCGATAGCCTCACGCTCCCGGCGGTAAGAGACGGCCGCACCTCGATGGCGGCCGCTTTCGTCTACCCCAGCGTCGATCAGATCGCGTACCTCAAGCGCACGGCGGCAATCGCACAGGCTCTCGACCTTGGACTCGAGGTGGTTGCGGTTGCGGGCGTTGATCGCCCGTCGCTCGAGCGCATCAGCCGCGACCTGGGCGGCGAGATGCTGCACGAAACGTTCGATCCGTCGAGTTTGCCCGGCGATGCGCTGCGCGCGTCGCTCGTGGCGCTTCCCCACGGTCGCATTGCGGCAAAACTCGCCAACTTGCCGCTTCCGTACGACCTCTTCATCGTTGGCGCGGGCCAAACGTACTTGGGCGCGAATCCGGCGCGCTCGCCGTACTCTCAAACCGCCGGGGACCGTCTGCGCGTAGGTTACGGAACGCTCACCGTCTACATCGGCGCCGCTGCAGGAGCGGGAAAGACCTACGCGATGCTCGATCGCGCGCACCAACTTCGCGCGGATGGCGTCGACGTGGTGGTGGGCTTTGTCGAAACGCATGGGCGGAAGGAAACAGCGGCGCTGCTCGACGGTTTGGAGGTCATCCCGCCGAAAGTCGTCGCGGTCAATGGGATGACCTACCGCGAGTTCGACCGCGATGCGCTTATAGCGCGAAAGCCTCAGGTCGCGCTGATCGACGAGCTTGCGCATACTAACGCGCCCGGATCGATTGCACCCAAGCGCTTCTACGACGTGCTGGCCGTTCTCCGCGCGGGCATCGACGTCATGACCACGCTCAACGTCCAACATCTCGAAGGCTTGGGCGACACGGTGTTGCGACTGACCGGAACGGTCGTCCGGGAAACGTTGCCCGACGGAATCCTAACGCTCGCCGACGAGGTGATCCTTATCGACGTGACGCCCGAGACGCTGCGCCAAAGGTTGCGCGACGGCAAGATCTATCCGCCCGAACGCTGCGAAACGGCGCTTGCGAATTTCTTTCGCACGGAAAATCTCTTCGCATTGCGCGAGCTTGCGCTCCGCGAGGCGCTCCGCGCTCGCCACCGCGAGCGAATAACGTCGCCCTTCGAGCGAATCTTACTGGCAGTCGGGTCGCGCGAAGTCGATCTCGCCATGGTCCCGCGCGCGGGCCGCATCGCCGCGCGTCTCGCGATTGAATTCGCGATCGCTCACGTCAGCGCGCCGCGCGAAAAAGTGGATTCTGCAATCGTCGAAAAGCTGCGGACCGAAGCGCGTAAGACTAACACTGAGTGGATCGAGCTCGTTGCCGAAGACGTGCCGCAGGCATTGCTCGACGTGGCGCGGTTGCGCCCCGAAACGACGATTGCGGTGGCGGGCGCGAAGCACGCTTCCCGTTGGCCGCAGCGTCCGGCATTTCCGCGCAGACTGCTCGACGCCGGAGCTCGCGAACTGCTCGTTCTTCAGCCGCCCGGCAACACAACAGACGCCCCCGTCACCTCCGACGAGTAGCCGCCAGCCCGAACCACGCCCGTGTCATCCTGAGCGGAGTCGAAGGACGACACGGGCGAATATAGCCTCGCAGCAGTTTGATTGGAGCATTCAGCAAGCTCCTGGATGAGCTTCCAGTCACTCCGCGTCAGCGCAATCTTCTTCGCGCGCGACCAACCCTTGAGCTGTTTCTCCAAGCGATGGCCTCGTCCACGTTATGGAAGTCTGATGAATGAACGAGCTTCAACGGCCGGCGCTTGAACGTATAGCATCGGGGATCGATCCCGAACTGATGCTGCCCGATACGCAACTCAAGATCGTTTGTAATTCCAACGTAGAATGATCCGTCGGCGCAGAGCAGCATGTAGACGTAGTACGTGTTCATCGCTAGGTGTTCTGCGCAATGGCACGTGGGCCGCAAGAGAAGGCAGTGTCGCCCTTCGACTCCGCTCAGGGTGACACTGCCCCTGACGAGACCCGGATGACACGGGCGTGAATCGCGCTGGAAACGACTCCGCAGGATGACATGGCGTGAATCGCTGGGGACGATCCCGCTCAGGGTGACACTGCCCCTGACGAGACCCGGATGACACGGGCGTGTGAATCGCAGTGGGGCTACTCCGCTCAGGATGACGCGGGCGTGAATCGCTGGGGACGACTCCGCTCAGGGTGACACTGCCCCTGACGAGACACGGATGACGCGGGCGCGTGAATCGCGCTGGGGACGACTCCGCTCAGGCGACGCGGCCTAAGTTATTGCGGTTGCAGTCCGTCCAGGGCGAGGTTCACCTCGAGCACGTTGACACGCGGCTCGCCGAGAAAGCCGAACGTTCTACCTCGCACGTGCCGTCCTACGAGCGCTCGAACCGCCGCAAGGCTCAGTTGCCGCGCCTTCGCGACGCGCGGCGCTTGCCAGTACGCCGCCTCCGGCGTGATGTCCGGGTCGATGCCGCTACCGCTGGAGGTTATTAAATCCATTGGCGGCAAGCCGCTCGCATCGGGATTCTCCTTCTCGAGCGCGGCGATCGTCGCTCTGGTCGAATCGATCAGCTTTTTCGAAGTCGGTCCCAAGTTCGTTCCGCCGGTTGCGGTCGGATCGTAACCTTTGCCGGCGGCCGACGGCCTCCCATGAAAGTACTGCGGTTTTCTCCAGAGCTGCCCGACGATGGCGGAGCCAAGCGTCCTGCCGTCGATCGTAACGGGCGAACCCTCGGCTTGCCGCGGAAAGATCACCTGCGCGAGCACGGTCATCACCAGCGGGTAGATCAGCCCTAACAGAATCACCGATACGATCGTTACGCGCAGAGACGTGCCCAGATGGCTAATCATGCTTTTTGCATTCCTATGTCAGATGAAGCGCCGCAAGGATCATATCGATTGCCTTGATGCCGATGAACGGCACGATGATCCCGCCGACGCCGTAGAGCATCACGTTCTCGAACAGAACGCGGTTGGCGCCCTTGGGTTCGTATCGGACGCCGCGTAGAGCCAGCGGAATCAGGGCGACGATAATGAGCGCGTTGAAGATCACTGCCGAGAGGATCGCGCTCTGCGGCGTCGTCAAGCGCATGACGTTGAGCACGGCCATTGCAGGATAAGCGATTGCGAACATTGCCGGCAGAATCGCAAAATATTTCGCCACGTCGTTGGCGATCGAAAAAGTCGTAAGCGCGCCCCGCGTCATCAAGAGCTGCTTGCCGATTTCGACGATCTCGATCAGCTTGGTCGGATCGGAATCGAGGTCGACCATGTTCGCGGCTTCTTTTGCGGCTTGCGTCCCGGAGTTCATCGCGACCCCGACGTCGGATTGAGCTAGCGCCGGCGCGTCGTTCGTGCCGTCGCCGGTCATGGCGACCAGCCGCCCCGAACCCTGCTCGCGCTTAATGAGCTCCATTTTCGTCTCCGGAGTAGCCTCGGCTAGAAAGTCGTCGACGCCGGCTTCCTTCGCGATCGTCGCCGCGGTGAGCGGATTGTCGCCCGTAATCATCACCGTGCGGATCCCCATCGCACGCAGCCGGCTGAAGCGCTCGGTCATGTTCGGCTTTAAGATGTCCTTGAGATAAATAACGCCGACGATCAGCGTATTGCGCGCGAGCAATAGCGGCGTTCCGCCGCTGCGAGCGATGCGTTCGATCGTGGGAGTGAGGTCGCTGGACAGATTGCCGCCCGCCTCCCGTATCCAAGCAATCACCGAATCGGGAGCGCCCTTGCGAATTTTCGTTCCGTCGGCGAGGTCGAGGCCGCTCATGCGCGTGTAAGCGCTGAATGGAACGAAAACGGCTCCGGCCGGTGCCTCGCCGTCGCGCGCACCGGTCTGCTGCGCCAGCGCGACGATCGAACGTCCCTCCGGAGTTTCGTCGGCCAGCGAGGAGAGGTAGGCGATGCGAGCCGCGTCACGCGCATCGATGCCGGGAGACGTTATGATCTCGACGGCTTGCCGGTTGCCCAGCGTGATCGTTCCGGTCTTATCGAGCAGGAGCGTGTCGACGTCGCCGGCCGCTTCAACCGCGCGACCGCTCATCGCCAAGACGTTGCGCTGCATCACACGATCCATACCCGCGATGCCGATTGCGGAGAGCAGCCCCCCGATCGTCGTCGGAATCAGGCAGACGAGCAACGCGATGAGAATGGTAACGCTTTGGTGCGTATGGGCGTAGAGCGAAAAAGGAGCCAGCGTGGCAACGGCAATCAAGAAGATGATCGTAAGGCCGGCCAGCAAAATCGAGAGCGCGATCTCGTTCGGAGTCTTCTGGCGCTGCGCGCCCTCTACTAGACGAATCATACGATCGAGGAAGCTCTCGCCCGGGTCTGCCGTTACGCGCACGACGATGCGGTCGGAGAGCACGCGCGTGCCGCCGGTCACCGCGCTGCGATCGCCGCCCGATTCACGGATGACCGGGGCCGATTCGCCCGTTATCGCCGACTCGTCGATCGTCGCGGCGCCTTCCAGCACGTCCCCGTCGGCGGGAACGATTTCATTCGCTTCGACAACGAAACGGTCGCCTTTGCGCAAGCTGGTGCTTGCGACGCGTTCCTCGGCACCGTCGGCACGCAGCAGACGTGCGTACGTATCCGATTTCGTGCGGCGCAGCGTCTCGGCTTGGGCTTTGCCTCGCCCTTCGGCGACGGCCTCCGCGAAGTTCGCGAAGAGCACCGTAAACCAAAGCCACGCGGCGATCGCAAAATCGAACCCCGGCGAGCCGCTGTGACGCAAAAGGTCGCGCAGGAAGAAAATCGTCGTTGCCGCCGCACCGACCTCGACCACGAACATCACCGGGTTGCGCGCCTGCCAGCGAGGATCGAGCTTTGCAAACGAGTCCGCCAAGGCGCGGGTGAGGATCGGCCGATCGAAGAGTGAGCGCGCTTTCGGACGTCGCTCCAGGCGCCGCTGACTAAGCATTTAGAACGTCTTCCCTTGCAACATAAGCAGATGTTCGACGATCGGGCCGAGCGAATCGGCAGGCAAGAACGTGAGCGCTCCGACGATCACAATCACGCCGATGAGCAGCGCGACGAAGATACCCGAGTGCGTCGTGAAGGTACCCGAACCTTCGGGAACCGCTTTCTTACCGGCGAGCGCTCCCGCCAGCGCGAGCGCGGGCACCGCGACCGCGAACCGCCCGAACATCATGTTGACGCCGGTGAGCAGGTTGTAGAAAAGGCTCGGACCCAAACCCGCAAAGGCGGAGCCGTTGTTCGCATTGGTTGACGTAAAGGCGTAGAGGATCTCCGAAAAGCCATGCGGGCCGCCATTATTGAGCGTTGCCAAGCCGGCCGGTAAGACCGCAGCAATGGCGGTCGGCACCAGGCAAAGCACCGGCGTGACGAGCGCGGCAAGAATCGCAAACTGCACTTCGCGGCGTTCGACTTTCTTTCCGAGGTATTCGGGCGTTCGCCCGACCATCAGACCGGCGATGAAGACGGTCAAAACGACGAAGACGATCATGCCGTAGAGGCCGCTGCCGACGCCGCCGAAAACGATCTCGCCGAGCTGCATGTCGACCAACGGAATGAGGCCGCCAAGCGCCGTGAAAGAGTCGTGCATCGAGTTCACCGCACCGCATGATGTGTCGGTAGTGACCGTTGCGAACAGCGCCGACGCCGGAATGCCGAACCGGCACTCTTTGCCCTCCATGTTTGCGCCGGCAACGCCCAGCTGATGGACGATTGGGTTCCCGGCTGCCTCGGCCCAGTACGCGACGGCGAAACCCGCGAAGAACAGAATTGCCATCGCGGTGAAGATCGCCCAGCCTTGGCGCGTGTCTTTGACCATCTTGCCGTACATATACGTCAGCCCGGCCCCAAGCGAAAAGATTAAGAGCAGCTCCACAAGGTCGCTCAACGGCGTCGGGTTCTCATTCGGCGACGCCGAGTTAGCGTTGACGAAACCGCCGCCGTTGGTGCCGAGCTCTTTGATGACTTCTTGCGAGGCCATCGGGCCGCCGGTAATCGTCTGAGCAAAGCCTTCGATCGACTTTACGCTCTGGTACGCGTGAAAGTTCTGCGGTACGCCTTGCGAAACGAGAAAGAGCCCGACCACGATCGAGATCGGAAGCAGCACGTAGAGCAAGCAGCGCGTGAGATCTACCCAAAAGTTGCCGAGCGTCTTGACGTTGGTGCGCACCAGACCGCGGACGACCGCAACGGCGAGCGCGATGCCGACCGCAGCCGAGACGAAGTTATGCCAGGCCAGACCCGCCATCTGCGAGAGGTAGCTCATCGCGGTTTCGCCTGAGTAGAACTGCCAGTTCGTGTTCGTGGTGAAGCTGACTGCGGTGTTCCACGCTAAGTCCGGCGTCATATTATCGACGTGTGCGGGATTGAACGGCAGCCATTTCTGCGTGCGCAACAAGACGTAGAGATAGCCGAGACCGATCAGCGAAAAGGCGAGCATCGAAAGCGCGTAGACGTACCACGTCATCTCTTCGCCTTCGCGGACGCCGCAAAAACGGTAGATCAGCTTTTCGAACGGCACCAACACGGGGCTGAGCCAGGTGCGCTCGCCTTCGAAGACGCGCGCCATGTACAAGCCGACCGGCTTGGTCAGCGCGAGAACGATGAGAAAGAAGACGAGAGCCTGTGCCCATCCGATCGCGGTCATCTAGAATCTCTCCGGCCGCAGCATGGCAAAAACGAGATAGGCCAGTCCGGCAACGGTAAGTACGAGGCCGAGCGCGTCATCGAAGCCCACGGCCTATACCTTCTCGCAACCGAGCACGTAAAGGTCGAGGACGACAAAACAGACGATCGCCAGCGCGACGATTCCAATCTCTAGGAGCACGCGCTCAGCATAGCCGACGCTAGGCACGCGTGCCACCCGTCGTTTGGATGATCCGAAAGGATAGCCGGATGGATGATCCGAGTGACGGCTGCTGAATTTGTCCATTGGGTTCTATAATGGCAGCGCCATGAATCGTACAATGCTTTTCGCCGCGGCGGCTCTCGTTTGGGAACTCGCCGCCGGCGCCGGCGGCGCGAGCGCTCAAACGCCCTCGCCGTCCGCTTCGCCGATCGCCTCGCCGTCACCGGCGCCGAGCGCACCCAGCGACCCGTGCGGGTCGCTCCTCTCAATCGTGAATCGCCCGACGGTATCGACGGGCGTCTGCACGGTGAGACCCGGCCATTTTCTCCTCGAGAACGGTTATACGAACACGACGTTCACCGGTGTCGGAGGCGGCAGTAATGCAATTTACCCGCAGTCGGTGCTCAGAGTCGGCACCGCCGAGCCCCACCTCGACTTTGAGGTCGGTTTTCCGAGCGCCGAAACGTCATCGGTCGGCGGACCGCGGGTGAGCGGATCGAGCGACGTGACTCTTGCGACGAAATATGAACTCGGCTTCAGCTCGAACGCCGACTGGGGCGTGTACGGCGCGATTACCTATCCGACCGGGAGTCACGCCTTCACAGCCGGGAACGCCGAGTTCACAGGCGATTTCAATGGAGCCTACACGATCAATTCTGAGTTCAGCCTCGCGGGTACGCTTAGCTTCAACGCGTTGAGCGCAGCAAACTCGGTCGGCGCGTTCCAGTCGTATTTTGCCTTCATTCCGAGCTTGGAGCTCAGCGCAGCGCTGCCGGGAGGACCGTCTCAGATCTCGGCGGAGTATGCCTATTTTTCCGCAGCGGGCCCCGGGCTTGGCTCGAAAAACCTTTTCGACTTCGTCTACCAGCGCGACTTTGGCGGCCATCTTCAGTTCGACGCCGAGTACGGCTTCTCGCCAACGCTAATAAACGGTCAGAAACAGCATTACATCGGCGCCGGCCTCTCTTTCATGAACTAGCCTCACGAACCAGCCGGCGAGCGGGAAAAACGTAGCGTGCGGCTAACCGCGCACGCTATGAGTACTACCGTCAACATCGGGAATACCGGCTTTATGCTGCTCTGCGCGAGCCTGGTCATGCTCATGACTCCGGGGCTCGCGTTTTTCTATGGCGGGCTGGTCCAGCGCAAGAACGTGCTTACCATCATGATGCAGAGCTTTATGTCGCTCGGCTGGACGACCGTTATCTGGTTCGCCTTCGGCTACTCGGAGAGTTTCGGCGCGGACTGGCACGGCATCATCGGCAACCCGGGGACGTACGCCTTCTTACGGGGAGTGACGCTGCATACGATGTTCACCGGCAACGATGCCGGCATCCCGCTAGTCGCGCACATCGCCTATCAAATGATGTTTGCGATCATTACGCCCGCTTTGATTACCGGCGCGTTTGCTAACCGCGTAACCTTCAAGGCTTACTTTTGGTTCCTGACCGCCTGGCTCATCCTCGTCTACTTCCCCTTCGTGCACATGCTGTGGAGTCCAAACGGCATCCTCGCCAAGTGGGGCTGCCTCGATTTCGCGGGTGGTCTCGTCGTGCACGCGTCGGCCGGTTTTGCAGCCCTAGCGTCGGTTCTCTACGTCGGCAGGCGTCACGTAATCGACAACAGACCGCACAACGTTCCGCTCATCGCGCTGGGAACGGGCCTGCTTTGGTTTGGCTGGTATGGCTTCAACGCCGGATCCGAGCTGCGCGTCGATTCGGTGACGGCCTCCGCATTTCTCAACACCGACATTGCAGCCTCGTTCGCGGCAATTACGTGGCTCTTCGTCGAATGGGCTCGCGGACGTCAGCCGAAATTCGTCGGTTTGCTGACCGGTGCGGTCGCCGGCCTCGCGACGATCACGCCGGCCGCGGGCTACGTTTCGCCCACGACGGCGGTGATCATCGGAATCGCCGCGGGCGTCGTCTGCTACTTTGCGGTCACTCTCAAGAATCAGCTCGGCTGGGACGATGCGCTCGACGTTTGGGGTGTACACGGAGTCGGTGGATTCTTGGGCATCGTCCTGCTGGGGGTCTTTGCATCCACGCTGTGGGATCCCAGCGGTGCGGACGGCCTTCTTCGCGGGAATCCCGCGTTTCTCGGTAAGCAGTTCGTCGCGGCGGTCGTTTGCAGCAGCTGGGCCTTCATCTTTACGTATGCGATGCTGTGGTTGATCAACTTGGTGACGCCCGTCAAGGTGGATGAGGTTGCCGAGGAGCACGGGCTCGACGTGGTGCTGCACGGCGAGGAGGCCTATCCGCTTGGGATCTGATCGGATAGTCCGTTAGGACGCTGCCGCAGGGGCGGTGACCCTCGTATGATTGGGTTCTGGTGCCCTGGCTGAACGCCGTCGTCTTCTTGGCGCTGCTCCTGGTCGCGGCTTCGCCGCTCGCGCGGTACTTGCATGCGGTATTCGGAGGGAGTCTGCGCCTCTGGGGCGAGTCGGCTCTCTATCGACTCTGCGGCATCGATCCCAAGCGCGAGATGGGATGGGCCGAATACTCGCTCGCGGCGATCGCCCTTTCGCTCGTCACGACCTTGGCGGCATACGCAGTCATGCGTACCCAACAGTGGCACGGACATTTCTTCAACCCCCAAGGTTTTCCGAACGTCGCTCCGTGGATAGCTTGGAACACTGCGGTCAGCTTCGTCACAACGACCGACTGGCAGTTCTACTCCGGCGAAAGCACTATGAGCTATCTCTCGCAGATGGCGGCGTTGGCGTGGCTCAATTTCGTGGCGGGCGCGATCGGTCTGGCCGCGGGAGTTGCCGTCATTCGGGGCTTTGCGCGTAGAAACAGCGCGACGCTGGGGAACTTCTGGGTCGATTGCGTGCGAAGCCTCTTTTACGTCTTGCTACCGCTTTGCGTCCTTTTCGGGTTACTCTACGCGTCGCAGGGCATACCTCAAAACTTCTCGCGCTACCTCGCGGTCACCAATGCGGAAGGCTTCACGCAGAGTATCACCGGCGGCCCGATCGCATCGCAAGAAGCGCCGAAGCTGCTGGGCGGCAACGGCGGCGGCTTCGTAGGCGCGAACTCGGCATCGCCTAACGAAAACCCCAACGGCGTCTCGAATCTGCTCGAACTCTTAGCCATCTGGCTGATCCCCGCAGCCTTTCCGTTGCTCTTCGGTAGGATGACGGGTAACGCGCGTGCGGGACGAGCGCTGCTCGTCGCGATGCTCGTGCTCGGCGTCGGGTCTTTTGTCGGAGCGCAGCTCTCCGAACAGGCGGGAAATCCAATCGTGCACGCCATGGCAGTTCACGGTGGTAACATGGAGGGCAAAGAGGTGCGGTTTGGCATCGCCAACGCCGGGCTCTCACTTGCGGTTGCAACCGACTCGGGCACGGGATCCTCGAACTTTTCGTACGATTCGCTCACTCCGCTCGGAGGATTCTTTGCGCTGCTGAATCTCGAGCTAGCGGAGATCATCTTCGGCGGCGTGGGCAGCGGCCTCTACGGAATGTTGGTCTTTGCGGTGGTCACCGTCTTCTTGGCAGGTCTGATGGTGGGACGCACGCCGGAGTACCTCGGAAGATCGAACGGCGTGAAGTGCAGTTTGCAATGCTTGCGGTGCTCATCTCTCCGTGTATCATCCTCTTTGCGGCCGCGCTCGCGGTCGTCACCCCGCTGGGCACGGCGACGCTCGGGAACTCCGGGCCGCACGGCTTCACCGAAATCCTGTACGCATTCGCATCGGGTGCTGCAAACAACGGGTCGGCCTTCGCCGGTCTGGGACCGAACGTCTTCTATGAAATTGCGACCGGACTGCTAATGCTCGGCGGAAGGTTCCTCGTGATGATTCCCACGCTCGCCCTCGCCGGGGCGCTCGCGGCGAGGCCGACGAACGACCTTTCGCATGCGGGCACGTTTAGAACGGACGATGCGCTCTTCGTCGCGCTGCTGATCGGCGTGATCCTATTGGTCGGCGCTTTGACGTTTCTTCCGGCCGATCTGCTCGGCCCGATCGTCGAGCATTTCGAACTTCAGCGGGCCATGACATTCTAGGCGGACGCCCCTGGAGAACGCCGCCAGCGCCACAGCGCGACGACCGCCCACACGGCCTCAACGATCCCGAAGGGCCAAGCTCCTTGTAGAAAGCCGTAGATCGAACCCAAGGCGCAGGCGGCCGCAAATCCGAGGATAAACCACGGGCTGCGCTTTTCGAACGCGTAGGTAACGAGCATCGCGCTGACCGCAGCCAGTCCGAATGCATCAAGTGGTCTCACGGTTGATTACCTCCGGCTTGCAACGGCTCGTTTTACCGTCGTAGTGAGTGTAAGGCTGGCTGCCGTCAAGGTGGCCAGCGCGACGGCAAACGTCGCGTCGATGATCGCGTTGCGGTATGCCACACCGGGCGGAATCGCCAAAGCAAGTGCCAGCGACAACGCGCCTCGCATTCCCGCGACGCGGATCACGTCGATCCACTCGCGCGGATACGGACAGGGTAAGAGCAGCCCCGCAACTGCAACCCGAGCGACCGCGATCGCGACGATGCAGGCTACCACGAAGAGCGGTTCTTGCGCAACACGGCCGATCTCCAAGGCGGCGCCGACCAAAAAGAAGACCAACACGTTTGCGAGCAGCGCTGCAACGTCCCAGAAACGGTTGACGTCATCCGCGATCCGCAGCGTGATCCAGGAGCGCTCGTAATACCGTAGCGCGATGCCGAAGGCGATGGTCGCGAAGATGCCGGACAGCCGCAGAGAATCGGCCGCAAAATAGGCACCGTACGCACAGATAATCGTCGCGGCTATTTGCAGCGCGGCGTCCGGCCGGCGTCTCAGCGCATTTCCCAGGACGAAGGCGACGGCGATGCCCAGCGCGATTCCCCCGGCGGCTCCGACGAGCGTGCCGACCGCCACTAGTGCGATCGCGCCCCGGCTCGCGACTCCCAACGCGAGCGCGACGAGCACGCTGCGGTAGAGCACGACCGCCACGGCATCGTTGAAGAGTGATTCGCACTCGACGATCGTTACCAGCGTCTTGGGGACTTTCAATCGTCGAAAGATCGCCACGACCGCGATCGGATCGGTCGCGCTGAGAATCGCGCCGGCGAGCAGTGCGGGTCCCAGCGGCACGCGAACGATCGATAGCGCGCCCGCAACGAGCCCCGCGGTCAACAATACGCCCGGTCCGGCGAGCGTCGCAATCGCGACCCATTGACGCACGATTGCTCGATAGTTCAGATTCCACGCGGCCTCGAAGAGGAGCGCCGGCAGAAACACGTACAGCGTGGCGTGACCAAACGCATACGTTAAGCGCCCGGGCTCGATGAGACCGTACCCAACGCCGAGTGCGACGACGATCAGAATCTGCCAGATCGTCACGGGCTAGCGGTCACTAATGCGTATGCGTAAAATTGCCTACCGGAGCTAGGCGGCGAATTCGCTCGATCGCCTGTCGCATGCCGATCGGCGTGCGCGGACGGCCGACCGCTTCGAAGTACACGGCCGGATCGATGTTGAGCGTGCGCGTTTGGACCATCGCAACGGACTCCTCGGATAAAAATGCCTCCATCGCCGTGACTTCCTCTTCGTCGTCGGTGACGCCGGGATGGGTAAGCAGGTTCAAGCTCACCCGCAGACCGCGCGAGATCGCCATCCGAATCGATCCTAGAACGTCCGCAAGATCGTATCCCTGCGGTCGATAGTATGCGGAATATACGCGGGGCCGAAACGAGTTGAGACTGATACGTACGGCTTGCAAACCGGCGTTGATGCAGCGCTCGAGCGCCGCCGGCAGGCTTGCGTTCGTGTTGAGGTTGACGGTACCGTTCGAGCATTTGGCACGGATTCGTTCGATGGTCCGCTCGATTGCGATCGAACGCAGGAGCGGTTCGCCCTCGCAGCCTTGACCGAACGAGACGATCCCGTCCTCGACCCCCTCGAGATGATCGATCGCAACCTCTGCCAGCTCTTGCGCGGCGGCCTCGTCGGCGATGCGCGCTTGCGGCGAAGGGATGCCGGCGTCTGGTTCTTGTTCGGAGATGCAACCGATGCAACGCGCATTACACTTCGGAGAAACAGGCAATGCCGCCTCGCCGCATTGCAAGAAAACGTTCTGCGCGGTAAAGCAGCCGTACTCAAGCGAGCAGAGCGCAACCTGATGCAGTACGCGATTCTGCGGCCGGCGCGCCAGGCGCCGTGCGATGAGCCCTTCGAGTTCGCCTTGGTCGAAGCGGCGCGGTTCCCAGACTTCCCCATCGTCGGTCCGCATCGCCGCGACGTGTAATCGACCGTCCACGACGCAGGCGAATGTGTAGCCGAAGAGCGGCAGGGCCGGCGCGCTCCGATCCGCCGCATACGCCGGCAAGAGCAGACGCGTGTATCCTGACGGCAACGCGACGGCCATCGCGGTGCGCCCCGCTATCGGACCGATCGTCGTAAGCGGGCGACGCTTCGGTAAGAGCATCTCCAGCGTCGCATCGGGAGCGGGAACCAACTCGTCGAGCGTCGCCTCGCGCACTATTCCGCCGTCGGCAAGCGGAACGAGCCGCGCATCGTACGAGATCGCGCCGCCTTCGTCGCAAGAGGCCAAACCAACGGCGTTTCCGCTACGGCATGACAGCGACGCCAACGTTCACCTCCGTATCGAAGACTCGTACCGCCGGGCCGATCAAATGCGCCGCTCCGGACTCGTCAAACTCGACGACCAGCCTTCCCCCGGGAACGAAGACCTCTACGGGCGATGCTGCGAGCTTTTTGTTGACTGCGACTGCAGCACAGGCCACCGCTCCCGTTCCGCACGCCTGCGTCAACCCCACCCCACGCTCCCAGTGAAGAACGCGCAACGAGCCGTTCCGAAGCAGCGCGGCCAGATGCACGTTGGCGCCGTTCGGGAAGGCCGGGTCGTTCTGATACCCGCTCGCCAGCCCGTTAAGATCGAACGCGTCAACGTTGCTTTCGAAGATGACGACGTGCGGATTCCCCAAATCGACGAAGGTCGCGGGGGGAATCGAAAAAGGGGTGCCGGACGCGATTCGCGGGCGTCCCATCGCGACTCGAACCAAATATTCGGGTTCGCGGGCAACGATCTCGGTACGAACGATCCCGGCATCCGTTTCGAACGCAATGCTGTCACCCTCGCCCGATTCGTCGAGCCAGCGAGCCGCGCAACGGATGCCGTTGCCGCACATCTCGGCTTCGCTTCCGTCGGCATTGATCGTGCGCATGCGCACGGCGGCCCGCTGCGACGTTTCGAGGAGAATCACACCATCGGCGCCGATCCCGGCGCGCCGGTCGCACGCCCAACGGGCGAAGGACGTTACGTCGCGCAGCGGCGTTGCGCGCCCGTCAACGACGACGAAATCGTTGCGTGCGCCGTGCATCTTCGTGACGTGCATCGGATTAATCAGAAGCCCCTCCAGCGCGCTTCGCAGACCATCCGAGCTTTTCCCTTACCGCGACTCCGGCTGCTTGGGGTTCGATCCACAGCGTCGACGGCTCACTGCGAAACCAGGCTCGCTGGCGGCGCGCGTATCGCCGCGTCGCCCGTTCGAGCAACGCGCGTAGCTCGACCTTCGTGCTCCAGCCGCGCAAATATGCCCATGCTTGCGGATAGCCGACCGCATCCGCTGCAATCGCAACGGAGCCGACTCGCTCCGCTTCCTCCACCAAGCCGCTCTCGATCATCTGCGCCGTGCGTCGAGCGATTCGCCCGTCGACGAGCTCGCGAGGCAGGTCGAGAAAAACGAGCAGATGCGGGACGCTTTCGCTGGTCAGCGTCTGTGGGGGTTGATCCCTTAGCTTCGCCCCGGGCGCGGCGAGCGCGATCTCGAGCGCGCGCAGCACTCGATACGTATCGTTCGTTTGCAAGGCGGCGGCGCGAACCGGATCGTATTGCTGCAGCCAACCGTAGAGAAACTCCGGCGGATGAGTCAGCGCTTCGCGGGCTAGACGGCCGCGCAGCCGCTCGTCGTATTGCGGCGCGAGGGCCACTCCCCCGATCAGGGCTCGAATGTAGAGGCCGGTGCCGCCCGCGACGATCGCGCGTTTGCCGCGCCGCCAAATCGCTCGAAGCGCGGCCATCGCTTCATCCGCGTAGCGCCCCGCCGAATAGCGCTCGTGCGGATCGAGAAATCCTACCAGGTGATGCGGCACTTCGTCGAGTTCTTTTTGGGTCGGCGCGGCGGTGCCGATCTCCATACCTCGATAGATTTGCCGGGAGTCGGCGCCGACGATCTCTGCATCAAACTCCCGCGCCAGCGCGATCGCCAGCTCCGTTTTCCCGCTGGCCGTCGGGCCGGCAATGATTAGGACGCTAGGAGCCTGTAGGCTAGGCCCTTCAGACACGTTTGAACATGCGCGCGATGTCGTCGTGACCGAGGCGTATCATGGTAGGGCGCCCGTGGGGACAGTGCATTGGGTTTTCGCATGCTCGCAGCCGCTCGACCAGCGTTTGCATCTCGTCGGCTTCGAGCCGTTCACCCGCAACGGTGACCGAATGGCAGGCGAGCGACGCCCAGACGCGCTCGCGAACGTCGCGCTGTTTGGGTTCGTGGCTCAAGTCGTCGATGAATCCGCCGATATCGAACGCGTGGGCGCCATACCCGGCCGGCGTGGCGACGATTCGATAGGTTCGCTCGCCGAAGGGCTCGATCTCGAGTCCGCCTTCGCGTAAGAACTCGATCGCTCGATCGAGCACCGCGCTGCGTTCCGGATCGAGCTCGACGACCTGCGGAACGAGCAACGGTTCGCTCGGAACGCGGCTTTGCGCGGAGGCTACGATCGCTTCGTAGGCGATGCGCTCGTGCGCCGCATGCTGATCGACCAAGATCAGCGCCTCGGCATCGGTGGCAAGAACGAACGTGCGGTTGAGTTGCATGACGATCCGCAGGCCGCCGCCCGCACCGGCTCTTGCCTCCTCGGCTGAGTCGTCGAAGAGCGCGACCGCGCCCGGACCATCGCCGGGAGGCGCGAACGAGAGGGCTGCCTGCGCGCCTCCGATCTGTTGCGCAAACCGCATTTTTGCGTGATCGCTCAGCGTCGCGGCGATCGCTCGGCGCACGACGCTGAAAACTTGATTGCCGTAACGCAACCGAACGTCGCTTTTGGTCGGATGGACGTTTGGGTCGACGTGATCGGGCGGAAGTTCGAGATAGATGACGCCATATGGATGGCGCCCCGTCATCGCAAAGGTCGAATACCCGCTCGTCCAGGCGCCGGCTAAAATGTTGCTACGCAACAACCGGCCATTGACGAACAGCACCTGCATCCTTCGGTCGGTCCGATCGTTCCCCGGGCTGCTGACGTAACCGCGCAATCCTCCCGCGAGCATGCGCGCCGCATCGCCGTCGAGCGGAATGAGGCTGTGCGCGGCCTCGCGTCCGAAGACCATCGCGAGCCGCTCGCGCTCGTCGCTGCTCGCCGGCATGACCCAAACCTCTTTGCCGTTGTGGCGCAAAGAGAAAGTGCGCTCGGGATAGGCCAGTGCAAACGTAGAGAGCCACGCCGAAAGGCGATTGAATTCGGCGCTCGGTGAACGCAAGTACTCGCGTCGGACCGGAACGTTCTCGAAGAGCCTTGCGACCCGCACGCCGGTGCCGACCGGCGCCGCAGCGGGTTCGACAACGCCGATTTTTTCGCCGTGCGCGTCGATCCGCGCCCCGACCGGGCAATCCGCTTCGCGCGAAACGATTTCCGTCCGCGCGACCACGGCGACGGAGGCCAACCCCTCACCACGAAAGCCGAGCGAAGCAATCGATTCGAGTTCCTCGGCCGTTCGCAGCTTGCTGGTCGTATGCCGTCGCAGGGCGAGCGATAAATCCCCCGCGGCAATTCCCGCTCCGTCGTCGATAACTTCGATGAGATCGAGCCCACCGCGTTCGACGTTGACGGTGATGCGGCTTGCACCCGCGTCGATGGCGTTCTCAACGAGTTCTTTTACCACCGACGCCGGACGATCGATAATCTCGCCGGCGGCGATTTGTCCGATCGTCGTTGCATCGAGTTCGCGAATGTTCGCCACGACGAGCAGTTCGCGGCTTGGGGTTGACAAAGCCTCGGGCCGGAGTATCCTGGTTAAGGATTCCTCGTTAGGTGAGGCGTCTGCACGAAGAGATGCCGCTGCCCGGAAAGGTCGAGAGACCCCAACGGGTGACCAGACTCCGCCGAATCAAGGCGAAATCTAATGCGGCTGGCCCATCCCGCTCAGGACGAGAAAGCGGGCGAGGGCGTTACGTTGTGCAGTGCTAAAGCTCGACACTGAGGGAGTTGGCGCGGCCCGCCGCGCGGAGTTTCTCAAACTGTCGGCCTGCGAGGAGCAGCGACAGTTTTTTATTTTACGGAAAGGGGGTGAGGCAACGCGGTGGACGACGGGCCAAGTAATACTTCGTACGGGCGGCTCGCGGTAAGCGAGTTCGCTTGCTGCTGCGCTCGTTGGTTGCGCGCGGCTGATTTCTAAAACGGGAGATACGTGTCATGAAGAAGGTACTGGCATTTCTGGTCGGCATTCTCGGCCGAGGCCGGCTCGCGAGGGAAGCGATCCACGACGATTCGCTTCGCGCAAATCAGGGTCAGGATTCAAGCCGAACCTTTAGCTTTTGGCGAGCCCTCGTCAGTTAGCGGCGAGAGACGACGAGCGGAATATGGCGTCGGCTTCCCCCAGGCGCGTTGCCCGCCCGAACGTTTGGCGTTCGGTCGTCATGTTTTTATCCATCCTCGGGCCCGGCATCATCACCGCCAATGCCGACAACGACGTCGGCGGCATCTTAACCTATTCGCAGGCAGGGGCCCAGTTCGGATATTCGCTCCTCTGGCTGCTGATTCCGATGGCGATCGCAATGATCGTCGTGCAGGAGATGTGCGCGCGGATGGGTGCGATCACTGGAAAAGGCTTAGCCGACCTGATTCGAGAGAACTTCGGAGTCAAGGTAACCTTTTGGTGTCTTCTTCTCTTCGTGCTCAGCGACGTCGGAAACACCGCTACCGAATTCGCAGGCGTGGCCTCGTCGGCGCCGATCTTCGGAGGCTATCTACAAGTTCCAAATGCCGAAGCGTTCAAAATAGCAATGGTGTTGGGCGCGGCGATTTTCGTTTTTCTCACCGTTACGCGGGGAACCGCGAAGAGCCTCGAGCGCATCTTCTTTGTCTTATGTTTCGCTTATGTGGCCTACATCGTCAGCGCCTTCCTAGTGCACCCAAACTGGAACGACGTGCTGCGTCAGACCATCGTTCCTCACTTTAGCCCGTCGAAGGCCTACGTGCTGATGATCGTTGCGGTCATCGGAACGACCATCTCGCCGTGGATGCAATTCTACATCCAGGCTGCCGTTGTGGACAAAGGAGTCCGTGAAGACGATTACCCGTATTCTAGAATCGACGTGGCAACCGGCGGAATCTGGGCGAGCGTCATCGCGTACTTTATCATCGTTTCGTGCGCCGCGACGATCTACGTCCACAACCTTCACGCCGTACATCCAATCGTCGTCAAGGACGTCGGCGACGTCGCCGTCGCGCTGCAGCCGCTTGCAGGGAAGTTTGCCGCATTGCTCTTCGCGCTAGGATTGCTTAACGCCGCGGTCTTTACTGCCTCGATTCTGCCGCTCTCTACGGCCTATTACGTTTGTGAGGCCTTCGGGTTCGAGCGAGGTGTTGACCACCGCTTTCGCGACGCGCCGATCTTTTATTCATTGTATCTAGCTCTCATCGTGATCGGCGCCGCCATCGTCATCTCGCCGGGCGCGCCGCTGCTCGCCATCATCTTTTATTCGCAGGTGTTCAATGGCACGCTCTTACCGATCGTTCTCGTACTCATATTGCTGCTCATCAATAATAAGCGATTGATGGGCGCATGGACGAATAACCTCGCATTCAACCTGATCGCCTGGGCGACTGTCGCTATCGTAGGCACGCTGACGCTCTTCTTTACCGTGCAGATCATTTTTCCGTCGTTCGGCTAGCCTCGTTTCGCCCGCACCGCGATCACTCCGTATCCGGGGCTAGATCGGCACCGAGCACCAGCGCCGTTTTGGTTCCCGGCCGAAGCGCCGTCGCGAACGCCTTCGCAAGAGAGAAAGCTGCCTGCGAGCTGCCGACGACCTCGCTCGTGCGTTTTACTTTCGTGTCGACGAAGGTCGGTACGTTCCAGCCGGCCCCGCGCAACGCGCCGACGATCGTTCGGTCGAGTTCGAGATTGCCGGTTGCGTTTGCAACCAGCACCTCGTCCTGCGGTGGATCCCGATGCCCGAAGAGGACCGTGCCGATAAGCTTCGCCCAACGCGGATCGGCAAATACTACCGAGGCATCGCCGACCCAACCCAGCTTGCTAGGCAACGTAAAGGAACGTACGTTCTCGTCCGGTACGTTCCGATAGACGGTCAAAAGCGAAACGAGCTGTGCGTTGGAGAGCGTTGTATTGACCTGCTTGCGCGCGAGCTTCATGATCGCCGGCAGCTTCGCCCAGTTCTGCGGTTCGCTCAATTGATTCATGATCAGTTTAAGCACCTGCTGCTGCCGCCTCACGCGGCCGAAATCGGAGGCGAGGTCGTGGCGAAACCGGACGTATCCGGCCACTTGGCTGCCGGTGAGATGTTGCCGCCCCTTCTGAAGGTGGACGTGCAGGCCGCCGTTATTGTCGTCGTAATCCATCGCCTCGTCGACGTTGACGTCCAAACCTCCCATCGCGTTCACCAGCGCTGCCGCGCCTTCCGGTTGCAACGCCACGATGGCGTCGATCGGAATTCCGCCTAAGAGTTTGCTCGCGACCTTTGCGGTGACGTGCGCTCCGCCAAACGCAAACGCCGCATTGATCTTGGTAAAGCCGGCTCTCGGGACGGAAACCCACGTATCGCGCGGGATCGATACCAGCGTCGCGGTGCGGCGCCCAACGTCGAGGTGCGCGACGATGATCGTGTCGGTCGTCGCCTCATCGGCTTGATAACCGAGAATTAGCAGATTCAGCTTTAACCGACCGAAGGAACGCTGAGCGGTCTGCGCGACGATCTGCTGACGGAGCGGCCCGTGGAGAAGCAAGAAAGCGGCTGCGAGCGACGCGCCCACCGCAATCACGATCGCCAGGCTACGAAACCACCATTTGTGCAACATGAAAGTCCCTGCCGCCCTTCCGTCGCCTCGCGAGCCATCCCTTCGCAGAATGCTCGGCGGCGGCTCAGGATAGCAACGGCAACTGACGCTCCGGCGGCGCACGTTTGGAGAGTCTCTTTCGAAGCGGAACCCTCGCTTCGACGTCGGCCTGTCCCGCCAAGGCGTCGGCGATCTCTTGCGCCCGCTCGACGACCGCATCCGGTAATCCGGCCATGCGCGCAACCTCTATTCCGAAGGAGCGCGACGAGCTGCCGGGCTGAACGCGATGCGAAAAGACCGGCGCGCCTCCGCGCGCGGTGTTCTCCACCGCGGTGATGTGATAGTTTGCTACCAAGCTCCAATGTTCGCTGAGCGCGCATAGCTCGTGGAAGTGCGTTGCAAAGAGCACGAGCGGAGCCTGCGCTTCGAGCCCCAGCAGGAACTCGCAGATCGCTTGGGCGATTGCGAGTCCGTCCATGGTGCCGGTGCCACGTCCGACCTCGTCGATCAAGAGCAACGAGCGGTCGGTGCTACGCCGTAAGATATTTGCCGCTTCGGCCATCTCAAGATAGAATGTAGACTGTCCCGAAGCGAGATCGTCGCCTGCACCGATCCGCGTAAAGATCCGATCGATGACGCCGAGTTCCATTTTTTTTGCCGGCACGAAAGAGCCGATCTGCGCCATGATGGCGAGAAGCCCGCTTTGTCGTAAATAGGTGGACTTGCCGCCCATGTTCGGCCCCGTCAAGAGCACGAAGCGACGGTCGCCGACGTGCAGATCCAGATCGTTGGGTACGAACCTTGCGTGCAGAACGGCTTCCATAACCGGGTGACGGCCTTCCTCGATCGAGACGACGCTCTGTTCGACGAAGGTTGGGCGCACGTAGCCGCGCTCGGCCGCGCATTGCGCGAGCGATGTCAGCACGTCGATCTCGGCGATCGCGCGGGCCGCCTCTCCGAGTTCTTCGGTGCGCTCGGCGACGCGTTCGAGCAACGCCTCGAAGAGCCGGTGCTCGAGCCGCTCTTGCCGCGCCTGCGCGGTAGAAATGGCGAGCTCGAGTTCCTTTAACTCGGGTGTAACGTAACGCTCCCCACTCGTCAGCGTTTGCTTTCGCACGTACTCGGGGGGCAGCGTACCGCTATAGCTTCGGCTGACCTCGATCGCGTAACCGAACGGGCTGGCGTACTTCACTTTGAGCGTCTTGATGCCGGTCCGTTCACGTTCGCGCTGTTCCAGCTCGGAGAGTTTCGAACGGGCGTCCGTGCGAAGGGCAACGCACTCCGCAAGCTCGGCGTCGGCCTCCGGCCGAATCGCGCCTCCATCGCCGATCTGAGCGGGGGGCTCGTCGACGAGCGTGCGCCGTACGTCGTCGAGCACGTCGCCGAAATCGGCGATGCGTTCCAGCAGGGACGCGAATGCCGTCAACGCGGCCGCGCGCAGCGGTCGGAGGATTTCGAGCGTGCGGCGCAGCGAACCCAGATCGCGCGGGGTCGCGCGGCGAAAACGAACCTTTTGGGCGATCCGCTCGAGGTCGAACGCGCCCTTGAGGATCTCACGGATAGCCTCGCGTCGAGCATGCTCGGCAAAGAGCGCTTCGACACCGTCTTGACGAACCGCGATGGCCGCTCGATCCACGAGCGGCGCCAGTATCCAGCGTGCAAGCATTCGCGATCCCATCGAGGTCTCGCACGCATCCAGCGTCGCCAGGAGCGTCGCTCGCGGATTCTGTCCCTGCGCACGGGTCAGTTCGAGATGTTTGCGCGTCGCGGGGTCGAGCACCAAGAACTGGTGCCGGCGGTAAAGCGTCGGAACGTCGCGTCGACGTTCGCCGTTGGTGACGCCGGTGCGGGCGACGAACGCCGCGAGCGCTTCGAGGGCCCGGTGGATCGCCAGCGATTCGTCGATCGAGAAACCTGCGAACGTCTCGCGGGTGCACACTTCGACTACGCCCAGACTCGGCGTTGCAAGGCGCACACCCATCGACTCGACCGCGGTTGCGATGACGGCACGCAGGTCGGCCGGGACGTCGGCAACGATTTCGGCGGGTCCGATTCGTGCCAGTTCGGCCAAGAGCTCGTCGTACGCGTCATCCCCGGCGAGCGCTGTGGCGGCGGTAAAGCTCGTCGAAACGTCGGCATGAGCGAGCGCGAGCGTCTCGCCAACCGCAGCCACCGCAGCGAGATAGTTATTCTGTTTGCCGTCGAGAAGCTGCTCCTCGATCAGCGTGCCGGGCGTTACTAAGCGTACGACCTCGCGGCGCACGAGACGGTTAGGTTGCGGAACTTCGAGCTGCTCGGCCAGAGCAACGATGAATCGCTGCTGGACGAGCCGCGCGAGATATCCGGCTAGCGCGTGGTGCGGCACGCCCGCCATCGCGACCCGCTGACCGGCTCCGGCCTCCTTGCTCGTCAGTGCGATTTGCAGCGTGCGCGCGATCGTCTCGGCGTCTTCGCCGTAGGCTTCGTAGAAATCGCCGATCCGCGAGAGCAGAATCGCTTCGGGATGCTTCGCCTTCATCCCAAAGTACTGCTCCAACATCGGCGAGAACTTAGCCACGCCGATGGCTACATCGAGTACCGCTCGGCTCGCGCGACGACGCTTCCCGCGCATCCCCAGACGTGGGCGGTCTCTATCGCGATGTCGAGCCACGGCGTTCGAGCGTACGCACGCGCATCTCCAATAGCCGCATCTGAATAGTCGGGCGGCTTAGGCGCAACGATCGTCACGTTGTCCGGCGTTTTGGCTGTGAGCCGGCTGGCGTCTTTTTTGGAATCGCCCGCAATCAAAGCGCGCACGATTCGACCGACCTTCGCTTCGTGATACTCGCGGGTCACGCGGTTTTGCGCATCGACCACGCGCGTAAAGCGCGCGAGGGCCGTCTCTCGAGGCACCTGTTCCCAACTTGCGGCGGGCGTCCCTCGCCGGATCGAATAGATGAACGTAAAGGCGTTCGCGAAGACTCCGCTCTCGACGTATCGGAGCGTCGCTTCGAAATCGTCCTCGGTTTCTCCGGGGAAGCCGACGATGATGTCGGTCGTGATCGCGCACTCCGGAAAACGGCTGCGAATCGACTTGACGACCTGTTGGAACTGCGCCAGCGTATACTTGCGGTTCATTCGCCGCAACATCGCGTCGCTTCCCGATTGGAGCGGGAGATGGATCCGCGGATTGAGCTGTGGGACCGCAGCGAGGTCGTCGAGGATCTTTTCGCGGAAATCCTTCGGATGCGGCGAGATAAACGTCAGGCGCTCGAGGCCCGGAAGGCGCGAAATCGCCCTGCAGAGTTCGCCGAAATCCGATCCGTCTGCCGGATCGCGCCACGCATTGACCGTTTGGCCGACGAGCATGATCTCACGAGCTCCTGAAGCGACGCGACCCCGCACTTCCTCGATGATGGCAGCCTGGGGACGGTGATCGAAACGTCCACGTACCTGCGGCACGATGCAGAACGTACAATAGTACGAACAGCCGCGTTGCACGGTAACGAAGGCGCGCAGGTGCGAGAAAGCATTCGGCAACCCATCCGGTGTGCCACCCAGCGCGAAATGCAGCATATTATCCGTAGCATCGTCAGCTTTGTCACCCCGACCCTGTCGAAGGGCGGGCTGCCAGGCCGCGAGCTGATCGCCGAGCTGCACCAGTTCCCGAGTCCCGAAAACCGCGTCGACGTGGGGCGCTCGCTGGCGCATTCGGTCCCGGTCCTGCTCGGCCAAACATCCGGTTACGATCAAACGCACTGCGCGCTCGGAGCTCTTGAGCGCCTTGAGGTGATTCATCCGTCCGTAAGCGCGCCGTTCGGCGCTGTCGCGCACCGTGCAGGTATTGAGGACAACGACGTCGGCTTCTTCCGGCGCGGAGGCGACGGTGTAACCGGCCGCGACCGCACGTTCGGCAATGTACCGGGAATCGGCTTCGTTCATCTGACAGCCGAAAGTCTCGATGTAGACGCTGGGCATGCTCGAAGAACGCCTTTCGCGAAATGAACGGAATGCTCCACCCGGCGACGGTCGCAATCGTGGGACGGCCGAACGTCGGCAAGAGCGCGCTCTTCAACCGTCTGATCGGCCGCCGGCTCGCCATCGTCGAAGATACCCCGGGAGTTACCCGCGATCGGCTCTACGCTCTCTGCGATTGGCGCGGCTCGATCTTTAGCCTAGTCGATACGGCCGGCATCGATTCGGACGCCGATATGGCGCACGGCGTGGAGCTTGCCGACGCGACGCGGCGGCAAGCCGAAGCTGCCGCCGACGAATCCGACGTCATTCTCATGGTCGTCGACGCCCAGACCGGACTTCATCCGCTCGACGACGACGTCGCGGGCATCCTGCGTCGCAAACGCAGACCAATTGTGCTGGCGGCCAATAAAGCCGAGGCACCGAATGCTGCGGCCTCCGTCGTGGCCGAGTTCGGCGGTCTCGGTTTCGGCGAACCCGTCGCGGTTTCGGCGATCCACGGCGAGGGTACCGGCGATCTGCTCGATCGCATCGTCGAACTCTTACCGCCGCAGGTAAGTAACGCGCAAGTCGACGGTGAGCTCGCATTGGCGGTGATCGGCCGTCCCAACGTGGGAAAGAGCTCGCTTGTCAACGCGCTTCTCGGCGAAGAACGCACCCTCGTGTCGCAGAGCCCCGGCACGACGCGCGACGCGATCGACGCCGCGTTCGCATGGCAGGGCCGACCCTTTCGTCTGGTGGACACCGCGGGCGTACGCAAGAAACCCGAAGCACATGGGGCAATCGAGTACTACGCCGCCTTGCGATCGCTGGGGGCGATTTCCCGATGCGATATCGCCCTGCTCGTCTTCGATGCAATGACCGGCATCATGGCTCAAGATCGCCGGCTCGCCGGCATCGCGCTCGAAGAGCGCAAGGGGCTCATCATCGTCGGTAACAAGTGGGACGTCGTCCGCGAGCAGGCAGGAGAGTTCAGCCAGAACGAGTTGGCGGGGGTCGTGCGCGAACTGATTCCGTTTGCCGGCTTCGCGCCGATCACGTTTCTCTCGGCAAAGACGGGCCGTCGTTTGGGCAGCCTCATGCCGGTCGTCAGCGAAGTTGCCGCAAACCTCGATCGCCGCATTCCGACCCCCCAGCTCAACAGCATCGTTCGCCGGGCGGTTCTCGCCCATCCGCCGCCGGGCCACGCGGGCAAGGTTTTGCGGATTTACTACGCCGCTCAACCCGGGACGCATCCGCCGCTCTTCGTCTTTCACTGCAACGATCCCGATCTGGTGCAACCGCATTACAAACGCTTTTTGGAAAATACACTGCGGCAGCACTTCGATTTTCAAGGCGTTCCCTTGACGCTCCAGTTTCGCCCGCGTACAAGGGACGAGGAGCGCTCGTGAGCGATGTCGGTCTTCCAGAGTCAACAGCGATCGTTCTGCTCTTGTTCCTGATCGCAATCCCGATCGCGGCTTTCGTCGGTGCCTTCCTCATCGGGTCGATTCCGTTCGGTTATCTCATCGGACGGCTCTTCTATCACACCGACATTCGCAATCAAGGTTCTGGGAACATCGGCGCGATGAACGCGCTACGAACCTTGGGCAAAACCGGCGCCATCGCCGTCCTTTTGCTCGATGTCCTCAAGGGTTTCGCACCGACGCTGTGGGCGCTCGTTTTCTTTCGGGACCGGCTCGATATGGAGGGCTGGCCGCCTACCGCCCAGATCATCGCCGCCCTCGTCGCAACGGGCGCGGTGCTCGGCCATTGTTTTTCACCGTGGCTTCGATTCAAGGGCGGTAAGGGAGTCGCGACCTCTTTTGGAGCGATCTTTGCGATGAGCTGGCCCGCCGGGCTGGTGGTGGCCGGCGGATGGCTCGCGGGAGCCGCGCTCACCCGCTATTCCTCCGTCGGCTCGATGCTCGGCAGCGCGCTCGCACCGTTTGCAATTTGGTTCTTTACCCGTTCGCTGCCCGAAGCGCTCTACGGAGTTTTTTCGGCCGTCTTAATCCTGGTAATGCACCGCGAAAACATTCGTCGCGTGCGCGCCGGAACCGAAGGGCCGATTCGCCTCTCGCGACCGCGCGCGTAACCAGCCTCCGCCGCGTCCTGCCAGGGCTTAGCTCGTCGTAGCCCGTACTGTGGGGAACGCATGATTTCGTCAAACGATCTTCGCAACGGCGTAACCATCGTCGTCGACGGCCAGCTTTGGACCGTCATCGAGTTCCTTCACGTCAAACCCGGAAAAGGATCGGCGTTCGTCCGGACGCGCATGAAGAACGTCAAGACCGGAACGACGCTGGAGCGGACTTTCCGGGCCGGCGAGAAGCTCGAGCGCGCCATCGTGGACAATCGACAGATGCAGATGCTTTACAACGACGCCGACGGCTACCATTTCATGGATCAGGAGAGCTTCGAGAACGTCACGCTCCAACGCGATCTTATCGGCGATCCCGCCGATTTCTTGAAGGACGGCATGGTCGTAGACGTTCAGTTACACGATGGCGCGGCGATCGGCATTGACCTGCCGGCCCACGTCGAACTGCGGATCGTCGAAACCGATCCAGGATTCAAGGGCGACACGGCGACCAACGCCACGAAGCCGGCCAAGCTGGAAACCGGCGCGACGGTTGCGGTCCCGCTTTTTGTCGAAAGCGGAGATGTTATTCGCATCGATACCCGCGACCGCCGTTACCTCGGGCGGGCGGGCTAACACACTCGTACGCCGGTATCTTCTTAGCGCGACGTGCGCTTAGCGCTCGAGCTCTTCGGCGCCGCATTCGTAGCGAGCGTCTTCGGCTCGATGGTCGGGTTAGGCGGCGGCTTCATCCTAGTTCCCATTCTGCGCATCTTCTTAGGATTTTCGCCCGCTTACGCCGCTGGGACGTCGCTCGTTCTGATCGTCGCCAACAGCGCGAGCGGCGCCTTCACCTACCTGCTGCAGCGCCGCGTTCACCTGAAGATCGGGTGGCTTATCGCGGCCGGCGGCCTGCCCGGTGGGGTGCTCGGCGCGATCGCTTCGTTTCATATCTCGGCACGGCTTTTCGATACTATTCTCGCGGTTCTGCTCGTCGCGGTGGCGGTCGACATGGCCTGGAATGCGGAGCGACGGATGGCCGGCCGCGTGGAGCAGGAGCGAGTAACGCAAATCAAGGGGATGTCATATCGCGCCGCGTTGGGCCTTGGTTTCATCGTCGGTATTTTTTCGAGCCTCTTCGGACTGGGCGGCGGCATCATCTTAGTGCCGACCTTCCTCTACTTTTCCGAGCTGCCCGTACATGCAATTAGCGCTACCTCGCATTTCGCGATCTTGCTGACGTCGCCGGTCGGCCTCGTCGTTCACGTCTTGCAGCGCGACATCGTCGGCCGCGACGTGCTGCCGCTCGTCGCCGGCGGCTTGCTCGGGGGCCCAATCGGCGCGCGCCTTTCGTTACGGTTGCGGTCGCCGCAGCTCTTGATCGTCGTGGCGATCGCACTCGTAACCGCGGCGGTTACGTTGATATGGCGACAGCTATAGGCTTCTCACCAGCCTCGTTAAAGCCCGAACCTGGCAATTAATTTGGAGAGGTCATTTTGCGAGGGACGACGATGCGATCGTAATCTTCTTCGCTCACGTGTCCGAGCGAGAGCGCAGCCTTTTTGAGCGTGGTCTTCTCGTGGTGCGCCTTTTTAGCAATCTCGGCGGCCTTGTCGTAGCCGATCTTTGGCGAGAGCGCGGTGACGACCATCAGCGATTCTTCCAGATACTTGCGGATCTGCTCTTCGTTCGCTTGGAGCCCTTCGACGGCGTGCTCGCGGAACATCGTGCAGGCGTCGCGCAGCAGCCTCGTCGAGTGCAGAAAGTTGTAGATGATTACCGGGTTGAAAACATTCAGCTCGAAGTTTCCTTGCGACGCGCCGAAACCGATCGCCAAGTCGTTACCGTAGACTTGAACGCACACCATCGTCATCGCTTCCGACTGCGTAGGATTCACCTTGCCCGGCATGATCGAGCTACCCGGCTCGTTCTCGGGCAAAATCAGCTCGCCGATGCCGGCTCGCGGACCCGAGGCAAGCCACCGGATGTCATTGGCGATCTTCATTAGTGCGGCCGCGAGCATCTTGAGAGCGCCCGAAGCAAAGACAAAATCGTCGTGCGAGGCAAGCGCGGTGAACTTATTTGGATGCGAGCGGAAAGGGAGACCGGTTAGCTCGGCGATCTTCGCCGCAGTGCGCTCGCCGAACTCGGGATGGGCGTTGAGTCCAGTGCCGACGGCGGTACCGCCGATCGCTAGATCGTAGAGCGGATTCAACGCCTCCTTGCAAGCTCTTATCGCGCGATCCAGCTGAGTAACGTAACCTGAGAACTCCTGCTCGAGCGTGATCGGGGTCGCGTCTTGCAGGTGCGTGCGTCCGACCTTGACGATGTGGGACCATCCCTTGGCTTTTGCGTGGAGTGCGTCGCGCAACGCCTCCACCGCCGGTAGCATCTCGGCCATCGATTGCGCGGCCGCTACATGCATCGCGGTCGGAAACGTATCGTTTGACGACTGCGACATGTTGACGTGATCGTTGGGGTGGACCGGCTTTTTCGAGCCCATCTCTCCGCCCGCCAGCTCGATGGCGCGATTCGAGATGACCTCGTTGACGTTCATGTTCGTCTGCGTACCCGAACCCGTCTGCCAGACGCGCAGCGGAAAGTGAGCGTCGAGTTTGCCCTTGACGAGTTCATCTGCAGCGCGCACGATCAAGCGCATCGTCGCGGCATCGAGCTCACCAAGATCGTGGTTGACGATCGCCGCTGCCTTCTTCAGCACGGCCATCGCCCTGATAACTTGCTGCGGCATGACGTCGCGCGGCCACGTGCCATCGCCGATGTCGAAGTGAACGAGCGATCGGGCCGTTTGGGCGCCGTAGTATTTGTCGGCCGGGACGTCGATCTTACCCATGGAATCGCTCTCGGTACGCATCGCCTCAAGGTTCGTCACCGGTCGCGGCCTTTCCGGGCGGCTTGGATTCCGTCAAAAGTCGTTCCGGCGGCGCGCATCTCGACGATCTCGTAGACCGCGAGCGGATAGCGTTCGTCAAAGCGACGTTTGTTGCAGCGCGGGCAGCTCGAGGGCCGCCGCGGGCGTCCCCGCCGAAGCACTTCGAATGCGCAGCGCTCGCATCGCAGGATGAACCTTTTGTTCGACTCGTTGAGCGGAGCGACGTTGCCGAGTTCGTGGTAGATCGAGCTGAGGCCGCACTCGCGCAGCTTACGTTTAAACCGCGAACCGTGTCCGGTATCTCGAAACTTCGCGTAGCACCAAGCATGAATCATCTCGTGCAGGAGCGTCTCGGTCAGCGCTTCGGGATATTTCCGGAAGTGCCTGGGCGAAAGCTCGATCGTAAGGGGTTGCTTGCCATACGTAGTGCGCCCGGCCGCGTTCGAGAAGCGCTCGTTATAGCGGATTCTGCAATCGGGCGCTTCGCCGTTGAAGAACTCGTAGTTCAGCCGCGCAAAGAGCAACTGCAGGTCGGCCTCGGTCGGCAATGCGTTCGAGATCACGCAAGATTTACTTCCATGTTCGTCCAACGAAACCATCGTGCCGGAGAACGGTCCTAGCGGTCTGCCCCCGCGGATGTACGTCCCGATCGTCGCGATCGTAGCGGCGGTCTTTCTTTGCGTAATGGCGTATCTCGTATCGGTTGGATTCGGAGTCACCGGCTCGGTCTTCGGAAAGACCGCGCAGCAGGCGACGAATGCGAAGCTCGAGTCCCAAGGATCGCAAAACGCGGTCGAAGGCGGCCCCCCGGCGCCGGTCGTCGCGCAGCTGCAGACGCTGCGCGCGCGGATCGCCGCGCATCCCAACGACGACGTCGCGATTACACAGCTCGCCGACATGTATCTGGCGGCAAATAAGTTTGCAGACGCGATTCCGCTCTACCGCCGCGCGCTGCGCGCCAATCCGCACAACGTCGCGGCCCAAACGGGTCTCGCGCAAGCGCAGGACGCTCTGCGAGAGTAACCCGCATGAATATCTACATTTCGTGCGACATGGAAGGGACAGCCGGCGTCTGTTCTTGGAAGCAGTGCGATCCGGGCGACGACCACGAATATCCGATCTTCCGGCGCTATATGACCGGCGAGGTTCGGGCTGCCATCGAGGGCGCGCGTGAGGGCGGCGCGCGCGAAGTCGTCGTCAACGACTCGCACTGGTCGATGCGTAATTTGCTCCTCGACGAACTACCCGGCGACGACTACCTTCGGGTGATCTCGGGCGCTCCCAAGCCCTGGAGCATGATGCAAGGCTTCGACGCACCGGCCGATGCGGTATTCTTCACCGGGTACCACGCCAAGGCCGGCGATTGCGCGACGCTCTCGCACACATTCAGCGGATCGATCTACTCCGTCGCGGTCAACGGCATTCCGTGCAGCGAGGCACTGCTCAACGCTGCGTTGGCCGGAAGTCACGGTATTCCGGTCGTGCTCGTCACCGGCGATAGCGTCATCGTCGAGGAAGCTGCGCGTGCGATGCCGTGGGCAGTCGGCGTTGTCGTAAAAGACGCTATCGGGTTCTCGGCGGTAACTTCACTGACGCCGCAAGCGGCGCGCGAGGCGATCCATGCCGGCGCGCGCGAGGCCATGGGACGCATCGCCAAAGCAAAACCATTCGTTTTCGATCCTCCGTTCGAGCTAACCATCGAAACCGCCGGCGTCGAACACGCCGAGTTCATCGAGCTCATGCCGGGCTTCGATCGAATCGGCGGCCGCACGGTCCGCTTTGCGTGCGACCAGTACCCGCTGCTGCTCCGGGCCTTCATCGCCGCGACGCGCATCGCCGCCGCCGCCGATCCCACCGCATGAGGTTGTACATCTCGAGCGACATGGAGGGCGTCGCCGGCGTCTGTTCTTGGCAGCAGGTCGACGCTCGCACGCCCCACCGCGATTTTGAAATCTTTCGCCGATATTACACGCAAGAGGTGGCCGGCGCGATCGAGGGGGCGCGCGCCGGCGGCGCGACCGAGGTGCTCGTCAACGACTCGCACGGACCAATGCGTAACCTCCTTCTCGACGAGCTGCCCCCCGACGTGCGCATCATCTTCGGCAACCGCAAACCGTTCTCGATGGTGCAAGACGGCGACGGCGGCTTTGGCGGCGCATTCTTCGTCGGATACCATGGCGCGGCCGGCGATGCCGACGCCGTTTTGTGCCACACGTACACGCCGTCGGTCATCTATGAGGTCCGCATTAACGGGATCCGGTGCAGTGAGGCGACCATCAACGCGGGCTTGCTGGGCTGCTACGGCGTTCCGCTCTTGCTCGTCAGCGGCGACCGAATGACCGTCGAAGGCGTGCAAGCCCAGATGTCTTGGGTCCGCGGCGTGGCGGTCAAGGAGTCGATCGGTAATTTCGCCGCCAACTCGATGACGCCGGCAGCCGCGCAGCGCGCCATCCGCCGGGCCGCCAAAGAGGCAGTGCGAGACGCACCGCAGGCCAAGCTCTATCGGTTCGAGCCGCCGCTTACGCTCGACGTGCAACTCGTTGCCGCCGCCCAAGCGCACTTGGTTGCAACGATTCCCGGCTTCGAGCGTACCGGCGCGCGCAGCGTACGCTTTACGCACGATAGCTTTCCGGTCGTCTTCAAAGCCTTCGTCGCCACCTGGCGGCTCGGCAGCCAGGCATAGGGACCAGCACAAGTTATTTCAGGTCTTCGATTCTGGCCGGTGTCGGCGAGCATGGCGTTCGGGGCGGCGATCTTTACGGTCTTACTTTATTGGCAGTTTACCGGGCACAGGCAAGTACGCCCGTACGTTTTGTGGGCGCTTACCGCACTTGCCTTCGTCATATTCGGCTTCGGCGAATTTATCTTGGGGTACGTGTTCTTAGCTCGATGTTGCTAGCGACGAGTGCGGTACGTACTGGAGAGGGGCTTCCGACGCGAGCGTCATTGGCAGGAGGCCATAATTGTCCTTAGCGGGTGGCGCGAGCGCGGATGAGCAAAAGCGCGCAGGACGCGCGCGACGACCAGCCCCGATGCAGTATGTAACGCGCTCGGCGCGGTGCGAGCGCAGTAGCAAAGTCATCCTTCGACAGGCTCAGGATGACAAGGAACGAAGTGAGCGCGTCCTTCGACTGCGCGCTTCGCGCGTAGTTTATCCTGAGCGAGCGGAGCGAGTCGAAGGGCTCAGGATGACACGGGGTGAAAAACGCTATGAGGCTTTGGCGGGGGTTCCTAAGGCGATGGCGATTTCGACGACGTCTTCTTCGTTGAGTGAGAGCCGACGCATTGCAACTTCGTAAAGTTCGATCGCCTCTTCGCTCTTGCTCGACGCAGCGCGCTCTTCGCGCAGGCGTTTCACTTCGTCGGTAACGCGATGTGCCAGCTCCGTCGTCGGCTCGACTCCGGCGCGCACCAAGCGTTCGCGCTGCCGTCGCAGCGTATCTTCGACCAGTGCGGCTCCCGTATGTTTGCCGAAGACCCAGCTCGTCCGTCCGCCGACCAGCTCTCCAGGGACCGCTTCGTACATGCGGTGATCGATCAGCATTGCCTGGGTGTGAATCCCCGATTCGTGCGCGAAGACTTTCGCACCAACGATCGGCTCATGCTGCTGCAGCGGAATGCCGCTCATACGCTCCATGAAGCGCGCCAGCTCGCGCAACTTGCCGTACTTGAAACCCGGCAGCTCGATCCCATAGAGCACGCGCAGCGCGACGACGAACTCGTGGAGCTTCACGTTACCGGCACGCTCGCCGTATCCGTTCGCCGTCACCGAGATGACTTTGAAGCCGCACGACGTCGCCGTTATCGCGTTGATCGTGCCGAGTCCATAGTCGTTGTGCAGGTGCGCGACGATCGGCAACCCCTCGGGCAACGCTTCGACGATGCGCGAGCAATACCAGCGCGTCGCTTCGGGCGTCAGCGTGCCGACCGTGTCCGGCCACGCTGGACGAGTACCGCCTGCGTTTAGGCCGGCTTTGAAATATTCGATGAAGTAGTCGACGTCGCCGCGGCTTCCGTCCTCCGCACCGAATTCGATTCGCTCGATTCCGCATCCGCGCGCGTGCGCAATCGCATCGCACTGTAAGCGGATGTTTGCGTCGCGATAGAATGAGAGCGGCAAATCGAGCCATTCTCGCTCCTCCCGCCCCTCATACCGCAGCAGCGTTTTGCCGATCTTGTATTTCAGGTGGAGATCGCTTCCGCTGGTAAAGATGAAGAACGTCACCTCGCGTGGCTCGACTCCGGCGTCGCGCAGCGTCTTGACGGTCACGTCGATATCGCCGCGATTGCTGCGGCACATCACGACGATCTCGACGTCGCCGAGCTGGCCGCGGCGTTTCGCCTCCATGACAAGCTGCAGCGTGCGGCGGTCACCTTCCGACGCGGCCGGGAAGCCGACGCTCATCACGTGAACGCCAACCCCGGCTAAGACCGTGGCGATCTCCAGCTTCTGCGCCGGCGTGTAACAGACACCCGGCATCTGTTCGCCGTCGCGCAGCGTCTCGTCGTAGATACGAATTTGCGCCGGATCCGGGAAGCTCACCTCGCGCGTGAACTCTTTGGGATCTCGGATCAGGCGTTCGATCGGTTCGCGAAGCATCCAACGGGTATTCTGCGCGCCGGGCGCTTTCTCTTCGGGTCGTCCTCCCGCCTAGCTCCCGGTCCCCGATCGAACGTCCTCTTCTCGTTCCTCAAAGCGCAACTCAGCGATGTCGCGCGGAAAAAGCAAATCGAGCGTCCAGTCGAAGGCGACGCGCAGCTTTCGATCTAGTCCCGGCAGCCGAAATAAATAGTAGGTGCGCCAGAAGAACCACGCAACGAATCCCGTGATGACGCGATTACCTGGAAGTTGCGCGACGGCTTTGCGCCCTCCTAACGCTGCCATCATTCCGAGCGTTCGGTAGACGAACGGCTTGGGTGGCTCGCCGCGCAAGACCGCGACGAGGTTGTCGGCGAGCTGCGGGCCTTCCCGAATCGCGTGCTGCGCCGTCATCGGATAGCGCCCACCCTCGCCGTCAGGAATCGAAGCGCAATCGCCCAAGGCCCACACCCCGTTGAATCCCGGCACGCTCATATCGCGCCCCGTTTCGATCGCACCCCGCTTTGTCTTCGGCAGCGCAGGCTCTTTCGCAATCGTCGGCGACGGTTTGACGCCTGCGCTCCAAACGATCGTTTCGCTCTCGATGCGCCGACCACTCTGCAGCATCAAACCGTGCTCGTCGGCGCCGGTGACGCCGTCCCCGGTAAGCACTTCAACGCCGCGCTGCTCGAGTACGCGACGCGAGTACTGACCCATCTTTGCCGGAAGACCGGCGAGCAGCGTCGGCCCGGCCTCGACAAGGACGACCCGCACGCGATCCGCCTGCAAGCGTTTGTAGAATCGCATCACGCTGCGGAAGAGCTCGACGACTTCGCCGGCCGTTTCGACTCCGGTGAAGCCTCCGCCGACGACGACGAGCCGCAGCAACCGGTCACGCCGAACGTCGTCATCGATCGTGTCCGCAAGTTCGAGCAGCCAGACCAAGTGGTTGCGCAGCGCATCGGCATCCCCCAGGGTCTTCAACGACCAGGTGTATTCGGCGATGCCGGGGAGTCCGAAGTCGGAGGTAGACGAGCCCAGCGCCAGCACGACGTGGTCGTAGGGTTGTACGACGTTCCTGCGCGTGAGGACGTGATGATACTTTAGGGTGCGATTGACGACGTCGAGTTCGTCAACGTCAGCTAGGACGAACCTGCTGCGGTGCACCTGCGCGCGGATCGGCGTAACGACGTGGCGCACTTCCAGTTCGCCCGAGGTCACCTCCGGCAGCATCGGAGTAAATAGGGTGTAGTTCTCGCGGCTCAGCAGAACGATCTCCGCCTCGTCGGGCCGCAGCCGCCGTTCGAGCCGCAGGGCGACCGAAATCCCTGCAAAACCGCCGCCGACGATCACGATGACCGGCACGCAATGCGGTTGAAGAGGGTTGCGTGGAATACCTCCCGCCGACCGAGCCAAAACCCGAGCCACCGAAGACGGTGCGGCGCCGCAGCGGCATCGGCGCGCTTCTCGCCGCTGTCGTAGCATTCGCGCTCAAGTTCAAGTTTCTCTTACTCTTCGGAGCGAAGCTGTTCGCCGTCAGTTGGACTTTCCTGCTCTCACTCTGGATCTACGTGGTGATCTTCGGCTGGAAGCTGGCAGTCGTCCTGATGCTGCTCTTGCTCGCGCACGAGCTCGGACACTACTTCGCGTTTCGCGCCTACGGTCTGCCGGCGCGTCTACCCGCTTTCGTTCCGCTGCTCGGCGCGTTCACCGTCGGGGCGGTTCCGGCGGATCTCGAGCAAGACGCGTACATCGCCCTTGCCGGGCCGCTCGTCGGCTTGGGACTCGCCACAGTCTGCTATGCAATCGGCGACATCAAGCAAGACCGCTTCTGGTTTGCTCTTGCGGATCTCTCGGCTTTCTTGAATCTTTTCAATATGATTCCGGTGCCCCCGTTCGACGGCGGACGAATCATCGGCGCGATCTGGCCGCCGTTGTGGTTTGCCGGATTCCTGATCTTCGTGGCCTTCGCAATATTCATGCATGTTCCGGTGCTCTTCGTCGTCATCATCGGCGTTCTCGGGGTGCCGGCGATGGCCGCTGCGTGGAGAGGTCAGGTCGATCCCCGCGCTGCGAACATGACGTTGAACGCGCGCGTTCGGGTCAGTCTCTGGTATCTTGCGACGGTGCTTGGCCTCTTCTTCGTGATGGCGCAGTCGCACGTCATCGCGACGCCGCAGGCGAGCGGCTCGTTCGGTTGGTGAAGCGCACCGGTCTGCTCGCCATTGCGTGGACGTGCATTGCCGTCGCGCTCCTTGCCGCGCGTCCTGCGCCCCAGCCGGGACCATTTTTGCGTGACTTCGAGGCCTACTGGTCGGCCGGCTCGGCGTGGATCGCGCACGACGATCCGTACGGCCGAGCGATTTGGAAGGCCGAACGCGTCGTCGCGGGAGTCGATCGCGCGCGCGACGAGATTTTGCCGTTCGTCAATCCGCCCGCCACCTTAGCCGTATGGAACCTTTTCGCGCGGCTGCCCTACAGGATCGCCGCGGCCTGCTGGTCGACGATTCTGGTGGCGAGTCTTTTTGGGCTGGTCGCAGCCGTGCTCTACGCCGGCGAAGCGACGCTCGGCGTGGCGCCTTTTCTGGCAGCGCTTGCGGTTGCGATCGGATTCGGTCCGATCACCAGCGACCTGGCACTCGGACAGGTTGCGCTGCCGGCCTTTCTCGGAGCGGCGCTGGTCGCAATCACTGCCGAACGGTCGCTGCTCGTCGCAACGATCTCGGCTTGCGTTGCGTTCGCGCAGCCGAACCTCGCGCTCGGGCTACTTGGTCAGCTTCAACGCGTCCGCGTTGCGCTCAGCCTTCTCCTCGCCGTGGCGATTACTTACGCGCTCGGTTTGCTCTACTACGGCTACGGGTGGCCGCTCGCATACGCCCGCGTCATCGCCGCGCACGGATTCGCTGAACGATTCTCGGCAATCCAGATTACCGCGTTCTCGATCGCTCGCGGCCTCGGAACGACGCCCGGAGCCGCAGGGTTCGTCGACGCCGCCGTCGCCGTTCTTGCGATCGCGGCCGCAGTGCAGATCGCGCGCCGCGTCGACAACCCTTTCGCGCGCTTCGCGGCATTTTCGGCCTTGGTACCGTTCGTCGCCGGGTTCGTTCACGAACACGATCTCATCGTTGCCTATCCGGCCGCGATTTGGTGCGCGCTTCGAACGCGCGAAACGAGCCGAGCGCTCGCGCTCGCGGGCATGCTGTTGGTATGCGTCGACTGGCTCGGCCTCGCGCAGCGGCCGACCGGCGTCGCGCAGAGCGCGTTGCTCGCGATGGCGGCGTTCGCTGCGTTCGGCGCTCTTGGGCATCGATCGCAGCTGCGTAGCGCGCTCGTCGTCATGCCCGCATTCGCGATAATTTTCATCGTCGCAGCCTGGCTGGCGACTCGGAATCCGTTACCGGTCTGGCCCGGTCTGCTCGGTGCCTTTCACGCGCCACTCGGCGCATCGGTCGCGGACATCTGGTCCGCCGAGCAGGGCGCGAGCGGATTGCTCGCGCCGGTTCCGGCTTGGGCGCTGCTACGCGCGCTATCGCTGCTCGGCTGCGCCCTTCTTGCCTACGCTATATATCGAGATCCATCACGTTGTCGAACGGCGTGATTGCGTTGGGATGAAAGTTCTTCAAGTCCGAGTTGTGGCCGTAGACGTCTTCGCGCAGAGTCGTCACGATCGTCGGGGCGTCCCTGTCGAGCTCCTGTTGAACGACGAGAACGTCGGCATTGCGCTGCGCCTGCTGAAAGTGACCGAAGAGCGCATCGATCGCGGCTTGCGCGCGTGGATTGCACCAACGTATGTTGTTTTGGCCGTTCGGCGGCAACGATTTGCACGAATAGATCGGCGAGTAGTCGCCGATCGCCTCATTCGACCATTGAAACGTCACCACGTCCCACTTATCGTTCGAATAGATGATGCCACCGTCCGCGGTCGGCGCGAACATCAGGTTGGGCGGATAGTGGCGGACGGTGATGTCTACCCCGATTTGTTTCCAGGTCGAACGAATCAACTCGATCATCTCGTCGGCATCCGGCGTCCCGGCCGAGGTGGCGAAGTCAAGCGAAAGCCGCACGCCGTTTTTCTGACGAATGCCGTCGGGGCCGCGACTCCAGCCGTCTCGGTCAAGGAGCGCATTGGCGCGCGCGATGTCGAACGGGGCCATCGGAATAGAGGTCACGGCATAGGGCGCGGTAGGCGGCGTCGTGACTTCCTGGAGGATCCCGACGCCGCGGCCGATCTTGTCCCGAAGCGTGCGGCGATCGACCGCCATCCGCAACGCTTCGCGGACGATTGGGTCGCGAACGCGCGGGCGGGTCGTATTGAAGTCGATGTGACCGAAGTAATAGCCCGCTTGTCGCAGAACCGAGACGCCCGGAATCGCCTGCACGCGCGCGAGATAGGCACCCGGGGTGGTCGGCCACAGATCGAGCTCGTGCGCCTGCAACTGGGAGAGCACCGTATTGCGGTCGGGAACGATCTTGTAGACGATCTGCTTCAGTTTTGGTTGGCCGCGCCAGTAGAGCGGGTTGGGGACGAGGACGACGTCTTGCGAACGATCCCACCGCTCGTATTTGAAAGGTCCGATTCCGACCGGCAGCGAGTTGTACGGAACGTGATTGATGTTGGGATATTGCGCCAGCAGGTGTTTGGGGAGAACGCATGGATTGGCTCCGGCGCTTGAAAAGAACGTCTCGAGAAACGGCGAGTACGGCTTTCTCATATGATAGACGACGGTGTACTTATCCGGCTCGTCGATTTTCGTGATTTGATCCCATCCGAGCCGACCGATCTCGTTATTAGCGGGATTGAGCACGACCTGCGTCGAGAAAACGACGTCGTCGGCATTGAACGGCGCGCCGTCCGACCACCGCACGCCCCTGCGCAGGTGATACGTGATCGTCAATCCGTCTCTGCTCACGCCGCCGTTCTCTTGATCCGGCACCTGCGTTGCAAGCTCCGGATAGGCGCGGTTGTGCAAGTCCCACTTTACCAGCCAGGCCATTGTCATTGACGATAGATAGCCGACATCGGCGAACTGGCCGAGATGCGGGTTGAGCGTGTTGACGTCTCCGGCATCGGCAAAACGCAGTACGTGCGGCTGCGTCCAAGCGTTGACGCGGCCGCCTGACCCAGCCACCGTTCCCGTCTTGCTGCACGAGCACAACGCCGCCAGCGCGGCGAAAAGGATAACTAGGTGTACAGACTCTTTTTTCATTTCTCGCCGCTCCCTAAATCGAGTAGTTCCAAGGATCCCAGAAAGCCGTAATGACCGGTGACGGATCGAATCCCTTCAGGTCGCTGTTGTAGACGAACGGAAAACGCTGAAAGAAGAGGATGATCGTCGGCACGTCGAGTGCAAGCTGCTGCTGAACGATAGTGTAGTCGCGTTTCCTGCGCGCCTGATCGATCGTCTTGAGGGCGTCGGTCATCGCGTCGGTTGCCGCGCGATTCGTCCAGAACATCGCGTTTTGCCCATGCGGCGCCAGGTTGGCGCCCGAGTAGATCGCGCTGTCGTCGGGGTCGGCGGCGCCGATCCAGCTAAAGAGCGCGACGTCGTAGTGCCCCCCTTCCAGAATTCCGTTCGTTGAGTTGTCGAAGAACTGGCTGGTGGGATAATTCTTGACGTCGGCCTGCGCACCGACGTCACGCCACTGCCGCTGGAGGACCGTTTCGTTCGCCTTTCCGATCGTTGACTCGGTTTGCGTGCTCAGCGTGAATTCGAGACGCTGACCGTTCTTTATCCTTATGCCGTCCGGTCCCACCTTCCAGCCCTCGGCGTCGAGCAGCGCCTTGGCCTTGGCGGGATCGAACGGATAGTGCACGATATCGTCGGTGTACGCCCACGAGTAGTGAGGCTGCTGATCCGTATTCGCCGGAATGGCCGAGCCGTGCGCGACCTTATTGATGATTTCGCCCCGATCCGTCGCATACGCGAGCGCCCGGCGCACCCGTACGTCGCCGACGATCGGATGCCTTAAATTGAAGTCGATGTGCTCCCAGGCGAAGGCGTCGACTCGAATCGCTTTCAATCCATTGCGCGGATCGGCTGCCAGCGCCGCGTACTCCGGCCACTTGAGGCCGGTTCCCAGCGCCAGCATATCCAACTCGTGCGTTTGAAGCTGCGTCACCGCAGTATTCTCGTCGGGAAGAATCTTATAGATCACTTCCTTCAGCTTCGGCCGCCCGAGGTAGAAGTCCGGATTGGCGACCATACGAACATCCTGTCCGCGATTCCACGCGACGACTTTGAACGGGCCGCTCCCGATCGGCAGAGAGTTGTAGGGCGCGGTGTTGAACGACCCCTTGTCGTCGTTGTATTTTGCGAGCAGGTGTTCCGGTAGTATCGGTGCGTTGCCGTTCACGCTCCAGAGTTGCTGCAAGAACGGAGCGTAGAGTCTCTTCATGTGAACGACAGCGACGTGCGGATCGCTGCAGTCGATGCTGCCGATGTCTTTGTAGCCGTCGGTCGTAATGACGTTATTGTGCGTGTTCATCACGACCTGCCACGTGAACTTGAGATCGTTACAGGTCAACGGCTGCCCATCTTGCCATTTGATGTTCGGGCGAAGCTTGTACTTCAGCGCCAAGCCATCTTTGCTCACGTCGCCGTTGGCCACAGTCGGGAGTTCGGTGATTGCATCCGGAACCGGGCGACCGTTGGCGTCGTACCGCACCGTCCAAGAGAAAATGAACATTGAAAGATCGAGCGTCGGCGTCGCCGAGTTGAGCATGGGGTTGAGATTTTTCGGATCGGAGAACTCGGAGAAGCGCAGCACCCCCGGAATCGTCCAACTATTGGAACCAACGCTCGTCGCGCCGTTGCTCACCTTCGAGCAGCCGCCAAGCGCGCATGCGGCGGCGAGCGCCGCGACAGCACGACGGGCTCCTCGCTTCAAGCGGACGCTCCTTCCTCGCCGTCGCCGGCGTGCATCGTTTCCGGGTCGATTCCGTGAGCCGCACAGAACTCGCCATACGCGGCTGGCACGATCTCGGACGGCTTGATCTCGCTACGGCCGCCCCAGAAGACGTTTGTATATGCAAAATCGATGCCGGCTTCCCGCAAGTGCGCGTCGATTGCGGCCTTATGTGCCAACACGGCGGGCTTTTCCATGCCGTGGGCGACCGCCATGACGTTGACGTTACGGAACTCGGGGCCACCTTCGCGCCAGTAGGCGTGGGTTACGACATAGTGGCGACCTACCTCGCAGCCGGCCTCGACCTCACGCCCGGGCGCAACGGCCCAGTGAAAGAGCGCATTATAGCGCGTCGCGCGTTCGTTACCGGCGGTCGGCTTCACGTGCTCGAGGAAGGTCGAGAAGCGGCCGATCGCGCCTCGCCGTTCGAGCTCTCGAGCCACCGAGACGAAGGTTTCGAATTCGACGCCGGCTTCGAGCGCACGCGGTCGCCAAAGGTCGCGCGCGATCTCGCGCGGTGAAAACTCGCGCTTGAGCGCCGTTAGGACGCGCCACTCGAGTTCGGAGAGTTTCACGACCGCGGCCTCGAGTGGACGCGCCGGCTCGCTGGCGCGAGCTCCTGGTTCCAGGCCACGGCGGCGGACATGCCCGACGCCGAGAGTGAAGAGCATCTTCGCCGGCATCAACCGGAAGCGCTCGGCGCCGACGTGCCGGCGCAACCAGTCGGCGTGTTTTTGCAGCGAAAACCCCTGCGGCACTTTCAGCGTCGTCCAAAGCCGGTAGCTGCTGCCCGACGTGACTGCATCGGTGGTGCGAATGACGACGTGCCCGGAGAACGGATCCTCCCTAAACATATACTCGAAGGCCGCATCGAGCCGTTCCGGCGCAACCTCCCACGCGCAGAGCGCGCCGCTCGCCAGACTCGTCGAGAGCAGCGTCTGGCGAACGCGCCGGATCGTGCCCACCTCGAGCATTGCAACGACGCGCTCGATGACGGTCTCGACGGGAATGCCGCTGCGTTGCGCGATCTCTCCGAAAGGATCGGTCTGAAAGCCCGTCAGACGGTCCTCCGAGATTGCGAGGATCGCAGCGTTGACGGAATCCGAAATCGTCGCCGGCGTTTCGGACGCCCGAGGAATCATGTGCTGGGAGTTCGTCGCCCTAGGCCCGGCCGATCCCTAAATTTGGACGTCGCTGATGCCCATTGCGTACAGGTAGTTTTGCTCGGCGGTCTGCACGCCGTAGAGCGCGGTAATGTAACCCGATTGCGCAGTCGAAAGATTAGCCTCAGCCGTTACCACGTTGAGAATCGTGGTCGCGCCGACTCGATATTGCGCCTGCGTAGCGTCGAGTGAGACTTGCGCAGAGGTGAGCTCGGACCGTGCCTGCACCAGCGACGCGCGCGACGAGATCAAGGTCGCCAACGCCGAGCGAACGTCGGATTCTACCGTTAGCCTGGTCAGGTTGAACGAAGCTATCGCCTGATCGAGCTGCGAGGCGGCCTGCGCGATGTTGAAGTTCGTAACGCCTTGGTCGTAGATGGGAATATTAAGGCTGAGGCCCAGCGTCTTCGTGTTGGACCAGCTAGGCGGAGCTGCCGGGCACGCAGAGACCGGAGTGACAATGCCTTTGTTATCCGTCACGGTCGTGGAGAAACAGTCGAGGAATTGCCTCGCGACGCCGTCGCTCGCCGCTGCCGCGAGCGTCGGGAAGCGGGCGAGCTTTGTAAAGCGGAGGTTCTCCTGATTGGACTGCACGGTGTAAGCGGCCGCAATATAATCGGGACGCATGATCAACGCGCGCTTGAGTGAAGTTGTGTAGCTTGGATTCGGCGCCGCGGGTTGGGCCATAAGCTGCTTTGGCACGACCATCGCGTCCGCGTCGAGACCGAGCGTGGTTGCAAACGTTGCCTGCGAGCCGATCGCCGCACCCTGTGCCGTGACGAGATTTCCGCGCGCTTGGGCGGTCTGAAACTGCGCCGCGGCAATATCCGACCGAGCGGCAGCGCCGTTACGAATCTGCGCGGCGACCGAGGATTCGTTGACCTCGAACTCGTGTACGAGCTGCGCATCGGCCGTTACCGTCGCATTGTTTTCAAGGACTGCATAGTACGCGTTGGCGACGTTCAGCGCCAGCGTTTGAAGTTGACGCAGTAGCGTCGCGCGTCCGGCGATGTCGGCTTCCTTCGCCGAGCGGATCCCGGCGATCGTGTGTCCGCCGTCGTAGATCAACTGCGTGACCGTGATCGTGGCGGACTCGTTCGTGACGCTCGACTGGGAGTACGGCGCCGGCGTGGCGAGCCCGAACGCCGCCGCAGGGCTCGGCCCCGATATCGGGCTGCTCGACGGGCGCGGTCCGAACGAGGAACTGCTCGTCGTTCCATTGTTGTACTCGCTGCCGGCTTGGGCGTTGGCGCTGATCCCAGGATAGAGGGCTTGTTTTTCCGAGGTGTACTTCGCGTGAATCGCATACCACGCCGCGTTCTGCGAAGCAAAGGTCGGCGAAAGCGCGACGCCGATCCGGATCGCGTCGGCGAGTGAAATCGACTGCGGTACGCCCTTCTTTGGTGTGAGCTGCTCGACGTCGGGCGCCGGAGTTCCATATGCGGGATAGGGCAGCGGCGTGCCGCTGATCGTTGGTTGCGGCATCGGCGACGGCATCTGCACGCCGGGGACTTGACCGCCGGGATACGGCGCGCTTTGCGCACGAGCCACCGTGGTCACAAGGGTACCTAGCGCGAGTGCGGCGACGAACGCTCGCGCGGAAAGCTTGCTTCTCGTCATTCTCAGTGCGTGCCGTTCGAGGCCGGCGGCGCGTTCCCATTGCTCACGGCAACGACGCTTCCATCTTTGAGCGCGTCAGGCCGGGTCGTTACCACCATCGTTCCCGGCGCAATCCGCGGACTGATGACTTGCGACAACGTGTCCGTTTGGACGCCGACGCGCACCGGAACGGCCTGTGCCTTGTTGTCGGCGACGATGTAAACGACGTTGCTGCCGCTCGGCGTCTGGGCCACTGCGCTGCGCGGTACGACCACCGCATTGGCGGCGCGAGCCTTGGTCACCGTCACGGTAACGAGCATGCCGCCCCGCAAAACGAAGCCGGGGTTCTGCACCTGCAGGCGCGCGAGATATGATAGCGTGCCGGCCGTCGGAACCAAGTTCACCGTTTGCACCGGACCGCTAAACGTATGTCCCGGCAACGAGTTCGACTGGTACGTAACAAAGATTCCAGGGTGAACGTAGGGCAGATCTTCGTCCGGCACGTTGACGTTGATCCATACCTTGTCGACGCGCGCAACCTGGAGAACCGGCTGCGATGGAGAGGCAAATGCGCCGGGATCGACCAGGCGATTCGCTACGACTGCGTCGTACGGCGCATAGAGATAGGTTTGCGAAAGCTGCGTGGCGAGCAGCTGGGCCTGCGCCGCTGCAGAGACGGCCTGCGCTTGCTGCGCCTTGACGTTTTGCGCGCTAACCGAGTTATTCCGCAAGCCCACGACCGCGTTGTTGTACGTCTGTTGAGCTTGCACGTAGTTCGCTTCTGACTGCTGCAAGGTTGTTTGAGAGACGTAGCCCTGTTTGTAGAGCTGCTTGTTCTGATCGAAGACGAGCTTGGCGTTCGCCAGCGAAGCCTTCGCGGTCTGGACTGCGGCCTCGTTGGTTTGTACCTGCACTGGATATCCAACCACGGACCCCTGCGCGCTGGCGGAAAACTGAGCCGCTTGCGCTTGTGCCTGGGCCAGCTGCGCCTGGAGCGTCCGCGGATCTATGGTCGCAAGCAACTCACCCTTGCGCACCATGTCGCCGATATTGACGTTGATCTTGAGGATCGTGCCGCTCTGCTGGAAGGCGAGGGTCGATTGTTCGAGCGGGGCGATCTGCCCGTCAAGCGGCAGATACGTCGCGATATTCTGACGGGACGCCGGCGAGGCGTCGACGATCAGGGGTGGCGTGGCAGGCGGCGCCTTCCCGCCGCAGCCGGCAAGAAGCGGGAGCGCGCCGAGCACGGCAAGCCCCAAGAGCGTCGCTTTCAAATTGAGGGAAGGGACTGTCATCCTGAGCATCTCTCCAAAAGTCGGTCCTTCATGGTCTCTTATACGCCGCTCGTTGGCCTTTGATTCACAAGAACCGCCGTCGGCGCCTACAGGTTCCTAGAACCGCGGCATGAGGTAGTCGGCTGCAAGGCGTATCTCCCGGGGGCATGAGCGCGAAACTCGACATCGGCCGCTCGTATAGTCTTCAGAGCCGCGTCGAGGAGTGGATGACTGCCGAGAAGGCCGGGAACAAGGGCGTCGACGTCCTCTCCACCTCGATGCTCGTTCAGTTGGTTGAGAGCGCCGCGATCCACTGCGTCCAGCCGATTTTAAAGGCGGGTCAGATCACCCTCGGAACGCACGTCGATCTCGAGCATAAGAAGCTGGTTCCGGTGGGCTTCATCATTCGCACTGAGGTCGAAGTCGTAATGCTCGACGGGCCACGCGTGAGTTTCGCGGTCCAAGTCTTCGACGAGCAAGAAGCGGTCGCCGAGGGTACCCACGAGCGGTACATCATCGAAAAGGCCAAGTTCTTGGCAAAACTGCGCGAAAAGCTCACCTAGCGAGTCGGCCAAAACCCGCAAACTCCAAGGCTCTCACTGCAGGGGAGGCAATCGTCCGCCCCCGAAAAGGACGCGAAAGGCACTCACCGACCAGGCCCGCAGGGTCAGGGCGGTTGGGGCAAAGCTCAATTCACAGCTAGGAGGACAGATTGAAGCGACTGAGCACTGGAATCCTGACCCTGCTTATAGCAGTCGGTCTCGGATTCACCGCGGTCGCAGCCCAGCCCGGAGCATCGCATGGCAACACTGGAACCAACGCGATTGCGCAGGACCAGGGCTCGACGGCTGCTCCGCCGGCGAACTTCGGGTCCCCGCCGTCGGGTCAGTATCCGATTCTCTATAACGACCATCACGTTTACTCCAAGCCGGATATCCTAAAGCGGGGCCGCGTTCTAGCGGCGCTCGTGCGGGGTGGAACGATTTTAATTCCGCTTCGCTCGATGTTCGAGCAAATGGGCCCGCCGTACCCGACTGTGTCGTGGGACGCGGGAAGTCAAACTGCAACGGTTAGTAAAGCCGGCGCCGAGGTCAAGGTGACCGTCGGCAAGCCGGAAGTGATCATTAACGGCGAGTCTCGTCCGTTGGACGTGCCGCCTGAAATGTATCAGGGCACCGTTCTCGTCCCGGTCCGAGTCATCTCGGAAGCGATGGGCGCCTACGTTCTGTGGGTACCCGATCGCCGTCTCGTCGTCGTACGTTACATCCCGGCGACTCCGCCGCCCGCGCCGCCACCGCCGCCGCCGCCACCGCCACCGGTCGCGACGCCGACGCCTACGGCTCGCCCGTTCTACGACGTCTACGTCGCCGGCGACTACATAATCTCGCCGCGCGTCTACAACGAGTTCGTTCCCGGCGCGAACAGCGGCAACAACAACGGCGGCTTCTCGTACCGGATCCACGGTGTGGTCGAAGCCCCGCTCATGAGCCTTCCGTTCATGGTCGAGGTCGACTATCGCCAATGGAACTGGCAACATAACTGCGGCGGTGCCAGCGATCCGGGGTGCTTCGTCACCACGATCGGTGGCCTCGGCTCGTCAAGTGTTGCGGCATTCATCGGCCGCAACTTCGACTTTGACGCGCGACTCGGCATTCGCATCCTCAAGCCACGCATCTATCTGGTTGGCGGATACATGGCGTGGGGTAACAACTACGGTTATCCAAACATGGAGGGTGCCGGTGTCGGGCTAGAAAAGCTGCCCGATCTGGATCGCGACTTCTCATTCTACGGAAGCGCGGTCTACTATTTCGGCGTCAACGGCAACTACTCGAGCACCCCGCTCGCGTGCGGAAACCCGAACGGAGGCGGATGCACGTTTAAGGTCGGGTATGACATTCTGAAATACGACATCGGAGTCAGCTACTCGTTGCCCGGAGTCCCGGTCTTCTTCGAGGCCGGATTCTTGGGTGACCGCGGCTATAATCAGAGTGCAGCTCCGATCGGGTTCTCTCTAAGCGGTCCGTACGCGGGTATCGGTCTGAAGATCAGTCACTGGTAACCCTCGCGCGCGACCACGCGGAAACTCGAAAGCCCCTGCAGAACGCAGGGGCTTTCGTTATGGCGACGGTCTGTGAGCCGGACTCGCGGACGCCTCCGGCGTGTCGACCTCTTGCGGCGACGGTTGTACGCATGGCGACGTGATCAGTTCGATCGCCGGATGGCCCGGAGCCGGCGAGGCCGTCGGAGTCGCGACCGGCGTCGTTTCGGGCATCATCCCGGTCGGCAGCGGCGTCGGACAGAGCTGCGCTAACGCAAACCAATGTTCGGTGTAGCCTTGAGCGACGGCCGACTTCATCGTCTTGCCGTAGTACGTGTTACCGTACTTGCTGATGAGGATCTGGGTGAATTCCCACGCCGTTTGCTGCTCGCCTTGGGTGTAGACCTTGCGCAGCGTAATAACGCCGAGGAAATAGGATCTCGCGAGTTGCGGATCGTTTGGATATTTTGCCGCCCATTTGCGCAGCGCTTCCGTGGCAAAGTCGAGTTTCGCGATAAGCCTGGGGTCGGTTGTGTAGGCGCCGGCGCTGATAGCGCCGTCTTTATACGTGTTATCGATGCCGAGATAGCTGATCTTCATCCGACCAAAATATTCGTCGCCGGGCGCGGAGTCGTTATACTCCTCGCACTGAAGATGGGCCCATTTGCTCTTGGTCGCGCCGCAAACATCCTTCTTCTTCGAGGGGCTCGCAGATGGCTTCGGTGAAGCGGTTGGAGCCGCGGCGGATTGCGGCATGGCCGCGAGTAAACCAATACTTACGACAAGCAGCGCAAGCAGCGACGTCGGTAGCATGCGTTTCACGTGTGGTAACATCTCCTTCGGGCTCGCCTCGTAGCGGTGTAGCCCTCTGGGAAGCAAATCTTTTGCAATCGAGCGCTGGCGGCCTCCTCGACGCGCGCGTAAGGGCATACCTTTTCGAGCCGCGAACCAGTCGCCAGCATGATTGCCTCCGTTCGCGCAGCGGCAGTGCAGCTTCGAGCGCACGACCGCGATGACTTTCCGATGACGCTCGATCGCATAATAGAGGCAGCGAGCGAAGCGGCATCCCGCGCCGACTTGGTCGTGCTGCCCGAATCCACGTTTCCCGCTTACGTCCTCGGCGGCTCGCGGCTTGCGGAGGAGAGCGCGATCGCCCGCGCGATCGAACGGCTGCGCGATGTCGCTCTTGCGACGCACACGGTGATCGTGACGGGCGCTGCCGTATCAACCGACACTGGGCTTCGAAACGGCGCATTCGTCATTGATGCCGATGGCTCGCTCGTGGGACGCGCCGACAAGCTTTTCTTATGGCACTTCGACCGCCGCTGGTTCACGCCGGGCGAACGAATCGAACCGGTCGCAACGGCGATCGGTGCGCTTGGCGTGCTGGTCTGCGCCGATGGGCGACTCCCCACGATCGCACGTGCACTCGTCGACCGCGGTGCCAACGCATTGGTGATGCCGACTGCTTGGGTGACGAGCGGGCGCAACCCGGCAGCGCTTGAGAACGTTCAAGCCGATCTGCTCGCTCGCGTCCGCGCCTTCGAAAACGGCGTGCCGTTCGTCGCCGCAAACAAGTGCGGCAGCGAGCTCGGCATGGTCGCGTACTGCGGGAAGAGTCAAATCGTCGATTCCTGTGGAGAGATCGTCGCGCTCGCGAGCGAGCGCGAACCGCAAACGCTAGTTGCATCCATTGTATTGCGCGACGCACTTCCGCGTCGAACTTCGCTTGGAGAAGTAAAGGCTCGCAAATCCGGGTTCGATCGGCCGCTGCGCCTTGCGATCTCGTTCGATCCGCTTCCGGACGACATAGACGAGCGGATCGAGCTGCTTGACGACGTCTGCGCCCTCTCGCCGGACGATGGGGAGCGGCTCGCGGCGCTCGACCGCGTGCTCCCGGTAGCATCGGCCGACGACGAACGCGTTCTCGATCCAGCGGGGCTTGTCTCTTTCAGTCGCGCCGGCTATTCGCTGGTCTGCTGGACGACCGGGATCGGTGCGCCCTGGTCGGAGCGCATCGCGCGCGCTCGAGCGCTCGAGCTGCGTCTCTACGTCGTCGTCTTCGATCGCTCGACGCGACGTGCGTTCGCCGTCGATCCCGACGGTGCGATCGTTGCCGGCACGTTTGACGAGTACCGGATCGCGAGCTTTTCGCTCGATCCGCGGAAAACGGCGGAGACGACGGTCGCACCGGGGAGCGACGTGCGCGAAGGGCTCGAGCGCGTCGCGAGGATTCTCGATGAGCCTCCGCGCTGACAAACCGTTTCGTGCCGCTCGGGCTGCTCGAACCCTGAAGTGAAACGACTCCGCTCTCTGGCATTGCTACTTGCTGCGTTGCTCGCACTGAACGCTGCCGCGGCGCGCGCTCCGAACCGGCAGCGGGCGACTGGAAGAATCGAGGTGGCGGCCTGGCCGTACTTCCCCGGCAGCACGATACCATTACGGATCGATGGCTTCTTACCGCCCTACCAAGCAGTAGTGCTCGGGCCCGGACGGATCGCGCCGGGCGGCCGCTACGAGGTCCCTCCCAATTCCGGCGTCGGGAGCGCGCTGATCGTCGCAGGCAACGAGGCAGGCTTAGCAGCGACGAGAGTGCGCATCGCGCCGCCGCCTTCAACGAAGGAAGGCCTGATCGTCGTCGCCTCTTACGATGACGGCGTCATCTTTCATCGCGCACGCGATTTCTCGGTGCTCGGGGTACTCGCCACCGGCGGGACTCCCGGCGACGTCGCGGTAGACCCACTCGGTAAAATAGCGGTCCCCGACACTGAGGGCAGCGCGCTGACCCTGGGGACCCTCGCGCCGTGGAGCGTCGGTCGCATCGACGGGGTCGTGCTCGGGGACGAAGTCGCGATCGATCGCGCGACGCGTGCCGTCTTCGTCACCGACCGCGACGTGAACGGCGACGGAGCGCTGACGCGCATAAGCGTCGATCGAAGCGTGGCGCGCGTAACTACGGGAGCGACCGCCGAGGGACTTGCCGTCGATGAGCGGCGTCAGCTCGTTTACGTGGCTAATGCAAATGATGGAACGGTCACCGAAGTCGACGCGCGGTCGATGCGCGTCGTGCGCAAGTTCCGTGCCGTCAGCCGCGTCTTCTCACTCGCATTATCCTCCGATGGCACGGTGCTCTACGCGATTTCAAACGAGAGTACCGGCTCGCTTTTTGGCGCACCCGGCTCGGCCGTCGCCCTCGGGCTGAAGACGCCGACGCCGCGGGTGATCGCGCGCAGCGAAAATCTGGCTTTCCCCATCGGCGTCGTGCTCGACTCGGCTACGCAGACGCTCTTCGTGACGGACGAAAGCACCGACCAAATCGACGTTTTGGACGCGCGCACGCTGCGTCCGAAACGGTCGCCGTTGTCAACTTGCTCGACGCCCTGGAAGCCCGCCTTCGATGAGGCGAGCCGGCGCCTCTACGTCCCTTGCGCCGGCGCAAATGAGATCGACGCGTTTGACGCTCGCACGCTGCACCGCGCTGCGAGCGCTCCGTTTGCGACCGGAAGTTATCCGCTCGCCGTCGCAGTATGGCATCCAAAATGAGATCCGCGATCGTCGGTCTTTTCATCGTTTTCGTCGCCACGCTAACGCCGGCGCGTTCGAGCCAGCTGCCCGCTCGCATAGATCCGAGCGCGCCGTTTCCGCAAATCGTCGAACAGGCGCCGTCGGTAGAGAGCGTTGCACCGGGAGTCGCATATGCCGACTATCAGCTCGAAACGGTAAGCGGCCCGATCTCCGTTCACGTCATCGTCGTGGAGCCGCATCGAAGCGACGTACGGCTCGACTCCGTCTTAGCAAACGACTCGCTCGTATCGCGCGGCGAAACGATCGGCTCGATGGCCCGCCGCACGCGTGCCGTCGTGGGGATCAACGCCGATTTCTTCGACATCGGCAACACGAATCGGCCCGTCAACATGGTCGTGCGCAACGGCACGCTGCTGCAGCTTCCGTACAAGCGCTACGCCCTGGCGATCACGCGAGACGGGTGGCCGCACGTCGCCGAGTTTTCCTTCGAGGGACAGATCGTTATTGCCGAGCGCACGATGCCGCTTGACGCCATCGACGGTATGCCGCGTCCGGAGGGTGGGCTCTCGCTGCTGACCCCGGCTTACGGTCGAATAGGCCCGCAGGAGAACGTCACGCTCGTCTCACTCACGCCAACCGAGGGTGCTCCTCCGTTGACAAGTTATCGCGTGACCGGCGTGGTCGATAATCTCAGTCCGCAACCGCCCGGCTATTATGTAGCGATCGGGCCGAGCGACTACGGCGTCGTGGGCGTTCCCGACGTCAATTCGACCGTGACCGCGAGCGGAGATCTCACGCCCTTTGGGCTCGCCTCTATAGCCGCCGCGGTTGGCGGCGGCGCATTGATTCTTCACAACGGGCAATGGTACGACGATCCCGACGCGCCATATCCCGAGGAGAACTCGAAACGCACGCCCTCTTCAGGAGCCGCAATCGCTCCCGACGGCCGGCTCTTTCTGATCGAGGTCGACGGCAGACAGCCGGAGGTGAGCGTCGGCGTCACCCGTCGAGAGTTTTCCGCGCTGATGCGCTCGCTCGGCGCGACCGAAGGCTTGCTGTTCGACGGCGGCGGATCTTCTACGCTTGTCGTTCGCCGCTTAGGCGACGCCGACGCCGGCGTTGCAAACTCGCCATCGGACGGTAAGGAACGTCCCGTTGCCGACGGACTCTTCGTCTATAGCACGGCCCCGGTAGGGCCGGCCGTGAAGCTGGTCGCTCGACCTGGAGTCGTGCGCGCGATCAGTGGGGCGGAGATACCACTGCGTGTCGCCGCCGTCGATGCCGCGTATCACGTGGCGGCAACCAACCGGGTGCCGAGCGCAACCGTTTTGCCTTCGAGGATCGGTCTCTTTCGCGACGGGAGATTCATCGCACTCGCTCCCGGCAGCGGCCACTTGATTCTGCGCGATGATGGATTAACCGGCGACGTTCCGATCGAAGTCGACGGCGCGCCGGCGCGCAGCAAGATCGCGCCCACGCCGGCGAACGTAGATCCAAATGCGACGATCGGCTTGCAAGCGCGCGCCTATGACGCTCGTGGGTACGCGCTGGCGCTCCCGGCCGTCCTGCACTGGACCGCCACCACCGGAACGATAGACGCGGCGGGCCGATTTCATGCAAGCTCGCGTGACGCGACGGTCTCCGTGCGAATTGGTACGACCGTAGCGAGCACGCGCGTGACGGTCGGCTCGCATGAGGTGGCCTTACCGTTTGCCGACCGCGCCTACTTTTTGACGGCACGCCGAGGCGGAGCGGGCCAGGTCATCAAGAACGCCGGCTGTCAAAGCTGCGTACGGCTAACGTTCGCCTTTGGAAACGGCGAGCGCGCCGCCTACGCCCAAGGCGACGTTCCACTGCCGCCTGGGACGATCGGAGTTGCATTCGACGTGCAAGACGACGGAAGCGAAGGACGCGTGCGCGTTTCGGTGCGCAACGAAATCAACGAGGACGTTCTGCTCGACGCGACGCAGCTCGGCGAACCGGGTTGGCGACGCGTTGCGGTGCGGTTTCCGATCGATACGCAGGCGACGCGGTTGACGGCGATCTACGTCTTACCGCCCAAGGGCGTCGAGCTGTCGCAGGGCAGCATCGTGCTGCGAAACGTTCGCGCGATCGTTGCCGGTGAGTAGAGCAATTATGCCGGCAATAACCAGCAGCGTCCCGAAGACCGTCGCGACGAGATTGGGAGCCGCGACGACTTCGACCGCCGGATACCCGGCGACGACCGCTCGCAACGAGAGGCCGCCGGCACGCGCAGCTCGCCCTCCCGCGCTCAGCGCAATCGCGTGCGGCAGCGGCCGTTCGTTCTCGTCATCAACCGCAAAGAGGACGGCCGCCTCGCCGGCGTTCGCGCCGCCGTGCAGCAACATCGCGGCCTGCGCTGGAGTGAACACGACGGCTTTGACGACTCGCCGCGCCGCCGGAACGTTGAACGAATCGAAAGGAAGATCTATCCCGGCGATCGTTTGACGGTGTTCGAGCAGCAGCACGGGCGATAGAAACGCCGCGCCTTCCGGTTGAGTGATCGTCAAGCGATTCCCTCGTAGATCGCGCGCTTCGACGTAAGCGACACTGCGCGAGATCGTCCGCAGGATGAAGTTACCTGCGTCGCGGGGATGCTCTCCGATCGCGATTGGTGCTCCGAGCCGGCGCACGAGTGTGACCGAGCCGCTCGTCCGGGCGTCGGACGACGTGAGTGGAAAGGCGAGAACGCCGAGCGATTCCACGGCGACCCGCGCTCCGGGCGCGCCGATGACGGTTTGATTATCGGGTGCCAGCAATCCGCTCGCGATGCCCGCGAATCCGGCGACTGCCGCACCGAGTGCAAGCGCAGCAACGGCAATCCGCGCACGCGGCGAGTTCGCTCGGCGAAAGAGCCGCCGTCCGGCGATAAGTGCAACCACGACTACCGCGCCGAGCGCAACGTTGTACCATCCGGCATGAAAGACCGCTTGCCCCGGAAGCAGAATCTCGAAAGCGATCGCACTAACGACGACCAGCGCGGCCACGAGCAATCCGCTCAATGCGTCCGGACCAGCGGCCCGACCGCCGACTCCATTTGCGCGAAAGTGAGCGCGCCGTCGTAACCGTGCACCACCGCTCCCCGGCGATCGAGAATAACGGTCGTCGGTAATCCGAGCGCCGCGTACGTGCGACCGTACTGCTGACCGCTGTCGATCCAAATCGGGAAATGAATGCCCAGCGAATCGGCAAAGGTGCGGGCGCGCTGCGGTGACTCTCCTTCGTTAACGCCGACGATGGAGAGCCCGCTCCCGGCATATGCATTTGCCAGCCGCTGAAGATCGGGCATCTCTGCGCGGCACGGCGGACACCATGAAGCCCATAGGTTCATCACAACGACGTGTCCGCGGTACCGGTCGAGAGAGACGACGGCTCCACGATCGTCGCGCAAGCTATAGACCGGCGCCGTTTCGCCCGCCAAACCCTCAGGCCCGTTCGAATGCACTGTCGGCGAAACGAAGGGCCACAGCACGAAAAGAGCGATCGCCAACGTCACCGCCGCGACCGCCCAGACGAGATAACGCGACATTTAGTCTCCCGAACTGCGGCATGCCGAGGTTCCTATCCTTCGGCAAACGAAACGGCGACGGCGTGCCTGCCTTGATTCTCGACGGAAGAAGTCTAGCGGCCGATCTGCGCACGGAGCTGACCGCGCGTATCGGCTCGTTGCGCGAGACGGGCGTTGCTCCCAAACTGGTCGTCGTCTTCGTCGGAGAGAGCGAATCGAGCCTTGCCTACGTGAGAAACCTCGAACGAACCGGCGAGCGAGTCGGCGTCGGCGTGGTCGTGGATCGGCTCCCCGAACGCGCTACGCCATCGGAGGTTCGCGCGCGTCTCGAAGACCACCACGGTGACGCAAGCGTCCACGGCGTTATGCTGGCGCAGCCGCTCCCGCCGCATCTTCGGATTCGCGAGATCGCCGATGCCATTCCGGTTCACAAAGACGTCGACGGCACGAATCCGACGAACCAGGCGCACTTGGCCTTCGGCAGCGGAACGGAGTACGTGCCGGCAACTCCTGCAGCGGTCATGCTGCTGCTCGAACGCAGCCCGCACTGGCCGCTCCGAGGCCGCCCTGCCGTAGTGATCGGACGATCTATTGTCGTGGGAAAACCAGTTGCACTGCTGATGCTCGCAGAGGATGCAACGGTCACCATGGTTCACAGCAAATCGGGCGATCTGCGACCGTACGTCAAGACGGCGGAGATCGTCGTCGTTGCATCCGGAACTCCCGGCTTGATACGCGGAAGCGACTTGATGCCGGGCGCTACCGTCATTGACGTTGGAACCACGATCGTCGACGGTGTCTTGCGCGGAGACGTCGAATTTGAAAGCGCCGTCAGAGTCGCCGGGGCGATCACGCCGGTACCGGGCGGCGTCGGCCCCGTTACCAACGTCGCGCTGTTGCGAAACGTCGTCAAAGCGGCAGAGCGCGCAGGTCGGTAGTCGCAGCGCGCCCAAAGCGAGCTTGGTGATTCCGGAGGAGCGCGCGCGGGAGTTGGATGCTTTGCATCGCCCACCGCACCCGCTTTTAATCGAGCTCGAACAGATCGACGGCACAGACGGCATCCCAATCCCCGAGCGCGTGACGGGCCGGCTCCTCTCCACGATCGTCACCGCGATGCAAGCGAATCGGATTCTCGAGGTTGGAACGCGGTACGGGTACTGGACGCTTTGGATGGCGCTGGCGCAGCCGCCGGCCGGGCGGATTTGGACGATCGATCGTGACGCGGCGCGCACCGACATCGCACGCGCGTATTTCCGCCGGGCCGGCGAAGACGACCACGTCGAGGTCTTCAACACTCCGGCGCTCGAGCTGCTCGAAAATTTTCCCCATCGCAATCTCGACGTCGTCTTCGTAGCCGCAAACAAAGACGAGTATCTTGCGTACCTCGAGATCGCCATTCCGATGCTCAAGCTCTCCGGCCTCGCAATCTTCAACGACTGCCTTACGACGCATGGCTTCTTGCACCGATTCCTCAACCACCCCGCCCTCGACGCAACGATCCTGCCGTTCGGCGTCGGCATCGGTGCGCGGCGGCAATGACGAGCGCGGCAGCATTTCGGCATGCAATGCGCCGCGTGCCGACCGGCGTAACGGTCGTTACCACGCTGAAGGAAGGCGAGCCGCGCGGCATCACCGTCAACGCTTTCTCGAGCGTCTCGCTCGATCCACCGTCGCTGCTGATCTGCGTCAATCGGGAAGCTCGCAGCTACCTCTTCATCTCGAGCTCGCGCGTTTTTTGCGTAAACGTGCTCGCCGGCGACCAGCGCGTGCTCGCCGAGCATTTCTCCGGCAAGGTTCGCGAGCGTCAGTTTGCCGAGATCGGTTATGCGACCGATGCCACCGGTGCCCCCGTTCTTAACGGTACGATCGCACATTTTGACTGCGAGCTCGCGCACGAATATCAGTGGGGGTCGCACTCGGTTCTGATCGGTCACGTCATATCTTGCAGCGCGCGACCGGGCTCGCCGCTCGGATACTTCAACGGCGGTTTCCACGACTTCGGCATCCACGTCGAGTAAAGGCTTCCGATGATTTCACAGACGTTCGCGGTCGGTTCGCTCGCCTGCAACTGCACGATTCTGGTCGACGAGAACAGCGGCGACGCGATCGTCGTCGACGGCGGCGATGGCGTCGACGAAGTCATCGGTCGCCTGAGCCGTGGCGGCTGGCACGCCAAGTTTCTCGTTCATACGCACGCGCACATCGACCATATCGGCGACTTGGGACGTCTGCGGGAGCATACCGGAGCTCAGGGAATGCTCCATCCGGCCGATCTGCCGCTCTATCGCCAGCTCGAGCTCCAGGCCCGTTGGCTCGGCCTGAAGCATCCGCCGCCGGTCGTCGCACTCGATGCCGAGCTTCACGACGGTGATGCGATCGCGTTGGGGACGGTGCGCTGCCGCGTTCTGCATACACCGGGCCATACGCCGGGAAGCGTCTGCTTCGAAGTCGCTGACGGCGAGAAAAAAGCGCTCCTAACCGGCGATACTCTCTTTGCCGGCTCAATCGGACGTTGGGACCTCGGCGGCACGTCGATGGAAGATATCGTCGGCTCGATTCGCCGCAAGCTGCTGCCCTACGACGACGCCACGCAGGTCGTTCCGGGCCACGGGCCCTTCACCACGATCGGAATCGAACGGCGCTCAAATCCATACATAGTCAATGTTTGACGCGCCACCGCGCAAGCGCAAGCTTTTCATTGGAATCGATCTCGATGAAGATGCTCGCGCGCGATGCACCGCCGTTTCGCAAGCGTTGCGCGATACGGGCTTCGATGCGAGGTACGAATCGCCGGAAAAGCTCCACGTCACGCTCGCGTTCTTGGGCTATGTCGAGCCGACGCTCTGCGAAGAGGTCTTTTCGGAGCTGGGCGCGGCCTGCGCAGCGACAAAGCCGTTCCCGCTGACGCTCGACAAACTCGGCGCCTTTCCGCACGAACGCAGGCCCCGCGTGGTCTACGTCGGCGCGCGCGAGCAGGGCGCGCCGTTTCGCGAGCTCGCACAAAGCGTCCGGGCTGCCTACGCGCGCCTCGACTTCGAGTTTAAGGAAGACGCGGTCGCGCACGTGACGATCGCGCGAGTCAAGGAGTCAAAGCGGCCGCTCCCGCTCCTCGAGTTTCCGCCAATTCGCCTAGAAGTGGAAGCCTTGACGCTCTTCGAATCGCTCCCCGACCCGTCACGCAAGACATCCCGCTACGAGGTCAAACTGGCTGTCGGGTTATGCCTATAACGACCCTCGATTCAAATACGGCACTCGTCGTCGTCGACATACAAAAAGGCATCGTATCGAGGCCGACGGTCCATCCGGCGTCCGGCGTGTTGGTAAACGTCGTCCGTCTCGTCGACGCCTTTCGTGCGAACGGACGTCCGGTAGTGCTGGTACGGGTCGGCTGGTCCCCCGGCAGAGCCGACGCGCTCAAGACGCGCGCTGAGTCGACGCCGCCGCATAGCGCGTTACCCGCGAACTTCTTTGATTACGCCGACGAGCTGAGGGCCGACGCCGCGCGCGATATTCTGATTCACAAGCGCCAATGGGGCGCGTTCTACGGTACCGATCTCGATTTGCAGCTGCGCCGTCGCGGGATTACGAATATCGTTCTGTGCGGCATTTCGACGAGCTTAGGCGTCGAATCGACGGCGCGCGACGCGTGGGAGCGCTCGTACAATCTTACCTTCGCATCCGACGCGATGACCGATACCGTCGAAGAGGCACACGATCGCGCGCTGCGGATTATCTTCCCCCGCATCGGCGAGATCGGCTCCGTCGACGAAATCCTAGCCAAGCTCTAGGATGTGCCATCTGAGCGGAGCGAGCGCAGCGAGCGAAGTCGAAGGGCGAACGGCGCGCACGCAGCAATGTCGAGCCGCTCACGGAACGATTTTCGCCCTGTAAACGCGATCGACTACGCCAAAAAATAACGCGTCGGGCCATCGTCGACATAGGCGCCCTGCCTAATACGTTAGGCGATCGTCGGTCAGCTTTGCTTCAAGCATCGAGAGTTTTTTTGCTTGTCACCCTTCGACTCCGCTCAGGGTGACACGGTGAGCCGCCCTTCGACAAGCTCAGCGTGACACCGTGCTTTAGCGCAGATTAATGACGAGTTTTGCGTCGCCCGAGCCGTTGCCGGATACGCTTGGCGCCGGCGGTTCGGACTGCGTGGCAGGGGCGGCCGCACGGGGGATCGTCGAGAAATCCGGCACCGATCCGGACGCCACCTTGCCGCGATAATCGGCGATCGCTACTTGTAGCGCCTCGAGCGCGCGCTCCGGATAATCTTTCTTCTTCTCCGGATAGCCGTCAAGCTCGCGTTCGATATCGTTCGCAGTTATTGCGCCCGCTTCATCGATCGTTTTCCCTTTTGCGATGCCGACGACGAGGCTGCAAGTCGCGGTTCCGAATCCGCATCCGGTAGTGAAGTACGAAATATCCTCGATAACCGCACCCGGCCCAACCTTCAAAAAGAAGTTGTACATGTCGCCGCATGAATCACTGAAGTACTCACCGCTCGCGGTGGCGTTCTCCATCGTGCGAAACCCGCTGCGCTCTTCGACCAATCGCTGAAACTTCGGAAAATCCATATTAACTCACCGTCTCCGTGGGATGTAGTTCAAAGCGGCATTCTTTTCCGCCATGGGCGAGCGACTCGGTCTGCGTGTGCGCGCCGCCCAGGGTCTCGTCGATCACGTGGTGGATCACCTGGCAGACCTCCGGATTCTCTTTTGCCGCGTTTGAATAGGGACAGTTGTGTTCGTGCAGCGCGAAGCCGCCCTCGATCAAACTGTATTCGGCGACCACTCCGCTCTTGCGGAGCATTTCGGTAAGCTGGGCCACCTTCTGCTCGGGCTCGTCGGCGGTCACCGACAGCCGCGCCCGGTCGATCGCCCGCCGCGAGAGGCCGGCGAAGACTTGCTCGACACCCTCGGTACCGAACTGACTTCGAAGCTCGCGCAATACGGCAGACAGCATCTTGTCGTAGCCCTGTGGGAAGAGCTTATCAGCATCGGGAGTTAGCGAGAACTCGTAGGTGGGCTTGGTCGGGCCTCGCCTGACGGGGGTCTCGGCGACGAGTCCGTCGCGCTCTAGGACCATCAGTTGCTGCCGGACCGCGTTCGGAGAGAGCCCAAACGATCGTGCCAAATCGGTCGCCGAAGCCGAGCCGCGGCGGCGCAGCTCGCTCACGATCTTTCCTCGGGTCGTCTGAAAGAAGCGGTCGGCGTGCATTTACCGCGTTATCCTAGCACGAAATAGCCGAGATAGTAAAGTTTTTCCTTGACTTTCTAAGAGAGCCTCGGCTACCATAAATCGCATGCCCGATCAAGGTCTACGCATCTCAAACCTTCGTTGCAGCATCGGCGGTAACGAGATTCTCAAAGGGATCGACCTGACGGTCGAGCGGGGACGAGTTCACGCGCTGATGGGCCCGAACGGAAGCGGCAAATCGACGCTTGCCTTCTCGCTTACCGGTCATCCCCAATACGAAGTTACTGGGAGCGTCGAGCTCGACGGTCAGGATCTGCTGGCTTTGAGCCCCGACAAGCGGGCGCGCGCCGGCCTCTTCCTCTCATTTCAGTATCCGGCCGCCATTCCGGGCGTCAAGGTCGCCAACTTTTTGCACGCAGCGCGTCAGGCCGAACGCCCCGGCGACCTTCCGCCGGCGAAGTTCCGCGCGCTCCTTCTCGAAAAGATGGAGCAGCTTGGCATCGATCCGTCCTTTATGGGCCGGTATCTCAACGACGGCTTCTCCGGCGGAGAGAAAAAGCGGCTCGAGATGCTGCAGCTTGCAATGCTCGCTCCGAAATACGCGATCATGGACGAGACCGATTCGGGGCTCGACATCGACGCGCTAAAGGATGTAGGCGACTCGATCGCCGCGCTGCGCGCGAGCGACGAAGGTCGTAACACCGGCTTTCTCATCATCACGCACTACCCGCGCATCTTGCAGTACGTGACTCCGGACGTCGTGCACATCATGATTGATGGACGAATCGTCAAGACCGGCGGTCATGACCTCGCCCACCTCATCGAGCGCGAAGGGTACGATAAGATTCGCGAAGAGACAAGCCCTTTGACGGCGCTGGGCGCAGGCGCGATTGTCTAGCGCGCTGATCTCGGCCCTGCCGGCCGGCGAACTCTACACGCGGCTCGCTTCGTTCGATGCCGCGCCGTTTTCGCTCGAGACGCGAACGCGCGCGCTCGACCGTTTCTTTTCGACGGCGAGCGGTCGCGAGAAGCCCGGACATTTTTGGCGAGTAGATTTCGAAGCGATCGTCCCGGACCCCGAAGCGATCGAGGTTAGCCCTGCCAGCGTCAGCGTCGAAAGCAGCGACCGCTCGGTCCTGATTTGCGATCTTGCGACCGCGGCGCGCGAGCATCGCGAGCTCTTCGCTCGCGCATTCGGCTCGACCGGCATCGCGGCCACCAAGTTCGGCGCACTCACGCAGGCTTTTGCGGGCCTCGGCGTTTTCGCGTACGTGCCAGCCGACCACGCTTGCGACGAGCCAATCGTCATACGCTACGACGTGCGGCCCGACGCTGCGATCTTTCCGTGGACCGTCGTGCTAGTCGAACGTGGCGCGCGCGTCACCCTCGTAGAGCGCATCACCGCCGGCGCCGGAGCTCTTCTGTGCGGCGCTACCGAGGTCGTGAGCGGCGAGCACGCCGACGTGACCTACGCAACCTTACAGCAAGCCGGCGGCGGCGCGCGCGTGATCTCGAACCGCGCGGCGCGACCCGGCCGCGATTCGCGGATTGCGTGGTGTCTGGCCGAGCTTGGCGCCGATCTCGCCGCCGGCGACGTGCGGGTATTGATCGAAGAGCCCGGGGTGCAAGCGCATCTGACGGCGCTCTTCTTTCCGCGCGATGCCCAGCACGTCGATCTAGTCAGCACGATGGAACATCTGGCCGGCGAAGCGACGTCGGAGACGCTCGTTAAGTCCGCTGCGAGCGAGCGCGGCCAGGCACGCTTCCTCGGGAACATTCGCATCGCACCGCACGCACAAGGAAGCGACGCGCGGCTGCGCGACGACGCGCTGCTGCTCTCGCAGACCGCTCACGTTGACTCCGTACCTGCTCTCGAGATCGGCGCCAACGACGTCAAAGCCTACCACGGCGCGACGGTCGGCGCGATCGACGCCGAGCAGATTTTCTACATGGAGAGTCGCGGCATCGAGCGTGCTGCCGCGGAGCGTATGATCGCGTTGGGCTTTTTCGAACCCGCGATCGAGCGCTTTCCTTCGTCGAGTCTTCGCGAGGAAATTCGCGCGGCGCTAACGGCGAGGTTGCCGTGACGCAAGTTGTACGCACGGCGCCTATCGCCGATCGGCAAACCGACGGCGACAAAGCGAAGGTCGAGCAGATCATCGCGGACTTTCCGATTCTGCAGCGACCGACGTCGCGCGGCAAGCGGCTCGTTTACCTCGATTCGGCCGCCACTTCGCAAAAGCCGCGGGTCGTGATCCAAGCTCTGGTCGATTATTACGAGCAGTACAACGCGAACATTCATCGCGGCGTCTACGAGATAGCCGCGCGCGCGACCGCGGAATACGAGCGGGCGCGCGTCAAGGTCGCTCGATTTGTCGGAGCCGAGACGTCCGAGATCGTGTGGGTGCGCAACACCACCGAAGCGATCAACCTCGTCGCCTACTCCTGGGGGGAAAAGCATCTGCGCTCGGGAGACGCGATTCTGCTCACCGAACTCGAGCACCATTCCGATCTGGTGCCCTGGCAGCTGCTGGCGGAGCGGAAGGGCGCCGAACTGCGCTTTATCCCGGTAGACGAACGCGGGCTCTACGTGCTCGACGATCTCGACGAGTTGCTCGACGGCTGTAAGGTCGTTGCCTGCGCGCACGTCAGCAACACGCTCGGGACGATCGCTCCGCTCGAGATCATCGTTCCGCGCGCTCATGCTGCCGGCGCGGTCGTTCTCATCGACGGGGCTCAGGGTGCGCCGCATCTGCCGGTCGACGTCAAGTCGCTGGACGTCGATTTCTATACCTTCAGCGGTCACAAGATGCTTGGCCCGACCGGAATCGGAGCGCTCTACGGAAAGCGCGCGTTGTTGGAGGCGATGCCTCCCTTCCTCGCCGGTGGCGACATGATCCGCAAGGTCGGCTACGATCGCACGACGTTTAGCGATCCGCCCCGGAGGTTCGAAGCAGGGACGAGCAACATCGCCGATGCCATCGCATTTGGCGTAGCCATAGAATATCTCGAAAGCGTGGGAATGAGGTGGGTTCGAGAGCACGAGCGACTGCTGACCGGCTACGCGCTCGAGCGGCTCTCGGAGTTTGAACGGCGCGGCCTCGCGATCTACGGGCCGCGCGATCCGGAACTCGTCTCGGGGGTCATCCCGTTCAACCTGGCCGACGTTCACGCTCACGATCTCGCCTCAATCTTGGATACGGAGGGGGTCTGCGTACGTGCGGGTCACCACTGTACGATGCCCTTGATGGAAAAGATGGGATGGTCGGCGACCGCGCGCGCGTCGTTTTACGTCTACAATACCGAGGCCGACGTAGACGTGCTCTGCGACGGGCTCGCAAAAGCGGCGCGCGTCTTCGGGATTTAGCGGCCGGCGCCGTGGATGATTTTTATCGCGACTACATCCTCGATCACTACCGCAATCCACGTAACTTCGGGAAGCTCGAGCGTTACGACGCGACCGCGGAAGACCTGAACCCGCTCTGCGGAGATCAGATCCGCATGGAGCTGAAGGTCGACGACGGCGTCGTTAGCGACGTGAGGTTTTCCGGCAAAGGATGCGCGATCAGTCAAGCCTCCGCATCGATGCTGACCGAACGCGTTAGAGGCATGAGGCTGAGCGACGTCGCCAGGCTCTCAAAAGACGTCGTGCTGGAAGACGTCGGGATCGGTATAAGCCCCACGCGTATGAAGTGCGCGATGCTGGGTCTGCGGGTCCTTAAGAGCGCCGCGATCGGCGAGCTTGCCGGCTGGCCGGACGAAGAATAGTGCGGCACCGCGCTCATCCGACACCCTGGGACGAGCTTGCGGCCGAACCTGAGTTTCGGGGGCTGCTGCGGTCGCGACGGCGCTTCGTGATCCCGGCGACGGTCTTCTTCATCGCCTACTATCTGGCACTTCTCATTTCGGTCGGGTGGTTCCCGAATACGATGAGCCGGCCCGTCCTCGGACCGTTGACCCTCGCATATTGCTTTGCGCTTTCGCAGTTTGCGATGGCCTGGATCCTGCTTGCGCTGTATTTGCGGCGAGCGCGGAGATTCGATCTCCGAGCCGCTCAGATCCGCCGGCGGGAAACGCACGAGCTCTTAGACTCACAATCGTGATTGCACAGCCGTCGCTCGTGATGTTCGCGATCTTCATGGGCATCACGCTCGTAGTGACCGGTTGGGCTTCGGGACAGAGTCGAACGAGCCGCGGTTTTTACGCCGCTCATCGCCGTATCGGAGGCTTGCAAAACGGTTGGGCGATCGCGGGCGAGTACGTTTCCGCAGCGTCGTTTCTCGGGATAACGGGGTTGGTGGCGTTCTATGGCTTCGACGGGTTTATGTACTCGGTCGGATGGCTGGTGGCATTTTTGGCCGTCCTGTTGCTGGTTGCGGAGCCGTTGCGTAACACCGGCAAGTACACCGTCGCAGACCTCATGTCGTTCCGTTTGCGGGGACGTGGAGTGCGTGCGATCGCGGCACTTTCAACGCTGGTGATCACGCTCTTCTACCTGATCGCGCAAATGGTTGGGGTAAGCGCCCTGGTGGACCTACTTCTTCCGCGATTCGGAGACGTTTTGGGGATCGTCACCGTCGGCGTGCTGATGCTCGTCTACGTGCTCTTCGGCGGGATGCTCGCGACGACGTGGGTCCAGATCATCAAAGGCGGCATGCTGCTCGCCACCGCGCTGGGACTTTCGGTGCTCGCGCTGCGGCACTTTCACTTCTCGTTCGCGGAGTTCTTACATGCAGCGGCAACCGTGCCGGGGGCAGGGAGAGCTTCGAATCTGCTGCAGCCGGGTCTGCTCTTCCACGGCGCGTTAGGCGCATGGAATTTGGTCTCGCTGGGCCTCGCGCTAGTGCTGGGAACGGCCGGGCTCCCGCACATCTTGATGCGCTTCTTCACGGTACCGTCGGCGAAGGCTGCCCGAGTCTCGGTCGCTTGGGCGATGGTGCTGATCGGAATATTCTATCTCACCACGTCATTCATGGGCTTGGGCGCCGCGACGATCGTCGGTAAGGAGCACATCGGGCGTCGGATGTATGCGGGGCAAGCAATCCGCTACATCGCCCACCACCCGCAGCAGGAAGATGGGCTCAACGCACAGCTCAGGGAGAACGGCTACATCGTTCCCACGCCCGATAGCAATCTTGCCGCTCCGCTGCTCGCGGAGCAGGTTGGAGGCTCGCTGTTTGCGGCGTTCGTGGCTGCCGTCGCGTTCGCGACCATCTTGGCGGTCGTTGCCGGTCTCACGCTCACTGCCTCATCGGCTTTCGCACACGACATTTGGTTTAGCCTCGTTCGCGACGGCCGCGGCGATGAAACCGAGCACCTATTCGTGGCTCGCTCGACGGCACTCGTCGTCAGTGCGCTCGCGATCGCGCTCTCGATCGCGCTGCGCGGTTTCAACGTCGCGTTTCTGGTGGGGCTCGCCTTTGCCGTAGCCGCAAGCGCAAACGTACCCGTCATTTTACTCGCACTTTGGTGGCGGCGTTTTGCCCGCGTGGGCGCGATCGCCGGCATGCTCGCCGGCTTGGTTTCGTCCTTAGCTTTAATTGCGCTTAGCCCGGTGGCGCTGGGGGACCGCGCCATCTTTCCGCTCGAAAATCCGGGCATCGTTTCGATTCCAATCGGCTTCGTCGGGGCTATTATCGGAACGCTGCTCGCTCGCGACCGCGAATCCGAGGCAATGTTCGATCAGCTGCAGGTTCGCGCTACCACCGGCCTCGGCGCCGAAGTCTAATTCCGCTTTTGTCATCCTGAGCGAAGGCGCGGAGCGCCGGAGTCGAAGGGTGACAAAGCCCTGGGCTAAATGAGAGCCTTTTATTGTGGTTTGATGGAGTAGTGGTCGGTAATTTGTAACCCCGTCGGGCCCTGGTCGACCGTGAACGTGACGTAGTATTCACCGCTCGTCGTCTGAACGTCGGCAGTCACTTGGTACTGCTGTGCCCCGACGTTCGCGGAACGGATCGATTCGATATGCGAATCCGATGTCATGAACGTCTCGGTCGGAGTTCCATGTGCGAGGTAGGACGCCGCTTTCGTTTTATCGCCGCTCGCGAGCGCGCCGAGATACGAGCGGACGAGCGACGCGGCGCGGTCGCCGGCCGCAGGGGCCGCCGGCGCCGCCGATACCAGGGGCGCGGCACGCGGCTTGCTCGGCGCTGAGGTGGGCGATAGCGTTGCTTTCGGAACCGGCGTTTCTGTAAGTTGGGCGACGGTCGGAGCGGTTACTACGTGCGGCGTTGGGCTTCGCGTCGACTTCGGATGCGGGCTCGACGTCGTCACGCTTGCGGGTGTCGCGGTAGCCGGCGGCGCACTCGGCGTCGCGGTAGCCGGCGGCGCACTCGGCGTCGCACTTGCCGGCGCGGAGGACCTGGGCGTAGGGGTTGCGGATCTCGTGGCCTCGGGCGTGACGGTGGTCCGCGCAGTCGGGATCGGCGCAAGTCTTTGAACCGGTGAGGGAAGCGCAGCAAGCGGTATCGGCGTCGCACTCGGCGCGCCCTTCGAGCCGCCGAAAAAGTGCGCGAGGGCGCCACCCAACAGCAATCCCGCCAAAATCACGACCAGAACGAGCGGAAAGAGCGGCAGTCCGCCGCCGGACTCGTCATCGGAGCGACGACGTCGTCGTTCGCTCATCCTTGGTTCTTCGACAAGCTCGGGACGCTCAGAGCAGGGGGGTGCTCCGAGTCAGTCGTTCGGCCAATGCTTCGCGCAGCGACGGTGGAAGCGTTGCGATGAGGTCGGGTCGCTGTTCGACGAAAGCAGTCGTTGCCTCCCTTAACAGGTCGGCATTGCCGCGCGCGTAGGCGACTAGTGCGCTGACGGCAGCTGAGTCTCGCTTTGCGATGGCATCTAGTGTTGTGCCCGCACCTTCGGCGACGTCTTCCGAGGATTCTCCGCGATCGCGAAACGCGGTGAAGAGCGCTTCGACGAACGCGCGAACCACGTCTGACGGCACCTTGGGAAGCTCGCGTTCGTAGAAGGCGGCGAGATGGGCCTCGTCCATTTTCGCGAGAATCTTCTCGACTGCACCGGCCAGCATGTCGGGCGGCACGTTCCCGAAGGACATTGGCCGATTCATTTATCCCCACCAGCAGGCAGCTCCTCGATACGGCAGAAAATGAGCGCTGATGATCCGCGTGAAGGTTCCGCTCGACCTCCACGCCGTCGCAATCGGCGGCTCGAGCGCCTTCGCGCTCGCGACGCCGTTGCGCGTCCGAGACCTGCTCGCGTTTGCCGTACGGGAAGCGATCGGCTCGAGAGCGCCTCACGACAAGTTCTCGCGAAGCGTTCACCGCACGCTCGCCGGGCTCGCAAAGGGTGATTTCATCGTCGACATCGACGGTCGCACTTTTGCCGACGCCGAGGCGGTTGTCGTCTGTGAAGGAACCGCCGACATTCGCTTCTTCCTCGCAACACGACGTCGCGCTGCGCTGCGCTGGGGCTAACTCGACGAGGCTCGTTCTTGCAGCGAGTGATACTGTAGAAATAAAGTCCCCGCTCGGGAGAAACGGAGCCCGCGATAAGAGTTGGCGTTGTCCTGGTTGCCGCGTTCTTGGCGGTGATCGCTCCGGTCCGCGCCGACGTTCAGTACGACGCGTCCGGCGAAGACCTGTACCGTATCGAATCGGCCGCGACGTCTTCGAAGGTCTCGTATGCCGGCAGCGAGGGTCTAACCGTGCGCCGCGAAGGTACGGGTTTGCGCTTCGAAGCGCGAGCGCGCTACACGCGCAGCGGACCCGACGGAGAAAGCCGGGCCGAAGCTCGGTTCGTCCAAGTTCTTCACCGCGACGGCACCTTCGAAGACCGGGTCGACGACGATCCGGATTTTCTAACGATTCTCAATCAACCGTTCGCGGTACGCCTCGACGCCGCCACGCTTCGAGACCTCCGCGACTTGCGAGGCCGCGTACCATTCTCCGCGACCTCACCGCTGGGCGCGGAGGCGGTTCTGCAAGGGTTTCTACGGCACGCTGCCGGCGGCCCGATCGACGGCCGCCCGACGGTTGCGGTGAATTTCGAGGCGGCGGGTGCGATGACCGGACCGCTGCCCGGCTCTGCGCGGACGCTGGTCTCCGGAAGCATGCGCATGGACGGCTTCGCCTACTACGCGCTCGACAGCGGGACGCTCGTGGCTTTAAACGTGACGTTGACGCTGAAGGCCCGGCTCGCGCAGAGCCATACCTCGGTCTCGATTCCCGTGAGCATCACGTATACTCGCTCGATACGAGCGGCTAAAACGCCCCGACCAGCTCCACTTGCAACGGGTGCCGGAACGGCCGCTCCCGCAACTCCGTAAGCGGCGTGAACGCGAGGTGATTCTGATGGCAGTCGATCAGCATCTCGATGCCGCGTTTGACGCAGCCCGTCTCCTCGACGTACTTTGCCAGTTTCTTCTTGAAGTACCCGTGCGGGTCGCGTAGGACTTTTCCATAGTAGGGATCCTCGGTAAGACCGGTGGGGTCGACCCCCTCTTTCGGAACGAGCCATACGAACCACGGATCCTCGCTCTGGCGATACCCGATGAGCGCGAGGGGAAGGGCTCGCGCGGAGTTGAGATCGGGCAGAAAGCTGCACAGCGTGTACGCATCCAGCGAAATCTCCGTGGGCTCGATGGCTTGCTGCATGGATCGCACCTTTCAAATCACGAGAGCGAAAACAAAAAAACCGCTTCCTCTCCTATTGAGACCAAGCGGTTTTGCTGACTTCGGGCCGGCGCCCGGGCGAAGCGGCATGGCTCAGCTTTAGGAGCGCGCCCAGAAACCCCTGCGCCCGCCGTTGTCATCCTGAGCGAGCGAAGTGAGTCGAAGGACCTCCGGTCCCTCAGGAGTTTTTACGGCGAGTGTGAAACCACGGCCCTGACAGTGGTGGTCCGGGGCACTGTATGAGCGCGCTCGCACCACTCCTCACGGGAGTATACGTGCCTTCAGCGATGACGCCAGGGCGGACCGCGCCGACGCGACCGCCGGCCGATTTTAGCCCAAGCGTGGCGAATTTCGAGCGAATAGTCGACGACTACCAGCGGCGGCTATACGGCTTTGCGCTTCGCATGACGGGCAACCGCGAGGATGCCGAAGAGATCGTCCAAGATGCTTTCGTCCGCGCCTACCGCGCACTCGGCAAAATGTCCCCCGAGCAGCGAGCCGACCTCCGGCTCCAGCCATGGCTCTACACGATTACGTTAAACGTGACGCGCAACCGGTTGCGCAGCAAGCGGCCGTCAAACGTCGCGCTCGACGCCCTCGCCGACCCCGACGCGATCTTACGCGAATCGAACGAGGGGCCGCCTCAACCCGAAGCGATCGTCGAGCAGAATACCGAGATCGCCCTCGTCGAGCGAGCGCTGCTGCAGCTTCCAATGCATCTTCGCGCCGCCGCGACGTTGCGGTTCATCGAAGGGCGCAGCCATCCGGAGATAGCCGAGATTCTCAATCAACCGATCGGCACCGTTAAATCCCACGTCCATCGGGCCGTGCGCATATTGCGGCGCATTCTCGGCCCGCAAATCGGACGATTTGCCACCGAAGGAGTCCCCCTGCATGCGATGTCGTGACGTCGAAGCGCTCTGGGACGAGCTCCGCGGCGAGTGCCAAGCCTCGCTCAAGGAGACCGTCCATAGCCACCTGCGAGCCTGTCCATCGTGTCAGGCGATGTACGAGCAGTACGAAGGCGTTGCGTACTGCCTCTCGTCGCTGCCCCCGCCGCAACCGTCATGCGATTTGGCAAAGAAAGTCATTCAGCACATCGCCGCGCTCAAAGGGAAGGTCTATCCGCCGATCGTGCTCGCGGTGGTGAACACGCCGGTTGGCCGGCTTTACGTCGGGTTCAAGTCGGAGAGAATCGCGTACGTGAGCCTCGACACAGGAGAGGCGCCCGATGACGTGGTCGATCGCGCGGAGCGTCGTCTGCACCGCCGAGTCGTGCGCGGCGACGCACCAGTTTGGCTCGTTCGCGCGATCGACGGTTTCTTCAACACGTGGACCGTCGACGACACGCTCGTCGATATCAGCGACCTGACTCCGTTCGAGCAGGCCGTGCTTCGCGCCGCGGCTCGCATTCCGCCCGGCGAGGTACGTTCCTATACCTGGGTTGCAACGCAGATCGGTCGGCCCAGAGCGGCGCGCGCGGTAGGCCGAGTGATGGCCCGAAATCCGCTGCCCTTTCTCTTTCCATGCCATCGCGTCGTCGACTCAACCGGAGATCTGCACGATTATTACTACGGCCTCGAGATGAAAGCTCGTCTTCTCCAGATGGAGGGCTACCGAGGCTAGACGCCAACTTTAGCGAAGGTGGCGACCTCGGCGCGTACGTTCTTATGAGCGATCCTCGGATCGCGGCCATTCCGGACGTCCACGGCCACGCGAAGGGTGAACACCGGCCCTACACCGAGGAGCGTCCGATCGCATATTCGGCGCGGATGCTCTTCCTCTGGTTCTATCACGCATGCCGACGCGCGTCGCCGCGGTTCTCGATGGTCGCCGACCACGTCAACTACTTGACGTTCGAAGATCCGGGTGCCGTCAACACCGTTCGGCGGGCGCTCAAACTAGCTCAGGCCGGCGACTTACTGGGAGCCGCCGAAACGGCGGGCGTCGACATCGCGCATGCTGCAATCGTTTCGGAAGGCCTGCGGCGCGGGATGCGTTTTTCGATCGGAGCCGAGATCGATAACGATCCGCGCGCCCGTCCCGACGCGCAGAATATCGTCGAAGCGATGCGACCCGACGGGATCATACGCTCGGTTCACTTCGTCCCGATCCAGCATCCCGAAAAGGGTGCCGATTGGCTTTGGCCGTTCGACAACGAGGAGTACAGCGGACTCTACGATGTCGTCGGCGTCGATAAGCTCTGGGAGCTCTACATCGCCAAGCTGCTCGACGATATCGAGAAGCTTCCCACCCATATCGTCGGTCATTTCTACGTTCCGGCGACGTTGGGCAAGTGGCCGGCAAACAAGCGGCTCGAAGAGTATGAAGATCGCATGCTCGACGTCGCTCACCGCCGGGGCTTGGCGGTCGAAGTGAACACGCGCTTTCTCTACCGCAACCATCCCGAGGAGCGAAAGAAGAAGTACCTTGAGGCCAACGGCCGGCTGGTGCGAAAGGCGAAAGCCCGCGGCGTTGGACTTGCAATCGGCTCCGACGCGCACAGCCCGAAGGATCAGGGTAACGCTTTCGATCAGGCGCTCAAGCTGCTCGACGACGCGCGGGTCAACGAACTCGTTTTCCCGGTCGGCGGGCGTTTGGCGCGGGTCGCGCTTCGGGCGACGCGGGAACATCTCGAAGCTCAAGCGACGGCGCGGCGCCAGCCCAGCGCACCGGGAAGCAGCATTACCGGCTATGGACGTGCCGAGCTCGGTCTTCCCGAAGAAGCGGAGCTGGCCGGCCGACAAGGTGGACGTACTGCCCGAGAGATCGGGCCAAAGAAACGCCCAAGCGCCTCCACCCGCGTGACAAAACGGCCCACCGCACCCTTGGGCGCAAGCACTTCGCGGCGCAGCGCCGAGTCGTCTTCCTCCGCGAGCAAGGCGAAGGCAGCCAAAATGGCCAAACCGGCCGAGCCGCCCAAGAAGAAAAAAGCCAAGGCGCCGCCGGCCTCAAAAGCGCGCAACGCCAAGAAGACTCCGGCCAAGCCACCCGCTCGCAAGGCGGCCGGACGCAAGACGCCCGCGCGCAAACCGGCCGCAAAGAGAGCCGCAAAGAAGCCTGCAACGCGTCGCGCAACTAAGCCAAAACCGCACAAAGCCGGGTACGCGAAGAAGAGCGTCAAAAAGAAGAAGACCGCGGCAAAACGCCGCTAGCACCTCATCTCTACAGGGGAAGAACCATTGGCGGATATTGAGCGCCTTAGGAACGTCGCTTTCGTCGGACCCCATCACGCGGGCAAGACGACGCTGGTCGAGGCGATCCTTGCCCACACCGGCGCAATCGGAAGGCGCGGCTCGATCGCCGACGGCACGACCGTTACGGACCACGAGCCCGAAGACGCTGCCCACCTTCAGTCGACTACCGTCGGTTTTGCGCATGCGGCGGCAGACGGCGTTGAGATTACGATCCTAGACACGCCGGGTTTCATCGACTTCTTTGAAGAGACGAAGCAAGCGTTAATGGGTGTCGATGCGGCCGTCGTCGTCGTCGAGGCCGATCCCGGGCGTATCGTCCAAACGCAGGCGATCGTCGATCATCTCGAATCGGCGAAAATGCCGCACATCTTCGTCATCAACAAAATGGACCGTCCCGGCGCAGACTTTTTGCAGACGCTCGCCGCGCTGCAGCGTGCGTACGGCCGGCACGTCGTCGCGGAGCAGCTGCCATTGGGGAGCGCCGAGCACTTTAGCGGATACGTCGATCTCGCGGAAATGACTGCCTATCGGTTTGGCGCGGATGCATCGGGCGAGAAGCAGGAAGCGATACCCGCCGACGCGTCCGAGAGTGCGCAGCGCCTCCACGCGGAGTTGCTCGAAGCAATGGCCGACTTCGACGATCATTTGATGGAAGAGCTGCTCGAAGGCGTAGAGCCGCCGCTCGACGAGATCGAGCGCGATCTATGCGCCGAATGTTCGCACGATCAAGTCGTTCCGGTATTGGTCGCCGCGGGCGGCGCCGGTGCGGGTGTAGCGGCTCTCGTGCGAGCCATCGAAAAGTGGTTCCCGTCACCGGCGCAGGCGCCGCACACAGACGCGGAAGGTCGCCCGATCGAACCAGACCCGAACGCTCCGGCCGTCGCGCGGATCATAAAGACGGCCATTCATCCGCAAAGCGGCAAGCTCTCCATCGCGCGCGTTCTCTCGGGAACGATCAAAGCCGACGCGACGCTCGCTAACGTCACCAAACGCGACGAAAGAGTACGGCTCGGCGGACTCTACCGGCTCCAAGGTAAAAAGCAAGAGGCAATCGCGGAGGCAGGGCCCGGTGCGATCGTCGCGCTCGCGCGGCTCGATTCGGTTGCAACCGGCGATACGCTCACGTCGAGCGGCCACAAAGCGCTCTTGCCGCGCGTTCCCGTCGCCGAGCCGGTCTTCGCCGTAGCGATCAAACCAAAGGAGCGCATCGACGAGGCGAAGATCTCGCAGATGCTGGCGCGTATCGTTGATGAAGATCCGGCCCTACGGCTAGGTCGCGCAGACGTAACACACGAGCTGCTGCTGCTCGGAAGCGGCGAGCAGCACGTCGCAATCGCCGTTGAACGGCTGGCGCGCAAATACAAAGTCGAGGTCGAGACTGCCGCACCCACCATTCCATATCAAGAGACGATCACCAGCGGAACCGAAATCCACTCACGTTACAAGCATCAGACCGGCGGCCACGGGCAGTTTGGCGACGTTTGGTTGCGCTTCGAGCCACGCGAGCGCGGCGCCGGCGTCACCTTCGACGACAAGATCGTCGGCGGCGTCGTTCCGCGACAGTTCATTCCGGCGGTCGAAAAAGGCGTGCGCGAAGCGCTCCTGCAGGGCTCGAGCGGCCATCCGGTCACCGATCTTCACGTGACGCTCTTCGACGGTCAGTATCATGACGTCGACTCGAGCGAGCAATCGTTCAAAACAGCCGCCGGTATGGGCGTTCGCGAAGCGCTTCCCAAGTGCAATCCGGTCGTGCTCGAGCCGGTCGCGCACGTGCAGGTCGTCGTGCCGACAACCTACACCTCGATCGTGATTCAGCAACTCACGGGCAAGCGCGGTCAGATTCTCGGAATGAATCCTACTGATAGAAGCGGTTTCGATGTCGTCGAGGCGTACGTCCCGGCCGTCGAGCTCTCGCGTTACATCACCGAGCTTCGCACCGCGACGCAGGGGCGCGGCACGTACAGCTGGCGTCACGAGCGCTACGATCCGGTACCGGGAAACCGCGTCGCTCCAAAAGCCGCGGTGTGAAACGACGTTGCGGATCGTCGCGCGCGTGGCTCTTGGCGCTGGCGCTTGCGAGCTGCACGAGGGCGACAAATGAGACCGCCGCAGGGGTGCGGCATTCGTGGACCCAGCCCGGCGTTCTTCGCGTCGCGATCGCGACCGACTTCAAGAACCTCAATCCGCTGCTCAACTCGAACACTGCCGACGTTTTCGTTGACCGGCTGATGTTCGAGCCGCTCGTCACCGCCGATCCAAAAGGCAATCCGCTGCCGATGTTGGCGGCGCAAGTCCCCACGCAGGCGAACGGTGGCATTAGCCGTGACGGTTTGACGATCACCTACCGATTGCGCAAAGGCGTGAAATGGACCGACGGTGTCCCGGTCACGTCGCGGGACGTCAAGTGGTCCTGGCAGGCGATCATGAATCCGAATAACAACGTCGTTTCGAGGCACGGTTACGACGACATTGCCGGCATCGCGACGCCGAACCCCGGGACCCTCGTCGTGCGCTTGAAGCGGCCGTTCTCTCCGTTCGTCGACACGTTCTTTGCCGAAAGCGATCAACCGTACATGATCGCGCCGGCTCACGTTCTTGCGGGTTATGCGAATCTCAACCAGGTGCCATTCAATAGCGCGCCGTCGGTGACCGACGGACCATTTAAGTTCGTCCGCTGGGCGCACGGCGACCACATTTCCTTCGTGCGAAACGATGCGTTTTTCATGGGCAGACCGGGGCTCGATCGAATCGAGATACGAAGCGTTCCGGACGAGGATACCTCGATTAATTTGTTGCGGACCCACGCGATCGATTATATCTTTGAGGCTTCGATCGAGAACTATCCCGCGTTACGGGCGCTGCGCGGCACTCGAATCGCTTGGGTCAACGTCAACGGCTACTCGTACATCCAGCTCAACCTCGCGCGTCCGCTGCTAAGCGATCCTCGCGTCCGCCAGGCCATAGCCTACGCCGTCGACAAGAACGCGCTCGTCCGAACACTCGCCTTTGGAACGCAGACGACGGCCACCGCCGATATTCCGGATTGGATGTGGGCCTTCAATCCCCAGGTTCGCTCTAGTCCGCACGACCCCGCGCAGGCGCGGACCTTGCTGCGCGCGGCGGGCTGGGCGCCGGGACCCGACGGTATCATGCGGAAAAACGGTGAGCCGCTCTCGCTCGTACTCGTGACGAATAACTCGAGCGTGACGCGCCGCAGAGAAGCCGTGGAGGTTCAGGCGATGCTTCGCGAAGTCGGCATCGACACCGAGGTGAAGTCGTACCCGGCCGACGTACTGTTCGCGCCCGCGGGCATGGGCGGCATCCTGCAACTCGGAAAATTCGACCTGACCGTCTCCGGGTGGTATGCGGGGATCGACCCCGACGATAGCACGCAGTACACGTGCGAGAACTTCCCGCCGGGCGGCTACAATTATTCTCGCTACTGCAACGCCCAAATGCAGGCGGCTCAAAAAATCGCTCTGACGCGCTACGACCGCCCTTCACGAATGGGAGCTTACTATCAGATTCAAAAGCTGCTGGCTCGGGATAATCCAGCAATATTTGTATATTGGCTCCGCCAGATGGAGCCGGTCAGCGTGGACTTTCGGGAGTTCGATCCGAATCCGGTCGTTGAATCTTGGAACGCATGGCAATGGAGCATATAGGGCTTCCCGAGCTCGCATGGCTGCGCAAAGTGATCGCGGAACGGGCGCTGACGCGCGGCGATTACGTACTGGCCGGCGGAGCCCGCAGCGACTACTACATCGATAAATTCCGGCTCTTCTCCGATCCGAACGTCCTGCGCCGAATCGCGCGGCTCTTCTCGCGGATCATCGCGGATCTCAATCCGGATCTCGTCGCAGGCACCGAACTCGGCGGCGTGGTGATCGCAACCGTCGTCTCGCAGATGTCAGGAATCCCGATGCTGGCCGTTCGCAAGAAGCCCAAGGCTTACGGCGCCTTCGCGAACGAGTACGTTGAAGGTCCGTATGAAGCCGGGCAGCACGTGTTGCTTCTCGAAGACGTCGTAACGAACGGACGCGAGCTTCTGGCGGCCGCCGCGCGTTTACGAGAGCTGGGCATGAGGGTGACTCCCTACGCGGTAATTAGCCGCGGCCTCGCGCCCGTGCGTGCCATGATCCAATTCTCACTCCCGGACGAGGCGCCCAAGCTCGATAACTAGCGCGCTGTCTAGAGCGCGATTTCCATGCCGTCCTCGGCGGCACTGACGAGGCTGGCGAAACGGCGCTTCGCGCAATCGACAAGCGCGCCCGCGTCTCCGTCGGGATAGTGCGTTAGCACCAGCCTCTTCGCGTCCGCCCGACGCGCCATCTCGCCTGCCTCTTCCGCTGAAGAGTGCCCGCGCTCTCCTTCCTCCGCACCAAGCCCGAGCGCCGCTTCGCATAAAAAGAGCGAGGCTTGCCGAGCCAACTCCACGACGCCGTCGCAAGGCGCCGTGTCGGCCGAATACGTGAGGCTCGCGTCACCGCACTCGGCTCGCATCGCGTAGGCTTCGACGTAGTGCCGCGTGCGGCAGAATCGCAGGCGCACGTCGTTCACTTGTAAACCGGCGCCGGGGTCGTACTCCTCGATCGCAAAAGCGCTCTCGAAGAAATCCGGCGGCGCGTCCACCGAAACGGCGGCTCGAAGGGCCTCGAGCGCCCTACGGCCGCCGGGCGGGAGCCAGAGCGGCAGCCGGCCAGGGCTCGAAGTCTCGCCGTACTTCAACCCATAGCGAAGCGGAACGAGATCGAAAAAATGATCGGCGTGCATGTGCGAAATTACGATCGCGTCGAGCCGTCCGTATTCAATCGCTCGCCGAAGTTTGCTTGCAGCGCCGCTGCCGATGTCGAACAGCACCGCGGCACGGCCGGTCTGCACGAGATAGCAGCTGCAGGCGCCGTCCGGCCGCGGCACCGCCGGACTAGAGCCGACGACGCGCAGCCTTACGGCAGCGATGCGAACACCTCTTCGGCGTGTTCGTCAACGTTGACTTTCGGCCAGACCCTGAGGATGCGACCCTCATCGTCGATGAGGAACGTCGAACGCGCGCTGACACCCAATGCCTTATAGAGCTCCGACTCGGTATCTGCCAGCAGCGTAAACGGAATCGAGTACTTCTCCTTGAATCGCTGGTGCGACTCGACCGAGTCGCGGCTAACGCCGACGATTCGCGCGTTCTTCTGTTTGAAGCGCTCGTACTCGTCCCGAAACTGCGAGGCCTCGCTCGTGCAGCCGGGGGTGTCGTCTTTAGGGTAAAAATAAAGAACCAGCGGGCCGCCGAGCAAGTCGGTCGTCGTTACCGATACGCCTCGATCGTCGAGCAGCGTTACCGCAGGGAGCCGGTCTCCTTCGCCAAGCATTCTTTCGGCCTTTCTAGAAATGGTGCGTGTGATCTCCGCGCCCCATCCTTTGGCTGCGGCCCTTATCAAACGCCTGCACTTTCGTCCCGAAAGCCGCGTTTTGGATTTCGCCGCGGGAAGCGGCCGCAACGGGGATGCCCTGCGCCGCGCCGGCTTCACGGTTGTCGCGATCCGCGACGATGAGGCCGCCTCCGAAGCGATGGTTTCGGCTCTGGCGGGGCGATTCGATGCCGTTCTCTCGACGCACGGGCTGCTCCACGGAATGCCGCGCTCGATCGAGGCGCGCGTTCGCGTGATTGCAAATCGCCTCGATACCGACGGGCTATTATTTGCGACCTTCGGTTCGAAGCGCGACTCGCGGTTCGGTCGAGGCGAACGGATCGACGATTCGACGTTCGCCCCCGAAGACGGGGATGAGCAGGGCGTCCCACACGCCTTCTTCGATCGCGACCAATTGCACGCACTCCTCGAGCCGTACTTCGAAATCGAGTCGCTGCAAGAACGGTGTGTCGACGACGTCGCCGGATCGTGGGCGCATCGAGAACGCCCGCTCGCGGACGCCTGCCACTGGTTCGTCGTAGGACGCAAACGATGAAGCCGCTCGTCGCGCTTTCGCTGACGGCGGCACTCTGCTTGACGGCCTGCTCGCGCGCAGGGACCCGGCACACGTCCGGCTCGCAACTCATCTTCACCGGTCTGGCAGGCGAACCCGATTCCTTGAATCCGATGCTCTCTAACGAAGCCGATGAGCTCAACTTCAGCCACCTCTATATGTCATATCTGATCGAGAACGATGCCAAAGGGAACGAGATTCCCGAGATCGCGTCCGATGTGCCGACGCTTGCAAACGGCGAGATTTCGCGTGACCAACGAACGATAACCTATCGGATACGGCGAAACGTCCGCTGGCAAGATGGCGCTCCGCTGACCGCTGCCGACGTGATCTTCTCTTACCGTTCGATCGTCGATCCGGCAAACAACGTCGCGACCCGAGTCGGATACGACGAAGTGCAGGCAATTCGAGCCCCCGACGATCGCACGGTGGTGATTCGTCTGCGCCGGCGATTCTCGCCGTTCGTGCAGTATTTCTTCGGTCCGCAAGGTGTCGGCGCGCTGATGCCGGCACACCTTCTACAAGGCTACGCCGACCTCAATCGCATCGCTTATAACGAACGTCCGGTGGGGTCCGGGCCTTTTCGAATCGTCCAATGGCTGCGGGGCGATCGGATAACGCTGGCTGCTAACCCATTCTATTGGCGCGGAAAGCCAAAACTCGACGGCTTGGTTTATCGGATCGTCCCCGACCCCAACACTCGCCTGCAGCAGTTGCGGACCGGCGAAGCCGATGCATATTTCGACGTCGATCCGCAGCTCTTGCCGCAGGTCAGTCCGATTCCAGGCGTTCGCATCGCGCTGACGCCGGTCGCCGATCTGCACGTTTTGCGTTTTAATCTGCGCGATCCGACGACGCGCGATGCCGATGTTCGCAAGGCGATCGCGATGGCAATCGACCGGCGAACGCTGATCGAAGCCGCGACGCATGGAAGCGGCATCATCGTGGATGCAGATCAATCGAGCACGGGCTGGGCCTACGACGCCGCAACGCCGGCAATTCCGTACGATCCAGCCGCCGCAAAGCGCCTGCTCGGCGGACGACACCTCGACGTAACGCTCGCGATTGCACCGCAAATCGTCAACGGCTCGCAACTCGTCGCGGCGATCGTTCAAGAGGATCTGCGCAAAGTCGGCGTACGCACGACCATCAAGCAGTACCCCAGCGGGATGTTTTACGGTCCGGCAGCGCGGGGCGGCGTCCTCGCCGGCGGACGCTACCAGATCTCGTACGACGCGTGGTGGGTGCTCGGCAACGACCCCGACGATTCATGGAACATGACCTGCGACGAGGTACCGCCTGCCGGACTCAACTACTCGTTTTGGTGTGACGCGCACGCGAATGCAGCTATTCGCGATGCGCTTGCGACGGTCGACCGCCGGCGGCGCAAAGACGACTACGCCGTCGTACAGCGCGCGATCGCGGCAGAGCTTCCAATCTTCACGCTCTGGCAAGTCCGAATTCCGGACGCCTACCGAACCTACGTGCACGGCATCGCGCCGGCGCCCGGCGGCTCGACCTTCTGGAACGCCTGGAGTTGGACGATCGGCCCTTGACTAACGCTTTGTCATCCTGAGCGCAGCGAGCGCAGTGAGCGAAGTCGAAGGACGGTCGCTCTGCCATCGATGGACGGAGCCTGCCCTGAGCGAGCGAAGCGAGTCGAAGTTGGCTTGTCGGTCGGAGCCTCCTCTGCGTTACGTCAAGGGCCTTGACGTTGAAATTAAATCTTTCATTGGGCTAGAGGCGTTCGCATAGAGCTGCTTTTCCATTCGCCCCGCCAAATATGCAGCGCGCCCGGCGATGATCGCGTGCTTCATCGCCGCCGCCATGAGCACCGGATCGCGGGCGCGCGCGATCCCCGTATTCATCAGCAGGGCGTCGACACCAAGCTCCATCGCGATCGCCGCGTCGGAGGCAGTTCCGACGCCGGCGTCGACAACGACCGGAACGCCGGCGCGTTCTTTAATGATGCGGATCGAATACGGATTGCAGACGCCTAGCCCGCTGCCGATCGGCGCGGCGAGGGGCATGACGGCGGCGCAGCCGATCTCCTCGAGCTGTCTGCACGCGATCGGATCGTCACCGATATAGGGCAGCACCGTGAAGCCCTCGTTCACGAGCTGTTCGGCTGCGTCGAGCGTCTCACGCGTGTCGGGATGCAGTGTCTGCGCGTCTCCGATCACCTCGAGCTTGATCAAATCGGTCTGCAGCAGCTCGCGCGCGAGCTGTGCCGTTAGGACGGCCTCCTTGGCGGAATAGCAGCCGGCGGTATTCGGCAGGATCGTGCAGCGGTCGCGATCGATGTAATCGAGCAGCGTCTTTCCCTGCGCATCGTCGAGATTGATGCGCCGAATCGCGACCGTCACCATCGCCGCGCCGCTGGCGTCGTGGGCGGCGCGCATCACTTCCATCGAAGGATACTTTCCGGTTCCGACGATCAAACGTGAGTCAAGCTCGTACTTACCGATTCGCAATCTATCGCTTGTCATGGGAGTTTGCCCTTAGCCCCCCGCGACCGCCACAATGACCTCGACGCGGTCGCCATCTCGCAGTCGCTGCAGATCGTACTCGGTGCGGCTCACGACGCGATCGTTGCACGCCACCGCGACGCCTTGGCGCGACGAACCTAGCAGCTCGAGCAACGCGCCGACCGTCAGCTCGTCGGGGAGCTCGCGAAGAGTTCCGTTGATCGTGGCCTTCATGCGTGACTTATTCGGGCGGCGCGTACTTCTTCCGTTCCGGGCCGACCGAGCGAAAACGGCTCGAGCTCGGTGGACGTGCCGGTTTCAATCGCGTCGGCGATCAGCCGCGCCGTAGCCGGTGCGAGCAGAATGCCGTTCCGATAGTGGCCGGTTGCCAAAAAGAAGCCCTCGACCGGCGTCGCTCCCAGGAACGGAAGCCCGTCGGGCGTTCCAGGTCGTAAGCCGGCCCATGTCTCGGTGACGGCAAACTCGGCCAGCGATGGTGCCGCAGCGAGTACGGCGTGCAACAGCTCGTGGATGCCGCCGGCGGTAACGCGTGCGTCGAAGCCCGTCGCTTCTACCGTTGCCCCAACGAGCAAACGGCCGCCCTCGCGAGGCACCAAGTATGCGCCCGGAACCCACGTCGCGCGCCGGACGAGTCCGCTTGGAACTCCCAGCGCAAGCATTTGGCCCTTCACCGGCTCTATCGGCGGGACGCAAGACTCCGGAACCCCGTCGAGCGCAGCCCCCCACGCGCCGCATGCGTTGACGATTGCCCGCGCGGCGGCGAATCCTTGCCCGGTGCGCACGCCGAGCACGCGGCGATCATCACATTGCACCGCTATCGCCGCAGCTCGCTCGACGCGCACGCCTTTCGACTCGCAGCCAGCGGCTAGCGCGCGCCCGAGGCGGCGATTGTCGACCTGGCCTTCGCCGCGCACCAAAACGCCGCCGGTAACGCCCGAGCCGAGCCACGGCGCGGCCGCGAGCGAGCTTGAGCGATCGAAGATGTCGCACTCCACCTGACGGGCTTGCAGCGCGCGGGCACGACGCTCGAGCGCATCGAGTCCAGCGGCATCAAAGGCCGCATAAAAAACGCCGTCGAGGTGCAGGTGCGGGTCGACGCCGCTCTGCGCCGCAACGCGCCGCACGAACTCCGGATAGAGATCGAGCGAGGAGGCACAGAGCGCCAACAACGCCGGGTCGGTGATGCGCTCGGTGTGCGGAGCGAGCATCCCCGCGCCGGCCCACGATGCGGCGTGTCCGGGTTCGGCACGGTCGTAGAGTCGCACCATTGCGCCGCGTTCGGCCAGCTCGAAGGCGATCGCAAGACCAATCAGCCCGGCACCGACGACGATCACGTCGCCATCGTGACGGCTCATCTACATCCCGAGATAGATGGGACCTTCGCCGCCCTGGGGCGGCACCCAAGTGATGATTTGATAGGGATCCGCGATGTCGCAGGTCTTGCAGTGGACGCAGTTTGTAAAATTGATCTGGAGGCGTCCTTCGAACTTTCCATCGCTCTGCTCGAACAACGGCTCGTAGACGGCCGCCGGGCAGAAGTATTGGCACGGGTTACCGTACTCTACGGTGCAGCGTTCGCGGCAGATGTTGGTGTCCGAAACGATCAGGTGGCTCGGCTGATTCTCTTCGTGCATCGTTCCGCTATTGTAGACGTCGGTCAGCTTATCGAACGTCAGCACGTTGTCAATCGGCGCACGGGGGGTTTGCGGCGGCTCCCAACCCATCTTCACCATGCGCGCGTAGCCCGGCTCGCTTGGCAGTTTGTCCTTGAATCCGAACCCCGCACCGCCGGTGAGCGTCGAGAGACCCGCGTTTATCAAGCCCGCCAACAATCCGTTATGGAAGCCTTGATGGAAGTTCCGCGCGGTGCGCAGTTCGGCGTAAGCCCACGACTCTTTGAAACGGCGCTCGAACGATGCCAGCGTCGCGCTGTCGAAGCTTTCCGCTTGGATCGCCTCCCAGATCGTCTCGGCGGCGAGCATGCCCGATTTCATGCCGAGATGAATTCCCTTGAGGCGCATGCCGTTCAAGAAGCCGGCTGAGTCGCCGATGATCAGCAATCCGTCGGCATACGGACGGGGCATCGCAAAAAGTCCGCCTTCGGGAATCGCCTTCGCGCCATACCGAATCAGTTTTGCTCCGTCGAGCATCCGCGCAATCACGGGGTGCTGTTTCATGCGCTGCAGCTCGTTGTGCGGATCGGTCGTCGGGTTCTTATAGTCCAGCCCGGTCACCAACCCGATGTCTAGGACGTTTCCGGCCATTCCATAGATGAATCCGCCGCCGAAAGTCTCGGGTGGAAGCGGATAGCCGAGCGTATGAATGACCGCGCCTGCTTTGAAACGGTCGTCGGGAAGCTGCCAAAGCTCTTTGACGCCGGCGGCGTAGACTTGGGGCTCGCGTCCTTCGCGAAGACCCAGACGCGACGCCGCCTGTTTTGCAAGCGTCCCGCGAGGGCCTTCACCGAGAACGACGACCTTTGCGAGAATGTCTGCACCCGGCTCGTAGTTCGATCTCGGCGTGCCGTTGTGGTCGAGCCCTTTGTCGCCGGTGCGCACGCCCACCACCCGATTCTCGTGCCAGAGCAGTTCTTGCCCCGGAAACGCGGGGAAGACTTGCGCACCGGTCTCTTCAGCTCGATCGCCTAGCCATTTGCAGAGCCTCTGCAGCGAGGTCACGTACTTGCCGTGATTGTTCAGCGGTGGCGGGGTGAACGGCACCTTGATTTTTCCGCGCGAAGTGAGAAACCAAAGCTGATCGCTGGTCACGGGTGACTCCACCGGAGCGCTCTCGCGCCAGTTCGAAAGCAGCTCGTCGAGCGCACGGGGATCCATGACGGCGCCCGAGAGCCCGTGGTGGCCAACCTCACCGCCCTTCTCGATCACCAAGATCTCAAGTGCACGCCCGGCCGCCTGCGCGAGCTGTCCGAGCCGAATCGCCCCGGCGAGGCTGGCGGGGCCTGCGCCGACGAAGAGGACGTCAACTTCCAATCGATCGCGTTGCGGCATCGTTGGCTACTTAAACGGCACGGAAGCCGACTCCTTAACAAGCGCTGCGATCGCCGCGAGCACGGCAGTGCGGTGCATCGCAAGTCGCGTCGGCCACGGCGCTGCCGACGGCGTTTCGAACGTCAAGGCGTGGCGCGCGACCCCGCGCGAGATCGCCATCGAGTAGGAGAGCCCGCCAAGCATCGTCACTTCCTGCGCAGCGTCGGCGACGACGCGTCCGCGTTCGCGCAAGCAATGCGCGTCGTCGAGCGGGCCGGCGAGATCGAATGTCGCTTCAAGCGGGTCGATCGGGAAGCCGATCACTTCAAGCGCGGCGATTACGCGACGTCCGATCTCGCCGCCGCCGTACTCATAACAGTAGAATCCTACGGCATCGCAGTCTTCGTGCAAATCAAGCGAGAGCGCGAACTTTAGTCCGCGGTTGGCCGCAAGCACGGCGCTTGCTTCGCGCGAACCGCCGAAGCCGTCAAAGGTGCGATTGACGTCAACGCCGTCGGCGTTCTCGCGCGTGCCGGCGATGAAGCCGCTGGCGTTAATGCAGGGCCAAATGCGATAGCGGAACGACGGGTCGAGCGCACCGGTCTCGATTAGCTCAAGCAACGCCCACGAGCCCGCCGGCTCGTCGCCGTGCACTCCTGCCGCGATCGCTATCGCCGGCAAAGCCGGATCCCCGGCGTCGACGCAGAGCAACGCGCTTTCCGCCTTCGCGGACTCGATCTCGCGCAGGTGCAGACCTTTGCCGCGCATCGCATCCCAGCGCCGCTGCATCTGACGGTAGGTTCCGCCGGCCACTCTCACGCAAGCTAAGACCCATGGAGGTTTCAATGCGCCGCAGCTTCGGGAGCGATAACAACGCCCCGATCGCGCCCGAAATCTTGCAGGCGATCGTCGAGGCCAATGCGGGCGATGCGGTCGGATACGGCGAGGACGCGTGGACCGCGCGGACGATCGACCGTTTCAAACGGCATTTCGGGGAGCGAACCGAGGCCTATTTCACCTTCAACGGGACCGGCGCGAACGTCGCCGCGCTCAGTTCCTTACTGCGACCGTGGGAGGCGGTGCTCGCTCCGGCGACGGCCCATCTGCAGACCGACGAATGCGGCGCGCTCGAGCGGTTCAGCGGATCGAAAGTCATTCCGGTAGCGACGCTCGACGGAAAGATCGGTCCGGACGATATAGACCGGTACCTGCTCGTCGGAAAGGACGTGCACTTTCCTCAACCGCGCGTCGTCTCGGTTTCACAGGCGACCGAGCTGGGCGGCCTTTACGAGCTCGACGAGCTGCGCGCCCTTAGCGACTTCGCTCACGCGCGCGGCTTGATCGTTCACATGGACGGTGCCCGCATCGCCAACGCTGCTGCGTCGTTGGGAGCAACGCTGCGCGAAGCGACGGTCGACTGCGGCGTCGACGTGCTCAGTTTCGGCGGCACCAAGAACGGCCTCATGCTCGGCGAAGCGATCTGTTTTTTCAATCCCGATCTCCATCGCGGAGCGGCACCGTTCGTGCAAATGCAGTCCATGCAGCTGGCCTCGAAGATGCGCTACCTCGCCGTCCAACTCGATGCGCTGCTCGCCGACGACCGCTGGTTGCGCTACGCTTCGCACGCGAACGCGATGGCTGCGCGCCTCTACGATCGCGTTCGAGCGATAGGCGGCGTCCGCGTGACGCGTCCGGTTCGCTGCAACGCCGTCTTTGCAACCCTCGGCCGGGCTGCGATCGAACGAATCCAGCGCGAGTTCTTCTTCTTCGTCTTCGACGAATCGCTGCCCGAAGTGCGATGGATGACGCACTGGGCAACGACCGAACAAGACGTAGACGAGTTTGCCGCGTCCGTCAAAGCGGCGGTCGAGCAGGGTTAGCGGCGGAGCATTCGGCGTTCGGGGCGACCGTCCGGAGCGCTTTGCGCCTCGCCGTCGTCAGCGAAGCCCTTGCGCCGATAGAAGGAGCACGCGCGCGCGTTGCCCTCCATGACTCGCAACGACACGCCTTCGATGCCATTGCCTCTGGCCCAATCGACCACGGCCTCGACCAGCGAATCGGCCACGCCTTTGCCGCGCCACAACGGCGCGACCCACATCGAGATCAACTCGATTTCATTCACCTCGTCAGAGGTGGTCCCGCTTACGATACCTGCCGGAACTCCCTCGCAATAAGCGATGACGTTGAACGGCACGTTGTTCAGCCGGTCGCGCCAGCGCTCTTCGGTATCGCCGTCGCCCTGCCACGACTCGAGCGTCGATCCAAAAGCATAGGGCGCCTCGCGAAGCGCTTCCAAGCGCAGCTCGCGGAAGAGACGCCACTCATCTGGCGTCAGCACGCGGAGCGAAACGCCGGGCGCTGCCAAAGGATACCGCTAGGCCGTCCAGTCGAGCATGGCGTTCCAATCCGGCTTGGGGAATCGCTGTTTCGACTTGATCGCTTCGACGTACTTGCGTTTGCCGGCACGGTTGCCTTTGCCGAGCATCAGGCCGCCGACGAGCCGATCTTCCCAAAAGAAGAGCGCGCGATACCACTTCTTCTCGCGGTCGATCTTGCGCGCGATTTCGAGATCGGGCCGCAGGTCGGTTCCAAGTCCAAACTGAGTGATCGTCTGACCTTTGAATAGCAGCGACGAGTACTCCGGCACGTCGTGGTACTTCTCGCTGCCACCCATCATGTTGAGTGCGACCACCTTACCGTGAGCGCCGGCGTTGTTCCATGTCCCCATGCGGTAACGGATCTCGAGGATCGGGTCGTAGAAATCCGCGACGTCGCCGGCCGCGTAAATGTCCTTGATATTCGTCTCCAAATGGTCGTCGCAGAGAATCCCGTTCTTGCTGGTGTGAATCCCGGAGCCCTCGCAGATTTCGGTGTTCATCGCGAGGCCGAAGCCGTACGCGTAACACTCGGCGGCGATCTCGTTGCCGCTGCTCGTGCGCACCTTGGTGATCGCGCCGTTCGACCGTACGAACTCTTCGACTTCCTCGCCGTAGTGCATGTAGACGCCGTCGGCGTTGGCGGCCTCGTGAAGTAGCGCGCCCGCGTCCTCGTCGATGATTCGGTGCAGACCGCGCGGACCGCGCATCAGCCAATGCGTTTCGAGGCCGCGCGACGCGAAGGCCTCGGCGAGCTCGTAGGCGATGAACGAGCCGCCGATCGCGACCGCGGCGCGGCTACGGTCGATCTGCTCCGATATCGCGCGCGTATCGTCGAGATACTGAAAAGCATACAGGTTGGCTGCGCCCTCGGACCCCGGCTTGCCGGTAGGATTCGGCCGGCCGCCGGTTGCGATCAGCAAGGCATCGTACGGATACGACGTGCCGTCCACTCGGACGACCCGTTCCTCGGGAACGACACGCTCGACGTGCGTGCGCAGCTTGAGATCGATGCGATGCTCCTCGTGCCAGGCAAGATTTCTGATCATCACTTTAGCTTCGGGAATTTGCTTGCGCAGCATGGGCGGAAGCGAGATGCGATTGTAGAGCGTGTACGGCTCGTCGCCGAAGAGCGTAATCTCGCAGGACGGATCGTGCTTGCGCAGCTGCTCGGCGGCAGTGGTTCCCGCGAATCCGTTGCCGACGATGACGTACTTGCGGGCGTCGCCCCCGGTCGCGCTATCCATGCAGTCCGAGCCCAAGCATCATCTCGAAGCCGACGGTCAGCGCCCGCTCGTCGATGTCGAAACGCGCGTTGTGATGCGGCTCCCGGCCTAGGTTCTCGCCCCTCGACCCGATCAGAAAGTACGCGCCGGGCCGCTCCTGCTGCATGAACGACATATCTTCCGACCACATTACGATCCCGTGCGGGTCGACGACGTTCTCGGCGCCGACGACTTCCCATGCGACCGTTCGCACGACGGCATTCATCGCGGGATCGTTGACCGTCGGCGGATAGACAAAATGATATTCGAATTTGTATTCGAGGCGCATTGCGCTGCACAGCCCCGCGATGAGCCGCTCGATGCGTTCGGGCAGCGTCGTGCGCACCGCGTCGTCGAAGGCTCGGACGGTACCCTGCATTTGGGCGCGCTCGGGAATGACGTTGAAGGTCGTACCGGCGTGAAGCGAGCCGACCGTCACCACGACCGGCTGCGGCGCGGCCACCTCGCGGCTCGCAATCGTCTGCAGTAACGATACCAGCTCGGCGGCGCCGACGATCGGATCGATCGCCTTCTCCGGCATCGCTCCGTGACCGCCCTCGCCGATCAGCTCGATGTAGAAGCGGTCGGACGACGAAAAGAAGGGACCGTCGCGAAGGCCGACCTTTCCGGCCTCGAGCCCGCTATAAAGATGGAGCGCAAAAGTGCGATCGACGTGCGGGTTCTCAAGCGCCCCGTCGTCGATCATCTGCTTGTTGCCGGAAAAGCCCTCCTCGCCGGGCTGAAAGCAGAAAACGAGGGTGCCCGGAACCTCGGCGCGGCGCCGATAGAGCTCGCGCGCCGCCGCCAAAAGCATCGCCATGTGCCCGTCGTGACCGCAGGCATGCATGACGCCGGCGTTGCACGAGCGGTACGGCGCGTCGTTGAGCTCCATGACGGGCAATGCGTCCATGTCGGCGCGCAACAGGGTCACGAGCCCCGGCTTACCGCCCCGCAGGGTCGCTAGCACGCCGGTCTTTCCGACGCCGGCGCGGATCTCGTCGAAGCCGAAACCGCGCAACTCGCGCTCGATGAACGAGGCCGTCTCGTATTCTTCCATCGACAACTCAGGGTGCGCGTGAAAGTGCCGGCGGTACCGAATGAGTTCTTCTACAAGAGAGTTTGCGACGCGCGTATCCATCAGTAGGGTCGGAAGTCGGCTCGAAAGAGATAGCTGCCCATCGCCGTCTGACAGTAAGAAACGGCGGACTGGTAGGACGATGCCCGGGCCGCTGCAAGCGCACTTTCATCGATGGCCGGGTTCGTTGACGATTTATAAACCCACGCGGCGATCAGATTGTCGTGGTCGCCGACTATGACTTCAACCTCCGCCGTGTACTCGGCGCTCTTGATCACAAACTGGGGATACCGGGGCTGAACCGGATGCGTTACAGTCGCTTGAACGAACGGGTGCGCGCAGTTCGTCGAATAGAGCGGGGCAATGGGCGTTGCCGTCACGTGTTTGACGCCTTCGATGACTCGCGATTTCTGCACTCCATAAGACGCGCTGCGAAACGACGGGAGGCTGCAGGCGACCTCGCCGAGCGAATCCCAACCGTAGAGTGCGTCTCCAGAAGTCCTTGCTTTCACCACCCACGCATGGCGCACGAAGACCGGTTTAGGAAAGTAGACGGCGAGCCAATCCGAACGGGCCCAATCCTTCTGCTGAGATAGGGCGACGTTCTCGACGTCCCAAGTGTACCAGCCGCCGTCGGTATCGGCGACGACGGCTGCCGCTACGATCGTCCGCGGCGCGTATGCCGAGAGCTCGAAAGCAAGGCTGCTCGAGCGACCGTCGATCGAAGCCGGGATTCCCGGCGCCCACCCAATCACGGCCGGGCACATTTCCGTCCGCGCTTCTGCCTTTTGAGTGGCGCCGAGCAGCAAACAAAGCGGCGCCGCGACAATCGCCGTAGCCCAAAGAAGCGACGACCTTAGGTTACTTGAAATCAATTGGTCTGAACCAAAGGCGGTCGTCGGCATAGTCGAAGATCAAATCGAAGCTGCTGAGCGTATCGCGCCCGATCAAGCCGTCGTAGTCGCGATCTTGAGCGTCCTGCGCGGAGGGGACGACGACTTGCACGTCACCAAAGACCCAGTCGCCCAGAACCAGCCGCTTCATCGTGATGTGCTTGATTCCAAAGGGTTTACCACCGAGCGTGACCATTGCTTCCTGATCCGGCATGCCTCGTGGAATGTTGTTGGGAAACTGCGAGAAATAGTGCGGGTACAGCGTCGAATAGTCGGCGCCGAGATCGGCAACGAAGTAGCCGGGCAAGCCGCTAAACGCTGCTTTGACCAATGGAACGCCGTAATCCATCCGCAGCGGAAGCGCCGACCATCCTGCAGCTTGCAAGTCCGGCGGCACCGAACGCAGCAACGTCAAGCTCTTCTTCTCAAAATCGACTTTCAGCGCGCCGCTTGCGATGAAGTCGGCGCCCAGCAAACCCACGACGCGCTGGCTAGGAAGGTCTTCTTCAAATGCAGCGGTTGAAAAAGCCACGTTCCTAGCAGTTAAACCTCCGACGGTGAAGTCGGGCGCGCGCGCATTGGCCAGCGTGAAGTCGCCTGCAAAACTGACGCGCATCGCCCCGCTCGAACTCATACCGAGCTCGCTGGCCACCTGTGGGTCGATCAGCAGCTCCGAGGATCCGGAATCCAGGATGAAGTCGAGACCTCGCCCGCCGATCGAAACGGTGACGATGATACCGTTATCGGTAAACCGCGCTGGGATAACGATCGAGTCTCGGTTACCCAAATCGAAGAGCGGTCTCGACTGCGGGATGGTCAAGTCCAGCGAGCTCGGCGCGACCCGTTCGCAGCTCGACAACGTCGTCTCGAGCGTTACCGAGTTGCCGTCTTGCTCGTAGGCGATCGCGTGCGGCATGCTGCGGCCGGAAACGGACTCGTAGTCGTTGTACTGCCACACCTGCTTGTGACCGTCGTAATCGGTCATCTCGAGACGATCTAACAGATAGGTTCGCTCGTCGTAGTAGCGTCGCTCGATCAGTCCGTTGCCCGGAGTCACTTCGACGACCAGTTTCGGCGACGAATCGCCGGCCACGCCGAGCAGTTTGACGCCGGCTTGACCCTGAGGCTTGCGCAGCGCGACGACGAAGGGATCGACGTCTTGAAAGAAGTCCGAAGACGGCAACACTAGACCGTTGGGGTTCTGATGCCATTGCCGGCCGCGATACTCGCCGTACGACCGGACGAAGCCCCCTTCTTCGACCGTCGTGCGATAGTCGCCGCCGCTCCACAGGCTGGTCGTCGCCCAGACGTCCCCCTCGGGTGAAACGGTGCGGGTGACCATGCGATATGCCCCGGCTTCAAATGTGCCGGCCGCATGCCGGTTTCGTTCGAAGAGTTGCGCGACCGTTATGTTCGCCGGAGCGTATGCGACGGTAGCAGCCTGCGCCGCGGGCGCGCTCAAGAGCAGCGTCCAGAGCGCCATCAGAAACGCCGCGGCTCTACACAACATGGCCACTCCTTTTTGGGCGTGCCGCGCTTGGCTACCTTTGGCGCAGGATTTGGCTTGCACGGTGAGCGAGTACAGACCACTCATGACCAGTCATAAGACCGCGCTGCCGGCTTTGGAGCGCCGCGGTTTGACCGACCAACAACTCGTCGCAATCCTTCGCACGATGCTGATGCAACGCGGGCTCGAAAACCGCGGCTTTCAGCTCAATCGCCAGGGAAAGATTCCATTCGCATCGGCGAGCGAGGGACACGAAGGCGTGCAGGCCGGCGCCGCGATGGCATTCGTACGCGGCAAAGACATCCTCGTACCGTACTATCGCGATCTCGGTCTCGCGCTCGGCATCGGCGTCACGCCGTACGAGGTCTTGCTCTCGCTCTTCGCGCGAGCGGCCGACCATTCGGCGGGGCGCCAGTTTCCGCATCACTATGCCAGCCGCCGTCTCGGCGTTCATACTATTAGCTCGGTGATCGCGGCCCAGCTCCCACACGCGGTTGGAGCCGCTTACGCGTTCCAGTTTCGGGAGGAACGCGGTCGCGCCGTTTTGACGACCTTCGGAGACGGCGCGACGAGCGAAGGCGAGTGGCACGAATCGCTTAACTTCGCGGCCGTTCACTCGCTGCCGATCGTCTTTCTCTGCGAAAATAACGAGTGGGCGATCTCGACCCCGCTCGCCAAGCAGATGGCCCAGCCCGACATCTATAAGCGAGCGGAGGGTTATGGGATGCCGGGCGTCGTCGTCGACGGGATGGATCCGATCGCGTGCTACGCAGCGGTCGGCGAAGCGCTCGACCGCGCTCGCTCCGGCGCCGGGCCGACGCTGGTCGAAGCAAAGTGCTATCGGTTTCTTGCGCACACCACCGACGACGACGACCGCACGTACCGTTCGCGCGAAGAGGTTGAGACGCGCCGTAAAGACGATCCGGTCCCGTGCTTCGAGCGCCTGCTGATCGAGCAGTCGATCTTGAGCTCGCAGGGCGCAGAAGCATTGAAGCGTTCCGTGCTAGAAGAAATCAATGAGGCGACCGACCGGGCTGAAGCGATGGCCTATCCGCCGCCGTCGGAGCTCTACGAGCGGGTCTACGCCGAGCGTGGGGATCCCTGGCTGTAACAAACGAGGCAAACAGAATGGCTAGCACCGACATTGCGACCGGAACCCTCGAGCGTCATGGGCTCAACGACGAGCAGCTGCGCGCGATCTTCAGGAACATGCTGCTGCAGCGTCAGCTCGATAATCGCGGCTTTCAGCTCAACCGCCAGGGCAAGGTCCCGTTCGCCCTGGGCAGCGAGGGGCACGAGGCGTTGCAAGCCGGCGCGGCGATGGCATTCAATCGTGGAAGCGACGTCCTCGCGCCTTATTACCGCGACCTCGGTCTCTGCCTCGGGATCGGACTCTCGCCGTACGAGATCATGCTCTCGATCTTCGCCCGCGCGCCCGATCACAACGGCGGACGTCAGTTTCCAAATCACTACTCGTCGAAAGCGGCCGGTTTGATGTCGTTCTCGTCGATTTTGGCGGCGCACCTTCCACACGCGGTCGGAGCAGCATATGCGATCAAATATCGCGGCGAAACGGGACGCGCCGTGCTGGCGACGTGCGGCGACGGCACGACGAGCGAAGGTGAATGGCACGAATCTATGAACTTTGCGGCGGTTCACAAGCTGCCGTTCGTAATGCTCGTCGAGAACAACGAATGGGCGATCTCCACGCCGCTCGAAAAGCAGATGGCGGAGCCGCAGATCTGGAAGCGCGCCGCAGGCTACGGCATGCCGGGCAAGCGTTTCAACGGCTTCGATCCGATCGAGACGTATGCCGCCGTGAAGGAAGCGCTGGACCGAGCGCGCGGCGGCGGCGGACCGACGCTCGTCGAAGGGACGTGTTATCGCTACTTGGCGCATTCGACCGACGATAACGACATGACGTACCGCACGCGCGAAGCGGTGACGCAGCGGCGCAAGCAGGACCCTCTGCCGGCCTTTGAGGCGGTGCTCGTCGAACACGGAATCATCAGCCCGCAGGAAGTCGCCGGGATGCGCAAGGACGTACTGCGCGAAACCAACGAAGCGACGGACGCGGCCGAGGCGCAGCCGTATCCTAAACCGAGTGACCTCTACGCGCACCTCTTCGAAGGAGCTTGGCAGCCATGGCAGTCGTGAGCGCAGACTCGACCGTGATGAATAACGTCGAAGCCGTCCGCGCGACGCTCTACGAAGCCCTCAAGACGGACGATCGTACGCTCATCATCGGTGAGGACGTCGGCGCGCGCGGCAACGTCTTCCTGATAACCAAAGACTTCGTCAAGGAGTTCGGCGAGCGGCGCATCATCGACACCCCGATCGCCGAAGCCTCGATCGTCGGGATCGCCGTCGGAATGGCCATGGAAGGGCTGCGTCCGATCGCAGAGATCCAGTTCGCGGACTTTATCTATCCATCGTTTAACCAGATCGTCGGAGAAGCCGCAAAGATCCGGTATCGTTCCAACGGCGAGTACACCTGTCCGATGGTAATCCGCACGCCGTATGGCGGCGGCGTTCGCGGCGCGCTCTCGCACTCGGTATCGATTGAGGCGCTCTTCTATCACGTGCCCGGTCTCAAGATCGTCGCGCCTTCGTTTCCTGCAGACGTCAAGGGATTGCTCAACGCGTCGATCGACGACCCCGATCCGGTGCTCTTCTTGGAGCACAAGAAAACCTATCGCCTCATCAAAGGCGAGGTACCGAACGGTCATTACACGATTCCGCTCGGCAAAGCCAACCTGCTCAAAGAAGGGACGCAGCTCACCGTCGTCTCGTACGGTCTCTACGTTCACTGGGCCCTCGAAGCCGCCCGTCAACTCGAGCAAGACGGTCTCTCCGTCGAGCTGATCGATCTGCGTTCGATACGGCCGATGGACAAAACGGCGATTCTGAGCAGCGTCGAGAAGACTCGCAAGCTGCTCGTCATTCACGAAGATAACAAGTTCGGCGGCATCGGCGCGGAGATCAGCGCGATGGTTGCCGAAGAAGCGCTCTTCCACCTCGACGCGCCGATCCGGCGCCTCTGCGGTCCGGACGTGCCGGCAATGGGGTACGCGCTGCCGCTCGAGGAAGAGTTCATGTCCTCGCCGGCGGAGATGGCCGACGCGATGCGCGAAATGGTGAAATTCTAAATGGTGACGTTTTAATGCCTACAACGATTACGATGCCTCAGCTCGGCGAGACGGTGACCGAAGGGACCGTCGCGCAGTGGCTAAAGAGCGTCGGCGACAGCGTCGACAAGTACGAAGACTTCGTCGAGGTTTCGACCGACAAAGTCAACGCCGGCGTTCCGTCGCCGGTCACCGGGACGATCCGCGAGCTGCTCGTCAAAGAGGGCGAGACGGTTGCGACAGGAACGCCGATCGCCGTCATCGAGGAAGCCGGCGCCGCCGCTGCCGTCCAGGCTCCGGTTACCGAACCAGCAACGGCGCGGGCCGAACCCGTGCAGGCTCCGTCTGGCAACGGAGCAACGCCGAGCACGACGCAAAGCGCGGAGGCAGAGAGCGCGGCGCGCAGCGCGTCTCCCGCAGTGCGACGCCTCGCTCGTGAACACCGAGTCGACATCGGCGCGATCAGAGGCACGGGCGCGAACGGCCGCGTCACCGCCGACGACATTCTTGCCGCGACGCGCAGCGTCGTGGCCGCGCCGCCGACCGCTCCGCCGTCGGTCGCACCTTCGCCCGCCGCTGCGGGCGCGGCGCGCACGTCAACCTACGCGCAACCGATCCGCGGCACGTTCGTCCAACTGACGCAGGCTCGCCGGATCATCGCCGAGCGCATGGTCGAAAGCCGCCATACCGCGCCGCACGCGTGGTCGATGGTTGAGGTTGACGTAACCGACGTTTGGCAATGGCGGCTGAGCGAGAAAGACCGCTTCGAGCGGGAGACCGGATTCCGCCTGACCCTGCTGCCATTCTTCATTCGCGCGGTCGTCCAATCGCTGGCCGAGTTCCCACTGATGAACGCCAAGTTCGTACCGGCATCCGGGTCGAACCAAGCCAGCATCTACGTCAACGACGAGGTCAACGTCGGCATTGCGATCGGCTTACCGACAAATCTGGTCGTGCCGGTCATCCGGCAGGCCGATAAGCTCTCGATCAAGGGGATCGCGATCTCAGCCGCCGAGCTGATTGAAAAGGCCCGCAAGGGAAAACTGGGCGTTGACGACCTCGCGGGAGGCACGTTCACCGTCAACAACAACGGAGCCAACGGCTCGTGGGCATCTGCGCCGATCATCAACGCCGGGCAAGCCGGCATCGTCACGATGGAAGCGATCGTCAAGAAGCTGGTCGTTCGCGACGATGATTCGATTGCAATCCGCCAGATGATGAACTCTTGCCTTTCGCTCGATCATCGCGTCGTCGACGGTTACGTCGCCAGCGGCTTCCTGGCCGCGCTCAAGCGCCACCTTGAAGCGATGGGACCGCAAGGAGAGCTTTAAGCGCAGATTCGCAAACGCTTCCGATTCGAGGCCGCGCACACGCTGCCGTTCCATCCGGGAAAGTGTGCGCGCATGCACGGGCATTCGTACCGCCTCGAGGTCACCGTCCGCGGACCGCTTCGCAGCCGTGGGCCGGCGCGCGGAATGATCGAGGATTTCGGCCGAATCGAACGAGTCGTCAACGATCGCGTTCTCAAGCTTCTCGATCACCAAAACCTCAACGAGTTCATCGAGAACCCTACCGTCGAGAACATCGTGCTGTGGATTTGGAAGCGGCTCGCCGGCAAGCTGCTCAACTTGGACGAGCTCGTCCTCTGGGAGACTTCGACGGCCTGCGCCGTCCTGCGCCGCGCCGATCTCGCCTTGTCATCCTGACCCTTCGCCCTTCGCCCTTCGACTCCGGTGCTTCGCACCTCCGCTCAGGATGACACGGCGGTGCGGCCTCCGCTCAGGATGACACAATGCGGCGACGGACAGTCCCCGACCGCAGTCGAAACGCGCAGGCGATAAGGAATTTGTCGAAGGATGACGCGATGATTCAGCTGAGCGAGATTTTCTACAGCATTCAGGGCGAAGGATTGTGGACCGGCACGCCGGCGGTCTTCGTGCGGCTGGCCGGATGCAATCTGGCCTGCGATTTTTGCGACACCGATTACTCGACGAAGTTTTTTGCAACGGCCGAGCAGATCGTCGCAATGGTTGCGGAGGTTGGCGGAAAGTGTCCGATGATCGTTCTGACCGGCGGCGAGCCGCTCGCGCAAGCCGAAACGCCGGCTCTCATCGAAGCCTTGCGCGACGACGGCCGCCGCGTGCACATCGAATCCAACGGCACGATCTTCACCGAGCTGCCCGATGACGTCTGGCTCTGCGTATCGCCGAAAGAGCGCGTGGATCCTCGCATGGCCGGCCGTGCGAACGAAGCCAAGCTGATCGTGGATACCCGCGTGCCCGAAGAGCACCTGCCGCTCTTCTCCGGCAAGCCGACGATTTTGCTGCAACCTGAAGGGAACAAACCGGCGAACGTTGCGATCGCACTCGACTACGCGAAGGCCCATCCGCACCGCTTTCGCCTCTCGTTGCAGACGCACAAGTTCATCGGCGCGCCGTGATTCTGCTCGCCGCCGCCGTTGAAGCCGAGCTCCGTTTCTGGCAGCCACGCGAAGACGTTGCAACGCTGGTCACCGGTGTCGGCCCGATCGAGGCCGCTTGTGTCCTTGCCGCGGCGCTGGCCTCAAGGCGGTATCGGCTCGTCGTCAACGCCGGACTGGCCGGCGCGTTTGACGGCGCGGCCCGCATCGGCGACGGTGTCGTCGTCGGGGACGACACGATCGAGCTGAACCTCGAAAGCGGCGCGCCGCTGGCGCTTCCGGCCGGGGTCAAGCTTGTCGAAACGGCGAGCTCCGCCGAGCCGCTCGTGGCCCGACTTCGGGGCAAAGGTTACCCGGTGCTGCACGGCGTGACCGTCGCTCGCGTTACCTCCAGCGAGCCGACGGCTCGCCGTCTCGCCGGCGAGCTCGGCGCGCAAGTCGAGTCTATGGAAGGCTTTGCCGCCCTGCGCGCCGCCGCGCTCGCCGGCGTGCCGGCGATCGAGCTGCGCGGAATTTCAAATCGCTGCGGCGACCGCGACCAGAGTGGATGGAGTTTTCCTGCGGGGATTGCGGGATTGGAGCGAATCGTCAACGCATTCTTCGAGTCGCAACCGTGACGTACACGCTGGCCTACTCGCCCTGCCCTAACGACACCTATATCTTTGCCGCGCTGACCAACGGCCTGCTCGACGGTGCGCCGAAGGTTAGCGCGCACCTTGCCGACATCGAGGAGCTCAACGAGGCTGCAGCCCGCGGCGAGTTCCAACTGACGAAGGTCAGCTACGGTGCCATCCCGTTTCTGATGAACCGTTATCGGATTCTCTCCTCCGGCGGCGCGATCGGGCGCGGCTGCGGCCCGCTCTTGGTGGCGCGCCCGGCCCAATCGCCGCCGCTCTTTAGCGAGTTCGCTCGCAAACGCATCGCGATTCCGGGCGAACGCACGACCGCGTTCATGTTGTTGCAACTGGCGCTTGGGATGCGCCCGAAGAGCGTCCAAATGCGCTTCGACCAGATCGTTGCAGCGGTGGCGAACGGTCAAGTGGACGCGGGGCTGATCATTCACGAGTCGCGTTTCACCTATCGCGACGCCGGTCTCATTGCGATTGCCGACCTCGGTGAATGGTGGGAGAACATGACGCTCTTGCCGATCCCGCTCGGCGCGATACTCGTGCGCAACGATGTCGGCGACGCCGAGGTGAGTTCGATCGAAACCGCGATTCGCCGGAGCCTGGACTACGCGCGCACGAACGATGCCGAGGTGATGCCGTATGTCCGCGAACATGCCGTCGAGATGAGCGACGACGTGATGCGCGCGCACATCGAGCTTTACGTCAATGAGTTCACCGTAGATCTCGGTGAGTCCGGGCGCCAGGCCGTTCACGCGCTCTTCTCGCGCGCGCACGACGCGGGCATCCTCCATAAGGAGTCGGAACCACGCTTCGCCACCGCTTTCTAGTCTGCGGCGCCGCCTTTGCCGCGGCGAGCACGGCTCGGATCGCGGCCGAGCCACTACCGCCGGCGCGTATCGAACTGGGCAACGAGGTTTTCTTGGGCAGCGCCTGGCGCGACCTCGGCGGCCGGACCGTCGGCGTTATCGCCAATCAGAGCGCCGTCACGTCGCGTTTGGAGTCGATCGTCGATGCGATCCGTAGCCACGGCAACATCCGGGTTGCGGCGATTTACGCTCCCGAGCACGGCTTCCGGGGCGACCGTAACGCCGGCGCTTCGGTCGCGTCATACGTCGATCCGCAGACACACCTTCCGGTCTACAGCCTTTACGGGGCGTCTCGCCACCCAAGCGCGGCAATGCTCGAAGGCGTCGACGTTCTGCTCTTCGACATTCAAGACGTCGGTTCGCGCGCGTACACCTATATTTCGACGATGGCCTACGCGATGCAAAGTGCGCGCCAGTTCGGCAAGGAGTTCTGGGTTCTCGACCGGCCCAATCCGATCGGCGGCGCGATCGTCGAAGGTCCGGTCCTCGAGCCGGCATACGAATCGTTCATCGGACTCTATCCGATTCCGATCCGCCACGGAATGACGACCGGCGAGCTCGCGACGCTCTTCAACGAGCGTTTCGGCATCGGCGCGAAGCTGCGCGTCGTGCGGATGAACGGTTGGCGACGCTCGATGATCTGGCCCGATACCGGCCTGCAGTGGGTGCAGACCTCGCCGAACATTCCGGATTGGCAGACGACGATCGTCTACGTCGGCACCGGGTTACTCGACAGCGCCGGGATTAATAATGGGAGCGGCTACACGAAGCCCTTCTTCCTCGCGGGCACGGCCGGCATCGATGGTGCCAAGCTGGCCGCCCGTTTGAACTCGCGCAATCTTCCCGGCGTATGGTTTCGACCCGCGGCTTGGTCGCCGTACGTCGGCTTCTGGAAGGATCACGAGCTGACCGGCGTCGAGTTGATGGTCTTCGATCCGCGCCGCTTTTACGCCGTGCGCACTGCAGTCGAGATTTTGGTTGCGGTTCGCGATCTCTTCCCTCACGGGATCGAGATTGCGAGCGTTAACGGGCTCGATCGCGACTGGGGCACCGACTCCATACGCCAGGCGTTGCTTGCCGGTAAGTCCGCCCAGGAGATTCTCGGGCAGTGGACTCCCGCGGTTGCGGATTTCGTATCCATGCGCCGCAGGTATTTGCTCTACGACTAATGGGTAAGTAAGGAAGCCAAACTCTCGACGTCATCGCGCGAGGGCGACGGCGGTCTCGAGCTCGACGGAACGAATCAAAGGGCGCCGGTGATTGTCAAGGGCCCGGCGAAGCTTTGCCGATGCTCCGCGAGCGGTTGATCGAAGCGCTGGGAAGCGACGCGGTGAAGACCTCGCCCGAAGATCTCGCCGTCTATGCCTTCGACGCCTACACCGACGCCGGGTTGCCGTCGGCGGTCGTGCTGCCGCAGTCGACCCGCGACGTCTGCGCGATCGTAAAGATCGCGCGCGATCTTGGTGAACCGATCGTCGCGCGCGGCGCGGGCACGGGACTCTGCGGCGGGGCCGTTCCGATCGCCGGGGGAGTGATTCTCTCGTTTGCGCGAATGAATCGAGTGCTCGAGTTCGACGAGCGCAACCGGCGCGTGCGCGTGCAGCCGGGATCGATCAATCTCGACGTCTCGCGCCGCGTCGAATCGAGTCGGCTCTTCTATGCGCCCGACCCGTCGTCGCAGCGCATCTCGACGATCGGCGGCAACATCGCGACCAATGCCGGAGGACCGCACTGCCTATCCTACGGCACGACGGTCAATCACGTGCTCGGACTCGAGGTGGTTGACTCCCACGGCGAAGTCTTCGTAACGAGCATTGACGACGCGGGATACGATCTGACCGCCGCGCTGGTCGGCAGCGAAGGGACGCTCGGGATCGTCACCTCCGCTTGGCTTCGGCTGCTCGCCATGCCGGAATCGGTACGCGTTTCGGTCGTAGCCTTCGACGATATTGATTCGGCATCCGAAGCCGTCTCGGCGATCATCGGCGCGGGGATTCTGCCGACCGCACTCGAGATGATGGACGCGGTCATCACCAAAGCGGTCGAAGCGGCCTTCTCCGCTGGTTATCCGACCGAGGCCGCGGCCGTGCTGCTCGTCGAGAACGCCGGTTTCGAAGAAGATGTTGCCGCCGCCGAAACATCGATCCGTTCGATTGTCACGCGGCACGGCGCGCGTTCCTGGCGCAGCGCTCGTAACGCGGCCGAACGTGAAGCGCTCTGGGCCGGTCGCAAGGGTGCGGCCGGCGCGACGGGACGCATCGCGCCGAACTATTACACGCAAGATGTCTGCGTACCGCGAAGTAAGTTGCCGCAGGCTTTGCGGGCCGTCGAGAGCGCGTCGCATGCGAACGGAATCGTCGTTGGAAACGTCTTTCATGCCGGCGACGGCAACTTGCATCCGCTGCTGATGTACGACAGACGCGATCGCAAACAAGTCGCGGCCGTCGTCGAAACCGGCAACGAAATCTTGCAATGCGCCATCGACCTCGGCGGGACGATCAGCGGCGAGCACGGTATCGGCTGGGAGAAGCGTGACGCGATGACGCGAGTCTACTCGACCGCAGATCTCGCGGCGATGGGGCGCGTACGCGACGTTTTCGATCCCGCGCGAGTGCTCAATCCGGAGAAAATCTTCCCAAGCGGAGCGCGCTGCCCCGAGGTCGTGCCGGCATGAAAGCATTGCAAGAACGCGTAGCGCCCAAAGACGCGCAGGCGACGAGCAAGCTCCTCGCCCGCTGCGATCGCGCGGGAGAAAAGGTCCGGATCGCCGGCGGCGAGACGCTGGCGGGAATGGGATTTCCTCCCGAGCGCCTTGACGTTACGCTTGCGACCACGAGCCTGACCGGCGTCGTCGCTAACGAATCCGCCGACTTGGTGATTGCGGCGCGGGGCGGGACTCCGCTTTCCGATATTGCGACACTGCTCGGCCGGCAGGGGCAGTTCATCCCGTTCGACGCTCCGCAACCGCAATATGCAACGCTTGGAGGCACGCTTGCGGCCGGATGGCTCGGCCCGCGGCGTCATCTCTACGGCCGGGTTCGCGAGTATCTGATCGGCTCAACGATCGTCCTGGCCGACGGAACGATCGCACGCGCCGGCGGCATGGTAGTAAAGAACGTCGCCGGTTACGACATGAGCCGGCTCTACGTCGGCTCCTTCGGAACGCTCGGCGTTTTGGTGCAGGCAAATCTCAAGACGATTCCGGCGCCGCCGCACGCGCGTCTTTTTCTCGCGCCGTTGCCCGAGCGGACGCGCGAGCGCGCGTGCTCGCAGCTAGCCGCGCTTGGGATTCGCCCGTCGGCCGCCTTTTGGATTGACGGTTTTGACCACGCGATCGATGGCGACGAAGGTCCGGAGGGACGCATTCTGGTCTTGCTCGAGGGCAGCGACGCGCTGCTCGAACGCGCAACGCTCGAGTTGCGGTCGGCAATCGGCCGAGCGGGCGTGCCGGAGACGCGGATCGTCGACGCCGGGGCTCGGGAGGCATTCGAGCGCGTCGTCGACGCGTACGTTACGTGCCTAGGCGAACGATCGGTAACGTATCGTCTCTATCCCGCTCCCGACGAATCGCAGCGATGCGCGCTGAGTATGCACGATCTCGCGCGACGCTTTGAACTGCGCAGCGAGACGATCAGCGACGTAATCAACGGCGACGTCGTCCTGCGCGTGAGCGATCTCGACCCGCACGTCTTCGGTTCTAAGATCGAAGCCTTCGACGACGCTCTACATGAGCTGGAACCGCGCGCCCAGGTCGTTGCCGGCAAACACGCGCATCGTCCGTATCTGCGCGTCTGGGGCACGGCGCCGGCAGCCGTCGAGCAAATGCGCGCGCTAAAAGCGCGCTTCGACCCCAACCGCACCTTGAACCCGGGCTGCTTTGTCGGCGGCATTTGAAAGTTCTGCTGCTCGGCGCTTCGGGGTTCGTCGGCAGGCATCTCGCCGCCGCATTGCGAGCGCGCGGCGACGAGGTCGGCGGCGCGTCCGTGCGCATTCCCGCCGCCGCTGCGGACGTCGCTGCCCAATGCGACGCGATCGTCAACCTTGCCGGCGAACCGATCGCGCAACGCTGGAATGACCGCGTCAAGGAGCGCATCGAAACGAGCCGCGTCGACGCCTCACGCAACTTTCTCGACGCTCTCGCCGGTCGCCGGTGCCGCTGCACCGCTTACGTCAGCGCATCCGCGGTCGGTTACTACGGTACGAGCGAAACGGAGACGTTCGTCGAGGAGAGCCCGCCGGGAGATGATTTTTTAGCGCGGGTTTGCGTCGGTTGGGAGCGCGAAGCGCAACGCGCGTCAACTCTCGGCATGCGGGTGGCGGTGGTTCGAACCGGCATTGCGCTGGGCACCGACGGCGGTGCCCTGCCAAAGATGCTGCCGGCCTTCCGCCTAGGGATCGGCGGCGCGATCGGCGACGGACGTCAATGGCTCTCGTGGATACACGTTGACGATTTGATCGGGATTTATCGGTTAGCGCTCGACGGCGCGCAGGGGCCGCTCAACGCCTGTGCTCCAAATCCCGTGACCAACGCGACCTTTACGGAAGAGCTGGGCGCCGCGTTGCACCGTCCGACGGTATTACCCGTTCCCACACTCGCGTTGAAGGCGATGCTCGGCGAAGGGGCCCAGATGCTCCTGCGCGGCCAGCGCGCGCTGCCTCGCCGCGCGCAAGAGCTTGGCTACCGGTTCGAGTTCCCGCAGCTCAAAGACGCGCTAAGGAATCTACTCTAAACTCCAGCGCCTCGAGATATTTCTCGGCGTCCATCGCGGCACGGCAACCGGCTCCAGCTGCCGTTATCGCCTGGCGGTAGCGATGGTCGTTGACGTCACCCGCCACGAATACGCCCTCGACGTTGGTTACGCTACCGTCGGCCGAGACGACATAGCCACGCGCGTCGAGGTCGAGCTGGCCGGCAAAGACACCGGTATTCGGCTCGTGGCCGATTGCAACGAAGAGCGCGTCGGTCTCGATGTCAAACGTGCTGCCGTCCGTCAGATTGCGCAACCGCAAGCCGGAAACGCGCGTTTCGCCGTAGACTTCCTCGACCGCGGCATTCCAGATAAAGCCGACTTTTTTGTTGGATCGCAGGCGGTCGGCCATGATTTTGCTGGCGCGCAAACGGTCGCGACGATGGATGACCGTCACGCGGCTGCCAAAGCGGGTGAGAAAGAGCGCCTCCTCGGCCGCGGAGTCGCCGCCGCCCACGACTGCAATTCGCTTCTCTCGAAAGAAGGCGCCGTCGCAGGTCGCGCAGCTCGAGACGCCTCGGCCGCGAAGACGCTCTTCGCCGGGGATCTCGAGCCAGCGCGCGCTGGCGCCGGTTGCGACGATCGCCGTTTCCGCCTCGTGCTGCGCGTCATCGGTACGCACGATGAGCGGGCGCTTCGCAAAATCGACCGACGTAACGTCGACGTTTTCGATGCGCGCGCCGAAACGCTCGGCCTGCTCTCGAAATTTGATCATCAGCTCCGGGCCCAGAATACCTTCAGGAAAGCCGGGGTAGTTCTCGACGTCGGTGGTGAGCATGAGTTGGCCGCCGTAGAGTCCTCCCGCCAACACGAGCGGGCGCAAATTCGCGCGAGCCGCGTAGACCGCCGCGGTAAGGCCCGCCGGTCCCGACCCAATGATGATGACGCGTTCCATTCCATTCTTCGACTCCGCTCAGAATGACAAGGTTTCCTCCCGTCCGCGCCTTCCCGGTTGCAGTCGCCGGGGGGCCTCCGTCGAAATGCGGGGGCGATGGCCAATGAACGACTGCCCCTCGAAGACACGTTTGGCGATATTTTGCGAAAAGCGATGCGCGGCACCGGGGTCGATACGGCTCGGCTCGCGAGCGCGAGCGGCGTTCCGGCGTCTGCGATCGCGAAATGGCTGAAAGACGATGGCAACGCAAGCGACGATGAAGCGCGCGCGTTGGCGACCGCGCTACGTCTGGACGCGAGCAAGCTCGCCGATAGCGCCGCACAGCGTTGGTATCCACCCCCGATCGAGCGTTCCGACGTTCGCCGGCATCCGCAGCTGCCGCAACCTAGCAACGGTTACGTCTTCTTCCTCGCGGGCGGCCGCGTTGCCGCGCTGGTCGATCCGGCAGGCACCCCGCAAAACCTGCTTCGCATTTTGCGCGACGGTGACTACCACTTGCAGTATATTTTGATCACCCACAAACACGCAGACCACTGCGACGCCACGGCCGACGTCGCGAAGGCCTTTCCGCACGCGCAGATCGTCATGCACGCTCTCGACGTCCACGCCATCGGATCGCTCGCGAGCAAGGCGACGCGTTTGCGCGACGGGGAGTCGCTGCCCTTCGGTGAGGGTTCGACGATCCGCATGCTTCACACGCCCGGTCACACGGACGGATCGTCATGCTATATCTTCAAGGACACGCTATTTTCCGGCGACACGCTCTTTGCGGCGAGCGTCGGCGGAGCCTATGGTGACGCGAGCACCTACGACGATATCCTCAACAGCGTACGCAGCAAGCTTTTTAGTCTGCCGGAAGATACGGTTGTGATGCCGGGGCACGGACCGCCGACGACGCTCGAGCTCGAGAAACGCCACAACCCATTCTTCGATTAGCGCCGTGATGCGGCCGGGACGTAAACCGAAGCGCCGTCCTGGGAGACGATCGTCGCGCTGCTTCGCTCGGGCGCATTCTCCGATTCGCGAATCAGCTCGAACTGAACCACCGAAGCGCCCGACTCCGGCAATGTGAGCTCGACGCGTTGCGGCGAGCAGAGACGCGGCGTGCAGAAAGCGGCCAGCCATCCCTGCGCGACGCCGCGCGCCTGCAAGCGGAGCGTGGTCTTCGGTTTGCCGCTCACCTTCAAACGGTACTTAGCAGCGCGCTCGGTCGTCGTTTGCAAATCCGAGCCGGTCCACGGCTGGATCGATAGCTCGGTCGACGACTGTGCGAGCGCGAGCAGGATGGCAAGAAGGATCATCAAGTACGAAGTTTATAACCGATTGCGGTCATGCGCAAGATGATGCCGAGCGAAAGCAGAGCAAGCAACGCGATCATCGCAATCGAGAATGCAGGCGCGAGGTAGCTGACGCCGGTGTAGCTGCGACGAAAGGCATCGATCGTATAGAAAATTGGATTAAAAAGCTCGACCTTTTGAAGCGGTTTCGGAAGCATCTCCGCCGAAGTGAAGACGCCGCCGACGAAGGTGAGTGGCGTGATGATGAAGGTCGTCAGAATCGCGATGTGATCGAACTTATCGGCGACCAAGCCGAAGATCAGTCCAAGCGCCGAGAACAAAACCGAGACCATTGCGATCACGCAGACGTAGAGCACCCAATCGCGCGGTGCGCTGTGCACCAGCAGCACGCCGAGCGCCGTGATCAGGCCGGCGATGAGGAAAGACCTGGCTACGCTTCCCAAGATATAGCCCGATACGATCTCGAACGCCGACATCGGTGCGATCAGGAGCTCCTGGATTGAGTTCATGAAGCGACCCTGAAAGAGCGAGCTGGAGCACTCGCCGTAGGACGCGTCGATCACTTGGAGCATGATCAGGCCCGGTATCAGGAACTGCACGTAGCTGACTCCCTGCACCACCGGAATCCGGCTTCCCAGCGCCAGCCCGAATATGAATACGTAGAGCACCGTCGTGATGATCGGCGGCCAGATCACTTGATTGATGATCTTGAGGCTGCGAATGATTTCGCGCCTCACCAAGGTCCAAAGACCGATTGGGTTACCCAACATCAGTTTCGCGTCAGCTCCAGGAAGACTTCTTGGAGCGACGAGCCTTCTGCGACGAGCTCCTCGGTCGCCTTCTCGGTCACGATGCGGCCGTCGCGAATGATCGCGATCCGCTTGCAGAGCTGCTCGGCCTCCTCCAGATAGTGCGTCGTCAAAAAGATCGTGAGACCGTCCTGGTTGAGCGAGCGCAGCCATTGCCAGAGCTCCAGGCGCAGCTCGACGTCGACTCCGGCCGTTGGTTCGTCTAGAATCAGTAGGCTGGGCTGGTGAATCAGCGCGCGCGCCAGCGAGAGCCGGCGCTTCTGTCCCCCCGAAATCTTGGTAAACTCGAGATGCGCGCGCGACGTCAGACCGAAACGCTCGAGCAGCATGTCGGCGCGCTCAGCGATCTCCTTTCCGCGCAGCCCATAATAGCCTGCAGAAAAGATCAGGACGTCGCGCAGCGAGAGATAACGGTCGAAGTTGTACTCTTGAGGAGAGAGCCCGACGAGCCGGCGCGCGACCCTCCACTCGCGCCGGCTATCGTGGCCGAAGATACGAATACTTCCACCGCTCGTCCGGGCCAAGCCGGCAATTGCGTTGATCGTGGTCGTCTTGCCGGCACCGTTCGGCCCCAGGAAACCAAAGAATTCGCCGGCCTCGACGCGCAGCGAGATCCCATCTACCGCCGTAAAGTCACCGTATCGTTTCACGAGACGTTCGACCTCGATGGCGGGCGCGGGAGTTATGGAATCAGCGGGAGCTATGGAATCAGATGTTTTAATTGCTTGTACCGGTGGCGGCGGAGGGTGGCGATGAGCTCTGCACTCTCCGGAATCCCGCAATCGGCCAATTGGGTTGCGACTTTCTTCACGTCGAACGGCACCCGCCTATGCTTCACTTGCCAGCCGCCCTCGCGTTCGGTGAGAATCGCATAGCCGGCGCGCGGATCTCCGTCCTTCGGCAAACCCGCGGACGACACGTTTACGAGCAGCTTCTTACGCCACATTCGCACGTAGGGAATGTGTAGATGCCCGAAGGCGATCGCGGTTGCGCGCTCGTTGCCGATCAGGCGGTGCAGCACTGCCTCCTCGGCATCCGGAGAAATGTACTCGTCGTCGGTCTTCGGGTTGGCGTGGACGATCAAGAGCTGATTCGAATCTTCGCCGATGCGCATCGCGAAAGGCAGCTCCTTGGTCCACGACAGCCACCGCTCGCCGACCTCGCGCCGAGTCCAGGCGATTTGCGCGATCTCCGCCGACGAAAACGTCCTGCCGGAGCCGTCCTCACAGAGATAGCGCTCGGTGTTGCCGCGGACGCAGGCGGCGCCGATCTCCTCGAGCCTTAGCAACACCTTCTTCGGTTTCGGTCCATCCAAGCAGAGATCGCCCGCGGCGACGATGGCGTCGGCGCCCCCTTGCGATTCGAGATCGACCAGACACGCGTCGAGTGCTAAAAGATTTCCGTGGATGTCGGAAAGAACGGCGATACGCATGCGCGGATTTATTCTCGCCGCAAGGCGAGTGTCAACATCGACGGCGTCAGCCCAAGCTTGGTGAACTCGTAAAGATCGATCGATTCAACCCTGACTCCCGCTCGTCGCATGCTCGCGAGCGCGGTTCGGAAACGAATTTCGGCGATAACGTGGTCGTCGCTCAAGACCAATACGCCTGCCGCCTGCGCTTCGCCCAACTCGAGTTCGATCGTGCGAAACCCGCTAAAGGCCTCGAGATCGGCTTTGCCGGTGCCGATCACGATCGTCTCGGCCGACACCGCACCGGCAACGGCCCGCAAGGCGGGAACACCCTCCGCGAGCTTCACTTCGACGACGCGATAACCGTGCGCGCTTGCGAGCTGTGCGAAACCGTTGCGTCCGAGCTGATTACCGCGCGCACCAACTCCAACGAACGCAGTCTGCCCGGCCAAGATGACGTCGTTGCCGTCCAGCAGCGACGGCGCGGCGATGTGGCCGGCCAGCGGTACGTCCATCTTCGCGAACTGAGCCTCCATGCGGTCCACCTCGGCGCGGCGCGAAAGCGGAGTGAGCCGCATCAGGGCGGCACCATCTTCGAAAGCAACGGCCGCATCACCGGCGCCCGTCTCGTAAGGATCGAGCCCGTGCGATTCGACGACGGTCGTTTCGACGCCGAAGTACTCGAGCGTCTTGCAGAACACGTCGTGCTGCTCGAGCGCGCGAGCGTAGATCGCTCCCGGCTCTCCGCTCAGCGGCTCGGCACTCTCGATGGCTGCGGACGGGCGCACCAGCACCGCGCCGCGCAACCGGCCCGTCGCCGTTGCGACCAAGCGCGGCCCAAAGCTAACGTGGGGGTGTGCCGTCATTTAGAGCTTCCTCCGGTCGTGACTGCTTGATAGGGCTGCGGCGCGGGGGCGTCGGTGAAAAAAGCCGCCATGTCTGAGCAAAGAAGATCGTTCAACGTCAACGGCGGGAGTCCGAAGATCTCTTCTTCGGTCTTGAGGACGCTCGCCATCCCGAGGTGCGCATCGCCGACGTAACCGCGCCGCGCGAGCGGCGAAACGAGCAGAGCGTAGGTGCGCAGCGCGTGGACGTGGTCGCTCGCGCCTTGCGATCCTTCGGGCACGATGAAGATCGCCGTCGAGCTCCAGTGCGGCGTGTGAGAGATGAAATCGACGATCGAGCCGACCGCGCCATCGGAATCGGCCGCGCCGGCTTGACCGATTTCGGCCGGCAAGGAGACGTAGGTAAAGCTCGGCATGCTGTCGCTCCCGACGTACCGCTGCATGTCGGCGACGAACGTCTTCGCGCGTTGCGCGTTGGTGATCTTTGGACTCCAACCCGCATAATCCAGATCGACGTTTCCGTTGAGTGCCGCCAACGCCGGCACGTTCAGATGGTAACCCGTTACGTCGTATCCCGAAAGGCTCAAGAGACCGCCGTAATCGCGGAACGAAAGACCGGCTCGCGCGAGGGCGTTGAAGAGATAGCCTGCGCGCCCGTAGTCCTCAGGATCGTCGCCACGATCGTTCATCGGCGAGCGAGCGTCACCGGCCGCGGCCAGTAGCTGTTGGTAGAGCGTTGCGTCGCCGGCCGTTGCAAACTCCTTCGCTATTTCGACGTCTTGATCGGAAGCGTAGAAGTTGTCGGCCAGCGCGTACGATCGGGCCAAGGCGTGAAGATTCGGCGTGACGCTCGCCGGGTAGATGGCCAGACCGGCGTCGCCGTTCCCGTGCGGGTTCCCCGCATCGTCCTTCAGATCGCCGAAGATCGCGTCGTAGCTCTGCGTTCCGACCGCAATATAAATGACGCGATCGATCACCTCGCTGCGTTTGTTCGAGCGCAACGGCGGAATCACTGGATTGAACTTTGCGATCGCGGGCGTGCGGGTGTATCGCAACGAGTCGAGGGTCGTTCGTACGAGGTGCGTGCGCTTGAGATCTACCCGCTGCAGAATGCCCCAACCGTTGACGCCTTTGGCATCGAGCACGTAGAGATAGCGGCCGTTGCTTGAAAGCGCGAGAGCGATCGGATACCAGGCGGTCGGAATTAATCCGTATCGGTACCGCGTTGGACGACGCGGGTCGAGTACGGCAACCGCGTTGAGTCCGGCGAGCGCAACGTACAGTCGCTTTCCGTCGGGGCTGAGCGCTTCCGCGCTCGGCTCGGCGCCGTACGGCGCGCCGGGATAAAGCCGCAGGTCGAATCCTCGCACGACCCTTGGCTCGCCGGCGAGCGAGACAACCGCGACGCGATCGACGTTCGCAAGCGCTACGTATGCGAGCTGTCCGTTGCGGGTAATCAGCGTTGCGCCCGGAGCGGCGCCGCCGACGATTTGCGTGCCGTCCGGCGCGGCGTCCATGGGAACGCTGGTGGGATCGCCGATCTCTCCAGCGCCTGATGACTCGAAGACGGTCAGCGACGAAGACTTCGCCGGATTGAAAGCCGGCGCCGCGAACTGCGGCGCTTCGGACGGCGGCTCGACCGGAGCGTAGGCCGAAAGACCGGTCCCGGCGGCAAGGACGTCGTGATTGCCGGCCGCGACGTAGAGCGGAAAATCGCCGACCGGCAACGAGCGAAGCACCCTGCGTGATGCTAAGTCGATCGCGACGACCGCATTACCGAGGTTGTCGGCGACGTACGCCGTGCGCTCGTCGGGCGCAATCGCGATCTCGGCCGGGTACGCGCGCCGGCTGCCGTCGGTCGGTAAGGCGATTGCTTGGGCCTCAGGCGTCAGTTGCCCGCTGCCGTCCAGATCGAAGACTCGCACCGTCCCGCCGGCGCCGTCCGAGGCGAGCACGATGTCGCGGGACGGATCGCTCGGATCGCGCGCGACCGCAACGCCCATGAAAAACGCCGCCGCCGGATCGCGATATTGTCCGGCAATTTGCATGGTCTTGGTGTCCACGACCGAAAGCGACGAATTAGGAGGCGCGCCGTCATTGGAAATGACGGCGTAGCCGCCATCGGGTGAAAGCGCCAAGCCGAGCGGATTGCTGCCGACGAAGAGGCTAGCCCCAGCCGGCGCGGCGATTCTTCCGTTGGGAAGAACGGAAATAGTAGGATGAATCTTATCGGGACCGGTCGGCCGAATGCCGGCAGGTGACGAATAGACAATCAGTGGAGCTGGCCGACCAGCAGCCCCCAGCAAGGCGGCGGCTAATAGCGACGCAGCAATAGGTCTAAACGACACGGGAGGTATGGCATTAGCATGCGGAACGCGGGTACCCTGCTGGGGGGACGGGACGTCACGTCATGAGCGCGCACGCGCGCATTCTCACGGTAGCGACGGCCGTGCCGCCTTTCGTGCTCGGCCAAAGCGAAGTGATGCGGCGAATCGATTACGCGCTTGGTCCGCGCTCGCGCGAGATCGTTCGTCTGCTTCCCATGTTCGGCAACACCGGCATCGAATGCCGCTATTCGTGCGTGCCGATCGAGTGGTACGAGCAACTGCACGAGTGGCCGGAGCGCAACCAAGTCTACCTTGACTCGGCGCTCGATCTGCTAGAGCGCGCAACCCGCCGCGCGCTCGAACGCGCCGGACGCCTAGCGGACCAGATCGACGCGGTCGTCGTGGTCTCGACGACCGGTATTGCCACGCCGAGCTTGGATGCCTTGCTCATGGAACGCATGAATCTTCGCCGGACGGTGCAACGGCTGCCGATTTTCGGCCTGGGCTGTGCCGGCGGCGCGATCGGTCTATCGCGTGCCGCCGCGATCGCGCGGACGAATCCCGAGGCGCTCGTCCTCTTTCTCGTCGTCGAGCTCTGCGCGCTCTGCTTTCGCCGCGACGATTTTTCGAAAAGCAACATCGTTGCGACCGCACTTTTTGGTGACGGCGCGGCCGCGACATTGATCTCATGTTCGGGTGAGGGCGCGAGCATCGTCGGCGGCGGCGAGTATACCTGGCCCGATTCGCTCGACGTGATGGGCTGGGAGGTGACGAGCGCAGGTTTCAAGGCGATCTTCTCGCGCGACATCCCGGAGCTGGTAACGACGAAACTTCACGACGTTGCAGCAGACTTTCTGGCAGGCTACTCGTTGTCGCTGGGCGACGTTGATGCTTTCATCTGCCATCCGGGAGGTGCAAAGGTTATCGATGCCTTGGAGAGCGCGTTCGAGCTGGAACCCGGCGCGCTGCGGATCGCACGCGACGTGCTGCGCGAGTATGGAAATATGTCGGCCGCGACCGTCATGTTCGTCCTCGAGCGGGCGATCGGCGACTCCGTGCCGTGGAAGCGCGCGTTGGTGACCGCGCTCGGCCCCGGTTTCACCGCCGGCTTCACACTGCTCGAGAACTCGGTGTCATCCTAGTGCGGTGAGTATTCTCTGGATCGTCATCGTCCTGGTCGCGCTGCAGCGCGTTTTGGAATTGATTTACTCGGCGCGCAACACGAAACGCTTACGCGAGCTTGGCGGGATCGAGCGCGGCGCGGTTCAGTACCCCTTCTTCGTCCTCTTGCATGCCGCGTGGCTAGCGAGCATGGCGATCTTCATCCCGCCCGCGACAGCCCCGAATTGGTGGCTGCTTGGAATCTATGCGCTTCTTCAGCCGCTACGCATCTGGACGATCGCCACCCTCGGCCCATACTGGACGGCGCGCATCATTACGGTCCCGGACGCACCGCTCGTACGGCATGGCCCGTACCGCATCTTCCGGCATCCCAACTACGTCGTCGTCTGTGCCGAGATCTTCATTCTGCCGTTTGCTTTCGGCGCAGTCGAAATTGCGATACTCTTCTCGTTCTTCAACGCCGCGCTGCTCTCGTGGCGAATCCGGGTCGAAGAACGGGCTCTCATTGCAAGAGGGAGATAAAGCCGCTCTACGTCGGTAAGGGCAGCAGCTTTCCCAGCGCCCGACCCAGCCGTACGACGCCTTCGCGCGCTTCTTCTTCGCTCAGATGGCCGAATGACAAGCGCAACGCGGGCGACCCGCTTCGCGTGGGGTAAAACGGCTCGGCAGGCATGACGAGCACGCCTTCGCGAGCGCACGCGTCGAAGGCCGCTTGGGTCGAAATGCGGGCAGGCAGCGCAAGCCAAACGTTGACGCCCGCGCCCGGTGAATGCACCGTACTCCATCGCGCGACGGGCGCGAGCGCTTCGACGAAAGCGTCGCGCCGTTTGCGATAGAGCGCCCTCGTGGTGCGAAAGTGGCGAGCACAAGCCGGACTCTCCATGAATCGCCAGAGCGCGCGCTGCGTCAGCGTCGAGGTAAAAACGTCGGCGCGCACTTTCGCCGCTTCGAGCGCCTCGGCAATGCTGCCCTTCGCGTAGAGATAACCGATGCGCAGTGCCGGGAAGATCGACTTCGACAGGCTCTCCATAACGATCACGCGTCCGTCGGTATCGTAGGCCGCGAGCGGCGGCGGCGCGGGCGCGTCGTAGGTCAGTTGCCACCCGGTCTGATCTTCAAGCACGACGACGTCGTAACGTCGTGCGAAGGCGACGATCTGCTTCGCGCGCCGGGCAGGGAGAACGGCGCCGGTCGGATTCTGCGCGATTGGATTGACGTAAAATAGCCGCGGCCGGTACTCGGCAAAGACGCGCTCAACGTCGTCGACGCGTACGCCGTCCTCGTCTCCGCGCACCTCGACGTACGTGACGCCACGCGCGTCGAAGACGCCGAGACTTCCCCAATAGGTAGGGCTCTCGCTCGCAACGACGCTGCGCTCGTCGAGCAATACCGTCGCAACGATGTCGGCCGCTTGTTGTGCGCCGGAACAGACGATGACGTCGCTCGCCGCCGCTCGGCAGCCGCGCCCCTGCAGAAGCTCGGCGAGCTTCGCGCAAAGGTCGTGGTCGCCCGTCGACGACCGATACTGCATCAGCTCGGCGGAATCGTCGAGCAGCGTTCGATGAAAAGCACGCGCAAAGTCATGCAGGGGAAACGTCTGGGGCGCCGGATGTCCGGATGCCAGATTGATCGCGCCCGGTTCGGTCGCGTGCGTCAGGCGCTCCATGACTCCTTCGAGCCGCGCGCCGCGCGCCAACCGTCCGACGTCGGGCTCCCAGCGGCGCGCGAACGGTTCGTCGCGATCCGGCGGCGTCGCCACGAACGTGCCTTTCCCTGGTCGCGCGATGACGCGCCCGCGCGCCGCCAGCAGCTCGTAGGCCTGCGAGACCGTCACTAGCGCACAGTCGAGAGAACGCGCGAGCTCGCGCATCGCGGGAAGACGATCTCCTTGACCGAAGCGTTTTGCTTCGATCGCGTCCACGAGGCGATCGGCGAGCTGCACGTAGAGCGGACGCGGATCGCTCGGATCGAGCTTCAGCGATTCTGCGAAGCCTTCGGAGCGATCAGACGTTTGCGCTGAAACCTTCTCCTTCGTAGGCAGCCGGCATCCGGCGCGCCACACCCTCCTCAGTCGCTGCGCCGGCGACCGCCTTTGCCACCGCATCGACGACGCGCGTATCGAAGACGCTCGGAATCACGTACTCCGCGTTGAGCTCGTCCGCGCTGACGATCTCGGCGATCGCGTACGCCGCCGCAAGTTTCATGCCTTCGGTGATCCGTCGTGCGCGCACGTCAAGCGCCCCGCGGAAGATTCCAGGGAACGCGAGCAAGTTGTTCACCTGATTTGGAAAGTCGGAGCGTCCCGTGGCGATGACCGCGGCGACCGGTCCCGCGACATCCGGCATGATCTCGGGGTTTGGGTTCGCCATCGCGAAGACGATCGGATCGCGCGCCATCCGCGCGATGTCCTCGGCCTGCAAGATGCCCGGCGCCGAAACACCGATGAATACGTCAACTCCTTCAAGCACTTCTCGCAGCGATCCGCGGCGGTTCTCTCGATTGCAGTGCTCCGCGAGCCAGCGCCAGTGCGGGTTCTCGTAACGGTCGGTGCGGTTGAGCGCGCCGCTGCGATCGACCGGAATCACGTCGCGCACTCCCGCCCCGAGCAGCATCTTGATCGTTGCGGTTCCGGCCGCACCGCTTCCCGACACGACGACTTGCAAGTCTTCCAGCCGCTTGCCGACGACGCGCGCCGAGTTGATCAACGCGGCCATGATCACCACGGCGGTCCCGTGCTGATCGTCGTGCATGACCGGTATGTCCAGAGCTTCGATGAGGCGGTCTTCGACCTCGAAACAACGCGGCGCGCTGATGTCCTCGAGGTTTATCCCACCGAAAACCGGCGCGATGCGCACGACCGTCTCGACAATCTCGTCGACGTTTTTGGTGTCGAGACAGATCGGAAACGCGTCGATGCCGGCGAACTGCTTGAAGAGCATCGCCTTGCCCTCCATCACCGGCAGCGCGCCGAGCGGTCCGATGTCTCCCAATCCGAGCACCGCGGTCCCGTCCGTGACGACCGCGACGGTATTACGTTTGACGGTGAGTTGAAAGGCCTTGGCCGGGTCGGCGGCGATCGCCATCGAAACGCGCGCAACTCCGGGAGTATAAACCGTCGACAAATCTTGCCGGCTCTTGATGGTAATCTTCGAATCGATGCGGATCTTGCCGCCGATATGCGCGAGGAAGGTGGAGTCTGAGGCGAAGATGATTCGCGCACCGTCGATCGCCTCGATGGCTCGCCGCACCTCGTTGGCGACGGCCTCGGAGGGAGCCCCGATCGAGACGTCACGAACGATCCGCGTGCGCGCGACGGAGTGCATGTCGACCGCGCTGATCGCCCCGCCTGCATCGCCGATAGCGTTGGCGAGTACGCCGAATGCGCCGGGCTCGTTCGGCATGTCGATGCGCAAGACCATTGTGAGGCTGATGGCCGGCTGAGAGACGCTGCTCACGTACTAGTTTCCGCTCACGGTCATCTCGGCAACCCTAAATGACGGCGCGACCACCGTACTGTCGAAGCGCAGGTCGTTTGCGACGGCGTCAACGGCGGCGAGCATCTCCGCGTACTCTCCAGCAACGGTAAACTCATCGATTGGGTACGCGAGTTCGCCGCCCTCGATGAAAAAACCGCGCGCGCCGCGACTATACGTCCCCGAGGCATGCTCGGTTGCGAACCCGATCGTATCGAGCACCAGGACGCCCAGCGGCGTCGCCGCGATCAGATCGCGCAGCGAAAGGGAGCCCGGTTCCAGATAGAAGTTGCTGGGACCGACGCCCCCGCCCGTCGAGTTGCCCGTGCTGCTCGCGCCGAGCTTGCGCGCGTAGTAGGTGTCGTACAGGAACGACCTCAGCACGCCGCGCTCGAACACGGGCGTCCGGCGTGTCTGCACGCCCTCGCCGTCGAAGGGCGCGCTACCCAGACCGGTTGGAACGCGCCCGTCGTCGATGACCGTGACGAGCTCGCTGCCAACCTGATTGCCTAGCCGGCCGCTCAGCCATGAGTTGCCGACTGCGACGTTTGCGGCGGAGATGGCCGCGAAGATGTCGTCGAGCAGCGAGGCCGCGACGTCGCGTTCGAAGATTACGGGCACCCGCATCGTCGGCGGCTTGCGAGCGCCGCAGAGATCGACGGCACGTCGAACGGCGGTCGCCGCGACCGAATCGGGTGCTTCGAGGTCGGCAAGGTGCCGCGCCGCCGATCCGTATTGCGCGACGCGCTTGACCTCGCCGTCGAGCGCAACGGGAGCGGTCGACCTGCCGACTCGAGTCCATTCGTAACCCGCGGCGAAGCCACTCGAGTTGGCGAGCGCCGTTACCCCGATTGCGTCGGTGTAGTGGGAACCGCTCGAATTGACGACGCGGGCATCCGCAGCACGGATTAAACGCTCGAGATCGAGCGCTTCCTCTACCTTCTCGGCACCATCTCGCTCGCCGATTTGAGGGTCGGCCAGCCGCAGTTGCGCCCGTTCCTCGCCGAACTTGTCGGGAAGCCCCGCATACTCGTCGGGTACGACAAGGCCGGCGTGTGCGACCGCGCGAGCAACGGCCGCGCGCAGGCCGGTCGAGGAGAGATCTGAGGTCGAAAGCGTGGCTTTTCGCCCGTCACGGAAGACCCGTAAAAAAAGACTCTTCCCGGTCGAGCCTTCGAGCCGTGCGACGACGTCCGCGCGCGCTTCGGCGTGAAAGCGGTGGGCAATCGAGACCGAGGCTTCGGCGCTCTGCGCGCCGGCTTCGTTCGCAAGCGAGAGCGCTTCGCTCGCGATCGCGATAGCTACCGCTTCACTCATGCTGCGTTCCGCCGACGGTAATGGAAGCGATCTTCACCGTCGGCATGCCGACGCCGACGGGAACGTATTGACCGCTCTTGCCGCACGTATAGTGGCGCCGAGCCAACCGGCCGTCGTTGCCGACCGCGACGACCTTCATCATCGCGTCCGGTCCGTTTCCAATGATGGTGGCGTTGCGGACCGGTGCCGCTATCTTGCCGTTCTCAACCAAATAACCCTCGCCGACCATAAAGACGAAGTCACCCTTCGCTATCTCGACTTGACCGCCGGCAAACGATTTCGCGTAGATCCCGCGCTTCGTCGATGCGACGATCTCCTCAACGCTCGAATCGCCGCTTGGCATGTACGTATTGCACATCCGCGGCTGCGGAGCGAAGCGGAACGATTGCCGCCGGCCGCTGCCGGTTGATTCGACGCCCATCAATCGCGCGTTCAGCCGGTCCTGCATGTAGCCGAGCAGCACGCCGTTTTCGACCAAGACCTTGTGTTGGCCGGGAACGCCCTCATCGTCCACGTTAAGGCTGCCCCGTTCTTCGTCAAGGTTCCCATCGTCGTAGATCGTCACCAAATCGCTGGCGACCCGCTCGCCGACTCGCCCGCTATAAAGCGACGTGCCACGGCGATTGAAGTCGCTTTCGAGCCCGTGCCCAACCGCTTCGTGCAGCAAGACGCCGCCACCGCCCGCGCCGACAATCATCTCCATTTCGCCGGCTGGGGCCGCAACGGCAGAAACGTTGACCGTCGCGATGCGCGCAGCCTCGGACGCGAGCGCTTCTGGCGTTTCACGATCGAAGAATGCCAGCGACGTCCGTCCACCGTCACCGATGTATCCGGAGCCACGCTCTTTCTTATCGCTTGCAACGACCTGAACGCCGAATGTAATAAGCGGCCGGCAGTCCCGCACGAGCCGGCCTTCGCTCGTCGCGATCCATACTTCTTGAACCTCATCGTTAACGTGCGCGTTGACGGCGACGACGCGAGGATCGTAGCGGCGCGCCGTGGCATCGGCCGTCTCGAGCATCGCGACGTAGCGTTCGGCGTCGATTCCGTCCGCGGGCTCGCAATCGTAAAAGGACGCGACCCGCTGTGGCGAGAGCTCGATCGAACGTGTTTGACCGTCCGGTGCAGCATGCGCGATCAGCGAAGCCGCATCGGCGGCCTCCATCAGCGCGCGCGGGCTTAAGTCATCGGAGCTGGCAAAGCCGGCCGATTCCCCGACGACGACGCGGATTCCGACGCCGAGCGTTACGGCATACGACGCATCGTGAATGCGCCCATCTTGCAGCCGATACGAAAGCGTTCTGCGATGCTCGCAGAAGACGTCGGCGAAGTCGCCTCCGCGCGCCAGCGCGCGGGCGACGAGCCGCGCGAGCACCGCTTCGTCAAAAATCGGCGCCGCGCTCTTCAAAACGTGGCCAAACGGTCGACCGCCCGAACGATCGCCGCGTCGGGATCGCCGGGTGAACCATCGACGAGGAAGGCGAACGACACCCGGCCGTGATGCTGCGTCGTGACGTATCCGGCGAGAGCGGAAACATTCGAAAGATGACCGCTCTTTGCGCGAACCCGCCCCAGCGCCGTCGTGAAATCGTAATTCTCGAGCGTGCCTTCCCTGCCACCACGCGGCAAGAGTTGGTAGAGCGCTGTTTCTCGATCGGCAAGCAGCCGCGCGAGGGTGCCCGCGGCAACGCGATTGTCCGGCGAAAGCCCGCTTCCGTCGAATAGCCGAAGCCCGGGCGCCGGTATGCCGTGGCGGTCAAGGAACTGGCGCTCCGCAGCGATTCCGCCGGAATCGTTTGGCATCTGCATCGCTTCCTCGCCGACCGTTCGCAGGAGCTGCTCGGCATAGTGGTTATCGGAAACGAACAGCATGTGGGTTTCGAGCGCCGGGAGCGGCAAGGACCGGTGATCCCACAGAACGACGCTCTCCAGCGGCGCGGCGCCGATCGCCGGCCGCATGGCCGGCACGATCCCGCGCGCGAGGAGCATTGCGTTGACGCGACCAGCGACGTATCTCGGAACCTCTTGCATCGGTGTCCAGACCTTCTGTTCGACGCCGCCGATGTCTTGAGTGGACTCGATCGTGTCGCCGTCGACTGAGATGGCACTCGTCGGTGCCGCATAATCCTGTCCGTCGTCGTCGCTCGCCCAGTGCGGGTTGATCCCCGGTCCGCTCAGCGCCGAGTCGTCGACGACTACGCGTCCATCAATGCGGTGGAGACCGGCGCGCGCGAGTACGCCGATGCCGTTGCGAAGATCGTCGGACTGCAAGGACGGATCGCCCGACCCGATCAACCAAAGATTGCCGGCGAGCACGCCGTCGCTGCCGATCGCATCGCGCCCCGCAAGAAGTGTATGAAACCGATACTGCGGACCAAGCGCGTCGAGGGCCGTTGCGGCGACGATCAGCTTCTGCACCGACGCCGGTGCGACCGCACGATTTGCGCGATCGTCAAAGATCGTCCGCCCATCCCCGCCGATAACCGCAAGGCTCCATCCAGCCGCACCGTCAACTGCCGGCGTAAACACGCCCTGCAAGTTATTTCTCAATTTATTGCGATCGCCGTTACTCCAAGAACTCGCGGCGCTGCTCGACGGGCACGCACGTTCGGCTGAGAGGCTTTTCAAATTTTGGGCAAGACAGGAGGTGTTCTTCAAAGCTTGCTCTCCCAAAATTTGAGATGAGCGAGCGGAGGACACGACGTCCGTAGCGAGCGGCCTCGAAGCCGAATGTGCGCGCGCGACGAGCACCGCCACAGCTACAATCGCCAGCAGTACGGCGAAGGCAACCCCGCGGCGCTTAAGTCCGCGCGATCGTCTCGATCTTCTCCTGAAGCCTACGCTGCTCTGCACGTAACTCATCAATATCGTCGCGGAGGATTTTCACCTGTGCCGGAACCTTCGAGTTTTTTCTGATACGAATCGCAGCTTCCGTCGCGTCGCGACGCATCCGCCCGTCGAAGCCTTGTTCCGCGATCCGTTCCAGCGCCGGAAGGAGGCGCACGTCGCCAAGCGCCTCGGCCGCTGCGATTGCGCTGATCGCCACAAGAAAGGTCCCGTCGCCGATCAATTGCTCAAGAGCGTCGATCGCTGCCGTCCGCTCGTTCTCGACGAGTCCGGCTAGACGTCCGAGCGCGCCGGCCGCGGAGCGGCGGAGGCCTTCGCTGCGTTCGGCCCGGCAAGCATCCAGGATTAGCGGCATGGCTCGCGCGTCGGCCAGCTCGGCTAAGCCGGCGACCGCGCCGGCTTCGACGGTTCCGTTCCAGGTGCGCCCCGACTTCGCTTCAGCCAAGACGTTGAAGGCACGCGGATCGCGCGTCTTTCCCAGCGCCGTTAGCGCGGAAGCGCGCACGAAATACGACGCAGACTCCTGCGCCGTGGCGATGAGGGCGCCCGCCACCGCGGCGTCCCGGTAGTTTCCAAGCGCTTCGGCGGCCGCGCGCACGACTTTCGGATGGTGGTGTGAAAGCGCACCGATGAGAACGTCACGCGCCCACGGGGCGCGCGTAGCGCCGATCGCCCAAGCGGTTTCGGTCAGCACACCCCAAAACGGCTCGCGTTCGAATGCCGTCGCAATCGCCTCTCGCGCAGCGCGGCCGCCATCCTTGGCGAGTTCGCGGGCGGCGCGAATACGCGCGACCACGTCGGGATCGCTGCGCACGGTGGTCGCCGCAAAATCCGTACCGATCGCGTAGTTGACGTCGGCGAGCAGAAAGGAACCTGGATCGAACCGAACGAGCTGCGGTTCGAAGTCGAGCGGTACGGCGATTGTTTCATGCGACCGCTCGACGTGCGCGCGAATTCGCCGCTCGTGCGGTACGCAAGCATTCCGCTCGCCTTTCGTAAGCCCGGCAGGCGCCGGTGCGAAGCCGAGCTCAACGTCGAACTCGTAAGCCGGATGCTCGTCGTCGACGTGTTGCTTCTGGTCGATCGTCACGGTTGCAACCTTGCGCGCGGCATCCCAACCGACCCTCACCTCGAGTCTCGGGTGGCCCTCGCGGAAGACCCATTGATTGAAGAAGCCGCGTAGATTACGGCCGGTAGCGCTCTCGATCGCGCGGACGAAGTCGATCGTTTCAACCGATTGCTGCGCGTTGTCGCGCACGTAGGATGCAACTGCGCGCCAAAAACGCGACTCGCCCAGCTCGCCGCGAAGCATGTGCAGCACCGCCGCGCCTTTTTGGTAGAGGTGGCGGTCGAAGATCTCGATTGGAACGATGTACGTGTTACAGACGATCGGGCGACTATAGCGATCGGCATCTTCTTTCAAATAGGTTGCGAGGCCGTCGAAGATGTCGTAGAGATACTCGTCGTATCCGAGGTCGGCTTCGCGCCAGACCGCCTCCATGAAGGTCGCGAACCCTTCGTTCAACCAGGCGTCCGACCAATCGCGACACGTCAGCAAATCGCCGAACCACTGGTGCGCGAGCTCGTGCGAAACCAGCGGGTCGCTCGAAAAGTCGAGGTGCGCGATCTCGTCGTGCAGGGTTCGGTCGGTCTGAGTCGTGGCCGACGTGTTCTCCATTCCGCCGAAGATAAAGTCCGAGACGGCGATCTGCGAATAGCGCGCGTACGGATAAGGCGTTCCGGTGCGCTCTTCAAAGCAATCGATCATCTGCGGCGTCTTCCCGAACGAGCGGTCTCCGTCACGCTCGCACGCCGGCAAGACGCAATAAGAAACCGGAACCTCTTTCTTTCCAGCCTTCCCTTGCGCGACCTCGACAAACGGGCCGGCTACCATCGTCACGAGATACGTGCTGTGCGGAACGTCCTGACGATATCGAAAGACCGTTGTCCCGTTCTCATCGCGGCGTTCGACGAGCTCGCCATTTCCCAAAGCAAAGAGCCCTTTGGGTACGACGATCGTGGTCGACGTCGGCTGCTTATCGTGCGGATAATCGAGACACGGAAACCAATAGCGCGCGTATTCGTCCTGACTCTGCGTCCATACGTGCGCGACCTTCTCCGGGTGCGCTGCGGTCGGCTTGACGAAAAAAAGCCCGTGGCGGGGTTTTGTGACGCGATAAGTTATCGCGAAGGTCTTTCGCACGCCGGGTGCCAGCGCGGGCTCGAATTCGATTTCGAGCGTCCCGCCGCGCGGCGTAAAACGTGCGGCACCTTCAACCCGTGAAACCTCGAGATCGACGGCGTCGAGCGTCAAGCTCGCGACCGGCTCGTCGAGTGCTCTGACGGTCATCGTACAAATCCCGTCGAGAGACTCCCCTTCGATGTCAGGCGTAAGGTGAAGATCGATGTGCTCGACCGCAACGAGTTTGTCGGGCCCGTACTGCGGACGGGCCCCGGGCAGCGCAAAGGGTTGATGTTCTCTTTCGTCGCCCATCGTGTCTGCCGAGCTTACGAGCCGGGCGCGCGTCAGTCCTGTGCGGTTTGCAAGCCTCCCGTCACTTCTATTACCGCGCCGGTAATGAAATCGCGCTGCGGCGCCACCAAAAAGCGCACGGCGTCGGCGACGTCCTCGTAGCTCCCGGCCCGACCGCGTGGATTGCGCGCCTCGCGCTCGAAGGCACGGGCGCGGTCGAGCGACTTTTCCCGAATATCTCCTGGTGCGACCACGTTGACGGTGATGCCGTTGCCCGCTTCTTCAATCGCCAGGCAGCGCGCAAAGGCGACCAGCGCGCTCTTCGCGGCCTGGTAGAGCGAGAAGCCGCGAAACGGACGGGTCTCGCTCGAACCCAGCATGCCAAAGAAAACGATGCGCCCGAAACCCCTCTCGCGCATTGCCGGCAGGGTTGCGCGCGCCGTCAGCACCGCGCTGCGTAAATTGCCGTCGACCATCTCACGGTACTCGTCGAGCGTCGTGCGCGCGAAGCGTTTGACGACGAGCGGTCCGACCGCGTGGACGAGCGTGTCAAAAGGACCGTGGTGATTCACGATTCCTTCGAGCGCCCGTTCAATTGGCTCGACCTCGTCGAGAAAGTCGATCCGAGCGGCGGCCGCGCCGGCGCCGGTTGCCTCGATCGCCTTCATGGTGGCATCGGGAGCGCTCGACCGGTAGGTGATCGTAACCGACTCGAAGCCGTCGCGCGCCAGAGCGGGAGCGATCCCGGCTGCAAGCCCGCCGGACGCGCCCGTCACCAACGCGCGACGCTTCAACGCGTCATACGACGCCGACTTTGACCGGACGCGTCAACTCCGCCGCGACCGCGCGCTGATCGCCCTGACGCTCGAGGAAGCCCATCCACGTTGCGTATACCATCGGCACGAGGAAGAGCGTCAGGATCAGCGAGCTCAACAGGCCGCCGATGATAACCGTTCCCATAGCTTGCCGCCACTCTCCGCCCTCGGCAAAGCCGAGCGAAAGCGGCAGCATCCCGAAGATCATCGCGCAGGTCGTCATGACGATCGGTCTAAACCGCGTGCTCGACGCTTGGAGCACTGCGTCGTGCACGCGCAGCCCGCGCCGGCAAAGCGTGTTCGAGTAGTCGACCAGCAAGATGCCGTTCTTCGCCACCAGGCCAAAAAGCATCACGATGCCGATCATCGAGATCAGGTTGAGCGACTGCCCGGCGTTCGGCTCGATACGATGCATAAGGGAGAGCGCCACGAGCGCGCCGATGATCGCCAGCGGAACGCACAGCATCACTATCAGCGGTTCCAGGAAGGAGCCGTACAGAATGACCATCAGCATGTAGACGAGCATGAAGGACGTCAGTAGCGCGATGCCCATGTTTGCCATCGTCTCGTTCATATATTGGGTGTCGCCCTGCGCGGTGAGCTCGACGCCGGGCGGAAGAAAACCGGGCTTGCGAAGCGCTCGCTCGAGCGGCCCCGTTACCGCGCCCAACGAATAACCGGGAAGAGTTGCGCCGTAGACGTCGACCACTCGCTGCCGGTTCAGACGTTTGATTTGGAGCGGCGCCTTCGTCCATTGCAGATTTGCAATGTCGGCAAGCGGCACGAGCGTACCGTCCTGCGCTCGCACGCGAACGTCTTGAAGCGCGTCGACGGTCTTGCGGTCGGCGAGCGGAAACTGCACGCGGACGTCGACCAGGCTGTTCTCGGCGCGCACCCGCGTGGCAACCGCACCATCTATTGCGAAGCGCGCGGCATTCGCCGCGTCCGAAGGATTGACGCCGAGGACTTCGGCCTTCTGAGAGTCGATATTCACGTTAAGCCGCGGCGCCGCAGCCTCGTTGCTCGTTTGGACGTTGACGCTGCCGGGCGTGTCACGCAGGAACTGTGCGATTTTATCGGCTGCCGGCGAAATCTCACTCTCCGGGCCCGAAAGGGAGTAAAAGATTGGGGATCCGGAGCCGCCCCCGGTATCGCCTGCGACCTGGAAGTCGCCGCCCGGCACTAAATAGCCAAGTTTGCGGACTTGGTCCACGATCTTGTAGGTATCGTGCCGTCGCTCCGGGAGCGTCTCCGCGTTGAGCCGCGCGTAGTTGTCGCCGATCGCCGAACTCCACCCCTGCGGTTTCCGACCAACTGTCGAACTCACCGACTTGATTCCGTCGATCTTCATGACCCCGAGTTCGAGTGCGGTCACGTGCTTCGAGGTTACTTGCAGCGGCGTACCAGGCGGGTAGGTGACGGTCATGTCGATTTCGCCGGTCTGCACCTGCGGAACGAAATCGAAGTCGATGGGACCGAGCAGAGGCAGCACGATCGCCAGCACGACGGGAAGCGCGAACGTCGCCAACGTGAGACGGCGGCCGCGCCCGGTCGCGTAGAACCAGCGCACGACCGCGCGCGGAACGTTTCCCAAGAAATCGACGGCGTGACGCGAGAACGCCGCAAGGCCTCGATGACCGTTGCGCGGCTGCGACCAACGATATGCGATGCTCTTTTCCGACATCTTTCGCCGTAGGATCCAGCCGATGACGTGCCAGACCGCCGCGAGTGCGAGGATGAACACGTTCAGCCCTATGGTCGTCATGCCGGCGCCCATCGCGAGCGTTAAGGCATTGAGCACGAGAACCGTACACGTAAAAACGACGAACAGGCCGTGCTGCAACGCATACGGCAACGCCTTCGCGCGATACCAGGTTAGGATTCGTTCGTAGCGCAGCACGAAGAAGTTCAAGAGCAGTACCGCAGCGATCATGATCGGTAGAATCTGGCGAAGCTCGGCGATCGGCCAGGGGATGAAAAACGCTACCACCGCGGCGGCGCAGAGCGCCAACGTAACCTTCAGCGATCCGAGCGTTTTCATCCACGTCGGCTGCTCCTTCGAGCGCTTCAACACGCTCCATCTTGCCGCGAGCAGCGGCGTCAGCGTGAAGGAGACGAGCAGCGAAAAGAGCGTCGCAATAACGATCACCGCGCCGAACTCACGCAGATAGGCGCCCACGATGCCCGGCAGAAACGCGATCGGTAAAAAGACGACGACGTCGACCATGGTGATCGCGACCGCCGCGCCGCCTATCTCACTGCGGCCGTTGACCGCGGCATCGATCGGCTCTTCACCCTGGTCTCGGTGGCGCGTGATGTTTTCGAGAACCACGATCGAATCGTCGACCAAGATACCGATGATCAAGGAGAGGCCCATCAGTGACATCGTGTCGAGATGGAACCCAAACGTCTTCATCAAGACGAAGGTCGATAGAATCGAGCTCGGGATCGCGATCATGATGACGACGGCGTTTCGCCAGGCGTGCAGGAAGAGCAGCATCACGAGCATCGTCAGCACGATGCCCTCGATCAGCGACTGCCAGACGCCGTTGAGCGATTTCTGCGTGACGTCAGCCGGCGCATCAATTTCGCTGAAGGTCAGCTCCGGAAACTGCTTCGCGATCTCCTTGAGGCGTTCGCGTACGATCTTCGTCGACGTTATCTCGTCGGCGTTGATATTGCGGTCGATTTCGACGTAAATGCGAGGCTGGCCGTTGTAGTGAGAGATCGACGTCGGCTCGACGTGACTGTCGAAAGCATAGGCAACGTCGCCGACCTTCATATTCTTGCTGGTGCTGCCGGGCACCATGAGCGGAATGCCGAGCAGGTCCTGCGCCGTGTTGATCTCGGCGTGCACAGAAACGCTCGTCTCCTGAGTCGGCTGCCGGAGGATGCCGCCCGGGAGGTTGGCGTTGTTTACCGAGACGGCGTTGAAGACGTCGCTCAGCGTGGCGTTTGCGCCGAGCAGACGTTCGGGGATCGGCTCGACGTGGAACTCCCGGTCGCTCGCGCCGTAGATCGAGACGGCCTGGACGTTAGGAATTGCCTTCAAGACCGGCTCGAGCCGGTTGTTGACCATGTCTGCGAGCTGTGTCGACGAAAGCGAATTTGAGCTCACCGCTACGTCGAGCAGCGGCTGCGAGGCTCCGTTCTTGTAGACGCTCGGAGGATCGAGATCGGCCGGCAGGTAGACGCGGGCGGTGTCGACCCCGCTCTGCACGTTGATCGCCGCGATGTCGAGATTGGTCCCCAGCTTGAACTGAACGATGATCGTCGCGACGCCTTCCTGAGCTGTCGCGCTAAGCTGATCGAGATTGTCGATGTCGGCAAGCTGATCTTCGATCGGTTTGACGATCAGCCGCTCCATCTCCTGAGGAGAGGTGCCTGGGTAGCTCGCGTAGACCACGACGACCGGAAAGTCCGTTCCTGGCGGGTTTGCGCTGCGGCCGATCTTGAAAAAGGCGACGGTTCCGAAAATGGCGAGCGCGATGAAAACCATCGCGGTGATCACCGGCCGGTTAATAGCAAATCGGGTCAACGACATGGTAGGAGTTCCATAGCTGCCTTGCTCTACGCTTGGGGACAGAGTTCTGTTTCAGGCCCGGACGCACAAAACCCGGCTACGCCAGGTCTAAAGTGTCTCAGAAAGCGAGCAAGCACCTATTGCGGAGTCGAAGGTGCGCCGGTCATATGCCGTGTCACCCGAAGCGGAGGTGCGAAGCACCCGAGTCGAAGGGCGAAGGGCGCTTGCAGTGTCATGCTTCGACAGCGCTTGTCCTGAGCGAGCGTAGCGAGTCGAAGGGCTCAACATGACAAGGTGGATGGTGCGCAAGACTGGACTCGAACCAGCACGAGATTGCTCCCGCTAGCCCCTCAAGCTAGTGCGTCTACCAATTCCGCCACTTGCGCACGGGAGGCCTAATGCGGTTCCGCCTGTACGGCGCCGGGCCCCGCCGGCCTTGGAGGCGATAGCCGGTAAATCGTGCCGCACCCGGTATAAAATACACACTCGCCGGTGCCGCCCCGCGACGTTGCTCCGTAAAGCGATCCGTCAGGTGCGGCGGTAAGGCCACCCGCCGGGTCGGCGCCGTCGGGCGGTCCGCTAAAATCGTGGAGGATCGTCACCTTCCCGCTGAACGCGTTTACTTTGAACGCGGTACCGAACCCGTCCGGGAAATAGTAGTTGGTTTGCCGCCCGCCCAGCTCGGTCGTTCCGTAAAGCTCGCCGTTGCTTAATAGCAGGCCGGAGGGTTGTCGAGCCACTTTGTGGGGAGCAGGCGCGAAGTAAGCCAGGACGCTTTCTTTATACGACTTCCTCGAGGGGGCGAGTCTGAAAACGGTGCCGCAGCCTTGCAGGCAGCTGCTTTCTCCGCCCCCGCGCGTCGTGCCGTAGAGCGTTCCGTCGGAGCTTCGGACCAGGGCCGCCGACGGAAAGGCTCCATCTTGCTTTGCGGTACCGGCGAACCGGTAGAGGATGGCCTCGCCGTAAGTCCTTCCTCGGGGCGTTAGTTCGTAAACCGTCCCGCACCCGACGTCCGAATCCTCACAGTTCCCACCACTGGCGGTGACGCCGAAGAGATTACCGTTCGAATCCGCGGTCACTCCGCCAACCGGCTCGCTTCCGTCCGGGCCGCCCCTAAAACGATAGAGGATGCGCTCGCGGTAATGATCTCTCACCCGCCGCAGCCGAAAAACCGTCCCGCAGCCCAAGCTTCCGCAGTTCGTCACGCCGCCGGCGACCGTCGTGCCGTACAGATCGCGGTTCGGGCCGACCACCGGAGTGCCGGAGGGCCCGATCCCGTCCGAACCGCCTGTGAAGCGATACAGAGTGCTTCTCACGTAGGACGAGCCCGACGAAGTTAGTTTGAAGACCGTCCCGCATCCCAGGCGCGGCAAACAGGCTAGGTCCCCGCCCTCGCGAGTCGTGCCGTAGAGCGAGCCCGATTCGTCGCCGGCAAGCCCCGACGGGTACCTTCCGCCGGGCTTTCCGCGGAACCGCGCAACGGTCTTGAGCTTCAGTCTCTCCGTCAGCTCAAAGATCGCGCCCGTACCACCTCTGAAGCCCGCAGTGTCCGACGTCGCGCCGTAAAAACCGCCGGAGCTTGCGAACAGCGCGCCGCTCGGGAAGATCGGGTTCTTCCTCTTCGGATTCAACGGAAAACTGTAGAGGATCTTTTCCGTAAACTCGCCACCGCCGGATTCTTTGAATTGCCGCGACATCGTTGTTGACGGCATTCCGAGCTGCGAACCGGCCTGCGGCGAGCACGCTGCGCAGAGGAGTGCCGCCGCCAAAGCGGCGGCTCTCACCCCATGTTCGGGTCGAGAGCGTCGCGTAGGCCGTCGCCGATATAGTTGATCGCCAGCACGGTCACAAGAATGCACAGGCCTGGAAAGACCGCAGCCCACCACGCGATCGAGAGATTACTCTGCGCGTTCGCGAGCATATTTCCCCAAGACGCCGTGGGCGGCTGAATGCCGAAGCCGAGGAACGAGAGCGTCGACTCGGTGATGATCACACCGGCAATGTCGAGGGTCGCCTGAACGACGATCGGTGCTACGGCGTTCGGCAGGAGATGGCGGAAAATGATGCGGCTGTCGCTGTTGCCGACCGCGCGCGCCGCTTCCGCGAACTCGCGCTCGCGCAGACTCAAGAACGAAGCGCGCACGAGACGCGCGACCGTCGGCCACGACAGGGCGCCGATGATGATGACGATCACCCCGAAGCTCAGAGCGGCTTTCGTCGAGCTCGCCGCAACGATCGCGGTGAGCACCAGCAAGAGCGGAAGCAACGGGATTGAAAGGAAGACGTCGGTAACGCGCATGAGCGCGTAATCTACCCAGCCGCCGTAGTAGCCGGCAATAGCGCCCAGACTCGTGCCGATCAGCACTTCCATGAGCACCGCAAAGAGACCAACGGTGAGCGAGATTCGCGCACCGAATAGCAGGCGCGAGAGCAAGTCGCGCCCGACTTCGTCCGTGCCGAGTGAATGGCCCCCGCAAAGCGTGCTGTCCTGGAAGCACGGAGGAAGCGGCGTCCCCTGCCAGTTTACGTTGTCGATCGCATTCGGATCGAAGGGGGCGAGCTGTTTGGCAAAGATCGCTCCCAAGATCATTAACGTGAGGACGACCAAGCCGAAGATGGCGAGCTTATGCCGCCGCAGCCGCGTCCAGAACGTGACCTTCGAGAAACGGAGCTCCTCTTCGATGACGGTGTTGCCGGGTAAAGGAAGGCTTGGCGCTGCCATCGGTACCCTCTAGTCGTACTTCACGCGCGGATCGAGCCACGCGTAGACGACGTCGGCAAACAAATTCGAAAAGACGACCAGAAAGGCGATCAGCAAAAGGTATCCCATGAGCAATGCCAGATCGCTTTGCTGCAGCGCGTTGTAGAAGAGCCGCCCCATCCCGGGCCACGCAAAGATTTCTTCGGTGATGATCGCTCCGCCCAACAATCCGGGCAATGAGAGCGCGACGACGGTAACGACCGGTATCAGCGCATTCTTCAAACCATGCTTGAACAGGATCGTGCGGAACGCGAGACCCTTGGCGGCGGCCGTGCGCATGTAGTCCGTTCCGAGCACTTCGAGCAGCGAAGAGCGCATGAATCGGCTGAACAAGGCGAGCTGCAGCAACGAAAGCACGATTGCAGGCAGGATCAGGTGCTGGAGCCGGTCTCCGAAATCGAACGTATCGCTATTCGAGATGCCCGCCGACGGAAGCTGGATCTGATATCCACCCGGCAATGGAATTCCATGCACCGCAAACGCGAGCTGCAGCATCAGCGCAAACCAGAATACCGGCATCGATTGGCCGAAGAAGGCGAGCGTCGTGATCGCGTAATCCAAGGCCGTGTAGCGATAGACGGCCGAAACGATGCCGGCGGCGACGCCGACGGAAATCGCGATCAAGAGCGAGGCACCCATCAACTCGAGCGTCGCGGGAAAGCGCTCGATCAGCGCCTGAAAGACCGGCTCAGAGTTGCTCGTCGAATAGCCCATGTCGCCCGTGAGCACGTGACCGAGCCACCGCAGATACTGGATCGGCACCGGCTGGTCCATCCCGAGGTTGTGTTTTAGCCGCGCGATGTCGGCGGCGGTGATGTGCGGATTCTGCAGGTAGGGCGCGAGCGGCCCTCCCGGCATATTGTAAAGAATGCCGTAGAGGATGACCGAAATCGCCAGCAGCAACGGAATCGCTTGCAGCGTCCGGCGCGCAACGTAGTTGAGCAAGACCCTTGCTAGTTAGAACGTCTTAAGAAAAGGCCTTCTAAACGCTCGCTTGGGCTGGCTGCGCGAGGCCGAGAATTGCGCGGGCCTGATCGGGCGTAGCGATCGGACGGCCCGCCTCGGCGGCGATTCGCGCGACGCGCGCAACCAGCTCTTCGTTGCGCGCAAGTCTTCCACGGCTGTAGAACAGGTTGTCTTCCAAGCCGACGCGCACGTGACCGCCCATCGCTATCGCGGCCATTGCCATCGGAAGCTGCTGACGCCCGATTCCGGCAACCGACCACGTGCAGCGGTCGGGGAGATTGTCAACGAGATCGGCGAGATTCTGCACGGTCGCATCGAGGCCACCGGGAACGCCAAGCACGAGATCGCAATGCTGCGGAAAAGAGAGCAGCCGCTCGCGGGCGAGCTTGCGGGCGTTGGCGATGTGTCCTTTGTCAAAGATTTCCAGCTCCGGCCTCACGCCGAACTCATTCATTCGCTTCAAGATGCCGCGCATGATCGGAAAGCTGTTCTCAAAGATGTCGTCGCCGAAGTTCACGCTGCCGCACGTTAGCGTCGCCATCTCCGGACGCAACTCTAGAACGCTCGCGCGCTCCTCGGGCGTCATCCCGATCGCTCCCCCGGTCGAGAACTGGACGATAAGGTCGCTCTGCGCGCGAATCGCCTCGTAAGCCTCGCGAAAGCGCTCGACGCTGTGTGTGTTGGTGCCGTCGTCGTTCCGACAGTGCACGTGGATGATCGATCCACCGGCTTCGCGCACCGCGCGCGCCGTTTCCCCCAGCAGAGGCGGCGTGTACGGCAGATGGGGCGTTTGGTCGGGGCGCACTTCCGCGCCGACCGGCGCGCAGGTGATGATCAGTGGGTCCATTCCCTTATTCTACCAGCGCGCGATAGGCGGCATCGACGAACTCGCGGTCGAGGCCCAGCAGCGCCGTTAACGCAATCGCGTCGCCGCGCGGCCGTTCGTCACCGGAGACCTCGGCGATCGTATAGTCCATCGCGCCGGCCAGCGCGGCGAGCGCCTCGCCAACGTCTTGGGTCGGCGGACGATGGGGAACTCCGCGCAGTCCTCGTACGGCAAAATGGCGCGCGCCGGCCGCGGCCGCGATGCCTGCCAGATGCGTCGCAAGCATGCCGCAGGCGCCGAGCTCGCGCAAACGCCCGAGCAACGCTACCAAGAGCGCCCTGCCTTCATGCGGTGTCGTCGTTCTTGCAAACTCGTCCGCCAAGATCAAGAGCCGCGACGAGCCGCGAGCTAAGATCGCCTTCAACTCCAGCACCTCGCGTGCAAACGATGAGAGAAGCCCGCCGATCTGGGCGTCGCGTCCCAATCCCACCCACGCGATCTGGCCAAAGAGCGCGGTGCGAGCGCGCGCCGCGGGAACGGGGAGGCCGAATGCGGCGCAGAGAGCGACGAATCCGCAGGTCTGCAGCGAGACGCTCTTGCCGCCCATATTCGGTCCGGTCAGCACGGCGGAATCGTGCAAGTCGAGATCGATCGGCACGAACGAACGCCCGGCTGCGACCAGCTCGGTTTCCAGCGGAAGAAACCGCGCCTGCTCGAACGCCAGCGCCGGTTCGCTAGCTACTGTTGCCGGCAGGCATTCATGCGTTTGAGTGAAGCGAGCTGCAGCCAGCAGCACGTCGAGTTCGCCGAGAGTTCGCGCCGCTTCATCCAAACCTGCTGCATGCTCGCGTACCAGTGCCGAGAGCCGTTCGCGCACCCGCTCTTCAGCCGCGGCCGCGGCGTCAGCGGCGGCATCGCGACGCGCGAGCGCGGCCTGCGTCGCCTCGCCGTACTCGAGAGCGCAGAGCAGGTATGTTGGCGCTTCCCGCACGACCCTAATACCGGCGGGAAGAGCGCCGCGCAGCTCGTCGCGCATCACGATAAACTGCTCGCCGGCGACCTCGTCGCGCCCCAGTTCGCGCGTAGCGCGCTCGCTCTCGCGGCCGCGCGATGCGTCGAGTTCGGCTTGCTCGCGCGCGAGACGATCGCGTGCATTTGCGAGCTGCGCATCGAACGCGTCGTCGAGATAGAAGTCGACCCCTTTGCGGGCTCCAGTCTCAAGCGCCGCGCCGACCGCGCGGATTGCTACATTCGAGATGCGCGGCCTGGGAAGGCCGGCGAGCAGTTCGTCGACGCGGCCGATCGTTGCGCAGAAACGGCGCAGCTCGAGAAAGTGTGGATCGTCGAGGACGTCGCCCATCGATGCGCGAGCGACCGCAGCGATCGCATCGGGTAGGTCACGCAATGCGGCGCGCACGGTCTCCAGCCGGTCCGTTTCGAGGCTGAATGCGAGCTCGGCTATTGTCCGCGCGCGTGTTTGCGCCTGCAGCTCTTCTCCGGAAGCGAAGGGGCGAAGCTCTGAGAAGAGCCGTTCGCCATAGGGTGAGACCGGCGCAACCGCGCCGATCAGCCATTCGAACCCGAGTACGTGCGCGCTCGACTCGTCGAGCAAAGCCGACAGCTTCACGCAGCCTGCGCGGCGTAGACGTCAAACGTCGGCAGACTCGTCGCCTTCGCTACGGCAGCGGCGAAGGCGCGCGGCTCGAAAGACCGTTGCGGGCCAATCGATGCGATCGTCGCAGCAACTACCCGCAACGGACGTTTACAGCGAACGGTTAGCTGCGAAAGCGCGCGCAATCCGGCTCTGCCGCCCAGTGCAATCTGCGTCGGATCGCGCACAACGATCTGCCGCGTCTCCCCCGCCGCGAGCAGCGAGGCGGCTTGCGCAGCGGTGAGAGCGCCTTCGAGTTCGATCGACGGCACGCCCGCGTCGAAGCGCGGAACGCGCAACCGCGCCACCAGCGCAGCGATTTCGTCGACGGCCTCCTGCATCGTCTTGGCCGCGCCGGCACCGCAAGCGACGACGATCGCCCCGTTCGATCCGGCAAGCGCGGCGACGCGATCGACGGCTCCGTCAATAACGACTGTTTCGCAGCGCGCCCCTAGCTCGCCGACGATTTCATGCACGCCCGACGCGGTCGGCGGACCAACGAGCTCGAAGAACCCGCTCTGCGCGACGCGCGCGTAGAGCAACGACCCGACCGAACTCTGCAATCGCGACAGTCTGAGGATCTCGGCCGCGGGCGTTCGCGGAAGCGAGCTGCGCGCCGTCACGAAAATCGTTCCCGGCTGCAGCCAGAGTCGAGGCTTTGGACGCGCTTCGCTTCCCAGGGTTGCGTCGCCGTCACGACCGATCGAGGCAAGCCCGACCCCGGTGCCGGCTTCGCAGGCGGCAGCGTAGATCGCGCGCAGCGCCGTCGTCTTGCCGACGTCCCGACCGATCCCGACGACAAAAATCGAGCCTGCGCCGGCCGCACGCGCAAGCTGGAAAAGCTCGAACCCCACTCGCACGCCGATCCCTTCAGCTAGCCGAGACCAAGCGCCTTGAGCGTCGCAAAGAGCACGCCGGTAAGCGCCAGCAACACGCCGCCGATGAACGCGGCGTTGCGCTCGGCGTACTGCCCGAGCCAACGGCCTACGGTCAGACCGAGCATCGTGGCAACCACCGAGATGCATCCGATGACGATCAACGAGATCGGCATCGGAACGCCAATGTAGAGAATCGAGAAACCGATGCCGAGCGAATCGAGACTGATCGCCAGCGACGCGACCAATAGCCCCTTGCCGCGCGAGAGGTCGAGCTGCGAAACGGCGCTGACCTGTGCCCGGCTCTCCCGCGCCATGTAGATGCCCAGCCCGAAGAGCGCGGCGAATCCAATATAGCCCGCGAATCCGCCGATCAGCCGGCCGGCGAGCAAGCCGAGACCCGCGCCAAGGATGTTCATGATGATCTCGGCGCATGCAAAGGCAATGCCGATGCGGATCTTCCTGCGGGTCGGAATGCCGCGAACGCCCACTCCGACGCTCACCGCGAAAACGTCGAGTGCGAGCGCAAGCGCGACGATGACTACTTTGAGGAAGGCTGCGCCCACGAGTGGCGTGTAACGCCAGGATGGTGAAGCTTCCTGCATGATGCGCCCGTCGCCGGGCCCGATCTTTCTTTTTGCCGCGGTGGTCCTGCTCGCTGCCGTGGTGGCCCCCGTCGCCGCCGTCGTCGCCGCGATGCCGCCAAGCGAAGCCGCAGAGATCTTCGCTCGGGTTGGCAGCGATGCGCTGCGCGTTTCGCTTATCGCGTCGGGCGGCGCCACGCTCGTTGCCACCCTGCTCGGCGTGCCCGCAGGATATTACCTATCACGCCTGTCGACCCGGTTGCGCGCAGTTGCGATCTTCGTGCTGGCGTTGCCGCTCGCATTTCCGCCGGTCGCATCGGGCTTGATGCTCATTTACACGCTCGGTACGAACTCGCCGCTCGGGGCGTGGCTCTCCGCGCGAGGATTGACCGTTCCCGATTCGCTGCTCGGCGTGGCCGTAGCACAGTTCTTCGTCTCCGGCTCGTTCGTCGCGATCGCCGCGACGGCGGCATTCGGAGCCGTCGATCCGATATATGGCGATGCGGCCCGAACGCTGGGAGCGAGTGAATGGCGGATCTTCAGCCGCGTCGCCATGCCGGCCGCCGCGGCAAGCATCGGCGCCGGGGTCGCGTTTGCGTGGCTGCGCGCGATCGGTGAGTACGGCGCGACCAGCATCGTCGCATTCCACCCGACGTCGCTGCCCGTCGCGCTCTACGTGACGCTTTCAGCCTCGGGAGTTCGCGAAGCGCTGGCGCTCTGCTACGGCTTTATCGTACTGGCCGCGGTCGCGCTCGCCGTCGCCTGGATTCTTCGCCGCGGCGTGGTACATTAGGTCCCGTGCTTCAGAAGAACTTTTACTTTCTTGCGCGGCGCTTCGTCGCGGGCGAGACGATCGAGTCGGCGATGGCGGCGGTTCGGACCCTTAACGAGACCGGCATGTCGGCCTCGCTTGACTTCCTCGGCGAAGACGTTCTCGAGGCCAGCGCGGCGCTGCATACGCGGGACGTCTACATCGAAATGCTCGACGCCATCGCGGCGAGCGGCGTCAATTCGAACGTCTCCGTCAAACTGACGGCGATGGGCCTGCTCGTCGACGAAGATCTTGCGCTGACGAACTTGCTCGCGATTCTGCAGCGGGCGTCGCGAAATCCCGACCCATTCGTTCGAATCGACATGGAAGGCTCGGCGGTCCTGGAGGCCACGCTCCGGGTCTTTGCCCGCGCGTTTGCCGAGCACAAGAACGTCGGAATCGTTCTCCAAGCGTACCTAAAACGCACTCCCGGCGACGTGGCGCAAGCGATCGACATCGGAGCCCGCGTGCGGCTCTGCAAAGGCGCCTACAACGAGCCGCCCGAGATTGCCTACAAACACATGCCGGAAATCCGCGCGCAATATCTCGATTTAGCCAGCGACCTCTTAGCGCGGGGAACCTATCCCGGCATCGCCACCCACGACCGCCGCTTGATCGCTGCGGTCAAGCAGTTCGCCGGCGATCGAAGCATTTCGCGCGAACGCTTCGAGTTCCAGATGCTCTACGGTTGCCGCCCGCACGTTCAGCGAGAGCTCATCGCGCAAGGCTATCGCCTGCGCGTTTACGTTCCGTTCGGAACGCATTGGGCCGGCTATTTCTACCGCCGCGTACTCGAGCGCCGCGAGAATGCACTCTTCGCGCTTTCGTCGGTTTTCTCACGCTGATGCGAGCCGTCGTCCAGCGCGTTTCGAGTGCGCGCGTCAGAACGGCGAATCGCACCGTCGGCGAGATCGCTGGCGGATTGCTCGCGCTCGTGAGCGTCGGCATCGACGACGATGAGAGCGATGCTCGCGCGATGGCCGAAAAGCTTGCGGGGCTGCGCATCTTCGCCGACGATCGCGGACTCATGAATCGTTCGCTGCTCGATACGGGAGGCGCGGTGCTGCTGGTCTCACAGTTTACGCTGCACGGCGACGTCCGGCGCGGACGCCGCCCGTCCTTCATCGCGGCAGCGAAGGAACCTCAAGCGCTCGAGCTCTATCGGCTCACTGGGAATGCGCTCGAGGCGGCCGGTTTGCCCGTCGCTTACGGCGAGTTTGGCGCTCACATGAGCGTCGAGCTCGTCAACGACGGACCGGTTACGATTTTGCTCGACACGAAGCGCACTTTCTAACGCAGGCGCCAGCTTGCTTCCCTGCCTCAGGCGGGCGGTTCTCATCTCGACTCAATGGGCGGCCCAAACTTTCGGGCCCCCTCGTGCGTTGTAAGAAATGGAGCGAGGAAGCCGCCCTTCTCTGGCGGCGAGCTTGCCGCCCTCCCCCGGCGGCGTAAATACACATAACACACAAGGTGAAAAGGATGATTACGGAACAGAACAGGCGCGGCGGCGGCATGTCCGTCCGGGAGGCCGGGCAAAAAGGCGGCGAGACGGTAAAGAACAAGTACGGCGCCCAGTTCTACGAGGAAATCGGCCGCAAGGGTGGCTTGGCAACGAAATTAGCTCACGGCCACGAGTTCTACGAGCAGATCGGCAAGAAGGGTGGAAAGAAGGGCGGCGAAGCCACGCGTGATCGCTATGGTCCCAACTTCTACGAACGCATTGGTCAAAAGGGTGGACAAAAAGTCAAACAGCTCATCGAAGAGGGTAAGCGCGCCGCGAACGACCGCAAACAGAAGGCGAGTTAGTCTATCGCGGCTCGGGAGCAGCCTGAGCCTACTCCTCTTTGCATTCGTAACCATCGGCGTCGGAACGGCGGGAGCATATCCATTGCCTCCGACTCCGATGCCGAAGCGAACGGCGATTCCGTCGGCACCCCCTCCCGGAAACGCGCTGCCTTTGGATTCGATGTTGCTCTTCGTGCTCGACGATCCGATTTCGTCGAAGGCTTCGAAAAAGGGAGCGCTTATCCGCGCGCATCTCAAGAATGCGATCGTCATCGGAGGGCGAGTCGTCGCGGCCGCGGGAGCGCCCGCGCAGATTCGCATCGTCGACACATCGGCGGCCGATATTGCGGACACGTACGGCTTCGTTGACATTTTCTTCGAACCGCTGACGCTCGGTGACGGGCGTTCCTTGCCCTTGCGCACTCCGATCGCGCACCTTACGCCCAACACTTCCGCGGGGCACGAATCCACCGTGTCGGCCGAAGACACCGTCGGAGACATCTTCGTTCCGTACTATTCGCTTTGGCAAATAGTGCGCCGTGGAAAGAACTTCGTGCTGGGAGCGGGTTCGGTAATTCCCGCCAACACCGAGGCGACGCTCACCGCGCAGCCAAACGGCTCGATTGCGATCGTCACGCCGGCTCCCTTATCGGCCGGCAACGAAATGCCCAACGCGACCTTCCCCGTGTCGCCGATCGCGACGCCTTACGGTCCGGAAGGTCAAACGCCACGTCCCCGAAAGACGCCGAGTCCATCGCCATCTCCGTCGCCGTCACCGAGAAAGTGAGGTAAGCTCGTGCTCGTTCGAATGACGTATGTCGTATCAATCTTCGTCCTGGCCGCCATTCCAGCGTTTGCCGCAGCCCCGGCCCCGAAGGCAACGCTGTCGCCGATGCCCCAGGGCCCCGAGGTCGCGTTTGTAAAGTCTATCCAAAAGGATCTGAACGCGAGATTTCCGACCTCGGCAGACGCCGTTAAGGCCGGTTATTTCAGATACGGCAACGAGGACGAAGACGGTGCCATCAGCTATGCGAACCTGCAATGGCAGAGCGGGAACCCGCAGCAGCCCAGTCAGCTCTGGTACGACGTGCACGGCAATCTGCTGGGCGCCGATTTCTCAGTGCTTCAGAGCAGCTCGCCTCAGCCGCCGGCAATATGGGGCGTCAACTACCACCGGTGGGTCTCGTTTCGCGAGCACCTGCACTACATTCTCGCCGGACCCAACGGGACGGAAGTCTACGGCGCGACTAGCGCCAAGAAGTTTGCGGCGGCCGGCGGCAACGTCGACGACCCGCAAGCAGCAACGCTCGTCAAAATGGGAATCGCAAAGAATGCGAGCGATGTGAAGCGCGTCTTCCTCTTCCCCTCGCTCTGGGATCTCATCGTTTGGATCAAACCGAATCCCAACGGCGCTTTCGCCGATAAGAACCCGCTGGTCACTCCGAGCGCGGACGCCGCCAAAGACTCAATGTAATTACTCCCCGCCTCAAGGTTCGGCGGTAGCGCTACGTGCTGCAGAGGGGCTTCCGACGCGAGCGCCATTGGCAGGAGGCCATAATTTGCCTCAGCAGGTGGCGCGAGCGCGCCCTTCGACTCCGCGCTTCGCGCTTCGCTCAGGATGACAACCGTGGGAGCGCACAGGAGGTGCGCGACGAGCGGCCACGATGCAGTATGTGGCGCTGCCGCCGAACCGCCTTTGCTTATTCGTTGTCGACTGGTTCGAGCGAGCGCGGTTCGTGCAGGAAGTACGAGGCGGGATATTTCGCCGGGATCGGTTTGAACTGACGCGGCGGCTTGGAGAAGTCGAAGATGTCGCGCATGCTGCGAGCGCGCGTATCGGTGTAACCTTGCGATGGGAGGCCTAGCTTCCCAACCGTCGGGAAGGCCTCTTCGATGAGCTTTATTATGCTTCCGAACTCGTACGTCTTATGTGAAACCACGCCCGGCTTGGCATAAGGCGAGATGATGAGGCACGGAACGCGGATGCCGAGGCCGCGGAAATCAAGCTGCGGCGGCGGCGCGTTGTCGTAAAACCCTCCGTAATCGTCCCAAACGACGACGATCGCCGTCGAGTTCCAATAGGGGCTCTGGCCGATCGCGTTGACGACGGAGGCGACCCAGGCCGGACCGGTGTCGCTGTGCGCACCAGGGTGATCGGAATCTTTATGGCTCGGCGTCACCCAGCTCACGGACGCGAGCTTTCCCGCATAGATATCCTTGAGAACCTGCGTTTGCGGTTGAATGACGTTGTTGGTCCAGTCGGGTCCCTGTTCCACGTATTTGATGGCGGCAAAGGGTGACCAGATGAAGCTCTTCAGGCGCGCTGCAACGTAGTACTTCCATGTAACGCCGGCAGTGTCGAGCGCTTGTGCGATCGTGTTGAATTGGTCCAAGCAGGGGAACGGTCCAGAATCGTGATGGACGACGCGCTTTTCGTCAACGATCGCCGTCATGGTACCTGGGGCGGCCTTGCAGTTGCTGTGGCCGGTGGCAAAGTCTGCCAGCGCGGTGGTAGGGGTGATGTTATCGGTTCCCGCGACGAGCGTGAGATGCGCGGTCCAGCTGGGACCGAACTCCGTAGGAAACATCTCATCGGCAAGAACGTACTGATTTGCCATCGTCCAGTACGTTTGAACCTGCGAACGCTCGATGTATGCGTACGCCGCGTCGTCGTGACTGAAGCCGTACTTGGAGAAGCCGTCCATTTTCCCGTTGTCCCAATCGGTGAGAGAGGCTTCGAACACGTGGGCGAGGTTGGGCTCGTGCTGAAAGGTAACTTGATGCAACGGTATGACTTGCTCGCCTGGTGGGCAACCCGACCCAGAGCCCGTACCGGAGGCGGCGGCCGAGCCCTTACCGCAGCCGTTCATCGGCGCGTTGGCGCCGGGATAGCCGGCGAAGAAGTTCTCGAAGCTACGGTTCTCCTGAACGATGACGACGATGTGCGAGATGTAGTGGCTTATCGGCGTCGTGCTCGACACGGCGGTCCGTACAGCGCTCACGCCGCTCCCGCCGCTAGAGAAGCTTCCCCCAACCACGGGCCCGCATCCGCTGCAAAGCCAAAGAGAACTTATCGCAAAGAGAATCGTCGCGGCACGCGCTAAGCCGCCGTTGTTTACACCCATCGTTCGCGCCTCTTTCGTCTCAATAATTTACGATCCGCAACAGCGAATAGGCCGCGATTCGCCCCTTTTTCGGGGCCTCCCTCCGCGCTTGCGGTCGATCGGCGTTACTTCTGCTGGACGCAGAAAGTCTGTGCGGCGTTTAAGGCGACGTCGGTCGCTTTGTCTTCGTTCGTCGCGATGATGTCGCGTTGACCGTTGAAGCGCAGATAGCTCTTGATGTCGCGCGCATCGGCCGGCGCGGCCATATCTTGCGGATCGAAGCCGCCCAGCGTTGGATGCAGCCGATTGGGATTGTAGCGAAGCAAGGTTATATACAGGTTCTGCGTATCGATTGCGAGTTGGCGCTGGTGATCGTACGCAGTCTGCAGATTTTGCGCGGCTTCGTGGATGTCCGCTGCCGCTTGCTTGTCGGTCGTTAGGGTCGAACCGTCTCGAAGCGCATTGATCTCCTGCTGGATCGCCGAGAGCGAATTGTTCAGCACGGTTTCCTGGTGTCCCAGCGTATCCCGAATATGCAGAAACTGCTGGACGTAGTTAGGGCCCTCAAACATGTTATTCATGTCGTCGAGCTGAACGCTGACGCCGTCGAGCGTGCGATCGTTCGCGAGCATCGGTACGAGCGCATTGTTGAAATGCTGGGCGAGCGATTTGCAGTACGGTGAAGAGACGACGGTAATGATCGTCTTGGGCTCGTGCGGCGTCGGCGATGCAGCAGGCGAAGCCACCGCCAGGATGGCGGTCGCTAGGTTTAACAAGAACATGTCGTTACTTTAAACACGGATGCCACCTCGGATGTGACGACTTATTCGTTCGTCCAGTAATCCTTGAGGGCCTTGCCGCGCGACGGATGTCGCAGTTTACGCAGCGCCTTCGCCTCGATTTGCCGAATGCGCTCGCGCGTCACGCCGAACTCTTGACCGACCTCTTCGAGCGTCCGCTGGTGGCCATCTTCCAAGCCGAAGCGTAAGACCAGGACTTTGCGCTCGCGTTCGGTGAGATTTTGCAGCACGTCTTGCATCTTCTCTTTGAGCAGCATCACGGAGGCAGCCTCCGCCGGCGCCACCGCTTCCTGGTCTTCGATGAAATCACTGAGGTGCGAGTCTTCTTCCTCGCCGATCGGGGTTTCGAGCGAAATCGGTTCCTGCGAGATCTTCATGACCTCGCGCACCTTTTCGGGCGTGAGAGCCATCGCTTCGGCGATCTCTTCGACTGTTGGCTCGCGTCCGAGCTCTTGCAAGAGCTGGCGCGAGACCTTGATCAGCCGGTTGATCGTCTCTACCATGTGGACCGGAATTCGGATCGTCCGCGCTTGGTCGGCGAGCGCACGGGTAATAGCCTGACGGATCCACCACGTCGCGTAGGTAGAGAACTTGTACCCCTTGCGATAGTCGAATTTTTCGACCGCGCGAATAAGACCGAGGTTCCCTTCCTGGATCAAATCCAAAAAGAGCATTCCGCGGCCGACGTACTTCTTGGCAATCGAAACGACGAGTCGAAGATTGGCCTCGGTGAGCTGTCGCTTCGCCTCTTCACCACCGTCAACGACGCTCGAATCGGCCGAACCGTCCCGCCTGGCCTCGAGTTCGCCGGCCTCAATCCGCATCGCGAGTGACTTCTCTTGCTCCATCGAGAGCAGCGGAACGCGCCCGATCTCCTTGAGATACATGCGCACCGGGTCGTCGAGCGAGAGACCGTCGGCGATCGCTTCCTCAGGCCCCTCGCGCTCGGTCTCCGGCTTTTCGTCTTTCTGCTCTTCGGCCAGCTCGATACCGGAAGCTGCGAGCTCTTCAAAAAATTCCTCGAGCTGCTCGGGACTGATCTCGTCGAGCACGTCGAAAGCCGCGCTGATCTCTTCGTACGTCAGCGAGCCTTGACTCTTCCCGCGCGCGATCAGCTTCTTCTTGAGATCTTCCAGCGTGACCGGCGGCTCAACGGTCGGTGGACCTGCGCCCTTCTTACGCGCCATTATCTTTTACTTTCACCTCCTCTCTAACGTGTGTCCTCATCCCTACGTGCTCATCGCTTCAGCTTCGCGACAAGCGCCTCGAACTCTCCGCGCAACTCCTGCGAAACCGCTTTTCCGTTCGCTAGCCGATCGTCGATCAGGTCGGAGAGCTCCCGGTACCTCCGGCGCTCGTCTTCGAGCCGCAATCGTTCGACCACCCGCTCCAAATGCGCGCGCCGTTCCTCCGACCCGCCGTAGCGGACTGCCGAGCTTCGGTCGCGCCGCCCCATCTCAGCGAGGAAGTCGAGCGTCCCCTGATCCTCGGCAAAGAGGCCGAATAAGTCCGCGGTCACCGTTAACGTCCCGGCCGATTCCACGATCCTTTCATAGACCCGGCCGTAGAACTCGTTTCTAAAGCGCGACGCGCTGATTCGTTGACCGTACTCGGCGGCGAGCGCCGGCTCTTCGAGCAGAATGCTCAGGACCTCGCGTTCAAATGAGAGTGGCTCGACCGCCGCGGAGACGTGACGGCTTTGCGAGAACGCCGCTTTGCTCGCGGGTGCGAAGTTTGCGGCGTCGGCGAGAAACCGGCTATTCCGAAGGTCGTCGACGCTCACCTGCAGCCGCCCGGCAACGTAGACGCGCCATCGGTCCCATTCCTCACGCGGCGCTAATCTTCGGATCAGCACCTCGGCTTTGGGCGTGACGCGCGCCGGAGAGTCGAATCCGGCCCGGAGCTTTTCGATCTCCGAGTCGATCCGAAACTGGAGCGCCGGCTTGGCCGTTTCGAGGAGTCCGCGAAACGCCTCAGGGCCTTCGCGGCGAACGAAACTGTCGGGGTCGTCACCGGGGGGCAAGAGCACGATCCGGACGGGTGATCCAGTGTGTTCGATCTCCATAGACGCCACTTCGATCGCTTTGGTTGCAGCCGCGCTCCCGGCCGCATCACCGTCGAAGCAGAGAAAGACGTAATCGGCATATTTGCGCAACTCGGCCGCTTGCTCTACGGTAAACGACGTGCCGAGCGACGCTACCGCGTTCTCGAACCCGGCCTGATGCAGCGCAATGCAATCGAGGTATCCTTCTACGACGATGATCGTGCGGTCGGCCTGAGCGGCCCGGCGCGCCAAGTTGAGCGCGAAAAGGTGATGCCCCTTGGTATATACCGGCGTCGTTGCCGTGTTCAGATACTTTGGCTCGCCTTCACCGAGCGCGCGGCCCCCAAATGCAATCACCTCTCCCGTCGTCGAGTAGGTGGGCACCATCAGCCGGTTACGGTAAAAATCGTAGTAGCCGCGTTGGCCGCTCTTGACCAGTCCGGCGCGAGCGGCCGGCGCAAGCTCGACGCCGTTGCGCTGTAGTTCGGCAACCAGGCCGTCCCACGAGTCGGGAGCGTAACCCAGGCCGAATCGCTCCACGATAGCGGCCTCTAATCCGCGCTCGCGGCAGTAGGCGCGAGCGGCGGACCCTCGCTCCCCCTGGAGCATTCGTGCGAAGTAGGCCGCCGCAAGGCGATTCGCTTCGTGCATCGCTTCGCGGTCGCTGCGCGCGCGGGCCGCGTGCGGACTCTCAGGTTCCAGTTGTACGCCGGCCTTGCTCGCTAGCGCGCGCACGGCGTCGCCGAAGCCGACGTTTTCCGTTCTCTGTAAAAACGTAATTATGTCGCCGGCAGCACCGCAGCCGAAGCACTTGAAGAAGTCGCGATCCGGATGGACGTGAAATGAGGGCGTCTTCTCGGCGTGGAAAGGACAGAGCCCAACAAGGTCGCTGCCTCGCTTCTTGAGCGGCACGTATCCGCCGATGAATGACGCAATGTCGACACGCGCCCGGATTTCACGAAGAACGTCTTGGTCGTATTTCACTGATGCTTACCTAGGAGTTTCGTCAGGCTCTGAGAAGTTTCCGTCGCGTCAAGTGGCCAGTAACCCCGTGAAGCGCATATTCGACCCCGTTCATCACTTCATCGAGTTATCCACAGCGGAAGCTCAACTTCTCGATCTACCGGTGATGCAGCGGCTGCGCCGTCTGCGTCAACTTGGATTGGCCTATCTAGCGTTTCCGTCCGCGGAACACTCGCGCTTCACGCACGCGCTCGGCGCGCTAGCCATGGGAACGCGAGCCTTCGACGTCCTGGTAAGCAACGGTGCGATCTTCTTCGGCAGTGCGGCCGACTCGGCGTATCAGCGGCGGCTGGTCCGGGCGTCGTTGCTGCTTCACGACATCGGGCACGGACCGTTCAGCCACTCCTGTGAGGGCGTGCTGGGGATTGCACACGAGCAACGGACGATCGATTTGATCGCGCTTCCCGACCTTGCGGACGCTATCGCCGCGCTCGACGTCGAGGCCTCCGACGTGCTCGGTTTGATTCTGGGTGACCCGGCAAGCCGCTACCCCGCCCTACGCGAGCTGGTCAGCGGCCCGAACCTCGACGCCGATCGGATGGATTATCTGCTGCGCGATTCTTATTTCACCGGCGTTTCGACCGGACGCTACGACGCCGAGCAGTTGATCGCGTCGCTACGACCTTTGGAGCTCGACGGCCGGCTCGTCGTCGGGATCGACCGGCGTGGCGTCGTCGCTCTCGAGTCCTTTGTAATGGCGCGCTACATGATGTTCGCCTCGGTCTATTTCCATCACACGACTCGAATGTTCGAGCGCGTTCTGCACGACGTGCTCCGCGATCTGTGGCCCGATCCGCGCGCACTCGATTCCGCGGCGGAGTTTCTTCGCTGGGACGACCTTCGAGTGCTCAACGCGCTCGACGATAACCGCAGCGAGGCGGCCCGCGCGCTTCGCAACCGCATCAGGATCTATGCGCTCGCTGCCGAGTTCAATGCGGAGCGCGATTTGAGTACCTTCGAGGCCTGCCACGCCGCGCTGCGCGAGCGATTTGGCGAGGCCAACGTCTGGGCCGATACCCAAGCGCAGCTTTTGCATCGGCTGCCGTTCGGAATCGGCGGCGACGCGACTGTTTGGGTTGACGGGCCGAGTGGTGCCGTCGACGCTCGTGAGGTGTCCGACGTCATCTCGAAACTCAGCGGGAAAGCCTACTGGCGCAAGCTCTTCGTGCGCCGTCCTTCGACGGGCTCAGGAAAAGGTGCTGAGGTCGTAGCCGAGGCGCGGCGAATCTGTGCCGAGATTCTAGCGACTGGTCTGCGGCCGGCGCTATAAGTTTACGTCAGCGTGCCGATCGCCGATTGGGCGGCAGCGAGACGGGCGATCGGCACGCGATACGGAGAACAGGAGACGTAGTCGAGCCCCAACTGGTCGCAAAACGCTATACTGGTCGGCTCGCCGCCGTGCTCTCCGCAAATTCCAATTTTCAGGTCAGCCCGGGCACCGCGTCCCAGTTTGATCGCCTGTCGCATCAGCTGGCCGACCCCCACGCGGTCGAGAACCTGAAACGGATCTTCCTTGAGAATCCGTTTTTCGAGGTAGACGGGAATGAACGAACCCTCGGCGTCGTCGCGGCTGTAGCCGTAGGTCGTCTGCGTCAGATCGTTCGTGCCGAACGAGAAGAACTGCGCGTACGCGGCCAGCTCGTCGGCGACGACGCATGCCCGAGGAAGCTCGATCATGGTGCCGATTCGATAAGAAAGAGCAACGCCGTGCTGCGCGAGAACTTCATCGGCCACACGCTTGGCCGCCTCGCGCGTCGCCTGCATCTCTTCCTTCGTGCCGACCCCGGGTATCATGACTTCGGGACGCGGGTCCCCGCCCTCGCGTTTCAGCTCGCAGGCCGCTTCGAAGATCGCTCGCACTTGCATCTCGTAAATCTCGGGAAAGACGATGCCCAAGCGGCAGACGCGCAGACCGAGCATAGGGTTCTGCTCGTGAAGCTGCTGGACGCGCCGCAGCATCGCTGCCTTCGTACGGTACTCGGGCGAATCGGTACCCGTCGTGAGCCGCAGCTCGGTGGTCTCTACCAGCAACTGCTCGAGCGAGGGCAGAAATTCGTGCAGTGGCGGATCCAGCAGCCGGATCGTAACCGGCAGACCCTCCATTGCATATAAAATGCCGTTGAAATCCTCGCGTTGGAAGGGCAGAAGCAGCTCGAGCGCCTCGGCGCGCTCCGCTGCCGTGTCCGCGAGAATCATGCGATGGACGATCGGCAGGCGCTCTTGCTGCATGAACATGTGCTCGGTTCGGCAGAGACCGATCCCCTGCGCGCCGAGTTCGCGCGCCTTGGCCGCATCATCCGGCGTGTCGGCGTTCGCCCAAACCTGCATTCGGCGCAGCTCGTCGGCCCACGACAAGAAGTTCGCGAGCCACCCCGGCAGTTTTGACGGCGGCCGGATCAGCTCGAGCTCGCCGATTGCGACACTCCCCGTGGTGCCGTCAATAGTGATCCAATCACCTTCGCTCAGCTCTTTTCCGTCGAGGCTCGCGCGCTTAGTGCGGCGATCGATGTGAAGCGCGTCGCAGCCCGCGACGCAAGGTTTCCCCATCCCGCGTGCCACCACGGCAGCGTGCGACGTCGCGCCGCCTTTGGCTGTAAGGATGCCTTCGGCGGCGATCATCCCGTGGACGTCGTCGGGAGTCGTTTCCGTCCGCACGAGGATCGTTTTGCGCCCCTGCTGTTTCCACGCAACGGCATCGTCGGCCGAGAAGACGATCTGCCCGGCGGCCGCGCCGGGCGACGCGTTGAGCCCCTTGCATGCGACGCCGAACCCTTGATCGGGATCGATCCGCGCGTGAAAAAGGTGGTCGAGCGATTGAGCGTTGACCATGGCGACGGCGCGGCGTTTGTCGATCAAACCTTCGGCGACGAGATCGAGCGCAATCTTTACGGCAGCCTCGGCGGTGCGCTTCGCGCTGCGCGTCTGTAGCATAAAGAGCTTGCCGCGCTCGACGGTAAACTCGAGATCCTGAACGTCGCGGTAGTGGCGCTCGAGCCGCGTCGCTATCTCTTGGAACTGCTCGTAGACCCTCGGCTGCCGCCGAGCTAAGTCGGCGATCTTCTCGGGCGTCCGAATGCCGGCCACGACGTCTTCGCCTTGCGCGTTGGTCAGATACTCGCCGAATAGCGCGCGCTCGCCGGTGTTTGGGTTGCGCGTGAATGCGACGCCGGTTCCGGAGTCCTCGCCCATGTTTCCGAAAACCATCTCCATTACGTTGACGGCCGTGCCCCAATCGTCGGGAATTTTGTTGAAACGCCGGTAGTCGACGGCGCGTTTTGAGTTCCACGAATCGAAGACCGCCTCGATTGCGCCTCGGAGCTGTTCCTTCACGTCCTGCGGAAAATCGCGACCGGTGTGCCGGCGCACGATCGACTTGAAGCGATCTACCAAAGCCTGCCACGAGGCTGCATCGATCTCCGCGTCGATCGCAATGCCGAGCGACTTCTTGGCCGCTGCGATTTCGTCTTCGAAATGCTCCTTGCCGATTCCCAACACGACGTTCGAAAACATCATGACAAAGCGGCGATAAGCATCCCACGCAAAGCGGTCGTTTGAGGTCAGTTTTGCAAGAGCGGCGACCGTGCGGTCGTTCAATCCGAGGTTGAGAATCGTGTCCATCATGCCCGGCATCGAAACGCGCGCGCCGCTTCGCACCGAAACGAGCAGCGGATTATCGACCGCGCCAAATCCTTTGCCGGTGCTCGCCTCGAGGCGATGCATTGCAGCCTCGATTTGATCCTGTAGGCCCTCCGGAAAGGTGCCGCCGCTCTCGTAGAAGCGCAAGCACGCGTCGGTCGTAATTGTGAAACCCGATGGCACGGGAAGACCCGCGGCGGTCATCTCGGCGAGACCGGCACCCTTCCCGCCGAGAGCGTTACGCATCGAGTTCGGCTCCGTCGGAACGCGTAACGTCTCGCCCTCTTCGAAGAAGTATACGTATTTCGTCTTCCTTTGCGCCTGCGCGGTCATCGTTTCAACTTCTCCGCCAAAAACGCAGCTAGCCCTTCGGCATCGGCACGCTCTTGCCGCATAGTGTCGCGCTCGCGCACCGTGACGCTGCCGTCGCCGAGCGTCTCGTAATCGATCGTAACGCAGAACGGCGTTCCGATCTCGTCTTGGCGCCGATAGAGCTGGCCGATATTTCCTTCGTCGTATTGCGTCCGAAAGCTGGGGCGCAGCGCCGTCTCGATCGCCCGCGCGCGTTCGACCAGCTCCGGCTTGTTGCGCGCCAGGGAGAAGACCGCGAGCTGTACCGGAGCGAGCATCGGATGAAATCGCAAAACGGTGCGCTCGGTCTCTTTGCCGTTGGGATCGACCCCGCGCTCGCGCTCGTAGGCGTCGATCATGAACGTTAGAACCGTGCGATCTATGCCTGCCGAGCTTTCGATCAAGAGCGGCGTATAATGCGTCTTCGTCGCTTCGTCGAAGTACTGTAGATCTTTTCCCGAGAGCTTGACGTGGGCGTCCAAGTCGTACGTGCCACGGTGAGCGATCGATTCGAGTTCACCCCATCCCCATGGAAAGAGATACTCGACGTCAATGCCCGCCCTAGCGTAGTGAGGCCGCTCCGACTCGCTAAGCTCGTTGAAACGAAGTCGCTCCGAATCGATGCCGTATTGCGAGTACCAAGCTTTGCGTCGCTCGACCCACTCGCGAAAGGCTTCCATATCTCTGCCGTCATCGGGAACGAAGTACTCGAGCTCGGCCTGCTCGAACTCGCGCAGACGAAACGTGAAGTTCCCAGGGGTGATTTCGTTACGGAACGACTTGCCGATCTGCGCAACGCCGAATGGCGGACGTTTTCGCGAGGTTTGATAGATGTTCTTAAAATTGACAAAGATGCCCTGAGCCGTCTCCGGCCGCAGGTACGCGAGCGCCGACGTGTCCTCCATTGGGCCGACGAACGTTCGCATCATAAGATTGAAGTTGCGGGGCTGCGTTAACGATTCTTTGCTGCCGCAATCCGGGCACTTCGTGCGATCCGCCAAATGATCGAGCCGAAAGCGATGCTTGCAGACCTTGCAGTCGACCATGACGTCGTGGAACGCGTCGACGTGTCCGGAAGCCTTCCAAACCTGCGGGTGCATTACGATCGACGAATCGAAGGCCACGACGTCGTCGCGCAACTCGACGATATCGCGCCACCAGGCGTCCTTGACGTTGCGCTTGAGCACGGCACCGAGCGGACCGTAATCCCAAAAACCGTTGATGCCGCCATAGATCTCACTCGACTGAAAGATGAAACCGCGGCGCTTTGCCAGCGCGGTGATCTCCTCCATGCTGACGCGCCGGGCCGAGGCCGTCGTTTCCATCCGGCCTAGATTTATCGGATTCGGCTAAAAACCCCCGCTGTAACGGCGTTCCCGCCACTCACCGCGGCCACCGTACATCCGAACGAGCGATGTCGAAAAGATCGCCGGCGACGACGCGCAAAGCGGTTACAATCGGCGCTGCTAAGCGCGCTTTTTCAGAAAGGCAGTCGCCGCGCGTTTGCCGGCGCGCGAGAGCCACGCCTCTTCGATCACGTCCTTCAGCTCTTTCGTCGAGATCCTCGGGAGCCGGATCAGCACGGCCGGATAGCCGTCGAAGTGCGGCGTCGTGAAGTAAACTGCCGGATTGCTCGCAAGCAAAACCTCCTTCATCTCGAGATCCGCCGTGCGTACCCCCAAGATCGGCCCAGCCGGCGCTTTATCTCCGAGCGCCTTGAGGTCCGACGATCGCAACGGCCGCTCCCACGTGAAGAACTTCTTGTTGACGATCCAGGCTGCATTGCCGCTCGATGTCGCCTCTTCGCTCGTGCCGGCCAGCGCGAGCGCGATCCGCCGGACATCACGCCACGTCGCCATCAACCGCCCTCCTCGGTTAGTGGACTCGGCTTATCGCCGCGCCGACAGGATCGACGACCGCGCCCGTCCCGAACACTTTCAAGGCCGCGCCTCCGCCGGGGTAGTCGTAGCTCAAAACATCCGACGAGTCTTGCTTGTAAAAGACGTAGTTCGGTACGATCGCCTTCGTGCCGTCCACCTTGAACTCCCATGCGAGTGTGGTACCCGGCAGAGTCGTCGTCCCCACGCGGGTTCCGCGCGAACCGCTAACAGAAAATTCGTAGATTGCAGCCCCGTAGACATCTCCGACGGCCACTGCATTGCCTTTCCAAACGACACCGCCCGCAAGCGCAATCGGCTGATTCAGCAAGATCTTTCGGTATCGTTTACCGCTTGCCGGAAGTTCGCCGAATTGAAAGTTCTGGAAGCCGGCACCCTCACCGTCTACGAACAGGTTCCCCTCGGAGTCGTAACCACACGAGTACGGATGGAACATCGCCCTGTGAAACAACGGCGTTCCGGCGGCGCCTCGATAGATTGCGATCCGGCCGCGTCCTTCCCCGTCTACGCCGCTGGCGTTGTCGCCGACGGCGAGGTCTCCGGTTGTTCGACTCACGTCACATGAGTTTGGAAACGAGTGCGGAGCTTCGCCCAAGGTGGCGATCGGGCTGGTGCCACCGTGCGCGAACTCTTCGATCGTTGAGGTGAAGACGTTGGGGACGAAGACGTCGCCGCGGCCGTCGGCGCAGAGACCGCCGGGAGCCGAAAAGCCCGTCAGCGTGCCGACCAGTTTACCCTTAGGGTACGAAAAGACGTAGACGTCGAAGGTCGTGTCGTCCGAAACGTAGAGCAAGTCGCGCTTCTTCGCGTCGGGAGTCATCCAGGAGCGCCCCCCGTCCGGTCGCGCGATCATCGAAGTCGCCGGCCAGGCCAAGCGTGGCGAGGCCGGCTCCGGCGCGGCGCCCGCCGGCATCAGGCCGGGTTGCGAGCCGCCGCAGCCGGCGAGCCACGAAACGCCGAGGCAGAGACCGATAGAAAGGATCGGCTTCATACTGTAATTTTAGCCTGCTTTTGAACGCTGCTCAAGGGGCGGGATTTACCCTGCGCGCGGGACTTTTGGTCCCCGCAGCCGGCCTGCGCGTCGTCAGTGGGCTCGGCTTATCACTATCCCGACCGGATTGAGGACGACGCCCGTGCCGATCGTACTCACGGCGGAGCCGCCGGCCGGGTAACGGTAGCTCAAGATGTCCGAAGAACCTTCGCTCTGCTCGACAAAGTTGGGCACGATGACCTTCCCCCCGTCAAGCTGGAAATCCCAGGAAAGTGAGGTACCCGACAGCGTCGTCGTTCCCACCCGAGTTCCTCTCGATCCGCTGATGGAGAACTGGTAGATCGCGGCATTGTAGACGTCACCGACGGCGACCGAGTTGCCGCGCCAAACGACGCCGCCCGGTAGTGAAATCGACTGATCCAGCGATATCTTGCGGTATCGTTTGCCGCTTGCCGGAAGTTCGCCGAACGCAAAGCGTTGGAAGTACTCGTCCTCGCCGTCTACAAACAAGTTGCCCTCGGAATCGTAGCCACAGGAATACGGATGGTACATCGCCTTGTGAATCGACGGCGTTCCGGTAGCGCCTCGATAGATCGCGATCCCACCGCGAACCTGACCAAACGCGTTCCCGTCGTTGCTGACGGCGAGATCTCCGTTCGTGCGATTCACGTCACACTTGTCCGGATACGCGCCGGCTGCCTCGCTCAACGTGCCGATTGGGTTCGAACCACCATGCGCGAACTCTTCGATGGTTGAGGTGAAGACGTCGGGAACGAAGACGTCGCCGCGACTGTCGGCGCAGGGGCCGCCGGGAGCCGAGAAGCCCGTCAAGGTGCCGACCAGCCGGCCCTGCGGGTATGAAAAAACGTAGACGTCGTCTGTTGTGTCGTCGGAGACATAGAGTAAGTCGCCCTTCTTAGCGTCGGGAGTCATCCAAGACGGTCGCGCATCCGGACGCGCTACCGTTGAAGCCCCTAACCACGGCAGCCGCGGCGGTGCGGGCTGGGTCGCTGCCCCGAAAGAGGTGAGGCGGGTTTGGGGAACTCCGCACCCGGCGAGCAATGCGACGCCGAAGCCGAGACCGACGAAGACGATCGATTTCATGCTGCAATTTTAGCGTGCCCTTGAACGCTCCCCAAGAGCGGATTTACTGTGCCGGCGGGACCTTTGGACCCTTGAGGCCCTCGCCGAAAGTCAGCACGTTGCCTTCAGGTCGACAAAACGTACCTTCCGGTACGGCGCGGGGCAAACTCGATGAATTCATCATCCTGAGCTTGGGGCGGCGATGTGGGACTTTGGCTGCGTCTCCGCTTGGAGTTGGCCGCAGGCGGCGGCGATGTCGCGGCCCATGTTTTGACGTACGGTTACCGGAACGCCGGCCTTATCGAGAATCGCCGCAAACTCCCAAATTTTCGACTCTGGCGTTGCCCCAAATTGCGCGTCAGGCGTTGCGTTGTAGGGGATGAGATTAACGTGATAAAGATGGCCGCGCATCAGCGCGGTAAGCGCATGCGCGCAAGCCGCGTCGTCATTTACACCGGCGAGCATCACGTATTCAAAGAAAACTTTGCGGTTCGTTTTGCGCACGTAACGTTCGCAGGCCGCCATTAGCGAAGCGAGCGGGAAACGCCGGTTGACCGGCATGAACTGCGAGCGAAGTTCGTCGGTCGGCGCGTGCAACGAGATCGCCAGATTGACCTGCAGGTGTTCCTCCGCAAAGCGATCGATCTTGTCTGCCAGGCCGACCGTCGAGATCGTGATATGCCGGTGGCCTAGGCCGAAGCCTTGCGGATCGTTGAGCAGCGCGACCGCTTCCATCACCGCTTCGTAATTGTGAAACGGCTCGCCCATTCCCATGAATACGACGTTGGTTATGCGTTTTTTACGGGTCGCCAGGGAACGCGCGAAAAACCAGGCTTGGTCGAAGATTTCGCCGGCCGAGAGATTGCGGTTAAAACCTCCTTGCCCGGTCGCGCAGAAGGCACACGCGAAAGCGCATCCGGCCTGCGATGAGATGCAGATCGTGGTGCGATCGCCGTGATGCTCCATCAGCACCGCTTCGACTTCTTTGCCGTCGCCCAGCCGGAAAAGTCCCTTGGTTGTCTGAGCATCGCCGGAACGCTGCAATGCCACCGGTTCGAGCGCCGAAAATGCCACGCCGCGCTGACTCAGCGCCGCGCGCAACTCCTTGGGCAGCACCGTCACCTCGCCGACCCCTTCGAGCAGCTCTTTTGTCGCCGCGCGATAGAGCTGGCGTAGACGATAGGGCTTTAAGTCGTAGTGGCGCGCGAACTCATCAGCATCGCGAAAACCGGCGCGCGCGACGACGTCGCGCAGCCACGCGTCAAGTGCTTTCAAAGAGACTCGCTTGCCGAACTTCGGCCTCAACCGGCTCGGCCGGCGGTTCGTCGAGCTTAACGCGCACGGCTTTGAGATCGCTCCAGACGAGGCGCTTGACGCCTTCGATCTCACCACCGGTTTGACGCAGAATGTAGGCGGGATGAAAGGTTACCATCAGTGGTGTTTCGTTCGGTCCCACGTACCAGCGGCCACGCATTCGCGTTATCTGGAAATCGCGGCCGAGGAACGATTTCGCGGCCGGCGAGCCGAGCGCGAGAATTATCTTCGGCAAGACTATTGCGATCTGCTCGTCCAAGAACGGCCGGCAATTCTCCATCTCTTGCTGATCGGGCGCGCGATTGCGGGGCCCGTTCGGGCCCGGTACCGTCGCGCGGCACTTGACCGTGTTGCAGATGTAGACCTCGCCGCGAGTCAACCCGATTGCCGCAAGCATTCGATCTAGCAGCTGCCCGGCGCGACCAACAAACGGACGCCCGAGCTGGTCTTCAGTCTCACCAGGTCCCTCACCGACAACCATCAAGCTCGCACAAGGATCGCCCTCGCCATAAACGTTATTGCGCCGCTCGTATCCGATCGCGCACTTGCGGCAGGAATCGGCCACGACCGAGGCTTGCGCGAGCTGTTCTTGCCGGCGCGCCCGTTCCGCTTCGTCCACTCAAAGCCGCTCCAATTTGTCCACCGATACTGCGCGACCGAAGGCGACGACCTCACACGATCCGTCGTCACCCTCCGAGACGAAAAACTGAAGCCCGATGACCGCATTGGCACCAATCGTTTCGGCATGCCGTCGCAGCGATTCGAGCGCCTCGGTACGGAGCTGCTCGGCGTCGCTTAGAAACTCGGCACTTGCTAAGCCAATCAGCATTCCGAGGCTGCGAAAGGTCGAGCGAAGGCGATTGCGCGGGCGCGATGCGCTGCCGGAGACGCGTCCAAAGTTGCTCACCGTACGGTAACCCTCGAGCTGGTCGAAGGTGACGACGTCGTCACGGGCGATCACGGCCTGACGGCGATTCCCAAGCAGGCGACTGTGAATTCGCGGTCGGAATCAACGGGCATGCCGGAGGTTTCACCGTCGGTGCTGATCATCCGCCTCGATGCAATCGGCGACGCTCTCGCGTTGACGCCGCTGCTGGCAGCGCTTTCTCGCCGCGCGGTACCCGTCGATCTCGCCTTGGTCGAAGCGAATGCGGGCATCTTCGCCGCGCGCGCCGCGCGAAACATCATCACCGTGCAGTTCGAGCTGCGGTCGAATGCGCGCTCGAATCTCATGGCCATCGATCGCCTTGGACGCGAGCTGCGCGAGCGCGAATATTCGCACGTTCTGGTCGCGACCGAAGATCCCGGGGGATATCGTTTGGCGGGAAGCGTCGGAGCGCCGATTCGCCTCGGCTTTGCCGATCCGTGGGGGAAGCCGTTCAAGACGCTGTGGTCGCGCCGTTTTCTCACCGGCAGCATCTATCGCAGCGCGGGTCTCGATCCGCGCGCGCCGCACGAGGGCGAGGTGCTCTTCCGCCTCGGAAGAACGCTCCTCGGCGAGGAGTCGCCGACTCGCGATCTCGCCGTGCTGCAGCCGCTCGTGCTCGAACGCAAACCCGCCTTCGACGAACGGATCGCCGTGCAGGTCACCGATAAATGGGAGCGGCTCGGCATCGCTTTCGCCCGGGTCGTCGAGTTGGTTCACCGCATCGCCGCAATCGGCACGCCGCGTCTCTTAGCCGCCGCAAGCGAAGCCGCGTACGCCGAGCGCATCGTTCGGTCGACCGGATTCCCCGTGGACTATTTCGACCAGCTCGAGCCCTGGAAAGAGGCGATTGCCGCAGCAACGGCGATCGTTACGCCGGACTCCGGCGCCTTGCACGTCGCCGGCATGGTCGGAACTCCGGTGGTCGCAGTCTTCCCGCCGGTGCGCGACTATGCGCTGCAGGTCGCCCGTTGGGCGCCGTGGGCCGCGCCGCATCGTATCGTTCGCGCCGGCGAAGATTGGCCTGCGCGAGCCGGCGATGCGCTCGCGCAGCTTCTTTCGGTGCTGCGGTAGAGCACGATCCGGCCGCTCCGCGCGACGGGAACGTAGCGCCGATCGCGCACCAACCGGTCCAACGTGCTCCCGTACTCTTGCAAGCGCGCCGAATCGGAAAAATCCGAATCTACCAGCAGCAAGCAGGCCAGAACTGAGCGGTCGGGCGTCTCGGGCAGCAGGCGCGCCAATGGATCGCGCAGCGCCAAATGCGTGTACGCTTCCTCCTGCGTTGCCACACCCGCATCGGGCGGCAGCGTTTCCAAGAACCGATCGAGCGCGGCGTCGCGCGCATCCGGCCGGCGCAGGTTCAATCCCGGATGGAGCGGATCGGCAATCAGGAGTTCGACGATGCAGAGCGCAGTGCACGCAAACAACGCCCTGCGCTGCCGGCCCGGCTGCAGCTCGCGTACGGCGAAGGCAAATGCGGTTAGAACGTAGCCGATCCAGGCTCCCGCGTAGTGCGATCCAACGACGTACGTCGTCGGCATCCGCGATAGCAGCACTTCGGCGAGCGGCGCGACGGCCAGCCACATCATGCGCGTCAGAAACGGCAAGAAGAGCAGCGGCACGAAGATCAGCAGCAGAAATCCTAGCCTCGCGGCAACTCCCGCGAGGATCGAGCCGGCGTCGGCCGCACTCCAGGCGTAGAAGCGCCATGGCTGCCAGGGAGAGTGGACCGCCAAAGCAGCATGCGGGCGGATGAAGAGAGAGAACGCCGCAAGCACGGCAACGCTTAGCAGAGCGATCGTTGCTGCGACGCGGCCGCCCTTCGTCCCACGGTAATACCACGCGCCGAGCGCACCGCCGATCGCCAGAAAGACCGCTTGATCTTCCTTTATTGAAAGCGTGACCATCGCGCCTGCCAGCGCCCACCCAAAGAGACCGGCATCGAACGCGTAAAGCGTCCACGCGACTGCTGCCGAGGCGAAGCCGTTCTCGTGAAAATCGCCGAAGATCAATCCGGCAAGCGGCGGATAGAGCCAGGCGACGAGCGCGGCGAGGCGCGCCGTCGTTACGTCTCGGCGGGCACGCACGAGCGCGTAAATCGGGGGCGCGACGAGAGCGCCCGCGATTGCCTGTAGCGCAATCAGTGTCAGCGGCGACGGGATCAGCGTCACGACGATTGCGACCGGATAGAGGATCGGCGAAAAGTGAAAGGCCCAGTGGCTGCCTTCGATCGGATTGCAGAAACAGCCGAATGCGCTTGCGACGGTCTGCGCAAAAATTCCGAAGTCGACCAAATTCCGATGCACCGCGTACTTGATCGAACCTAGGAAGGTGAACAGCGCCGCGTACCCCAGGCACCCTATCCAAAGAAATCGGTCGCGCACCGCTAGCCCGGCTGTAACGAGCGCCGCTGCTGCAGGTACGGCCAAATGAAGGTGTCTATTTGACCGTCGAGCACCTCGGCAACGTTTCCCGTCTCTACCCCGGTGCGATGGTCCTTGACGAGCTGATACGGCTGGAGCACGTAAGAGCGAATCTGCGATCCCCATTCGTTAGCTTGGCGCTCGCCGCGAAGGTCTTCGAGTTTTCGCTCGCGTTCTTCGGTCGCGCGCGCAACCAGCTTCGCGCGCAGCACGCTGAGCGCGACCTCGCGGTTCTGCGCCTGCGATCGCTCCTGCTGCGATGCAGCGATGATTCCGCTCGGCACATGCACGATGCGAACCGCCGACTCGGTCTTGTTCACGTATTGGCCCCCCGCGCCGCCCGACTTGAACGTCTCGATCCGCAAGTCGTCGGGTTTGATCTCGATGCCGGCCCCTTCACCGGCCTCGACCTCCGGGATCACGTCAACCGCTGCGAAGGAGGTGTGGCGCCGGTGTGCCGCGTCAAAGGGCGAGAGCCGCACTAAACGATGGACGCCGCGCTCGCTCTCGAGCAATCCGTACGCGTTTGCACCGCGGATGAAGAACGTCAGCGATTTCAACCCGGCCTCTTCGGCCGGAGACTCGTCGACGACTTGAGTGGAAAACCCCTTCGATTCGGCCCAGCGCAGGTACATTCGGGCGAGCATCGCCGTCCAATCCGCGGCGTCGACGCCGCCGGCGCCGGCGAAGATGCTGACGATCGCGTTGTGCGAATCGAACTCGCCGCTAAAGCTGGCCGCCATCTCCAGCGCCTCGATCTTCGCCGCCGCCGACTCGATGCTGCGATCGGCCTCGTGCTCGGCCGTCGGATCGTCCGCGAAGAGGCCGAGCAGCTCGCGCGTCTCGCTCAACGTCTGCGCGACGGCATCGAGCGACGAAATCTGCTCGCGCATTTCGGCGAGCTCCTTCATCACGCTCTGCGCCGTATCCGGATCGCTCCAGAACTCGGTCGAGCGCGATTTTTCGTCGAGCTCGGCTAACCGGCGCCGTTTGGCTGCGTCGTCAAAGCCGCTCCTTGAGCGCCGCCAGGCGGTCCTCGAGGCGCGTAAGCTGGGTCACTTGCGTTTCGCTCATGGCGTCACTCGGTTTTCTGACGGTGCGCCGGCTACCTTGTCGGCGCACGCACTCGTCGTGATCGAAGCGCAGCTATTACGACGGAGGTTCACCATGTACGTTCAGCCGCTTGACGGCTCGCTCACTCCCAATTCGTTCGCGTCGCCGGCCGGTGCCGAAGGCACTCTCAATCAGGGCTTCCCTGCTCCCGCCACCGGTGACAACATCTCGCGGATCGTTCCACCACCGTGGCTTGGCGAGGCCCCCGCGCCCTCGCCTTTCGGCGAAGGTTATGGAGGCACGGGATCCGTGCAAGGATTGTTCGGACCGCTCATGGGCATGTTGCAGCAGCTGATGCAGATGCTGCAATCGCTGATGGGTTACGGCTGCAACGCTCCGTACGGTTCGGGCAGCTGCCCGCCATACGGGAACTTCGGCGCGCCGCCATACGGCAACGGGGGCTGTCCGCCATATGGTAACCAGCCCTGCCCGCCGTTGGGCAACGAACGCTTCTTCCAAAACGCCTCTGGTGCGAGCGACGGCGATCCGCACCTCTCCTTTAACGGCGCGCGATGGAATAATATGAGCTCTCAACCCGATCTGCTCAACTCCGATTCCTTTTCGGGGGGATTTCGAATCTCGACGCAGGTCACGCCGCCGAACGCTAACGGCGTCACGTGGAACCAGTCGGCGACGGTCGCGCTGAATAACGGCGCGACGACGATCAGCATGAACGACAATGGGCAGGCTTCAATCACCAGCTACGGGCAGTCGCTCTCGATCTCGCGCGGACAAACGCTGCAGCTCGGCAACGGTGAATCGGTCACCTACGAAGAGAACGGGGCGTTGCGGGTCAGCGCGCAGAACGGTTCTGGCGGCAACATCGAAACCACGCTCGCGCCTGAAGGAAAGGGCGTCAACGTCGACGTCACCGCGCACGACGTCGATCTCGGCGGCACGCTGGTCCATGGTTACGAAGAGCGCCGGCCGAACCCATCGCCGGTTCCGAATCCTATTTCCGGACCCATGCCGACTCCGGTTCCGATACCCAACCCGGTTCCAGTACCCAACCCAATCTCCGGCCCGGTGCCGATGCCGATGCCGCTGCCACCGATTCTGCAACAGTTCGATCCGCAGCCGCAACCGCTTTATTAGCGCGGCAAGCGCCGCATCCGCTCAAACAAACGAGCACAAATCGCGCGGTACGGACGCCGCGCGATTTTGGTATTCGCTTCCCAAACGGAAGCACCGGATGAAGGAGCGGCGCTGATATGTCTAGCGAACCTGCTATATTACGGTCCGGGCGAAAACAAAGACAACGAATAACGGTACCGTTGGTAGTCCTGAAAGATCATTGCAAGCAGTACGACTGCCGCGATCGCGTAGGGTAAGAACGCCAACCGGCGGCACGTGACGGACAGCAGGGCAAGCGTGTCGCCTACGGTGCCGTTCTGCGGATCGTTCGCGTTCTGTTCACTTGGCACCGCAACATTCGGCTATCTCGCCCAGCATGTAAAAACTAACCGAAGGCGAAGAGGTCGCTCGATGCACGCCTATCTGCTAGACGTGCGGTAAGCCCGTTTGACCGAAAGGAATATCATGCGTACACTTCTCGCTCTCGTCGCGCTCGCAGCCCTCGCTGCCTGCGCCGGCGCACCAACCTCGCCGACGTTCCCATCATCGACATCGATGCTCCAACAGCAGGCGGCGCCGCCCGCTCTCACCTGCAAGTACAAGCGGTTCTTCGTGGACAAGAACCTGCTGCGCGCCGATAAGGTCGGCGTACTCGTACACGCCTACCGCCCCAACGAATACGTGAGCTTTGCAGTGTGGAACCATCTGCACGAGTCGTCGGTCAACGTGTGGCCCTTCAACGACAAGTCCGCACAAATCACCGTACCGCCGATGACGCAGACCAAAATCATGAAGCTCGCGTCGCCCGTAAAAGCTTTCGTCGTGCAGAAGGTGACGCACGGCGTGGACTCCGGCTCCGGCGTTGAGTTGAACGGCACGGTCTGTCCGCAAAGCTAAAAGAAACGCAGTGAACCGGCCGCTTCAATTTGTCGCAAGACGTCTTGAAGTCGGTCGGTCACTTCGTCGTTGAGTCTCTCTTGGGGGCAAATCCCGTCACACCCTGGTGTCGTCCCTCGCCTTGAGGCCGGGAACACCAGCGCGCCGTCGAAGATCGGGACGACTCCGACCTGCGCATGTCCGCTCCGGTACCCAACCCAATCTCCAGCCCGGTGCCGATGCCACCGATTCTGCAACGGTTCGATCCGCATCCGCTCAAACAAACGAGCACAAATCGCGCGATACGAACGGCCGCGCGATTTTGTTACTTGCCTAACTGCAGCTCAGTCAGTGCTTTAGACTCGAACGCATCGTCCGCAACATTTTAGTTACCAGCTGAAGACGACTAAGCCGTCACTCGTCGCATTTTTCCAGCCTGCCCAAGTTCGGAAGTCCGCGACGCTGGATTTGGCCCAAGACGAGCCACCGCCGCCGGCACCGCCGGGACCTCCGTATATACTTGCGTATTCGGCCGCACCACCTCCACCGCCACCGCCGCCGTAGTAGCCGCCGCCGCCGCCAGCGCCGGGGCAGCCGTTTGCGTAGTAACAGTTGCAGTGTCCGGTGTAGTAGCATCCACCGCTTCCGCCGCTCCCGCCGACTCCGAATGTTCCAGACGTGCCTGGCTGTCCGGGCTCGTAGCTCTGGCCGCCCGCGCCACCCGACCCGCCCTGATTTTGCCTGCCGCCGTTGCCTCCGCCGCCACCAATGCAAGAAGACCCACGGTAACAGTAGGTCCCGCCAATCCCTCCGATCTCGCCACCGCCGCGACCGCCGACTTCAAACCGACTGCTGCCTTCGCCACCGCCGGCGGCCGCGACGAGAATCCGGTCCCTCAGCGTATCGCTGCCCGCTCGGACATCGGAGGCACCACCGCCACCGTAGCTAGCGCCGCCGCGAGTCGCTCCAGGCCCTGCGTTTCCACCACCGTTAAACCCGCCTGTTGCACCGTTCCCTTGACCGCCGACAAACACGTATACTATCTCACCAGGGCGTACGCGTATGATTCCGTGGACACGACCGCCGCGGCCAAAGTACTCGTTGGGCGGGTAGCAGCTCCCGCTACACTTCGTGCCGCCTCCGGCTGCCCCGCGGGCAACGACGCTGATTTGCCTGACGCCCTTTGGAACCAGAAACGTCTGCTCGCGGCCCGTGTAGTGGAACGTCTTGGCGCCCTTCGCTGCGTGATCGCCCGCGGCTGCGCTGCTCGGCCCGCCTATCGGAATCGATGATCTGCCGCCGCACGCTGACAGCAAGGCTGCCGCACCAACGATCAAAGCAAGGCGACCCAACAGGGGCGTGTTCATTAGGCGTCTCCCGAAGTCCCGAACATGGGACTTACACGGTGCTTACTTTGCGCCCGCACTCGCCATCTCCGCCGTCCGGCTGGTATATCGGCAGCTACGGCGAAATCGGCGACATCCGTGCCTGGACGAATATCCAAAATGACCCGTTCGGCAGCGACTCGTTCACGATGCAGCCGATGTTCAGCAAGGATGGGCCGCACGGACTCGAGCGGCCCATCATCGTTTCGCGCACCTTCGCCCAAATGAGCGCGTTCGACTACCTGACGATCCTAATCTCGATCGTGTTGGGGCTTGCGATCGCAAACGTTCTGGCGCGGCTTGCGACGGTGATTACTGCGCGCGAGCGGATCGACTTTTATTGGCCGCCGATAGCGTGGGCGGTGTGGCTCTTCTTCATTTCGGTGCAGCACTGGTGGGCCGAATGGAGCGTTCGTCACACGCTGCAGTGGAACTTCGGCACGTTTTGGCTGCAGCTGCTCATTCCGGTTGACTTATTCTTGCTCTCCGCGCTCGTGCTTCCCGATCGGGAAGAGGACGGTAAGCTCGATCTCGGCTATTGGTACTTTCGAAATCGGCGGTGGTTCTTCGGATTCATGTTCTTCTTGCCGGCGCTAAGCATCGCCGAAGAGGTTGCAAGAACCGGCCGCATGCACTCGATGCTCAACTTGGCATTCTTGCTCGCTTTTGAGGTCGCAATAATAGCCGCGTACCTCCTGCGATCGCGCAGAGCGCAGGAGGTAATCGCGGCACAGGCGATGGTTTTAACGGTGCTTTACGTGGTTTTGCTCTATTTCCGGTTGCCGAGCTGAGCTCCGCTACTGCTCGAGCACTTGAACGTTGTTATGGTTGTCATCGTTGAAATAGACCTTGGTATCGGAGATCTTGGTGCCGGTCGCGACGATGCCGAAGAGCGCTCCGGCCGCACCGGTGTCGACGTTGCGCACGTCGAGCAGCTTACCCGCCGGCGAGATTTCGATCATCAGGTTCTTGCCGTCGGGATCGAGCGTGTTTCCGACAACGAGGTTGCCATTGGGCAGCAGCGCGGTGCTAATCGGACCGTTCAGCGGTTTGCCGGCGAAGACGATTCGAGCGTCGGCGCCCGAGGGACCCGTGAACTTCATGCCGCGATGGATGGCTTCGATTCCGCCTTTCGGAATCTTTGTTACGTTCTTGAATGCAACGATCGTGTCGTTCTTTCCATCCGCGAAGTAAAGCGTGTCGATGCTCGCGTCGTACGCAAGACCCGATGGAGCCAAGGCGGTTCCAGGTTTTCCATTATTGACTGGAAAGCCCTTAGCGATCGTATCGTAGGTAAACCTAGATCCGAGATTGATGCGAACTATCGTGCCCGTCCCGGCGTTGGTTGCATAAAACGCGGGTGACCCGGCCTTGGTTTCCGCATAAATCTGTCCCCACGGCTGATTAAACGGCCTACCCGATATGTTGCTGATCAGCTTGCCTGTCGGGTCGAGCACCGGATTGTCGTTGGCGACCATAGACGCGGCCCAAATAACGTCGCTATCGTCAAGCGCTAAGGCGTCGCAACCGACCAGCGTCTTATCGGAAGAGACGTGAGTTGGCTTCGACTTGGGAACCGGGTGTAACGCCACGATCGATTTGCCCGTGCCTTGCACGTTAGACTTGTCGTTGAAGTTGCAGACGACGAGGTCGCCCTTGGTGAACTTCCCGGCCGTAATCGGCGCTACGGTTAAACCATAAGGGTTCTGACCGCCGTTGCGGGGATCGACGGTAGAGCCGATGACGACTTGCTTAGTTAGCTGCTTTAACACAGAACCGTTCTTCGCAAGATCTCCGCCGCGCGAATCAGGCGCAGAAGCTGCAGCTTGCGAGCTCGACGGTAACATAGCGTGGCCGCTTGCGTTGCATCCAGCGGTAAGCGCAGCCACAAAGGCTATAGCCGAGCCTTGCAGTGTATTCAACTGGTGTCTGGACATTGAAACTCCTCAGTGCTTCGGTCGAAAATTTAGTTGTTATGGCACGGTAAGACCCTTAGATGAAAAAAGTCTGAAGCGATGGCCTAAGACTTCGCGTTAAAGCCGATGCAATATCCATGGGGAGAAATGGATCCGTCGACGATCTTGCACGTGCCGTCGGAGTTTGCGTCCGAACCGGGAATAAAAAAGTTACATCCGGAGCACTGCATGCTCCCGTTTGGCGAGCTTTGATAGTGCATCGCTGCCTGCGATGATTTCTGGCTGTCGGCCCGGGCCTCGGTCCTCAGCAGGCTCGCGAGCGCCGGCAGCACGAGCGCGCTCCCGAGGAACGTTCGGCGCGTTAAGGGTTGGAATGCTTTGGCCATTTCGTCAACCTCCAGCGATGAGAGTCCCCGCCATGGTGACGCCGACTGGTAAAGAAAGCATGAAGAGGCCGGGCGACGAAGTCGCGTCCGATGAGCGAATCCTTGGTTTCACGTCACGCTTTGGGTATTTGTGCTGCAGTTGCCATTTTGACCGGCTGCGCCGGCTCGCAATCTCCAGCCGGCGCGCCTGCGGGAACGCTTCCGTTCGATCGGCAAAGTGCCGTTTCCGCGAAGAGCGCCGAGCAGGTGCTTTACAGTTTCAGCGGCGGCAACGACGGTGGAGACGCGGCGAGCGGGTTGGTCATCCGCGGTGGAAACCTTTACGGCACGACCGTCGTCGGGGGAGCCTACGCGTGCGGCACGATCTTCAAGCTCGCACCGCAAAAGAGCTTACCGTGGCACGAGAGCGTACTTTATAGCTTCGACTGCTACGGCACGGGAAAGACTCCGTACGGAGGAGTGACATTCGACCGCAAAGGGAGTCTCTACGGATCGACGGTTTCAGGTGGTTCGGGCGGTTCTTGCGGCAGCAGCGGCTGCGGCGTCGTTTTTCGGCTCACCTCGCGGGCGGCAGAGAGCGTCCTACATAGTTTTACCGGCGGAAACGACGGGTTTGGACCCGGCGGCGGCGTCGCCATCGATTCGATGGGGCACTTATACGGAACCACACCCGATGGCGGCACCAATGCCGAAGGCACCGTCTACGAGATATCGCGCGCCCGACGGACATGGCACGAAAGCGTCATTCACGCCTTTACCGGAGGAAAGGATGGCGCAGTCGGATCGCTCGGGACCTTACTGGTCGATTCCAGCGGCGATCTTTACGGCGTTACGGAGACTGGAGGCGCACGCGGAGCGGGAACCGCCTTTAAGATGACGCGGGCTTCGAAGAACCGGTGGAACTTGAAAACGCTCTACGCATTCAAGGGTACTCCGGATGCCGCTTCTCCTTACGGCGGCTTGATCGAAGATGCATCGGGCAATCTCTACGGCACGACGTACTACGGCGGCGCGCACGGTCTTGGTTCGGTCTTCGAACTGATTGCTAGCGCTCGAGGGAAGTATCACGAACGCGTGCTCTATAGCTTCCGGGGAGGCAGCGATGGAAGCTCGCCGACGAGCACCCTGCTCGTGGGAGCATCCGGACGTCTCTACGGCACGACGTCGGCAGGCGGCGGATCGTGCGACTGCGGGACGATCTTCGAGTTCGACGCTACGTCCGGAAGCGAAACCGTCTTGCATAGTTTCGGCAGCAGCGGCGACGGCGCGTATCCATATTACGGACTCACGCAAGATTCCGGCGGCAACCTCTACGGCACGACCGTCCAGGGCGGAACCTTCAATCACGGCGCAGTTTTCGAGTTGACGCCGTAGCGGGCGCGAGTCTGCCAGGCAAAGTAGACGACGACGCCCGCTACTTCAACTCCGATCCCGTAAAGCGTATCGCGCGGATAGATCAAGAACTCGGCCGAAAAGATGGCGATCAGTACAACGATAAAGAACATCGTCGTTATCGGATGGCCGGGGATCGTGGTCGTGGGTTTGGGCAGCCCCGCGTCGCGGCGGCGAAAAACGAAGAGCGCCCCCGCGCCCAAGAAAATGAAGAGCCATTGCGGGGCAACCACCCAGTTGATGATCTGCTCGTACGTTCCGGTCAGCGCGATGATCGAAGCCATAAAGGCCTGAAGCAAGATCGCCACGACCGGTACGTGAGTGGACGAGCTGATCCACGCCACCGGTTTGAAGAATAGCCCGTCGGCTGCCATCTGATAGAAGATGCGCGGATAGGCCAGCATGCACGTGCTCAAGTATCCAAGCGTAGACAAGGCGATCGCAAGCGCGATGAACCGTGCCCCGGCGTTGCCGGCCACCGCACGCATCGTGTCGGCCGCCGGCGACGCCGTGCCGGCCAGGCCGGCGGCGCCGAGAACGTGCAAATATCCCGCGTTTACGAGAACGTAAACGCCGACCACGATGCTGATTCCCAACAATAAGCCGCGTGGAATGGTGCGCTGCGGCTCCAACGTTTCGGCGGTCACGAAGCTTGCGCCCTGAAATCCGGCATAGGTAAAGAGAACCGGCAGCATCGCCACACCGATCGCCGCTATAAGCGCCATCGGACGATCGAACGGCTGCGCAGCTGCGTGCACCGACGTGTGCGAACTCGCGGTCAGCGACGCGACGATCAGAGCGCCGATAGCACCGATCTTCAGAACGACGATCAGATTCTGCCAGTTACCCCCCTGTCGCACGCCCAGCAAATTGATGCTCGCCAAAGCCGCAAGCGTGAGGACCGCGACCAGGCGCGGGTCCAACGTCACGCCGGTTAGTGGTGCGAGATAGCCGGCGAAGAGCACGGCCGCCGCCGCGTTCGAGCCCGTTCCCGAGATGAGCAGTAATGTCCACCCAAAAAGAAACGCCACCATCGGATGGTACGCATCGCGGAGATAGCCGTAGAGGCCGCCATCCAGCGGACGGCGCGCGGCGAGCTCGGCAAAAATGAGCGCCCCGATGAGCGCGATAACGCCGCCGATCAGCCAGCAGCCCAAAACGATTGCAGGCAGATGCGCTCGCTGCGCCACGACGGCAGGCGTTCGGAATATGCCCGAACCGATAACCGCGCCGACCGTGATAAGCGTCAGATCGAACGAATTCAACCGCCGCAGTAAGTGCGGCTTTTGCAAACTCTCGACGGCCATGAACGCGGCTCCGGTTCGACGATGGCTCGTAAACCCCTCACGCTGACGAGCGCATGCCCGAAGGCAGGACAACGCCGAATCTTATGCTAAGCGCATGTAAAACGGGGATTTTGTATGAACGAGGCGCGTCGTCTTTTCCTGGCTGCCGTCACTTCTGTCGGTTTGACGGCCTGCACTCACAACAATTTCATGCCGAACGTCATTCAGCTAAACCCCAACGGGACGGCCACAAACCCAGCCAAACAATCGATCGCGTCGTCGTTCACGTTGATGGCGGTCGAGGACGGATATACGGGCCAGTTCACCGCCGAGACGGTCGCCGGAACCTGCTGGGTCGTTCAGACACCGGTCTCGACGAACGGAGCTTGGATCGTCGTACCTCAAGGACTTAGCTGCAGCAAACACGAGACCGATAGGATCCAAGTCAAAGACACCAACGGCAACTCGGCCGTCACGTACATTCGCGGCACGGGAACTCAGTAAGCGGCGACGTCGACAACGGCCTGAGCGAAGGCTTGCGGCTCTTCTTGCGGCACGTTGTGACCGATGTCGTTGAAAATCCGGTGCGAATACTTGCCCGAGAATTTGTCCCTACAGGCGGTTCCACTCTTAGCCGGACGAGGCAGAGCGACTAAACCTGCGCCAAGCTGCTCCCCTCTTGGCGCGTGCGAGGCCTCGGCCGCTTCAAAACTGCTTAGTTAAGTGAGGCCTTACGGACTCTGCGCGAGGCTGAGCGCGAGACCGCGAAGATGGCTGCGGCCCGCCGGAATCTTCTTGGACGGTTTACCTCCGCCCGGATATTCGTAGAAGAGCACGTTTGAGAGCAGTTGATTCTTTGACGGGTACATGTTCGGCGTGATGAGCCTTACGCCGTCGATAAAAAACTGGGTGCCGTAGGTCGCGGGATTCCCGAGCGAGACCGCGCCGACACTCTTACCGCTCGTCCCGCTCACTGCAAATCGGTAGATCACCGGCTTCGCGGCATCGCCGATCGCCAAGTGCTTTCCATCCCACGCTATCCCCCCGGGCTGGCTAATGAACTGATCGAGCGTGATGATCTTGAGCTTCTTACTTCCCTTCGGTAGCTCGCTCAGCACGAACTCGTAGCCGACGCCGCCGTTTCCACCGTCGGCGAAGAGATTTCCCTTGTCGTCGTAGCCGCAGTAGTTGAATCGCGTGATCGTCGGAGTATCGTACGGTACCGGGTTGCCGCGGGCCGCTTTGAAAATCCAGATGGCGCCGTCGAACGCCTCGGCGACCGCCAAGTCTCCGGTGGTCGGGTCCACCGCGCAAGCGACACCGTTGACGCCTTTGAGCACGCGCAGCGGCTGCATTCCCCCGTGCGCGTACTCGACCACGGTGCCGTGGCTCGGATCGGGAATCCAAACGTTTTGTGCCTTGTCGACGCAGTCGCTCCCGGGCTTTGATAAACCCTTGAGGGTACCTACAAGCTTACCTTCCGGGTAGGTGTAAACGCTGACGGCGCGGGTCCCGGCAAGGTAGATCAAGTCCTGCCCCCGCGCGTCCGGCGTCGTCAAAAACCTTGCTCCGTTCGAGCTGAGGCTGGGCATTTGAGCGCCGCCGCAACCTGCAAGCGCGAACAGTGCAGCGGAAATGGCAAACGCCAAACGGCTAAAACGTGACCTGTTCGATTGCTCCATTTTCCTTGAACGCCTCGATCTTTTCTGGTGTGACTCGAACCGCGCCCCGTGAAACGACGAGAAGGGTTACGCATGGAATTCTGGGTGGCGATGGTGAAGAAACTCTGAAAGAGCGCCACGGCTCGGGCGTCGCGGCCGCTTGCCTCGCTGCTGACCATGCAAAAGTTGACTTGACTCTCAGATTCATTGATGGTATGAGTGGCGGGCTACAGAAAGGAGTGTAAGAATGAAGCTTTCGTTTGCCGCGATAACGGCAATTGGTGCCGTTCTATTTTCTGGCTGCGGCGGCGGCATCGGTGCGACCTCACCGCAGGCCGCTTCCGCTCCGCTCACCTCGCTGAGGTCGCCCGCTCACGTGGCGCTGCCCGCTGGGGTCGAGCCTGCCGACGCCGCTGCAGCGGCCTACTGTCAGAAAACCCACGGTGAAGTCGTAGTTCGCCATCCCGTCTACGGCAGTAATGGATCGAAGCTGCTTTTCCTCGCCGGAAAAAGAAGCTTTTGCACCTACACCAGCAAGAAAGATGGCTCCCAGATAAACATTCTGTTGAGCACGCTGTACACAACCAAGCCAACGTTGGCCGCCCTCGCCTACATTCTTAAACCGCCCCCGTCGGGATCGTGCAACGGGAACCCGGCTTCGTGCTATTGCTCGTATCTCGGGGGCTCGGATCAGTTCGGTGGCACCACCGGTGCCGGCGGCGGATGGTACAACCAGAACTCGAGCGATCAAACGCTCGAGGCTTGCATCTTCCCCGACATGTCGTCCATCGATTCGTGGGGCTTGACCTATCACTCGCAAGGGATCATTCGCGGCACCAACCTGCAGAAGGTGATGCGGTATAAGTACCCCAGCTGAACTTAAAAGCAAACCGCCGTGCTGCGTCGCTCTCCTCAGAGAAGCTTAGAATAGCAAGGAAAGAACCCTATCCGCCGAATCTAGCTCTTCGAAATCGTGAGCGAAAGAGTCGTCGGCATAAATGAGAGCGTGCCGCCCTCCGGCACCGGCTGTGTCGAGTGCCTAGCGGAGGACAGCTGGTGGTTCCATCTGCGCAGATGTGCCGAGTGCGGTCACATCGGCTGTTGCGATCAATCCTTGGGAAAACACGCCACGAAGCACTCCCGTTCTACCGGTCATCCGATCATCGCGAGTTTCGAGCCCGGGGAGGCGTGGTTCTATAGCTACGAGACTGGCGATTTCATGGAAGGCCGGCGGTTGGCGCCGCCCCGATCGCATCCCAAAGACCAACCGGTTCCTGGCCCGCAGGGCAAAGTTCCGGCGGATTGGGAGTCGAGACTGGCCTAAGGCTGACTTAGCGCCGAAAGGGTCCGTTGTGGAGCCGGCGGGGGCTGCTGCTCCTGCGGCGCCATCGGGGGTGGCTGTTGTTGCGGAGCGGACTGGCTCTGCTTGTTCTTTTTGTTCTGTTTGTTTTGTTTGTGCTTCTTACAGCCGTTCGGCTTCGATTTGCATTTCTTCTTCTTCTTGTTGGGATTCGCTTGCTGACTGTCGGACGCCGCCGACATGCTCGCTCCCGGAGGTGGCGCCTGAGCCATCGCGATACCCGTGGTCGAGAATGCTACCGCCATCAGAAGAGCCAACATGCGTGAAACGTTAAGCATGCTATCATCTTATCACGGCAGATCGAATGAAGTGGCGACCTACCAAGCACCTGCCGGATGGAACGATCGTCGGCGTAAGTCTGCCATTACCGCCGCTGTTTTTTTCGTCGCGTCGCTGAGCGCGTGCACGCGCGGCGGCAGCGTGCGCGTGGGTTCTCCGCACGTCTTGCGAATCGCTTACGCCGGCGATCCGGCGTCGCTCGTTCCACTCATTGCGATCGACCAAGAGATTATCGCGCTCGACACCCTCTTCTGCCAAACCCTCGTCGGTCTCTCGTCCGATAACCGCAACGTTCCAATTCTCGTTACGCGCATCCCGTCACGCAGTAATGGCGACGTCTCCCCTGATGGAACCCAAATCACCTATCATCTGCGCTCGGATGCGCGTTTTGCTGATGGCGTTGGTCTGACCTCGGCCGACGTCGCGTTCACCTACCGGGCCATTTTCGATCCTCGCAATCGTTCGACGTCGGTCGAGCCGTATCGCCGCATCGTCTCCCTACGCACGCCGGACGCACACACGGTCGTGATCCGATTGCGCCAACCGTGGAACGCCGCGGTCCGCGTGCTCTTCGCGCAGGCCGACTACGTCTACGGCATTCTGCCGAAGCACGCTTTTGCGGACACGCAAGTCGTCGGTACCGCGTGGGAAAATGCTCCGTTCGGCACCGGGCCGTTCCGCGTCAAATCGTGGCTTCGAGGCGATCGCATCATCCTGGAACCGAATCCGCACTATAGGCCGCGGCCGAAGCTCGAACAAATCGTCTTGAAGATCGTTCCGAACCTAAACTCCAATTTCGTTGCGCTCCAGTCGGGCGCAGTCGACGTCGGAACGCTGACCGCCGAGAACGTCTTGCAGGCCGAACACGTTCCGGGTCTTCGCGTTCGAAGGTTTCCCGAGAACGCGACTCACCTGCTCTACCTTCAGACGCAAGCTGCACCGACGCGTGACGTTCGGGTACGACAAGCGATCGCCGGCGCGCTCGACTATCCCGCGCTCGCCGCTGCGTGGCGCAACGAATATCCGCCCGCCGGGTCGTTTCTTCCACCCCCGATCGTACACTGGAAGAGCGTTGTGATTCCGCCGTACAAACACAACGCCCACGCCGCAAAGCAAGAGCTCGACGCCGCCGGCTGGCGCATGCGACAGGGCATTCGCTACAAGAACGGTGTTGCGCTGGCCGGCCTGATCGGCGTGAACTCGGAAGATCCGATCAACGTCCGGATCGCGACGCTGGTGCAGGAGCAGCTCGCGACAATCGGCATGCAACTCTCGATAAAGGCCAATCCGGTCCGCGTCTGGTTCAGTCCCGACGGTCTGTTGCGCAACGGGAAGGCCACGATCGCAGGCGAGACGTGGGTTGGAGGCGGCGATCCCGAACAATCTTTGAATTTTCGCTGCGTGCAGGCCGTCAAAGGCGACGAGAATCACTCATTCTACTGTTCCAAGCGTTTCGAAACGCTCTTTGACGATCAAACGCGTACGCAGAGTCAGGTGCAGCGCGATCGCGACTTCAACGCGATCCAGCTGCTCATCCATCAAGACGTTCCCGTAATCCCGCTCTACTATGAAGACCGGCTGATCGGGCTGAGCGATCGTGTCACAGGCTACCGCCTGAACATGCTGTGGATTCCGGTCGACGCCGAAACCTGGGATGCGCGCTAGCGAGTCGGCATGCAGCCGTCGCACGCATCTGACGAACGGGGCGAAATAGATAGGGCCGGCGCCCAACGCCGGCCCTATTCTCGGAAAAGTCTACTTTAGGGACCGAGAGCTACGCCGATCGGGACTGCCAAGTACGATCCCGTCACGACCTGCTTTGGAGTCTGCTGCCCTTTCGAGGCATCGAAGACGAAGATTGACGGCGGTCCGTTGACGTTAGAGCCGCTCGTCGAATAGAGCACCGATCCGCCGAGCGCTACGCCGACTGGCCCCTTCAATGGCGGATTCTTCGAGGAGATCGTACGATGCGGCCGGCTCTTGCCGTTTGCGGAGCGAGAGTACTCAAGGATGTTGTTGTCGCCCGCATTGGCGACATACAGCGCGCCCGTCTGGTTATTGAAATCCATGCCGGTCGGCGTGTTTTGCTGACCCGTTCCAACGATCGCTCGTACCAGCGTCGGATTCGTGACGGGTGTCGAAAACACGCTGACTTCGTTCGTGTCGGAAACGTAGAGATTGCCGGAAGCGTCAACGCCCACGCCGTTGATGTCGGAATGACCGTCGGGCAGCGCGATTCGCTGCAGCGTACTCGCGTTACCCTGCGCGCCGGGGGCGTAGACGGCTACGTAGCCGTTCGTGAAGCCTCCTACGAACTCGTGACCGGCGCTATCGACTGCAACGCAGCTCGGTACGAAGGGAAGCGTCAACTCTCGCCTCGGCTGGTCGTACCCTGTGGCGTGTCTGGCATAGACGAAAAGCGACTCGGCATCTTCATCGGTGACGAAGAGGCCGCCGTGGCCAATAGCAATCGGGCCGGGGTTGTAAGAGAGCACGAGCGACGAGCCGGCTGGAGTTACAAGCGAACCGTCTGCGTTGCGCGCAAAGCGGAAAATAGACTTACCGTACCAATCGCTGACGTACAATGCGCTTGAGGCGCTCTCTTGCCGCTCCAACGATTTTAGGAGCGACGGCGACTGCAGCGGCGAGGTTGCGGCGTTTGGTAACGAGGAATTTGCAGTGTTCGGCAGCGAGCCTCCGCCGCTGCAGCTCGCAAGTGCTAGACTTCCGAGCACGAGAACGGCCAAAAATCCCGGGAACCATCGTTGAAACATAGTGCCTCCAAAATCCGATGAGTAAGTGCCGAGGCTTTTCGTTCCCATAACTCATCCCTTCGAACCCGGTGCCAGGTTGCCAATGACTCGTCTGATTTACAATGCAAGCGAGCGGTGGTACGATGCTGCCCGAGGAGGTACAGGGCTTGGCGACCGTCTCTCTGCTTATCGCGGCGTTCCTGGGCAAGCGGGCCGCGCCGCGCTCTCGGCGATCGTCACGCCTTCCAGCTCTATGAAAGCCGGCTCCGCGAATGACGCTGACGGTTCCCGTCCCGAATCTCGCGTCTTTGCAGCAATCGCGGTCATCGCACTGCCTATAATCTTGTCAATCCTGCCGAGCCGTTATCAACTATTGCCGAAAGGTATTCCGTTCGTCCTCGGTTTGGCGCTGGCCGTCCCAATGCTCGCGGCACAGTTTGCCAGTAACAAAGCGTTCTGGACACGCGTCGAAGGCTTCGCGGCGGCGGTCATTCTGCCGCTTGCAACGTGTTTCCAACTCGCTCTGCTCGCAATACTCCTGCGCGACATGGCGAAAGCGCACTCAAACATAAGCGGTATGACCCTCCTTACGACCTCCATCGCAATTTGGGTGACCAACATCCTCGTCTTTGCGCTCGCATATTGGCAAGTCGATCGGGGCGGCCCCGGCGGCCGAGTTACCGGCTTTCACGGGAGGGCGGATCTTTCGTTCTCGCACGGAGATCCATCCGACAACTTTCCGGCCGACTGGCGACCGGTTTTCGCCGATTACTTCGCGTTTGCGTTTAACACCGCGGCCGCGTTTAGTCCCACCGACGTCCTTCCCCTAACGCCCCGCATGAAGATGATGATGACGGTTCAAAGCATCATCTCGCTGGTCACCGTAATCGCCGTCGGGGCGCGTGCGATAAACATTCTCGGGAGCTAGGTCTCATGGCACCTCGGCCTCCATCTCTTCTGGCTCTTCGCTCGGCTTAAACAAAGCTTGCGCGATTGCCGTCGGAACGACCGCGGTCAAGATAACGACGGTTACTAGGACCGTATACTGCGCCTGGTTAATGTAGTGATGCGTCAGGCCGTACAGACTAGAGATCGTTCCAAAAGTGAGGCCGGTAGCCATCATCAACGTCAGGTAGTTAGCGTTTGACCTCGGATACCGGAAGACGTACCGGGCGAGAGGGAAGACTCCAACGATCTTGGCGATTACCTTGACAAAGAACATCGCGGCAATCAGCCCCACACTGCCGACCGCTGCGCTGAATTCGATGTAAGTTCCGGCTTTGAGAAAGTAGAACGGAGCGAGGAGCGTCATCGTCATCGTTTGGAGCCGTCGCTTAACGTCGGGGTACGCCGTCATCAGTCCGGCGCATCCGAGACCCAAAAAGTACGCGGGGAGGACGCCCTCGCTCTTTGCGTACGTAGCCAGCGCGGCTAGCAGGAAGATTACGCCGAAGAGAACTCGCAGCGCGGGCTCGCTAACGTAGCGCTGCGTACGATCGATCACGCGAGGCAGAAACCTTGGAACGATCGCCACGGCCGCGACGATTGCCACCGCCAGCGCCGCAAGCCAAAGATTATAGTTTGCAAATAAGAGCCCGAGTGCGACGACCGTGCCCAGGTCGGTGAAAAAGCACGCGGCAAGAATCAACTGGCCGAACTCTTTGCCGGCAAGCCCGGATTCAACCATCACCGCATAGACTACGGCGACCGAGGTCGTTGACATCGCGATGCCCGCAATTTTTGACGCATCCAGCGTCCAATGACCGAAAAAATACGTAAATGCCATCGCCGCAAGAAACGGTGCGCCGAAAGATGCCGCACCGATCGCGGTCGAAGGCACCAGTTGCCTCCGCAGCACCACCGGGTCGATTTCCGCGCCCGCGAGAAACGTCAGGAGAATACTGCCGAAGCCTGCCACGAAATCGATCCACGCGTTGGTTCGCAGAGCGATCACGTTACCGGCGATCATGCCGATAACGATTTCAACGAGCGCGGCCGGCATCTTGATGCGGATCGCGACGAATGCGCTGACCGCGGCCAATAGCATCCAGACGCCCGCTACCAGCCAGATGTTGTTGGTGTCTAAGAAGTGATGCAAACTAAGCTCCTGTCAAAGTACGTGGTGCGACAGGAGCCATCAGCCGCTAAATGCGGCGGTTTAAGGGAGCTCCATCCCAGGCCGTACGAATTCAAGTTACTGCGCGTTTGACCTTCTCGAACGGGTCGCGGTGCGTTTTGCGTCGAAGTGTGCGGTTGTAGGGAGGCCGCAAAAGCGCATTGATCTTTGCTGTCGCATTTGCGGGCGCGCTGTTTGCATCACGTGCCGGCGACTCGCAGGTACAACCGCAAGCGACGGCAACACCGCGCATCGCCGAGCTCGGGATCGCCTTGCCGGCGGTCGGCGGACGCCAGGGGCCGCGCTATCTCAAGAGATACTTTGGCGCGGCGGTCTTGCAGGATATCCGCGATAACCTCCACGCAACCTACGTGCGCACCGGATGGCGTCCGGATGGGTTAGCCTTCGAGTCACAGCGCTGGCGCCGCGAGGACCGGGAACTCGATGCGATCTGCAGCGCCGGGCTGCACGCGATGATCATCGTACCCAGCCCGCGGGACGACAAGAACGGCGACGAGGACCTCATCGCCAACGTCGCTGAGTTTTTTTCGCGCTACACGCAGCGAGAGCCCGGCTGTCTGCGCTACGCTGAGATCGCGAACGAAGCCGACCTTCGCGCGAACGGCTTTACCGACGTAAAGGAATACGCAGCATTCTACCTGCGCGTCGCTCCGAACATTGCCGGCTTGGGAGTCAAAGTCCTCACCAGCGGCACCTCCGGAAGCGATCTGCCGTGGACGGAAACGCTGGCCGCCATGCTGCGTGCCGCCGATCCGAGCCCGCCGGTCAGCGGCTTCGGTTTCCACCCCTACGGCGTGCCGGCCGCATTGATGCCTCGCGAAATGAATGTGATGCGTGCCGCGGTCGGAGTCGCTGCCGACGGATCGATCCCGCAAGTCTACGTAACCGAAATCGGCCAAAAGCGTGCGGACGATCTCTATCAAACGATCGTGAATCTCGCTCGGTTAACGCCCACGATCACGATCTACGAATACATGGCGCAACCCAACGAGAATCCCGAGTACGGACTAAAGAACAATCCGGAGCTCTACCAAGCCGTCCAGAGAGCGTGGGCTACGATAACGAGCGCATCGCCCGCGGGCCCGTTTCCGTAGCGCTGCGCAACCCCGGAACGCTCGCCCCGCTAGCCGAAGCCTCTTTCGCATGGGTTGGGCTGTCGGTGTCGCCGCTCTTTACCTGACGCTCGCGGGAATCTACACCTGTCTTGGACTATGGCGCTACGCCATTTTTCGAGCGGGCGTCGATGACTCCATATTCACTCAGATCGTCAACGGCACGCTGACCGGATTCTCGGCTACACTCGAAGGCTCGGTCAATCATCTTCTCGTGCACTTTTCCCCGATCTTGTTTCTCGCGATGCCCTTCGTAAAGATCTTTGAGGGCGCGCGGGGGCTGATTATCTTGCAGTCTCTGCTAACGGCAGCAACGATATTCCCGTTGTGGGGAATCGCTGTCTCGCGGTTCCCACGATGGCTGGCTTATGCGGTGACGCTTATCGCTGCCCTATATCCGGTGTTAGGCGCGGAGGCGGTCGGAGACTTTCACGAGCTCGCCTTTGCACCTCCGATCGCGGCAACGCTGGTTTGGGCGATCGATCGCAAGTCGTGGCGGGTCGCTATTGCTGCGGCCGCCGTCTTAGCAACGGTCAAAGAAGATCAGTTTGTCGGCCTAGCGTTTATCGGCCTCGTCGTCGCGCTCATGGGGCGACGAGACCGGCAGATGCGAAGCTGTGGACTTTGGATTACAACGATAGGGGTTGTCGGTGCGCTCTTCTACTTCGGCATATTGCGCCCGCTTCTCGACCCGCATTTTCATTATTTCTCGTTACACTACTATGAGTGGTGGCGGTTCCCGGCTACGCCTGCCGGCTTCGCAGGTCCATTTTCACCAATACGCCTGCAATATCTCTTCGCCGCTCTGCTCCCGCTCGCGTTTCTTCCCTTGGGATCGCGCTACATGCTCTTTGCGATACCTGGGTTAGCGGAGGTGCTGCTGTCGCACGAAGCCGTCACGATGGGATTAGGAATGCATTACACCGCGACCTGGAGCGGCTACGTTTTGTGCGCTTTTATCGACGGTGCGTCAAAGATTTACTACCGCTCAAGGGTTGCGGCCGAAGGCGCCTTGGTCTTCGCCCTGCTGGCATCTATATGGACATCTCGATTCTACAGCCCGATAAACCCTGGTTTCGCACTGTACAGGCGCCCAGCCGTGGCCGATTGGATTCGGGAGAACGAGCTGGCAACGCTACCGCGAACCGCCAGTATTGGAACCGGCGGATTCGTCATCGCTCATCTTGGAATGAACCCTCGCGCTACGATCGCGATGAGCGACCAGGACTATTTGATCTTCGATGCCTTTAGCGACCCGGCGTATTGGAGCGCCGTCGACGCGTCGAAGGTTAAACACCTCGTCAAAAGCGGCGCATACGACAGGATCTCGGATGTGGCGGGGATAGTCGTGCTCGTGAAGAAACGTCGCTTGTAACCACCGCTCAAACGATGATTCCGCGTGTGGCGGGGCCGGCGGCCCGTACGGCCAGGGAGCTTACCTCTGCACGATTGAGAAGCAAGAGCAAGATCACGATCGGTAATCTCGCCCAGCCCTACTCACGCGAACGAAAGGATCGACTATGGAAATTAGCGCTCGCAATCAGCTTCGCGGTCGCGTGAAGTCGGTGTCTACCGGAGCGGTTATGGCAGAGGTAGCCGTCGATATCGAGCCCGCCACGATGATTGCGGCCATTACCGCCTCGTCGACGGAACGCCTTGGATTGAAAATCGGCGATGAGGTGGTCGTCATCGTTAAAGCCACTGAGGTGATAATCGGAAAGTAAGTGGCCGCGGCGCTAGCCGTCGTTTCGCGGACGTTCGCGATCTCGAGGTAGAGTATTGCGAGAAAGAAACAGCACCGGCTGTTCGTTGATGACGCTCTGCTCGAACGGTTCATAGCCACATCTCTTCACCACTCGCAACGACGCCAGATTCTGCGGGTTCACGAGGCAGACGGTGCGTGGGCGCGGTACATGAGCATCGGCCCACGAGAGCGCTGCACGCACGGATTCCGTAGCGTATCCTTTTCCGTGAAAACGGGAGGCCAGCGCGAAGCCTAGCTCCGGGGTAGCTCTCATCGAAGGCGCGATATCACGTTTAAAATCCGCAAAACCGACCTCCCCAACGAAATCACCGGACACCCTCTCTTCGATTACCCAATATCCGAAGCCCATGAGCGCCCAGTGCCCCACGTACGAAAGCAGCCTCGTCCAGGTCTGTTGTTCGGAGGCTGCCCGGCCGCTTATAAATTTCGTTACGTTCGGATCGGACCACATTGCCACGCAATGCGACAGGTCGTCGCAGCGGTGCCCGCGCAGCCGTAGACGCGCCGCTTCGATGACCGGAATTGACACGATGGATTCTGTCATGCTCGCGAGGCCGTTCTGCACGTACCGGCACGAGTCCCCGACGCCGAGTTTTGGCAGGCTTTGCCGGCGCCATTGGAAACGTTGCGCCAAAAACGAAGCCGGGCGCGCTGGTAATGCCCGGGAGTTGGGTGCTCAGCGCGCTGGTGACGCGGCTGTGGTCGGTTCGGTGAAGCGCGGAATCGCGTTCAGCAGCTGCTCCAAGAGGCGAAATAGACTACGACTTCACTTCGACGTAGATCGCTTCGAAAGGCTGATCCATGTTGTTTTCCGCGTTATGCTCCCACGGCTCTTCGAAGCTCAAGAAGTCGCCCTTCTTTGCGTGAACGCGATCGACTCTACCGTCCGAGAACGTGAACATAAAGTCGGCATCCGTCAGGAAGACGCTAACCCCGCGCTGATGCTGGTGCATGACCGATTTCTCTCGGCTGCCGTAGCGAATACGAACCACGCGGAGAGTATCATCTTCGGCTTCTACCGTGTAGTGTTTAGGGTCGAGGACGGGGGCGTCCCGTTCGAGCTTCGTCGTTGCGGCCATGTCGCAGGTCCTTTCTGAAGGTCTGATGCTTGCGCGATCGTGGAGGCGCGATGCATTCAGCGGGCGTGCGACTCGGCCTGCGATTAACACGGCTTCGCACGACAAAGTGAGGCTATCGGCCCACGTAATATATGGGACAAACGGCCCGCGAAACTACCCGCTGCCGGCGGACCTTGGCCGCCGTACAAGCCCATCTTGACGCTCTCTTGACGATTGCGTCGTAAAATTCACCGTATATGAGGGGTCTTTTGGCGATCCTGGCATGCGCCGCTGTTTCCGCTTGTGCGCATGCGGGCGGCTCGGCAACGCTGCCGGATTTGAATCGCTCTGCAGCTTTAAAGGCCTTCCCGATGCCGGTTTGAATCCTTTCCTTTGTGGAGGTAAACTTATGCCGCGTTACGTTGCAACAACCCTTGGACTCCTAGTCGCTTTTCTCTTTGTGCCGCTCGCCGCGATGGCCCAGGACACGACGATGTCGGATTCCGATTATATGGCAAAGATTGCAGCCGCCGCGCCTCCGGCCGTCGTCAAGAGCGCAACGGTCGTGCAGATGCAAAAAGACGGCACGATGCGCACGCTTCAGAGCGGCTCGAACGGCTTTACATGTATGCTTGCCGACCCGTACGACGCGATGTGTTTGGACGCCAACGCGTTACTGTGGGCGCAAGCGTTGATGAAACATGCCGCACCCCCCGATAGCATCGGCTTCGTTTACATGCTAGCCGGCGATAACGGCGCGAGCAACACCGACCCCTATGCGCGAACGAGCACTTCCGACAATCACTGGGTCAAAACGGGCCCGCATGTCATGATAGTCGGATCGGCCGCAAAGTCGCTGGGATATCCCGCGACCTCCGACCCCGATCCAACGAAGCCGTACGTGATGTGGCCCGATACGCCCTACGCGCACGTCATGATTCCGGTCGCGACGCCCCCGCAGTAGCTTTCGAGTAGCTAATCCTTACGACAGACGGGTGGAGTAGCTACGGGTTCTTCCGTGGCGACTGCAACCTTCCATTTCTGCGGTCCCTTCGAGACGACTTCGATCATGTGAGGAATGGGCAAGGGAAAGCCGGGGCTGACGACGGTGCACTTATAGGCGCTTTTGTTACTGCAGGCTGAAGACGGCGCCCGCTGCTCGACGTAGAAAGACCGAGCTGTATGGAGAGAAATCGGCGTTGACCGAATCCGCGCGGCATAGCACGACTGCGGCAACGTCACGGAGGCCTGGACGATAAATGTCGACGGGCTAGCACCGGCGTTAACGCTGGACGCAGTTGCCGGTTCCCACGCGGGAGCTGCCACGGCTACCGACGGAAGAATTGCGAATAATAATGCGATCGCGGTCGACCGGTCAAAATGGCGCATTAACATGGACCTCCTTAGTAAGAGCAAGCGATACCTCGTAAAGTTAGGTTACGACAGACCTTAAACCTCGTACGCGGAGCCGAGTCCGGCGTTGGGACGAGGGCTCCGTCGTGAAAGAGGGCCGAGCGAGCCCAGCCGCGCAGGTCATTGAAGATGAAAACCTCACGCTGCATCTTGACTGCAGCCGCCGCGATCGTCGTGGTCGTCGCGAATCTAGCGCTGCCCTGTCGCTCGATAGCTGCCGACGCCTCCACCACCGCTTCGATCCAAAGGGTCGTTCACAATTTCATGATCGCGAACCATTTAAAGGCCGCGATCGTGCAGGTGCGATCGAACGCTAACGATGTGTATACGGGAGCCTTCGGCGAATCGATGACCGGCGTGCCGGCCACTGACGACATGCACTTTCGCAACGGCGCACTGGCCTTTACGTATATGGCGACGCTGCTCCTCCAGTTCGTTGACCAGAAAAAGGTCACGCTCCAGACGAAACTCTCCGCCTTCTTTCCTGACCTTCCGCGCGCGAACCAAATCACTCTAAAGGATCTCGCGCAAATGACTTCAGGGTATGCCGATTACGTCTATCAGGACGAATTCCAAGACGCTCTCTATCGCGATCCATTCCGGCAGTGGACACCCGAAGAGTTGATTCAGATCGGAGTCTCGAAGCCGGCCCAGTTCGCACCCGGCACGAACTGGGGGTACTCGCATACTAACTACGTGATCCTCGGCCGAGTGCTCGAAAGGATCGCGGGCATGCCGCTGGCCGATGCGCTCCGACAGTTCGTTCTGGAGCCGATGGCGCTCAAAGAGACGACGGCGTCCACGACGCCCGTCGTGCCTCAACCGGTTTTGCACGCGTTTACATCGGAACGCCGCGCAACGCTGGGCATCAAACCGGATCTACCGTTTTACGAGGAGGCAACGTATTGGAATCCCTCATGGACGACGGTCGAAGGCGCGGTCGAAACGACCGACATCACCGATCTGAGCCGCTCGCTCGAGGCGGTAGCATCCGGTAAGCTCTTATCGCCGGAGTCCTCAAAAGCGCAGATTGCTCCAGCCCTTATCGGTTTCGGGCATGCGCAGGCAGGATGTCCTGCCTGCCAACGAGGGACCGTCGAACTAAGCTACGGCCTCGGGGTAATACTTCCGGGCCCCTGGATCACGCAGACGCTTGGATTCGCCGGCGCCTCGGGTGCGGTTGGCTACCTTCCGGCACAGAAGCTGACGATCGCGGTGGAAGCGACGAACGGTCCCGGCGCGTACGATGCCAAGGGCAACGCCGGACTCGGTGCGGTCGATCTCTTCCGGGCGCTCGCCGCTCTGCTCGCACCAAACACGCTGCCCTCGCCGCAAAAGTGAGCCCGCAGCCGTTGCGTCCGATTCTCTACTCCTTTGCGAACCGTTGCGATCCGTGCTAAAAGTGAGCATGCGCTTTGCGATCATCCGCGGCTGGGCGGCGCTTGCGACCGCCCTTCTTACGGCCGTCGGTGCGGATGTTAGCGTCGAGTTCGCTGAGAACAGCGGCTGGCTGGGCGGTGTGCTCCGTGACAACCAGCACGAGGCAGTTCTGCCAACGCTGCTTTTCGGTGCGGTCGTCACACTCTCGCTGACTCTATTCGTGCTGCTCGCACGAATTTACGCTGACGACCCGCTTCTGTCCCGGATCGGCGATTTCCGAACGCGCTTAGTTGATAGAGCTTGTTCGCTCTTTGGCAGCCTACTGTGCGTCATCGCCATGGAGGGGTATGAGACCCGGTTCGGAGGCTCGTCGCCATTCGATCCGCGGTCCGTCGTTCTGTCGCACGCGTTGCCACTTGTTGTTACTTTTGTGGTTATGGGCGCGATCGTACAATATTCACTGCGCGCCACCATTCGCACCGCGCACCGTGCCACCGGCTTAGTTGTGGAAGTTTTTGTAGAGTTTCTGCGCAAACTTCGGGGCGAAAGTACGACGCCTGCAATGGTCCAGCGATCGGCATTTGTTCTCTACGTACTTCACGGTCCGTTAGCCGTCTTGGATGGTTCCCTTGGTTTCCGCGCGCCGCCCCGTTCGATTCTTGCTCGACATCTCATAGCATAGATCCGGGGAGAGCGCGGTACGCGGTCTCCCCTCGGGGGAGACCGAACGGATGCGAACACTCACGCGCTCATTCTGCGCGTTTGTAGCGATTATACTTACTGCCGTCGTCGCGCGCGGCGCCGAGCTTACCAACGGTGCGATTCTAGGTACCGTTCTCACGGTGGCGGGAAAGCCGCTGTCCGGCGCTCTGGTCAGCGCGGTCGCGCCTTCGGGCCGTTACTCTGCGACGAGCGACGCCAGCGGTCGCTTCACGATCTTGGGCATTTCTCCGGATACGTACGTGGTCGGCGTAGAGCTCAAAGGCTACGAGCCATCTACGATGACCGTCGTCGTGCTGCCCGGAGCACACGAGCTGCTTCGGGTCAGCTTGCGTCCCTCACTCAAAGAAATCGCTCGAGTGCAGGCCAAAAATCAAGCCTTTACGATCGGAAACACCGCGGACATTTTCACCGTTCAGGGCGAGCAGGCACAGGCTGCGAATCCACAAGCCTCTTCCTCGGGACTGGCTAACTACTCGCGCGACACGATTCAGGGCGCGATATCGGACGTCCCCGGTGTCCAACAGGACTCATTTGCCAATATCATCGTTCGCGGTGGAAAAGTACAAGATACGGTCTACGATTACGATTCCGTTCCCGTTCCGCAGGGGCTGATCGCCGAGCCGGGCGGAAACATCGTAGGCGCGCAGCTTGGCACCGCCGGAGTGAGCGCCAATACCGTGACGTTGGGCGGCTACAGTGACGAAAGTCAAAACGCGTTAGGTGGCGTTGTCAACGAGATTCCCCTCGTTGGGACGTATCCGGCAAAGTCGACGTTCGAGATTGCCGACGGTATTGGCGCGCAGCTCGGAGAGATGAAGTTTAGCGAACAGGGAGCAACGCCGGATTTAAAATGGCGATACGCCGTGTCGTCAACGGTCGGCAACGAGTATTTTGCGTACGGCGACGGGTATACATTTTATCCCGCCGAGCAGGGCACCTATGGACTGGGGTTCCAAACGCGCGCGCAATACGCGATAGCCGGAAACATCCACTACGCCGCGACGCCGCGCGACGATCTCTCCGCGACGTTTCTGACTGGAGCCGCCGCGTATCAGCAGTACGACTCGCCGTACCAAGGGCTGCACTGGTCGACCTTCAATGCTCCGGGTGCTGCCTTTCCGGGGCAACCGGCCAATCCAAATACACAAGTCGACACACCCTCGATTGCGCGGGGTACCTACGGTGTTGAAAAGCTGCAATGGATTCACGACTGGCCACACTCGCTCGGACGGCTGCAACTCTTTCAGTCCCAAGTCGGTGCCGTCGCGAACGGCCCTGAATGGGACGACCTTTCCTTTTCCGATGGAGTCATCTCGCTCTACTCAACCCAATCTCAGCGTGAGGATGGAATCGGATACGACTTCGAGGACCAGGCCAACGAAAAGACCGATATACGCGCGGGCGCGCAGTACGATGTTAATACGAGTAGCATCTACCAGATCGTGCCGACCGTACCGCAAATCATTACGGCTGCGCCGCGCCTAAATCAATATCTCGTATACGTTAGCGACACCTGGAGTGTGACGCCGCACTTTTCCGCTATGGGCTCGCTGCGTTACATCGGGCAGCATTCCCAGACGAGCGACGGCGTCATCTATGGCGATGGCGCCCTCGACCCACATCTTTCTTTCGCCTATACGTTTGCCGGTCTCAACGGATTCAGGGCGAACTTCGACCATACATCTACGCCGCCGCTGCCGCTGGAGGTGCAGCGAACTTGTGTCCCCGCTAGCGCTTGCAGCAACGACTCCGGCGGAAATGCCGGCGGTTCGGTACCGAGCTTTCCATTAGCTCCGGAAACTGCCGACGATTATGCGCTCTCTTACGAGCATGGAGGACCGATCCAGGTTCGGCTCACCTATTTCGTCGAGAACGAGAAGAACGTGATAGACGTGCTGCCAACAAACTTTCGCAATGCAGCCAACGCCGGCGAAAACCCTAACGCCATCGGCGTTCCGACGAATGCCGGTCAACTGCGATCGCACGGGTGGGAGCTTTGGACGAGCGCCGGCGGTTTCACGTTTAACGCAAATTTCAACCGCACGTATTCGTCGAGCATCTACCAGTTCGCGTTCAACGATCTAAATGCCCCGGCGATCCTTGCCGGGCACCTTTTTCCCGCCAACTACATTCCCGACTTCACGGCGACCGCTTCATACGCGTTCGCGTTCGCTCACCGTCGCCTGCGCATCACCCCGATGCTTTCGTACGAAAGCGGGTATCCGTACGGCAACGGCACGATGGTTTGGGAGATCGTTAACGGCGTACCCAAACAAGTTCCGAACGATAACTTTGTAAACCCCGGCTATAACTACTACTTTCTGAGGAACCCGTCACTACCGTTCAACGCCCAGACCAATCCATACGTGACGACGCTTGGCACGAGCGAAGGCGCCGATCCGAATACGCTGCGCACGACGCCGCAGACTCTGACGTCCCTGCACCTCGAATACGATCTCTCGCCGCATTTGACCGCGATGTTCGATGTCGTAAATCTCTTCGGGGTCGATACGCCGACCCAGCTACAGGGAAACCCCTACCTTATCGGACCACCGGGGTACACGGGCGGAAACCTCTTCTACGAACGGGCTTACGGAGCGCAGTATTGCAAGAAGTGCTTGTTTACGCTCGGCAACGGCATACCGACGAATAACGGACAAAATGCAGTCGTGCCCTGGAACTATGGAACGGCGGGCTACGTCCCCGAAGCGTACCCGCTGGCGCGCACGGCGCTGATTCGCTTACGGTATCGTCTGTGACGTTTCCTTAGTTCGGTCCTGGATGCTATGCCGAACGGAGGCCGTTGCAAGAGGGCTGAAGTTTGTGCCGCTCCCCGGCAAGGCTTCGATGAGCGATCAGATCACTTACGCGATTGTGGATTTGCGCGACGCTCCTCATCCGGCCGTAGCGCGCCAGTTCGAGCAGTTCATCTTGAACGGTCAGAGAAAGACCTTTCTGCAGAGTGCTGGTGTGGAGTATCTAGCAACACCGGTCGTCCTGGTGAAGCGGAGCTGAGCGAACGGCAGACATTTGCTATGGCCAATCCCAAAGGAGACCTTCTGCCGCTGCGCCGCTGCAACCGGAGAGTCCATAAAGGACCAGCGCACCGCTGCCGATCGCGAAGGCCAGCAGCACGCACGCCACAATAGACAGCATTAGCGGAACGGATTCGCCCTTCTTCCTGCGGTTAGCGACGAAGAGCGCCAGCGCGGCAGCGACGAAGACCGCAAAGAGGGCCAAAACTCTCGTCAAGAAGACGGCTTTGCTCTCTGGGCAGTATCGTGACGACAGATCCTGCGAAACGGCCATCCGCAAGTGGTCTACCGCGAGGACAACGACCTTGTATCCGTCCGCCATACTCAAAACAAACGTTGTGACAAGCACCAGGAGATGCCGAAAAATAAAAAGAAACCGGCGGCGATCGCAACGAGCAGCAAGAGTACCGCACCAATAAAGCACGACACGCGAAGAACCGCGTTCCCCGCGCGCAATCGAGTCCAGGCGACTAATCCGACCGCTGCACTGCAAGACAAAACGATAACCGTCCACATGAGCGCCGTCGCAAACGCGCTTTTGCTTAGACACATGAACGTGGTAACGCCGGCAGCGGAAACGCCCGGCGCGCCCAGACCCATCGAATACGGCGCCCACCTATAACACCCGTAAAAGATACTGAGCCCCAGCGCTCCCGTAAAGACCACAAAAGCCAGAAGAATGGCGGTGCCGAAACGCGCCCCGCGAGCGTGTAGCCCGTAAGCCGCGCCAGCGAGCGCCAACAAGAGGCCCCACAACCACATAAAAGCGTGCGCGTCTTGCCGCGCACAATAGCGAGCGCCTAAACTCGAGATTACATCCAAGGTGACACCGGGCTCGGCTCGGATGACGCCTGCATTTTAGAGTGCAGCACTTCGCAGGTTGACGTGGTGCCTCCGCTGGGGGCCGGCAGATCGGACGGAGAGCGGCTGGGTCGCCCTACCGAAGCGCCGACAAAAGTGGGCCCAAGTACAAGTCTTAGGCGGCTCGATACCGAAGATTGGGCAGCCTATGTTAGACCGAAATCCCCCCGGGACGTTCGGCGTGCGCGTTTGGGTGCTAGCCGCGGCCATTTTCGCCGCAGCTTATGTAGTTTGGGTGGTTCTCGCGGGCGCGTTCGAGGCGTTCCTGCTTCTCTTCACCGCGATCCTACTCGCGGCTGGGCTTCGCCCGATAGTCGAGCGGCTGAGCACGAGGATGCCGTTTGGCGCGGCAGTTTCGTTGGCGTTTGGCGTCCTGTTGATCGTCGGAACGGCGCTGGTTATCGTGCTGAATGCGCCGATAGCTTCGGAACTCATCAAGTTCGTACAATCGCTCCCCGCTATACTTGCTGCGCTTCAGGAGCGGCTCGTCGCGCTTCAGCGATTCATCAAGAGCGACCAGTTCATACAGCAGATCGCGACGATGTTGTCGAGCAACGCCGGTGGGGCAATCAACTTGATCGGCTCTCACCTTTTGGCGGGGCCGGCATTTATTGGCAAAGCGATAGGCAACCTATTGCTCATCCTGCTGCTGGCGCTAGGCTGGATGCTCGCCGAGGACGAGCTGGCGCAGTTCGTGCTCAGCCTTTTTCCGCCCGGCGTGCGCCAGGATTGGCGCGAGGCGTTCATCCTGATCGGCCAGCGCCTCAGCGCGTACGTTCAGGGCGTCGTTATTAACGGCACGATCGTGGGCGTCGTGATGGGCATCGCGCTGGCGGTTTTGGGCGTCCCGTACTCGCTATTGCTCGCATTCATCGTTGCCTTGGCGCAAGCAATCCCGATGGTTGGTGCGGTTATTTCGGGAATCGTCGTGTTGTTGGCGGCTTTGGCTTCGGTTGGCTGGGCGAAGATGTTGATCGTGATCGGGATATTCGCCGTCGTGCAGGTGATCGATCAGAACGTGCTCTCGCCTATCATCTTCGGACAGCGCGTGCAGATGAACTTTCTGTTGATAATCTTCTCGACCGTCGTTGGCGGGTTGCTGCTGGGAATCGCCGGCGCATTTCTCGCCGTGCCGGCTGCGGTCGTGCTGCAAGTCATCTTGGTGCAGATCGTCGCCCCGGCAATCCGGCGGGCAAACGGAATCACGCCCAATAAATAGGCGAGCCCGACGCAAACTCGCATCGGGCTCGCCGGCATCGCTATTGGCGGATGCTAGTCGCCATCGTCTCTTCGTTGGACCTGAGGAAGCCGCATGCCGTGACGCTTCCCCATAAGTTGCTGGGCCAAGTACCAACCGGCGGTCTCGTAGCCGGCCGGAAGGGACGTCGGACTGGGAATCGGGGTAATACCCAGCGAGGAGCAACTCATGTTAGGCGGTACGCTTGGCGAGGGAATCTCTGCAAGCGATGGGGGATTCATTGAGCCGCCGTGGAGCTTATTTTCGTCGAGCGCGTCGAACAAATTCGAAGTTGCTCGATCGCCATCGGCCGGCGACAAGCCCTCTGAAACACCCTTTGCTTCATCCGGCAACGACGAGAAGGTCGGCGTGTCGAAGACCGCTTCGATAAGCTTGGAGACCGAACCGTGATCGGCAAAGTCGTGAACGACAACGCCGGTCTTAGAGAACGGCGAGATCACCAGCGTCGGCAAGCGAACGCCATCGCCGCACGGGTAACCTTGTTCGGGCCCGCTTCTATCCTGCGGGCACGTTTGTCCAAAGCCCGGAGGCGGCAAGTGGTCGTAGAAGCCTCCACTGTCGTCCCATGTCACGATGATGATGGAGTCTTTCCAATACTTGCTCTGCGCGATCGCGTTGACGACTTCCGCTAGATAGGCCTGAGCGACCTGATGATCTGAGCTGCCGCTCCCAGGATGGTCGTCGTCGCCGACGTAAAACTTCTGGCCGGTGTTCGTAAAGATCGGGTCGGCCGGCACGAGGCCGTACGTATTCTCGTTTCCGCCCTTTACCCAAAAAACTCCTGACGATGGGAGTTTTCCTGATTTGATGTCTGAAATCAAACCGTTGTTTTGCGCGTTGTCGCGCAGCGTTCGTTTGCTTGCGAAGGCCGACTGCGCGTTATTGATGTAGTCGAAGTAGAGTGGAGCGGTATGATGCGCGGAGAAACCCGCGTTGGCCGTATAAAGTCCTTCCTCATACCATGACCACGGCAAAGACGAACGATGGGATCTTCCCTCCTTGGAGATATCGTGACCGATGAAGCCGACGACTTTTGACTTTGCCGCCGTGCGATCCATATCCGGATTCAGGAGCACCGGCATCGTTGCATAACTTTGGAACGTGCCGCTATCTCCCGAATACGAGGTAACGGGGAACCGCAACTGCGATGGGGGCGGATTGTTGTCGTTCGAGATCGGTACGCCGTCGCTATAGCCCCCGCTGGGTAACGGCTGAGAGAGTGTGCCCTCGCCGGCCGCGGCTTCCGTTTGGCCGATTTGACCGGAGAAGAGCTGAATGTTGCTCGGCGTCGAGTCTCCCGTATTGGCCTGGAAATAATGATCGAAGAGCGCGAAGTTCTTCGCATAGTACCAGAGGTACGGGACGGTGTCGCAATCGTACACGTCCTCGATACCAATCGATTCATTATGCGACTCGATCTGCTGGGGGCTGGGGGTCGGGCCGAGTATTGGCTGCCCGGCTTCGACGTCAACCAAGAAATTGTCCATTCTACCGCGATCGATCGACACTTCTTGATCGAAACGACCGTTGTTGCCGCCTGTGATATCGGCCGCATCCGGAACATAGTTTGGACTGCTTGGATTCGCCGAAATTAAGAACGGACGCTGACAACCCGATGTCTGGGGATCCGGCTGGCAATCCGTTGCTTGGGCGAGATACGTTCCAAGATTTTCGACGAACTGGCCATTCATGCCAGGAAAAAGCCCGAAAATTTGATCGAAAGTGTGGTTCTCTTGAACGAGCACGAAAACGTGCTTCACCTTTGAATGTACTAAGCGCGAGATCCTACGGCGGGCCGCAGCATCCGCGAGTTGCGCGGAGGTGGACCCCGGGCCTACCGGTGCGTTCTGCGATGTTAACGGCGCGACCGAGGAGCCCCCGCCCGCTCCTCCACATGCCGCCAGTGCGCACGCTGCTGCGAGAACTACGGTGTTCGATGCTAAACGACGCAATTTGTTACCACCTTTCCCCATCCTAAAGCGAGGTGCTTAACCTAAAAGCTAACAAAACGCCCGCTCGCGCACAACGCGGAGAACAGGCGTCTTTGATAAGGTGGATAATCGTTTCTTAACGTTACTTTGGTGGAGAGAGCTTCTCCGGTCTATGTCACACTTGATCGCCGGATATCGTCACCTTGCCAAAATGCCACAACAAAGGAGCACACACATGAACAAGGTCGGTCTTATCGTCTACCCCGCCTCCGACGTACCGAAGGCAAAGAAATTCTTCGCTACCTTGCTCGGCACCGAGCCGTACGCTGAGAGCGGCTACTACGTCGGCTTCAAAGCGGGGGATGTGGAAATCGGGCTCGTTCCAAAGGCGGCCCAACGCGGCCTGTCGGGAGCGCTCGCGTACGTGGACGTCAGCGATATCAAAGAGGCGCTGGCGACCCTCCTCGCAGCCGGAGCAGAGAAGGTACAGGACATCACCGACGTCGCCCAAGGATTGTTGGTCGCAAGCGTCAAGGACCCCGAAGGAACGCCCATCGGTCTTCGTCAGTTCCCCAGCTCCTAAGGACCTCAACAGATGAACGCCTCCCAACAAGTCGACAAGCTGATCCGGGACACCGCTGACTGGCGTGGTGAAGTCATAGCCAGGCTTCGAAAGCTGATCCTCGGCACTGACGCGACGATCGTTGAGGAGTGGAAGTGGATGGGCACGCCAACCTACTCCAAGAACAGCGTGATCTGCATCATGAATCCGCACAAGGGTAAGGTGAAACTGACCTTCTCTGACGGCGCAGCGCTTGCGGATACAGCCAAGCTTTTCAACGCAATGCTCGAGGGTAACAAGTGGCGAGCGATCGACTTTTTCGAGGGCGACAGGATCAACGAGCGCGCTCTGAAAGCGCTCGTTAAGGAAGCCCTCGCGTACGACGCGTCGAAGGCGAAGCGTTCCGCTAGCAAGGCAAAATCCAAAGCTCGAAAATCAAAGTAACCAGGAGGCGACGCGGCGGCGGTGCCAGCAAAGAAAACTACCCCCGGAGCCAAGGCGGCGGCGGTGGCGGCGGGTCATCATACGTCGAGCCCAGCGCACTTAAATCCCAAATGTGGACGGGCTGGAAGAGAAAACGGGGCGATGGACTCGTCGTCTTTAGCTGGCAGTGACGTAGCTTAGAGGCGCTCACTGCGCTTGCGAAGTCACAACGCACCACTCCAGTACCAAAGTCGGAAAATCGCGTGTGAAGGAAATCTTATGAAAGCTGCTGTCGTAACCGCTCCCGACGCCACCCCGGAATACGATGAATTTTCCGAACCCCAGGTTGACGACGGCTACGAACTTGTAGAGCTGGTAGCTGCAGGGCTCCATCCTATCGTACGATCGCTGGCAGCCGGGCGGCATTACGGAAGCACGCAGTCGTGGCCGCTCGTCCCGGGCGTCGACGTCGTCGCTCTTACCCCGGCCGGCGATTTCATCTACACGGGCCTTGTGCGTCCCCCGCACGGGACGTTCGCGGAGCGAATGGCGGTACCCAAAACGATGCGCTTCTCGCTACCGCGCGGAGTCGATCCCGTGAAGGTCGCTGGCGGATTGAATCCGGCCCTCGCATCGTGGTTGCCGCTCAAGGCGCGCGTTCGCGAGATCGGATCGCTCGCAACGGTCCTGGTTCTCGGCGTGACCGGTATGGCCGGATATCTTGCCGTACAACACGCACTGCTACTCGGCGCAAACCGCGTCGTCGGCGTGGGGCGCAATCCCGCACGTCTTGCGCGCGCTTCGGCGCTTGGGGCTGCAACCGTTGCCCTAAGCGGCAATCGTGAGGCCGATGCGGCGGCAATCGTCGACGCTCAAGGCGGTACGACACCGAGCATCGTGCTCGACTTTTTGTGGGCATCGGCAGCCGAGACCGCCTTCGCTTCGCTCGCAAGGCGCGGGCTTGAAGAAGACACCGCCGACATTGCCTACACGCAAATTGGCGCTACGGCCGGTCCCGAGGCAGCCGTGCCGGCCGCGCTCTTACGAAGCCGCCGCATTCGCATCTCCGGCAGCGGTGCGGGTTCCGCGCAAATTGCCGATATCATGGCCGAAATCCCCGTCTACATGCAGCTTATCGCGGACCGCAGCGTCGACGTCCCAACCAAGACGGTGCCGCTTTCGTCGATCTCGGAAGCTTGGAGCGCATCGGCAGACGGCACCTACCGAATTGTCGTCGTTCCCTAACTATTACCCCGTGAGATCGATCAACCTTTGCCTCGGTATCAGCGCGACAGCTTTGCTGGCCGCGTGCGGCGGACGCGTCGACCGCATTCTCGTTGCCGGCGGCGGTGGTGGCGCAGGCGAGCCACCCGATCCGCCGTGCGCAGGCGCTCGCAGTCACGAATGGCTTGGACCTGGCGATCTCGCGCGAGCTGATCGCGGGCAAGCTCGACGGCCAGCGCCGGATTCTCGCTCGGCTGGGTGCCGATCTGCGCGAGCACGACAAGCTGCGGGCCGCGCTTGAGGCGGCCGGGTCGATCGAACGCATACGCGTGATCGAGGCAACTGCCGCGGGTCAATATTTCAGTGCGTGGCGCGACGTGCGGATTCGGTTCCGCGATCGCGACGTAGCTCGCGTCCCTGCACGCTGGCTGCGAGGCGACGCGCGTGCATCGGTGCTAACCGGCGCACCGCGCGCCGCAACCTCGCCGATCAACGCCATGCGGAACTATCTTTTCGCGTGCTTGGAGTCGGAGGCACGCCTCGCACTGCTCGCACATGGCCTCGATCCGACGCTGGGCGTGCTGCATGCGGATCAGCGCAATCGCGATTCCTTCGCACTCGACGCTATGGAGCCGGTACGCGCGGACGTGGATGGGTTCTTGCTCGACCTTTTGGAGGACCGTGAGTCTACCGCTCGCGATTTCGGCGAGCTGCCGAACGGCATTTGCCGGATCGCGGCGCCGCTGACGCACGAGCTCGCGCTTACGCTGCCGCATTGTCGCGAATGCCTGCGTCCGATCGCGGCGCGCCTCGCGCAAGCCTTCCGCGAATCGCTCGTCAACAAGAGCACAGCGCCTCGCACCCTCTCCGCTAAATCCGGCAATAAGCGTCGCAGCATTCCCGGCCGACAGCAATCGCCGCTGCTCGCAACGCCTCGTAAAGCCTCGCAGCCGCGGCCCTATGCAACGCGGAAATGGCGCGCGCCAACCGTGGAGGCGCAGCCGAGCTCGCCGATCGCGTGCGCGATGTGCGGCGGGCAGGTGCTTAAGCGCAGGCGCCGGCATTGCGAGGTGTGCATGCCCAAGGCGCGCCGCGAGCATGGCCTCCGCGCGATCAAGGCAGCGCGCAAAGCGCTCGCGGCGCAGGCCGCCGCGGGCGCCGATCCGCGCCGCAGCCTGGGCGTGAACGGCGCGCGAGGCGAGGCAATCAGCGAGGGGCATCGTCGCAATCGCAGCTGGGCGCGCGAGCATCCCGGCCAGCGTGACGAAGTGTGCTTCAAACGCGAGGTCGCCCCGAAACTCGACGCCTTTACGCTCGCTGAGATCGCGGCGGCGACGGGCTTATCGCTCGCGGCGTGCTCGCGCATACGGAGCGGCGCGAGGGTACCGCATCCGCGGCATTGGCGCAGCTTGCTCGCGTTAGTCGAGGCCGGGAATTGAGGTTCCACGCCGAACATCCTAGCCGCCGATGCGTTCTTGCATCTAGGGAGCAAGGCAGATGAAGGTTTCCGGTCTCAGCCGCTATTCGTTGTGCTTAAGCATAGGCATCGCCATGCTCGCAGGATGTGGCGGATCGCAGCCGCCGATCAGCGCGCCCGGTGCGACGCTGCAAACGCCAGGGGGTGCGGCGACTCGAAGCGGCGCGCACCACATGACCACGTCGTCTTATCGGGTGGTGTTTAGGTTCAGCCGCACGCAGGATGGCGGCCGTCCCGAGGGCAGCTTGCTCGCTGTGAACGGCGTGCTCTACGGCACGACGCGCTATGGAGGTGGAGGCGCGTGCAGCATTAACTACGGCACCGGTTGCGGAACTGTCTATCGATTAGATCCCAAATCCGGTAGGAAGAAGCGGCTGTATAGTTTCGGCGGCGGCAGCGCCGACGGGGCGTACCCAAATGGTAGCCTGATCGACGTCAACGGTACGCTGTACGGAACGACCACCTACGGAGGCGGGGGATGCGGAAGCTATGGCTGCGGAACGGTGTTCAGCATTAGCACGACCGGCACGGAGACGATGCTTCATAGCTTCGATAACAAATCCGACGGTCAATCGCCCTCCGCGGGCTTAATCGACGTCAACGGCATCTTATATGGCACGACGGGAGCCGGCGGCAGCTGCTGCGGAACCGTTTACAGCATAAGCACAAGCGGCTCGGAGAAGATCATTTACAACTTTCGCGGACACAACAACGGCGACGGCGGGGATCCCCAGGCGGGCTTGACCAACGTGAAGGGCACGCTCTACGGAACGACCGCCTACGGTGGTTCATCCTACGATGGAACGGTTTACAGTGTGACCACAACCGGTGCCGAGAATGTACTCCACAGCTTCAGCGGATCACCGGACGGCGCGATGCCAATCTCGGGTTTGCTCGACGTGCGCGGCACGCTTTACGGCACCACGTCTTCGGGCGGCAATAAGTTATGTTACGAGGTTAGTTATACTTGCGGCATCGTGTACAGCATCACCACAAGCGGCAAGGAGAAAGTGTTTTACACCTTCAGTCCGGCGAACGACTATGGCGGAGGAGCGGCGCCATCCGCAGGCTTGGTAAACGTGAACGGGGTCTTGTACGGCACAGCGCCAGTTGGGGGCAACGGTTATGGGTGCTACCACATAGGCTGTGGAGTTGTCTATAGCCTTAACATGGCCGGCCATGAGAAGGTGCTTCACGTTTTCAACGGCGGGGCGGCCGACGGGGCAAGGCCCGATTCGACCATGATCGATGTCGACGGCACTCTTTACGGGACGACGCCCTACGGCGGCGGCTCGAACTGCCCCAAAACTGGAAGCCGGCACTCCGGCTGCGGAACCATCTTTGCAGTGACGCCTTAGCGCCCCGCGCTGCGCCGTTGGGTGCGACCGGATCTTAACCTAGCAGAGCGAGCGTCACAGACTCCGCAAGCTTGCGCGAAGCGGTCCAATGCCACTGATGCGGCTCGCACCTCGCAGCGCAGCGCGGTTCCGATTAGCTGAGCTGCGCTGAAACCATGCGGCACTACCGAGGGGTGTTAGACGCGCCCTGCTCGCATGCAAGGTACGATCACTTCGCCTGGAGTAGCCAGCCGTAAGGCTGCTGCTAACTAAAACGCCGAAACGTCGGGGAAGATACCGTGCAGGCATTCGATTTCATCATGCTGTTCTTCTCGTTTATCTACGCTTTGGCGTTGACCCATTTGCTGCTGGCGGTTAACGCCATGATCCGTTACCGGCGAAAAATCCAGTTCAGCGCTCCACAAGCAATTTGGATGTTCGATGCGTTGCTGGCCGTCTCGATCAATTGGATCAGCCTCTGGGATTTCCACGAGGTGCGGGAAATATCGCTTGAAGCGATTGCCCGCGCACGGTACCGAAGACGCGCGAGGGGTTGGCAGATTTGTTACGGCCAGACAAATGCGGCGACCGTCAACCCGGAACAGCGTCGCGCGATTACAACCGGGCGCTCGAGCATCCGGGCCAGCGCGACAAGGCATGGTTCAAGCGCGAGATCGCGCCGAAGCTCGACGCCTTTACGCTCTGGTAAATCGCGGCTGCCACGGGCTTATCGCTCGCCGCATGCTCGCGCATCCGGGCAGGTACGAGGGTGCCGCATCCGCGGCATTGGAGCAGCTTGCTCGCGCTACTCGAGGCCGGGGATTGAGATTCCACGCCGAACATCCTAGCCGCCGATGCGTTCTGCATCCGGGGAGCAAGACAGATGAAGGTTTCCGGTCTGAGCCGTTATTTGTTGTGTTTAAGCATAGGCATCGCCATGCTCGCAGGATGTGGCGGATCGCAGCTGCCGATCGGCGCACCGGGTGCGGCGATGCAAAGCCGCGAGCTCGCAGCGCGCGCCGCACTGAAAACCTCCAGCGGCGCCTTGATCTATGCGACTAATCTGACAAACAATGGGGTTTGGGTCTTCAGTTATCCGAGCGGTTTATTAGTCGCGGAGATTCCCCTCTACTACGCGGCGGATCTTGGCAACGAATGCGTCGACTCCGCCGGTAATGTGTTTGTCGCTGCCCGGAAGCAGTCGCTCCAGTCCGGGCAAGTCTTCGAAATTGCGCACGGCGGCACGAGCCCAATCGCGGATTTGGCCGACCCTCAAGTTTCGTACAACTGTGCCGTTGATCCGACGACCAGCACGTTAGCCGTTACCGGAAACTACGTCAACAACCGACCAGGGGTCGCATTCTATAAAAACGCGACCGGCGCACCGACAATCCTCAGCACGAAACCCTACTACGTCACGTCCTGCACCTACGATTCCTCGGGCAATCTCTATATCGTCGCCGGCAACAACAGTAAGATTGGGTTGCTGCTCCTGCCGGCAGGCAGCAAAAAGTTCCAACTGATGCGCACCGACGTTTCGATTAATGGGCATGGCTACGACGGGCCGACGGTGCAATGGGCCAACAACCACCTCACCGTCTCTTCGGCCGACCTCTCACAAAAACACCGCCTGTACATCTACGAGCTGACCGTCAATGGAAGCAAGGCCAGGAAAGTGCATACCACGGAACTGGCAACGGATAAATCCGACTTCGCTGGCCAGGTGTGGGTGCAGGGCGCTATGGTCTTGACCTACACGGTTGGTCCCAGGAGCGAACGCGGACACATTACGTCTTGGAGATTCCCGAATGGGGGGCATCCCATCAACAAGAGCGGCACACCCTACGGCCAGGCAGCGTATCTCTGGGGACTGGTCGTGTCGCAATGAAAGCATCCTCAGCCCTGCGGTGTTCGAATCTTAGCCACTGTGCGATAAGCACTTGTGTCACCGCAGCGCTGCTCGCCGGCTGCGGCGGATCGCAGCCGCAGGTCGGCGGTCGGGCGCGCTGCCACAAACCTCCGCGGTTGCGGCACGCGCCAATCGCACGCACTACAAGGTGCTGTATAGCTTTGGCGCACCCCCCGATGGGAATAGCCCGCTCGCAAGCCTGGTCGATGTGGGCGGCACGCTCTATGGAACGACTTTCGCGGGCGGCTCGAATTCCTGCAGCACGCCGTCATACCAAGGCTGCGGGACCGTCTTTAGCGTCACGCTGGGCGGCACGGAGAAAGTGCTGCATAGCTTCGGCGCAGGACACGATGGCAGTAGCCCTCGTGCTGGCTTAATCGATGTGGGCGGCACGCTCTACGGAACGACGGTATCAGGCGGCATGCCGTGCTCTTACACATATTCGTCCGGCAGCTGTGGGACGGTCTTTAGTATCACGCCGAGCGGTGCGGAAAAAGTGCTCCACAAGTTCGGCGCGCCCGGATCTCCAGATGGCGCGTTCCCTTGGGCCGGCCTGATCGACGTGAACGGTACGTTGTACGGAACGACGGTAGGAGGGGGTCTCCAGTACTATCGCGGCTGCTACTCCTTTTATGGTTGCGGAACAGTCTACAGCATAACGACGCAAGGCGAAGAGAAGATGCTATACGCCTTCGGCAGACGGCACAACGGCTGGGGCCCTAAGGCTGGCCTGATCGACGTAAATGGCAAGCTCTACGGCACAACCGCCGAGCGCAGCGATCGTCGCTTTGGCTCGGTCTTTCGCGTTACTACGGGCGGCGCGGAGAAACTGCTCCGCATCTTCAACGAAGGCGATGGCGCGTTTCCTCTTGCGGGCCTGCTTGAGCTAAATGGCAGGCTTTATGGGACAACAGCTTGGGGCGGCGGGTATATCTGCGGCAGCTACCTCAGGGGTTGTGGGACGGTCTTTAGCGTACCGCTGCAGGGCGGCTCGGAAGACGTACTGCTCAAGTTCAACCGAACCGATGGCAGCTACCCCTCGGCAACGCTGATCGACGTAAACGGCAAACTCTATGGCACGACACAAGGCGGCGGCGCATACAACGACAATGGCACGGTCTTCAGCATCACGCTGGACGGCAAGGAGAAAGTGTTACACAGCTTTGGCAACGGAACCGATGGCAAACAGCCCTTCGCAGGCCTGATCGACGTGAATGGCACGCTGTACGGCACGACAGCTGGCGGCGGCACGAGTGGGTACGGAACGGTCTTCGCGTTGACCCCATGAACACAGGGGTCTCGCCAAGATCGAGCCTGCGGCGTTTCCTAGGCAAGGAGAAAGCACACATGAGACGTTTGAATCTTAGACATTATGCGATGAGCAGTTGTGCTACCGCAGCGTTGCTCGCAGGATGCGGCGGATCGCAGCCGCCGATTGGCGCGTCAGGCGCCATTCCGCAAACTTCTGGGATGGATAGCCTGCGGCCGTTTTCGCGTTACCGGTCGGCTGGAGGCGATCAAGTGCAGTACGTCACGGGCGCTTACCCGGGCTCAATCGAAGAGTTCGATTACCCTAGAAGTGATTTGCCGATTCACTCTGTGCGTCGGGGGCACAAGTCTTATGCCGAATGCACTAAGGGCTCTGGAACCTTCTGGGTCGTGGAGGAAACTGCTGACAAGATCGTCGAGTTCGCGGCGAGCCGAAAGAAGATCGGAAAGCCCATCAAGACCCTGACCGTCCCTAGCACGCCATGGGACTGCTCGGTCGATCCTACGACAGGTAATCTCGAAGTTTCGCTTATCGACACATCCAGCGTCGTAGTCTTCACGAACGCCAGCGGCCCCGGTCAAGTAATTTCCGATAAACTGAGAAACACTGGGTCTTCCACGTACGACTCCGAAGGAGACCTATTCGTCAGCGGCGAGATCGACAGCAAACGCGCGCTAGTCGAGCTTCCTAAAGGACAGGTCGGGTTCCAAGAAATTTCACTCCCTAGCGAGGTCACCCGAGCACCGTCGGGATTTGCGTTTATTCGGTGGGATGGCACCTATTTGGCGTGGTTTATTTCGGCTTCCAACGGGGACGTTTACCGGCTCAGCATTAGCGGTAGTCAAGCGTATCTCGAGAGCACAGTTACGCTCAAAAACGCCGGATATTGTGGCTGGTTTTGGATCTGGACAGAAGCCGGCCTCTTATTTTGCGGACCTGAGGGCCAGTACGCAAACGTGTACGACTATCCGACAGGAGGCTCGCCAATCGCATTGCTCGGCCCAATGGCGATTGGTGAATCCGTGAGCGTCGTGTCGCTACAGCCCTAGGCCGCCGGGATCGCCTACCAGCGTGTGCTGCGCGGATTGCGAACACGAAGGGTGCCTCGTTTTGAAAGACCTCTGAGCTCAGAAGCAGCGCATCACCTAGCAGGCCAGCGCAGGGGGGCCTTGTATAGCCGGGAGATGCTATGATCCACGTGTGAGGTAGACCGATGGGGCCTGGGGTTGATAACCCGTAAACGAGTTTTTGGTCACCTCACTGTGGTGTTCCATCCATTCCGAACAGTTGCTTGGGCTTCGAGCCCGCATTGACAAGATTGGAGTTGGAAGATGGACGAATGTATCTTCGTCGGCATCGACGTCGCAAAGGACCAGATCGACGTTTGCCTGCAGCCCGCGGATATCTACCGAACGTTCCCTAACGAGAGAAAAGGCTTCGATGAGCTGCAAAAGCTCCTTGCGCATCAGCGGATCACGTTGGTGGTCTTGGAGTCGACCGGCGGTTTAGAAATTCCGGTTACCGTGTCGCTGGGCTGTGCCGGCATCCCCATTGCGATCGTAAACCCGCGCCAAGTGCGCGACTTTGCCAAGGCTGCTGGGCGCCTCGCAAAGACCGATCGCCTGGACGCGGCTATCTTAGCGCAGTTCGGGGCCGCCATTCGACCTGCGGCTCAAACGCTCAGGGGCGACGACCATCGAGCGCTGCCTGCGAGCATGACGAGACGCGTGCAAATCATCGAAATGATTGTTTCTGAGAAGACCCGGCTGTCGTCGGTACCGAACTCTGAGATGGCCAAAGATATTAAATCGCATATCGCCTGGCTCGAGAAGCGACTTCGCAAAATCGACGAGGATCTTGGAAAACGAGTGAAGCAAACGGCGCTCTGGCGTGAGCGCAATGAGCTCCTTCAAAGCGTGCCAGGTGTCGGCACAGTTGTTTCACACACGCTAGTGGCTCATCTCCCCGAACTGGGGACCCTCGACCGCAGAAAAATCGCGGCTCTTGTTGGTGTCGCGCCACTGAACTGGGATAGCGGTAGAATGCGTGGGCGACGCGTCATCTGGGGTGGTCGCGCTGCCGTTCGGAAAGCCCTCTATATGGCGGTAGTCGCATCCATCAAGTGCAATCTCATCATCGCGGCATTCTATAAACGCTTGAGAGCTGCTGGGAAAAAACCTAAAGTGGCGATCGTAGCCTGCATGCGCAAGCTCTTAACCATCCTCAATAGCATGGCCCACTCTGGGGAAGCCTGGCGCAGCTGCACCTAAATTTCCCGATACAGTTGCTCGTTTTGGAGGGCGTTGTCTCCTTGTATGATGTCGGTGGGGCAGGTCACGCTGATTGAACTCCTTGGGATTTGAGCCTGTGGGATAGATAGGCGGCCTGCCCATGGCGTCTGCAGAGATCGGACGGTATCGTGAGCATCGTGTCGGCGATTAGCTCGAATGCACAAGGTCGATCCAGAAGAGACGCCGTCATTGGAGGCTGCAGCAAATGGCATCATTCTTGGGAATCGATCTCTCGAAGGAGACGTTTCATGCGCTTCTTCTCAGCGATCGGGGCGAAGCGAAACGAGTCTTTCCGAACACGTCTAAGGGCTTTGAACAGTTGACGGCGTGGCTTAAGAATCGTCACGCAGCTGACGTCCACATCTGCATGGAAGCGACCGGCGCATATTGGGAAGCTCTGGCAGTCTACCTTCACGAGCTCAAGCATCGCGTCAGCGTCGTCAACCCAGCGCGCATCAAGGCGTTCGCGCAGAGCGAGCTGCTGCGAACAAAGACCGACGCGGTCGACGCGGCTCTCATCGCTCGCTTCTGTCGGAGCCAAGTTCCTGAGGCGTGGATTCCGCCGGCACCAGAAATCCGTATACTGCAAGCTCTGATGCGCCACTACGAGCATCTGAAGACCACTCGAGCGCAGCAGTCCGTGTACGCACAATCTTCGGAGGCAGCCGTCGTTACAGACTCCATCCGCGAGGTCATCGCGACGCTCGACGAACAGATCGCGCAGGTGGAGCGAAAGATTCGCCAGCACTTTGACGATCATCCCAATCTTAAGCGTCGGCGTGACTTGCTGACGTCGATCCCCGGAATCGGTGAGATAACTGCGGGCTCTATTCTCTCGGAGATCCCGCATCTCGATCGCTTCCAATCCGCCAAGGCAGTCGCCGCCTTTGCCGGACTATCGCCGCGGGAGCGGCGCTCTGGAACATCCATTCACGGGCGTCCCAGGCTCTGTGAGACCGGCAACGCTCGGATTCGAAAAGCGCTTTACATGCCGGCGATAGTTGCCCTTCGCTTCAACCCGACGCTGCGCATCTTCGCAGAGCGGTTACTGGCTGCTGGAAAGCATAAGCGCCTCATCATCGGAGCGGTCATGCGCAAACTCTTGGTTCTCGCCTATGGCATTCTTCGGTCTGGCGTCGCTTTTGATGCGAATTACGCTTGACCCGAAATACGGTATCTATCCCGCTATGCGGCGGCG
>CAWKOF010000007.1:0-132874 GCA_963851255.1 Vulcanimicrobiota bacterium | reverse complement strand
CCGAACACGTCTAAGGGCTTTGAACAGTTGACGGCGTGGCTTAAGAATCGTCACGCAGCTGACGTCCACATCTGCATGGAAGCGACGGGCGCATATTGGGAAGCTCTGGCAGTCTACCTTCACGAGCTCAAGCATCGCGTCAGCGTCGTCAACCCAGCGCGCATCAAGGCGTTCGCGCAGAGCGAGCTGCTGCGAACAAAGACCGACGCGGTCGACGCGGCTCTCATCGGTCGCTTCTGTCGGAGCCAAGTTCCTGAGGCGTGGATTCCACCGGCGCCAGAAATCCGTATACTGCAAGCGCTGATGCGCCATTACGAGCATCTGAAGACCACTCGAGCGCAGCAGTCCGTGTACGCACAATCTTCGGAGGCAGCCGTCGTTACAGACTCCATCCGCGAGGTCATCGCGACGCTCGACGAACAGATCGCGCAGGTGGAGCGAAAGATTCGCCAGCACTTTGACGATCATCCCAATCTTAAGCGTCGGCGTGACTTGCTGACGTCGATTCCCGGAATCGGTGAGACAACCGCAGGCTCTATCCTTTCGGAGATCCCACACCTCGATCGCTTTCAGTCCGCCAAGGCGGTCGCCGCGTTTGCCGGGCTATCGCCACGAGAACGGCGTTCTGGAACGTCTATTCACGGGCGCCCTCGGCTTTGCAAGACCGGCAACGCTCGCGTTCGCAAGGCGCTTTACATGCCCGCGATCGTGGCTCTTCGCTTCAATCTGACTCTCCGGGTCTTCGCAGAGCGGTTACTAGCCGCTGGAAAGCATAGGCGGCTCATCATCGGAGCGGTCATGCGCAAACTCTTGGTTCTCGCCTATGGCATTCTTCGGTCCGGCGTCGCTTTTGATGCGAATTATGCTTGACGCGAAATACGGTATCTATCCCACCGTGATCGTTACGGGATAGGAGATACGGCCGTTTGAAACGAGGCCCCTCTCCCCACGCGCTGCGATTCGACGCCCTAAGTCAAAGCACTTAAGTCAATGCAATGAGAGCGCTTTGAAACGAGCCCCCTGCGCCGGGTGCGGGGCATTCTAAAACAGGAGTATCGCCTTGAAATGCTCCTTAGTCCCATAAACAAAGCCAACTTCGGCTCCGCGTTTTGCCGGCAGTACGTCTTGTTACCTCTGGCCGGCCATGATTGACTTACCGACTTTGGTTTGATAGGCGTAGCCCTTAAGGGTCGTATAAAGAAACGTCCCGTACGGAGGCGGCCCTTTGACGATCATTGCCGCCCATCCGTAATGAATCTTGCCGTCTATCAAGAAAGCCAACCCCAGATAGCCTCTGCTGCGGGGTGGCCAATTCCCATCTTCTGCGTGGTAGAAAACACAATGCGCGTCGTACCCTGCAATACGGTATTCTATCCACGACTTGACAGAGCTAAAACTTTGACTTGCACCAATCAGCGAGCCGCCGATAAGTTTTGCAGCATAGCCGTCGTTAACCTCGAAGCCGTTGGAATCTTCGGCCGCCAGCGAAAGCTCTCCGTATTCGGTGTAACGTGGACCACCACGGCCGCCGCAGCCAATCTGATACATATTGTTGGCTTCGGCGAGCGAAAAGTCCGTCGTACCGTCGTTGTTCAGATCGAGGTTAAATTGGGAGTTCTCAATCTTCACGTTAGCGGACGTGTAGACAATCCCGTCTGGCGAAATCCGATGGCTATCGCGTGCGGCTGAAGCTACAACTGTGGATTGAATCACCCTGTCGAATTGAGCTCCGCGCTGCTGCATTGAATCTGAGGGAGCGAGTTGCGATCCACCGCTGTTACAGCCAGCGAGTATAGCAACGGCAACCCACATACTCGATAGGTGCCGACAAATTGAAGTCTGCATAGCTTCACTCCTTGGCGTCAACGACGCCTCGTACGCCTCGTCTCGGAGATAAGTGTACCGCGGCTCGGAACTTACCGACACACACAAGTAGGCACACAAGTTGCTGATTCCCGAGCGCCAGTTCAACGAAAAAGCCAATAGCCGGTGCTTAGCACGAAGACTAACTGCCTGGGAAGGCTTGCCTCGGCCAAGGCCCCGCAGCCACCTCACTGATCGGCGGCCCCTCGTAGCTATAGAGCTGGCTTCGGTCGAAGCCGCAGGCGTACTCCACGCCAGGGCAGGTGCCCAGAGACGCTTCCGCTGGGGACAAAGCCTCCCGGATTGTTGAGAACGTGCGCGAAACCGATACACTGCGGTACCTCGACATGGCTCTACATAAAGATGCACGACTCGAATGAGGTAAAGCGCACACTCTCCACATATTCGACTATCCAGAAGGCCCGAAGGGCCCTGGCGAACCTCTATCGTCCGGCCAATCTTCCTTAGTAGACGCGCCTGGTCTGCGGGCGTCCCTATCTAGGTGGGCGTAGTCTCCAGGGCCCATCCTAACATGAAGGGGACCAGCTTGCGCCGATCCCCTTCCGTAGCTCATTCGAGCAGGTCCCTCTCGTAGCACGAATCATAGCACGCGGCGTGTCCCCGGTCCATGACCCGGCCCCCTACGATACCGCTTTGAGCGAATGGCGCATCACCTCGAACGCATGACCCGACCGGAAGTTCTGAAACCATTATGTGTTATCCCGCGGCAAATGTTACCGTGCGCATCAAGTATTGAAACGGCTCGCAGCCCGGCACGCTCACCGCGCTACGCGGCGCGAATCATCGTCGCTTCGCCGCCGATCGCTGCGGCGATCGCGTTCGGCTTGACGGAACAGATGTAGGCCGCGCCCGCGCCGTCGCGAACCGCACAGGCTGCGGCTTGCAGTTTTGGTTTCATGCTCGATCGACACGCTTCACCTGCCGCGAAACGAATCGCATCTTCCGGCGTAAAGGCATCGATGCCCGATAAGGGATCGCCGGGATCGGCAAAGACGCGCGGCACGTTGGTAATCGCTACGAAAACGTCGGCGCGCAGTGCCCCGGCGAGCGCGGCGGCCGCTAAATCGGCGTTGACGTTGTAGGCGTGGTCGCCAGCGCGGGCGACGGCGAGCGGTGCGACGACCGGCATGAATCCGGCATCGAGCAGCGCGCGAAGCGGCCGCACGTCGGTCGAGACGATTTGTCCAACGTATCCGAGATCTTCGCCTTGCGCTCCCACGGCGCGCTCGGCAATCAGCATGCCGCCGTCCTGGCCGCTCAGACCGACGGCTGGCACCCCGAGCGCAAGCGCCTCGCGTACGATGCGTTTATTGATGCTCGCACAGAGCACGGCTTCGGTGACCCTTAGTGTGGCTGCGTCGGTCACGCGCAAGCCGTCGATTCGCGACGTCGAGATGCCAAGCTCGGCGAGAGCCGAGTCGATTTCTGGGCCGCCGCCGTGAACGAGCACGACCGCGCAGCCGGCGCCCCGAAGCGTCGCAAGTTCGGCTAGGACAAGGTCGGCCTCGCCGCCGCCCCAGCCACGCATCGCGCCGCCGCCGTATTTGACCACGAGGGTCCTTGCATATTCATGCATCATGTGCATAAATATACAGGAGATGTATGCCGTCGCGCCAGCCCCGGCTCGGCTTTCAGGCCTCGCCGGGCGCAGCTTCCTTAAGATAAGCGACCTCACCGCAGAGGAACTGCTCGGTCTCCTGCGGCTCGCGGCCTTCCTCAAGGGTAGCGCGGCGCGCGAGCAGCGATCGCTGCTGCGCGAACGGACCGTCGCGCTGCTCTTCGAAAAGCCGAGCCTGCGCACACGCGTTTCCTTTGAGGTCGCGGTGGCAAAGCTTGGGGGCGAGACCCTCTTCGCGCACGGTTCGGAGTTTGCGGTGGGTTCGCGCGAGACGCCCGAGGATGCGGCCCGCGTACTCTCGCGTTACGTCGACGCGATCGTCGTCCGCACGCACGACCACGCACCGCTCGAGCGCTTCGCGCGAGCCGCGAGCGTGCCGATCATCAACGGGCTCTCCGCCGACGCGCATCCATGTCAGGCGCTCGCCGACGTGCTTACGCTCGGCGAGCATTTCGGTGACGTACGGGGCCTTCGTATCGCGTACTTAGGCGACGCGCGCAACAACGTCGCGGCATCCTTAGCGCAAGCGGCCGTCATGCTCGGCGCGACCGTCAACTTCGGAACTCCGCCGACCCATCGGCCGACGGAAGCTTTCCTCACGCATCTGACGCGGCTTGCCGGCACTTCCGGCGGCGGCGCACGGGCGTTTGCGAACCCAGTTCGCGCCGTGCGCGGCGTCGACGCCGTTTATACCGATGTCTGGACGTCGATGGGAGAGGAGCAGTACCGCGAGCGTAACGACGCGATGCTTCGGCCGTACGCCGTAACCCCCGAACTGATGAGCTATGCTGCGCCGCACGCGATCTTTCTCCACTGCCTGCCGGCGCATCGCACCGAAGAAGTGGAGGCTGACGTCATTGATGGTCCGCAGAGCGCGATTCTTATCCAAGCCGAGAACCGCATGCACGCGCAAAAAGCGCTGCTCGTCGCGCTGTTAACCGAATGCAGAGGATATCCGATATGAAAGAACGACGCCAGCGCGCGATCTTGACGCTCGTCGCTACGCGGCCGATCCATTCGCAAGACGAGCTTGTCGCGCATCTGCAGCGACAGGGCTTTGCGGTAACGCAAGCAACGGTCTCTCGCGACGTCAAAGAGCTTCGGCTCGCTAAGATTCCGATCGCATCGCAGCAAGGCGAGATCTTCAAATACGTCGTGCCGAACGCGGCGCCGAACTATGCAAGCCGCCTTCATCGCGCGATGAGCGAACTCGCCACGACGATCGCCGGAAGCGGAAACCTGATCGTCATCCATACTCCGCCGGGAAGTGCGATGATGGTCGCATCGGCCATCGACGAAGCCGTTTGGCCCGAGGTACTTGGTACGATCGGCGGCGACGACACGATCTTGGTGGTCGTTCGCACGCCGGAGGAGGCGGTGTTCGTCAAGCAGCGCTTTGCCGATCTGAAAGTCCAAGCGGCGGCATGAGCAGAGTCGTTCTCGCCTATTCCGGCGGCCTCGACACTTCGGTGCTCTTGAAGAAGCTGATTCTGGAAGGCCACGAGGTCATCGCGATGACGGTGGATCTCGGTGAAAGCGACGCCGTGACGGGGGCCGGCGCGGCTGCGGCCCTTGAGGCGGTGCGCGCTAAAGCAATCGCTCTCGGCAGCTACGATGCGATCGTGGTCGACGCGCGCGAGCGATTTGCCGGCGAGTATGCATTTGCAGCGCTACGAGCCAACGCGCTCTACCAGGGCGCATATCCGCTTTCGGCCGCGCTCTCCCGTCCGCTCATCGGCGGGCTGCTCGTCGAGATCGCGCATCAATACGGCGCGAGGGTCGTCGCGCACGGCTGCACCGGCAAAGGCAACGACCAGGTGCGCATCGAGCTAGCGGTGCGCGCGCTCGACCCCGGCTTGACCTGCCGCGCGCCGCTGCGCGAGTCACCCCTCACGCGCCCCGATGCGATCGCGTTCGCGCGCGAACACGGCGTGCCGGTGCCGCATACCGCGGAGAAGCCGTACTCGATCGACGCGAACCTTTGGGGCCGTTCGATCGAAGCCGGCGTTCTCGAGGATCCATGGAACTCGCCGCCGGAGGACGCGTTCGCGTGGACGGCCGGCGCGACCGAGCAGCCGGCAACGCCGCAAGAGATCGTCGTCGAGTTTCGTTCCGGTAAACCCGCGCTCGGCGCGAACACGAGTGCTGCATTGGTTAGCGAGCTCAATGCGATCGGGGGAAAGCACGGCGTCGGGCGCATCGATCTCGTCGAGGATCGCGTTGTCGGTTTCAAGTCGCGTGAGGTCTACGAGTCGCCCGCGGCGACGATTCTCATCGCGGCGCATCGCGCGCTCGAGCGGCTCGTGCTGACGCGCGACGAGCTGCGATTCAAAGCACTGACCGATTGCCGTTATGCGGAGCTCGTCTATGACGGCTTATGGATGCAACCGCTGCGCGCGTCGCTCGATGCCTTTAACGAAAGCTTCTCACCGCGAATGACCGGCGAAGTCCGCCTGCGCCTACATCGCGCCACCTGCACGGTCACCGGAACCCGATCGCCCTTCGCGCTCTATCGCGAACAGATTGCGACCTACGGCACGCGTGACGTCTTCGATCATCAAGCCGCGAGCGGATTGATCGCGCTGCACGCGCTTCCGCTCGAAACCTACGCGCGCGTCACCGAAGCGACGAGCGCGGCACTCGGCGCGACGTGAGCGCGCTGCAGTGGGGCGGCCGCTTTACGGGCGTGGCCGATCGGGCTCTGCTAGCCTTCGGATCCTCGCTTGAAGAGGATCTCGTGCTGGCGCCCTTCGACGTTGCGTGTTCGCTCGCGCACGTCGAAGCACTCGAAGGCGGAGCGATCGTCACGCCCGCCGTGGCCCAATCCTTGCGCGTCGCCCTGCGCAAAATCGAAAGTGAGATCGCCGGCGGTGAGCTCGCATCCTACGCGCGCGCTCTCGACGTGGAGGACATTCACGGCGCGATCGACGCGCGCGTCCGCGAGCTAACCGGCACGGCCGGCGAATGGCTGCATGCAGGACGCAGCCGCAACGATCAAGTTGCGACCTCGCTCTTGCTCTACGTCCGCGACCGCGCGTTGCGTGCTGCCGCGTTGACGCGCGGCATTGCGAGCACACTGATCTCGCGAGCTAGCATCGAGCTCGACGCCCGGACCGTTCTTGCCGCGTGCACGCACCGTCAACCGGCGCAGCCGGTGCTGCTCGCCTTCGTGCTCGCAGCGTGGAGCGAGCCGTTCGTGCTGGCGGCGCGGCGCTTCGCCGGCGTCGATGCGGAAGCCCGCAGGTCATGTCCGCTCGGCAGCGCCGCGCTCGCCGGTACGAGCCTCCCTCTCGACCGGGAGCGCGCGGCGCGCGCGCTCGGTTTCGATGCGCCCTCGCGCAATGCGCTGAACGCGATCGGAAACCGAGATGCGGCGCTCGATCTCGCTCATGCCTGCGTTCGCGCCGTCATTGATGCGTCGCGCATCGCCGAGGAGCTGATCGCGTGGTCGGCGCCGGCCTACGGTTACGTTCGGCTCGGCGACGCCGCGTCAACCGGCTCGAGCTTGATGCCGCAGAAGCGCAACCCCGACCCGTTCGAGCTCGTGCGCGCGCACGCCGCGCGGCTGACCGGATCGTACGCCGGCGCGCTCGCCACGCTCTGTGGACTCGCGCCGTCGTACCAACGCGACCTGCAAGTGACGAAGGCTCAAACGATCGCGATTGCGGAGGACGCACTTGCGGCACTCGAAGCTTTCGCGCGCGCCTGGGAATCGGTCGGCTTCGTGCGCGAGCGCATGGAGGCGATGGCGCTGAGCGGCTACACGCTCGCGACCGACCTTGCCGATCGTCTCGTAATCGAGGGGACGTCGCCGCGCGAGGCACATGCGCGCGTCGGCGCCGAGGTCGCGCGCGCGGAACGCGACGGCCACCCACTCGAGACAACTCTCGATGCGCGCGGTTCCGTCGCGGCAAAGCGGACGATTGGCTCGACGGCGCCGGACGACGTGCGCGCGCAGATCGCATCGCTCAAGCGCGAGTTGCTGGCGCCGGAGTTCGCGCGATGACGCGCGTTCACGTTTGGAGCGCGAGCGGCTACGCGGCCGCCGAAGTCATTCGCCTGCTGCATTCGCACCCGTCGTTCGAGGTCGGCATTCTCGAAAGCAGCAGCCATGCCGGCGAGTCGGTCGCCGATCATTTCCCGCTATTGCGTTCGACGCCGTACCGGTTCGGCGAATCCGGCAGCGTTCTGGAAGGCGCAACGTCCGGCGACGTGGTCGTCACCGCCGGGACGGACGACGACGTACGTGCCGTCGTGCCGGAGATTCTCGCGCGAGGACTTCGCGCCATCGACCTCTCGTCGTCGTATCGCTTCGACGCCTCGGCAGTCTATGGGTTAACCGAGTGGCATCGTGAGGCGATCTGCGGCGCGCGGCTCGTTGCCAACCCAGGTTGCTATCCGACCGCCGCGCTGCTCGCGCTCTTGCCGCTCGCCGATATTGGCGATCCGCGTCACATCGTCATTGACGCCAAGAGCGGCATCACCGGTGCCGGCCGCACGCCGCGCGTGACGTCGCTTTTTGCGGAGGTCAGCGGCGAGGTGCGCGCCTACGGTTTGAACGGCCATCGGCATCAACCGGAGATCGAGCGGCATCTTCGCGCCGCCGGCGTCACGGCGGCAATCGCTTTCACGCCGCACGTGGTGCCGCTGGCGCGCGGCATGCTGGTCGACGCCTACGCAATCTTCGACGCTCGGCTCGATGCGGGCGAAGTCGAGGCGGCTTACGCGCGCGCTTACGGCGATGCTTCGTTCGTGCGTATGGTTGCCGGCGAGCGCGCTCCAAGCGTTGCGGCGGTCGCAGGGACGAACGATGCGGAACTGCGCGTTGACGTCGACGGAACCATGGTGCGCGCGATTTGCGCGATCGATAACCTCGGCAAAGGCGCTGCGGGCCAAGCGATCGCCAACTGCAACCTGATGTGCGGTTATCCCGAGGAGAGTGGCCTTGGTGCTCGCACCATCCTCGCTTGAGCTGATCCCCATGCGGGGCGGCCTCGGCGCCGTTCCCGGGGTGCGGCTTGCGGGCGTGCATGCGGGAATCAAACCGCGCAAGCGCGACCTGGCACTGATTGGTTTCGACGGCCCGCAAAACTGCGCGTCGGTAACGACGACGAACGAGATCAAAGCCGCGCCACTTCTCGTGAGCGCCGAGCATCTCGCGAGCTCGCCCACGATGCGGGCGGTCGTCTGTAATTCGGGGTGCGCGAACGCGTGTACTGGGGAGCGCGGAGAACGCGATGCCCGTGCGACCGCGCGCCAAGCCGCGGCGTTGCTTGGAATCACCCCGGCGGAAGTCGTGGTCGCGTCGACCGGCGTCATCGGCGTGCCGCTGCCGATCGACCGAGTGCAGCGCGGGCTCGAACGAGCCGTCGCGCAACTCGATTCGGGGGGTAAGGCCGCCTTCGATGCAGCCGAGGCGATCATGACGACCGATCGCGTGCCGAAGCTTGCGGCCTACGCCTTCTATCATCGCGGCCGCAAGTACGTTGCCGGCGGCATTGCCAAAGGCTCGGGCATGATCGCTCCCAACATGGCGACGATGCTCGCCTTCATCGCAACGGATTATCCGATCTCCGGCGGCGCGCTCGCGCATCTGCTGCGCGAGTGCAGCGACGAAAGCTTCAACATGATCTCGGTCGATGGCGACATGTCGACCAACGACGCGGTCTACGCGTTCGCACCGGCGAGCTCGAACGGAGCTCAAGCGCCGGTCGAATGTGCCGCCGCGCTGCGCGCCGTTTGCCTCGATCTCGCACGCGCCATGATCGCCGATGGCGAAGGCGCGACGAAAGTGATGGAGATTCGCGTCAGCGGAGCTCGCGATACGGCTCAGGCACGTGCGATTGCGCGCGCGATCCTCAACAGCAATTTGGTCAAGACGGCCCTCTACGGAGAAGATCCGAACTGGGGACGCATCATAGCTGCAGCCGGCGCGGCGCGCGCGGGGCTCGATCCGTTGCGGTGGTCGCTCGAGGTGAATGGAAAGCCGTGGGTCGATTCCGGCGTCGAGCTCCTCTCTGAGGCGCAAGGGCACCGCGAGCTCGAGTCTTCAAACGTGGCCGTCGAGTTGAAGCTGGGTCTGGGTGAAGCAGAGGCCGTCGGCTGGGGCTGCGATCTCTCACGCGACTACGTTGCGATCAACGCGAACTACCGCACGTGACGCTGCTCGATACGTACGCTCGGGCGCCGCTCACGATCGTTGCGGGCGAAGGCTGCGAGCTTATCGACCAGAGCGGGCAGCGCTATCTCGACTTTATCGGCGGCCTCGCCGTCAGCGCGCTCGGTCACGCGCATCCTGCGATCGCGGACGCGATTGCGGCGCAGGCGCGTACACTCACGCACGCGAGCAATCTCTACCACCACGAGCCGGCGGGTCTCCTCGCGCGCGAACTGGTCGAGCGTTCGGGGATGAGCGGCGCATTCTTCTGTAACTCCGGCACCGAGGCGAACGAAGCCGCCATCAAGCTCGCGCGAAAGTGGGCGTACCGGCGCAACCAGCACGGCCGCCGAATCATTTTGGCGTGCACGGGCTCGTTTCACGGCCGAACGTTCGGTTCGCTCGCCGCGACCGCAAACGCGTCGTTGCGTGAGGGATTCGAACCGTTGCCGGATGGGTTTGCTTTCGTGGCGTTCAACGACGTCGCAGGCTTGCGCGACGCGATCGACGACCGCACTGCGGCATTCATCGTCGAGCCGGTACAGGGCGAGAGCGGCGTGAACGTCGCAACAGTCGAGTTTCTGACGACGGCACGCGAGCTCTGCGACGCTCGCGATGCCCTCTTGATCTTCGACGAGATTCAGTGCGGCACGGGCCGCACCGGCTCGTTCTTTGCGTTCGAGAGCTTCGGCGCGCGACCGGACGTGGTCACGCTGGCGAAAGGTCTTGCAAATGGCCTGCCGATCGGCGCGGTGCTTGCCAACGAACGCGCCGCGTCAGGTTTCCGGCCGGGCGATCATGGCTCGACGTTCGGCGGCTCTCCGATTCCATGCGCCGCGGCGCTCGCCCATCTCCGGATTCGCGACGAGCTCGATCTCGATCGCCACGTGCGCGCGCGCTCGGACGAGTTCTTTGCCGCTCTCGCGCAACTCGCGCAATCGCGTCCGGAGATCTTGGAACCCCCGCGCGGGATGGGGCTCCTTGTTGGTGTGCCCGTGCGCGCGCCGTACGATGCGAAGGACATTGTCGGGCGGGCGCGCGGGCGCGGCCTGCTGATCGGCAGCGCGGGCGGCAACACGTTACGCTTTGCGCCGCCCTTAATCGTCTCGCGCCGCGACGTCGAGCGTGGCGTCAGCTTACTCGCCGCCGCGCTCGAGTAGCCCGCCTAGCGCGGCGGTTTGTTGTTGTTGTGCTGCCCTTGCTGTTGTGCCACATGCCGTTCCGCCGCTTGCCGGTCGGCGTTGGTGACGGGAGCGGAGTGCGCCGGCCGATTCGTCGTGCTATACGGGTGTGCGACGGCCCCGGTGTTCGGATGTCCCTGATTGACGGTCGAGAGGTGGTTACGATCCTGCGCCGACATCTCTTCGTGATATTGCTGAGCGCTCGTCGGGCCCTCCCCGCGGTCGCGTGCCTCGATTTGTCCCTGCGTCGGGTGAGCTTGAACGCCGCCATGACCGCCGTTGTAACCGGTCCGAACGTGATCGTCTCGATAGACCACCGTTTTATCTATGTAGGTGTTGTGAATCACGGTCGTGTTGACCCGCGTAACGGCCGTGTTGTAGCGGAAGACGCGTCCGTCCCAACGTCCGCCGAGGTAGCCGGCGCCGAAGTATCCGAAGCCGTAGTTGACGCCGCCGTAAAATCCGACGGTCGGTCCCCAGTAGCCGCGGTGCCAGTAGTACGCGTTGTCACGCCAACCCCAATAACCCGGAGTCCACAGCAGACCAACCGCCGGCGCCACTACCCACGTTCCCGGCACCCAGTAATAGCCGCCCGTGCCCCATGCCCAGTATCCCGGCTCCCACATGTAGTTGGGCGCGGGAGCCTGAGGTTGAACGTAGACCGGAATCGCCGGAGGAGCGATGGTAACGCCGACTCCAACGAACACCTGCGCGGAGCTGGTCGCTGGGACCGCCGAAACGAGCGCCGCTACTAATGCGGCTCGCACTAGATTGCTAACATTCATGCGGCGTATAATACCCTTCGGGCGCGATGCTAATCGGCGCGCCCTCGCCTGCTCCGGGCCACGAGTGACCTTGGAGCGTGAGGGAGTAATGCTAACGACAGGCCGCAAGTTTCTTGCAACGCTCGGCAACACCGGAGCCGTGGCTTTGCTCGCCGCGATGTGGCTACCGGCATCGGCGGCAATCGCCGATGAGAGTCCGCTGCCGGCGCGGATGACGTCGTGCTCGCGTCTACCCGGGACCGTCGAGCGGCGCGGCACGGCTCCGCCCGAAACGATTCGCGTCTCCTTTATGATCACGGGCGAGATCCCCGCAAATCTCGTGCGCTTCACCGCGGTCGGGCGCGCGGGAGGGTCTCGCGACTTTACGGCGCGCGGAAACTTTACAAAATCGGTGATGATCTCGAATCGCGAACTGCAGGCCGATCCGACGCTCCCCGAACGCGAGCTTCCCCACGGCGTCGAATGCGCGCTTACCTACATTCATTACGTCGACGGCTCGTCGTGGAGCAGGCCCGAACCTTAGCGAGGCACATTCCTAGATTTGATAGCGTTGCTCGACGATGAGCTGCGAGCCGGTGAAGTTCGGCGATTCCGGCATCGACGGGAATGAAGAGATCCCAGCCATCGCGTTGCGCCGAAACGTCGCCAGGATCGACGCTTGTGCCGTTTGCTTGAAGATCGCTCCGACGAAGAATATCTGATGATGAAAACTGACCGGTTCCGAAAAGGTGCCGTTCATCGAGTAGCGCCCGATTCCGGTCGCTAAAACGAAGCGCGGCGAGAGATGCCGCGAGTAGGTCAGCACCGTTTGCGGCACGTCGAGCGAAACGTTATCCAACGGCACTCCCCACGGGCGCCAAAACTGGTCGTCAATGACGTCGAGGGTCAGGTCGCCGAATGAAGGATGCCAGGCGATCCAAAGACCGTAGCGTTCCTGCCGCCCGAGAGTCGCGTTGGGCGGCAGTTCGATCGGGAAGTATCCGCCGACGAAGCCGGTCTGCTGCGAGGTCAGCGTCGTTGCAGCCTCGATCTGCGCGAAATTTGCGTACTCGAGACGAACCTCGAGGGGACCACCGTCGACGAAGTAGCGCAAACGAAAGCCTTGGCGATTGACGCCCAGCACGCTGTTGTCGATTAGCTGAAAGCTCGAACCCAGCCACGGCGAGGGCCAGGCCCAGGTCGCGCCCCACTGATTTTCGGGCACTCCGTACGGCAGCACGATCGTTGCATAGTTCGGCTCCATGCGATACGCGTCGATGGAGGCCGTCGCGCGCCCAAGCGTCTTGATCAAACCGACGTGATAATATCCGCCCGGCCGAGCACTCTCGGGCATCGCGACGTTTTGCGCATCGTACCAGGCGCGGGCGATCTCGACGGTTCCGTCCAGATTCCAGCGCGGCATCACGTGCACGTTTGCGCTCGCGCCCGCGATCGTCTGCTGCTGGCCGCTCAGCGTGCTGCTTGCCAGCATGCCCTGCGGTGTGGGAAAGAAGTGCGGATTCGCACCAAACGCAACGCTGGTTACGAATGATGCTCCCGAGGTTGTCGCATGCAGAACTTGGAGTGCGTACGTCGTGCCTTCACCGTGATCGAAGGCGAGCGATCCGATTGTGATACGCGCGCTCGCGTCCGGCAAAGACGGAAGAGCTCCCGTCGTCAGCTCGAACGTGGCGATTCCTTTCTTCGCGAGCAGGTCGGCACCATCGAGCGCGAGCTGGGTCGAGAACGGTTGCCAGTCATCGCTTCCCGGCAGACCGCTCGATAGCGTCTCGGCCGGAGCGTAGGCGATCGCGGGGTTGACGCTCGTGAGCAGCGGCTGGATGAAGACGAAGCGCGCCGTCTGTGCGAGGTCGAAGTAGCCGAACTTCAACGCGAGGTTGCCGTCGGCGGTCGCGACCGATCCCCCGAGAACGGAGAGGCGAAAGTTGCCGCCGTCGTCCTGCCCGGGCGCGGTAGGAAATGTTATCGCATACGGCAATGCCTGCGAACCCATATGCGGGTTCATCGTCGGAATGAGGTTCTCGCCCCAATACGACGCGTTCGTGACGCTGCCGCCGACGTATTCGAGCGCCGCATTCAGGCTAATGTCGACCGTTTTGGTGCGTTCGGTTGCGGTCGTGAGCGCATCGGCGATGCCGGCGATGCCGGGCGTCAGCGGCGCGCTCGAAAACGCATCGTACGGCGTGTTCGGCGCAATGGCGCCTCCCATCAGATAGCCGGCTGCTTCGGGCCCGATTTGCCCCGGGCCCGACGTGTTCTGATTGAGGAATGTCGTGGCGAAGGTGGTTGCAAACTGCAGACCCGATGCGCGCGGCGATGTGGTTGGAGCGGGCGACGCGGTGGGCGCGGGCGATGCAATGGGTGAGGGTTGCGGGGTAGCGCTCTGTGCGAGTGCCGTCGCGGTCGACGGCGCGAGCGTCACGCTAAGCACGACGGCTAGCCGAAGGTACCCCGGCGTGGCACGCATCTGCCTCATGATAGCACTCTACGCTCTCGCGTTGCTCGGCGGAACTCCGGCCGGCGCGCAGCCGCAGCCGTCACCGTCGCCGCGCCCGCAAAACGATCCGTGCGACGGTCCTGGCCGGCTGCTCGCCACCGCGAACCGCCCGACCGTCGGGTTTAGCGCCTGCGCGGTTGCCAAGCATACTGCGGTCTTCGAGTTGGGCTATCAAAACGAGGTTCTCGGAACGGCGGAGGAGGGCAGCGTGGAAAGCCAAGTTCTGCAGAACTTTCTGCGCATCGGTGTCGCCGATCGCTTCGAGTTCGACGTCATCGGGCCGAACTACGAGGGCGTGCGCACCTACGGCCCGGGTATACCAAGCACTACGCTGCACGGCGTCAACGACTCCGGGTTGGGAATCAAGTACGAGCTGCCGCCGAGCGGGCGTTGGACGGTCGCATTTGACGGCCTCTATACTGGGCCGAACGGATCGGAGTTCCTAACGGCCGGCAACGCAACGATCACCGGAAACCTCGATGCGTCGTTCTCGATGAGTCCCGCAACGAGCATCGGCACGACGATCGCCGTATCGTCGACCGGCGGATATGCCGGAGACGAACACTTCCAATATGGCGTCACGATGCCGTCGCTCGTCGTGACCACGCAGATTCCCAACTACTATCAGTTCTACGCCGAGTACGTGCTGCAGTCGAAGGTTTCTCCTCTTCAGGGTGCGCGAGCGTTCACGGATTTCGGCGTGCAGAAGCTGCTCGGAACCCGAACCGAGATCGACCTCGAGTACGGTCACGCGTTCACTGGAATCGACGCGCTGAAGTTCAACTACATCGGTGCCGGCATGGTGCTTCAGTTCTGGTAAAGGATAAGGTAGATGCACCCCTTTCTGCGCTAGAGGTTCACCCAGCTACCGTTTCGCAACACCTCAACGTTGGTAATCGGTTCGATTTCCCAAGGCGTCGCGGTCCCGCCGTGGGTTTCGCCGAACGACTCTTGATCATAGAGCAACCAGCCAGTAATGCGGATGCGACGGCCCCCCGCCACGCCGCGCAGATTCACGGGTCGCCAGGATGTATAGGCGGCGCGCCAGCGAGGCGTTATTTCGCCAAGAATAATTTGCTGGCCGTCGGTTACGCCGGGTCGCTGAGCCAGAAAGAGCTCGACGTCTTCATCGCGCGGCAGCGTCGATCCGCAGTTGCTCGGCTCGCCCGTTTCGCGCGCCACCTGCAGAATGTAACCGGTGAACACAACGCCTTGGCCCTCATGCGGCTCAATCGTGGCTCGCGAAGACGCCGGCCATTTCGCGCGCATTGTTGGCGTGGCGGCCGGCAGAATCGGCAGCTGCTTCATGCCTGCAACGGTGATCGGAATGGTTGACGCCGGCGCAGCGCTGCGGTTCTTGAGTGCGTTGACTTGCGGGTCACCGCCGGAGCCGTGCGCGGGACAACCTGCGAAAGAACCGGATTCGACATGGTTCGGAGCGGCCGAAGCCGACGTTAAGGCCGCAAGAACAAGAGCAGCGGTCACGGCAGCTATCGAGCGGTGAGCGTACATTGTCTCTACCTCCTTCGCTAACATTCGCTTGACCTGGGTCGCGTCCCTCATCGGCCGGTCACTCCTAGTCTTGCGCTGGAGGCGGCGATAACGGTGAACTAGCGGCGCTCCAAGAATTGCTCCAAGGCAGTCATCGTCGCGACTGGTTGTTCTTCCATCAGCCAGTGGCCGGCGTTCTTAACGACGACGACGCTGACGTTCGAGGCGACGAGCCGCGTTTGCGCGCCGAGCGCGACGCCTAACGATTTTTCTCCACCGATCGAGAGAACGGGAATGGTCAACTTGGTCCGCGCGAGTTTCGCAAACGCGACGGCGGTCTGCGGAAACGAAGCGAAGTACGCCCAACCCGCCGCCATCCGTCCGGGGCGCGAGTATGCTGCCGTGTATTCGACGCGATTCGCTTCGGGAATCGAATGACGTGGATCGGCGGCGAAGTCATCCCAATAATAATCGAAGTAGATCCGCTCGCGTCCGCGAACGAGCGCGAGCGGCGTTGGACCGTGGAAGCGAAAATGCCACAGGCCGGGGTTGTCGTAGATCGGCTCCCAGCCGTGCACGCCGGGCAGAAAGGCGTCCATCAGCGCGAGGCGCATTACCTCACTCGGATAGAGCGCCGCGTACGCGTACGCCACCATGAGCCCGATATCGTGGCCTACCACGTCCACGTCGCGATAGCCGAGCGCAACGACGGCATCGTGAATGCGCCGCGACGATGTCGCCATGTCGAGCCCAGACGAAGGAATCGAGGAGTTGCCGATGCCTGGAAGATCGGGCGCGATCACGGTAAAGCGTGGAGCCAGCGCCACGGCAAGCGGTCTCCACATGCGCGAATCTTCGGCGTAGCCGTGCAGTAGCACGACGGCCGGACCGTGGCCGCCTACGGTCGCACTGATTGTGCAGCCGTCGACCGTCACGGTCCGCGTCGTAAATCCGGGACCGAAGTCTACCGGGAATGCGGCGACTTTTCCCACCATGCCGGCAGCTAGGGCCGCCGTTAACCAAAGCGACCGACGTAACATTATGCGTTCTCCTTGAGCATGTCAACATCGAGAACGATCTTGCCGCGCGGATGCGGCAGCGTACCCGCGAGCATCTCGTGAGCCTTGCGCGCGTCGGCGAGGCTCAGCACGACGCCCAGATCGACCTTCAGCGTACCATCGTCGATGAGCTGCGCGATGCGCTCGAGCTGGGCGGTCGGGACGTCGACGATAAAGTACGCGGTCCGCACGCCGTACCGCGTAGCGAGCGCTTCGGAAGGCTGCGAAACGCTCGATACCAGCATGCCGCCGGGTTTGATGACCGAAAACGAACGCTCCTGCGCGTCGCCGCCCACGGTATCGATCACCGCGTCAACGCCGGCTACGAGTTCGTCGAAGCGTTGCGTGTGAAAGTCGATGATCTCGGCCGCTCCGACGCCTCGCAGGTAGTCGGCGTCGCCGGTCCCGGCAACGGCGATGACCCGCGCCCCCGCCCAACGCGCGAGCTGGACGGCATAGGCACCGACATTTCCGGCCGCGCCGTGTACGAGCACCGTTTGACCGGCGCGAACGTTGGCGCGGTCGCAAACCATTTGCCAGGCCGTGACCGCGACGACCGGCACCGAGGCAGCTTCAACAAAACTTAAGCTCGCCGGCTTGCGCGCGATCGAACCCAAGGACGCGGCCGCGTACTGCGCGTATCCGCTGGTGAACGACCGGTTCGTCACGCCGAAAACCGGCTCACCGGTCGACTGCACGACGCCGGCGATGTCGGAACCCGGCGTCAGCGGCAACCGATGCGCTACGCCGCTTCGTCCCGTTCGAATCAGCGCGTCCCATGGCCCGACGCCCGCTGCGCTGACGCGAACCAGCGTTTCGTCCGGCGATGGTACCGGCATCGCCGTCTCCTCTAGTACGAGCTCTTCAGGGCCGCCATACCGGTGAACTCTTGCCGCGATCATCTATGCACACGCTCGCACAGCGAGCTTGCAAAATCCACCCCAAAAGCGGATCGTGCGAGCAGTTGTGCGAGTTGCTCCACTATCGCAGCGGGCATCCAACGGCTATTCTGGTGAAACGAAGGGAGAGAAACGGATGACTTATTTGACGCTGCGTGACGGCACGCAACTCTACTATAAGGATTGGGGAACCGGGCAGCCGGTCGTCTTCAGCCACGGGTGGCCGCTCAGTTCTGACGCATGGGAAGATCAAATGCTCTTCTTAGCTGCGCATGGCTACCGCTGTATCGCGCACGACCGCCGCGGCCACGGCCGCTCGAGCCAGCCCTGGGACGGAAACGACATGGACACCTACGCTGACGATCTCGCCGAAGTCGTCAATCAGCTCGACCTGCGCGATGCGATCCACGTCGGGCACTCGACCGGCGGCGGCGAGGTCGCACGCTACATCGGTCGGCATGGCACGCAGCGGGTTGCAAAGGCGGTGTTGATCAGTTCCGTTCCCCCGCTCATGCTCAAGACGGCGGAGAATCCCGGCGGCCTGCCCATCGCGGTCTTCGACCAAATCCGCGCGGCGATTCAATCCGACCGGTCGCAATTCTGGAAAGACCTAAGCAGTCCGTTCTTCGGCGCCAACCGCGAGGGCGCGAAGGTTTCGCAAGGTCTACGCGACTCGTTCTGGCTGCAGGGAATGCTTGCGGGGATTAAAGCCTGCTACGATTGCGTCAAGGCGTTCTCGGAGACCGACTTCACCGAAGATCTGAAGAAGATGAACGTCCCAACGCTCTTCATTCACGGAGACGACGATCAAATCGTTCCGATCGCCGACGCATCGATGCTCGCGGTGAAGCTCGTGCCAAATGGGCGCCTGGAAGTTTACAAGGGTGCCCCGCACGGGCTGCCCTCCACTCTGAAGGATCGCGTCAACTCCGACCTTTTGGCGTTTTTCGGCGCGCCGGTGCCGAGCAAAACGGCGTCGCTCAACTAGTGTGAGAAGAAGCGCCCCCGAGAGGACGAACTCTCGGGGGCGTGACGGTTACGAGCGCGCCGTCCTTCGGCGACCAGCTCAAGAAACACCGCGTCGCGGCGGGCGTAACGCAAGAGCATCTGGCCGAGCTCGCGCGCCGCATCGCGAGACGCTCTTCTTTCGCTCGGGCCGCATCCACGTAGCTTGACGTTCGCTTCCGCTCAAACGGAGAGCTGAAGCTCGAGCCGACCGAAGCCAGCAGTTACGGCATCCTGACATCGGCGCTGACACGACGGCTCAATCGCGAGAGCATCGTTGCCTTCGAAGGGAATGGCGCGGGACTCGGTTACGCGCAAGCCGCTCAACTTGCGCTTGTCGCTCAAAGGCGATAGGCTCGAGCTAAGAAGTCAGGAGGGCCGGATGACGACTACACCATCAAACGATGGCGGACAGCTTCGTACTACGCCAAGTCAGTGCGACATCGTCATGAAAGGCGGAATCACGAGCGGCGTTGTTTACCCCGCGGCCGTGGTAGCGCTTTCGGAAAAGTATCGCTTCCGCAACATCGGGGGAACGTCGGCGGGAGCGATCGCCGCGGCTATGACGGCCGCTGCCGAGTATGGCCGGCAAACGAAGAGCGGCACCGCTTTTGCGGGCCTCGCCGAAATTCGTCGCTGGGTTTGCGGAGGCGGCAACCTTTTCGGCCTCTTTAAAGCGAATCGCAGCACGCGGCCGTTGCTCGCGCTTTTAACGCGCGTGCTCGACTCGCCGCGAGGACAGAGTAAGCTCGTCGCGTTTTTCGCGGCCTTGTTTTCGTGGAACGTGCCGCTCTGCGCAGCGGCAGTGACGCCCGGCGTGCTCTTTGCCGCCTATGGCGTCGCGAGCGGGCACTGGTGGGCCGTTGCCTTTGGAATCTGTCTGATCTTGGTGCTGCCGCTTCTCATGACGCTCTGGATCGTATTCGATTCTCTGGCAAACAAGATTCCCGCCAATCTCTACGGCATTTGCAATGGACTCGACGATACCAATCCAAACGACACGAACGTGCTGACGGCATGGCTTGCGAACACCATCGACACGCTTGCCGGGGTCGAAAGCCGGCAAGAACCGTTGACGTTCGGGGACCTGTGGGGATTGGGAGCGGCGGCGCCGGGCGCCAGTCCGGTCGCCGACAGCGAACAGGATGCGTATGCGCGTGCCCGCGAGCGGGAAGCGCGCGAGATCAATCTCGAAACGATCACGACGAACCTGACGCACGGTCGCCCGTACCGTTTTCCGTTCGATACGAGCATTTTCTATTTCGATCCGGCCGACTTCCGGAAGCTCTTTCCGGCCCGGATCGTCGAGCACATGATCGAGAAGAGCCGGAAGCCCTCGGGAAACGATCCCAGCGAGCCGGCTCGCATGGAATCCGCGTTGCCGCGGATACCGTTGCCGGAAGCCGCCGATCTGCCGATCGTGGTCGCCGCGCGAATGAGCCTTTCATTCCCGCTTCTCATCAGCGCGGTTCCGTTATACGCCGTTGACTGGGGTCTCGCACGCAATCAAGAGAACCGGGAAGCGCCTCTGTTCGAGAGGTGCTGGTTCTCCGATGGCGGCCTCTCGAGTAACTTTCCAATACATCTTTTCGATGCGCCTGTCCCAACGAGGCCGACCTTCGCGATCGACTTGGACGCCTTTCCCGGCGGTCAAGACGAGGACGACGATCAATGCAAGAACGTCTGGATGCCCGATCGCAACGGTATCCTGCTCGAGACGTGGACGCGTTTCGAAGATCCGCACCCCAATCTGGGCGGCTTCTTAGGCGCAATCTTCAATGCGATGCAAAACTGGCAAGACAACATGCAGAGTCGCGTTCCCGGCTTTCGCGATCGCATCGTCCACGTTTACTTGAACGCCGACGAAGGCGGGATGAACCTTAACATGAGCCCCGAGTTACTGAAAAAGCTCGCGGAGCGCGGGACGTGTGCCGGTCAGCGGTTGTTCGAGAACCTTGCGAGGCCAAACCCTGCCGCGTGCGGGGGGCACATCGTCCAACCGACCAACTGGGACAACCATTGCGTCGTGCGCTACCGAACCTCGATGGCGTTGTTCGAAAACTGGATCCGCCAATTCTGCAATGCATACACACCCGAGTATGAAACGCTGATGAACCGCCCTCTCGATGCGCCGCCTTGTTCGTATGCTTGGGAAAATGACGAACAAAGCGCCTACGCCGCAGCGGTCACCGGCGACGTGTTTGCCATCAACGACCGCCGCGAGAAGGCTGCTCTGATGCTGGCAGCTGGAGCGCCGAGACCTCAACCGGAGTTGGTAATCCGGCCGCGAGCATAGACGGAGCCGCGAGCGCTGAGGAAGCGGCGGCCCGGCGTCGAACTCGAGGGGACCGAAATCACTGGTCCACCATGCATGGTTTGGAGGCGCGAATGTTTCCAGCACCGTTCGACTACCGGTCGGCCCGTTCGGTCGAAGAGGCGCTTGAATTGCTCACCCGCGGCGGCGAAGATGCGCGCGTGCTAGCGGGCGGGCAAAGCCTGATCCCTGCGATGCGATTCCGGCTAGCCCGGCCCTCGCTCCTGGTTGACATCAATCCAATTGAGGAGCTGGCCTATCTGCGCGAAAGCGACGGCGCCCTTACGGTCGGCGCCACGACGCGCGACTTCACGCTCGAAACTTCAAAACTGATCGGCGACCGCTATCGGCTTATCGCGGATACGTCGGCGGTCGTCGCCGATCCGGTGGTGCGTCAAATGGGTACGGTCGTCGGAAGCCTCTGCCACAACGATCCGGCCGGCGACTGGCCGGCGACGGCGCTTGCGTCGCGCGCGCAGATCGTCGTTCGCGGCAAAAGCGGCACCCGAACGATTGCGATCGACGACTTTCTGGTCGATTCGTATACGACCGCGGTCGCCACCGGCGAGATTGCCGTGGAAGCGCGTTTTCCGACGCCGGGCGCGCGGACCTCAGGCTCGTTTCAGAAGATTGAACGCAAGGTCGGTGACTTCGCGACCGCCTCGGCGGCAGTGCAGATCGCGCTCGCCGCCGACGGAACGATCGCCGATGCCGGCATTGCCATCGGCGCGCTCGGTGCAAAAGCGCTACGGGTACCGGCCGCCGAGCAGCTGCTCAAAGGTGCCAAGCCGAGCAAGAGCCTCGTGCAAGAGGCGATGCGCGAAACCGAGAAAGTGGCCGACCCGAGTCCCGACAATCGCGGTTCGGTCGAATATAAAAAGTCAATGGCCGGCGTGCTCGTCGGTCGCGCGATCGTGCAGTCCTTGGAACGTCTCGGCGTGGGAGATTTACAATGAAGGTCAGCGTTACCGTCAATGGCACTGCCTACGAACGCGACGTCGAACCGCGCATGCTCTTGGCGTACTTTCTGCGCGAAGAGCTCGGCCTGACCGGAACGCACGTCGGCTGCGATACGTCGAGCTGCGGCTGCTGCGTCGTCGCGCTCGACGGCGATCGAGCGGTCAAATCGTGCACGATGTTTGCCGTCCAAGCCGACGGCCACGAGATCACGACGGTCGAAGGGCTCGAGCAAGGTGGCAAACTCCATCCGCTCCAGCAAGCTTTTTGGGACCAGCACGGACTCCAGTGCGGCTACTGCACGCCGGGCATGCTGATGACGGCCTACGTGATGCTCAAACACAAGCCGCAGCCAAGCGAAGTGGAGATCCGCGAGCAGATCGCGGGGAATCTCTGCCGCTGTACGGGATATCAAAACATCGTCAAGGCGGTCGAGCAGGCGGCGAACGCCCTTCGACAGGCTCAGGGTGACACGATCACCGCAGGGAGTGCATCATGACGACGACGACCGACGGCCAGCAACGTCACGCCATCGGCGTCGCGATGAAACGCAAGGAGGATCCGCGCTTCATTCGCGGGCGCGGGCGCTATCTCGACGACATCAAGCTGCCCAACATGCTCTACCTAGCGCTCGTGCACAGCCCGTATCCGCACGCGCGCATCAAGAGCATTGACAAGAGCAAGGCGATGGCGCTGCCAGGCGTCAAGGCGGTCATCACCGGCGAAGATCTCGACGTCGCCAAGCTGGAGTGGTTGCCGACCTTTCACGGCTACGACAAACAGATGGTGCTGGCGTTCGGCAAGGCGCTCTACCAGTATCAGGAAGTCGCCGGCGTCGTCGCGACCTCACGCGAGATCGCGGTCGACGGCGCCGAGCTGGTCGAGGTGGAGTACGAACCGCTCGATCCGATCTCCGATCCCTATCAAGCGCGCGAAGATAAGATCATTCTTCGAGACGACCGCGAGCAGAAGACGAATCACATCTATCATTGGGAGGTCGGCGACAAGGCCAAGACGGAAAGCGCGCTGGCGACCTCCCCGGTTCGCATCAAGGAACGGATTCTCTCGCCGCGCTGTCACCCCGCGCCGCTCGAACCCTGCGGAGTACTCGCGGACATGAACAAGGCCACGGGCCGCTTGACGCTTTACATGACCTCGCAAGCCCCACACGTCCATCGCACCGCGTTTTCGCTCGTCACCGGAATCCCGGAAGACAAGATCCACGTGATATCGCCCGACGTCGGCGGCGGCTTCGGCAATAAGGTTCCGGTCTATCCGGGCTACGTCGTCGCTACGGTGGCCTCGGTCATTATCGGAGTTCCGGTAAAGTGGGTCGAGTCGCGAACCGAAAACCTCACCACAACCGGTTTCGCGCGAGACTATCACATGGACGTCGAGATCGGCGCGACCGAAGAGGGGAAAGTCACCGCGCTTAAGGTCACGACGGTCGCCGATCACGGCGCGTTCGACGCCGCCGCCGATCCGCGTAAGTATCCGGCCGGAATGTTCGGCATCGTCACGGGATCCTACGACTTTCCGGCAGCGTTCGCCGAAGTCGACGCCTACTTCACCAATAAGCCACCGGGTGGGATCGCTTATCGCTGCTCGTTCCGCGTGACTGAAGCCTCGTTTGCGATCGAGCGCGGGATGGAGATTCTCGCGCGCAAGCTCAATATGGACGCGGCGCAGTTCCGCGAGAAAAACTTCGTCAAAAAAGAGCAGTTTCCGTATGCGTCGCCGCTCGGCTTTACGTACGACAGCGGCGATTACTCGGCGACGCTGCACAAAGCGCTCGACAAGATTGGTTACGACGCGCTGCGCAAAGAGCAAGCCGCGAAACGCGCTCGCGGCGAGCTGATGGGAATCGGCATCTCCACCTTCACCGAGACCGTTGGCGCGGGCCCGGGCAAGCAGTTCGACATCTTAGGCATCAAGATGTTCGACAGCGCCGAGATCCGCATTCATCCAACAGGCTCGGGCATCGTGCGCGCCGGAACGCGCCATCAGGGACAGGGCCACGAGACGACCTGGGCGCAGATCGTCGGCGAAGAGCTCGGACTTGACCCACAAGAGCTGCTCGTCGAGGAGGGCGACACCGACACCGCTCCTTACGGCTTGGGAACCTATGCGAGCCGCAGCACGCCGGTCGCGGGTGGAGCGCTCGCCTTGGCGGCGCGCCGGATTCGCGAGAAGGCGAAGAAAATCGCCGCACATCTCTTGGAAGCCTCTGAAGACGACGTCGAGTGGAAAGACTATAAGTTCGGCGTCAAAGGCGTTCCCGGAAAGAGCGTCACGATGAAGGAGGTCGCGTTCGCGGCCTACACCAATCCGCCGCCCGAGACCGAACCGGGACTCGAAGCAACGTACTACTACGATCCGCCGAACTTGACGTTCCCCAACGGCGCGTACATCGCGGTCGTCGACGTTGATAAAGATACCGGCGCCGTGAAAGTTCTTCGTTTCTTGGCGGTAGACGACTGCGGAGTCGTCATCAATCCGATGATCGTTGAAGGACAGATCCACGGCGGTCTCACCGAAGGCTTTGCGATGGCCTTCATGCAGGAGATCAAGTACGACGACGGCGGTAACAACCTCAACACCAACTTCACCGAGTACCTCATCCCAACCGCGCTCGAAACGCCGCATTGGGAGACCGACGGCACGGTGACGCCGAGTCCGCACCATCCGATCGGCGCCAAGGGCGTCGGCGAGAGTCCCAACGTCGGGTCGCCGCAGGCCTTCGTCAACGCCGTCATGGACGCGCTCGCGCCGCTTGGCATTACGCACATCGACATGCCGCTGACGCGCGAGAAAGTCTGGCGCGCCATCCGTAACGCGTCTCCTACGGCATGAACCTCAACTGGAGCGGGCAGGAGCGGATATCCGCCGATAAGGCGACCGTTTGGAACTTCATCAACGACCCGGCGAAGATCGCCGCGTGTCTGCCCGACGTTCAATCGACCAGCATCATCGACGCACACAGTTTCAATGCGACCGTCGGCGTCGCGGTCGGTCCGGTTCGCGGAAAGTTCACGTTCAAGATCGTCCTCGAGCCGCGAGCCGACGGCAACCACATGGATTTGAAGATCAGCGGCGGCGGTCTCGGCAGCGTCGTCGATTTGGTCGCCGGCGCCGATCTAAGCACCGACGGCGCAACGACCATTCTGGATTGGAAGGGGACCGCTGCGCTGCGCGGACCGGTCGCAACGATCGGCGGGCGCGCCGTCGACACCCAATCGCAGCGCGTGATCGCCACGACCTTCGAGAACGTGAAGAAGCGGCTGAGCGGCGGGTAACGCGATGACCGCGCGCGAGTTCTTCGAGCGCGCCGCCGAGCTCGAGCGCGCACGCAGGCCGTTCGCCCTTGCGACGGTCGTTAAGCGCGAGGGTCCGATCAGCTCGCACCTCGGGGACCGCGCGATCGTTCTTGCGGACGGCGCAATGCTCGGCTTTGTCGGCGGCTCGTGCTCGCGCGACATCGTGCGCCAGGAAGCACTCGAGGCAATGCGCAGCGGCGAATCTCGCTTGGTGCAGATCGAAGGGGAGTGCGCGTCGGAGGGTGCCGTTAACGTCTACGTCGAGCCGCATCTGCCGGCGCGCATGCTCGTGGTTGCCGGCACGACTCCGGTTGCGGCCGAGCTCGCCCGGCTGGCTTGCGCGCTTGACGGTTACAACGTCATTCGTGTGGTCGAGCCTGGCGAGTTGCACCAACTCGGTGACGCGCAAGCCGGGCACGCGGTGGCGATCGACGCGCTTCCCAGCTTTCTGGCCGGAATTGAACCGGCGGATCGCGAGCGTCTCGTCGCGGTCGTCGCGTCGCAGGGACACTACGACGAAGCCGCGCTGGAAGCGTTGCTCGAGATCGGTGAACCCGCGTATATCGGTCTGCTCGCAAGCCGCAAGCGCGCCGTGGAGGTCTTTGCGGAGGCGAAGCGGCGCGGCGTCGCGTCCGAGCGGCTCGCCGACGTACACAATCCCGCCGGCATCGACATCGGCGCACGGCGTCCGGGTGAAGTGGCAATCTCGATTCTGGCCGAGATCGTCGCGACGCTAGCGGCCGCAGAAGCAGAGGCCGCACGGTGAACGCGGAGCGCATTCGCGAGCGCTTCGCGCAGCGTGGCTACATCGCCGACGAGGACGTCGCGACCTCGCTCGAGCTCGCACTTGCGCTCGAGAAGCCGCTCTTGGTGGAAGGGCCCGCCGGTGTCGGAAAGACTGAAAGCGCGAAAGTACTGGCCGACGTTCTGGAGACGAAACTGATCCGGCTGCAATGCTACGAGGGACTCGATTCGGCAAGCGCTCTCTACGAGTGGAACTATCCTAAGCAGCTGCTGCACATCCGGCTCACCGACCATCTGGGTACGAACCTGCAGGAGCGTGAGGAACAGATCTTTGGGCGCGAGTTCTTGCTCGCGCGGCCGCTGCTCGAAGCGATCGGCGAAGAGCGCGCGCCGGTGCTTCTGATCGACGAAATTGACCGCGCCGACGAGGCCTTCGAAGCGTTTCTGCTGGAGTTGCTCGGCGAGTTCCAAGTGACCATCCCGGAGATCGGCACGCTGCGCGCCAAGGCTCGACCCGTCGTCATCGTCACCTCGAATCGCACCCGCGACCTCTCCGATGCATTGCGCCGGCGCTGCCTCTACCTGTGGATCGGCTACCCTTCGTTCGAGCGCGAACTGGAAATTCTGAACGCGCGCTTGCCGGGAATCAACGAACGCCTCGCAAGCCAAATCGCGCGTTTCATGGAGTTCCTTCGAGCGCAGCCGTTCCAGCGCGTTCCCGGAACCGCCGAGAGCCTCGACTGGGCGCTTGCGCTGGTACGCCTGCATCGCGACGCGCTCGACGAAGCGACGCTCGAAGCGACGACCGGATGCATCTTGAAGGTTCAAGAAGATTGGGAACTGCTGCGCAGTTTGCGCGCGCAGTACGAGCCGATGCTGACGCACGCATGAACGACAATCTCGCCGCGAAGGTCGTGGAGTTCTGCGAGCGGCTGCGCAGCGTGCGCAAATTCAATATTGGCCCACGCGAAGCGCTCGAAGCCGCGCGGGCGATCGAGCTGGTCGGCCTTCGCGACCGCCGGCGTGTCGCCGCGGCGCTGCGCTCCGTCTGTTGCAGCAAGCCCGAAGAGATCGAGCCGTTCGACCGTGCATTCGATGCATTTTTCGCCAGCGCGGCGCCGGGCTCGGCACACCCCAGCCGGCGGCGCCGGCGCACGCGTCCCGTGCGGGATAACGCGCTCGCGCACGCCGATAGCGTCGAGATCAAGCGGCAACCCGAATCGCAGAACGCCGGCGAAGCGTGGCAGGCGCTGCTCGCGCGCTACAGCGCGAGCGCGGCGGTCGCAAACGCGCCGGCAATTCCGATGGAAGGCCTCGACGCCGCGCTGCGCGAGGCCGGCCGGCTCATCGCCCGCTTGCGATTGGGGCATTCATTGCGGTGGAAGCCCCGCCCGCGTGGCGAGCGCTTCGATCTTCGCCGTACGCTGCGCGCGAGTCTGCGGACCGGCGGCGATCTGCTCGAGCCGCGTACGCTCGGCCATCCGCTGCGCAATCCGCGCTTCGTCGTGCTCCTCGACGGCAGCCGTTCGATGAGCGAACACGCGCCGAGGATGCTGCAGTTTGCCTATGCGCTCTGCAAGCGAAGCCGGCGCGCCGCTGCCTTTATCTTCAGCACGGAGCTGCGAGAGGTTACGCGCAAACTGCGCGACGCATCTCGAAGCGAGTATCGCCTCGACGACCTCGGCGAGGCCTGGGGCGGCGGCACGCGGATCGGCTCGAGCCTGATCGAGTTCCTGCGCAAATACGCCGGGCGCCTTTCCGATCAGACTTTCGTGATAATCGTCAGCGACGGTCTCGACGTCGGTGAGATTCCTCGACTCCAGCGCGCGATGCGCGAGCTGGCCCGGCGCTGCGCGGCGATCGCGTGGCTGAACCCCGACGCGGCGCTCCCCGGCTACACGCCCTCGGCGCGTGGCATGGCGGCCGCGCTGCCGTACGTAACGATCTTTACTTCATTCGAGCGCATGGACGCGCTGACGCAACTCGGGCGACGATCGCGGATGGCTGCCTGATGCGCGATGTCTTTGCGGTCGCCGCTCGCTGGCTCGACGAAAAGCGAACCTTCGCGTTGGCCACGCTCGTCGATCTGCGCGACGCGGCAACGGCGCCGATCGGAACGACGATTGCGGTCGACGCAAGCGGTCGCGTCTTCGGGAACATCGGTGCGGGTTGCTACGAAGCCGAGATCGTCGGGGCGTGCCTGAAGACGGCCGCCGACGGTGAGACGCGGCGTCTCGACATCAACCTTTCCAGTGACGACGAAGTAATGGGCGGGACGGCCTGCGGCGCGGTGATGCGGCTCGTCGTGTGGCGCCCGCAGCCGCAGTTTCGCGATCTCGCGGAAGCGATCGCCGCGGGGCGGGACGAGGTGCGATTGACGTTTGCATATCCGGCTGCCGACGGGACGCGCGTGGACTTCGAGTACAGCTTCGCGCCGAAGGACCGGCTGATTCTCGTCGGCGCGACTACGCTGGCCGCCGAGCTGGCGACGATTGCGCGGCGGCTTGACTTCGACGTCGTCGTGGTCGATCCGCGCCCGGCCTTTGCGACGAAGGAGCGTATGGGAGATGAAACTGAGATCGCACGCGCGTGGCCTGACGAGTATCTTCCGGGGGCACTCTCGGATCGCACGCCGGTAGTCGTTCTCTCGCACGATCCGAAGTTCGATCTTCCCGCCCTGCGCTGTGCGCTCAACTCCGCGGCGCCCTACATCGGACTGCTCGGAAGCCGTCGTTCGCAAGCGGCCCGCCGGGCCTCATTGCAGGCCGAGGGTTTCGACGAAACGGCGATCGCTCGAATTCACGGTCCGGTCGGTCTCGATCTCGGCGGAACGACCGTTGCGGAGACCGCCCTTTCGATTTTAGCCGAGATCGTCGCGACACGCCGTGGGGGCGACGGTTCGCCGCTGCGCAATGCGGGCCGTGCGATTCATCGCCGTCTCGAACAAGTCGCTCGCAACGCATGACCGGTCGCGACGCTCGCGCCGTCATTCTTGCGGCGGGCACGTCGTCACGCATCGGCAAACAGAAGCTTCTGATGGATTTTCGCGGCCGCCTGCTGATCGAACACGCGATCGCCGCGGCGCAGCGTTGGCATCCGGTCGTGGTCTGCGGCCGCGAGGTCGCCGAATATTTAGCCCTCCGCTCGGATCTCTCGCTCGTACCCAACAACGAACCCGAGCGCGGCATGTCGCACTCGCTCGCGCTTGCGAATCGCCATTTAGCGGGCGATGTCTCGATGCTCGTCGTGCTCGGGGATAAACCGCTTGTCAGCGAACCGCTGATTGAAACGATTTTCGCCGAGACGCACGACGCCGACATCGTCTACCCGGAGCGCGATGACGAGCCGGGGCACCCGGTTTTGCTCTCGCCGCGCGCTCGGCGGTTTATCGAATACCTGCCCTCCGGCGATACGCTTCGCCTGTTGCGTTCGAATCCTCACCTGACTTCTCGAGCGGTGCAGACGGGCGATCCGGGCGCGTTCTTCGACGTCGACACCATGGACGCGTTCTTACTCCCACCCTGAGCCTTGTCATCCTGAGCGCGCCGCGCAGCGGCGCAGTCGAAGGGCGAAGGGCGACTCGCGAATCCTCTACGCGCGCTTAAGCACTGCAAACAGCTCGCTTACCGGATAAGAAAACTCAGGCAAAGCCGGATGCACGATAACGTCGCTTTCATCGAGTTGCGCCGTCTTGTCACGGTCGTGCAACTCGACAATCCGGCGTTGCGGATCGACGACCATAACGAGCGACGATCCGGCACGTAAGTAAACATCGATCTTGCTGTCGACGTCAATGCGCCGGTCGTCAGGCGAAAGAATTTCGACCGCGACGTCGGGCGCAAGCGGCGGCAACTGCAGCTCTTCATCGCTGAGCGGTCGAAGACGTTCGTTGGAAACGTACGCAACGTCGGGAACGAGCGGCCGGCGAACTTCGCCGGGGGGTGCGACGCGGAAGCGCCACTCAGGGCCGGCCTCGCCGCGACCTGTCGCCCAACGGCTCAGCTGCGTCGACAGCGCCCCTTGCAGCAGCGAGTGGTTGCGTTGCGGGCTCAATTTTTGCAGCGGTCGCCCGCGCACCCACTCAGTTTCGGGTTTCGTTTCCGGAAGCACGATTTCGCGTATCGACATATCCTCACCCCACTCTATCACGCCGGCTCGATCCCGCGAAAGCCGTTCAGGTCAGTCGCATGTACGTGACTTGTGCGACGGCGACGAGGGTGCCGTCGTCGCGCCAAAAGTTTGCAATCGTGGGGATCAGCGTTCGCCCTTGTCTGATCGCTTGCGCGAAGAGTCTGACGTTACTTCGCGCGGGCGCCAAGAAACGGATGTTCATGTCGGTGGTGGTGATGCGGCTCTCCGCGCCCCACACGGTCAAGCTCACGACCGCGGCTGCCGAATCGGCCGCCGTCACCAACAGGCCGCCGTGAAACGAATCAAAGATTCCGTCGAACGCGCGATTCCGCGCGACGGTACAGTCGAACCATCCGACACCCATGCGTACGTTTGAGAAACCGAGGGTCTCGAAGATTGGAACGGTGCGCAGGCGCGCGAGCGCCTCGGCTTCAACCTCGGGCGCCAGCGGCGGCAGCTCGGCGGATTGGGGTGTCAGAAACAATCCCGGAGCTAACGATTTATGTTCGTCGGTCATGAGCCAACCAATACCGAAGGCTGGGAGACAATCCCTCGGACGTAAGGGAGTGATGCTCGAACGCATACGCTCGATCTACCGTTTGGGCCGACTATCCGAGCGCACGAATTTGGTTTGAGTCTTAGCGCTTCGCGCGCGCGCTCCAGCGTTCGATTTCGACTTCGAGATCGAGCGGACGAGTCGGTGCGGTACGCTCGTAATCGCCCCACTGCTCGCGCGGCACCATCCACATCACTTCGAACTCATTACCGTCGGGGTCGTACCCGTAGATCGACTTTGTCGCGCCGTGATCGCTGGCACCGCTGAGCGTGCCGTATCGTTCAACTGCGTCGCGCGCTTCGCGCAACGACTCGATTTCGTCAACTTCCCACGCCAAATGATAGAGTCCGACGCCGCGTTCGTTGGGCGGCGGTGCATGCGGTCCGACGGCTGCAAGCCCCAAGTCATGATGGTTCTCCGAATCGGGCGCGCGCATGAAGGCCATGACTTTTCCCACGCGGGCGACAGGCTCCAGCCCGAGCACATCGCGATAAAACTCGAGACTGCGCTCGAGATCGCGAACGCGAAGCACCGCATGATTGAGTTTGCGAACCCTCATTCTGTCGAACCGCCGTCGGAACGGACGATTTTGAAATCGAAACAGGTGTACGAGACATGTCGAACGTGAATTTCGGCAACCTCCTCACGGGTCAAGAAATCGGCCGCATCCGCGAAAGCTCGACCGGGTTCTGCTACTCGAGCATCGATAATGCGGCCATCGTATCCGTACGCGCGTAGAACCAATGGGCGCGCTGCAAAATCGGCTGGGAACGTCTGGACGTCGGAGTACGGGCGACAGCGGTGCGAATGCACGAAGATCGGTCCGACCTCGGCATACGGGCTCCTGTCCGGAAGCGGCTGATAGGACATCAGAATCATCTCTTCGGGTTCAGATGGAATCCGCAGACAAACGCGACAGGGTGCCGTTTCGTTCGTGGCCTCTAGCTCGTGCGCAAAACGGTCGACACCCTTTTCGCGAGCTTCTTCGGCGATCTCGGCGGGGATCGGCAAACACTTCATGACGCCATCCTAGCCGGTCGCGCCGACAAAAACTACCGGATTCGTGCTGATTCGGGCTTACACGTAATCTTGCAGCGTGAGTTTTACGGAGCGCTTGCTTCCGTCTTTGCCGGTGACGGTCAGCGTCACGACCGTTCCGGCAGGCTGCGCCAATAGGTTGCGAACGTCGCCCAGGAGCATCGTGCCGGCGGCCGAGCCGTCAATCGAGTCGAGCACGTCACCTTTGACGATACCCGCATTTGCGGCCGGAGTTCCGGGGCGCGCGTCGATTACGACGATGCTGTCCGCGCGCTTGATCAGAAACAAACCGGAACGTTCGTAGGAGTCGGCTTCGCCGAAAGCAGCGTTGGGGACGAGCGTCATCGTGCCGTTCCAATAGTCGAACGTCACGGTAAAGCGCCGCAGCAGATTGCCGCCGACGTTTGCGCCGACGAACGGCGCGGCCAACGCACCGGCCGTCTGCGTCGTGTAGTCTGCTACGAGATTCGTTAGCTGGAGATCGTCGATGCCGACGGTTTGCACGCGTCCGAGCTTGCCCATTGCCGGGCCGCCGAATCCAAAACCATTGACGCCGACGGCCGTTAACGTCGCCGGAACGACTTGCGGGTGAGCGGCGAGGAACGGCGACATAAACGTGATCGTATCGCGCGCACCGGTATCGATCGTGCACTCCGCGGGAATCCCATCGATCGTGCAAGCAATCTGCGGCTGCGTTCCATACAGGACGAACGGCACGGCGTGCCCGTTCGCAGGCGGCTGCGCCGAGCCGGGCATGCTGAGCACGATCCGGCGATTCGCGTAGTCGAAAGTCGTGACGTAACGCGCGAGTACTTCCCAGCCGATCAATCCGTCGACCGGATGGCCTGCCGAAACACCGAACCCTTGACGCGTCGGCGCGACGGCGAACAGCTGGTCGGTCAGCACCGCATCGCCGACTTGGAGCGTCGAAACGCGGGCGAAGCTAAGCGATTCGGTCTGCGAACCGACGCCGCTGCCTTGTGCGGATCCGGTTCCAAATGCGCCGATCTCTTTGGCAACCGCCGGATCGATGACGTTCGAACCGCCGGTATCGAAGATAAAGCGAAACGGCCCCTTGCCGTTGATCATCACGTCGAGGTAGACGTGATTCTCGCCGATCGCGATCGGGATGGTCGTCGAGGTTTTGCCATTCTGCATGGAAAAATCGGCCGGCTTCGTCTGCGGCCGCGCCAAGGCGGCTTGCGCGCCGGGCGCATCGAACGCGATGCCGATCACGTCGATATCGGAGTTGTTGCCGTCACTCGACTCGATGTGAACCGCGCGGGCGACGTCGAGCCCGCGATCGCGCTCGTAACCGGAGAACGTCAGCGTCGAAGTGGTGAAGCCGTTGACGAAGTTGCCGCGTACCGGCAGGTGCGTCGTGCCGTCGAACCAGAGTTCGAACGGCAACTTCGAGCCGGCCGGCGTGATCTTCAATCCGTCGTAGCTGCGACCGGCCTCGGTTTTGGTGCCGAGCCACGAGACCTCTGCTCCATCCGACTGTGGTTTCCAGAGCGCGTAACTCTCGAGGTATGCCTGATTGATCTCTGAGGCGCGATCGCTGTCGCCGCCGTTATTCCAGACGAGGTGCGTTCCGTCGCCGCTCCATTCGACGCTTCCGTCGTAGCCATCGAGCGAAACGACCGGCGCGAGGTTGGTCGTTTCCGCAAACCGCCCATCGCGGACGTCAACGTACTGGGTCACCGTTCCGTGGAGCCCGACCGCCGAAATGCGCTCGTCGAAGCGTAGCGTAGCGACGGACGAGAGCGAGGCGACTCCCAGTGCTTTTCCCGATACTTCGATCAGCTGCGCAACACGCGGATCCGGCTCGGCGGCACGAGAGACGGCCGTTGTGAGAAGAGCCGCCAAGGCGAAGGCGGCGGCGGCCGAACGCAAGAGATTCATGGCTCCCTCTACGGGCGAGCGAGCGTGGATGTTTCAGGCGCCCGCGGCGCGGACCTATTTCCGCAGTTTCCCTATAAGGTCGCGCCCGAAGCGTAGCGCGTCGTCCTTGGCACGCTCGTAGAGCGTCGAGGCTTGGCCTTTGGTCATATAGCTGCCGTGCTCGTGGAAGAACGTAACGCCTTCGCCGACGACGATCGTGCCGGCGTAGGCGATCGCGCCCTTGATCGCGATTCCGGCGACCGGCACGAAACCGGCGAGCTCGCGCGCTAGGGTGCGCCAGCCGAAGCCTCCGCCAATCACCGGCAGCACCTGCCAGGTTCGCTGCACGTCGGGATCGCGGCCGTAAACCGCTTCGATGTGAAGCATCAACATCACCTGAATGCCGGTGATCGCGACCATGTCACCGGCCGAGGCGACTGCCCCGAGCACGATGCCGACGACGGGAATGTGGTCGACGACCGCGCTCGCGAGCGCGACCTTCAGTGCGTTGTTCGCGGCGTCGCGCGTCAGCTTGGAAGCGACGCAATCGCGCAGTACCGGCAGACGCCGGCCGACCGCGATCTCGACGCCCTTCGCGCACTCGACCAGATGTGGAAAGAAGCGGCCGCGCAACGGCTCCCGCGCGATCGCAGGAACGACGTACTCGGCCCAGCTGCCCGCGGACGGCGGCGCCGGCGGGCCCGAGCTTAGTGCGAGCGGATCGACCGTCAGGGCCAGAATCGGCACGCGCAGGACGCTCATCGCCGATAAGTCTGATGCAGCGGCGTCACCCGGCCGGCCGAGAAAGACGACCGCCCGAACTTCGCTGGGATTGGTGACGAGCGGAGCGTCGCGGCGAATCGTCTCCAAACACGCGGCCGCGTCCGGCGGAACGCTTTCGTCGTGCCCCGAGAGCATCAGCGCTCGAAACTCGGCAATCAGCGCCGGATCGCCGCAAAGCAAAAACCGAAACGGTTTGCGGACGTGCACGTGCACCGCCCGCGCGTCGATGCCCTTGCGAACGAGCGTAAAGATGGTGCGTGCGTCAGCTGCTCCCGGCACGAACGTTCCTTTCTACAGACCTAACTTGCTAAGATCGACCGCGAGCGTTCCGTCCGCCTTGCGCAACTCCTTGCGCGGATCGTCGGTGTAGTCGAGGTAGACCAGACCCATGAAGATCTCGAGCGGCCAGGAGTGCATCTTATGCGCGTTAGCCACGTCGATGACCGTCGTGCCCGAGCTCTTTGCCTCCGCGATGACGCTCTCAGGCGTGCTCTTGATGTCGGCTGCGATGATCGCAGCTGCGGTCACGTCGCCGGGCGTTAAACCGTCGCGCAGCATCGTGCGATAATCGACCGTCCCATTTCCGAACCGTTGCTGCAGCGCATACCGCAGCGTTGAGTAAAGCTCGGGCGAGGTTCCCAGGCCGAGCAGCGTGATTCGAGTCGAGAGCTGGCGGGAGCGAGCGAGGTTGAAGAGCTGCGCGCCCTGCGACGCCTGCGTCGCGGCGGCGTTGAACTCATCAACGCACTGCTTCATGAGCGGCACGAGAACCGCGTATTCGTTTGGGCTGATGTCGCCGCTGTAACTGACCGACGCGTGGTCCAAATCCTTGAGGAACTCATCGAGATCGCCGAGCGACTGATCGATCTGCGTCATCGCCGCGCGTGACGCGTCGACAGAGCGCAACATCTCGCCGTCGGCGCGGGAGAGCTCGCTCATCATCGAGGGGTAAGAAGGAAAGATTGCGACCGATTCGGTCGGAATCGGCGTGAGCGTGAACGGCTCCAGCATCTCCTGATAGATGTCGGCGCTCTCCTTGAGCAGTCCGCCTTCCTTGTTTTTCTCGAGCGTTCCGATGCCGCCGATCGGGCTCGAATCGCCGCCGACGTCCTGCAGCGCGCTGTTGAGCGAGCGCGCCATCGAGGTGAGATTCTTAACGATGGCCTCGGTCCGCGAGCCGCGCTTGATGTTAATCCGGCTCAGGTCGGGAACCTCGTATGTCAGCGTGTCGAGTCGGGTCTGCACCGACTTGAGCTGATCCTTACCCTCTGATTCGCGGGCTTGAATTTCGGTCGCGCTCTGGAGGTGCGATGCTTGGGCCGCCGTGACGGTGCTTTGCAGGCTCGGTGGATCGGCCTTATGTTTTGGAGGGTCACGCCGCGCGAACGTCACCTCCTGCACTTCCATCTGACGCAGTGCGGCGATCCGCGCGTTGGCGGTCGCTCGCGTCTGCGGCGAACCGAGCTGTGCCGCCTCGGCAAGGGTCTGCTCGCTCTTATTCGGCAATCCGAGCGCCAGCTCCGATTGCCCGAGCTCCAGGAGTGCTTCGGAGCTATGCGGATCTTTCGCCAGGACTTGATTGAGGCGGATCCGCGCGAAGGCGTAGCGCGAGCGCTCTTCGTCGCTTGAGGCCTGAACGATTTCTTGGCCGGTCGTCACGTCGCTCGGGTCGAGCTCGGGATAGCCCATCAAGTGCGCGACGCGATTGGCCGGGTCGGGGTGGTCTTGAAGGTATTTGCTGACGGCATCGTCGTGTTCGCCCTGCAGCACGCCCAGATGCGCCATCATCGTCACCATCGACTCGGGATCGTAGCCCGCCCGGGACATCAACTGCAGGCCGTACCGATCGGCTTGCAGCTCGTCGCCGCGCTCGATCTTCGCCATCACGCCGGCTTCGGCGAGGCCGCCGAACTCGTAAATAATCGGCGAGAAGATCGAAGCCAGGCCAAAGAGGAGATTCAGGATCTCGGCTTTCGAGTTGGTGGTGATGACGTGCCGTCGCTCGATGTGACCGGTTTCGTGGCCGATGACGCTGGCCAGCTCGTCATCGGATTGTGCGAAGTCGATCAGGCCCTCGTTAATGTAGACGAAGCCGCCCATCGTCGCGAAGGAGTTGATCTGACTATCTTTGAGGACCTTGACCGAGTATGGCACGTCCTTGCGCGCGACCTGATTCCAAAGATTGCCGGCGACTCCCTGAACGTAGGCGTTGAGCAGCGGATCGGTCTCCACGACGCTGCTCGCGACGATCTGCTGGTCTTCCTCTTGGCCGAGGGCTATCTCCGCCTGGGTCGACATGGCGAAGACTCGTGCCGGACATACGGCAGAGATAAGGGAGATGATGGTGAAGATCGGAATCGTGCGGCGGAGCATGCGTTAAGGCTTCCTTTGCATGACGTACTGGCCAGCGTACGTCGAGTCACTGTGTATTATATGTGGAAAAGATAAAGAAATTGCGAATCGTTTGTGGATACCGGCGGGTATGCTCTAGATACTTCGCGCAGAGCCGAACGTGACACTCTTGCGGGGGCGGCTGGACGGCCTTGAAGTGGCGCTCTGCGGCCGCGACCTCGGGGGGGCCCTCGATGAACTTGAAGCTCGCCTCGCCGAGCAGCCGACCTTTTATCGAGGCGCGTCCGCGGTAGCAAACTATGGTGAGAACGTACCGTCGGCGGAGGACGTGACGCGCTTGCGCGCACTCTTGGCCGGTGCGGGCATCACCCTGCGGGCTTTCACGGGGACGGGCGAGGGGCTCGAACTGCTGGCACGCGCCGAAGGCCTCCAGTTTGAGTCCCTCGCGCCGCGGCTTTCGGATTCGGCGCGCTCGCTGGTCGCCGACTTCTCCGGTGCGCGCGGCGAGATTGCGCAGCGGCGCAAACGTGGCGAGGCAAGCGTGCGGAGGGCGAAGATCGAGCCTGAGCGACCTGTGCCGGAACTGCGGCTGGTCGAAGCGCTGCCGACCACGCTCTATCACGCCGCGACGCTGCGCGGTGGACAAACGCTTCATCACACCGGCAATATCGTGGTCGTCGGCGACGTCAATCCCGGCGCCGAGCTGGTCGCGACCGGCGACATATTGGTCTTTGGGCGGCTCGCGGGTATCGCGCACGCCGGCGCTCAAGGCGACGCAAGCTCGCGCATTTTCGCGCTCGATCTGGTCGCGACGCAGTTGCGCATCTCCACCTTTATCGCGGCCGAAGAGGGCCCGCAACGGCGCGGTACGCGCGGCGCCGAAGCGGCGATCGTGCGCGACGGCCAGATCGTCGTTCTCCCGCTCGATCGCTTCAAACACCTCGACGGCTCGGGAGCATCCTCGGCGTGACCACTCGTAAGATCGTCATCACCTCCGGTAAAGGCGGCGTCGGAAAAACGACGACGACCGCAAACCTTGGCGCGACGCTCGCCAAGCGCGGAAAGCGCGTCATTCTGATCGACGCGGACATCGGCTTGCGCAATCTCGACTTGGTGCTGGGGCTCGAGAAGCGCATCGTCTTCGATCTCGTCGAGGTCGCGGAAGGTCGCTGTCAGCTTCGCCAGGCGTTGATCAAAGACAAGCGCTTCGATTCGCTCTCGATCCTTCCGGCCGCACAGACCCGCGAGAAAGATGCGATCACACCGGAGCAGTTTTCGGCGATCGTCGACCTTGCCGCCGAACAGGCCGACTACGTGCTGATCGATTGTCCCGCCGGCATCGAGTCGGGTTTTCGCAACGCGGTTGCCGGAGCCGCCGAAGCAATCGTCGTCACCACACCTGAGGTCAGCGCGATCCGTGACGCCGACCGCGTGGTCGGAAAGATCGCCGCAACCGGAAAGACCATTCGTTTGATCGTCAACCGCCTGCGGCCCGAGATGGTCCGCAGCGGAGATATGCTCTCGGTTGAAGACGTCTGCGACGTCCTCTCGATCGAGCTCCTCGGCATCGTCCCCGACGATGAAGAAGTAATCGATACGACCAATCGCGGCGAACCGATCGTCCTCAACGAAACGAATCGCTTGCGCGCGATCTACGACAAGATCGCGCGGCGGCTCGAAGGCGAGCTCGTTCCCTTCACCAGTTTCGACAATCAGACGTTGTTCGGACGTCTGCTCGAGGCGTTGAAAGCGGGGTAATGGTGCATCAAGTACAGCCGGACCCTTCGACGGTGCCTGTCCTGAGCGACGCTGAGCGCGTCGAAGCGGAGTCGAAGGGTGCAGGGCAAGCGCAGTGGGAAGCGAGCGCGGCAAGCGTAAAACGCGGACGCGCCATCGTGCTGACCTCGGGCAAAGGCGGCGTCGGGAAGACTACGACGACCGCGAATCTCGGAACCGCACTTGCGAGCCGCGGAGCGAGCGTCGTGATGATCGATGCCGACGTTGGTTTGCGCAATCTCGACATCGTGCTCGGCCTGGAGAGCCGCGTCAACCATCATTTGCTCGACGTGCTCGAAGAGCGGGTCGAGATTGAAGATGCGCTCGTCGCCGATAAGCACACCGAACGGCTCTTCCTGCTTGCGGCGGCGCAGTCGCGCGAGAAGGACGACGTCGAGACCGATAAGATGCAAGCCCTGATTGTCAAGCTTCGCGAGCGATTCGATTACGTGCTGATCGACAGCCCGGCCGGCATCGAGCTGGGCTTCCGGAATGCCGTCGCCGGTGCGGATGAGGCGATCGTCATCTGCACGCCGGAGGTTGCCGCCGTGCGCGACGTCGATCGCGTCGTCGGATTGCTCGGGAACCGTTTTCACCCACAACTCATCATCAACCGTCTGCGGCCGCAGCTGGTGCGCAAGGGGAAAATGCTATCCGTTGAAGACGTTAACGCGATCCTGCGTTTGCCGCTGCTAGGCGTGATCGCCGACGAGCCCGAGATCATCGTGACGACCAATCGCGGCGAGCCGCTCGCGCTGCGCGCGACCACACCCACGGGGGCGGCCTATCACGCAATCGCGGCGCGCGTCGCCGGCGACGACGTTCCGGCGCCGATGCCGCCCGCGGCGAAAGCTTCGTTATTCGAAAAACTCGGCTCGATCTTGGGAGGTAAGCGCCGATGATCGAGTTTCTCAAGCGCCTTTTTCAGCGTGAGGGATCGAGTGCGACGGCAAAAGACCGGTTGCGCCTGGTTCTGATGACCGATCACTTGGAACTCGCCCCCGAGATGATCGAGGCCATGAAACGCGACTTCGTCGACGTCATCTCGCGCTACGTACAGGTCGATCGCGATAAGATCGACGTGACCTTCGATCGTCAAGATCGCACGCTCGCAATGCTCGCCAACATCCCCATTCTTTCGGTTAACCGGCCAAACGGCAACGGCGCGCCCAAACGCGAACGTCCGACCCTGCCGGCGCCGCCGGCTGCCGGCTCGGGCAAGCCGCCGGTTCGCAAGCGGCGCCGCCGCAAGAAAGCCCTGAAGGCCGCCACTTCGCCGGCTCAGGCTTAGTGGCGGTTCTGACGCTCGGCGGCGACGCCAAGCGTTACGTTCGGAACTTCAACTGGCCGTTGGCGGCCGGCGGCGTTCTCATCGCTTTGGCCGGCATCCTCTGCATCCGATCGGCAGGATTGCACGCGCCGAGCGCCGCCGGCGAGTACCCAAAGCAGATCCTCTATCTGCTGCTCGGCATTCCGGTGATGTTCTGTCTATCGCTGGTGGATTATCGCAGTTGGCAGCGCTGGGCGCCGGGACTCTACGCCGTCAACCTGCTCTTGCTGCTCTTCATTTTACGTGGCGGCCATAGCGCGATGGGCGCGCAGCGCTGGATTTCGCTCGGCCCGCTCGGAACGTTCCAACCATCCGAGCCCGCAAAGCTCGTCATCGCAATCTCACTGGCGGCCGTGCTCTGCCGCGGAGCGTACCAGAACCTCCAAGAGATTTGGAAGCCGCTCCTGGTCGTCGCGATTCCCGCGCTGCTGGTTCTCAAGCAGCCCGACCTAGGCACCTCGCTCGTGCTGCTCGCAATCACGACGGTCGAGCTCTTCTTTGCGCTGCCGAGGCTTGGCGATTTCCTGATCTACGTGCTCGGCGTGCTGGTCGTCGCCGCCGCTGCGCTCGGCACCAACGCCGTGCTCAAGCCGTTCCAGCGAGCGCGTCTCTTCGTTTTTCTGAACCCCAAGGCCGATCCGCAGGGTACCGGTTACAATCTCAACCAATCGAAGATCGCGGTAGGCAACGGCGAGTGGTTCGGGCGCGGACTCTATCACGGCACGCAGACGCAGCTCAACTTCGTGCCCGAGCATTCGCGCGATTTCATCTTCACGGTCTTAGCCGAGGAGTGGGGCTTTGCCGGCGCCGTCGTTCTGCTGACGCTCTACGCTGCGATCTTCTATGGAGGCATTCGCACGATGTTTGCGGCGCGCGATCGCTTCGGCTTCCTGCTCGCGGCGGGATTGGTCGGGATGCTCTTCTTTCACGTGCTCGTCAACGTCGGCATGACGATCGGGATCATGCCGATCACCGGCATTCCGCTCCCATTCATGTCGTACGGGGGCTCGGCGGTGCTCACCGACTTCGCGGCGCTCGGCATTCTGCTCAACATCTACTCGCAGAAGGACCGTGACGTCTTGGGAAACGCCTGACGTGCCGAGTAGCGTTCAGCCGGGTCCCTGCTTGCTGTCGCAGGTCGCCGCTCGGCTCGGCGGGAAGACGGGGAGCAGATGCTTGGGCAGGCTGCGTCAGGTGACGAAAGGCCGCCCAGCGGAATTTTTTTTAGTTTTTTGGGAGCGCCGTGCGCGAGCGCGCCGGTACGGAAGCGCCGCGCGAGGCAGCTCCCGTGATTTGAGGACAATTTGTCGAGCGAGATATTGATCTCGAGCGACCCCTGGGAAAACCGGGTCGCCATTCTCGAGGACGGCGAGTTAGCCGAACTCTACATCGAGCGCGAAGAGAAAGTCATCGGCTCGATCTTCAAAGGTAAAGTGCAGAACGTGCTCCCCGGAATGGGAGCGGCATTCGTCGACATCGGTCTGGGCCGCAACGCGTTTCTCTACGTCGACGATATCAACAAGCAGCCGCTGAACATCGGCGACGTCGAGATCACGCAAGGACATAGCGGCTTCACGATCAGCGAAAAGGTCAAACGCGGCGACGACGTGCTGGTGCAGATCGTCAAGGAGCCGCGCGGGCTCAAGGGTGCGCGCATCTCGACGAACATCTCGCTGCCGGGCCGCTATCTGATCTTGATGCCGACCGGGAAGTACTCCGGGGTCTCGCGCAAGATCGAATCGGCCGACGAGCGCAACCGGCTCAATCTGGTGATGAAGCGCATCCGCCCCGAGGGGATGGCCACGGTCGTCCGGACGGCTGCCGCAGGAGCGAGCGAGGCCGAACTTATCGCCGACCTCGGCGTGCTCATTCGAATGTGGCACGGCATTCTCGAGATGTACAAGCGCGCCGCGTCGCCGTCGCTGCTCCACAAGGACATGAACCTCGTCTACAAGGCGGCACGCGACTTCATCACCGCCGACGTCGAGCGCGTCTTGATCGACGACGAAGAGGAGTACCGCAAGATTCGCGATTTCCTGCAGCTGCTCGGGCCGCAGTACATCGAGCGAATCGAATACTACAACTCCGGTCGCTCGCTCTTCGACGACTATAAGATCGACGACGAGCTGCAGAAGCTCATGCGGCCGAAGATCAATCTACCGTCGGGCGCATCGATCGTGATCGAGTCGACCGAAGCGCTGACCGTCATCGACGTAAACTCAGGCAAGTTCACCGGCGGCCGGAACCTCGAAGATACGATCCTCAAGACGAATATCGAAGCGGCGGAGGAGATCGCGCGCCAGGTGCGTCTGCGCGACATCGGCGGCATCATCGTCGTCGACTTCATCGACATGTCGTCGGAAGCGTCGCGCGACAGGGTCGTCAAGACGATGGAGGAGAACCTGCGCCGCGACCGGACGCGTGCGACGATCCAGTCGTTCTCGAATCTCGGACTGCTCGAGTTTACGCGCAAGCGAATCGGCAAGGATCTCGGCAGTCAGCTGCGCGGCGCCTGCCCCACTTGCAACGGGATGGGCAGCGTCATGTCCGCCCAATCGGTGGCGATCGAGACGTTCCGCCAGATTCGCAGTGAGGCGAGCAACGGCGTCGCGGGCGACGTCGTCGTGCACGTCGCGCCGACCGTCGCGGTCCAGATGGATTATTGGTACGAAACCGAGTGCGACGAGCTGGCGCGCGCGATCGAGCATCCGATTCACGTTCGCGTAGATCCGATGATTCATCCGGAGAAGGCGCGCATCGAGCTTTCCGCCGCGAGCAAAGCGATCGATAAGGACCATGTCGTTCGCGTCGGCGACGAGCATGAGGTCGAGCTTCTGCCCGGACGGTTGCCGAATCCGACCTCTGCCGTCGGAGTCGTCGAAGGACACCTCGTCGAGGTCGAAAACGCGACAAACAATGCGGGCAACTTCGTGCGCATTCGTATCATCGACGTCGACGACAAAGACGACTACGTCCTCGCCGAACTCGTGACCGCCGGCGCCAAGCCGCGCCGCAAACGGCGTGGCGGCCGGCGCGCGGAAGTCTCCGCCGCCGAGCAGACTCGCCAGTTGCGCGAGCTTGCCGAAGACGCGGCACGCCAGTCGGCTTCCCGCGCGCCGATCGGAATCTCGGCGATCACCGAAGAGGAGGAAGCGCAGGACAAAGCGCTTCGAGCCGAACGCATTGGCGAGGCCCAGCCCGACGCGATCATCATCGCGCAGGGAGCGGTACAGCACGCAACCGACGGGAAGCGCAAGCGCCGCCGCCGGCGGCGCGGTCGCGGTCGAGACGAGGCCGCGGTCGTCGAAGAGGCAATCGTTGTAACGCCGGTGACAGTGGTGACGCCTCGTGAGACACCTCGCGAGACGCCGGCCTCAACCGACGGCGCAGGCCAACACCGTCGCCGCCGCCGCCGCCGCCGCGGACGGCGCGGCCGAGGCGACATGGGTGCCGCCGCGACCATGCCCGATCGGCACATCTTCGAAGTCTCCGCCGATGGTGCGGCGCATCCAACCGGTGAAACCGCGCCGCCGGAGCCCTCACGCGCGATCGCTAGGGTTAGCCGGGCCGTTCCGCCGGCGGTCGAAGCACCACCGCCGAGCCTCGCCGCGCCCGAGGAGGATCTGAAGCGGACGAAGCCGGCTCGCCGGCGTCGAACGGCGCGCAGCGTTGCGGCTAGTGATCTTGAAGGGACTGCAAGCGCGCTCGCACTTCCGGCCGCGGTGTCAAAGACGCGGCGGCCCCGCAAGATCGCCGCCAAAGCGGAAAATGAAACGGCCGCGGTGAGCGCGGCCGTAGCGGACGACAAACCGAAGCCCGCGCGCAAGCGCAAGGCCTCGACTTCTCGGAAAAAGTCCTAGGAGTTATTCTCCTGGTTGAGATGGGCGAGCTTGTCGTCTAGGTATTGAATCGCGCGGGTGAGCTGCTCGTCTTTAGCCGGCTGGCCGAACTGCGGATGTTTGTTCTCGACCACCTGGACGTCGGGCGTGATCCCGAGGTGGTTGATGTCGCGGTTGCGCGGAGTCAGATAACGCGCGGTCGTGACCTTGATCGCGCTCTTGTCGGGGAGCGGAATGATCGTCTGCACGACGCCCTTGCCGAACGTCTTCGTCCCTATGATCGTGCCGACGCTGCTGTCTTGGATCGCGCCCGAAGTGATCTCCGAGGCCGATGCCGTGTAGCCGTTTACGAGAACGACGAGCGGTAACGGATTGATCGCGGTATCGTCGGCGTCGAGGGTGGTGATGTTCGAGGCGCGCGACTCCACCGAAACGATCGGCCCGCTCGAAATGAACTTCGAGCTCACCGCGACGGCCGCTTCGAGATAGCCGCCGCCGTTATCGCGCAGATCGAGGATCAACGCGCGCGCCCCTTGCTGCTGCAAGCGGCCGAGTGCGGCGTTGAGCTCGTCGCCCGTCTCCCGGCCAAAAACGGTCAGCGCGATGTATCCGATCTTGCCGGGCAACATCTTCTCGTAGACGCTGAGCTGATGGATCTTGGCGCGAGTAATCATGATCGGCGCCTGGAGTGCCGCGCCGTCGCGCTCGACGGTCAGCGTCACTTTGGTGCCTTCCTTACCGCGCAGCTTGCCGCTGGCAGCATTAAGGTTCATTCCCCGTGTCGACGCGCCGTCGATCGCCGTGATGAGATCGTCTTGTTGGATTCCGGCCTTATCGGCGGGACCGTCCGGAACGACGTTTTCGACCGAGATGTACTTCGTTTTGTCGTCAACCTGAATCACGATTCCGGTCCCACCGAAATCGCCGCCGTCGAGACCCTCATTGAGTCCCGCGAACTCCTTAGGCGTCATGAAGACGGTGTAGCGATCGTTTACCGACTTCAGCATCCCGTCGAGCGCAACGTAAGTCAGCTGATGCAGCGAAAATTTCGACTTCGACTCCAGTCCGGCTTGTTCGACCTGGTGGTCGATCGAGCGGATGTTGCTCGTCGACCCGTCGCTTGCATGGACGACCGGGAGCGCGGCGTTCTTGACTCCGGCCGTGCGCATCGCAGCGAGAAGCTGCGTGCGAATCGAGTCGAGGACGACTTGCGGGTCGACCTTCTTATAGAAGTTGTCGGTCAGATAACCGTAACTGGTCGCGATCTCCCCGGCATCCACCGACGAGAGCTGCGCCTGGGCGGCCGAGGCGGCCGGGAGCTGGATCAGCGCGCCGCTCAGCGCGGCGGCCAAGAGAAGGGAGCAGAAGCGTTTCATGATCTCCAAATTAACGTATCGCGGATTGTAAACGTGCCTTTGCGGCAGCGAGCTGTTTATCGGCACGGGTGTCGATCAGGGCGGGATTCGCATCCTGCTCGATGACTACGTCGGGTTCGATGCCGTGGTGCTGGATGTCCCGCCCGGCCGGGGTCAGGTAGCGTGCGGTTGTGATCTTGAGCGCTCCCTGATCGGGCATCGGGAAGATGCTCTGCACCACGCCTTTGCCGTAGGTGCGGGTTCCGATCAGCGTTGCCAGCCGGTAGTCCTGGAGCGCGCCCGCCGTAATCTCCGAGGCGCTCGCGGTGTACTTGTTGACCAGCACGGCAAGCGGGCGGAGCCCTCCGATCGCATCGCCGAGTGCCGCTTGGCTCGTGCGCTGACCGTCGCGGCGAATCGTTGAGACGATTGTTCCTTGCGGGATAAAAAGACTCGAGATCTCAACGGCAGCGTCGAGCAGTCCTCCGCCGTTGTCGCGAAGGTCTAAAATGTACCCGTGCGCGCCGTGCGCGCGCCCGTCGAGGAGAGCCTTGCGGACCTCGTCGGCGGAGGTTGTGCCAAAGTCCGAAAGGCGGACGTAATCGAGCCCGTTTTCGATCTTCGCGCGGACGGTCGGCACGTGAATGATCTCGCGCACGATCGTGAACGTCTGTTCCGTTGAAGGCGCGTTGTACGCATGCCCTCGCACGCGCACCGCGGTTCCGACTTCGCCTCGAATCAGTTCCTCGACGCGGTCGATGCTCATACCGCGGACCGATTTACCGTCGACCGTGTCGACGATCTCGCCGGGTTTCATTCCGACGCGCGCGGCCGGCAGCGATTCAATCGGCTGCAATACGATCCGACCGTCTTTGAGCTGATAAATGTAAACGCCGATGCCGCCGAAGTTGCCGCCCGAGAGCGATTCGTTCAGCCCCTGTATCTCGCGCGGCGAGAGATACACGGTGTACGGATCGTGCACCGAGCTCATGATGCCGCGTAACGCAGCATCGGTAAGATCTTCGCGGCCGCTCGGTCCGACGTCGCCCGCATAGTGTTGCTGCGCGAACGTCAACAAGTTGCCGGCGCGCTCGCCGTCCAGCCGCGGATCGCCCTCCGCCGCCGAGCTTGGCAGCGTCGCGTTCTCGACCCGTTTTGCGTTCAGTAATGTGTGCAGACTCGCGCTTTCGCCGGCAAGCGGCGTCTGCGGGTCGATCGGCTTGTAGAAATCGCTTTCGAGTTTGCGCAGCGCGATGTCCACCAGCATCGATCCCTGAGGCCCGTTCGACCCGAAGAGGTCGCGCAAGTCGCCGGTCGTGGCAACCTCGAGCACGGACTGCCGCGCGAGCGGGCCCCACCGGTAGCTGATAAAGACCGCGGTCGCCGCGGCGATCGCGACGACGAGTAAGACGGTCGAAAGGAGGCGTACGGAACGGCTCATCTGTCCTCTATCAATACCCGCTTGGGCGGGCTACGAGTTGCTCGGCTTTGAGATTACTCGTTAAGTCTTAATGGAGCCGGGGCGCGGGGTCAACAGGCTTACCGGCAATCCGCACCTCAAAATGAAGGTGCGGCCCGGTCGACTGCCCGGTCGAGCCGACCGCGCCGATTGCCTGACCCCGCTGGACCGACTGGCCGCTCGAGACGTACATCGCCGAGAGGTGTCCGTAGCCCGTCGAGTAGCCGGCGCCGTGATCGATGAGAACGTAGTTGCCGTAGCCGCCATACCACTGCGCCATGATCACGGTGCCACCCGCCGCGGCGGTGACCGTAGTACCCATCGGGGCGGCGATGTCGAGCCCCTGATGGAACTCCGGACCACCGCCGAAGGGATTGGTGCGCCAACCGAATGGCGAGGTGATCGTTCCGGTGACCGGCCACGAGAACATGCCGGGAGCGCCGCTTTCGACGCCGCCCGCAATGCCGGCCGCGCGCCGCTGCGCAGCGAGCTCACGCTCGCGCTCGAGGATCAATCCCTCGAGCGCCGATTCCTCCGCGGCCGAAAGTCCCTCTATCTGCGCGACCTGCGATTCGACGCTGCGCCGGCGAACCGCCGTAAGCTCCACCAGGTTCTTCCGCTCGCCCGCGAGCGAATCGAGCTGACTACGCGCCTCCTGTTGGGCGGCTTCTTCTTGCTGCAGCGCGAGCCGGGTTCGCTCGAGATCGGCTTCGATCGAGGCTACCCGCTCCTCGGCGGTTTTGCGCGTTCGCACCGTCCGTTCGTTCGCGGCGATCAGCAGCCGCAGGTCTTCCCAGCGCTCGACGAACTCGCTGAACGAGCGGGCTCCGATCAGCGCGTTAAAGTAGGTGAGGTCGCCGAATTCGTAGATGTCGACGAGCCGCCGTTTGAGCAGTTGGTCGTGCAGCCGTAACGAGCGCTGCGCCGCGTCGAGCTGAATTGAAGTCCAATCGATGCGTCGTTGCGTCGAGCTCTGCTGCGTCTGCAGCGAGTCAATGCGGCCGCTGACCTGACCGATCGCCGCGTTTGTTTCGCCGAGCTGCCGCTGCAAATCGTCGTAGTGCATCGTTACGGTGTGCAGCTCCGCGCGCTTGGTGTGAAGCCGGGCTTGAATCTGCGCAGCCTTGGCGCGTTCGTTGGCGATGCGTTGCTCGATCGTCGTTCCGCCGGCGAGCGCCGGAACGATTGCGAGCGCTACGGCGATGACGGCGAGACGAACGCGCATCCGTCGCTTACGTACGCAGGTGACGCCCGACGGAGATCCACGACGCGACGAATCCGATCGCTGCGCCGATTAAGGCCAACTGGCCGGCCAGGACGCGCGGGTCGACCGGCGAGACCGTGAGCTGGGCCCATGGGAGCGCCTCGAGCAGGCGCGGCCACAGCTCGGCGCGCGCGAGCGCGAGCAATCCAATCGCGACCAGCGCGCCGAGCAGACCGTCGAGCAACCCTTCGAAAATGAAGGGCAGGCGAATGTACGTGCTGGTGGCGCCGACGAGCTGCATGATCGCGATCTCGCGCCGCCGCGCGAAAACCGTAAGCCGAATCGTGTTTGAGATGATGATTCCGGCGACGACGAAGAAGACGACGATCACCGCGATGCCGATCCGCCGCAGGACCGCTCCGAGCTGCAGCAAACGCGCGACGATCTTCTGCCCGTAGTAGACGTTGTTGACCCCGCTCAAACGGCGAACGTTCGCGGCTACTGCTGGAACCTCGTCCGGAACGCGAGCTTTGATGCGGAACTTGTCCGGCAACGGATTCTCGGTCAGCAACGCGGTGTCGATCGTGCCTTGCGTCCGCGCGCGCAGCTCCGCCAAACCTTGCTTCTTCGAAACGAACTGGACCGATGCGACTCGCGGATCGGCCGCTAGCGCGTGCGCGATTGCCGTTATTTGCCTGGGCGTTACGTCCGTGTGCAGGTAGGCGGAGACTTCGATCTGATCGAGGAGCTGACGGCCGGCATCCGCGACCGCGGCGCGCACGAAGAGAAAGAGGCCAAGCAGCACGATCGTGATCGCGACCGTGCCGATCGCCGTCATCTGCATCCCGGTGTTGCGCGAAAAGTTGCGCAGCACCTCACCCAGAAAGAACTTGACCTTGCCCGAGTCCAAGATAGTAGTAGCCTCGCTCCTCGTCGGTCGTTATGCGGCCGTCTTCCAGGCGCACGACGCGCCGGCGCATGCGGTCTACGACCGCTTGGTTGTGGGTCGCCACGACGACGGTCGTTCCTTTGAGATTGATGCGCTGCAGCAGCGCCGTGATTTCCGTGGTGTTGGCGGGGTCGAGATTACCGGTCGGTTCGTCGCAGAGCAGAATCTTTGGATTGTTGACGAGCGCCCGGGCGATTGCGGTTCGCTGCTGCTCGCCGCCGGAGAGCTCGTTGGGGTACATGCGGCTCTTATGCGAGAGGCCGACCAGATCGAGCACCCGCGGCACCTGGCGCATCACGTCGCGCGTGTGGGCTCCGGTCACCTGCATCGCAAAGGCGACGTTCTCCCACACCGTCTTATCGACAAGCAGCTTGAAGTCTTGGAAGACCACCCCGAGATGGCGGCGCAACGCCGGTATGCGGCTGCGCCGCAAACGATCGACGCGAATGCCGTCGACGACGATTTCACCGGTAGACGGTCTCGCTTCGCGATATAAAAGACGAAGGAGACTCGACTTTCCGGTTCCCGAGTCCCCAACAAGGAAGACGAAATCGCCTTTTGCAATCTCGAGGCTAACGTTGTCGAGGGCGCGGACTCCATTCGGATAAACAAGCGAAACGCCGCGGAGGGAGATCATCGCCGGGAGAGGAGTTTAAATGAAGCTCGCGGCTATACCTTTGCCATGGACTTCGATTTAACCGACGAGCAAAAGGCCGTCCAGAGCCTCGCGCGCGAGTTTGCGCGCGACGAGGTACGGCCCCGCGCCGAAGAGATGGATCGCAACGAACGATTTCCATACGAGTTGATCGCGAAGATGGCCGAGCTCGGCTTCATGGGGCTGCCTTTCCCCGAAGAGTACGGCGGCGCCGGGGGCGACACGGTGAGCTATGCGCTCGCGGTCATGGAGATCGCGCGCGCCGACGCCTCGACGGCGATCACGATGGCCGCGCACGTCTCGCTCGGCGCGACGCCCTTCTATCTTTTCGGAACCGAAGCCCAGAAGCAAGAGTATCTCGTCCCGCTCGCGCGCGGCGAGCGCTTGTGGGGCTTCGGCCTCACCGAGCCGAGTGCCGGCAGCGACGCCGGGAACGTGCAGACCAGGGCGGAGCTGCGCGACAGAAAGTGGGTGATCAACGGCACCAAGGCGTTCATCACCAACTCCGGGACCGAAATCACGGGGGGAACGACGATTACCGCCGTGACGGGACGCCGCGCGGACGGCTCGCGCGAGATCTCGAACGTTATCGTGCCGCAAGATACGCCGGGATTCACCCGCAGCCGAAAGTACGCGAAGATGGGCTGGCGTGCGTCGGACACGCGTGAACTCTCCTTTGCCGACGCCGAGGTGCCCGAAGGAAACTTGCTGGGACCCCGCGGCGAGGGCTACCGGCAGTTTCTTTCAATTCTGGACGGCGGGCGCATCTCGGTCGCGGCCCTTTCGATCGGGCTTGCCATGGGCGCGTACGACGAGGCGCTCGCCTACGCGCGCGAGCGGCACGCATTCGGCCAGCCGATCAGCAAGTTTCAGGCGATCTCGTTCAAACTGGTCGACATGCTGACCGAGATCGAGCACGCTAAACTGATGATGTTACGCGCCGCCTGGGAGAAAGACCAAGGCCGCGACTACGTCCAGGCCGCGAGTTTCGCGAAGCTCTTCGCGGGCGAGCTCTCACACCGCGTCGTCAACGACGCCCTCCAAATTCACGGAGGGTACGGGTTCATGGACGAATACCCGATCTCCCGAATGTACCGCGATCAGAAGATCAACGAGATCGGGGAGGGAACCAATGAGGTCCAGCGCCTGATTCTCGCACGCCTAATGGGGTTGTAGAAAGGACCACAGAGATGAGGATGCATCTTCCGCTGCTCGCCGCGATCGTCGCGTTCTGCCTGACGGCGCCGGCATTTGCCGCGCTCTCGACCGGGAGCAAAGCGCCCGGCTTCACCCTGCAGGCCACGCAAGGCGGCAACGTCTTTACCTTCAACCTCGCGGACGCGTTGAAGAAAGGGCCGGTCGTACTTTACTTCTATCCGGCCGCATTTACGAAAGGATGCACGATCGAAGCCCACGAGTTCGCCGACGCGAGCGATCAATACAAGGCGCTCGGCGCGACGGTCATCGGGGTCTCGCACGATCAGCTCGATACGCTGCAGAAGTTCTCGGTAAGCGAGTGCCGCAGCAAGTTTCCGGTGGCGGCCGACACCGATCAGACCGTCATGAAAGAATACGACGCCGTGCTGTCGCAGCACCCGCAGTACGCCAACCGCACGTCATACGTGATCGCGCCCGACGGAACGATCGTCTACACGTATACGAGTCTCGATCCGTCGCAACACGTCGAGAACACGCTGACGGCGCTCAAAGCGTGGGAAGCGGATCACTCCTCAAAGCAGTAGGGATTATACGGCGTCGTCTTTGGCGAAGAGCTGCTGCGAGCGCGGTAAGCGTTTCGCACTCGAACCGGTATCGAGCGCGGTAACGGTTCGAGGCACGACGTCGATCGGAGGAAGCTCGGCCATCTCGTCGCCGGAGAGCGCGGCTTCATCCTTGAGCTTGCGTCCCTGCGGCAGCAGCTTCGTTTCGTAAGAGCTCACCGCGCCGTTGAAGGCAGTGACCGAACGCTCGAGGTGCTTGCGTACCTCGAGCAGGTGCTCGGAGAATTTGATCGCGCGCTCGTAGAGAACTTTGCCGATCGTCGCGATCCGTTTTGCGTTCTCTTCCTGGCGCAACGCTTGCCAGCCCATCGCGAAGCTTCGGAGCAGGCTGATGAGCGCGAGCGGACCTGCGACGAGAATGCCTTTGTCGAGCGCGTAATCAATGAGTGCGGGATCCTCGCTGCAGGCGGTGCCGAGGAAGGCTTCGCCCGCGACGAACATCACCACGAAATCCGCGGAGCCCTGCGCGGTCTGGTAGCCGCGGCGCGCAAGCTGGTCGACGTGATCGCGCAAGGCGCGGGCATGCTGCTTGACCAGCCGTTTGCGAGCCGTCTCGTCGGTGGCCTCGAGCGCGGCTTGCAGTGCGTCGAGCGGCGCTTTGGCATCGACGAAGACGCAGCGCTCGCCCGGGAGATTGACCGTCATGTCCGGTCGCCCGCGCGCCTCTTCGAGCGCGACCGTCTGCTGTTCGACGAAGTCGCAGTAGGAGAGCATTCCGGCCTTCTCGACGACGTTGCGCAGCTGCATTTCGCCCCACTTGCCGCGCGATGCCGGATTGCGCAGCGCGCTCACCAGCGTCGAGGTCTGCGTCGTCAGGTTCTGGGTAGCGCTCTCGAGCTGATTGGTGCGCCCTAAGAGCTCGCCGAGGAGCCGGTCGAACTCGCCGAGCTTCTGGGCGACCGGCGAGACGAGTTCGCCGACGCGCTCGCTGGCGCGCGTCGCCGTCGCTTCGCGCAGCTCGTTCTTGGTGCGCTCCAAGAGCGCTTCGATCGCTTTCTCTTGGTGCGAGCGCGCCGAAAGCCACGCGAGCGTGCCGCCGAGCGCGCAGCCGAAGAGAAAGAGCGCGAGCGCTTCGACGACGATCACTTCGTCGCTCCGCGCAAGTACTTATCGAAACACGCCAGCGTACGTTTCCACGCGTCGGCCGCCGCCGACGCAACGTACGAAGCGCGTTGATCGTCGAAGAACGCGTGTCCGGCTTCGTCGTAAACGCGGACATCGTTGGGTACCGTTAACGCCGCCGCGAATGCCCGAACGTCGGCGGCGGGAATGCCGGTGTCACGGCCGCCGAAACTGCCGCAGACCGGGATCGCGATCGCCTTGGGGTCGACGCCGGCGACCGCTCCGTAAAATGGAGCGACGACCGAAAACAGATTGGTGTCGTCAAGGGCGGCGTTCCACGCGATATGACCGCCCATGCAGAAACCGGTGAGACCGATTTTCGTGCCCGGAAACTTCGTGGAGAGCCAGAGTGCGGCGGCTCGAATGTCGCCGGTGTAGATCGTCCGGTCGAGCTGCTTCGAGTACGGGCGAAAGATGGTGTAATCCGTCGAGCCGTCGCCGCTCGGCGCGCCGTAGCGCGCGTAGAGATCTGGGGCAATCGCGGCAAAGCCGGCCTTCGCGTAACGACGCACGACATCGCGGATCGACGTGTCGACGCCCCAGACGTGCATGATCACCACGACCGAAGGAGTGCCCGGTCCGGCCGCGGCCGGCCATGCGGCGTAAGCGGGGACCACCGTGTCCGGCCGCTCGAGCTTGACGTGCTCGACGGTGATCGCCGGATCGCTCTCGGCTACCAACGGCGGATGCGGCTGGCCGAGTTGCTCTTGCGCGGACGCGGCCGCCGCCGATGCGGCCAGCGTCGCAGCTGCGGAAATGCCCACGAAGACGCGCCGGTTGAAGCTTTCGGACCCCGCTGCGGTGGGATCGATCTCCGTTCCGCTCATCTTGGGGTCAGTTGACCGGTGCCGCCGTCAAATCCTCGAACGGCTGTTTGGTGTATGCTTGCGGGATGAATAGAAGAGGCTTCTTCTTGGCAAGCTCCGTCTCGGTCGCTGCCGCTCCGGCGTTAGCCCAGGCGGCGGTCCCGGGCGGAGTCCATCGGGTCGAGCGACGTGCCGACTTCGACGAGCAATCTTTCGCGGCGGTCGTGGGCCGGACGGCGCAGATACGCCAGCTCTACGAGGCCGTTACGTTCGAGCCCGCGGTGCTCGGCAGCGTCAAGAACTCGTTCAACGGGTTGCAGTTCGGCTTCGGCTATCCGGCCGGCACGATTGCGATCGCGCTCGCGGGTCACGGCCCCTCGTCGGTCTATGGCTACAGTGACTACGTTTGGCAGAAATACCGGCTCGGAGAGTTTTTGAAGCTTCGCGACGCGGCCGGCCAGCCGGTCCTCACCAACGTCTACGTGAACGAGCGCGCGACGTTCGATCCGCATGCGGATCCGGACGACGATGCGAGCATGTACCAGGATACCTCGATCGCGACGTTGCAGCGCCGGGGCATGATCGTTCTAACGTGTCACACCGCGGTTGAGGAGCAAGCACGTGCGATCGTGAAGCGAGGTTTTGCGCCGGCCGGCATGACTGCAACCGACGTTGCCGGCGACATCCTCGCGCACTTGATTGCAGGCGCGCTCGTCGTGCCGTCAATGGTCGCAACGATCGCGGTGCTGCAGAGTAGATACGGCTACGCATATCTGACGCCGCTGTGAAACGCCGCCTATTTGGAACGACGTTCGCGCTCGCGCTCGGTGCGTGTGCCGGGGGGGCTTCACACCACGCCCAAGCGCTTTACGATCCGCACGCACTTCCGAGCGGACCGGTCGGCAAGTCGATCGCCGACGGTCACGCTATCATGGTAAAGACCCATCGTTTGATGAAGCGATTCGTGCGCGCCGATATGCAATGCGCCGACTGCCACATCGCCGCCGGCACGCAGCTGCGCGGCGGAAGCTTCGTCGGTACTTACGCGCGCTTTCCGCAATGGAACAAACGCGCGCACCGCGTGATCGCCCTGCAGGACCGCATCGCGGAATGTTTTCTCTATAGCATGAACGGCCGAGCGCCCGCCTATAACAGTAAACCGATGATCGCGCTGGTCGCCTACGTTGCGTGGCTCTCGCGAGGAACTCCGATCGGTGCGAAGCAGCCGGCATCCGACCGTTACATCCAGCCGCTGCCCACCGCGTCACCGGACGCGGCGCGCGGCGCAGCGTCCTTTGCGACGAACTGCGCGAGCTGTCACGGCGCCCACGGGCAGGGAATCTCCGGGATCTTCCCGCCGCTCTGGGGCGCCCGCTCCTTCAACGACGGCGCCGGCATGGCGCACATCGATCGGATGACCGGCTTCATCCGTTACAACATGCCGAAGAACGCACCGGGCACGCTCTCGCTCGATCAGGCCTACGACGTTGCGGCATTCGTGCTGAGCCATCCGCGTCCGCATTTTCGAAAGAATGTAGTCGAGTCGATGCCTCCCCTTCCAGCCAAGTACTTTTAGCCGCAGGCAATGTCGTAGGCCCCGGAACCTCCTAAAGATAAGATGAAGCCTGCTTTGGAACAGACGCTGGTCAGCGTGACGCTTCCCGAAATGGGCGAATCGGTCACCCAAGGCTCGATCGTCGAGTGGCGCAAGCGCGTCGGCGAGTACGTTGCCGAGGGCGATCCGCTCGTCGAGGTGACGACCGATAAGGTCGACGTCGAGGTTCCGGCGACCGCATCGGGCGTCGTAACCAAAATCCTCGCGCGGGAAGGCCAAACCGTCGCGGTCGGCGCGGCGCTTGCCGAGATCGATTCCTCAAAAAGTGGCGGCGCGGTCGCTGCTGCTCCCGGAAATGGCGCGAAGGCGCCGCAGCAACCGTCGCCGGCGCCGCGCGCCGCGCCGCCTTCCGACGGCGAGCCGCTTGCCGATGCGCCTGCGCGCCGAATCGCGGAGCGACTTGGGCTGGATCTCGCGCGCATACGCGGGTCGGGACCGAACGGCTTGATCTTGCGTACCGACGTGCTCGATCAAGCACAGAGCGCGCAGCGCACCGCGCCGCCGGCCGTTCCCGCAAAGCCCGCCTTGAGCGAAGGGCCGATTCCACCTAACGCGAGGGTCATTCCGCTGAAAGGGCCTGCAGCCGCCTTAAGCGCCTACATGGAGCAGAGCCTTTCGATTCCGACGGCGACCAGCTTTCGCAGCATCCCAGTTGACGTGCTCGACGCGCGGCGCAAGGAACTCAACGGTGCCGTCAGGGCTGCGGGACGTACCGAGCGCATCTCGTTCACGCACATCATCGCATTCGCACTCGTACGCTCCGCGCGCGAGCTCCCGTTCATCACCTATTCCTTCCGGCGCGACGAAACCGGCGCGGCGGCGCGGCTCGAACCCGGCATCAATCTCGGCCTCGCGGTCGATACCGAGCGCAAAGACGGTACGCGTTCGTTGGTCGTGCCGGTCATCCGCGATGCCGATGCGCTCGACTTTGCGGCGTTTCGCGGCAAGTACGAAGAGCTGGTCGGCAAAGCGCGCGACAACAAGCTCGTCGCCGACGATCTGCAAGGCGCCTCGTTTACGCTGACCAATCCGGGCGGCATCGGAACGGTCGCGTCGGTGCCGCGCCTGATGATGGGGCAGGGCGCGATCATCGCGACCGGCGCGATCGGGTATCCCGCCGGATTCGGCGGTGCTAACGAGCAGTCGCTGCGTCTGCTCGGCGTTGCGCGCGTGATGCAGATCACGAGCACCTACGATCACCGCGTCATTCAAGGCGCGCAATCGGGCGAATATCTGCGTCGGGTCGACGAGCTGCTGCAAGGACGAGACGGCTTTTACGAGGCGATCTTCGCGTCGCTCGGATTGCAAGCTGCGGCGGTACCGCAGGTTGCGTTCGCGCCGGTCGGCGCCGCCGCTACCCAGCCGTCGGACGAAATGATGCGCGCTGTCGCGGCCGGCATGGCGATCGTCTCGGCCTACCGGCGGCACGGCCACCTAGCGGCGCACCTCGATCCGCTCGGCGCCGAGCCGGTCGGGGATCCTTCGCTTTTGCCGCAGACATATGGTCTGACCCCGGCGCTGCAGAGCGCGATTCCCGCGAGCGTCTTGCGGGTGAAGCTGCCCGGGAGTACGCTCGCCGAAATCTTGCCTCGCCTGCGGGAAACGTATAGCTCGACCATCGCTTACGAAATCGAACACATTTCCAATGCCGAACAGCGAGTCTGGCTGCGCGACTACATCGAGTCGGGGCGCAACAAGATCAAAGAGTCGCCGCAACGCCAGATCGACTTTCTCGAACGCTTGACGCAAGTCGAGGCCTTCGATCAATACGTTCGCAAGACGTTCTTGGGACAGAAGACCTTCTCGGGTGAGGGTCTCGACGTGATGGTGCCGATGCTCGAGGAGATGCTCGACATGCTCGCCGATGACGGCGTCGGCGACGCAGTACTCGGGATGGCGCACCGCGGACGCCTCAACGTGATCGCGCACGTCGTCAATCTTCCGTACGAAGAAGTGATGACCGAGTTCGAAGCCGCCCAATACCGCGGGAACCTCGGCGATGACGACGTGATGGGTGACGTCAAGTATCACCACGGCGCGACCGGCACGTTTATGACCTCGAAGGGCAAGACGATTCAGGTAACGCTGGCGCACAATCCGAGCCATCTCGAGGCCGTTGACCCGGTGGTCGAAGGCAGCGCCCGCGCCTTGCAGACCGATCATTCGCACGGAACACCCACGCAAGATTACCGGCGAGCGGTACCGATTCTGATTCACGGCGACGCCGCGTTTACCGGGCAAGGCATCGTTTCGGAGGTTTTCAATCTCCAATCGCTTCCCGGTTACGAGACCGGCGGTACGATTCATCTGATAGCGAACAACCAGATTGGCTTCACGACCGATCCGGCCGACGCGCGTTCGACGCGCTACGCCTCGGACTTAGCGAAGGGTTTCGACGTTCCGATCGTGCACGTCAATGCGGACGACGTCGACGCCTGCATCACCGCCGTTCACCTGGTCATCGATTTCCGACGCGCCTTTGGCCGCGACGTTTTGATCGATCTGATCGGATACCGGCGTTTCGGTCATAACGAGCAGGACGAACCGGCATATACGCAACCGCAGATGGCCGAGCGAATCAAGAACCATCCGACCGTGCGCGAGCTCTTCGCCAATAAGCTCGTCAATCAGGGCGTCCTCACCACGGAACAGGCGCAAGCGATGGTGGAAGAGGCGACCGAACGCCTTCGTCAGGTGCGCCGCGCCGTCAAGGGCGCGCTCGCGTCGCACATCCATGGGCGCAAGATCTCGGGCAGCAACACGTTCGACGGCACCGCGTTGGCGCCGGTCGAGCGCAGCGCGCTCGTCGCCTGGAGCGAGACGCTGACGAGCGTACCGCAGAGCTTCACGCTCAATCGCAAGCTGCGCACGCAGTTCGAACGTCGCGCCGCCACGATCGCCGAGCGAGGCCTGGTCGACTGGGGAACGGCTGAATCGCTGGCCTTCGCGTCGCTGCTCACGACCGGGACGCCGATTCGGCTCAGCGGTCAGGATACCGAGCGCGGCACCTTCAGCCACCGCCACGCCGTCTTCCATGACACAGCTACCGACGCGGTCTGGATTCCACTGCAGCATCTCTCGGAGAGCCAAGCCTCATTTGAAATTCACAACAGCCCACTCTCGGAATATGCCTGCGTCGGCTTCGAGTATGGATACTCGACGCAGCAGCCCGACGCGTTGGATTTGTGGGAAGCGCAGTATGGCGACTTCGTCAACGGGGCGGAAATCGTGATCGACCAGTTCATCGCAGCGGGACAAGCGAAATGGGGTCAAACCTCGCGCTTGACGCTGCTCCTTCCGCACGGCTACGAGGGCGGCGGTCCGGAGCACTCGAGCGCGCGCCTCGAACGTTTTCTGCAGCTCGTCGCCGAAGGAAATTTGCGCGTCGCTTCGCCGTCGATCGCGAGCAACTACTATCACTTGCTGCGCCTGCAGGCGCGCTCGCCGATCGCGGTGCCGCTCGTGGTTATGACGCCGAAGTCGCTCCTGCGGACCGACAGCGCGGCCGGCAAGCTCGACGAGATGGCCGCAGGCGGCTTCGCGCCGGTGATCGACGACCCGCGCCCACTCGACCGCGAGCAGATCGACCGCCTGATTCTCTGCAGCGGAAAGATCTATCACGATCTGATCGGTCACGCCGCCTACGGAGCGCTCAAGCACACGGCGATCGCGCGCATCGAGTTGCTCGCGCCGTTACCCGTCGGCGATATCAATCGATTGATCGGCGATTATCCGCGCTTGAAGAAGATCGTCTGGGTGCAAGAGGAGCCCAAGAACATGGGAGCGCGCGCCTTCGTGCGCCGGCGGCTGCTCGAAGGAAAGCGCGACGGCTTCGACATCGAGTACATCGGGCGCGGCTACCGTGCCAGTCCTAGCGAAGGGTACGCCGGCCAGCACGCGGTCGAGCAGGAGCGCATCGTCTCCACCGCCCTCTCCGAGTAGATCAGCTGCGCCACGTCACCATGAGCTTCGTGTCACCCTGAGCTTCGTGTCACCCTGAGTAGTGCGCCACCCACCGTGTCACCCTGAGCGGAGCGCCGCAGGCGCGCAGTCGAAGGGCGAAGGGCGACACGGCTACGCACTTATGGCAAGTTCTTCGTTGCGAACATCATTGCGAGGAGTTCCTCAATCGTCGGTGCGTCAACAAAGAGGCTGCGCGTGTACGGACCGATGAAGCCCTCGCGGACCATCGAGTCGAAGAGCGCCAGTAATGCGTCGTAATAGCCGCGGTAGTTGAGAAGTCCGATCGGCTTGTCGTGAATTCGAAGCTGTCGCCAGGTCAGCACTTCGCAGAACTCGTCCATCGTGCCGTAACCGCCGGGGAGGGCAACGAATGCGTCGCTGAGCTCCACCATCAGGGCTTTGCGCTCGTGCATCGTGTCGACGACGTGAAGCTCGGTCAAACCTTGGTGGGCCTGTTCGGTGCGCGCCAGCGCGTGCGGAATGACGCCGATAACCTCGCCGCCGGCTTCCAGTGCCGTGTCGGCGACGACCTTCATCAGACCGATTCCGCCGCCGCCGTAGACGACGCCGTAGCCTCCGGCGACGATCGCCTCGGCGGTTTTGCGCGCGACCTGCGCGTACGAGGGGTCGTTGCCCTCGTGGGAGCCGCAGAAGACGCAAATTCGTACTCATCGCTTCGCGCGCTTGGTCGAAGCGCCGCTCGGAGCCTGCAGGTGAATCTTTGGTTCTGGTGCGGTATCGAGTTCGTCGTGCTCGCGGCGCTCGCGGTGGTGCGGGCGAAGCTCTGGACCTACGGCTCCGATACCGGCACCTTCGCGCAGATCGTCGCCGACGCGTTCGGTGGCATGCGCAACGGCGTGGAAGCCGGATCGCATTTTCGCTATCATTGGTCTCCGTCGCTCGCGTTGCTCTGGCCATTCGTCGCCGTGACGCGCAGCGCGTTGCCGCTCCAACTCGTGCAAGCCGCGGCGACGGTCGCGTGCGCGCCGCTGGTCGCATCGCTTGCACGGCCGTACGTCGAGACGCGGCTTGCTGATGGTCTCGGCTTGCTCACGCTGCTCTATCCGCCGCTGCTCGCGCTGGGCTTCGACGAGTTTCACGAGCTGGGGCTTTTCACGCCGCTCGCGCTGGGGCTCGTTCTCGCTGCCGACCGGGGGCGCTGGATTTGGTTTGCGGCCTGCGCGATTGTCGCGATCGGGTTGCGCGAGGACGTTGCGCTGACGCTCGTCGTCTTTGGGATCGTCCTGATCGCGATCGCGCTGCACAAACCACGCCCTGTCATCCTGAGCTCATCGAAGGAGGGTCGCGGCTTGCTCGATGGCGTCGCGAGCGTTCCGCGCCGCCTCGCGATCGCCGGCTCGGCGCTGACCGCCGGGGCGTTGGCGGCGTTGGCGGTGTATTATGCGGTCGTCACGCCGCGGTTGGGAGGATGGGTTCCAAGCCACTTTTACGTGTACCCATTTGCCGACGGTCCGCTCGCGTTGATCGTCTCACCGATCGTGCACCCGCTAGAGTTCGCGCGCGCAATTTTCACCTTTGGACGCCTGACCTACGTGCTCGAGGCGCTGGTGCCGCTTGCCTTTCTGCCGTTGCGTTCGTGGTGGGTGCTGCTGGCGCTGCCCGGCGCCGCGATCGTGCTGCTAGCCAACTCCGGGTACGTCTGGCGAATGGGAGATCACTACGCGGCTCTTTGGATTCCGTGGTTGCTCGTCGCGACGATTGCCGGCGTCGCCTCGCTAGCGCGCCGTGCCGGTGGTCGCTCCGCGGCGCGCGTCACGGCGGTCGCAGGCGTTCTCTGCGTCGTCTTTCTCATCGCCTTCGATCCGATGCACCCGCTGCACTACCTGCATCCGTACTATCACGACTTGGGCGATGCGCGCCGGGCGATCGGCTGTGTTCCGAAGACCGCATCGTTTGCAACCTACGATGAATGGTTCTCCGCGGTCGCGGCGCAGCGGCCTCGCGCGACGATCGATCGGGCTGATGGCGTCCAGTATCTCGTGTACGCCGCCGATTTTTCGAGCGACCCCAATCAAGTGCGTCTATGGCCAAAAATTAGCCGGGAAGTTACCCGCGGCGAGTATCGGGTCGCCTGCCGATTCGGCGACGTCTTGACGTACGAGGCAGTCCATGCGAAATAAGATACCAGGGCCAGGTCGCATCGCCACACTGCGCGGGCTGCTTCCCGTGCCGTTTCGGCGGTTCCCCGATTTCTTGAGCGCAATCGGCGCGCGTTACGGCAACGTGGTCGCTTTTTCGCTGCCATGGCGCGGCTACGTCTTCATCAACGATCCCGCGTTGATCAAGGATGTCTTGGTTACCCAGCAGCACGCCTTCTCGAAATCGCTCGGCACGCGGGTGTTGCGGTTGCTGCTCGGCGACGGGTTGCTAACGAGCGAAGATCCGCTCCATCGGCAGATGCGACGCGTCGTACAGCCGGCTTTTCACCGCGAGCGCATCGCAGAGTACGCGCGAATAATGGAGGGCGACGCGCTTGAGTTTACGCAGCGACTGCGTCCTGGTGCTTTCGACGCGCACGCGGCAATGACCGGGCTGACGCTTCGCATCGCCAGCGAGACACTCTTTGGCAGCGACGAGAGCGATTCTGCGCAGGCGGTTGCGGAGGCGCTGCACCTGATGATGAACGAGTTTCCTGCGATGCTCACGCCGCTCGGCGCGCTCCGCCAGCGGCTGCCGCTACGCAGCACGCGGCGCTTCTGGCACGCGCGTCGCGTGCTCGACGCGATCATTTACGCGCTGATCGCCCGCAGGCGGCGCGACGGCAGCGATCGCACCGACGCACTTTCACTACTCCTCGCCGCTGATGAAGCGGAAACACCGTCGTGCCATCCCCAGCGCAGCGACTCCGAGCCTCGCGAGGCGGAGCGTAGTCGTAGGGTTCGCGACGAGATCATGACGCTCTTCATCGCCGGTCACGAAACGACCGCGAACTTGTTGACGTGGGCGCTCTATCTCTTGGCGCAGCATCCGCAGATTGACGCGCTTGCGGGCGACGCCGCGCGTTCAGGAGATCGCGACTACATCGATCGGCTCATCAAGGAGGTTTTGCGGCTCTACCCGCCGGCCTGGATCATCGGCCGTGAATCGCTGCGCGCGGTAACGTTGAGTGACGGGACCAGCATTCCGGCGAAGATGACGGTCTTTCTAGCGCCGCTTCTCTTACATCGCCGTAAAGATAACTTTCCCGATCCTGACAAGTTCGATCCGGACCGTTGGCTCGGTGCGGAGCCGCCGCCCTTCGCGTACGTCCCGTTCGGCGCCGGTGCGCGACGCTGTATCGGCGAAGATTTTGCTCGCCACGAAGCCGCGATCGTATTGCGAACGCTGCTGCAGCGGTTTAGCTTTACGCCGGCACCCGGGCCGCCGGTGCGCGTCGCTCCGTTAGTGACGCTGCGTCCCGCCGGCCCCGTGATGTTGTTTGCAAATCTACGTGCGTAAGTTACGACGAGCGAATCAGTGCTCGAAGGCCGTAACGCTCTCGTCGGGTCCCGCCGGCTCGACGCGTCCGCCCAGATATTTCCCTAAGAAACCTTCCACGGCGGCGTTGAAGCGGCGGGTATTCTCCGGGCGCGCAAAGCCGTGACCCTCGTCTGGAAAGACGATGTATTCGACCGGCTCGTTGTTCTTGCGCATCGCGGCGACGATCTGGTCGCTCTCGCGCTTGTTAACGCGCGGATCGTTTGCACCCTGCCCGATCAACAGTGGGACCTTGATCTTATCGGCCAAAAAGAGCGGCGATTGCGAGTTCAGAAAATCGACCGTGTCTCCCATCCGCAAGGCAAAGGTCGCGCGGACCGTCGACCAGTAGGGCGGAATCGCTTGCAGCAGGGTATTCAAGTTCGACGGCCCGACGATGTCGACGCCCGCCGCGAAGGCATCGGGCGAGAACGTGACACCCGCAAGCGTCGCGTAGCCTCCGTAGCTGCCGCCCATGATCGCGACCTTGGACGGATTGGCGTACCCTTGGGCGACCGCCCAGTGCTTGGCGTCGATGAGATCCTGATGCATCGCGCCGGCCCATTGGCGATTCCCGGCATTGAGGAAGCTCTTCCCGTAGCCGGTTGAGCCGCGGAAGTTCACTTGTAAAACGGCATAACCGCGATTGGCTAGCCACTGCACGTAGGGGGTGTAACCCCACAGATCGCGTGCCCATGGACCGCCGTGCACGTATAACACCATCGGAAGATTTTTCGGTGGAACTCCGACCGGAAGCGTGAGATAACCGTGAATCGTGATCCCGTCGCTCGCCGTGTAGGTAATGGGCTGCATCGGGGCGAGCTTGTAGTTCAGCAACGCCGGGCGTGAGACGAAGAGAAACGTTCCCTGCTTCGTGGTGCGGTCGTACGAGTAATAAGAAACCGGCCCGTCGTCGACGACGTAGTTGACGATCAAGCGCCGGCCGTTGGCGGTGCTGCTAAGGAACCCGAAGTCACCGGGGTGCAGTTGCCGCAGTGCCGCAAAATCGGCTTCGTACGATGGATCCAGCACGTCCCACTCGGATCGGTCGCGCTCGAACGAAACGGCGGCCAGTTTTCTGGATTCTGCATCGATCAGCGGGCCTCCGACGTCGTAGGTCGGGTCTGAGGCTACGACCGTGAACTGACCGCTGCTCAAATCGTAGAGCAGTAGGCGCGCCGAGTTCGTGCTGACGCTCGACGAAACGTAGAGCGAACGATTATCCGCGCTGAACGCCACCGGTGCGATCTGGTCGTCGGCCGATGCTTTCAGCAGCGAGTGCCACGGAGACGATGCATTCGGACGAACCAAGATCTCGTTCGATCCGTCGGAGTTATTCTGCAGCGCGGCGCGGACGACGAGGTTGTTGTCCTCCGCCCAGCCGCCGACGCTTCCCGGATTCTGCGTATCGAGCGTCGCGACGCCCGTCATGACGTTAACTCGATAGACGTCGAAGACGTTGGGGTCGCGCTTGTTCGACGTGACCAGGATCTCGTTGGGAAAACGCGGGTCGACGCTCTCGATGTCGGATCGGACCTTGTCGCCGAAAGGCGTAAGATCGCGGGTCGCTTTGGTCGCGATGTTCGCCTGATAGACGTGAAAGTTTTCGTTGCCGCCCTTGTCTTGCTCGTAGAGCACGTGCTTCGCATCGGGCTGCCAAACGACGTTGCGGATGGGACGCGCCGGGTCCGTCGCGACGACGCGGTCGTCGCTCTTGCCGATCGTGCGCACCCAAATCGAGAGCACCCCATTGTACGGCGCGAGGTAAGCCAGCAGCGTTCCGTCCGGTGAAATCGCCGGTGAGGCTTTTTGAGGGTTCCCAAATAGCACGGCGCGCGGAATCAGCGGCGGCAGATCGGCCCGAGCCGCAATGGGCGCAGCGAATACCAAGACCGCAAGCGTCGTTAAGGCGAGTCTGCTGCGAACTGCCGAAGTATGCATTGATGACCTCTCCTTCTCTTTGGGCTACGCTAAAACGAGCTGCTTCTCCCCGATATCGGCGTGCTGGATCGCTCGGCGGATCATTTCGTCGGCGATCTCCGGCTCGTGCCAGCGCTCGCGCGCTGCCGGCGAGAGCTGATCGATCGGGTCGAAGTAGACGAAGGCCTTACCTGGCTTGACGCTCGGCGCCGCATAGACGGCGATGCCGTTTTCGCGATCGTAGTATTCGTACGAGTGCACGTCGCGCTTGCCGCCGCCGCCCGGCGCGTCGCAGACGAAGGTCGGCGTGTTAAAGCCGGCGGTGCTGCCGCGCACGAACTTCTCCGTGTCGGTGGCCGTCGCGATCGTGGTGCGCAGCTCCTCGACGCCTTTGACCATGTCGTGCATGTAGACGTAGTATGGGTGAACGTTCACGTGTCCGAGCCGCTTGACGAGCAGCTGCATGCGCTCTCGCGTGTCGTTGACGCCGCGGATCAAAACCGATTGATTGCGCGTGAAGATGCCTCGCTCGAAGAGCACGCGCATAGCCTTCTCGGTGATCCACGTGATCTCTTCGGGTGCGTTGAAGTGCGTGTGAAGGACGACCTCCTTGCCGAGCCTGCGTCCGCGATCGACGATCGAGGTCAAAGCGTCGAGCCACTCAGTGTGCGTGAGCAGCTTCATCGGCATGATCGCCGGGCCTTTAGTGGCAAAGCGCATGCGCCGAACGTGCGGAATGTCGAGCAGCGCGTTGCCGATGAACTCGATGTTCTTGGGCGCAAGCTGATAGACGTCGCCTCCGGAGATCACGATGTCTTCGAGCTCGGGCCGGTCCGCGATGTAGTTGAAGGCTTCGTGCCACTGCTTGGGCGTCTTCGCCAGCGGAATCTTGTCGACGTATGCGGTGTCGGGCCCGATCGCGTAGCTGCGCGTGCAGAACCGGCAGTAGACCGGGCAAACATTTAGCGGTAAGAAGAGCGCCTTGTCGACGTAACGATGCACGAGGCCCGGCACCGGCGAGTCTTCTTGCTCGTGCAGCGAGTCTAGGGTCAGGCGCGGATGATCGGGCAGTGCTGTCGAGGCGAGCGGAATGAACTGGCGCCTGATCGGATCGTCGATCGGGTCATTCCAGTCGATCAGCGAAATCGCGTACGGTGAGACGCGTACTGCCATTGGGGCTTGGTGGAATCCCGCTTCGGCATCCCGATAGAACTCCGGCGAGCAGACTTCGCGGATCGTTTCGAGCAGCTCCTCGGCGGTTTTAACCGACTTGCGCGACTGCCAGAGATGGTCCAGGAACGTCGCTTCGTCGACATCGGCATAAGCCGGAATATGACGCCAAAACTCACCTTGTTTGAGGTTCTTGTACTCGAACTGCTCTGGGGGTGCGGGTGGCTTGAGGTGATGGATGGCGCTGGCGGTGGTCATGTCGTCGTTCCTTTTTTGTATTTCGCATTGAAGTATGCGAGCAAGTCCGGGTGGTTGCGCAGGGTCTGCAGCGCGATAGCGGCGTGGTCTTTTGCATAGCCGTTTCCGATGATCATCGTGACGTCGCGGCCGATGCCCTCGGCGCCGAGCGCCGCGGCCGTGAACGACGTCGCCATCGAAAAAAAGTAGACCGTTCCGCCGTCACGCGTGCAGAGAATCGAGGAAAGCTCCGTTCCGGGCACGTTCACGCAGTTGATCACAAGGTCTGCGAGCTCCGGAGCGACGGCTTCGAGGCGGCTGCTCGTCTCGAGCGCCCGCTGGGCATCGACCGCGATCAGATCGTCGACCAATCCCGCTCGCACTAAGAGCTGCGCCGGCTCCGCCGACGCATCGTGAACGAGACCAATCACGCGCCCCGTCGACCCCACACACGCCTTGGCTTGTGCGCACGAGAACAAACCGCTCTTACCGGCGGCACCAATCACGACGACGGTTTGCCCTTGCGAGCACAGGCGCGGCACTTGCGCGGGTGCACCCGCAACGTCCAGCACCGCGAGCGCGACGTTTTCGTCGATATCGTCCGGAAGGCGCGCCCAAATTCCGCTCTCAAAAAGTATCGCCTTGCCGCGCACCCAGATCCGCCCAGTCGCGACGTCAACCTCTTCGATCGCTTCGACGTGCAACGGCGTCAGGCTCAGCGAGACGAGTGACGCGATGCGATCGCCGACACGGAGGTCAATTTTACCCTGCAACGCGTTTCCGATCTCGAGCACGCGCCCGACGAACATACCGCCGCTTCCAGTCACGGGATTGTGCTGCTTTCCGCGTTCGCCAACCGTCTTCGTTACGTGCTCGCCGATTCGTCGAGGATCGAGATGGCACACCTCGGCGATCTGCCGAAACGACGCCGAATCGATGTTGAGTACGTTGACCTCGCAGAGTATCTCGTTCTCGCGGGCGACCGGAGTGTTGTCGATTCGCCATGCATCTTGCGGCATGGCGCCGGCCGGTTCGAGCACCCGATGCGCTCCGAGCGGATGGGAGTACGAGATCTGCACGCTAACGGACCGTCACGCCGCCGCGCTCGAACGGCATGCTGAGCACGACCGTGGTACGAGTCCGCGCCATTCCCGGCGTCGCCTTGAGCCGAGCGAGCAACTCGTCGAGATGCTGGGTTGAACGAGTGACGACCTTGCAGACGAAGCTCTCTTCGCCTGCGACCGAGTGCACTTCGCAGATTTCGGGCATTTCGCTGAGCCGTCGCGTGAAATCGTCGTACGCGCAGTCGGGTGAGGTGTAGCAGCTCACGAAGGCTGTCAAATGAAGTCCGAGTCGCTCGGCATCGAGGAGCGCCGAATAACCGCGGATGTAACCCCGCTGTTCGAGTCGCTTCACTCGGTCGTGGACCGCCGGGGCCTTGAGCCCGACCAGCGCGGCCAGCTCGGTAAAGGTCGATCGCGCGTTGCGTTGCAACGCGTCGAGGAGTTGGAGGTCGAGCTCGTCCAGCTCGTGGTTAATCATCACCATATTCGTCATGGGAGCAGATTTGCCGAACAATATTCGGCCTCGTAACAATAACACCACAAATCCGTTCGGGGCAACCCTCGGTTTATGGTTTTCTTGTTTTCTCACGCTTGGGCTGGCGGTCGGCTGCACCAAGGCGGCCCAGCCGGCGGCGCCGGCGGCGCTCCGGTTCGACCTGGCCGCCGACCCGCGCACGCTCAACCCGCTCTTCCTGACTCCCGACGCCGCCTCGGTCGAGCTGCAGGCCGCTCGCCTGGTCTTTGAGCCGTTCATCGATCTCGATTCGCACGGGCGCCCGCAGCCGGCGCTGCTGGCAGAAATCCCGAGCCGCAGCAACGGCGGGATCTCGGCCGACGGGCGGACGATTCGCTATCGCCTGCGCGCGGGAGTCCGCTGGAGCGACGGCAGGCCGGTCACGGCGCAGGACGTCCTCTTCACCTTACGCGCAATCCTCGATCCGCGTAATCCGGTCCGCTCGCACGAAGGCTACGAGCTCATCGACCGCGCCTCGGCTCAGGGTCCGCGTACCGTCTTCTTTCACATGGCGCGGCCTTGGGCGCCGGCCGTGATGACCTATTTCTCGTACGGTACCTCGGCGCAGTTCGTTTTGCCGTCTCATATCTTGAGCGCCGAGGCTCCGCTGGCTCGGGCTGCGTTCAACGCCGCGCCCGTCGTCGGCGACGGGCCCTATCGCTTCGTCTCGTGGAGGCGCGGCGAGGGGCTGCACTACGCCGCGAACCCTCGCTATTGGCGCGGCCCACCGCCGGTTGCAGATCTCTCGATTCGAACGATCCCCGACCCCTCGACGAATTTGCTCTTGCTGCAATCGGGGGCGCTCGATTGGAACCTGCTCGCCCCCGCGCAGCTCGCCGTGGTCCGCCGCGATCCGAATCTCGCTTTCCTCACCGTGCCGACCGCGGTGGTCGCCGGCCTCGCCTTCAACACCGCGCGCCGTCCGCTCGACGACGTGCGCGTGCGCCGCGCGATCGCGATGTCTATCGACCGCAACGAGATCTCGCGAAAGATCACGCTCGGCTTCTATCCGGTGACCAACATGATCCAGCCGCAATTCTCGTGGGCCTTCGATCCTTCGGTGCGCCAGCCGGGGTACGACCCGGGCGGCGCGGATCGGCTCCTCGACCTCGCCGGCTGGCGTCGCGGTCCCGACGGCGCGCGCCGGCGTAACGGTGCCCCGCTCGATCTCGTCTACGTGCAGTTTCCCGAGACTGCGACCGGCGTGCGCGTCGCGACGTCGGTTCAAGCATCGCTGCGCGAACGCGGCGTCGACGTCACGATCAAAGCCGTCAGCAACGCGCAGCTCTTTCTTCCTCGCACCGGGGTGCTGGCAGTCGGTGACTTCGACCTTGCGTACGTGCCCTGGACGATGGGCGCCGATCCCGACGATTCCTCGGTGCTTGGATGCGGCGGAGCTTCGAACTACATGCGCTGGTGCGATTTACAGGTCGATCGTCTCGAACGGGCGGCGCTCGCGCAGACCGGCCTAAACGCGCGCAAACGGCTTTACGGCCAGATCGGGCGAATCGTAGCCCGGGAAGTTCCGGTGCTCTACTTGTTCAACGCCGATTATATTTACGCGTATCGCAAGCGCTTACGCGGTTTCGCGCCGAACGCATTCGTGCCAACGTGGAACGCCTATCGGTGGCGGTTGGGGAGGAAATAACCGTTCTCTCACTGGATGCGGCCGCATGATCGAGTTCTTCTTGCGGCGTCCGCACTTTGCGGCCGTGATGAGTTTCATCGTGCTGCTCGCCGGCCTGATCACGATTCCGGCACTGCCGGTCGCGCAGTACCCCCAGATTTCGCCGCCGACGGTGACGGTCACGTCGCAGTATCCAGGTGCGACCGCCGCGATGGTAATGCGCTCGGTCACGACGCCGCTCGAGATCAACATCAACGGCTCGGACGGGTTGCAGTACATGCAGTCGTACTCCAGCGCCAACGGAACCAGCGTGATTACGTGCACCTTCGCCCTCGGCACCGATCCGACGACCGATCAGACTAACGTCCAGCACGGCGTCGATCTCACGTTGTCGCAACTGCCGCAAGCCGTTCAGAGCGAGGGCGTGAGCGTGCAGAAGAGCTCCGGCAACATCACGATTGCGGTGGCGATGCTCTCCACCAGCGCGGCCGTCTCGGACGTCGCAGTGAGCAACTACGCCGACCTCAACGTCATCGAGAATCTCAAGCGCGTGCCCGGCGTTGGCCAGGTGATAGTGCTCGGCGATCGCACCTACGGCATGCGCATCTGGGTCGATCCGCACAAGCTGCAAGCCAACAACGTCTCGGTCGATACCGTTCTCAACGCCATCAAACAGAATAACGCCGACGTTGCCCCGGGCTCGATCGGCCAACCGCCGACGACCGGGTCGCAACCGTTCCAGATTCCGATCTCGATCAACGGCCGGCTCCAAACGCCCGAAGAGTTCAAGCAGATCGTCCTGCAGGCGCAGGCGAACGGCGGCTATCTGCGACTCGGCGACGTCGCGCAGGTCGAGCTCGGCGCGCAGAACTACGTGACCTCCGCGCGATACAACGGACGAACCGCCGTCGTACTGGCGGTCATCGGCGAGCCGACCGCCAACTCTCTCCAAATCTCAAAGAACGTCCGGACGACGATGGCGCAAATCGCGCAGACGATGCCGGCCGGCTACGCGTACAAAATCGCCTTTGACACCTCCGACTTCGTGCGCGCGTCGATCAAGGAGGTTCTGGTTACGTTGCTGATCGCGATCCTCTTGGTCGTCCTCGTCATCTTCATCTTTTTGCAGAGCTGGCACAGCACGATCATTCCGTCTATCACGATTCCCGTCTCGCTGATCGGCACGTTCGCGGCGATGAAGCTGCTCGGTTTTTCGATCAACACCCTTTCGCTCTTCGGCCTGACGCTGGCAACCGGATTGGTCGTCGATGACGCCATCGTCGTACTGGAGAACATCGTGCGCCACATCGTGGACGACAAGAGTTCGCCGTTCGAGGCGACCGTGCGCGCCATGCGAGAGATCGGGGGTGCCGTCGTCGCCACGTCGCTCGTGCTCATGTCGGTCTTCATTCCGGTCGCATTTCTGCCGGGAACGACCGGCTTGCTCTTCCAGCAGTTCGCGCTGACGATGGCGGCCTCGATCGGAATCTCGCTCTTCACGGCGATGACGCTCGCTCCGGTGCTGACCTACCTCCTCGTACACGGCGCCGAACCGACGCGCAACCGTTTCATGCTCTGGTTCAACGACCGGCTTGTGGCCCTAACGGGTTGGTATCGGCGCCTCGTACCTCGGCTGATCGGGCGCCAAAAACTGGTGCTTGTAACCTTCGTCGCCGGAATCGCGCTGCTCGGCCTGATGTTCAAGATCACGCCGACCGGGTTTCTTCCCAACGAAGATCAGAGTCTGCTCTACGTCCTCGTGACGCTTCCGATTCAGGCCTCGATCGACCAAACCACCGCCGTCGTGAAACGGCTCGAAAACATGATGCACAAGATGCCGCAGGTGGCGGCGGTGACCTCTGGAATCGGCTTCGGCTTCGCGAACAACAGCTCGAATCAGGCCACGATGTTCCTGCAGCTCAACCCGCTCGCGGAGCGGCACGGTGTGGCAAACTCGTCGCTCGCCGTCCAGTACGATCTATATCAGCAGTTTTTGAAGATTCCGAACCTGACGGCGTACCCCGTCAACCCTCCGGCGATTCCCGGCTTAGGTTCGACCGGCGGGTTCTCGATTCAAATCCAAGACATCAACAATCTCGGTCTGCGGACGCTGGATAAGGTTAGCAATAAAATCCTCACCGACGCGAGACGCGACCCGAAGCTGCAGCAAGTTCGCTTCCCTACGATCTTTACCGGCACGTATCTGGTCACCGAGTTCGATCGATCGAAAGCGCTTGCGTTCGGCGTAACGCCGAGCTCCTTCTTCGACACGATCAACGGCACGACGGGCTCGACCTTTGTGAATTTCTTCGACTACGGCACCCGTTCGTACCAAGTCGTGCTTCAAGCCAAGGCCGGCCAACGTACTTCGCCCTCGGATCTCTCCCGCATCTACGTCGCCAACGGCAACGGCGACATGATGCCGGTTAGCCAGTTTTTGAAGACGCGGCTGGCGACCGACAACGTCGCGATCATGCGCTTCAACGAGTACAATGCGTACGAGATCGACGGCAACCCCGGCCTGGGCGCCAGCTCGGGCGAGGCACTCGACGCGATCCGGCGACACGTGGCAGCGAATCTGCCCAAGGGCATGGGCTACGATTGGAGCGGCATCGCGCGTCAGCAAGTTCAAAGCGGACCGCAGACGATCGCCGTCTTTGTGATGGGCCTGCTCTTCGTTTTTCTCGTGCTCGTCGCACAGTACGAAAGTCTATCCACGCCGTTTGTGATCATGCTGGCGGTGCCGCTCGCGCTGCTCGGGGCGATCGGGGCGATCTACATTCGTCGGCTGGCAGAGCTCGCGAGCTTCGTCATCCACTCGAAGCTCGCCGGACATCCGGTCCCGATTCCGATCACGTCGTCGGACATCTACGCGCAGATCGGATACGTCATGTTGATCGGGCTGGCGGCCAAAAACGCAATTCTGATCGTCGAGTTCGCAAATCAGCTTCGCGAACGGGGAATGGAGCCGGTCGAAGCGGTCGCGCACGCCGCCGCTACGCGGTTGCGCCCAATCCTGATGACCTCGATCGCGTTCATCCTCGGGATCATGCCGCTTGCCTTCGCACATGGCGACGGCGCGCAGTCGCGAATCTCGCTGGGTACGGCGGTTTTGGGCGGAATGCTCGTCTCGACCGTGATGAATCTGGCGATCGTACCGGTGCTCTACGTCGTCGTCATCGAGCTGACCGAACGCGGAAAGCGCAAGAAAGGCCCGACGCAGCCAACCGACCTGCCGCGGCCACCGTCGCCTCCACACCATCTGCCCGAAGGTCCGGCCTCCGTTACAACGCCTTGACCGGCAGCGCGGTATGACCGATGCGGCGAATCAGGCCGAGGCACCATAATGTTCAGTGAGCAAGGAGCGAAGCACACATGAGACGTTGGAATCTTAGCCACCATGCAATAAGCAGCTGCGTCACCGCAGCATTGCTCGCAGGGTGCGGTGGATCGCAGCCGCCGATCGGTCCGTCGGCAGCGGTGCCGCAAGTCGTTGACTACACATCGTCGTCGTCGTTTCGAGTGCTACATCGCTTCGGCCGTAAGTACGGCGGCGGGGTCGATCCGCAGTCTGCTTTGCTCAACGTCAACGGAACGCTCTATGGAACGACGTCTGAGGCGCACCCATGTCACCGTGATCGCTGCGGTTATGGGACGGTTTTCAGCGTCAGCGCGGCCGGCGTAAAGACGACGCTCTATCGCTTCAAAGGCGGTGCCTCGGACGGAGCATATCCTCATGCGCCGCTGATCGACGTCGATGGCACGCTCTACGGCACGACACTCAGGGGCGGTGGTTCGGGATGTAATGGCGACGGTTGCGGAACGGTTTTCAGCATCAGCACCAGCGGTTCCGAGAAACTGTTATATAGCTTCCAAGGCGGTTCTGACGGCGCGAATCCGGCAAGCGCGCTCATCCAGGTTGACAGCACGTTGTACGGCACGACGCTCTTGGGCGGCGGCTACGGCTACTGCGGCGGTGGCACCGATACGAGCGGCTGTGGAACTGTCTTTAGCATCAGCCCGAACGGTTCCGAGAGCGTGCTTCACGCCTTTAAGGGTATTCCCGATGGCGCGGAGCCAGACTCACCCCCGACCGCTGTCAACGGGACGCTGTATGGAGTCACCCCGCAGGGCGGCGTGAACTGCGGAGACCGCACCACGGGTTTTCCCGATGGATGCGGCACCGTTTATAGCATAACGACGAGCGGCTCTGAGACGGTGCTTCATCGATTCAAAGGTCAGACAGATGGAAGGTTTCCGACTGGCGGCCTACTCGACGTTCACGGAACGTTGTACGGCACGACCGGTACTCTACTTTGGAGCCGGGGCAGCATTTACAAGATTTCCACCGGCGGCACCGTAACGACGTTGTACCGCTTCAAAGCACTTCCGGACGCGGCCGTGCCCGACGGCGGGTTGATCAATGCGAATGGCGTGCTTTACGGCACGACTTCGGCAGGTGGCACGGCTTGCATAACGACCGGCGCATTCGGTTGCGGAACCGTCTTCAGGGTCACGACCAGCGGCAAGGAGGCGGTGTTGTACCGTTTCGACGGCAAGTCGAGTGGGCTATATCCGATGGCCGGCTTGACGTACTTGAAAGGCCGACTCTACGGGACGACGCCATACGGCGGGTACGTCGGCGGTGGGCATTGTTACTTAGGCTGCGGAATCGTCTTCGCGCTGACGCCTTGAGCTAAACTCGCTCGCGTCGCGCCCGCAGCTGCGTGCCGAATCGCTTGACTGCTAGATAAACGCGGTCCGAACGAATTAAAGCGCCTTAACCGCGGCGGTCAGCGCATCGACCGAAGCTTTTGCGTCGCCGAAGAGCATCGAGGTATTCGGCAGCTCGTAAAGCGGGTTCTCGATGCCGGCGAAGCCCGAACGCATCGAGCGCTTGAGTACGACGACGTTGGCGGCCTTGTCGACGTCGAGGATCGGCATGCCGTAGATCGGTGAACTCTTGACGTTGCGCGCCGCCGGGTTGGTCACGTCGTTGGCGCCGATGACCAGCGCGACGTCGGCGGTTGGGAACTCCACGTTCGCATCTTCCATGTCGAGCAGCTGATTGTACGGCACGTTCGCTTCGGCGAGCAGCACGTTCATGTGTCCGGGCATGCGCCCCGCGACGGGATGAATCGCATAGAGCACTTTTACACCGTGCTTCTCGAGCTGATCGGCGAGCGCTTTGACGCTGTGCTGCGCCTGCGCGACCGCCATGCCGTAACCGGGGACGAAGATGACCTTCGACGCGTACGCGAGCATCACGCCGACGTCGTCGGCGCTGGTGCTGCGGATCTGCTGCGGCCCCCCGCTCGCCGAGGCGACCTCGGTTCCGCCCGCCGCTCCGAAAGCGCCGAACAGCACGTTGGTCAGCGGCCGGTTCATCGCGCGGCTCATCGCAACGGTCAGAATGGTGCCGCTCGCTCCCACCAGCGCACCGCAGATGATCAGCAGCGGCGAGTCGATTTCGAATCCGGTGATCGCGACGGCCACGCCGGTGAAGGAGTTCAAGAGTGAAATCACCACCGGCATGTCGGCGCCGCCGATCGGCAAAACGAAGAGCACTCCCAGCAGCAACGCCGCTAGTAGCAGTGCTCCAAACGCCCAGGCCGGCACGGTTCCCAGCGTAACGACGAACCAGGCGGCAAGCGCGAGAATCGCGAGCAAGACGATTCCGTTGACGAGCTGCTGACCCCGGTAGGTAATCGGGCGGCCCGTCATCACCTCTTGCAGCTTCAGGAACGCGACGATCGAGCCGGCCAAGCTAATCGCGCCGATGATCGCGGAGAGCACGAGCGAGACCGCGACGACCGCGTTGGAGCTGCCCGCACCTGCGGCGCTGAAGAACGCAACGGTCGAGATCAGTGCTGCCGCGCCGCCGCCGGCACCGTTGTAGAGCGCGACCATCTGCGGCATCGCCGTCATCTTGACCTTGACGGCAGCATAAATTCCGACTGCCCCGCCCAGCGCGACCCCGATCGCGATTGCCCACCAGCCAATCGCCGATGTTTGAACGAGTATCGAGACCAGCGCGATGAACATTCCCAGCATCGCGAATTGGTTGCCGCGGCGTGCGGTCGCCGGCGAGTTCAGCTCGTGAAGCCCGTAGATGAATAATGCGACTGCAACCAGATCCGCGAGCGAGGTTCCGATTTCCGTTGCGGTCACTTACCAGGCTCCTTGCGCTTGAACATCTGGAGCATGCGTTCCGTCACGGCGAATCCTCCGAAGACGTTGATGGCGCCGAGCGTAACGGCCGCGATCGCGAGGATCGTCAAGCCGGCGGTCGCGCTTCCGGTAAAGAGCCGCGCGACGATCACGATCGCGCCGGCGAGGACGATCCCGTGAATCGCGTTCGTCGCCGACATCAGCGGCGTATGCAGGGTCGTCGGCACCTTCGAGATCACCTCGAAACCCACGAAGACCGCGAGCATCAGCACCGTGAGCAGCTCGATGTAGTGAGCGGCGTCCATTACGATCCTCCTCCGATCAGCACGCTGCCGTCGCGCGCGACCACTGCACCTTTGGCAACTTCATCGTTCGAATCGATGTTCAGCACGCCGTCGGCGATCCACGGCGAGAGCAGTGCGTAGACGTTGCGCGAGTAGAGGCGGCTCGCGTCGGCAGGCATCGTGCTCGCCAAGTTCGTTGTGCCGACGATCGTAACGCCGTTGGGTGTCGTCACGATCCGATCGGCGACGGTGAGCGCACAGTTGCCGCCGGCCTCGGCCGCGAGGTCGACGATCGCGCTTCCCGGTTTCATCGCGGCAACGGCCGCTTCGCTGATCAGCACCGGCGCGCGCCTTCCGGGTACGAGCGCGGTCGTTATGATGACGTCGTTGGCGCCGATCTGCGCGACCATCCACTCGCGCTGCCGAACTTGCTGCTCGGGCGTCAGCTCCTTTGCGTAGCCCCCCGCACCTTCGCCGTCGCCGCCGACGTCGAACTCGAGAAAACTCGCTCCCAGCGAGAGAACTTGCTCCTTTACTGCCGCGCGCACGTCGTAGCCGCTGACGACCGCTCCCAGCCGGCGCGCGGTCGCAATCGCTTGCAGGCCGGCGACCCCCGCACCGAGCACGAGAACTTTTGCAGGAGCGATCGTGCCGGCAGCGGTGGTGAGCATCGGAAAGAACTTGGGCAACGTAACGGCCGCGAGCAGAACCGCTTTGTATCCGGCGATGTTGCTCTGCGACGAGAGCGCGTCCATTGACTGCGCGCGCGTAATGCGCGGAATCATCTCCATCGCAAGCGCCGTCAACTTGGCGCCGGCGAGCCGTTTGACGTACTCGGCGTCTGCAAGCGGATTGAGAAAACCGACGACGACACTGCCGGCGCGCAATGCGTCGAGCATCTCGTCGCTTGGACGGCCGACGGTGACCAAAACGTCGGCCCCAGCCGCTAGCGACCGCACGTCGCCGGCGAAGGTCGCGCCGGCCTTCTCGTAGAGATCGTCGGGAAAGGCGGCCGCGTCGCCCGCACCGTGCTGCACGCAGATGCCGACGCCTAACTTAATGAATCGCGCGACGGTCTCGGGCACGAGCGCCACCCTGCGCTCCTTTTCCGCGGCCTCGCGAGGAACGGCAACGATCATAGCCCCGGCTCATACGGCCCGCAAGCTTCGTGGCCCTTCGGAATGGCGGACGGATTATTCGAGCGCGACGGTATTCGTCAGGTGGCCGACCTTCTCGATCCCGACGTCGAGCACGTCGCCGTTTGCGAGAAACTCGGGCGGATTGCGTGCAAAGCCGACGCCTTCGGGCGTTCCGGTCGCGATGACGTCGCCGGGGAGCAGCGTCATTCCCTTAGAGAGCTCCGCGATGAGACGCGAGATCGGAAAGATCATCTTGGCGGTGTTGCTCTGCTGTTTGCGAACGCCGTTCAAATCAAAGGTGACCTCGAGCGCCTGCGGATCGCCGACTTCTTCGGGCGTCACGATCCAGGGGCCGAGCGGACAGCTCGAATCCAAACTCTTGCCCTTGAACCACTGACCGTAGTCGCGCTGCAGGTCGCGAGCCGTGAGGTCGTTGAGCGCCGTAAATCCGAAGACGACGTTGCGCGCTTCTTCTTCCGAAACGTTTTTGCAGCGGGCGCCGATCACGACCGCCAGCTCGGCTTCGAAGTCGTATTGACGCGAAATCTGCGAGTCCAAGTGCAAATCGGACCCCGGCGCGGCAACCGCAGTCGACGCCTTGGTGAAAAAGGTCGGCACCTTCGGGAGCTTTAGCTCGCGTCCCGCCGCCCGCGCGCCCTCGATGGCGTGTTCGAGATAGTTGCGCCCGACACAGAAGACGTTGCGAGGAGGGCGGACCGGCGCGTCGAGCGAGACGTCGCTCAGCAGAATCAAATCGTCGGACGTGTGCCACGCGATGCGCTCGTGTGGCGCGAGCTCGATGTAGTCGCGCAGCGTCTCGGTCGCGATGGTGCGGATCATGCCGTCTTCCAGCACGCCCGGCCGCAGGGATCCGTCAGCGCAACGGTAGGTGAGGAACTTCAAACTCTAGGCGGCAGGGTGATCAGGGGCGACGGTTTGGGAGTAGGAGTCTGTAAGCCGCGGATTTGGTTGAGCGAGGGCAGCTTTGCGTTCTGCTCCTGCTGAGCTTTATGCTGTCGTGCCTCAGCGGCGGCTTCCGCCTCGGCCGCCTGTTTCTTGGCCATGTCGATCATGACGCTTGCCGCACCTGGGTCGTTGCCCCAGTTTCCTCCCTCCGAGATGATCGCGACGTGACGGGTCACGCCCTTTGTCTTCGGGTTGTAGTCGTACGTTACGCGGTAGAGACCGACTGTGGCGGTGCCGTCGGGGTGGCGAATCCACATTTGAAGCGCGTTGCCGAACGTCTGCAAGTTGAAAGTCTGGTATTTGCTCGGCTTGCTCGATTTTACGCGCACGACCTGGCCCTTCTTGTTGACTTCGACTACGACTTCGGTGTGCAGCGGAACGGTTGGAAGGTGAAAGACGACGGGCGCGTGCGGCGCCGGGGTCGGGCCGGGCGTCGCTGCGAGTCCGCGCGCGCCGCTCGTAACGAAAAGCGCGGCGAGCGCTGCCGCCGTAAGGCGCGCCGTCATCGCGTTACCGATCACTAGTTGCGCGAAAGAACGGCGAACGGGTGGCCGCACGAACCGCAAGCGACGACGACTTGAAAGTGCGCCTTCTCGCGGACGTTCTGAGCATCGCTGCCGCCCTCTTCGAAGCCACAGAAGCGGCAGCGCGTCGAGGTGGGTCGTTCTCCCGCAGCCTGTTCGTCCACGCTGCTGCAATACGCGGGCTTCGGACTTCGACCTGCCGAAGCAGCGCAAACGCATGCGGCTCCCTCGTTTACTCGCTGCCGGAGTTCTGATCGCCGGCGTCAACGTGGTGCCCGTTAAGGCCGAGCGGCCGATCGTCGACCTGCACCGCTTGGACGCGAATTTTCAACTCTTCGCGGCCGACTCGAGCGCGCCGTGGAAGGCCGCCGCGGTTCGCTTGGACACCTACTCAAGCGCACCGGTCTCCATCTCCGTCTTTCAGGTTGATCCGGCCGACGTGCTGACCGCGGGCTCGAACTTCAGTCCGCGCGCGATCGCGACGTCGTCGCGGCGTCCGATGCTTTCGTTTACGTTTACTCCTCCCGGCGGATATCAGTTCCAATCGAGCATGGTCAACCTGCCGCTCGGCACACGCGAGGGTTTTTTCGTCGTCGAAGCGAGGCGGGGAAACGTCGGCGAGCAGGTGTGGATCAATCGTTCGCGCGTCGGGCTCATCTCGAAGGAAACGCCGAGCGGATTGCTGCTCTACGCGGCCGATCTCGGAACGGGCCTGCCGCTCGCGCGAATGCGCGTCCTTTTCGTTGTTAGCCGAGACTTTGTCGCGGCGATGACGGACGGCGACGGCATCGTGCGGTGGAACCGGTCGCCGCGTCCGGTCTTCGCGCTCGCGCGATGGGGGAGGAGCTACGCGTTCTTGAGCCTGCTTCCGCAGCCACCGTTTCCATCGACGATCGTCGGCGTGCGCACGGAATCAGCGGTCGTGCATGCGGGCGATACGGTGCGCGTTGCGGGCTTCGCGCGAACTCGCTCGCACGGCGTGTTGCACGCCAGCACCGGTAGCGCGTCGGTTTCAATTCGTCACGGCGCAACCACGGTCGCGCAGAGCAGCGTGGCGCTCGATGCCGCCGGAGCGTTCTCGACGTCGTTCGTTCTGCCGGCGAGCGCGGCTTCGGGCGAGTACGCCGTCTTAGCGCAGGCGGCCGGTGGAGTCGGCGGCGCGACGGTCGACGTGGAGGCAAACGCGGCCGGGCTATCGCTCGACGTCACGTCTGCGTGCAGCATTCCCTGCGATCCGCTTCGCGACGTGCCGGTGCTCGTTCACGCTTCGCGCGGCGGCAGCACCGTTCGCCTGACCGTCGTCCGATCGCCGCACGTGTATGTCGGCAACGTGCCCGAGGGCACGCCCTGGGCAACGGCGCCCTGGCTCGACGCGACCGTCCGGACCGACGATAACGGCAACGCGACGGTTGAGATCCCGCATCCTAATGACGAGCTCGGCTCGACGTACGGCGTGCACGTTGAAGCGAGCGGCGCGACCGCCGACACGCGGGTCAGCGTGCCGACCGCGCAGGCCGCGCTACGTTTGACCGTCGACCATCCCGTGCAGAGCATCGGCACCCCGCTGCGCTTCGACGTTTACGCAGAATCGCTCGACGGAAAACCGCTCGCGGGCGCCGTTGTCACCGTCGACCTTACCCATGGTGTGTCGGGCGCGCGGCAGCAGCTCACCCTCGATGGGGACGGCCATGCGCGCGGAAGTTTCAGCGCGCCCGAACTCGGCACGAACTTTGTGCGCGCCTGGATCGATCGGGGTGGACGCGCGATCGACGTCGCTGCGGTTCGAGTCGATCCGCAGGCGGCCGCAGCGGCGAGCGACGGGGGCACTCCGAGCGTGCGTGTCACGCTGGGTCAAGCTAGCTATCGTCCGGGCGATCAGATTGCCGTCGAGGCGACTGCGGCCGGGTCGCAAGGCGACGCGCTGATCACGTTCGAGAGTGCACTGGGCGTAGAGTCGCGCGTTGCCAGGACCTCCGGCGGCCGTGCGGTCGCGCAAGTGGGTGCGATTGATGCGGCGGGCGAGCTGCTCGTTGGCGCTGCCTTCGTGCGCGACGGCGTTTTGGAATGGAATGCCGTTCCGATCGCGCTTGCCGCTCCAGGGCGTCCCCGAATCGAGCAGCTCGCGCTTGGAAACGGGCAGTTTGCGCCGGGTGAAGCGGCCAAAGTCTCGTTTCGTGGAGGCTCGGTCGGCGCAGGGACGTTCGTGGTGCGAATTAGCCGAGGCGCCCCGTCGGGAAGCGCGCTCTTCATGTCGGCGCCCGCGCTGCTTGCAATCGGCGTCACGACGACCCAAAACAGCGCGCCGGAGTCGGTGACTTGGCATCCCTGGGTTAACTCGACCGGTGACCGCGCCCAAATACTCGGCTTCGTCCGGCGTACCCAACCGCCGCCCGAGCTGTCGCTGGTACAAGCCGAGACGCAAACGGTCACGTGGGAGGTCTCGCGAGCGAGCGCCGGCGGGCTTGCCGTCGCGCTACCGGCTCGCAGCGGTCAATACGATCTCTCGGTCCTTGGCATCGCTGACGATGGGAGCGTAACCGCCGCCTCCTCCACGGTCGTCGTGCGGTAGGAGCCGAGTGTAACGCAATGGCCTTGATGCTGCTCGATACGTACGGTCTGGTCTATCGGGCGTTCTTCGCGCTTCCCGGGCTTACGACGAGCAAAGGCGTGCCGATCAACGCCGTTTACGGCTTCACGATGATGCTCAACAAGCTGATCGTCGACGAGAAGCCGACGCACGTTCTCGCTGCCTTCGACAAGGGTACGCCGGCCGAGCGTGTCGCGCTCTTTGCCGAATACAAGGCGCAACGTCGTATCATGCCCGACGAGTTGCGAAGCCAGTTCGCGCTCGTGCGTCGGGTACTCGAAACCTTTCGCATTCCGATCGTCGAGATCGAAGGTCAAGAGGCCGACGACGTGATTGCGACGATTGCACGTCAAGCCGAAGAGGCCGGCGAGCAGACGATCGTCGTCACCGGCGATCTCGATTTGCTTCAGCTCGTGGACGAGCGCACCACGGTTCTGACGACGCGGCGCGGCATCACCGAACTCGGCCGCTACGATCCCAACGCAGTGCGCGAGCGCTTTGGACTCGAGCCCGGGCAGCTGCCCGACTATCGCGGTCTCAAAGGCGATCCGTCCGATAACCTTCCCGGAGTCCCCGGCGTCGGCGAAAAGACGGCGACCAAACTCTTGCAGGCGGCCGGATCGCTCGACGCGCTCGTTGCCGATCCGAGGCTCGCCGGAAATCCGAAGCTGCAGGCATTGATCGAGCAGTACGGGCAGCAGGCCTGTCTCTGCCGTGCGGTCTCGATCGTGCGTCGCGATCTTCCGCTAACTATTGACTGGGAGCTCAGCCGCTACGCCGAGCCGTCCAACGCCGAGCTTTACCGGCTCTATAGTGAACTCGAGTTCAAGACGCTGCTTGCAAAGCTGCAACCGCCCAGCGATCTGCCGCTCTTCGATAAGGGCGCGAAGCTGAGCGGTAACTATCGCAGTTACGAGCCGTCGGTCGACCCTCCCGAATTCGTCAGGCTCGCGCACGAGCTGCAAACGCTCGCGCAAAGCGAGAGGGTCGTCTTCGCGATGCGCGGCGATGCGATCGGCGTGACCGCGCGAGCGGGCGAAGGTCTGAGCTTTTTGCGCGGTGCGTTGGCGCACGAGGGCGTTCGCGAGAGTCTCGAGCGGCTCTTCGAGCGCGCGGCGCTGCCGGGGGCGTACGATGCGAAGCGGCTGCTGCACGCGATGCGCGAGGGCGGCGTGCGCGGCGCGCGCTTCAGCGACGATGCGATGGTCGCTGCCCACTTGCTCGATCCCGCGCGCGGCTTCGCCGATATCGAAGACGCGGCCGCGCAACTGCTGGGGGCGGAGCTTCCCGCCGAAGCCGCAGCGCACGCCGATGCGGCATTTCAGCTGGTCGCCGCAACGCGCGCCGAGCTCGCAGCCCGCGATCAGCTTGCGGTTTACGAAGAGGTCGAAGTTCCGCTCGGGCCGGTCTTGGCCGCGATGGAAGCCTCCGGCGTCACCATCGATTCGCGCGAGCTTAGTGCGATCGGCGAGCAGGTCGAGGCTGCGGCCGCGCGTTTGCAGCGGCGCATCTACGATTTTGCCGGCGAAGAGTTCAACATCGGGTCGCCGCAGCAGCTTGGCAAGGTACTCTTCGGAAAGCTAGGAATTCCCGGCGGCAAAAAGACCAAGACCGGCTGGGCGACCGGCGTCGAAGTGCTGCAGGGCCTGGCGCGCGAGTATCCGATTTGTTCGCTCGTCTTGGAGTGGCGCGAAGTCACCAAACTCAAGAACACCTACATTGACGTAATTCCCGCGCTCGTCGATCCGCGCGATGGCCGGTTGCGCACTGAATTCAATCAAACGGCGACGGCGACCGGACGCCTATCGTCGACGAATCCAAACCTTCAGAACATTCCGGTTCGGGGCGAGCTCGGCCGGCGAATTCGGCGCGCCTTCGTCGCTCGCGGCGACGAGTACGCGCTGCTGGCGGCCGATTACAGCCAAATCGAGCTTCGCCTGATGGCCCATCTCTCCGGCGACGCGGCATTACGCACTGCCTTTGAGGAGGCGCAGGACATTCACGATTTTACCGCGCGGCAGATCTTTAGCATCCCGCCCGAACAACGCGTCGACCCAAATCAGCGGCGGATGGCCAAGAGCGTCAACTTCGGCCTCTTCTACGGCATGTCGGACTTTGGGCTCGCGCAGCGGCTCGAGATCAGCCGCGCCGAGGCCAAAGAGATCACGACCGCCTATTTTGCACGTTTCCCCGACGTGCGAGCGTACATCGAGCGTACGATCGAGGAGGGGCGTCGAAACGGCTACGTTTCGACTATCCTCGGGCGCCGTCGCTATATGCCGGGCTTGGTCTCGGGCAACTATATGCTGCGCGCGGCGGCCGAGCGAGAGGCGACGAACGCTCCGCTTCAAGGCAGCGCCGCCGATCTCATGAAGTTGGCGATGGTGCGAATCGATAGCGCCCTCCATGAGAGCCGGATCGACGCGACCATGCTCCTTCAAATACACGACGAGCTGATCTTCGAAGTGCGCAAGAGCGATTTGACGGAGGCGGCGAGCCTGGTGCGCGCGCACATGGAGAACGCGATCGCGTTATCGGTTCCACTCGAAGTGACGCTCAAGTCGGCTCGCAACTGGTACGATGTCGAGCCGATCGATATGGAGAGTCTCGAGCATGTATAAACTTGCTGCCGCCGTTCTCGCGGCCGCGTTACCCGTCGTCACGGTGCACGCGCCGCGCGCCGACCTTACGCTCGAGGTCGCGCGAACCGAGCCGCAACGCGAGCACGGCTTGATGGATCGCACGACAATCGCCCCGCATACCGGTATGATTTTCGTCTTCACCGACGACCAAGTCGTCGATTTTTGGATGAAGGACACGCTGGTGCCGCTCGATATGATCTTCGTCGCCGCCGACGGCACGGTCCGGCGCGTCTTCGCAAACGTGCCGGTTGCTCCGAAAACGGTCTCCGACGCCGAGATTCCCCGCGTCGGCGCGAGAGCGAAATACGTCATCGAGCTAAAAGCCGGTGAAGCGGCGCCCGACGGAATTTCGCAAGGCGTCAAGCTGAACGTGCACGCCGTGCCGCCGCCGCAGTAGCGCTGAGCTATTCGAAGCATGCCTGAGCTTCCCGAGGCGGAAACGATCGTACGAGGTCTTGCCGGCAAGGTTGTCGGTAGGACGATCGAGCGTGCCGAGGTCCGGCTCCCGAAGATCGCGATCGCGCCCGCGCCTCTCGGCTTTTCAACCACGGTGGCAGGCGAGCGGATCGCCGGCGTCCGACGGCGCGGTAAGTATGTTGTCCTGGATCTGGCGTCGGGCCGGTCGCTGGTTACGAGCCTGCGGATGACCGGCCGCCTCGTGGTGGCCGCTGACGGCCTGGCTGAGTTGCCCGGGACGCACGTCGTACTGCATTTTAAGGGAGGCGGTCGTTTGAGCTTTTCCGACGTGCGAACCTTCGGACGGATGCGACTCGTCGCGGGGGGCGAAGCATGGGACCGCGAGCTCGGTGTCGAGCCGCTCTCCTCAGGCTTTACACAAGCAGCCTTTACCGGTATGCTGTCGGGGCGGCCGACGCCGGTCAAGGCATTCCTCCTCGATCAACGGCGCATCGCAGGCATCGGCAATATTTATGCGTGCGAAGCGCTGTGGGAAGCTCGGATTCGTCCGAGCCTTCCGAGCCGGAGGTTGACGAAACCGGCGGCTTACCGCTTACGTCGCGCCATCGTCGACGTTTTAGAGCGCGCTATCGAAATGCGCGGGACGAGTGTCGACGACTACGTAGATGCCGACGGGCTGCAAGGTGGTTTCCAAAACAACCTCTCGGTCTACGGCAGAGACGGGCGGTTCTGTTTGCGCTGCGGCACGAGCAAGATCGTTCGGACCGTGCTCGCGCAGCGCGGGACCTGGTGGTGCAGGCGGTGCCAACGATGAACAAATTTACGAAAGTGGGAAAGTCAAATCTCTACAACTGAAGTCGCTCCGAATCAATACGAAGAAGACCAGTTAGCGCTCGAGCAGCGTCTCTACGAAGAATCGCTCAAGGTTCTCGACGAAGGTCAAGTACTCACCGGCACGATCGTCCAGAAGGACAAAGATGAAGTGCTGGTCGACGTCGGCGGAAAGTCCGAAGGCGTCCTACCATTCCGCGAGCTCTCGCTCGCGATCGATCCGAAACTCTTGCGAGTCGGCGACACCGTCGAAGTGATGGTCCACCGCATCGACGAGCTCGACGGAACGCTCTTTCTCTCCGAGCGGCGCGCCCGCGCGCTCAAAACGTGGGAGAAGGTCATCGAGGCACACAATCGCGACGAAGTCATCGAAGCGACCGTCACGCAGGTCGTCAAGGGCGGCGTACTAGTCGATCTCGGGATGCGCGGCTTCGTGCCGGCGTCGCAAATCCGTCGCCAGCCGGTAGGCAATCTCGACGAACTCGTCGGGCAACACCTGCGTCTCAAGGTGATCGATCTCGATCACAAGCGCCATCGCGTCGTCCTGTCGCAACGGCTCGTGCTCGAAGAAGAGCTGCAGGCAAAGAAACAAGAGCTGCTCGATACGCTCGAAGTGGGGCAAATACGCGAGGGAGTCGTCGTCCGCCTTGCCGACTTCGGAGCCTTTGTCGATCTCGGCGGCATCGACGGCTTGATCCACAACAGCGAGCTCGCCTACGCGCGCATCAAGCATCCCTCCGAAGTCGTGAAGATCGGCGACGTCGTGCACGTCGAGATCATGAAGTTCGACCCGGAAGCCAAGAAGGTAAGCCTCTCGCTCAAGCACGCATTGCCCGATCCATGGGATCAGTACGCGGATCGTCTCTACGAGACGAACAAGTTGGCGGCTCAGATCGTCAAGGTTACACCCAACTATCTGCTGGTCGAGGTGATTCCCGGCATCCTCGCGATGGTGCCGAAGGGCGAGTTTGACGGGTCCGCTCAGTTCAGCGCCGGCCAGGAGGTCGAGGTGACGCTGCTGACTATCAATCACGCGACGCGCCGGATCACGGCATCGATCCAACACGTTGCGGACGTGCCGCTCGAAGAGATCGAACAGTACGCGGTCGAGGAAGAGATCGGCATCGAGGCTGCCCCCAGCCGTCCGGCGGAGTCTGCGAACTCTCAGTGACCGTCTCCGACCACTAGCACTTGCCGTGCGCGTTGGCTTGACCGGCGGCATCGGGGCGGGTAAGAGTGCGGTTGCGGCGATCTTCGCCGATCTCGGCGCCTTCGTCATCGACACCGATGCGATCGCGCGCGAAGTCGTCGCTCCCAACAGTGACGGTCTCATGGAGATCGCGCGAGTTTGGCCGCACACCGTCCGCCGCGGGATCCTCGATCGCGCCGCGCTGGCCGATACCATCTTCGCCGATCCTTCGGCGCGCGAGCGGCTCAACGCGTTGCTGCATCCGCACATACGTCGCATCGCGATGGAACGCGAAGCGCACGCCAAACCCGGTCAGCTCGTGGTCCACGTCGTTCCTCTGCTCTTTGAAACCGGTTACGACCGGCTCGTCGACAAATCGATCCTCGTCGTCGCGCCGCTCGAAGAGCGGATCGCTCGAGTTGTAGAGCGAGATAAGCTCGACGAGACGCGCGTGCGCGCTCGAATGGCCGCTCAAATCGAACCCGAACGAGCGCGTGGAAGCGCCGCTTTCATCCTTGAGAACGATGGTAACCTAGAGCATCTTCGCGCTCGAGTCGAGACCCTCTACGAGGCGCTGACCGCTTCTCCAACCCCCTTTTAAGCGTTAGCGCTCAAATTCTCAGCAAATCCTGAGTTTACCGAGCGCTTGTATGGGAATAGAGTTACTCGGACCCTTAACCACATGAGAGGATAGTCGAAATGGCACAAGAGACCGGACAGGCTGGAGGCATGAGCGTTCGCGAGGCGGGTCGCCGCGGCGGTGAGCGCGTGAAAGCGAAGTACGGCTCGGAGTTCTACGAAGAAATTGGCCGTAAGGGCGGGGAAGCCACAAAGAGCAAGTACGGTCCCTCGTTCTATGAGGTGATCGGTCAAAAGGGCGGTCAGCGTCCGAAGCGCAAGGCGAGCTAAACTTCGAGCGAGACGCGTAGCGAGAATGAATGGCTGATAAACAAGGCGCCTCCAAGCGCGAAATGTCGGTGCGCGAGGCGGGCAAAAAAGGGGGCGACACGGTTCGTGATCGCTACGGCTCGACTTTTTACGAAGACATCGGTCGAAAGGGTGGAAAGGCGACGCGGGACCGCCACGGCGTCGAGTTCTACGAGACGATCGGTCAAAAAGGCGGCAAGGTCGTCAAAGAAAAGTACGGCTCCGATTTCTATGAGGAGATCGGCCACAAGGGCGGCCAGAAGGTTAAGAAATTAATAGCCGAAGCAAAAAAGAAGCTCGGCGACGAAAAGTCCTGACTTAACCGAAAAGCCCGGATTTAGATGAAGCGACGACGCGCTTCGCTAAATGCGGGCTTTTCTATTTGGTGATGTCGACGCCGCCGGCGACTTTCCCAAGGTGGACGGTGTTGTCATCGAAGTTGACGCTGATTCCGTCAATCCGCAGCGTTTCGGTTCCCGAGTGGATGTACGCCGGATGCGGCATTTTCAGCACTTTGGCGTCGTTCGTCCAGGTCACCAGATCGGTGTCGAAAGAGCGTTTCTGCGGATCGTTGATCCGTTCGACGTGAACCTTCCCGACGGCGGTGAAGTCGAGCGTTTGAATGTTGAGCCGAACGTGCTTAGCGGAAATCCGGAGATAGGGCTTCCCTTTACGGAAGACGACGCCGTTGCGCACGCCGTCAACGCTTCCGCTCAAGCCGTCGGGCGAGAGCCGCGCGTGGTCGTAATCGAAGCTCCACGATTTGGTCGCGATGTGGTTGGTCACAACGTGCCCGCCGCGCAAGTCGATCGGCGCTTGATTCGGGGGGACCGGAAGCGCGCCCCCTCCGGCTAGGACTATCTCGACGACGACGTAGATACCCAGCCCGATGCCGGTTACCAGCGCAAGGCGTTTCCACCAGATCGGTCTAACGCGCATCCGGCCAATCCGCAGCATCGGGAGGCGTTGTTTCGAAGGGCACCGCGAGCGTCACGTAGAGCACCGCAAGGAGAAGTCCAATTGCGTTAGGACCGATTCGCGAAAAGAACGTTTGTACGCGCGGTCCGACGCGACCGGCGACGACGGCGCGTTTGTTGATGCGGCTGCGCGCCTGCCAGCGGCCGTCGGGCGCGATGATTCCGCTGATCCCCGTCGCGGCCGCCCGCACGACGTACGCCCCGCTCTCGACGGCGCGGAGTTGCGCGATCTGCGCATGCATGTAGGGTCCCGACGTCGTGCCGAACCACGCGTCGTCGGTGCTGACGACGAGCAGTTGCGCGCCTTTTCGCAGTTGTGCGTGGGCGAGGTCCGCAAAGGCGGACTCCCAACAGATTAGCGGCGCGATCGTCAGCGCGCTCGTTGGATAGACGCCGTCGACGGTACCGGACGACAGACCGCCGTTTAGCGTCCCTACGTAGGGAAGCCACGAAAGAAACGATCGTCCCGGAAACCACTCGGCGAACGGCACGAGTTGACGCTTTTGATAAACGGAGTAACCGCCCTCCGGCGAAAAGACGTAGAGCGCGTTGTAAAGGCCGTCGAGGCCTCCGGCGAGGCTGCCGACCACGATCGTCGCGTGCACTTGGCGCGCGAGATTCGAAAAACGATTCGAGAGCATTGGATTGGCGTCGAGCACGGTGGTAATGACGGTTTCAGGCCAAACGATCAAACGCGGCTTCGCCTTGCCGGCCACGCGCGTCATCGAAGTGTACCTGTGTACCGCCAACGCGAGCGAATTCCACTTGAACGACTGCGCGATGTTGCCTTGAATGGCGGCAACCGGGATCGTTGGCGGCGCAAGACGGCGCGCGGGCCAAGCGCTCCATGCGGCAAAGCCCAGCAACGCGACGAGGCTCGCCACGATGACGAGAGGCCGCCAGGTTCGCCGATGCAACGCATCCGCAACGTAGGCGCCGAGCGCGCAGAGCACGAGCGTAACGCCATACGTGCCCGCATAGGCGGCAAAGACGCGCAATGGAGTATCGGCCTGCGTGTAGCCGAGTTGATCGAACGGTGCGGCGAGGATGCCGATCGAGCGAAGCCATTCGCAGACCGCGAACGCGGCGGCCGCACCCAGCGGCGCGACGTTCGCTTGCATTTTAGCGTACGCAATCGCTGCTAGTGCACCCGCCAGCGCGAAGAACGGCGCTTCGATCATCGCCGGGCCGAAAGCGATGAACGGTCCGAAGACGCCGATGTAATGTCCGACCGTGTGACCGACCCAGGCGAAGTCCAGCGCGAAAAAAATTAATCCGGCTAACCAACCGAGAAGCGCGGCTCTTTTCCAGGAGGCACCTTGCCAAACCCAGAACAGCGCAGCAGTGCCAAACGGCACGAGCCATGCCGCACCGATTTTAGGAAATGCCGCCGCTAACGCGACGGCTCCAAGGGCGGCGACGCCCGCGTCGCGCGTGGCATCCGAGGAGACCATGATTCGAAGATTGAGCTTTGGTTTTGTAATCGTTCTAGTAACGGCGTTCATCGTTGCGGCGTGCGGTCGTCAGGTCACGCCAAATCCTGCAGGTCTCGGAGCGGGCGGCGCGCCCCCAGGGTTTATGGCGGTGATCTTTGACGTCCAGGCTGCCTTCAACTTCCAGCAGTACCAATACATGGTCGTCTTGAACACCAGCGGTAACGGCGTAACACCGTCGACCGATACGTTGCAGACCAACTGGAACGGCTATAACTTCGCAATGGTTGCGCTCGGGAATGGCGCGACCACCTTCGCCGAACCGGTCGCGTTCCTGCGAAACAGCAATCCGCACATCACGCCGGCCTGGCTGCGTTTGGGGTCGACGCCGCAAACGTTCAGCTACAACCTCAACAACAACGGAGTCGGAACCGAGTTCTCGATCCTCGCCCGAACCGGGATCTTTGCCACCGCCGCGCCGTCGCCGAGCGCCAGCCCGTCGAACGTGTGGACCTTCAACGCGTTCACCGCGCAGGCCAGCAGTCAAGGCCAATGGACTTTTTACGATTCGATGGGCGCGGGCGGCCCGATCGACCCACAGTTTGTCTCGCCGAAGCTCTGCATGACGGAGCCGTTTGACAACACCTACTTCGCTCTAGATTCCTCAGTATCCGATCCGGCGGCTCAGATCGTCACTTTACAGATAGCCAACAACCCGGCACATCCGGCCCCCTGCCCGTGAGCGCGATGCGCGAAGCGCCGCTCGAATGCGCGCACGACATATGCAACTGCTCGGTGACGGGGCCGGTCGAAGGCGGCGACGTTTACTGCAGCAGCTATTGCCGCAACGCCGACGAACAAAGCGTCGAATCGGAAACCTGCGCCTGCGGCCACCCGGAGTGTGACACGCCGTAACGTTGGGCGTCCTCGAGTACACGGGCCCACATCCACCGACCAGCTAGAAGTTGAACGTCGTTGGGATGACGGGCTGGGGTTGACCGATGTTGAAGACGGCCGTTTGCGATGGGAAGGCGAGCAGATTTATCCCCACGTTGACGGCTTGTTGCGACTCGTTGTAGAGCACGAGCAGCTGGTAGCAGTTTCCGATCGTGCGGGTGTAATAGATGATCTTGTCGGAGAAGAACTCCCCCAGGCCCAGCGACGGACGCCAGTTGACGTTAGTGACGAACTGTAGCGATGCGTCGCGGCCGAATGGCGTCGATAGTTGAAGGTTCGTCGTTTCGAAGCCCTGCCCGGGTCCGGGAATGAAGGATCCGCTGAGTAGGACGACCGATCGCGCCGACGGCCGCGCGCTGAGCTGATAGCTGAGCGGCTGGGCGATCCCGTCGAAGTTGGTCGACCAGCCGACCGAAAAAGCGTAGACGTCGTCATTGAAGAGACGAATCAAATCCTGCGCGTTTTTGGTGTTCTCCGTCGGCTGCTGATCGAGGTACTGAAACGGCACCAACGCCGGGCCGTTGTAGTTCGCTTCATTGTAGGTCAGCGTGTTGACGACGTGCTGGCTGATCGGCGTGGTGAGGCTAAGATCTTGCTCGATTGCAGCCTTGAGGTCGCCCGTGCCATATGCATACTGGTCGACCGTGAAGGTACCTTGGAAGTCGCTTCCGAGCACCTTCGCTTCGATCGGGCCGGCGACGAGGTTGGCGTCAACGCGCCAAGTGGCGAGACTCTGCGGCTGCCCCTCGCCGGCGGGATTGCTGTACTCGCCGCCGGTCAGGTCCGCCGCCAGCGGGATGAAGAAGTGCTGGAAAAAGTCGGTCGGCCGCACCTCAAACTCCGGTATCTTGTTGATACCCGTCGCTTCCAGCGAATAGGTCTTGTCCCACTCCATCTGATAGTCGGCTCCCGAGGTCGTATACTGCAAGAGATAATCGAACTCGGACTGATTGCTGAAGGAGGTTATGCCGGGGAAGCTCGCGCTGCTGTCGCTGATGTTGTAAGTCGTCGTCTGCTGTAGGTTCTGATTGAACTGGCGGGTGTCGGTGAAGGTGAAGCTGTCGCTGCTGGACTGTCCGCCGACCGAAGTGTGGGTATAGCTGTAGTTCTGCGACGTTTGAGCAGTTTGGTGAACGAGCGCCTCGCTGAACGTTTCGTTCGGCGGTATATTGTAGAGCGGACCGTAGTTCGACTGATACGCGAACTGAAAGTTGCTGCGCAGGTGTTGCGTGATGTTCTCTTGCTCCCCGATCGCCGCGTTATACTGGCGTCCGCCTCCGTTATAACCGTTGATTGTGTAAATGTTCACGCTCGCGCTGCGGCGGCCGCTCTTCGCGGCGTAGAAGCCCACGTAGCCCAAGCCTAATCCCAGCTTGGTAAAATAGTTGACGATGTAATAACCATAGTAGTACTGGTCCTTTCCAAACGGAATTTGGACCTTGATCCAAGCCCCCTCGTACGAGTCGTATCCGACCTCGGGGAACCATCGTTGCCGGACGCGCTGGTTTGCCAGGCTGCGAAGCGGAATCACGATGAGCGGAAGGTAAAAGACGGCCGCCGCTCCGAGCCAGAGCACGGCTTTGTGGATGACGATCTTGTCCCCCGGATAGACTTCCATGTCTTTTCCGGTAATGTGATATCCGCCGCGTGGATTCTCGCAGGTCGTGATGTAGGGATTGAGCCCGTGGGCGGTGCCGTCCGGATCGGTGTGCAGGTCTTCCGCCGAGAAATGAACCAGACCGCGCTCGACCCCTTCGTCGCTCGCGCCTTTGCCGTTGGTGAGCTTTGCAGTCTGCTGGACCGTATCGAAAACAATCACGTCGGCGGTCAGCACCGAGTTGTGTTGGTGGTTGACGAGAAAGGGATGTCCCGTGATCGTGATCGTCCGCGCGCCGTCGAAGTGGGCGTGCTCTCCGACGATCTCTTCGTCGCTATAGTAGATGTGGACGTTGCCGATCGCGTCGCTCGGCTGTCCCTGGGCGCGGTTGCCGCTCCACTTATCCGAAATCACGGCAACGAATCCGGGCGCGAGCGTCGGCGCGCCGGTCGGTGCGGGCGTCGGCGCGGGCGTCGCTTGACCGGCCGGGGGAATCGGCGGCGGCGTCTCCCCGCCGCGGATCAGAAATATCGGCTCGGTCGACGTAGTGGGAGACGGCGTCGCGCCCGGGACGGGGGGCGGGCTCACGCCCGGCGTCGCGCCCGGGTTGGGGGGAGGTGTCCGATTGACCGTGTAGGTTCCGTTGCTGACGCCCGGCGGCGGATACGGCAGGCCCGGCGTCGTGACGGGCGCCGGCGAGGCGCTAGGGCTGGAGGTCGCTTGCGCCACCATCTGGGCATCGTCGTGATAGTGCAGCGCGCAACTCTGTTTGTTGAAGAGCTCCAGGGCGAGCTCTTCCCGATCTTGCGTCGAAGCGGGCGATGCGAGCGGAACTGTTGCGCCGAGCAAAGCGGCTAGCACCGCGATCACGGCGATGCCGCAACGTACTCGCTTACCGGGGGGCACAGCCTAGCTTCCCTAACGCTCTTCTAGCCAAAGAAGAAGCACGCCAATGGTTCCTACGAGGACGTTCGGAAGCCAGGCCGCGATGTACGGATTCAGTGCGCCGTTGCGACCGAAGGCGGCCGCCACGGAAACCATTAGGTAGTAGGCGAAAAACGCGACGATCGAGAGCGAAATGCCGAGCATGCGCCCGCGTTTGCCGAAACGCAGCGCGAGCGGCACCGCTACGAGAACGCCGATGATGCAGGCGAACGGCCAGGCCAGCTTATCGGCGAGATTGATCTGTAAGTTGCCCATCGCGGTGCCGCCGATGCCCTGAGACTGCAATGCGTTGACTTGGGTGCGCAGCGACTTGCTGCTCATCGTCCACGGATCGTTATTGACGTTACTGACAAACTGCGACGACGTCTCGCCGAGCGGCAAGCCGATCGTCACGTTCTTGACGTGCTGCTGGTTGGAAACGAAGCCGTCGTTGTTGTACCGCGTGTCGATGACGTCGTGAAGAACGAGACTGCTGGCTTGTACCGAAGCCGTCTTCGATTGCAGCGTCTCGTTCCAAGGCCCGAACTTCGCCGGCTTGAAGATCTGCACGTCCATCATCGTACGGTTGTCGGGCGCGACCTGCCCAACGTAAAAGGTGTTGCCCGTATCGGGATCTTTGCGAAAAAACTGCGGCTCGACCGGCAGCGCGTCGGTATGATAGATGATCTGATAGAAGCTCCGCGTTGAAAGATCGACCGAAGCAGGCGCGACCCATTCGTTCATCGCGTATGCAATCGCGAACATCGCGACGCCGAAGAGCAGCGGTGAGAGCGCGATTCGGATCACCGGGATTCCCGACGTCCGCATGGCCGTGACCTCGTTGTCGCCCATCACGCGCCCCATCGCGAGCAAGGCGGCGAAAAGACACGCGAAGGGAAACGCCATCGGAATCGCCTGCGGGATTCGGAAGATGACGAAACGCAGCACCAAGAAGAACGGAGCGTGCTGATTGATAATGTAGTCGGCTGCGAGAAAGAATATGTTCAGGCCCCAGAAGAGCAGAAACGCGCCGAACGCAAAAAGAAATGGTCCGACTATCTCGTGCAGCAGATAGCTGTCAAGAATCGGCAGGTGCAAGAGCGTCGAGCGAACGCGGGGTATCGGCTGTCGGTGCGTCAGCGTCGCCATTTAGCGGCTAGCCCCCGAACCGAGCCTCAGTAGCTGTGGTACGCGTTGAGAACGCGCACGACGTATGCGCGCGTCTCCGGATACGGCGGCACGCCGTGATAGCGATCGACTGCGCCGGGGCCCGCGTTGTAGGCGGCGACGGCGAGCGTCACGTTGTTGTGATAGCGGTGCAAGAGCGAGTGCAAGTAGCCCGTGCCGCACTGCACGTTTTCGGTTGGGTCGAACGGATTGGCGATTCCACAGCCCGCCGATGTTCCGGGCATGAGCTGCATCAGTCCCTGCGCGCCGGCCACACTGATCGCCGAGGGGTTGCCCGCCGATTCGGCCATCACTATCGCGTGGATTAAGCCGGGCGGAACGCCTTTTGCGTGGGAAGCGCCCGTTACCAGCAGGTCGATCGAGCCAGGGTCGAGGGCGTTGGAAGCGTAAGGCAAGTAACCCCCGCTGCACCCGTAAAGCAGGGTAATGAGGGCGCCAATGCCGAGTAATCGCCTCATCGCACCGGCGCCTTTCTTCTCCCCCCGCGCCTAGGCCTGGCAGGCAGGCCGCCACGACTGCGCAACTTTCCGATGGTTTCTCCTCTGGCGAGCCGTTAGAGTCTTACTCATGTTGAAAACGAATCCTAACGCCGACCTCATACGCGATGTCTGCCGGTACGTCGAAGATCATAGCGACGAAGCCTTGACGCTGGCTGAGCTAGCCGGTCTTGCCTCCATGAGCCGATTCCATTTCGGACGCACCTTCAAGCACGTCGTCGGTCTGACGCCAAAGCAGTATCTGGCCTCGGTCCGGATGCGCAAGCTCAAGGACGGTCTCGGCAAAGCCAAGCCGATTGATGCGGCGGCGCTCGACGCGGGGTTCGGTTCGACGAGCCGCGTTTACGAAAAAGCGACGTCGCATTTGGGAATGACGCCGCGAGCCTATCGCCGCTCCGGCGAGGGCGTGACGATCTCGTATGCAGCAATGCAAACGCCGATCGGTCTCATGTTGATCGGTGCCACAGATCGCGGCATTTGTTTCATCGGTTTCGGCGACGCGCTCGGCGACCTGCTTCAAAAATTGAAGCGCGAGTACAGCCGGGCTCACATCGAGGCAATGCGCGAGCCATATCATCCCGATTTTAGCGTCTGGGTGGATGCGATCTCGCGCCACCTGGGCGGCGAGCAGCCTTGCCCGGCACTGCCGCTCGACATTCGCGCGACGGCCTTTCAGATGCGCGTCTGGAGATATCTCCAGACCATTCCGTCCGGCGACGTGCAGTCGTACGGTGAGGTTGCCGCGGCGATCGGTCGCCCGACGGCGGTGCGCGCGGTCGCGGCGGCCTGCGCGCGAAACCCCGCTGCGGTGCTCATCCCCTGCCATCGCGTGATTCGTGGTTCGGGCTCTCTTGGAGGTTATCGGTGGGGCGTGGCTCGTAAGCGAGAATTAATCGATAACGAACGCGCTGCTAAAGCGAAGGTTTTGTGATGAGCGATTTCGATCTGGTCGTGGTCGGTACGGGAAGCGCGGGTGCGAGCGCCGCGGAGGCCTGCGCCAAAGCGGGGCGGCGCGTCGCGATCGTCGACGTGTTACCCTACGGAGGCACCTGCCAGCTGCGAGGGTGCGATCCGAAGAAGGTCTTGGTTGGCGCCGCCGAGTTGATCGATTGGTCGCAACGGATGAGCGGAGCGGGCGTAGCAGGGGAGATCCGGATCGACTGGGCCGAGTTGATGCGTTTCAAACGCACGTTCACCGACCCGGTGCCCCAAGCGCGCGAGTCGGAGCTGCGCGCCGCAAAGGTCGCGACATACCACGGCGCCGCGCGTTTTGTCGACGAGCGAACGATCGAGATTTCAAACGAACGGTTCGCGGCGCACAACTTCGTGCTTGCGGCCGGCGCTCGACCCGCGCCGCTTCAATTCCCTGGTGCGCAGCACTTGATTACGAGCACGGATTTTTTGGATTTGGAAGCGCTACCGAGGCGCATCGCTTTCATTGGAGGAGGCTATATCGCATTTGAGTTCGCGCACCTGGCGGCGCGGGCCGGCGCGCAGCCGGTCATCTTTCAGCGCGGGCCGCGCGTGCTGCCGGGCTTCGAGCCGAGCCTCGTTGACGCGCTCGTTGAGGTCAGCCGGAGCGTCGGCATCGACGTGCGCGTCAATGCAGCGGTGAGCGGAATCGAAGCGCGAGAGGGAAGCTTATACGTCGTGGGGTCTGTCGGCGAATCCGAATTTGCGGTGCCCTGCGACCTCGCCGTCCACGCCGCGGGGCGCGTCGCCGATCTCGACGCTCTCGCGCTCGATGCCGCCGGAGTCGATCGCACGAACAAGGGCGTCGCGGTCAATCAGTTTTTGCAAAGCCGAAGCAATTCGGCGGTCTATGCCGCCGGCGATTGCGCCGACGGCGGCGGCCTGCCGCTCACTCCGGCCGCGGCCGCCGAAGGCGAGTTGGCCGCCCGAAACATTTTGGAGGGAAATCGTTACGCGACCGATTTCAGCGGCCTTGCGAGCATCGTTTACACGATTCCGTCGCTCGGCGCGACCGGTTTTACGCAAGAAGCGGCGCGGGAACGTGGTCTGCGTTTCTCGGTTCGTCAAGGCGACACCACGGACTGGTACTCTTCACGCAAAGTTCGGGCGCGCCGCTCCTGCTACCAAATCTTGATCGAAGAGCAGACCGAACGCATTTTGGGAGCGCACGTTCTTGGGCCGCACACCGAGGAGTTAATCAACGTGTTCTCACTCGCGATTCGAGCCGGCGTTCCGGCCGGAACCCTCGAGGAAGTCCTGTTCGCTTATCCGACCGGATCGTCCGATATCGGGCAGATGCTCCGCTCGTAGGCGTCCAGCACCAGAAGAACACGGCTTAGCACTTTAACCTTTACAGTGCTAACGGGACTGTAAAGGTTGTGCTTTTACCTTGCCTTAAGGAAACCCGGGGCGTATAGTGGTGGAAAGTAGTGCTTAGTGGTGCCTTCCGGAGGACTTTGTGCACGCGGAACTGCCGCGCTTTGCCGGCTCGGAGCAACACGCCCTTGACCATAAGGGACGCCTCATCGTGCCGGCGCGCTTCCGCGAGCGGCTGGGTCCTCAGTTCGTCCTGACGATCGCCCACCCAGATCCCTGTCTTGCCCTCTACCCGACCGCCACCTGGATCGAGTTCTGTGGGCGGCTTGAAGCCATCCCCGTGAAGGACGAGCGCTACCGGCGCTACGTCCGTTACCTCTTCGCACATAGCGAGGAGACGGGGTGCGACGCGCAAGGACGCGTCGTCGTCCCGGCGCGGCTGCGCGAGTACGCCGCGATTGAGCGTAATGTCGTCTCGGTCGGGCTGCTGACGCGGATCGAGATCTGGGCGAAGGACCGCTACGACTTCCAAACGCCGCCGGAGGGCGAGGTCCCCAACTTCATGTCCGAGCTCGGCTTATGATGCGGTGTTGCGGTGAATCACGTTTCGGTACTCCTCGGGCCCGCGATCGAGCATTTGGCGATCCGTCCGAGCGGAGTTTACGTAGACGCGACGTTTGGAGCGGGCGGTCACGCACGCGCGATCCTGGAGCGCTTGCGGGACGGGCAGTTGATCGCGCTCGATGCCGATCCGCTCGCCGGCGCCCGGGCTGCGGCAATAGCCGACCCTCGGTTGACGTTCGCTCAGGCAAATTTTCGAGATCTCACCCGCGTGCTCGACCGGCATGCGATCGAGTCGGTCGACGGCGTCCTCTTCGATTTGGGAGTTTCGTCGATGCAACTTGATGATGCCGAGCGCGGCTTCTCGCTCGGAAAACCGGCGGCGCTTGATATGCGCATGGACCCCACAGTCGGTCCTAGCGCTTACGAGATCCTCACCACCGCCAGCGAAATTGAACTAGCCGACATTTTCTTTCGCTACGGCGAGGAGCGTTTGGCCCGTCGCATCGCACGCGCGATCGTCGCGCGGCGATCGCACGGCGCATTGCCGAACACGACGGCCGAGTTCGCCGCGTTTGTTGCAGGGATCGTCCAGCGCCGAGGCCGGCGCGAACGCATACATCCGGCGACGCGAGTCTTCCAAGCGCTGCGCATCGCCGTTAACGACGAGCTCGACGCGTTGCGCGATGGCCTGCACGGCGCGATCGGACGCCTGCGCGGCGCCGGACGAATCGTCGCGATCAGTTTTCACTCGCTCGAAGATCGGATCGTCAAGCAGACTTTCCGAGACGACGAGCGTCTTGAGGTGCTGACGAGGCGCCCGATTCTGCCCCAAGAAGACGAGGTCACGCGCAACCGCCGGGCGCGCAGCGCCAAACTTCGTTCCGCGCAACGGAAGGCCGGCTGAGATGATCGCACCGCGTCTCTTCGAACATCCGGCCCGTATCAGCAATCCGCGAACCGTTCGCGCCGCGACCCAGCGGCGGATCGTCCGTAAGTCGCGGGCCCGTTATATGAGCCTTGGCCGCGTTTTAAGCGCGCTTGGCGTCGTTCTCTTATTGCTGATGGCTTACGTCGTGCTCACATCGAGTTTGACGGGGTTGAGCTATGCGGTAGCAAGCGCTCGCGCGCAAAGAGAGGCGTTGCAGGAAGAGACGATGCGTCTCGACGACCGCATCGCGGCATTGCGGGCCGACGATCGCCTTGCCGTACTCGCGGCGCGCATGGGAATGCGCGAACCGCAGTCCCTAGCGGTCGTTAGAATCGAGCAGCCGCGGCCCGCAGTGGCCCGGATACCCTCGAAGTTCCCAATGCTCTCGTCGCTCGCTGGATTCTTTATGCCGGCGACTGCCCGCCAGCAATAGATCGCAAGGAGCCTTATGCACCAGCGGACGTTTGCGCGCATCGCTCCGATGCGCGCCAGAATCTTCTTTTATGCCTGCATGGTCGTGGCGCTCTTTCTTGCGTGGCGGCTCTGCGACGTTCAAGCGCTTAAAGGAGCGATCTACGCGAAAGAGGCGCTCCTGCAGCGCTCCGACACCGTGGAAGTCTTCGCACGCCGCGGAAACATCCTCGATCGCAACGGGAACGTGCTCGTGCGCTCGCTGCCGTCGGAGAGCGTCTACGCCGTACCGCGCGAGATCGTCGACCCCGCCACGACCGCAATCAAGCTCGAGAGGATCTTCGGAAAGCTCGCTCCGGCCACGCTCGCGGCACTCCACGACCGGCACCTCTGGTTCGTTTGGATAGCCCGTAAGGTTCCACACGAAACCGCCGCGCGAGTGGGCAGTTTAGGCCTAATCGGCGTCGGTCTAAAGGAAGAGGAGACGGGGCAGCGAGTCGACACCGCCGGACGCCTCGCCTCGACCATCCTGGGCTTTGTCGGCACCGACGAAAACGGGCTTGACGGCATCGAGTACGCCTACGACGGAATGCTGCGCGGTCAGTCTGGACGCGTCACCCTCGAAGCCGACGAGTTCGGACGGCCGATACCCTTTGGCGCCGAACGAATCGTCGTGGCCGCGCAGCCGGGTTTGGACGTCGAGCTGACGATCGATCCCTACCTGCAGTTCGTCGCAGAGCGAGCGCTGGCCAAGCAGGTCGGCGAGTTTCACGCGCTCGACGGAACCGCGATCGTGATGGATCCATGGTCGGGTGAAATCCTCGCGATGGCCAACCTGCCGAACTTCGACCCCAATCGATTTTGGAAATACGACGACGAGCAGCGCCGCGATCGTGCCGTCATGGACGCGTACGAGCCCGGCTCTACGTACAAGCTCATCACCGCCGCGGCCGCGCTCGAATCCGGCAAGGTCAGCTTGACGAGCCGATTCCCCGCGCACGATCGCCTCGAGGTAGGCGGGCAGACGATTCATAATGCGGAAGACGGCTTCATGGCAGGGACGGGCGGTGGCGAAACGCTCGAGCAAATCGTGGAGTTCTCGCATAATGTCGGCGCGGCGGAAGTAGGCCTTTCGATCGGCGCAAAGACGCTCTACACGATGGAACGCAAAGCCGGCTTCGGATCGCCGACCGGTGTGGGATTACCGGGTGAAAACCCCGGAATCGTGCCGCCCCCCTCACAATGGAGCGGTTCCTCGCTGGCAACGATGTCGTTCGGACAGGGCGTCTCGGTTACGCCGCTTGCAATGGCACGGTATTATTGCGCGATCGCAAATGGAGGGTTGCTGATGCAGCCCCACATCGCGCGCGCCGTTTACGATCAGCAGGGCAATCTCTTGCGGCGATTTTCACCGGCCGTCGCTCGTCGGGTCTTTTCGCAACGCACCGCAACCGAGCTGCGTACGTTCTTGCGCGCGGTCGTTTTGCACGGCACCGGCGATCCGACCGCGCAGATTCCGGGATACGCGACTGCCGGAAAGACCGGTACCGCGCAGATGGTCGTCGACGGGCTGTACCGGTCCGGCTACTACGCCGCCTCCTTCATCGGAATGGTCCCGTACCCGCACGCACGCTACCTTATTTACGTCAAAGTAGAACGCCCGATCGGCTCGTACTACGGAAGCGTCGTCGCCGCTCCGGCTTTCGCCGCTATCGCCCGTGCTGCTATGCTGCACGCTGGAGTTCTGCCGAGCACCGACGTCGCAATCCGTGGCCGCTGAGCCGAACGTCGCTTTGGCGACGTTGCTGAAACGTCTCGAGGGGCCGTTGGCCGTGGTCGGAGATCGGAACCGCACCGTCAACTCCGTCGAGATCGATTCGCGATGCGTCAAGCCCGGCGCACTCTTCGTCGCGTTGGGGGGAGGACATACGGACGGACACCTTCACGCGAACGATGCCGCCGGCAACGGCGCGCGAGTCGTCGTCGTCGAGCGCGCCGTGGATTTGCCAGCGGACGTCACCGTCGTGCAGGTCGCGGACTCGCGGCGCGCGCTTTCGGTGATTGCGGCCGCGTTCTACGGCGACCCATCTCACGCACTCGACGCGATCGGCGTTACCGGCACCAACGGAAAGACGACCACGACGCACATGATCGCCGCCATTCTCAACGCCGCCGGCATTGCGTGCGGCATCGCGGGAACCGTCGGCGCCGAGTTTCGAACGCATCGCTGGTTGCTGGAGAATACGACGCCGCAGCCGCCCGAGCTGCAGCGGCTGCTCGCGCGAATGCGTGACGCAGGCGCGAAGGCGGTCGCGATGGAGGTGAGCTCCCATGCCCTCGCGCTCGATCGCGTTGAGGACGTGCGCTTCCGCGTCGCGGCATTGACGAACGTGACGCGCGATCATCTCGACTTTCACGAAACCATTGAGGCGTACGCCGCCGCCAAGCGCCGGCTCTTCTGGCTCGCGCCGGCCGCCGTCATCAATGCCGACGACCGATATGGCGAGCGCTGGGAATCGGAGCTGCGCCGCGAGGGCCGCTCGGTGATTTCATACGGACTGCGGAATGCCGCTAGCCTGGCTCCCGAAGAGATCGCCGTCGAACCGAGCGGAAGCCGCTTCACTGCGAACGGACAACGCTATCAGCTGCATCTCCCCGGGCGTTTCAACATTTGGAATGCGCTCGCGGCGATCGGCGTGGCGCGCTTCTTGGGCGTCGCTGACGCGACCAGCGCACGTGCCCTTTCGGAACTCGAGCGCGTGCCCGGACGCATGGAACGCTTCGATGCCGGAGAGATCGCGGTCGTCGTCGATTACGCACATACGCCCGACGCGCTGGAGAGCGCGCTGCGTTCGCTGCGCGAGACGACGAGCGGCGCGCTGACCGTCGTTTTCGGATGCGGCGGAGATCGCGACCGCGGAAAGCGGCCCGAGATGGGTGCGGTGGCCGCCGTTTTTGCCGATCGTCTCTACGTGACCAGCGACAACCCGCGCACCGAGGATCCGCAGGCAATCGTTGACGCGATCGTAGCGGGAATCGGGGATCGCGATCGCATCGTCGAGCTCGATCGGCGCCGCGCCATCGAACGTGCGATCGCGGAGGCGCGATCCGGTGATGTCGTTCTGATCGCCGGTAAGGGTCACGAGACATATCAGATCGTCGGCGATCGGGTGCTGTCGTTCGACGACGCCGCGGTTGCACGCGAGGCGCTCGCCTCTCGGAGCGTGCTGCGATGAGGCTGCCGATCGATCTTGCCGTCGAGACGACCAATGCGGCGATCTTCGACCCGCAAATAGCGCCGGCGACGCTGCGCGCGAGCACCGATACTCGAACGATCGAACCCGGCGACACCTTTGTGGCGCTGCACGGCGAGCGCTTCGACGGTCACGATTTCGCCGCAGAAGCGGTGCGGCGCGGCGCGACGATGCTCGTTCTCGATCGCTTGAATGCGCGCGCCCCCGGGATCGCCGTAATGCTCGTCGCCGATACGAAAGCGGCCTACATGGCACTCGCGGGTGCGGCGCGATCCTGCTTTCGCGGTCGAGTCATCGCGATCACTGGAAGCACCGGCAAGACGACGACAAAGAGCCTCTTGACGCAACTCCTGGCCGTGAAGTACCGCGACCGCGTGCTGGCGGCCCCCGAAAACGAGAACAACGAAATCGGCGTCAGCAAGCTGCTCTTGAGTGCATCCAACGAAGCGCACGACGTGCTCGTCATCGAGATGGGCGCGCGCCACTACGGCGACGTTGCGGCTCTCGTCGAAATCGCGCGCCCGCAGCTGGGAATCTTGACAAATATCGGCGAGGCGCACCTCGAGATCATGGGTTCGCGCGAGCGTCTCGAAGCGACGAAGTGGGGACTTTTCTCGGGCGGCGCGCGAGCGATCCTCAACGCCGCCGACGAGGTCGTTCGGGAGCGAGCGCGCAGCCTCGATGCGCCGGCGCATTGGTTCGGCGTGGGGCCGGCGCTCGACGCCTGCCCGGAGCTGGAGCCGTTAACCGCGATCGCGGGCGACCGTCTCGTTCATCGCAACAAAGGTCGCATCGCCGAGTATCCCATCGACGTCCGCTTACCAGGATTGCATAATCGTGCAAATCTTGCGGCTGCAATCGCGGGCGCGCTCGAACTCGAAGTGCCGCTCGAGCGGCTCCTTGACGAAATCCCGAAGCTCCGTTTGCCGCAGGGGCGCTACGACCGAATAGCCGCGGAAGGCGGCATCCATTTCATCTACGACGCTTACAACGCCAACGCCAGCGGCATGATCGCCGCGCTCGATGCGTTCGCGTCCGAGGCGGCTTCACGCCGTATTGCGGTGCTCGCGAGCATGGCCGAGCTGGGCGCAGAGTCACAAACGCTCCACGAGCGTGTCGGCGCCCACGCGGCGAGCAAGGTAGACGTGCTGCTCGTGCGCGGCGAGCACGCGACGGATTTGGCGCGCGGCGCGAAGCGCGGCGGCCTCAAGTCGCGTCAGATCGTCTTCGTTGAGACGAACGCTCGAGCCGCGCGATGGTTGCGCGAGCACGTGCGTCCGGATGACGTCGTGCTGCTCAAGGGTTCGCGCAAATACAAGCTGGAAGAGATTGTGGAAGAGCTGCGCGCGTGAGCCTCGCAACGCGCAGCTTGGTGGTGACCCGCGCCGAAATGCCCGCGGGGCTGATTGCAATCCCCTTGAGAACTCCGCTCGTTCGTCCCGGCGACGATCTCGTCGCGATCGTCGCGAGCGCGATTGGCGGCATCGCGCGCCCCGGCGACGTGGTTGCGGTTTCCGAGAGTGCCGTCGCGATCGCCCAAGGCGAGCTGCTCGCCGCCGAGTACGTTCGCCCCTCGCGGCTCGCCTTCGCAATCTCGCGTCGCGCCGATCCGATGGCGACGATCAGTCAGCCCGAATCGGTCCAACTCGTGATCGATCGGGCCGGATCTTGGAGAGTGATTTACGCGACCTTCGTGCAGCTCGTTGCGCGGCTGGCTGGCAGACGCGGCGGTTTTTACCGAGTGATGGGCGACGCGGTTGCGGCGTTCGACGGATATACCGGAACGATGCCACCGTACGAGCGGGCGATCGTATTTGCACCTCGCGAGCCGGACGGCTTCGCTCGATCTATATACGAGCGAACCGGCATCGCATGCGCCGTCGTCGACGCCAACGATCTCGGCAAGGCGAAGGTTCTCGGGCGTTCGAGCGGCGTCTGCGATGCCAGCGTCGAGGCGGCTTTGCTCGATAATCCGCACGGCAATAGCGACGAACAGACGCCGGTCGTGGTCTTGAAGTGGCGCGGCGACGGCGAAAATCCGCTGCTAAAGGACGTGCGGTGAATCTCGCGTTCTCGAGCCCGCTGATCTGGGCGCTCTTCGGCTTCGTGATCGCGGCGGCCGCAGGATCGGTGCTGCTCGTTCTCTTGGGGCGTCTGCAGGTACGGCAGCAGGCCTACGAAGACGCGCCCCAGAGCCACCGCCGCAAGACCGGCACGCCGACGATGGGCGGTCTCGTCTTCGTTGCCGTTCTGCTCGCTGCGCTCGTCGTCGTGCGCATCCCGCCCTTTATCGATCTCGTTTTGCTCGTGGTGCTCTGCGCCGCGATCGGCGCGACCGACGACCTGCTGACGGTCCGCGGCGGACCGACGCGGGGCTTGCCGGCGCGAACCAAGTTTCTCGCAACCGCCTTGGCCGCGGTGATCTTTCTGCGCGCGATCGACGCGGGATCGGTCAACCGCGGCGTACTCTTTCACGCGGGCAGCTTCTTTCTGATGGCGCCGCACTGGCTTTGGCTCGCGCTGGGCATTCTCGCGATAGTCGGAACGATTCACGCCGTCAACCTGACCGACGGCCTCGACGGTCTCGCGGCCGGGAGCATGATTCCGCCCTTGGCCGTCTTTGCGTTCATCGGTGCGACGATGCAGATTCCGGCTGCGGCCATTGGGGCTGCGGCCGGTGCCGGCGCCTGCGCCGCCTTCCTGATCTTCAATCGCCATCCGGCCAGGCTCTTCATGGGCGACACTGGTTCGCTCGCGCTCGGCGCGTTGCTGGCCGGCGTCGCGATCCTTTGCGGGCAGATGCTGCTGCTGCTCGTCGTCGGAGGCGTCTTCGTCGTTGAAGCCCTCTCGGTTATCGCGCAAGTCTCCTACTTCAAAGCGACGGGAGGGCGCCGTATATTTCGCATGAGCCCCTTGCACCACCACTTCGAGCTCGCAGGCTGGCCTGAGACGAAGGTGACGATTCGTTTCTGGCTTGCGTCGTTGCTCTGTTCGTTGCTAGGATGGGCCATCGTGCGATGAGCGATACCTTTCAATTCGACGCCGGGGAAACGATACTCATCATCGGCTTAGGTCGCAGCGGATTAGCAAGCATCGAGGTGCTTAGCGAACACCGCGTCACTCTCTATGCTACCGACGAGAAACCGATTTCGGAGCTGGCGGCGCCGATCGCGGCTGCGCGATCGTTGGGCGCGCGCTTCGTCGAACCGGCACAGCTCGAAAGTCTCGCCGGTGAGCTCACCTGCGCCATTCTCTCGCCGGGCGTGCCGCCGACGTCGCCGGTGGTGCGTCACCTTCACGAGTACAACGTGCCGGTCTTCGGCGAGATCGAGCTCGCGTACCGGCTCTGCAAGGCACCCATCATCGCGGTTACCGGAACGAAGGGCAAGTCTACGACGACCGCGTTGATCGGACACCTGTTGCGTAGCTGCGGTGAGCGGGTTCGAGTCGGTGGAAACATCGGTAACCCGCTGATCAAGGAGGTTGGCGGCACGCAGCCCAGCGACTGGGTCGTCGCCGAGGTCTCTTCATTCCAGCTCGAGACGATTCGTGCGTTTAAACCGCGCGTCGCCGTGCTGCTCAACCTGATGCCCGACCATCTCGACCGCTACTATTCGATGGAAGAGTACACCGAAGCCAAATACCGGATCTGCGCCAATCAGTCGATGATGGACTGGTTCGTCGGCAATCTCGACGATCCGCGAATTCGCGTGCTCCATTGGCGCACCGGCGATACACGGGTGCTGGCCAGGCAACTCTGGTTCTCGCTGGAGAACCGCGAACATGCGACGATGTATCTGCGTGACGGGGTCGTGATGTACGCCCCGGTTACCGGCGACCCCCGACCGGTCGCGGTCGTATCGCGCGACGAGATTCCGCTGCCCGGCGATCACAACGTGAGCAACGCCATGGCGGCGCTGCTCGCGGCGATTGTTGCCGGCTGCTCGCTCGAGTCGTTGCGTGAAGCGATCGCGAGCTTCGAGCCGATGCCGCACCGGCTCAGAACGATAGCCGAGATCGACGGCGTACGCTACGTCGACGATTCGAAGGCAACGAACCCCGCATCGGTTATCGCCGCGCTGAACACCTACGACGCACCGATCGTCTTAATCGCCGGGGGGCGCTCGAAGGGAACGGAGTTCGACGCACTCGGAGCCGAGATTCGCAAGCACGCCAGCGCGTTGGTCGCGATCGGCGAAGCGGCCGGTGAAATTCGTCGCGCCGCCGAAGGGCTGCCCACGATCTTAGCCTCGACGATGGAAGAAGCCGTGCGACGCGCACGTGAGCTCGCGGTGCGGGGCGGAATCGTCTTGCTCTCGCCGGGCTGCGCCTCGTTCGATATGTTCGCGTCGGCCGAAGATCGTGGCGACGAGTTCGCGGCGGCGGTCGCCGTGCTACGGGAGCCGGCCGGTGCATAGCGCCGCGACGCTCCGCACATCGAGGCGCGCGCCGATCGATACGGTGCTCTTCACCTCGGTTGCGGCGTTGATCGGAATCGGTCTCGTGATGGTCTTTTCGGCGTCGAGCGCGATCGCGTACGCGCAGCACGGCGACATCGCGTACTACCTCAAACGGCAGCTGGTCTGGCTCGCCTTCGGGTTGGCCGGCGCCTACGTATTCTACCGTATAGACTACCGGCGTTTGCGAAGCCTAGCCCCGTATCTACTGGTGGCGGCGATCGCCGGGCTGCTGCTCGTGTTTTTTCCGCACGTCGGCGTAGGGGTCAACGGCGGGCGCCGCTGGATCGGTGCGTCGAGTTTTAGCGTCGAGCCGTCGGAGTTTGCCAAGCTCGCGCTGGTCATCTATCTATCCGCAGTCTTGTCGGTACGAGGCGATCGGATCACGTCGCTCGTGCGCGGCCTCGTTCCCCTTTGCGTGCCGGTCGCGATCATGGCCGTGCTGGTGCTTAAAGAGCCCGACATGGGGACGGCGAGCCTGCTGCTCTTCGTTGCGCTTACGCTCTTCTTTGCTGCGGGAGCTCGCCTCGTTCATCTTGCGGCCGTCGTGCTTGCAATGGTGCCGTTTGCCGCAATCACCGTCCTCGCAAGTCCGTATCGGCGGGCGCGAGTCTTTGCCTTTCTCGATCCGTGGAAAGATCCGCTCAATACCGGCTTCCACATCGTCCAGTCGCTTTTGGCGCTTGGCAGCGGCGGACTCTTCGGCGTCGGATTGGGCGCATCGCGCGCGAAGTTCTTCTATCTGCCAGAGCAGTACACCGACTTTATCTTCTCGGTGCTCGGCGAAGAGCTCGGCTTGATCGGCACGCTCGCCGTTGTCGCGCTCTTCGTCACGTTGGCCTATCGTTCGGTCAAGATCGCGCTCGCCGCGCCGGACCGTTTTGGATTCTTTCTTGCGATCGGCTGCGCCGCGATGATTACGATTCAGGCCTTCGTCAACATCGGAGTCGTCTCGTCGTCATGGCCGGTGACCGGCGTTCCGCTTCCGTTCATCTCGTTCGGCGGCAGCTCGCTGGTCGTGAACCTCATCGCCGTCGCCCTCATCGCCAACGTATCACGTCATCGCAAAGCTCGCGAGGAGGCGTGACCGTCGTTTTCGCCGGTGGCGGGACGGGCGGACATCTCTACCCGGCGATTGCAATTGCGGACGCCCTGCGCGAGCGCAGCGCGAAGGTCTCTTTCATCGGGACCGCCGACCGTCTCGAGGCGACGATCGTACCGAGGGCCGGCTACGAACTGCAAACGATCGCGAGCCGATCGCTACCGCGCTCGCTCTCGCTCGACTTGCTGGAGACGATCGGCGCCAACGTCAAGGGAACTCTCCAGAGCCTGCGTCTGCTCGCAACGCAGCGCCCGGATCTCGTGATTGCAACCGGTGGTTACGTTGCCTTTCCCGTCGCCCTCGCTGCGCGCTTGAGACGGTTCTTGCGGCTCTCCAAGGCGCGCCTCGTCCTGCTCGAGCCCAACGCCGAGGCCGGTTTGACGAACCGGCTGCTGGCGCCGATAGTCGACGAAGTGTGGGGTCTCGATTCAACCGGCATCCCAATCCGTTCGACGCTGCGGACGCTGCCGCCGCGCGAGGCTGCGATTGCGCGGCTCGGGCTCGACCCGTCGTTGCGAACGCTCGTTGCAATGGGCGGAAGCCAGGGCGCGCGCTCGATCAACGATGCTTTGATGAGTCTGATCGAACGCAGCGCTTTGCCGCCGGGCTGGCAGCTCTTCGCATTGACCGGCACAGAGGAATACGATCGCGTGCGCTCGACGATTCCACACTCGCGCCCGTACCTCGATGACATGGCCGATGCGTACGCGGTCGCGGATCTGCTCTTGACTCGTGCCGGTGCTTCGACGCTCGCCGAGCTCGCCGCGCTGGGAAAACCCTCGATTCTCGTTCCCTATCCGTATGCCGCGCAGGCGCATCAAGCCGCAAACGCCGCGCGTTTTGAAGCCGCCGGGGCGGCCGTCGTCCTCACCGATGGCGAGCTTGCGGCCGGCGATCTGCCCGCGCTTCTGACACGAACGGTGCTGCCCGAGCGCCTGCAGGAGCTCGCCCGCGGTGCGGCGAGGCTGGCAGGAGACGACCCGGTTCGCGCGATTCTCGCACGGATCGATCTCTTAGTTCCGCGAAAGGGCAATCCGTGACTGCGTATCACTTCGTCGGAATCGGCGGCATCGGGATGAGTGCGATCGCACGCATTCTGCTGGCGCGCGGCGAGCGGGTCTTCGGGTCGGACATCGCTCTGTCGCCGCTCGTCGAGGAACTGCGCGGTGAGGGTGCGCGCGTCACGATCGGCCATCACGCTCGCAACGTGCGCGACGCCGATGCCGTCATCGTCAGCTCGGCGATTGACCGCCGCAATCCCGAATATGCGGCGGCGGTGCAGCTGGGGATTCCAGTGCTGCGACGCGGAGAGATGCTCTCGCGTCTGTTGCGAGAGCGACGCGGCATCGCGGTCTGCGGAACGCACGGCAAGACGACGACGACCGCGATGACGCACGCGGTCTTGCGACGAGGCGGAATCGATGCGAGCCTCGTTCTCGGCGGCATTGACGTCGAGCTTGCGAGCAATGCTTACGACGGCGCGTCACCGTGGTTCGTCACCGAGGCCGACGAGTCGGATGGGTCCTTTGCGTTGCTCGAACCGGCGATGGCGATCGTCACCAATATCGAAAACGATCACCTCACCAGTGACGACGAGTTGCCCGGCTTGGCGCGGGCCTTCGCGGAGTTTCTTGCCAAGCTGCCCGAAGACGGTCTGGCGGTGATCGGCGTCGATAATCCGCTCTCGGCCTCGCTCGAGTCGCACGACTTGCGCGCCCGGATCGTCACGTTCGGCCTCGATTCAAACGCCTGGCTGCGCCCGGCGAACCTGAGCTTTGCGGATTTCGGCTCGAGATTCGACGTCGTTGCGGGGGGGCGCACGGCGGGAAACATCGAGCTGCGAGTTCCCGGCAGGATCAACGTTGAGAACGCGCTCGCTGCGATCGCGATTGGTGTCGAGCTCGACGTGCCCTTCGCGGCGATCGCCGATGCCCTGCGCGCTTTCCGTGGCGTGCGGCGCCGGTTCGACGTCTTGATCTCCAACGAGCGCGCGACGATCGTCGACGATTACGCCCACCACCCGACCGCGGTGCGGGCGACGATCGCAGCGGCGCGCCGCTACCATCAGGGGGAGCTCGTGGTGGCCTTTCAGCCGCATCGCTACACGCGAACGGCTTTCTTAGCGCGCGAGTTTGCCGACTCGCTGCGCGGCGCCGATCGTGTCTACCTCGCTCCAGTTTACGCCGCCTCGGAACCAGCGATTCCCGGTGTGAGCGAACGTTCGATTGGAGAACCGCTCGCGGCGTTGGGCGCGAGCGTCAGTTACGCCGGTTCGTTGCAAGAGCTGGAGAGCCGTCTTCTCGACGAGACGCCTGCGGGCGCGATGGTGCTGATGCTCGGCGCCGGCGACATTACCGAGGTTGCGTCGCGGCTGGCCGCGCGCCTTGCGAGAAAAGCCGAAGATCGCGCCGCCTCGGTGCGCGCGTGAGCGTCACGACGGCGCGAGCCGTTCGCACCCTCCTCGACGCCTCAGATCGCCGTACGTTGGAGGAGATCTTCGGCGATCGCGTCGGCTTCGACGAGCCGCTGGCGCCCTATACTTCGTGGAAGATCGGCGGTCCGGCCGATGCGCTCGCGGCCGTGCAGAACGAAGCGGAGCTCGCGCAGTTAATGCGTTACTGCTTGCGGCGCCGGATGGCGTGGTGGATCATCGGCAGCGGAAGCAACGTGCTCGTCGGTGACGGCGGCGTACGCGGCATCGTCGTTCGCCTGGTGGGCGAGTTCGCGGCCGCGCGCGTACGCGCCGCCGATGACAGCGTGATCGTCGAAGCTGGAGGTTCGGCCGACATGGCACTCGTCACCGCCAAAGCGGCTTCGGCGGGGGCGGCCGGGATCGGCTCGCTCGCAGGGATTCCCGGTACGATCGGCGGTTCGTTGCGAATGAACGCTGGGACCGATCGTGAGATCGGCGAGTTCGTTCGCGAAGTCTGGGTGCAGTCGCCGAGCCATCCGGAGCCGCACGCCGTCAGCGTTCGGTATCTCTACCGGCAGTCGACGCTCGAGCGAGACGTCATTGTTTCGCGCGTTCTCCTGGAGTTCGCGCGCTCGAACTCAAGCGACGTCCGTGCCGAGATGCAGACGCGGCTCGTTCGGCGCAAGAAGACGCAGCCGATTGCGTTGCCGAATGCCGGTTCCTGCTTCCGCAACCCTCCGGGCGACAAGGCCGCTCGCTTGATCGAAGCAGCCGCTGCCAAGGGGTGGCGCGAAGGAAACGCTGAAGTTTCGCCGCTGCACGCGAACTTCATCAACAATCTCGGCGGCGCGACGGCAAAAGACGTTGCCACGTTGCTCGCCCGGGTGCGACGTGCGGTGCGCGATCGCTGGAACGTGGAACTGCAGCTCGAAGTGCATTTGGTCGGAGTCTTCATCGATGAAACGTGATACCGGACGGACGAAAGTCGCCGTCGCGATGGGCGGCAGCAGCGCCGAGCGAGAGATCTCGATTCGATCGGGCTCTGAGGTCATGCGCGCGTTGATCTCGCTCGGATACGACGCGCAATCGCTCGATTACGACGAACGCTTCTTCGACGCGTTGCGCCAGCTCAAACCAGACGTGGTCTTCATCGCTCTGCATGGACCGGGCGGCGAAGACGGACACGTTCAAGCACTGCTCGAGTATCTGTCGATTCCTTATACCGGAAGCGGACTCGAAGCCTCGGCGCTCTCGATGGACAAGCACCTCACCAAAAAACTGCTCGCCGCTGAGGGTCTGCCGACGCCGGTCTGGGATCTCTTCGATCTCGCCGGCGGCACGCTTCCGCTCTTACCCGGCTCGCTCGATCTTCCGCTGGTGATCAAGCCGCGTTTCGAAGGCTCGTCCGCCGGCGTTGCGATCGTGCACACTCACGAGGAGTGGACGAGCGCGATGCTCGACGCATCGAAGTCGTACTCGCAGATTCTTGCCGAGGAGTACGTGCAAGGACGCGAGTTTACGTGCGCGGTGCTAGGCGAGGAGGCCCTACCGGTTCTCGAGATCGTCGCGAACCGAGACGGTTTCTACTCTTACGACGCGAAATACGAACCGGGCGGCTGCACCCACATCGTCCCGGCCCCGATCGATGAAGGACTGGCGGCGCGCTTGCAGATGCTCGCACTCTCGGCGCATCGGCTGCTCGGTCTTCGCGACTATTCGCGGAGCGATTTCATCGTTACGCCCGATCAGCGGCCCTATCTGTTGGAAATCAACGCGCTGCCGGGGTTGACGCCGGCGAGTCTCATGCCCGACGCTTGCGCCGCGGTCGGGATATCGTTCGAAGCGCTGATCGACCGGCTCGTCGGATACGCTCGCGCCCGCGCCGATCTGCGCGATGCAGTCGCCTGATCCCAGCGCCGTTCTCGCGGAGATAAATCGCGTCTGGCAGAGCGCCGCGCCGGACGACATCGTCGCGCTCATTCGCTCGCATTTTACCCACGATGCCGTCGTAACGGCGCCGAGTCTCGCGCGTGTCGCTCGAGGGCGCGAGCAGGTAGCGCAGAGCTACGCGGACTTCGTGCAAAGTGCGAAGATCATCGAGGTTCGAATCGACGAACCACAAGTGGATCTTTTCGACGGCGTCGCAGTCGCCACGATGAGCTGGCGGATAAGCTACGAGTTCGGCGGCAAACAGGGCGCCGAACGCGGTCACGATACCTACGTCTTTCGCCTGGACGACGGGGCCTGGCGAATCTGCTGGCGTTCGATGCTCTCCGCCGAGGACGGCGCAGGCAGCTAAGGATTCGCGAAAGCCTCCGCGTCGTCGGCGATCAAGTGATCGAGCCGCGACGTCTCGGGCGGCAAGTTACGCGCGCTCGGATAGCGCCGTAAGAACTCGGGATCGTTCAGGCGCTCGCCAACGGTTCGGCCTTCCAGTTTTGCGTTAATCTCGGCATAGCGTTCCGGGTTGGTATGTTCTCGAATCCATGCCGCGACCTCGGCGTCTGATTGCGCGCCGGCGATAACCTTACGTAGGACAGCCTCGGCGATTCCAAGCGCGTTGAGCAGGCTCGAGCTGAAGCCGGTGATTTGGTAATCGCCGATGTTGCCGCCGGGAAGCGTCGCGCGTATCTTGTCGACGGTTCGGGCCGCCATCAGCAGATTCAACCCCGGAAGAAGCTCGCGCGGACTTCGTGGGGGGCGCTGCGTGAGGTCCAATGCGTTCATGATGCCCAACCATTTTCAACCAGGCAGCCCACTGATGCCTCTGCCAAGGCGCGCTCGCCGCGGAGTCGAACCATTGGGCCGGGGGAAAGAACCCATTGTAATAGCTCGCCATCTTATGGAGGAATCCTTGCCTACCGTTGTCGATCGTGGTCTTGAAGGTGTCGTTGTCGGGTCCACCCAGCTCAGTAATGTAGAAGGGCAGATCGGGCGCCTAACCTACCGTGGTTATGACATCGACGATCTCGCGCCGAACGCGACCTTCGAAGAGATCGTGCATCTCTTACTCTACGGTAATCTCCCAAACCGCCACCAACTCGAAGTTCTCAAGCGTGAGCTCGGCTCGAGCAGAGCGCTCCCCGAGCCGCTCCTAGCTGCGATGCAGAACGTTCCAAAGACGGCGTGGCCGATGGAAGTGTTGCGGACGATCGTCAGCGGCCTGGGACTCTTCTCCCTCGTGAACGCGCAGGGCGAGCATCGTTCGGACGTTCACACCGCGATCGAGTTGATCGCCAAGATGCCGACGATCGTCGCCGCGTGGGATCGCATACGCCGCGAGCTCGAGCCGGTCTCGCCGCGCACGGACCTTTCACAAGCCGGAAACTTCCTCTACATGCGCACCGGCAAAGTCCCGCACGCAATCGAGGAGGATGCGCTCGATACCTACTTAGTGCTGCTCGCCGATCATTCGTACAATGCCTCGACCTTCGCCGCGCGCGTTGCGGCCTCGACCCGTGCCGACATCTACGCGTCCGTGACGGCCGCGCTCGCGACGCTGCAGGGCGATCTCCATGGCGGCGCCGCGACCGCGGCCTTCCGCACTTTGTCGGAGGTAAAGTCGCCCGAGAACGCCGAGCCATACGTCCGCTCGATCCTCGACCGCGGGCAACGGATCATGGGCATGGGTCATCGCGAATACAAGGTGCGCGATCCGCGCGCGCGCCATCTCGAGGCGATGGCCAAGGAGCTCGCCGCGCACGTTGGTGGCGATCGCTGGTACGAAACCGCACACGCGATCGAAGAGGCGAGCCGCAAAGTCTTGCAAGAGCGCAAACCCGGCAACACGATCTACGCGAACGTCGACTTCTATACCGCACCGGTTCTCACCGATCTCGGCATTCCGGGTGACGAGTTCACGTGTCTCTTTGCGTGTGGGCGCATCGCAGGCTGGACCGCTCACATCCTCGAGCAACTCGCGGACAACCGGCTCATTCGGCCGCAGGCCACCTACGAAGGCCCCGCGACGGGGCCGTACGTGCCGATCGAACAACGCTCGGCAAACGGCGCCCGAGGTTAGCGGAAGCCTCTGATGCTGGTCGTGCCGGCGATCGTCTTGCGCGGCGGCAGGTGCGTTCGCATGAAACAGGGCGACCCGACCACCGAGATCGAGTACGACGACGATCCGGTCGAACGGGCGAAGGCCTTCGTCGATGCGGGCGCGCAGCGGCTTCACGTGATCGATCTCGACGGCGCCTTCGGTTCGGGGGAGAATCTCGCAGCGGTCGAGCAAATTTGCATAGCCGTTAGCGTGCCGGTTCAGACCGGCGGTGGTCTGCGTGCCGTAAAGCACGCCGAAGATGCTTTCTCCGCCGGCGCGTCGGAGATTATTATCGGCACGCTGCTGGTCGAGGACGAACGGCTCGCGCGAAACATCGTGAATCGCTTTGCGGGACGAGTCATCGCCGGCATCGATGCCCGCGGCTCGCAGGTTGCTACGCACGGCTGGCAAGAGCATACTCCGGTCGACCGCGATGCGCTCGTTCGCCGCGTCGCGCAATGGGGCGTATCGCGCATCATCTTCACCGAAATTCGGCGTGACGGGATGGGCGAGGGCTACGATATCGAGGCGTTGTGCGCGGTCGCTAACGCCGCCGAGGTGAAAGTGACGGCTAGCGGCGGCGCGCGCAACATCGACGACCTGCACGAGCTCAAAGCCTCCGTTCCCGTTACCGTGGACTCGTGCATCGTCGGTACCGCACTCTACAACGGCACGATGGATCTCAAAGCCGCGATCGCAGCGGTCGCCTAAGGCTCGCCGTCCTCGACGTAGCGGCGCGGTAACTCACTCGGGAGTCGCGCTACGACCTCGTAGTTGATCGTCTCCGCCCAAGTCGCCCAGTCCTCGGCAGCGATCGTTGCGTTGCCGTCGGTGCCGATCAGCGCCACAGTCGAGCCGGCAACTGCGTTCGGCGCCGCGCTGAGGTCGATCTCGGTCATGTTCATTGCGACGCGCCCGACGATCGGGCAGATCGCGCCGCCGACGGCGAATGCGCCGCGATTGGAGAGCGCCCGCGGAACGCCGTCGGCATAGCCGGCCGGAACCACGCCGACGCGCATATCGCGCGGTGCGTGAAAGCTGCCGCCATAGCCGACCGAGGCGCCCGCAGCAATCGTGCGCGTGACTACGATCTGCGAATGGTAGCGTAACGCCGGGCGCAAGTCGAGCCGCGTCGCGCGCATTGCCTCGCGGGTTTGCGGCGAGGGCCAGAGACCGTAGAGCGCGATGCCGAAGCGCGCCATATCGAGGCGTGTCTGCGGCCACATCATGGCCGCCGCCGACGCGGCGATGTGACGAACCGGCCGTAGCGACTGCCGGTCGAGCAACGGCTTGGCGCGCACGAGCGCGCGTTCGAACGCGTCGAGCTGACGCATCGTGTACGGCGAGTCGAGCTCCTCGGCGGATGCCAGATGCGAAAAGATCCCCACGATTGCAATCTCCGGCAAGCGGACTATGTCTTCGACTGCATCGACGAGCTCATGCGGCTCGAAGCCCAGGCGGTTCAGGTCGGTATTCACTTTGATGTGAACCGCGGCAGTGCGCTGTCGCTTGCGGGCCGCTGCGCAGACGCGCCTAGCAAACTCGCGAGTGCTCCAGAGCGCAAACTCGACTTCCGCCGCAAGCGCCTCGTCGAGCGCCTCCGCCGGAACGGGACCCATCACCAGGATCGGTGCCGTGATGCCGCCCGTTCGCAGCCCGAGCGCTTCCTCAATCGTATAAACGCACAGACGCGCCGCGTACGGCTCGATCGCGCGAGCGGTCGGTACGAGGCCGTGCCCGTAGGCATTCCCTTTGACGACGAAGGCCGCCCGGCGCGCGCCGACTAGATCGCGCAGGAGCGCCGCATTATGGCGCAACGCGCGCAAAGAGATCGTCAGGCCGCCGATCACGAGGCGGTCCATTCGCTCAGGCACCAAACGAGCCTGGTTGCTCAGCTGCTAGGGTCCTTGCACTCGCCGGCGGAGTCTGCTACTATGGCACGGCTGGCGCTCGAGCGCCCAGAGTGCTAAATTGTATCCCTCACCTAGTTAACCCAAAGCTGTGGAGGTTTTCCGTGAATCTCAAGCCCTTGTTCGACAACGTCGTTGTCGAGCACGTAGAGCAGGACGACAAGACGACCGGCGGCGTTTTTCTTCCGGACACCGCCAAGGAGAAGCCCCAGGAGGGCGTGATCCGGGCGGTCGGACCAGGCCGAGTGACCGATAAAGGTTCGCTGGTCGAGATGCATGTCAAGGTCGGCGATCGCGTGCTCTACCGCAAGTACTCGGGGAGCGAAGTCAAGATTGAGGGCACCGAGTACCTCATCATCCCTGAAAAAGACATTCTCGCCACCGTCGACAAAGTGCCGGCCGGCGTCTAAGGAGTTCAAGTTTAAACATGGCTGCAAAGCAACTCGTATTCGATGAAAGCGCGCGTCGCGCGCTCGAGCGCGGTGCGAACATCCTCGCCGATGCCGTGAAGGTGACGCTCGGCCCCAAGGGTCGCAACGTCGTGCTCGACAAGAAGTTCGGCTCGCCGACGATCACCAACGACGGCGTAACGATCGCTAAGGAGATCGAGCTGCCCGACGTGTTCGAGAACATGGGGGCCCAGCTCGTCAAGGAAGTCGCATCTAAAACCAACGACATTGCCGGCGACGGCACCACGACCGCGACGGTGCTCGCGCAGGCGATCATCCGCGAAGGTCTCCGCAACGTCACTGCGGGCAGCAATCCGCTGCTGATCAAGCACGGTATCGATAAAGCCGTCGAGATCACGGTTAAAGAGATGGAGTCGTTCAAAAAGGACGTCGATACCAAAGAGAAGATCGCGCAGGTCGCGTCGATTTCGGCAAACGACCCCGAGATCGGTAAGTTTATCGCCGAAGCGATGGAGAAGGTCGGCAAGGACGGCGTGATTACCGTCGAGGAGTCGAGAACGCTCAAGACCGAGGTCGAGACCAAGGACGGTATGCAGTTCGATAAGGGCTACATCTCGCCGTATATGGTTACCGACTCCGAGCGCATGGAGGCGGTGCTCGAAAATCCGTACATTCTCGTAACGGAGCGCAAGATCTCGGCAATCGCCGACATCCTGCCGCTGCTCGAGAAGGTCGTGCAGGTTCAAAAACCGCTGCTCATCATCGCCGAGGACGTCGAGGGTGAAGCGCTCGCGACGCTGGTCGTCAACAAGCTGCGCGGCACGTTTACCTCGGTTGCCGTCAAGGCGCCCGGGTTCGGCGACCGTCGCAAAGAGATGCTCAAAGACATCGCCACCCTGACCGGCGCGACCGTCATCTCGGAAGAGTTGGGGCTCAAGCTCGACAAGGTGACGCCGGATCAGCTCGGTCAAGCCAAGCGCGTGACGGTCACCAAGGAAGAGACCACGCTCGTCGACGGCAACGGTAAGGCCGATGAGATCAAAGGCCGCATCGAGATGATCAAAAAGCAGATCGAGGAGACCGACTCCGACTTCGATCGCGAGAAGCTGCAAGAGCGCCTTGCCAAGCTCTCCGGCGGCGTCGCGGTCATTCAGGTCGGCGCGGCGACCGAAACGGAGCTCAAAGAGAAGAAGCACCGGATCGAGGACGCGCTTTCGGCAACTCGCGCGGCCGTTCAAGAGGGCATGATCCCCGGCGGGGGCGCTTCGCTCGTCCACGCGATCAAGGCAATCGATAAGTACGAGCCCCCCAAGAGCAACGGTCATAGCGCGACCTGGGCCGACGAGAAGATCGGTATCGGCATCGTGCGCAAGGCGCTCGAGGAGCCGGCGCGTCAAATCGCCGACAACGCGGGCTTCGAAGGCTCGGTGCAGGTCAACGCCGTTCGCTCTAAGAGCGCGCCGTTCGGCTTCGACGCGATGAGCGGCGAGGTCGTCGACATGTTCAAGGCCGGAATCGTTGAGCCGCTCAAGGTCACGCGTGCGGCGCTGCAAAACGCCGCCTCGATCGGGTCGATGATCCTGACCACCGAAACGCTCATTGCCGACAAGCCCGAGCCGAAGAAAGAGCCGGCGGGTATGCCCGGCGGCGGTATGGGCGGCTACGACATGATGTAGTTCATCCGTGTCATCCTGAGCGGAAGCTCCGTGTCATCCTGAGCGGAATCGAAGGACGACAGACATCCAGAGCCCGGCAAAGCGCCGGGCTCTTTTTGTCCCAGCCACGCTCAAGGATTACACGTCCGCAACGGTGCTACGATGGGGCACAGGACGGAGATGGAGTCATGAAAAGGTTCGCAGTGCTCCTAGCAGTGTTACCGGCGCTCGTAGGCGTCAGCCCAGCCCCTTCCGTGCGCCATCTCGAGTATGCGTTCGCGATCTATCCAACCGCCAAGCCTAACGGCGGTCTTTACAACGGCACGTTGAGCGTCGAGATCCTCGGCACCGCGCCCGACGGCGGCACGCTCGTGCAGGCGAGCGAATCGTGGTATTACGCGCTTCGTCCTCGTCAAACTCGCGAGTGCGAAGTCTACGCCGGCGGAACCGTTCGCTGCGACGATGCGCCGCCGTATCCGTCGGAGACCGAGCTGGTCTTGTTTCCATTGCTCGCACGCAACTTCTTCAGCGAAGATTCGGCCAACCCGCCTTCGTCGTGGCAGCGCAACTTCAAGCTCTCCGTTCAAAAGGGCTCGTACGTAACCGATGCGGCGATCGACTTGAACGTGACACCGCAAAGCGGCGGACCCGATTTGGTCGTGACGTCGAAAGGCGTTTTTCAACAACTCGGTCGGAGGAAGCGGACGTTCTTAGAAGAGGGCCGCTTCGTCTACGATCGCGTGGCGCAACTCCCTATCGAAGTTCACGAGCTGCAGTCGCCGACGCCGGCCGGCAGTGTCTACGCTCAAACGACAGTCGATCTGCTGCTCCTAAAAGATTCGTCGTCGCCCGCGCTCCAGCCGGTCGCACAGCCGAGCTTCCAAATCAACCGGCCGGCGCAGAACGGAGTTCCCAACGTGCCGCTCTCTTCGCCGCTGCCGAGCGCGTCCGGCTCCCCGGGCCAAAATTAGCTCTGGCGGCCCTACCGTCTCGATGGATCCGGCTCAATGAGTGAGGTATCCGTCGTCGCGGGCTCGACGAGCGGCGCACCGTAGAGCGAACCGCTCGGCTCGCGAATATCTTCGAACGCGATGGAGGCTTCACTGACGACGCGTTTATGCTCGAGATAAAGCGTACTAGCCGTGCTTTCCCTAGCGATATAGGGCGCCCCATCGACGATCGAAAAATCGATCGTCCAGGGAACGTCAACGAGCGGTGCGAGTGTAAAGTTTCCGGAGATGACAGCTTTTCTCGGCAAGTAGTCATTCGTGCCGATCCATAGCTCGCGCAGCCGGTTTTCCTTGGGGCGTCGCAGCGGCGTAAGCCTCAAATGGTAGGTCGGAGCGTCGTCGATCGTCGGCATATCAATGAGGGCGACGCGGTACTCGGCGGCTTGCGCCGATACGGTCGCGATCACCCGAAGCTGACTTTGCGCTTCAGTATCGACGCCGCTCGTCGCCGGAGCATAGCGAAGGCCGAACGTGTACGTCGGCGAGAGCAGCGGCTCGCCTAGGAGATCGAGGGCCGGCGCCGGGTGCCCCATTGGGATCGAGACGACGCCCTTCGGACCGCTACCGCCCGAGAGCGAAATGCTAAAGTATGTGTTGACGCCGCGCGGAACGGGAGGCGGTTGAGCCAGCTGCTCGTCGCTGATAGGAAATAGCCGAATCGCTCCGTTATCTGGGTCGCAACTCGCGCGATAGTGATCGGAGGCAGCGCGGGTACCGTCGAGTCCGGTCACGGCTATCGTATAGTTAAGACGCCGGGGATATTGCGCCGTGGTAACGGCAGACCTAGCCCGAAGCCAGATCGCGTCGGCGTCTGCCACCGGTAGCATTCAGACGACTTCAGTTTTTGAGAGCAGCGGCCTCTCATCTCGTCGGCAACTGGGAGACCGAGCCACGTTGACCAGAAATGCTAGACTAGTCATATGAACAGGACCATTGGGCTAGCGGAAGCCAAGGCACGGCTTTCCGAGATCATCGACCGAGTCGAAGCCGGGGAGACCGTGATAATTGCGCGCAACGCTCAGCCTATCGCTGAGCTGAGGCCGCTGCGGCGACCAAGCCCCCAGGAGACCGTCGCAATCATTCGCGCGATCGGCAAGCGAGTCGCCAGGCGGAATGCCGCCAAAGCGCCTTGGCCCTCCAAAGGCGTACGCCTTCGCGACGTCGCGCACGAGGGTCATCGTCGGTAAGCACGATGGCAATAGTCGTCGACGTTTCGATTGCGGCCAAATGGTTTATTCCCGACGACCGCAACCGGTTCGCGGAGACGATTCTGGACCGGATTCTCGTGGAGAGCGCTTATGTGCCGGCTCTCTTTCGCTGGGAAATTCAAAACGTGTTGCTTTCGGCCGAGCGAGCCGGCCGCCTCACGCCGCGTGACCTCGATGATGCGCTGGATTCACTCCGCGACCTGCCGATTCTCGTAGACCCGCCGGGCGAGCGAGTCTTTTCAGGAACCGAAGTGCGACTCGCGCGCTACTATTCGCTGACGGCGTATGATGCTGCTTACCTCGTGCTGGCGATCGATCGTCGTGTCGCGCTTGCAACGAGCGATGCAGAGCTTTGCTACGCGGCCCGCGACCTAGGCATAGACGTACTTTTCGAATAGTCCGCGGTTAGCCGGCCGAGGTTTGCCAGAGCTTGGGACAGAGCAGCGTGTCGACCGGATCGCCTGCTAGCGCGTCGAGCATGTCCTCGGTCACATTGAACTGAATGCTCTGCGGCCAGCCGGTCCACGGAATCGGGAACGGTATCGGAACCCTAACGAAATGATACTGGTGTGTCGGCGTGCGCAGGCGAAGCGCTAGCTGCTGCGTGCCGGGGCTCGCCGACGGATCCGAAGTAAGCCATGCGTAATATGCGTCTTGATCGTTCTCGACGAGGATCTGCGTGGAAAGCGGCGTGGGCACCGGCTTGTTGCACGTAACCTGGCTCTTATCAAAGAGAACGAAGGTCGGCTGCACGTAGAGAAATGACTGCGGCGCGGTTCCGGAGAGCAGCACCGGCCGCGGCGGCCGGGGCACGGGGGCGTCGCTCAGCTTTTCGCTGATGCTTCGGTCGTGACCGGCGATGAAGAAAAGATAGTCGGAGGTCGCGCAACGATATTTCGGCGCTTCGAGGTCGAGCCCGTAGATGCCGAAAGCGCTGTCCAACTCGACGATGGCTTCATCTTCGTCACCGCGCTCGATTCGAAAGACTCTATTCACCTGCAGCCGGCCCGTTCGGTCGCTGAGGTGGACCCGTAGTTCGACGGGCGTTCCGGGGGCCGCGCGCGCGATCGCGCCGCAGAGACCGACGTGCAAGATGACGTGAGCGAGAGCCAGCATACTTGTCCTCATTTCGGCGGCCGCTAGGAACGAGCCCGCCCTTTTCTGAAGTACTCAATCCTTCATGTCCGCGCGCGCCGTTAACGATTTCACGATTCGCGTGGCGACGGTCAACGGATCCGGGAGCCAGTCTTCCAACCTGGTGCTGACCAACGCCATCGCCCGACTCGGAATTCCAGTAGCTCCGAAGAACGTCTTTCCCTCGAACATCGAGGGTCTGCCGACGTGGTTTGACGTGCGCGTTTCAGCCCTCGGCTACCAATGCCGCGCGCGGGACTTCGACGTGCTCGTCGCGCTCAATGCGGTGACCTGGCAGCAAGACGTGGCCGGCGTCAAGTCCGGCGGCGCGGTCATCCACGAAGAGGGTTTCCCGTGCAAGGGCGATACGCTGCGCGAAGACCTCACGTATTACGCGGTCCCCTTCACCGCGCTCGCGAAAGAGCACTTTGCCGATAAGGGCGACCTTCGTAAGTACCTGATGAACATGATCTACGTCGGCGTGGTCTCGCAGCTGCTCGAGATGCCGATTGAGACCGTCGAGGAAAGCTTGCGCGCGCAGTTCCGCAGCAAGGTGTCGGCCGTCGAGCTCAATATGGCGGCGGTCAAGGTCGGCATCGAGTACGCGCAGCAGCATCTCGAGAAGCACGATCCGTGGCGCGTGGTGCCGATGAGCGGGAAGACCGAAGGGCTAATGTTCATGGAGGGTAATCGGGCCGCCGCGTTAGGATGCGTCATGGGCGGCTGCACCGTTGCGGCGTGGTATCCGATCACGCCCTCCTCCTCGCTCTGCGAGTATTTCATTCAGTACTGCGATCGGTACCGCGTGAACGAAGAGACGGGCGAGCGCAACGTCGCGATCGTGCAGGCCGAGGACGAGCTCGCCGCAGCTGGGATCGTATTCGGAGCGGGGTGGGCGGGCGCGCGCGCGATGACGTCGACTTCGGGACCCGGCATATCGCTGATGGCCGAATACGCGGGTTACGGGTACTTTGCCGAGGTGCCGGGCGTTATTTTCGACATCCAGCGGGCCGGGCCGTCTACCGGTTTGCCGACCCGAACGATGCAAGGCGACGTCTCGTTCGCGTACACGCTCTCGCACGGCGATACCAAGCACCTCGTGCTCTTGCCGGCAACCGTCAGCGAAGCGTACGAGTTCGCGATGGAAGCGTTCGATCTGGCAGAACGTTTTCAGACGCCCGTCTTCGTGCTGAGCGATCTGGATTTGGGAATGAACGCGTGGCTGACGCCGCCGCTGCGCTACCCCGAGAAGCCGTTCGACCGCGGTAAGGTGCTGGGCGCAGACGACCTCGCCACGATGAAGTCGTGGGGACGCTATCGCGACGTCGACAAGGATGGGATCGCCTATCGCACGCTCCCGGGAACCAAACACCCCGGCGCCGGCTTCTTTACGCGTGGTACCGGACATGACGAGGAAGCGCGTTACTCGGAGATGCCCGAAGTCTGGCAGCGCAATCTCGATCGCCTCACGCGCAAGCACGATACCGCCCGAACCTCCGTGCCGGCGCCGGTTGTCGAGGAAAAGAAGGGATGCAAGCTCGCGATCCTCGCATACGGCACGACGCACCACGCCGTCGTCGAGGCGCGTGACTTTCTGCGCGAAGCGGGGATCGAATTCAACTACATGCGGGTGCGCGGTCTGCCGCTCTCGCCCGAAGTCGCGACGTTCGTGAAGCGTCACGACCGCGTCTACGTGGTCGAGCAGAACCGCGACGGGCAACTCTACGGAATTCTGCGTACCGAGCTTCCGACCCATTTGATCGGCCGGTTGGAATCGATCCGCCACTACAACGGCGTGCCGATCGACGCCCATGCGATCATCGCTCCGCTGCTCGAAGAGGAACGCCGGCCCGCTGTGATCGCGGAATGATGCTGCGCGGCTATTGCAACAGATTCCTCAGCGGCTGCGCCAAGCGCAGTCCTGAGCGAGGCGCGTAGCGCCGAGTCGAAGGGAACTTTAATGACAGCGAACCTCAATATCGTCGGGCTGACGCGCGAAGTCTACAAGGGTCTGCCCACCACGCTCTGTGCGGGATGCGGGCACAACTCGATCACCAACCACCTTATCAAGGCGCTTTACGAGTACGGTGTGGAGCCGCACAACCTCGCGAAAATGAGCGGCATCGGCTGCTCGTCGAAGACGCCGGCCTATTTCGTCGAACAAGCTCACGGCTTCAACGGATTGCATGGCCGGATGCCGTCGGCTGCAACCGGGGCGAAGCTCGCCAATCGAGACCTTATGGTTCTGGGCATCAGCGGCGACGGCGATACGGCCAGCATCGGTCTAGGTCAATACTGTCATATGATCCGCCGCAATCTCGACTGCACGTACATCGTTGAAAACAACGGCTGCTACGGTTTAACCAAAGGTCAGTTCTCGGCGACGGCCGACGTCGGCTCGACCCAGAAGGGCGGCAAAGTCAACGAGTACGCGACGATGGACATTTGCGGACTGGCAATCGAACTGGGCGCCACTTTCGTCGCCCGTTCCTTCTCAGGCGACGGGAAACAGCTCGTTCCTTTGCTTCAGGCGGCCTTCTCTCACCGCGGCACCGCGATCCTCGATGTTATTAGTCCGTGCGTTACATTCAACGATCACGAAGGCTCGACGAAGAGTTACGCGTACGTCAAGGAACACGACGTCGTTCTCCACACTGCGGATTATATTGCCGGCGGTCGCGAGATCACCGTTGATTACGAGCCCGGCACCGTTCGCGACGTCGAGCTGGAAGACGGCTCGCACGTGCTGCTGCGCAAGCTCGACGTCGACTACGATCCGACCGACGGGATAGCGGCGTTGCGCACGATCCACGAAACGCGCGCGCGGGGCGAGTTCGTCACCGGCTTGCTCTACGTCGATACCAACGAGCACGATCTCTGCCAACGCGAGCATCTGGCCCGCACTCCGCTGGCGCAGCTCGACGAAGAGGACCTGCGAATCGACCGCGAAAAGTGGCAGAAGCTGATGCAGACATGAAAGGAGCTCTATCGATGAAGAGTCATCGTTCCCTCGCGCTCGTGGCGGCGGTGATCGCGCTTTCGGTCTTGCCGGCACGTGCAGCCGTAATGCACGGGCGCACGTGGGAAGCGACGTACGTGGCGGCTTTTCAGCCCACCTTCGGCCCGTCGCGAGTTCCGTATTCGGGCACCATGAACCTCAAGTTTAATCAAGGGATCGTTAGCGGGACCTACGTCTCGGACTCGGTCCGTCCGGATCCGCTTCGCGGCCGTACTGTCCCGGTCAGTGGTAACGTCAGTGACGGGCGGATCACGCTCATTTTTCAGTCCCCCGCCAACTTTACCATTCGCGGCACGATCGCCGGCGACGGCGAGATCTCCGGCTCTGGGTCGATCCGAGGCAGCACCTACAGCCTCCTAGCCAAAGTCAAGTCGTCGCCCTAAGCGCCAAGGACGCAGTCAAGATTGTGTCATCCTGAGCTTGTCGAAGGATGACGGGTCGAAGAACCTCGCGGTCGTGTCATCCTGAGCTTGTCGAAGGATGACCGGTCAAGGAAACTCGCTCGATGGAGTTTGCGCCGCGCTTCGCAAAGCCAAGTCTGTATTTATCCTGACGGGCTCCGGGATATCGGCGGAGAGCGGATTACCGACCTTTCGCGGCGTTAACGGTTTGTGGCGAACGCACCGCGTCGAGGAACTCGCCTCGCCGGAAGGTTTTGCGCGCGATCCGCTGCTCGTCTGGACCTGGTACAACGAGCGAAAGGCAGCGCACCATGGCGCCGAGCCCAACGCCGGTCACCGCGCGATCGTGCAGCTAGGGAATACAATCCCCGATTTCACGCTGGCGACGCAAAACGTCGATTCGCTTCATTTACGCGCGGGCTCGCGCAACGTGCTCGAACTGCACGGCGACCTGCGCGAAGCGCGCTGCACGCAGTGCGATGCGCGGCGCCCGCTCGACGCGACCGGCCTTGCGCTCGACGAGATCGGACACTCCTGCGGGGGACGCTTCCGGCCGAACATCGTCTGGTTCGGTGAGCCGCTTCCGGCCGTAGTCTGGCGCGAAGCCGAGATCGCCGCCGGCCGAGCCGACGTGATTCTGGTCGTCGGAACGAGCGCGGTCGTCTATCCCGCGGCTGCGCTAGCCACGCATTATAACGACCGCGCCTTCGTCGTCGAAATCAATCCGGAAGAGACCGCGATCAGCGCGCGTGTCGATTGCGTCTTGCGCGGACGCGCGGCCGAGGTTCTTCCGAAGATCGTCGAAGCGCTTTAGGATCATCCGGGCTTAACGGCGCGCGCCGCGGCCGCTGCTTTCCGCCACGTGAAGAGCCAGTAAACCGGCAAACCGGAGAGCAGGATTCCGACGCCGATCAGCGTGTCGTACGGCGAATTCCAGATCGTGTCGCCGACGATCACCCATGCGGCGGCTAGAAAAATCACCGTCGTGACCGGGTGGCCCGGCATACGGAAAAACGGCCGAGGCGCTCGCGGATCGCGCGCGTCGCGATTGCGAAAGACGATTAGCGCGATCGCAGCCAAGCCGAAGAAAATGTAATCGTTGCAGGTGACGTAGTTGAGAATCTGATCGTAGCGACCGGAGAGCGTGATGACGATCGCGATCAGGCCTTGAAGCAGGATCGCAATCACCGGCGCGTGCGTCCGCGCATTTACCCGGGCGAGCGGCTTGAAGAACGTTCCGTCGGCGGCCATCTGAAAGTAGACGCGCGGTGAGGTGAGAATCTGGTTGCTCAGAAAGCCGAGCGTCGAAAGCGCGATCACCGTCGCCATGACGCGTAGACCGACTTGGCCGAACGCGAGCCGTGCGATATCTGAGGCCGGGGTGTTCGTCGCCGCCAATCCTTCAATGCCGAGCACGCGTAGGCAGGCGGCGTTCACCGCGAGGTAGAGCAGCACGACGGTGACCACGCCGACGAGCATTCCGCGCGACAACGTTTTGGCGGGGTCTTTGAGCTCGGCAGTCATGAAACTCGACGTCTGCCAGCCGCTATAGGCAAAGAGGACCGGAACCATTGCAAGCCCTAGAGCCCCGAAGACGGCGCCCGTTTGCGGCAAGCGGGTCGCAATCGCCGGCGCGTGAACGTGTGTCAGCCCAATTGCAGCAAAGGCGACGATCGCAAAAATCTTGACGATCATGAATGCGTTTTGCGTCGACGTGCCGGTCCGCACGCCCAGCGCGTTGATCGCGGTGAAAAGCGCGATCGCTGCCACTCCGACCGCCGCAGTCGAAGTCTGCCATCCGGTGAGCGGTTCGAAGTACGCTGCAAACGTCACCGCGGCGGCCGCCATGCCGCCGCTCTGCGAAACGAGCAGCAGGCACCACCCGAAGACGAACGCGAGCGCGGGATGAAATGCGTCGCGCAGATACGCGTAGAGTCCCCCGTCGTGCGGACGACGTGCGGCCAGCTCCGCAAAGATGCCCGCGCCGAGCAGCGCGATCGCACCGCCGGCGATCCAGACGAGCATGACCAGCAGCCCGCTTCCGACATGTCGCGCCACGACCGATGGGTTCATAAAGATACCCGAGCCGATGATGCCGCCCATCACGATCAGGGCAGCGTCGCGCGTACCGAGGCGGCGCAGAAGTTTAGGCGAAGATTGCTGCCATGCTTGCATTAGTGACGTTCTTCCTCGCGACACTGGCGAACACCGTGGCGCAGGCGCCACCGCAAGGGCCGGCGGCCCCGGCAGCCATGCAGCCGCCACTCGAAGAAGGCCCGTGTCTCGACTCCGTGCGGATGGTTCCGAAGGCTGTCGCGAAACCGGTCTCTCGCGCAACGCAGATCGTCCGCATCGATCAAGTGCTTTCGACCGCGACAATGACGCCGGGAGCGATCATCGGCTTTCTGTACACAACGCAGGACGGCTCGACCTGGCTTAGCGAGCGAACCGCTCAGTACATGTCGCCGGCCGACGCTACCGAGATCAACCAGGTGCTCGCGGCGACCCACACCTCGACGAAAAACGTCACCCAGTTTCCGCCTGCGACGCGCTATGGGGTAGCGACGAAATATCCGGAGCTCTTTGCGGTGCGAATCCCGCAGGATTCCTTCGGCGCCCTGCGCATCCAACTCGCACCATGCGTCGTCTGGCCGGCAGGGCGCCCGCTTCCCGACCCAAGCATGTAACCCTTCGCCAGAGTCCGTCCCGAGAAAAGTCGAAGGGCTCGAGATGAGAAGGGCTGGCATTCTGCGCATCCGACTGCCAGGTGAGGGGGTCTAAAGAGCGATGGAGTTCGTAGTGCGAGCGCGCCTGGGAACTTTTCAGCCCAACGCCGACGTTTTCATCGACGAGGAAGATCGCCGCGTCGTGGTCGTCGTCGAGGTCGCGGGCGCGGATCCCGAGAGCCTGCGCATCGGTTTCGACGAGCGCTGCCTGATCGTCGCCGGGCGGCGCGCCGAGGCAGTGCGTTTGCGATGCGGCTCCTTTGTTCAGAAGGAGATTGTGCACGGCGAGTTCGTGAAGCGCATTCGTTTGCCGGTGGCGATTGAATACGAGGGCGTTGCGGCAAGCTACGACGACGGCCTGTTGATCGTCGTCGGGCCGATCGCGACGACCGCCTATATGCCGACCGCGCGCACCGAGCTCCACGTCATGGTAAAGAGGACCCACACCTAGGCAATGGCCGAAAAATCTTCCGAGAACATCGCACCCGCCAACCTGATCGGCATCTTGCCGCTTCAGGAAGCGGTGCTCTTTCCGCACACCGTCATCCCGCTGGCCGTCGTAAAGAAGCCCGGCATACAGCTGGTCGAGGAAGCGTTGCGTGAAGGAAAACCGATCGGGCTGGTCGTGCTGAAAGATCGCGAGATCGAAGACCCGGGCCCCGAGGACGTGCAGCGCGTCGGTACGATCGGCGTTATTCAGAAGATGCTCAAGGTTCCCGACGGAACGCTGCGCTGTATCATCGCGGGACAGCAAGTCTTCAGGATCGAGCAGTTCACTCAGGTCTCGCCCTACATGGTAGCGGCCTACGCCGAGCTGCCCGACGCGACGGTAGAGAACGAAGAGCTCGTCGCGATGCAGCGCAATCTCGGCGGGCTCTTTCAAAAGCTTCTGTCGTATCTGCCGCAGGCGCCGCGCGAGATGGAGATGGAGGTCGCGAACATCACCGATCCGGTGGTGCTCACGTATTTCGTCGCGTCGACGATGCGCCTCGAAACCGCCGATCGCCAGGCGCTGCTCGAAGAGCGCGACACCGCAAAGCGTATGCGCAAGCTCACGCTGCTGCTGACGAAGGAGCTCGAGGTCGTCGAGCTCGGTCATAAGATCCAAAGCGACATTCAGCGCGAGATGGAGAAAAACCAGCGCGAGTTCTATTTGCGCCAACAGCTGCGGGCGATTCAAGAGGAGCTGGGTGAAGTCGATCCGCAGCAGGCCGAAACGAACGAGCTGCGCACGAAGATCGACGCGGCCGCGATGCCCGAAGACGTCAAGAAGGCCGCCGACCGCGAGCTCGAGCGCCTGGCGCGCGTTCCGCAGGCGAGTCCTGAGTACGGCGTCATCCGGACGTACCTCGATTGGCTCGTCACCTTGCCTTGGAACACCGAGACGGCCGACCACATCGACATCAAAGCGGCTCGGACAATCCTCGACGAAGACCACTACGACCTCGACAAGATCAAGGATCGCATCATCGAGTACCTTGCGGTCGGGAAGCTCAAGAAGAAGCTGACGGGGCCAATTCTCTGCTTCGTCGGACCGCCCGGCGTCGGCAAAACGTCGCTGGGTCAATCGATCGCTCGCGCGATGGGGCGCAAGTTCGTACGTCTCTCCGTCGGCGGCGTACACGACGAAGCCGAGATCCGCGGCCATCGGCGCACCTATATCGGAGCGATGCCGGGGACGATCGTCCGAGCGATGCGCGACGCCGGTACGCGCAATCCGGTGATGATGATTGACGAGATCGATAAGGTCGGTTCGGATTTTCGCGGCGACCCGCAATCGGCGCTGCTCGAGGTCCTCGATCCCGAGCAGAACGTGCATTTTCGCGACCACTACCTCGACTTGCCGTTCGATCTGTCGGCCGTACTCTTCATCTGCACCGCGAACACGCTCGACACGATCTCGCCGCCGCTGCGCGACCGGATGGAGATCATCACGCTCCACGGGTATACCGAGCTTGAGAAGCTGCAGATCGCCAAGCGTTATCTCTTAAAGAAGCAGCGCGAGAATAACGGCTTGCGCGAATCCCAGGCTCAGATCAGCGACCCGGCGATTCGCGGGATCATCAACGATTACACGCGCGAAGCCGGCGTGCGAAACTTGGAGCGCGAGATCGGGACGGTCTTTCGCAAGATCGCCCGCAAAATCGCCGAGAATCCGCGATTCAAGGGGCGGGTGAAGCCTACGAATCTCGCCGACTATCTGAGCAAGCCTCGGTTCTTTAACGAGGTGCGTAAGCGCGTCGCATCGGTCGGCGTCGCGACCGGCATGGCGTATACGCCAGTCGGCGGCGATATTCTCTTCATCGAAACCCAGGGAATGCCGGGAACCGGCAAGCTCGTGCTGACCGGTCAGCTTGGCGATGTGATGAAGGAGAGCGCGCAGGCTGCCGTTTCGTTCCTGCGATCCCGTTCGGGTGAGCTCGGGTTACCTGCGGATTACTTCTCGAAGCACGACATCCACATCCACGTGCCGGCCGGTGCGACGCCGAAAGATGGTCCGTCCGCGGGCATCGCGCTCGCAACTTCGATCGCGTCGATGCTCTCCGGCATAAAGGTCGATCCGAATCTCGCGATGACGGGCGAGATTACGCTTACCGGGCAAGTTCTGCCGATCGGGGGCCTCAAAGAGAAGGTGCTCGGCGCCAAGCGCGCGGGAATCAGCAAGATTCTCTTCCCGCGCCGCAACGAGATGGACCTTGACGACATTCCGAAGGAAGTGCGCGACAGCATGACGTTCGTTCCCGTCGACGAGCTTTCCGAAGTGTTCTATCAAGCGCTGGGCAAGCGAATGATATCGCCGGTTCCGCTCGGCGATCACGCCAAGACGAACAATGTCGTGCCTTTGCGCTTGCGCGCGGCTCAAGTGAAGCGTCGCAACGGCGCGGTAAAGCGGCGCGTGGAGCGCAAACGCTCGGTCAAGCGATAGCCTCGCCGCGGCTGGGAACCCCCGGTCGGGCAACCTGATTTCCTTGGTTTGTCAAGCGCACGCGCGCCAATCGGCAGGCGCGCCGCTTTAGCGACGTCTGCTGCGCGTGTTATTGTGGGGGAGGGCGAGAGCCGGCGGGTCATTGACCGTCGCCGACGCTGACCGGGATGCCTTCGAACGAAGTGGAGAGCACGACGAGCGTGACGATGTGGACCGATGCGGGCTCGAGATAGTTTAGCAGCTCTTCGAGATGTTGCACGTCGCGCACGACGGCCTGGGCGATGAACGAGAAATCGCCCGTCACCCGGTAGCAAGCAAGAACCTCTGGGCGCTTGCCGACGATGTTGACGAAGCGCGCATCCGGACCGTTGGGGCGCGCCAAGATGAACGCCGTTACCGGATATCCCAGCTTCGCTGCCGAGAGACGCGCTTGATAGCCTTCGATGATGCCGGCGGTTTCGAGACGACGAATTCGCTCCGCGACGCTGGTTGCCGAGAGGCCGACACGCTTGCCGATCTCCGCGAACGACTCGCGACCGCTGCGCTGCAGCTGGCGAAGAATCGAGCAATCGACGCGATCGATGGCGTGAAGAATCACGAAGGCGATCTTCATTACAGCGCGCGAGTTCCCCGCCATGATTGACTGCACGCTCGTGACCTGCGAGGGGGTGCCGGCGCTCGACCCCGACGACCGCTTACTGCTCGACGAGCTGCGCAATCGCGGATTGAGCGTCTCGGTCGCCATCTGGAGCGATCCATCGGCGCAGTGGAGCGCGAGCCGGCTCTGCGTGCTGCGCTCTACCTGGGACTATCATCATCGGTACTCCGAGTTTTTTGCGTGGCTCGAGCACGCCGAAACGGTCACGAGCGTAAAGAACGAGCCGAATCTGATCAGATGGAACTCCCATAAATCGTATTTGCGCGAGCTCGAGCAACGCGGCGTCCGAGTCGTGCCCACGACGTGGATAGCCCGCGGCTCGAAGCGGAATCTCGTGAAGGTCGCGCGGGGCAACGGCTGGTCCGATCTCGTACTCAAGCCCGCATACGGCGCAGCATCGCACGAGGTGCGCCTGATCCGCGGCGTTGCGGCCGGGCACGCAGCGGGCCAGGCTCACCTCGATCGCATGACGCGGGTGCATGACGTGCTGGTGCAGCCCTATCTCGATGCCGTCGTCGGCTACGGTGAGCGGGCTCTGGTATTCTTTGCGGGGCGGTACTCGCACGCGGTTGTTAAGAAGCCCTTCGATACCGTGCTCGCCGTTGGCGATGCGCGGTCGTCGCGCGTTACAGCGGATGCATGCGAGATCGCGACGGCAAGGCAAGCCCTGCGCGCCGTGCCGGGGCGACCGCTCTACGCGCGCGTCGACCTCTTACGCGACGATTCCCATAACGTCTGCGTCAGCGAGGTCGAGCTGATCGAACCCGGGCTCTATCTGGGGGTCGACGCCTCGGCGACGCGCCTCTTCGCCGAGGCGATCGAGAGCGAACTTGCCTCCGCGCCGCCGTAATTTTTCTTGGTTCCGCCCGCGGGCGGCCGGACGGCAGGTAGGTAACCCGCGCGGCACTTCTCCTTGACCTGCTAGCAAGGCAAGTGGTACGGTTAAGAGAGTCCCTCGGCGCATTTCCCACTCAACCGTCCCGACGTCGAGTAAGACTGCAAAAACTTAAGGGCTAACAAGGAGCATCCCATGATGACTTTGCGTCAAGGGAATTTTCGATTTCTCGCGCGTGGAACCGCGCTCGCGCTGCTGACGACGATCGTCGCGGCCTGCAGCGGCGGCTCGACGACGCCGGCAACGGCACAAAACGGGATCACGCCGTCCTCACTCGGCAGCCCGGCCACCAAAGAGACCTACAAATTTAGAACCATCGATTTCGTCCTGGATCTGACCTTCAACCAACTGTTGGGGATTAGCCGTTCCAAGCAAATCGTCGGCTACTACGGCAGCGGCGCTGCCGGCCACCCGAACAAAGGCTACCGTATCTCTCCTCCTTATAAGGAACACAACTTCTCACTCGAAAACTTTCCGCACTCAATGCAAACGCAAGTTACCGCGATCAACAACCTAAACGACACCGCAGGCTTCTGGGTCGATAAAAGTGGCGTCAACCATGGATTCATCCACTGGAACGGCCAGTTTAGCAGCTATACGTGGGCAGGCAGCAGCGTAACCCAGATCCTCGGGCTCAACAACGCGGGTCAGGCTGTCGGCTTCTACACGCAAAGCGGCACGAACTTCGGTTTCCAGGTGGATCGGGAAACCAAGGTGTTCACCTCGATCGCGCCGCCCGGCGCGTCCAACGTCACCGCGACCTCGATCAACAATGCCGGCGAGGTCGTCGGTTTCTACACGAGCGGCAGCGAGACCATCGGGTTTCTAAAGGCCGGGAGCGGCTACACGAATCTTAGCTATCCCGGTTCGACGAACACGATGCCGTTCGGCATCAATAACCACGGCGATGTCGCTGGGGCTTATGTAGATAGCTACGGTGCCACGCACGGCTTCCTGATGAATGCGGCGACGAGCACTTGGTCCTCGTTTGACGATCCCAACGGTATTGGAACGACAGCAATCAACGGACTGAACGACCGAAGAGACATGGTCGGCTTCTACACCGACAGCTCCGGCAACACCGACGGCATGCTGATGGTGCTCGTCCCCGTGCGGCCATAATCCTTATCGCGCTGTAAGGCAATTCAATCAAGCGCCCTCGCGGACGTCGTTGACGCTGCGAGGGCGCTGCGTATTTAGGGGACGGCCACAAGCCCTTCTGACAGGGGCTCCTCGAGCTTTAGCGCACTTCGACGCCGGCGCCTTCGCGGACGTCGCCAATGACGGCCGCCAGGGTGCCGCGCTTTTGAAGCTCGCCCACGAGCATCGGAAGACGCTCGCGGGCAATGCTTATGAGTAATCCGCCTGAGGTTTGAGCATCGGAGAGGCCAACGCGTACGGCCTCGGGCACCGAGTTTGCAAACTCGGTAAATGTCGCGTGGGTCTGCGCGTTGTGGCGGGTGCCGCCGGGGACGACGCCTTCGTCGATGAGCTCGAGCACTCGATCCATAAACGGCACGGCGCTCCAATCGACGACGAACCGCACGCCCGACGCGCGCGCCATACCGCCGCCGTGTCCGAGCAGGCCGAAACCGGTAACGTCGGTCGCGGCGTGCGCTTGCGCTGCTAGCATCGCTTGCGCGGCGGTGTCGTTGAGCGCAGTCATCGCCCGCACGGCTTCGTCGAGATCGCGGGGCG
>CAWKOF010000006.1:0-584022 GCA_963851255.1 Vulcanimicrobiota bacterium | reverse complement strand
TAGCCCCAGCGGGATTCGAACCCGCGTTACCGCCGTGAGAGGGCGGCGTCCTAGGCCTCTAGACGATAGGGCCGTGGCTCCCGGGGCTGGACTCGAACCAACAAGCATCCACGTTCAGAGCGTGGCGTTCTACCAATTGAACTACCCGGGACAGGTGCGACGATTATACTACAGGCGCGGCTCGCCTTCTTGCAAGGCCTGCCCGCTTGACATTCCGGCCGCCAAAAGTTTCGGTCTGGCTATGGCAATTCGGGCAGAGCATCCGCAGGTTTTCAAGGTGCCAGTCATTCTTGATACCATTGATATGGTCGATTTGAATAACGAGAGGTTTGTTGCGCCATTCTGATATGCCGCATTCGGTGCATCGACGTTCCAGTACCCCCTCTCTAATGAGTTGCGCCTTCTTGAGCCAACGGGATGATCCCGAAGCGAGCACTTCCGAGATCGACTTAATAGAATTTCGCGGTTTGCGCTCGCCTCGCTGAACCGCTTTAAGCCATGCGGTATTGCTGAATCCAAATGTCTTCTTGCACTGTCTGAATGAAGCACCAGCCTCGTAATAACTTTGTACTGCCGACCAATCGTATCTACGCCTGCGATCCTCGCACGCCGAAACCTGAAGCTTGCCCCGCGCGACGGCCTTGTTCCAACCACTTTTCGTAAAGCCAAACTGCGCAGCGCTTTCAGCAAAGCGCTGGCCCTCATCGTGGTACGCCTGCACCGCCTTCCAGTCATAAAATCGTCTTGGCATACGTCAATGTTAAACAACTGATGTGCCATCTGTATGGCATTTTGCGCGACGTCGCGTTGCACGCTTTACGTCGCCTTTGCCCTTCGACTGCGCGCCTGCGGCGCTTCGCTCGGGCTGACAAGAGAAATGCACTCGCTCCGCGCTGGACGACGACGGTTGGACGGACGCACGCAGCGCGTAACAAGGCTATAAGCGACGGATATAAAATATAGCCTTATGCAGGCGGTCGTTTTGGTTGGGGGTGAGGGAACACGGCTGCGGCCGCTCACCTACGGCACGCCTAAGCCGATGGTGCCGATTATGAACGTGCCGTTCCTGGCTCGTACGCTCGAGCGCCTCTACGCTGCCGAGATCCGCGAGGTAATTCTCGCCGCCGGCTATATGCCGCAAGCGATCGTCGATTACTTTGGCGACGGTTCGGAGTTCGGCATGAAGGTGACGTACGCAATCGAGGCGGTGCCGCTCGGCACCGCCGGCGCGGTCAAGAACGTCGAGCAGCATATCAACGGACCGTTCTTCGTGCTCAACGGCGACATTTTGACGAGCCTCGACCTGCGCGCGATGCGAAAGTACCACCACGAAAAAGGCGGCATCGGCACGCTGCATCTCATTCGCGTCGAGGATCCGTCGCCGTTTGGATGCGTCGTGCACGACGCGAACGGCCGCGTCACGGCGTTCGTCGAGAAACCTCCGAAAGGGCAGGAGCCAACGGACGAAATCAACGCCGGAACGTATTTGCTGGAGCGAGAGATTCTCGATTATATCCCACCGAACGAAAACGTTTCGATCGAGCGCGCGACGTTTCCCGACGTTATCGCAAAGGGTAAAGCGATCTACGCTTACACGACCGACGATTACTGGCTCGACCTGGGAAGGCCCGAGCAATATCTCGCCGCGCATCGCGATATGCTTAGCGGTGCGATGCCGCTCGCGGTCGAGCCCGGCATTCGAGGCGACGGCAGCGACGCGCTGCGGGGGCACCCCGGCGTGATACCGCCCGTTCATGCGGCCGCCGACGTCGTGGTGGACGCCAGCGCGCGGATTGGGCCGAACGTCGTTTTGGGGAAAGGCTGTAGCATCGGCAGCGATGCAACGGTCCGCGAATCGGTGCTCTGGGAACGCGTCAGTGTGGGCGCGGGGGCCATTATAGAGGAAGCGATTCTCGCCAGCGGCGTCACGATCGGCGCCAAGGCGCTGGTCGCCAAGGGAAGCGTCATAGGCCACGACGTGACCGTCGAGCCCGGCGCGATCCTTCAGCCAGGTGCTCGGCTGGGTTCGCCAGCCCAAGAAGTAGCTGGTTAGCGAGGGCATGCTCGGTTTAATGTGCATCCCCCGAAGGGTAGACTATGGTCCTGAAATCAAGGAGTCCGTCGAATAGATGCAGCCGCCTCGAGCCTTATTTTTGGGTTCATACCCGCCCCGCGAGTGCGGGATTGCGACGTTTACCAAAGATATGGTCGACGCGTATGATCGCGCCTTCAGCCTTTCGAGCCCAGTAATCGCGATCGACGAGCCCGGAGCCGAGGTCCGCCGCTATCCGCCTGAGGTAGTCGGGCGCATCGCTGAAGATCGGCATGCCAGCTACACCGCTGCGGCGGAATTCCTCAACGCGTACCCCGTCGAGCTCGTCAATATTCAGCACGAGTATGGTCTTTTCGGCGGCGAGCGCGGTGAATGGCTCGTCGACTTGATGCGCGCGCTCGAAAAACCGATCGTGTTGACATTGCACACCGTCCTGCCCGAACCGGACGAAACCTATTTGCGCGTGACGCGCGAGCTCTGCGAACACGCGACCAAAGTCGTCTCGCTCTCTGCGACCGGGCAAAATCTGCTCGAATCCGTCTACGGGATCGATCCCGCGCGCCTTCAGGTCATTCATCACGGCGTACCCGACGTGCCGTTTCAAGACACGCATGCCGCGAAGGCTTCATTCGGCATCGGTCAGCGCACTGTGATCTCGACGTTCGGACTGATCAGCCGAGGCAAGGGACTCGAGTACGCGATCGAGGCGATGCGTGGCGTCGTCAAACGACACCCCGAGACGCTTTACCTTATTCTGGGTGAAACGCACCCGGTCGTTCGTCGTAATGAAGGTGAATCGTACCGTGAATCGCTGCACTCGATGGTGCACCAGTACGGTCTGCATTACAACGTGCAGCTGGTCGACAAGTATCTCGACTTCGATGAGGTCGTCAGTTACCTCGCGGCTACCGACATCTATCTTACCCCCTACCTCAACCCGGCCCAGATCGTCAGCGGCACGCTCGCCTACGCGGTCGGCTGCGGGAAAGCTATCGTTTCGACTCCGTACCTTTACGCGGAGGAACTGCTCGCGCACAACCGCGGGTTCCTGTGCAACTTTCGCGATGCGGCGTCGATCATGTCGAGGCTGAACATGCTGCTCGACGATCCCGCTTTGCGCCGGGCCACCGAGCGTCGAGCCTATCGTTTTGGGCGACAGATGACCTGGCCGCACGTTTCGGCGCAATACGGCGCGCTCTTCAGCGAGCTCTCTCCGCGAGATCCACTCGAGCTGGTGACTTCTGCCTAAAGCACGTACGGTCACGACGATTCCGCCGCTCGACTATTTGGCGGTGCTTTCTGATGACGTCGGCGTCATTCAGCACGCACTCGAGAACGTGCCGAATCGAAAGTTTGGGTACTGCACGGACGACGTCGCGCGCGCCTTCATGGTCGTTCTCGCGCACCTGCGACTTTCGCCATCCGACAAGCTGAGCCAGCGCTTGGCATCCACGTATCTCGCATTTCTCCAGCACGCGCAGCTCGACGACGGCCGGTTTCACAACTTCATGGACTTCGACCGCCGGTGGCTTGACGAGATCGGGACGCACGATAGTTGCGGGCGCGCGATCTGGGCGCTCGGCTACGGCGTCGCGAACGCGCCGACGGAGAAGTGGCGACGCGTCTGCACGACGCTCCTTGACCGAAGCATATCCTCGCTTGAATCGCTGGAATACATCCGGTCGCGGGCGTACGCGGCCCTCGGATTTTCCCACGCGCTTAGCGCGATGCAGGCGACGAAATACTCGGATGCGCTGCGATACCTCGCCGGTGAGATTCTCACTTCGTACCAGGCCAATGCGGACGAGGAGTGGCCGTGGTTCGAGGACCGGATGACTTACGACAATGCGCGGCTGCCTGAGGCGTTGCTGCGCGCCGGCCAGGTGCTCCATGAGCCGCGACTTGGCGAAGTGGGGCTCGCTACGCTGAGCTTCTACGAGAGCGTCACGACCGAAGACGGCGTGCACGTCCCGATCGGAAACGATGGATGGTACATCCGCGCCGGACCGCGGGCGCGCTACGCGCAGCAGCCGCTGGAGGCGTGTGCGATGGTCGACGCCCAGCTTGCGGCCTTCGACCTGACCGGGGATGCGGGCCACGTTGCCGGCGCCGAGCTCGCGCTCGAGTGGTATTACGGAAAGAATTCGCGCGGTATCACGATGGCCAATAGCGGTGGATGCTATGACGGTTTATCGGAAAATTCGGTCAATGCCAATATGGGCTCCGAGTCCACACTCGCATTGCTCTCGGCAGCCTTTGCGATGGCAGCTCGCCGGGCTCGGGTTCTTCGCGCCGTTCGCTAACCTTTTGCGGCAAATGTCGCAAGACGCGTCGTCAAACAGGCGACCACCACTCGTTCGGCGAATCGCTATAAATGCTGCTTCAAACGGAAGTCCTAAACGACGTGCAATCTGCCGCCGTTCGGCAAGCCGATGGCCCGGTTTTGATCTTCGCCGGTGCCGGCAGCGGCAAAACGCGCGTGTTGACGCATCGGATTGCGTATCTTCTCGGCGAGCTGCGAGTCGCGCCCGAGCGCATTTTGGCGGTAACCTTTACGAACAAGGCGGCCGGCGAGATGAAGTCACGGCTACAGGCAATGATCGGGCCAACCGCACGCGACCTTTGGGTCGGCACATTCCACTCGATGTGCGTGCGCATTCTACGGCGCGACGGAACGCGCATTGGCATCGGTAGGAGTTTTGCCGTAATCGACGACTCCGACCAGCGCCAACTGGTCAAAGAGATTCTCGACGATCTCGATTACGACGAGCGCCATCTTTCCCCGAGCGCCTGTCTCGCCGAGATCGACAAGGCGAAGAATGCGTTGATTTGGCCGCAGCAATACGCGCAGAGTCAGACCTCGTTCGTCGGCGAGCGCATCGCCAACGTCTACACCGAGTACCAGCGCCGGCTCTCGGAGTCGAACTCACTCGACTTCGACGACCTGATCGTTCGGACCATCGATCTGCTCGAACGCGACAAGGATACGCGCGAGAAGTACCAGCAGCGGTTCGAGTACGTCCTGGTCGACGAGTATCAAGACGTCAACGCCGCCCAGTATCGGCTGATCGCACTGCTGGCTGGCTATCATGGTAACGTCACCGTCGTCGGTGACGACGACCAATCGATTTATTCTTGGCGCGGCAGCGACTATCGCATGATCCTTCGATTCGAGGAGGACTTCCCCGGCGCCAAGATTTTCAAGCTGGAAGAGAACTATCGCAGTACGAGCCGGATTCTCGAAGCCGCCAACAGTTTGGTGGCCAATAACCGCTCGCGCGAGCCAAAACGGCTCTTCACCTCGCGCAGCGAGGGTGAGCCGATCACGCTTTATCCGGCCGCGACCGAACGCGACGAAGCACGGTACGTCGTCGAGAAGGTCAAGAGCATGGTTCGCGATGGTGCGGCGTACCGCGATTTTGTCGTGCTTTACCGCACGAATGCGCAGTCGCGCGTCTTTGAAGAGGCGTTGCTCGCGGAAGGAATTCCTTATCGAGTCGTCGGCGGCGTCGGATTTTACGCAAGAACCGAGATCAAAGACGTCGTCGCCTACCTGCGCTACATCGTAAACGCGTCGGACGCGCTTGCGTTCAAGCGCATCGTCAACGTGCCGCGTCGTGGTATCGGCCAGCAAACGCTCGCGGCGCTGGTCCAGGCGGCGAACGCCTCGCGCACCTCCGTCGGCGAGGCGATCTTTAGTAGCGATCTCTTGCGCGCGGCGGTGCCGAAGAAGCTCAAGGAGCTCGAGCGCTTTGCGGAGCTGATTGCGGAGCTGCGCACGTTCGCTGAGAGCGCAGCGGTCTCCGACCTGCTCGTCGCGGTAATGGAACGTTCGGGTTACGTGCGCGAGCTGCAAAGCGAGGATTCGCACGACGCGAGAGTACGGTTAGAGAACCTCTCGGAGCTCGTTGGCGTGGCGCGTGAGTACGAAGCCTCGGACGACGATCCTTCGCTGGCCGGCTTTCTGGCCAACGTCGCGCTCGTCAGCGATCTCGACGCGCTCGAGGAAGACGCATCGTATGTGACGCTGATGACGCTGCACAGCGCCAAAGGTTTGGAGTTTCCGAGTGTCTTTTTGACGGGGCTGGAGGAAGGGGTCTTTCCGCACAGCCGGACGTTGACCGAGCCCGAGGAGCTTGAAGAAGAACGGCGGCTTGCCTACGTCGGGGTCACCCGCGCCATCGATCGCCTCTTCCTGACCTATGCGGCCCGGCGTGCGCTCTTCGGTAATACTTACGCGTACCCCAAGTCGCGATTCTTGGAAGAAATGCCGGCAGTCGACGTGCTCGAAAGCGACAGCGTGCCGTTGCCGCGTCCGGCGGGCGGACGCTGGCGCGAGGTCGCGATACATGAGTCGGCCGGCGCGGGCGTGCACCTCGGGCTCAAAGCCGAAGACCGCGTGCGGCACCCGAAGTGGGGAGAAGGCCGGATCGAAAGCATCGTCGGCGCAGGCGGCGACGGCCTGGTCACGATCGACTTTCCCAACGTGGGCCAAAAAATGCTCATGCTGAAATACGCGCCGCTCGAGAAGATCTAGCTCCGTCATCCTCGACGGAGGTGACGGATGGCTCGAAAAGTACGGGTTGCAGTCGCCGGCGCGTTCGGCCGCATGGGGACGATCGCGCGCGAAGCGTTGGAACGAAGCGGCGAGTATTGCTGCGGTCTTGCGCGCGCTTGCGACCCCGAACGCCAGGTCTTCGATTCGCTCGATAGCGTGCTCGAGCGCAAGCCCGACGTTCTGCTCGATCTGACGACCCAGCCGGCAAGTTACCAAATCGCGCTTTCATCGGTCGAGCGCGGTCTCTGCACCGTGGTCGGTGCAAGCGGCTGGACCGACGAAGAGCGCGCCGCATTCGGCGAGCTAGCGCGTGAACGCAACGTCGGTGCGCTCATCGTGCCGAATTTCTCGCTCGGCGCGACGCTGATGATGCGTTTCGCGGCGCAGGCGGCGCGGTTTTTCCCTGACGCAGAGATCGTCGAGCTCCATCACGCCGCGAAGAAGGACAAGCCGTCGGGCACTGCGCGAGAAACGGCCGTTCGAATCGAAGCCGCCGGAGGCCGCAAGCCGCCCATCCACAGCGTTCGGTTACCGGGATTACTCGCGCACCAGGAGGTACTCTTCGGCGGAGCCGGCGAGCTGCTGACGATCCGTCACGATTCGCTTTCACGCGACTCTTTCGTCGCCGGAATGCTCGCCGCGGTGCGCGCGGTCGTTCACCTGCGTGGGCTCTCGATTGGTCTCGACTCGATTCTCGAGCGCGGAGACGTAGGATGAACGTTGCGGTCGTCGGCGCGACCGGCGCGGTCGGCGAAACGATCCTCCGAGTGCTCGAGGAGCGCGATCTTCCTATCGAGGAGCTACGCGCCTTCGCGTCGCGCGAGCGTTCCGCCGCGGTATCTTTTCGCGGCACTTCGCTCGACGTGCGCGCCACTTCGGACGACGCGCTGCGTGGTTTTGACGTCGTCTTTTTTGCCGGCGGCGAAGACGCGAGCGAGAGATATGCCCCGGCTCTGGTGGAACGCGGTTCGGTCGTCATCGACAACAGCGCCACGTTTCGCATGCGGCAGGACGTGCCGCTGATCGTGCCCGACGTAAACGCCGATGCGGTGCGCGCCGAGCACCGCCTCTTTCCGGTCGCCAACTGTACCGCGATCGTCCTTTGCACGGCCTTGCGCCCGATTCGCGACGCCGCGGGGTTGCGGTCGGTCCACGTTGCAACCTATCAAGCCGCGAGCGGCGCGGGGCGCGCAGGTCTCGACGAGTTGCTCGCCGGCGAGCGTGCGCTCGCGAACGGCGACCGCGAAGCCGAGCCCGCCGTCTTCGCGCGGCCGCTCGCGCGCAACGTCGTTCCGCAGGTTGGTACGATTGATGCAAGCGGCTGGAGTACTGAGGAACGCAAGGTTTGCGACGAGACGCGAAAGATGCTCGATTTGCCCGCATTGGTCGTTAGCGCCACCGCGGTTCGCGTTCCGGTTCGAACGGCCCACAGTGAAGCCGTCTTTCTCGAAACGCGGCGCGCGATCAGCAGAGAGGAGCTCGCCGCGGCGCTCGAAGCAGCTTCCGGAATCGTCTTTCACCGCGACGCGATCGTTACGCCCCGCGACGTCGAGGGAACCGACAAAGTGCACGTCGCTCGTCTCCGTTCCGAGGACGAACGTCACTTTGCGTTGTGGTGCGTCGGCGACCAGCTTCGTAAGGGCGCGGCAACCAATGCCGTGCAGATTCTTGAACTGCTGCTCCGAAAAGGCTACGTCGCCGCATGAGCGCTGTTGCCGGCGTTGCGATCCTGAAGTTCGGTGGCACCTCGGTTGCAACGCGCGAGGATCGAGCGATTGCGTATCGGCGCGTGCGCGAGACGCGCGATGCCGGTTACGCTACGGTGGCGGTCGTCTCGGCGATGGGGCGCTTTCCGCAGGCGTACGCCACTGACGCGCTGCTCTCGCTCGTCGATGGGCGGATGGGAAGCTCGAACGCGGATCTGTTGCTGGCTTGCGGCGAGCTGATCACGGCGGCCGTGTTCGCCGACGAACTCGCCGCCGAAGGGATCGCGGCGGTCGCGCTCTCCGGCGCGCAGGCCGGGATCGTGACCGACGCTCGTCATGGCGACGCGACGATACTGCGCGTCGAGCCGGGCGCGGTCGTCGAGCTGCTCGATCGCAACGTCGTTCCGGTGGTCGCCGGCTTTCAGGGGGCGGCCGAGGACGGAACGGTGACGACGCTGGGCCGCGGCGGCACCGATCTCTCGGCGATCGCGCTCGGACACGCGCTCGAGGCCGAGCGCATTGACATCTACACGGACGTAAGCGGCGCGATGACGGCCGACCCGCGGCGCGTTCCAAGCGCGCGGACGATCGAGCGTGCTTCGCTAGAGGAGATGACCGAGCTTGCGAACAGCGGCGCGAAGGTGATGCACCATAAGGCGGCCGAATACGCGAGCCGCACCGGCACGAGTTACACCGTGAAAGGGCTGCGCACCGATCGCGGCACGCTTGTGGACGAAAGCGCCGGCCAGGAACGTCCCGTGACGGGTGTAACTTCGACCGGGCGAGTGACCTGGGTGCGGGTTATTCGCGGCGACATCGAATCACCGAAGCGTCGAATGGAGACCGAGCTTGAAATGTTCCGGCGAGTGGCCCAGGCGGAAATCTCGATCGATCAGGTTACGATCAACCAAGCCGGCGTTGCATTCGTCGTCGAAGGCGACCGCGGAAACGAGATACGCCGCCTGCTCGGCGACTTGAATCTCGCGGTTCGCGTACGCGAAGGATGCTCGAAGCTTTCGATCGTCGGCACGGGGATGCGCCAGACGCCGGGCGTCGTCCATCGCGTCGTGGATGCGCTCTCGCGAGCCGATGTCGAGATCATTCATTGTACTGACAGCAACGTGACGATATCGGTTCTCGTACCCGACGACCACGTCACGCGCGCCGAGCTTGCCGTCCACGAGCAGTTTGGCCTTGACGCCGGGGGTTCACCAAATTGAACGGACGGTTTGGATCCATTCTTACGGCTATGGTGACGCCGTTCGACGCGCGCGGCGAGCTCGATCTGGCGGAGGCGCAGCGGCTGGCGCGCTGGCTCGTCGATCGCGGAAACGACGGATTGGTCGTTGCCGGCTCGACCGGCGAAGGCCAGACGCTCGACGCGCGCGAGCGTGTCGCACTTTGGAAGGCCGTCAAAGAGGCCGTCGGCAGCAGTGCCGTGGTCGTCGCAAACGCGGGCACCAACTCGACGCGCGAATCGGTCGCCGCCGCGAAGGACGCCGTATCGTCCGGCGCGGACGCGATCCTCGCGGTCGTTCCCTACTATAACAAACCGACGCAGAGCGGAATGCTGGCGCACTTCGGTGCGATCGCTGCCGCGACGCAGTTGCCCGTCGTCGTCTACAACATCCCCGGCCGTACTGGGGCCAACATGCTGCCGGAAACGCTGATGGAGCTCGCGCAACGCAACTCCAACGTCGTGGGCGTGAAGGAGTCGAGCGGCGATCTCAAGCAGATCGGCACGATCTTGCGCGAGCGTCCCAAGCAGTTCGTCGTTTGGGCCGGCGACGATCACCTCTTCCTGCCTTGTCTCGCGCTCGGTGCCGACGGCGTCGTGGGCGTTGCGTCGCATCTCTGCTCGCGTGAATACCGCGCAATGTTCGACGCATTCCTCGGCGGCCGCGTCGCGGAAGCGGCGGCGATTCACGCATCCCTCTTACCGCTGATCGACGCTTTATTCGCGACGAGCAGCCCGATCCCGATCAAATGGGCGATGCGACAGCTTGGGTTCCGAGTCGGCGAGTGCCGTCTCCCGCTCGACGCTATGCCGGGCAACGTCGCCGCTCGGCTGCACCCGCTGATCGCGCCGTATGCATCGCCGGCCGTAGAGTCGCGGTGAATCAGGTGCAAATATTGGGCTGCCGGCTCGATCCGGTCGACGCGCAGGAGGCCGCGGTGCGCATCCTCGCGCTCGCAGACGAGGGTTGCGGCGCGCAGGTCGTCACGTTGGGAACGGAGATGGTCGTGCACGCGCAGCGCGACGAGCGGTTTCGCTCGATCGTGAATGAATCGGCACTTTCACTCTGCGATACGGTCGGACTGCTCGCCGTCGCGCGGCGGCGCGGTGCGCCGTTAAGCGAACGCGTAACCGGCGTCGAGCTGATCGAACGGCTCTGCGCGGGGGCGGCGACCCAAGGTCTGCCGGTCTATTTCTTGGGAGGCGCACAGGGCGTGGCTGAGGCCGCCGCCGCGACGTTAGCGTCGCGTTTTCCGGGGTTGCGCGTCGCGGGTACGCACAGCGGATACTTTCGCGAGGACCAAACGCCGTCGGTCGTCGAGACGATCGCGCGCAGCGGCGCGCGCTTGCTCTTGGCCGGATTAGGGTCGCCGCGCCAAGAGTATTGGCTTGCAGAACACCTGCGCGAAACGGCGTGCGGTGCGGGAATCGGCGTCGGCGGTTCGTTCGATGTCATCGCTGGACGAATCGAGAGAGCACCGCGGCTCGTGCGGCGGTTCGGCCTCGAGTGGCTCTATCGCTTGCTGAGGGAGCCGTGGCGCTGGCGGCGTCAGCTCGCGCTGCCGCGCTTCGTCTGGCTCGTCGGGCTCGAGGAGCTCGGCTTTCACGGGGCGCGCAAGAAGGCGGTGGGGCTGTGAGAGCGATGATCTTGGCCGGGGGCCTTTCGACGCGTCTCTACCCGCTCACGAAACTCGTTCCCAAACCGCTCGTGCCGATCGCGGGCGTGCCAAATGCGGCGAACTTGCTGCGGTATCTCAAGCAGTATGGCTTCGACGAAGTCGTCATCAACGTGCACTACCTCGCCGATGCGATCGTTGCGACGCTCGGCGACGGCTCCCGCTTCGGAGTGAAGTTGCACTACTCGTACGAGCCGGAACTGCTCGGCAGCGCCGGCGGCGTGAAGAACGTAGAAAGCTTCTTCGGCCAAGAGCCGTTCCTCGTCATCGGTTGCGACGAAGTGACGGATATGCGGCTCGACCGGCTGATCGAATTCCATCGAGATCGCGGCGCGCTTGCGACGATCGGCCTGGTCGAATGCGAGGAGGTGGATCAATATGGGGTCGTCGTTCTCGACGAGCGCGGAAAAATCGTCGGCTTTCAAGAGAAGCCGGCAAAGGGTACCGAACGCAGCAAGCTGGCCAATACCGGCGTCTACTTTTTCGCGCCCGCGATATTCGAGCACATTCCGGCCGGCGAGTTCTACGATTTCGGAAATCAAGTCTTCCCCTCACTGCAAACCGCGGGGGAACCGTTCTACGGATTTGACGCGCTGGGAGCGTACTGGGCGGACATCGGGACTCCGCGCGAGTATCGCCGCGCCAGCTATGACGTCGTGCGCGGGGTTGTGCGTATTCCGCAGACGACCCCGAACGGGATCGATCCAACGGCTTCGGTCGCGGCCGACGTTCGCATCGAAGGCCCGGTGCGCATTGGAGCCTCGGTGCGCGTCGGCCCGGGCGCCTCGATCGTAGGGCCGAGCGTTTTGGACGACGGCGTACGAGTCGATGCGGGCGCACTGCTCGAGCGAACGATCTGCTGGGAGAACTCGGTCATCGGCGCCGAAGCGCAGCTGCGCGATACCGTCGTTGGAAGCAACTACACTGTCGAGCCGGGGAGCATCCTTTCCGGAGTACTCGTCGCGCACGACGATCGAGCCTCAGCTTCATCGGTACGCTAGCGACGCTTTCCCGTTGTCGTGATCGAGCGGCGTGGCCTGGCGCCAGGTGCTCGATTTGCTCTTCCCGTCGCAGTGCGCGAGTTGTAACGCGCTTGGCGCGGGTCTCTGCGACGCCTGCGCGCCGCACGCCGATCCGATTCGCGTGCGGCTCCCGACGCTGTGCGTAACCGCTTTCGGTCCATATGAAGGTAGCCTTCGGGCGGCCGTGCTGGCGCTCAAAGATGGGCGCCGCGACGTGGCCGAGGCGCTCGGGCGAATGGTGGCATGCCTGGTCGAGCGGGATGCGCTGCTCGTACCTATTCCGACGACCGCCAGACGGCGTCGCGTGCGCGGAATCGATGGCGTCGCGTTGGTCGCACGCTGCGCCGCGGCTATTCGCCAAGCGCGAGTCGTCGCCGCATTGGAACTTCGATCGCCGGCCGCGCAGCGCGGACGCTCGCGAACGCAACGCCTCGCGGCGCGCGGGCGATTTGTCTGCGACTCGGCAGAGATCGAGGGGCGACGCGTGACGCTCTTCGACGACGTCTGCACCACCGGCTCGACGCTTCGGGACTGCGCCGACGCGGTCCGGGAGGCCGGCGGCCTCGTCGAGGATGCCGTCGTCGTCGCCGTGACGAAGAGCCACCAGCCGTGCAGAGTTCCGATCGTAAACTGACGCCGCTCGACGATCTCTTCTTGCAGCGGGCCTACGAACTCGCCGCGCGTGGAATCGGGAGCACCGCACCGAATCCGCCGGCTGGTGCGGTCGTCGTACGCGACGAGCGGCTCGTCGGCGAGGGATATCATCACCGAGCCGGCGATGCGCACGCCGAGCCGATCGCGCTCGCACAAGCCGGAGCGCATGCGCGCGGCGCGACGGTCTACGTCTCGCTCGAGCCGTGTCGCCACGTCGGACGCACGCCGCCGTGCACGCGTGCACTGATCGAAGCCGGGGTCGCGCGCGTGGTCGCGGGGACGCTCGATCCGACCGAACACGGCGGCGCCGCGGAGCTGCGCGAGCATGGGATCGACGTCGTCGTCGCCGGCGATGCGGCTGCCCGCGATTTGATCGAGATCTTCACGCGCTCGATCCTGCTCGAACGTCCGTACGTTGCGCTGAAGATGGCGATGTCGCTCGACGGTGTGGTTGCGAGCCGCCCGGGCGTGCGCGAACGGATTGGCTCTCCCGAGGAAGAGCGTTACGTGCGCGAGCTGCGAACCGCGTTCGATGCGGTCATGGTCGGAGCCGGAACCGTCCGTATTGACGATCCCGCGCTGAGCGTGCGTCCCCCGCACGATCGCGTACGTCCGTACGTTCGCGTGATCGCCTGCGAGCGAGAACCGCTCTCCGCGGAGAGCCGCCTCTTCACGTCGGTGCCCCACGGATATGCGAAGACGATCCTGCTTGTGCCGGCCGGCTTGAGGGATCGATTCGTAACGCTGCGCGATGTCGCTGAGGTGCTCGATATCGGCGCGCCGGACGCCGCTTCGCTCGATCTGGCAGCAGCGATGAAGGCGCTGCGCGCACACGGTATCGCGAGCGTGCTTTGCGAGGGTGGGCCTCGATTGGGTGCGAGCCTTCTTTCGGCCGGCGCGGTCGATCGGGTCTACTGGGCAATCGCGCCGCAATTTCGCAACGCGGGTGAAGGAGTGCCGGTTCTTTCAGGCGCGGATCTGAGCGGCGTGCGCGTACGCTTCGATCGCGTCGAGCACGCCGGCCCCGACGTCGTGCTTTCGGGAACGGTATGTTCGGCGGCATAATCGCATACCGCGGCACCGTCATTGGGCTCGACGCGTTGCCGGAAGGCGGCATCACGCTGCGAGTCCGGTGTGAAGGTGTGAAGCGCGAGCGCCCCGAGCCGAAAGACTCGATTGCAGTTGACGGCGTCTGCCTGACCGCAACCGAGGTGGATGGCAAAGTCGTGCGGTTCGACGTCGTTCCCGAGACGCTGGCGTGCACGACGTTAGGCGATCGGGCGGCCGGCGATCTCGTCAACGTCGAGTACGCGCTGCGTCTAGGTGTGCGGCTTGGCGGGCACCTCATCTACGGGCACGTCGACGCCGCCGCTCGCGTTCTGCAGCGTACGAGCGAGGGCCAAGGCGAACGCCTGCGAATTGAGCTGCCGTTGCCGCTGCAGCCGATGATCGTTACGAAGGGCTTCGTCTCCGTCGACGGCGTCAGCCTCACGGTCGCCGCCGCAAACGGTAACTGGTTTGAAGTAGCGCTCGTTCCGGAAACGCTCGCGCGCACCACTTTGAGCTCGCGCGCGCAAGGCAGCCGCGTCAATCTCGAAGTCGATCCCTTAGCTAGGTACGTTAGGAGGACGTAGGCGTGCGGGTTTTTGAAGCGCGGCTGCAGGTTCAGTGGGCCGACGTGGACGTCGCGGGCATCATGTATTTTGCGGCATACTCGCGGTTCGCAGAGTACGCCGAGATGCAGCTGTTCGCCGACTTGGGCTTCCCTTACGAAAGCGTCTTTACCGAGTACGGCTTTTGGCTGCCGCGCGTCCACGTCGAGGCGAAGTATCGCGCACCAGCACTGATGAGCGACTGGCTGCGGATGGTTACCCACGTTGAGCGAGTCGGCAATTCGAGTCTGCGCTGGAAGACGTTGTTCGTCAACGAGCGCAGCGGCGATCCGGGTGCCGAAATCAAAGTCATCGTCGTGGCGATCGACGCCGAAACGAAGAAGAGCCGGCCGATTCCCGAGCCGCTGCGCGGGGCGTTGCTCGCTTGCGTGTAGCGATGCTCGTCGCGCCGCGGCAGATCGAGCTGCGCGACGAGCCCACCCCGCCGCCCGAGGCGGGCGGCATCGTGGTGCGCGTCCGCGCCGCGCTGACCGACGGAACCGATCTGAAGACCTATCGCCGAGGGCATCCCAAGATGCCGATGCCGACGCGCTTCGGTCACGAGTTTTCGGGCGATGTCGCGGCGGTCGGCGCGGGCGTCAGCGCGTTTTCGCCCGGCGATCCGGTCATGTGCGTGCACACCGCGCCGTGCGGCGAGTGTTTTTGGTGCGGTCACGGCCAAGAAGAACTCTGCGAGCAGTTGATGCCGGCGATGTTGCTGGGAGCGTACTCGGATGTGATCGCGGTTCCCAAGCGCGTCGTCGCACGTAACTGCTTCATCAAACCGGGCCACGTGAGCTACGCCGACGCGGCCTTTCTCGAACCGCTCGCCTGCGTCGTTCACTCGATCGCTGCGCTCGCACCCGATCCGGATTCGACGGTCGCGATTGTGGGCAACGGCGGCTTCGGCATCCTGCATGCCCTCATGCTGCGTCGTCAAGGGGTCGAAGTGCTGCTCTTCGGCAGAAACCCGGAGCGGCTCGGGCTAGCCCGCGCGCTCGGCTTGCAGAGCGTGGATTCGGCAGCGGTGCCGATCCGCGATGCGATACTCGAGGCAACGTACGGGCGAGGCGCCGACGCGGTGATCGAGTGCACCGGTACGGTCGAGATGTGGGAGAGCGCGCCGTCGTTAGTACGGCGCGGCGGACGCGTCTCGTTCTTTGCAGGCCTTCCGGCCGAGGCCCGCGTTTCGTTTCTCGCGGCGCGGCTGCACTACGACGAAGTACAGCTGATCGCGCCCTTTCACTTTTCACCGGCCGACGTGCGCGTCGCCCGCGACGCAATCGTCGCGCACCAGCTTCCGCTTTCGCGGCTGATCTCGGACGTCTATTCGCTCGACGACCTTGCCGTCGCATTCCGTAAGCTCGATGCGGGCGAAGGGCTCAAGGTTTTGATAGAGCCATGAGCGCGCGGACGATGCAGGCCGCAGTGCTGTACGACGTCAACGACGTGCGGATCGAGCAGCGCGCGATTCCCGAGCTGCGCGAAGGCGAGCTGCTCGTTCGCACGATGGCGAGCGGCATCTGCAGCGGCGACGTCATGGCATGGTACATCCGGCGCAAGGCACCGCTCGTGCTCGGTCACGAGCCGGCGGGTGTCGTCGCCGAGACCCGCGGTGAGACCGCCTTCTCCGTCGGCGACCGAGTCTTCGTTCACCATCATGCGCCCTGTTTTGAGTGCGGCGCCTGCTCGCGCGGCGAATACGTACAGTGCGCGACGTGGCGTGCGAGCAAGATCGATCCGGGCGGCATTGCCGAATACTTTCGCGTTGCGCGAGAAAATCAGCGAGACACTCTCGCGCTTCCCGCGGCCGTCGGCTTCCCCGATGCTTCGCTGATCGAACCCCTCGCGTGCGTCGTCAAGTCGCTTCGACGCAGCGGCCTGCGCGAAGGCGAGCGCCTTTACGTGATCGGGCTCGGCGTCATGGGGCTGCTCCACGTCCTTGCGGGTGGAGCGCTGGGCGCCGCGGTTTATGCGAGCGACTTCATCGCCGCGCGTCGCGCCATCGCCGAAGGCAACGGGGCCGTTGCTTTTCATCCCGATGACGCGCGCCGCGTGCTCGGAGATGGCGCCGACGTCGTCATCTGCGGTCCCGGCACCTCGCAAGCGATGCGCGGCGCGATCGCGGCCGCCGCGCCGGCGGGGACGATCGTGATGTTCACGCCGTTCCCGCCCGACGTTCCGATTACGGTGGATCCCGAGCGTTTCTATTTCGGCGACCTGCGGCTCGTCGCCAGTTACTCGTGCGGCCCCGACGACACGCGAGCCGCGCTCGAACTGATCGCGAAGGGAATCGTCACCGCCGAGAAGGTCGGCGCCACGCTCGTGTCGCTCGACGACGTCCCGCGCGTCTACCGCGAGCTTGCCGAGTCACGGATCGTCAAACCGATCGTTACGTTCGGTTAGCTTTCAGCGTAGATCGGCGGCGCAGGGTCGGGAATCGGCAGCACGACGTCGTCGGCACGAGACGTTACGCGCCAGGCGATAAAAAGCGATACGACGTAAAAGAACGCGGCTAAAAACCACGGCGCGCCGATCAGCCCCAGTGACTTCCAGGGACCCGCGAACTGCGCGAAAACCAGCGTAAAGAGCGATGGCCCGATCAGCATCGAGATGCCGCGTACCGATCCAAGCGCTCCCTGCAGCTCGCCTTGCTCCGCGGCGCTCACGCGACGAGTCATCAGTGCCTGCGACGATGCTTGATACATCGGCAGCGCGATGATGACCGCGGCTACCAAGAAGATGATCCCGTTATTAGCACCCAAGAGCAGAAGACCGACGATCGCGACGATCAGGCTTGCGAGTAGCGTACGGCGCTCGCCGAGGCGCTTTACGACCGTTCCGACCATCGTCGCTTGATTGATGGCAGCGACGATTCCGACGAGCGCGAGCGTCAGGCCGATGCTTCCAGTGCTCCAGCCAAAGGCCGCAATGCAGTAGATCACCCAGACGTTCGGAAAGACTTCATGCCCGACGTACGTGAAGAAATTTACCCACGTCAAGCCCCAGAGTTCGTGGTGCGAGCGGAGCAGCCGCAACGAGCCAACCGGATTGGCTCGCTTCCATTCGAGCCGCGGCGTGCGGCGCTCGCGCGCGAGCGATTCCGGCAGAACGAAGAGCCCGTACAGCGTATTGAGCAAGGCGAAGCCGGCGGCCACCCAAAACGTGAAGCGCGGGTTGACGTTTCCGACCAGGCCGCCGATCGCCGGGCCGAGCACGAAGCCGAGCCCAAAAGCGCTGCCGATCATCCCGAAAGCGGCAGCCCGTTTCTCGGGCGGCGTAACGTCGGCGATGTAGGCGCTCGCGGCGCTCATGTTCGACGAGGCGATTCCGGACAGAACGCGCCCGGCGAAGAGCCACCACAGGTTCGGCGCCAAAGCCATGATTGCGTAATCAACGACCGTGACCGCATTAGACACGAGAATGACCGGCCGCCGTCCCACCCGATCCGAGAGCATTCCGAGCAGCGGCGAGCAGAAGAACTGCATGAGCGCCCAGGCCGTTGCGAAGAGCCCGATGATTTCGGCGGCGTTTGAGTAGTTATTTCCGACAAAGCCGGCGATCAGTTTCGGCAGTACCGGCCCGATCATGCCGAAAGTAAGCATGTCGATGAGCACGGTGATGAAGATGAAGATGGTGGCTGCGCGGCGCGCACCGTTAGCCTGCATCTTTAACGCCCTTTGTCGCCGACGGTCCCTCGTACAGGAGCGACAGCCAGAGTTCGACCGCGCGATCGATGCGGGCTCGGTCGTGGGTTGCCAATAGATCGAGAAGAAAACCTCGAAACCCCGCGATCAGAAGCGTTCCGAGCGCGCGCGACTCGGCCCGAGTATATCCGGGAAGCGTCGTGCAGGCTTCGAGCGCGTCGAGCCATTCGTTCACGGAGGTGTCGAGGAACCCAGGAAAACGCGAGCGATCGCTCAGCGCGAGCGTGTAGACTTCGAAGGAGAGCCGGGTGAGCGGCTCCCACTGCGGTTTGCTCCACTCCAGCCAAAGCGCGCGCGAGATTTCGCGCGGCGAGAGGTCGGTAAGCTCGAGGTGCGCCATCATTGCGCGCTGACGGGCACGGCCGCGCCGGACGATCTCGACCACCAACGCCTCCTTCGACTCGAAGTAGTAGAGCAAAACTCGCGGGCTCGACCCGACGGCCTTGGCGAGCGGTCGCAGCGAAAGCTCGGCCAGCCCATGCCGGCAGACGTAATCCACGGCTCGGTCGAGCAGTTCGGCCCGCCGGGCCGCGTCCGCGGTTCGCGACACGGGCTATCCTAGCATACTTGAAACGTTCGTTTCAAGTATGCTATGGCAGCGACGAGGGCTCGGGTCCCCGCTTGGTCACCGTGAGCGCCCAGCCACCGGCGCCAACTGAGCGCCACCCACCTTGTCATCCTGAGCGGAGCGATGCTGAGCGAGCGAAGCGAGTCGAAGCGGAGCGAAGTCGAAGGGCGAAGGGCGATGCGGCGGCCGAGCTGGCGCTAGTTCGGAAGTCGGTTTGGAATGGTCGTAATGCCGGAGAAGTTCTGACTTGAAAAGTAGCCCAGCCAGTACTGCCCTTCGAACTTAGCGGTTGGATACCGCGCCTCATCAATAATCGGCCGGCCGTCGCTCACGGTCGCGTCCGAGTAGAAGATATGCGTGGAGTTCGCGTCAAGCCTGAAAGCGCCCGAGCAGTAGGACGCGTTCAAAACGCGGCGGATAGAGGTCCGCTGCTCGTAGGGCTTCGGATAGATAACCATTCGCCCTTCGATGCCGCCGGCGCAATCATCGGGATCGTCGACAACGATCAATTCGTCGGTCTTCGGATCCACGCCAACGCCCGCGATGTAACCCCGCGTCGCTCGCAAGTGTGGTTTCATGCAGTTCTGCGAACCCGCTGGGTACTCGATGACGCCTTCGAACGTCGATCCGTAACCGTCGACGAAGACGTCGCCTTCGTCATTGACGGCGATCGCTTCGCTCGTATTGACGTAAGAACACGTCAACTCTGTTGGGGTCGAGGATCCGGTTTTAAAGACCGCGACGTTAGCGATATTCATCGCGTAAATGTTACCGTGTTTGTCAACCGCTACGTCGAAGGGATTGCCGTAAGGATCGCTCATCGTCGTTTGTGCCTTCGTGTTCACGTTGTAGGTGACGATCGCGGCGGGCGAATAGCTCGCGATGATCACCACGTCGCCGTCACCGGCTAGCGCGTAAGCGGCCGAGACCCCAAGCGAGCTCGTGAAGGGGTTGAGCGACTGACTACCGTTATGCTGTATCTTAAAGTAAGCGAGACCACCGGTTTGAGGATCGAACGTTATCAGCGCCGGCGTTGTAAGTGAGGCTCTGGCTTTGTGGCTTCCCTGCGGCGTTCCCGAGGGTATGCCGGAGACGTTGGGTGTCGTCGCATTGCCTCCGCAGCCGGTAACTAGAACTACGGCAAGCACTAAGGCCGGCCGTGTGAATCTACGTAGATCGAGCATGGGACTCTGCTCCTTTTGGGACCGAAGACTTAGATGCCCTAGGTCATCATTCCTCGATGCTCTAGGTCATTATTCCCGGGTGGCAGCCGCGCCTCAAGTCTAGACGGACGGTAGACGCAAGCCTGGTAGGCTGAGTGCAAATCACCTACGTTCATGCGAGGGAAACCCCAAATGCGTCTTTCACTCTTGGGGCGGGTGGCCGTCTTAGCACTCGTCGCCGGCCTGCCGGCAGGGTGCACCTCATCGTCGGGCGGCGCCGTTTACCCCAGCACCGCTGAGATAGCGCCCAACGCCGCTCTGCCCGCCAACGGCGGCGTCACGTTCAAGGAGTTTACGCTCCCCATGACGGGCGTGCAACCTTACGATATCGCGCTCGGAGAAAACGGAAATCTCTATCTCAGTCAACCGATCGGGACGCCGCAAACATATCTGTGGCAAGTCTCCGAATCCGGACATATTACGTCGATCAAGCCGAACTTGGGAGGCTCGGGGCCGGTCGGGATAACCGGAGCGAAGGGTGCCGTCTACTTCGGCCTTCAGCACAACGGCGAAGAGATCGGCGTCTACAGCGGCGGCAAACTAACGATCAAAACCGTAACCGGTCCCCCGGTCAACGCGATCTACTTTCTCACCAAAGACAGCGACGGGTCGATCTGGTTCAGCGACCCTGGGGACTATCAGGTCGGCCACATCGTTAAAGGCAAGTACAAGACATGGCAGGCGCCGACGAAGTACTGTTCGCCATACGGCATCACGGTCGGCTCGGACAAAAACGCGTGGGTCGCGGAACAGTGCCCCACCACGACCGGCAGGATCGGTCGCATTTCAGCCAACGGCGGATGGAAAGAGTTCACTCTGCCGGCTCAAAACGAGCAGCCGTTTGGAATCGCGGCCGGACCCGATGGAAACCTGTGGTATACGGGCGAGTCGAACAACAGTGTCGGACGCGTAACCACCGCCGGAAAGATCACCGAGTTCTCGCTCAATGGGCTCGGGTATGGAACGCCGTACCTTATCACCGTGGGTAATGACAAAGCCTTGTGGTTCACGATAGAAAATTCGCATTATATCGGCCGAATCACCACCAAGGGCGTCGCCAGCGAATACGCGGTTCCAGCGTGCGGAAGCCAATGCAGCGAGCAGTTCGGCGGCATCACCGCTGGGACGGGGCGAACGATTTGGTTTACTAACGTTATCGGCGGCCAAGTCGACCGGTTGAGCTACTGATTCCGAGCCTCCAGCAACTCGCGGTGAAACCACAACGAGGCGTAGCGCCCGCGCACCGAGCGTTCGTCAATTTGGGCCAGACGGCGTTGATAGATCGTCCACGCCGCCGCGAGGTGCTCCGACGCTTCATCCGGTGCGTCCGTACCTTGGAAAGCTCGCGCCGCGGCGAGAAAGAGCGCTTCGGGCTCGCCAAAGCGCGTCGGCTCGGCGCGCAGCGTGGGCAAGAATTCATCAGCGCTGCGTCGCGCCTGCTCCCACCTGCCGAGATGCAATGCCACCCAGCAACGATCGGCCAATGCCTCGCAACGCTGAACTTCTAATCCCGGAAGTGCGAGCAGCGGCATTGTCTGGTCAATTCGCGCGAGCGCCTTTTCAAAGTCACCTTGCGCCGCATCGCAGCGTGCCAGCTTTAGCGACGCGGGCGCCTCATTCCGTGACCCGGAAGCCGTGCTGCGTTCGAGCGCGTCCGAAGCCAGCGTGCGGGCGCGCTCGACATCGCCCTTGCGCAGATACGGCTCTGCAACGAGGCAATCCAACGCTTCGCGAAAGAGCGACGCGCTCGCGTCTTCGGCCATGTTCCTGGTCGCCTCACCCAGCGTAATCGCGTCGTCCAAGCAACCTAAACGTGTGAACAAGAGCGTTTGATTGAGCTGGGCAGCGATGACGTTGCGCGGCCGGTTCAACGCCTGGAACGCCTCGACGGCTCGGAGGAAATAGCGGCGTGCGTCGGTGACGGCGAAGCGGTACAGCGCGACGACGCCCAGTGCGTTGGCAGCGGTACCCTCGTGGCCGAGATCGCCGCACGCCGACGAGAGCTCGAGCATTCCCAACGCGTACCGATGAAGATCGTCGTAGCGATTCTGCCAGTTGGCCAGCCGGCAGGACATCAGCAGCACCCCAAGCCGGCCGCCGGAATCGTTACCTTGCAAGCTCAGGGCCTCGGCTTTGGCCAGCGCGTCGTGCGCGCGCGTAAAATCGGCGGAGCGATCGAAGATATCGGCTAGCAGACAATAGCAACGAGTTTGCGCGACGACGTCGTCTGCCGAGATTGCAAGCTGCAATGCCCGTTCGCATTCGGCAGCCGCGGTTGCTCCTTGCGATGATACCGCGAGCAGGCGGGCTCGAGCAAAGCGGGCTTCAAAAGCGGCAAGCGGCGAGACGGAGCGCTCGGTAAGCTCGATAAACTCGTCGATCGCGGCCCCCTCTTCGGTCCGCCGATCGGTCGTGTGAAGAAGATTGACTCTCCGGCGCGCGAGTTCGCAGCGAGTCTCAGAGTCGTTGGGACCGACGAGCGCGCCGAGCGCATCCAAATCGGCTTCGCGGCTCGCCGAATCGCCGGAACGCGCGTACGCTTCTTCCCGGACAAGCAAGAGCGTTTGTCGCTGCGCATTCGATGTCGTAAGCGCTAAACCGGAGGTAGCTCGCGCCGCCGCATCGCCGTAGGCAAAACGCGCCAGTGCGAATTGCGCGGCGCGGCCGTAAAACTCTGCCGCGTTCTGCTGCTGGCCGCCTCGTTCGAAGTGACGCGCGATGCGATAACTCAGCTCGTCCTGTTTGGAAGGATAGAGCTCTCGCAGCGCAATCGCTACGCGCTCGTGCCGCCGCGTGAGGTCGCGTGCGGACGCTTGCGCATATGCCGTCGCTTCGATGAGATGGTGCGAGAAAGCGTAGTCGCCGCCCGCGACGATCCCCGTATCTCTGATCATTCGTCTGTCCAAAAGCTCGTGCAGCGCCGCGTTCGTTCGCGTCGCGTCCCAGGCGGCGACTTCTTGAAGCAATTCGATATCAAAAGCGTCGCCGACGACCGCAGCGAGCAGCGCGAGCGAGCGGGCGTCGGGCGTCAAACGCGTGAGGCGGGCACGTATCAGCTCGCCAACGCCGCCCGGCAACGCGTCGTGCAGCGGCGCGGCCGTCCCCTGCTCGATCGCCGTCGCGATCAGCTGCGCAAGAAAGAGCGGATTGCCTTCGCTTCGGCTGTAGAGCAGCTGCGGCCATTGCGGATCGGCCGGAAGCCGGCGCGAGAATTTCGTTACCAGCGTGGCCACGTCGCCGGAAGCGATCGGTCCGAGTGCGATGTGAGCCATCGAACGGCCTGGCGTTGCGTGCCTGCGAAGACGGCGTAACGGATGCGATCGCGGAACCTCTTCCTCACGATAGGATGCAACGATGAGTAGGCGCGTGTCGGCGATCCGGCGGGAGAGGTGCTCGAGCAGATCGATCGTCGCATCGCCTGCCCAATGAATGTCCTCAATGATTAGCAGGGTGGGCCGCTGAGCTGCGAGCGCCTTCAGCACCGCAAAAAAGGCTTCAAAAAGTCGAGTGCGTACTTGGTCGACGGAAATTTGGGGTGGCTCGACACCGGGGCGGCGTGCTGCGAGATCCGGCAACAACTCCGATAAGACCGCAATCCACACGCCATCGACGGGCAATCCGCAGAGAATGGGCGCAGCGCGGCTCAGGGCCTCGAGGATTGCCTGATAAGGAAAGCTCTCGAGCGACGGCGTTGCACCCGCCAAGACCCGCCCACCTTCCGATTCGACTAGACTCTTGAACTCCAAAAGCAAACGGGTCTTACCAATGCCGGCTTCCGCCCCGATCAGCCCGAGCGTTCCGTTGCCGCGCGCCGCGTTCGTCCACCACGCGCGCAGTTGCGCAAGCTCGCGCTCTCGGCCGACAAAAGGCAACCTAAGCCGCGGCGCCTCGCCCTCGGTCGCGGCTCGGTCTTTAAGAGCCGGTTCGAGCACGGGTGCGTCGCGGAGCAGCGATTCATAGCAGGCAATCGTTTCCGGCATGGGGTCTGCGCCTAAATCGCTGCGCAGGCGTGAAGCAAAGATCTCAAACTCGGCTACGGCGCCGGCGCGATCTCCGAGCGCGTATCGCAGCTCCATGACTTGACGAACGGCATGCTCGCGCCATGGATCGAAAAGCAGAAGACGCTGCGCAAACCGTAGTCCGGCGGCCAAATCACCGTCTCGCCTCGCCGCGGCGATGAGCTTCGTTAAATTCGCCAGCGCTTGCTCGCGCAGACGTTCTCGTTCGGCAAGGATCCACTCGTCACCGATGCCGGGGAGAAGCTCGCCGGCGTAAAGCGAATCGGCGGCCTCGAGCGATGTCTCGTCGCTGCTGAGCCGCTCGAAATCGGCAACGTCAATGCTGCATGGCGCGTCGGAATTCCACTGCAACGTGCTGCGGCCATGAATCACCACCCACGGCCGCTTCGCTGGTGTGGCGGGAAGAGTCGAACGGAGATAATGCAGATGGCGCCGTAGATTCGCGCGCGCCGTCACTTCGTCATCATCGGGCCAGAGCGCGAACGCCGCGACGTCGCGTGGTACGGGCTTTTTACGCTGCAGCATGAGATATGCCAGCAAGGGGAGCGTGCGCGGGGGCGCAGAGAATCGCCACGGCGTTTGGCCAAATGCGAAACTAGCACCGCCGAGTAGACGCACGGCCAAGACTTCCGCCGCGGTCTTGCGTTCGCGCCGTGCGGTCCCCACGGCGCGAGAATAGCACAATTCCAGCGTGCGAGCAGTCTGTCGCTTGCCATTTCGAGCCGGCCGCCGGTCGATGCGCGCGCCCGCGGAGCGGCTCATCTTGACATTTGTAAAGTAGGCTCTACCCTTAGGGCATGAGCCGGTTTGCCAATCTTCTGAAGGGCGCAATGGACGAGGCGCGGCTGACGGCGGCCGAGGTTGCAGAGAGCACAGGGCTGACGGAGTCGGCGATTTCCTTGCTGCGAGCTGGACGCCGCGAGCCGTCGTACCGGACTCTCGAGCGGCTGGCTCACGTCTTTCCAACGCTTCGCGAACAGTTGGGCGAGCGCGAGGGCCCGTTCGATTCGATCGAGGACGCAATCTCGGATATCCGCGCCGGCAAGATGGTGGTCGTACTCGACGACGAGGACCGCGAGAACGAGGGCGATCTCGTGATGGCGGCCCAGATGGTTACGCCCGAGTCAATCAACTTCATGCGCAAGCACGCCGGCGGCTTGATCTGCGTGCCGCTGGTTGGGGCGCGTCTCGACGATCTTCACATTCCGCCGATGGTACGCGATAACACCGCCGTGCACGAAACGGCGTTTACGGTTTCGGTCGAGGCGCGCGGCGTCACCACGACGGGCATTTCGGCGCACGATCGAGCCGCGACGATCAAGAAGCTGCTGGATCCTGAGGCTCGGGCCGGCGACTTCTTGCGGCCGGGGCACACCTTTCCGCTGCGTGCCCGCGACGGCGGCGTGCTCGTGCGCGCCGGTCAGACCGAAGCCGCGGTCGATTTAGCTCGTCTTGCGGGTCTTTATCCGGCCGGCGTGATTTGCGAGGTCATGGCCGATGACGGCAGCATGGAACGCCTCGAGGGGCTCCGCAGCTACGCCGACCGGCACTCGCTCAAACTGATCACGGTCAAGGATCTAATAGCCTATCGGATGCGCACCGAGAAGCTCGTCGAGAGGATCGCCGAGTTCGAACTTCCGACTGCGTTTGGCGACTGGAAAGGCGTAGCGTACGGCACGACGACCGACCAGAACACTCACGTCGCGCTGGTGATGGGAGAGATCGGCAGCGGCAAGGAGATTCTCGTTCGCGTTCACTCCGAATGCATGACCGGCGATGCTCTACACTCGATTCGTTGCGACTGCGCCGCGCAGCGCGACGGCGCCATGGAGTTGATCGCCGATGAGGGACGCGGCGTCTTTCTTTACTTGCGACAAGAGGGACGCGGCATCGGGCTCGCGGACAAGCTGCGCGCTTACGAGCTACAGGACCGCGGAGCCGACACGGTCGAGGCAAATCTTGCCCTAGGGTTGCCGATCGACAAGCGTGACTACGGTATCGGATCGCAGATCCTGGCCGATCTGGGCGTAAGAGAGATGCGCCTGGTCACGAATAATCCGAAGAAGATCTTCGGACTTGAGGGCTACGGTCTCAAGATCGTCGGACGCGTGCCGCTCCAGACGACGCCGACCGCGCATAACCGCCACTACATCGACACCAAACGATCGAAACTAGGCCATATCTTGGACGAAGTCGCCGCTTCATGAAGCGGGACGGCGCGACCCGCCCGACGCCCGATTGCGGGGAGCGGCGCTTTGCTATCGTCGCGGCACGCTTCTACGCGGATCTTGCCGACATGCTCGTAGATGGCGCGAAGCGCGGGCTGCGCAACTGCAACGTCAATGACGAGGGGGTCGAGCTTTTCGAGGTTCCGGGATGCTTCGAACTGCCTTTGGCCTGCCGAAATCTTATCGCGAGCGGGCGCTTCGATGCGCTCGTTGCGGTTGGTGCCGTCGTCCGGGGAGAGACCTCACACTACGAGTTGATCGCGGGCGAGTGTGCACGCGGACTCATGGACGTGATGCTTTCGACCGGCACGCCGATCGGCTTCGGCGTCCTGACGACCGAGAATCTCGCACAAGCTCTCGAGCGCGCCGGCCCCAAGGGTGGAGATAAGGGTTACGCGGCCGCAATCGCCGCTGCGGAACTGCTGCAGGAACTGCATGCGATTGGTCGCACCTAGCCCCGTGTTTCGCTGAAATGATTGCGTTTGAAGCGGTCGCCTGGGACGGCGACGCCGTGCGATATCTCGATCAACGCGTTCTTCCGCATGAGGTGCGCTACGAGCGCGCCCGCACGGCCGACGAAATGGTCGCTGCGATAAAAAGCCTCGCGGTACGCGGCGCGCCCTGCATCGGTGTCTTCGGCGGGTACGGCGTCGCGCTGCTTCGCGTGACGATCCGCGACGATGCGGAGTTTGTGGCCGCGGCGCAACGCGTACGCGAAGCGCGCCCAACCGCCGTCAACCTGGGATGGGCAGTCGACCGCGTCATCGCCGCCACGGATCCGGTCGGTGAGGCGCGCGCCATCCACGACGAGCAGATTGCAGTCGACGCCGCAATCGCGCGCAATGGGCTCGAGCTAATTCCCAAGGGGGCGCGCGTTCTCACGCATTGTAATACCGGTCCGCTCGCGACTGCCGGAGGCGGTACTGCGCTCGGCGTCATCAGCGCGGCGCAGCGAGGCGGAAAGAAGCCGCTCGTCTTTGCATGCGAGGCACGGCCGCTGCTCCAGGGTTCGCGGCTGACCTACGTCGAGCTGCAGCAGGCCGGCGTCGAAGCGGTGCTGATCGTCGATTCCGCCGCGGCGATTACGATGAAAGAGCGAGGCATCGATCTGGCGATCGTTGGCGCGGATCGGGTCGCAGCCAACGGCGACGTCGCGAACAAGATCGGTACGTACGCCCTAGCCGTTTTGGCTGCGCACCACGGCATACCGTTCTATGTTGCCGCGCCTCGTTCGACGTTCGATCTCTCGCTGCGCAGCGGCGCGGCAATTCCGATCGAGGAGCGCTCCGCCGACGAGGTCGCTTCATTTGCCGGCGCCCGCGCGGCACCCGCAGACGTCGCCGTCTATAATCCGGCCTTCGACGTAACGCCGGGTCATCTCGTCACCGCCTTCGTGACCGAATACGGAGTTTTGCGGCCGCCCTACGTGGACTCGATTCCCGCTCTCGAGTTCCGGCCACGCGTCGCGATATTATCCTAACGTGTCATCCTGAGCTATGTCATTCTGAGCGAAGTCGAAGAACGAAGGATGAAGTTTTACGATTTTCTCGACAAGGAGCCGGCGATCGGCAAACTCGTCGTTATCGAGGGGACCGAACGCGTCCTGGCGGATCGCGCGCTGGAGGTGCTTCTCGATCGCGTTTTGCCTAGCGACGTTCGCGAGCTGAATCTCGCGCGATTTACCGCGGACGAGGTCGCGGACGCCGCGCGCGTTGCCGACGCGGTAGCGGCGATGCCGTTTCTGGCCGATCGGCGGGTCGTCGTCGTGACCGATACCCAAACGTTGCGCGCGGATGCCCGGCGCCAGCTCTTTGCCGTTGCGCAGACGGTGCCGGAGGGTAATACGCTCGTGCTCCTCGACCTGCTTTCTCCGCGCGCGAAGACGCCGCAGCCTTTTGGCGCGGCGGCGGGTCGGGCAGCCTTGCGCATTGATACGACCGCTGGTGAAGAGACCCGCGCGCGCTTCGTCCAAGAGACGCTGGCGCGCTTGAACGCGAAAGCCGAGCCGCGCGTCATCGGCGAGCTTGCGCGCGGTGAGGCGCAGCTTGCAGCCGTTCGTAACGACCTCGAAAAGCTCGCGCTCGCGGACAAGGAGATTACACTTAAAGACTTAGCGCGCGAAGCGCTAACGATCGAGGATCCGAAAATCTACGAATACGCCCAGGCGCTCACCGCGGGGAGAATCGCGGATGCGCTGGCGATCGCACACGAGTATTTCGCGAACGATCCACGTAACGCGGCGGTGCCGCTGCTCTCGGCGCTCGCCACGGAGTGCGGGTACATTTGGGAGCTCTCACGTTCCAAAGGCAAACTTCCCGAGCGTTGGCGCTGGCGCGAGCCGTACGTGCGGCCGCTTGCGAAGCGAATCGGCGCAGGCCGGGCGCGAGCGGCGTACGAGCGCGCGGTTCGAGGCGTCGAAGCGATCGTTACCGGCCGAGCAGGAAACGATCCCGACGATCAACGCGCGCTCGTCGACCGCATCACCGTCGAACTTTCAGTCCTCTCGCGCCGGTAGCGCGGGTGACTGCTGAGGATCGCGCGCGAAGCGTATTTGCTTCGCGTTCCTTCAGGCGATATTTTGCGGGTCAATCGCTCAGTTACATAGGCGATGGTTTACGCATACTCTCAGTGCCGCTGCTTGCGTTTCACCTCACGCATTCGGCACTCTCGACCGGCACCGCGCTGATCTGCGAGGTCGTGCCTTTCTCGCTCTTCGCGCTCGTCGGCGGGTCACTGGCCGATCGGCTCGACCGCCGCCGGCTGATGATCGCCTGTGACGCGGTGCGCTTCATCATCATGAGCCTCTTTGCAATCGGATACGCGCTTCACGCGCTCACGCTCCCGATGATTTACGGCGGTTTGGTGATCATGTCCATCTGCGCGGCCGGATTCCTCGGCGGGCAGTCATCGAGCTTACCGTACCTGCTCGGTCAGGATCAGGCGACCAAGGGAATCGCGGTGCTGATCGCGGCTGAGAATTCGTCGAATCTCATCACGCCGGCGATCGGTGGTGCGCTCTTCGCATATTTCGGGCCGCTTCCGGCGCTGACGATCAACGCGCTGACCTATCTAGCCTCGCAGCTCTCGCTCGTCTGGATTCCGTCGCTTGGGCCCGATCGCATTGTCGGGATGCCGACACTGCGGCACCTGGTCGCCGACGTGGCGTTGGGCTATCGTCACCTGTGGGGCGATCTCGGCATGCGCGCGCAAGCCTTCGTAGCGTTCACGTTCAACATATTCGGCTTCGGCGGCTACGCGATCTTGATTCCCTTTCTGAAGAAGGGTTTCGACGCCACCGATCAGCAGGTCGGAATATTCTTCGGCATCTCGGCGCTCGGCGCAATCGCCGGCGCGTCGCTCGCGGCGCGCTACCCCGACCGATGGCCATTCGGACGCGCTCTCGTGGTCGCCTACGTGCTCGACGCGCTATTTTTTCTGCCCGTCGTGTTGGTATCGAACATCTGGCTGGCGGCGTTCTTTTGGGGAACGTCAAACGCGCTTGCCAACTTCCAAATCGCGCAGATTCTCGGCTTTCGAATGCGCGTGACACCGCCGGAATTGGTCGGGAGAGTGATGGGCGCGGTGCGGTTGCTGGTGCTGGCCGGCATCGCGCCCGGGATCCTGATCTTCGGCTGGGTTGCCGACCATCGCTCGCCGCATCTCGCGATGTCGATTTCTGCGGCCGGCGCTATGGTGATTGCGCTCGTTACTCTATGCACGCCCGCCATCCGAAACGAAACCCGCTAACGCAATTTCACACCAACGGCGACGGCGGGCACGAGCCGAGCGAGGACCGTCTGACCGAGCGCCGGAGCAGGATTGCGGAAGGCGCGAGGCAGTCGATAGGAGCGCGACAGGAGGTCGCGCGACGAATGTGTCCGAGTTCGGCTCGTGCCCGACGTCGCCCTAAATACTCCATTTCCAGGCGTTCCACGATTCGATGACCGGGTTCGGTGCGAAACCGTGGAAGTCGACGGAGATCGCCTCCTGCTGGCGCTGCCACCAGAAGAAGATCATCGGATTGTCGATCGAAAGCAGCCGCTCGACTCTTGAATATGCCAGCTCGCGCGTGGCGCGGTCGTAGTGGGTTAAGGCTTGCTCTTGCGCGGAGTCCATCGCGCGGCTGCAATAGCGCGGATCGTTGTAACCATGCGGTGGAAAGTTATTGCAAGTGAGCTGCGACGAATTGTCGGGATCGATTCCTGCGTACCAGCCATAGGCAAGAAGATCGAACTTGCCGCCGTGCTGAATCCCACCCATCGCTCGAGGCGCATAAAGCATATCGGGCAGATAGTACTTGATGCTGACTGCGATGCCGATCCGGCGCAGGGCGGCCTGAATTAGCAGGCTGAGCGAACGTTCCGTCGCCGATGTAGAGTTCGTCGCGAGCAGAAGGTCCAGCGGACGTCCGTTCTTTCGCACCGTCCCGTCAGGCCCGGCGATCCATCCGGCGTCCGCGAGTATCGCCTTCGCGGCGTCGGGATCGAATCGGGCCGCTTTCACCGACGGGTCGAAGGCCCACATCCAGTCCGGAATATCTTCCGTCGCGGTCGTTACCTGACCGAACGTGAGCTGACGAGTCAGCGCATTCTTGTCGATCGCGGCGGCGATTGCCGTCCGCACCCGCGGGTCGGCCAGGACGGGATGTGAGAGGTTGAGCTCTACGCCCTCGTAGGAGTTCATGTTGACCCAGACGATTTGCGCGTCGGGTAGAGTGCGAAGCGCGGGATACGTTTGGATCGAAGGTTGAAAGATATAATCGATCGCGTGGGTGCGAAGCAAATTGATCGCCGACTGTTCGTCTGGGACGAACTCGATCTCAATGCGGTTCAGGCCGGGCGTCCCTTGGAAAAAGGTGGAGTTCGCGGCCAGCACGATTCGGTCGCCACGTTGCCAGCGCTCGAAGCGAAACGGACCGTCTGAGACGGTCGGCGTCGCGTCAAACGGGACGCTATTGATATCGGGATACTGCGAGAGCACGTGCGCCGGAACGATCTCGTACGGTTGATCGCTCTCAGCGAAGAAAGTGTTCACGAACGGCGAGAAGCGTCGCTTCAAGTGAACGACGACTGTGTGCGGATCGGGTGCGTCGATCGAAGCGACGTCATCGTATCCGTGACGCGAGACGACGTTGTTGTTCGTATTTTCGATCGCTTGCCAAGACCAAATCACGTCTCGCGAGGTCACCGGCACGCCGTCGCTCCAGGATGCGTTACGCCGCAGGTGATAAACGATCGTGAGGCCGTCAGGGCTGATGCCGCCGTTGCCTTGCGCCGGCACGACCGTCGCCAGCATCGGCACCGGATCGCCACGCGGATTTGCGGAGACCAGCGGTTCGAAGAGCAGGCGGTCGATGAAGACTTCGTAGGTCGTTCCGGCGAGTAGTGGGTTGAGGTTCTTCGGCTCCTCGCCGATCGAGATGCGGAGCATTCCCGGCTGTGTCCATGAATGGCGCGCTCCTTGGTATGCTCCTTGCCTCGAGCAACCGGAACTCGCGACGGCCACAACGAGCAGCAACGCCGCCGGCGTCTTCATTAGATAGGGCAGTACGGTGACGAGGCGGCGCCTTCCCGCGGGGCGAAGGGCAGCTTCGTCCATGGATTACGAATCCTACGCCTCGCCATTCTCGTGGAGGTACGGGCGCGCGGCGTTGCGTTCGCTCTTCTCGGAGCGCATGCGGCGCCGGCTCTGGCGTGCCGTATGGGTCGCGCTCGCCGAGGCGCAATCCGCGCAAGGGCTGATTGAGGAGGCGGAAGTCGCCGACCTGCGCGCGCACGCCGGCGACATTGACATCGAGGCAGCGATCGAAATCGAGCGCGAGATCCATCACGATCTAATGGCCGAGATTCGGGTCTTCGCGCAGCAAGCCCGTCGCGGCGGCGGCAAGCTGCATCTCGGGGCGACCTCGATGGACGTCGAGGACACCGTCGAGACGTACCGATTACGTTTGGCGCTTTCGTACATCGGCGAGAACCTCTCCGAGCTCCTCGGCGCATTCGGCGCGAAGATTCGAACGTATGCCGATCTCGTCTGCATGGCTTACACGCATCTGCAACCGGCCGAGCCGACGACGCTGGGATATCGTCTCGCCTCCTACGCGCAAGACCTGCTGGTTGATGACGAAAACCTGCGTTTCGTCTTTCAAAATCTAACGACGAAGGGATTGCGCGGTGCAGTCGGCACGGCCGCTTCCTACGAACGCCTGATCCGCCATAGCGGTCGTTCCAGCGAGATCGAAGCGTACGTGCTCGAGCGTTTCGGGCTGCTTGCGCGCGAGGTCAGCACCCAGACCTATCCGCGCAAGCTCGATTACCTTTTGCTTGCCGCACTCGCCGGTCTCGGCGCCTCTCTCTCGAAGTTCGCGGCCGACATGCGGATTCTCAGCAGCCCGGGCTTTGGCGAAGTCGCGGAGCCGTTCGCTAAGGAGCAGGTCGGAAGCTCGGTGATGCCGTTTAAGCAGAATCCGATTCTTAGCGAGCGAATCGGCTCGCTGGCCCGCCTGCTTCCAACGTACGCCGGCGTGACTTGGCAAAACGCCGCGACGAACTTTCTGGAACGGACCCTCGACGACAGCGCGAACCGCCGCGTCGTTCTTCCCGAAGCACTGCTCTGCGCCGACGAAATCGTGACGATCGCTCGGACGGTCGTCGAAGGGTTGAGAATCGACGAGCGACGCATCGCGGCCAACCTGCGGACGTATGCGCCGTTCACCGGTACCCAGGCGGTGATGTTGGAGGCGACCCGCGCCGGCGGAGACCGTCAGCGTCTGCACGAAATCCTGCGCAGTGCATCACTGGAGGCCTGGGCCGCGGTTGGACGTGGCGAGGACAACCCGCTCTCGCGCCTGCTTACCGAGGAGCCTGAGTTGACCGCGCTTCTCGATCCAGCCGAGATTCGGCGACTGCTCGATCCAAGCACGTATGTCGGTACCGCTCCTCAGCGCGCGCGGCTGCTCGCCGACCGGATCGATACCCTCGCGCCGTTTCCCCGTCAAATCGAGGTGCGTGTCTAGTGGAGGCGTCGATTGAATAAGGGCATCGAGATCGGCCGCGGTAAGACAAAGATTCTTTACGAGAATCCTGGACAGCCGCATCAGCTCGTCGTCGCGCAGACCGACAGTATCTCGGCCGGCGATGGCGCGCGGCGTCACGAGATCCAAGGTAAAGGGCGCCTGGCAGCTCAGACGACGGCGCGCGTATTTCGCTTGCTCAATCTTTGCGGGTTGCCGACCCACTATCTCAACGGCGGAGAGGACGACGACAACAACGAGATGGTCGTTCGCCGGTGTAACATGATTCCGCTGGAAGTCGTAACCCGCGGCGTCGCCGCCGGCTCATTCGCCAAGCGCAACCCGGGTGTGCAACGCGGCGCCTTGCTCGTGCCGCGAGTGATTGAGTTTTTCATTAAGGACGACGCCGCCCACGATCCTTTAATTTCGCCCGATCAAATCGTCGCACAAAACATCGCCGCGCCGCAGGAAGTCGGCGTAATGACCGAGCTGGCACGTTTGACCTTCGACATACTCTCTCACGCATGGCGAAAGCGCGACGTTCTGCTCGTTGACCTGAAGATAGAGTTCGGCCGTCTGGCCGGTGGCGAGAACCAAGATCAGCTCGTGATCGCCGACGTGATCGACAACGATTCGTGGCGAATTTGGCCGCAGGCGCGCGAAGAGCTTATGCTTGACAAACAGATGTACCGCAACCTCGAAACGGTTGACGACGCGGCATTGGATCGAGTGAAGCGAGCCTACGAACGCGTTGCGGATCTGGTCGGGACGTTTCCCGTGATGCGGCCAGGAATGGCGGCGGTGATCGCCGACTCGCCGGCGCAGGTCGAGAGTGCAAACGAAGTCGTGAAGATGCTGGGGCAGCTCGGCTTGCCTACCGTTCGGCACGTTGCGAGCCCGACCGCGACGCCTGGATTTGTGATGCAGTTAGCGCAGCAGCTCGAGGCGAGCTTCGCCCGCTTGATCCTCATCGCCGTTGGCGATAACGATCTCCTGCGCTCGATGCTCGACGCAACGTCCTCGGCGCCGGTGCTTGACGGGACGGTCGAGCCGCAGCAGCTGGCGATGCAAAGCGCCAAGCTTTTGGGTCTCGAAGATACGGTGCTGTATGGCCGGACGCTTTTGATGCAAGCCAACGCGCGATCGAGCGTCCTTCACGCCGATGCATCGTTGCAGCAACAGGTACCGATGCCGAATGGAGCCGCGCTTGGTTAGTGGGCTCTCCGGAGCTCCGAACGTCGCGCTGCGCGACGACGAGCTGCAGCGAATCGCGCAGCGGCTCGGGCGCGAACCTTCGATCGTCGAGTTGCACGCTTTTGACGCGCAGTGGAGCGAGCATTGCAGCTATAAGTCGAGCCGGCACCATCTGAAGCGCCTTCCGACGAGCGGCGCGAGCGTCGTGCTGGGACCTGGTGAGGACGCAGGCGTGCTCCACCTCGGCACGCACGCCGGGGACCGCTACTCGGTCGTTGTCGCCCACGAGTCTCACAATCATCCTTCGCAAGTCGTTCCCTTCGAGGGCGCAGCGACCGGCATCGGCGGGATCGTTCGCGACGTGCTCTGCATGGGCGCCGAGGTCATTGCGGTCGCTGATCCGCTCCGTTTCGGCCGAGTCGACCGACCCGGGCACGGGCGGCACGTCGCGCGGGGAGTCGTTGATGGAATTGGCGCGTATGGCAACGCGATCGGCGTTCCCAACATCGCCGGCGACGTATATTTCGAAGAAGGCTTCGACGAGAACTGTCTGGTCAACGTCGTCGCGCTCGGCATCGTCAAAGAGGCCGATCTCATTCACTCGTATGCCCCAAAGGGCGCAGAGGATTGGGCAATCGTGCTCGTCGGGAAGGCAACCGATCCTAGCGGATTCGGCGGCGCTTCGTTCTCGTCGCTGACGCTCGACGCGAAGGAGGCCGAGCTCAACAAAGGCGCGGTCCAAGTGCCCGATCCATTCTTGAAGAACGTCTTAATGCGCGCGAGCTACCGCGTTTTCGGCCTGCTGCGCGAGCGAAAGATTGCCGCCGCTTTTAAGGATCTGGGAGCCGGCGGAATTATGGGCTGCTCGGCGGAGATCACTTCGCACGGGGGATACGGGGCGCAGATCAATCTCGATGCGGTAAACGTTGCCGTGGACGGCATGCCGCCTGAAGTAATTGCGATCGGCGAGACCCAAGAGCGCCTGCTATGGGTTCTTCCAACGGACTTCGCGCGCGAGGTGGTGCGAATCTACAACGAGGAGTTCACGCTACCCGAAATCGCGTTCAACGCGCGAGCGACGGTGATCGGACGAGTCACGGCGGAACGGCGCTACGTCATGCGGTACCGCGGCGAGGTCGTGATGGATGTCGAGAGCGAGTTTCTCACCGGTTCGATCCGCGACGAGTTGCCGTACACGGAGATCGTTCGCCATGCCGGATCGAGTGCCGAACTCCCGGCCGTCGACGTCGAGGCGTTGTTCCCGCAGGTGCTGGCGCATCCTGACGTCGCATCGCGCGAACCGCTCTATCGCCGTTACGACGCGGTCGTCCGCGGTTGCACCGTCTTACCGCGCGGCGCTGCCGACGCGGGCGTTCTTGCGCCGATCCCGGGCAGCCGGCTCGGCGTCGCGCTTGCGGTCGCCGGAAATCCGCGCTATGGCCGAATCGAGCCCGCGTACGCTGCCGAGCATGCTGTCGTTGAAGCGATGCGACGCGTCGTTTCCGTCGGTGCTCGGCCGATCGGACTCACCGATTGCCTAAACTTTGGAAACCCGCGCAAGCAAGATCAATACGGCGCTTTCGTCGAGGCAGTTGATGGACTCGCGCGGGCCGCAACCGAGCTCGACCTGCCGTTCGTTTCCGGCAACGTGAGCCTCTACAACGAATCGTCCGGCGGGCGAGCGGTTCCGGCATCGGCAATCGTCGCCTGCATCGGCGTGCTCGCCGACGTTGCAAACGCCGTCACGCCGGGTTTGAAAGAGGTGGGCTCGACGCTGCTTTGGATCGGAAGCCGCGAGCTCGTCGTAGGAGGATCGGTCCTGGGCGAGTTGCTCGGCACCGAAGGCCCGTTGCCGGCGATTTCTTATGGCGGCGAACGAGCCGCCGTCGGAATTCTACACGACGCGGTCGCCCGAGGCCTGGTTCGCTCCTGTCGCGCGATCTCCGACGGCGGCATGCTGACTGCGCTCGCGCGCCTCGCCTTTGACGCGATCCTGAGTGGGCGTAAGATCGGCGCCGAGATCGACTTCGGCAATCCTCTCTGCGAGAGCGGCGGATTCATCTGCGAGGTAAGCGACGCGAGCGAGATCGACCTCACCGGTACGCTGCGTATCGGCGAGACGATTGCCGGCTCGGAGCTAGTCGTCAATGGAGTACGCTTCGAAATTCCACGTTTGTACGAGATTTGGTCGCGTCCGCTCGCCGAACTCTATCCATGAGTGTCCGTATCGCCGTTCCGGTCTTCCCCGGCACCAACTCGGAGGACGAAACCGTACGTCTGCTGCGCGATTGCGGCGGCGACGCGCAGCTCGTTCACTGGTCGGAACCGCAGCGACTGGCAGAGTACGATGCTTACGTGCTCTCCGGCGGCTTCGCGTACGAGGATCGCATCCGGGCCGGTGCGATCGCCGCGCACGACCGCATGCTCGACTTCGTGATTGACGGCGCCGCTGCTGGAAAGCTCGTCTTTGGAATCTGCAACGGAGCGCAGATTCTGCTCGAGGCGGGACTGGTGCCCGGCACCAGCGGCGAGCGCAAACCGACGGCCGCCTTCGCCGCGAATGCGCCCGAGCCGCACTTCGTCTGCCGGCACGTCTACCTGAAGCTCGCAGTCGAGCCGGCTCGCTGCGCGATCACCGCGGCGTTGCCCCCCGGAGCGCTGGTGCCGGCGTGGGCGGCACATGCCGAAGGGCGCCTGGCTGCGACACCCGAGCATCTCGACGAGATCGTTGCGGGAGACCATCTTGCGTTCGTCTATGCAAACGCCGACGGCAGCGTGAACGACGCGGCGGTTCCTAACGGCTCGGCGCTGCGCTGTGCGGGTTTGGTGAATCGCGCCGGCAACGTGCTCGCGATCATGCCGCACCCCGAACGCGACGGCTGGAACTTCAACCATCTCGACCGGCGCGACGGCGACGACGTGCTGGCTCCATCTGGAGGCGCACTGCTCTTCCGCAGCTTCGTCCAAGCGCTCTCGTAGTGCGAGCGGTTGCGATTGGTTTGAAAATCCCCGACAACGCGGCATATACCGCGCGCGTGGCGCTGCGCCGCTTGGGGGTGGACGTCGAACGCGTCGAACGCAGTGAGATTTGGTTTTTTGACGAGAGCGACGACGCGGTGCTCGAGCGTCGCATCGTTGACGACGAAACGATCTTCAATCCAAACAAGCACCGTCTGACGCTGCTCGACCAGCCCGTTCCTCGTGCCGGTGAGGTTTGGATCGAACCGCTCTTCCGGGCATCACGCGTCGCAGTTTACCGTCGAAGGGCCGTGGCCTGGCGGCTTTTCGATGCGAACGGCGAACCGGTCGCGCGCGCGATCCTGGACGGCGCGATCGAGCGACTTTTGTGCAATCCGGCGATCGATCGTGCCGTCACTGACGGCGGTGGAAGCGACCGGGACATTCCAATCGCGAGCGAGTAGTAAGAATCGAATGGATCGACCGTATACGATCGCGACGCTGGGCTCGCATTCCGCGCTGCAGATACTCAAAGGAGCCCACGACGAGGGATTTCGTACGCTGGCGATATCGAATCGCGATACCGAGCCACTCTATCGCTCCTTTGCCTTCGTGGACGAGGTGATCGCGCTTAACGACTACTCGGAGTTCATGACGCAGCTTGAGGAGCTTCAGAAACGCAAAGTCATCATCGTCCCGCATGGCTCGTTCGTCGCCTATCTGTCACTCGACGAGCATAAGAAGATGACGATCCCCTATTTTGGAAACAAGGCAGTGCTCGATTGGGAGGCCAGCCGCGAACTGCAACGCCAGTGGCTCTCGCGAGCCGGCCTCAAACTGCCTCGCCAATTTCGCAGCGGCGCCGAGATCGACCGGCCGGTTATCGTCAAGCTGTACGGCGCTGCCGGCGGTAAAGGTTACATGTTTATTAGGGACACGCACGACTTCGAGGCGCGGGCCGCGCATCTCAAGGAAGCCTACACGATTCAGGAATACATCATCGGGGTACCGCTCTACATCCACTACTTCTATTCGCCGCTGCAGCGCAAACTCGAGATCATGTCAATGGACCGCCGCTACGAGACCAACGTTGACTCGCTGGGCCGCATCCCTGCGGCGGCGCAGGAAGGCATGGACGTCAGCCCGTCCTACGTCGTCGTGGGCAACCAGCCGGTCTCTTTGCGTGAATCGATGCTTGCCGAAGCGCTGCGCATGGGAGACGACGTCGTCCGTGTCAGTAAAGAGATCTGCGGGCCCAAAGGGCTCTTCGGCGCGTTCTGCATCGAAACGATCATTACGCCCGACATCCATTTCTACGTTATGGAGATCTCGGCGCGGATCGTTGCCGGGACGAATCTCTTTATCGATGGTTCGCCCTACTCTTACCTTAATTACTCCGAACCGATGTCGACCGGCCGGCGAATCGCCCGCGAGATCAAGAACGCCTTACTAACGAACAATCTGCACCTGGTGCTCGATGACTCGAGCGTTTTGTAGAGTCGCGGCGCTGGTTCTCGCCGGAATCGTGGCGGCCGCAGTTCCGACTGCAGCGCGCGCTACGCTGGAGGTAGATCCGGCGGTGCTCTACGCGCAAATGAAGGCGGCCTACGCAAAGGGAGCGGCCGCGGGCTGGGATTTTCGCTCGGAAGAGATCTATCTCTCTACCATCTTCAATGCCGGGCGTGCGTACTCGCTGCAGTATCCCAACGACCCGGCATACGGCGAACTGGCGACGCTCACGGTCCGTATCGGTGCGGGCCTTCATTATAATCCGCTGACCAATCACGACGGAGCCGTTTGGTGGGTGCGCGAGGCGGCCGATTGGGTCTCGAAGCACTCCGACGATCTTGGGCTGCTGTCGCAGGCGCAAACATTGCTGCAGCGAGTCAACTCCGAGAACGACCCGGCTGTGCTTGCGCGCTTTGCCGATACCGATGCTACCGCGAACGTCAAGAACTATCCGGGCGATATTGACGCGCTGCTGATTCAGACCGAAGCTCCGTGGCGCGCGTGGCTTTTAACCCAAAGTCCGCCCTGGAGGTCGCTGGCGATCGCGCGCGCGGCAGCGCCGAACTTTCCGGTCGCGCACCTGCCGACGAACTGGGGAAACGAGCTCGTGAACGTCGCCAGCAGCGCCTCGACCGAGCGCGGGTACACCGCCGCCGACGTTTCGAACGCCCAGACGTTCATCGCTCGTCTCAAAGCAGTCGATCCGATCCGAGTTATCGCGACGGTCCAGGCCTTGCCGCACGACGTCTATCTCACGACGCTGGCGCCCGCCGACGAATACTTCGGCTCACTGAACATGTCGATTCTCGAGATAGAGAATCGTCTAAAGCATATCAACTTCATGCTCGATTACAACTACGGGAATGCCGAGAGCGATGAGGGTGCAAACGTCGCGCACGCGATCGTGGACATGCAGAAGGTCTATCCACGCGATCGCGACCTGCCGATGCTCCTCTATTGGTGCTATACGACGCTGCAGCGCATGAGCGACGAGCAGGCGCGAACGACTGCGCGTTATATCAAGGCGATTCTCACAGTCGAGTACCAGGACAGCCCGCAGGCTCGAAAACTTCTCGGCACCTAGCGCATGGCACCGGTTCTTGCCGATCGCTTGCAGTTCGCCTTCACGGTGATGTTTCACTATCTTTTCCCGATCACGACGATGGGCCTCGCGCCGTTTGTAGCGGCGTACACGTGGAAGGCGGCGTTCAAGCGCGACGAGGAAGCGGCCCGCATCGCGCGTTTTCTGACGAAGATTTTTGCAATCAATTTCGCGGCCGGCGTCGTGACCGGAATCCCGATGGAGTTTCAGTTCGGCACGAACTGGGCCGCGTTTTCGCGGCGCGGCGGGTCCGTCGTCGGTCAGCCGCTTGCGATGGAGAGCGTCTTTGCGTTTTTTCTCGAGTCGGTTTTTTTAGGGGTGCTGCTCTACCGCCGTGGCGGAATGCCATCGCGCTTCGTCGCTTGGTCGGCGGTGCTCGTTTGCGCCGGATCGTGGCTTTCGGGGTTCTTCGTCGTCGCCACAGAGGCGTGGATGCAGCACCCGGTTGGTTACAGCATTGCGTCGGACGGCACGATTCTTCTCGATGACATCTGGGCGGTCCTGACGTCGCCATTCCTCGGCTGGCAGTTCGTGCACGTCTTGGTAGGGGCGCTGCTTGCGGGAGCCTTTCTCGTTGCGGGGATCGGCGCGTACTTCGTGCTGGCGCGCCGCGACGAGGCGATTGGACGGCGACTTACGCGGGCGGGTGCGATCGCGGGCTTGATCTTTGCAATGCTGGCGATCTTTCCGACCGGTGACGGCAATGGCCGGAACGTCACCGCCGCTCAGCCCGTCAAACTCGCCGCGATGGAGGGACTCTTTGCTTCGACGCGCGGCGCGCCGCTGGCCATCATCGGGATGCCCGACGTCGCAAGCCGCCGTCTGATCGACCCAATTTTCGTGCCCCGCTTCCTGAGTTTTCTTGCCTATGGAAATTTCGAGGCCAATGTGAGGGGTCTCAACACCTACAGGCGCGACCTTTGGCCGCCGGTCGAGGTCACGTACTACTCGTATCGCATCATGGTGGGTCTGGGGACCATTTTTGTTGCGGTTGGAACCGCGGCGGTTCTATTGCTGATGCTCGGAAGGCTTTGGCAAGCGCGTTGGCTGCTCTGGGTCCTGATGTTGATGATGCCGTTTCCATACATCGCAAACGAAGCGGGATGGGTCGTTGCTGAGGTCGGGCGGCAGCCGTGGATCATCTACGGCCTGATGCGGACCAACGTCGCGAACTCTCCGACCGTCGGCAACGGCGAGACGATCTTCACGCTCATGGGCTTCGCGGGGATGTACTTTTTGCTCGGCGTGCTCGTCCTGTATCTCGTCCTGCGCGAAATCGGGTCCTTCGCCCTTCGACAAGCTCAGGGTGACACGGCGTGAGCGTCGCGGGGTTTGTCGTCGTCGCGTTTATGTTGACCGTTTACGTCTTGCTCGACGGCTACGATCTGGGCGTTGCCGCGATCCTGCCGCTGATCGCGCGCAGCGATCGCGAGCGAGCCGCGGTGATGGCTGGGATCGGACCGTTCTGGAACGGCAACGAGGTTTGGCTCATCGCCGCGGCCGCCGCCCTTTTTGCGCTCTTTCCTTCGGCCTATGCGGCTTCGTTCTCGGGATTCTATCTGCCGTTCGTGATTGCGCTCTGGCTGCTGATGTTTCGCGGTATCGCAATGGAGTTGCGAGGTCATTTCGACTCCGAGCTATGGCATCAGTTTTGGGACGCGGCGTTCTTTGCCTCGAGTGCGCTGCTGATCTTCGTCTTGGGCATCGCGCTCGGCAACCTGCTGCGCGGCCTTCCACTCGACCGCGAAGGGTACTTTCGCGGCACGTTCTCGCTTTTACTCAATCCTTACTCGGTAATTGTCGGAGCGTTTTCGGTCGCGACGCTGGCAATTCACGGCGCGGCCTTCGCCGCCATGCGAATTGATGGACCGCCCGGCGCACGCGCGACGGGCGTCGTAAAAAGGGGCTGGTGGCTCGTGCTGGCGCTCTACCTCACCGTGACGGCTCTCACGTTTGCAATTCACGCACCAAGTCGCGTCTGGCTCGCGGCGCTGCCCCCGCTCTCGCTGATCGCGCTCGTCGCAACGGCGTGGAACGCGAGCACCGGCAACACGGTCCGCGCCTTCGCGATGTCGTCGTGCTTTATCGCGACCCTGCTGGCAGCTTGCGCTGGGACGCTCTTCCCGTACTTGCTGCCCGCTTTCCCAGCCGGGACCGGCCGCGGCGGTATCTCGATCTTCGATGCGGCGCCGTCGGCGGTCGCTTTGGCCTGTGCGCTGATCGTCAACGTTGCCGGCATCGTGGTCGTCGGTATCTACAGCTCGATCGTCTGGCGCGCAATGGCCGGCAAGGTTCGCGTCGAATGACGCCGCGGTGAGTACCGGGGAGGTCGCTCGCGCGCTCGCCGCCTACGACCGTTCGCGCCTAACGTTATGCTCGATCGGAAGCCATTCCGCGCTCGAGATCGCTTACGGCGCGCGCGCGCAAGGCCTGCGAAATCTGGTCGTGACCGCTAAAGGCCGCGAGCGTACCTACGTCCGGTACTTTGCGGCGCGCGAGGAGCCCGTGCGACGCGGCTGCGTCGACGGAGTCGTCGAGCTGGACTCGTTTCCCGATATTCTCAACGACGACGTGCAAGAGCGGCTTCTGCGCGAGAACGTCCTCTTCGTCGCGAACCGCTCGTTCGAAGTCTACCTGCGCCAGAAGTACGAGTACGACGAGATCGAACGGCGGATGCTGGTGCCCTTTTTTGGTAACCGCCGCCTTCTGAAAGCGGAAGAACGTGACGGTGACACCGACCAGTACGCGTTGCTGACCAAGGGCGGCATCCGGCATCCCGAGCGCTTCGCGTCGCCGAGCGAGATCGATCGGCTCGTTATGGTGAAGGCGCCGCACGCTCGCGTCAGCTTCGAGCGTGGCTTTTTCTTAGCGTCATCGAACCGAGAGTTTCGCGCCACCAGCGACCGGTTGATCGCGGAGGGCGCCTTGACGCCCGAAGGTCTGGCGACGGCGCGCATCGAGGAGTACGTGCTCGGCCCCTCGGTCAACTTCAACTTCTTTTACTCGCCGCTGCTCGGCGAGCTCGAGCTCTCCGGTACGGACACGCGACGTCAGACCAACCTCGAAGGCTTTCGCAATCTGCCGCCGGCGGCGCTCGACGCCGTTCGTGGCGTTGAGTTGCGCTTGGAAGAAGCCGGTCACGTGGCGGTCACCGTTCTGGAGTCAATGCTCGAGCCCGCCCTCGAGATGGGAGAGCGTTTCGTCGCGGCTGCCCGCGAGCTGCAGCCGCCAGGGGCGATCGGTCCCTTTGCGCTTCAATGCGTCGTGGCTGCCGGACCGCCGAAGGAGCTCGTCTGTTATGACGTTTCGCTGAGGATGCCCGGCTCGCCGGGGACGCGTTACACGCCGTATTCGGCCTATCGTTGGGGGCGCGACGTTTCGGTCGGCGAGCGTGTTGCGATGGAAGTCGTCATGGCGCGCGACACCGATCGGCTCGAAGATGTGTTGACATGAGGCACCCAAGACTCATCTGATGGAGGAAATATGACGGTTGATTCAGTGCAATCCCGCAGCGGAGTGATTGCCTTCAAGGGAAGTCCGATGACGCTGCTCGGCCCACAGCTGCGCGCGGGCGACCCGGCACCGCAGTTCTCGTTAACCGCGAGCGATCTCTCGCCGGTCAACCTCGACATTCTCATAGACGAGGGGAAACGTGCCGCGCTGCTCATCGTCGTGCCATCGCTCGACACGAGCGTCTGTTCGCTCGAATCACAAAAATTCAATGCGCGTTTAAGCGAGCTGCCCGCCGGCGTTCGAGCCGCCGTCGTCAGCTTGGACTTGCCGTTTGCGCAAGCTCGCTGGTGCGGTGCGCAAGGCGACGTCAAGCTCGAGATGCTCTCCGACTACCGCGACCACAGCTTCGGATTGAACTACGGGCTCCTGATCCAAGAGCTCGGGCTGCTCGCACGGGCGATCGTGGTGATCGGCAAGGACCGGACGGTTACGTACGTCCAGGTCGTTCCAGAAGTCGCGAACGAACCTGACTACGACGCAGCCTTGAAGGCGGCCGTCGCGGCAGCATAGACGATCCGTGACCGAGACGGTCTTCATTCTCGATTTTGGCGCGCAGTACGGGCAGCTGATCGCGCGTCGCACGCGTGAGCTCGGCGTCTACTGCGAGATCGTTCCGCACGACACGCCGTGGAGCACCCTCGCCGCGCGTGAGCCGGCGGCGCTGATTCTCTCGGGCGGTCCGGAAAGCACGCTGGTTGACGGCGCGCCGGAAATGGATAAGGAAATCGCAGACTCCGGCCTGCCGATCCTCGGCATCTGCTACGGAATGCAGCTGCTGGCGCGAGAGGTCGGCGCCGAGCTGGTCAAGCTCGATCGTGCCGAATACGGTCCGAGCACGCTGGTTATCCGCGATAAAGAAACGCCGCTTTTCGACGGGGTCCCGGAAGAATCGAGAGTTTGGATGTCCCACGGGGATTCGGTGGTTTCGCTGCCGCGCGGCTATGCCGCGCTCGCCTCCACTGCGCGCTGTCACGTCGCGGCGATGGGCAACGAGAAGAAGAAGATCTACGGCGTGCAGTTTCATCCCGAAGTCGTGCACACGGAGTACGGGCGAACGATTCTCGAAAACTTCTTGGGCGAGGTAGCGGGACTGCGGCGGGACTGGAAGATGGACTCCTTTCTCGAGCGCTCGATCGACCAGATCCGCACCCGAGTCGGCACGGACAGGGTGATATGCGCGCTCTCCGGAGGGGTAGATTCGGCGGTCGCGGCGACGCTCGTTGCACGCGCGATCGGCGAGCAACTGACGTGTATCTTCGTCGACCACGGATTGTTGCGAAAGGATGAGGCCGAGGAGGTGCTGGCGGCCTTTCGCGGGCTGCTCGATCTCAACGTCGTCGCCGTGGATGCGCGCGAGCGATTTTTGCGCAGGCTCGTTGGGGTGGAAGATCCCGAGCGCAAGCGCGTGATCATCGGGCACGAGTTCATTGACGTCTTCGAGCAGGAAGCCGCCAAGATTCCCGGCGTGAAGTATCTGGTGCAAGGCACGCTCTATCCCGATGTCATCGAGTCGAAGACCCCCGCGAGCAAGGCTGGTGAGAAAATCAAATCACACCACAACGTCGGTGGACTGCCCGAGAAGATGGGCCTTTCGCTGATCGAGCCGCTACGGGCGCTCTTTAAAGATGAAGTCCGCGAGCTCGGCCGCGAGCTCGGTTTACCCGAAGGCATCGTCGGGCGCCAGCCGTTCCCGGGTCCGGGTTTGGCGGTGCGAATCATCGGTGACGTCACGCCGGAGCGCCTGGAGGTCGTGCGCGACGCCGACGCGATCGTGCGCGAAGAGATCGACGCGGCGGGGCTGGATCCCCATCCGTGGCAATACTTTGCGGTGCTTACACCGGTCAAAAGCGTCGGGGTTATGGGCGACGGCCGCACCTACGGAAATCTCGTGGCGGTTCGTGCGATCACAAGCGCCGACGGCATGACCGCCGACTGGGCCCGGCTACCTCACGAACTTCTCGAACGCATCTCTGCGCGGATCGTCAATGAAGTGCGTGGGGTCAACCGCATCGCCTACGACATCACGACCAAACCGCCGGCCACCGTCGAGTGGGAATAGACGATGCGCGCGCTGGTCGTTGGTAACGGTGCGCGCGAAGACGCGCTCTCCTGGCGGCTCTCGGAGTCGCCGTCGTGTGAAGCGGTCTTCGCCGCTCCGGGCAACGCCGGTACCGCATCGCGCGGAGAAAACTGGGATGTCTCGGCGACCGATGGCAAGACGCTGGTCGAACGTTGCGCCGCGCACGGGATTGACCTCGCGGTCCTCGGGCCTGAGACGGCAATCGCGGCGGGGGTCGGCGATCGTCTTCGCGATTCCGGCGTAACGGTCTTCGGTCCGAATCGTTCGGGCGGCCGGCTCGAATCGAGCAAGATCTTTGCCAAGCGATTCATGGAGCGGCACGGAATTCCAACCGCGCGCGCCGTTGTCGTACATTCGCTGGAAGCCGCAAATAAGACGCTCGAGCAATGGAACGGCGCGGTCGTCGTGAAAGCCGACGGTCTTGCCGCCGGCAAGGGCGTGATCGTCACGCCCGACGTCGAAGCGGCGCGCGCCGTTCTCGGCGATTGGTATCGGCACGGACGAGTTCCCGGCGGCGGCTCCGACGTGGTGCTCGAGGAACGGCTTGAAGGACGCGAGATCAGCGTCTTCGCGCTCTGCGACGGCCGCGCGCTCGTGCCGATCGGCGCGGCCTGCGATTACAAGCGCGCCGGCGACGGCGACACCGGTCCGAACACCGGCGGCATGGGCGCATACTCGCCGCCTGACGGATTCCCTGACGATCTCTACGACCGCGTTCGCGAGCGCATTCTCGCGCCGCTGCTGCGCGGTCTCTTGGCCGAAGGCGAAGAGTACGTCGGCGTAATCTACTGCGGGCTGATGTGGACGGCACAAGGTCCTTCCGTGATCGAGTTTAACGCGCGTTTCGGCGATCCCGAGACGCAGACGCTGCTTCCGCGTATCAATGGCGACTTCGCGCTGCTCCTCGATTCCGTTGCGCGCGGCGCGATGGACCTTTCGCTCGCGACGCTGTCTGCGCAACATTGCGTTGGCGTCGTGCTGGCGACCGGCGATTATCCGCGAAGCAATACGCCGCTCGAGGGATTGAATCCCGACGTTTCGCTCGACGACGGCTGTCGGGCTTTCTGGGGAGCTTCGCAGCGTGTTGACGGCATGGTTAGCACCGCTGGCGGACGCGTGTTGACGGTAACGGCGCTCGGCGGGGGCCTCGACGAGGCCCGTCTGCGGGCGTACGAGGCCGTCGCGCGACTCGCCGGTCGTCTGGGGACAGGCGGATTGACCTACCGCACCGACATCGCCGCCGTGCCATCGTAGCCGCTCAATCTTTGTCATCTGAGCGAATGACGCATCCCAACATGTCATCCTGAGCGAAGTCGAAGGGCGAAGGGCGAACGACGTGATCGATGCGACGGCGATTTTCTTGCGAGCGCAGCAGGCGTGGGTTGCGCGTGCCGTTCCGCCCTACGAATCGTTTCACATTGCGTGCGATCAGACGTTTCTCGCGGCGAGCTGCGGTGCGGGCGATGCGATAGCGTTCACGGTGCGCAAGAGTGACGGTCGAACGTTCGCGCAGTCGGTGCCGTCGAATGGCAGCCCGGGCAAGGTGCTGCTGCGCGGTGCCTACATCACCGGGCCGGCGGGAACGCCGCTCGGCTTCTATCGCGTGCTCGCGAACGGTGCGGCCCCGCCCTCGCCGCCGCCGAATCTCGCGCCGGACCCGCTTCAGACGATTGCGACCGTGACGGCAAACTCGCACGCATACGACATCGTGCTGGCCGGTGAAGAGAGCCTCGACGGCAGGCGATCCTACCATCTCAAGCTGCATCCTCGGGCCGAGCCCGAGCGCTATCCGCTGCGCGACTTATGGGTCGAAGAGTCGAGCTTCGAGGTCGTCGCGCTTACCTACGCCCGTCCGTACGACGAACGCGACACCTGGGCGTCGGTCTCCTATCGGTTTGCCCCAGTCGGACCTGCACACGTTTGGGCGATCGTTCATGTCGAGGCTGAAGCGGTCGTTCACGGACTACTTTCCAGCAAAAGGCAGCGCGTCTCTGACGATCTCAGCGACATCACGTTCCCAGCAACGGTTCCGGCCTGGTATTTCGAACCGGCTGGCCCAAGCGGCGAAGGTCCTTGATCCGGCTTTGCTGGTCGCGTGGCGTTTTGCAAGCGATGGCTCGCTTGTACGGTTTCGGGTAGGCCACGCACGGATGACGTCGGAGGCGCCGAGTGTAACTCCGAGCGCGAACGGAGGTTAGTAGAGAACGTCATGGCTTATCGTTTTCAACCGCAGAACCAATACGGCGGGCCAATAGCGCCGGCGGTTCCAACCCAGTCGCTGCTCGCGCAGGTGCTCGGCATTACCGCGCTCGGGCTCTGCGTCACCGCCGTAGCGGCGTGGGTCTCACAGGGATTCGTAACGCCGGGCATCGGGATCGTCGCGATGATCGGCGGATTCATCCTGCTCATTTCGATGAACGCAACGCGGCGGAACGAAGCGCTTTCGCTGCTATTGTTCTACGCATTCACATTCCTAATGGGAGTCGGGATCGCGCCGGTAATTGGCCAATACGTACGCGCATTCGGACCCGACATCGTAGTGAACGCTGCCCTAACGACCGGGCTTGGAATGTTTGCGCTTGCCGCGATCGTCTACGCTACGGGCCTTGACTTACGCCGCTTTCAGGGCATCTTTTTTGTCGCGCTGCTCGGTTTGGTCGTGGTCGGCATCGTCTCGATCTTCGTTCGCTTCATTCATCCGGAAGTCTACGCGTGGCTGACGCTAATCATCTTTTCAGGCTTGGTCCTGATCGATTTCGCTCGGATTCGCGCCGGCGGTGACGGCCTGACGGCGGTGCAGATGGCGACCAGCATCTACCTCGATGCGATCAACATCTTCCTTGCTCTGCTGCGAATCTTCGGAGGGCGGCGCTCCTAGCGGCTCGTTCCGACCCTTCAATTGGGTCGGACGACGCGTTATACGCTATAATGAGCTGAGATGTGCGGGATAACGGGGGTCTTCGCACCAGGGCGCGACGCGGCTCGACTCGCGTTTTTCGCGCTTTATGCGCTTCAGCATCGCGGACAGGAGTCCGCGGGCATCGCCGCGGCCGACGGCGGGACGATCCGCTCGCACAAGGAGATGGGGCTGCTCGGGGCCATCTTCGACGAGGATATCTTGGGCGGGCTCAGCGGACACATCGCGATCGGACACACCCGCTATTCGACGACCGGTTCATCGATTGTCGTCAACGCGCAGCCGCTGCTGGAGCGCACCGAGCTGGGCGATTTCGCATTCGCGCATAACGGAAACCTGACCAACACCGACGACCTGCGCCAGTCGCTGGCTCCGACGACCGTGCTTCAAGCAAGCTCGGATTCCGAAGTCATGGCGAAGCTGATCGTCGAGACCAAGGGCTCGATGCTGGATCGGATCAGGGCGGTGCTCGCCTCGGCCCGTGGAGCCTATTCGATCGTTCTATGCACGCAAAGCGAGCTCTATGCGTTCCGCGATCCGTGGGGTGTCCGGCCGCTCTGTCTCGGGCGTCTCGCCGAGGGAGGCTACGTCGTCGCCTCGGAATCGTGCGCGCTCGGCACGATCGGTGCCAAATACCTTCGCGAGGTCGGGCGCGGCGAAATCATTCGCATCAGTAACGATGGATTAGAGACTTACCAAGCCGAGGTCGAGCGCGCTCAGCCGGCGCTCTGCATGTTTGAATACATTTATTTCGCGCGTCCCGACTCGAAGTTCAACGAGCGCTCCGTCTACATGGCACGCTATGAGATGGGTCGCCGCCTCGCAAAGGAGCATCCCGTTGAAGCCGACGTCGTCATGGCTGTCCCCGACTCGGCGGTCGCGGGCGGAATCGGGTACGCGACCGAGAGCGGCTTGCCGTATATCGAAGGGCTTATCAAGAACCGTTACATCGGGCGCACCTTCATCAGTCCCGATCAACGCATGCGAGCGCGCGGCGTTCACTTAAAGTTCAATCCGGTCGTGGAGAACCTCGAGGGGCAGCGCGTCATCGTCGTCGACGATTCGATCGTCCGCGGCACGACGACCCCGCGAATCGTCGCCTTGCTGCGCGAGGCGGGCGCCCGCGAAGTACATCTGCGCATCACGTCACCTCCGATCAAGCATCCCTGCTATCTCGGCGTGGACATGGCAACGTACGACGAGCTCATTGCCGCTAATTACACCGTCGAGGAGATTCGCCAGAAGACCGGCGCCGATTCGCTCGGCTATCTCAGCCTCGATGGACTTATCGCCTCGGTCGGGCGCAAACGCGAGGAGATGTGTCTGGGTTGTCTGGTCGGCGAGTACCCCAACGTGCCGGCCGCGCACGAGGTGCACGCCACCCCGGCGTGACGGAGTGACCCTTCGACGGAGTTTATTCCGAGCGAAGTCGAGGGGCTCGGGGTGACACGTGGTATAACCGAATGGTTCAAGGGCCTTGGTTCCCGGTTGCTACAGTCCAGATGAGTGACGCTGGGAAAGAGAATTGCCGCGCGGCGCAATGCCCTCGGCTGGTCGCAGAACGAGCTCGCCCGCCGCGCTGAGGTGAATCACCCGACGCTCTATAAAATTGAAGCCGATCAACGGCTCAACCCCACGATCAGCGTCATCGTCCGCATCGCGCGCGCGTTGGGTACCAGCGCCGAGGCCCTCTACGGCCTCGAGCGCGAGGAGACGCGACTTTTGGTCGAGGCGAACAAAATCTCGATGCTGGTCGACGTCCGTACGCTCGGGCGAAAGACCGGCGAAGCCGCGCGCGTACGCGCGCACGCCTTTGTAACGGCCGCGCTAGAACGCGCCGGGGCGCGCGTTCGCGATGCGACCCCTACCGCCGGCGAGGACGCAGAGGAATTACATTTGCCGGCGCAAGCCGGTCACTTGGCGACCGGCGGCCTTGCGCTGATCGAAGAGATGCAGGCCGTTCGCCGGCGTCTCGATGCGCTGGAGGCGTGGCGTCACACGCAAGAAGGACGCGCTCGAAAGCGCGCATCGCGATAAGCAGAGGGTCGGACCACTCGTTGGCTTCTAGCATGTCGCAACGTTAGCACCGCAGAGTGCCAACGGTACGGCATCATGCGATTGTCTTTCCTTTGGTTTCGGGTGCCCATGGCAGCGAGATCGCCAGGCCGGCGATTGAGAGGGCGCAGGCGCCCAGAATCACCGTCGTGACGCCGAGCCGCGCGAGCGCAATCGGCATGAGAAAGGTTCCGAAAAAGGCGCCGACGCGGCTTACCCCGGCCGCAAATCCAGTCGCGGTAGCCCGAACCGACGTCGGAAAGAGTTCCGCCGGATAGACGAGCTCGAGAACGGTCGCAGCCCCCATCCCGACGGCGTACGCTAAGAAGACGACGACCAATAGAGGGCTGGGCGCGAACGGCAGAATACCGAACGCGACCGCCGCGACGGCGAATCCGGCGATGCATACGGGTCGCCGTCCCCACCACTCGACTATCGGCATCGCGAGGAACGCTCCGAGCGCAAACGCGGCCGCGATCGCGACGCTACCGCGCGGCGATCCGGAATCGCTAAGCCCGAGCTGCGCGAGCACGGTCGGAGCGTAGGTGTAAATGGCGAAGAGCGGTACGACCTGCAGGAGCCACATCGCGGAAATGAATGCGAGCGGGCCTCGAAACTTTGAGTGAAAGATCGTCGTGAAAGAGACTCGCTTCAGCTCGCCCGTATCGCGCGCCGCCAGCCACATTGGGGACTCGGGCGCACTCGTTCGCAGCAGCAAACCGAGCGCTGCGAAGACCGCTGGGCTCGCGAGAATCCACTTCCAGCTCTCCGGGCCCGTACGCAAGAGCGCGTATCCGGCGACGTACGCGACGGCCGCGCCGAGAAACCAAACGGCCTCCAGCGCACTGAGCGCGGCACCGCGGCGCTTGGGCGGCATGAACTCGGCCAGGATTGCGGTCGCGATCGGATAGTCGGCGCCGATTGCGACGCCAAGCGCGAAGCGAAGCGCGATCAGCTGCCAGGCGGCGGTTACGAAAATTTGCGCGATGGCGATGATGACGAAGGCGCACAAATCGCCGATCATCAAGATGCGGCGTCCATGGCGGTCGGTGAGGTGACCGAAGAGCGGCGCGCCGACAAGGATCCCAAAGAGCGTTGCCGCACCGATCAGTCCCGTCGTCACCGCATCGAGCGAAAAATGCGGGGTTAGCGTGATGAGCGCTAGTCCGATGCTGCTAAGAATGTATCCATCGCAAAAGACGCCGGCACCGGCGTAAACAAAGATCGTGTAGTGGAAACGGCGCAATCCGGCGTGGTTCGCGCCGCGCCCCGTCACGCCTTGTCGAACAGCTTTAGTGCGAGCAAACCATGCGTGAGTGCGGCTCCGGCACGCAATGCGGCCGCAATGTGAACGGTTTCGGCCAGCTCCTCGCGCGTTGCCCCGGCTTTCTTTGCGTTTGCCGTGTGGACGTCGAGGCAGTATGGGCACTGAGTGGTCAGCGCAACGCCGAGCGCGATCAGCTCGCGATATTTTTGCGGAATCGCCCCGTCGGTGCGTCCTACCGTCTTGTCGAGCGCGACGAATCCCTCGAAACCGGCTGGATCGAGTTGCTCGAGCTCGGGCAGCAACGACAGATGGGCGTGATCGTGGTAATCGCTCATGGCATCCTTTCTCAGCGGTCTTGGGTAGGAAAATGTCGGTCGCGTACGTCTTGAGCGAACTCTTTCAGTGCTTCCGTCGCGATCTTGCCTACCTCGGCGTAGCGTTTGGCAAAACTTGGCGAATGCGGGTACATGCCGAGAATGTCGTGAAGCACGAGCACCTGCGCGTCGCAGTGAGGCCCCGCACCGATTCCGATGGTCGGAATCGTCAGCAGCTCGGTGATCTCACGCGAGATCTCGTAATCGACGACCTCGAGGACGATCGCGTAAGCGCCGGCGGCTTCGACCGCGCGGGCGTCGTCGATCAGTCGATCGCGATGCGTGCGCATCTTGAATCCGGGACCGAGCCCGGCGGTCTGCGGCGTCACGCCGATGTGTCCGACGACTGGAATACCGGCTCCGGTGATCGCCCGGATGCGCTCGGTTTGATCGCGTCCGCCCTCGAGCTTCACCGAACATGCCCCGCCCTCTTTGATGAGGCGGATCGCCGCGCGCAGCGCTTCCTCGTTGCTTACTTGATAGGAGCCGAACGGCATGTCCGCCATGATGTGCGCGCGTATCGTTCCGCGATCCACGGCTTGGGTGTGATAGACCATGCTGTCGAGCGTCACAGGGGTCGTTTCGTCGAAGCCCAGCACGACGTTGCCGACGCTGTCGCCGACCAAGATGACGTCAATGCCGGCCGCTTCGACAAACTGCCCAAACGGTGCGTCGTAGGCCGTCGCGATCGGAAAGAGCGTCTTACCTTTGCGTCGCTTGATTGCACCCGCGGTAAGACGCCTTATTGCCGGGTTCTTTTCGGGTTCGTAGGGACGAGCGCTGTCTGGCTGACCCTGCCGAAGGGTCATATCACCCTGCCTTCGATTCCGGTTCGACAAGCTCAACGTCGCTTTAGGGTAAGCTCTGTCGAAGGGTCACACCTTGAGCTCTGCCGGCGCCCCATTCGAATGGCTTTTGTCATCGTCGACCTTGTCACCCTGAGCGGAGTCGAAGGGCGACTTGCTTGCTAGCGTTTCGACTAACGCGAGAAAGGCACGCACCGGCGTTCCAGTCGGACCTTTCGCTTGCCATGCCGACTCGTTTTCGAGGTACGCGGTGCCGGCGATGTCGAGATGCACCCACGGGGTGTTTCCGACGAACTCTCGCAAGAACGCGGCCGCCGTCAGCGTGCCCGCGGGGCGCCCGCCGGTGTTCTTGAGATCCGCGATGTCGCTCTTCATCGCCATCGTGTAATCTTCGTAGTAGGGCATCTGCCAGTAGCGTTCGCCGGTTGGCTTCGCCGCCGCGAGGAACTCGGCGCCGAAGGCGTCATTGTTTGTGATCGCCGCTGAAGACGCGTGGCCGAGCGCGATCACGCAGGCACCGGTAAGCGTGGCCGCGTCGACGATTCTGGTCGCGCCGAGTTTTATTGCATAACAGAGTGCGTCCGCGAGAATCAATCGTCCCTCGGCATCGGTGTTGATGACCTCGATCGTCTTGCCGTTCATTGCCTTTACGATGTCACCGGGTTTCGTCGCCTTGCCACCAGGCATGTTCTCCGTGGCGGGGACGATCCCGACGACGTTGAGTATCGGTTTCAACTTGCCGAGCGCGCTCATCGCAGCGATGACGCCGGCGCCGCCCGACATGTCGTACTTCATATCTTCCATGCGCTCGGCGGGTTTGATCGAAATGCCTCCGGTGTCGAAGGTGATGCCCTTGCCCACGAGCGCGAGCAGCTCTTTGCTCGCAGGATCGCCGGCGTAACGCAGCACGATGAACTTCGGCGGCTGAACGCTGCCCTGCGCAACCGAGAGAAAAGAACCCATGCCTTCGCTTCGCGCCCGCGCTTCGTCGAGAACGTCGATTTCGAGCCCGGTCGCCTCTGCGACTTTCGTAGCCTCTTCAGCCATCCGCGTGGGCGTCATGTCGTTGGCGGGGGTGATCGCCAACCGTCGCGCTAGGTTGACCGCTTCGCCGATCGCCGATCCGCGTGTAATTCCGCGCTCGATCTCGGCGGCGTCGAATCCCTTGCCCACGATAGCTACCTCATCGGTCGCGAGGCGACGCTCCGGGCGTTCCTGGTAGAGTGTGGTGTCGAAACTGCCCGTGATCGCGCCTTCCGCGACGAACGATGCGCACATCGCCTCCTGGCCGGATGCTTCCGGCGGTAGCGCTATCGCGATCGTCGCGACGTTGCGGCGACCAAGATATCGGACCGCGCTTCCTGCGTAGCGCGCTAGGAGACTAGGTTGAAAGCTGGCGCGGTCGCCGAGCGAGATCGCGAGCACCCGCTGAAACGGCCGACCGGTCGCATAGGCGAGGACATGATCGCCCGGCTTTCCACGCACCTCGCCGGAGGTGAGCGCAGCGATGATCACGCCGCCTAGAGCGGCATCGACTTCCTTAGAAACGCCTTCGAGCGGAGCATCCGCGAAGAAGGGTACGACGAGCGCTCCGGCGCTGACGCCGGTGGGCTCGTCAGCGATAAGACGAACTTGCATGGTGAACCTTTCGGACGGTGAACTAGTGCCAGCCTATGGCGGAAAGCTGGGAGAATCCTCGTTCGGGAGAAAAAGCTGCCGCTCCAGACCGTTATGCCGAAGCAGGCGTTGACGTTGCGGCCGGCAATGAGGCCGTGGCGCGATACCGCGCCTTGCTCGCCGAATCACGCCAGCCCGGGCAACTCGACGCGTTCGGCGGATTCGCCGGACTCTTTCGCCTTCCGGGCGACGAAAAGCGCGCGCTCGTCGCCTCGACCGACGGCGTCGGCACCAAAGTGCTCATCGCAGCCGAACTGCAACGCTATGACGGCGTCGGGCGCGACCTCGTTAATCACTGTGTCAACGACATTCTGGTCTGCAACGCGAGCCCGCTGTTTTTCTTAGATTACCTGGCGGTCGGTAGACTAGACCCCGATGTTGCCGCCGAGATCGTGCGCGGGTGCGCGCAGGCATGCCGTGCACATGACTGCGCGCTGCTGGGCGGAGAGACTGCTGAAATGCCCGGCATATATTCAAATGGCCACTTTGACCTGGCCGGCACGATCGTCGGCACCGTCGAGATTGATGCGATCCCTAACGCCGAGAGCGTCGGGCCGGGTGATGCGATCGTGGGCCTTCCTGCTGTGGGCCTTCATACTAACGGCTACTCGCTTGCGCGCGTGCTGATCCCGGCCGGCGAATGGAACTCCTCGTTTGGCAAAGGTACGTACGCCGATGCACTGCTCGCGGAGCACCCATCGTACTACGACGCCGTTCGCGCGATTGAAGAAGTGGCAACCGTTAAAGCGATGGCGCACATTACCGGCGGCGGTTTGATCGAAAACGTGCCGCGCACGCTGCCGGAAGCCTGCAAGGCCGTCTTCGAGCAGCAGCGATGGACGGTGCCGCCGATCGAACGCGAGCTCGTGCATCGCGGTGGCCTCGGCGCGGAGGAACGCTATCGGGTTTTCAACATGGGCATCGGTTACACGCTCGTCGTACCGCTCGGGGACGCGCCGGCCGCTGTCGCCGCCGCGGCGGGAGCGAAAGTTGTCGGCTGGATCGAGGCCCACGCTCCGGGCGAGCCGCGCGTGATCGTCCACCCGGCTCGCGAGGACGAATGAACGCGATCGTTCGGGAACTCGCGCGGACGGCCGATGCAGAATCGCCACGCGAGCAGCGCGCGCGAGCTGCAGCTGAGATCATCCGCGGCGCGCGCGGCTATCGGTGGGTCGGAATCTATGACGTCGGCGACGAGGAGATGGCGCTGATCGGCTATACGGGCTCGACGCCGCCTCGCCACGAACGCTTCGGAATCGAAAGCGGGCTTAGCGGAGAGGCGGTACGCAAGCGCGCGAGCGTCGTTAGCAACGACGTCGCCTCCGACCCGCGATATCTCAAGGCCTTCGAAAGCACCGGCTCGGAGACGATCGTACCGATTCTCGGTGCCGAGAGCGGCATCGTCATCGGTACGCTCGATGCCGAGAGCGATCGCGCCGGTGCGTTTTCCGAGGACGACGTTTCGTTCTTGGAAGAATGTGCGGCGGTTCTGCGGCCGCTCTACGATTAGTTTTGCCGGCATTTTGCAACCTCGTCGTCGAGCTCGGCGAACCGTTTGCGGCCGATTCGCCGGCCGGGGTCGAGATCGGTGAGGCCGGCATTGCCGACGAACGCACGCTGGCGTGGATCGACGACACATTTGGCGGTTTCTGGAGCTCGGAAGCGCGCGCTGGTCGCAACGTCATCGCGCGGCGCGGCGAAGCGCCGGTTGGCTTTGCAACAATCGATCCGAAGGGCTTAAACTTTGCATGGCTCGAGGGGATTGCGCGCGACCCAAGCGTCGGTGTCTTCGGCCCGTTAGGGGTCGCCCCCGATGATCGCAAAAGCGGGCTCGGAATCGCGCTACTACGTTTGGCGTTGAATGCCCTGCGCGACCGAGGTTACGTTCGAGCGCTGATCCCGGCGGTAGGCGAGGAGCTCGTGCGCTATTACACCGATGCGATCGGCGCGCGCGTCACGCAGCGTTTCGATCGCGATTCGGTCTATCGCCCGGCGCGACGTACGCTCGTCCTAGCGTCGGGAAACGGCAGTAACTTTCAAGCGCTGGTCGATGCGACGCGCGAAGGAACGGTGCCGCTCGATCTCGTCGCGCTGTTCAGCAACAATCTGCATGCTTACGCACTCGTCCGCGCTCGCAACGCAGGCGTTCCGTCGCATCTGGTTGGCTGGAATCGTGGCGACGAGACGCGCGAAGCTTATGACGCGCGACTTCTTGAGGACGCAGCGGCTGAACGGCCCGACCTCGTCTTGCTGCTCGGCTGGATGCACTTGCTCTCCGATGCGTTCGTCGGCGCATTTCCCGAAATGCTCAATCTGCACCCGGCCTTTCTTCCGCTCGATCAGGATCGTGACGAGGTCGTCATGCCCGACGGCTCGACGATACCAGCATTTCGCGGTTCCCGGGCGGTGCGCGATGCTCTTGCGGTCTCGAGTGAATGGGTCGGTGCTACCCTCCATCGCGTGACGAGTGCGACCGATCGCGGACCGGTAATGGCTCGCCGGCCGCTACGAGTCGAGCCGGGAGAAGAAGAACCGCACCTGATGGAACGCGTGCACGCGCTTGAACGAGAAGTCGTTCGTGCCGGCGTTACGCGCTGGCTTTACGAGCGCTAAGCGCTTAGCGAGCCGTTACTCCGGAACGAGTGCCTCCATCCACTCCCGCACGACCCAGTTGGTGACGACGCCGTTGAGCACGAATGGATCGCCTTTTGCAAACTCTTCCGCTGCCTCACGGGTTGTGAAGATTCCCATCGCGCCCTCTTGAGGATTCGCGAACGGACCGATCATCAGCAGCGTTCGGTTCGACAAAAACTCTTTCCACCACGCGCGATGAGCTGCGCCGTGGAGCGGTGCCAACGTCGCCACGTCGGGCGACGACTGATAGTAAAGCACGTATTTCATTGCGATATTGGAGCTGAAGAAGGCTCGCACTCGTTCGACGGTCATCTCGCGGCGCACCTTCCGCGCACCTCAGAGCAGTTTCCGTTCGGCCCGTGGCTCGTCGGGAGACCGTTTTAATCTGCGGAGCGGTTACGCCGTAAACGGCGCGCTAAGACTGTTCAGTTTTACAACCTTCTGACTACAGACAATTGTCACTGCCGACGAAATAACGCTGGTCTGGAAACGTTCTCTCGGTACGCATAGCGTTACAAGCAACAGCGTAACAATTTGTTTTCTTAAAAAGGGATGAGACGCACGCAACGTTGAAAAGCGCGCGTCGCTAAAAACATCTACGCCGCGACACCTCGGCAGCGGCTACTTCACACAGGAGAACGTTGACAAGAATGCACACAGGAAAAGTGTCGGTGATCTGTGTTGCCTTAGCGGGCACGCTGTTCGCCGGTTGCTCCTCGTCTCAGGGGGCGAACTCACTCCCCGGCTCCGCAACGGCAGAGCAATCGATCGTCCAGCATACTGGTGCTCCGCACTGGATGTACCCGACGCGGAAGTTTGCCGGCTCAAAGGAGCTGTTGAAGCTCCAAGCAGAGGGCCAGATCATCTCGCCGCTCACTCCCGCTGCGGCGAAGTGGGTATATAACAGCGTTGCGAGCGCGGCGCGGCCGCCGTTCCACAACCTTCATACCCGCAGCACTCCGGCGGTGTGGATTTCGAGCACGGGCTACAGCTATCTCATCGGAATGAGTAGCCGTCACAAAACGGTCGCGGCGGTCGACACATCAGCAAACGGCTGCTACAATGCGGTAAGCGTCAAGGTCGATCACCAGCGCAATGTCTGGCTGGCGTGCCAGACTAATGCGTCGTTTACAGCGGGCGCTGCGCAGGAATACAACGGCAGCGGAACGCTCCTCACCACATATTCCGCCGGTTGCCCGAGCAACATCGCGCCGAGTCTCTGCGCCGAATTCTTTAGCAACACGGTGGACCAAGCCGAGAGCGCAACGCACGTATTCGTCGGCCTGACTTACTATGTGACGTGCGATGCCAACTACAACTGTGCGACGGTGGGCGGTGGCGGTGTCGAATTCTGGAAGGCGGGTCAGGCGTCGGCGCAGCCGACGGTCAACCCGTTTAACCTCTCTGGCATCACGCTCAATGGCTCGGGATACCTCGATGCAGATGCTTCGGGCGACGTTTATTACACGTACAACGGATGTGAGAACGCTTACCCGTATACATGCGGCTACGGCCTCGCGGAGTACGCAAACGCGACGAGCCCGTCCGGTGCGCAAACCGTGCTGCTTCCTCCCGGATCGATCGGAGTCTTTGGCGGCGTGACCATTTCGAACCACGGCAAGATCCTTAACGTCATCGACCAGAATGCGCGTACGGTCACGCAGTACGCCCTGCCGTGGACGGGCGTTCCGTTGGGGACGCTCGGACCGACGGCGACCCCCCCGTTCGGCAAGGGCGATCCGGTCACGGGCGGCTTCAATCGCGACGACTCCAAGATGATCGCCGGCGACGCCTACGGCTGGCTCGACGGTATCACGGTGACATCTAATACGGCCAAGGTCCGCGGCACTGCCGATTGCGCAGGCGGTTGCCAAGGCGCGGCCTTCACGCCTTCGGATAAGTAGGCTTCGCGAAGAACCGATCTGCACCGAATCGGAGTTGAGAAACGAGGTCCGCCTCCACGGGCCTCGTTTCTCTTAAACGTAAATGACGCCGCCGAAGAACAGCGATCCGCCTCACTTCACATCGAGGTAGCGAGGAACGCGCCGAGCTTTCGAGCGTGGGCAATCGAATGGCAACCGTCGTGTCTTTAATAGAGAAAAAACGCCCGTAGCAACGGGCGTTCTTTGGTGGAGGCAAGGAGACTCGAACTCCTGACCCTTACGCTGCCAGCGTAATGCTCTACCAGCTGAGCTATGCCCCCACGAGCCGGACCGCCCTATTCATTGTGCCCCGGCTTCGTGCCTTCGCCGTGCTCCTGATTAGCCCGAGCCAACGAGCGGAATAACCAGCGGCGCGATCCCGCGCTATCGTCGCGGCTGCGCGGTCCCGTCATCCTGAGCGTCATGCCTATGGTCATTCTGACCCTTAGACTCGGCGCCTCGCTCAGGACTGCGCTTCGCGCAGGCGCTAAGGTACCTTGTCATCCTGTGCGTCTTGCCTGTGTCATCGTGACCCTTCGACTCGGCGTGGAGTTTACCGTGAGCGAAGTCGAACGGCGCCTCGCTCGGGACTGCGTTCGCGCAGGCGCTAAGGTACCTTGTCATCCTGTGCGTCCTGCCTGTGTCATCCTGAGCGGAGTCGAAGGATGACCGCGCATCCGAGGGTACGAAGGTCCGCTGCGTGGGGATGTAGCTCAGCTGGTAGAGCACCTGCTTTGCAAGCAGGGGGTCCGGGGTTCGAGCCCCCGCATCTCCAATAACAAAAAACGAGCCGATTTTATTCGCTTTTTTGAGATCGGCGTTTGCTTTGGCGAAAATTGCCAGCTCGATTTTGACGACCAATTTCCGCGTCGTCGAAAGCGTGATCCATTGTCTTCTCGCGCAGCGCTCTATACTGATGATCAACCGTTGCCGCAAATTGGAAACCAGGCCGCTCCTCGCCGCCTGGCTGCTCCGCTGGGATGGATCGGCGCGGCGCCGAACGCTCCAAGCAGCAAAGCGTTCAAGAAGCATGGAGCAAGGCAAGTGATGACTTTAGATTTCAGTCGCCGCATGGTTGGCATTTGCGTGGCCGTGGCGATGCTCGCTGGTTGCCGTGGTTTTACCGGTGTCGCCTCGATACCGCAGGCCAGCAATGCAGCCGATACCGCGCCTCACAGTCGTACGTTTAAATTCATCGGCGTGAAGCAGGTCTTCAGAGTGCCGCCCCATGTGAGGCAGATCAGGGTCGTAGGCCGCGGAGGTAAAGGCGCCGGCACTTCCGTTGCTTACGGTGGACGGGTGAGCGCAGTCATTCGCGTTACGCCTGGCGAGAAATTGGTGGTGTATGTAGGCGGCGACGCTTCTGGAACGAGCGGCGGATTTAATGGCGGCGCGAACGGCGGGTTCGGGGAGTATTGCCGCAACTGTCCGGGTTATGGTGGTGGTGGCGCATCCGATGTCCGAGCGCGTGGAGGTCGGCTTTCGGATCGCATAGTGGTGATTGCCGGCGGCGGCGGACAAGGCGGCATTAACCCGTACGGCTACGGAGAGAACGGAGCGGGTGGAAAAGGCGGCGGGACAACGGGTGGTTCGGGCGGCAGCTCGCCCTCTGGCTGCGGCGGCTCAGGCGGTAGCGGTGGAACGCCTTACGCCGGAGGCAAAGGCGGAAGGGGCGGCATTTGTTATATCGGCAGTGGCAACCCGGGTGCCGATGGAATGCTCGGTATCGGCGGAAGGGGCGGCCAGCACGGCTACTGGAGCGCCGCGGGCGGAGGCGGCGGTGGTGGTGGCTACTACGGCGGCGGGGGCGGCGGCGCGGGCGGAGCCTATAACAGCGGCGGTCAGGGCAGTGGAGGCGGAGGTGGCGGTGGATCGTCCTATGTCGAGCCGAGCGCAGCTGGCGTGCGCATGTGGAGCGGATGGAAAACATCGGCACCCAACGGCCTGATCGTTTTCGACTGGTAGGAACGGAACTGCGTCATGATCATGTTGAACGACGCCGAGTATTGGTTCGTCCACGTGCCGAGCTTCGCTCCGAGCCATTAAGCGCCGAAAGAACACAGCCGCTGCTTCGTTCAGGCTTCAAGGGAGAGTATAGTTGAGACGTTTTGCTCTTCGGCGCTTCGCGATTAGCGTAGCCGCCGCCGCATTACTCGCTTCCGGCGCCGAAACCGTCGGCACCGTTTTCGCCTGGCGATTGAGCACCCGTTGACTCGCGCGACATTGAAACGAGTTGAATGCTGTACTGCACGAGCCACGAAGATTGACGTCGTCTTCCGCGAAGTTACCGTTCGTCGCGATTCGCACTGAACGGCTATTGCTCGAGCCAATCACCGAACGTCATGCTGAGGGCATGTTTCGCGTGCTCGACGATCCGTCGCTCTATCGCTACATGCCGAGCGAGCTTCCAACGAGTCTTGCGTGGCTGCGCGAGCGTTACCGCGTACTCTCCTTGGGGGTGTCACCCGATGCCTCGCAGCTGTGGCTGAACTGGATCGTCTCGCGAATCGGGGATCGCACCCCAATCGGCTACGTGCAAGCCACGATTCCGCTGAGCCTCGACCACGCGCTGATGGGATGGACGATTGGACGCGCAGCGCAAAGACGCGGCTACGCGCGCGAATCCGTCCGCGCGGTTTGCAGGCATCTCATGCGCAACGGCGTCGCCGAGGTTCGGGCTACGATCGACGCGCGCAACGCGCCTTCGGTATCGGTGGCCCGGAGCGTCGGCTTCGTTCGCGAGGCCACGGCGATCTCCGAAGACGTGCTCGATGGTGTCCGCGGCACCGATCACCATTACGTTTTGCGCTCGCCACCCGCGTGACGGCGAGTCTAGCGCGCTACGTTGAGCGTTGGCAGGTCACCTTAAAGTTGGGATTTGGCGCCGTCATCGTTTCCCAACCCGTATAGACGTATGCGTCTTGGCTGCTGCGTACGATTTCACTGTGACCTAGCTTACCGGTGGAATTCTGTTGATCAGCCCACTGCTCCGTATCCCCGGTCCACGGCTTGGCGTAGGAGACCCACCATTCGCTGATGCTGTCGGTCCCGGCTTGGGCGAAGCGGTCGCTCTTCGAATCGTAGCTGAAAGCGGCGCTAATCGCGTACGGGTTCTTCATTGCCCCTTGCGCGGCAACCACGATCCACTCTCGCAATACACCAGAATCGAGCGTGAAGGAAACCGTCGCCTTTTCCGCTGGTGTTCCGATGTTACCGCCCGTGCACGTCCAGTTGCCGACGTAGTATTGCATCGCGTCCATTCCAGTCGCCGACTGCGTCGCGACAGGTACGGTAAAAGCGACGCTCGTCCCGAGAAAAATGAGCGCTCTTTTCAACATAATCTCTACTCCTTAACGAACTGCGTCGAAAATTGCCGACGCGAGTCCTTTGTCGCTTTGCTAAGCGGCCAAGCGTTTCCCGCTAGTTGGCCGCGGCGACTAGGACGGCGGTGTAAAGCTCTTCGTCAGGTGCCTTTTACTTCGTCGCACGCCGGCTTGCCGCCGCCGTTCGCGTTGGTCATCGTGAACTCGATCGAGGGAAACTGCAGCTCTGGCGGATTCGCCGGAGCGGCTATGAACCTGAGGTTGTTCGATTCACCAGTCGTTCCGGAGTTTGCGGGGCAGGAAGGCGCCTTCCTTAAGCCGGTGTCCGTCTGCAGGCTTATCGTGATGGTAGAACCCTTGTTAAATTCTGCGATGTCGCCGCCCGCATTGCCAATCACGTTGAACTCAGCGCCCTCCCAGTGGTAGGCAAGATCCGTAATGCCGTCGCCCTGAACGTTCTTCATTCCGTATTCCGATTTACCGACGGAAAGGTAGATGCTGTCGCCGCTCGAGGCCGCCCTGCCGGTCTCGGTGAACTTGCCGAGATCCTCGATCGAGATATTCGGAATTCTCACTGCATACGGGCTGTTCTGCACGCACCCGCCGCCAGCAAACTGCCAGCCTTTGCCCACCGGGCACCTGCGAAAACCGAACGATGTCGTCGGTACCAGCCAATCCTGAATGAACAGCGCGCCCTTACCCGAACCCGGTGGATTTTCAAACACAAACTGTTCCCAGCCGGCGCAATGTTGGAGAGTGCCGCACGCGGCGGTGGCGAAGAAGTTCGAGTTCAGCTGAAGCGTATAACTATTCGGGCCATTATCACCGCCACCACCGAAAATCGGATTCGGGACGCTCTTTACGCTTTTTACGCCGGTGACTAGCGGGAACGCACCGTGGCCGGTGGACATGAGGTGAGGGTATGAGTCCGCCGTAAAATCGGCGCCGTCGCCAACGTTTTGCGCTAGCGCTTCTCGTGCAAGGCCTGAGGCCGGAAGTGGGTACAGGAGATCCGGTGGAGTCGAACAGGCGACGCGCCTCCACACGGCTGACGGATACGACGCTTGGAAGCATCCCGCTCCCGGCAGCTCGTTCTGCGCGAGCGCGCGATGCCAGAGTTCCATTGCCGCGGCCTCGGTGGACGGCCGAGTTAAATTTGCCGCGGGTACGGCCGGAGTTAACGCTTGCGTCGAACTGGAACACGCCGTGAGTGCCCCCAAAAGAGTCAGGCTCGCAACGATCGAACCTGCACACGCCAACGACGCAGGTAGTCGTGAGGAGTACATTTTTGAACCTCGCAGAATTGGGGGCGTCGCAGTGCGTACGACGCATGCGTGAATCCACCTCCTACAATCCAGCGAACGATAAACCCGCACGTTGCGGGCGTCCGTTGCCTTGATCTACGTGGCGACTTCTGCGAGCAAACGGAATTCTCGCCGAATGGGCTAGGTTCCCGCACTAACGACGGCACCGAGCGGCGCGTAGAGCCCGCCGATGGTGCGAATGGCCGAACCGCCGGCGGGGTAGTGCCATATCCCCACGTCCGCGCCGTACGCATTCGGGCCGATCACCTTCGAGCCGTCGATCCAGAACTGAAAGACTTCCGTGGCGCCGCTCAGCGGCGTGGACCCGACTTTCTTGCCCTGCTTGCCGCTGATCGCGAACTGATAGATCACGTTCGTCGCCTGGTCGCCGACCGCGACGTTCTTGCCGTCCCACTCGACCCCGCCCGCGTTTTGAATACTTTGGTTCAGCTTAAGGTTTACCAGGCTCGTACCACCTTTGCGCAGCTCGGCGAATTGAAAGGCGCTGCCCTGAGTCAGACCGTCGAGAAAGAGATTACCGGCGTTGTCGTAGCTGCAGAGCAGCATGTTATCGATCGCACTGTCGATATAGTTCCCGGTGGGTTTGCCTTTCGCGTGCCGATAGATAACGACGTTCCCCGGCCCGCTGCTGCTCGTCGAGAAGTTGGTCACGGCCAGGTTTCCGGTAAGCGGATCGACGGAACAGCCGGTCGGAAAGTATCCCTGATCGTTCAAGGTCGCAACCGCAGTGCTGCCGCCATGCGCGTATTCGAGGATGTTGCTTCCTCCGGTATTGGTGATGAAAACGTCGCCGCTCTTATCGACGCATTCGCCGGCCGGATCGCTGAAGCCGGTGAGAGTCTGCACGAGCTTCCCCTTCGGGTACGAGAACACGTAGACGTCGCTCGTTTCGGTGTCGGAGACATAGAGCAGGTCGCCGCGCCGAGCCGGCATCGCTGCTTGCGGCAACGCCGCCTGCGATGGCGCGGAAGGGTTCCCGATCGCGCCTTGCGGGCCGCCGCACCCTTCAAATACGATCGCCAAGCAGAGGCCCAACGCCGAATAGAGAACGCGCAGCTCCATTTAATGTGTTGCTCCTTTTGCGGTCTTTTGGCGGGAGGAGTTCGACGGTTGGAGGTGATGCGCCCCTAGCGCATTAATTTCGTCGCGTGCCCATCTCGTACAACGAAATTGCGGGCCGAAGCCTGGAGCGCTTGGCGTCCCTCAGCGATGGCGTCTTTGCGTTCGCGATGACCCTGCTGGTTCTCGACCTGCGCCTTCCGGTCGCGGAGGCGGTTCACTCCGAGGCGGGTCTGCGCGTGGCGCTGACGGCGTTGGCGCCAAATCTCTTGACCTACTTCCTGAGCTTTATGACGCTCGGGATTTTTTGGGTTGGCCAGCACACTCAGCTTAGCAAGCTCAAGCACTCCCAGCGCACGCTGACCTGGATTCACTTAATATTCCTGCTCATGGTCACAATGATTCCGTTTTCTACCAAGTTGTTAGCCGCCTTTATCACCTATCGCACGGCGCTCGTGATCTATTGGCTTAACATCCTCGGGCTGGGAGCGAGTCTCTACTGGAGCTGGAGCTACGCGCGCAAGGCAAACCTGATCAAAGAAGAGGCGCCGGCGGGAATCGACGTTGCCGTGCGAGGCCGAATCATCATCGCCCAGGCGCTGTACGCCGTCGGCGCTTTACTCTGCCTCGTCAACACGTACGTAAGCATCGGATTTATCGTGCTGGTGCAGCTCAACTACGTCTTCGCGCCGCGCTTGGGCTTGTTGCGAAGATTCTAGCGGCCCGGGCGGAGGGGACGCGATTGCAAGCCCCGTAGATTGCGCGATGAGCTCGGTACGGGTCTTAGTCGGCACGCGGAAAGGTGCGTTCATTCTCGAGTCCGACGGCAAGCGCGACAATTGGACGGTTGACGGTCCGCATTTTGCCGGTTGGGAGATTTACCATGTTAAAGGTTCTCCGGTCGATCCGAATCGGCTCTACGCATCGCAGTCTTCGAGCTGGTTCGGCCAGATCGTGCAGCGCTCCGACGATGGCGGCAAAACGTGGGTGCCGGTTGGGAATCGCTTCGTCTACGACGGCACGCCGGGAACGCATCAATGGTACGACGGTACTCCGCATCCGTGGGAGTTCGCGCGCGTCTGGCATTTCGAGCCGTCGCTGACCGACTCCGATACAGTCTACGCCGGCGTCGAGGATGCCGCACTCTTTCGTTCAAACGACGGTGCGCAAACGTGGGAAGAGCTTGCCGGTCTTCGCACCCACGCGACGGCCGATTCCTGGCAACCTGGTGCGGGCGGCATGTGCCTGCACACGGTGATCCTCGACCCTGCAGACCCCAAGCGCATCTTCGTCGCGATTTCAGCCGCAGGCGCTTTCCGCAGCGACGATGCGGGCGCGACCTGGCGTCCCGTCAATCGGGGGCTGAAATCGAACGGCATCCCACAGCAAGAGGCCGAGGTCGGACACTGCGTGCACCGGATCGCGATGCATCCCTCCAACCCGAGCGTGCTCTTCATGCAGAAGCATTGGGACGTGATGCGCAGCGACGACGCCGGCGACTCGTGGCGCGAAGTCAGTGGGAACCTTCCGACCGACTTCGGTTTTCCGATCGACGTGCACGCTCACGAGCCGGAGACGATCTACGTCGTACCCATTAAGAGCGACTCGGAGCACTTTCCGATCGACGGACGCTTGCGCGTCTATCGCAGCCGAACCGGCGGCGACGAGTGGGAGGCGCTCACCAACGGACTCCCGCAGGAGAACTGCTACGTGAACGTGCTGCGCGATGCAATGGCCGTCGACACGCTCGACTCATGTGGGATTTATTTTGGGACGACCGGTGGGCAGGTCTACGTCTCGCCCGATTCCGGCGAAACCTGGAGGGCGATCGTGCGCGACTTGCCGGCGGTGCTCTCCGTTGAAGTCCAGACGCTCGCATGATTCGCGTGATCTTGCCGGCGCACTTGCGCACGCTCGCGCGCGTCGATGGCGAGGTCAGGTTGGAGATTGTAGGAGAAGCCACCCAACGCTCGGTACTCGATGCGCTCGAGTCGCGTTATCCCGCCCTGCGCGGCACGATGCGCGACTACCGGACGAAGAAGCGGCGCGCATACGTGCGGTTCTTCGCCTGCGAGCGCGACTTGTCTCACGAACGGCCCGATGCGCCGCTTCCGAACGCAGTTGCCGATGGCGCCGAGCCGTTCCTCATCGTCGGCGCGATGGCCGGGGGTTGAATACTAGGTGAGACGTCAGCTCTGCGCGTCGCTTGCGATCTGCGTCCTAACCGTAACGGCCGGCTCGCCGCCAGTAAGCGCGGCGCCCTCGATGCGCGACGTTTTGACGGCAACGTTCGCGGTCCGCGATCTCAGCGGTGTCGATTGTTCGGCCGACGGCAGCGCGGTCGCCTGGGAGGAGACCTTTCACGACCCGCACGATCTCTTACATTCGCCTCGGTATACGGCCGTCTACGCGCGCCGCATCGCCGGCGGTCCGACGATGCGGATGACGGCTGGTAAGCAGAACGGCTTTTACGACGAGGAGAACCCGGTTTGGTCGCCGGATGCGCGCGAGATCGCGTTCCTCTCCGATGCGCGATCGAAAGGGCAGCTCCAACTTTTCATCGCGCGCGCCGATGGAAGCGGCGTGCGCCGGCTCAACGAGCTGGCTGGAGACGTGCAACGCTTGACCTGGGCGCCGGATGGGAAGCGGCTCGCGTTCCTTTATATCGCCGCGGCTCATCGGCAAGCCGGTGCGCTTGCCCCGGGCGCGCGCGACGTCGGCGTCATCGGCACGGCGGTTGAGGAGCAACGGCTGACGACGATCGACGCTGCGAGCGGTGCAATGCGTGCATTGACGCCGCCGGACACCTACGTCTACGAGTACGGATGGTCGCCGGATGGCCGGCAGGTCGCGCTAACCTACGCAAAAGGCAACGGCGACAACAACTGGTGGATCGCGCGGCTTGCGCGCGTAGATGCCGCAACCGGCGCAATGCACGATTTGCTCGCGCCGCCGTATCAGATCGACGACCCGCGCTGGTCGCCCGACGGCAAGCAAATCGCGATCATCGGCGGGATCATGAGCGATTTCGGGTCGACCGGCGGCGACGTCTATCTCGTCGACGCGACGAGCGGCGCGTCGCGCGACGTTACCGCCGCAGCGCCGGTTTCGGCGCAATCGCTTCGCTGGAACGACGCATCGAGCATCAATCTGGTCGCCCACGTTTCGGGATCGATGCACCTCATGAATCTCGACGTTTCTACGGGCCGGTTGAGCCCGCTGACCAGTCGTGAGGAGTCGCTGTGGAGCTGGTCGACCGCCAAAGGCGGCTCGATCGTCGCTTTAGTGCGAGCGTCGTTCGCGGCTGCGCCCGAGGTCTGGGCGGGTTCGCCGGCCGCGCTCCGGCAAATCTCTTCGAGCAACGCCGGCGCGAGGCGCCTTTACGGCAAAGCGGTCTCGGTGCAGTGGAAGAGCGACCAGTTTACGGCGCAAGGCTGGCTCGTCTACCCGCTGAATTTCGACCCCAGCCGTACCTATCCGATGGTGACGATCGTGCACGGCGGACCCTCCGCAGCGGCCGTTCCATCATTCGGCTCGCGCAATCTCAACGCGCTTGGGTCGCAAGGCTACTTCACCTTCATGCCTAATCCGCGCGGCAGCTTCGGCCAAGGCGAAGAGTTCACGCAGGCCAACGTCAAGGATTTCGGGTATGGTGATTGGCACGACGACCTTGCCGGCGTCGATACTGCTCTGAAGGCCGCACCGATCGATCCGAACCGCCTAGGGCTAATGGGTTGGAGCTACGGCGGTTACATCGGGATGTGGGGCGAAACCCAAACCACCCGCTTCCGGGCGATCGTGGCCGGCGCGGGAATCGTAAATTGGCAATCGTACTACGGGCAGAACAAAATCGATCAGTGGATGGTTCCGTTTTTCGGCGCTTCGGTCTATCAAGATCCGGCGGTTTACGCGCGCAGCTCTCCGATCACGTTCATCACGCGTTCGAAGACGCCGGTACTCATACTTCAAGGCGAGCGCGACGAGGAGGTTCCCGCTCCGCAAGCCTTCGAGTTCTGGCACGCGATGACGACCCTGGGCGTGCCGACGAAGTTGATCGTCTACGCCGACGAAGGTCACGGCCCGCAAAAGATCGCCAACCAAATCGACATTTTGGAGCAGACAATCGCATGGTTTGATCGCTACCTACGTTAACCCGGAGGATATTTATGAAATCGTTTAATCTGCCGAGCGCGACGGCGGCACTTTTTATAGTTGCCGCGCTCGTTGCGTGCCACGGCATCGGTACAGGCTATAACCCGACGACATCGCAAGACCTTGGGGAGGCGACGTCCACAGAGGGGTCCGGTCCGCTCAAGATTCCGGCCTGCACGGCAAAGAAAGTAGGAGCCGGGACCTACCTGGTTTACTATACGGCCGGCAATGTGAAGAGCGCTACGTTTACGGCATTGACCGGCAAGTCCGCTGCGGCCATTTGGGTGCTTGAAAAATTTGTGAAGGTAAAGCCGACACCCACGCCACCACCGACTCCCACCCCAAAACCGACGCCGACACCCAAGCCAGTCGCATACTATTTTTACTACGGCACCTTCGCAATGAAAGACAAACAGGTGGGCTGCGCCTATCTCGAAACGACCGTTAAGGGCAAGAAAATCAGCGGCGCGCCTTATAACGCGTTTACGATCGGCACTCCGAACATCGAGTCCGGACACTATAACAGCACGTTTGTGGACCAGGGACCGATCTCGAAACTGGTGATCTCGCACCTGTCCTCAAAAGGCGGCGCCGGTTCCGCGACCCTGGTCACGACGAAAGGCAAGCCGTATACGACCGGAACGATCAGGCTTGTGGGACGCATTGTGATCAAGATTTCGGGCGACGCCAGTCAGATGTTGCAAGCTCTCGCGACAAAGAACTAAACGCACGGCCTGCGGGCGCTAGCGGATGATAATAGAGGCTCCAGAGCGATCCGGAGCCTCTATCTTGGCTGTAGCCACGTTGTTACGGACTTTCCCCGTCGTTTGAAAGAGCGCTCCAGTGGCCGGCGGCAGCCCGTGAATTTTATAGCACACTCTCCCGATGCAAAGAAGGTTGGTTCAACCATTGCATCAGCGATCGAGTGCAACCGCTCTTAACCTAATCGTAAGGAACGACACTCCATCCAAATCGCATCCGAGTGCGTCGCGCTTTGCGACGAACAAGGCTCACCGATGGTGGGCCGTCCTGGGATCGAACCAGGGACCTCATGCTTATCAAGCATGCGCTCTAACCAGCTGAGCTAACGGCCCGACGCGAGCTAGAGGTTTAGGACGCGCCGGGCGCGCTTCCTCTAAATGAGTGCGATCCACTTCTGGTGATTTCGAGCGAGGCCCGTGGAGGGTCCCGAACATTCCGGCAATAAGGTTTATAAAGATCCCGCGCTTTCGGAAGTCTACGGTCAGGCGCACTGACGGGCTCTATTCTTGACGGCCGTCATGTCTGAAGGAGGCATACAATGAACGCTTTCGCCAATCGCGCATTTCTCGCGCTCAGCCTTGCCTGCGTCCCGTCGCTTCTCGCGGGCTGCAACGGTGGAACCACGCCGTCGGCGATGCCGGCCGGCTCGCGCCATTTCACGATGCCGCATGCCGATGCGGGCGGCATAACGATATGGGCGGCAGCGGAGCAGACCAGCACGGTATTCGGTCTATCGTTAGGCGCAAAACGCGTGCTAAAAGTTATTTCGACAGAGAGTCAGCCGGTCAAAGGCGGTGACCCGTTGACGCTCAAAGTCGATCGCGCCAAAAACCTGTTTGTGACCGACGTCAGTGGTGGCAAGGCCGGCGTGATACAGGAGTACAAGGACGGAAGCTTTACACGCGCCTATTCACCTGATTGCGCGGTTTCCGATTGTTCAAAGTTTACAGGTTTGCTCGCCGACACCGTCGTCGACAACAACCATATCTTAGCGATCATGAAGCAAATCCAGTACAAGGTCGGAAGCTATACCGTCAGTGGCAGCGGGTACGAATACTGGCCTAACGGAAATCCGTCGGCGACCCCCGTTGAAGTTCTTCTCCCCAGTGATTGTTCGGACGTCTGTTTCTATGACGCGGGCGATGAGGACAGCTCCGGTAATCTGTGGGTTCGGGACTTTGGGGGCGGCGGTTATGGAGTCGCGGAAATAACGAATCCGACCACCAGACCGAGCATGAATCAAATCCTGCCGTTCACCTTCATGATAGACTCTGGCGACATCGCCGGCTTCTATATCAGCAACGCTGGAACGGTGCTCAACGTGGGGGATTCGAGCCATAAAATCTATCAATACGCCCTGCCGCTGAGGTACGGCGGCTCACCGTTCAACACGCTCATGCCGTGCTCTCAAGGATGCGATCCGCACGGGTTTGGCTTCAATAGTAAAGACAAGCTAATCGTCGTCGGCGACGGTACGGCGGGCGGATCCGGCCCGCACAGGGGTTGGCTCGATATCGGCCGAGTCTCCACAAATCGTTGGAAGAAGGTCACCAATCGGCGGTTTACCGCTCCCTTTAGTTCCGCAGTGTACGCGCGCCGCGACTAGATCAGCGCGATCCACTTCTTCGTAATCTCGTCCTCATTTTTGAGGTGCGCCATCAGGAGAGCCTCGAGGACCTCGTGCTCGCGCAGGATCTCGGCGCGCTCTGCGGCGTCGAAGTCGAAGGCTTGGCGCTGCGCCGCTATTTGCTGCTGCTGTTCGGCGGTGAGGTCGGAGGAATCGGCGGCAGCCGCGCCTCCGCGTGGCGCGGCGACCGTGCCGCGCGCCGCAGAGACGCGTTCGCTACGAATGGGAGGGAGCGGACCGCTCGTCATTCGGTGATCGACTGGATGAATTTCTTCGTGATCGAGTCGTCCATCTTACGCTGAGCCATATCAACGTTTCGCAGCGTATCGACTTCGCGCATGTTCTCGCTGCGCTCGTCCATCATCTGATCGAAGACTTCCGACTGCATCTGAAGCTGCTCTTGATTTTGAACCTCCGACGCGTACATACCGAGCTGAAAGTTTTCGTCTTGCGAGTTGAGCGCGTTCATCGCGGCGTTCCCGGCGTTGCCGGCGACACCATTGCCGAGCGTACCGCCGATGGCGTTGCCGAGGAGGCCGGACCCGAGCCCTTCGAGGACGGGAAGCAGAAATGCCATCTCGTTGCTCCTTTTCGACGACTTAGTTTGAGTCGTCGTTGAACTGTGTATAGTCAGTCGCTTGCGGGCGGTAACTCTGATCTTGCAAGGCCGGCAGCGTCGGAGGGCTAAGCGGCAGACTTTGCGCCTGCGCTGAAAGCGAACCGAGTGAAGAGATGAGATTGCCGAGTTCGGCCACGGCGGAGCTTTCCGGAGACTCTCCCGAGTCGCCGGTGACCGATCCCGAGCGCGGCGGGGAAACCGCGCCGCTCACGCGGCCGGCGAGGGTGCTTGTGAAGGGTTTCACTGAGATATTCCCATCGATTGGCGGCAAAGTTGACACGTAATTTCTCCTTGTTATGAGTTGGTCTCGTCGGTGTCGTCGCTCAGTAGCGAGAGATAGTCGGTTGATTGCCGGTGATAGGCGTGGGCGGTGTGGAGTTCTCCGGAGGGAGTCGAGAGCAAATGGGGAGGCATCGGCGGCAGGCGCTGCGCGGCGTTTTGCAGCGCGCCGACAGAAGCAACCGTTTCGCCGGATTCGGCTATCGCGGAGGCTTGCGCGGGTTCGCTGGTCAGCCGTTCGTAGTGACGCATCACCGAATCGGCGTAACCAAGATCGCTGCCGTCCGACCAGCGCGTCCGCGTACCGGTCGCCGTCGGGGAGCCGGCGTTGTAGGCCGAGAGCGCCTCGTGAACGTCGCCCCCGTAGCGCTTGAGCAGTCCGGAGATCATGCCGGCGGCGTAATCGGCGTTCCGTCCCGGATCCATCGCGGCCGTCGTAGAGGCGAAGGGATGCCACCGATCGTCAATCTGAAAGAGGCCGCGGCCGTGACCGCCGTCGCCGACGACGTTGTGACCCGCGTTGCTTCCGGGACCGCCGGTCTCTTGAGCGGCGACCGCGGCCAGCAGTTTCGGATCGAGACCGTTCCGGCGCGCGGCGCTCGCGATTTCAGGGGCGTAGGCGACCCCGTCGGCGGCCAATCTCGAAGCAATCGGGTCGATACTCACGGCAGCCCTTCTATCCCCCGCCTCAAGCGTTTGACAAGGTGGAGACGCGGGTTCTAGAATGGCAAAGTCCGTGGCGGCCCTGCCTGGTTGGCGGGGCCTCATGCTGCGGCGACGCGCATTTATGGATCGCTCTCACAAGGTCGACGTCAGCGGGCTCCTTGCAGGCAGCCGCCAGCTTATGGTGGTCGCCGATGAGGTGCCGCTCGAGCCGTTTGAAGGCTTGGTCTTCCCCGAGCCGGTCCAGGTGCGGCTCGAACTGCGCTCGGCCGACCGGATGCTGGCGGTTGAGGGCAGCGTCGACGCCGGCGTTCACGGCCAGTGCGACGGTTGCCTCGAGGACGTGGATCTGCCCATGCACGTCGAGCTAAACGAGCGGTTCGATCCTTCGCACGGTCGCGATGTCGAGCCCTTCGGCGAGAGCAATGTCTTGATAGGGGAGCGTCTCGACGTGGCCGATTTGGCGCAGCAGAGCGTCCTGGGCGCCCTGCCGATGGGACTGCGCTGCCGGCCGGAGTGCCGCGGTCTCTGCGCGATTTGCGGGGCGAATCGAAATACGAGCGAATGCTCGTGCCAGCCCGCCTAACCTTTTGAAACGGAGAATATCGTGGCGAACTTAAAATGGAAGACGCCCCGCAGCAAGACGCGCAGCCGCCGCGCTGCCAATTGGAAGCTCGGCGACGTCACGGCGGTGCTTTGCACGCAGTGCCATCAGCCCAAGCGGCCGCACTTCGCGTGTCCGAACTGCGGCACTTATAAGGGGCGCCAAGTCCGCAAGATACAAGAAGAGTCGGCCGGTTAGCGTAGGTGGCCTCCTCTGGCGTAAAGATCGTCGGCGTCGGTCACTACGCGCCGTCGCGAGTCGTCAGCAATCACGATCTGGAAGCCTGGCTGGAGACCACCGACGAGTGGATCACGACGCGAACCGGAATGAAGCGGCGTCATTGGGCCTCTGAAGCAGAATCAACAAGCGACTTGGCAGCCGCGGCGGCGAGCGCCGCACTCGTCCACGCCGGACTCCGGGCACAGGAGATTGACTGCTTCATCGTCGCAACCGTTACGCCCGATTACTACTTTCCTGCGACCGCATGTCTGGTCGCCTCGAAACTCGGCGTGACGGAAAAACCGGCTTTCGATATCGGAATCGCGTGCAGCGGCTTCATCTACGGGCTCACCGTCGCCTCCGCTTTGATACGCTCGGGCGTCTACGAACGCATCATGCTCATCGGCGCCGAAACCCTCTCGAAGATCCTCGACAAGGAAGATCGCTCGACTGCCATTCTTTTCGGAGACGGCGCGGGCGCCGTCATACTCGAGCGCAGCGCGACCGACAGCTTTATCGCATCGGATTTAGGCGCCGACGGAAGCCGGCCCGAGCTGCTCTACGCACACGGCAGTGGGGCGCGCCGCCCCCTCGATCATGCCGCGCTCGATGCGAAGGTGCACCTCATCCATATGCAAGGTCGCGAGACGTTCAAGCTCGCCGTACAACGCATGGTCGATGCAACCGACAGCGTGCTGAAGAAGGCGAACTTGAGCAAAGCTGACGTGACGTTCCTCATTCCCCATCAAGCGAATCGCCGCATCATTGACGCGACGGCGCGCTATCTCGGCTTGCCCGAGCAGAAAGTCGTGGCCAACATCGCCGAATACGGCAACACGTCTGCCGCGTCGATTCCGATGGCGCTCTCCGAGACGGTCCGCGCGGGTCTCGTGAAGCCGGGAGACCTTATCATCTTTGTTGCCTTCGGCGGCGGCCTTTCATGGGGCGCGGTCGCGTGGCGCTGGGCGGCATAGTGCGAATCGCGGTCGTCTTCCCGGGACAAGGATCGCAGAGCGTCGGAATGGGTTGCGAAGTCGCGGCATGCTCGTCCGCCGCCGCCGCAGTCTTCGATCGCGCGTCGGCCGTGCTCGGCTACGACCTGCTCGAACTGCAGCGCCGCGGACCCGAAGAACAGCTTCGCGAGACGGAGTTCAGCCAGCCGGCAATCTTTACGACGAACCTCGCGCTCTACGCCGCGGTCGGCGACGCATTGAAGCCCGTCGTTACGGCTGGGCACTCATTCGCGGAACTCTGCAGCTTGGTGATTGCCGCATCGCTTTCGTTCGAAGATGCCTTGCGGATCGTCAGCGAACGCGGGAAGGCGATGCAATCGGCCGCACAGCGAACGCGAGGAGGAATGTCGGCGATTTTGGGGCTCGACGCGGCGCACGTTCGCGAGGTGCTCGCACGGGCGCAGGATCGCGGCCACGTAGCGCTCGCAAACTTCAACTCCCCGACGCAGATCGTGATCAGCGGCCAGTTCGATGCGGTTCAAACGGCTGGCCACGCGATGCTTGCAGCCGGGGCCAAGCGTGTCGTACCGCTGAACGTCTCGGGTGCCTGGCATAGCGTGTTGATGGAGCCCGCCGTCGAGCCGGTCCGAGCCGTCGTCGAAGCGAGCGCTTTTGCGCTGCCGGCGCTCGACGTTATCTCGAACGTGGACGGGCGTCCGTATCGCGATGTCGGCACGATCAAGGCCAACCTGATTCGGTCGGTCGTGGACGAAGTGCGTTGGCACGATACGGCCGAGCGCATTCTCACGTATCAGCCCGATATGGTGGTTGAGTTCGGCGCCAGCGGCGTCTTGAGCGCTTTGATGAAACGTTTGCCCTCCGCTCCTCCGACGATCGTGGTAAGCGATTACACCGGCGTCGAGCGACTGCGCGGCACGCTCGAACGCTCCGCGGAAGCAAACGTATGAACCTTTCCGGAAAGACCGCGTTGGTCACCGGAGGAAGTCGTGGAATCGGTCGCGCGATCGCGGTCGAATTTGCCAAGCAAGGCGCGGACGTCGCGTTGATCGGACGCGACGTTGATGCGCTTGCAGAGAGCGCTGCGCTCTGTGCGAATGCGCGTCCCGGAGCTGTCGCCGAGCTCTTTGCGGGTGACGTTGCGGATCAAGCGACGGTCGAACGCATCGCCGCCGAGGTGCTGTCACGCTTCGGGCGGATCGACTGCGCGGTCGCGGGCGCCGGTCAATCGGTCGACGCGCTCCTGCTCCGCCTTAAGTCGGAGACGATCGATCGAATGCTCGACGTCAACCTCAAGTCGGCCTTCTATCTCTGCGGCGCGGTCGCCAAACCGATGATGAAACAGCGTGCCGGGTCGATCGTGCTCCTGACCAGCATCGTCGGCGTGAGCGGCAACGCCGGCCAGGCTGCGTACGCGGCCTCGAAAGCGGGACTCATCGGCCTTTGTAAATCGCTGGCAAAGGAGTTGGGTTCGAGGAATATAAGAGTCAACGCCGTCGCGCCGGGGCTTATCGAGACCGCTATGACCGAGAAGATGCCCGACGCCGCCAGGGAGTTTTTGATCAAGCAAGCCGCTCTTGGCCGAGCCGGGAAGCCGGAAGATGTCAGCGGAGTAGTCGCGTTCCTCTGCTCCGACGCTGCCGGCTACATCACGGGGCAAACCCTGGTGGTCGACGGCGGCATTCTGATGTAAGCTGTGACGAAGTCGACACCAAGTTGAAAGGAGACGTAATGTCCACCACCTTCGATAAAGTCAAGAAGATCATCGTCGAGCAGCTCGGCGTCGACGAGTCGGAAGTGACGCCCGAAGCGTCAATTACCGACGATCTGGGTGCCGACTCGCTCGACCAGGTCGAGCTGGTGATGGCATTCGAGACCGAGTTCAATATCGACATTCCCGACGAGGAAGCGGAAAAGATCAAGACGGTCGGCGATGCGGTAAAGCGCATCGACGAGACGACGGCCGGCTCTTCGACTTCCTAGCTGCCCGTTGTTCGATCAACTCCAGGAACGCCTCGGCGCAATCTTCGACCGCTTAAGCGGCCGAGGCCGAGTAAGCGAAGACGACGTTAACGAAGCGCTACGCGAAGTTCGCGTGGCGTTGCTCGAGGCCGACGTTTCACTTGGTGCTGCCAAGGCGTTCGTGGCGCGAATCAAGGAACGCGCGGTCGGCGCAAACGTGTTCGAGTCACTCACTCCCGCTCAAACGATTCTCAAGATCGTTCACGACGAGTTGGTCGAGTTGCTCGGGCCACCCACCGGCTCGGGGCAAAGCCGGCTTCAGTTCTCCGACGCGCCGCCTTCGGTGATTATGCTCGTGGGCCTGCAGGGCTCGGGCAAGACCACGCAAGCCGCGAAGCTCGCCCTGCGTCTCAAAGAGCAAGGCCGGCGGTCGCTCATGATCGCTGCCGACGTCTATCGTCCCGCCGCAATCGAGCAACTCAAGACGCTTGGCAAACAAATAGGCCTTCCCGTCTACGATCGCGGCGTCGAGGACCCGGTAATCATCGTGCGCGACGGCATCGCGGAGGCGAAACGGCTCGGCATCTCGACCGCGATCGTCGACACGGCCGGACGGCTGCAGATCGACGAAGAGTTGATGCAGGAGCTCGCCGAAATCAAAGCGGTTGCCGATCCGCGCGAAATTCTGCTCGTTGCAGACGCGATGACAGGTCAAGAGGCGACGAACGTGGCCAAGGGTTTCCACGAACGCCTCGGGATCACCGGCGTCATTCTAACGAAGTTGGACGGCGACACGCGCGGGGGCGCGGCGCTGTCGATTCATAGCGTCACCGGTGCGCCGATAAAGTTCGTTGGCGTCGGTGAGAAGCTCTCGGCGCTCGAGCCGTTCTATCCGGAGCGGCTCGCGTCGCGGATTCTCGGCATGGGCGACGCGCTCACGCTGATCGAGAAGACGCAGAGCCTCTATTCCGAAGAGCAGGCCAAGAAGCTGGAGGAAAAACTCCTCAAGCAGAGGCTGACGCTCGACGATTTCCTCGAGCAGATGCGGCAAGTGCGCAAGCTCGGCTCCTTCAACGATATCTTGAAGATGATCCCGGGCATGTCGAAAGCGCTACCGAAAGACTTTGAGATTCCGGAGCGTGAGTTCGTCAAGGTGGAAGCGATCATCTGCTCGATGACGCGCGGCGAGCGCCGTCATCCCGACATCCTGAACGGATCGCGCCGTAAGCGGATCGCACTCGGGTCGGGCACGCAAGTTTCCGACGTGAACCGGCTTGTGAAGCAGTTCGATCAAGCGCGACAAATGACCAAACAGCTTAGCCGCATCAAGCGCGCTAGATAACGAAAGAAAGAATGGTACGAATCCGACTGCGCCGGATTGGCGCGAAAAAGCAGCCGACATACCGTTTCGTGGTGACCGACGCACGGGCGCCGCGCGATGGACGGTTTATCGAGATACTTGGACACTACAACCCGCGCACCGAGCCGCGAACGGTCGTGGTCGACGAGGTCAAAGCACGCGAGTGGCTGGCAAAGGGCGCGGAGCCGTCCGAAACGGTGCGCCGGTTATTCGCCGAAAAAGGACTCGTTGACCGCGGTCCGATTCCAACGGCGAAGCGTCGTCCGAAGAGTGCGGAAGGCAGCGCCTCGTGAGCTCGTTCGACGACGAGTTCGGTCTCTTTAGCGAAACGGTCGTCGACGAACCCGAGCGTCAGGTTTCGCCACGCAAGGAGGCGCCCCGCAAAGAACCTGCGCGCAGCGAGCCGGGACCGCGCCCGCCACCGCGTCCCGCGCGGCCGGTCGTACGCCGCGAGCGTAAGCCCAACCCTCCGGGAGGCGATCCGTGGGCAGGGCATCGCCGCGCGACCGAGCTCCTGGATTTTCTCGCGCGCAAGCTCGTGCAGAAGCCCGATAGCGTCAGCGTCGAGCTCTTCATCGACGAGCACGCGCAGCCGGTCATCGAGCTGGTCGTCGATCCCGAAGATCTAGGAAAAGTGATCGGGCGTAGCGGCCGCGTCGCGCAAGCGTTACGAACGGTCGTGCGTGCCACTGCCGAAGGCCGCGTATCGGTCGACATTCTCGACAGCGAGGAAGCAGCGCAGGACCTCGAGGATGACGGACCGGACTGACGTAGCTGTTGGGCGAATTCTAGGTGCCTTTGGCGTTCGCGGAGAGTTGAAGTGCGACCCGACCAGTTCGGGTCGCACTCTCGTTTGCTCCGGTGCGCAGCTGCGATGCGCGCGCAGCGAGGAGTCGTGGACGGTCCGAGTTACGAGCGTCCGTCCGCACAAAAACCGGCTGCTTATTCGGCTCGCCGGCGTAGATGACGCGGATGCCGCGGCGGCTCTCGCGGGATCGGTCCTATACGTTCCCCGCGCCGCTATTGCTTTAAGCGACGGCGAGTATCTCGACGAGGATCTCGCCGGTTGCGCGATCTTCGGCGTCGATGGCAGAGCCTACGGCAGCGTCGATCGTGTCGAGCATTACCCTTCCAGCGACATGCTGGTCGTCGGCGGCGCGATGATACCGATGGTGCGCGCGATCGTTACCGAGATCGACTTGGAGCGCCGGAGAATCCTTATCGATCCGCCCGAAGGCCTGTTCGATTAGCTGTTGTCCGGATGAGCGCTGGCGTACGCAGCAACGGCGGCGTCAATGGCATTCTTGATCGAGCTGCCGTTGGCGACTTCGCGTTCGAGCAGCGCGCCAAAACAAGTATAAACTTCGAGAACGAAGGTTATCTGCGGCTTACCGTGCGCAGCCGCCTTCGTGGTTAGGGTGCCGCTCGCGATCGTGTTGTCGCGATTCGAACCGCAAATCGCGTCGCTCGACTGCGAGACGTTCGACGTCACGGAAGTCATCTGCGCGTTGAAACGGGAGTTGAGCGCGAAGTAGAGCTCGTGCAGTGCGTTGGTGAGATCGGCGGGGGCGACCGGTGTAGAGGCGCCGATCGGCGCGACGATCACGCCGCGCTCAGGTTTGACGACGGGCGCGGGCGTTGCCCCTCGACTGCCGCCCCTATGCTTGAAGACCGAGTTCACGATGCTTCCGATCCCTTGAATCGGAACCTTTGCACCGTTCGTCGAGCTCGGAGCGGGAGTGTTTGACGGTCGCGTTCCCACGTTCTGAGTTCCCCGCCCGAGGAACGTCAAAATTTGCGAGCGCGCGAGCAGCGATTGAGAAGCAACGTCGGCGACGCTCGCGACTTGAGCCGTTTGCGAGAAGAGAATGACGCCGCTTTCAACGCTGACGACCTGCTCGACGACCGCGGCGCTATCACCGACCGGCGTGACGTAACCACTGATATAAAAGTCGGCTTTCGCGGTCCGTGCGTTGCTCAGAAAATCCGCGCGTTTGATGCCTTGTGGCACGGGCGGCACGCTGATTCCGCCGGCTGCGGTCATCTCCTGAGCCAGGATCTGCGCGATTGCCATGCCGATACGTGGATCCGCGCCGGTTTGTACGTCGAACGGATAGACCAAGACGACCGGCGTCTGATCGAGCGTGGGCGGCGTCGCGGCGGGCAGCGGTGGTGGGGGCGCGGCGGCGGTGGCGAACGCGAGCGACGAGCAAACCAAAAGCAACCCGAGAAAGCGGCGTAGCGAGAATTTCTCAACCATCAGCGGCCGTCTCTTCGCCAACGGTGTCGGAATGTCCGGTCGGCCACGCGATGCTGTACTCGGCGCCGAAGAGAAAGATCGATCCGATCCAGTAAAACCAGAGCAGCAAGACGAGCGGGGCCGATAAGGCACCGTAAACGTGCGTAAAGTCGACGTGCGTTAGATACGCCGTAAACGCGTACTGCACCGGCGGCCATGCGACCGCTACCACTGCCGCACCGCGCAGCGCAAAAGCCCACGAAACGCTTCGGTTGGGCAGCCACCGATAGAGAACGACCGCGACGATGAAAACCAGCGCGATCGAGAGCAGATAGGACATGATGTGCGTGACGTGGCTCGGATTGTGGATTCCCGCGACGTGGAACGTGATCGAGAGTACGATCGGCAGCGCGATCGCAACCAGCAGCAAGATGCCGGTTATCGGCAGCATCACCAGCGAAAGCAGCAGGTTGTGTACGAGCGGCCGCCCTTTCGGCACGTTGAGCGCCCGGTCGAGGGCGTAAGCGAGTCCCATGAAGAGATTCTTTCCCGACCAGAGCAGAAAGGCTAGCGCGATCGCGCTCGAGATGCCGCGTCCGTAGATGTACGTTTCGAGGTTGTTCGCGATGAAGTCGTGGAGCGTCGGCGCAAGGGTGTCGAAAAAGAGCAGCGCGCGGTGCTGCGATTCGGGAAAGACGAACGTGATCGCGGTGATCGCCAAGACGCTCAGCGGGAAGAGCGCGAAGATGGCATTGAACGCAACCGATTGCGCGAGGAATGAGCACCCGTCCCGCGCGAAGCGCACGACCGCTTCGCGAAACGCGGAGATGAGTCGCTGCATTGCAAGCGGTATATCGTGGGAACGTGCCGCTATTCCCACCTGAAGCTCCGGTAACCGTGCTGATCGACGGGCGTCCTCTCGTCGGCTACACGCGCGCGTATCTTGCCGGAGGCCGGGTCTTCGCGCCGGTCGCGCCGCTGTTGACCGGCCTCGTGGACCGGCTCTGGCTGGAAGGCGACACCCTCGTCGTCGAGCGCGGCGACCGACGCATACGAATTCGGCTGGTGCCGCCGCTGGGCGCTCCACTCGACGCTACGTACGTGGCGGCCGGACCGGTGCTTCGAGCGCTCGGCGCGTCCGTGCATTACGAAGCGAAAGAGCGTCGCCTCGTCGTCGCCATTTCGGCGCGTGACGTCGTCACGTCGCCGACGCCCTTCAATCCGTCCGTACCGTCCGTCGCGCCGACGACCGTCTTCACGCCGGCGCCGCTGTCGACGCCGCGACCGGTCTGGAGCGGCTTGCCCTATCCGCGGCGCACCGCGCTCCCCTTTCCGCCGCCGCTAACCCTACGGAAGTAGAACGACTTTTCCGGTTTCACCGTTCTCAACGCGCTCGTACGCTTCGGGCGCGCGAGAGAGCGGAAATCGCGCCGCGATCGGTGCGGGCTTGACCGACTTCGATTCAAAGAGCGGGCTGAACTTTTCAAAGAGGGCGGAGACTCGCTCCAGGGTGAACGATGCCGTGTCGAGACCGAAAAACTGCAGCCGTCGCCGATAGAAGTCAAACAAATCGAGCTCGACGCTGCGTCCCGAGCGTGCGGAGAAGACGACCATTCGTCCGTCCTTTGCTAGCGACTGGCAGAGCGCTGCGAAGACCGGCGCGCCGACGCCGTTGAGGGCTACGTCAGCACCGCGGCCGTCCGTGAGTTCGCGGACGGCGGCGGGAACGTCGTCGCGATCCGATCGTACGATACCGGCCAGCGCCAATCCGTCGAGCGGCGAGAGATCGTCGCGCTCGAGAACGAGCGCAATCGCGCGTCCTCCAAGCGCAAGCGCGAGTTGAACGGCGGCCGATCCGACGGCACCCGCTGCGCCCGAGACGATCGCGGTCTCATCCTTCGAAAAACGCGCGAGCTCGACGAGCGCGCTCCACGCGGTGACGAACGGGACGCCTGCAACCGCGGCTTCTTGCGCAGTCAGATGCGAAGGCCGTCGAATCGCCGCCTTCACCGGAAGGATCAGGTGTTCCCCGTGCGAGCCGTCGCGCGTCATGCCGAGCTCCCCGCCGCCCGATCCCCAGACGGGCAGACCGATGAGATCGGGTGGCCCTTCGACGACCCGGCCGGAGAAATCGCGGCCAAGTATACGCGGCAGGGTGACGCTCGCAAATCGACCGAGCGCGACGCCGGCATCGCTAGGGTTGACGGCTGCCGCCTCGACGAGAATGCGAACCGATTGCGGTGGCAACGGAAGATCCGGAACGTCGCGAATTTGCAGATCTTTCAGCGCGCCGAAACGATCGATTTGAAGTGCCTTCACCGTTACGCTCTCTGGGGTATCCGCGCGCTCACGACCGGCACCATCCAGACCGCATACCCGTGCGGATCGCGCACGTTGGCAATCATTTGATCGAAGTAGGCTTCGGCCGCTTCTTTGCTGATAGACGTCGTCTCGCCGATTGGTCCCGCATATCCGTCGCGCCACGCCTCCAAGATCGTCGCGAACGTCTCGCGAGCAACGCGCACGGTGTCGACGACGGCGTAATCTACCGTGATTTCGTCGAGTCCCAGGCTTGCCAGAATGCCGTAGGTATGACGCCCGACGAACAAGTCAATGCCCGTCTCCTTTGACATAGCGGCCGGCACTTCGTGCCAGAAATTGCTTGGATCCAATGCGGCGCGCGCAAAGTGCAGCATGCCATAATCCTCCGGAATCAGGTGGAGATATCCGCCCGGCCGCGTAACTCGAATCAGCTCTGCAAGGACGCGATCGGCCTGTGGAATCGAGTGGATGACGTGGCGGCAGAGCGTAAGGTCGAAGGAGCTGTCGGCTGCGTCTAGAGCGTAGACGCTTTCGCGATCGAAGCGCAGGCGCGGCGCCAAAAGCGCGTACCTCTCGCGGGCGAGTGCCAGGTGCTCCTCGATGATGTCGACCCCGAGAACGCGCGCTCGCGGAAAGAGCTCTGCCACACGCGACGAGATCTCGCCGGTGCCGCAGCCCGCGTCGAGGATCGAGGCTTCTTCGCGCAACGCGTAGCGTTGCAGAAGCGGCGCCTCCTGCGGCCAAATGGCGCGCGCCTGCGCTTCGAGATTGCGTACCATGGATTCGTCGGCCATTTGCCTGGCCTGGGGATTCAGATCCATCAGCGCGAGGCGATCGCACCCAGGTCGAGACCGCCCAGCCCGCGATCGGAGACGCTGCGCAACAGCGATTCCATCGCATCGATGACCGAAAGCCGTTCGTGGTGTGCGGCGGACTGCATGAGCGTGGCGTCTTTATGCGCCATATCGATCGTCCAAGTCGGCTCGTACTCTTGGGCGGCCATGCGTTTTCCACGACCCTTGATCTGGCCGGATGGGTCGAAGAAATCGAATAGCCGATAGGCTTCCTCTCGGCTGAGGTTCTGGACTTCGGCGATGCGCAACAGATCGTTGAGGCCGCCGACGACGGCCAGGAGCATCGCATTGCCCATCAACTTGAAGGTCGCCGCGTCCTGCGGCCGCGAGCCGACGTAGCGAAGATCGCTGCACATTTCCTCGAGCCCCTCTCGCACGCGCTCGAAGAGCGCCGGGTCGCCGGAGGCCAGCATCACGCCGGTCGCCTCGAGCGCCATCGGCGGGCCCATGAAGACGGGCGCGTGCACAAACGTATATCCTGCTTCGCCGAGCCGCAGCACGCGCTCGGCCACGCGCTGCGGCAGAACGGTCGTGTGGTCGATGATGGGACTCTCTTTTGCAATGCCTTCGAGCGCAGCATCAATCGTGGCATCCACGCTCGCGTCGTCGCTCAAACAGAGATGAATGCGCGCAGCGCCTTGCGCGGCTTGCGGCGGATCGGAAAAGACTCGCGCGCCGTACTCTTGCAGTGCGCGAGCTCTCTCCGGGGTGCGGTTCCAGACGTGCACCGTGAGCCCGCGGCTGCGCATCGCCCGAATCATTGCTGATCCGAGCCGACCCGCTCCGTAGAACGCGACCGTCACGATACGGGCCTCGGAGCCCGGCCTGAACCGGCAGGGAGGCCGCCGGCGAGACGGCCGCCGACCCGGCCATAAAGCTTCGAAAACGCAATGTTCACGATCTGTCCCTTCCTTTTGTCGCTGTTAACCCCGTTTGGCAGCCGGGGGTTTTGAGACCGCCTCGCCCGTCCAGGATATCGCCACCGTAAAGATGTAGCACGCGCCATGCAGTTAGATGGACGAACGTTTTTAGTTAGCGGCGGCAGCTCGGGCCTCGGCGCGGCGTGCGCTACCGAGTTTTCTCGCCACGGCGCCAACGTCGTGATTTGCGACGTCAGCGAACGCGGCGCCGACCTCGCGCGCGAGCTCGGAGCATCGGTCGTCTTTGCGCGCACCGACGTAACCGATGGCGCGCAGGTGCAGCGCGCGGTCGATACCGCCGCACAGAAGTTCGGCGCATTGCACGGCGCGGTCAACTGCGCTGGGATCGCGACCGCGGAGCGCGTGATCGGGCGGGAAGGTCCGCTGCCCTTGGAACATTTCACGAAGGTCATTTCAGTTAACCTGATAGGCACGTTCAACGTGATCCGGTTAGCTGCTGCGAAGATGCTCGAGCGTTCGGTGGAGCCCGGTGAGGATCGCGGCGTTATCGTCTGCACGGCGTCGGTTGCGGCGTACGACGGCCAGATCGGTCAGGCGGCCTACGCGGCTTCGAAGGGCGGCGTCGTCGGGCTGACGCTCCCGATTGCTCGTGAGTTCGCGCAGCATCAAATTCGCGTGGCAAGCATCGCTCCGGGCATCTTCGATACACCGATGCTGGCGGGCTTGCCCGAGGCAGCACGCGAGTCCCTAGGCAAGCAAGTGCCCTTCCCGTCACGACTCGGCAGACCCGCCGAATATGCGGCGCTCGCGCGGCACATCATCGAGAATCAAATGCTCAACGGCGAAGTAATACGTCTCGATGGCGCGATACGAATGGCCCCCAAGTAGGAGCTTTACCAGTCGCATAGCTAAGATGAATGCGTGAAAGCCGCGCTCATTGCCGCGCTTGTCTTGCTCGGCATTTTTATCGCTGCCGAGCCCTCGCACGCCGGAAACGTGCCGCCGTGGCGAGCGGCGTCGACGCCGCGTCCGGCAGCAACTGCTACACCGATTCCGCTGCCGTCGCCGGATCGTTTACTCTTTCTGATCCGCCGGCAGTTTCGTTCGCATCGGCCGCCGCCGCCGTACATCACGTACACATTGGTTCGTAAGCAAACGCTCGACGACGGCTATCCCGATCTGCTCAACAGCTACACCTATCACATCTGGGTACGAACCTCCGATCGCGCTGCGCTCGGCCGGCGAGTCTATCGCGGCTCGTCCCGGGGAACGTTGGAGTTCTTGCGCCCGTCGTTCAACGAACCGTGGGATCCGGGCCCGCCCACGGCCGACCTCTTCGAGCCGGCGCCGCTTCATCCGCACACCAGTCCGCGCGAGTTCGTTCCGACGCCGGAGCCGACCGGAGCCCTTCCCAAGACGATTGCGAGCGTTACGGCTCTGGGCGAGTTCGATTATCGCGTCACGCGCGTCGCCAATGAAGGCGACCTCATCCACGTCAGCTTGATGCCGCGCCGCGATATCGACCGCAACCGCTTGCGCGAGCTCTACGTCGACGCTAAGACGCTCGAGCTCAAAGAGGTCGTCGCGACCGACAAGCTCTACGAGGAGGACAGCAGCAGGCACGTTTACCCGATGCTCTTCACCGTCACGCTCGGCTGGATGCACAACATGCCGATCGTTACCCAAATTCACGGCACTCCGACCTATCAGGCCGACGCCGAGTATCTGGGCCGGGATGCAACGGTCGACTACGATTTCACCGATATCACGTTCCCGGACTCACAGCCGCAGTGGTATTTCGATCCGCGCACCTACGCGCAGCATACCGACGACGCGCCGCTCTAAAGGGCGTTAGCTCTTAAACGGGGCGTTCGGTTTGACCAGCTGCGGGAATTGCTGGCGAAGTTTCGCCATCTTCGGAATGTCGTTGAAGACGATATATGGGTTCTGCGGATTGTGCACGGCGAAATTTTGATGGTAAGCTTCGGCGGGGTAGAAACCCCGAAGCGGTGCGACGATCGTCACGATCTTCGACGAGTAGACGTGCCGGCTTGCGAGGTGCGCGATTGCGGCGACAGCTTCGGACTGCTGCTGCGGTGACGTATAGAAGATCTCAGAGCGATATTGCGTGCCGCTGTCCGGCCCCTGAAAATTCAGCTCGGTTGGATCGTGCGCGACGAGAAAATAGACGTCGAGCAGCTGCGCAAATGAGATTCGCGTGGGATCGTACGTGATCTCGACCGACTCGGCATGTCCGGTCGTGCCGGTGCTGACGGTTTCGTAGTGTGCCGTGTCGGCGCTGCCGCCGGCGTAACCGGCGACCGCCGCGTCGACCCCCTTGAGCGATTCGAAGACGAGCTGCATTCCCCAGAAGCAGCCGCCGGCAAAGACCACGCGCTGTGAGGATGCGTTCGCCGGCGCGATTGCCGCGGCGGCAATCAAGAGGCTGAGGGTAAATCCGCTAATGAACTTCACGTATGGTATAACGCCGGGCCGCCCCAATTGGATGAGCTCGCGGTCACCGCAGGTGAGCGTCGAGCCAGCTCAGCCAAAGCCGAGTTAGCTCGGCGGTCTGTCGCGGGTCGGCGGGCCCGTGCGTCGAGGCTGGGAAGACCGCGAACCGCACCGGCACGTGGTTATCGGTCAGCGCATGGAAGAGGGCGTACGACTGCGTGATCGGCACGACCGGGTCTTGCGTCGTACCCCAGATCAGCGTCGGCGTCGTAATTTGCGCGTAGTACGTGATCGGCGAGTTATCGCGATAGATGCGCTGGCCGTCAGCGGTGAAGGGCGAGGCGCCCAGCGGATAGCGATCCTGCACGTTCGACGTCGAGAGATTGTATTCGTCGAACTCGTTGTTGACTGCGGCACCGGAGACGGCGGCCCGCCACCGATGATCGTGACCGATCAACCACGACGTCAGTTCTCCGCCGTACGACCAGCCGGAGACCGCCACGCGCGAGGCGTCAATGCCACCGCGCCGTTCGAGCGCGTTGAGTCCCGCAAGGATATCTGCGCTCGGCCCAACGACGGTATTGCGAACGATCGCCGTCATGTACGCGTTGCCGAGATTGTCGCTGCCGCGATAGTTCGGCTGCAGCACGACGTAGCCGCGCGACGCGATCATCTGTGCGAGCGGCCAGGTCTCCCGGACGAAATCGCGGCTGCTCGAGAGCCCCGGCCCTCCGTGAATGAGGAGTACGACAGGATACTTCGCACTCGGCTGCGCGTTGGGCGGATCGGTCACTACGCCGTCCTCGGCGAAGCCATCGGGTCCGGTCCAATTGAGCTCGCTCATTGCGCCGACGGCGATCTGCGAGAGGAACGCATTGACGTGCGTGAGCTGGCGGGGCGTCGTCGAAGCGGCCGGCAAGTAGTAGAGCTCTCGCGCGCTCGTTGCGCTGGTGCCGACGAACGCGACCGACCCGTCGGGCGCGACGTCACCGGCGATTCCGGCATCGAACGTGCTGCTGGAATAGGGGTCGCAGACGGGATGCAGATCGCCCAAGGGAATTCGGCGCGTCCCGGCCGGCCCGACACGCCAGAATACGTTCTGCGTGCCGTCGGCGGCGCAGATCAGCAGATGACGTGAATCGGGCAACCAGAGTGACGCCGCAATATTACGGTCGAGGTCGGGGGCGTCTTGCATGTCGGTACCTTGGCGCACTTCACGCAGCGTGTTCTCGGCATTGAAATCGCCGTTGCGCGGATACCAGTAGGCGAGACGGGAGCCGTCGGGCGAGTACGCAGGACTCAGCTCGAAAGCCGAATGGCCGGTGAGTTTTTGCGTCGCGCGCGTCCCCACGTCCAACTGCCAGAGCGTCGAGTATTCGCTGTCGCCGCTAAAGGTGTTCTCAACGCGGGTGTACGTAATGCGGCGGCCGTCGCGCGTCCAGGCGATCTGCGGGGAGAAGATTCCGCCGGGATCGGTTGGCGCGATCGTCCACGACCCGCTCGTGAGGCGCGTGGCCTTGCCGCCGGCCGCCGAGACCAGCCAGAGGTGCTCGGCCGGCGTCAGCGCGCTCGCCGTGTAGTCGTTGTCCCCGGCAAAGAAGAACGGCGCCGGATCCTGGCGGTCGGTCGCGACGAAGGCCAGCCGGCGCCCGTCGGGGCTCCAGGCTGCGTCCACGACGTCACCCTGCGCGTGAGTGAGCTGGGCCGTGTGTCCGTTCGAATTACGGATGAAAAGCTGCCGCACGCCGTTTTCCGAAGGCCTGGCGAGGTAGGCGAGTTGAGTTCCTTGAGGGGACCAGCGTGGAACCGTGACGTCGCTGCCGGTTACGAGCCTCTGCGTACGCGACGAACGCGTGTCGACGAGCAGCAGCGTGTTGACCTCGCTGTTTCGTCGAAGGTCCTGCGCGATCGCGATGACCGCGACTCGTCCGGCGTTCGGTGAGATGGCCGGCTCCTCGAGGTCAACGATACGCGCCATGTCGCCGATCTGTAAGACCGCGGCGACCAGGAGGACGTCTAGCATCCGAGCCGGGTTCGGGCCGGAAAGCGCAGCTCTTTCCGAGCGGCTGGTTTTGTTGGTAGCAGTGGAAAAGGGATCCGTGATGCTCGACGAATTTCATCCGCTGGTCGGCGAATGGTTCCGCTCGACCTTCGGTACGACGACCGAGCCGCAGGCGCAGGGTTGGCCCGCAATTCGAGCAGGCCACGACGTATTGATCTCGGCACCAACCGGCTCGGGAAAGACGCTTGCCGCCTTTACGCTCGCGCTTGACGAGCTCGTCCGGCAGGCGAGTGCGGGAGCGATCCCCGATCGAACGCTGACCGTCTACGTGTCGCCCCTCAAAGCGCTGACGAACGACGTGCGCGAGAACCTCGAGAAGCCGCTCGCGGCGATCGTGACGCTCGCCAATCAAAGCTGCACGCCGCTCGCGGAGATTCGCACGGCGGTCCGGACCGGCGATACCACGGCGGCAAAGCGCCAGCAAATGTTGCGAACGCCGCCGCACGTGCTGGTCACGACGCCGGAGTCGCTCTATATTCTGCTAACGGCCGAAAAGTCGCGCCGGCTTTTCGCCGGCGTTACCACGGTTATCGTCGACGAGGTTCACGCGATCGCCGGCAACAAGCGTGGTTCGCATCTTGCGCTGACGCTGGCGCGTCTGGATGAGCTCGTCTTGCGCGAGTCGGGACGCCGTCCGCAGCGGATCGGCCTCTCAGCGACGGTTCGCCCGATCGACGAGATCGCGCGGTTCTTGAGCCCACAAGCGACGATTGTCAACGTCGGACACCGGCGCGAGATGGCGCTCTCGGTCGAAGTTCCTTCCGACGAGCTCGGACCGGTGGCGAGCAAGGAGATGTGGGGCGAGATCTACGATCGGGTCGCCGAGCAGATCCGGGCGCATCGCACGACCTTGATCTTCGTCGGCACGCGGCGTATGAGCGAGCGGGTTGCCTTCGCGCTGAACGAGCGTCTCGGCGACGCCTTCGTGATGCCGCATCACGGGAGTCTGGCCCGCGAAACGCGCTTCGACGTCGAACGCAGGTTGCGCGCGGGCGAACTGCGCGCGGTCGCCGCGACGGCCTCACTCGAACTTGGCATTGACATTGGTTCGGTCGATCTCGTCGTGCAGCTCGGCTCGCCGCGCGCGATCGCGGTTGCATTGCAGCGCATCGGCCGCTCCGGCCACTGGATCGGCGCCAAACCGAAAGGCATTTTGTACGTCACGACGCGTGACGAGCTGCTCGAGTGCGCGGCGCTCGTTCGCGGGATCCGCGCGGGGGCGCTCGATGCGCTCACGATACCCGCCGCGCCGCTCGACATACTCGCGCAACAGATCGTAGCCGCCTGCGCCCAAAACGAATGGAAGGTCGACGAGCTCTACGCCATGCTTCGCAACGCGTATCCGTATCGCGACTTGGCGCGCGACGATTTCGATGAGGTCGTTTCGATGCTCGCCGACGGCGTCGCTACGTCGCGCGGCCGTAGCGGAACCTTCCTTCACCACGACCGCGTCAACGGCCGCCTGCGGGCGCGGCGCGGCGCGCGCCTCGCCGCGATCACCTGCGGCGGCGCGATTCCGGATACCGCGAACTACAACGTCGTCGTCGAACCGGACGGTCACGTGATCGGCACGCTCGACGAGGATTTTGCGATCGAGAGCATGGCGGGCGACATTTTTCTGCTTGGCACCAACTCGTGGAAGATTCGGCGGGTCGAAGCCGGGGTCGTCCGGGTCGAGGACGCCCACGGCGCCCCGCCCTCGATTCCGTTCTGGAACGGTGAGGGCTTGGGACGAACGATCGAGCTTTCACGCGAGGTCTCTGCGGTGCGCGCCGCAATCGACGAGCGCGACGACGAAGCCGCGCGGCATTGGCTGGAGCGGGAATGCGCCCTCGACCCTGCCGGATCGGAACAGGCGGTCGCATATGTACGCGCCGGTAAAGCGATTCTAGGCGCTGTCCCTACCGACCGCACGATCGTGGCGGAGCGCTTTTTTGACGAAGGCGGCGGCATGCAGCTCATCATCCACGCGCCTTTCGGCGCGCGGATCAACCGCGCGTGGGGTCTAGCGCTGCGAAAGCGCTTCTGCCGTTCGTTCAACCTTGAGTTGCAGGCCGCCGCGACCGACAACGGCTTCGTGCTCTCGCTCACCGACCAGCATGCGTTTCCTCTCGACGCGACGTTTGAATTCGTGAAGTCGGCCAGCGTCGAGAATACACTGACGCAAGCGCTCCTGCCCGCGCCGATGTTTGCGGCGCGATGGCGTTGGAACGCGACCCGAGCGCTTGCGGTTTTGCGGTTCAGCGGTGGGCGCAAGGTGCCGCCGCAGCTGCTGCGGATGCGCGCCGACGACCTGCTTGCATCCGTCTTTCCGGATCAAGCCGCCTGTCCGGAAAATCTTACCGGACCGATTCGGATTCCCGATCACGTTTTGGTGCGGGAGACGATCGGTAACTGTCTGAGCGAGGCGATGGACCTCGACGGTCTACGCGAGGTGCTGCAAGCCGTCGAGAACGGGAGCATTCGAACCGTCGCGATCGACACGCCCGAGCCCTCGCCCTTCTGTCATGAGATCCTCAATGCGAACCCCTATGCGTATCTCGACGATGCACCGCTTGAAGAGCGGCGGGCGCGTGCGGTACAGCTCCGGCGGACGCTGCGGGACGACGTCGACGGTGCCGGCGTACTCGATCCGGCAGCGATCGCCGAGGTCGCGGCAGAATCGTGGCCGGTCGTTCGCGATGCCGACGAGCTCCACGACGCGCTGATGTCGCTCGTCGTCTTGCCGCCCGTCGCCGCATGGAGCGCCTGGTTCGACGAGCTCGTCGCCGATCGCCGCGCCATAGGTGTCACCCTGGGCCCCTCGACTTCGCTCGGGATAAACTCCGTCGAAGGGCGACACATATGGACATGCATCGAACGCGCCGACGTGGCGCGAGCGGCCTATGGCAGTTCTGGTGAATCGCGCGACGAGGCAGTAACGGAGGTCTTGCGGGGCTGGCTCGAATGCAGCGGACCGCTCAGCGTCGCTGCGATCGGTGCTCGCCTAAAGATCGAGCACGAAGCGATCGAAGCGGCGCTCTTACGCCTGGAGACGCAGGGTCAAGTCTTACGCGGGCGCTTTACCGGCCCAGATGACGCGCAGTGGTGCAACCGGCGAGTTCTCGCGCGAATCCACCGCCGCACGATCGGTACGTTGCGCCGCGAGATCGAGCCGGTCACGACCGCCGCGTACGTCACTTTTTTGCAGCGCTGGCAACACGCGGCGCCGGCCTCGCGGCTGCACGGAATCGACGGGACGCTGCAAATCGTTCGCCAGCTCGAAGGATACGAAATTCCGGCCTATGCATGGGAAGAGCAGATACTGCCTACGCGCGTCGCGGGCTATCGTCCGGAGCTGCTCGACCGGCTTTGTTACGCCGGAGAAGTGATGTGGGGCCGCCTCTCGCCGCATCCCGCGCTCGAGGTAAACCTTGGCGACGACCGCACGCGCGTGCGCCCGACGCGGCTTGCTCCGATCGCACTCTTCTTGCGTGCGAACGCCGATCAACTAATCGTTCGGCGCGACATCGACTGCGCTGCGCTCTCGCACGCGGCCCGCGAGATACTCGATCGGATTGAGACTCTGCACGCGCCGTTCTTCGCCGAGATCGCGCGGGCGACCAAACGGCTCCCCAGCGAAGTCGAGGAAGCGCTCTGGCAGCTCGTTGCCGCGGGTTTGGTAACCGCCGACGGCTTCGACGCGCTTCGGTCGCTCAGCGATGCCAAGCGCCGCTTAGGCGAGAAGGGCCTACGCGCGCGGCCCCGGTCTTCGAGCGGACGTTGGACGCTGCTTTCGGCCGCAACGCAGAAAATCGACCGCGAAACATTCGCGCGGCGACTGCTGGCGCGCTGGGGCGTCGTCTTCCGCGACGTCATTGCGCGCGAGAGCCTTGCGCCGCCGTGGCGCGAGCTGCTCGCCGTACTGCGGCGCATGGAGGCACGCGGCGAGATTCGTGGCGGTCGGTTTGTCGCGGGATTCGTCGGCGAGCAGTTTGCCTTGCCCGAAGCCGTCGACGCGCTTCGCGCGGCGCGCCGGAGCGGCGACGTCGAGTGCGTCGCGCTCGGAGCTTACGACCCCCTCAATCTTACCGGCATCATCTTACCCGGCGCCGTCGCTTAGCACTGGGGGCACGAACGAAGTTAAGGGCATGAAAGCGCCGTGCTGCGCACAGGCCGAGAGCACGGCTGCCGTCGCGACGCAAATAGCGCCGCGCACGGAAAAACGAACGAGTGTCATGATGACCTCCGTGAAAACTGCCGTGAGCGCTCGTTCGTCGCCGCTTAAGACGTGACCTCGCCCTACCTTTGGCTCGCGCTCTTTATGCTGGGATGCTATCACGGCATCAACCCCGCGATGGGGTGGCTCTTCGCGGTCGCGCTCGGGCTGCAAGAGCGCAGCGCTTCGGCGGTTCTTCGCGCGGTTGTCCCGCTTACGTTGGGACACCTGCTTTCCGTTGCCGTCGTCGTGCTAGTGGCCGTCTTCGCCGCCGCCGAGTTCCCGCACGCAATCGTCCAACGGGTCGCTGCCGGGGTGCTGCTCGGGTTCGGCGGCTATCGGCTGATTCGCGCGCGTCATCCGCGATGGGTTGGGATGCAAGTTGGCTTTTGGGGTCTAACGGCCTGGGGATTTCTGATGTCGAGCGCACACGGCGCCGGTTTGATGCTCGTGCCGTTCGTTACCGCCAGGCATGCAGCGATGCAGGGCGCGTTGGCCATGCCGGGCCCAATGCCTGCCGCGCACGCACCGTACGCGTTCGGCTGGCTCGTAATTGCCGTCCACACGCTGGGTTATCTTGCCGCGATGACGACTGTCGCGTTCGTGGTCTACACGAGATTCGGGGTGAGCTTCTTGCGCACGGCTTGGTTCAACGTCGATCTCGTTTGGGGTGCGGCCCTGCTCGCGACCGGAATTGTCCTGCTGCTCACCTAATACCCCGCCATGCAGATCAAGCCGGATCCCACGTTTTACGCATCGGCGAAGGATGCGATGAAAGCTCCCCCGGAGGCGCTCGCGTACGTGGCGCTCCTCAGCGCGACCGAAGACGGATCGCCTGACGCCCTTGCGGTCGTAGACACGAACGGCTCGTCGAGAAGCTATGGCGCGCAGCTCGGTCGCGTCGAACTCCCGAATACCAGCGACGAGTTGCACCACTTCGGTTGGAACGCGTGCAGCTCGGCGCTCTGTGCGTTTGCGCCGCGTCCGCATGTCGAGCGGCGTTACCTCATCGTTCCGGGGCTGCGATCGTCGCGCATTCATATCATCGATACCAAGCCCGATCCGACGCAGCCGCGAATCGTGCGCGTCATCGAACCCGAGGAGCTGATCGAGCGTACGGGTTATACGCGACCGCACACCATCCACTGCGGGCCCGACGCGATTTACGTCAGCGCGCTCGGAAACGCAGCCGGTGACGGCCCGGGCGGCATCTTCACGATGGATTGCGACACGTTCGACATCATCGGAGCTTGGGAAGCCGATCGCGGACCGCAATACTTGGCCTACGACTTTTGGTGGCATCTGACGCACGACGTGATGATTACGAGCGAGTGGGGCACGCCGAACATGATCGAAGGCGGTCTCAACCCTGGCCTTTTGCTCGCAGGCAAATACGGCCACCAACTGCACTTCTGGGATTTACGCCGCCGCTCGCACGTTGAGAGTTTCGATCTCGGCGCCGAGCAGCAAATGGTGCTCGAGTTACGCCCGGCCCACGACCCGGCGAAGACCTACGGGTTTGCCGGAGTGGTCGTCTCGCTCAAAGACTTGTCAAGCTCGATCTGGTTGTGGCATCGCGAGAACGGCAAGTGGGGCGTGCAGAAAGTCATCGAGATTCCCGCCGAGCCGGCCGATCCGGCTCAGCTGCCCGATCTGCTCAAAGGCTTCTCAGCGGTTCCTGCGCTGCTCAGCGATATCGACCTTTCGCTCGACGACCGCTTCCTTTACGCATCGTGCTGGGGAACGGGTGAAATGCGCCAATATGACGTGAGCGACCCCTACCATCCCAAGCTCGTCGGCTCGGTTCATATCGGCGGCATCGCCCGACGCGCGGCGCATCCGAGCGACCCGTCAAGACCGCTGAGCGGCGGTCCGCAGATGGTGGAGATCAGTCGCGATGGCCGACGGGTCTACTTTACCAACTCGCTCTACCGCGCGTGGGACGATCAGTTCTATCCCGACGGCGTCGGTACATGGATGGTCAAACTCGACGTTGCGCAAGATGGCGCGATTGCGTTCGACCCGAAGTTCTTCGTAGAGTTCGACCCCAAACACCGCGCGCACCAAATCCGCCTCCAAGGTGGCGATGCCTCCTCGGACTCTTTCTGTTACTCCTGACCCGTCGCCTAATGCGCCGCTAGGTTCGCCAGGCGCGTCTCGCCGGCGCTGGCCAGTGCCTCGAGGTCTTTCGCCGTCGCATACTCGGCCTCGGTCGGCCGAGCGAAGGCGCCTTCGAGCGAGTTCATCAGAAATGCAAGTTGTTCGCGAATCTTCGTCGGATGCACGACGTCGGCTTCGCTGGAATGAACGTCGAGCATCACCAGGTCCGCGACCTCAGCATCCACCTGCGCGCGTTGCGCCGGGCTGAGCCCGCGCGCGTTCTGGGCTGCCGCGATCGCTCGATCCAGGCGATCGATCGCGTTATGCAACTCCATCTCTAGCGCTAAGCGCGCCTCCAAAGCGCCGGCCGGCGGATGAATTCGCGGATCGAGCTGCACCGTGAACGGCGCGCGGAGCGTCTGCGAGCCGTACTGCAGCACCGCCGTGTAGGAACCCGGCACGATCGTCGGTCCGTCCCCCACGTCCGGCCAGTCGTCGGTGGGCACCGTCCGGAAGCCGGGGGAGTCGTAAGCGGGAGCATATTTCAAATCCCATTGAAAAACGTTCATCCCGGGCTCGACCGCCGTTAATTTGTCCGTATCGCGCCGGCGATCTTGGGTGGCGTCGAGGTCTGCTTCTTGTTCGGGCGTGAGCTTCGGCTCGTGCTTCGGCTTGCGGTGGAGCGTAAAGCTCCGTACGGTAGCGCCATTCGCGTCGAGGAACGAGAGCGTCGCGGGCGTCGAGCCGTTGTAACTCGGCGGAAGATTGAAGAAGACCGCCGCGCCGTATTTCGGGTTGTCACCGAAATTCGGGATGGAGAAACTTGGGCCGCCATAGGCGTTGGTAAGCCAAGCGGATTGGGGCGTGAAGAGCGCAACGCCGGCGGTCGAGAGCGCCGTTTGGTGAGCCAGCTGCTCGAGCAGCGTAAGGTTATCCACGATCCAGAACGCGCGCCCGTGAGTCGCCGCGACGAGCTCGCCTTCGCGCGTATCAATGGCGAGATCGCGCACCTGGACGCCGGGAAGATTGAGCGTGAGCGGTTGCCACTGCGCGCCGCCGTCGAGGCTCACGTAGACGGTGCTGCGGGTTCCGGCGAAGAGCAGGTTCGGCTCGCGCGGATCCTGCCGAACCACGAAGACGTATTGATCGGCAGGCAACCCGTTCGTCAGCGTTGTCCAGTGCGCGCCGTAATCGGTCGTTTCGTAGACGTACGGGTGGTAGTCGTCCCACATATAGCGAGAGGCCGTGAGATACGCGGTTCCTTTTGCCGTATGCGACGGCTCGATCGAACTGATTTGCGTCCACTCCGGAAGCTGCGGCGGGGTTACGAGCGACCAGCGAGCGCCGTGATCGGTCGTCACGTGCACGAGACCATCGGCCGACCCGGCCCACAACACGTTGGCATCGAGCGGGGAAACGGCGAGCGAAGAGATGTCGGGAAACGTCTCCGCGCCGGTTTGATCGTAGTAGACAGGACCGCCGCTAGGTACTTCGGTGCTGGGATCGTTGCGGGTCAGATCGGGGCTGATGATCTTCCACGTCTGTCCGCGATCCAGGCTCGAAAAGACGACTTGCGCGGCAACGAGCAGCTCGTGCGGATCGGCGGGCGAGAAGAAGATCGGGTGCGTCCATCCGAAGCGGTAGGCCGTTGCCGCCGCCGAGTTGCCGGCCATGTAGCGAGGCCACGGGCTGAGATTTTTCTCGTTCCCCGTCTTCCAGTTGAGCGCAACGAACGAGCTATAATAACCGCTTCCGTACGTGACGTCGTGGTCTTCGGGGTCGGGAGCGACGAACGTGCTCTCGCCTAATGCGACCGGGTGCCATTCGTTGGGGCCGATGCCGGGGCCGACGGCCGCACTCGGCCCTTCGAAGGCGCCTTCGTCTTGGCTCGCGCCGAAGACGTGGAACGGAAACTGGTTGTCCAGGGCGACGTGATAAAACTGCCCGGTCGGCTGATTGTGGTCGTCGCTGAAGGTGTCGCCGCCGTCGGTCGAGATGCTAGCGCCGCCATCATCGCCGACGAGCAGAATCTTCGGGTTGCGCGGATTGATCCAAACGATGTGGTTGTCGCCGTGCGGTGGGGAGATCTCGCTCCACGTCTTTCCGCCGTTCTTCGTTTTGTAGACCGCGTCAACGTTGGGCGCGTAAGCGACGTCGGGATTCGTAGGATCGACGAAGATGGCCGTATAGTAGAAGGCGCGCTGGCGAAGCTTCCACTCGGAGTTGACGCGCTTCCACGTGGCCCCGGCGTCGTTCGAGCGGAAGACGCCGCCGTTACCTGCCTGTACGATTGCGTAAACGATCCGTGGGTTGCTCGCGGCGACCGAGACACCGATCTTGCCGAGGGTGCCGGTCGCGAATCCGGGATTCGTCGAGATCTTGGTCCAGTGCGCGCCGCCGTCAACGCTCTTGTAGAGGGCGCTGCCGGGCCCGCCGTCGGTGAGTTTCCAGGGCTGGCGCTGCGCCTGCCACATCGCCGCGTAGAGCACGTTGTGGTTGCGCGAATCCATCGCGAGATCGATGCCGCCGGTGTTATCGTCGACGAAGAGAACCTTGTGCCAGGTCGACCCTCCATCGGTTGTCTTGAAGATGCCGCGTTCGGCATTCGGCTTGAAGACGTGCCCCATCGACGCGGCATAAACCACGTTGGGGTTGCCGGGATCGATGACCAGCTTGGCAACCATGTGCGTATCTCGTAACCCTGCGTACGTCCATGTCTTTCCGGCGTTGGTCGTCTTGTAGACACCGTCGCCGGTGTCGAAGTCGCTGCGAATGTCGGCCTCGCCGGTGCCGATGTAGATGACGCTTGGATTCGATGGGGCGACCGCGATCGTGCCGATCGGGTCGGCAACGCCCGGTATCTTGCCATCGGTGATGTTCGACCAGCTCAAGCCGTAGTCGGTGCTCTTCCAAACACCGCCTTCGACGCCCCCGAAATAGAAGAGGTTCGGATCGCTCGGAACGCCTGCGACCGCGACGGACCGGCCGCCGATATAGGGTCCGATGCTGCGCCACTGCAGCTTGCTCATTAGCTGAGCTGACGGCGAAGCCGAGGCGGCGGCTTGTGTTTTAAGCGCCGTGACGAGCAGCGCCGCGGCAACGACTGCAACAAGAAGACGGTTCATGTTGCGCTTATCGGGCTCCCGAAGCGGAAAATCCTTTTACGGGTTGCCGGCGTCACCCGAGGGTGTAGTTAAGCGCAAAATCCTCGGGACAGGTCGGATGCGCCGGCTGCTTGAACGGAGTCACAGTCACGAGTTGATCTTCGGCGGTCGCAACAGAGCGGACCGATAGAAGGAAGAGCAAGTGCATCATGATTCTACCCGTTCTTGGGCGCGCGATTGGCATTAGTTTCGCTGTTACTTTTTTAGCGTCGTGCTCGGCTGCTGCGACGATCGCACCCCCGCCTACAAGTCAGCCAGCGCCGCCTCCGACGCAGCCGCCCCCTCCGCCGAAAAAGGCGTACAAAGTGCTCTTCAGTTTCAAAGGCGGCAGCGACGGGTGGTCGCCGCAAGCGAGACTGCTTTACGACAATGGCGAGCTCTATGGAACGACGGTCAACGGCGGAACGCCGCGGTGCGGCCTTCTGTCTTGCGGGACGATTTTCAAAGTGAATCTCCACGGAGCGGCGCGCGTCCTTCATCGGTTCGGCGGACCACCGAATGACGGCGTGTCGCCATATGCCGGACTGACGCTGTTGAATGGGAAGTTCTACGGCACGACCTGCTGCGGCGGTTCGAACTATCAATACGGTACGGTCTACGAGATGGACGCAGCGGGAAACGAACGCGTGCTCTACAACTTCGACGGCGTGGACGGCGACTGGCCGAGCGCGGACCTTACTGTGTTGAACGGCTCGCTTTACGGCACGACGCGATATGGCGGCCCACCACGCTTCCCGTGCTATGGCACCGGATCGTCCGTATCGTGCGGCAACGTCTTTGAAGTTACAACGTCCGGTAAGGAACGCTCAGTCTACAATTTCCAGGGCGCTTCCCATCCGAGCGATGGCGTTCTGCCGTATGGATACGTCGCGGACGTTGATGGCGTGCTTTACGGAACGACCGGGTACGGCGGTAACAGAGGGGGCGGCACAGTCTATCGGCTGACGAGATCGGGTAAGGAGCGCGTGCTGTATAGTTTCACCGGCGGCGATGACGGAGGATATCCATATGCCGGTCTTACGCCGCTCGATGGCGAGCTATATGGGACGACCGGTACTTTTGGTCCGTACGGCTCAGGAACAGCCTTCAAGATCAGCACCTCCGGAGAGCTTCGCGTGCTCCATGCTTTCAAAGGCTACCCGAGCGACGGTACGGCTCCCCAGGCTCTCATTGCCGTCAATGGCACGCTCTTTGGGACGACCGGATTGGGCGGCGAGCATTCTTGCCGGATCGGAACCAAACCCGTCGGTTGCGGAACCGTGTTCGAAATGACGACGTCGGGAAGGGAAACGATATTGCACGACTTCAAGGGCGGCAAGGACGGCGCGTTCCCGGACGCCGCGCTTACCGCAGTGGATGGCACGCTTTATGGGACAACCAGCGCGGGTGGAACCGGAACCTGCACCCCCAGTTACGGCACCGGCTGCGGCACCGTTTTCGAACTCACGGGTTACATCAAGGAGTGACGTCACCGCCCTTTGCGCTCAAAGGCATCGAACACGTCCTGCTCTTGGTGAACGGGATGGACTCCGCGCTCGCGTTCTACGAGGACGTTTTGGGCGCGCGACTCGAGACGCGGATTCCCCGCTACGCCATGGCCGAACTTCGCGCCGGCGCTTCGCACATTGACCTGGTAGATACGTCAGCGCTCGAGGGCGCCTGGGCGCGACCACCGATCGAGGGCGGGCGGAACGTCGATCACCTCGCCGTGCGGTTGGATTCGTGCGAAGCCTCCGCCGTGCGCCGGCATCTTGCGGCGTGCGGCACTGAAATCGTCGAAGAGCGTGCCAACGAAGAGCCCGACGGCGAAAGCCTTTCATTCTACGTGCGCGATCCTTCGGGTAACCTCGTCGAGCTGATGGGCGCGCGTCCGTAATCCAGGAATAAGCCGGAAGCTCCGAAATAAATAGCTCGGTGGGACTCCTTTCAGGAGGCCCGCGATGCTCATTTGTGCCGCCGCAGCTTGCGACCCGAGAGGAGAATAGATGAAGTTTTGCATGTGGCTAGGGGCCGTCATGCTTGCCCTGATCGGCGCTGCGAGCGTGTCGGCAGGTCTCGCCGCGCCCGCAACGTCTCACCCATTGGCGTGCGGCACGTTCGGGGGTTCACGTGACCTGGTCGAGCCGCCTGACATTGAGGTCTGGAAGCTTCCGCTTAATGCGGGCGGCGAGCACGAGCTGATCTTGGCGGTTCGCACCGACGGGAAAGGTCTGAGTCAGCGGTTCTGTTATCGGTATGAGTGGGATGGCGCGGTACAAACCGTTGCGCCGACAATTCGCGTGCGCCGCGGCGACCATTTCGCCCTGCGCGTCGTCAACGAGATTAGCGCTCCCGGAAATGCCGCGAACGTGGCGTCGACCGCGATTCCTGCGTGCATGCCGATGGCAATGCCTGCGCCGATTACGAACCACTACGTCGGCTATTTAAATCACACCATCGATGACCGATGGATGGCGATGGCACCGGTCGATACCAATATTCACCTGCACGGATACGAAGGACCCGAATCGGAAGAGAACATCTTCTTATCGACGCTGAGCACGCCGATGCACGCGTGTGAATACCATATCACCATTCCGCGCACCCAGCCGGCGGGCACGTACATGTACCATCCACACGCTCACGGCTCGTCGGACGCCGAAGTGGCATTGGGGCTCGACGGTGTTTGGATCGTCGAGCCTGACGAAATGCAGCTTCCCCGTTCGGCCGAACACCTGATCATGCTTCGTTACCGGATACCGCTCGTTTTCGACAATCCGTTCGCCCCCGCCGGCGACGCGTTCGTCCCCGCTGCAATCGCGCACGAAGCTGCGTTGCTTCCCGCGCAGCCGGTTTCGTACGATCCGTTCAACCCGCCCCCGTGGCCCGTGACATATCCTATGAGCGCGGGAGGCGTGACGCTCGATCGGAGTGGCTGCGACGGGATTGGTTCCGAAGTCTACGTTGCAGCGAATGGAGCCGACACGCCGGTTTCGCTCCAAGTCCCTGACGGGCAACCGCAGTTGCTGCGGATCGTCAACGGCACGTCGGATTCGGCCTCGCGCTTGCAGATGCGCGACGGCGACGGACACGTGCAAGCGATCCGTCTCGTCGGGCTCGACGGCGTTCCCGTCTCGGGTGACTCGCGGCGTCCACTCTCGAACTACATTTCTACAAACGAGCTGATGCTCACGTCGATGTCACGGGCGGACATTCTGGTAAGCGTGGCGCCGCGAGAAAAGCTAACGATCTCTTCGGAGCACTACTGCGAAGGCAAAGACGCCTTCTTTCAAATACATCACGAGCTCGTGAAGATTTCCGCACTTCCCAACGCCCAAGTGCCGTCGCTAGCGGTCGAGTCGCAGCCCGCGGTCATCGCCGCGACGCCGGCGGGACGGCTCGTCGCATACGCTCGCGCTCATCCGGCACGCGTTAATCGCCGGGCGCTGACGTTCACGGAGTACGTCTTTCCGAAGAAAGGCAAGATTCCGTCGCACCAGGCCTATTACATTACCGATACGACGAACCTCAATTTCCACGAACATCCCTTCTGGCCGATCTATGGTCGGGGGGCTACGGTGCCGTCGAACGCCGACATCGTCGTCAAGCGGGGCGCAGTGGAGGAGTGGTATCTCATCAATGCGACCATGGAGTCGCACGCGTTCCACATTCATCAAATGGCGTTCGTGCAAGAGCGTACGGTTCGAGGGACGCCGTTGATGGCGGACACCGTCTTCGTTCCGATCGGAACGTTGTTGCCGAATCCGCACGATCCAAACTATCCGCTCATAAAGCCGCGAATCACGAAGATACTGTTGGATTTTCGCCACGTTCCGCGCGGAACGTTTGTGTTCCACTGCCACATGCTCTTTCACGAGGACCATGGCATGATGGCGGTCATCCGGGTCGTTTAAGGCGCCCCGGTGTAACCCGGCCTGTAGGGCGGCCCGACGCCGCCCGGCAAGATCAGCGGCGGACGCGGGTTCTGCGCAAAATCAAAATCGCTGCGCAGATCCCCGAGCTGGGGCGCATTTTCGGCGACGCCCGCGCGCGGATCGGGACGGCCGTCGGTCGTGGGATCGAGGCGCTCACCCTTTAAGAAGTCGTCTTCGATGAATTTGACGTAGGCGTCGTGGCTGAGGGTTTGGTGATCGATGTACCCCGTACGCGCGTAGGCGCTGATCACCAGGCCCGGAACGCGAAGTCCGTAACCGAAGAAGTTGACGTCCGGGGGCGGGACGTGATCGTAAAAGCCGCCCCAATCGTCCCAACTTAAAAAGATTGCCGTCGAATCCCAGTACTTGCTGCGCATCACGGCATTAACGATTCCGGTAACGTACGCCTGTCCGGTGCTGACAAGCCCTGGAGGATGCTCGCTGTAACGGTTACCCGGCGTTAGCCAGGCCACTGCGGGCAGCGCACCGTTGCGCAAGTCGCTAAAGAACAGCGACGTGTCTTTGACGTTTGCGAGCTGGCCGTCCAGCTTGACGTCGGTAAAGGATGGCAGCGGGTTCCAGATGCCCGGCGTGCGCGCGCTCTGCGGCTTGCGAATGCAGCTGCTTTGATCGTCAATGCAGTCCGGCTCGAAGCCGTCCATGACATAGTACGACCACGATACATGATTCGCGTGAAGCAAATACGTTAGATCGGTCCAGGGATAATCGGGGTGTCCCGGAGCCTGCCGAAATCCTACGGCGAAATCGCGCGGCAGATCGCCGGACGTAATATACGTTCGCTCCGGCTTGCAGCTACTTGGGTCGCCAATCGTTGCGCAGCTCGCGGCCCATTCGGAGACCATGTACAGGTGCGCCGGTAAACTCCAGGAACGGACCGGTTCGAACAGATGGTCCTGTAAGACAAAGCTGCGCGCGTATGCCCAATAGTTCGGCAGTTCTGCACCGGTATGATAGCCCATGACGCTGCGCTCGTGCCCCTTCACGACGCAGGTTGGGATGTCGGTCGGGCAGCCGCCGGTCGTGAGGGCACCGTGCATGACGGCGATGAAGCCGTCCATCTTGCCGCCGTCGATAGAGAGATCGGCGGCCTTCGCACTGTGCGGGCCGCCGGTGTTTGCGTCGTTAGCGTCATGGTAAGGGCGAACGCACGTCGCGCTCGCCGGATCCAGAACGCAGACTTGCGCAACGCCATTGCGCATCGGGATCCCATCGGCGCCCGGGAACGTTCCGAAGTAGCTATCGAACGAGCGATTCTCTTGCATAATGACGATGACGTGCTTGATTTTGTGAATTCCATCATCCGCCGGCGCGGCCGTCGCAGCTTGCAACGGCTGCAGCACGAGCGCGCTCGCTGCGGGCGCAATCATCAGGACGGCCAGAAGCGATGCGGCGAAGCGGGTATCGTTCAAAACGGCGAAGACAGGCCTCACTTGCGAACGCTTTGAAAAGAGTGAATCATGCTCCTGTTTCGACTTCGCGATTGACATTATGAGTTGGGCCTGTCCGCGGTGTCATCGAAGCTTCCGCGCGGCAAATCAGCGTCACGCCTGCGGTGTCGGCAGCCTTGGAAGCATTCTCAAGGATCGCTCGCCGGAGCTCGTCGAGCTTTATCGGCAGCTCGAGAGGTCCGTAAGACGCTTCGGCGATGTCGAGGTAGTGACGCGCGACCGGTACGCTCTTTTCCGGACGACGCGAATCTTTACGGACTTGACCGTGATGCGAGATGCGCTACGCGTCGTGATTCACCTCGACTGCGCGGCGAAAGCGCCCTGCTTCGTCAAGGTGGGGCGGAGCGGCAAGCGCGTCTCGCACGTCGCGCTCGTCAGAACTGCCGCGGAGCTTCGAGCCGTCACGCCGTTCTTACGCCAAGCATTCAACCTCGCCGCGAGCGAGGATCGCTAGGTTCTACCGCGCTTTTAGCTGCAGCCGGATGTCGCTCCGCAGGAATCGCACTTCTCGCAGGCGCCGTTACGCACCATGGTGAGCTGACCGCACTCCAAGCATGCGTTGCCGGTGTAACCCTTAGCCTTCGACGCATTGACTGCTTGGGTGCGCGCAAGCATCGCGACCGCCGTTCCTCCGCCGTTGCTGCTCGGCTGGTGGGCCGGCGCCTGAGCTGGATCCTGCGCTATCGAAGGGCTTGCATCTTGCGGCGACTCCTGACCGGGATGCAAATGCGCGCTGACCGGGTGCAGCTTCTCCGCGATGCCCGCGGGACGCACTTGAACGCCGGCCTCTTCTTCGGCGACGTACTCCTCTTGCGCTTCGGGTCCCATCGCGTCCATTTGCATTGACGGCTGCACGTGAGCAAGATCGTAGCGGCCGAGATAGCTCACTGCCAGCTCGCGGAAGATGTAGTCGAGGATCGAGGTGGCCATCTTGATGTGATCGTGTCCGATGACCGGACCGTTCGGCTCAAAACGCGTGAACGTGAAGGCCTCGACGAACTCTTCGAGCGGCACACCGTGCTGCAAGCCCAGCGAGATCGCGATCGCAAAGTTGTTCATCAGGGAGCGGAAGGCGGCACCTTCCTTATGCATGTCGATGAAGATCTCACCGAGCTGACCGCCCTCGTACTCGCCCGTACGCAAATAGACTTTGTGCCCCGAGATCGTTGCCTTTTGCGTGTAGCCGCTGCGCCGCTGCGGCATCGACCGCCGCTTGGCGATGTAGCGATAGACGATCTTCTCGGCGATCTGCATGGGCGTTGCGAAAGGCTGCGATTGCGAAGCGACCGATTCTTGCTCGCCGGCATCTCCGCCGAAGTCGTAGCTCGCCGCGAGGGGCTGCGACAGCTTCGAGCCGTCGCGATAGAGCGCAACCGCTTTGATCATGCGCTCCCAAGAGTAACGATAGGCCTCCTTGACGTCTGCTAACGTAGCAGTCTGCGGAAAATTGATCGTCTTCGAGATTGCGCCACTCACCCACGGTTGTGCCGCCGCCATCATGTCGACGTGGGCTAGCGGCCTGATGTAGCGCGTCCCGTACTTGCCGCAAGGCGTCGCGCAGTCAAAGACGGCCAAGTGCTCTTCCTTGAGATCGGGCGCGCCCTCCAACGTCATGCGACCGCAGATATAGGCGGAAGCTTCTTCGATCTGTCGAGTACTGAACCCGAGGCCGTCGCGAAGGATCGAAAAGCTCCAGTCGTTCAGCTGCTCTTCGCTAAGCCCGAGCTTCTCTTTACAGAAATCCTCGCCGAGCACGAATTTGTTGAAGACGAATGGAAGCTCGAACGCGCTCGGAAGCGCGACCTCGACGCGCGCGATCGCGTCGTCGTCGAAGCCTTTGGCTTTCAACGTGGCGCGATTAACGTGCGGCGCCTCCTCAAGCGTGCCGGTGCCCTTCGCGTACGTTTCTATCGTCTCGATCTGCTCTTGCGAGTAGCCGAGCTTGTGCAGCGCCGCATCGACGGATTGATTTACGATCTTAAAGTAGCCGCCGCCGGCGAGCTTCTTGAATTTGACAAGCGCGAAATCCGGCTCAATCCCGGTCGTATCGCAGTCCATGACAAGACCGATCGTGTTGTGAGAGATAAAACCGTTTGCGATATAGGTGACATTGGCAGGGACGGAAAGATCGTACGTGAGTTGTTCGCCGCCGTCATCATTTGATATGACATCGTCATAATGGAATGCTAGAGCGGTTCGTAGCTCAAAATTATCGGTTCGTTTAAGCAGCGCCGTCGCCGTGGTGCGGCTAATTACGCCGGTGCGACCGTGACGATACCGATAAAGTTTCGTGCTCGCGTAGAATTCGCTTGAGGTTGGAACGAGGAAGTTGATCAGGCCCTTGCGTACAAAGATCCGGTCTCGTTTGGTTCCTTGCCAAGTATCACATAGGCGAATCGCCTCTTTCTTGCGCGCGCCGATGAATCCAATCTGCTTCAGAAATGCTCGCGCATAAACGGCGTTACGCACACGAAGTACATAAAGGTCCGAGCCACCCCAGCCCGATTGATCTACTTTAGTACTCGTGGGGATCCCCAGCATCAACAATACCGTTTTGACGTCCTCTGAGAGGGTCGCGTTCGCGGTAGCGAGGTGCGCAACGCCTTGGGTTGCCGTCCCATCGGCTTCGAAGAGTCCGCGTAAGAAGGAGCCGTAAATGCTGGGATCGTTCGACGCAAGGACCGCGTCGGGAATGTGCGGCACATAGCCTTTGCCGCGATGGTCCTTCGACGGGTGGTGCTTAGCGAAGCCGCAGGCCTCCCACCAAATCGTCAACGGTACGGAATTAAGGGCTACCTCCCGGTAGCCGGTCTTCTGAGTTACGGCAGCATCGATATTGAAAAGTTGTTTTGCACCCGCGAGGAGGTGCTGTAGTACGTCGGGATCGTCATCGGCTACGCACAAGCGCAGCCCCTTAGCGTGTAGAGAGCCGTCACCCATAAAGTAGCCGACGAACTCCGCTAACTCTGCCGACATCTTACGCGGGACAATGGTCGTAAAGTCGGCCGTCCAGTACTCCTCGCCGAGAGGCGGCAAGTTAACGAGGCACGGCGTGCCCGAGAAACCGCCCATCGAGAGCGCGACCGTATCGCCAGGAGCGACCTCTGCAAAACGCTTCCAAACCAACTCCCCCGAGACTTTGTCGACGACCTTCACTCTATGTTCGGGTGTGCCTTGAATGACGTATCCACCCGTGGTCTTGATCCGACGCGTCGGAGCGATACCGTTTACGAAAAACTGGGTTGCGCGCTGTTCGCCGTCGTCGGTTAACACCCGAACGTCGATGCTTTGCCATTTGCTTCCATCGGGATTACCCAAGCGTTGAAGACGGGTGAGCCCGTGGTCGGTGATGACGAGCGAGTTTCCCGTGATGCATCCTGTCGGCGCAGTAACCGTAACCTGCGCGTTACGATAACCTGTCACCTCACCGATAGAAAGTGCATCATCCCACATTTTTCTAGCGAGCGCCCAAGTTTGTTGCGTGAACAACGTAGGAGTGTGCGTTACGGGCTTGACTGTGAGGCCTTCGTATTCGCTAGGAGCGGCTGCGTAGGCTGCGCGGCGATGGTTGCGAATGACGCGCAGCATCGGCTCGCGATTCGCGTCGAACCGTGCGAACGGCCCGAGCTTCTGCGCAATTTCGGCGGACGTGCGATACGCCATTCCGGTTTGTAACGCGTTGATGGCCCCGCACCAGCCGAAGCTCTCTTCGGAGTCGTACGGCAGGCCCATGCGCATGAGCAGCGTACCGAGATTCGCATAGCCTAGACCGAGCGTGCGGTAACCGTGATTCTTCTCGGCAATACGTTTCGAAGGCATCTGCCCCATCGCCACCGAGATCTCTAACGTAGTCGTCCAAATGCGCGTAGCATTGGCGAATCGTAATGCATCAAAGTTACCGTCGTCGTTCAGGAACTTGACCAGATTGAGACTAGCTAAGTTGCACGCCGTGTCATCTACAAACACGTACTCACTGCACGGATTTGTTGCATTGATTCGTTCGTCGTTCGAACACGTGTGCCACTCTTGAATCGTATCGTCGAATTGCAGGCCGGGATCGGCGCATTGCCATGCAGCAAGCGCAATTTGCTCCCATAGGTCGCGCGCTTTGATGCGCTTGACGACGTCGCCCGTCGTGCGCGCCGTCAGTAGCCAATCGTCGTCGCGATCGAGCGCTTCGAAGAAGCCATTTGTCAGTCGGACGGAATTGTTTGAGTTCTGGCCTGAAACTGTAATGTAGGCCTCAGAATCCCAACTCGTTTCGTATTGCTCTACTTCAAGCCGCGTATAGCCCTGGCGCGCGTAGTCGAGGGCATTTTGCGCTGCGCCGGAGGGAACGCCTGCAGCGACCGCTTCGCGAATGGCGTTACGAAGTGACGCGTTTAGCGCGGGATCGAGCCGAGCGTGCTCCGGCACGCGAGTATCGTGCGCCGCAGAGATAATTGCGTTGAGGCGCTTTTCGAAGATGCGCGAGCCGATAACGAGATCGGCAACTTTGCGCTCCTCGCGCACCTTCCAATTGACGAACTCTTCGATGTCGGGATGATCGGCGTTGAGCACGACCATCTTCGCGGCGCGCCGCGTAGTGCCCCCGGATTTAATTGCGCCGGCGGCGCGATCGAAAACCTTGAGAAACGACATGAGCCCGCTCGACGTGCCGCCGCCGGTAAGCTTCTCACCGGCCGCTCTAAGCTTCGAAAAATTTGCACCCGATCCGGAGCCGCCCTTAAAAATGCGTGCTTCACGAACCACACCGTCGAAGATCCCGCCCTCGTTAACGAGATCATCGTCGATGCCCAGGATATAACAGGCCGAGACCTGTGGATGAGAAAACGCGTCTGGCGACGCTTTCGCAACGCCGTTGGCCGCGTCAACGTACCAATGCCCTTGTGCCGGCCCTGAGATGCCGTACGCCCAATGCAGGCCGGTGTTAAAGAATTGCGGTGAGTTAGGCGCACCGATCTGGCGCGCGAGCATCGCGCACATCTCGTCGTAATAAATTTGCGCGTCGTTTTCGGAGTCGAAGTAGCCGTGCTTCCAGCCCCAGTAGGTCCAGCAGCCGGCCATTCGGTTGAAGACCTGGCGCGCGTCGCGTTCGTACCCAAACTGATCGTCGCGGGAAAGTGCATCCAGCGCCGGTCCGTCGGCGATCGAGCGCTGCAGCCACTCCGGCACGCCCTCCTCGGCGACCCTTAGTGTCGCCTTGGGGATCCCGGCTTTGCGGCAATACTTCTGAGCGAGGACGTCAACGGCGACCTGGCTCCAGCTCGCGGGAACCATCACGTCCTTGGCCTCGAAGATAACCGAGCCATCGGGGTTGACGATCCGAGAGTCTCGCGGCTCGAAGGTGACGCCCGCGTAGGGATCGCCGGGGGCGGAATAGGTACGCACGAACTTCATATGCTGGGACTCCTTGCTCCATATCGAACACACGTTCGTATTCGATAGATTCTCCGGCGCCAGTGGGATACCTATTGTGCCACATTGTGCCGGTTACCACAAGATATTGGGGTCGCAGCCAAACTCCTTGCGAATCGGAGGCGATTAGCCGGGGGAAATGTTGTGGAGGAACGCGCTAACCTAGCAGGCGGGTGGAGGCCGTGTGGACAGGGCCGAGGATACCGGGGATAACCGGTACAAGGCAGAGCCCATGTTTGGACCGGATCGCTTCGCGCCGCGCCTCCACGACGTGCCGCACGAAGAGCTCGAAGCGGCCGGCATCCGGGGCCTGATCGTCGATCTCGACAACACGCTTTTGGGCTTTCGCGAGACCGAGCTCGCCCAAGAGCACGTCGACTGGGTCGCGCGCGCTCGCGACCGCGGCTTTCGGATCGTGATGCTCTCGAATAACTTTTCGGAGCGAGTCCGCGGTCTGGCGGCGCGGCTGGACGTCGTGTGTTTCCCGAACGCGCTCAAACCGCTCCCGTTCGGCTTTCTGCGCGCCAAGCGGAGCCTCCAGCTGCGCCGGCGAGAGATTGCCGTCGTCGGCGATCAGCTATTTACCGACGTGCTTGGGGGCAAGCTCTGCGGACACTACACGATCCTTACCGAGCCGATCGAGCGCAAAGACTTTGCGGTGACGCGAATCTTCCGCTTCTTCGAGCGATTGATGCTGCCGGGCCGCCGCGTATGAAGCTCGCGCTGATCGGCGACCCGGTCGAGCACAGCGGCAGCCCGCGTCTACATCGCGCCTTTCTCGAAGCGGCCGAGATCGACGGCAGTTATATTGCAATCCGCGTTCCGCGCGGCAAAGGCGTCGCTGCGATCGCGCGGCTGCGAGCGGAAGGATACACCGGGTGCAACATCACCTATCCGCTCAAAGAAGAGGTGCTCGCCGCCTGCGATGCGCTCGGCGACGAAGCGCGGCGGGCCGAGGCCGTCAATACGATCTTCTTCGGGAGCCGGACCCTCGGCGCCAACACCGACGGCATCGGCGCTCGCACCGCAGTCGAAACGTTGCTCGACGAACCGGTGGCGCTCAAGCGCGTCGGAGTTCTCGGTTACGGCGCGACGGCTCGCGCGATTCTCGCCGACCTTCACGACAATGACGCGTACACGTTTCTCTGGGGGCGCGATCCTAGGCGCGCGAACGAAGCTTGCCGGCGGTTCGAAGCGAGCCTGTGGTTAAATGAGAATCCGCCCGAGATCGTGATCAGCACGCTTCCTCCGAATGCGCGTCTGCCCGACGAGCTTGCAGCCGCGCTGCGAATTCCGGACCTGGTAATGGACGCAAACTACGGTTCTCGCGCGGTCCTCGCGCGGGACCTCGGCCGTGAGGTCGTCGCTGGCGATGCGATGCTCGAAGCGCAAGCGCGGGCTAGCTTCGACTTTTGGCTCGCGCATCTCGACCGCGTCGCGGGCGGCTGATCCGCAGAAGCGTGGCGAACCGGAAAGCCTCGGAGAGGGAGGGATTCGACCCTTCGACTCGGCGCAGCGCGCCTCGCTCAGGACTGCGCGCAGCCTGCGCTGAGCGCAGTCGAAGCGCGCAGACCAAAAGGAATTCTAAATGTGGGAACACCTCGGAGAGGGAGGGATTCGAACCCTCGAGAGGCTTGTCACCTCTGCTCGCTTTCCAAGCGAGTGCCTTCAACCGCTCGACCACCTCTCCCCAATCGACAAAGTCGATTGGGGGCCCCTTTAGTTCTGAGAGGCGCTCCGCACGCTTCGCGTGCTGCGCGCCCCCCAACGGCAAAACCGTCGGGGCCCCCACCGCACTGCTATTCGTAGTTGCCGCACTTCTGCTGCCGGTCCTCGTTGGTGCGGCCCCCGGCGGGGAGCAGCGGCACGCCGCTGCAGGCCACTTCAACCTGCCGCGTTTGCCCGCTTCGCGTCCCTCATCATCGGCATCGCTCAATGTGGTGACCAACTCGAGCTTCGAGAGCGGAAGCGTTGACGGCGGCTGGTACCAATGCGGCGACGTCAACGCCTACGCCACAACCGAACATCCGTACCGGGGCAGATACGAAGAGTACTCCGGCGTACCAAGCGGCGTGGGCGAGCCGCTCGGAAACTCCGGCGTCTGCCAGCGCGTGACGATTCCCCCGGCCGGAGTGCTTACGGCGCGACTCTATCAGCTTTCGAATGAAAACGGCACCGCATTTGCATACCAAGAGGCCGATCTGCTCGACGATCGCGGCAACGTGGTCGTGAATCTCTTTCGGGCCGTCAACAACCGGCCCGAATGGGTGCTCGGCCGCTGGAATCTCGATGGGTTCGCGGGGAAAACGCTGTGGATTTACTTCGGCGTGCACGGCGACGGCTACCGGAAGCTTTCCACGCAACAGTTCATCGACGACGTGATCTTGACGACCGCCGGTTCGGTGCCCGCGAAACAGGCTCACCGGCACCTCGAGCGCGAAGAATAAGCCCATGCAATCGCAACGGCCGGAAGAAGAAGAGCGCCTCGATAGCGCCGACGAGCGGGGACTTGCGCGCACGCTTTTCTGGATTGGTATCGGAGTCAGCGTCGCCGCGCTGGGTGCTACCGTGGCGTATCTCTCGCTGCGGATCGCTGCGGCCGGCCGGCGCGAAGACCCAACCACCCAGCGCATTCAAGAGTTGATTGACGAAGCCAACTCGCTGCTCAAGGCGCTTGACGACCAAAGAAACAGCGCCTAACCTCGCCTCGACGCTGCGTAAGGGCGTCGAACTCGAGCTTGCCTTTACGGACCTTCTCGCCAACGGCCAGGGCGTCGGCCGAGCCGACGGCGTCGTCGTCTTTTGTTTTGGCCCGGTTCCGGGCGAGCTCGCCCGCGTTCGAATCAGCGAGGTAAAAGCGCGCTACGCGGTTGCCGATCTGATCGAAGTTTTGCGTGAATCTCCGGCGCGCGCACGGCCGTTTTGCCCGGTCTTCGGAGCCTGCGGCGGGTGCCAGCTCCAACAGCTGCGTTATCCCGCACAGCTCGAGTGGAAGCGCAGCGTCGTGCAAGAGGCGCTCCGGCGAATCGGCGGCTTGGACGATGCAATAGTTAGCGAGACGATAGGCATGACGGAGCCGCAAGCCTATCGCAACAAGATGGCGCTGGTCGTCGACCATCGCAGCGGCTCGCCCGCACTGGGCTTCTACCGCCAACGAACGCACGATGTCGTCCCGATCGACGCCTGTCCGATCGTAACCCCGAAGCTCAACGCCGATCTCGCTGCGCTCCACGCTCTTCGCGCGGAGGAGCCGGTGGCGACGATGCTGCGCGACGCGCGCCATCTGATCGCGCGCAGCGCGGACTCGAGCGGAGAGAGCATTCTGACCGTCACGACCGCGCACAGCTCGGAGAGTGCCCGCCGCGCCGCGCCGTTACTACTGCGCGGTCTACCGGGCTTGGCGGGGGTAACGAATTCCTTCGACCTCCCCAGCGCCAACGCGATCGCCGGCCGGCAGCATCGTTCGCTCGGCGGCGAGGCTGAGATCGAAGAGACGATTGGAGGCGTGCGCTATCGTTTCTCGGCCGCTTCGTTCTTCCAAGTCAACGTCGAAATGGTCGCGCGAATCTTTGCTTATCTCGAGCCCTACGTCGAAACGCCGCAGCGAATCGTCGACCTCTACTGCGGCGTCGGAACGTTCGCGCTCTTCTTTGCCAAGCACGGGTGGCGAGTGATCGGCGTCGAGGAGAACGCAGTGGCGATTGCGGAGGCCGTTGCCAACGCGCAGCGTAACGGCCTCGCGCAGCGAGCTACCTTCCGAGCGGCAAAAGTCGAACGGCTCGGCGCCACGCCGGAGCTGCGCGACGCGCTGAACGAAGCCGACGTGTGCTTTCTCGACCCACCGCGAAAGGGTTGCGACGAAGCGACGCTCGACGCGATCGCGCAGGCGCGCGTTCCGGCGATTTGGTATCTTTCGTGCGACCCGGCTACTCTCGCACGGGATTCCAAGTTCCTAGTGGCCAAGGGCTACCGGCTCGGCACCGTTCAACCATTCGATATGTTTCCGCAAACCGGGCACGTGGAGGCACTCGCCAAACTGGAGTATCCGTAAACTTGCCGTCCGACACAATCGACATACGTTACGTTGCGAAGCTCGCGCGAATCGAACTAACCGAAGAGGAAGTCGAGATCTTCGGGCGCCAGCTCGGCGATCTGCTCGGTCACGTCAACGCGCTCTCCGAGCTCGACACCGCGAGCGTCCCGGCGACGGCGCAAGTCGTCGAGTCCCGAAACGTGACGCGCGAAGACTTGCCCGCACCCTGTCTCGACCGCGAACGCGTGCTGGCGCAAGCGCCGCAGCGGCAGGGCGGGTTCTTCCGCGTACCGCGCATTCTCACCGAGTAAGGACGCGCCGTGTCTTTGGATATTGTCGAGAAGAGCGCCGCAGAAATCGCGCGCGCCGTCCGTGCCGGAGAGTGCAGCGCGCTTGAGGTTACCGACGCAACGCTTGCGCACGTCGACGCGGTCGAAGGAATCTGCGGCGCGTACTTGACCGTGCTCGCTGAACTCGCGCGCACCCAAGCGGCCCGAGTCGACGAACGCGTGCGCAAGGGCGAAGCGCTGCCGCTTGCGGGCGTACCGCTCGCGGTCAAAGATAATATGTGTTTGGACGGCACGCGGACGACGTGTGGAAGCAAGATTTTGGAGCGGTGGATCGCGCCGTATACCGCGACTGCAGTCGCGCGGATGCTCGAAGCCGGTGCGATTCCGATCGGAAAAGCGAACTGCGACGAGTTCGCCATGGGCAGTTCGTGTGAGAACTCGGCGCTCGGCGTGACCCGCAATCCCTACGATCCGACGCGCGTTCCGGGCGGATCGAGCGGCGGCTCGGCCGCGGCGGTCGCCGCGTACGAGGCTGCAGTCGGTTTGGGCAGCGATACCGGCGGCTCGATCCGCGAGCCCGGAGCTTTTTGCAATCTCGTCGGCTTCAAACCGACGTACGGTCGAATCTCACGGTACGGGCTGATCGCGTTTGCGTCGAGTCTCGATCAAATCGGTCCGCTAACGCGCACGGTAGAAGATGCCGCTTTGGCGTACGACGCCATGGCGGGGTACGACTCGATGGATGCGACCTCGATCGACCGGCCCGTCGAGCCGACCGCAAGCGAGCTGCTCGAAGACTTGCGAGGGTTGCGAATCGGTCTCGTGCGCGAGTTCGATTCGAAAGCGTTGGGCGGCGAGCTCGACACGCTCTATCGCGCGGCCTATCGCGACCTCGAACGGCTTGGGGCCGAGCTCGTCGAGGTCTCGCTCCCGACCGCCGACTACGGGGTCGCGACCTATTATTTGATCGCTCCCGCGGAATGCTCGTCCAACTTGGCTCGTTTCGACGGCGTGCGCTACGGTCTGCGCGTGGATGCGCAGGACGTACGCTCGATGTACGACAAGACGCGCGCGGCCGGCTTCGGCCCTGAGGTTAAACGCCGCATTCTGATCGGCACCTATGCTCTCTCGAGCGGTTATTACGATGCTTACTACGTGCGCGCGCAGAAGGCCCGAACGCTCATCGCGCGCGACTTCGAGGGGGCCTTCGCGCAGTGCGACCTGATCGCGTGTCCGGCGGCCAGCTGTCCGGCGTTCGAGTTCGGTGCGAAGAGCGATCCGTATAGCATGTACTTGATGGACTACTACACGATCCCGATGGCGCTAGCGGGGTTGCCGGCGCTTTCGGTTCCGTGCGGATGGAACACGCCGGAAGGCGGAAGCGTGCCGATGCCGATCGGGCTGCAGCTCTGCGCCCCGCTCTTCGGCGAGCGTTTGCTGCTCGGCGCCGCGCACGCCTACGAACGCGCGACCGGCCACGCGGCGGCGCGCAAGCCGATGCTCGAAATCGCGCGCACGTGAACTCCGCGTACGAGGCCGTCATCGGCATCGAGTGCCACGTCGAGCTGAAGACCCTCACCAAGATGTTCTGCGGTTGTCTCAACGAGTTCGGCGGCGAACCGAACACTAAGATTTGTCCGGTCTGCCTCGGCATGCCGGGCGCGCTTCCGGTGCCCAACGCAAGAGCGATCGAGCACATGATAACCGCCGGGGTCGCATTCGGTGCCGAGATTCCGGCTTTTTCAAAGTTCGACCGGAAGAACTATTTCTATCCGGACATGCCCAAGGATTATCAGATCTCGCAGTACGACATGCCGCTGGCGGTGGGCGGCGTCGTGAAGTACTGGCTCGAGGACGGCACGATGCGCGAGTGCCGCCTAACGCGCATTCACCTCGAAGAAGATACCGGCAAATCAACGCACGCGGGTTCCGGTGACGGCCGTATCGCCGGCAGCGCGTACTCGCTGGTAGACTTCAACCGCGCAGGCGTTCCGCTCATGGAGTGTGTCTCCGAACCGGAGCTGCACAGCGCGACCGACGCGATAGCTTACTTGGAATCCCTGCGTCGCACGCTGCTCGCGCTCGGCGTCAGCGACGTGAAGATGGAAGAAGGCTCGCTGCGGTGCGACGCCAACGTCTCGATTCGGCCGGCCGGATCGGCCGAGCTCGGCACGAAGACGGAAATCAAAAACATGAATTCGTTTCGCTCGGTAGAGCGGGCGATTGAGAGCGAGATCGAACGTCAGCTCGAGATCGTCACCTCAGGCGGCCGGATCGTCCAAGAGACGCGCGGATGGGACGAGGTCAACGGAGTGACCCACTCGATGCGCAGCAAAGAAGAGGCGCACGACTACCGGTACTTTCCCGATCCCGATCTGGTGCCGTTGGAACCAGCAAGCGCCGACGTCGCACGGATCCGCGCCGCGCTCGGAGCGCCGCCGTGGGAACGCTTCGAACGCTACACCGCTGGCTACGGTCTAGGTCCGAAACAAGCGACGCAGCTGATCGATAACTTCGCGCTGGGGAGTTACTTCGATCGCGTCGTCGCGTGCAGCCGCAACCCTCAGCAATCGAGCAATTTCGTGCTCGGCGATCTCTCCCGGCTCGCCAACGAGAGCGGCGTGGCGGTCGGCGAATCGAAGGTGTCGCCCGAAGATTTGGCCGAGCTGATCGCACTGGTCGAAACCAAACGTGTTAATTCCAAGATCGCCAAAGAGCTGCTCGCGCGAATGTGGGACGGCGCCGGTTCGCCGGCGGCGATCGTCGAGCGGGAGAGCCTGTCCCAAACGAGTGATCCTGCGGCGATCGAGCATTTCGTTGATGAGGTCTTAGCCGCGCACGCAGCCGTCGTAGCCGAGTATCGTGCGGGAAAGAGCAACGTCATCGGCTTCCTGATCGGTCAGGTGATGAAAGCTTCGCGCGGGAAAGCCGATCCGGCGCTCGTGAACGAGCTGGTGCGCGCGAAACTATCGTCCTAAGCCGTCGGGTTCATGGATGAGCTTGACTGACGACCGAACGCTCGAAGCACTCGATTTTACCGCCGTGCGCGATGCGGTCGTTGCCACGACGCGGACGCAGCGTGGGCGATCCTACGCGCGCGAGCTAACGCCGCTTCCCGACTTCGAAGACGTTCGCCGCGAACAGCTGCGCACCGATGCGATGCGATTGCTGGTGGCCGGCTCGGATTTTCGCGTCATGCCGGCGATTGAAACCGCCGCGCTCACCGAGGCGGCGGCGGTCGGTCACACGCTGGGGCCCGCAGACCTCCGCTCGATCGGCGACGCTATCGCGGCCGCCGCTGCGGCTCACCGAGCCGTGCACGGGAACCCCGATCTCGCGAGCGTGCTTGGCGGTTACACGCCGTTGCGCGAGCTCGGGCGCTCGATCCTCGACGCGATCGACGAACGCGCCGGTGTGCTCGATCGCGCTTCGCCGGCCCTGGGGCGCATACGGCGAAGCCTCGCGCAGGCGCAAGCCGACGCGCGCGATCGCGCAACCTCAATCTTGGGCTCGGCGAAATACTCGAAGGCGATTCAAGAGCGACTCGTCACGATCCGCAACGGGCGCTTCGTGATTCCGATCAAGGCTGAGTTCGCCGGGACCCTGCCGAGCATCGTCCACGATACGAGCTCGAGCGGGCAGACGCTTTTCGTCGAGCCGCTCGCCGTCCTCGAAGCGAACAACCGCGTGCGCACGCTGCAAATCGAAGAGGAGCGTGAGGTCGCGCGAATTCTCGAGGCGCTCTCGCGCTCGGTGGGAAGTCATGCCGCCGAGATCGAGGCGAACGTCGAAATGCTAGCGCGCCTCGATTTGCTGGCGGCAAAGGCCGAGCTTGCGCACAGGAGCCAAAGCATCGCTCCCGAGCTGAGCGATTCGCCGATCCTTACCGTCGAGAAGGGTCGTCATCCGTTGCTCGGCGAACGCGCCGTGCCGCAGTCGCTAGCGGTTGACGATGCGACTCGATTGCTGGTCGTCAGCGGTCCAAACATGGGCGGAAAGACGGTTGCGCTAAAAATGGCGGGTCTCTTCGTCGTTATGACCTACTGCGGCATGCAGATTCCCGCCGCTCGGAGCTGCGTCGGACGCTTCGACCGCGTGATCGCGGACATCGGCGACGAACAGTCGCTCGTCGCCAACGCGTCGACGTTCTCGGCTCATCTGGAACGCATGCGAGAAATACTGGAGCGCGCGAACGACCGAACGCTCGCAGTCGTCGACGAGATCGGTGGGGGCACGGAGCCGAGCGCAGGCGCCGCGCTCGCCATTGCGATGCTGGAGCGACTGCTCGCCCGCGGCGCGCGCGCGATCGTGTCAACTCACTCGGTGGAACTCAAGCTCTTCGCGCATGCTACGCCGGGCGTTGCGAATGCCAGCGTTCGCTTCGATGCAAAGACCTTCGCACCAACCTTTGAGCTCGACGTCGGCACGCCGGGGCAATCGTTGGCGTTTCCACTTGCTGCTCGCCTGGGAATTGATCCCGAGATCGTGGAGCGGGCGGGCGCGCTGCTGGAGCGGCGCGAGCTCGACTACGAGGCCGCTTTGACGGAGCTCGCGCAGCGTAACGGCGAACTGCGAGAGGAACGAGTTCGGCTCGAAGCGCAACGCCGCGCGGCCGGCCGCCGAGCTCGACCATCTACGGCGAACTCGCGACGACTTTGAGACCGAGCGGCGACGCTTCGGCGCGCGCGCCGAAGAGCGTTTGCAGCAAGGTCTACGCGACTTCGTGCGCGAGCTGCACGGGCGCAAAGTGACGCGCTCGCAGACGCGGCTGCTAACCGATACGATCGAGGCGATGCGCCGCGAACTCGGGATCCAGGCTGACGAAAAGGGCGCGCCGGAGGAGACGCCGTTTGCACAGGGAGACCGCGTGCGAATCCTTTCGCTCGATCAGGAAGGGATAATCGTCGAAGATTGGGACGAAAGGTTGCTCGTTTCAATCGGTTCAATGAAGACCTCGGTGGAGAAGAGCGACGTGCGCCTCGAGAGCCGCGCTGCCAAGCCGGCGCAGCGATCGGCGGTGCAGGCGGACGCGCGAATTGCGGCCACGCAGCGCTCCGCCGCCGAACTCGACGTGCGCGGCAAGCGCTACGCCGAGGCCGAGCCGCTCGTCGAGCGATGGATCGACGATGCAATGTTGGCCGGCAACTCTCCGCTGCGTTTGATTCACGGCAAAGGGACGGGCATGCTCGGGCGCGGTCTTCAGGAGTACCTGCGCGCCCACGCTGGCGTCAAAAGCCTGCGTTACGGCAACGAAGAGGAAGGCTCGACCGGTGTGACGCTGATCGAGCTGCGAATGTGAGCTTATCTGACGCGCGCGACTTGCTCGACGAATTCGAGCACGTCGAAACTTTCGCGGATTTCGAGGAGCGGCTGCGTTTGGGGCGCCCGTTGCGCGTCAAGCTCGGAGTCGATCCCACCAGTCCCGATCTTCATCTGGGCTTCATGGTCGTGCTGCATCCGTTGCAGCGTTTTGCCGAGGCCGGCCATCGAGTTACGCTGATCATCGGTGATTTCACTGCGCGGATCGGCGATCCGAGCGGCCGGAACGTAACGCGGCCTCAGCTTTCGCGCGAAGAGATCGAAGCCAACATGCGCGCCTATCTCGAGCAGGCGGGCAAGGTGCTCGACCTCGAGCGTATCGAGGTGCGTTACAACTCCGAGTGGCTAGCGCCGCTTTCGCTCGCCGATCTCGTAAAGCTGCTCGCAAGAACGACAGTCGCCCAGATGCTCGAGCGCAACGACTTCCGCGAACGCTACGATTCCGGCACACCGATCTCGCTCCACGAGTTTCTCTATCCGGTCGCGCAAGCGTACGATTCCGTCGCGATCGAAGCTGACGTCGAGCTTGGCGGGACCGATCAGCTCTTCAACTTGCTGTTGGGGCGCCAGTTCCAGCGTGATTTTGGGCAGCTCCCTCAGATCTGCGCGACGGTTCCACTGCTCGTTGGGCTCGATGGGGAGAAGAAGATGAGCAAGTCGCTCGGCAACTACGTCGGCGTCGCGGAGCCGGCCGAAGAACAGTTCGGAAAACTGATGAAGATGCCGGACGAGCTGATTGCCGTTTATGCGCGGCTCGCAGCGTTCTACTCGTCGACCGATTGGGAACGCCTTACGGCCGACCTAGCCGCCGGACGTGCCAAGCCGATGGAAGAGAAGAAGCGCGTCGCAGAAGATATCGTCGCGCGGTATCACGATCCGGCCGCGGCGGCGCGCGCGCGCGAGTACTTCGAACGGACGGTCCAGCGCCGCGAGATTCCATCGGGCGAGCTCGACGAGATAGAACTCGGCGAATGCCGGCGAATCGCCGAGGTTCTCGTAAAGGCCGGCTTCGCGGAGAGCCGGCGGGCTGCCGAGCGGCTCATCTCCGGAAACGCCGTGAAGGTTGATGGGGAGGTGGTACACGACCCCAACGCTGCCTGGACGGCTGGCGCGCCGGCGGTACTTTCGGTCGGCTCGCGCCGCTTCGTCCGCGTGCTCCCGCGCGACGCGGCGTAGTTAGAGACGTTCGGCGAGCTCGCGAATCTCCTCGGCGCTGAAAACGTAACGCGTCTTGCAGTATTCGCAGGTCGCCTCGGTGCGGTCGCGCTCGCGCGTGAGGTCCAAGAGTTCTTCGACTCCGAGACCGAGGAGAACGGCTTCGACCTTGATGCGATTGCAGCGGCAAGCGAAGCGGACGTCGATCGTGTGGTGCGAACGCAGCTCAACGTCGCCGGCCAGCGCCGTAAGCAGCGCGTGAGCATCGGCGCCTTGCGTGATGAGCTGCGTTACCGGCGGCATGTTCGCCGCGCGCGCCTCTAACGCGGCCAGAACGTGTTCGTCCGCGCCGGGGAGCGCCCGTGCGAGGATACCGCCTGCGGCGACGACGCCGCTGGGATTAGCCAGCACGCCGAGCGCGACGATGCTCGGGATCTGTTCGGATTGCGCGAGATAGACGGCGAGATCTTCGCCGATCTCGCCGGATCGTAGCGGCACCACGCCGACGTATGGCTGACCAACGTCGCTCGAGCGCGTGACCTGCAATGAACCTGCCCCGACCGCTCCAGCGACGTCGAACTTCCCGCGATGGTCGACTGGAAGCTCGACGCGTCCGTTGCGCGCGAACCCGCGGGCGCCGGCCGTGCGGCCGTCGAGGAGCCACGCCTCCGCAGCGATCGTCTGAAGCGGCCCGTTCCCCGCGACCTGCAACGAAATGCGCTCGCTACCTTTAAGACTCGCACTGAAAAGGGCCGCTCCGGTCGTCAGTCTTCCGACCGCCGCGGTCGCGGTCGGCCAGAGGTCGTGCCGGTCTCTGATCTCGGCCACGAGGTCGGTCGTGATCGCAGCGACGAGCGCGACCCCGGCATCGAGGTTCGTTGCGGCTACAAGCCTGTCGGGCATGAGCGCCTCTGGTTCGAAGGCGCGCGCTTTTCCTTCCAAGAAGCGGAAACGATGCGCGTTTTGGTTTTACACGGACCGAACCTCAACTTGCTTGGAGAGCGCGAGCCCGATCTGTACGGACGCCAGACGCTCTTAGAGTTGAACGACGCGATCGCCGCGGCGGCGGAGGATCTCGGAGTTGAGGTTCGCTGCGAGCAGTATAGCGGCGAGGGAGCGATCGTGGATGCGCTTCACGCGGCCCGGACGAACTGCGACGGCATTGTCATCAACCCCGGCGCATACGCGCACTACTCGTATGCCATAGCCGACGCGATCGCCGCGATCCGCATTCCGGTCGTCGAGGTTCACATTTCGAATATCGCGGCACGCGAAGCCTTTCGCCGTACCAGCGTGACGGCAGCCGCTTGCCGCGGCGTCGTGAGCGGACTCGGCACGGCGGGCTACGTCCTGGCATTGCGCGCGCTCGGCGAAATTCTCGCGCGCTAGGCTCGCCGTCGGGGGGAGGAGCGACCATTCGGCCTGCGTATACTCCAGCCAGGCGGCCCCCGTTGAACGATTTCTCCGTCGTGCCGCCGATAGAGGAGATGCCACGTTGACGAAGGCGGATGTGATTGACGCCGTAGCCGTCGAAGCGGAGCTTTCGAGGCGTCAGGCGAGTGAGATCGTCGATTTCATCTTGAACCAAATCAAAGGAGCGTTGCGTAAAGGCGATCGCGTTGCGCTCAACCCGTTCGGCAGTTTTGTGGTTCGACCGCGCCGAGCGCGCGAGGGGCGCAATCCCAAGACCGGCGAAAGGATCACAATCGCCGCGCACAACGTTCCGGCGTTCGTCGCGGGTCCGTCGCTCAAGGAGGCCGTCGGCGGAACTCGCTCGCGCAAGAAGAAACAATCGGCAAAACGTGTGTCACCCTGACGTGTGTCATCCCGACGTGTGTCACCCCGACGTGTGTCACCCTGAGCGGAGTCGAAGGGTGGCGGCGAAACGTACATACGGGCTGTAGCGAAGCTTGGTTATCGCGCTAGTCTGGGGGACTAGAGATCGCTGGTTCGAATCCAGTCAGCCCGACCAACTTTATTAGATGAGCGGTGATTACAAAGCGGCTATAGCGTTGGTTTGCGCAACGGCGACGTTCGCTGGTTGCGCGGAGCCGCTCAAATGACTAGCGGGGGCGGTGCAGTCGCCGTCTTGGATCCGAGCTAACCGTGAAGATCGGCACGCTTGAGATGAAGATCGCCCGGGTCGAGGGCTTTCAGGTTCGCGTCCGAACCTCCGACGGACGCGACATTCGCTCGGACCGCGAAGGGATGCCGCCCTGGCCGTACGAGAAGGGCGCTCGCGATCGCTGGTCGGTCGCGCGATGGAAGCAAGAGCGCTTCGTCAGTCTTTATCCGGGCTTCGGCGTCGACGTTCTCGACGGCGACGGCGAAATCGTCGAATTCGGTCAAATGCTGCTTGAAACCGTGCGCGAAAGCTACGACTAATCCGCTCGCGCTAAACGATAAACAAAGTCATCTTATCGTCATTAAAGAGGAGACAACGGCGCCTTGCGGCCAAGTACGCGCGGCTGGAATGGAGGTGCGCTTGCAGTACCGGGCGGCCGGTTTATTATTCTTCTTGATCGTTGCGGGCGGCGGTATCGTCGCATGCACCGGCGGTTCCTCGTCGCCGAATGGGTTGCTACCTTCAACGGGCGGATCGCGCAGCACTAAGCCAATCACGCCGATCAAACACATCGTCGTCGTGATTCAAGAGAACCGCAGCTTCGATGACCTCTTTGCCGATTTTCCCGGTGCGAACGGAACCAAGGTCGGCCTTGCCGAGCCGATGCCCACGCCGATCGCGCAGTATTGCGCCTCGAAGAAACAGCCGGTAATTACAAAGCCGACCAGCGTGCCGTTGACCAAGGTGAACCTGCTTGGCCAGGGTTTCAAGAATAACTTCGATTGGGACCAAGACCTGTCTCACGATTACGTTCACGGCTACCTCGGCGACTGTGACTCTGCTGCCTCGCAGCCGAAGGACTCGAATCCGTGCAAGATGGATGGCTTCGACCTATCGTATTCGGGCGCGAACGGCAGCGGATCCAAGACGAGTCACCCGACCTGCACCTACACTTATCAATACGTCGATCCCAACGACATTACGTCCTACTGGGATGTTGCGCAGCAATACGTGCTGGCCGACAACGCGTTTCAGACGCAAGGCAGCCTCAGCTTTACGGCTCATCAGGACCTGATCGCCGGCGGTACGGCGATCAACTCGAACGAGAGCGTCATCGACGACCCGACGTATTGGCCTTGGGGCTGCGACGCTCCGCCCGGCGTAAAAACGTCGCTGATCGAAACCAACGGCCAGTATCTCGGTAATCAAGGGCCGTTTCCATGCTTCACGTACGCAACGATTCGCGATCAGCTCGATGCTAAGAAGATTAGCTGGAAATTCTACGCGACGAAAGTAAGCGGCGGCAATGCCGGCATTTGGAGCGCCTTCCAGGCTGTCGAAGCGGTATACAATAGCAAGGAGTGGGGGACGAAGGTGACCTGGCCGGACACCAACGTTTTCAAGGATATTAAGGCCGGCCGTCTTCCCGCGGTCTCGTGGATCACGCCTGATGCCGTGAACTCGGACCATCCCGCCGAGGTCAATAAGGAGAAAGTCGCCGTCGACTTTGGCCCAGCGTGGGTCGCCTCGATCGTCAACGCGATAGGTAAGAGCAAGTATTGGGGTAGCACCGCCATCGTGATTCTTTGGGACGATTGGGGCGGCTTTTTCGACCACGTGTCGCCGCCGTTTTACGACGGACAGGGTGGACTTGGCTTCCGGTTCCCGATGCTGATCGTGTCGCCGTACGTGCAGCCTCACGTTGAGCACACGCAATACGAGACGGCGAGCGTCGTTCGTTTCATCGAAGATAACTGGAATCTTAAGACGCTTGGGCAAGAGGACAGCCGCGCGATTGGAATCGAGAACGCGTTCGACTTCAATCAGACCCCACGACCGTTCCAGGTGATTCCGTCAGAATACTCGCAGTCGTTTTTCTTGCATCAGACGCCCTCGGGCTCGCCGCCCGACACCGAATGAGCACGTAGCCATGCGCGCGAACGGCGCGATTCTCGCCTTTCTAACGCTCGCGATGGTCGCGGGCGTCGTCGCGTGCGGCGGTAGCTCTGGCGTCGGACTGCCGATCGTTACGAACGAGTTTCGCGCGGCCGGAAGTTCGACGCCGATCGATCACGTCGTTATCGTGATTCAAGAGAACCGCAGCTTCGACAACTTCTTCGCAACGTTTCCGGGCGCAGACGGAACGAAAACTGGAAAGGCGGCGAAGATGTCCCCGACCGAGCGCCAGTACTGTGCGAGCCAGGGCATGCCGCCAATCTTGAAACCCACGAGCGTACCTCTACAGGAGACGGATCTCTTCGGCTCGGGCTTCGGAAAGAGCGGCAACTTCGACTTCAATACCGACCTCGATCACATTCATACCGGCTTTATGACCGATCGTGACGGCGACAAGATGGACGGCTTCGACCTGACGGGCAAGGACGCCAACGGCAGCGGTTTTCCCGTGTGCACGTATCCGTATCAGTACGTCAATCCCAGCGATATCGCGCCGTACTGGGATATCGCCAAGCAGTACGTCCTGGCCGATCACACGTTTCAAACCCAAGGGAGCGGAAGTTTCACCGGCCATCAAGATTTGATCGCGGCCGGCACGCAGATCTCGTCCGATCAGGCGCTGATTGACAATCCGAGCTACTTTCCGTGGGGCTGCGACGCCAACAATTCCGTGAGAACGGCGATTATCAAGCGCGGAAGCCAAAAAGTCTATCCTTTCGGGGGCCCCTTCCCGTGCCTGACGTATTCGACCCTGCGCGACCTTCTCGATGCCAAGAGCGTTTCGTGGAAATTCTACGCCATGGCGGTGCAGAAGGAGACGGGTTGCGATCACGGCGACACGGCCGGCATCTGGAGCGCGTTCGATGCGATCAAAGCCGTGCGTGACAGCTCGGAGTGGCACAAGAACGTCACCCGAAACTCGAACGTCTTCTTTACCGACGTCGCCAAACGCGAGCTGCCGGCGGTCTCGTGGATTACGCCGGACGGCGCGAACTCGGATCATCCTTCGGAATATAAGCATGCCCTCTGCGCGACGCCCGGCCCGACGCCGGTCGATAACGGCCCTTCGTGGGTCGCGTCGATCGTCAACGCGATCGGCGAGAGCCCGTATTGGAAGTCGACCGCGGTGGTGGTCGTTTGGGACGATTGGGGCGGATACTACGATCACGTCGCGCCGCCGCGGCTGAACTGGCAGGGCGGTCCGGGCTTTCGCGTGCCGATGCTGATCGTTTCGCCATATGTCAAAGCCCACGTCGACCACACCGTCTATCAGTTCGGCAGCATCCTGCGGTTCATCGAAGAGACTTGGAACCTAGGCTCGCTCGGCAAGAACGACGCGCACTCGGCGAGCATCGGCAACGCCTTCGATTTCAAGATGGCGCCGCGCAAGTTCGTAAAGATCCCCTCGACGTATTCGCGGGACTACTTCATGCACGAACCACCCTCGGGCGTGCCGCCCGACACTGAATAGGACGGAACTCTTATCAAGCGAGCATCGTTATATGTTTGGCCGAGCGCGTTGTCGATGCTACTCGCGCTCGGCGGCTGCGTCTCCGGGACGTCTTCGCTTCCGAACGGAACGCCTCTAGGCGCGATGGGCGGAAAGACTTCGCCGATTGCGCATGTTGTGATCGTCGTCCAAGAGAATCGCAGCTTCGATAATTTCTTCGCAAAGTTCCCGGGCGCCAACGGCGCAACTCGAGGTAAGGAAAAAATAAAACGTGGCACCAAGTACGTCGACAAGTGGGTGACGCTGACCGAGCAGCCTCTAGTCTACCCCCACGATTTTGCCCACTGCCACGCGTCCTTCGAGCGCGCATATGACGGCGGAAAAATGGACGGGTTCAACCTCGAATGGCGCGGCGCATGCGGCCAAGGTCAGCTCGCCGGGACGTTGCCGTATCAATACGTGACCAAAAGCCAGATTCAACCCTATTGGGATATGGCCGAGCAGTGGGTGTTGGCCGACGCGATGTTTCAGACGCAAGGCAGCGGCAGCTTTACCGCACATCAGGACTTAATTCGCGGGGGAACTTGCATCACGTCGCCGGCGTCGTGCAAGACGCCATCGGGATCCACCGAAAGTCTCGTGGATACGCCAAGCGGAATGCCGTGGGGTTGCGATGCGCCGGGCGGCGTGAAGACGTCGCTGATCAACAGTTCCGGCCAGGTGACGACCGGCGGCCCGTTCCCCTGCTCGAAAGATTTTCCCAACTACGGATCGGGCGGCTACACGACGCTGCGCGATCGGCTCGACGCGGCGGGCGTTTCGTGGAAGTACTACGCGCCCTGCTTCAAACTGAGCAGCTGCAGCCCAAGCCAAGGCTGCCCCAACTGTGATGCCGCGCTCCTCAACGCGTTCGACGTGAGTGCTCCGGTGCGTTACGGCTCGGAATGGGGCACGAAGGTCTCGATGCCCGAGACCAACATCTTCGGCGACATTACCAGCGGCAATTTGCCCGCCGTTTCTTGGGTGATCCCGGAAGACGACGATAACGACCATCCCAACGAAGCGGTCGACAACGGGCCGGAGTGGGTTGCCAGCGTCGTGAACGCGGTCGGCGAGAGCTCGTTCTGGAACTCCAGCATGATCGTCGTCATCTGGGACGACTGGGGTGGTTTTTACGACAACGCCGTGCCGCCGTTTCAGGACAAGTACGGCGGACTCGGCTTCCGCGTGCCCGCGATCATCATCTCTCCCTACGCGATCGCAGGCACTTCCAAGCAGGGAGGTTACGTTGCGGATATTCCCTTCGAGTTCGGCAGCATCCTCAAGTTCATCGAGAACAACTGGAACCTCAAGGCGACCGGGCAGACCGACGCGCGCGCCACGAGCATCGGTAAAGTCTTGAACTACGCTCAAGCGCCGCGCCCCTTTACGGCGATCTCGTCGAAGCATTCGGCGCAGTATTTCATCGACCGGCCCCATCCGCCGCAGCATGGCGATTCCGAATAGATCGGCGCTCGCATTCGCGGCGTTGCTGCCGCTGACCGCGTGCGCGACGCACGCGACGCAGTCGTTCCCGCAAACCGCGGGCGATTCGCTGCGAAATCTCGCGCAAACCGGCGAGGGTAAGATCACTCACGTCATCTACATCGTGCAGGAGAACCGCAGCTTCGACGATCTTTTCCAAGGATATCCCGGTGCCGATACGGTTTCGTCGGGAAAGAACTCAAAAGGCAAGACGATCGCGCTGACGTCTACGAGCCTCGCGTCGGAGTACGATATCGATCACTCGGCTCAGTCAATGTTTGCGGCCTGCGATGGGACCGGAAAACTTCCCGGCACCCACTGCCGGATGGACGGTTTCGACCGCGAGCTCGCCTATGGCGGTCCGCCGAATCCGCAGTACGTCTACGTGCCGCACAAGGAGTCAAAGCCATACTTCGACATGGCGCACGAGGGCGTCTTGGCCGATCGAATGTTTCAGTCGCAGCTCGATGAGAGCTTCGTCGGGCACCAGTACATGATTGCCGCGCAGGCGGCGTCGAGCGTCAATCTGCCGTTCGGACAATGGGGCTGCGGCGGTGGCGGCACCGACCGGGTCAACACGGTCACGGAAGACCGAAACCCAAAGGGTCCGCAGCAGACTCCGTGTTACGACTATGCAACGCTCGGTGACGAGCTCGATGCCGCCGGCGTATCGTGGCGGTTCTACACGAGCAAATATTTGGCGCCCTCGAGCGACGGCGGCTCGTATTGGTCGGGCTATCAGGCGATCAAGCACATCTACTACGGACCCGATTGGCTCAAAGACGTGATCACGCCGCAGAACCGCTTTATAACCGACGTGCGCGCCGGTAAGCTCGCCAACTTCACCTGGATAACGCCGCAATGTTTCGATTCCGACCACGTTAACTGCGGCGGAGGTGACGGCCCCTCGTGGGTCGCTGCGCTCGTCAATACTGTAGGGAAAAGCAAGTTCTGGAAATCGACCGCGATCTTCGTGCAGTGGGACGATTGGGGCGGGCTCTACGATCATGTGCCGCCGCCCTTCAAGGACTACGACGGCCTCGGCTTTCGGGTGCCGTTGCTGATTCTCTCGCCGTATGCAAAGGAAAACCACGTCTCGCACGTGCAATACGAGACCGCGAGCGTGCTGCGCTTTGCCGAGGACCTCTGGGGACTCGGTCAACTCGCCGCAGCCGACAAGCGAGCAGCCTCACCGGCCGGCGATTGTTTCGATTTCACGCAAGGGCCGCAACGGTTCGTTCCGATCAAAGCCCCCAAAGGTCCGAATTTTTTTCTGCACAAGCATAACGATTACCGTATCCCTGACGACGAATAAACTAAAGGCCGTCTCGTTGAAAAGCTTTTTCGTCTCCGGTTTGCTCGCGGCAGCGGCACTTATCGTGCCGGCCGGCTGCTCGACGGCTCTTCCCTTCGACTCCGCTCAGGGCAAGCTGGCTCAGGGTGACACCGTTATGCGATATATGAGTCAGGGCGCGGCGCTGCGCGCGCTTTCGGCGACCGGCGCGGGCAAGATCACGCACGTCGTCTACATCGTGCAAGAGAACCGCAGCTTCGACAACCTCTTCCAAGGTTATCCCGGTGCCGACACGGTCAACCACGGAAAGAACTCGAGAGGACAGACGATCGACTTAAAACCCGTGCCGCTCTCGGATCAATACGTCATCGACCATTCCGCCACCTCAATGTTCCTGGCCTGTGATGGACGCGGGAAGATTCCGGGTACGGACTGCCGGATGGACGGCTTCGATCGCGAGCCAAGCGAAGGTGGTCCGGTCCAATATCCCGAGTACGTCTACGTTCCGCATAGTGACTCGAAGCCGTATTTCGATATGGCGCACGAATGGGTGGTCGCGGACCGCATGTTCCAGTCGCATCTCGACGAGAGCTTCGTCAGCCATCAGTACGTCATCGCCGCGCAGGCCGCGTCCAGCGTGGATCTTCCTGATGGGAACTGGGGCTGTGGGGGCGGCTCGAAAGTCGGTACGATCGGCAAGGACCGAGAGACCGGAGGACAAGAGCTAGCGTGTTTCGATTACCAGACGCTCGGCGACGAGCTCGACGCGGCCCACCTCTCGTGGCGATTCTACTCCAGCACGTTCGGCAGCATCTCGAGCGGCGATGCAAGCTTCTGGTCGAGTTATCAAGCCGTGAAGCACATTTTTTACGGGCCCGACTGGAAGAAGGTCTTAACGCCGAATTGGCGGTTCATCACCGACGTGCGCGACGGACATCTCGCCAACTTCACATGGATCACGCCGGTCTGCGACGATTCCGATCACGTGAACTGCCCCGGCGGCCACGGGCCCTCGTGGGTCGCCGCGCTCGTCAATACCGTCGGCAAGAGCAAGTTCTGGGATTCGACGGCGATCTTCGTGCAATGGGACGATTGGGGCGGCCTCTACGATCACGTGCCGCCCCCCTACGAAGACTACGACGGCCTTGGTTTTCGCGTTCCGCTGCTGGTGATCTCGCCGTACGCTAAGCGGAACCACGTTTCGCACGTGCAGTACGAAACCACCAGCGTGCTGCGCTTTGCCGAAGATCTCTTCGGCCTCGGCCAGCTCGCCGCCGCCGACAAGCGCGCCAACTCGCCTGCCGTAGATTGCTTCGACTTCTCGCAAAAGCCGCGCAAGTTCGTCAAGATCGCCGCGCCGCTGCCGCCGAAGTTCTTCATGACCCAATACGGAGAATATCAAGCACCCGACTATGAATAAATTCTACGCATCCCTCATTTCACTTGCTCTCCTGGCCGGTTGCGCCGCCGGTGCGCCCTTTCGACAGCCGCAAGGCGACCACATATTGCCGTATATGCAGAACGGAGCGGCGTTGCATGCACTCAGCACGACTGGCGCGGGCAAGATCACGCACATCGTTTACATCGTGCAGGAGAACCGCAGCTTCGACAACCTGTTCCAAGGGTATCCGGGAGCCGATACGGTCGCGAGCGGAAAGGATTCCGGTGGCAGGACGGTCCGGCTTCAGCCTGCCGGCCTCGCCGCCTATTACATCCTCGACCACTCGTCCACGGCGATGTTTCTCGACTGCAACGCAAAAGGCAAAGTACCCGGAACCGATTGCCGCATGAACGGCTTCGACCGCGAGGGTCACGAGAACGCCCCGGCGAGCCTCAAGCGTCCGATGTACGTGTACGTGCCGCATAGCGAGTCGAAGCCGTACTTCGACATGGCTCACCAATGGGTGCTCGCCGACAAGATGTTTCAGTCGCAGCTCGACGAGAGCTTCGTGGCGCACCAGTACATCATTGCGGCGCAAGCGGGTTCGAGCATCAATCTCCCGTTTGGCGCGTGGGGATGCCCGGGCGGAGAGGCGGACGTCGTGCAGACGATCAAGCAAGACCGGAGATACGGTGCGTACATCACGCCGTGCTGGGATTACCAAACGCTCGGCGACGAGCTCGACAATGCGCACCTCTCCTGGAGGTTCTATGCTAGCCAGTTCGGGAGCGCATCGAGCGGCGACGCTAGCGAATGGTCGGCCTATCAGGCCGTGAAGCATATCTATTACGGCCCCGATTGGAAGAAAGACGTCATCACCCCGAATTGGAAGTTCATCACCGACGTCCGCGCCGGCAAGCTCGCCAACTTCACCTGGGTTACGCCCGTCTGCGACGACTCCGACCACGTGAACTGCTGGGGTGGCTACGGACCATCGTGGGTCTCCGCGCTGGTCAATACGGTCGGCAAGAGCAAGTTCTGGGATTCGACGGCGATCTTCGTCCAGTGGGACGACTGGGGCGGCCTCTACGATCACGTGCCGCCGCCCTTCAAAGATTACGATGGGCTTGGCTTTCGCGTTCCGCTGCTGGTGATCTCGCCGTACGCCAAGCGGAACTACGTTTCGCACGTGCAGTACGAAACCGCCGGCGTGCTGCGGTTCGCCGAGGATCTCTTCGGCCTCGGCCAGCTCGCTGCGGCCGACAGGCGCGCGACCTCGCCGGCAGCCGATTGCTTCGACTTCTCGCAGAAACCCCGCCCGTTCGTGAAGATCGAAGCGCCGAAGGGCCCCGATTTCTTCATGCACCAATACGGCGGCTACTTCGCCCCCGACTACGAATAGCGTGTTCCGTTTCGCGGTCGCAGCGCTCGGCGTAATGCTCTGCGGCGTAGCTGTTCCGGTCACCACCACCCCGCAACCCGATAACGCGGGCGCCCTTGCCGATCGTCAGTTTTTGGTTAGCACGGCGCTTGGCAGCGGCTATGCGCGCTATTTTGGGACCTCGTCGCTGGATGGCGATGCGTCGGTAACTCGAGCCGTGATTATCGTGCACGGTGTCTTACGCGATGCCGATTACTACTATGACACCGGCGTGATCGCGGCCAATGCTGCGCATGTCCTGAACGACACGCTCGTGATCGCGCCTCAGTTCGTAGAGAAAGGCGAGCTTGCCGGTCATAACGTATCGGCGCAGACGCTCTACTGGAGCTCGAAGTGGCCGGGTGGCTCCGATGCGATCGCGCCCGCGCCGATCAGTACTTATGACGTCTTCGATGCGATGATCGCGCGGCTCTCCGACGGACGGCGCTTTCCGAAGCTGCGCGAGATCGTCGTGGTCGGACATTCCGCGGGCGGGCAGATCGTCCAGCGCTACGCCGTCGTAGCGAAAGCGCCGCAGATCGATAATGGGCCGATCCCAGTACGTCTGATCGTCTCCAACCCGTCGTCGTACTTCTATTTTACGGATTGGCGTCCGCAACCCCAGAGCAACTGCAGCGACTTCAACGAATGGCGCTACGGCTTGCGCAGCGCGCCGCGCTATGTCACCGGAACCTCGGCCGATCTAGAAGCGCGCTACGTAAAGCGGCAGGTAGTCTACCTAATGGGGACGGCCGATGTGAATCCCAAGGAAGACGATCTCGACCGGTCCTGCGGAGGCGAAGCTCAAGGCCCCTATCGCTTTGCTCGGGCGAAGTACTTCATCGGCTACCTCGGTCATCGCCATCCTGAAGGTACGGCGCAGCGCTATGCCTTCGTCGAAGGCGTGCCGCATGACAACCGCCGCATGTTTACCTCCGCCTGCGGTCTTGCCGTCATCTTCGGCGGCAATACGAGGTCTTGTGCGGCGGTAGGCAAGGTTTAAACCGACCGCGCCGCGAGGAATTCGTCGGCGTCGCTTCGGTCGCCGGCGTGCTGACCGATCACGAGTTCGCGCAGGCCAAGGAAGAGTGGCTCGGCTTAGGCTGAGTTACGTCAGCACTTCGTGTTCGAGCGCGACCGCGATGTAGTCCCGATCGCCGAGGCCCCGGTCGACCATTTTTTCGAAGTCCTCGAGCACGCAGTCCATAACCTCGCCGGGGGCGTTTACGCTCTGACGCGCGTCTCTCGCGAGCCGGAGATCCTTTAGCAACGCGTTCGCGGAGAAGCGAGGCTCCGTGTCGCGATCGATCAGTTGCTGGCGCTTTCCGCCGGCGCGCTCGAACGCATGCACGATCGTGTCGATGGCGAGCGTGCGGTCGACGCCCGCACTCTCGGTCAAGCGCAACAACTCGCCGACGGAATCGGCGATGACTCCCAAGACTGAGTTGCTCGCAAGTTTCAGAAAGCCGCTCGCAACGGGCGATCCCGTAAACGTCACGGTTGAACCCATCGCGGCCAAGAGCTCGCGCGCGCGTTCCAATGCCGTGGTCGAACCGCCGGGAAAGATCGTGAGGCTGCCGGTGCGCGCGCTATCGACGCTGCCGACCACCGGGCACGCGAGAAAATCCACGCTGCGTTCCTGCGCAGCATGCGCCAGCGTTTGGTACATCTGCGGCGACAGCGTCGAGGATTCGACGATCAGCTGATCCTTTCGTGCCGACGGAATGATCCGGCCGAGCGTGATCTCGCGCGCAACCGCATCGTCCCAGAGCATCACGACGACGGCATCTGCACCAGCGACTAGCGCTTCGGGGGTCTCGCAGACGACCGCGCCGGCGCCGGCAAGCTCGTCGGCGGCGGCGCGCGTCCGGTTCCACGCCGAGACGCGGTAGCCGCGATCGAGCAAATTCCGTGCGATCGCGTCTCCCATTTTACCTAGCCCTGCGATTCCGACGTTCTTCATACGCGAACCGGCTCCGGAGGAGCCTGACGGTTTGAGCTCGGTTTTATGAATAGTCGTAAATTCCACGAGCTGCACTCCTATAATGTTACGGGACTTGAACTTGCACCGGAGCAGCTGCCGCTGCATCGGAGCCGGCGCGGAGAATCACAAGGTAGCGCCGTGCAGCGCCCTCTTGCATACGGACGACTTGCCAAATCGGGCCGATCGCGTTGACGATGGCGCTGCCGGCCGAATTGGTCGTGAACCGCGTCAGTGGTTCGATTGTGCCCGTTCCGTTGGGCCGCGTAGCAAACGCGAGGACGTACGCTTGCTTTGGCTCTAGGCCCGTGACGGCGGCTTCGAGCACTTGCACGAGGCCTTGATCGAAGAGCGTTACGCTTGTATCGGGCTTCGATTGTCCGCGGGCGGACGTAGACGTGAGTGCGAGATGGACGGCTTGACCGGCCAGGCCGAGCGGCTGCAGGTTTGCCGTCCCCGATCCTTGCGGCACGGCGCCCGGAACGTAGACTACCGCCTGCGGCGCCTGGCCGATCGGTATCGTCGCGATGACGTGGTTCGAGAGCGTGTTGATGGCGACGAGCTGGTCGTCGTTTTCTAGCCCGACGTAGACGCGTGTTCCGTCGCCCGAAGGCCAGATCCCGTGCGGCAGATTGCCGACCGGGATGGTGGCGACTTGTACGAAATCGCTCGTGCGATAGACCTTCACTTCGTTGAGGCCGCCGACGGTGACGTATGCGAAGGTGCCGTCGGCGTTGTGCACGATGTTGACGTGGTTGGTAATCGGCCCGGTGTCGATCGTCTCGAGGAGTGCGAACGGCGGCCGCCCGTCGAAAACTTGCGTCCGGCCCGTGTCTTTGAGTGTGAACCAGACCTGTGAACCGTCGGGCGTGGCGGCGATGTTCGGACAGAACGGGCTCGCCTGCGGTACGCGTCCGACGATTGCGTGTGACGTGACGTCGACGACCACCGTCTCCGGCGTGTACGAAGAGCAGACGTATCCGTACTTTCCATCGGGCGAAAAGATCGTCATTCCCGGTCCGTTTGGCACCGTAATTCGCAGTTTTTCGCGAAAGGTGTTCGCATCGAGAACATCGACGTAATTCTCGCCGCGAACGGTCACCCAAACTTCGGCGCCGTCCGGAGTGAAGAACGCCTCGTGCGGGGAACGCCCGACGTACGCGACGCCCTTGACGGCGTTGCTTTGCGTGTCGATGAACGAAACGGAGTTCGAACCTATGGCGACGACGGCGAGCGTCTTACGATCGGGTGAGAAGCCCATACCGTGGACGAGCAGCTGCCCCGCATAGAGCGGGCTCAAGCTCGCTGGACTCGGATCGCCGAGCCGTATGACGCCCAGCAGCTTGTTATCGACGGGATCCGTAACGGAAATAGTGTTCGAATACTGCTCCGCGGCGTAGACTCGGTCTTGATGACTTACGGGAACATCGGGCGCGGCCGCCGCGAATGGCGTCTGGCCCGCGTAGGACGCAGCTGCGGCCGCGAAAATCGTGACGACCGATGCGACCGCGAGCACGAGGAGGAAGCGCATCGAGGTTTCTCCTTAAAACTGTTCGTATTTGGTGTCCCCTTGCCATGATTTTTTACCACCCGCTGCGTCCATCTTACCCAATCGCACAACGCCGAGGGCGGAACCGCTACTCCGTATCGACTGCCCTTCGACCTCGCTTAGGACTGCGCTTCGCGCAGGCGATAGGGAGCTCTTTACTCCGTATCGACTGGTTTGTAAGATGGTGCTTGGTGAAGGAAGTACTCGCGCGAGTATTTTGACGGAATCTGAGTGAACGTGCGCGGTCCTTGCGAGAAGTCGAAGCAGTCTACGACGCTCGTCGCGCGCATGTCGGTGGTTCCAAGACGGCCGAGATTCCAGTTGTCTTCGATAAATTTTACGATGCTGCCGAACTCGTACTGCGTGTTGGAGATGTAGCCGCCCTGACTCTGCGTCCCTTTACGCGCGTAGGCCGAAATCAGGAGCATCGGCACGCGAAATCCGAGGCCGCCCCAATGATCGAACGGCTGCGGTGGTTTCGCCTGGTCGTAAAAGCCGCCCCAATCGTCCCACACCACGATGATCGCGGTCGAGTCCCAGTACGAGCTTTCCCCGACCGCGTTGACGACGCTCGCGATCCAGGACGGGCCGTTGTCGTTAGCGACGCCGGGGTGATCGGAGTTCGAGTCGTCGGGAATCAGCCATGAGACGGCCGGAAGCGTTCCGTAGCTGATGTCCTGGAAGATAAGGTTCTGCCAGGGCGCGGCGGTCGTAACGTTCTTCCCCCATTCCGCACTATTGCGGACCGGCCATATCATGTCGAACGCATTCCAATACCCGCCCACGCCATGCTTCACGACCGGTGAGTAATACTTCCACGAGATCGACTTGGCATCGAGCAGATCGCGCAGCGTCGGATAGTACGCGCCCGATCCCGGAAACTGATTGGTGCAAGGGAAAGGCCCCTTCGTGCGCGTGAAGCCGCTCCCGGTCCAGACGAGCAACGTCGTCGAAGTCCCCGCGATAGCGTCGCATCCCCACGGATGCGTAGTTGGATAATCGATTAGGCTTTCGGTCTGGGCTTGATCGATCGTCGTGCCGCCGCGTATCAAATCTTGATGCGCGGTAAAGCTTCCGCTGCCTTGCGTCTGGAACATCTGATCCGCGAGCACGTACTGTTTAGCGATATCCCAGTACGGCGCGATCTGCTGCGGATTGACGTACTGGTACGGCCGCTTGCCGGCCGGGCCCGGGCATTGCTTGCCGCCCGACGGAAGGTTGAAGCCGTCCATCTTGCCGCCGTCATAATCGCCGATGAAGCCCGCGTAGGAGTGCCCGAAGTCGCATGGATAGGCGAGGCTTGCAACCTGCAGCGGGATCTGTTTTGTTTTGCCTCCGACCTTCTCTTTGCCGTGCGTCGTGCCGGCGGCTCCGGGGAAGGTCGCGAAGAGATTGTTGAAGCTGCGATTCTCTTGAATCATCACGATGACGTGCTTGATGTAGTGCGAGCTTGTGTGACGATGTTCGGCGAGGATCTGCGGCAACGTACCGCTCGGCGCCGCACCGCGGGAGCCGCTACACGAAGCGAGAGCGACGGCGACCGACGCCGCAAAAAATGCGCGATTCACGGGGTGCGGATTCGACGAACCCGGCTGCCTTACCCACCGCCCTTGCGCAGACGATCGAGCAGCATGCCGAGATAATCGGGTTCGCCGGCGAGCTGATGCTTTCGGTATTCTGCGGTATCGAAAAGCCAGTCGGGGAGCGTCGCCGGCAGCCCGATCTCGTTGTTCTGCACGTCGAAGTTAAATGACATGGGAGGGTTTTGATAGGTCCAAATCGCGTGGGTAACGACCCAGCAGCCAAGCACGTTGCGAAAGTAGACGGTAACGTCTGTTGGACTCACCGGAGCCTGGAGCGTCGGCCTGTAGGTTCCGACGAAGTGGGCCTTCCGCAAGTCGTAGGTCTGCACGTCGATCCAAAGATCACGCAGGTTATGTTTTTGCGGATCGTCGCGCGGCTCCAACCGCAAGTGATAGGTCTCGTGTCCCTCGACCTCTTCGATGGGCGGAGTTTGCGCGCTATTTCCAATCGCGTAGGAAGGCTTGGCGACCGCGACGACCCGTGCGATCGTCTTAAAACCGGCAACGTCGGGGAGCATCGAAGCCCCGCCGCCGGCGGGCGCAACGCGCACCGACGACCGCGTCACCCAAGCGAACGGACCGAGAAACTCCGGCAAGATCATCGCGGGCGGAAGTTTTCCGCTGGGTATCGGATCGCTCACGTTCTCCATACCGTCGGCGAGTCGCACCGCGTAACGATGGACTTCCACGGCGGAGTTTGTTCCGGTGTAGAAGCCCATCGGAATCGCGCTGATGTGCCAGGTCGCCGTCCAGATCGCATACGGCGGAACCGGATAGGTCTGCCAGCGGCGGAATGCTTCGTCGAAGATCCGTTGCGCCGGCGAAAGCGGCCCAGATTGCGCCGTTTGCGGCGCCGCCTGGTCTGCGGCGAGCGCAGAAGAGGTCGTGCCAAGCAGGGTTATCGCGGCGGCGGCAATGACCCGTTCGATCATGGATGACGCTACCTTCTTCGGTTCGCCCCGGTTACGCTCCGTTTGGGGGAGTTCAAGCGTGCTCGCGTGGAAGCGGGCCTGACGTGGCGAAACGATTCCGTGCGATTTTGGAAGGCGTCGGCGACTCGTCGGGAACGTTCGTCCGCGTCCCGGATTCGGTCATGAAAGCGTTTGACGGCCGGATACGGGTTCCGGTGCGGATCGCGGTCAACGGCGTCGAGCACCGGACGACGATTTGCGATATGGGCAGGGGGCCCTCGATCGGCATTCCCGCGACGGTTCGGCGCGCGGCGCGCATCGAGCATGGCGACCGTATCACGCTGTCGCTCGAAATAGACCGCGAGGAACGGACGGTCGCCCTTCCCCCGGATTTCGCCAAAGACATGACCGCTGCCGAGCGGCGCGCTTACGACGCGATGTCGTACACGCACCGCAAGGAATACGTGCAATGGATTGAAGCGGCGAAGAAACCGGAGACGCGCGCGCGGCGGATCGGTCAGGCGCGCGAGAAGCTGCGCGCTGTAAAGCCGCCTGCGCGCCGATGACGCCCGACGAACAGCTAAAAGAGAAGCTTGGCGTGAACGATCTTCTGAGTCATCTGCCGCAGACTATTTCGCATCGCGGCCAGCTCGCCCGCCATTGCTTGCAGCTTGGAATTGGTTGACCCGAGCGATTCATTTGTCTTTGACAAGCCGTTGAGTTTGCCGTTCGTCGAGCCCAGCTGCGCGTTGGTAAGATGTAGCTGACGATTGGTCGTACTAAGCTGCTCGTTGGTGTGTCGAAGCTGAGCGTTCGTGAGGTAAAGCTGCTCGTTGGTGAGGCGAAGCTGAGCATTCGTGAAGTGCAGGCTGGCGTTTGTCGAGTTCAACCCTTCCCTCATTGCATCTATATTGAATAACAAAAAGGCAAGGACGAACGCGCCCAAGATGGCGGCAAGGGTGCGCAGGGCGGTGGCCGGCAGGCGCGTGAGGCGTTGCTTTGTCTCGGAGTAACTTGCGTAGTTCATGCTGACGAGGTCATTCCGGCAAAGTATGAAGAATGTATAAAATGAACTAATAAAGACCCGGAACGAGTCGCGACGTCCTGGCTCGGTAAGCGTCGTATTGCTCGCCGAACTGCGCGCGCAGCAGCGCCTCCTCGGAGCGGATGCGAGCGATGACGGGCGGGATCAAGAGGACCGCTAAGAGCACGCCGACGCCGGAGCGAAAGGCGAGGCCCCAACCTAAGGAGCTCACCAGCAAGCCAAGATAACTCGGGTGACGGATGACGCCGTAGAGTCCGCTCGTCACTAGGGCGTGCCCGCGCTGGATCGCGACCAGCCCGCTGAACCGATCGCCCAAAACAAAGACCGGGGCGAGCCGCAGCGTGCCGCCGATCGCCGTCAGCGCGACGCCGAGCCAGCGGACCGCATCACCATCGATCGTCCAAAATCCGATGCGGTCGGTCCATGGAGGTAAGACCGCACCGAGCAGCCCGACGACGATGATCGCGCCGATCACCCAGCGATTCCCACGGTCCTCGCGAACGCCGGGGCTCAAGTTGCCGCCTGCAAAGAGGGCGGCGATACAGAGCGCGGCAAAAACTGCAGCGAGTGCGATCAAAGGCGGACGCGAGAAGAACGCAGCGGGGCCGCCGAACGCGAGAACGGCGAGCCCCAAGTAAATGATCCCGCTGCCGAGCGAAAGCGCCGCCCGCGAGATCAGCGTCAACTGCTACTGCGTTCCGATCTTTTCGTTGGCATTGTCGAGCAAGTAGATTTTGTCGGCATGCCGCGCGCCCAGCGCTTTCTGATCGTAAATGATGCCGACGTACTGGCCTGCCTTGATCTTGTTCATCTGATACGTCGTTTTGCCGTCCGCCGAGAAGACCTGATCGAACTTCGGTACGATGACGAAGCTCAGGGTTTGCTTGGTCTTAGGATCTTGCACCTTGATGTTATTCGCCGACACGTGAACGGTGATGCCGTAGAAGGTCGACGTTGTTGTGGCAACCGCGGCGACCGGCAGCCCGCAGAGCAGAGCCGCCGTTAGCGCCGCCTTGCTCGGGAGATTCGCTATGTACCTCATCGCTTGTTTGTACCCACGAAGCGAGCGGTCTATGCCTGCGCATCGGCGAAGGCCGGAGAATGGAAGCGACGCTCTTTGCGGACGGAGGCTCGCGCGGCAATCCCGGACCGGCAGCCAGCGCCGCGGTGCTGCTCGATCCCAACGGCGAGCTGCTCGAAGAAGTCGGCGCGTGCCTCGGAATCGCGACGAACAACGTGGCCGAATGGACGGCGCTGGTGCTCGGTTTGGAGGCTGCGGCAAAGCGAGGGATACTGCGGTTGAGCGTACGCCTCGATTCCGAGCTCGTCGTAAAGCAGCTGCGTGGCGAGTATCGCGTGAAGCACGCCGGTCTGCAGCCGCTCTACAACCGCGCGCGTCAACTCCTGCGTCACTTTAGCGAGGTGGACGTCAGACACGTCCCACGCAAGCAGAACGCGCTCGCGGACCGGCTGGTAAACCGGCTGCTGGACCAGGAAGCGGCGACGCCGGCAAAGGTCAGCGACTGAGATGCGCCGTTTCCCGATCGGAATTTTCATCATCGTGGTCTCGGCCGTAATGTTAATCCTCGGCTGGCGCATCTACGGTGCGGGAGAGATGGGCCGTTTCGGCCCGGTCATTCACGCTCAGAAAGCTCCGAGCGCGCTCTACGCGCGAATGACGGTCAGGTACGTTAAACCGCCGATCTCTGAAGAAGAGTACCGAATGTCCGACGTCGAGGGTGTTTCGTCTTTCGTCTACCGGATACGCGGCACTAAAGGTCACGAGATCACGGTGACCGCGCCGGCGGCACGGGTCTATGACGTCAGCTTTTTCTTTGGCCGGCTTACCCAAGACGGCATTTGGCAGCTGGTAAACCGCGAGCCTTTGCCAAACGCAAACGCGCACTACACGATTTTCGTACGACAGGTCGTCGATTACCAGCATGGCGAGCGAACCGTCACCTTCACGAATCCGGAGCACTGGGCGACCACGACCAGCCGCCAGTTCCAGATCGACCTCTCCAAAGGCGTGCCGAGCGATTTCCTTCACGTTCAGAGCACGCAGGTCGCCGATCCGCGCTACCAGCAAATCGTGAGCGACTTCCGCAATTTCGGCCCCGACGAGTTTCGGCATAACGTCGAGATCGCGCAGGCGCGCATTCGCGGCATGCACGGCTGACGTGAAGAGGCGTCTTGCAATACGAGCGGCGTTCGCGCTCGCGCTGATCGCTATCGTAGCAGTCGAGGCGTATAAGATCGCCGAAAGCCCGGCAAATCAGATTTTCGGCAAAACGCTAGTGAGCGGACCAAAAAACGAGCGAGTCGTCGCGCTGACGTACGACGACGGGCCGAACCCGCCGTACACCGAACAAATCATCGCCGTCCTGCGCGCCGAGCACGTCCGCGCGACGTTCTTCGTAGTAGGCCGGGCCGTCGCCGCCTATCCGCGCGTCGTGCGCCGGGAAGTCGAAAGCGGTGATGCGATCGGGAACCACACCTGGAGTCACGGTCACCTTCTGCTCTACGACGGGAGCGGTTTGCGCCGAACGCTCGAACGCACCGATGCGGCGATCTTCGCCGCGACGGGAGTGCATACGCGGATCATGCGGCCGCCCTTCGGTGCGCGCGACTGGCTCGTGCTCGGCGAAGTCCGCAAGCTTGGGTACACTCCGGTGATGTGGTCCGTGCCGCTGCCTAACGACTGGGAATATCCGCCTGCCCGTGTCATTGCCGCGCGAGTGCTGCGCTACGCCGGCGATGGAGCGATCATCGACCTGCACGACGGCAATCAAGGCATCATCTGTGCGACCAAGCACGCCGCGGCGCGGTTATGCGATCGCAGCGCTGACGTAGAGGCGACGCGGTTAATCGTCGAGACACTAAAACGCCAGGGCTATCGGTTCGTTACTATACCAGAGCTGCTGCACTTGCAGGCGCACGCTCCTATGCGTACAGCCGCCCATGCAGGCGGATGAAGCCGTCGGGATGGTGGTGGCCGGGATCGTGATGCGTCCAGTGAACTACTGGCAAACGACCCGGATCGTGAACCATTTCGCCGCGTACCTCGATGCGATCGCCGGCCCGAACGGGGCAACGCGGCGCGATCCCGACGTTGTCGATAATTTCGACTCTTCCCGCGCTGCTCTGCACGTCAAATGCTTCGTGCATGGCATGAGTGCGCGACCCATAGAAGAATCGCGGCGGCGACGCGACCGTTGCGGTGAAGTCTACCCAGGCCGGCGCCTTTCCGGCATACGCGGCAGCGAGATCCATCGCCGCTCTCATCACGCGCCTCGCGAGAACGGCTAGGGCGGTGAGAATGCGAACGCTTCGGACCGCACGCTTGCGCCTCGTACCGGTAACGTCGACAAATGCCGAACTGCTCTGGCAAGTGCTCCAAGAGCCGGATTTACGCGACTATCAAGATTTGCCCGACCTCGATCGCGCGCAGTTTCTGCGGATGGTCGGCGCCCGTCCCAAACGGTTTGCTGCCGGAACCGCGGGTCGCTTCGAGTGGCTGCTCCACTACGACGGCGACCACGAACCCCTCGGCTGGGTTTCGATGCGGATCTCCGAAGCGAACCGCACTACCGGTGAGATCGGATACAGCGTCGTGCGAGCTCATCGCAGGAAGGGGATCGCGTCGGAGGCGGTGGCGGCCTTAATAGAAGAAGGGTTCTCTCGCGCGCGCCTAAGGGAAATCCGAGCCTATTGCCTTCCCGAAAACGCGTCCTCGCGCGCCGTTTTGCAGCGCAACGGTTTTGACGATCGAGGGACGCTAGCGCGCGGCGCTACGGTACAAGGAAGGCCCGTGGACGTCATCGCGCACGCGCTCGAGCGCGAGCGCTGGAACGCTAGGATTAGCGAGAATCCGGCGGCCACTCGATCGTGACGTTCGCCTGGTGGAACCCCGCATAGCGCTTTACGAGCGATCCGCGCAGATACTCGACCAACGGCTCGCGAACTACCGCAACTACGATGCGTTCGGCGACCTCGCTAAGCAGCACCCACTCCACGCCAACCACATGATCGCCCGCCGTTACCGCCTCGCTCCTGTCATCCCGACCCTTCGACTCGGCGCTGCGCGCCTCGCTCAGGACTGCGCGGAGTTTATCCTGAGCGCAGCCGAAGGGCGCAGGCACTAATGTGACTCGAAAAGTAACGTTCAGGAAATGCTGCTCGCCGTCGTAACTCTCGCTGACGTACGCAACCTCGCCGGCATCCACGCGCAAACCTGCCTCTTCGAAAACCTCACGCACGACCGTTTCTTCGAGCAGCTCGCCCGGTAGTTGTCTTCCACCGGGCAGGTTCCATAGCGGTTGCGGATGGTTGGGGTAGCGTGAAGCGACCATGAGCAGCCGTCCGCCACTCACCAGGACGCCGGTCGCCAGATGCGTGGCGCTGCTCAAATTCGTTCTCGAACCACGATGCTCACGCTGTATTATAACAGCCTTCGCGTAGTCAACAAGATCGAGAACTAAAGTACGCTTTCTATCACGTCGAGCGTTTGCGCCGCGGTGCGTTCCCACGTGAACTTTGCCGCGTGTACGGGGCCGCGCTGCCGCAACTCGGCCGCGAAGGCGGCGTCTCCGGCGACGCGTAAGATCGCCGCCGCAAGCTGCGCTTCATCGCCGGGAGGAACGTAATAGGCTGCCTCGCCGCCCGCCTCAGGCACCGAGGACGCGTCCGAGGCGACGACTGGGGCACCGTAGCTCATCGCCTCGATCACGGGAAGGCCGAATCCCTCGTAGCGCGATGGAAAGGCCAGCAGCGTGCAGCCGCGATAGAGCGCCGCAAGCAGATCGTCGTCGACGAATCCTAGCTCCACAACGCGTGCATTCGCTGGTGGAGCAAAGCCATCGAGGCGTGACGTGACGACAAGCGAGAGATCGGGGCGAGCGGCTGCGACCAGCGACATCGCGTCAAGCAAGGTGTCGAACCCTTTGCGCCGTTCGGCCGTTCCGACGTAAAGCACATATGGCTTCAAGGAGTCTATGTCAACAGCGACCGGAACGGCTGGTCGGGGCGGCGCGACGCCGAGGGGGATCGGTACGAGGCGCTGCGGCGCGATGGCTAGTTCGCGTGCAAGCTCGCCCTGCGCGAAATGCGAGTCGGTGATCAGGCCGTGGCAACGCTGCGCCGCGGCGCGAAAGATCGTTTGCGTCTCCGGTGCGTAATCGGCGACGACGAAGTTCGAAGCATCGTGCAGCGTGGCAGTAGCCGGGAGCGTAAAGTACGTCCAACTGCAGCCGTTAAATGGAAACCATAGGGCATCGAGGCCGGCGCGCCCGTGCCAACGCCGAGAAACGACGCGATAAGGCCGCTCCTCGACCTCACGCAAGTAGCGCCGCCGGACCGTCCAGGTATGCCATTCGGGAACGATTAGCGTTACGTCAACGCGTTGCGTTTCGTACCAGACGCGAAGGATCTCGCGCAGATAGCGCCCGATCCCGCGGTGATCCCCAGGCAGATTCCAGGCGTCGATGCCCAGCCTAATCATCCGGCGACCGCGCGGAAGAGTTCCAAATGGCGGCGCGCGCTCTCATCCCAACTAAAGAGCTTCGCGCGCACCGGCCCGGCGGCACGCAGCCGGTCGCGTAGTGCGGAGTCCTCAACGATGCTGCGTAGCGCCGCAGCCCAAGCTCCGGCGTCGTCGGGCGGCACGTAGAGCACCGCATCGCCGCCAATCTCAGGCAGGGAGCTCGCGCGCGAGGCAACGACGGGCGTTCCGCAGGCCATTGCCTCCAGCATCGGCATGCCGAACGTCTCGTGGTAAGAGGCGAGCGTTAGTGCCAGCGCGCCGCGATAACAGGCTCGCAGCGATTCGTTCGAAACGGTGGTTAGATCGTCGCCGAGGTTTCCAATATGGACCACTCCCGGAAGCTCGGGTGCACGAGGCCCGGCAACGGCCAGGGCGGGCCCGTCACCGGCATCCCACGCCCGCCGATACGCCTCGTAGAGCATCGCGAAGTTCTTCCGCGGCTCGGCGATCGGGTCGCCGACGAAGAGCAGAAACTCGTGTAGCCGCAGTCCAGGCGGAAGCGGCTCGGCCGCCCCGGGCGAGAACGACGGCTCTACTCCGTGCTCGATGACCTCGATTTTTTCGAATGGAATCTGCAGCATCTCGTGCAGCTCGGCACCCCCGAAGCGCGAGACTGCGATGACGCGCGACGCCGAGCGCGCCGAGCGGAGAAAGGGCTGCTGCACGTGTGCGCGCCGCTTCGGATCGGGATCGGGATAACGAAACGGCACCGCATCGTGAATCGTTGCGACGCTCGGAAGCAGTGATGCGAAGAACGTGCCGTTGGCGGGATGCCAGATCGCGTCGAGATTGCGCGTCGCTCGCGCGCCGACCACGAACGCATCGCTTCCGAGGGCGCGCTCGTACGCACTGCGGCGCCGCTGCGGAAAAGGACCATCGGCAAGAAGCGTCAGCTCGACGTCGTCGCGCGCCGCGAGCCGCCGGAGCACCGCGCGCGCGTAGCGCCCGATGCCTCGCGTATCTTCGGCGATTACGCGCGCGTCGACTGCGAGGCGCAGAGGCGGCATCGCGCGTTCTTCGACCTTGCTACGTTCGGACTCCCCGTGTTGCTGACCTCGAAGCGCGGTCTCGAGCCTGATGGCTGGGTTTCCCGGTAGAAGCAGCCGGCGAGGCGAGCCGGTGGAATACGATGCGCGCCTTGCGCGTGCTGCGCTGGTATTATCGAAGCGCTCGCTGAAGGCTAACGGGCCGCTACGCTTAACGATGAGCATCTACACGGTGCGCGTGACCGACGTCTGCAACGCATTCGCACCAATGCTCCGCACAAATCCCCACGTCGTAGGTTGCTTTCACCCCGACGAAGAATAATAATTACAATGGACGACTCGCGCCCGCCAATCGCCGTTCTCGAAATCGGCCGGAAGACCAAGACCAACCTGGTCGACCAATCCTTCGAACCGATCTACGGCGGCTACGCCAACGCCCGCGGAGACGTAAACCTCTTTGCAGCGCGTTGTACCTATCGCGTAAACTTCAAGAATCAGACGCTGCAGGAGCGGCCGTCGCTCAATCCCGGGGCGAAGGCTCATTACGACGCAGCCGGGGCGGGCGAGCCGTTCGTGTACGCCAATAAGGAGTTCTTGCGACTGAGTAACGAGCGCATCGCCGAAATTTGCGCCTCGGGCGCGTTTAGGGTGCTGTCGTAGGCTTGGCTCTAGGACGACCGATTCGGTAGCACCGGCCTGGGCTCTGATTGCGCGACCGGAATGACGGCTGCGCTAAGCCTTCGAATCAGAGCCGCATGACCGACGTTGCGGCGCATCTGATTCTGGGCCCGCGCGAAGAGCCGTTCTTGGGCGCGATGCTCGAATCGATCGCCGGCGTCGCCTCGCTCTTGATCGTCAATGACAACGGCCCCGATCCCTCGCCGCATCTAGCGACTCTGGCGGCGAGTCACTTCGGCCGGACGGATCGCCTCGTCGTCGATCGCACGCCGTTTTCCGGATTCGCTTCCGCCCGCAACGTCTGCATGCGGCTGCATGCGCAACGCTGCGACGCACGTTGGGTCGCGTTCATCGACGCCGACGAGGTGCACGGCATCGGCGCGCGCGCGATCGCGCAGCATCTCGATCGCGTTCCGGTCGAGTACGATTTCGTTGACGGTTACACCTGGCATTTCTTCGGGTCGTTCTCGTACTACACGTCGATCGAGCGCCGCATGATGTTCTTCCGCTATGGTCCGCAGGTGCGATGGGAGGGCGCGGTCCACGAGCAGCTGCAAGGTCTAAGCGGCAAACGCATAGCGCTGCCCTACATCTATGCGCACTACGGTCACACGCTGGAGCCGCGCCGGCATGCCGAGAAGGGGCGCCACTACTCGTCGCTCGGGGCGCCCGGAAACGTGCTCCGCGAAGAGGAGCTCGCCGCCTTCGATGTCGTTCGATATTTTGCCCCGGTCTATCCGCGTCTGCTGCCTTTCACCGGTTCGCATCCGCCCTGCGCACGATCTACACTCGAGCGTCTGAACCACAGCTTGCAGCGCCATCACGAGCTCACCCGGGAGGTCGTGCGCACGCAGTCCGTCGCGGTGAAGCTGCGCAATCTCTTTCGCAAACCGCACTACGAGCTTCGCTGGCGTTCGCGGGCTCTGGACCCTCTCGCCCGCCGGCTCGTTTCGTGAGCGGTATGGGAGCGCGCTTTACTCTGCCACCGCGGCGGGCATCATCACGCGCCCCGAGCTAGGCCTTATTAGAAAGACGAGTGGCGTCGTGAGCACGAAGACGAGCGCCGTCACGCGGAAGAGGTAGTTGTAGGCGATCATCGAGGCTTGCTGTGATACCATTTGGGTTAGCGCGCCGGTCGTGTAACCATGCGTTTGCGTTACGCCGGAAGCAAGGACGTTCCAGGCGACGGCCGTTTGGTGCGTCAGCAGCGTCGTGAGAATGGCTATGCCTAAACTTCCCCCGAGCTGACGAAGCAGCGTAAAGACCCCGGTTGCGCCGGCAAGCTCAGCTCTTGGAACGTCGCTCAACGAGATCGTCGTCAGCGGAACGAAGAGAAAACCGAGCGCAAAGCCCTGCACGAGGCGAGGCCAGAAAACGTCCCAGTATCCGGCTTGGACCGTCATGCCGCCCAAAAGCCAGCTCGACCAAGCAAAAAGCAGCATTCCGAAAACGATCGACCAGCGGCCGTCAATGTAGTTGAGCAGGCGTCCGATGATCAGCATCGAGAGCGCTGTCGAAAGCGCGCCCGGCATTAGCGCCAGACCAGTGTCGAACGCGGTGAAGCCGAGCAACGTCTGAAAGAAGAGCGGCAGGATAAGCGCCGTTCCGAAGAGTCCGAAACCCATGATCACGCCCAAGACCGAGCCGACCGAGAACGATCTGAACTTGAAGACGTTCAGATCGACGATCGGGTACCTGTCGCGCAGCGTCTTCAATACGAAAACGATCAGCGTGACGGCGGAGACCACGCTGAGCAGCACGATCGTCTGCGATTGAAACCAGTCGTCGCGCTCGCCCTGCTCGAGAACGAACTGCAGTGACGCCAGCCCCGCGGTCAATAAGCCCAGCGCGGCCCAGTCGATGCCGCCCTTCGGTTTGGCGATGTACTTCGGACTCGGAATGAACGCCAGCGTCATTAGGAAAGCCGCGATCCCGATCGGAATATTGATGTAGAAGATCAGCGGCCAGCTCGCGTTGTCGACGATCCATCCTCCCAACGTGGGCCCGATCGCGGGGCCGACCATCGCGCCCATGCCGAAGATCGCCATCGCGGCGCCGCGGCGCTCGACCGGGAACGTCTCGAAGAGAATCGCCTGGGCGGTCGGCTGAAGCGCGCCGCCCCCGATGCCTTGGATGATGCGATAGAAAACGAGAACCCAGATAGATCGCGCGGTGCCGCAGAAGAACGACGCAACGGTAAAGAGCGCCAGCGACGCGGCGTAAAAAGCCTTGCGTCCGAAGAGCGCGGTGAGCCATCCATTAAGCGGCATGATGACGACGTTGGCTAGGATGTAACCGGTGGCAACCCAGGCAACCTCGTCAACGGTCGCGCCCAGGTTGCCGCCGATCGTGCTGATGGCGACGTTGACGATCGTGCTGTCGATGATCGCCATGATGAGTCCGAGCATCACGGTGATCGTAATCAGCGCAACCGGCGGCCCGTGGTCGACTCGCGGCGGATTGCGCATGGCTAAGGTGGCCGACATCTTCTAAAGGCCTCTAACCCGTCCTCGAACAAGGGACGTTGCGGTGCATCTTCGGTTTGACGCGGCAAAGAAGAGGACGGTCGCTCTTCTCATTGTGGCGGCAATAGCGATTTTTGTCGCCGCCGACGTCATCGCCTTTCGCACCCCTCTTTACCTCAGCGTCCTCGATCCGGCTTCAAGCACCGGGAGCTTCGAAGCCGCGATCGCCGCGTTTCGAGCGCTCCGCGCGCAGCCGCGCACCGATATCTTGGTGCTCGGCGATTCGCGAATCTATTCAGGTCTCGATCCCGCTGCTGCCGGCGCTAGGAGCGGGGGGCTGCGCTTTCTCAACGGCGGTCTTCCGGGCACGACGCCGCGCACCTGGCCGTTTTTCGTCCGAGCAATCGATCCTCGGCACGATCGTCTCCGGGCGGTCGTCATTGCGGTCGACACGTACGCCGACGACGATAGCGCGATCGGCAGTCTCGACGGGGACGAACGGCCGCTCGATCTGCGGTACGTCGTTTTCCAAACACGTCTTGCCGATATTCCCAAACTCGCGGGCTCGTTCTCCGATCCTCGCGAGCGAATCGAACACGGGATCGATCTCTTTTGGCGCGGTCCGGAGTTGCGCGACGATTTTCAAGCGCTCGCCGGCGATCCCCGCGCGCGCCTTGCCGAGCTCGCAAAAGCGCGCGGCGAGCCGGCCTTCGATCCGCTCGCGGCGCATCCGCGCAGCGAATCGCTGGCGCGGCTGCGGACGGATTTTGCAACGAACACGATCGTCTATCCAGCAGGTCTTTCAGCGGATCGGCGCCGCGCGATCGCAACGCAGATCCTGGCCGTTCCCAAGCCGAGCCCGTCCTATGCCCGCTATCGAGAGCAATGGATTGAACCGATCGTCGCGCGCTATGCAGCGGCCGGCGTTCCGGTCTTCTTCGTGCGGATTCCCACGCGCCCGGTGCATCGGAATTCATCGCAGACAGCCAGCGGTTCGCTTCTAGAGATTGCGCGCGAGCATGGCGCCCGCCTGATCGGCGCGGCGCCGTACATGGCTCTCGAACGCCCCGAGCTCTTTGCGGACGAGGATCACCTCAACGCCACGGGAAGCCGGCTCTTTAGCCGATTGCTGGGACGCGACGTGCGGCAAGCGCTTGCAGATCGGGCGCTGCGAACCGCGGCAATTCCAGCGAGCTTGCCGTCATCAACGCCAGGGCAGCGCCGCGAACCTCGCGCGCACTCTTGGTACGGCGAGCTCATCGGAATCGGAATCCCGCTCCGTTTTCAGTCGTACGAGTTTTGGCTTTTCTTAGCGATCGTGGCTGCGCTTTTTTACGGTCTCCCCCGCCGCGCGGGGCGCTACGTGCTTTTGATCGCGAGTTACTACTTTTACGCCCGCTGGAACGCATGGTATCTGCTCTTTTTGTGGATCCTGACCGCGAGCGATTTCCTCATCGCGCTCGGCCTCGAGCGCGCGCGCGAGCGAGGCCAACGTAATCAGCGCCTGCTGCTGGCGCTCGGTATTGCGGCGAACCTCGGTTTTCTCAGCAGTTTCAAGTATGCGAATTTCGCAAGCGGCACGGTCGCGGCGCTGCTGGGAATGCACGAAAATCCGTGGATCGTCTCGCTCTTCGTGCCGATTGGAATAAGCTTCCACACGTTCCAAAGCATCTCGTATCTCGTCGACGTCTATCGCGGCCGCTTCACGGCCATTCGCAAGCCGCTCGATTACGCGCTCTACCTCGCCTTCTTTCCGCAGCTGCTTGCGGGCCCGATCGTGCGCGCCGGACTCTTCTTCGGCGAGCTCTTTGCGTGGCGGGCGCCCGGCCCCGAGGACGTCAGCTATGGTCTGGCGCGCGTTGGCTTCGGACTGGTGAAGAAGATGGCGATCGCCGATCAGTTCGCGGGCGTCGCAAATGCATACTGGAGTTCGATTGCGGCCCATCCGGGCGCACCCGCAGCCTGGAGCGCGCTCTTTGCATTTTCGATGCAGATATATTTCGATTTCTCGGGGTACAGCGACATCGCGATCGGCTGCGCTCGTCTCTTCGGCTTCGTCTTCCCGGAGAATTTTCGGATGCCGTACCTAGCGACGAGCGTCACCGACTTCTGGCACCGTTGGCACATCACGCTCTCGACCTGGCTGCGCGATTATCTCTATATTCCGCTCGGCGGCAGTCGTCACGGGCTTCCGTCAACCTTGCGCAACTTGATGCTGACGATGCTGCTCGGCGGCCTCTGGCATGGCGCCCAGTGGACCTTCGTTGCGTGGGGCGCCTTCCACGGGGTGATGCTCTGCATCGAACGCGTCCTGGGCATCGGACACGAACGAAGCGCCGTGCGCGGACTCGTCATGGTGGCGCGGGTAGTCCTTACGTTTGTCATCGTCAGCTTGGCGTGGGTGCTCTTTCGTTCGCCCAGCTTCGGCAGCGCGGCCGCCGTCTATCGGGCGCTCTTTGCGGGAGGCAGCGGACCGTTGCTGCTGTCTGGATGGCAGGCCGTACTGAGTTGCGGCATCGTCGCTTTCGGCGCCGCGCGCCTGCTGCTTGAGCGGCTGGAGATCGATCCAACCTGGCCGCGACTGCGTCCGATCGCGCAGGCCGGAACGCTGGCTGGTTTGCTGCTCGCGCTCATGATGCTCTCGTGGCCGGGAATCTCCCCGGCGTTTATCTACTTCAAGTTCTAACTATCACGTCGTCGAACGCGGCGCCGACTTCGGAAAGGCTGCGCGCAAACGCTCGATCGTCTCGACGATCGCCAGCGCCGTCTTCGCCAAGGCCGGAATCACGCGCGGGCGAAGCAAGCGCGGATCGAACGGCGCCATGTACCGATCGTTCTCCTCGACGCACGCGCGCAAAAACTTTGCGGCCGTGAGGTCCTTTAACGCGTCGCCGAACAAGTCGTGCCCGTCTGCCGGAGTCTCGGCGCGTTGGATCTGTGCACCGCCTTTGACCTTCCGCCCAATTGCGGCACTATAGGAGAGCAAGATGGGAACGAGCTGCATCGCCGGTCCGCGCAAGCCGCGCCGAAAACGGTCCCAGGCGATCCAGTTGACGAAGAAGACGATATGACGTGCTTCCTCAAGGAGAACCTGAGAGAAGAGCGAGGTCAGCGCCTCGGGAAGAATGCGCGCGGCGCGCGCGAGGCGAAAAATTCCGAAACCGGCGAAGGAATCAACGCACTCGTCGTAACCAAAATCGAGAAAAGCCCGGCGTACCGGCTCATGTTTGGGAACGTTCGGCGTCACCAAAAGCTCGTAACGCTCGATCAGACACTGCAAGATTCGACCGTGCCGGTCTTCTTCGTAGCCCTGCAGCTCGAGCGCCTTACGCACGAGCGGATCCCGCTCGGTCTGCGCATAGCCGGTCAACATCGCGCCCGCACCAAGCTCGACTTCCAGGGCAAGGGTCCAAATCGGAATCGCGCGCAATCGGGCCAGCGAAACGTCATCTAACGGCGGCCAGGGCCACTCCCGCGGATCGTAGGGCCGATGCGATTCCATGAAGGAGCGGCAAAAAAGTTCCTTGTGTTCGTTCGACCCGATCTGCACCGCAATCACTCCATCTCGGAATATCGGAAGGCAACCATCCGGAGAGCGGTCGAAGGACTCCCAAACCTATGACCGTGATCCGTGACGCCGTTCCTCTAGGCAATCATCGCGCTTCCATCGCGCGGTACCTGCGTGGAATCACATTTCCGGGTCGCTCGGTTGCAGCACGAATCATCGAAGAACGAGTTCCGTCCGAGTACGTCCTCGATCCGATTCGACCGAGCCTCTTGCTGTGGGCGTGTGCTGCATGCGACGGGAATCTCGCCGACGCGCTGCCGGTTGCTGCCGCCTTCGATCTCTTCGATCGCTTCTTGCTGCTTCACGATGAGCTGGCGGACGAATCCGCTGCGATAGCGGCCCGCTGGGGTCTCGGTCAGAGTCTCAACGCCGGCGACGCGCTCTATGCGTTGGCGTTTCGGAGCCTTGCCAGTGACGTATCGAACGCTCGGCCGCGATTGGAGGCCGCGCGGCTAGTCGGGCAGGCCGTCCTGGAGGCGATCGAGTGCGGCGATGGCGATGCCGCTCGCGACGCCGTGCTTACTGCGGCCGCATTGAAAGCCGGTGCCGTGATCGCGGAAGCGCCCGAGAAGCTAACCCACGCCTTTGGGGATGCGGGACGATGCCTGGCACAGCGCGATTCGAGCGGTGCCGTCGCCGGACTGCGTGATGTCGTTGGGCACGACGATTTAGCCGTTTTGGAAGAAGTTGCACGTTACGTTGCGCGACGAGCGATCTAAAAGCGCGACCCCGTCCCGCAAGGCGGAGCATCTTCGGATTAACATCGAACGCGACGTTGCGGGTAAGGACATCGACGCCGGATGGGGCGCATATCGTTTCGCGCACCGCGCCTTGCCGGAGATCGATCTCGCGGACGTGGATCCTTCGACCGAAATTTTCGGCCGCAAGCTTGGGGCGCCGGTACTGATATCGTGCATGACCGGCGGCACGCCCGAGGCTCGACGGATCAATCGGCGACTCGCGCGCGTCGCGCAGTCGCTCGGCTTTGCGATGGGCCTAGGCTCCGGCCGGGCGCTGATCGAGTCGCCGGATTCGGTCGAAACGTTCGAGGTTCGTTCGCTGGCACCCGACGCCGCGCTCTTTGCGAACCTTGGAGCGGTTCAACTCAACAAGGGATACGGCGTCGATCAATGCCGGCGTCTCGTCGAGCTGCTGCACGCCGACGCGCTCGTGCTTCACCTCAATCCGCTACAAGAGGCGCTCCAGCCCGAAGGCGATACCTGCTTCCGCGGCCTGCTGGCGCAGATCGGGCGACTCTGCAGCGGCGCCGGCTTTCCGATCGTCGTGAAGGAGGTTGGGTGGGGAATTGCGGCTGCCGACGTTCGTGCGCTCTTCGATGTGGGCGTGGCTGCCGTCGACGTCGCGGGAGCCGGTGGAACCTCATGGAGCGAAGTCGAGCGCTACCGGATCGTGGAGCCGTGGCGCCGGCGGGTCGCAGGCGCCTTCGCGGGTTGGGGGATTCCGACTGCACGTGCGCTGATCGAAGCGCGCGCGGTGGCGCCCTCCGAAACCATAATCGCTAGCGGCGGCGTCCGCTCTGCCTTGGACGTCGCAAAAGCGCTCGCACTTGGCGCCGACCTGGTTGGTATCGCTGGTCCATTCCTGCGCGCCGCAGACGAGGGCCTCGATACTGCGCTCGAGCTGGCTCGCGAGATCTCGGAGACGCTGCGAATCGCGATGTTTTGCGTCGGCGCCCGCAGACCGCCTGATCTACGCGGGACGCTGCTGCCGTGACGTTCGATGGCGCGGCGTTCAATTTGCAGGCCGCAGACGAGCACTGCCGGGTCCTGACTCGCGGTCACTACGAGAATTTCAGCGTTGCTTCGCGCTTCGTGGATGCGGGAACCCGGCGCGATCTGACGAGAATATATGCGTATTGCCGTACGACCGACGATCTCGGCGACGAGAGTCCCTACGGAAGCGCACTCGCCCGACTCGAACGCTGGCGCAGCGAGGTCGACGCACTCTTCAGCGGAGCGCCACCGGTTCATCCGGTGCTCGTTGCGCTCCAGCCGACGATCGATCGGCACGCGGTGCCGGCGCAGCCGTTTCTCGACTTGATAGCTGCCAACGTCCAGGATCAACACGTCACGCGCTACCGGACGTGGGACGAGCTGATCGCTTATTGCCAACTTTCCGCCGCGCCGGTTGGAAGGATGGTGCTTGCGGTCTTCGGCGTAAACGACGAGCGTGCGGAGCAGCTCTCCGACGACGTTTGCATCGGGTTGCAACTCGCGAATCACGCTCAGGATGTAAGCCGCGACGCACGGATGGGGCGCCGATATCTTGTGGATAGCGACGTTGAAGCCAGGGGAATCGCAGGCGCCGCACAAGCCATGGTGGAGCGGGCCCGCGCGTTGCTGGCGTCGGGCGAGGCGCTCGAACGATCGGTTCCGCGACCACTCCGCTTGCAACTTTCGCTCTACCGTATGGGAGGCTTGGCAATATGCGATGCAATCCGGGCAATCGGGTATAAAACTGAGAATGAGCGACCGAGCGTCTCGACGGCCACTAAAGTCTCGCTTGTGGCGCGCGCCGCGTTACAAGCGTTTTCGAGGAGCGGGCCCGGTTAATGATTGACCTGCAGCGCGCCCTTTTTGGCATCGCGGTGCCGCATTCGGCGCAGCATCGGGCCGAGCGCTTCAACCGCGACATGGCCAAGCGTGAGGCGGGCAACTTCTACTGGGGCTTTATCTCGCTCGGCTACCACGAGCGCATGGCGATCTACGCGCTTTACAACTTCGCGCGCCAGGTTGACGACGAGGCCGATACGGTTGGCCTCGAGAACCTGCCCGCGCGGCTTGCCGTTCATCGCGAGCGAATCACCCGCGCGGCGCGCGGCGATTACGGCGACGATCCGATCCTGCGCGTGCTCGCCGAGGCGATCGACCGCTACGCGATTCCGGAAGGCGAGCTGCAGATGCTCGTTGACGGCGTCGAGATGGATTTCAGCCGCTCTCGGTATGGAACGTTCGAGGAGTTGCGAGACTACTGCACGCTCGTTGCGTCGGTCGTCGGCAGGATGTGCGTCCGCATCTTCGGTTTCAGCGATCCGGTTGCGCTCGATCGGGCCGACGATCTCGGCCTCGCGCTGCAGCTGACCAACATCCTGCGAGACGTGCGTGAAGACGCGGTAGATATGAAGCGAATTTATCTTCCGCAGGATGAGCTTCGCCGGTTCGGGATTCCCGAGCCCGCGCTCGAGAACGGGCAGATCTACCCCGGTTGGGGCGAACTGGTGGCATATAGCGTCGCGCGGGCGCGGACCTACTTTACCAGCGGATACGAAGTCCTTCGCTACATCCCGCGCCGTCCGGCCGCCTGCGTTCAAACGATGGCCGGCATCTACGAGGAGCTGTTGAAGAAGATCGAGCGCGATCCCGGGCTTCCGTTAAAAGCGCGCGCCGCGCTCTCGAAGACGGAAAAGCTGCGTGTGGTCGTGCGATCGTGGCTCTCGAGCGCGTAGCCGTCGGTCGCCTCCCGCGCTCCGGCGGCACTAGCCCATCGGTGGCCGTCGTGGGCGGCGGGCTTGCCGGTCTTTCGGCGGCCCTGCCCCTGAAGGAGGCCGGTGCCCGCGTAGAGCTCTTCGAACGTAGCCGTCTACTCGGCGGCCGCGCCACTTCGTTCGAGATTGACGGCGTTGAGGTAGACAACGGCCAGCACGTCTTTCTCGCTTGCTGCGAGCAGTTCATCGGCTTCGCACGCAGCGTCGGAATGGAGCGCGAGTTGCGCTTGCAGGACCGCTTTGATGCGCGCATTCTCTCGCGCGACGGTCGAAGCGGACGGCTCCGATCCGGCGCCTTGCGCGCGCCGTTTCATCTGTTGGAGTCGTTTGCAACTTACCCGTTTCTAACGCTCCGAGAAAAGCTCAGCATCGCCCGCGCTCTCGCGTCCGTCCTGCGCCGCTCAGGACAAGCTCGGTCGAAGGATGACGAAACCTTCGAGCAATGGCTACAAAGCCACGGGCAGGGGCTGGGCGAACGCCGCGCCTTTTGGGATCCGTTTTTCGTCCCCGCACTGAACGCACCGTACGATCGCGTCGCCGCCGCCGACGCGATCTTCGTGTTGCAGACCGCGTTCTTGCGCGACGCCGGAGCGGCTCGCTTCGGGTTCTCGAAAGTTCCACTCGCGCACCTCGCGTCTGCCGCCGCAGCAAAACTCGATGCCGTCCACACTTCTACTGCGGTGCTTGCCGTCGACGCGATCGATATCGACGGTGTCACCCTGAGCAGCGGTGTCACCCTGAGCCTGTCGAAGGGCGACACCGCTGCCTTTGACGCCGTCGTGTTAGCGGTGCCACCTCGTCAGGTTGCGCGCATTCTCGGCGATCCGTCGCGCTACGGTATCGAGAACCTCGACGCGTATGACGCGTATCCAATTGTCGACGTCCACCTCTGGCACGACGGAGGGAACCTTGGCTTCGACTTCGCAGCTGCGCTCGATTCGCCGCTGCAGTGGATCTTCGAAAAAGCGCCGGGCTATCTCTGCTGCAGCATCAGCGCGGCAGACGAGTACATGCGCTTGCCGACCGAAGAGCTCGAAACGCTGGCGTGGCGCGAGGTGCAAGCCTTCCTGCCTGCACTTAAAAATGCTAGCCTCATGCGTAGTGCCGTCACGCGCAATCCCGAAGCAACGTGGCTACCCCGCGTCGGTGCGGCGCGAACCTCGCAACGCACCGCGCACGCTGCGATCGCGATCGCCGGATCGTGGACCGACACGCGCTGGGCCGATACGATGGAATCGGCCGTCAGAAGCGGAAAGGCCGCAGCCTCATGGCTGCTCGACTCACAGGATGCGATCGACTCTCCCGCGAGGCCGCTCGTCGCTCCACCTCCACGTTCCGCTCCTGCTGCTCCACCGCACCCTGACGTCGAGCGATCCCTGAAGCGTGCTACAGGGTGGCTCTTGCAAGAACAGTCTACCGAAGGTTGGTGGTCGGGCGAGCTCGAGACGAACGTAACGATGACGGCCGAACACGTGCTGCTCTTTCGCTTCTTGGGTTTGCCGCACGATGACTTTCGCGTTGGTGCGATCGCGCATATTTTGGGGAACCAACGTAGCGACGGATCGTGGGCGCTCTACTACGATGGCCCGGCCGACCTGAGCACGACGATCGAGTCATACGTCGCGCTGAAAGTATTGGGCGTGGATCCCCAGCGCGACGAGATGCGCAAGGCACTCGAGGTGATCGTGCGCGGCGGTGGCGTCGTCAACGCGCGCGTCTTTACCAAAATCTGGCTTGCGTTGTTCGGCATCTACCCTTGGTCGGGGGTACCGTCGCTGCCGCCGGAGATCGTCTACTTTCCACTCTGGATGCCGTTCAATCTTTACGATTTTGCATGCTGGGCACGCGGCACCGTCGCGCCGCTGACGATCGTAATCTCGAAGAAGCCGGTGCGCGAGCTTGGCGTTGACGTCAGCGAGATGGTCGTCCCGGGAACCGAGAAGGAGATGCACCGCGTCACTGGTCGGCGCCACTGGCTGCTTTACGTCGAGCGTCTGCTGAAACTCTACGAACGCATGCGCAAGCAACCATACCGCGACGAGGCGCAGCGCCGCATCGCGCAGTGGGTGATCGAACGCCAAGAGGCCGACGGGAGCTGGGGAGGCATTCAGCCGCCGTGGGTCTACTCGCTGATCGCGCTAAACCTCATGGGGCACGCAGTTGACGATCCGGTGATGCGTAAAGGCATCGAAGGCATGAAGCGCTTCACGATCGACGATGCGCATGGATGGCGATTCCTTGCGTGCATGTCTCCGGTCTGGGATACCGCCTGGGCGGTGCGCGTTCTCGCGCTCGCGGGATTCGACGCCTCGCATCCGGCGATGCGGCGCGCGGTTGAGTGGCTGGTGCGCGAGCAGATTCCGGACGACGCGCCCGGAGATTGGCGCATGAAGTGCGGGGAGACGCGCGGCAACGGTTGGGCCTTCGAGTTCGACAACGATGCCTATCCCGATATCGACGATACGACGATCGTGGTCCTGGCCTTGCTCGAAGGCGGCGATCGCTCTGCGATTGAATCGGCCGTCGAGCGCGCGCGGCGCTGGACGCTCGCCATGGATTGCCGCGACGGTTCGTGGGCAGCCTTCGATCGCGATAACACGCGAGAGTTGCTCTATCGAATGCCGTTCTCGGACTTCGGCGCAATGATCGATCCGCCGACTGAGGACGTCACAGCGCATGTGCTCGAAATGCTTGCGTCGCTTGGTTACGGCACGGCGGACCGTCAGGTTGCGCGCGGTTTGGAGTACTTGCGAAAAACTCAGAAGCCGTGGGGTTCGTGGTACGGGCGCTGGGGCGTCAATCATATTTACGGAACCTGGTGCGTCATTTCGGCGTTGACCGCGCTGAAGACGGGCTCCGACATGGTCGAGCGCGCCGCCACCTGGCTGATTTCGGTGCAGAACGACGATGGAGGCTGGGGCGAAAGCTGCCATTCGTACGCCGACGAGTCGTTTGCCGGAATCGGCACGAGCACCCCCTCTCAGACGGCCTGGGCCGTGCTTGCCCTACAACTTGCTGGATCGGCGCAACATCCGGCGGTCGCGCGCGGTCTGGCATATTTGTGCGAGCGGCAGCGGCCCGACGGAACGTGGAACGAGCCGGAGTGCACGGGGACCGGATTCCCGGGCGACTTTTATATCAACTACCATCTCTACCGCCATCTCTTTCCGGCAATGGCCCTCGCCACGGCCGCCAAGGCTTCGACTCAGCCGTTCGACTACGCTCAGGGCTCGCTCGGGACAAGCTCTGTCGAAGGATGACCCGAACGGCAACCATAAAGGGAGCAATTCGATGAGCATGCCCCTACGACAGAAGATCGCCGTCGCAAAGTACGTTGCCGGCAAGAAGGTCAAAGGCGAGAAGAAGTATCCGCTCGTGCTCGAGCTGGAGCCGCTGCTGCAGTGCAATCTAGCGTGTGCCGGCTGCGGCAAGATCCAGCATCCTGACGACATTCTACGCCGCCGTCTGAGCGTGGAAGAATGCATCGCGGCGGTCGAAGAGTGCGGCGCGCCGATGATCTCGATTGCCGGAGGCGAACCCCTGGTGCACGAGCAAATGCCGCAAATCGTCGAGGAGCTGGTCAAGCGTAAAAAGTTTGTCTTTCTCTGCACCAACGCGCTGCTGCTCAAGAAGAAGATCCATCTCTTCAAGCCGTCGGTGTATTTCGTTTGGATGATCCATCTCGACGGGATGCAGGAGCGTCACGATCAGTCGGTCTGCCGCCAGGGCGTCTTCGACAAGGCGATTGACGCAATCAAAGAGGCTAAAGCCCGCGGCTTCCGCGTCTTCACGAACACCACGTTCTTCACGCAGGACGGTCCCGATTCGATCCGCGAGGTGCTCGACTATCTCAACGACGACCTCAAAGTCGACATGATGCAAATCTCGCCGGCCTATGCCTACGAGAAAGCACCCGATCAAGAGCACTTCTTGGGCGTCAAGCGCACGCGCGAGATTTTTAAAACCGCGTTCGCGGGCGGTAAGCGCAAGAAGTGGCGTCTGAACCACAGCCCGCTATACCTCGATTTTCTCGAGGGTAAGACGGACTTCGAGTGTACGCCTTGGGGCATCCCGTGCTACACGGTCTTCGGCTGGCAGCGACCGTGCTACCTGATGAGCAAAGAAGGCTACGCGACGACCTACAAGGAGCTGCTAGAAGAAACCGATTGGTCGAAGTATGGCCGCGGCAAGCACGAGTCGTGCGAGAACTGCATGGCGCACTGTGGATACGAGCCTACCGCAGTGATCCGGACGACGGCATCGTTCAAGGAGTCACTCCGGGCCGCTTTCGGCAACTAGGCTGCTACGAGGCGATCTCGGCGCTCTCGATCGACCCCGCCCGGATGCGGTACGTGACTGTCGCCTGCGAGTCGTGCCCGTCAGCGTAGCCGGTCACATGCGCTTTATCGACGACGGTATCGCCGTTCGTCTCGCGATTTAAGATTTCGGCGCGCAACTGCGGGTTTGCCGCGAACGTTGCGCGGTAGGCAGCGAGAATCGCGGGTCGCGACCGCAACGCGGACCCGGTGCGGTTGATGACACTCGCATCGGCCGCGTACGTTTCCGTGAAGACCTCGGCATCGTGATGGTTGAAGGCATTGACCTGGCGTTGCACGATTTGTCCTGGGCCTTCGTCGAGGATGGCCGTGGCCTCGAAAACGTGCCCGTCCTTGATCACGCGGTCGACGCTAGCGATTGCGGCGATGTTCTGAGTTGGGTCCTCGCGAAGAATAACTAGGTCCGCGAGCTTGCCGGGGTCGATCGTCCCGAGCGAGTCGGAACGTGCCATGAGTTCGGCGCCTCCGCGGGTTGCGGTCGACAGCACTTCCGTAGGCGAAAGCCCGGACTCAACCATCGCCAACATTTCGGCATAGAGCGACGAGGCATGCTGCGTTCCGATGTTTCCGGCGTCAGTGCCCGCGGCAACGCGGACACCCCCGTCGTGAACGCGCTTGAGATTTCGCATCGCGGCGTGAGGCGGTTCGGGGACGCGCAGCGCTCGGATTCTAGCCAAAACGGTGGGTGAGAGAGCGCCTTCGACGTCTTGCATGTTATAGAGCGTGCCGACGACGTCGGGATTTGCGATCCGAAGGTCGACCGCGGTGAGGTGCGGAGTGCCGTGGAACGTATATCCGTAGTTACCGACGACGAGCAGCGTCGGGCAGTAGATGATCTTGCGCGACTGCAGCAAACTGACGAACGTCTCGTCGACGTCGGTATCGAAAACGCTGTGCGCGAGAATGTCGGTGCCCGACTCGACGGCGAGCCGGGCCGTCTCCAGCTCGGTAGCGTGAATGATGACGCGCGCTCCTCGCTTGTGCGCGTACTCGATTGCGGCGCGGGCGACCGGCTGAAACGCTGCGGCCGGATGGGTCGGCGTAACGATCCACCAAAACTTCACCAAATCGGTCCGGGCGGCGATCTCTCGATCTATCAGAGTCCGAGCGGCTTCTACGGTGTCAATCTTCACGATCGGCGGATCGTTGTAGGGGTCGAGAATGTTGCGATCGACGCTCGAGATGAGCGGACCGGCGACCATTACGCGGGGGCTCGCAAGCGTCCGCTGCGCGATCGCTCGCACGTCGTAATTCCAGAACGGGCCGCCCACGTCCACGACAGAAGTGATGCCGGCCCGCAGATATCGCGCAAAGGTATCCTGCAAGTTGGCTCGGATCCACGCAAGCTCGTCGGTGTAGGGCCGAACCGAGCGCAGATCGATTGCATCGGGACGCGTGTAGAGACCACCGGACTGGAAGAAATGGACGTGGGCGTCGATCAAACCCGGAATGGTGTACGATCCAGACGCGTCGACACGAAGGGCCGAATCTGGAACGGCGGTGCTCTCGCGCGGCCCTAACGCTGCGATCTTATTCGCGCGCAGCAGAATCGTTGCGTCGCGCAGCGGCTTGAGGTCGCTGCCAACGAGCGCAGTGGATCCGAGGATCGCCGTGTACTCGTAGTTAGCATTCTGCTCGAGCACGCGAGGCGCCGGACCGATTGACGGCATGATCGGTAGCGCGCTCAGCGCGGCTAACCGTTTCATCGCATCGGCGCGGGTTATCGGTTCGGCAAAGGGGGCGTGGAAGAAGCACATATCGATCTATACCATGCTCTCCATTCGCGCACCCTCAACGGCCATTATGACGGCGGCGTCCTCGAACGGATTCGCGCCGGACGCGCCGAAAGCGCTGTTCATGAGCGCTGTCTTCTATCTGGCCTGGGTCATCGCTATCGTTCTCGTCGTGGTCGGCATCTACGCGCTGGTCGCGCCGCGGGCGCTTGCGCGCGCGTACGGCGTGGCAGTGGAAGGGCACGAGGCGCACGGCTACGTTCGCGCGACTGGTATCCGCGATGTCGCTCTGGGTGTGGCGCTTGGAGCGACGGCATACTTCCAGTATTTGCCGCTTTTGATCGTGCTCTCTGTTGCGGCCATCGCGGTCTCGGTCGCCGACCTTTGGATCGTCTGGCATCACGGCGGTCACGCACGGCGCCTGCACCCTGCGCACGCGATTCACGCCTCGGGCATCGTCGCATTCATCCTTATCATCGCGATGGCGCTGTTCGCAGTCGGCAAGTAGGGCTAAGCGGCTACGTGCCGGGAAGCGGCGGGTCAAGCGATCCGAAAGCATTTTCGTAATAGGTATCGCGAAGGTTGCCTAATTGCGAGTCCCGGGAAATCGGCGCGCCGTCGCCACGATAAATCGTGACTCCCTTCACGAGCAATCGGTATGGGCCAAGCCGGGCGTTCTTCCAATCGGAGACTTTCCAACGCTGCGGCGCCATAACGGGATAGTCGTAGGACGGTAACGCGGGTCGCTTCCCGTCGAAGAGTTCGAGTTCGACCCGAAATCCCTCGCGCTGTAGGATCGCGTTTTCAACCTGTGCTTTGCTGGCCATCGAACCTCTATTCTCTGCTTCTTTCCGATCTGACTGAGGCGGAAAAATCCCCCGCCGCGTACGTGCCCCAGTCGTGGCGGCTCCATCTAGTAGCCTCTGATTCCTTTAGGCGAGCCCCAGCCGCCCGGACCAGAATAGTACTTTTTGTATCGCCCGTCGCCGCATAGGTAGTTGCCGCAGCTGCCCTCCCCGGAGGGATGATGGAAAAACCTCTTATGGTGCTTGCTGCTGAACGCCCAGAAGGTTTGGCCCGCATCGAGCTTATTGACGTTGCCGGCGAGGGCGACGACACCGGCCGTGAATGGCGACGCAGCGCTCGTGCCGCAGACACCGGTCCAACCGCCGTAGACGCTGGAGTACACGGCGACGCCCGGCGAGCAGCCCGCCTCCGACGACACGTCGGCAATGGTGCGATAGCTGCAGTCCGGGTCTTTCTGCCACGATGGTTTCGGGATACCCGAACCTCCGACGGCGCTCGGACCCGCGCAGCCACCGCCCGCGCCGTCCCAGATGCTTTCGCTATACTTCGAACCGCTCACGGCGAGTTGCGTGCCGCCGACCGCAATCACGCTGGCAAGGGCCGACGGAGCGCCGATATCGGCGTACCCGCCGTCACCGGAACCAGCCAGATACGCGATGCCCGGTGTGTCGAAGTAGCTGGAAAAGTTGGTATCGCCGCAGTCGGAGCTGGCGTAGCAGATCCAGCTATTGCTCAGAATCGTGGCGCCGAGCGTAACGGCTTCGGCTTCGGCCGCCTCGAAATCGCTAATGCCGCCCTTGGCTTCCATCAGGAAGATATTACATTTTGGGCAGGCCGCCGCGACCATATCGATGTCGAGGTCGCTCTCAATACACCAGCCGTAGTTCTCGCAGCTGGGCGGGTAGTTGGATTGCTGTCCGGTCTCGTTGTACCTCGTCAAGTTGCCGGAGCCAAGTCCATACTGCTTACGGTACGTTGAGAAATCCGACGAGGCGTTTGCGAGGTCGCCCGCCTCGATGAGGGCGACGTTCGTCCCCGACCCTTTGCCTAACGCGCCGGTGAGGCCGTACGCGGCTTCGAGTTGTGCCGGCGTCCAGCCGCAGCTCGACGACGGCGAACAAAGCGGCGTAATGCCGCGCTTTAGAACCTGCAGCGCCAAGCACGTCGGCTTGCCGACGACCTGCGGGCATGTCGCACGCGCGAGATGCTGTGCCTGCCATTGCGGTACTCCGTTGCGAATATGGTTTTGCGCCGTCGCGCCCGGTGCGCCGATTGGCGGCTGCGATCCAGCGCAGCCGCCCAAGACTGCAGCCACGCCGGCGGTGAGCGCTAAGCGTGCCAAGATTCTCATGTGCGGTGCCTCCTTATAGCTGAACGGACGAGCGAATAGGCACCTTCGACATTAGGCCGTCAGTTCCAGCGATTTATGGCGCGAAGTTCTGGCCATCGACGGCAACCTGTGGACGGATAATGCCGCCGCTCGACGCCGGATAAGCCTTCGTTAAACGCGCAGAAGGCCGCTCGTCAGCGGCCTTCTCACACGCGGACCTATGTTGGGTTAGAGCTTGTTGACGATTCTGAGCTGACTGCCCCCGTTGCGACCGCCGCCGCCGTCGTCGTTGCGGTTACCATTGTCATCGAAATTGGCAGAACAAGTGCCGGCAGTCATTCCGGCCGTTACGGTATAGCGTGAGTTACTGTCGCGGACTACCATTGCGACGCCGCGAGCAGCGCAGTTGTCACGTTCGCTGATCCTGTTGTGCTGGCCGCCGTCACGATCGTGCGTTACTCGGACGTCGGTCGGGCCCGGGTTTTGCCCATCGAACGTGATGTGGCAAGGCCTCAGGTTGATGCCGCCGTCGTTTTGGCACTGCTGGTGATTTCGCCCGTTGTCTGCGGGCATCTGTATCGATTGCAAGCCGGAGGGCAGACCGCCCATTTGCGGCGCTTGCGAAGTGCCGCCGCATCCTGCAAAGAGAACCGAGCTTGAGAGAAGTATCAGGGGGATGTAGATCCGGTGCAAGGTCATGTATCGAGTGCTCCTTTCTGTTGACCCAGTGACGAGAGCGTGACATGCAAATCTGAATCAAATGTAAAGGAACATCTGGCAATCAGCTCGATGAGCTTCATGCTTTATTCACTTTCACCCATGGCACTCGGCAGGCGCCCGGCTCCGGACTGCATCCTCGGTGGCTCAGACGGAAGCGAGCCCGCTGGTCCGTGCTATGATGAGCGCACCGTGGATCGCATAATCAACATCTGGTCCGACGTTATTTGACCGTTTTGCTATCTCGGCTCAGTTTGGGCCGAGGAAGCGGCCCGAGACCTGCAAGCCGATCTGCGTTGGCTGCCGTTCGAGATTCATCCCGAGACACCGCCCGAAGGAGCACCGAAGCCGTTTCCGCCGGAGGAGTGGCCGCAAGTTCGAGCGAGGCTCGAGCGCTTGGCTCGCGAAGTCGGACTCCCGATCGACCCTCCGCAGCGTAACGTAAACTCGAGGTTCGCGCTCGAGACGGCAGAGCTCGTGCGTGTCCAAAAGGGCGACGATGCAGCCGGTGCCTTTCACCGGGACGTTTCACGCGCATTCTTTACCGAACACGCAGATATTTCGAACCGCGAGGTCATCGTACCGATCGCGCAACGCTTAGACGTCTCCGCTGTAGACGTCGAAACGGCGTGGCGAGAGCGACGCTTTTCTCCTGCGGTCGACGCGTACATTGAAGACGCCCTCGTGGTCGGCGTCGCGGGCGTGCCGGCCATGGCCTGGCCAAGTCGGCGCGCGGTCGTCGGGATGATGCCGGCGGCCGATCTTGTGATTCGACTTCGCAACGAGGCGCCGACGCAAAGCCGGTCTGCTCGCGGTTAACGGCGAGCTCTACGGCACGACATATCGCTGCGGCGCAATAGCTTTGCCAACCAGCCCGACGGCGCTTATCCGCAGAGCGGTTCGATTGAACCTCGTCGCTATTGCGCGTGTAAGCGCTGGTCGAGCTCGCGGATCCCTTCCTGAGGTCCGGCTGCTACAATCTCGTCGCTCACGGAAAGTGGCGTTTCCAGCGACGGACGAAAGTGCATCGTTCCGGAGCGTTTCAACGCGAGGATAATGACGTCGCCGCCTTCCGGGGCGAGCGTCGAAATTGGACGACCGGCCCACGACGAGCCGGCCGGAATCGTGAAGTCCTCGAGAACGAGCTGACTGTTATTCGCGAAGAGCACCGTGTCGACGAACTCGACGGCGGTCGGGCGCGCGGCGAGACTCGCCATCCGGCGTCCACCGATTTGGTAAGGGGAGATGATGCGGCTCGCGCCGGCGAGGCGCAGCTTCGATTCTGCATCGCGCCGATTCGCGCGAGCGATGATGAAGAGGTTTGGATTGAGTACTCGTGCCGAAAGCGTGACGTAAATGTTGGCTTCGTCGTTGTCCATTGCGGCGAGGAGGCCGCGCGCCCGCTCGACGCCGGCGGCACGGAGCGTCTCCGCGTCAGCCGCATCGCCGGCGACCGTCATGAAGCCCTCAGCGGCTGCGCGCTGCAGCGAATCGGCCCGAATGTCGACGATCGCGAATGGAATGCCCTCCTGCGTGAGGATGTGCGCAATCTCGCCGCCGACCCGGCCGAACCCACAGAGGATGAAGTGCTCGGTCATTTTGCTAACTCGTCGGCGTGTTCGCCGTTGCGTCACGACGCTCCCCAGGCGCCCTTCGAACGTGTAGGTGAGCAGCCGTAGCAAAGTATAGGTCAGCACGCCGAAACCGACCGCGACCACCACGATCGTCCACCATTTGCCTGCCACGTTCATCGGCGCCGGCTCGCCGCCGCCAATCGTCGTGATCGTCGTGATCGTCTCGTAGAAGGCGTCGAACCACGACCAGTGTTCGAGCGCGACGTAGCCGGCCGTGCCCGCGATAATGACGATTGCCAGCAGCGCCAGCGCGAAGGTCAGACCGCTGGAAACGCGCGCCGGTTGAAACAAACCGAGCCTATAAGATCGGCACGCGTGCGGCAGCGTCGGCGCGTGTCAAGCCGATGTAGCGCGGATCGTCATACACCTCGATTTTGCGCCCGTACGGCCGGAAGCCGGTGCGCTGGTAGAAGTCAAGGGCGTTGGGGTGATCGAGCGTGCACGTGTGCAGCCACAGGCGTTCGATCGGATGCGCCCACGCTTTTTCAACCGCGTGATTCATCAACCAACGGCCGGCGCCGCTTGCAATAAGCGACGGCGCCACGCCGAAGAGGCCAATCTCGCACTCGCGATCTACGCGGAAGTCGAGCTCCAATATGCCTTCGTCGCCCCGAGCGGTTACGAGAACGTATACTTCGACGCGCGGATCGGTGATAAAAGCTCGTAGCTCCTCTTCTGGCAGGAGCAGCCGTCCGGCCCATAAATGCTCGTCGCCGACACGGTGAAAGACCTCGCGATATCTTGGCAAATCCGGCGTCGCAAAGCGCTCGAGCTGCCAGCTCGGTTCGGAAGGGGCCGAACGCAGCGCCGGTTTCTCGCGCATTTCAAGATAAGTCTGGACGTTGGCAAGCTTGCCGCGCGGCACGGCGTGATAGCCGTCGGGGATCTCCATGGACGCCCGTACCGTGTCGTTGGAGGGAACCCCTTCGAAGGGCATCGTCGCAACCCGGTAGCAGTACGGCTCGATGGCATCGGGCGATCGCGTCTTCCTGACGGGCGCAACCGGATTCGTCGGTTCCCACGTTCTTCGCGAGCTGCTCACGGCAGGGTACCGCGTGCGGGCGCTAAGGCGAACCGGCGTGTCCGCTCAGGATGACGCAGCAACAGTCGACTGGATCGGGGGCGACTTACGCGACGTCGGCCGGTTCGCGCGCGCGCTCCAGGGCTGCCGTTATCTCATCCACTGCGCGGCGCTCTACTCGTTCGCGCCCCGCGACCGCGCGGAACTCAAAGCGGTAAACGTGGACGCAACGGCGAGCTTGATGCTTGCCGGTCACCTCGCCGGTCTCGAACGCGCGATCCTCACCTCGAGCTCGGCGACCGAAGGTCACGCCCAAAGCGACTATCATCTCTCGAAGCTCGAGCAAGAGCGAGCTGCATTTGCGAGCCGGCTTCCCGTCGTTGCGCTATTGCCGACCGCACCGGTTGGCCCCGGCGACAGTAAGCCCACGCCGACCGGCAAGCTCGTGCTCGACTTCGCGCGCGGAAAGATCGTCGCGAAAGCGCCGGGAAGCGGCGGCATGAATCTGGTTGCCGTGGAGGATGTCGCAAGCGCGCACGTCGTGGCCTTGGAACGCGGCCGGATCGGCGCGCGGTACATAATCGGCGGCGAGAATTTGAGCATGGACGAAATCTGGAAGTTACTCGCCGGCGTTACCGGAAAACCAATGCCGGCGTGGCGGGCTCCCTACGCGCTCGCGCTCGCCGCAGCATATCTCGACGAGCTTCGCTGCCGCGTGACGGGAGCGAGCCCGTCAGTTCCGCTCGAAGGTGTCCGGCTATCGCGCGTGCGGATGTACGCCGACTCGTCGAAAGCGCGGCACGATCTTGGCTACGCTCCGACGCCGGTCCGCGCGGCGCTCGAGCGCGCCGTCGCATGGTACCGCGACGCCGGCCGTACCTAAGGAAACCCTCGGTGGAGCGGCAGCCTTCTGAAGCCATCACCTACATCGCGGCTACCCGGCTCGAGTTCAAGGCGTTGCGACGCGAAATGCCGCGCGCGCGCATCGTTGAGGCAGGAATTGCACTTACAAAGGTCGCCTGCGAACTCGGCGACGTCGTTGTAAGTTGCGGCCTCGCGGGTGGGTTGCGCGACGATCTTGCGACGGGAACCTTGCTGATTCCAAGGGAGATCCGGCGGCCGGACGGCAGGACGCTGCTTTGCGACGACGAGTTGGTCGAAGCCTTTGCCGATAGCGCTCGGCGGCTCGGTGTCGTGCCGGTCTTCGATGGGCTTCTAACGAGCGAGAACATCGTCAATGGCGCCGAGCGCGGATTGTGGGCCGCCAAAGGTTTCGCCGGCGTCGACATGGAGAGTGGACTCCTGCGCGCGTCGCGCGTCGCGGCCGTGCGGGTCGTGCTCGATACTCCGCGGCGCGAGATCTCGGCCGATTGGGCATCGCCGTGGCTGGCAATACTAAAACCGTGGAACTGGTCTCAAGCGCTTTGGCTCGCGCGTGAAGCGCCGCGCGCGGCTTCGCTTGCGGCACGCGTCGTTGCTGGGCGCAGGGCATCGCAGATAGGATGCGTATAACGCGGCAATGGTAATCGAGCGGATCGACTCTCCGGCAGACGTCAAGCGCCTGCGGCGCAAGGAAATCGACGTCCTGGCAAGTGAGATTCGGGAGCTGCTCGTTCGAACGTGTGCCGTCAACGGAGGCCATCTCGCGCCCAATCTCGGCGTCGTCGAACTAACGCTTGCGCTCCACCGAGTGCTCGATCTTCCGACCGACAAGCTCGTTTGGGACGTAAGCCATCAGACGTATGTCCACAAGATACTCACAGGCCGGCGCGATCGCTTCGCGACCTTGCGTAAGGGCGGCGGACTCTCCGGTTTCGCAATGCGCAGCGAATCGCCGTACGATCCGTTCGGCGCGGGACACGCAAGCACGGGCGTCGCTGCGGCGCTCGGCATGGCGCTTGCACGCGATCTCTCCGGTGGCGAGGAGACCGTCGTAGCGGTGCTGGGCGACGGTGCGTTAACCGGCGGCCTTGCGTACGAAGCGCTCAATAACGCGGGAGCGCTCAAAAGTCAGTTCATCGTCATTCTAAATGACAACGAGATGTCGATCGCGCCCAATGTCGGCTCGATCGCCTCATATCTGTCCGTACTTCGCAGCAAGCCGTTTGCAAACTTCGTCCGGCGCACCGGCAAAGAGGTACTCAAGCGCATTCCGCTCGGGAACGCCGCGAAGAAGGCGATCGAGGGCGCTGAGATCGGCGCGATGCACTTCATGGGTCCGTCCGAGAAGACGGCCGTCATCTTCGAAGAGCTCGGCTTTCGCTACATCGGCCCGGTCGACGGTCACAACTACGACGTCCTGGTGGACGCGCTCCAGACCGCCAAGGACATCCATCGTCCGGTGCTGCTGCACGTTCGCACGATCAAAGGCAAGGGCTACGAGCCGGCCGAGCGCGACTCGCGGACGTTTCACGGCATCGGCGCCAATGCGTTCGAGCCGAGCAACGGCAGCAAGAAGAGCAGCCCGGGCGCGCGGCCGAAGTTTCAGGACGTTTTCGGCGACGCGATGATTGCCGTCGCAGAGCAGGATCCGCGAGTCGTCGGCATCACCGCCGCGATGCCCGACGGAACCGGTCTTGCGAAGTTCGGCAAACGCTTTCCCGAACGTTACTTCGACGTCGGGATCGCGGAGGCGCATGCGGTATGTTTTGCGGCCGGCCTTGCGACTTCAGGTTTTCGCCCGGTCTGCGCGATCTACTCGACCTTTTTGCAGCGTGCATACGATCAGATCGTCCACGACGTCGTCGTGCAAAATCTGCCGGTAGTCTTTTGCATGGACCGCGCCGGAGTCGTCGGCGACGACGGTCCAACCCACATGGGCCTTTACGACATCGCATACCTTCGTACGCTTCCCAATTTCACGCTGATGGCCCCGCGCACCGAAGCAGAGCTGCTGCCGATGTTGGAGCATGCGTTATCGCTCGGCGCGCCTGCGGCGATTCGCTATCCGCGCGGCTCCGCCAGCGGCAAGCATGACGAACCGCTCGCGCCGCTCGTTCACGGCAAAGCCGAGGTGCTGCGCCGCGGGCGCGGCGTGGCAATCCTCGCCTACGGCACGACGGTCGATGTGGCGCTCGACGCATGGGGTTTGTTGGCCGACTCGGGCGTGGGTGTAACGGTGGTTAACGTCCGATTCGCCAAGCCGCTCGATGAAGCGCTGCTGCTCGACCTGCAGCGCGACCACACGCACGCGATCACGCTCGAAGAGCATTCGCTCGCGGGCGGTTTCGGTTCGGCGGTCGCGGAGTTCGTTTCGGACCACGGACTGACGCTGCGCGTCGAACGAATCGGAGTCCCTAACGTACTCATCCAACACGACTCTCAAGAGAAACAGCGCGCGCTCTTCGGTCTCAACGGTGATGCCCTGGCCGCGCGGATCAAGCAGATTGCCGCCGCGGAGCCGAGTTCACCACACCTAGCGTAGCGAAGAGGTCGAATTGACCGCTTCGAGCTTCCTTCCGGATCTTGGAAACGCGCTCGGAGGCGTCTTAAGCCTGCAAGGTTGGGCGTTTGCCTCAGCCGCCTCGATGTCGCGCGATGGAATCCTACTCGGATTCGCGGTCGTCTTTTTGGCGGGCTTGAGTCAAGCGCTCGCGCAGGGCATCGTGCTCTTTGCCAATCGGGTAACGCCGGCGCGATTTTTCTTTACCAGCGCGATCGGCGCGGCGCTCTTTCTTTTCGCCTACGCCTTTTTGGTGCTCAGCACGTGGACCGTATCGCGTTTGCCGTGGGCGCCACATCTGCCATTGGCAGAGCTCGCGATCGTCTTCGCGCTGAGCTACGCGCCGCTGCTCTTTTCGTTTTTCGGCGCGCTGCCGTATCTTGGTCCTGGAATCTTGACGCTGCTGCGTATCTGGCATCTGCTCGCGATGGTCGTGGGTCTTTCCGCCGTCGCCCAAATCGGACTCTTTCCGGCTGCCGCCTACGTTGCGGTCGGCTGGACGGTGATGATATTTGCGGAACGCAGTTTCGGCAAGCCGATTGCCGCGCTAGGCGCCCGTATCCTCGACGCCGTCGCCGGCGTGAAGCTGGTGGCGGACGAGCATCTGGTCATCGGGCGCGCCGTGGAGACGGCTGCGGTGATGGAGAGCATACCTGTGCGCAGCGATGCGGACGCGTCAGCCGCCGTCGCAGCGGCCACGACGAATAGCAGCATTTGGCGCACGGGACTTAGCCTTTTTGCCGTCGCGGCGCTCGCGGTTATCGTGGCGCTTGCGCTCGATGCGATTCGCGGGACGCTCTTTGGCTGGAATGCGCATCTGCCGCGGATCGTGCGCATTCCGATCGATTTAGTTTGGTTGGGTTTCGTGGCCTTTATCGTTGCGGGCATCATGGCGCCGCTCGAAACGTTAGGATGGTGGGCTGGCTGGTACGGCGACCGCATCGATACGAACGCCGGCATCGTACCGGTCGAAGCCGCTGGTAACGCCGCGCGGGCTACGCGCTTTGGCCGCTACGCGATCTATCTCGACGGGATATCGCAGTCGAGCTCGCGCTACACACCCGACATCGAGACCTTTCTCGATGCGCTGGCACCCGAGCTCCCCGCCGGAGTCCGATTGATTCGCGGCCTGATGGTCTACTCGGTAATGAACCGTCCGCTCGAGGACGATCCGCTGTGGTCGCGATTCTGGTCTTTCGTGGATGCGGCACGCCCTGGGGGTTCGCGTGGTGCCGGCGACTCGTTCCTGCGCAATGCGCTCGGAATGATCATCAACCTGCGCAACGTCATGATCGTTGCCGTCTCCGCCGATCCGCGCTACGGGCCGATGTATAACTTCGGCATCGCGTACGTCATGTACAAATCTTTGGTCGCAAACGGTTATCCGCCCGGCAATGACGTCCCGGTTTCGCTGATCGGCTACAGCGGGGGAGCGCAAATGGCGTGCGGTGCGGCGCCCTACCTCAAGGAGGCAATCGGCGCGCCGATCGAGGTGATCTCGTTGGGAGGCGTGATTAGCGGCGACAATCCGCTGCTGCAGCTGCGACGACTCTACCATCTCGTCGGCGACAAGGATATGATCGAACGCGCCGGGCCCGTGATGTTTCCCTCGCGCTGGAAGATCATGGTGCGCTCGTACTGGAACGTGGCGAAGCGGCTAGGCGTGTTGAAGGAGATCTCGCTGGGCCCGGTCGGACATCAAGTACCGGGTGGGATGCTCGACCCAAACAAACAACTCCCCGATGGGCGCAGCAGCCTGCGCCAAACACTCGACTACGTCGAAGGGATGCTAGCCGCTTAAACTACCAATGAAGCGGGCCGGCGGGATGCGGCTGTACCCAAACGATGAGGTCCCATTGCGTCGGCATGTCGAAGATTGTCTTGATGTAATCGGCGCTCGGCACTTTGCCCAGTTTGACGAGGGTATCGGCCGAAGGCGAGTTGAGATTGCCGCCTGCGCTTACGAAGTCTGGATTCCAGACCCACTGGTCGTAAACCATCTTGCCGTTGGCTGTGATTACGTAGTGCACGTGTCCGTTGAACTCATACCAGCGGCCGGGGTTGATTCCCCAAAGCTGCGGCCGAGGCTCGCCGTTCGGGCGCGGCACCGAGAAATCGGCGCCCATGAGATTACCGCTTGCGTCGTACCAAAGCTGGCTTGGGTGCGTGGGATCCGAGTTCCACTTTTTGTTCGCGTAACTGATCGCACCGGTGTCGTCGGGGCTCGTGTATCGGACGTAGCCGGCTTTCTCGGCATCGCTTGCATGCGGAAATCGCGCGAGAAGATCGGTCTTTACCGACGAAACGAACTGCGCTTCAGTGGACGAGAGCGGCCCCGTATCGGTCGCCGCTTCGTCCGCCAGCGCGGGCACGAAAGCGAATAGGGAAAAGACCGCCAGGGCGGCGGCAGCAAACATTCTCATGTCGCTAAAAGCGCGGCCGGAGGTCCTCCTGTGACGGCTTGCGGCGCGTGGACCGGGACTTGGCTAGAAAGGCGCTCCTTGCGGCGCTGCTGGGCTCAGCGCGACGCCGGCGTAGCCGCCACCCGGCACCGTGATTGACTCCATCGGACGGCCTGGGGATCCGGGATAAGCGTAGCGCTGCAACTGCTTGGCGCTCAGTCCGGGATTCTCGACCCAGACGCGGTCCTCGCGCTTGTTGAGCGCAACGCCGAACGCCCCGGGATGCTTCGTTGCAAACAGGTTTGTCATTGTTGTCGAGCCCGGGGCGAACTCGCCGCAGGCGGCGGATTGGTCGCAGACTAGCAGTGCGCCCGTGGCTGTAGTCTGAATCCCGCCTGGCGCCTGAAGCGTAATTCCGAGATCGGTCGGTGATCCCGTGCCTGCGGACCACTCGTCGACCCGCCCGCTGCCGGTCGGTCCGTTGAGCTTGAGGTAGGTCACGTACAGATTCCCTCGACTATCGACCGCATCGTTGAACGCGTAGTTCATGTTGGGGTCGGTGAGCGTCCCAGTCGGCGTCGTGCTGCCGTTGGCGTAGACTTCAACCGCGCCGTTGTTGCCGCTGGCGCACCCCTGCGTGTAGTTGAAGAAGTTGGTAACGTAGACCGTCCCCGAAGCGTTGTCGACCGCGACGTCGGTGGCCGAACCGGCCGAATCCTGCAGGGTCTTGACCGGCGTTGACGCGCCGGGCGCGAACTCGAGCACGCTCGAGAACTGCGTCTTGCAGTTGCCGGAAACGGCGACCCACAGGTTGCGCTGTTTGTCGACAAAAAGACCCTGCGGATTGGTGACGCCGGTGATCTGCCCGCACGGCGTCCTCGCGTTGTGGCTCTGATCGTAGATGTAGACCGAGTTATTGTAGGAGGTCACGTAAACGAGGGAGCTCCCGCATCCTGACGCGTTCACGCGCGGGCCGCTCGATCCGGCCGTCGTGCCGCCGGAACGGGTCTGCGCCTGCGTCGATCCCGCCGCAACGACTGCGGGGCTGCCGCCACCGCAGGCCGCGAGCGACCAGCTCGCGAGCGCGACCAGAGGGACGAGGGAAATGCGAATCCAGCGTGCTCCCGCCATGGGACACCTCCAAGTGCTTGGCTGCGACAGGCGAGCGCGGTTACCTCCGGTTCGGCGTGGCGCGCTCCGACAAATATCTGGTCGGCCGCTGGCCCCCAAGCAGGGTTCCTTGACGCTGGTGGCGACGGGTGCTAAACTCAGTGCCTATGCCCCGGGGCGCATGACAGCCGCCGAAACAGAAGGGCGAGACACCTCCAAGCTAGGGAGCCAGTGTTTCGTCTTTTTGGTGTGCCCAAAAGCGGTGTCATCCTAAGCGAAACGCCGTAGGCGTGGAGTCGAAAGACCGCATTCATTAACCGTACATTAATCCGCAGAGAAAGAGATTTGATGGCGAAGACGACAGCTCCGAAGTCCACACCGAAGAGTTTACCGGAGCCTGTCCCGAGTTCGCCGAGGGCTGCTAAAGCAAGGCCGAAGCGCTCCGCCGTCGCCGCACTGAAAGTGGCGGGCGACGGGAACGGGGCTTCGACCGTGATGCCCTCGACGTTCCCAATGCCGACGGGCGCGTTCACCGTCGAGCAGCGACCCGAGCCCGGACCGAAGCGCGAGCGGTACTCCTTTGGGAGTATCCCGCACGTCCTCGAGGTTCCGAACCTGATCGAGCTCCAGAAGGCGAGCTTCGATTGGTTCAAGACTGAGGGGCTTGCGGAAGCCTTCGCTTCGATCTCCCCGATCAAGGACTTTACCGGGAATCTGATCCTTGAGTTCGGCGAGCACTCGTTGGGTGAACCGAAGTATTCGATCGAAGAGTGCCGCGAGCGGGACATGACCTACAGCGCGCCGCTGCGCGTGCGGGTCCGCTTGATCACGGCCGAGTCGGGCGAAATCAAAGGCATCCCGGACCAAGAGATTTTCATGGGCGACTTTCCGTTGATGACGGACAAAGGCACGTTCATGATCAACGGCGCCGAGCGCGTCATCGTCAGCCAACTGGTGCGGTCACCCGGCGTCTACTATAGCCAAGACGTCGACACTAACGCGCGCCCCACATACAACGCCACAATCATTCCGAATCGCGGGGCGTGGATCGAGTTTGAAACCGATAACGGCACCAAGAATGACGAGACCGAAGGCACGATCGGCGTCCGGATCGACAAGAACCGCAAGATTTACGTTTCGACCTTCATTCGGGCGCTGACGCGGCCGCAACTCGGCTACGATTGGGAGAGCGACGAAGCGATTCTCGGGCTTTTCGAGGATCTACCCCCCGAAGGGGTCGCGATCATCCGCAACTCGATCGAGAAAGACCGCGACATCAAGACCCGCGAAGACGCGCTCAAGGAGATTTATAAAAAGCTGCGGCCCGGCGAACCCGAGAACGCCGAGAACGCCGAAAAGCTGATCGAATCGCTCTTCTTTGACGACAAGCGCTACGACTTAGCGGGGGTCGGACGATATAAGCTCAGCAGCAAGTTCCAGTATCGAATCGAGAATCCGGATCCCGAGGCACGAGTAGGGAAGCCATACCTTTCGATCAACGAATACAACGACGCGGGTCTGACCGAGCCGAAGGCGATCGTCACGGCAAGTGACGACGGCGAGATTGTCGACGTCGTCGACGCATTCGATAAGGAGAAGCCCGAGCAATCGGAATGCCTCGTGACCATCCGGTATAAGGATGGCAGCAGCGTCGTCTACGACCTTTACCGCGATCTCGGCATCCGAAAGGTGTTGGGCGTTCGACCCCGCGTTGCGCCTGGAATCGTTCGGGGGCAGAGCGTGAAGAAGGGCGATACGATTGGCGACGGCGCGCGCTGTCTGCTGCGCGATGACATGATCGCCGTCATCCGCCGGCTGATTCGCGTAGCCGTCGGCATGGTGCAGAAAGACGACATCGATCACCTGGGCAACCGTCGGGTTCGTTCGGTTGGTGAGTTGCTGCAAAATCAGTTCCGCGTCGGTCTGCTGCGGCTCGAACGCGTCGTGCGAGAGCGCATGACGGTACAAGACATCGAGACGGTCACGCCTCAGGCCTTGATCAACATCCGCCCGGTCGTCGCGGCGATCAAAGAGTTCTTCGGGTCCTCGCAGCTCTCGCAGTTCATGGACCAGACCAACTCGCTCGCCGAGCTCACGCACAAGCGGCGTCTCTCCGCGCTCGGTCCTGGCGGCCTCTCGCGGGAGCGGGCGGGCTTCGAAGTCCGCGACGTTCACCATTCGCACTACGGCCGAATTTGCCCGATCGAGACGCCGGAAGGGCCGAACATCGGTTTGATCGGCTCGCTCGCGACGTACGCGCGCGTTAATAAGTTCGGATTCATCGAGACCCCATACCGCGTCGTACACGAAAGCGTCGTCTCGGACGAGATCAAATATCTGACCGCCGACAAAGAAGACGAGTACATCATCGCTCAGGCGAACACGCCGGTAGATTCGGAGTCGGGGCGCATTACGGCGGAATCCGTCGTCTCGCGTTATGCCGAGGAGTATATCGAAGAGCCTGCCGCGCGCGTTCAGCTGATGGACGTATCGCCCAAGCAGATCGTCTCGGTCGCAACCGCGCTCATTCCGTTCCTCGAGCACGACGACGCCAATCGCGCGCTGATGGGAGCGAACATGCAACGTCAGGCGGTTCCGCTGCTTCGACCGTCCGCCCCGATCGTCGGGACCGGCATGGAGTATCGCGCTGCCAAGGACTCCGGGAGCCTGGTCGTCGCCGAAGAGGCGGGGACGGTTACGTCGGTGGACGCCAAGGGCGTCGTCGTCCGCAATCGTGACGGCATCGAGAAGACCTACGAGTTGTTGAAGTTCGTGCGAAGCAACGCCGGCACGTGCATTAATCAGCGACCGATCGTCGCAGTCGGCGACGAGGTCGAAGCGGGCCAGGTCATCGTGGACGGACCTTCTTCCGATCAGGGCGAGCTCGCGCTCGGGCAGAACGTACTGGTCGCGTTCATGCCGTGGGAGGGCTACAACTACGAAGACGCGATTCTCATTAGCGAGCGGATGGTCAAGGAAGACCGCTTCACCTCGATTCACATCGAGGAGTACGAGTGCGAGGCACGCGACACGAAGCTCGGACCCGAAGAGATCACGCGGGACATCCCCAACGTCGGTGAGGACGCGCTGAAGGATCTTGACGAACGCGGCATCATACGCATCGGCGCCGAGGTTCGTCCAGAGGACATTCTCGTGGGCAAGGTCACGCCGAAGGGCGAAACGGAGTTGACCGCCGAGGAGCGGCTGTTGCGCGCGATCTTTGGAGAGAAGTCGCGCGAAGTGCGCGACACCAGTCTCAAAGTGCCGCACGGCGAGAAGGGCAAGATCATCGACGTCAAGGTCTTCTCGCGCGATAACGGCGACGAGCTGTCACCCGGCGTCAACCATCTCGTTCGCGTCTATGTCGCGCAGAAGCGCAAAATTCTACAAGGTGACAAGATGGCGGGACGCCACGGGAATAAAGGCGTGATCGCAAAGGTGCTCCCTGAGGAAGATATGCCCTACCTCGAGGATGGAACGCCGGTCGACATCGTGCTCAACCCGCTCGGCGTGCCGTCACGCATGAATCTGGGACAGATCATGGAGACGCATCTCGGCTGGGCGGCGCGCATGCTCGGCATGAGCGTTGCGACGCCGGTCTTCGACGGCGCGCACGCTGAGGACATCGGAGAGTGGCTGCAAGACGCCGGTCTTCCGGCCGACGGCAAAACGTGGCTGCGCGACGGGCGCAGCGGCGAACGTTTTTCGCGTCCGATCACGGTCGGTCAGATCTACATGCTCAAGCTCGCGCATCTCGTTGACGACAAGATCCACGCGCGCTCGACCGGCCCCTACTCGATGATCACGCAACAACCGCTGGGTGGAAAAGCGCAGTTCGGTGGTCAGCGCTTCGGTGAAATGGAGGTCTGGGCGCTCGAAGCCTACGGCGCCGCCTACACGCTCCAGGAACTGCTGACGGTGAAATCCGACGACGTCGTCGGACGCGTGAAGACGTACGAAGCGATCGTCAAAGGCGAGAACGTCATGGAGCCTGGTGTTCCCGAATCCTTCAAGGTGCTTATCAAGGAGCTTCAGTCGCTCGCACTCGACGTGAAAGTGCTCACGGAGAACCGCGAAGAGGTTGACATCAAGACGCCTGAAGATGAGATGGGCGAATCGGAGCGACGTGAGTACGGCCTCCTGATGGGCGACGAACAGGCGGTGGTATCGCAGACCGCGGTCGCGGCGCGCGAAGCCGTCGCAGAAGCCGTTGGGGAACCGGTTGGGGAAACCGCGCCCGAGGAAGAGGAAGAGGAAGAGATCGACGACAGCAAGCCGCTCGATGCGACTGCGCCGATTCCGCCTCAACCCGTCGCGCCGCGCGCGACCGAGATCGAGGCCGAAGAGATCTTCGAGGAACCGGAAGCGACCCCGGACGAGGAGCTCGAGGGACCGCAAGGCTACGAACTCGAGGAAGAGGACGACGAGTCTTCCTACGAGGACGAAAAGCCCAACTACGAATCCGAAGAAGAGGAGACGCCGTTTAGCGAAAACGGCCCTCAGGAAGAAGAGTTCTAGCCCCTTCGACTGAGTTTACCCCGAGCGAAGTCGAGGGGCTCAGGATGACACCAACGGTAAGGCCCCGCAATCGCGGGGCCTCTTCGTTTTCCGCTAGTGCTTCGTGCAGACTCCGCTGACGCTGACGACGCGACCGGTACCCGCTTCGGTGAACGATGAGGACGAGGTCATTTTCGTATTGCTGACCTTCGTGACCGTGTTATCGGTCTGACTCTTGATGTCGGCAGTAGGCGCGAAGGATACGTCATGCCAGGACATCTGATCGCCGTTCCATCCACTCGAGAACGCGAGACCGTAGCCGTTCTGCGGACCGTCGGTAATGTCTACCCAACGGTGAGTATCGGGATCGAAAGTGATCTTATCCGTGTTCGTAAGCCTCACGGCTATCCACTTGGTCGGGTTCGTCGTAGACGTTTCGTTCATCCACCAGCCGCTGGGATCCATGGTGTAGGTCGACGTCGTTACGTACGCCGCCGGACGGCGCGAGCTTTTGGTGGTGCAGGTCCAGGTTCCCACCAAGTAGCTCATTGATGAAAAGTTTGGCTTCTTGGGAGCCGGAATCGGGGTGCTCTCGACCTGCGCGCAAGCGTAAGACGGAAGCGCCGCAGCCAGCAGGGCAACGGCAATGACAGCGCGGTATATGCGCATTAACATCTCCTAGTAGGATATGGCGAAAGCCACTAGTTTTCCGGCGTCTGCCTGCACGCCTGCTTATCTCTCCAGCAGCCACTCGCCGGTTTGAAGGTATCGAATGCTTGATCAGGGTAGCGTACCCGGCTGCGCTGTGGGAGGCATCCATTGAGCGAACTTTCGAGAATCGGGGTCGTCGGCACGGGTCGCATGGGCGCGAACATCGCCAAACGTCTCCACGACGTCGGCTATTCGATCGTCGCGCTCTACGATCCAAATGTCGAATCTGCGCGCAAGACCGCGGCCGAGACCGGCGGTGAGGTGACCGAGTCGCTGGCGCGCGTAACGGAGCTCTCCGACGTCATCCTGACGGTCGTCACCGACGATGCGGCGATGGATCGGATCTTCGCCACCGCCGGCGACGACTCGCTGCTGACGAACGCGCGCGGCAAGATCTTCGTCAATTGCGCGACCCTGACGCCGAAAGTGCACGTCGAAGTAGAGCGACGCGCGCAGCAGCGGGGTGCCGATTCGCTCGAGGCTTGCATGGCAAGCTCGATCCCGCAGGCCCGCAACGGAACGCTCTACCTGATGGTGGGCGGCCGTAAAGAGATCTTCGAGCGGGTCAAACCGATGCTCGAGAAAATGAGCGCGTCGTTGAAGTACGTCGGCGCAGCAGGGAGGGCCGCGCAGGTCAAAGCGCTCGTCAACATGGTTATGAACATCAACACCGCGGGGCTCGCCGAGGGATTGGGTCTGGGTGACGCCCTCGGCCTCGATCTCGACCTCCTGCGCGAAGTCTTTTCGCAGACAGGCGCGAACTCGCGCGTGCTCGAGACCGACGGCGCCGACATGCAGAACCGCGAGCACGACGTTTACTTCTCGGCGGCGCATGCCGCGAAGGATTCGGGGATCGCTCTTTCACTCGGCAGAGACGCCGGCTTGATGCTTCCGCTCGCCCAGGCGACCTTCGAGCAGTACGAGAAAATGAAGGAGCTCGGGCTCGGGGAGCTCGATAAGTCGGGCGTCTCGGAGCTGACGTTCAAATCACGCCACGGTGAACGTACCGCGGCACACTTGTGAATTAGGAGGAAGTCATGCCTGCGGATACTGGAACGAAAGTCGTGCCGTTGATCAGCTCGGGAACGGCCGGACCCCTCGGAGCGATTCATCTGCCGCGTCTTTGGCTGAAGCTCTCGCTCGCAGCTGCCGACGCGTTACCGGAAGGGTACGACGAGTGCGGCTCCGGGTTCGACGCGATGACGCTTGACGCGCTCGGCCTCGATCGGCGCAAGACGATCGACTTCGTGCGCTCGAACAGACCAACGTATATGGAGTTCGAAGAGTGGGTGGTTACCAACGGGAAGACCGACAAGGCGACCGTCGAGCGGCATAACGCGGCAATTCGCGGCTATCACCACGGTGACGACCTCGGCAAGCAGATGCGCCAATCGTCGAAGATCAAGGATACGTCGGTGAAGGATGCGGTCTCGCTCAATACTGTCGAAGATCTCGACGAAGTCCATCGCCGACTGCACCGCAAATAACTTCATCTATAATGTCATCCTGAGCGGAGCGAGCGGAACGAGCGCAGTCGAAGGGCGCGTCCTCCTCGACGACGGCGCCGCCACGACGCTGGAGCGCTGGGGCGAACGTGGCCCCTTGATTCTTGCCGTGCACGGAATGACGAGCTCTCGCAAATCGTGGGAGCGCTTGGCGCGGCATCTCGAGGGGCGCTTTCGCCTCGTTTCGTACGATCAACGCGGTCACGGCGATAGCGCACAGGTCGCTGGGCCGATGTCGCTCGCGCGCGGAGTTGCCGATGCAGAAAACGTCGCTGCGTCGCTCGGCGAGCCCGTTGACGTATTGCTCGGCCATTCTTGGGGTGGTGCCGTCGCCATTCTGGCCGGAGCGCGATTGCCGGTTGCGCGGGTGGCCACGATCGACCCCATGATCCGTCAGGTCAGTGCGGATTGGTACGATGTATATCTCGCCGAGCTTCGCGAGCTCTTCGCGCTAACCGGAAGCGACCGCGACGCAAGGGTGCGCGAGGAGTACCGCGATTGGTCTGCGCTCGACGTCGAGGGGAAGGTGCACGCGGTCCACTCTATGACCGCCGAGCCGATAGCGGGGCTCTTGCGTGAGAATCCGCCCGGCGAATGGGACTTACGCGCGAGCATTGCTCGATACGAAAAGCCGCTCTTACTCGCACTCGCGGCTCCCGGCGAGAGCATCAACGATGAGCAGACGCTGGAGCAGCTCGAGCGCGATCGGTCCGCGAGCGTTCGCATTGCGCGCGTACCGAACGCCGGCCACAACGTCCACCGAACGGCGTTCCAGGACCTCGCTCGCAGTCTCGATGACTGGCTCGCGCTAACTCGCATTACCCCCTAACCTAAGCCTAATCGAGTTATAATCCCGCTTGGAAGTAGCTTGCGCTCCTACGAGAATTATCGCATATCCGCAATTTTGCGGTTGATTGCCCTTCGAAGGAGTTACAATGCGTAAAGCTATTAGTGCACTAGCCCTTCTGCTCTTCGCTTCCTTGCAAGTGGCGCGGGCCGATGTGAATCCGAACGCTGCGCCGGCCGATGAATACTTCGGCCCGTACCAGCAGAGCGTTCTCGAAATCCGGAACCGCTTGAACGATTACGACCAACTAGCCGGCAGCACGATGCTCGATCCCTCGGTCGGCGGATATCTCGACCACCTGCAGCTCGCGATACGCGACTGGCAGCACAGATATCCGCGCGATCCGTGGTTGCCTCCGATGCTCGCTCATCTGATGCGTGAGTACTGGCGCGCCGGCCAGGCGTCGAGTCCGACTGGTGTGGCGGCGTTAGCGTTCATGCGTTCGTCCTATCCCGATTCCGCGTACACCGCCCGGACGGTGGCGCTCGTCTACGGTTCGAATCCCGACCTCAACCAGATCGCGCGCGATGGTGCCGAACCGCCTGCGTACGATGCCGGACCTTCTTATGCGCCGGCCCCGTCGTATGCGCAACTGCCGTCGTATGCAACTGAGGAAGTGCCGGCTTCCGGCATTGCGACGTACGATCAGCCCGTTCAAGCGCAGCCCGTCGGCATGGCGCAAGTCTCGGACGCGGCGCCCGGGTATGCCGCTCCCGAGCCCTACCAGCCTGCCGCCGACGAAGCGTCGCCTGACGACGACGCTCCAACTCCGCCTCCGATGCGTTAGCGCAAAACGCTTCGAACGAACCGCAAGAGCGCCCGCGACCATCGCGGGCGCTCGTCTATGTTATGATGCGGCGATGACCGCAAAGAGCAACTTCGTCGATCAGGCGATTCAAGAATACGTCATCGCTACCGTCGTCCGCGAGCATCCCCTATTGCGCGAGTTGCGCGAGGAGACCTTACGCCTTCCTAACGCCCGCATGGCGATCGGTCCCGAGCAGGGGCAGCTCATGCAGCTGCTGGCGCGCGCGATTGGCGCCCGCCGCTACTTAGAGATCGGCGTCTTCACGGGCTACAGCTCGCTTTCGGTGGCGCTCGCGTTGCCGGACGACGGCTACGTGCTGGCGTGCGATGTCAGCGAAGAGTTCACCCGCGTCGCGCGGCGCTATTGGGAAGCCGCGGGCGTTGCCGCTAAGATCGACCTGCGCATCGGGCCGGCGCTCGAGACGCTCGCAACGCTGTGCGCGCAAGGCGTCGAGCCCTTCGATATTGCCTTTATCGACGCCGACAAAGCAAATGTGGGCGAGTATTATGAGAAAGCACTCGAACTCGTTCGCCCGGGAGGCCTGATCCTCGTGGACAACGTGCTCTGGGGCGGTGCTGTCGCGGATGCGTCGGATGAAGATCCCGACACTCGAGCCTTGCGCGCGGTCAATAGCAAGGCGGGTAGCGACGATCGCGTCAACGTCGCGCTCCTGCCAGTCTGCGACGGGCTCCTAATTGCCTTGAAACGAAACACCTAGGCTTCCTCACGTTTTTGGGGGGCGCAGGTAGTTAAAGCGCGCCCACGCGTCGCGCGGGGCGCTCGCCTGCTGCCTGGTATAGGCCGGAGAAGCCGGAGAAGCGACCTCCGAGTAGCCACTCACGTCGAAGCAAATGCGCTGATGCGGATAGTCGACGGCCATCGCGTGAACGCTGTCGACGTTCGTTTCGATAATACCGTTGTCACCATCGGGCCGCTGAGGTTCGGTACAGACCGGCATCGAGCTCTGCGGCGCGCCCGGTGCATAACGCACCGAAGCGATCGCACCGCAGGCGAAGCCTTTCGCAACGGCCCCGGGCATTGTTTGAAAGTTGGCGTTGGCGACGAGCGGGTGTTGAAGCTGGGTTCGCACGCCCTCCCAAAGCATGCCGCCTCCGCCCATCCCTGAGTCGAATACGATGTGGTTAAACCACGTGCCGTTGATCTCGACGGTCGCGAGCGGCACGTGCGATGACAGGTCGACCTGCGCGCAGTGCATGCGTGCAAACTGCGACGCAGCTGGGAAAAGCGTGACGAGGCGGCGATCCCGATCGATCAGCGTGGGAAAGTGCGCGAAGAAATCATAGCCGCAAAGCGCATCGGGTTGCGTGAGGTTCGACGAGATCAAGGCAGGTACGTTGTGAAGCGCGTGTCCCGCGACGCCAAAAGTCGAAATTTCGGTCTGGCGGTCCATATAGGTGCGACCATCGGGCGCGACCTCAAAGGTACCGGCTTGTGCCGAAAGGTGCGCGGCCTGCGCGAGCGATTGGGAGACGACGATTGCAGAAGTTCCCGTATCGAGAATGCAGGTGGCTCGTTGACCGTCGATCGTCACCGGAATCGTGGTGCGCGTCTCGTACGATCCGCTCGGCAGGCTCACCGACGCCGCGGCCATGGCGCGGTGCGTTTGCGCCGCAAACGCTGCGAGGCCTCCAACGACGCCGAGGCCAAAAACCAATGCGCGCAACGTGAGGGTTTTCATCTCTGCTTCGAGCGTAGGGTACCACGGCCGAGCGGGATTCGTCTGCGCCTCTCATCAAACTTTGACCTAATGCCATTCCCCGAGAAGTTTCGCGTCGCGTGCGTCGGAGGCGGTCCGGCCGGTCTTTACTTCGCCATATCGATCAAGCGGCGATTTCCGGCCTGGCAGGTACGGGTGCTGGAGCGCAATCGGCCTCTCGATACCTTCGGCTGGGGCGTCGTCTTCTCCGACGCGACGCTCGAGAATCTTCGGGTCGCCGACGAGCCAACGCATCGCGAGATTACAGAAGCGTTCGCGCACTGGGACGATATCGCAATCCATTTCGGTGGACGGACGATCGTCTCAGGAGGTCACGGCTTTTCCGGGATTTCCCGCAAACATCTTCTCGAGATTCTTCAACGCCGCGCCGCAGAGCTGGACGTCGAGCTGAGCTTTTCGCGCGAAGTGGACGACGTCGAGGCGCTGCGCGCCGAATGCGACTTGCTCGTCGGCGCCGACGGGATTAACAGTCGCGTCCGGAGCACCTACGCGAACGCGTTCCGACCCGAGCTCGACCGCCGCTTATGCCGTTTTGTTTGGCTCGGGACGACGCTGCCGCTCGATGCCTTCACGTTTTTCTTCGAGCAGACCGGGCACGGCTGGTTTACCGTGCACGCATATCGTTTCGACGAAGAACTGAGCACGTTCATCGTTGAGTGCCGGGAAGAGACGTGGCTCGCGCACGGCCTCGACTCGGCCGGCACTCAGGAAACGCTCGCGTTCTGCGAGGGCCTTTTTGCGCCGTACCTGCGTGGGCATCGGCTGATGGCAAATAGCGCCCATCTGCGCGGTCGCGACTGGGTGAACTTTACGCGAGTGAGCAACGAACGCTGGACGCACGAGAACGTCGTGCTGCTTGGGGATGCCGCCCACACCGCGCACTTCTCGGTTGGTTCGGGGACAAAGCTGGCGATGGAGGACGCGATTGCGCTCGCCGACGCACTCACCGCCAGATGTAATCCTGAGCCGGGTCTGCAGGACGTAATGTGTCATCCTGAGCGGAGTAGAAGGACGAACGGTGAACTCGGCGGCGCGCTTTCGCAGTACGAAGAATCGCGAAAGCTCGAAGTCCTCAAGCTGCAGAATGCGGCTCGCAACTCGACCGAATGGTTCGAGAACGTTGCTCGCTACGCGACGCTTCCGCCGGAGCAGTTCGCATATAGTTTGTTGACGCGCAGCCAGCGCATCGGCCATGAGAACCTGCGCCTGCGCGATACGACGTACGTTGACGGCGTCGAGAGATGGTTCGCGGGCCGCGTGGTGCCGCCGATGTTTACCCCCTTTCGCTTGCGAGGTCTCGAGCTGACGAACCGCATCGTCGTTTCACCGATGGACATGTACAGCGCGGTGGATGGAACGCCACAGGACTTTCATCTCGTCCATCTCGGAACGCGGGCGCTCGGGGGTGCCGGCTTGATCTTTACGGAGATGACCTGCGTGACGCGTGAAGGGCGAATCTCGCCCGGCTGTACGGGGATGTATCTTCCAGAGCACATGGCCGCTTGGAAGCGGATCGTGGATTTCGTGCACGATCGCTCGTCTGCCAAAATCTGCCTCCAGCTCGGACATTCGGGTCCGAAAGGTTCAACTAAACTCATCTGGGAGGGAATGGACGAGCCGCTCGATGATGGGAACTGGCCGATCGTCGGCCCGTCGGCGATCCGGTACGCGCCGGTTAATCAGATGCCGGCGGAGCTGACCGAGCAAGAGATGCGTGAAATTCGCGATGCGTTCGTTCGTGCCGCCGAGATGGGCTTTGCGGCAGGCTTCGACATGCTCGAGCTGCACTGTGCGCATGGATATTTGCTTTCGTCCTTCATCACGCCGCTGCGCAATCAACGGACCGACGAGTACGGCGGCTCGCTGGAGAACCGCCTACGCTATCCATTGGAAGTTTTTCGCGCGGTGCGCGCGGTCTGGCCGGCCGACCTTCCCATGTCGGTCCGAATTTCGGCAACGGATTGGGTGGACGGCGGCATTTGCGGCGAGGATTCGGTCGAGATCGCGCGAGCCTTCAAAGCGACAGGTGCCGATCTCATAGACGTTTCGACGGGTCAGACATCAACCGATGCCAAGCCGGTTTACGGACGCATGTTCCAGACACCTTATGCCGACCGGATCCGCAACGAGGTCGGCATTGCGACGATGGCGGTCGGAAACATCACCGAAACCGATCAAGTCAACGCGATTCTTGCAGGTGGACGCGCCGATCTCGTTGCACTCGGGCGGCCGCACCTCGCCGACCCGTTCTGGACGCTGCACGCGGCGGCGAAGCTAGGTTATCACGAGGCCGCTTGGCCGAGGCAATATCTCCCAGGAAAGGAACAGCTCGAGCGGATCGTCGCGCGAGCCGCGAGCGGTACGCCGTGAGCATTGCGGGAAGGCACGCGCTCGTTACCGGGGGTGCGCGAGGAATAGGTCTTGCGATCGCAGAGCGGCTCGCGCGCGAAGGCGCTCGCGTCACCATCCTCAGCCGCACCGCCCCCCGTCACCCCGAGCTCTTTACGGCGCAGGCGGACGTGACGAACCAGGAGCAAGTTCAACGCGCCTTCGCCGCCGCGCTCGAGGCCAACGGCCCAATCGAGATTCTGGTCAACAACTCCGGGATCGCCGAATCGGCGCCTCTGAAGCGCACCGATCTTGCCATGTGGGAGCGAATCCTCGCAACGAATTTGACTGGAACGTTTCTCTGCACGCGCCAGGTCGTCGACGAGATGGTCGCCGCCGGTTGGGGACGGATCGTAAACGTCGCCAGCACGGCCGGGCTAGACGGCGCGCCGTATCTCTCGGCGTACTGCGCGAGCAAACATGGCGTGATTGGTTTTACCCGAGCGATAGCTGCTGAGTTCGCTTCGACCGGCGTCACCGCGAACGCAGTCTGCCCCGGCTACGTCGAAACGGAGATGATGGCGCGCGCCATCGCAAACATCACGGCGCGGACGGGACGCAGCGAAGAAGCGGCGCGGGAGCTGCTGGCGAGCGGCAATCCGCAAGGGCGCATCGCGACCGTCGACGAGGTCGCGGAAGCCGTGCTCGATCTGATAAACGGCACGCAAACCGGCGTCGCGCTGGTCATTCCCGGCGCTGGTGTCGCTTAGGCTCCATACCAACGCAGCTGCGGCCAAATGACCGAGAGCGGCGCGACTGGATCGCGGCAGACGTAGATCGGCGCGGGCCCCTCGACGATCCACTTGTACGGCTCCGCGGACGTGCGCGAGAGCACGCAGTTGCGATAGAAACGGCGTAGGAGGTCGATGCGCGTTGCACCGATCGCGACGAGCGTCGATCCTTCTAAGCCGCGCGTCCCCCAGAGGTAGTAGTTATTCTGGCTGGAGATTGCACTCGGTAGCCCGTACGCTGGTCCAAAAAAGTCGACCGCCCCGGCGTCGCCATAGGTGTCGGCGTAAACGGCGGTGCTTTCGCGGACGCTGGGTGGCAGCGAGAAATACACCGCGGCGACGTCACGCGCCAGCCGTCGCCAGCCGAACTCCTCCGCAAAGACGGGCTGGATGAGATGCGGCGGCGTGCCGCTGCGTCCGGTTATGCCGAGTGCCTTGCTGTAGCCGATCAGCCCGTTGACGGGAAGCACCGGCAGCGATAACGGCAGCGCCAAGATGCCGATCGTGGCGAGCAGTGCGAAGATCGCGATCCGCACGCTTGCGGCCGCGCGTCCGATTGCCGTCGCGCCGATCGCAAAGAGTGGCGCATAGATGCCGACGATGTAGTATCCTTTAGCCGCAAGTGCCACTGCGGCCAGTAAAATGACGACGTACGCGATTGTAACGAACCGCAAGTCGCGCAAGGCAGCGAGGCTAAAAGGCGCGAGCAGGCCGGCAATCCAGACCGGCGCGGCGACCGGATTGGTGTAGAGGAGCTGCTCGAGCACGAAGTCGAGCGCGTTACGGGCCACGTCGAGCGACTCCAGCGCAAGCCCGTTTGAAAACGCGTGCCGGTGTGCGAAGTCACCGCGCAGCACTTCGACGATCGGCCAGCCATGCACGGCCTGCCAGGCGATGTTGGGAGCGAGTAAGACGGCAGCCGCCACAAACGCGTAGAGTGCGGACGGGGAACGCAGAACGCGGCGTTGGGGCGTTGCGAGCAGACCCGTGAGAAGGCCGGCGACCAAGAGAAGCATCGAGTACTTCGAGTACATGCCGAAGACGGTCGTAAGGGCAAGCGCAAGCCACCATGGGGCTCGCTGCGAGTCGGGAGCGCGCACGATCCTTACGCAGCAATAAACGGCGAGCGTCCAAGAGAACGGCTCGAAGGAAGTCGTGGTCAGGGTATTTCCGAGCAGCAAATATGCCGGCGCTAGCAGCGTCGCGACACCGGCGAGCAGTTGGGCGAAGCGCCCACCACCGAGCTCGCGAGCGAGTCGCACTGCCAGATAGACCGTGAGCGCACTGGCCAGAATCGGCAATAGACGCAGCGCGAGCAAAGCGTAGCCCGTCGGAGCCGCAAGCCAGGCCGCGACCGCGACCATCGGCGGCTGATCCACGTACCCCCAGGCAAGGTGCTTCGAGCTTGCGATGAAGTAGAGCTCGTCGCGGAAATAGCCGTAGCGCCAGGCCGTCGCCAGGTGGAGCAGCGCCGCGATCGACGAGAGCGCGAGCGGTATCACGCGGTGCGGCGCGCGAAGATCAAGAGGCTAAGCGCAAATCCGCAGACGCCCGACCAAATCCACGCGCCGAGTGCGACGTTCCAATCCCACCAGATGCCTCCGGCGATCGACATCGCAACTAAATAGACGCCGATATACGTCATCGGCACGCCGACGGCGAACCATCGGAAGGCCGCAGCGGTGCCGGCAGAGGGCTGCGGATCGTAACGCTGCACGAAGGCATCGGCGAAGATTCCGGTGAGCAGCGACTGCGCGAGCGTGACGGCAAGGAGCGGCGTTTGGTTTGTGAACGCGGCCGCCGCCGGAGCGTTTCCGATCGTAAAGAGCAGCGTCAGCATTCCGGGGCTAGTATGCATGCGCGCGACGAGCCAGAGCGCGAATCCCGCCATCAACGTGCTCTGAAAGATGACGATCAACACGCCGGTTGCAATCTTGTAGTAGCCGATCGAGAGCGCGGTCAGATAATCGGGGGTAAACGGAGCGATGGGTGGAGGCGCGTTAGGGCGCCCCGCGCCGGGGTCAAATGCGTAGGCGGTGCCGAAATGCACCAAGATCAGCCACGTTGCCAGACCGAGAGCGAGCGGAAGCTGGCGCGCGAGCGTCGTCGCGTGACGATCCGAGAGAACCGAACGAATCGGTCCGCTCGATAGAAAGAATATCCCCAATCCTAAAATCTGGTGCGACGGGCTGAGGAGGGCATCGACTCCCTCTTCGATTCCCAACAGTCGATGCCAGATCAAGTCGCCGATTCCACCGGCCAGAAAGATTGGAATGCCGAGGACTGCGAGCCGGTAAGCGCGCGGAACGGCATTCGCCCAGGCGTAGCCATGGGCACGGTAACGTAGCACGAACGCGGCCAGCACGATCGCGACGGCAAGGATGCCCGTGTAGAAGACGGCGTGATATGGGGTAAAAAACGTTTCCACCGGAACGTGACCGTGAGCCCACGCATCGAGGAAGAACCCGGCGGAGATCCAGACCCCGCAGATGCCGACGGCATAGTCTAGCGCTACGCTTCGCGGCGCGGCGCGCTGCTCTACCATGCGAAGGCCGTTACGGACTCCGTCTGCGAGCGCCTTCTCGCAAGCAGGTGGCGTCGTAAAGGTTTTCGTACGCTTCAACGGTGCTGCTTCGCATCGGCGCGCTCGCGTTTACTGCGCTGCTCCCGGCCTGCGCCTCGCGTCTTCCGGAGTCACCGGCGAATCTTGCCGTGGGGTTGGCAGCCTTGCCGACGCCGCGCGTCGAGCGCTACGATGCGCCGCCGCGCATTCTCGCGATGCGCTTTTCGACTCTCGACGTAAAGCGCGGCACGCACTGGTCCGGCGAGTTCGTGACCGGCACCAACGTGGCGAGTCTCGAGGTGCGGACGAATCTCTTCTCGATTGACGCGCCAAAACGCGCGCCGGGGCGTTTCTCGTTCGTTCTGGACGTCCTCGATACGCCGCCGATTTTCGTGCGCGCCTATCGCCTGCGCGTCATCGCGCGCAACACCGCGGGCCGCGCTTACGAGGAGAACGTACCGCTACGGATACGATGACGAACGCGCATTGTGAAGTCGACGGCAAGCTCATGACCATCACCTTAGATCGGCCGGAGCGCAAGAACCCTTTGACCTTCGAACTCTACGCGCAACTGCGCGACCGTTTCCAAGCTTTACGGAGCGAGCCCGAAATCAAGGTAGTCGTGCTGACCGGGGCCGGCGGAAACTTCTGTTCGGGCGGCGACGTTCACGAGATCATCGGCCCGCTGACGGCGGCGACCCCGAGCGAGCTTTTAGAGTTCACGCAGATGACCGGCGACCTTGTCAAAGCGATGCGTGCGGCGCCGCAGCCAATCGTCGCCGCTATTGACGGCGTATGCGCGGGAGCGGGGGCGATTCTGGCAATGGCAAGCGACCTGCGCTTTGGAACGGAACGCTCGCGCGTCGCTTTTCTCTTCGTGCGCGTCGGACTCGCCGGCTGCGACATGGGCGCGTGCGCGATGCTTCCGCGAATTATCGGGCTCGGCCGTGCCGCAGAACTGCTCTACACCGGTCGCGTCATGGCCGGACGTCAAGCGTACGAGTGGGGTTTCTATAACGAAATCTGCGAGCCGGAGGAGCTGCTCGAGTGCGCGCGCACCCTTGCGCGCGGGCTCGCAGCCGGTCCGACCAGGGCGCACGCGATGACGAAGCAGATGTTGCACGACGAATGGGCCATGCCGCTCGACGAGGCGATCGATGCCGAAGCGCGGGCGCAGGCGCTCTGCATGGAGAGCGGCGATTTCCGCCGTGCCTACGAGGCGTTCGCGCAGAAGCGCGCGCCGCTCTTCGAAGGCGATTGACCGAAATGTGCCTGGAATGGCCGTTTTTCGACGAGGAGCATCGGGCTTTTTCGAACGCGCTCCAAGGCTGGCTGAAGCAGACCGAGTCGCTCGACGATGAGGGAAACGCCGATGCAAGCTGCCGCGCATGGGTGCGCGCGCTTGCAGAGAATGGTTGGCTGCGCGCCTGCGTACCCGATGCGTACGGGGGAGTGCGCGCCGCGCTCGACGTGCGCACGCTCTGCTTGGCACGCGAAACGCTCGCTTACTGCAGCGCGCTCGGCGACTTCGCGTTTGCGATGCAAGGCCTGGGCAGCGCGCCAGTAACGCTCTTCGGCAGCGCCGAACAGAAACGCCGCTATTTGCCCGACGTTGCAGCGGGTCGCCGCATCGCGGCCTTCGCGCTTTCGGAGCGCGAGGCCGGTTCGGACGTCGCTGCACTGGCGACGCGCGCGCGCCACGACGGTGACGAGTACGTGCTCGACGGCGAGAAGAGTTGGATCTCCAACGCTGGAATCGCCGACTTCTACGTCGTCTTTGCACGTACCGGGGAGACGGGCACGAAAGGGCTGAGCGCGTTTGCAGTCGATGCGTCAACGCGCGGCCTGCATATCGCCGCGCGGGTCGAGACCATGTCGCCGCATCCACTGGGGACGCTGCGATTCGAGGCGGTGCGCGTTCCGGCCGATCGCAGGATCGGCGCCGAAGGCGAAGGCTTCAAGATCGCGATGGCGACCCTCGATCTCTTTCGCAGCACCGTCGGTGCGGCGGCCCTGGGTTTTGCCCGGCGTGCGTTGGCGGAGTCGGTCGGGCATGTCAAATCGCGCGCGCTTTTCGGTGCGCCGCTTGCCTCGCTCCAGCTCACGCAGGCCGCGATTGCGGCAATGGCGACGGAGATCGACGCAAGCGCGCTCCTGATCTACCGCGCCGCGTGGCTGAAGGATAGCGGAGCGGCGCGCATTACGCGCGAGGCCGCGATGGCGAAATGGTTCGCCACCGAAGCCGCGGGACGCGTCTGCGACCGCGCCGTGCAGCTCTTCGGGGGCCGCGGCGTGACGCGCGGCGAGATCGTCGAACGTCTTTACCGAGACGTTCGGGCGTTGCGAATCTACGAAGGCGCGAGCGAGATCCAGCAACTCGTGATTGCGAAACAGACGTTGGAAGCGTGAGGATGCGCCTCACCGGCCACGTCGACACCTTCGCGGAAGATCACTTGCCGCCACCGGGGCAGATGCCCGAGTTGATATTCGACGAGTTTGCCGTTCCCTATCCGGAGCAGCTCAACGCGGCGGCTTACTTTCTCGACCGTCACGTTGACTCCGGCGGTTCCGCTGACCGCTGTATCGTTCTTCCGGGCGGGGGCGGTTGGAGCTATGCAAACCTCCTCGCGGTTTCAAATCGAATTGCCCGAGTACTCGTTGAAGATCTTGGACTCGAACCCGGCAACCGCGTTCTGCTGCGCGCCCCGAATACTCCGATGCTTGCCGCATGCTGGTTCGCCGTGCTGAAAGCGGGCGGCATCGTCGTGACGACGATGCCTCTCTACCGAGCCGGCGAGCTGCGAATCATCATGGAGAAGGCACGGGTGACCTACGCGCTCTGCGACACGCGCTTGCGCGACGAGTTCGAGCGGGCTTGCGCGCGCAGCGACGTACGATGCGTGTACTTAGGGGGCGCCGAGCCGGAGCCGGACTCGCTGGAGCTGCGCATGGCGTCGAAAGCGGGAGACTTTCGCAACGTCGAGACTGCGGCCGAGGACGTGGCGATCATCGCCTTCACCTCCGGGACCACCGGAACCCCGAAAGCGGCGATGCATTATCACCGCGACTTAGTAGCGATCTGCGATACCTACGGCGCTCGCGTACTGCAGCCGGCCCGCGACGATCTTTTTTGCGGCAGCCCTCCGTTGGCGTTCACGTTCGGGTTAGGGGGTCTGCTGCTTTTTCCGCTTTATGCCGGCGCCGCAACGGTACTGCTCGAAAGGGCCGGTCCGCTCGAACTGCTCGAGGCAATCCGGCAGTTTGGCGTGACGACGATCTTCACCGCCCCGATCGCCTATCGAACGATGCTCGGTGCGATCGATACCTACGACATCTCGACGTTGCGCGCGTGCGTTTCAGCGGGCGAAACGCTTCCCGCCGGGGTGTGGGAAGAATGGAAAGCAAAAACCGGGCTTAGAATTCTCGACGGTATCGGCAGTACCGAGATGTTGCACATCTTCGTTGGAGCGCCGAGCTCGCAGACGCGCGCAGGCTCGACGGGGCGCGTTGTGCCGGGTTATATCGCAGAGATCCACGACGACTCAGGCCGGCGTGTAGCCGACGGCACGATCGGGCGCCTTGCGGTCAAAGGTCCAACCGGCTGCAAGTACCTGCAAGACGAACGACAGCGCAGCTACGTACAACGCGGCTGGAACTATCCCGGCGACGCCTACCGCCGCGACAGAAACGGATATTTTTGGTACGTTGCTCGCGTCGACGACATGATCGTTTCGGCCGGCTACAATATCTCGGGCCCGGAGGTCGAACAGGCGCTGATCGCTCACGCCGACGTGAAAGAGGTCGCAGTGGTCGGCAAGCGCGATCCGGAGAAAGAAACGCATATCGTCAAGGCCTTCATCGTGCTCGTCGAGGGGTGCGCGGCGACGCCCGAAAAGGCCGACGAGTTGCGCGAGTTCTGCAAGAGCCAGATCGCGCCGTTCAAAGCACCGCGCGAAATCGAGTTCGTCTCCGCTTTGCCTCGCACCGAAACCGGCAAACTCCAACGCTTCAAACTTCGCGACCTATCCGTGTCATCCTGAGCCCTTCGACTCCGCTTCGACAAGCTCAGCGTCGCTCAGGATAAGCTCCGTCGAAGGGAGGCGAACCACAGTGCCCTCGTGCGGCGCTACGATTGAAGTCCTGGCAGCACGGCGGTGGCTTCGATTTCGACCTTGGCTCCGTCTTCGAGCAGCGCGGCGACCTGGACGAGCGCCATTGCCGGATAGTGAGTTCCGACGATCTCGCGGTACGCGGCGCCTAATTCGCGCATGCTTTGCCGGTATTCGCTCGCGTCGGTTACGTACCAGGTCAAACGTACGAGATGCCGTGCGTCACCGCCGGCGGCGCGCAGCACCGACATCACGTTGTGCAGCGCCTGTCGCGCCTGCGCGAGAAAGTCGTTGCTGACGAGCTCGTTGCGCTCGTTCCAGCCGATCTGTCCCGAGATCGCGAGATAGCGCCCCTCCGCGACGACTCCGTTGGCGTATCCGCTCGGGCGGGGCCAGCCGCTCGGGTTGATCGTCTCGCTCATGCGAAGTCTCCCGCGCTCGTGCGATCGACGCCCGCGCCGACGCGCACGGCGCGCAACAGAAGCGTCATTGCGACGCTGACGAGTAGGTTGATGAGCAGGCCGTAGAGCGCGATGAAACCGGTCAACGAGACGCGGTCGGCGTGCAGCGTGAAGTTCGAGCTGAATCCGCTCGCATAGGCCATCGCACAGCTGGCAACGAGTCCGCACGCCCAGCCGGCGAGCAGCGCCTTCGGGTGGAACCAACGCGTCCACAAGCCGAGGACGAAAGCGGGGAAGATCTGCAGCATCAGCGCGCCGCCGAGCAGCTGAAAGTCGATCGCGTACGGCACCGGCACGAAAACGACGAAAAGCAGCGCGGCTGCACAGATCGCTACGGTGACCGCCTTGGCCACGTTCGTCTCGATCGGCGAACGCGCAGGGGAGAACTCGCGAAAGACGTTGCTTGCAAAGAGGTTAGCCGCTCCGATGCACATGATTGCGGCCGGGACGAGCGCGCCGATGACGATCGCAGAATACGCGACGCCCGTGAACCAATCCGGAAAGTAGCGCGCGAAAAGCACCGGCACGACGGTGCTGGTATCCTTGACTTCGATCCCAGCGGCGATAGCGCAGTAACCCAAGAGCGCGAGCAAGCCCAGCAGCAGCGAATAGATCGGCAGCAACGCCGCGTTGCGTCTGACGACCTCGCGACTCTTTGCTGCCAGGACGCTCGTGATCGAATGAGGATAGATGAAGAGCGATAGCGCCGAGCCGAGCGCCATCGTAGCGTAGGTGAAGTACTGGGGCGGCGTGAGGAGGATGGATGAAGGATGCGGCCGTCGCGCGAGCGCGAGCTGCGAGAGCGCGAAGATGTGCCCCCAGCCTCCCAAACGGGCGGGAATGTAAACGATCGCGGCGACGACGGTGACGTAGATGAGCGCATCCTTGACGAACGCTATCAAGGCCGGCGCGCGCAGCCCGCTGGTGTACGTGTACGCGGCAAGCAGCACGAACGCGGCAGTGAGCGCGGGGAGCGCTCCACCGGCGCCGAGCATCTCGAACCGGCCAAAGACGGTGCGCATTCCAACGAGTTGAAGTGCGATATAGGGGAGCGCAGCCACGATCCCGGTCAGCGCGACCGCGACCTCCAACCCGCGATCGCCGTAGCGGTCGCGCACGAAGTCGGCGGTCGTGACGTACCCGCGACGGCGTGCGACGCCCCAGAATCGGGCCAGAACGACCAGCGCAATCGGATACGCGATCGTTGCGTAAGGGACGGCGAAGAAGCCCAGCGCACCAACGCCGTACACGAGTGCCGGCACCGCGATAAACGTGTACGCGGTGTAGAGATCGCCGCCCAGTAAAAACCATGAGACGATCGTGCCGAAGCTGCGCCCGCCCAGGGCCCACTCTTCGAGCCGGTTGAGATTTGCGTCGCCCCATCGCGCCGCTAGGAAACCGATCGCCGTGACGCCCAGGAGGGCGATAGCCAGAATAAGGGCGGCGCTAGACATCACCGCGCTCGCGAGTCATGGTGACGACGAGTCCGAGCAGCGCGCCGGTCAAAATCACCCACAGGAGCTGATACCAATAAAAGAATGGAATGCCGAATAGCGTGGGCAGTGGATGGTTGTAAAGCCGCGGGACCAGCGTGCCGGCAAACGGCAGAATCAGCAGCAGGTACCAGCCGCGGCGCATGAGGCGGTCGTTGCACGAAGGTAGGTCTGGTGCCTGTTCCCAGCAAGCCCTCGATGGAGGGACGCTCCGCTTGTAAAGCAAAGCAACGCCCTGAAGCTCCGCGAGCTTGCTGAAAAACGAAAGGTTGCACTCGATGTCGGTAACTGAGCCCCCGAAAGATACTCCGTTTGGTCTCGATCAGAACGTCGCAGCCGGATTAGCCTATCTGTTCTGTCTGCTCGGAGGGATCGTCATGCTCGTCGGCGGCGGGACGAACCGTTTCGTAAAATGGGCCGCCTGCCAGTCGATTACGACGTGGGGACTGTACGTCGTGCTCTCGTTTGTGCTGAGCTTCATTCACCTCTGGCTGCTCTATCCGATCCTCTGGTTTCTGGCGCTCATCGTCTGGGTTTGGACGTTTGTTACCGGATTTCAAGGTAAAGAGGTGCGCATTCCCGGTGTCGCGTCGCTGACGGAGAGCATCTTCAAGTCGCAGCTTTCCTAGCGGAGAAGCGCGCGGGGTCCCTTAACCGCAGAAGCGGTCGTTCGAAGCAATAAGTTATCATCGTCGCCAGAGCTACGTTGACCGCGAAGGCCGCGGCCGTATATTGCGCTTGCCAGCGCGCGTTCTCGTGAGGATCTCCCGTATAAGGCGGGATGTGATGGGCAAGCAGTTCGCGCGCAACCATCTGGTGGTAGAGATAGAGATTGTAGGAGATCGTCGCCATGAACCGCAGCACGACGTTGTCGAGCAGCGCCTGCCACCAGCGCGGGCTTGCTAGCGACCCCAACGCGACGATCGCGAACGCCGCGCCCAGCAGCGGTCTCCCATTGATCTGCCAGACGCCGGCCCACTGATCGTAAAACCGGTACGAATAAAGGCTCTGCAGCAACATCCCAAGCAACGCGAAACCCGCGATCGCGACCAATGGCGCAGCGTATCGAGCGCGCGACGCCCGCCAGCGATCGCCGAAGCGCGTGAACACATATGCAGAGATCATTCCGAAGGCGAAGATGTCGAGATAGCCGGGAAGGTTCTCTGAGTACTGCGCAAAGAGCGTCGAGAAGCAACAGGTCGCCAGCGCCGCGCGCCACCACCACGCGGCGGCGATCATCGCGGCCGCCGTCAACCATGGCTGCCGCTTGAAGCACCACCAGATCAGCGGAAAGATGCAGTAGAATTCAACCTCGACCGCGAGCGTCCAAAGCACGCCGTCTATCGTGCCGTAACGCGACGGAAACCAGGTGTGGATAAAGAGCAGGTGCGTGACGAGGTCGGGAACGACCGACGCATCCGGCTGAACTTGTGCGTAACCGATCGCATACGCGATCGCGATCGAGAGTACGTACGACGGCACGATCTTGATGAAACGCCGCCAGGCGAAGTGGCGCCATGAAGGCTGCTGCGTCGCTCTCTGTGCGGCTCGAATGAATGGGTACGAGATCACGAAACCGCTGAGGAAGAAAAAGAGATGGACCCCGACAAACCCGGTTGCCGGAATAAAATCGAGCCACCAGCCCGGCGAGAGCCAGGAGATTTCCCAGACGTGGTACCAGACCACGAGCAGCACCGCGATGCCGCGCAGCCCGTCCAGGACGCCGAGACGCGCCTGGCTGTGAAACGCTCCGCTGGCGGCCATTGCGATTTCCTTTTACATCGGCGTCAAACGTCAGTACTCGCGGTGAGTCCAAAGATTGACTATTTAGTTTACTTAGTCTAATATTAGCTCATGCGAACTGCCGAAGCAACCGAGGCGACCGCTCTTTCGGGCGCGGCCGTGAGGGCCTTTGAGAATCTTGCACGCGCCTGGGGTATGGATTTGCGCGAGCAGCGCGCCGCACTCGGCAATATCTCCAAGCAAACCATCTACAACTGGCGCGAGCGTCCCGAGCGCGCCCGACTCAACGGCGATCAACTCGATCGGGTATCTTATCTCTTGGGCATCTACAAGGCGCTGCATATTCTGTTTACTCGTCCTGAGCAAGCAGACTCTTGGATACGCCGCCCAAATGCGGCTTTGCCGTTTGGCGGTAAACCTGCGGCGGATCTTATGTTTAGCGGCAGAATCGAGGATCTCATTCGCGTCCGGCGATACGTGGACGGCGCTCGAGGCGTGTGGTAGCGCTCGACTGGGCACAAAGCTTTCGAATCATTCACTCGCGTTATCCCTTCGTCGGAATTTTCGATCGCATTGCCGACCCGCGAGATCTCGAGTTGCTCGCGGCGCTCGAGCGGCGGACGAACCCGCGAGCGTTAGACGAGGCGGGCGCGATCGCACTCGTCCGTCCGGAGGATCGCATCGTGGGGCCGGGCACGACACCGATTATGGCGGCCTTCACGCACACGCGTCCGAATCGCTTTTCAGACGGCTCGTTCGGTACGTATTATGCTACGCGGCAACTTGGCGCGGCGGTCGCCGAGAGCCGCTTTCACGTCGAACTCTTCTATCGAGCGACCAACGAAGTGAGCGCCGATATAGACATGCGCGCTTACTGCGCTCGAATAACGGGGAAGTTCGACGATCTGACGTCGACTAGTTTCGACGATCCGCGGCTCGATCCGAATTCGTACGTAGCTTCGCAGCGTTACGGCGTACGCGTCTACGAGGAGAATCGGGTCGATGGGATACTTTATCCGAGCGTTCGCGACCAGGAGCACCGGCCTGCCGTCGCGTGTCTGCGACCTCGTGTCATCTCAAACTGCTATTCCTGTGGCTATCTGCTATACCGGTGGGACGGCACGGTGCAGCGCATCGTCGACGTGTTAACCCGGGAGACTTTCGGCGGCTGACCTCGGGCTCAGGTGCCTCTGTTTGAACCGCAGGCGTGTTTGAACCAAGGGGTTGACACAAAAGCGGCATTGTATTAGGGTATCAATACAATGATTCAGGCACACGCGCTGTTCGGAGATGCGACAAGAACGATGATGGCGCTCGCGGTCTTTGCCGTGGGCCTCTGGGCGCTTATCTCGCCCGATTATTTCTGGGGCATCAAGCCGTATTTCAAATGCTCGGAAGGCAAACTTTCTCCGCAGGAGCGCGAACGTTTGGAACGCACGATGGCGGCGCGCCAGAATGCCGAAGGCGTTCCTGAGGCGTACGGACGTTGGCTGGGCGTTTTTGGAATTGCCGTCGCCGCATTTACGTTTGTTTACCCTGTGCCGTTCGTCGTGCCATACGGGCTATTGTGTCTGGCGGTCGCGGTGCTCACGGTACTAGGATACCTGCAATTTCGACGTGCGACGGACCGGCGCGTAGCGCCGCTGTTGCCGCGCTCGGCGCTGAGCGCGCTCCCGCTGCCGGCGATCATCGCGATGATCTGTTGCTTCGTTACGACGCTGACGCTTGCGATTTACCCGCCCCTGCGGGTCGGCGCCATTGCAGGCGCGGTCGTTACGCTCGTGCTCGGCGTTATCGCTTGGCGCATCGCCAGCGCTCCTGCGCTGCTGCTTGGAGTCGATCCCCAGGCCGAGTACGCGGTTGACGAGCGCGTGCGCGCGGGCCGGGCAACGAGCATCGCCTTGCTGGCCTGCGCACCAGCGATGGTCTTCGTCGTGCTGTCAACTCGCAGCGTCCCACCCCAATACTCGCTCCACGCGGTGGCGGCTCAGTCGATCGTCATCGTGGCATTCTTCGTCGCGTTGATCTTAGCGGCGATTCCGTTGCGACGAACCATCAGCGTAGCGTAGACGATGCACTCCGCCCGCATTCTGCCGGATTCCATGCGCGTCGAGTGAACTCGCCGTATCTCGTCGTTGATCCGGAGCTTGAGATTCCGCCCTACCAACAGGTCGCGGAGCAAATTCGCGCTGCAATTGAACGGGGGGAGTTGACGCCGGAATCGCCTTTGCCGACCGTTCGGCAGCTTGCGGGCGATCTCGGCATCGCTCCGAACACGGTCGCTCGCGCGTACACTCAACTGCAAGCTGATGGCTGGCTGGTCGGCGATGGCCGGCGTGGCACCCGCGTTGCCGGTGACGTCCCGATCAACCGGCGATCGCGCCTGCGGAGCCTGCGTGAGGCAACCGAAAAATTTGTCGGCCTGCTGCGGCACCGCGGCTTCACGCCCGAGGAAATTTCCGCCGAGCTCGGGCGCGCCGGCGCGGCAGGTGAGTCGTAGCGGCCAAGCAAGGCAGAACGGAAACGCAATTGACGCCTAAAGGGCCCCTTGGTATAGTGGAGCCTCGGTCCCACCTGCGGGTGAGGCCGTGTTTTGTGTGGCCAACATTTTGAGGAGCGAGCTTTTTGCCGACGATTAACCAGCTGGTCCGCCGCGGCCGCGAGAAGACCGAGCAAAAGGTCAAGACCCGGGCTTTCCGGGTGATCTTGACCGGACCGAAGCCCGGCCACCCCGACCTGCCGACCCGCACCTTCGAGGTGACCGGGAATCCGCAGCGACGTGGGGTCTGCACGCAAGTCAAGACGGTCACGCCCAAGAAGCCGAACTCGGCCCTTCGCAAAGTTGCCCGCGTCCGGTTGACCAATGGCGAAGAGGTGACGGCCTACATCCCCGGGATCGGCCATAACCTTCAGGAGCACTCGGTCGTGCTGGTGCGCGGCGGGCGTGTCAAGGATCTGCCCGGCGTTCGCTATCACATCATCCGCGGTACGCTCGACACAGCCGGTACGGCCAACCGCAAGCAAGGCCGCTCCAAGTACGGCGCGAAGCGCGAAAAGAAGAAGTAATGCCTCGTAAAGGACCCGCTCCCAAGCGGCAGATTCTGCCCGATCCTCGGTTCAACTCGAAAGTGCTCGCGCGCTTCATCAACAAGGTGATGTTGCGCGGGAAGAAGTCGACCGCCGAGCACATTACCTATGGCGCGCTTGACATCGTTGCCGAGAAAACCGGCCGCGACCCGATGGAAGTCTTTTCGCAGGCGCTCTCCAATGCGATGCCGCTGGTCGAGGTGCGGCCGCGCCGCGTAGGCGGCGCTACCTATCAGGTGCCGATGGAAGTGCGCCCCGACCGCCGTCAGGCGATGGCGATGCGCTGGCTGATCGGCTTTGCCCGTGGACGCGGTGGCCGTTCGATGGAGGAGAAGCTGGCCGGCGAGCTCCTCGATGCCTCCAACAACACCGGTGCTACAATAAAGAAGCGTGAAGACACGCACAAGATGGCCGAAGCCAACAAAGCCTTCGCCCATTACCGTTGGTAAGCTCGCTAAAATAACGCCATGGCTGTAAGGGAATATCCGCTCGAACGCACGAGGAACATCGGCATTGCCGCGCACATCGACGCCGGCAAGACGACATGTACCGAACGCATCCTGTTCTTCACGGGCCGCGTGCATAAGATGGGTGAAGTGCACGACGGCGCGGCAACGATGGACTGGATGGTGCAAGAGCAGGAGCGCGGCATCACCATCACCTCGGCGGCTACCGCGACGACGTGGCGCGACACCCGTATCAACATCATCGACACCCCTGGTCACGTCGACTTCACCGTCGAGGTCGAGCGGTCGCTGCGCGTGCTCGATGGTTTGGTCGCGCTCTTCGACTCGGTCGCCGCAGTTCAGCCGCAGTCCGAGACGGTCTGGCGTCAGGCAAACAAATATAAGGTTCCGCGGATCATCTTCGTCAACAAGATGGACCGCGTCGGTGCCGACTTTTTCAACGTTGTCGAAAAGATTCGCGAGCGGCTCGGCGCGCGCGCCGTGCCCATTCAGGTACCGATCGGTGCCGAAGATAAGTTCAAAGGTGTCGTCGACCTGTTCACGATGAAGACGATCGTCTACAGCGACGAGCTCGGTTCGACGATGGCTCATGAGGACGTCGAGGGCGAGCTCAAAGAGCTCGCGATGGAATGGCGGCGCAATCTCGTCGAGGCAATCGCGGAGCAGGACGACGAGCTGCTCGAGATGTTCTTTGACGCTAAGGAGCTGCCGATCGACCGAATGAAGACGGCGCTGCGCAAGGCGACGATTGAAGGCACGGTGCTGCCGATGCTCTGTGGTTCGGCCTTCAAAAACAAGGGCATTCAGCCCCTGCTCGATGCGGTAGTCGAATACATGCCGTCGCCGCTCGAAGCCAAACCGATCGTTGGACGCGATCCGAAGACCGGCGGCGAGCTCGTTCGCAAGGCCGACGACGATGAGCCGTTCTGCGCGCTTGCGTTTAAGATCGCCACCGATCCGTACGGGAACCTAAGCTACTTCCGCGTCTACTCCGGCGTGCTGAACAAGGGCAGCTACGTGCTGAACTCGCGCACCGGACGTAAGGAACGCATCGGCCGGATTCTCCGCATGCACGCCAACCATCGCGAGGATATCAACGCAATCGGTGCGGGCGACATCGCGGCGGCGGTCGGTCTTTCGGACACGCGCACCGGCGATACGCTCTGCGACGAAAAGGCGCCGATCGCGCTCGAATCGATCGTTTTTCCGGAGCCGGTCATCCACCAAGCGATCGAACCGAAGAGCAAGGCCGATCAAGACAAACTCGGTCTAGCGCTGGCGCGCCTCGCGCAAGAGGATCCGACCTTCCGAATGCGCACCGACGAGGAGACGCAGCAGACGATCATCGCGGGCATGGGCGAGCTGCATTTAGAGATCATCCTCGATCGCTTGCGCCGTGAGTTCAAAGTTGACGCGAATGTCGGTAAGCCGCAAGTTGCGTACAAAGAAGCGATCACGAAGACCGTCGAAAAGGAAGGCCGCTACATCCGTCAGACCGGCGGGAAGGGGCAGTTCGGGGACGTGTGGATTCGCGTCGAACCGCAACCGCCTGGCACCGGCTTCGTATTTGAGTGGAAGATCGTCGGCGGCGTGATTCCCAAGGAGTATCAGAAGGCCGTCCAAGAGGGCATTCGCGAGTCGGCGCAGAGTGGCGTGCTGGCGGGTTTCCCCGTTATGGACTTCAAGGCCGAGGCGTTTGACGGCTCCTACCATGAGGTCGACTCATCCGAGATGGCGTTCAAGATCGCCGCTTCGTTAGCGTGGAAGGAAGCAAATCGCGCGGCAGGTCCGGTTCTCCTCGAACCGATCATGAAGGTCGAAGTAACGACGCCCAAGGAGTACATGGGCGCGATCAACGGCGATTTAAACCGGCGGCGCGGCGCGATCCATGCAACCGAGGAGGCTCCCGGCGGCGCGCAGGTGATTACCGCAAACGTTCCGCTCTCCGAGATGTTCGGCTACGCGACCGACATGCGTTCTGCGACACAAGGCCGCGCGACATACACGATGGAGTTCTCGCACTACGAGAAGGCACCCAAGAGCGTCGAGGAAGAGATCGTTGCCAAATCGGCTGGGAAGAAACTCGCCCCCGCCTAAACCCGCTAGCGACGTGTATAAGCAGTTGCGTGTCCGCCCCCGATCACGCGTGCGCGCGGCCCACTGCGGAATCGTTGACATTCTCTCGCCGCGCCTGCTACTATTCCGTGGCACGCGCCCTCCCGGGGAGGGCGTTTACCGCGTAAGGGCGGCCGAGCCAGGCAGAACGCCTGGGCCCGTGTACTTACATCGCACCTTGAGAGGAACCTGATGGCAAAGCAAAAGTTCGAGCGCAAGAAGCCGCACGTTAACATCGGCACCACCGGTCATGTAGACCATGGTAAGACCACGCTGACGGCGGCGATCATGCACTGCCTGGCAACCGAGGGGTTGGCGCAAAAAGTCGGCGTCGATCAGATTGACAACGCGCCCGAGGAGAAAGAGCGCGGCATCACGATCGCCATCTCGCACCAAGAATACGAGACGACCAAGCGCCACTACGCTCACGTCGATTGCCCCGGCCACGCGGACTACATCAAGAATATGATCACGGGCGCGGCCCAGATGGACGGCGCGATCCTGGTCGTTGCCGCTTCGGATGGCCCGATGCCGCAGACGCGCGAGCACATTCTGCTCATGCGCCAAGTTGGCGTCCCCCGGATCCTCGTCTTCCTCAACAAGGTAGATATGGTCGACGACGAGGAGCTGCTCGAGCTCGTCGAGATGGAGATCCGCGAGCTGCTCAGCAAGTACGACTTCCCAGGCGACGACACGCCGATCATTCGGGGCTCGGCACTCAAGGCGCTCAACTCCAGCGGCCGCAAGGGCGACGCTGATGCGGATCCGATCTTCAAGCTGATGGAAGCGGTGGACGATTACATTCCAGAGCCGCAGCGTGAGATCGACAAGCCCTTCCTGATGCCGGTCGAAGACGTCTTCACGATCACCGGCCGAGGGACCGTCGGCACCGGGCGCGTCGAGCGCGGTCAGGTGAAAGTCGGCGAAGAAGTAGAAATCGTCGGTCTTAAAGAGGAAACGAAGAAGACCGTGGTTACGGGCATCGAGATGTTCCGCAAGCTGCTCGACGCGGGCATCGCCGGCGACAACATCGGCGTCCTGTTGCGAGGCGTCGATCGTAACGAGATCGAGCGCGGGCAAGTGCTCGCGAAACCGGGCTCGGTGAAGCCGCACCGGAAGTTCAAGGCCGAGGTATACGTCCTCTCAAAGGAAGAGGGCGGCCGCCACACGCCGTTCTTCGGGAACTATCGTCCGCAGTTTTACTTCCGTACGACCGACGTGACGGGCACGATCAAGCTGCCGGATGGCGTCGAGATGGTCATGCCGGGCGACAACGTGCAGATGGATGTCGAGCTGATCACGCCGATCGCGTGTGAAGAAGGCCTTCGCTTCGCGATCCGCGAGGGCGGCCGAACCGTCGGCGCAGGTGTGGTTACGTCAGTCGCCGAGTAGACTTTAGCCGCAAATTACTGGCTCTTTGAAAAAATAGAAAAGAAAAACATTAGATGGCCAAGCAGATGATTCGGATACGCCTCAAGGCGTACGATCACAAGGTTCTCGACCAATCGGCCGAGCGAATCGTCGAGACGGCGAAACGCACGGGCGCCTTCGTCAGCGGACCCGTGCCGCTGCCGACCGAGATTAACCGGTTTTGCGTGCAGCGCTCGACGAACAATGACAAGAAGTCGCGCGAGCATTTTGAGATGCGCACGCATAAGCGGCTGATCGACATCCTGCAAGCCTCGCCGAAGACGATGGACGCGCTCATGCATCTCGATCTACCGGCCGGCGTGGACATCGAACTCAAAGCCTAAAACATAGAAGATAGAAACGATTTGGGCCCGAAGGCGCGACCTTCGGGTTTTTTTTCTTTTTCATCGCGAAGCTAAAAGGAGGAACCATGGAGGTCAAAACGACGTACATCGGCACAATGATTGGCCTGGCAACCGTCGCGTTCGGACTCATCGCGGCCGGAGCCTGGAACAAATTCATCGGCGACACGATCGCCCTTTTTCTAAAGCCGGGTAGCGGGCTGCTTGCGCAGTTTATCTACGCGGTGCTCGTGACAATCCTTGCAATCGTCGTGGTACAAAGTCTGGCAAAGCTCGCCGAGAAGGAGGCCGCGCTGACCGCAAAGCTGCCGTTCGGAAAGAAACCGTCGGAGTAAGCCTTACGAGGATGCAGTACGTCCGGAGCCTTTTGGGGGTTTCCCGGCGCGGATCTTAAAGGCGACGGCAGGCCGGTGCTGCAACGGCGGATAGATGTGAGCGCGCACTTCAAAGCCCTTCTTCTGGAGGCCCAATCGTAGCGCCGTCTGCTGAATGCCGTGCAGGATTGCGGCGTTGAGCGTTTCGTCGGCGACGCCAAGATCCATCAGCGTGTCGACGCCTTCCTTTTTTGAAAGCAGCGTCAGGCGAATTTCACCGGCGCTGCGCACCGACTCATTCTCTTCGTCAACCGGATCGTAAAAGACGACGACGTGGCGGTCTTCGTAGACGACCTCATTATCGTCGACGAGCTTCTCCCAGTCCCTCGCCTCCTTCGGCCAATTCGGTTCGTGGCCGAGCAAATCGGCAGGCGAGATCTTTTTCTTGTGGTCGTCGCTCATCGTGCGGACGCTTCACCGTCGGCAAGAGGACGCCTTTCCGCTTTAGCGGAAAGCGCGCGCATGCCAGAGTGGATTTCGGAGCTGATCTCCGGACCGGAACAACGGAAATGGGAGAAGCCCGATCCACAACATACTTTTCGTGGACGGCTCGACGGCACGCGCGCGAAGGCCGATGAGGTCGTTTACCAGGACGACGCCGTTTTTGCATTTCGTCACAACGTTGACGAGCGCAAAGAAGAGTGGTGGGAAGTTCACGTCGTTATCATTCCGAAGAAATGGATTCCGACGCTTTTCGATTTCGGACTCGGTGACGCGTGGCTTTGGCACCGGCTCGTCGCCGGCATTCAGAAGGTCGCGCTGAAGTTGGGCCTCTACGAAAAAGGTTTCATGATCCGTATGGGGGTGTTGCCGCCGTACCAGCACACCGCGCACGTCCACATTCACATTCTTTCAGGCAAGCACACCTCGCCCGTAGTCGACGGCCCAATGCCGGATGTCAGCTAGTCCGAAGCCTCCTTCGCTCACTAGCATCGCACTGACGTTTGCATCGATCTCGTCGACCGCGTTCGGCGGCGGCCAAAAGGCGAGCATCCGCGAGCAAGTGCTCGCGCGGGGCTGGATGGATCGCGAACGGTTCATGGACGGTCTGGAGATCGCCCAAGTGCTGCCGGGACCGAATATTCTGAATCTGGCTCTCTACTGCGGTCAGCGGGTACGCGGGATTCCGGGGGCGCTTGCGGCCTTCGCCGGCGCGAGCCTCCCGCCGTTTCTGATCGTACTGATTGCCGGGGCGCTGTACTTCAAATTCGCCTCGAACCCGTACGTTCACGCCGCGCTGCGCGGATTTGCGGCCGGTGCTCTCGGACTTACCCTCGGCAACGCAATCGAGTTGACCTGGGACGAACGCGTGGACTGGGTGCGCATTATCTTGGTCGGCATCACGGCGCTGGCCGTTTCGTTTCTGCGAATGCCTTTGCTGCTCGTACTCGTGATCTTCGGCGGCCTCGGCATTGCTCGCGAATACGTGCGCGCGCGAAGAGGCGCGGCCGGGTGACACTACTACATCTGCTGTGGGTTTTTTCGCAGCTCTCGGTGCTGGGATTCGGCGGCGGGAAGGGGATCATTCCCCAGATGCATGCAGAAGCGGTCGGGCACTATCATTGGATTACCTCGCAGCAGTTTACGCAGTTCTACACGATCGGTAAGCTCGTGCCGGGACCGACGACGATCTTTGCCGCGCTGGTGGGCTATGCCGCGACGCCGGATCGGCCGCTGCTCGGCGCCGCCGTCGCTACGGTGGCGATGTTCGTCCCGTCAAGCATAATCATGGTCGCGTTCGATGCGGTGTGGGAGCGCTTCTCGGCTTCGCCGTGGCGAGCGGTGATCTCACAGGGTCTGGCGCCGGCCATCGTCGGCCTGGTCTGGTCAAGCGTTGCGACGATCGGGCGCGGCGCGCCCGCAGGCGCCGTTGCTTACGCGCTCACGGTTATCGTTACGTTGTTGATGCTTCGCACAAAACTCGCCGCGCCGCTACTCATCCTTTTGGCAGGCGGCGTAGGGGTCGTCGCGCTTCGCTGAGCGAACGAACGGCCATGCCCATCGAGCTTCACGAAGTGCGGTCGCGCGCCTTTCACGGTACGAAACGACGGATCTACCATCTGCTGGAGGAGATGGGTACGTCGGGCGATCAGATTTGGCCGTTTGCATCGCAGCCCTTCATGCGGTCGCCGGGGCCGCTCGCCGTCGGCCGGACCGAAGAGTGGCATCTGGGCATTCATGCGGTGCTCGAAGAAGCGGTTTCCGAAGAGCGCATAGTCTGGCGATTTCGCAACGACGGCTTCGATGGAACGCACGGCTTCTATCTCTCGTCCGAGGGGAAGGAGACATTGGTCGAGTACCGCGTCGATGCGACGCTCTCGGATATGGACGGGCGACTTCTCTGGCGACGCTTCGAGGATCAGTTCGAACGCTCGACCGAAGCGCTCTTCGACAAGCTTGCCCGAGTTTTGAAGCGTTGACGACGCCGGACGCCGTCGACTTCGTCGACGTCGCCGCACTGCTCTCCAATGAAGAGCGACTCGTTCGCGAGACCGTGCGCTCGTACGTGCGCGATCGGATTCTTCCGAACGTCGCCGATTGGTTCGAAGAGGGCAGGCTGCCGCGCGAGCTCGGTACCGAGCTCGGCCGCCTCGGTTTGCTCGGCATGCATCTCGACGGTTACGGTTGCCCCGGCGCGAGTGCGGTCGCCTATGGTATCGCGTGTCTAGAACTCGAAGCCGGTGACTCCGGCGTGCGCAGCTTTGCCTCGGTCCAAGGCTCGCTGGCGATGTATGCGATCTACCGCTGGGGCAGCGAATCTCAAAAGACCGCATGGCTGCCGGCGATGGCGCGAGGCGAGTTCATCGGCTGCTTTGGACTCACCGAGCCCGACTTCGGCAGCAATCCCGCGGGGATGCGCACCTTTGCGCGTCGAGATGGAGCCGATTGGGTGCTCGACGGAACGAAAATGTGGATCACCAACGGATCGATTGCCGATCTGGCAATCGTCTGGGCGCAGACGGACGCCGGCATCCGCGGATTCATCGTGCCGCGCGACGCGCGCGGGTTCAGCGCAAGGGACATTCATAAAAAGCTGTCGCTGCGCGCGTCGGTGACGAGCGAACTGGTGCTCGCGGATTGCCGCCTTCCTGACGACGCGCTGTTGCCGTCGGCCGAAGGACTCGGCGCGCCCCTGGCCTGTCTGAATGAAGCTCGTTACGGCATTATCTGGGGCTCGATGGGGGCGGCGAGAAGCTGTTACCAAACCGCTCTCGAGTACGCCAAGACGCGCGTCCAATTCGACCGTCCGATCGGAGCGTATCAGCTAACGCAGGAAAAACTCGTGAACATGCTGCTCGAGCTCAACAAAGGGACGCTGCTCGCGCTTCACCTAGGGCGCGCGAAGGATCGCGGCCGGCTTCACCCGGCTCAGGTGAGTTTTGCGAAGCTCAATAACGTCCGGGAGGCGTTGGCGATCGCGCGCGAGGCGCGAACGCTTCTCGGCGCCAACGGGGTCACGCTCGAATACCCGGTGATCCGCCACATGAATAATCTCGAGTCGGTGCTAACCTACGAAGGAACGAGCGAGATGCACACGCTCATCGTCGGCAAAGAGATTACCGGCCACGCCGCCTTTACCTAGCGTGCCTATACGTAGTCTTTTAATACTAACGTAGCGTCGTGCTCGCGGCCGGCAGGTCCGCGAATGTGCAGGTGAACGACGCTGCCGGAGGGTCCGGCAAGCAGCGTTCGCAGGCCGGCCAGTGAGGTGCTCGCAGCGGGAGCGCCGTTCACGGTAACGATGACGTCGCCTTTCGCCAACCCGGCTGCGGCGGCCGGAGTTCCAGGGAATACCGAAAGCACCGTGTAAGCGCCGTTGGCGTCGATCAGAAAGAGCCCGGAACGATCGTAGCCGAACGGCGTGTCAAAGTTTGCATTCTTGGCGAGCAGAAGCTGGGAGTGCGCGTAATCGAAGGTTACGTCGAAGCGCCGCCAAATCGCGCCGCCGATGTTGGCGGGATTGAACGGATCGGCGAACGCGCCTTCGCTCTGATACGTCAGCGACGCGATGGTGTTGGTAATGGTGTACGGACCAATTTGCAGCGTAGGAATTCGTCCTAGTCTGGCGTATGCGGGGCCGCCTACGCCAAATCCGACGGCACCTGGCGCAGTTTTCGCGAGCGCGGCGATCGCGGGATGTGCCGCGAGGAATGGCGAGGAGAGCTCGAGTCCGGCGCGGCTTCCCGTGTCGACTTCGGCAGAGGTCGTGACGCCGTCAACGCTGATCGGGATACGCGGTATGGTGCCCGCTATGTAGAACCCGACCGGGGCGGCGCCGACGCCGGCAGCGGGGCCGACGCTCGGCATCGCGAGCGTGAGTTTGAAGTTTGCGTAGTCGATCGTCGTCAGAAAACGCGCCAACAGCTGGTATCCAACCATGCCGTCGATCTTGACTCCCTCTGCAACCCCAAACCCGGCGGCGATCGGCAAAACCAAAGAATACTGATTGCGAATCACGGCGTTGCCGATCGCGATCGAGGTAATGTGAGCGAACGCGGCTCCCTCGGAGGCGCTTCCGACGCCTTGAAGCTGTAAGCCGCCGATGGTTTTCGCCTGCAGCGTTCGAGCGACCTCAGGCGTTACGATGTAGTCGCCGCCGCTATCGAGGACGAACGTGTACGGACCGCGGCCATCCAGGGTTACGCTGAGATAGACGTGGTTATTGACGATTTGGAGAGGAACGGTCGTGCTAGCGGCGCCCGTTATCGAGAAGTCGTGCACGTTTTGTCCGGGTACGCGCATGCGCTCCGCGACGTCGCTATTAACCTCGAGCGACGAGACCCGCTCTGCGAAGGAGTTTCCGGTCGACGTTTGCGTGGTGTTTTCGAAAGGATACGTTATTCCGTCGACTCGCCGGTAACTCGAAAAGGTGGTGGTCGTGGAGACGATGCCGATCGTCGAGGTTACTCGTGCGATGAGGTGCGTCCGCGGGTCGAGCCAAAGCTCGAGCTCGGAGCCGTTCGGCGGCGTCACGGCCAGCACGTCGTAGGTGATGCCGCCGTCGCCGCGCGGGCCGCCATAAATCACCGTCGCCCCGCCGGCGTCGCCGCGCAAGTAGCGCAGGTTACCAAGGTAGGCTTGGTCGATCGCTTGCACGCGCCCGGCCATGCCGCCGTCGATCGTCACGAGCCCGGCGTAGTCTTGGTTCCAGGCGACCTTGTTGTCCCAGCCGGACGCCCCGCTGAGCGGGCCGGCGTTTTGCGCGGTCGTGAAGCGGACACCGCGAACGTCGTCCCACTCCTGCGCCCGTCCCCGAATGCCGAGGATTTCGACCGTGCCGACGGTATGAAGGGAGGCGAGCGAAGCGACCGGCCGTTCCAGCATGGCCTTGCGCAAAGCGTTGAGCAAGGTTCGGGCCGAGGGCGGTGCCGCCGTCGCCTGGTGGACGGGGGCAAGAAGGATGCCGGCTGCCAGCAGAGCCGCTGCGCATTTCATCATCATGGGTCGTAGTTGATTTTGCGAAGCCGTCCTGGTAAACTGCCGAAGTTGCGGTCCATGCGAGCAATACGCCTGGACCCGTGGCTTATCGCAACGACAACCTGCTAAATAGAGAAGTGATGAAGAATATCCTGGGCCGTAAAGTCGGGATGACCAGCGTCTTCACCGCCGATGGGCACTCCGTGCCCGTGACGGTGATTGCGGCCGGTCCCTGTACGGTCGTGGAACGGCGGACGAAAGACACACACGGCTACGATGCCGTCGCTTTGGGTTTTGAAACGGTCAAGCGAGCGCGCCTGACCCGACCGCTTGCCGGACACTTCAAGAAGCAAGGCGTCGAGCCGGCGCGTTTCGTCCGCGAGTTTCGCAGCGACCTCGGCGATGCGGCGGTGGGCGAGAGCGTCACCGTCTCGGCCTTCGAGCCCGGCGATCGGGTTGACGTTGTTGGAATCTCTAAGGGGCACGGATTTTCGGGCGGAATCAAGCGCCACAATTTCAGCGGCGGCGGAGCGAGCCACGGCTCGATGATCCATCGCCAACCCGGCTCGAACGGCGATACGAATGCGGGTCGCACGACAAAAGGGAGCCGCCGGCCGGGACACTTGGGTACCGACCGCACTACGCTCCAAAACCTCGAGGTAGTTCGCGCGGACGGCGAGCGCAATCTCTTACTCGTGCGCGGCGCGGTGCCCGGGGGGAAGAACGCCTTGCTCGTAATTCGCGAGAGCGTCAAGGCGCGGAAGGCGAAGGCCTAGTGCCCAACCTCATCGACAGTACCGGGAAGGTCGTGGGTGAGCGCGAGGCGCCGGCCTTCGTTCAGCGTGACTTTAGCGAAAAGCTTGGCGTCGTCTATCGGGCGGTCCATCGCGAGATGGCGAATCCGCGCGCTGGTACCGCGTCGACGCGCAAGCGCGACGAGGTGGCCGGCGGTGGACGCAAACCTTGGCGTCAAAAAGGCACCGGGCGCGCGCGTCAGGGCTCCATCCGTTCACCCCAATGGCGCCATGGGGGTGTCGTCTTCGGCCCGCAGCCGCGGAGCTACGTCGAGTCCCTCAATAAGAAGGAACGCCGCGTCGCGTTTCTCGCCGCGCTTGCCGATCGCTTCCGCAACGATGCCGTTTCGGTCTTCGATGCCAGCGATTTCGGCATCGAGAAAACGGCGGCGTTTGCTAAGGCAATCTTCGGAAGCGCGAAGGCCGCGCGCACCGGCCCGACTACACTCGTCGTCTGCGGCCACGAAGATCCGCACGCGATCGCGATCGCGCGCGTCAGCCGGAACCTGCAGCGCGTCGGGATCACCGACGCGGGAGCACTCGACGTGAAAGACGTCCTACGCTACGAGCGAATCCTGTTCACGACCACGGCTTACGATTCGTTGATGCAAGCGCTGGACGCCGAAAAAGGGGGCCGCGATGGACGCTCGTGACGTGATCGTCGCTCCGCGCATCACCGAAAAAGCGATGGCCGATGCCCTCGCGCACCAGTATACGTTCGTCGTTCACCCCGAGGCTACGAAGACGCAGATCCGTCACGCTATCGAGGAGATCTTCAAGGTCAACGTGCTGAACGTGAATACCATGAACGTTCGCGGCAAAGCGCGTACGTTCGCGCGGCGCGGCCGGCGCGTGACGGGGCGGCGCAGCGATTACAAGAAGGCGATCATTACGATCAAAGCCGGACAAAAGATCGAGCTCGGCGGAGTGAACTACTTTGAGCAATAGCCTACCTCTTGCTCTCGCGCTTGGTGCGAGTGCAAGGAACGAGGAGCGAAGTGTAGTTAGCTACACGAGCGACGAAGTGACACTGCAATCGCGCAAGCGCGGGGTGCAAGAGTGCCGGTAAAGAAATACAGGCCGACATCGCCCGGCAAGCGGTTCCTCACGACGCTCGATTTCTCGGAGCTATCGAATGTTGCGCCGGAACGCTCGTTGATCGAGGTGCGCAAGAAGCACTCTGGTCGCAACAACAACGGGCACATCACCGTGCGTCACCGAGGCGGTGGCACGCGGCGGATCTATCGCATCGTCGATTTCAAGCGCGGTAAAGATGGAGTTCCGGCGAAGGTAGCAACGATCGAATACGATCCGAACCGGTCGTGCCGTATCGCGCTGCTTAACTATCGCGACGGCGAGAAGCGGTACATCCTCGCACCGCTCGGTCTGAAGGTCGGCGAACTCGTCGAATCGGGACCGAACGCCGATATCAAGATCGGCAACGCGCTACCGATTCGCAACATTCCGGTTGGCACCGTAATTCACAACATCGAGCTGCGGCCCGGACAAGGAGGTAAGCTGGTGCGCTCTGCCGGCGTCTCGGCTCAGCTGATGGCAAAGGAAGACGAGTACTCGCAAGTGCGTATGCCCTCCGGCGAGGTGCGCAAGATTCATATCGAGTGCCGCGCGACTATCGGTCAGCTCGGAAACATCGAACACGAAAATCAGGTCATCGGCAAGGCGGGGCGCAGCCGTCACCTCGGCAAACGGCCGAGCGTCCGCGGGATCGCAATGAACCCCGTCGATCATCCGCACGGTGGTGGTGAGGCGCGCTCGACGTCGGGACGCCCGCCGACGACTCCGTGGGGTCAAATGACCATGGGTAAGAAGACGCGCCGGAACAAGCGCACCTCCAAGATGATCGTGCGCCGCCGAGGTTCTAAATAATGTCGCGCTCGCTTAAGAAGGGGCCGTACGTTGCCCCGCATTTGGTGCAGAAGATCGAGCGGCTCAACGAAACGCGCGAGCGTCGCATCATCAAGACGTGGAGCCGAGCTTCGACCGTCCTCCCCGCAATGGTCGGGCACACGATCGGCGTGCACAACGGCAAGATGCACATACCGGTCTACATCACCGAGAATATGGTCGGGCACAAACTCGGTGAGTTTGCGCCGACGCGCCACTTCCGCGGTCACGGCGGCGAGAAGGCTACGGTCAAGACGTGACGGGTAGCATGCCGCAAGCCGTCGCGCATCTGCGCTTCGTCCGTACGGCGCCGCGCAAACTGCGCCGAGTCGCCGACGCGATTCGAGGAAAGAGCGTTCGCGAAGCACTCGTGCTGCTGAAGTTTGCCGAGGTCTACGCCGCGGAGCCGATCGAAAAGCTCGTCCGCAGCGCGGTCGCAAACGCCGGCAACAATCACAACATGAATGCCGACGAACTTTACATTTCCCGCATCACCGTTGATGGCGGGCCGGGTGGCCGCTTTACCAAACGGCTCGACCCGCGCGCGCAAGGACGCGCGGCATTCAAGCGCAAGCGTCTTTCGCACGTAACCGTCGTCGTGACGGAATCGCCGCCGGCTAAGCGCGGCAAGAAAACCGCCGGTGCGTCCGTGCAGCCGGCTCGAGCGACGCGCCGCGCCGCGCCGGATGCATCAACGGCCTCGCGTCGCAAGAAGAGCGGGACTCGCAAGCGCGTCGCGGCGGCGGCGGCCGCCGGCGAAGGCAGCGAAAGCAAGGAAGTATAGATGGGACAGAAGATCCATCCGGTCGGCATGCGCTTGGGAATCACGCGCACTTGGGACAGCCGCTGGTTCGAAAAGAAGCACTACGTCGATTGGCTGCACGAAGACGTCGCGATCCGTAAGTCGTTTAATCGCTGGATGCGCTCGGCGTCGATTAGTAAGGTGGAGATAGAACGGCGTGCTAATCAAGCGCGGGTGATCGTCAACACCGCCAAACCGGGCATCATCATCGGTAAGCGCGGGGTCGGCATTGACGACATTCGCAAGAATCTCGAACTGCTCACCGGTAAGACGATCGCCGTCAACGTCATGGAGATCCAGCACCCGGAGCTCGACGCTCGGCTCGTCGCGCAGAATATCGTCGATCAGCTCGAAAAGCGGATCGCCTTCAGGCGTGCGATGAAGCAGGCGATCATGCGGACGATGCGAGCCGGCGCGCGCGGCGTGAAGGTTCAGGTATCGGGGCGCTTGGGCGGCGCCGAAATCGCGCGCACCGAGCATAACGCCGACGGCAAGGTTCCGCTTCACACGCTGCGTGCCGATATTGACTACGCGCAAGTCGAAGCCTTTACGACCTTTGGCCGCATCGGCGTGAAGGTTTGGATCTATCGCGGTGAAGTTCTGCCCGATCAACCGCGCGGCGACGGAGCGCTTTCGCGAACCGGCGATCGCGGGCGCGAGCGCCGCGACCGCGGCGGCCGAGGCCGGGGACGCGAGCCGCGCATGCCTCAGGGTGCACCGCGCTCGATTCCGGAGACGGTAGCCGAGCCGGTTTTGGAGCCAGTCGTCGAGCCCGTCGTCGAGCCGGCTGTCGAGTCGGCACCGCAAGCCGCCGTTGAACCGATTGCGCAACAAGTATCGGTGCCTGTCACCGAGCCGATCTCGGATCCGGTCGCTACGGCGGTCCCAGAGACGTTTGCGGCGCCTGCGTCGCCGGACGCCGGCGGCGAGGTAACGCAATAAGATGCTGACGCCGAAAAGAGTCAAGTGGCGCAAGGTGCAGCGCGGCCGGATGTCGGGTGCGGCGACGCGCGGAAACACGCTGAGCTTTGGCGACTACGGTCTGCAGGCGATGGAGCCGTGCTGGATGTCCAACCGGCAAATCGAAGCCGCACGTATCGCCATGACGCGTTACATCAAACGCGGCGGCAAGGTCTGGATCAAGGTCTTTCCGGATAAGCCCGTGACCAAGAAGCCGGCTGAAGTTCGGATGGGTTCCGGCAAAGGAAACCCCGAGGGCTGGGTCGCGGTCGTTCGTCCGGGGCGCGTGCTCTTCGAGCTTTCGGGCGTCGCGCCCACGGTCGCTCGCGAGGCGCTGCGCCGCGCCGCTGCAAAACTGCCGATCGATACCAAGATCGTCGCGCGCGAGGAGGGCTAACGTGCAGAGGAAAGAGCTCGAGGGATTGCGTGAACTGACCGTCAAGGAGCTGCAGCAGAAGGCTCGCGACGTAAAGTCGGAGCTCTTCAATCTGCGGTTTGCGCTCCGGACTGGTCACTTGACCGACTTCAGCAAGATTCGCGCGATGCGCCGCTCCTACGCACAAATTCAAACGATCATCTGCGAGAAGCGGCTTGCCGAGGGAGAGCATGGAGCAGCCTAGCAATTCTGTCTCGCGCCAAGAGACGGCTCGGGGAAAACGTCGTATCAAGCAAGGGCGAGTTGCCTCGAACAAGATGGAGAAGACGATCGTCGTCGTCTCCGAGACGCGCGTGCCGCATCAGGCTTACGGCAAAATCGTTCGCAAGTCGACCCGCTTCAAGGCGCACGACGAGCGCAACGAGGCGAACGTAGGCGACGTCGTCCGGATCGCGGAGTGTCGTCCGCTTTCGCGCGAGAAACGCTGGCGCCTGATCGAGATCGTCGAGCGCGCGAAGTGATCCAGCAAGAGACGCGGCTCAAAGTTGCCGATAACAGCGGGGCGCGCGAGCTGCTCGTGATTCACGTGAGCGGTGGCGGCCGGCATGTCTACGCGCACGTAGGCGACGTGGTCGTCGGTACGGTTAAGAGCGCGATTCCGGGCGCGGCGGTCAAAAAGGGCCAAGTCGTCAAGGCCGTCGTCGTGCGGACGAGCGCGCCCGTTAGGCGCGTGGACGGCTCGGTCGTGCGCTGCGACGACAACGCGTGCGTGATTATCAAAGGCGAAAAGGATAACCTCGACCCGCGCGGGACGCGAGTCTTCGGTCCGGTGATGCGCGAATTGCGCGAGCGCGGGTTTCTCAAGATCGCATCGCTCGCTCCTGAGGTCCTATAAGCGATGAAAGCAACGATTCTCAAAGGCGACACGGTGATGATCCGGCGCGGTAAAGAGCGCGGCAAGCGAGGTACAGTCAAAGACGTGCAGGCTCGCACCGCGACCGTCGAAGGCGTCAACATCGTCAAGCGTCACGCAAAGCAGCAAGGGCAGCAGCAGTCCAGCATGGGTAAAGCGATGCAGACCGGCGGCATCATCGAGAAGGAGGCCGCGCTCCCTCTCTCGGCGTTGCAGTACGTCTGCGAGAAATGCAAGGCCCCGACACGCCTGCGCCGTGGCCGCACGGCCGACGGCGCGGTGCATCGCATCTGCGCGCGCTGCGGCGAACCGGCCCGCGACTCGGCGAAGGGAGCGTAAGGCGTGGCTGAGCGGTTAAAAGAGATGTATCAACAACAGATTCGGCCGAAGCTTCAAGAGCGCTTCGGGTATAAGAACGTCAATCAAATTCCGAGGCTGGAGAAGGTCGTCGTTAACATGAGCGTCGGTGAAGCGATCGCCAATCCGAAGGCGCTCGATGCAGCGGTGAGCGAGTTGACTGCGATCACCGGTCAGCGGCCGATCGTAACGAAAGCAAAGAAGTCGATCGCAGCCTTTAAGCTTCGCGCCGGGATGAACCTCGGTGCCAAGGTAACGCTTCGCGGCGATCGGATGTACGTCTTCGTTGACAAGCTTTTCAACGTCGTGCTGCCGCGCATCCGCGACTTCCGCGGTTTGCCGGCCAAGTCGTTCGACGGGCGCGGAAACTACAACCTCGGCCTGCGCGAGCAACTCGTCTTTCCGGAGATCAACTACGATAAGGTCGACAAAACGCGCGGAATGGACGTGACCATCGTGACGACCGCCAAGACCGACGAAGAAGCATCGGAGTTCCTCGTTGCGATGGGATTGCCGTTGCAGAAGGGCCGGAACTAGTGGCCAAAACAAGTTTAATCATCAAGTCGCAGCGCGACCCGAAGTTCGGGGTTCGCCGCCACAACCGGTGCAGAGTCTGCGGACGGCCACGCGGCTATCTGCGGAAATTCGCGATGTGCCGAATTTGTTTTCGCGAGAACGCGCATGCGGGGGTCGTCCCGGGCGTGACCAAGGCCTCGTGGTGAAGGAGGCGAGCAAATGTCGATAACCGATCCGATTGCAGACATGCTTACGCGCATTCGTAACGCCAACACGGCGAACCATAAGACGGTCGACGTGCCGGCGTCGCGCGTCAAACATGCGATAGCGCAGATCCTGCAAGATGAGGGCTTCATTGAAGGCTTTGAGCGAATCGACGGCGGCCCGCAAGGGACGATCCGCATCGCGCTTCGCTACGGTCCGGAGAAGGAGAAGATCATCACCGGGCTGCGCCGCATCTCGCGTCCCGGACTGCGCGTCTACACGCCCAAGACCGAGATACCGCGCGTGCTAGGCGGCCTTGGTTTGGTCATCATCTCTACGCCGCAAGGCATCATGTCGGGCAAGCGGGCGAAGAAACAGGGCGTCGGCGGCGAGGTTCTTGCGTATGTGTGGTAAGCCATGTCGCGTATAGGAAAGCTTCCGGTTTCGGTGCCGTCCGGCGTCGAGGTCAAGCTCGAGGCCGGCGAGGTTCTCGTGAGCGGTCCGAAGGGCCAGTTGCGCCAGCGCATTCTGGTGGACGTCGTGGACGTGAGCATGAGCGACGGTAAGGTCGTCGTCGCGCGCAAGGGTGATGCGAAAGTACATCGCAGCGCTCACGGTCTGACGCGCACGCTTATTGCGAACATGGTGGAGGGCGTCAGCAAGGGCTTTCGCAAAAGCCTCGAGATCAGCGGCGTCGGTTACCGCGTGGCGAAGTCGGGCGAACGCTTGAACTTGAGCCTCGGCTATTCGCATCCGGTCGCTTTCGAAGCGCCCGCGGGCGTCGCGCTTACCGTCGAGGGCCAGAACAAGATTCACGTTGACGGCATCGACAAGCAAGCCGTCGGCCAAGTAGCAGCCGAGATCCGGCGCTTGCGCGAGCCCGAGCCGTATAAGGGCAAGGGCATCCGCTACGAAGGCGAGCGGATCCGCAAGAAACTCGGCAAGGCCGGAAAGGCGGCAAAGAAATAATGAGCAAGGCCGAAGCTCGGCGCGAACGGCACGTACGTCTGCGCAAGAAGGTTTCAGGATCGCAAGAACGCCCACGCTTGTACGTGCGGCGGTCGCTTCACCATCTCTACGCGATTCTCATCGACGACGCGCGCGGCCATACGCTGGCCGCCGTATCGACGCTCGACAAGTCGGTCACCGGCGAGCTTGCGTCGAAAACGAACGTCGAGGCGGCAAAGGCCGTCGGCAATGCGATCGCAGCCAAGGCGAAGGCTGCCGGAATATCGGACGTGGTCTTCGATCGTGGAGGCTACAAATATCACGGCCGCGTGCGCGCGCTTGCCGATGCGGCTCGTGAAGCGGGGTTACACTTTTAATGCAATATCGGGGTCGCGACCGCGATGGCAGCGGACTCGAAGAGACCGTGGTGCGCGTGAACCGCGTCGCAAAAGTCGTCAAGGGCGGAAAACGCTTTAGCTTCAGCGCCCTCGTCGTCGTCGGCGACCGCAAGGGCAAAGTCGGCTTCGCGATCGGCAAAGCCGGCGAGGTTCCGGAGGCGATTCGCAAGGCCGTCGAACAAGCCCGCAAGAGCCTCGTCACCGTGGCGATGGTCGAGCGGACGATCCCTTACGAGGTGCGCCACGAGGTCGGCGCTGCCACGGTTCTGCTCAAACCCGCGGCACCCGGGACCGGAGTCATCGCCGGCGGCTCGATGCGGGCAGTTCTCGAACTCGCCGGAATACACGACATCCTCACCAAATGTCTGGGCACCAACAATCCGATCAACGTCGTGATGGCGACCGTCTCGGCTCTCAAGTCGCTACGCACGCCCGAGCAAGTTGCGGCAATGCGCGGCAAGACCGTTAAAGAAATTTACGTAGCGTGATATGGCAAACGAATCGATTCTAAAACTTGGGGCACTCAAGCCCGTACCTGGGAGCCGGCCGAAGCGCCAGCGCATCGGTCGTGGCCACGGGTCGGGTATGGTCAAGACGGGAGGCGAAGGCGGTAAAGGTCAGACCGTTCGCTCGGGCGGGGGTAAGGGACCGGCCTTCGAGGGCGGCCAGACCGCCTGGGCGCGCCGGCTTCCGCATCGGCGCGGCTACTCGCAAAAGGCGCGCGACCGCGGCCACTTCGGAACGCGGCTCACCGTCGTTAACCTGCAGCGTCTCGCGCATTGGGATCCCGCCGTCGAGGTTACTCCGGACTCGTTGCAAGAACGCGGGCTCGTTAAAGCGGTGCGCGACGGCGTCAAGATTCTCGGTACGTTAGGCGACGCGGCGCTGCCGGCTGGTTTGCGCATGCGTTACGTGCTCTTTTCGAAGAGCGCTCGCGAAGCACTCTTGGCGGCAGGGGCGCAGCTCGAAGAGTACTCCGGCGCGGACTGATGTTCGATAACCTGCGAGCGGCGGTGCTCGTCCCTGAAATCCGCCAGCGCGTCCTCTTCGTCTTCTTTGCCTTCGCGTGGTTCGTCTTCATGATCCACGTGCAGCTTCCCAACGTCAATCAAGCCGCCTGGCAGCGCGTTCTCCAAAGCGGCGCGTTCTACAATCTGCTCGGCTTCCTCTCCGGCGGAGCGCTCCAGAAGCTCTCGATCATCGCGATGGGCATCACGCCGTATATCAACGCCTCGATCATCATGCAGTTGATGACCGTCGTGCTGCCGCAGCTCGAGGAGATGGCGAAGAAAGGCGGCGAGGAGGGCCGGAAAAAGATCAGTCAGTACACGCGCTGGCTGACGATCGTGCTCGCCACGGTCCAAGCGACGTTCATGGCGATTTCGATGGAACGCTCGGGCGTCTTTTACGACACGAGCACCTGGTATCTGCTCTACGCGATTGTCGCGATGGTCGGCGGCACGCTCTTTCTGATGTGGCTCGGCGAGCAGATCAGCGACAAGGGAATCGGCAACGGCGTCTCGCTGATCATCTTCATCGGAATCGTTCTGCGCTATCCGCAGTACGTTACCCAGACGTACGCGTCGGCAAGCCAAGGCGCCGAATCGCTGCTCAATTTGCTGCTTTACATCGTGATCGCAATCCTCGTCATCGTCTCGATCGTCTTTCTCTACCAGGGGCAACGGCGCGTGCCGGTTCAACAGGCGCGGCGAGTCGTCGGGCGCAAGATGTTCGCCGGCCGGTCGACCTATATTCCGCTACGCCTAAACAACGCCGGCGTCATCTCGATTATCTTCGCGATCTCGATTCTGCTGCTGCCGCAGCAGGCGCTCGGGTGGTTCGGGCACGGCGCGGGCGCGCAGCCGACGTTCCTGCATCTCTTCGGACCATTCGAGTTTCCGACTAACCCGGCCGCGCTGGCGAGCGTCTTCAACGTTTGGTTCTCGCCCAACGGCGTGATCTACAACCTCGTCTATTTTGGGCTGGTCGTCATCTTCACGTTCTTCTACAGCTCCGTCGTGCTCAACACCCGCGACGTTGCCGATAATCTGAAGAAGACCGGAGCCTTCGTCCCCGGTATTCGTCCGGGTCAGCCGACCGTCGATTACCTCAACAAGATCCTGATGCGAATCACGACGGCGGCGGCCATCTATCTCGGTCTTCTGGCGGTTCTGCCGGGTGCTTTCCAACGCGGCCTGTCGATCACGACCTTCTATTTGGGCTCGACGTCGCTGCTGATCGTCGTCGGCGTGGCGCTCGATACGATCACGCAGATCGAGGCGCGCCTTGCTATGCGAGACTATCGCGGCTTTATCAAGCGGTAACGGTAGTGCCGACCTCATGCACATAATCTTTCTGGGACCCCCCGGTGCGGGCAAAGGAACGCAGGCGCGACTGCTTCACGAGCGCTTCGGCGTAGAGCAGATCTCGACCGGCGACCTCCTGCGTGCCAACCTGGCGCGTGGAACGAAGCTTGGGAAAGAAGCGGAAGAGTATATGCGCCTTGGCCGGCTCGTCCCCGACGTGCTGGTCATCGGAATGATCGAGCACGAGCTCGAACGAGCGCACGACGGTTTCGTGATCGACGGGTTCCCACGAACCGTCGCTCAGGCTGAGGCTCTCGACGCGTCGCTTGCGCGGTGGCGTTGCCCTCTAGATGCAGCGATTCTCTTCAGCGGCGAACGCTCCGCGCTAGTCGCGCGCCTAGCCGCGCGCTGGACGAATCCTCGCAATGGCCGAACGTACAACGCTCTTACGAATCCCCCGAAAGTAGCGGGCATCGACGACGAAGATGGCGGCAGACTCGTCCAGCGCGAGGACGACCGTCCCGAAACGGTCGCGAAGCGGCTGGAAGTCTACGACTTGCAGACGCGACCGCTGATCGCATACTACCGTAAGGCCGGAAAGCTGGTCGAGGTTGACGCGCTCGCGAGCGTAAAGGCGGTCGCGGATCGGATTGCTGCGGCAGTCGGCGCGGAGCCGGCGCACAACTGATGGTCACGCTTAAGTCTGCGCGCGAGATCGAAGTTATGCGTCGCAGCGGCAAGGTAACGGCGCAAGTATTGACGGGGCTGATGAAGGCCGTGCGTCCGGGCATGTCGACGAGCGAGCTCGACGAGCTGGCCGAACGCGGCATTCGTCAAGCGGGCGGCGTGCCGACTTTTAAAGGCTACAATGGCTTTCCCGGGTCAATTTGCGCGTCCGTCAACGAGGAGGTCGTGCATGGAATCCCGGGCCCGCGCGTTTTGCGCGACGGCGATCTCCTTTCGATCGACATCGGCACGACGCTCGACGGCTACGTCAGCGACAGTGCGGTAACCGTTCCCGTCGGCAGTATTTCGCAAACCGCCCGCCGCCTTCTCGACGTTACGAGGGAGTGTCTCACCGTGGGAATCGCGCAGATGGAGCGCGGCAATCACGTCGGAGACATCGGGGCGGCGGTACAGGCGCATGCCGAGCGGCACGGATACGGAGTGGTACGCGAGCTCGTCGGACACGGAGTCGGCAGGGCGATGCACGAGGAGCCGCAGGTCCCCAACTACGGAGAACCCGGGACGGGAATGGAGCTGCGCCCCGGTTTGGTGCTGGCGCTCGAGCCGATGATCACGCAGGGGGGCCCGAAGATTCGCATCCTCGCCGACCGCTGGACAGTCGTCACCACAGATGGTAAGCTCGCAGCGCACTTCGAGCATACGGTGGCGCTGACCGAGGCTGGCCCGAGGATTTTAACCCTACGGGACTTTGCGGAGGATCCCGCGATCGAGCGGTACCGTCCGCCGCAGGAAGCGATTGCATAAGAGGTGCTCCGTTAGTGGCGCGCAAGCGGGGCGGACGCCCTCCTCGCGGCAAAGCAAGTGCGGAGAAAGCCGCGAAAACGGCCACGCCGAAGGAAGAGGCAATCGAGGTCGAGGGCACGATCGTGGAACCGCTGCCCAACGCGATGTTCAGAGTCGAGTTGACGAACGGACTTCGCGTCCTGGCGCACGTTTCGGGGAAGATCCGGTTGAACTTCATCCGCATTTTGCCAGGAGACCGCGTCCTCGTCGAACTCTCGCCCTACGACCTGACGCACGGCCGTATAACGTATAGATATAAATGAAATCGACAAAGTTCCGATCGGAAAAAGCTAGAGCGATAACGATAGTTTGGGCGCCCCTGGGGGCGTTTCAAGCGAGCCAAAATGTGAAAGGCGCCCATGGGATGGGGGCCCCACTTAAGTGGGGGGCGCGCAGCCCGGAGAGTGCTAGAGCGATAACGATAGTTTGGGCGCCCCTGGGGGCGTTTCAAGCGAGCCAAAATGTGAAAGGCGCCCATGGGATGGGGGCCCCACTTAAGTGGGGGGCGCGCAGCCCGGAGAGTGCTAGAGCGATAACGATAGTTTGGGCGCCCCTGGGGGCGTTTCAAGCGAGCCAAAATGTGAAAGGCGCCCATGGGATGGGGGCCCCACTTAAGTGGGGGGCGCGCAGCCCGGGGCGGAGCGCCATATAAAATGAAAGTCAGACCCTCGGTAAAGAAAATCTGTGAGAAATGCAAGATCATCCGCCGTCGCGGCAAGGTGCGGGTGATTTGCGAAGTCAACCCCAAGCATAAACAGGTACAGGGGTAGAAAGAAAAGAGTATGGCACGTATCGCCGGCATCGATCTCCCGCGCGAGAAGCGCGTCGAAGTTGCGCTGACCTATATCTTCGGCATCGGCGGCCCGACCGCGCGCAAGCTGCTCGCCTTTTCGGGCGTTAATCCCGACCTGCGCGTGAAAGCCATGAGCGAGGAAGATGAAAAGAAGCTGCGCGATGCGATCGATTCGCTGCAGTTGCGAGTTGAAGGCGACCTTCGCCGCGAGGTGCAGGGCAACATCAAACGGCTGATGGACATCGGCTGCTACCGGGGGCTCCGGCACCGGCGCGGTTTGCCGGTTCGCGGACAGCGAACCAAGACTAACGCGCGAACGCGCAAAGGTCCCAAGCGCACCGTTGCCGGCAAGAAAAAAACCCTAGCTAAGAAATAGATGCGGCTTCAGTTGTTGTCATCCTGAGCGAAGTCGAAGGACGAGGGCCGAAGTTTACGATGGTAATCGAGGCCCGAGACGACAACGAGATGCGCCAAATCAGAGGTTCCGCGCCGTGAAGGCCGTTATCACGGCGGGAGGCCGCATCGACGGCGAGTTTGCAGCGGTCGCCGGCACCGACGTGAAAGCGCTTGCGCCCGTTCGCGGCGCGACGATGCTGCAACGAGTGATCGACGCCTTACGGGCTGCGGGTGTCGTCGAGATCGCCGTCGTCGGAGGAGATGAGGTGAAGGCCGCGTGCGCCTCCGTGGTCGATCGTTTCGTCGCGGAGAGCCCTTCGGGCAGCGAGAATCTGCTGCGTGCGCTGCGCGCGTGGCCCGACGACGAGCGGCTTCTTTACGCGACCAGCGATTTGCCCTACGTTACGGCCGCGGCGGCCGCGGATTTCGTCAATCGCGCCGGGCTTGGTACGCTTGCCGTCGCACTTGCAGAGTTTGGCGACTTCAACGCGCGCTTTCCCGGCGCTCCATCCTTTGGAATCCGGCTTGGCCGCGAGCGCGTCGTCAACGGGGGGTTGTTCTCGATTCCGCCGGGAGCCGGCGAGAAGCTTGCTGCAATAGCGACGCGCTTTTTCGAAGCTCGAAAAAAACCGTGGCGGATGGCGAGCCTAGTCGGTCCGGCGGTGCTGATCCGCTTTCTCTCCGGAAGATTGCGCGTCGCGGATCTGGAAACGATGGCGCTGCACGTGCTGCAGGTGCCGGCGCAGGCTCTTCGCGGCTGCGCTCCGGAGCTCGCGTTCGACGTTGATACGATCCTTGAATACCGGTATGCCTGCGCGCACCGTTAGTCCGTTTCGCCTAGCGCTTTTCTGGCTAGGCATTCAAGCGGTGTGGGGCGCGCTTTTGGGAATCTCGCTGCAGTCGCGCACGATCGAGCTCGCCGCGAGCAACCCCGTGATAGCGTACGGCCGGCTCGCGACCGCGGGCGCCGCGATGGCGGCGATAGTGCAGATCCTCGTCGGTCTTTGGTCCGACGCGCGCCGGCGGCGCGGGAGCCGTCGCATCGAGTTCTATATCGCCGGCGCGATCGGCGGCACCGCGGCGATCGCTTTTTTTTACGACGCGCAGACGTTTTTCGCGCTAACTGTCGCCTACGTCGCGTTGCAGGCGGCGCTGAACGTGGCCATCGGTCCGTATCAGGCGATTATTCCGGATTTCGTCGAGCGGCTGCGAATCGGAAACGCGTCGTCGTGGATGGCGGCACTGCAGTCGGCGGGAAACGCAATCGGCGCGCTTTGCGCGAGCTTCATAACCAACGCGCGGGCTCTGGGCTCGGCGCTGGGCGCGCTGTTGCTGGTTACATGCGCCATAACGTCGTCGCACGCGCGCCGGCTGCCGCTGCGCGATTCCCCCGAATCCGTCGAAGGTCTGCGCGTAACGCGTCCGTTTGTAGATCTGTTCGTCTCCCGCGCGCTTGTCTACGTTGGTTTTTACACGCTTCTCGGCTATCTGCTCTTCTACGTCGAAAGCGTGCTCGGGGCTGCGACGCTCGCAGATGCGCGCCGTCAGACGGGCCTCCTGATATTCAGCTTTACGCTGGTCGGAGCGCTCGGCGCCGCGCTCGCGGCGCGCCCGAGCGACCGGCGAGACAAACGCTTCGTGGCGACGATTGGGGGCGGCATCTTCATCCTGGCCTTGGCGGTTTTCATCGCAGCGCACGGCTTTGGAGGCGTGGTCGCCGCGACGCTGATTGCCGGCGTCGGCTGGGGCGTCTTTCTGGTGGCCGACTGGGCGATCGCCTGCCGAGTCCTGCCGGCAGCGGCGATGGCGTCGGCCATGGGGGTCTGGAATCTGGCGATCGTGCTGCCCCAGATCGCGGCGCCCGCGTTCACCACCCTCGTGCTGCAGCATTTGTCCTTGGCAGGGAGCGCCGCAGCACCTAGAGTGGCCTTTGGGCTAGCACTCATTGAAACGCTTGCCGGCATCGCTTGGTTATGGAGGTTATCGCCCGCCGTCATAGCAGGCTAGCGGGCGGCAGCAGACCCAGGAAGGCACCCTTCCGCATGAACTTTTCGGCAGCGTGTTGAACCAAACTGCAGGCATGACCTGCAATACTCGATTCGACAAAAAGGTTCTCTAAGGAGGTACTCAATGAACCGACTGAGCACCGGACTACTCGCGGCGTTGATCGCAACGCTTTGCGGGTTGAACGCGGTAGCCGCTCCGTCAACCGCGACGCAAGGAAACACTGGAAACGGCGTCGCGCAGGCGGGCGGAGCTCCGCCGGCGGACTTCGGAAGTCCGCCGTCCGGCCAGATTCCAATTCTTTTTAACGATCATCACGTCTACAGTAAGCCCGATCTTCTCAAACAAGGTCGCGTCCTCGCCGCATTGGTGAAGGGCGGCACGATCTTGATTCCGTTGCGCTCGATGTTCGAACAGATGGGTGCAACGGTCTCGTGGGATGAAGCGAGCAAAACGGCAACGGTATCCAAACCGGGGGCCGAGGTCAAGGTGACGGTCGGCAAGCCTGAAGTAGTCATCAACGGCGAGTCTCGTCCGCTGGACGTTCCGCCTGAGATCTACCAGGGTGTAGTCGTCGTGCCGGTCCGTGTGATTTCGGAAGGCATGGGGGCATACGTGCAGTGGGTTCCCGACAAGCGGCTAGTGGTGGTGCGGTACATTCCCGCAACGCCGCCGCCGAGTCCGGCACCGCCACCGCCCGCTCCGCCGCCGCCGCCACCGCCCACGCCGGCACCCGTCCATCGGCAAAACGTCGTCTTCATCGCGGGCGACTATCTCTTCAATCCGAAAGTCTGGAATGAGTTCTCGCCGGGCAGCGGTGGCGCGGGGGGCTCGTTCAGCATCCGCGGCGGCGTCGAGTTCGACGCGATCGGTCTGCCGTTTATGATCGAGGCGAATTACACCAACTGGGACTATCCGCACAATTGCGGCGTTCCGCAAGCGCAAGCAAACCTCAACAACGCAGCTGAGTGCTTCGTCACCGTCATCGGCAGTCGCGGCGCGACGTACGTGCCGGGCTTTACGGCCGTCGATCGCGATATCGACGCCCGCTTCGGCTACCGGATCTTCAATCCGCACGTCTACGTCGCAATCGGCTACATCTGGGGTTCGAACAACTACGGATATCCGAACTTAAATGCAGTCGGCGGCGGGCTCGAGAAGCTGCCGGACTACGGTCAGAAGTTTGATTACTACGGTTCCATCTACTACTATCCAAACTTCAGCGGACACTACACCACCGGAGCGAACTCTGTCCCACCGAACGAAGGCTTCGGCGTTGGTTACAATCTGCTGAAGTATCAAGTCGGAGTCTCGTACGCGGTGATCCCGGCGGCCGCTATCGAGGTCGGCTGGATGGGTGAAAACAGAGCGAATAAGAACAACTTTCCGATCTCGGCAACCTACAACGGTGCCTACGCCGGATTGCTGTTCTTCCTTCCGTTCTAGCTAACGATCAAACGGGTCTGCGGGCAGGGCGCTCCTTTCTAAAAAGGGGCGCTCTGCTCTCTTTATGCCCGCTTATTGGTCTTTCGTGAGACTTTCGGGTAGCATTGCGCCGCTCGGCAGTTATGGCGTTGCACTATCGGGGAACAACGGGTATCGTGTGTTTGTGCGAGCAGCGGCAGGCCTGGCGCTCGCTCGCATAGTGGATTTTTCAAAGGAGGCACTCGTGAAACGACTGAGCACCGGACTACTCGTGGCGTTGATCGCAACGCTTTGCGGGTTGAACGCGGTAGCCGCTCCGTCAACCGCGACGCAAGGAAACACTGGAAACGGCGTCGCGCAGGCGGGCGGAGCTCCGCCGGCGGACTTCGGAAGTCCGCCGTCCGGCCAGATTCCAATTCTTTTTAACGATCATCACGTCTACAGTAAGCCCGATCTTCTCAAACAAGGTCGCGTTCTCGCCGCATTGGTGAAGGGCGGCACGATCTTGATTCCGTTGCGCTCGATGTTCGAACAGATGGGTGCAACGGTCTCGTGGGATGAAGCGAGCAAAACGGCAACGGTATCCAAACCGGGGGCCGAGGTCAAGGTGACGGTCGGCAAGCCTGAAGTAGTCATCAACGGCGAGTCTCGTCCGCTGGACGTTCCGCCTGAGATCTACCAGGGTGTAGTCGTCGTGCCGGTCCGTGTGATTTCGGAAGGCATGGGGGCATACGTGCAGTGGGTTCCCGACAGGCGACTGGTGGTGGTGCGGTACATTCCCGCAACGCCGCCGCCGAGTCCGGCACCGCCGCCGCCCGCTCCGCCGCCGCCACCGCCGCCGACGCCGACCCCAAAGCCGGCGCTCAACGAGCTCTTTGTGGCGGGAGATTACATCATCTCACCGCGAGTCTATAACGAGTTCAGTCCCGGTAACACGGGCAATAGCTCTTTTGCAGTTCGCGGTGCCGGCGAGTTCGATCTTGGAAAGATACCCTTCATGGTAGAAGGCGCGTACGAGCACTGGCAGTACCCGCACAACTGCAACGGTTTCATCCCAGGAACGCAGACCTACGTGCCGGAGTGCTTCGTAACGACGATAGGCGGCGCGGGCAGCACGCCGGTGCTGGTTACGTCGCCGCTTGCCGATCAGAACGTTGACGTGCGATTGGCGGTACGCGTCCTCAACCCGCGGGTCTACATTGGCGTCGGCTACATGTGGCTCTCGACCAACTACGGCTACCCCAACATGGATAGCTTCGGCTTCGGCGGAGAGAAGCTGCCGGATCTCAATGCGCCGCTCTCGTTCTTCGGCAGCATTTGGTACTATCCGAACGTCCATGGGTCGTACACGACCACCCCGCCGTCCTCGTCGACGATTCCATCGGTCTCGTACAATCTGGCGTACAACATCCTCAAATACCAGATCGGAGTCGCCTACGTCATCGGGAACAGTCCCGTATTCATTGAAGGCGGCTGGATGGGCGACAGCTGGACGAACAAAGAGAACGCACCAGTCAATCGCTCGTATAACGGGCCGTTTGCTGGCCTCGGTGTCCGGTTCTTTTATCCCTGATTCAGCGGGGGCCCGGCTGCTAGCCGGGCCCCACTTGCCTTTGCCCCCACTCTGCAGGTAAAATAGTCGCTTGGGCCTTCCCAGGCCCACTGTAATCATCAGTTTCAAAGGCAAGAACGGAGAGGTTTTGGCCGCCAAGAAGCAATCGAAATCGCGACGTAAGCGCGAGGTCAAGAACGTCCAGGCGGGCGTCGCTCACGTCCACGCTTCCTTCAACAACACGATCGTTACGATCAGTGACCCCCACGGCGGCGTCGTCTCGTGGGCATCGGCCGGCAATCTCGGGTTCAAGGGCTCGAAAAAGTCGACTCCGTTCGCGGCCCAGATGGCCGCCGAGGCGGCCGCTCGCAAGGCCATGGAGCACGGCATGAGGTCCACGGAGGTGCTCGTTAAGGGCCCCGGCGCGGGCCGCGAGGCCGCGATCCGCTCGCTCCAGGCTGCCGGTCTTGAGATTACGATGATCAAGGACGTGACGCCGATCCCGCACAACGGCTGCCGGCCGCCGAAACGGCGACGGGTCTAAGGGAAGAGCATGTCGCGCTATATTGGGCCTGTCTGCCGGCTCTGCCGCCGGGAGACAGCCGGCAGCAAGACCGGCGAGAAGATCAAACTGTTCCTTAAGGGGGACCGTTGTCTCTCGCGCAACTGCGCGGTCGAGCGGCGCGGTACCGCTCCTGGACAGAAAACTGCCGGCAAGTCCCGCACCAAAGTCTCCGAGTACGGGCGTCAGCTTCGTGAAAAGCAGAAGATGCGGCGCTATTACGGCGTGCACGAAACGCAGTTTAAAAACTACTTCCGCGAGGCCGCACGCGTGCCCGGACAGACCGGCCGCACCTTTTTGCAGCTTCTCGAGCGTCGCCTCGATAACGTCGTCTACCGGTTGAACCTGGCGACGAGTCGCGCGCAGGCGCGTCAGCTCGTCACCCACCGTCACTTCCACGTGAACGGGCGCCTTGTGAACATTCCGTCGTACGTCGTTCGCGCCGGTGACGTAATCTCGATTGCGCCGAACAGCTTGAAGTCGCCGATTTTCGAGGCGAATCTCGAAGTCGCGCAGAGCCGGCGTCCGCCCGAGTGGCTCGAGTGGAACGACCAAGAGAAGACAGCCAAGGTGCTGCAAGCACCGCCGCGCGAGCAGATCGACACGCCGGTCGACGAGCAACTGATCGTGGAGTACTATTCGCGCTAAACCTTTCGCCTTCGCCACGTTTTTGGCGAGGATGAAAATCACACACTGCTGCTAGGCGTACGATCGTGGCCGGGGTCCGGTCGCGGATAACGTAAGCAGCGAAAAGGAAACTAGAACCACATGACTACGATGTTGGAAGCGCCCGTCGGCGCGACCATTGAAGTTCGCGAGCGCCGCGACAACTACGCTAAGTTCGTGATCGAGCCGCTCGAGCGCGGCTTTGGGATCACCCTCGGCAACGCATTACGCCGTGTTCTGCTCAGCTCGATTCCGGGCGCGGCCGTCACGTACATGAAGATCGACGGCGTGCTGCACGAGTTCTCGACCATTCCGGGGATGGTTGAGGATACGATCGCATTGATGCTCAACCTCAAGGGGCTTCCGGTCAAGCTCAACAGCGACGAGCCTAAAGTCCTGACCCTCTCGGTCAGCGGCGCGCGCGACGTGACCGCGGCTGACATCGTCCCCGACGCGGATGTCGAGATTCTCGATCCAAACTACCGCCTGTCCACCCTTGCGTCGAAGGACGCGAAGTTGACGATGGAGATTGGGGTCGAACGCGGACGGGGCTACGTGATGGCAGACCGCCAGCGAAACGTCGAGCATATGATCGGCTTGATTCCGCTCGATTCGCTCTTCTCGCCGGTCCGGAAGGTGAACTTTACGGTCGACGATACCCGCGTTGGGCAGAGCGTCGATTACGACCGGCTCACGGTCGAGATCGAGACGAACGGGTCGATCACGCCCGACGAAGCGCTCTCGACGGCAGCCTCGATCATGCAGGAAGAGCTCGATCTCTTCGTCTCGTTTACGAATCGAGCGGAGCCCCTGCCTGAGACGCCTCCGAACGAATGGGACATTCCGGTCGAGACCCTCAACCTTTCGGTGCGCTCGTTCAACTGTCTCAAGCGCGCTGGGATCTCAAAGGTCTCAGAACTGCTCGACTTGACCGAGGACGAAATCATGAAGATGCGCAACTTCGGTAAAAAGTCGCTCGACGAAATCAAGCAGGTCTTAGCAGAGAGGGGGCTGTCGCTGCGCCAAGCGTAGCACAGGAACGTAATGCCGCATTCAGTCGCATACAAACGCCTTTCCCGCACCGACGGCCATCGCAAGGCTCTGCTGCGCAATCTCGCGACATCGCTCTTCAAGCACGACAAGATCGAGACAACTTCGACAAAAGCGAAGGAAATTAGCCGGGTTGCCGAGCGGCTTATCACGACCGCGATGAGCGGCGACCTTGCGGCTCGACGACAGCTCGCCGAGTTCATTACGGAGCCCGCGGTGGTCAAGAAGCTGGTCGAACAGATCGCGCCGGCCCTAAAGGGACGTACCGGCGGATACACGCGTATCACGAAGACGCGCGTGCGCTCCGGAGACGCGGCCGAACTCTCACTCATCGAACTTCTTACCTAAAACGAACTCGGCACCGGTCTCACCTTGAGCGCAGCGGTGTCACCCTGGGCGCAGCGGTGTCACCCTGACCGCAGCGGTGTCACCCCGAGCGCAACGGTGTCACCTTGAGCGCAGGGGTGTCACCCGGGGCGGCAGCGCTGTCACCGTGACCGGCAGCGGTGTCACCGTGACCGGCAGCGGTGTAACCCCGAACGCAGCGGTGTCACCCTGAGCGGTGTCACCTTGACCGGCAGTGGTGTAACTGTGAGCGCAGCGGTGGCACCTGAGCGGTGTCACCCTGAGCGCAGCGGTGTCACCCCGAGCGCAGCGGTGTCACCCTGAGCGGAGTCGAAGGGCGACACCGCAATACATGACTGCGTACGACATTGAAGCGCGAGCCCTTGATGCCGAAATACTCGGTGTCATCGAGCGCTGGCATTACGATGGCGAGCCGCTCGAAGACCGAGCGTTCAACGATCTGGCGCTTCGGCTCTTCGCACATCAAGTTCGCTATAACGAACCGTACGCTCGTTACTGCGCCGCGCTCGGCGTAAGCTCGACGCCGAAATCGTGGGAACAAATTCCAGCCGTGCCGGCTGCCGCATTCAAGGAGGCGGCACTGACGACGTTCGATCCGGCGCGCGCGGCACTCAGCTTTGAGACCAGCGGGACGACGCGTGGAACGCCGGGGCGCCACTTCATGGAGACGGCGGTACTTTACGACGCGGCCTTGCTGGCAGGATTCGATCGCTTCGTGCTCGCGGACGCGGCGCGCTTGCGGTACTTCAACCTCGTTCCGAATCCCGCCGAACGGCCGAACTCCTCGCTCGGATACATGATGGCCTTCGTCGCACGGGTGCGCGGCGACGGTCGCACCGGTTGGTATCTGCGCGGAAACGAGCTGCTGATGGATGCGCTCGAAGCCGACTTGCGCGCGACGATCGCGGCGTCTCAGCCCGTCTGCATCGCGGCGACGGCCTTCGCGCTGCTGCATTTGCTCGATGCGATGGACGAACGAGGCATTAACTTCGTGCTGCCGCACCGCTCGCGCGTCATGGGGACTGGCGGCTTTAAGGGGCGCTCGCGGACCGTCGGGCGCGAAGAACTCTACGCGCGCATGTATAGCCAGTTGGGTATCGTAGAGAGCGACATCATTTCCGAATACGGGATGACCGAGCTGACCTCGCAGTACTATGCCGCGTCACCGGCACGCGCGTACGATCCGCCGCCCTGGCTGCGGGCGCGTATCGTCGGACCCGATCGGACCACACTTCCGAACGGCACGATCGGTGCGCTGCTTCACGTCGACCTCGCGAATCGGTCGTCTTGCCTTGCTATCCAAACCGAAGATCTAGGGGTGCAAACGAACGACGGTTTCAAGCTGCTCGGGCGTGCAGCCGAAGCGAGTCCTCGCGGCTGCTCACTGGATGCCGAAGCGCTGCACGTTGCGAGCGGCGCTACATTGCCCTCCGCCGCGACGTAATCAACCCGCTGTTCAGACCGTTCATGGACAAGCCGCCGCAAAAGCGCGCGTGCTCGACCTTCATGCAGCGATCCACGACGACGTCCAGCCCAGCCGCATCGGCGAGTGCGATCGCCTCGTCGTTGACCACGCCATACTGAAACCAAATCGCTTTAGCACCGGCTGCAATTGCGTCTTTCACCACAGCGACGAGTTCGCTCGGCCTGCGAAAGACGTCGACGACGTCGGGCGCTCCACGCGCCGCGGCGTAAGCCGCTAGCGAAGGGAAGGCTTTCACGCCGTCGATCTCATCGCTCCTCGGGTTGATCGGGGTCACGTCGTACCGGGGCTGCCGCCGAAGATACGAAAAGACGGTGTAGCTGGGGCGCAGCGGATTGTTCGACGCTCCGACCATGGCAATGCTGCGCGCAAGATCGAGCACATCGCGCCGCTGGAACGGCGTGCTGAGGATCATTCGCTCAGGATGACGCGCGGGCTGCGGCTTGCAGCGCGTTGCCCAAGTCCCAAGTTAAATCGGCGACGTCTTCGAGTCCGACCGAAAGCCGAACGGATTCGGGCTCGACGCCGGCCTTGCGCAGCTCGTCGTCGGAGAGCTGCGAATGCGTCGTCGAAGCCGGTGCGATGACGAGGCTCTTCGAGTCGCCGACGTTGGCAAGATGACTCCAGAGCTCGAGACTATCGATGAAGCGCCGCGCGGCCTCACGGCCTCCGCGTACGCCGAAGGTAAAGATCGCTCCCAGTTTCGGTTCGCGGACCCAAGCAACCTCGGGCCGATCCTTGAGAAAGTTCGCGACCTCGCGCGCATTGCTGACGTGACGCTCCATCCGCAACGCGAGCGTCTCCAGCCCGAGCAGCAGCAGCCACGCATCCATCGGCCCCAACTGCGCGCCGACGTCGCGCAAGACTTCAGCTCGCGCGCGCATCAAGAAGGCGTACTCTCCGAACGTTTCGGTGAAGACCTTTTGGTGATAGCCGGGGCTCGGTTTCGAGAGCAGCGGGAAGCGTCCGTTATCCCACTGGAACTTTCCCGATTCGACCAGCACGCCGCCGATCGAGGTGCCGTGCCCGTTGATGAACTTCGTTGCCGAATGCACGACGATATCCGCGCCATGCTCGATCGGCCGGCAAAGATACGGTGTCGCAAAGGTGTTGTCGACGACGAGGGGGAGGTCCGCTTCGTGCGCAAGCGCCGCAAAAGCGCGAAGGTCGGCGACGACGCCCGACGGATTGCCGACCGTTTCAACGAAGATGAACTTTGTTTGCGGGCGGATCGCGGCGCGCACCGCATCGAGGTCGTCAACGGGTACAAACGTCGTATCAATGCCCATTCGCTTCACCGTCACGCTTAGCTGCGTGACGGTTCCGCCGTAGACGTTCTGAGTGCAGACGAGATGATCGCCGGCCTCGGCAACCGATAGAACCGTGCAGAGCTGCGCGGCCAAGCCACTGGAGAATGCGATCGCTCCCAGGCCGCCTTCGAGACTTGCCATTCGTTCCTCGAACGCCGCGACCGTGGGGTTGCTGATTCGGCTGTAGATGTGACCGTAGCTGCGCAGCGCAAAGAGCTCCGCCGCCTGCTCGGTCGAGCCGAAGACGTACGCCGCCGTTTGGTAGATCGGCATCGCACGCGAGCCGGTCGCCGGGTCGGGCGGCGCCCCGGCATGGAGCGCGCGCGTCGAGAAGCCGAATTCTCGTTCTTGCTGCAGCATGGTAGGTTACCGGGCCTTCTTCGCCTTATAATGCTCTTATCATGGGCATGACACTTACCGAGAAGATCCTGGCGCGCCATGCAGACCTGGCTCGCGTCGAACCGGGGCAGATCATCAATGCCAAGGTCGATCTCGTTCTCGCCAACGAGCTCTCCGCCGCCGTCGCAATCGGCGTGATGCGCAAGATCAAAGGCGCAAAGCTCGTCTTCGATCCGAGCAAGATTGCGCTTGTCGCCGACCACTTTGTTCCCGCAAAAGACGCACAATCGGCCGGCCTCGCGCGATTGATGAAAGATTTCGCGATCGAGCAGCGGATCGAGCACTTCTTCGACGTCGGTCGAGGTGGCATCGAGCACGTGGTGCTTCCGGAAGAGGGGCTGGTCGCCCCGGGCGAGTTGATCGTCGGTGGCGACTCGCACACCTGCACGTACGGGGCCTTCGGCGCCTTCGCAACCGGTATGGGTTCGACCGATATCGCCGCGGCGTTCGTGCTCGGTGAAGTCTGGCTGAAGGTTCCGGCCTCGATCAAGATCGTTTACAACGGAACGCCGCGGCCGATGGTCTACGCGAAAGACATCATGCTGCGCACGGTCGGCGAGCTCGGCATCGACGGCGCCACCTATCGCGCAATCGAGTATCATGGAACGACCGTGGACGAGCTTTCGATCACGGGCCGGATCACGATGGCGAACATGGCGATCGAGGCGGGGGCGAAGAACGGCATTTTCCACGCGGACGAAAAAACGATCGCCTACGTAAAGGAACGCACGGATCGGCCGTTCGTCCTAGAACGAGCCGACGCCGACGCGGTCTACGAGCGCGTCCTATCGATCGATATCAGTGAGTTGGAGCCGCAGATCGCCTGCCCTCATACCCCCGACAACGTCCATCCGATCTCGGAGGTGACGCGCGAGGACCTTCCCGTCGATCAAGTCTTCATCGGTTCGTGCACCAACGGTTATATCGACGACCTGCGCATCGTCGCCAAAATACTCGAGGGCAAACGCATCGCGTCAAATCTGCGCGTCATCGTGAATCCCGGCTCGCAGAAGGTCTGGATGCACGCAGCGCAAGAGGGCATTCTCACAACGCTCGCGGCCGCCGGTTGCGCGGTCAACACGCCGGGGTGCGGCGCCTGCTTCGGAGGGCACATGGGAACGCTCGGTGACGGCGAGCGCGCGATCTCCACGACGAATCGCAACTACGTCGGGCGGATGGGCTCGCCGAAGGCGGAGATCTATCTGGCGTCGCCGGCGACCTGCGCCGCTTCGGCGCTGACCGGCCGCATCACCGACCCGCGGGAGTTCGCTCTCGAACCCTCAGCCTCAGGGCATGCCGCCCTCGCTTAGAAGGAACAGAAGTGGAATCAAAGCTGCGCGGGTACGCGCATAAATACGGGAAGAACGTCGATACGGACGTCATTATCCCGGGCAAGTATTGCAATATCATCGACCCCGCGGAACTCGGCAAGCATGCACTCGAGGGGCTCGACCCGGAGTACACGGCGCGCATGAAAGCGGGCGACATCATCGTCGCCGATACGAACTTCGGATGCGGTTCGAGCCGCGAGGTCGCACCGATTGCGCTCAAAGGTTCTGGAACCGCCGCGGTAATCGCCAAGAGTTTTGCGCGGATATTCTATCGCAACGCGCTGAACATCGGTCTGCCGATCTTTGAATCGGCCGAGGCCGTAGACGGTATCAGTTCGGGCGACGAGATCGAGCTCGAGCCGGCGAGCGGAATGGTTCGCAACCTAACCCGCGGCACGGAGTATCGCGCGGCGGAGTTTCCGCCCTTCATGCGTTCGCTGATTGATGCCGGCGGACTCGTCCCCTACGTCGAAAACCGGCTCCAACAGCTAAAGTAAGAGCTAACTAAGGTGGGGTGTAGCCTCCGCTGGAGGATGGCATGCCCCCCGGCGACGGACTGACGTTATCGATCCACTTCTCTTTCGCGCGATAGGAAGCGGTAAACGGCACTTGACCGTTCGGCATCGTCAGCTCGCCGATCATGTCGGTCGTGCCGTCTAGTTTGCCTTCCATCAAAAGCGTCGTTCCGTTCGGCATCGCTACAATCAAACGAATCGCTTCGCCGTCAACCGTACCGGACAGCGGATACCTCTTATTGTGCGAGTCGAGATAGGTGCCGGTCAGCGCATCGCCCTGCTGCGTTAGTCTAAAGTGCGTGTAATCGGTCGTGGCGTCACGCTGTATCTGCACTTCCCAAACGCCGTCGAGGCCTTTGCGGGCGTTGGGCGGTGGGCTCGGCGTCGCGGAAGTCTTCTTGTATGGCATCGTGGACGGCAGGGACGCCGGAGTCATCGTCGGCGCGGTAAAGACCGTCGCGTTGGGCTGCGGGCTGGCGGGCGTTCCGATCGGCGGGGGCGTGGGGGGAGGCGTTGCGGCGGCGGCGGGACTAGCCGGCGTTCCGACCGCAAACGCGATCGCGACGAACAGGGTCGTTCCGCCGAGCGCTACCCAAGGAGACTGTGCATTCACGCGCGAGCCTTTGAGCGGCTGGGCCAAGGTACCTCCCATGCGACCGGTTGCCGCGCTGGAGCCGGCAAAGACCCTCTTGCCGCCTCTGCTATAATGCAGGGGCTGTGAAAGAGAAGATCCATCCGAAGTGGTATCCCGAGGCCCGCGTCCACTGCGCGTGCGGCAGTACGTTCGTGACCGGCTCGACGCTGCCCGAGATTTCGGTCGAAATTTGTGCGGCCTGCCACCCGCTCTTTACCGGTCAGCAGAAGCTGGTCGATACGGCAGGGCGAGTGGACAAATTCAATCAGCGCTCGGCCGCAGCGCTCCGTAAGCAGGAGGAGGCCGCAGCCCGCAAGGCCGCGCGCGAGGCGAAGAAGGCCGCAGCCGCGCTCTGATCGAGCGCTTAGATTCGATGGCGCGGCGCTTCGACGAGATCGATGCGCAACTTGCCAACCCCACGGGTGCATTCGATCAGTCGCGTTACACCGCGCTCGTAAAGGAGCGCGCGCAGTTGGAGCCTCCAGTGCAAATCTATCGGAGGCTCTGCGAGACGCGCGCGCAGATCCAAGCGAATGAGGCGCTCGCTCGTCAAGCAGGCGGCGAGCTTCGCACGCTCGCTGAAGAGGAAAACCTCGCGCTGCACGAGCGCGTCGCGGGGTTAGAGCTCGAGTTATCGCAACTCATGCTTCCTAGCGATCCTAACGATTCCAAGGACGTCTTCGTCGAGATCCGAGCCGGCACGGGCGGCGACGAAGCCGCGATCTTCGCGGGCGATCTGGCGCGCATGTACATGCGTTTTGCCGAAGCGAAGGGAATGAAGACCGAGCTTGTCTCGGAGAGCGCGAGTGAGGCGGGCGGCTATAAAGAGATTGTTTTCGCCGTTAAAGGCAACGAACCGTATCGCTTTCTGAAACACGAGTCCGGGGTCCATCGCGTGCAGCGCGTTCCGGCAACGGAAGCGCAGGGCCGCATCCATACCAGCACGGCGACCGTCGCAGTTCTTCCGCAGGTCGAAGACGACGTCGAAGTGGAGATCAAGCCGGTCGAACTGCAGATCGACACCTACAAATCCTCGGGCGCCGGCGGCCAATACGTAAACAAAACGGAATCGGCGATACGTATCACGCATCTTCCGACCGGCATCGTGGTGGCCTCGCAGCAGGAGCGTTCGCAGCAGCAGAATCGCGAGAAGGCGATGCAGATGCTGCGGGCAATGCTGTACGACCAAAAGCGCCGCGAACAAGAAGAGGCGGTCGGCTCGCTCCGGCGTTCGCAGGTCGGCAGCGGCGAACGCGCCGAGAAGATCCGCACCTATAACTTTCCGCAAGACCGCATCACGGATCACCGGATCAACCGCAGTTTCGGAAATATCCGCGGCGTGATGGACGGCAATCTCGGCCACATCACCGACGAGTTGCTCGCGGACGAGCGAGCGCGCTTGCTCGCCGGCGAGCCGGCGCTTTGACCTGCGTCCAAGCGCTGCTCTCAAGCGAGATCGATCTCTTAGCCCCTAGCAGCCGGTCGCGGCGCGCCGATGGGCTGCTGCTGCTCGCGCACGTGCTCGGCCGGCCGCGCGAGTGGCTCGTGGCGCACGGAGAAGCGCCGGTCAGCGCGCAAGACGCTCGCGCTTTTCGAACGCTCTGCGAGCGCCGCGCCGCCGGCGTGCCGGTCGCGTATCTTGTCGGGAGCGCCTTTTTCTACGGGCGCGAGTTCGTCGTGAATGAAAACGTGCTCGTTCCGCGCCCGGAAACGGAGCATTTGGTCGAGGACGCGTTGACCTTCGTTCACGGGCCAATGCGCGTGCTCGACGCCGGCACCGGCTGCGGCGCGGTCGCGTGCACCATCGCAGCGAAAACGCTGGCGGTCGTTGACGCGACTGATGTGTCGCGTGCGGCAATCGAAGTCGCAACGGAGAACGCGCGCCGACTCGGCGTAGCCGAACGTTGCCGGTTCTACCACGGCGACCTCGCGGAACCGGTACGCACGCGCCGCTACGACGCGGTCATCGCAAACCTTCCGTACATCCCAACAAAGGATCTGCCGAAACGGCCCGACCCCGCTTCATTCGAACCGCGTGCAGCGCTCGACGGCGGCTCCGACGGCCTCGCACTCTACCGAAGACTTCTGGAGCAACTGCCGCCTCTCAATGAAGAAGCGTTGATCTTACTCGAGGCCGCCCCCCCAACAATAGAGAGTCTCGCGCAGATAGTTCGCACCACTCTCCCAAACTTCGCCGTCTCGGTCCACTCCGATTACGCCGGCCTGGCACGCTACGTCCGGGCGACACGTGCAGTTTCCGAGGGGCTACATGCCGGTGAAGCGGCGTCTGAATCGGCCCGAAGCCAGGATGGCGAAAGGGCCGAGAATCGAGCGCAGGCGAGCGCCGGATGCGCTCGCCAAGCGTCCGCAGAACCGGCATGTAGTCCCTCGGAGACTGTGAACGGTAAAAGCCAGGTAAGCGAGCGGACCAGGGCGAAATGAAACGCCCCGAGATGGCGAAGTATATCTTCTTCACCGGGGGCGTGGTGAGTTCGCTCGGAAAGGGCATAGCCGCCGCCTCGCTCGGCCGGCTTCTGAAAGCCCGCGGCTTGAGCGTTTCGATCCAAAAGCTCGACCCCTACATCAACGTGGACGCCGGAACGATGAACCCGTACCAGCACGGCGAGGTCTTCGTGACCGAGGACGGCGCCGAGACGGATCTCGATCTCGGTCATTACGAGCGTTTCATCGACGAAAACCTCCAACGTGCGAATAACGTGACGACCGGGCAGATCTACAACTCGGTGATCGAAAAAGAGCGCCGGGGCAAGTACCTCGGAGCAACCGTGCAAGTGATTCCGCACATTACCAACGAGATCAAAGCGCATATCAAGCGCGTCGCCGAGGAAAGCGGCGCGGAAGTCTGTATCGTGGAGGTCGGCGGAACGGTCGGTGACATCGAATCGCTGCCATTTTTGGAAGCGATTCGCCAGATGCGCTACGACGTGGGCGAGCAGAACGTGATGTACATCCACCTGACGCTTGTTCCGCATCTCGGCGCGGCCGACGAGCTTAAGACCAAACCGACGCAGCACTCGGTACGCGAGCTGCGCGGCATCGGCATTTCGCCCGATGCGATCGTTTGTCGAACTCAGTCCGCGCTGCCGATGCCGCTGGAGCTGAAGGAGAAGATCGCGCTCTTCTGCGACGTGCCGCCAAGCGCAGTCGTGCAGAACAGCGATGCGCGCACGATCTATCAAGTGCCGCTCAACCTCGAAGCCGAGGGGTTGGCGCAGGCTGCGGTCCGCAAGCTCGACTTGCCGGCGTCGGCACCGATGCTCGACGATTGGGTCGCGATCGCGGAGCGCCTCCGCCAGCCACGCCGGCGCGTGACTATCGCGCTGATCGGAAAATACGTCGAGCTAAAAGATGCCTATATCTCGATCGACGAAGCGCTCGCGCACGCCGGGATCTTTCATCATGCGGCGGTCGAGATCAAGCGCATTGACTCGGAGCAGGTTGAGAACGAAGGGATCGACGCACTGCGCGGCGCGCACGGCGTTTTGGTGGCGCCGGGCTTCGGGGCGCGCGGAGTGAAGGGGAAGCTGCTCGCGATCCGGCACGTCCGCGAACGCAAAATTCCCTTCTTGGGCATCTGTTACGGCATGCAGCTGGCCTGCATCGAGTTCGCGCGCGACGTCTGCGAGCTGCCCGAGGCAATGACGAGCGAGGTTGACGAGACGAGCGCCGATCCGGTGATAGACTTCATGCCCGATCAACGAAATCTCGAAATGTACGGCGGCACGATGCGGCTGGGAACGTACTCGTGCACGCTCGAGCCGGGAAGCCAGGCTGCGCGCGCGTACGGCGAGCTCGAGATTAGCGAGCGCCACCGTCATCGCTACGAGTTCAATAACCGTTATCGGCCGATCTTCGAAGAACACGGAATGCGCTTTACCGGACACCACGCGATCGGTCAGACGCGGCTGGTCGAGGTCGTGGAGCTTCCGCCGGAGATGCACCCATGGTTTGTGGCGACGCAAGCGCACCCCGAGTTCAAATCGCGGCCAAACCGCCCGGCACCGCTCTACCGTGAGTTCATCGGCGCCGCGCTGGCGCACGAAGAGCGCGTCGACGGCCGCACCGGCGTTGCCGAGGCGGCGCTCTGGACCCAGGCCTAATCACCGCCGTCGTCCTAACGCGCGACGAAGAGCGTAATCTTCCTCGCGCTCTGACGAGCCTTCCACGCGGGATTGCGCTTCTCGTGCTCGATGCGGGCTCGCGCGACCATACCGTCCAGTTCGCTCGCGGAGCGGGCGCACGCGTAATCCAGCGTGAGTGGACGGATTTCGTCGATGCCCGGCGTTTCGCGCTCGCGCAGGTGCAGACGCCGTGGGCACTGATGATCGACGCGGACGAAGCTCTGGACGATGTGGCACGTGATGCGATCGTGGGCGCCTCGCCCGATGGAGACGCGTATCGAATCAAGCGCACGACCTATTTCTGCGGCAAGCCGATGCGCATCTGGCGCAACGAGCCGCTGCTGCGGCTTTTTCGAACCAATCGCGTTACGCTCGAAGCGCATCCGGCCGCTGCAAGCACCGCGCAGCTGCATGAAGCGTGGGCGTGCGACGGACGCGTCGGCGATCTTTCGGGGACTCTGCTGCACTATTCGTACCCCGACGTGAGATCGTACCGGGCGAAATACGACCGGTACACGATGGTCGAGGCGGAGCAGATGAAACGCTCGCCGCTCGCGCTCCTGGCTGCGTGCGCCGCAAGTGTCGGCCGGCTGGCGTGGCTGCTCTTCGCGCGGGGCGCGCTGCTGGACGGGCCCCGGGGCTGGTACGTTGCCTACCGCTCCGCGACATACCCGGCGGTGGCGGCGCGTAAAGCGCTCTGGCCGTGAGCGCCCGCGTCGGCCTCGACGCGCGGTTGACGCGCCAGATGTCGGCGGGAATGAAAACGTACGCGCGCGAGCTGATCGCGCGCCTGCCCCAGGTGGCGCCGGAATTTACCTTCGTAGAGTTCGCAGAGGGCGGCAACTTCGGATGGCGCGAGCAGATAGCGCTTCCGCTCGCGATGCGCAGGGCGAGGCTCGACGTCGCGCACTTTCTCTCGCAATACGTTCCGGTGCTCCTCCCGCGGCGCTTCGTCGTGACGATACACGACCTGATTCACCTGCGTTTCCCCGAGTATTTTAAAACCAAGGTCGGGCCGTATTACGCCACAGTCGTGCGGCTCGCGTGCGCTCGTGCCGCGCGGGTGATCACCGACGACCAGCGCACCATCGACGATCTCGAAACGTTGCTCGGCGTGAACCCTGCGAAGGTTCGGGTGATTCCACTAGGGGTGGGCGAGAGTTTCCGGCAACCGGTCGTGCCATACGAAGGCGTTCGGCCCTATCTGCTCTATGTCGGCAATCATCGCGAGCATAAAGATCTCGCAACGCTTTTCGAAGCTTGGTCGCGCTTACCCGAAAGGTGGAAGGTCGACCTTTTGCTGACGGGCCCCGACGACTTCGGCGGCGAGCTGCAACGCCGGGGCGGACCCGGTCGCGCGGTCGTCGCACTTGGCGAGGTCACGACGGAACGGCTGGTCGCGTACTACGCCGGCGCGCGAGCGCTGGTTCAACCTGCGCTGCGCGAGGGCTTCGGTTTGCCGATGCTTGAGGCGATGGCGGCCGGCTGCCCCGTCGTCGCCAGCGAAGATGCCATCCCGCGCGTCTTGGCGCCGGGCGCGCTCACCTTTAGGGCGCGCGATGCCGCCGATTTGCGCTCGGTGCTCGAGCGGCTTCTCTCCGACGAGGGTCTTCGCACTCGGGTGCTCAACATAGGTGTGAAGATCGCGCAGGAGCTCACCTGGGATCGTTGCGCGCGCGCCACCGCAGACGTCTATCGGGAAGTATTGGAGCAAGATTGACACGCGCTTTGGCGGGGCTAGCACTGCTGGTCGTTGCGTTACAGACAGGACCGGCTGCGGCCGCACCTCGTCCGATTGCCGTCGTCATCAACGGCAACAGCCTTTCGCTCAATCCTCCGCCGCGCTTCGAAAAGGGCTTGCTCTTTGTACCGGTGCGCCAGACGATCGCAGCGCTTGGGCTTTCGTTCAACCGCAGCGGAAAGCAAATCACCACGCAGATCGGCTCGAAAACCGTCGTCTTAACGATCGGTAGCCGCGTCGCCGTGATCGACGGCCAGCCGCTGACGCTCGAAGCCGCGCCGATTGAGGTGGCGAACGTACTCTACGTCCCGCTGCGGTACTTTACCGACGTTCTCGGCGCACAAGCAAGCTTCGACCGGAAGACGAACACGATGACGATCGTCGCGCAGCTCGTCGGACGGTCCTCGAACAGTTTCGTTACTACCGTCAGTGGATTCGAGCGTTTCGGAACCGTTGCCGCGGTGGACGTGCTCTCGGACCCACCGACTATCACGCTAGAGTACAACGGTAAAATAAAAACGATCCCGGTGGCGCCCAACGCGTCAATCGACGTCGCCGACGTCAACGTGAACGTGACGTCGCCGGGAGAGCTCGGCGACGTGCGGCCCGGAGACTTTGCACGCGTCGAGATGCGAAAGGACGGGCGCGTGGTGCGAATCGTGGACGAGTATGGCTCGCGAAACGGTCACATCGTCGCAATCTCCGGAAACCAGTTCGTGCTCGATAACGGGCAAGTAATCGCCGCCGGAAGAACGACGGAAATCTCTCTCAACGGGAATGGGGCGTCATTCGATCAGCTGCGACCGAGCGATCAGATCACGGTTCGATACAACGTCGAGACGAACGAAGTGCGCGAAATTCTCGCCAGCCGGCGCGCTGCCGGCGCATCTTCGAGCCAGCCGTCAAACGTACAGATTTCCGGCGTCGATACCGACGCAAACCGTCCGCTGCACCCCGGCGACATGATTCGGGTAACGTTGCACGGCACTCCGGGCGGCTCGGCGACCTTCGACATCGGCTCGGACGTCGTCAATCAAGCGATGCAGCAGCGATCGCCCGGCGTTTATGTCGGCAGCTACACGATTCCGCGCGGTACGAATTTCAATGACGTGGCCTTGATCGGGCGTCTATCGATCGGGAACGCCAGCGCTCAGGCACCCGCTCCGCAAACCGTTTCGGCATCGAGTATCGGACCGGGCATCGCCGACTTCGCACCCGATGCCGGCTCGACGATCAACACCAGCCGGCCCGCAGTCTATGCGAGCTTCGCCGCGGATGCCGTGCCGGTCAACCCGTCGACGGCACTGCTGTGGATCAACGGCCGCGACGTCACCTCGGAATGTTTGCGAACGGCACAGTTCATTCAGTATCTACCATCGTACAGCTATCCCGACGGCGCCGTGCGCGTCACGGTGCGCGTCGCGGACCAGGCCGGAAACACGACGCTCAAGTCGTGGAGCTTTACGATCCGAACGCATTGATGGACGACTGTATATTTTGCAAAATCGCGCGCGGCGAGATTCCTGCAAAAGCCGTCTATCGCGACGACACCGCGATTGCCATCGAAGACGTGAATCCGCAGGCGCCGACGCATTTGCTCGTGCTGCCGGTTAAGCATTACGACACGCTCGGCGACACTCTGGCTGAGGCTGACGAGGAGAGCGTCGCGGGGCGGCTCTTCGAGATCGCGACGCGCTTGGGAAAAGAGCGGGGCGGCGCGCGTGGGTTTCGCCTTGTCGTCAATACGGGTCCGGACGGCGGACAAACGGTGGGGCATCTTCACATCCACGTGTTGGCCGGACGGCGCATGACCTGGCCCCCAGGCTAGGTATTTGACGCTGCCTCGGGCGCTATGCTACGCTGTGTCTGGCCCTCTGAGGGCCTAATTTTTCGTGCCGTCCAGCGCATGGACCGGTACGCCGAAAGGGGGGTCATCAACAATGGAAGTTCGCATCGCACCGGGCGAAACGATAGAGAGCGCGCTGCGCCGCTTCAAGAAGGCCACCCAAAAGGCCGGCATTCTGGCTGAGGCGCGAAAGCACGAGCACTACGAAAAGCCGAGCGTTCGCAAGAAGAAGAAGTCGGCTGCGGCCCGCAAGCGCCGCGCCTAACCGATCGCCGTGGGAACGTTTAAAGACCGCATCGCCTCCGATCTAAAAGAGGCGATGCGAGCGCGCGACCAACTGCGGCTCGATACGCTCCGCTCGGCGCTCTCGGGGTTCATCTATAAGCGCACCGAGAGCGGTCACGAGCTTTCCGACGCCGACGAACTCGATGTGGTACGGCGGCTGGTAAAGCAACGGGGCGACTCGCTCGGCGAGTTTGAGAAGGCCGGCCGCACGGATCTTGCGGCAAAGGAACGCGCGGAACGCGAGATCTTGCTGACCTATCTTCCGGCGCAGCGATCCCCCGAGGAGATCCGCGAAATCGTCCAGAGCGTCTTGACGGAGCTTCCGGCCGAGCAGCGTAACGCGGGCGCGGTGATGAAGGTCGTTATGCCGCAGCTGCGCGGCATCGCCGACGGAAATCTGGTCCGGCAAATCGTCACCGACCTTCTGTCATCCTGACCCCCGTCGAAGGGCGTAACCTTCTGAGGCAGCCCAAGGTAGCAGCCCATATGAGAGGATTTCGGCTGGCTGCGCCCATCTCGTATGTCCTGTTGATCTGGGGCCTCTGCGGGCTTGCCGCGGGCGGTCAAGTGGGCAACCCCGTCGTCGTGATACCGATTACCGGAACGGTGGACGATGGGATGGCCCATCTGGTCCAGCGTTCGGTTGACGAGGCGAATCAGGAGCACGCTCGCGCAATCGTGCTCGACGTGAACAGTCCCGGCGGCCTCGTCGAGGCTGCATTTTCGATTCGTGACGCGCTGTTCGGCGCGCAAGAGCCGGTGATCGCGTATGTCGGCGAACGCGCCTACTCTGCGGCAGCACTCGTTTCGCTTGCAGCGAACCGCATCATCATGGCTCCTGGGGCGTCGATCGGCGCGGCCGAACCGATTCCGGCGACGGTAAAAATGATCTCCGGGCTTCGTGGTGAGTTCGAATCGACGGCACAGCGCAATCACCACGATAGTAAGATCGCGGGAGCGATGGTCGACAAGAACGTGGATCTACCGCAGTATAAACGTCCCGGCGCGATTCTCACGCTCAACACGCAAGACGCGGTTCGCTCCGGAATCGCGACCGGAACTGCCCCGACCCTCGATGCCGCATTAGCCCAGCTCCATCTGGCCGACGCTCCGCGCACGACGCAGTCGTTTACGCTGGCCGAGCGGATCGCGCGCTTTGCAACCGATCCGGTCGTTAGCGGTCTTCTGCTCACGCTTGGGATGCTCGGGCTCTTGATCGAGATGCAGACGCTGCACGGCATCGCCGGCATCATCGGCATCGGCTCGCTTGGCCTGTTCTTTGGAGCCCACCTTTACGCCGGCTTCTCGAACGGCTTCGTGATCGTGCTGGCGGTGCTCGGACTGATTGGGATTCTCTGGGAACTCCACGTCGTACCGGGACACGGCCTCCCCGGAATTCTTGGGGTCGTCGCCCTTCTGGTGGCGGTGCTATGGGCTTTCGGCCTGCCCTTCGTGTTCGTTGGAATTGAAACGATTGCGACGGCGATCGTACTGACCGTGATCGCTTTCACGCTTACCGTCCGCGCGGTGCCGCAAAACGCCTGGGCACAGCGGCTCGCCTTGTCGGCTGCGCAGGGTCCGGAGTATGTGGCGAGCGCCAACTACGGGAGTCTGCGCGGGCGCACCGGCACGGCCGTCAGCTTTTTGCGACCCGCCGGAATCGCCTCGATCGATGGCCGCCGCGTGGACGTGTTGACGTCGGGTGAGTTCATTGCGCAAGGAACGGCGATCCGCGTCGTGCGGGTCGAAGGTGCCCGAGTCTTCGTCGAACCCCTCTCTGCATAGGAGCATCAATGATTGCCGTTAGCGGCGTAGTCCTCATTCTCGTCATCGTCATCGCGTTTTTCGCGTTCCTTTACTATTTTCCGATTGGTCTGTGGATCCGCACGGTCGCCGCGGGTGTACCGCTAGGTATCATCGCACTCGTGCGAATGCGGCTCATCGGTATTCCGCCGGGCGTGATCGTGACGAACTACGTGCGTGCGCGTAAGGCTGGTTTGAACCTAAGCGTAGATCAGATGCAGTCGCACTTCCTCGCCGGCGGCAACGTCGAGAACGTGACGCTGGCGATGATCGCGGCGCAGCGGGCGGAGATTCCGCTGGAGTGGCAGCGCGCCGCTGCGATCGATCTAGCCGGGCGTAACGTGCTCGAAGCCCTGCAGACCTCGGTGAATCCGAAGGTCATCGAGACGCCCATCTTCCAGGGCGTCGCGCAGAACGGCATTCAGCTCAACGTCAAAGCACGGATCACGGTGCGAAGCAATCTCGACCGTTACGTCGGCGGGGCGGGCGAGCCGACGATCGTCGCGCGCGTGGGAGAGGGCGTCGTTTCGGCCGTCGGGGCGGCGATCGATCACAAGGAGGTCCTCGAATATCCGGACCGCATCAGCAAAGCAGTGCTGGCAAAGGGCCTGGACGCGGGCACCGCCTTCGAGATCGTCTCCATCGACATCGCCGATGTGGACGTCGGAAAGAACATCGGCGCGGAGCTGCAGACGAGTCAAGCGGAGGCCGATCGACGCATCGCACAAGCGAAGGCTGCGGAACGGCAATACGCAGCCCAGGCATCCGAGCAAGAGCAGAAAGCCGAGACGCAAGCGATGCGCGCGAAAGTCGTCGAGGCCGAAGCGACGATCCCACAGGCGATCGCTCAGGCATTCCTCCACGGCAATTTGGGCGTCATGGACTACTATCGGCTCAGGAACGTGCAAGCCGATACCGAGATGCGCGCATCGATTGGTACGACGACGGAGAGTTCGAGCGACTCGCAGCAGCCGCCGCTGGCGGGGCCAAACCCGAAGTAAACCGGCCGCATGCGCGACATCGGAATCTTGATCTGGGTTGCGCTGCTGATCGTAGGTGTCGTCGGCAGCATGACCTCTCGAATTCGCAACCTGCGTCAGATGCAAGCGCAGCCCGCACCGCAGCCAACGCAAGCGCCGCAGCGAACGCCGGCGCCGCAACGCATGCAGCGTTTTACCGCACAAGTGGCGCAACCGCCGGCCACGCCGGCGCGGCCGGCGCCGACGAGGGCCACGCCCGCGCGGCAGCCGGCGCCACCGCCTCCGCGACTCGGGCTGGATACCGCTCAAGCGGTCAAGCACGTCGCTCCCCTGGCAGCCAAACGGCTCTTCGGCAACCGCCGCGATCTCGTCCGGGCGGTCATCGCCGCCGAAGTGCTCGGAAAGCCCCGCGCCTTTGGCGACGAATAGACCTGGGGTTGACAGCCCAATCGCAACGTTCGGTCGACCTCGGCCAGCTTTCGGACCGCGTTCGCCTCTTCGGAGAGTACGACCGCAACCTCTCGGCGATTGAGTCCTCGCTCGGCGTCGCGGTGCGCGCCGATGGCGACCGCCTGGTGTTGGCGGGGGACGATGCGGCCGTCGTGCGTGCCGAGGCAGTCGTCCGGCGGGTCCTCGACGCCGCCGTCGAGGGCGCACATATAACGCCCGACGACGTGGCGCTCGCGCTCTCGGACGCACGAGTAGAACGCGATACGGCGTTGCCGGCCACTCTGCTGCGCAGCCATCGCGGACGCGAAATTCGCCCCCGTACCGCCGGCCAGCGCTCGTTCGTACGCTCGATAGAGGAAGCGACGTTAACCTTCGGCATCGGGCCGGCGGGTACGGGAAAGACGTACTTAGCCGTGGTTATGGCAGCGCGTGCGCTCAGACGCCGCGACGTTGCGCGGGTGATCCTCTCGCGGCCGGCGGTCGAGGCAGGCGAACGGCTCGGCTTTCTTCCGGGCGACCTACGCGAAAAATTCGACCCATACATGCGTCCGCTCTTCGACGCCCTCAGCGAGTTGCTCGATGAGACGGTCGTCAACAAACACATGGAACGCGGAACGCTCGAAGTCGCACCCCTGGCTTTCATGCGCGGACGCACCCTCTCGGAATCATTCGTCATTCTCGACGAAGCGCAGAACGCGACGGACGATCAGCTCAAGATGTTCCTGACGCGCCTGGGCTCCGGATCGAAGATGGTCGTTACCGGCGACGTGACGCAGATCGACCTGCCGGCCGGACAGCGAAGCGGTTTACGGAGCGCGGCCACGCGGCTGGCCGGGATCGATGACGTCGGCGTGGTCGAGCTCGACGAAACTGACGTCGTGCGCCATCCGTTGGTCGCCAAGATCGTGCGTGCCTACGCAGCCGAAAGACCTTTACCGTGATCTACTACCGCAATGACGTGCGCCGCAGCGGGGTTGACGGTCGTGCGCTGCTTGCAACGGCGCGGCGACTGCTCGCCGAAGTCGGAGAAGCTGACGCCGGCCTTTCGCTCTCGCTGGTCAGCGACGCCGCGATTCGCACCCTCAACCGCAAGTATCGCGGACGCGATGCCGCGACCGACGTTTTGAGCTTTCCGCTCGACGAAACGTCAAATCGCAAGCTTCCCGAAACGCTGCTGGGCGACGTCGTGATTTCTATTGAAACAGCGCGCCGGCAAGCGGGGGAGTACGATGCATCGCTGCAGCGCGAAATTTATCGGCTGCTGATACATGGGCTCCTGCACCTGAAAGGCCACGATCACGAGCAGCTCGGGCAGCGGCGCAGCATGCGGCGCGAAGAGCGGCGGCTAGCGGAGGCGATCTCGCTTCCCTGGCCGTACTCGAAGGGCGCGTAGTGCACCATCCAGCCGATCCTTCGACTCCGCTGCGGACAGGCTCGTCGTCCGCGCGTCGGGACAAGGAGCCGCGCTATCTGCCGATCGATCGTAGCCGTTTCCTTCGTTCGTTCCACCACGCGTTCGAAGGGATCATCTACGCAACGCGCACCGAGCCGAACATGCGCGTGCACTTCGTGATTGCAGCGCTCGTGTTGCTGGCGACGCTCATCTTGCGGCTCGACCGCTTCTACGTCATCGCAACGATCACGCTCGTCTCGCTGGTGCTCAGCCTCGAGCTCATGAACACGGCGATCGAGGCGATCGTCGATTTGCTCACCGTCGCGCACCACCCGCTCGCTAAGAGTGCGAAGGACGCCGCCGCGGGAGCGGTGCTGATCGCGGCGGTCGGGTCGGCCCTTTGCGCGTACCTCATCTTCTACCAGGGGATCATCAGCAGCGGCGCGCGGGTCTTTCAGGCCGTCCAGGCCGTGCCGGCCAACGTGGCGTTGATCTCGATTGCCGTGGTGGCGATTGCGACCGTTTTCGCCAAGGCCTGGTTCGGACGCGGATCGGCGTTGCAGGGAGGTGCCGTCTCGGGGCACGCGGCACTCGCATTCGCGGCTGCGACCATGCTGGCGCTGTTCTATCAGAAGCCGCTGGGTGCGATCATCGCGTACTTCGTCGCTTTCCTGGTCGCCCAGAGCCGCGTCGAGGCGCGAATTCACCGCCCTTTCGAAGTCTTCTGGGGGGCCGTTCTCGGGACGCTCTGCGCCCTGGCGATCTACGTGCTGGTGCGGCCCCACGTTATGTTATAATGGCGCCGATTTGAACACGGACCCCGCACGAGGCAGCTTCGAAGTTCTGCCATACCAGATAGCCGCACTCGTCGTGCTCGTGCTCCTAGCGGGCTTCTTTGCGGCCTCGGAGGCAGCGCTCGTCTCCATCTCGCGGTTGCGAGCGCGGGCAATCGTCGACCGTCGCGTCCGAGGTGCGGGCAACCTCGAGAAGCTGGTGGACGACAAAATCCGCTTTCTCACCGCGATTTTGGTGGGCAATACGATCGTTCTGCTGGCCGCCGATTCGCTCGCGACCTACATCGCGATATCGCTGAGGATTCCATCCGGAGCGATCCTCTCTACCGTGATCATGACCGTGATCTTTCTGTTATTTGGAGAGATCGTGCCGAAGACGGTCGCGACCGGCGACAGCGAGCGGTGGGCGCTGCGGCTGGCGCTGCCGATGCGTTACGCCGCGTATATCTTGACGCCGATTGCTCATACGTTCGAAGTCGTCACTGACTTGATTCTGCGCCTCTTTGGGATAAAACACGCGCATCGCCCTTACGTTACCGAAGAGGATATCCGCGCGCTCGTCAACGTGGGTGCGGAGCAGCGCGTCATCGAGGAACAGGAACGCGAGATGATTCACTCGGTGATGGAGTTCGGCGATACCATAGTGCGCGAGGTGATGAAGCCCCGTCTCGAGGTGGTCGCCGTTTCGGTCGACGACTCGCCGAGGCGCGTGCTCGACGTCGTCATCGCGGAGGGCTACTCGAAGCTGCCGGTCTACCAGGAATCGAAGGATGACATTGTCGGCGTCGTTCACGATCGCGAACTCCTGATCGCACTCGCGAACGGTTCGCTGGCCCACGTCAGCGTGCGCACGCTAATGCGGCCGGCCGTGCACGTTCCGGAGACGAAGAAGACCGCCGAGCTTTTGCGCGAGATGCAGCGGGATAAGTTTTCGCTCGCGATTGTGGTCGACGAGTACGGCGGCACGGCCGGACTCGTGACCATGGAAGATTTGCTCGAGGAGATCGTCGGCGAGATTCGCGACGAGCACGACGTCGACGAGCAAGAACCGATCTCGATCGTTTCCGAATGCGAAGCGGTCGTTGAAGCCGGGACGAATATCGAGGACGTCAACGCCAAGCTCGGCACGCAGCTTCCGACCGAAGACTTCGAGACGATCGGCGGCTATACGGTCGGGCTCTTCGGTAGGCTCCCGAAGGAGGGCGAGGAGATAGACGCCGCCGACCACACGCGGCTGCGGGTCGACCGCACGCGCGGCCGGCGGATTCTGGCGGTACGCGTTTACACCAACGGCAGCATCGACCAGGCGCAGGAATCGGAGGACACTGACGCAGCCGCGCGCCTATAAGACGCGGGGCGTGGTCTTGCGCGGACGCCAGCTCGGGGAAGCCGACCGGATTCTCACGCTCTTCACCACCGAGCGCGGCAAGCTCGATGCCGTTGCCAAGGGCGTTCGCCGTCCGCGCAGCCATCTCAGCGGCCGCGTCGAGCTCTTTAACGAGTGCGACTTTCTCATGCATCGGGGGCGCTCGCTCGAAGTCATCGTCTCCGCCGAAATCGCGCGCGCGTGGTGGACGCAGCTGGTCGAGCCGCGGCGCTACGAGGTGGTCTCCGTCGTCGGCGAGTTGATCGACGCGTTCTGCGAGCCGGACCTGGCGCTGCCGGACGTCTACGAACTGCTGGTCGGGGCGATCGGAGCGATTGCGGTGGCAGCGTCGCCGCGCATCCTGCTGCCGCGCTTTTCCCTCCGCCTGCTTGAGATGCTCGGATTAGCGCCGCCGCTGACGACCTGCGTGCGCTGCGGCTTGCCGCTTGTGTCTGGTCAGGTGTGGCTCGACGCGGCTGCCGGCGGAGTCGTCGACGGTGCCTGTCGGACGCGCTGGCAAGAGCTGCCCGAGTTGCAGCAGGCGGACCTGGAGAACTTGCGCGCGCTTGCCCTTCCCAAGGCCCGCAGGGGCGTCTTGCGGGCGACGCCGCGCGCGGCGGCGGCCGTCGACGAGCTCGTGGCGCACCATCTCGGAAAACGCCCAAAAGCGGTCGCAGCACTCGGAAGTCTCGGAATCTAAAACGTGCTGATGGCGCTCGACGTGGGCAGCAAGCGCATCGGCATCGCCGTCGCCGATCCCAGCGAGAGCTTTGCGTTGCCGGTGACGACGGTGACGCGCACCAATCGGCGTGAGGATCTCGCCGGGCTCAAGAGCTATCTGGAGTCGTACGGCGTCGACGAGCTCGTTATCGGGGATCCGCTGACGCTACGAGGCGAGCGCGGCATCGCCGCCCGCGCCATGGACGCGTTCGTAGAGAGTTTGCACGAGATTTTCGGCGGGACGATCCATCGCGTCGATGAACGCTTAACGACGGCTCAGGCGACGAAGAGCTTGATCGAAGCCGACGTTTCGCGGCGCAAGCGCCGCGAAGTCGTCGACGCGATGGCCGCCGCACTAATTTTGGAATCTTTTCTAGCGCTTCGTCGTAACGCTTCAAACGGATGAGATGGACTCGGTACGTCGTGACGGCGGTGCTCGCCGCCGTGGTTTTGCTGTGCGCGGCGGGGGGTTGGCTGTGGTACACGATCTACGCGAATCGCGGTCTTCCGGCGACGACGACGCAGGTCGTGATCGAACGTGGCACCACGCTGGGCGACGCAGCGCGAAAGCTCGTGGCGGCGGGCGTCATTGACAACGTGTTGACGTTTCGCCTGCTGGCGCGGCTGCGCGGTCAAGAGTCTGAGGTTCGAGCCGGCGAATACCGCTTTACGGCGCATCTCACGCAGAGCGAAATTCTGCGTGCGATCGTCACCGGAGGCTCGCAGGTCGCCGCCTGGGTTACGATTCCTGAAGGATTCACCGCCGCGCAAATCGCCGAGCGCCTGCAAAAGGCCGGCGTGGGGCCGGCCGCCACTTTTTCGCGCGACTTCATGCAGCAACGGCTGCTTGTTGACGGCACCCGCACGAAAAACCTCGAAGGTTTTCTCTTTCCGAGCACCTACCTGGTGCCGATCGGTGCATCACCGCAAGAGGTCGCCGCGCCGATGGTCGCCGAGTTCTTCAAGCAGCTCCCGCGGGATGCTCGGCAACGATCGCGCGCGCTGCGCGTAGCCGTCCCGCAAGCGGTAACGGTAGCATCTCTGGTTGAGCGGGAGGCGAAGAGCGAGGTCGATCGTCCGAGGATCGCCGAAGTCATCTACAACCGGTTGCGCCTTCGTATGCCATTACAGATAGATGCCTCGATCGAATACGCGCTGCCGCGTTACAAAAGCCGGCTCTCATTCGAAGACTTGAAGATCGACTCTCCCTACAACACCTACCAACGCGTCGGTCTGCCTCCGACGCCGATCGCGAATCCTGGCCGTCCCTCGCTGGAGGCGGCGCTCCACCCGTCGAAGGGCCAAGACCTCTACTACGTCTACTGCGGGAACGGGCGTCACGTCTTCGCTAAGACGCTGGCGGAGCATCAAGCCAACGTCGCCCGCTGTCTGGGCTCCTAGGAGGGAAGAAGAGACGATGTCAACTCAAAACGGGGAAAACGACCAGCCTCGGACTCCACTCGAGCTGAGCGACGTGCTCAACATCGAGACCAACGACGGCGCATCACGGGCGTTCGAAGTGGTCGGCATTCTCGAGGATCCCGAGGACGGCGTTTCGTACGCAGTTCTTCGTCACGAAGCCGCCGATGAAGAGGAAGACGAATTCATCGTAACCGACGTCCAGGGCAATTTATTGCAAGAGGAGCAACTCGCGCAGGAAATCCTCGACGACTTCCTGGCATTCGCCGAAGAGGACGGCGAACGCGGAGCGCACAACGGGGAGCGACGCTGATTCGGGTACTCTTTCTCTCGGCAAGCGTCGGCGTTGGCCACCTTTCGGCCGCAAATGCCGTTGCGGCGGCGCTGCGCAAGATCCAGCCCGCGGCGCAGACGTCCGTGATCGACTCGTATGAGTACGCAGCACTTGTCGTCTCACGCGTTGTTTCGGACGGCTATCTTCGAATGGTCAAGACCATCCCGCAGCTCTACCGGTACGTCTACGATCGCGCAGAAAGGGCGACGGAAGTTGGTCGCTTTCGAACCTGGGCCCACCAGTTTACGGCGAGCAACCTACGCCCTCTCATGCTGCGCGAACGGCCAGATGCGGTCGTTTGCACGCACGCCTTTCCGTGCGGCGCGATGGCGGAGTACAAGAACGCCTTTGCAGATGCGCCGCCGGTCGTTGGGATCGTCACAGATTTCGCCGTGCACCGTTTTTGGATGCACGAAAACATCGATCGATACGTCGTCGCGACCGAGACCATGCGCGAGGCGCTGACGGCCGGTGGCGTTCGCGTAGAGTCAATCTCGGTAAGCGGCATTCCGGTCCGCTCGGAGTTCGTATCTGCGGCTCAGCCGCGAGCGGCGCTCGGCGAGCGGCTCGACCTGCCCGGGGGAAGGCAGGTCGTGCTCCTGATGGGGGGCGGCCTGGGGCTCGCTCCGATCGAGCGAATGCTGCGAGCGCTAAAAGCGGTGCGTGCGCCGATTACTGCCGTTGTCGTTGCGGGAAGAAATGCTCGGATCGGACGTCGCCTCGCCCAGACCGCTGATAGCGTCAGCTTTCCGGTTCGGGTGCTGCCGTTCGTGGAAAATGTCTACGACTACATGCACGCCGCCGACCTACTCGTCACCAAACCCGGAGGGCTTACGACTGCCGAAGCTTTGGTGGCGCAGCTGCCGCTGGTCCTTTGCAAACCGTTGCCCGGTCAAGAAGAGCGCAATGCGCGCGTGCTCGTCGAGGCCGGAGCCGCGGTGCGCACACGCCGGCTTGCAGAGCTTCCCGCGACGGTCGAATCGCTGCTCGCGGATCGTTTGCGTCGCGATGAAATGGTGGCTGCAGCGCGTCGCTTGGGACGCCCCAACGCCGCAATAGACGCAGCGCGCATGATCGCGCGGCTCGCCGAATCCCGAAAGGAGATCGTCGCTTGACTCTACCTTCGTCGCGAACGTACGCTACGTGCTTGGCGGTGGTGCGCATACTAACCGGTGCGATCTGGCTAATCCACGCTATCCCAAAGTTCATGAACGGCGAGGCCTTCTTGCCGCCGAACGGCGTTTTTGCGACGTATCTGCAAAACGGCATCGCAAAGACGGCCGGTCCATTTCACGGTTTTCTGGCCGGCGTCGTTGCTCCTAACGCGGCGATCTTCGCCGAGCTTGTGCGGTTCGGTGAGCTCTGCGTGGGGATCTCGCTCGTTCTCGGCTTGTTCACGCGGCTCGGCGGCTTCTTTGGCATCGTGCTGCCGCTGGTTTATATGGCGGCGCGGGGAGCCGGGACGACGGTCAGCGCCTGGGGTACCGCGGATGCCTCGCTCGCGCTGCTTTCGGCGATCAGTCTTTTCTTGCCGACCGGACGCGTCGCAGGCTTCGACGCGCTGCGCGCGCCGCGCGCGCCCCGCAAACAGCGGGTGGTTGCAGAAGTGGTCGCGGAACGCCCGCTTAGCGGCCCAAGCGCCCCTCCCTAGCATCGGCCTGTAATCGCTCGCTCGCCTGTTACGGGACTCAGCCCAGCGGGCGTATGATTGCAGCCCAACCCCTCAGCAGAAGGAGCTTTGCTATGAAAACCTCATTGGCCGCACCCGCTTTAAGCGCAGCGGCCGCTCTTCTTATCGTCGCCGGCTGCAACGGCGCGGGAACGCAGTCGCAGCTTGCTCCGAGCAATACGATGCAAACCAACGCAACGCACTCCGGCATGAATCCACTCACCCACGGGCCGAGTCCGAACTTCATCGGCGGCAATCCGAAGCTGCACCCCGCCAAGGGCCGGTCGTGGATTTCAGCCAAGGCGGTCCCCGATAATCTCTGGTACGTCGCCGACACGTTCGCGAGCTCGATTTTCATCTACTCGTGGCGAAAATTGACGCAAGTGGGAGAGATCACCGGCCTTTCGGAACCGTACACGTTCTGCGTCGACAAGGCACAAGACGTCTATATCGCGGACTTCGGCCTGCGTGAGGTTCTGGAATACGCGCATGGCGGCACGACACCGATCAAAACGTTGGCTTCTAACGGCTTCGCAATCGCGTGCAGCGTCGATCCGACGACCGGAAATCTCGCCGTCGTTAATTTCGAAGGCTATCCAAGCGGGAACGGCAGCGTGCTCGTGTATACTGGCGCTACTGGGACTCCAACGGTGTACTCGGCGCCAAACCTCGACCTTTACTGGTTAGCCGGCTATGATTCGAGCGGCAACCTCTTTGTCGATGGTGAAGATCCCAGCGGAGTCGTCTCTTTGGCGGAGCTTCCGGCCGGAGGCTCCAGCTTCCAGCCGATCACGATGAACGTTACCCTCGGATTCCCGGGTGGCGTTTTCTGGGACGGCGAGTTTCTTGACGTTGGCGATCAGTCAACGAACACGATCTACCAGTTCACCGTCTCCGGGTCAGGCGCAACGGAGCAAGGCTCTCTTTCGCTGACCGGTGACGTTGACGCATTTCAGTTCTTCATCCCGAAGTTCGGTTCTGGAAAAGTGAATCCACAAGGCAATCGCGTCATCGCTGCCGACTTTGGATCGGGCGACGCGAATAAGTTTCTCTATCCCGCCGGTGGTTCGCCCACCAAGACCATCACCGGCCTCACCAACCCGGAAGGCGTGATCGTCAGCAAAGGCAAGAAGTAACGACTCGCAGCCGCGACGGAAAACGATGGGCCTGCGCGAGCAGGCCCATCATCATTGGACGGCACAACGCGCGTCCAAAGGTCAGAGCTGTACCACGAGAAGCACGGTGTCGTCCACCGGTCGCTGCGATCCCATGACGCTGCGTTGAACGAAGGCCGCCGGCCGTTCGATTGTCGGGTCGTCGACTAAAACCGAAACAGCCCGCAAGGCAGCCGATTCGGCTAGGGAAATGTTGCGCTGGAACTCGGTGAGCCCATCGGTGTAGAAGAGGACGACGGCGCCGCGTTCTAAGGCCACCGTATGCGTCAGCGCCACGACCGCTGCCCCGACGCCGAAAGGCACGCCTCCGTAATCCAATAAATGCGCGGGAATATTCGGGCCTGCGAGGATCGGTTGTGGATGCCCCGCACTGGCGTAGCTCATCTCCGAAAGATCACCGCTTATGATGGCGACGAGCGCAGTGATCGGCGCGTCGACCGGGCGTCGCAGATTTCGGTCAACTCGGGCGAGGATCTCCGCGGGCTCACGCGACTCAAAGGCCGCAGCAAAGATGCTCCTCCGCAGGCTTGCGCCGGCGACGGCCGCATCGAGCCCGTGACCGGCAACGTCACCGATCGAGAACACGATCCTTCCATCGGGAAGCTCGAAGGCGTCATACCAATCGCCACCGATTAGGGCCTCGCGCTCGGCCGGGATGTAGAGCGCATCCGTTCGGAGACCCGAGCGCTGGGGAAGTGCAGCTGGGAGAAAGGCCGTTTGCAGCGTTTCGACGGAGTGCTTCGTCCGCTCAAGCAGCGCATCGAGCGCAGCGCGCGCCGTGCGCTTCTCGGCGACTACGGCCCCGAGCACGAGTCCGGTAAATGCAAAAACCGACATCCAGCTATCGAGCTGAATCAGCCGCAAATCCAACGACCCGGTCGCCCACGGGCCCAAGTTGTGAGTCGTCGCCCAGATAGCGATGCCGCCGGTGACGGCGATCGCGGTAGCCGTTTCACGTTGCCGGAAGCGCAACGCCGACCAAATGATGAACGGGTAGACGGAGAGTCGTAGCGGAACGGCGCTTAGAAAAGAGACCCAGCTTGCGCCGACGAGCGTTACCCCAAGGAATGCAAGCTCGAATCCACCGCCGTCGGAACGCACCGCTCGTTCGTTGCGCGTGATCCATGTCAAAAGCAGCGGCGCAACGAAGAGTACGCCCATCGCGTCGCCGCTCCACCAGACCCACCAGACCGACGGGCAGGCACTCCAAGGAACGATTCGTGCCAGCGCAAGACAGATCACGCCATTTGTTGCGGAGACCGTCATCGCGACCGCCGACCCGCAGAGCACGAGAAGCACGACGTCGCGCACGCGCTCGAGCTTGTTCTGAAACCCGAATCGTTGCAACAGGAAGGTGCCGAAAACGGGTGCGAGCGTATTCCCGGTCGCGATCGCGGCGGCCGTCCAAATCGGCTCCGAGCTTAGCGCATTGCTGACGAACGCTCCAAGCCAAATACCCGGCCAAACGCGATATCCATAGAGAAGCAGCGCGGCTATTGCGATTCCAGTCGGAGGCCAGATGGCCGTCACTTGTTTCGTCGCAAACGCGAGAGAGAATCCGAACTTCGCCGCGGCGAGGTAAGCGACCGCAACGAGAAGCGGCATGACAATCCTGCCGCCGCCGGTTCTCAACCGAACCCAGGGCACTGCGCGAGCAGGGTGCGAGATCTCGTCCCTCCGTCCGAGCGCGTCGGTCAGCCGAACGCTCGTCTTCGCCGCGCCAATTCATGGCGTATACCTGGGAACCTTTTTGGTACGATCCGCCACGTGCCGGAGGTAGGCGGAGCCGGCTAGCAAACCGTGGTTTAGCAGAGCGCGGAGAGATGGCCGAGCGGCTGAAGGCGGCGGTTTGCTAAACCGTTATACGATGTAAAGTCGTATCGAGGGTTCGAATCCCTCTCTCTCCGAAGCCAAGTCGGGTAAGTGTCATCCTGAGCTTGTCGAAGGACGAAGTACGCGGTCGTAGCTCAATTGGATAGAGCAACAGGCTACGAACTTGTAGGTTGGGGGTTCGAGTCCCTCCGACCGCGCCAGCCCCTCCGGAGTTGTCGCAAGGCGCGAACTCCTGCTATACTGCGGAGTCGTACGGCGCTTGCCGAGGCTCGGTAGCTCAGTGGTAGAGCAGGGGACTCATAAGCCCTTGGTCGTAGGTTCAAGTCCTACCCGAGCCAAAACGAATAAGCCAGGTGGTTTCTGATGTCAACGATTCCGTGCGATTTCTGTCCTCATCCGGTCGATCGCGGCCAAATGGAGGAGATCGAGATCTCGCACTACGTGCCCGATAGCTCCGGCGAAGATCTCGCATACGCGCGTACGTACTTTTTCGGTCATCCCGATTGCGTGCGCAAGTTCTATCGAACGCTGGTCGATCACAAACTCGACCTGTTCAAGCACATCCCAAGCGCCGGATTGCCGCCCGACGCACCTCGTTGAAACCTCGATTTCTTGCGCCCGTAGCGTAGCTGGATAACGCACAGCCCTCCGAAGGCTGGGATCGGGGGTTCGAATCCCTCCGGGCGCGCATCTCGCATGAATGAAGACGAAGCGTTTCTGCGACGCGCGCTCGAGCTAGCCGCGCAAGCCGAGCGCGCGGGCGACGTGCCGATCGGCGCGCTGCTCGTTAGCGGCGAGCTCGTGCTCGAGGCGAAGAACGAGAAGGAGGCCCGCCGCGATCCAACCGCACACGCGGAGATGTTGTTGCTGCGTGAAGCGGCGCGCCGGCTCGACGCGTGGCGGCTCTCCGATGCGACGATCTACGTGACGAAAGAACCGTGCGTTATGTGCGCAGGCGCGATGATCGCGGCACGAATCAAGCGGCTCGTCTACGCAGCACGCGATCCCAAAGGCGGCGCCGACGGCGGCGCGTTCGACCTGTTACGGTCACCGATAACCAACCACCGGCTCGAGGTCAGTGCCGGAGTCTTGGAGTCCGAAGCCGCCGAGCAGCTCGCGCGTTTCTTCCGGGAACGACGCACGCAAGCGTAAGAAGGTATAAGGCCTGGCTCGTCCCAACCCACAGCCTCGGAGAGGTGGTCGAGTGGTTGAAGGCACCCGCCTCGAAAGCGGGCGAACGTGTTGAGCGTTCCGTGAGTTCGAATCTCACCCTCTCCGCCATCCTTCGACTACGCCGCAAGCGGGAGTTTTACGGTGAAGCGGGAGCCGCTCGGGCTGCTCTCGAGCGATATCGAGCCGCGAGCGCGTTCGACCGCGCGCTTGACGATCGCAAGCCCGAGGCCCGATCCGGCCACATCGCGCTGCGCTCCACGATAGAAACGGTCGAAGACGCGCGTCGCGTCGGTGGACGGGATGCCCGGTCCGTGATCGGCGACTTCGATGACGGCCGCCGAGTCGCGCGCCTGAACGCGCACCTCGATTTCACCTTCGCCGTACTTCACGGCGTTGTCGGTCAAGTTGGTAACGACGTAGCCGAGCTCGGTCGGATCGATCGCTGCGAGAATTCCAGAGGGCGTGGTGAGTGCGAATCGCCGCTCGGGATGCGCGTCGGCGATCGGCGCGACCAGATCGGCGACGAGCGTTCCAACGTCGATGGGCGCGACCGACGCGGTCGCTTCGGGGCTCTCCCAACGCTCGAGCAAGATCAGCTTGTCGATCAGCGAGCCCATGATTCGGCTCTGGTCGTTCATCGTGTCGAGAATGTGTTCGCGATCGACGGGGCTCTCGAAACCTCCGCGCCGCAGGATTGCGATGAAGCCTTGCACGACGGTGAGCGGCGTTCGCAGTTGGTGGCCGGCATCGGCAATAAACTGGCGCATCGAAGCGTTGGCGCGATCGCGCCCGGCGAAGGCGCGCTCCATCTGCTCGATCGCGCCGTTGTAAGCAACCGCTAATCCTCCGAGCTCTTGCCGTTCGTCGGCGGCGATCAGTTGCGGCGTAAGGTCGCCCGAAGCAAAGCGTTGCAGCGCCGCGGTTACGTCGTCGAGCGGACGCACGACTTGCCGTGTCAGGACCCGCGCAATGAGAATTCCGCAAGCGATCGCGACGATCAACGCAACGGCCAGCGGCAGAATGAAAGCTCGCACCGTCGCGACGAGCGTCGCGTCATTACTCTTGACGATAATGTAGAGATTTCCGACGTGGGCGAAGAGCGATTGGAGCCCAAAGGCCGTTGCCAACCCGAGTGCGACTCGTGCGAGCGGCCCCGAGGCGCGGGGATCCCCTGACAGATCGCCACGAAGATGCTCGGTCACGGTGGGGCGGGCGTCGGTTCGATGCAGCCGGTAAACCGTCACGCGGGTGTTGGCGTCGAGAAAAACGATCTCGCTGCCGGTGCCCAGCAACAGCGAAGCGGCGAAATCGCCCGCGTCGCGAGCATTGGCTACCGACTTGTGCGCCAGCGATGCCTGGAGTTGAGCCATCGTACCGCTCAGCTCGTTCGAGAGCGTGCGGATGTAGAAGCCGAACGCTAACAGCGCACCGGCGACGAGTACCGCGACGAGCACGAGCGAGATCTCGACGGCGGCGAGGGTTTGAATTCGGCGTGCGAGTCGAGTCGTCATGGGCTCGTGGCTCGTAAGGAGTAGCCGGCGCCGCGAAGTGTCTGAATCAACTTGATGGGTTCTCCGCTGTCAATCTTTGCGCGAAGGAACGAAACGAACGTCTCCACGGTGTTTGGGATCACATCGCGATCGATGCCCCACACCAGATCGAGCAGCTCGGAGCGCGTCAGGACCTCTTCGGCGTGCTCGGCGAAGACGCGCAGCAGGTCGAACTCACGCGGGGTCAGCTCGACGCGGCGGTTCCCGCGATAGACGGTTCTGCTGGATGCGTCGAGCGTGAGGTCGGCGTAGGTAAGCGTCTCGTGTTCTTCGATCCGCGGCCGCCGCAAGAGCGTCCGAAGCCGCGCGACGAGCTCCTCGATCTCGAATGGCTTGCCGACGTAGTCGTCCGCGCCCGCCGAGAAGCCGGCGAGCTTCTCGGTGATCTCGGTCCGCGCGGTAAGCATAACGACCGGAGCGGTCGTCAAGCGCCGAATCTCGGGCAGAAGCGTGAGGCCGTCTCTGCCGGGTAACATAATATCGAGCACAATGACATCAGGAGACCACGCTTGGAGCAGGGCGAATGCGGCCGAGCCCTCGGTGACACTCCGAACCGAGAAGCCCGCTTGCTCCAGCCCATATTCGAGCAACTCCCGCAGGGCCCGCTCGTCGTCCACCACGAGCACCCTTGCAGATTCGCCGGCCGAAGCCATTCTCAGACTCGCTCCAGGATCACGCACCCCTGCTTTAGTTACAATCGGACCAACGATGACATGCAGCCGCCGGCCCTCGCGACGACTCTTTTGTGCCGTATTCGCGATTCTAGCCGCGAGCGGCTGCGGAGGGCGCCGTACACCCCCAGCCGCCCAGACTCCCTACGTCGACACGAGCGTCACGAGCTTTGGTTCGATCGAGCCGGCACGCCGGCTGGCCGGTGTCGTGGCCCCGTACCAGAACGTGGCGATCCAAAGCACGCTTGCCGAACCCGCCGACACCGTTAACGTTCGCGAAGGCGACACGGTGCGAGCCGGGCAGCTGCTGGCTCAGCTCGACACCTCCGATCTGAAGGCGCAGCTGCAATCCGATCTCGCCACCGCCAATAGCAACCACGCCAGCACCGTACACACGACGGTTCAAGGTTCGCTGACGATCGAGCAAGGAGTGGATACGCTGCGGACGGATGAAGCGGCAGTTCGACAGGCGCAGGAGACGCTTAACAACGACCGGCAAAACCTCGGTCGCGATCAGAATCTGCTCGCGCAGGGCTATATTTCGCAACAATCGGTCGACGCGCAGGCGACGCTCGTCAAGAACGACCAGCAAGCGCTCAACACTGTGAACGCGAACCTGGCGTCCGCGCGTTCGACCGTTGCCGCCAATGGAACGCTTTCGGGACAAGGTCTGCAATCGTCGGCGGTGCAGCAGTCGGCCGCGCAAGAGCAAGTGGCGAACTCTCAAGCGGATCAGGTGCGCGTACAGATCGCCAAAGCCGCGATCGTTTCGCCGATCAACGGCGTCGTCGTAAATAGAAATATCAACCCCGGTGAGTATCCCGGCAATCGAGAGATCTTCACGCTGCAACAAGTCGACCCGATCTACGCCGTGCTTCACGCCTCGAGCGAAGAGATCGCGCGCATCGTCAACGGCGCCGCAGCCACGGTTACGGCCCCCGATCTGACGACCAACGCGCGGTTTAACGGTCGCGTCGCCGGCGTCCTCAATCAGATCAATCCGGGTTCGACGGACTTTCAAGTCAAGGTACTGCTCTCGAATCCCGGACTGCGATTACGCCCCGGCATGGTCGTTCAAGGCGCGATCGCAGCGATCCCGATCAGGGGCGTTCGGGTCCCCGTCACGGCCTTTACCGACGACAATCACGACGCGGTGATGGTAATTCAGCCCGACGACACGATAAAAACTGCAAAGGTCGGGGAGCTAGGGAGCGACGGTACGACCTCCGTCGTCACGGGTGTCGCGGTCGGGGCTCGGCTCGTCAGTAACGGTCAGATGAGTCTTGGCGACGGCGAAAAGGTCTCATATCGGCAGTGAACTTTAGCCTTACCCGGCTATTCATCAATCGCCCGACGCTGGTTTTCGTGATCGTCGCGCTGATGATGTTCGCCGGTATCCTTTCGGCGGCCACGATCGTCAAGGAACTCTATCCGAACGTTAGTCAGCCAACCGTGACCATCTCGGTCCAATACAACGGTGCGTCGGTAGCCGAGATGCGTGACAACATCGTCCAGCCCATCGAACAGAACTTGGCCGGGACTCCCGATCTGCAAACCTTCAACTCGGTCGTTCAACAAGGCCAAGCCACGATCACCGGCATCTTTGGCATAACTTCGGATACCGCGACCGATCTGGCGTTGACGAACAAGGCCATTCAAGCTGCTGAGAAATACCTTCCGACGAATATCAGCCCGCCAACGGTCAATCTTCGCGACCCAACGCAGTCCAACGTCGTCACGCTCGCACTCTTCTCGCGGAAGCTTTCGCTTTCGCGCCTTGCGCTCTATGCGGTAAACGTCATCGCGCCGCAGTTCGAGCAAATTCCCGGCGTTTCGTTCGTCAACGTCGGCGGCGTCGTCACGCCCGCCTATGAGGTCGTCGTCGATCCGAACCGGCTTGCGGCGGCGAACCTGACGATCAACGACGTAATCAATACGTTGACTGCGGACAATCAGCGCGTCCCGGGCGGTTTTGCCTACGAGCCGAACCGGCAAACGACCATCGACGTACGGGGCGACATCCAGAACCTCGATTCGGTGCGCAACCTGGCGATCATACCTACCGGTAGCACGAGCGGTTCCGCGAGCGCGAATTCCACCGGCGCGCAAGTCGAAAATATGGGCGGCGGGATGTCGGCGTTGCCTGGAGTCGTCAATCCGTGGAGCGCCAGCAACGCGGTCGTACACGTTGGAGACGTCGCGACCGTTACGGAAAGCTTCGAGCCGCGGCTAGAGTCGGCCCACATCAACGGGCGCCCGGGCCTCTTCCTGCAGGTGCAGAAAACGTCGGACGCCAGCGAAGTCGATGCCTCTGACAACGCGCTGCGCGCGCTGCCGCAGATCGAGCGGCAGTTTCCTGAAATCAGCTTCCGGGTTATCAACGTGCAGTCGCGGTTCACGGAGCAGCAGATCGTCATCGTCATGCGGACCCTGGCGCTTGCGATTCTCTGTACGTGCATCGCGATGCTCTTCTTCCTGCGGTCGTGGCGCAGTGCGATCGTCGTTTGCGTCTCGATCCCCACCTCGCTTGCGATCGCGATTACGGCGATGAAGGTGCTGCATCTCACGATCGACACGATCTCGCTGCTGGGAATGTCGCTGGTTATCGGGATACTCGTAGACGACTCGACCGTAGTCCTCGAAAACATCGAGCGCCATTTTAGGGAACTCAAGCAGCCTGCCAAGGAAGCTGCGGTGCGCGGGCGCGAGGAAATCGGTGCCGCGGCGGTCGTCATCACGTTGGTAGACGTTGTCGTCTTCTTTCCGATTGCGTTCATCCAGGGACAGGTCGGGCGTCAGATCGCTGAGTTTGCGATCGTCGTGGTCATATCCACGCTTACCTCGCTCTTCGTCTCATTTACGATCACGCCGACGCTGGCGGGCTTGTGGGCGCTGCGTTCGCACTGGAAGCCTTGGCGCGCCGTCGATTGGTTCGGTGAGAAATTCGATCAAACGCGGAGCTGGTACACCGATCGTGTTCTGCCCTGGAGTCTCGCGCATGGCCGGCTGGTCGCGCTCTTCTGCGCCGGCACGTTCGGACTCGCGCTCGCGCTGGTTGGATTCGGCGCGGTCGGCGAGGAGTTCATCCCGCCGGTCGACCGCGGCGAGATCTACATCCAACTCATGTATCCGATCGGCACGCCCCTCTCGACGGTCGAAAAGGGTACGTTCGCACTCGAGCGCAAGGTGCTCGACACTCCCGACGCGGTTGCGATCACGACCGTCGCGGGTGCGTACGCGGCCTCGTTCGGCGGTTTCGTCAGTCAAAACAACGTCGGCCAGGTTCACCTCTGGTTGAAAGACAACCGCCGTCATCCGACCGACTATTGGGTGGCTCAGGTGCGGCAAATCGCGCAGAAAACGTTGCCGCCCAGCGTGGAAACCGTGGTGGTTCCCGCGACCTCGACGCAAGGCGGTAACGCGCAGCCCGTCGACCTGCTGGTCACCGATCTTACCGGCGGCGATCCGACGTCTTACGCGCAGCGGGTGGAAACGCTGCTGCAGCACGTTCCGGGAGCTACGAGCGTCAACAGCACGGGAAGCCAGCTCGCACCCGAGATAGATATTCAGTTCGACCGTAACAAAGCGCAGGCGCTCGGCGTCGATCTCGGCCAGGCGGCGCAAGCCGCGGGCGCGGCGTTCGGCGGGAATCTTGCCACCCAGTTCGAGACGACCGCCGGACTAGAGCAAGTGCAGGTGATTTACCCTGAGGCCGAACGGACGAGTATCGAGCAGCTCAAGTCGGTGGCCATTCGCTCGTCGAGCGGAGGCATCGTCTACCTCGGCGACATCGCGCGGTTCGTGTCTACGCCGACCCCGCCGCTGGTGACGCGAACAGACCGCCGCAACGTCGTCCACGTCAACGCAAACTACGCTCCGAGCTCCTCGCTTTCGGCGGTCGAGAACGGCCTGATGAAGCGATTGCCGTCGTTGCACCTTCCGCCGAACGTCATCGTGCGCCCCGCGCCGCTCGGACAGCAGGATTTCATGCACCAAACGCTGGTCGGCATGGGACTCTCGATGATCGTCTCGGTCATCCTCGTCTACCTGCTGATGGTTGCGCTGTATAACAGTTATGTCTCGCCGTTCATCATCATATTCTCGGTACCGGTCGCCGCGATTGGCGCAATCGGCGCGCTCTTCCTGACGCACCGAACGCTCAACCTTTTCTCGCTCATCGGGACCATATTGCTGATTGGCATTGCATCCAAGAACGGCATCCTCTTGGTCGACTACGCGAACACGTTGCGATCTCGCGGCTTGGACAAACTCTCGGCGATCAAGGAAAGCGCCCAGACGCGATTCCGTCCGATCATCATGACGAGCTTCTCGGTGATGGCCGGCAACCTGCCGCTCGCGCTTGCGCTCGATCCCGGCTCGGCGTCGCGCTCGAGTTTGGGTATCGTGGTAATCGGCGGCGTCTTCAGCTCGCTCGTGCTCACGCTGCTGCTCATTCCGAACGTCTATATGTGGGTGGCTCCGAAGGATCACCCGTCACCCAACGGCGCCGCACACCCCAGTCCCGAACAGCTGGCGCTGCAAACGGAGCCGATTCCTGAAGCGCTGCACGCTTAGAAGATTCTAGGGCGACGTCGTCGGGGCGGGCGTTCCGGCCAAGCGCGGGTCGGGCGCTTCAGTTGGGAAGGTGATGTCTCTGAAGGTAACGTCGGCGATGATTTTGTAGGTCAAGAATGCAACGTGCATCGTTTGAGTAAAGGTGCCATGCACGATAACCCAATGCCCCTCAAGCAGTGAGTAGTCGAGCGAGATCACTTCGTCGCTTCCTCCAGCGACCCGCATCTCTATGTGCGATGGAAGATGCGACGAAGCGTCCTCGGCAATCTCGGCGGGGTAGAGCCCTTGCGCAACCCGTGCGGTGGGTACGATCAAGAGGTGGACCGCCGCGTCGGTCGAGTCGCTCGCGTAGCGGGCGGCCCAGTAGCTGTTGTACGGCACGACGACATTGACGCTCGGATCGGGCGGCGGGATCGTAAGGAAGAACGCTCCCCCGCGCTCGAGCGCGATGTCCACGCGCTTGAGGTTGGCAAAATAGCTAAACTTGAAGTTTGAGAGCGGATCGAAGATAGGGATAATCGGGAAGGCCTGTCCGACTCGTTGTCCTCCATTCGGCAGGTCCTTCATGACCGCGAGGTTATCGCCGACGCGCACCATAACCGCGCGATCGATGTCCTGCGCCCGCCCGAGCGTCGGCGCGCTGACGTGGGTGTGCTCTACGTAGGTCATGTAGAGCGGCGCGTTGGCTTGATAGAACGCGCTGGTCCGGTTGATCAGCATGGCGAAGGCGAGATCGGCGGTCATCATTCCGCCATCTTGCTTCGCCGGCGGGAACGAAAGTACCGGTCCGTTAACTTCCGCTTGAAATGACGGTCGAAGTAAACGAACCGGTATACGCGCGAGTGGTCGAGCTTCGCAGAGCAATTCACCGCAGGCCGGAGCTCGGCTTCGACGAGCACGAGACGGCGGCGCTCGTCGAGCGAGAGCTTGACGCGTTGGGAATCGCGCACCGGCGTGTGGCGAAGACTGGCGTCGTCGGGCGCATTGACGGAGCTATGCCAGGACGCGTGGCGGCGCTGCGGGCCGACATGGACGCGTTGCCGGTAGGGGAACGAAGCGGGCTCCCGTTCGCGTCGGAAATCGAAGGAAGAATGCACGCTTGCGGACACGACGCGCACACCGCGATGCTGCTCGGTGCAGCTCACGTGCTCGTTGCAATGAAAGAGGAGCTGCGCGGCAGCGTCGTGCTGATCTTTCAGCCGGCCGAAGAAGGGCCCGGCGGAGCGCTGCCGATGATTGAGGAGGGCGTTCTCGAGGATCCGCGCGTGGACGCGATTGCCATGCTGCACGTGGACTCGCATTTGGACGTCGGCTCGGTAGGAATCACGCCGGGCATCGTCAGCGCGTCGGCCGACGAGCTTTACATTACGGTTCGAGGGAGCGGCGGACACGGCGCGTATCCGCACACCGCTATCGACGCGATTCCGGCCTCCGCCGCGATCGTTCTCGCGTTACAGAACGTCGTCGCGCGAGAGACCGATCCACTAGCCAGCGCCGTCGTCACCGTTGGAACGATTGCCGGCGGCTACCGCAACAACATCATCGCCGACGTCGTCGAGATGAGCGGGACGCTGCGCGCGCGCGACCCCGCCGTCCGCGACGAGTTGGAGGCGCGGGTTCGGCGGATCGTCGACGGAGTCGCCACGGCTTATAACGTGCGCGCCGACCTGCGGGTGGTGCGCGGCTACCCATCGGTTCGCAACGACGCGAAACTGGCGCGAGATTTTTCGCGCTATGTGGAGGCGCGCACGCCAATTCGCGTCGAGCAGCCTTCGCCGACGATGGGCGCTGAAGATTTTGCGTACTTTGCCGAGCGCGTACCGGGAGTTTTGATTCGCCTTGGCGTGCGCAGCGATTCCTCTGGGGCGATCCATCCCGGACATAGCGCGTTCTTCCGCATTGATGAGGCTGCATTGCCGCTTGGCGTGCAAACGCTCGTGCTCTTTGCGACTGCGCTCGGCGGCGGTGAAATAGGTTCATAAGTATTCACACGCTTTGTGGATAGCAACGCAAAAGGATAGCCCAGCGCGACGCGCAGAATAACCGGATACATGATCGTCGGCGATGATGCAGTGGTGCCAGGGCTGCGATCGCACAACGCGAGTCTCGACCTGGATTGTTCGGCAGAAGAAGCCTTCGCTTTGCTGTGCGCGGTTGAGAAGTGGCCCGTCTGGCTCTCTTTTCTGCGTAGCGTACGCAAGGCAAATCCGGCCACGCAGTTGTGCGTCGGCACCGAGATCGCGATTCGATCCTGGTTGCCGGGCGATGAAGAAGAACTCTACGAAGTCGACGGTTTGATTACGAACCACCGGCTCTCATTGGTCGGCGCCTACTCTTTGCGGCGCCGGTTGGAGTTTCGAATCGAAAATCGCAGGTCGTGCTCGAAGCTGCACGCTCGGCTCGCCTATCCGGCCTACCACGGCCGGTTTGGCAGCGTGCTCGACCGCTGGAAACGCGGGCGCCGGGTCGCCAACGCCTTGGACGACTCACTGCTCCATTTTAAGGGTTTGGTCGAGTACAAGCGGGACGAGCCGATTCTGGCCGACTTCTAGGCCAGCCTAGCAGTCATTGACCAAGACTGCTAACGCGGGCTATACTCTCATCCATGCCGCTCTATGATTATGCCTGCACCAAGTGCGGGCGAGTACGGGAAGTCCGGCATGGCTTCGGAGAGAGTTTCAATGAGCCGTGCGAGGCCTGTGGAGGGGCGCTGAGGCGGGTCTTTAACCCGGCGCCGGTGCTCTTCAAAGGGTCGGGCTTCTACGTCACGGATTCGCGCCGCTCGGCGGCCTCAGGAAAGGCCGAGAAGCCAAAAGAGGAAGCCGGGTCGACCGCTACGGCGAAAGCCGACACGCCTGCCTCGAGCGAACCAAAGAGCGCTTCCAAAAGCTCGGACTCAGCCGCCTAAGCCGAGCGCAGCGCCTCCAGAGAGTCACGAAAGCCGGGAAAGCTTACGTCCAGGCTTTCGTCGCTATCGATCGCGACCGGCCCCGCAGCGCGTCCCAGCACTGCCGCGGCCATCGCGGTCCGGTGGTCGTGGCCCGTCTCGACAATCAAATGACGCGCCTGCGGGGTACCGCCCGCGATCCGCATGACGCCGCGGTCGTAGCTTGCCTCCGAGCCGACCGCGGCGAGCAGCCGTTCGATGGCCGCGATCCGATCCGACTCCTTGGAGCGCAGGTCGGCGATGCCGGAGATGGTGGTCGTCCCGGCGGCAAATGCGGCGGCAATCGCGACGAGCGGGATCTCATCGATCGCTCGCAACGCCAGATCCGCGCCCACGCCCGTCGCACTGAGCGGCCGGTACTCCACGGCCACATCGGCTAACGGTTCGCCGCAACGCGTTCGCTGGTTTCGCAGCTCGATCGCCGCTCCCATCGCCCCGAGAGCGTCGAGTAAGCCGATTCGCCTCGGATTCACGCCAACGTCGCGCACAACGAGCGCGCTGCCCGGCGTGATTGCCGCGCCCGTGATGAAGAATGCCGCCGCGGAGAAGTCGCCGGCGATCTCAAGGGCTTTCGATTCGAGCGGCCCGCAAGAGAGCCGCACGCAACGTTCGTCCCACTCGATATCGGCGCCGAGGTAGCCGAGTAGCCGCTCCGTGTGGTCCCGCGAGCCGCGGTCTCCGGCGATGCTGACGGCGACGCCGGCAAAGAGCCCAGCAAAAAGCAGTGCCGACTTCACCTGTGCCGACGGCGAAAGGAGTATGAAGTCGCGCGTTTCAACGGCTGGTCGTCCCAGAAGTTCCAAGGGAAGATGACCGCCGGTCGTCTCGATCCGCGCCCCGAAAGCGCGCAGCTGTGCGGCGACCGGTTCCATTGGCCGCCGCCGAAGCGAGGCATCCCCATCGAAGCCAGCGCGCACGCCGGCGCCCGCGCAGGCACCCAGAAGCATCCTGACCGTTGACCCGGAGTTCATGCAGTCGAGGGTCGTCGAGGGCGAGCGCAGAGGCGATCCGCTCACGATCGTGTCGCTCGCCTCGGTGTGAATACGCGTTCCGAGCGCCGTTAATGCCTCGCGGGTAGCTTGGACGTCGCGTCCTGGGTTCAGCTGTGTCACGCGTAGCGGCTCGCGGCAATAGGCGCCTGCGATCAATGCGCGGTGCGAGATCGACTTGTCGCCGGGAACGCAGGCCGAGCCGCGCAGCGGCCCGGGTCGAAAAGTCACCACCTTGCCGGGCATAAGCGTTTCATTTCAGACAAGGAGTCCATCATCATTTCGTAGGATGCAGCGCGAAGTATTTCGTCGTAAAGCGGCTGTTTTTCCACACGAAAGGAACCGATGAATAAAGTAGATTTGGTGCGCTCGACGGTCGATCGCCTGGATATCTCTCGAAAGGATGCCATCGTACTCGTGGACGGCATCTTCGACGATATTCAAGCCGCGGTGGTCGCGGGTGAGCCGGTGAAGATTCCGGGTTTCGGGCAGTTCAAAGTCCGCGATCGCGCGGCCCGCATGGCGCGCAACCCGGCGACAGGCGAACAGGTCAAGGTCCCGGCGAAGCGCGTCTTCAAGTTCCTCGCGGCGAAGGCGCTGAAGGAAGCCGTGATGTCGAAGCGTGGGAGCCGCGGCGGAGCCGCTCGGAAGAAGGCCGGACCGAAGGCCGTTGCGCGCAAGGCACCGGCGCGAAAGGCGGTCGGCCGCAAGAAGCGCTGACGGTTAGGCGGCGCAAGGGAAGCGCCTCGTGATCGAGCGCGATGCGCTGCTGCATTACGCCCACTTCCTGTGCATTTTTATGCTTGCGGCACTGCTGACCGGAGAGCTCCTTCTCTTCCGTAGGAGCCTCCCGGCGGCAATGCTTCGTCAACTTCAGCTCGTCGATCGTTTCTACGGCATCGCCGCCGGACTGGTCATCGTCACCGGCATAGCGCTGGTCTTATATGGGCTCAAAGGCCCAGCGTTTTACCTTCACAACGCCATCTTCTGGACGAAGATGGCACTCTTTGTGACGGTTGCATTGCTTTCTATCCCCCCGACGGTCGCTTATCTGCGGTGGAATTCGCAGAAGTTGGTTGACGGAAACGTCGCTCTCGAGGATGGCGAGTTCGGGCGTATTCGCGGATTACTGTGGGCTCAAGTGGCCGTACTTGCCTTCATCCCGCTGTGCGCTGCGCTAATGGCGAACGGACTATAAGGCTCAAACGCCAATAGTACCGCGTTCTCCCCCCTTACACAGGAGGTATGATGCAACGTTTTTCCCTTGCTCTCTCTACGGTTGCCGTAGCGCTCCTCTCCGCTGCATGTAGCGGAGGCGGTGCTACGACGCCGAGCACCGGCGTCGCCGGTGCGAGCGCCGTGAATACGGGCGCTCTAGCTACCGATAGTACCAGGCCGCGTTTTCTACGCTTGATGCACACGCCGGCTCATCCGCCGCCGCATCGGCATAATATAACCGCGGCGCAGCGCGCTCGATCCCGCGCCGGCGGCTGGCAGCAGGTCGCTTCGTCTCCTTCGTGGCCGAACGGGCCGCAGACTGAGATACTGATGACCGACGGAACGGTCATGGTCTTTGACTACTGCAGTTCGAGTGTATTTCGATTGACGCCGGACAAGAACGGCAACTACCTTACCGGAACGTGGTCGTCGGTGCCGTCGCTGCCGTCGAGTTACGCGCCGCTCTACTTCGCTTCTGCCATCCTTCCTGACGGCAAGCTGGTCATGAATGGCGGCGAGTACCAGGACTGCGTCGGCAAGGAACAGACGAACGGCGCAATCTACGATCCGATTGCCAATACGTGGACGTCGGTGACCCCTCCCAGCGGATGGAGCCGGATCGGCGACGCGCAGAGCGTGGTGCTTCCCAACGGGACGTACATGCTGGGCAACTGCTGCACGAATACGCAAGCTCTTCTCAACGAGTCCGCGCTGACGTGGACGATCATTGGAACCGGCAAGCAGGACGTGGACAGCGAAGAAGGCTGGACGCTCCTCAAAAACGGAACCGTGCTCGAAGCAAACGTCAGCGACCCGCCCGGCGCGCAGTATTACAGCCCCAAGGCAAACATGTGGGAATCGGCCGGCCAGCTTCCGGTCAATCTGATTAACGGATCGGAGATCGGTCCGCAAACGCTGCGTCCCGACGGGACGGTCTTTGTCGCCGGAGCGAATGGAGAGTCGGCGATCTACAATAGCAGCACGGCCGCCTGGACGCAGGGGCCGACGTTCCCGGTCGTCGCGAGTGGACAACTCGACGTTGCCGACGGTCCATCGACGGTCTTGACCAACGGTCAGGTGATGATCTCGGCGAGCCCGGGTCTGTACAACGCGCCGGCCACTTTCTATATCTTTAATGGTACGAAGCTCAAGAGCATCGCGGCGCCGCCGAACGCGCCGAACGACTCGTCGTACAACATCAGGCTCTTGATGCTTCCGACCGGTCAGGTGATGGAGGATGACGGATCGCCGGACATCGAGATCTATAGCGGCGGTCGACCCTTAAGTCGGATCGGTCCGGTAATCACGTCGGTGCCCACCACGTTAACGCACGGCGACACGTACAAGATCAGCGGGATGCGCTTCAACGGCGCCACTCAGAACAACATGTACGGTGATGACGTTCAGCAGGCAACGAACTATCCGCTCGTGCGGGTCACCAACACGGCGAGCGGCCACGTCTTCTATTGCCGCACGCACAACATTAGCTACATGGGGGTTGCCACGGGACGTAAGAAGGTCTCGACGCAGTTCGACGTCCCGTCGGGCATTGAAAAAGGCGCGAGCAGCTTGGTGGTGGTCACGAACGGGATCGTGTCATCGCCGGTGAGCGTAACGATCCAGTAATGCGTGCACGCCGAGGGACGGGTGCCCTCGGCGCGGCGCTGTCCAGGGGCTAGTCGTCCGCCTCTACGGACGGCAACTTGAAGAAGTAGCTGGGCGGGTACTTCGCCGGAATCCGCTTGAACGGCGCCGGCTGCTTATTAAAGTCGAAGCAGTCGAAGAGATCGTCGGAACGTTTGTCGGTCGTTTCCAACGAGCGAAGACCGAATATCTTTTCGGTGAACTTCAAGATGCTGCCGAACTCATGCTGCGTGTGCAAGACGTAATGCACTCGCGCATATGGCGATATGACGATCAAAGGCACTCGGAAACCGAGTTCGTACGAGTCGAAAATCTGCGGTGGAACGTGGTCGTACCAGCCTCCCCAGTCATCCCAGACGACGAAGATCGCGGTCGTGTTCCAATACTGCGATTGGCCGATCGCGTTGACGACCGAGGCGACCCAGGAAGGGCCGGAGCCGTTTGTTTCTCTTGGATGGTCGGATGCCGCTTTCGACGGAGTGACCCAGACGACGTCCGCAAGCCGGTTGTGCCCAATATCGCTGAGGACTTTTGACGATGGCGTGACGACGTTCGAGTTATACTCCGATTGGTTCGACCAGATCGAGTAGATCGCATCAACGGCGTTCCAGAGTCCGGGACCCCGCGTGGCTTGATAGTAGCGCCAGCTCAATCCAGCTTGATCGAGCTCGTTCATTAGGGCCTTGCGCTTAAAGCACGGGAAGGCTCTGAGCGCTTCGGGCTCGCCCCCACGCATGTTGATAACCGCGACGAGCGACCCGGCGGGCGAATCGCAGCCGCCCGTCAACTTCGCATCCCCCGTCAGCGGATTGCTGGCCGCACGATCGGTGGTCGTGTTGTTCACGGTCGAAGTGCCGCTAATGAGGTACTGATGCGCGGGGAAGCTCGGCCCTTGGTTCGTCTGGAACATTTCATCGGCAAACGTGTAGGCCTTTGCCACGGTATAGTACGGTTCGACTTCGTTCCTGGGAACGTAGCCGTAAGCCGCGTTCGACGTCGGGCACTTTCCGCGGCAAGTCTCCTGATCGAAGCCGTTCATCGCACCGTTGTTGTATTCGGCCAGCCAGCTAATGTGAACGTGGCCGATATTATAGGGCGCCGTCAGCTGAGTCGGCCGCAACGAAACCTCTTGTCCTTGTGAGTTTAGCCCGTAGGATTGCGTGTTGGCGCCGCGCAGAAACTGAAAGAGGTTGTCGACGCTCCGATTCTCTTGGACGATGATCACGACGTGCTGAATCTTCGACGATGGAGCGGCGCTCCGAATGAGCGATTGCGCCGCCCCTGTCGTGACCGGTATGCTCGCTACCGAAGCGCTCTGTGCGCAGCCCGACAGCACCGTGATGAGAATGAGGCAGATGAGGTGGGGGCTCTTCCTGGTAAGAGATGCTCCTAGTCGTTCGGCTCCACTGAGGGCAGGTGGAAGAAGTAACTGGGCGGATACTTCGACTTCACGCGTTTGAAGGCTTTTGGTTCCTTTGAGAAATCGAAGCAGTCGGAGAGATCGTCGGCGCGCTGATCGGTTGTACCGAGCGACGGCAAGCCGAAGGTCTCCTCCGTGAACTTCAAAATGCTGCCGAACTCATGCTGGGTGTGGGATACGTAGTTCTGTTTTGCATACGGCGAGACCACGATCAACGGCACCCGGAAGCCCAACTCGAACGAGTTGTAGATGGTCGGTGGAACGTGGTCGTAGAAGCCACCCCAATCATCCCACGTGATAAAAACGGCCGTGTTATTCCAATACTGGCTGTCGCCGATCGCGTTGACGACTGAAGCGACCCAGGAAGGACCCGAACCATTGTTCACTTTAGGATGATCGGAAGCCAATGAGGTCGGCGTCACCCAGACGACGTTCGCCAACCGGCCGTTCCCGATGTCGGTAAGGATTTGCGAGGGGGGCGTGATCACGTTGGCCGCCATCTCGTACTGGTTAGACCAGATTGACTCGATTGCATCTGGGGCGTTAAAGAGTCCGGCGCCCTGGTTGGCCTGATAGTATTTCCAAGAGACTCCGGCGTCGTCCAGCTCGTTCATGAGTGACAGCCGCTGGAAGCACGGAAACGTTTTGAGCGCCACTGGCTCCTTGCCTTGCGGCGTGATGACGCCGACGAGCGACCCCCGCGGGGAGTCGCAGCCGCCGGTTAGGTTGCCGCTCGGATCCTCGGGGTTGTTCGAGGATCTATTCTGAGAGTAGTTGCTCAGGGTCGAGGTGCCGCTGACGAGGTACTGATGCGAGGGAAAGCTCGGCCCCTCGTCTGTCTCGTACATGTTGTCGGCAAACGTGAAGCTTTCAGCTAGCGTGTAGTACGGCTGCACCTGGCTTTCGGGGACGTACGCGAACGCGGCGTCCTTCGGACAGCTGCCTTTGCACGTTTCGTTCTCGAAGCCGTTCATCTGGCCGTTGTTGTACTCGGTCACCCAGGCCGCGTGCGTGTGAGCCAAGTCATACGGCGCGGCGAGTGCTTGCGACGCTAACTGTACGTGTTGATTCCCGTGCGCCCCAGGCCCATACGATTGAGTGTTGGCGCCGGGAAGAAACTGAAAGAGATCGTCGACGCTGCGATTCTCTTGAACGATGATAACGACGTGCTGGATCGGCGACTGCGCGTAGCGGCCCCGGTGCGCCCGATGCGAAAGGTTTAGCGAGCGCTCGGTTGGAATAAGTTGTGAGCCAGCCGGCGACGTTCCGATCGAAGAGGTTTGGGAGCACGCCGAGACTCCAAAGAGCAGTACAAGAGCGTAGTAACAAGCGTTCTTCATCCTAACATTATATGGCGTTTTAGCAGCCATGGACAACCTACGCCGGTCGCTACACTCGATGCTACAGTTGAATGAGCGCTATTTCAAGAATCGGGGCCGCAAGCACGTTGCGGCCCCAAGCCTAGTTCAGCGGAATAGACGAGTACTTACGCGGTTTCTGCGAGAAGTCGAAGACGTCGTCGATGCTGGCTGCCCGCGTGTCGGTCGTTCCCAGCCGTCCGAGATTCCACGTATCCTCGACGAATCGGACGATGCTGCCGAACTCGTATTGGGTGTGCGAGACGTAACCCGCCTTCGCATACGGCGACACGACGATCATCGGAACGCGGATCCCGAGCCCGGCGTAATCGAGCTGCGGCGGAGCAACGTGGTCGTACCAGCCACCCCAGTCCTCCCAGACCACGATGATGGCCGTGGAGTTCCAGTACTTGCTCTTGCCGACCGTATTGACGATTTTGGCCACCCAGGCCGGCCCCGTGTCTCGCTTGCCGAAACCCGCGTGATCGGAATTCTGGTTATTGGGCGAAACCCACGAAACGGAGGGTAGCGAGCCGTTCGAAACGTCGCTAAAGAAGTTCGTTTCGGGCGTCGAGATATTGGTCGTGAATTCCGGGCTGTAGCGAACGGCGCTGATGGCGTCGAAGGGATCCCAGTACGCCCCTGCTAGACCGCTGCCATAGAGGGCCGGCACGTAATACTTCCACGAGATCTTTTGGGCATCGAGCAAATCACGCAGCGTCTGGTAAGAGAAGCAGGGAGTGGGGCCCTTCCTTTGATATTTGCCGGTGCTCCAGATAGCGGGCGTCGTCGTGCCCTTTTGTGCGTCGCAGCCCCACGGCCCATGCGTCGGAAAGTCGATGGCGCTCTCCTGAGCGTTAAGCGCCGAGCTGCCGCGGATCAGATCCTGGTGAGAGCTGAAGTCTCCGCTGTTCTCCGTCGGAAACATGTGATCGGCGAGCACGTAGCGTCGCGCCATCGTCCAATACGGCTGAATCTGTCGCGGATTGACGTACTCGTACGCACAGGTTGCGCACCGTTGCCGGTTGACGAAGACGGAACTCCAGCCGTCCATGTTTCCGTTATCGTAGTCGACGAGGAATCCCGCGCGGCTATTTTGATAGAGCTTTGGGCTGAAGAGGTTGCTTTTCTTTAGCGGGATCGTTTGGCCGCCGTACGTCTTGCCGATCGTCGTCCCTTCCGCGCCCGGAAACGTTGCGAACAAGTTGTCGAAGCTCCGGTTCGTCTGTATGACGATAACAACATGCGATATGTTGCCGCCCGACGAGTCGTGCCGCTGCATCGCCGACCCCGCCGACGGTAAGGCCGGCGCACCCGGCATAGCCGAGCGGCCGCTGCACGCGGCTAATCCAGCAATGATAATAAACGCGAGACTATAAGTGCATCTCATGACAAACAACCTTATAGCACACCGCCTACGCAAGCGCGAGTCCCCGCCCCCGTACGGTGGCACGAAAGCGTGAAAAATGAGGCTTTCGGCTTAGTCCCGGGGGACGATTGCAGCGTCCGCCCCTGGCCGAAGGTTCAATGCCCGCAGCTGCCGTGGACCTCCACGACTTTCCGCAGCTTTATATGCGCTTTTCCGCTGCGGAGCTAAGACCAACTGCGTTAATCACCCATGAGATGATGCCGAGCCAAATGGCGCCCCAAAACGCCGCCCAGAAGCCGTCCACGTGGAAGCCGGGGACGATCGCTCCCACCAGCCACAGCAAAAGCGCGTTGAGAACGAACAGAAACAAGCCGAGCGTGATCACAATCAGCGGAATCGAAACGATCGTGGCAATCGGACGAACGACGGCGTTGATGACGCCAAAAGCGAGGGCCGCGATGACGACGGCAACCCACGTGTTCGCAGACACCCCGATGTGGAAGAGCGGCGCGATCCAGTAAACAAGGATCGCAAGTGAGATCGCGTTGAGCAGCCACCTAACAAGCAAACCGGCCATGTTCCGTGCTCCTTTCCTGAAGAAAGATACGTAAAGTTTAACGCGACCAGCTCAAAAACCGTCCCGTCGTTGTTTGCGCCCCCATCAACGTGGTGCCGAAGAGAGCACTGTCATAGAACGGTTTTCGAGCTGAAGCCGCAAGGCGCAGCAAGCCAGGGCTAGTGCAAGCGCTCTAGGAGCCTACTGCCATTCTTCATAAGATTCGTTGTTGCAGCGCCCGACAGCGTGCCGAGATGGTAGGTCAAGTCCTTGCCGCTCACTGTCCCAAACGTCTTGCATGTAGCCGCGGCATCGGTGCCATTGCCTGTAATCGTGCCGTCCGCGGGGTGTCTGCCAGTGATCTTGAAGGTCTCGCTGAACGTCCAAAGAGTCTGCCCGCCGCCGCTGTAAAAATTCCACACTCCCGACGCAACGAACTTCCCCCGAACGTGGCCTCTCGCCGGTCCTTTGGCGCTGAACGTCGCCTCTCCGGCGCCAGACGCGCAAAACTGCTGCTTGACGACGACCCGGCGCGCTTTGAGAGTCTCGGCAATCGCTGCCATATCGATCCGACTGCTCACCTGCCTGCCGCCAGGAGGAAACGTTGGTGCGGAGGGCGTTCCGCCGGAGCAACCCACAAGCGCTACGAGTGCGCCCACGACAAAGAGCCCATAGATTCTGAATCTCATCATGCCTCCTTTTCAGATCGCTAGAGCGCCTCGTTGCACGGATTCTATCACAAGGGAATAGAAACGTCGACGTCTCGATAGTTTGATGCGCCCCTGTTTACGAAGTCCGCGTCGAGGTGTTGCGGGCTCCCTTAATCGCTTGCAAGTTCAATCATGGCGTCCGCGAGGTCGTTTGCGCCGTCACGTATTTTGTTAAGCGTTCGGTGAATCTCGTCAGCGATCGCGGGCGTCGTGGACAGCTTGCAGGAGGACGCCGCCGAACGCCTCGACGCCGCTCCCCGCTACGGCCGCCCGACGCGCGACGCCCACCAAACCGGGGGAAGTCCAGAGATCAGTTGCGTAGCTCTTATCCAATATGAAGCGCAACAATCTCTTAACCATCATGTCTCTGCTCTCGATCGTCCTCCTCTCGCTTCACTTGACGGATGACATCGTCTATGGGAGCGATAGGTCACCGGCCTCAAACGTCGTGGTAATCGCTATCCTCGTCATCTGGCTATATGGGGCGCTGGTGCTCGCCGAGCGGCGATCGGGGCACGCTATCATGCTGCTCGGATCGGTCGCGGGCATGGTAGTTTTCACTGTTCACGTGAGCAGAGCAGGAGGACTGGCCGGCACGCTCGCTGAGTCCAGCGGAGCGTTCTTCTTCGTTTGGACTCTCCTCGCGCTCGCCGTGACCTCCGTCTTATCCGCTATCCTCTCAGCGCGCGGGTTATGGAATCTGCGACGTTCAAAGGCGCCGAATGCTAATCCAATGAATTGAGATATCACCCCGTTTCCCCTAATATGCGAGTTCTTGCGGTTAATTCGTATCTTCTACCGGATCGCTGCCGCTGTCGGTGTGGGCCCCCCTTCAAAGGGCGAGCCCTTTATTTCCTTCAGAACACCGCTGTTCGCGTTGATAGCGTACGCAGAAATACCGCTACCACCGCCCATGTAACCTTCGTCCACCACATAGGCGAATTTGCCCGTTGGATCGATCGCCACCGCGACTGGACAAGTTCCAGCTGCAAAAGGGGAGCCTATTAGCTGCTGCAACGCTCCATTATGCGGATTGACGGCATAAGCGGAAACGTTATTGGATATAAAATCGGCTACGTAGACGAACTCGCCCGCCGGAGTGATTGCCACCCCGCTCGGATCGTCGCCCGCTGCAAACGGTGACCCCTTCACTTGCGTTAAAGCGCCAGTTTTCACGTTGATTGCATAGGCGGAAACATTGCCGGAAGCACCGTTGGTCACGTAGGCAAACTCGCCTGACGGAGCGATTGCTACCCGATTCGGCGTATCGCCCGCTGCAAACGGCGATCCCTTCACTTGCTTCAAGCCGCCATTTTCTACGTTGATCACATACGCGGAGACGCCGCCGCCTTCGTTGGCCACGTAAGTGAAGTTTCCGGTCGGATCGATCGCCACCGCGACCGGACAGGTTCCAGCTGCAAACGGCGAGCCCGTCACCTGCCGCAAAGCGCCTCTATGCCGATTAACGGCATAGGCGGAAACGTTGTCGTTCTGACAGTTTGCTACATAGGCGAACTTCCCCGTGGGAGTGATTGCCGGCCCGGAGGGATCGTGACCCGCTGCAAACGGCGACCCCTTGACCTGCGCCAAGGCGCCATCTTTTGCGTCGATCGTATACGCGGAAATATCGTCGGAAGCACCGTTGGTCACGTAGGCGAATTTGTCGTTCGGGTCGATCGCCACTCCCTGTGGGTAGGCGTCCGCCGTAAACGGTGATCCCGGCACGCGCTTTAAAGCACCACTGCTCGCACTGATGGCGTAGGCGGAAACATTATCGGAATTAACAGAGTTGGACACGTAAACGAAGTGCACGGTGGCCTTTGGGCGATCGGCACCGTGTACCTGGGCCGCCTGCCAACGGGCGAAACTAGAAGACGCCGTCGCGCCCGGCGCGCCGATTAGCGGCTGCGATTCGCCGCATCCCACAAGCAACGCTGCGGCCACGCTAGCGCTTGGGGCGAAGCGGCAAATAGCAAAGGCCTTCATTCGAATATCCCTCTTTGAAGCCCGAACGGATCGGTGGCTAACAGCGTTCGCCAAGCCGGTCTGGCAGAGTGTGGTAGAGTTTTGGCCATTTTAACCTGGGGAAGGTGGGAGTCGAATCCGTAGGCACACGTTTCGGCTCGTTGCGGATCGTTCGTTTGAGCATGATTCGTGCGTGACGATTTCCGTTCGTTGCGATTCGTTCGTCTCGGAGGCATTCGTTTCGATTCGTCCGTGACTAATTCGTGACTAGTCAAAATTGGCCGTGAGGGCGCCTTTGTCGCCGTAGTCCGATGACTGCATCATCGAGCGTGTAAAAAACGGCTCCGAACGCCCGAGAAGCATTCGACGATCCGCATTACCGCCGACACGTATGCCCACGTTACGCCGGCTATGCAGCAGTCCGCGGCGCAGCGACTTGGTCGGATAATCAGCGGCGTCCAATCGCCCTAGAGGTCACAGCGACGCGGGCTGATCGACGATGTGGCTACTGGTCTCTGGACCAAGCGAATAAGAAGCATTTGTGCGAAACGTTCTTGACCCTTTCGCGAGATCTTCTTGATGCTCACCTACCGTAGGTACGGGCGGTCTCCTAACCGCTGGAAAGGATCCTGACCATGATCGTTCGGTCCCTCAAGTATATGCTGGCTGCGGTAACTGCGATCTCCCTGCTTAGCAGCTGCGCGGGGTCATCAACACCGACAACGCTGCCGGGATTCCAACAGAATCAGTCGCACCCTGGAAAACGCGCTACGTCGCCATGCCCCTGCCTCTACGTTGCGGACCTTGCAGCCTCGAGCGTAAACGTCTATGCGGAAGGTGCAACCGGCGATGCGACGCCGATCCAGGATATCAGCGGCTCCAACACCGGACTGGATCCGCTCGATGTCGCCGTAGACGCCAGTGGCAACATCTACGTCGCGAACGCCAATAACTCGGTAACGGTCTATGCCGCGGGTGCTACCGGCAACGTCGCACCGATACAGGACATCAGTGGCTCTATCACAGGGCTGTACGATCCGTCCGGCATCGCCTTGAATCCTCTAAATGGCGACATCTATGTCGCTTCGCAGCCCGAAGGCCGCAAGCTCGGCGGAAAGCTCACAATCTACCCCTCCGGTTCGACCGGCAACATCGCCCCGACGGGAATCATCGAGGGCATGCGCACCGCGATTGACAAGCCCTACGAACTCACATTGGGCACAGCCGGCAAAATCTACATTCCGAACCATAACGGCGACTCCGTGACGGTTTACCGGGCGGGTGCGCGCGGCGACTCTGCGCCAATAAAGACCATCAGCGGCTCTAACACCGGCTTGGACTTTCCCGAACAAATCGCTCTGGATGCCCATGGAAGAGTCTACGTGGCGGACTACAACGACAGCGTCACCGTCTACGCGACGCTCGCAAACGGCAATGTCGCGCCGATCCGAACCATTGCCGGAAGGAAGACGCAACTGGACCACCCCACCGGCATCGCCCTGGACGGCAGCGGCCACATCTATGTAGCGAACGTGGGCGACAGCACCGTGACCGTCTACGCCGCGTTCGCAAACGGCAACGTTGCGCCGATCAATAGCATCAGCGGCCCGAATACCGGACTGATTGGAGCCAACGGAATCGCCATTCGCTAAATCCTAAGATCGGAGATGTGCAAAAACCAGCAAGGGTGGAAGCAATCGTAGATGGTCCAGAATCACCCCACAAGCCAAAGAGCTAGTCTCCGGGGCGACGCATAGCGTGCAACGGACACTTACCCCAGGCCTGGAGGACGCGTGCGGCTTCGATCGGAGCGAGCTGTGCAGCGGACGAGGGCTGATCGACGATGTGGCTATGGTGCAAGGACCAAGCGAATAAGAAGCATTTGTGCGAACCCTTCTTGACCCTTTCCCGAGATCTTCTTGGTGCTCACCTACGGTAGGACGGGCGGTCCCCTAACCGCTGGAAAGGATCCTGACCATGATCGTTCGGTCCCTCAAGTATATGCTCGCTGCGGTAACTGCGATCTCGTTGCTTAGCAGTTGCGCGGGGTCATCAACACCGACGCCGCCGCCGGGATTCCAACAGAATCAGTCGCACCCTGGAAAGCGCGCTACGTCGCCGTGCCCCTGCCTCTACATTGCGAACTACTCAGGGCTCTCGAGCGTACCCAGTAGCGTAACCGTCTATGCGGAAGGTGCAACCGGCGATGCGACGCCGATCCAGGATATCAGCGGCTCCAACACCGGACTAAATTCTCCAAACGATGTCGCCGTAGACGCCAGTGGCAACATCTACGTCGCAAACAGGGATGGTAACTCGGGAACGGTCTATGCCGCGGGTGCTACCGGCAACGTCGCACCGATACAGGACATCAGCGGCTCTATGACAGGGCTGGTCCACCCGCGAGGCATCGCCTTGAATCCTCTAAATGGCGACATCTATGTCGCTAACGAGCCCCGCGGCGCCAAGCTCGGCGGCAAGGTCACAATCTACCCCTCCGGTTCGACCGGCAACGTCGCTCCGACCGGAATCATCGAGGGCATGCGCACCGCGATTGACAAGCCCAACAGACTCACATTGGGCGCAACCGGCAAAACCTACGTTCCGAACTTTTACAACTCCGTGACGGTTTACCGGGCGGGTGCGCGCGGCGACTCTGCGCCAATAAAGACCATCAGCGGCTCTAACACCGGATTGGACTATCCCGACCAAATCGCTCTGGATACTCATGGAAGAATCTACGTGACGAACTACTCCAACCAAAGCGTCACCGTCTACGCGACGCTCGCAAATGGCAATGTCGCGCCGATCCGAACCATTAGAGGGAGCAAGACGCAAATGCGCGACCCCAACGGCATCGCCCTGGACGGCAGCGGCCGCATCTATGTAGCGAACGATTTCCACGCCACCGTGACCGTCTACGCCGCGTTCGCAAATGGCAACGTCGCGCCGATCAATACCATCAGCCTGAATACCGGACTGAATGAACCGGATGGGATCGCCATTCGCTAAATCCTAAGATCGGAGATGTGCAAAAAGCCAGCAAGGGCAGAAGCAATAGTAGAGCGTCGCGCCCCGACAGAAGGAGTAAACAAAAATGATTCTCCGCGTGGTATCGATGTCAATCGCCGTTGCTCTCGCAGCGTGTTCGAACAGCCAAGTCTCGTCGCCGGTGCCACTCGATGGGTTCGGCACCCACGTCGCGCTGCGCCCGGCGTCGCATCAACGCAACGCCGCAAACGAAGCGGTCATCTATAACTTCGGAAGTAAGACTCTCGACGGCAGAAGTTCGTTTACCACGCTTACCGGCGTGCGCGGTACGCTCTATGGTGAGACAAACTATAATACGGCTAACAACAACGGCGCGATCTTCACCGTCACGCCCTCGGGAAGTGAAACCGTTTTGCATATCGTCACGTATCAACAGGGGAGATTTGTCAGCCAGCTCACGCTCGGTCCCAGACCTACGGGCGGCGGCCTTGCGCTCTACGGGACTGGCTCGGTCGGCGGCGCCTCACGTTACGGAACGATCGTGCGGGTCACGCTATCGGGCGCAGTCATCGTCCTTCACAATTTCGCCGGCGGCGCGGATGGTAAGAATCCGAGTGGTGGTCTGATCAACGTCAACGGCACCTTTTACGGCACAACCAGAGAGGGCGGCGTTTATTCCAGCGGCACCGTGTTCAGCGTCACGCCGTCCGGCACCGAGAACGTGATTTACGCCTTCCACGGCGGAACGCAGGACGGTGATGAACCGCAGGCAAGCCTCGTAAACCTCAACGGCACCCTGTACGGCACAACGGTCAACGGCGGCTCAGCCAACCTTGGAACGGTCTTCTCCGTAACGCCGTCTGGAACCGAACACATGCTCTATAGTTTTCAGGGCGGCAGCAGCGACGGTGCGGGGCCCGATGGGGGCCTGATTGCCGTCAACGGTACGCTGTACGGCATAACCGCCGGATGCATGACCGCTAGCGCATGCGGGACGGTCTTCAGCATCACGCCGTCGGGAACCGAAACCATTCTTCATTACTTCACCGGCGGCGCCGACGGCATTCAACCCTTCGCAGGGCTGGTCGAGCTCAACGGCAAGATGTACGGCACGACGGTTGGTGGCGGCGCCAGCAACTACGGCACCGTATTCAGCATCACGCCGTCCGGCGCCGAAAAGGTTCTACACGCCTTCAGCGGCGGAAGCGACGGCCGCGAGCCGTCTTCGGGATTAATCGATGTGAACGGTACGCTCTACGGTACGACGCCATTTGGCGGCACTTATGATGACGGGACGGTCTATTCGGTAACGTTGTAGAGTATGCCGGCGCCGAATAGTAGTGCTCGGCGACGGCGGATTGCGCGTCGATTCCCAGACTGTACCCCCACTGTATCATTAGGCCAAGGTACCCTCTAGGTTCGTGATACACGTGACGAGCACGAATCGCACGGCCGGCGATCGGCGTCGAAGGCGTCGGATTCCACCAGCTTCGAGCTCTAACCCCAAGCCCCGCTGACGGTGCGGGTGCTCTCGTACTCGAATCGCCCTGAATAAAGCTGTCAAACAGCAAAAGCTCCTAATGAGCGTCTCAGACCCGTTTTTCATAGCTCCGTGACTTATTCGTGACTAGCAGCGACGTTTTGGGGGCCATTTGTGCTCGGTAACCTATGGGGAAGGTGGGAGTCGAATCCCCTTGCGCTCGTATTGGCTGGTATCTGGTCGCTTCCGCTCGTGTCCATTCGTGTTCATCGCACACCATCCAAGGCGCCCGCCAATGCCGCTCGTATCCGCTCATTTCGGCGCGGAACGGTGGCTTCTGGCAGAGTTGGCAGAGTCGCTGGCAGAGTGGCAATTCGTGTGCGCCTGCACGGCGCTCAAGTCGATTCGTGCGACCTCGCTGTGACAACAATTGAATTAGGCCGCCGGAGGCGCGTACCCTGCGTTGATAAACCCCTTAGAGACTGACGGCGCCCTGCCCCGATACGGCAAACGGACAGGGCGATGGAGGGGGTCGGATAAAGTTAGTGTCCGACTCCGCTGCGGTAACATACTCTCACGCATTCCTCGGAGGCACATTCTATGAAAACCCTGGAATTATTAGGTGTGGCTTGCGTTTTCGGGATCGCGGTAACGGCATGCTCTTCGAGCAGTGCGCCGACCGGCGTAACTCCCGGAGCCGCCAATCAGACGCACGGCGGCATGCGCGATGCCGGGCCGAACGGCTTTGTCTACGTTGCATGTACACAAGTCGGGGAAATCGCCATAGAGTCCGGATATGGGTATTTCGGAAAAATCACCGACGGGATTAACGAGCCCGAAGGACTCGCCACCGACAAGAATGGCAACCTTTACGTCGCGAACCAGCGCGGAAAAACCATCACAGTCTATCCGCCGGGGGCAACGAGCCCCTCGCTGACGTTGACTGAATCGGATAAACCCGACGACGTTGTCGTGGGAGGCAACGGGTACGTCTATGCCGGCGATCTCGACGGAGGCGTCGACGTTTATCCGCCCGGCGGTACGTCACCGGTCCGCAGGCTGACGAACTCGGCCCTTAGTCGTATAGTGAGCGGCGTCGGGGTGGATGCGTCGAACAACGTCTATGCCACCGGCTTAAGCACCGGCAGCTTCGGCCGGGCCCGCCCGGCCGTCGTAAAATTCGCAAACGGGAGCGGTTCCGGCACGAATCTCGGGCTCAGCGGCCTCAAATATCCAGACGGCGTGATCGTCGACAAGAACAATAACCTCGTCGTGACGAATAGAAGAGGGAGGCAAGGTGAAATCCTCATCTATCCCCCGGGGCAGACGTCGCCGTCTGGGACGATTGGTACCTATGTGGGTCCACCGGTCCACAGCGCCCTCAACAAAGCAGAAAACAGAATCTACGTCCCCGAAACCGACGAGTACGTCTACATCTTCGACTATCCGAGCGGTAAGTTTACCGGGCATACCTACACGGCCGGAGGCACAACTTTGGGAGTGGCGTCGACGCTCTGACGACGCCGCGCACCGAAGCGAAACTGAAAATCTACAAATAAGCCAGAGATAACTGCAAGCTGGCTGTTGCAGTTCGGTTTCTGTCAGAGTTAAGGCCGTTTTCAACCTGGGGAAGGTGGGAGTCGAACCCACATGAGTTGCCTCGGCCGCTTTTGAGGCGGCTGCGTCTGCCATTCCGCCACTTCCCCGTCGCTGGCTACGGCTGTTTCTCGTCGAGGACGCGTTGAGCCTCGGCGGCGTTCCTTGCTGCCTCGACGCCGAGGCGCAGTTCCACGGACCTTCGTGCAAAGGTCAGTGCCACGAGCAAGGCTCCGCGGGTCCTTCGCACGTCGAGGTGCGCAACATCCCCCGCATGCCAGCGAAGGATCGTTAGACGCCGGCCGTCGAGAATGCCAAGGCCGTCACGATCGAAAGCGTTGAGAAGCGTATCACCCGGCGCGAAGGCAAAGCCCGAGATGCTGACGAGACGCGCCGTCGAGTTCGGATGGTGCGGTTCAAATTGCTCGGTGACGGTCAGCGCATTGCTTTGGCCGTTCAATGTCAGCGTCCGGCGAAAGATCGCGCCGCCCTCAGGAACGTCGGGCGCGTCGTACGAGCATGTAAACCGCGTCGAGGTAAGAACGTCGAGTCTGCTACAGGCGTACGCGCGGTTAAAGGTACCGGCCGGAAGCGGGTGCGTGTACGGCGCGATATAATCACGCGAAGAAGCCGCCGGTTGCGGATCGGCCGCATCTCTCAGTAGTCCGGTGCTTGTTGCGGCGTTTCCCGAGCCAGTGCTGAGCTCGGCGATTCGCGCGCCCGCAAACGGCGCGAAAACCACGCGGAGCTTCGCATTCGCTATTACCGTACCGTCGGGATCGCTAAATGGGGGCGGTGTGCCGCGTACCGGCGCGGGCGCCGCCGCAACGGGGCCGCCCGTAAGGCCGACGGGAACAACGCGCGCGCCCCCGGGCTGAAGGTCGAACGCCCGAACGGTAAGCATCCGATGCGCCAGCCGCACTTCGCCGACCGCAATGTGGCGCCTCGCGTTGCTCGGATTGATCGCGACGATGAATCCATAGGACGAATCGTCCGCAAGCAGCAGCGTCACATTCGGGATCCGCCTGCGTCGCGAGTCCGTGCGAACCGACGATGGATCCATGATAAGGCGCCCTGACGACCGCAATCTACTAAGCGCCGCGAGAGCCGACGGCTTCATCCGGCGCATCAGCGCAGACGCGGGAGAAAGCGGCAGAAGTAGTAGGATCGCGCTGGTGCGTGTGTCGGCGGCAGCAAGATCGGCCAGAGTGCAACTCAGGCCGCGAGCGTTGCACGCGCGCTGCATGGCAATCGTCGCGTCGGCGAGTGCGGCAAAGTCGCCATTGCTCAAAGTTCCGGGCACAAAGAGGCTTGGCGGCCACACGATCGAGGCATCCGCGGCGATATGGGTCTTCGCCAACCACGCGCCGTATTTGGCAACGATATCGCCGAAAGCGCGGGTGGGTGCGTAGCGTGGCGATGCGCGCAGACCTTCGGTCAAGGCAGCGTCCCACGCGTACGACCAATTCGCCCACGGCGCCTCCCAGCCGTGCGGATAGATGGTATCTTGCACCGGAAAGTTCACGACGCCGTGTGCGCCGAAACGAAGCAGCTCGCCGAGCGCAAGCGTCGTGCTCGCCGGATCGCTCGGGCGCGGAGCGGCTTCGTCGGCAGCCTGCAGCCAACCGGCTTGAAACTCCGACTGCATCACCGGCAACCGCCATTGAGTCTGCAAGAGACCGGTAGCAAAATCCAGATCGGCGAGATCGTGCGCGGTTAACCGGTACGAGTTGCTTTGATACCAGTTTCCCCAGGCCCAAGCCGGCGATGCGGCCGGGACTTTCATCTCGTATGTGTTGATGAAGAGCGGAACCTTGCTACCGACTGCCGATGCGACGGTTGCCCGCAGCCAGCCTACGTAAGCGTGCCAGTGCGGGGCCGGCCAGGTGTCGTTGTCGAGATACGCGCCTTGATCGTCGTCCAGGGCGATTGCGATCACGTCTCCGCAGTATGGTTCGACGGTGTGCAGCGCCTCGCGTAGCCACTGCGCGGAGGCCTGAAGATGCGTGCCGTTCGCAAGCCATTCGGCGGCCGCAGCGTCGGCGTGCGCGTTCTGAAGCGTCGCCGTCGCGGGATACCGCCCTTCGAGCACGTCGTGTAGCGGCATTTTGTACTCGGGGCGCTCGAGCAGCCACGCGGGGTACCCGCCGTTACGCCACTCGTTGCGAATGACGGGCCCCGGTCGCAACACGAGCTTGAATCCGAGCGCGTGCGTTAGCTTCAAAAGACTGGCGAGGTCGCGCTGCTGATCGGTGGTGCCGCTGAAGTCCGTGGTTCCTTCGGAAGGCTCATGCCAGTTCCAAATAAGGTACAGATCGATCGTGTTGATGCCGAGGCGCTTGTACGTCAGCAGCGCCTGAGACCATCGGTCGCGGGGTATCCGCTCGTAAAAAAATGCGGCGCCGTATAGAAAGAACGGCTTTCCGTTCACGCTGAAGACGGAATAACCGTGACTTTGGACCACGCGCGAAACATTCCAACTCGGCCATCCGGCCGGTCCATCGGCGCGCGCGGGGATTGGCACAACGAGCGCAAGGATTAGCGCGGGCAGGAATGGCCACCATCGCTGCACGCGCGCGGTAACGAAATAAACGACCGCACCAGAGATTAACCAGCCGACCCCGAGCGCGATCGCAAAGAGGCCGGAAGCAACGAACGCCAGCGCCCATCCCGCCAACGCCACCAGCGCGGGCAGGGGGTAGAGCGGCATTTTGAACGCTCCGCTCGCTCGCCGCGCGCGCAGTAGGGCCAGCGCGACGATCTGAGCGATGCCTTGGATTAGCACGATTCCGGCGGTCAGGAACGCAATGACCTGATCGAGCGTGAAGAAGCTGGCGACCAGCGAAAGCGCGCCGACTGCCAACAATGCGACGTGCGGAAAGTCCTTGCGCGGGTGAACCCGCGCGAATACGGGCAGAAACGCCCCGTCTCGCGCGGCCGCAAACGAGATGCGCGAAAAACCGAGCAAATTTCCATAGAGCGACGCGAACGCAGTCACGAGCACGAGTAACGTTACGACGGTCGCGGCGCCGTGTCCCCAGCGGCGTTCGACCACGAGGGCCCCGACGTATTGAGCTTGCGGGGTTGGCTGCCCGTGCGCGTCGAGCAGCGATTGCCACGGCACCGCGTTGAGCACTCCGATCTGGAGCAAAATGTAGAGGATCGCGACGATCGCCACCGATAGCAGGATCGCGCGCGGGATCGTCCGCTCGGGCCGCAGCACCTCGTCGCCTAAGAGCGCCGCGTCGGCGTAGCCCGAGTAATCGTAGAGCGTGATGTAGAGCGCGCTGCCGAATCCCGCGACGAATCCGGCGCCAAGCTCTAAGGGACGGGCGAGATGGAAAGCTTGTGCGAAGTTCGCGTGCGAGAGCCCCGCTATCGCAACCAGCGCAATCGTAAGGGTAGCGACAATCGCGAGCACCGCTCCGAGCGATGCGACTTTCGAGGTGCGGCGATAGAGCATAATCAGCGTCACCACCCCGATGCCGATCGCGAGCGCGTCGTGGGCGGCGGGATGTACGGCCAGCGGCGGATAGAAGTATGCGGCGTAGTTGGCGAAACCGATGTAGCCGCTCGCCAGTAAGCAGGGCGCGTAAAGCAGGAACTGCCAGTTGAAAAGAAATGCGAGCATCTTGCCGGCTCGCCGTTCGCCAAAAACCTCGCGCAGATAAACGTAGGTACCGCCTGAGCCCGGATACCGCGAGGAGAGCTCGGCCCAAACCAAGCCGTCGCAGAGCGCGACGACGGCGCCCGCGATCCAGCCGAGAAGCGCCAGCGGGCCGCCAAGCGCAGCGATGACGAGCGGAATCGTCACCAAGGGACCGATTCCGATCATCGTAATGACGTTGATCGAAATTGCGCTGCGCAGATCGATCGCGCGTTTCAGTTCGCTCATCTACAGGCCACTAGGCGCCGCCATTTCGTGCGACGAACCCCGTCGCCATGCAGGATCGTTCCAATCTCGCGCGGCTTCTCGGTCTCGCAGGCGACGTGCGCGTCGATTTCGTCGAAAGCGAGGCGCTCGCGGGCAATCCGCTCGGCGATCCGGCGACACGGCCGGTCGCCGTCTATCTGCCGGCCGGCTACGACGCGGAAGGTTCGCGCCGCTATCCGGCGCTTTATGTCTTACATGGCTATACCGGCGACGTGACGGCGTTACTCTCGTCCCGGCCCTGGGAGACGAACGTTTTTCAGTGGGCCGATCGCCTGATGCGCGAACAGCAAATGCTGCCCGCACTGGTCGTACTGGTCGACGGCTTTACTCGGCTGGGCGGCTCGCAATACGTTGATTCGGTGCACAACGGGCGCTATGCAACATACGTGGTGCGCGACGTCATCGGACACGTCGACCGAACTTATCGCACGGTCCCCTCCGAAGGTGGACGTGCCGTGCTGGGAAAATCGTCGGGCGGGTTCGGCTCGATGCACCTCGTTTTGGAGCATCCGGGGAGCTTTGCGGCGTTTGCCTCGCACAGCGGCGATTCGTATTTTCGCTATGCCCATCTGCCTGCGTTTGCGACGGTCCATCGCACGCTCGAGGCATACAGCTTCGATCTCGCCGCGTTCGTCGAAGCATTCGAGCGCAAGCATAAGCGCGCCATGACGGAGTACACGACGATGGAGATGCTCGCGTATACGGCCGCCTATTCTCCTCGCAGCGCGACGGCCTTCGATCTCGATCTGCCGTTCGAACGAGCGAGCGGAGCCTTACGCGACGACGTTTTCGCGCGCTGGCTGGCCCTCGATCCGGCCGAGAGAATCGCGACGCACCGCGCGGAGTTGGCCCGGCTACGGCTACGCTACCTCGACTGCGGGCGGCGCGACGAGTACAATCTCGACATCGGCGCGCGGGTCGTGGCCGAACGGATCCGGGAGCTAGGGCTTTCGGTCCGGCACGAGGAATTCGATGACGACCATCGCAACGTCGGTTATCGGTACGAAATCTCTTTGCCGGCGCTTGCCGCCGTTTTGGACGACGAATGACGAGACGATATAGCCTGCTGTTAACCGCGTTGCTCGCGTTGAGCTGCGCAACTTCGGTGCGCGCGCAAGTTGTCGAGCCGACACCGGTGCCCGATCCGCGCACCTACACCGATCCGGCAATGACCTTTACGGCTCCGGCGAATGCGTATCTGATCGACCGGCAAGTTTTACCACCTAGTCAGCTCTCGCAGGATCTTCAACCAGTCGCCGCTTGGGTACTGAACCCCGGTAAAGAGGACGCGCGCACGATCCAGCTTTCGATGGAAGCATTCGACGGGCCGCCCGAACAGTGGGAATCGCAGTTCGAGAGTCAGACCCATAGCTCGCAGGACGGTACGCTCATCCGCAACAAGACGCCGATGGCGCTCTTGAATGGGATGCCGGCGTATTTCGTTGAGGTTGCGTACGGCAGCGGTTTCGACGCAAAAAAGGAGTACGCGATAGTCTGGGCTGACGGTCAGCGCGGCATCGTGCTCTCCGAGACCACGCGCTTGGGCGACGCGACGGCGGAAGAAGCGAAAGAGGTCCTCAAACAGGCGACGGCAGTTCGGTATCCTTTATACCAGCCGTAGCCTCGAGCGCGTCGCGCAGATCGTCTATGAGATCCGCGCAGTCTTCGATCCCTACCGATAAGCGAAGCAGGCCGTCGCTGACACCGCGGCGTTCGCGCTCGGCGGCAGGTATTGACCCGTGCGTCATGCGCCCCGGGTGACAGATCAGCGATTCGACGCCGCCGAGACTTTCGGCAAGGCTGAAGTATTTCAAGCGACTCGCGAACTCGTGCGCACGCTGCGACGGCCCTTCAAGCTCGAAGGAGAGCATGCCGCCGAATCCGCTCATCTGGCGCTTGGCTAGCTCGTGTTGAGGATGCGAAGGCAAGCCCGGGTAGTAGATGCGGGCTACGTCGTCGCGCGATTCCAAATACTCGGCCACGGCCTGCGCGTTGCGAGCGTGTTCGCGCATGCGCAGCGCTAAAGTCTTCGCTCCGCGCATGGTCAGCCACGCATCGTGCGGTCCGGGAACGCCGCCGACTGCATTCTGTAGAAAGCGAATCTGTTCGTGCAGCGCCTGATCGTCGGTGATGGCGACTCCGCCCACGACGTCGCTGTGGCCGCCGATGTATTTGGTGGTTGAGTGGACGACGATCTGAGCGCCGAGTTCGAGCGGCTGCTGAAAATACGGCGTCGCGAACGTGTTATCCACGGCAACGACTTGGTCGGGGCGGCGGAGCCGAGCGATCTCCGCAATGTCTGTGAGCTTTAAGAGCGGATTGCTCGGCGTCTCGATCCAGAAGAGCTTCGTCGCCGGCATGACGGCCGCGCGCACCGCGTTGAGGTCGGTCGTGTCGACATACGTAAAAGCGATCCCATATCGTTCGAGAACGCGCGCGAAAAGACGATACGTTCCACCGTATAGATCGTCGCCGACGACGACGTGATCGCCGGCCGACAGCAGACCGAGCACCGCCGAGGTAGCGGCCATTCCGCTCGCAAAGGCGCTGCCGAACCGAGCGCCTTCTAGCGAGGCGAGTTGACGCTCCAGCGCGAGCCGCGTTGGGTTGATCGTACGGCTGTAGTCGAAGCCCTTATGCTCGCCGACCCGCGTTTGCGTGTACGTCGAGGTTTGGTAGATCGGAACTATTGTGGCACCGGTCGCCGGGTCGGCCTCCTGGCCGACGTGAATCGCCTTCGTCGAAAACCTCATGTAGTGGTGACAACGTCGGAGCTGGTCGAAAGGAAGCTGATAATGTCTTGACGCGTCAGCACGCCGATCGGCTCGGACTCGTCGGTTACGACGATCGCGGGGTTCGCAAGCGTCAAAAGCTTATACGCAAGCTCGATTTCCTCGGATTGTTCGAGCGCCGGGAACGGACGACCCATCACTTCGCTCACGGCTTGGTGGAGGATGTCCGCATGATCGAAGACGCTCTGCATGACGCCGATGTCATTCACGCTGCCGACCAGCTCTCGCTCCCGCATCACCGGCAGTTGCGAGATCTCGTAGCGCCGCAGCAGGTCGAGCGCGGTCTTGACGGTGTCGTCGTGCTGTACCGTGATTAGCGGAGGCACGGGCGTCTTGCTTCGTAACACATCCCCGACGGTGGCGCGGCGTTTGGAATCGGCTAAAAAGCCGTTTGCGATCATCCACTCGTCGTTGAATATCTTCGACATGTAGCCGCGCCCGGAATCGGGAAGTATCACGACGACGATCGCGTCGGCCGGCAGCGTCTTGGCCAGCTTGACTGCGGCGACCGCCGCTGTTCCGGACGAGCCGCCCACGAGCAGACCCTCCTCGCGAGCGATCCGGCGCGCCATTAGAAACGAATCGCGATCCGAGACTCGTACCATCTCGTCGATCACGCGGAGATCGACGGTCTCGGGAAGGTAATTCATCCCGATTCCTTCGACCGCATACGAGCGCGGAATGTCGCCTGAGTAGATCGAGCCTTCGGGATCGGCGCCGACGACGTGGATCGCCGGATTCTTTTCTTTGAGATAGCGGGCCGAACCTGAGATCGTTCCGCCCGTACCGATTCCGGCGACGAAGTGCGTGATCTCGCCCTGCGTTTGCTCCCAAATCTCTGGGCCGGTCGTACGGTAATGAGCGTCGGGATTGAAGTGATTGTGAAACTGGTTCGGTTGGAACGCGCCTGGGATCTCCGACGCAAGCCGATTCGCGACGCCGTAGTAGGATTCGGGCGAGTCGGGGGCTACGTTCGACGGCGTTATGACGACGTCCGCACCATAGGCTCGCAAGAGGTCGATCTTTTCACGCGACATCTTATCGGGCATAACGAGAATGCAGCGGTACCCTCGTATCGCCGCCGCCATCGCCAAACCGGTACCGGTGTTACCGCTGGTGGGCTCGACGATCGTCCCGCCCGGCTTGAGCAGCCCCTGACCTTCGGCGGCATCGAGCATCGCGACGGCCGGACGGTCCTTAACGCTACCGCCCGGGTTCACGTACTCCACCTTTGCAAGCACGAGGCAGGGCGCTCCGTTCACGACCTTGTTTAGCCGGACGAGCGGGGTTCGGCCGATCGCCTCGAGCGCGTTCTCGCAATAGGCGAGGCGTGCCCTCCGGGAGGATGGAGCGGGGCTTGCCATAGGAGCGGCGCCTTCGGCGTGCCGAAGAAGTTCGCCTATGAAAAGGTACGCCGGCGCGCTCTACGCTGTAATGACGTTGCTCCTAATAACAACTGCGGGATGCAACAACGATGCGCTCCCGCCGGCCGCGGGATTTGCCAGCGTGAGCGGCGTCATTGTCGACGCAGCGACAAACGCGCCGGTCGCCGGTGCGGTCGTCACGATCGATACCGTCCTGACGGCGACGACCGACGCGGCCGGGAAGTTCTCGATCGAAAAAGTTCCGAGCGGAATCGCGGACTACGCCGTCCAGGCAAAGGGCTATCAGACGCTTGCGTCGACCACAGACATCGAACCTGGTAAGCCCTTCCAACTAAATCTCACGCTCGCGCAAACGCCGGCGCACTAGGGGCTGCTCTTAGCCGACCGCCGTCGAGCGGCGGTACGCGCTGGCCGGTTTTACCAGCGTCGCGCGATCGGCGACGGTCCGGTCGACGATTCCGAGAACGACCGTAGCGAGCTTCTCCGGATCGTGGCGGACCATCTCGGTTTCACCGATCACCGCCGCGCAAACCGGTTCGATTCCAAGCGCCGCGATTCGATCGATGTCCGGTTCGACCGGCACTTGGCCTTCCTGCGCGTACGCCCCGAGGAGGCGCGATGGGGGCTCGTCGTTGACGATGACGTAATCGCAGATTTGCTCGCCGGCATTGGACAGCAACGCTTTCACATGGTCGGCTGCCGTCATGCCGTCGGTCTCTCCCGGCTGCGTCATCACGTTGCAGACGTACATCTTGACCGCGTGCGCGTGCGCGACTTCGCGCGCGATCCGGCTCACCAAAAAATTCGGCGCGACCGATGTGAAGAGCGATCCGGGGCCGAGAACGATCGCGTCGGCCTCGCGAATCGCCGCGATAACTTCATCCAGCGGTGCGGCTGCGGGCGGATCGAAGAACACGCGCTTGATCGGCCGTTTCGCGGCCGAGATCTTCGATTCGCCCTCAACGATGGTGCCGTCGTCGAGCTCGGCGCATAGGCGAACGAAACCGAGCGTCGCGGGAAGGACGCGTCCAACCACGTTGAGCACCCGGCTCGATTCCTTGATGGCCTGATCGAAGTTCCCGGTGATTCCCGACATCGCCGCCAAGAAAAGGTTACCGAAGGAATGACCGCTCAGACCCACGCCCTCGGTGAAGCGGTAGCGAAAGAGATCGGTCACCATGGCCTCGTCATCGGCAAGCGCCACGAGACAGTTGCGGACGTCGCCCGGCGGCAAGACGCCGAGCTCCTTTTGAAGCCGCCCGGAAGAGCCGCCGTCGTCGCTGACCGTTACGATGGCGGTGAGATTGCTCGTTCGGCGCTTGAGCCCGCGAAGCAGCGTCGAGAGCCCGGTTCCGCCGCCGATGGCGACGATCTTATAACCCTGCTGCAGTCGCCGGCCGGCCAGCGCGTCGCGAAATCCTTTTGGGTTGCGCCCCAGCGCGACTCGAACGACCGCGCGAATCCACATCCAAACTCCGGCCGCAACGAGCGCCAGGCCCGCGACCGCGAGGATCCACGTTAAATATGCGGGCGGGAAATAGTCGTCAACGATACCGTCGAGGATCTCGTTGACGTGAATCCCCGTCCCTTGTGCGGTGAGCCATCGCGTCGCCGCATCGAGCAGCACGACCACACCGAAGGCCGCGACGAAAATCCAACGTTTGACGCCAACACCGGGCAAAAGCCATTGGAGCGATCGGGTAAATCGTTCTTGCATCAGACCGCTCTTGCGAGGTCGCGCGCCTCAACGGCGACATCGAGGCGCGGATTTTCGGCGAATCGTTGCATCAGGCGCCGCGCGACGTACACGGAGCGGTGGCGGCCTCCGGTGCATCCGATCCCAATCGTAAGTTGCGTCTTTCCTTCGGACAGGTATCGGGGGACTAGAAAATCGAGCAGATCGGCTACCTTCGTGAGAAATGGAGCGAGCGACGGATCATTCTCGATGAATGCGCCGACCAGCGCGTCCTCACCCGTCTGCGGTGCAAGCCGTTCTTCGTAGTTCGGGTTGCGCAGAAAGCGCACGTCGAAGAGAAGATCGAGGTCGGTCGGCAGACCGAACTTGAAGCCGAATGAAACGAAGGTCATCGTTAAACGCACCGGCCGATCGGCAAGAAACGCAGCGGCTATTCGTTCTTTGAGCCCGCCGGCCGTGAGGCTGGTTGTATCGATGATCACGTCTGCGCGCTCGCGCAACGGAGCAAGTACTCGCCGATCGGCGTCGATCGCCTCGCGCAGCGAGCCCTCCGGCCAGAAGGGATGGCGTCGGCGCGTTTCGCTGAAGCGCCGCACGAGCAGATCGTCGGCGGCGTCCAAAAAGAGCAGTCGCGTGTCGTGCGTTTGTGCGATCCGATCTATTGACGCACCCGGGTCTCCCAGCTCGGCGCCGGTGCGCAGGTCGAGCGCGATCGCGACGTCCCGCGCGGGGGAGCGCTCGAGCGCCGCAATCGCGCCCTCGAGAACGACTGGAGGCAGGTGTTCGATGCAGTAAAAGCCCAAATCTTCAAAGGACTTTATCGCCTGACTCAAGCCCGCACCGGAGAGGCCCGTCACGAAGACGATGCGCAGCGAACTCATATGAAGCTCTTTTCGCCCGAACGCGCTAACGCCCTCATTTCAAAGCTCGAGCCGTTAATGGAGGAGCTCTTGAGGCGCCGGCGCGAGCTTGCGATCAGGCTGCTGGAGTCGGATCCGGCGTTGCATCAAACGCCGCCTCGCCGCCCCCGGATTGCTTCGGCGCGTTCCGCCCTGCCAGCGCCGCGCTTCGGGGAGTTAAAGCACGAAATCGGCCGGTTGATCTACCGAATCGAATCGCTGGGGTGCGTCGTCAAGGATATCGACCTAGGGCTCGTCGACTTTCCGGCGATGCTCGACGACGAGGAAATCAATCTCTGCTGGAAGCTGGGCGAGCCGTCGGTGGCATACTGGCACGCCGCAGACGAGGGTTTCGCAGCCCGAAAGCCGCTGCTTTAGTTAGGTTGCCGCCGATTCCGGCGCGACTGCGATGAAATCTTCGGCCAGCCCCTGCAAACGAACGTCGCCGAAATCGGCCGTATATGCGCCGCTCTCGGCGGCAGTGATTTCGCCGAGGTCGGGGACGTTGGCCAGTTGTGGAATTCTCGCGCGAATTTCGTCGGGAATTCGGACCTTGTCGCCGACCGCAAGGGTGCCCTGTGCGAAGAGCGCGTTGAGGCTATCCAGCAGCAGCGGCAGCGGAATACCGTAGTCGCCGCTGATCGCCCCAATCGTATGCGATTCACTGATTGCGCAGTTCGAGCAACCGCCTAGATGGAAACCCGCAAAGACGCGACGCGCGCCGGCGTGCAGCTTAAACGCCTCGTCGACGGTCATCTCGGGAGTGAAGCGCTGGTCGTTCATCGGATGCATTCCTTCGCTAGAACGCCATCGTTGCCCCACTAGTTGCATTTCTAGAGCGAAGTACGCCTGTAAGCCGGATTCTGTTTCCCACGCCTGTGGGCGATGACCATCTCTCTGGGACGCTCGTTACCGAGCGCCTCGGTGCGACGTAGCTCGTTCGGACGGGCCGTCCATCTATCGAGCTGTCTTGCTTCAGGTGGGGTTTGCCCGAGCCCGCGTCACCGCGGTCCTCCGTGAGCTTTTACCTCACGATTTCACCCTTGCACGGCGCCGAAGGCGCCGGCGGTATGTTTCTGTGGCACTTTCCTTCGAGTTGCCCCGACAGGACGTTATCCTGCACCTTGCCCGTATGAAGCCCGGACTTTCCTCCCCTCCGTTGTCGAAAGGGCGGTCATCCGGCGTACTCCGCCAGCGTAGTATACCACCGGGCGACGATCTCGGCAGAATCCACCAAGCGAGGTCCAGGCCGGCTCATGTACGCGTTACCGTCCATTGGAAGGATTCGTCCGCGCTGCAGGGCGCGCAGCGATCGCCACTCCGCGACCGAATCGAGAAGCGCCAGCGCGCGTCGCGTTGCCGCCAGATCCAGACCGCAAGGTGCGATGACGATCGCATCCGGATCTGCAGCAGCAATTTCGTTCCAGCCGATTCGTTGCGAATTCGCACCGGGATGCGCCAAGATGGGCGTTCCGCCCGCGAGCTCGATCAAACCCGGAATCCAATGACCCGCGCTCATCGGCGGATCCGTCCACTCTAGCACGAGCGTGCGCGCTCCTGCGCGCGACCCCTTGCGACGTTGCAGCGCTTCCACCCGAGACGTCAAGCCCGCGATCAGTTGCGACGCTCCCTTTGCGCGGCCGGTAATTCCACCGAGCAACTCGATGTTCCCAAAGACGTCGTCGAGCGAGCGCGGCTCCAGCGAAACGACGCGGGGATCGCAGCGCAGACGCTTTGCGGCAGCGGTCACGATTTCGTACGAAACCGCGCAAACGGGACAGAGTTCTTGCGTAACGATCAAATCAGGCTCGAGGCGATCGAGCAGCTGCGCATCGAGATGATAGAGGCTCGATCCCGCGTGCATGGCCGCACGCACGTGGCGATCGATCTCTTGCGGCGCTTGCATTGGCGGTCCCGCCGCTGCCGTGAGCTTCGGCAATGCCAGCGCCTCGGTAGGAAAGTCGCACTCGTGCGTAACGCCCACTACCTCCGAGCCCGCGCCGATCCCAAAGAGAATCTCGGTCGCGCTCGGCAGAAGGCTGACGATCTTCATCTTAGCAAGGGCACGCAGCGAAGCGGGCAAAAAGGCCGGTTATGAACGTGTTCGCCATCTTCGCGGGGCTGCTCGGCGGTCTCGCGCTCTTCTTGTTCGGTGTCGACCGGATCTCGCACGCCGTACAGGCCATCGGTGGAGACAGTATCCGCAACGTTCTCGAACGCCTATCGAAAAACGCCATTTCGGGCGCATTGACGGGTGTGGTCGTCACGGCGATCCTGCAGGCCTCGGCCGTCACGATTGCCATCGCGATCGGTTTTGTGTCGGCGAATCTCATGACGCTTGAACAGGCGATTCCGATCGTGCTTGGCTCAAACGTTGGTACGACCTCGACCGCCTATCTTGCTTCGGTAGAGGTCGGGCCCTGGGCCTATCTGCTGATTGCGATCGGCTTTGTGACCCTCAAGTTTGCGAAGTCTCAACGCATCCACCACATCGGTGCGGCGATCATCGCGCTGGGTTTGATCTTGACTGGTCTGGAGCTGATGAAGGAGGCAATGGTTCCACTGCGGTCGTGGGAGCCGTTCGTGGACTTGATGGCGGCGACGTCGCATCCGCTCGTCGGCATTGCGTTGGGCTTTGGGATGACGGCCCTGGTCCAATCCTCAACTGCGACCATCGGCTTAGCGGTGACGCTCGCCAGTGCGGGTCTGCTCGGACTCGATGGCGGCATCGCCATATTGCTGGGTGCCAACGTTGGCTCGGTAGTAATGCCTATCGTCGCCTCGCTCGATAAGTCGGCCGAAGCCAAGCGCCTGGCCGGCGTGCAGGTAATCTTCAACGTACTCGGGGTTGCGCTTTGGGTGTTCTTGATTCCCGTCTTAGCGTCGGTCGGGCAGCGCTTTGCGCCGAACGTTGCGTCGCAGCTCGCATTCGCCAACACGTTTTTCAACACCGTGAATTTGGTGATCTTCTTGCCCTTTACGAAACAGCTCGCATCGTTAGTGCGCAAGATTATTCCGGGGCCGACGGGAGAGGAGCGGGTCCTTGCGCTCGACCCCGACCTGATCGAGACGCCGGCGCTCGCGATCGGAGTGGCCTGGCAGAGCGTAGCGGCGTTAGGGCAGGCCGCGAGCGCAGTTCTTACGGCGGCCCTCGGCGCTGCGGTGGCCACATCTGCGCAGACGGCGGAGGGCGGTCCGGCGATCGAGCAAGGGCGTCGAGAGGTCATCGAATATCTCGGCCGTATCGGCACGAGCGACAGTCTCGATCGGGCGCAGCGCAATCGTGTCGTTGCGGCGATCGTAAGTGCCGATACGTTCGCAACGGTCGGCACCGACGTCGTCGCGAACCTGCTGAGCGTTGCGCGACGGCGCGCCGAAGCGGGGTTGACGTTAGACTTCTTGCAGCCGGCGGTTGCCGCAGCGAGCGGGCTCTTCGCGCAAGTCGTCGCTGCGTTCGAACGGTTTCCGGCGAGCAGTGGCGGCGAGATCATCGAAGCTTCGCGGGCGCTCGATCTTCGCAGCCGGCGGGCCTCCATGGTTGCTGTCGGCGCCGAAAGCGCCGCAGAAATCGAGACCTACGAGATGAGCTCGTGGGTCCTTACGCAAGTGGAGCTGGTCGCGCATGCGACGCGCGAGATTGCGCGAGCGCTTGGAGATCACTCTCCCTGAGCGAGCGAGTAACCGCGCTCGCCGTTGAACGTGTAGAGTCCCTCGGTTTTGATGACGTCGAAGCCGGCCCGACCCGCCGCCGTGAGCAAACCGATGACGTTCTCCGAGGAAAAAGGCTTGCCGTCGGCCTCAAAGCGGCAGCACCAGTGGTCGCTCCAATAGGTATCTGGATTCCCATCGGGCCAGACTTTGGTGCCGCGGTTGCTAATCATCGTCAGCCTGACGCCGTCGACGCCGAATCGGCTCATCACCGAGGCAATCTGATCCGGGTTGCCGTCTCGGCGGTCAATGAAGAGATCGACACCGGCACGCAGCTTCATCGGGGGCTTACCGGCCGGACGAATCGCGAGGTTCATTTGCGACTCTTTGTCGTACTCGACGGCCTTGAGATTTTGGGGCCGTTGGCCGAGGCGCGCGATCACGGCGTTGGCGAACTCTTTGGTGCCGACTTTCTCGCGCGACGTACCTTCCTTGTAGATGTCGTAGGTGTGAACTCCATCCTCGATGGTGCGCAGCCAGGCGTTGTGGACGCGCTCGGCGACGTCGCGCTGTCCGACGTGCACCAGCATCAGAATCGATCCGTGCAGAAGGCCCGACGGATTGGCGAGGTTCTGGCCCGCGCGGCGCGGCGCCGATCCATGGATCGCTTCGAACATCGAGCAGTGATCGCCGATGTTCGCCGAACCCGCTAAGCCGACCGAACCGGTAATCTGCGCCGCGACGTCCGAAAGCACGTCACCGTAAAGATTCGGCATCACGATCACGTCGAAGGCCTCGGGCGTGTCCGCCATCTTGGCCGCACCGATGTCGACGATCCAGTGCTCGTGCTCGATCTCAGGATATTCCGTAGCGATCTCGTTGAAGGTCCGATGGAAGAGCCCGTCGGTGATCTTCATGATGTTATCTTTGGTGAAGCAGGTGACTTTGTTGCGCTTGTTCGCACGAGCGTACTCGAACGCGTAGCGGATGATGCGCTTGCTGCCGGGTCTGGAAATTAGCTTCAGGCACTGCGCGACTTGGTTCGTCTGGCGATGCTCGATGCCGCCGTAGACGTCCTCTTCGTTCTCACGAACGATGACGATATCCATGCTCGGATGCTTCGTCGCCACGTACGGGTAGAGCGACATGCAGGGCCGCACGTTCGCGTACATCCCCAGCGTTTTGCGCACGGTGACGTTGAGACTCTTGAAGCCGCCGCCTTGCGGGGTCGTGATCGGCGCCTTGAGAAATACCCTCGTTCGTCGCAGCGACTCCCACGAGGAGGGCTCGATGCCGTTGGAGATGCCCTTGTTGTAGACGGACTCGCCGATCTCGATGCGTTCGAGCGCGAGGTGAGCACCGGCGGCATCCAAGATGCGAAGCGTTGCGGTCATGATCTCTGGACCGATGCCGTCGCCGTATGCGACCGTTACAGGCGTCTGCTGCACGAGCTTACTATGCGGTTACGCAGCGGAACTTTGCGTACATGTAGGGATAGTCGTCGTAGAACCAGTTACGGAACGACCGACGGATCAGTTCGCGTGCGGTGACCGGTGAAGCACCCTTCATGACGTAGTGTTTACCGTCGAAGAAATCGGCCGAGTACTGCGGATAGGAAGCCATCGGCTCGAAGCCCGGGAGGGGGGCAAAAAGCGTGGACGTCCACTCCCATCCATTGCCGATCAGCTCCGCGACGCCCCACGCGCTGGTTCCCTCTGGATGTGCGTCGACTGGTTCGGGATCGAACCGTTCGAACCCGAAGTTACCGTAGCGCGGCGCGGGCGGATCGGCGCCCCAGGGAAATGGACGCTCGCCGCCGGCGGGTGTGCCGAAGGCGGCGCGATGATACTCCGCCTCCGACGCTAATCGCTTGCCGGCCCACGCCGCATAGGCGCTCGCGTCCCGATGTGAGACGTAGACGGGCCAAGAGCGCGGAAGCGGTATCTCCTCAAAGACGGTCCGTAGAAACCAGCCGTCATCGCGCTCGCGCCAAAAGATCGGAATCGGCCCGCCGGCTTCGACGAAACGGATCCATTGCCCGTTGGTAATCGGATAAGCGTCCATCTCGAAAGCCGCGACCTCGACTTCCGCGCGCCGGAACTCGTTGTCCCAGCCGAACGGTATCTCGTCGGGCTCGGCGCCAAGCGTAGCCGTTCCGGCCGCGACGCTGCGCATCGGGGCCGGCGGAATGTCGCGATCTTCGTGCTTGCTCGGGACGTTGCGCTTTCGATCGTATGCCAGCTGATGAATGATGTACGTCAGCGTCTCTTGGTGCATCGGCTCGTGCTCGAGGATCGTGTACGCCGCTTGCGCTCGAACCAGACGCGGTACATTCGGATCCTCGATCGGCGCAGACGTGAGCGCAGCCTTTACGTGCTCGTCGCAACGCGCTGCAAACGCTGCCACCGTGTGGCGGTCGGGCCAGTCGGCGCGGTCATGGCGACGAGCCTCGTCGAGGTTTCCCGGGTCGATCCCGCGTTCGAAGAGACGCTCCAGCTTGGCATCGAGCGGAGCCTCTCCTAAACCGCGCTCGTTAAGCGTCAAAAAACTGAAAGCGGGGATGTGCCCTTCGTAGAACGCGAAGGGATGGCGTAGCGGAATCGCGCGGTCGTAAAATGCATCGGCGTCGATCAAACCAAAGATCGCCGCAGTGCGCTCCCGATTGCGGCGGTACCACTCCAGAAGGTAAGCGCGATCGACGGCGGTTCCGGTAACTACAGCGTTCCTCGCTTTTCTTGTTCGCGCTCGATCGAGACGAAGAGCGCCTTGAAGTTGCCTTTCCCAAACGAGAGGCTGCCTTTGCGTTGAATGATCTCGAAAAACAGCGTCGGGCGGTCTTGCAGCGGTTTGGTGAAGATCTGAAGCATGTAGCCCATGTCGTCGCGGTCGACGAGGATTCTAAGCGCGCGAAGAGTTTCGAGAGCCTCGTCGATCGTACCGACCCGTTCTTCGAGCAGGTCGTAGTATGAGTCGGGCGTGTCGAGGAACTCGACGCCGTTGGCCTTGAGCGCCTGGATCGTCGCCGCGATATCGTCGGTCCTGATCGCCATGTGCTGCACGCCGGCGCCCCGGTAAAAATCGAGATACTCCTCGATCTGCGATTTCTTCTTGCCCTGCGCCGGCTCGTTGATCGGAAACTTCACGCGATGTCGCGGATCGGTCATGACCTTGGAGCGCAGCGCCGTATATTCGGTGGAAATGTCCTTGTCGTCGAACGATACGAGCTGCGAAAAGCCGAAGACGCGAGCGTAGAAGTCGCCCCATCGATCCATCTCGCCCCAGCCGACGTTTCCGACGCAGTGATCGATGAACTGCAGACTCGGTTTGGCGGCGTGCGCGATCGTCTTTCGATCCTCGGCGAAACCTGGCGCAAAGATTCCAGCGTAGCCGTCGCGCTGAACGAACGAATGGACGGTATCGCCGTACGTCGCGATCGTTGCCTTGACGAGGCGGCCATGGGCATCTTCGAGCGTCGCCGGCTCGAGCACGACGCGGGCTCCGCCGCGCACGGCCATCTCGAAGGCAGCCTGCGCGTCCTCAACCAGGATCGCGATATCCTTGATGCCGTCGCCGTGAAGCATGACGTGGCGCGAGATCGGATCGTCAGGTACGAGACTCGCGGTAAGGACGAAGCGGAGCTTATTCTGCTCGAGCAGATAGCTCACGCGATTGCGCACGCCGGTCTCAGGTCCCGCGTACGCGATTTGATCGAAGCCGAAGGCCGACATATAATACTGAGCCGCTTGTTTGGCATTTCCGACGTAGAACTCGACGTGGTCCCAGTCGATCTGTGCGAGCGGATTGCTGCGCGCTTCGGTCGCGGTACTCATGGCGCCCGGTCTTGGCGAAGGCTCGTGGCGGGCCCTGTCAAAGCAGCCGTCCATGGCCACCTCAACGGCGCTGCGGCCCTCGGTTCGCGCGGCATTCGCAGGCCTGATCGACTACGCCGGCCTCTTTCCACCAGCGCAGCTTTCGATCGACGCGGCGCAAACGGAATACGAAGCCGCTCGCCGCGGCCCGCATGCCTGGATGCTCGGTCGATTCATCGTCTCCGCGCCGCTTATCGCCACGTGGTCGGGCGTCAAGCTGCCGTTCTCGGTGATCGTCGACGCCGAACCCGATGCGCTCGAGCGCCTCGCGACGCTCGCCACGAAAAGCGCGCAGATCGAATCGCTCGAGATTCCATTGCCCAAAACCAAGCCGGTCGACGAAGTTGCCGGCGCCATCGGTAGACTCGGAGCGGACCTTGCCATTGCCGGTCTGGGCGACGTGCCGGCCTACGTTGAGCTTCCGCGAGGCGAGCACTGGCTCGGCTCATTGCCCGTTGCGATGAACTCGCTTGCGCGGGCCGAACTGGGCGGAAAACTGCGTTGCGGCGGAGTTACCGCCGAAGCATTCCCAAGCGTTGCCGAGGTCGCAGCCTTCATCCTCGCGGCGCGCGACGCAAACGTCGCGTTCAAAGCGACCGCGGGTTTGCACCATCCGATCCGGCATCGCGATCCGGCAAGCGGTGTCATGATGCACGGGTTTCTCAACCTGATTGCCGCAGCGGCGCTCGCGCCACGCGTGGATTCGCCGACGCTCCAGCGCGTCGTAGCGGAAGAAGAACCGAACGCATTCACCTTCGACGACGCGTCCTTCTCATGGAGAGAAGAGCGCATTGACGTCGCAGAGCTGACCCAAACGCGCAACGACGGGTTCGTCGCCTACGGGAGCTGCAGTTTTTCCGAGCCGGTCGAGGATCTAGCGGCGCTCGGATTGCTTCCGGCACGATGACCAGGCGAGCCGATACCACCGACGCTCGCCTCGAATCATGGGTACCGGTTGCCGCCGCCAGCGACTTTCCCGTTCAAAACCTGCCCTTCGGCGTTTTCGTTTTCGACGGCCGAATGCCGCGCATTGGGGTGGCGATCGGCGACAAACTAGTCGATTGTTACGCAACGGCACGGGCGGGTCTCTTCGACGAATGCTGCGAGCCCGAACTGCTGCAAGCGACGACGCTCAATCCGCTGCTTGCAGCGGGGCGCTCGGTCTGGGCCACGCTGCGCGAACGTCTGTCGGAACTGCTGCGCAGCGACGGCGATCCCCGGTTACGCGACGCCGGCGAGGACCAGTTTTTGATCGATCGAAGCGCCGTCGAGATGCGCGTGCCGATGGAGATCGGCGATTACGTGGACTTCTACTCCTCGATCGAACACGCGACGAACCTTGGCCGGCTCTTTCGCCCGAACGCCGAGGCGCTGCTGCCCAACTGGCGTTGGATTCCGGTCGGCTACCACGGACGGTCGAGCACCATCGTGATTGACGGCACGCCGGTGCGGCGCCCACGCGGTCAACGTAAACCGCCCGACACGCCAGTTCCGCAGTTTGGGCCGACCGGGCGACTCGACATCGAGCTTGAAATAGGCTTCGTCACCGGCCCCGGAAACGAGTTGGGCGATCCGATCGACGTTGCGGATGCGCGCGAACATATCTTCGGACTCGTCCTGGTCAACGATTGGAGCGCGCGCGACATTCAGGCGTGGGAGTACCAGCCGCTGGGACCGTTCTTGGGTAAGTCGTTCGCAACAACGATCTCTCCGTGGATCGTGACGCTGGACGCGCTCGAACCATTTCGCGTCGAAGGTCCGCGCCAGCATCCCGAACCGTTCGAATATTTACGAGCCGGCGAACCGTGGGCATACGCAATCCGGCTGGCAATCGAGATCCAGACCGCGCGCATGCGCGAGCAAGGCGGCGCGCCCGAAACGCTTTCGCAGACGACGTTTCGCGATGTGTATTGGAACGTCGCTCAACAGCTCGCGCACGCAACGGTCAACGGCGCGATCGCCCGTCCGGGCGATCTCTTTGCGTCCGGTACGATCAGCGGCGCGGAACCTCGAACGCAAGGAAGTCTCATCGAGCTGACCTGGAACGGCGAACGCCCGATCGCGCTCTCCAGCGGCGAGAAACGCACATTCCTCGAGGACGGCGACGAGATTACGCTGCGCGGCTGGTGCGAGAAGCCCGGCGCACGCCGCATCGGTTTCGGCGCGGCGCGTGGCCGCATCGAACCGGCTGCAATGTCGTCCTAAACGCGAGCCGGCTGTTCGATCCAGGAGCGGAAATACTCGGGATCTTCGCACTGCAGGCCCGCTTGCGCGAGTTGCAGCGGCTTAAACGTGTCGATCATCACGGCGATCTCGTCGGTTGACTTCTTCCCGAGACTTGACTCGACGGCGCCGGGCTGCGGACCGTGCGGAGCTCCCGCGGCGTGGAGCGTCAGCGAACCTTCCTCGACGCCGCGCCGGCTCATGAAGTTTCCGCTGACGTAGTAGAGCACTTCATCGCAGTCGACGCTGGAATGGTTGTACGGCACCGGTATTGCCAACGGATGGTAATCGAATAGCCGTGGAACGAACGCGCAAAAGGCCGCACCGGGTGCGTCGAAGGTCGCGTGCGCCGGGGGAGGTTGATGCAGTTTCCCGGTAATCGGTGCGAACTCGTCGAGGTTGAACGCGTACGGATAGCAATAACCGTCCCACCCAATGACGTCGCAGGGGTGATTCTGAACGAGGTAGATTGCGTTACGGCCGGCATTGGTAACGCGGATCTCGTATTCGCCCTGGGTGTCGACCGCCGGCTTCAGTACCGGCGCGCGAAAGTCGCGCTCGTAATACGGCGCGTGCTCTTCGAGCTGACCGAACTCGTTGCGATACCGGCGGGGGATCGTCACCGCTCCAGTGGTCTCATAAATCAGAATTCGCGTCGGGACGGCCGGGTACACGCGGTAGATCGTGCCGGTCGGCAGCAAAACGTAATCGCGCTCTCGATAGGCCAGCTCGCCGAACGGCGTCTCGATAACCCCGGCGCCGTGGTGTATGAAGAAGAGCTCGTCGCCGCCGGTGTTACGGTAAAAGTATTCCATCGGGCTCCGTGCGTCGGCGATGGAGATGACCACGTCGCTATTGCCGAGCAGCGGCGTTCTCGACGCAATGGGATCGCCTCCCTCGAGCTGCAGCGAGGCGCTCTTGAGATGCCGGTTACGTAAGGGGTCGTTTTCGGAAAAGGCAATCGGCGGACGCTCCCATGGACGAACGTCGAGCGTCGCCGTCGGCGGATGCACGTGGTAGAGAAGTGAGTAGACGCTCTCGAACCCCTTCGTCGAGAAGAGCTCCTCGGCGTAGAGTCCGCCGTCGGGGCGGCGGAACTGAATGTGCCGCTTGTGTGGGACGGAGCCCTCGCGCACGTAGGAGGGCATCTAGGCGCTCTCGGCGCTAACGGCGATGGCGCGTTCGGTCGCGCAGAAGCCGTTCGTCTTGTGCGATCCGTCGCAGAACGGCTTTGTTTCTGAGCCGCCGCACCGGCAGAGCGCGACGTTCTCGCTCTCCACCGTGTAAACGTTGCCGTCGGCATCCGTCAGCGTGAACTTCCCGCGAATCAGATAGGGGCCGCTCTCGCGAGCTTTGATCGTTACGTCATTCATCGGAGGCCGCTTTCGACGTTCGCGCGACGCGCTCCTAATGGCGCGACGCGGTTCCCCTGAGAACGGCACGGGCCAGCACGTGACCGGAAATGCGCGCGTCCAATTGCGAGGCCGTTAGTGGGGCGTCGGCCGCAACGTGCGCGAGGTCGAGCGCGTAAAGCGTAAAGACATAATGGTGCGCCGGTCCGGGCGGAGGACACGGGCCGTAGTATCCCGGTTTACCGAGCGATGTATCGCCGAGCTGATCGGCAGCAAGCTTTGCGTTGACCGCGAGCCCGTGTGTCGTGGCCGGCAGATTGTAGACGACCCAGTGGTAGAAGCCACCGGGCATCGGCGCGTCGGGATCGTGCACGATCAAAGCGAAAGATTTTACCGCCTTGGGTTCGTCGCTCCAGGCCAGCGTGGGCGAGCGGTCCTTCCCGCCGCATTCGGTCGCCATAGATGCCGACGGGATGACTCCCCCCTCCGCGAAGTCCGCGCTGCTCAGCTTCATCACGGCGGTCGCGGCCGCGAGAAGGATGGCCGGCGCCGCTGCAACTCGGAGCATGGCCGTATGGTATCATGGCGTGGCCATGATGGGAGTTAGGCCTCACGCGGCGTAACCCCGCGAACCCCGCCAGAACCGGAAGGTAGCAACGGTAAGCGAGCCCTTACGGGTGCCGTGAGCCCCCTGGCTCTCGTCGTGGCTCAATCGTCGGAGGATGGAGTTGGGAACGTTCTACGCTGCCGCAGGCGCGTTTGTCGGCGCCCTCATGGCGCTGTTCATCTATCACGCTGCCGTCGCGCGGCCCGTGCTGCAGCGGACAAACCGCTTGCTCGAGCTGCACGACAATCTGCTCTCAGGGGATGCGCGCAGCGCCGCGGGCCGGCTGGGCGCGCTTGAAGATTCGCAGGCATCGGCGCGAACCGCGCTGCACGACCTCGGCGATCGGCTCGGAGCGCTCGAGGCGCTTGCCGCTACCGACCTGTCGCGCGTTGGGTTCGTCCGCTACGACGCCTTCGCCGACAATGGATCGGGACTCTCATACGCGCTCGCACTGCTGAACCGGCTGGGCGACGGCGTGGTCCTCAATAGCATTTATTCGCGCGAGGACGCTCGTACGTTCGGCAAACCGGTCGAGGCTTTTAAGCCAAAGGTGCGGGCTTCGCCGGAAGAGCTCGAGGCCATCGAGCGGGCACGTCTAGCGGCATCGTAGAACGGCGCAAGCGTGAACCAGTTCATTTGCGGAATCGCAAACGTTCTTTACTACGCCGTCTACGCGTACACGGCCGTGCTCTTGATCTATGCGATCGTTTCGTGGTTTCCGAATCTTCGAGGGCGCTGGACGTACGCGCTGGCCGCGCTCGTCGAACCCGTGTTGATTCCTATTCGGCGCATCATTCCGCCGGTGGGCGGCCTCGATCTCGCCTTCCTGATCGTGCTGCTCGTATTGCAACTACTAGTTCGGCCCGCTCTTTGGTCGTTGGCCACCAGTTGCATGCTTGGTTCGTAGTTGGTGATTTGGCGCTGAAATCGGAGCGGCCTCACCGCATTGACGTGGCCGGCAACGTCCGCAACTTCTGCATCATCGCGCATATCGACCACGGCAAGACAACGCTTTCGGACCGGTTGCTCGAAATTACTCGAACCGTCCATTCGCGCGAGCTCGAAGAACAGGCGCTCGACGCGATGGACCTCGAGCGAGAACGCGGCATAACGATCCGAATGCACCCGGTGACGCTTCAATATCGAGCCAACGACGGCGAGGTCTATCGGCTCAATCTGATCGACACGCCCGGCCACGTCGATTTTTCGTACGAGGTTTCCCGCTCGCTTGCCGCCTGCGAAGGCGCGGTGCTCATCATAGATGCGGCGCAAGGGATTGAGGCGCAAACGCTCGCCAACTATCACCTCGCCTTAGAGCACGACCTCACGATCATCCCGGTGATCAACAAAATCGACCTTCCGGCCGCCGACCCGGCGCGCGTGATGGGTGAGATTGAAGAGTTGCTCGTCATGGAGAAGAGCGAGTGCATCCTGGCGAGCGCCAAGAACGGCGTCGGAATCGAGGAGATCCTCGAAGCGATCGTTCACCGCATCCCGCCGCCGAAGGGGCATCGCGACCGCCTTCGCGCGCTCGTCTTCAACGCACAGTTCGACCAGTATCGCGGTGTCGTGAGCTACGTGCGCGTCGTGGACGGCACGCTCTCGCCGGGGATACGCTTCATGTCAATGGCGCACGAGCGCGTTTTCGAGTGTACCGAGGTCGGCGTCTTCGCGCCGCAGATGCAACCCACGAAGTCGCTCCAGCTCGGAGACGTCGGCTATGTGATCGCCAACATCAAATCGCTGGGCGAAATCGATGTCGGCGACACGATCACTTCGGCGACGGATCCGGCCCACATAGCTCTGGCCGGGTATCGCAAGGCCGTTCCGATGGTATATTGTGGACTCTATCCCAACGAGGGCGAGTACGACGGGCTGCGCGATGCGCTCGAAAAGCTCAAGCTCAACGACGCGGCGCTCGTCTACGAGCCTGAAAGCTCGGTCGCGCTCGGCTTCGGCTTTCGCTGCGGCTTCCTAGGCTTGCTGCACATGGAGATCGTGCAGGAGCGGCTCGAGCGCGATTACGGACTCGATCTGATCGCGACCTCACCGTCGGTCGTTTTTCGCGTCGTGCGTACCGATGGCACGACGCTAACCGTCGATAATCCGTCGAAGCTGCCCGCGCCGAACGTCATCCGTACGATCGAAGAGCCGTACGTCAAAGCGACGATCATCTCGCCGCCCGAGTACGTGGGAGCGATCATGGAGATTACGCAGAACCGTCGCGGCACGCTTTCAAACATGGAGTATCTCCACGACGGGCGCGTCATCATGACGTACGAGATGCCGTTGATCGAGGTGATCGTCGACTTCTTCGACGCGCTGAAATCGCGAACCAAAGGCTATGCCTCACTCGATTACGAGGTCATCGCATATCACGAGGGCGACCTCGCCAAGCTGGAAATACTGCTCAACAACGAGCCGATTGACGCCCTATCGTTTATCGTCGCGCGCGACAAGGCAGTCCAGCGGGGCCGCGCGCTGGCCGAAAAGCTCAAAGAGCTCATCCCGCGTCAGCTTTTCGAAATTCCTATTCAAGCCACCATCGGCGGTAAGATCGTGGCTCGCGAAACGGTCAGCGCGATGCGCAAAAACGTGCTTTCCAAGTGCTACGGCGGCGACATCACACGCAAACGCAAACTGCTTGAAAAGCAAAAGGTCGGAAAAGAGCGCATGAAGCGCGTCGGCAAGGTCGAGTTGCCCCAGGAAGCCTTCATGGCGGTCTTGAGACTGGGATCGTGAAGACGTACGTCGCCTCGAGTAATCTTGGAAAGCTTCGCGAGCTAAAGGCGTTGTTCGCGCGCTCGCCCGTAGAGATCGTAACGCCGCGCAAGCGAATCGAGCTCGACGTGATCGAGAACGCCGCGACCTACGCCGGGAACGCTCTGCTGAAGGCAACCGCGCTTGCGGAAGCGTTGCGAGAACGGCACACGACGGCGGCGGTGCTGGCGGACGACAGCGGGTTGGAAGTCGACGCACTGGCGGGAAGGCCCGGGATACTTTCGGCGCGCTACGGCGGTCCGCAGCTCGACTGGCCCGCGCGGCGAGCGGCTTTACTGGCGGAGCTTCGCGGCGTGCCGCCCTATCGACGAGGCGCGCGCTTCGTCTGCACGCTCGTGCTGATCGAGCCTGCGCGCGAGCCGATTACTGCGACCGGCGAGGTACGCGGCTACATTCTGGAGAGCCCGACCGGCAGCGGCGGGTTTGGATACGATCCGCTCTTCCTCTATCGGCCGCTCGGGCGCAGCTTTGCGGTGCTCACCGAAAAGGAGAAGAATGCCGTCAGCCATCGGCACAACGCCGCCGATGCGCTGCTGACCGCGCTGCAAGAACGTGGTTGAGGTCCTCGGCTCGCCGGCGTCGATCGACGAGGTGCGGGCGATCGCGCGACGACGCAAGCTCGACGAAACCGCTCTGAAGCTCTCGCTGAAGGCAGCGGACCTCGGCCGTGCCTGGGTAGCACGCGACCAGAGCGAGGTCGTCGGGATTGCGATTGCCCATGATTCGGAAGAGGAGCGCTACATCGGCGATTGTTACGTCGAAGCATCGTACCGAACGCAAGGCGTCGGTAGCGGCCTGTTGGCGGCGGCACTCGACGATGCGCAGGACCGTGCCCGAACGATGCTACTCGATTCGAACGATCGAGCCGCGGCTCGATTGGCATATCGCTACGGAATGCCGCTGCGCGAGCCGATCCTCCGCCTTGCCGGCACGATTCCGCGTGAAGAAGAGCTTGCGAAGATGGCCGCCGGAGAGTACCGGTTTGGAGTCGAGCCGATCGACCCCGCCGCACACGGCACCGCGTTGAACGAACTCGACCGGCAGACTCGAGGAGCGATTCGCCCCGCCGATCATGCGTCGTTTGCACGCGAGGCGTCCGGCAATGCGTTCTCCTTGAACGGCGAATTGGTCGGCTACGCGTACGTTTGGCCGGATGGGTGCGTCGGGCCGTCGGCGTGCGCGTCGGAAGTTTACTTGGTGCAGATCTTTGCTTACGCGCTGGTAACGTTACAACGCGTTCATCGGGCCTCGTGGTGCACGGCGCTCGTTCCAGGTTCGAACCGCCGAATCGCAAGAGCGTCGCTACGCGCCGGTTTGCGGATTCAAGACGTCTTTACAATCGCAAGCGACGCTCCGCTGTCAGACCTATCGGCTTACATCGGCCGTCATCAGCTTCTATTCTAAAGGCTAAAGCCGCCCCAACTCGCTCTTGCTCACAGTGCAAGGAGTTTCTTTCGTTCGATTCATTTGCTGCCTCTGTGGCGCGGCGCGCGAAAGGAGGGCTTTGTAAATTATGTCGGAGCGAATACGGCAGAGCATACTATCGAAAGAATTGAGGACTACTCAACGAAAATCGGTTGCGCAGACAGCGCCAATATCGTGCCCGCAATCGGAAACGGCTAACGGATTATCTAGCCTCACATCCATGCACAGACTGTGGTGTAGCCGATACGCGAGTACTGGAGTTCGATCATGTCAGAGGGAAGAAAGGTGGAAACGTGAGCAACTTGGTGCGAGAGGGTTGGGCTTGGCAAAGGATAGTTTCAGAGATCGCGAAGTGTGAGGTGCGTTGTGCGAACTGCCATCGCCGTAAGACGGTAGAACAGCTAAGGTGGCCGCATGCGATCGGGGCGTAGCTCAGTTTGGTAGAGCGCCCGCTTTGGGAGCGGGAGGTCCGCAGGTTCAAATCCTGTCGCCCCGACCAATCTTGCGCCCGTGGTCTAACGGGATAAGGCACGAGTCTTCTAAACTCGAAGATGGGGGTTCGAGTCCCTCCGGGCGCATGGTACAATACCCCCTCGTGGTGACTGTAGCTCAGCTGGTTAGAGCGTCGGTCTGTGGCACCGAAGGTTGCGGGTTCGACCCCCGTCAGTCACCCCACGATCCGCCGGAGGACTCTATGTAGGTACGCGTACAACTTAAGCCGGCGCATCGACGCGAGCGCCTTTAGCTCAGTCGGTAGAGCAGCGGCCTTTTAAGCCGTTGGTCCCGGGTTCGAGTCCCGGAGGGCGCATATTCGCACCGCTAGCTCAATGGTAGAGCAGGTGACTCTTAATCACTTGGTTGGGGGTTCAAGTCCCTCGCGGTGCAAAGATTGAAAAACCCTTAGCGAGCGAGGGTTTTTCGCTTTCGGCTAACCGGGTGCCGGCGAGGCCGTGTCTCAACGGGTGTCTCAACCGCCAGTTACTTTTGCCGGGCGCAGGCTCGCCAGGAAGCCACCGATCGCGTCGGCGGGCTGCGTCTCACGCTCTTGTGAGACGTTGAGATAGTGCTTGAACGTGGTCGCCAAGCTCGTGTGCCCCATGCGCGCCGAGATCAGATCGTAGTCGACACCCGCTAGCGCACCGACTTCATCAGCCGTGTGACGCAAGGCGTAGAGTCCGCGATCGGTCGGGAACTTGTAGTCGAGATCACCGCCCACGCGCGCGGCTTTCTCGGCTTCGACCGCGGCAGCTTGGAGAAGCGGCTTCCACCACTTCCGCGAGAGGTTGGAGTGGCGAATCAGGTGCCCGTTGTCTGACGCGAACACGAAGTCGGACGCCATGTTGCGCTTTAGGTGTTCGCGTAACGCGGCGACGGCCCACGGCGAGAGCTTTACTCTGCCATCATTGCCTGCGCGTTTGACGTTGGTCGTAGCCGAAACGACCGGCTTGTATCCGGTTTCCTCGTTCGCGACAACGCTGCGACGGACCCAAAGCTCGCGCTCCGCGAGATTCAAGTCTGCGCGTTGTAGGCCGTACAAATGAGCAGGGCGTAAACCGGTTTCGAGCGCCAGGATGAGCAGAGCTTCGAGACGGTTGCCCCTCGCAGAGTCGAGGATGAACGCAAGCTCGGTTATGGTGAAGCCGCGCTCCTTTTGCTTGCGGCTGTAGCTCGGCGCGTCTGTCTGCAAGGCCGGATTATAGGCGATCATCCGCTTGCGCACGGCCTTCTGAAAGACGGCGTTGAGCAGTTTCCAGATCGCTTGCGCGGTGCGCGGTTTGTTCGCAACGTCATCGAGGACGCGCTCAATATCGTCCGCCTTCACGGCGTTCAGCGCCTTGGCTCCCAGACGATCCAGATACTTCTCGACCAGCTTGAGGTAGAAGGCGCGCGTGTTTGAAGCCAGCGTTGGACGCCTCGCGTATTCGACGAGGAACGTATTGAGCCGTGCTGTCGCATCGGCTGCGCGCTCCAAGCCAAGGTATGCAGTCAGATTCGTTTCTACAATTTGCCTTGCTGCGCTCGAATCGTCACCGCGCGGGCCGTAGATCCTTTTGCGAATCGGCTGCCGGCCCGGGCACCGCAACGTCGCCTGCCCGACCCAGCGGCGGTAGCTCTTGCTCCACCTGACCGATCCCTGGCCGTTTGCTGCCTTCTTGTGCTTACGAGCACTCATTTCTGACTCCTATCTTTGGGATCTCCGAGCCTTAGGGTGTAAGCATGACCTTTTGGGAACCACGCGCGTAGCTCAAGACGACCGCCTAGCGCCGAGACGTGTCGCGCCAAACTGCTAACCCGCAGATCGCTTCGACGTTCCAGCCGGGACACTTCACCCTGCGACATGCCAAGGCGTTCGGCGACGGATGCTTGACTTAGAGATCTCGCGCGCCGCAAATCTGCCAGAGGCAGCGGACGACTAGGTTGCCGCCCGGTAGTAGCCTTCATGTTCGGTTGAGATCGCAGCGTGCATTTTTCGCCCCGCTGGCGCTGCTTTGGCACAATGCAAAAGCCCTCCTCAGGACATTATACCCTATGAGTAATATGATTCAGAATGTATCCGCCGCTGCAACTACATTAAAATTGCACCCTCAAATTTAGGTGTGCAGAAAACGACGACGGACGGGAGGTCGCGTGGTCGCGCGCGCACGCCGTTGAGCGTCAAAGTCGCATTGGCGCCCTGTCAGCCGTGCCAGACGCCCTAAAATAAAGCGGTCCATCGCGTCATCCCGCGCGCCTAGCGTGAGTCGGGATGAACCTTTTAAGGCTAGATCCACCCGTCTTGGTCTCTTCGCGTGAGGCCAACCGACGGCGAACGAGACGGTGAAAAAAGACCGCGCCGCTGCGAACGGCGCGTGTCAGGTGCAACGACGAGGTTCGCGCTGCTCCCGTCTTCGTTCCTTGTACTTGAAACGGGTCTTCGCCGGTGGCGTATGATCAAGGCGCGCGCAGCGGTCTGCCCTCGCTACACGCCAGATCCCGGCGCTGATTCGCGCACGTCGGCAAAGGCTAGCTGCTCGATCGCGGTGTCTTGCCGATACTGGAACGATACACGTCGAGACGAACCCGGGATTGGCTGAAGGCTTGTACGACAAATCATTGGACCAACGTAGTACTCCATCTGCCTTCATGGCGGAAGTGCCAGGAGGCTACACCGTCGGGTGGTTCGATCGCGCGCCTTCAGAAGAACGTTTTCACCGAACAATCGAGGAGGCGGCGGCGGACTTTGTTCTAGCGTACTGGGGACTGCCCCGAATCTGATCCCTCGCCCCGCCCACCGCGCTGCGTCGCGGCGTTGCACGGCATTGCGACGTTCGCTTAGCGGGCATTGTAGTGCGCGGCATAACGACGCGGATCGAATAGCTCGCAAAGCAGCATAGAGTCGCATTGGGGCGCTGAATCGTGCAGCGTCGTCCGCAGAGCGGTCAAGCAGGTGTCTTGTCTTGGTGGCTATGTCTCCTTTCCCCGCGTCACCGTGCCGGGTTAGGAGCTAGGGCGTTTCAAAACGAGGCCCCCTTGACAAATCGCGTGGGCTTGTTCTCAGTGCGTGGATTCCCATAGGAGCCCAGGCGCTTCAAAACGGGGCACCACTCACCGGCCGGAGCTAGAGGGTTTCAAAACGAGGCCCCTCTCCCGGCACGGAGCTGTGAAGGCTGTCGGGCCGCCTGCATGGCTGACGCGCGGGGCGGATCACAGGGGGCGGCTACGCCGGAACAGACTGGACACGCGGCTAATCCTTTCAGCCGCCTTGATTCGCCGACCTAGTAAAGACACAGGAGCCACGCTGATACTACTCTCGAGCGTGCGCCTGGGCAAGTGCCTCATCTTGGGTCATCATCGCGCCAGCAGCCTCTAGGTCTGCAAATTCATCAATGCCGATTGCATCGCGCAGCACGCTAACTGCGCGAGCATACTCATGCGGTAAACCATAATCCCTCGGTATTCCCAACGAAGTCATCGTGGCATCGACAAAACCGCACAGGCGAGCGCTGCGTGCTTGATGCGCATATGTGAGCCCTTTTTTGCTACCTAATTCTACGACATTTAAGATTACGAGGTTCTGCAGCGCAAAGGTGAGGAACACGGCTAGTCGGAGTTGTCTTGAAAGTTCAAGCGTTTCATTGAGCGTCGCTCGTGCTTCATCAAATCGACCTAAGACAATGAGATATCCCGTCATGCTGTCGAGCGCCCCGACCATGCCAGGAGAGGTTGCGTAATTAAGTCGGCGGTAAGCGGCAATTGAATCGACCGAAAACTGGACCGCCAATTCGAAATTTCCTGCGTCGTATTCATTGGAGGCGAAGTTCGAAAGTAATGAGGCCGCAAGAAAGTCTGCCCCTAGCATCGCGAGTTCGAGTGCCTCGGAAAGGCAGCGTCGAGCGCCGGCGAAATCGCCCACATGCGCTAGTCCATTTCCCAGTGCCTGGAGGGCGGTAGCGATGAGCCGCCGGTTGCCAAATCTGCGCGCGGCTCCGAGAGCTTCTCTCAGTAGGGGTTGTGCCTCCGCAGGTCGCCCGAGAATCTCAAGTGATCTGCCCACGAAATGTTGCGCGTGCGCAAGTCCGAGCGCATCATCGACTTCGCGCAGATGTAACAGGGCGCGCCAGCCCGCGGCCAGGCTCACTTTGTGTTCGCCAGCTTGCGCAGCGCCGTCCGCGTCGGCTAGTTCTAGCCGCGCTAGGAGAGCCGGAGAAGTTCTTTCGCTGGGCGCTTCCAATGCGATCCTTATCCAGCGACGCCCCTCAGTAAGGCCCATGGTCAACAGCACCACTCTTCGCAAAGCGGCCAGGTGTTGCCCCAGAATGACATCGCCGCGTTTCCCAAGCGTCCACTGGAAGGCTGAGCGCCAATTCTCCAGCTCTGCCTTCGCTAGGGGCAGCCACACCAAATCTGGAGTCTCGTCCCATGCACGCTCAAGCCGATCGGCGACTCCGAGGTAGAAGAGCGCGTGACGATGGGCAATGTCCTCTTGCACACTGCGCGCAGCTAAGTTGTCTGCTGCATATTGGCGGAATGACTCTAAAAGACGATAACGTTGCTCGCAACCAGCAAACTCCGACACCAGTAACGACTTCGTGACCAGGGATTCTATCAGATCAACCACGGCGAGGTCATCTTCTCCATCCGTCGCGCAAACTGCCGTTGCCGCTTCGAGAGTAAAGTTGCCCGCGAAAACAGACAGCTGGTCGAAAAACTTCTGCTCATGTGAAGTCAAAAGATCGTAACTCCAGCCGATCAGCGCCGTCATCGTCTGGTGGCGTAGCAAAGCACGTGAATCGCCGCCGGTGAGCAAACGGAAGCGCTGGTTGAGCCGCGCCGCGATCTGACGCGGTGCGAGCACCTTCACGCGAGCGGCGGCCAACTCGATGGCCAGTGGAATGCCGTCTAGACGCCGGCAGATCTCGCTAACGTCCGGCGCGTCGTCATCAGCGAGCGCAAAACTGGAGTTGACGGCACGCGCACGGTCAACGAACAGGACCACTGCTTCATAGCACAGTGCGTCTTGTGCGTTCGCTCGTGAATTGGGTGGAAACAGAAGCGATGGCAGGCGATAGACCTGCTCTCCCGGGACTTCCAGCGCCTCTCGGCTGGTCGCCAACACCCGCACCTCTGGGCATGACTGTACGATGCGGGCCGAAACGTCCCGGACAGCAGCGATCACATGCTCGCAGTTGTCTAGAATCAGCAAGAGATGGCGCGTCTTCAGGTACGCTATGACGGCATCTAACGCCGGCACTGAGGTGGAAGGGAGGTTCAGGACTCTCAAAATGGCGCTCGCGACAAGCATTTGATCTGCAAGCGGGGCCAGGTCGACAAGCCACACGCCATCCGGACAATCGTCGAGTAGGCCTTTTCCAGAGTGCACGGCAAACCGTGTCTTGCCAACCCCGCCGGCTCCCACGACCGTCACCAGCCGACGCTCGCTCACGAGTACCCGCACCTCGTCGACCTCGCGCTGCCGCCCGACGAATGATGTCAGTTGCTGTGGCAGATTATGTCTGGGCGTCGCTTGCGGCTCGGGGCGAACGATCCGCAGGGGCGATGCATTCAGTGCTTCACTGCGCCGACGAGGCGGATGGCCGATGCCGCCAGCACTTGTAAGGAGCATTTCACGCTCCGGCGACAAGACGAGAGCTTGTGCGAGCAAAACGACCGTCTCTCGATGGGGCCGCGTTCTGGCTCCCCGCTCGAGCGTGCTGACTGCGTCGACGCTCACCTTAGCCCGCTCGGCGAGTTCTTGCTGCGTCATGCCTGCATCGAGGCGGAATTGCCGTAGCAGCGCACCGAAACCAGGACGACCGGCAGCTTCCATCCACCCTCCAATCGGCGGTTGAACTTGTCCGAATAACTTGTACGAGTGTCCCTGGCCTTTTTTCCTCCGCGGGCAGAGAATGATGAGGCCGAATGCCTCCCAGTCGCGGTGACCGTACCGCTGCGGGAAGCGTACAATCTCCTTCTTTGGAATTCCTCGGCTTTTCCGTTCACTTGAGGAGAGCTCAACCATGCATTTTTCTAAACGAGTGAGTCATGCGCTCGGCGCTTCCGTTGCACTTGCGATGCCGGCCGGTTGCGCGAGCGGTGGCTCGCAAATGGCCCCGACATCGTTTGGTCTAACTTCTCGCGCTGGGGCAGAGTCCACCCTGAGTCAAGTTGCGCAAGACCCCCGGATCAACCGGATTCTGGCTCTGCACAAAGGGATCGGTTCTGGCCAATCGATGGCGACGCAGAGCTTCATGAGCCCCGACGCCGTCGGCAAGCCTCTCATCTTCGTCGCTACTGGAAACGCCGTTGACATCTATTTGAGGCGCGGTACGAACAAGATGGTTGGCCAAATTCCCGGTCTCAACTTCCCAACAGGGCTCGCTACGGACACTGCCGGCAACCTATACATCGCAAACGCCAACGCGAATGTGCTTGTCTATGCGCCTCCTTATACGGGGCCCCCAACATTGACGCTTGACGATACCGGCAATTCCCCCAGCGAAGTCGCCGTCTCGCCCCTGGGAGTCGTCGCCGTGGCGAACTACTGTAGCGGCACAAGCTGCGGCCCTGGCAGCATCACGTTTTTCGCAAAGAATTCAACAACGCCATGCGCGACCGTTGCCGACCCGACCAATTTTCAAAGCCTCATCACCGACGCCTTCGATGATGTGGGCGACCTGTACGTTGGCGGGCTTGCTTCGACGAACACCACTGTTATCGGTAAAATTTTCGGCGGTTGCAAAGCGAAAAAGATTAGGGTCCTCGGGACATCCAATAGCATCGGGTTCCCCGACAGCATCCAAATCGACAAGGCGGATCGGATCGCTATCCTCGATGGTTACCCTTCTAACGTTATCGACACATATGTCCGTCCAAAGCATGGCTCGCTCGGTAATCCCGTCTCGGTAACACCGCTCCAGGCGTCAGTCCCCAATGCCTTTGCGTTTCTGGCATCGGGCCGCGACCTCTACACGGCCGACGGAAACGGTGTCGCTGACGAGTATGACTATCCGGCCGGTGGTACGCCGGAAAAAATCATTTCCGGCAGCGGAGGAAGCCTCAGCGTAGCTGTCACACCGCCACTCGTTCCGTAACGCCAAATTCTCATCTACGGTTCCCGCACGCAATCCGCAAAAAAAAGGGGAGTCCGGTGCTAAGATACCGGCCCCTTTTTCAATTTAGTTTTTGATTGATGATCCATTCTATTTCAACAATGGAATTTTAATCGGCGACTCAAGGCAATTGTGTCACCAAGACTCTCTTCGGAGAGAAAAGCGCTCGCCGTCCAATTTGCTCCTCCATTCGCACTCATGGCGGCGCGAATCCCCGACCGACGTTTGAAGTACTGCCTGTAGTAGCCCTGGGCAAATCCCGGGATCTCTATCAGAACTAAATCGTGCTATCTACGTCAGTCTTGTTAAGGCTTTCCAATGCCGCCTGTGCGGAACTAACAGCCCGCTTCGAACCTTCGCCCCATGCGAGAGACTCGCGCCCATCGCCTCGGCGATCACTCGCACCGCCAGGCTTTGCAGCTGCGGTAGAATATCGCGCCGGAAATCTACGCAGTCTAGCGACCCGTCATCGCGCCACGCAGCTGCCGCTTTGCGCTGCTCCGAGGCGGTAGCAGCCCGCCGGCGCAAGGCATCGGAGGTTGCTGTTGGATCGTGGCCAGCTGCCCGCATGGCCGCGATCTTGGCCGGCCCCGCGGCTTTAAAGGCTGGGATCGCAGCCCGCAGAGCCTCTTCGCGGCGATCGGGAAGGCATCGATCGCAGAATAAGCGCTTCCGGACCGAGAGCTTCGCGCCGCAGCTGCTGCAAGCGTTAGATGCCACGGTGCTGCCATTGACGTGCGCAATGGCAGTACTGGCCGAGACAACTATCGCCGTGGTTGCAGCAGCGGCGATTAGAACCTTTTGGGAAAGGCGCATGTGCGTCTCCTTGTGAGGTCAAGAGGAACAATACCGCAGAATCTAAGGTGGGCCGATGAAAAAGGTCCGCAAGTGATGGCTAGTTACGGTGCGGCGCTTCGGGCAGATGCTCGTGCCCGCACTCATGGCAGACTACGATCGCGCTTACGGTCTTCGCCTCGAGCTTAGATTGCTTTTCGAGTAGCACGTCACGGTTCTCCCAAGAAGGGTCGTCGTCGACGGCCTTCTCAGCTAGGGCTTTCTCTTCAGCCGCTTGACGCAGGTCGTATATGGCATCAATTTTGTTCTTTGAATCGCTCACTTTCATCGCCCTTTCTATCAGCGGTCCTGGCAACTGCCGGAAAGCTCGGGTTCTTGCCGCCGCTCAAGAAGCTCGCCCAGAAAAGCGGCATCTTCGTCACCATCGTCGCCGGCAGCGGTCTATTCGGAAGCCCGAGCGAAATCACGACTAAGTGCCGAACCGCGCATTTCCCTGCCTAGTGGAGGATTTCTAATCGCAACCTACAGCGATACCACGCTTTCGGGAGAGCGAGTAATTCTGGATGGAAACGGCTTTACGCATTGCCTCTTTGAAAATTGCGAGATTGTGTACGCAGCGCGCGGACCGGTAACGTTAGACAGCTGCACGTTTGGTAATTGTCCGGCGCACACCCCGTCAAGCTTCCGCCTCAGACCGCGTCGGACAAACGCAAAAACGCCATTGAAGACCCGAGGCTGCGCTCGTAGCGGGGGCAGCCCGCTTGATGGCGAACCGAGCTTAGCCTTATGGATCTCAGGGCATATCGCTATGAACTCTGAAGGGCTTCGCGCGACTCAAGCGCCGATAAAAGAGCTGTATAAAGCAAAGCCGGACGCCGCGCTCGTTACCCTCAAAGCCGAAGGCCATCTCGGCGAAGGCATTACCTGCAGCGTCCAAACAGGTAAGGCGCTCGTCGAAGCGGGGCTGCACCCCGCGACTGGCGGAACTGGATTGAGCGCTTGCTCGGGCAATATGTTGCTTGAGGCGCTAGTCGCGTGCGCTGGAGTGACCCTGAGCGCCGTCGCGACCGCATTGGAGATTAACCTTCGAGATGGCGTTGTCCGCGCTGAGGGCGACCTCGACTTTAGAGGAACGTTAGGCGTCGCCAAAGAGGCACCAGTTGGCTTCAGCCGCATTCGGATTGACTTTGCGCTGGACACGGATGCGCCTGAAGACCAGCTCAACGCTCTGATCAAGTTGACCGAGCGCTACTGCGTCGTCTATCAGACGTTACGACAGCCGCCGGAAATGTCCGTGTCTAAAGGCACGTCGGCGTAAACTCGGAGGCTTGGATTTCGGTATGCCGACGTATATGGACATCCACGACATTCCGGGAGCCACGGCGGCGGCCGTCGCGGCCGCACATTTGGCCGATGTTGCAACTCAAGATAAACACGGCGTCGTCTATCACAAGTATTGGCTCAACGAAGCGCAAGGAAAGGTCTTTTGCCTCTGCAGCGCTCCAAACCCTGAGGCCGCAATGAGCGTTCATCGCGAAGCGCACGGACTCGTCGCAGAGAAAATTATCGAGGTAGCGCCGGAGGTTGCGGAAGGCTTCCTTGGCGGGTGCGAAGTGAATTCTGAGGGTGCGGCCCTTGTTCCTGAGGGCAACGGCAACGAACGCGATTCCGGCATCCGCACCGTTCTCTTCACGGACATCGTCGGCTCGACGTCATTCACGCAACGCCTTGGTGATGAGGCTAGCATGGTGCTTCTTAAGGTTCATGACGACGTCGTGCGAGCCGCTCTCGAATCATGCCGGGGCCGCGAAGTCAAGCACACGGGAGATGGCCTCATGGCGTCCTTCTTTTCGGCGGCCGCAGCAGTGCGGTGTGCAACTCAGATTCACCTGACGCTATCCAAACACGCTTGGCATAACAACGGATGCTCGGTGAAGGTTAGAATTGGTGCCGCTGCGGGAGAGCCGGTGGAAAGTGAGCGCGATCTCTTTGGATCGACGGTTCAATTAGCAGCCAGACTTTGTTCGCACGCCGATCCCGAGCAAAGTCTTGTCTCAAACGTAGTCGCGGAATTGTGCATCGGCAAAAAGCTGACGTTTCAAGACCTGGGCTTAGTCACGCTCAAAGGCTTCGACCAGACCGTGCGCGTTCACGCCGTCCGGTAGATCAAAACACCCTGCAGAAGACGATCGACTACTAACCGAAGGAGCGAAGCGAGCGAAGTCTTCTGCCTGCGCAGCGCCGGGCAGACGGTAGCGCGGCCATTTGTTGGAAGCTCGTGCTAGCGTGAAGACGCGTTCCGAGCCCCCAGCCGGCACCGCGATCCGAAACCCCTCGCAACGAGCACGGCGACTCGGGCGTTTGTCTTCATCTCAACGACGGCCCACCACAACACACACGTTACGAACATCACTTTTTCCTGCAGCGAGGAGTAAGGATGAGGTTCGGTACTCACCTGGCGGCCTTTTTTATTTGCGCTACCGTCGTCATCGGACGGGCGATCGCAGGCTCGACGATCGACGTGCATCCCTCGCAGGTGCTAGCACCGGTCAACGTCGGCATCATGGGTGCCGGCTCGGACAACTGGTTCAACGATACGCTCTCGGGATTGTACCAGTCGTTCTTGAGCTCGGGAATCACGCAGACGCGGTACCCGGGCGGCTCCCAGGCCGACATCTACCATTGGAAAAGCGGAACGGATGGTCCGGGCGCCTGCGCCGGCAACGCCAATCCGAAATCGACGTTCGACAACTTCATGCAGGACATCGCGCTCCCGGCAAACCTTACCGTCGCGGTTACCGTGAACTACGGCTCAAACTTGGAATGCACCGGGGGCGGCGATCCGTCTGAGGCAGCCTCTTGGGTTGCATACGCGAACGCAACGAAGTACTACGGCATCCAATGGTGGACCGTCGGCAACGAGCAGTATACGAAGGGATCGGTCGACCTCTACTCTGAGCACCGCGACCCCGCGCAGTACGCGGCGAACGAGCGGGCCTTTTATAATGCGATGCACGCCGCATCGCCAACGCCGATCAAAGTCTGCGTTGACGGCGATCCGCAAAACACGCACAACCATTGGGACGAAGTGGTTTTTTCTCGAGCTCTTTACGATTGCGTTGAACTCCACTATTATCCGCAGCATGGGCGCGTGGACGACGATTTTCTCATTGACCAGGCCGGTCCCGCGATCACGACGTTCGTCAATGCAGCGACGGCGCAACTTGCGACCGCCGGTCGTCCAAACGCGCCGATCTATATCTCGGCGAGATCGGCTCGGCGACGGGCCCCTGCGGCAAGCAGTGTCAGTCGATCACGCAGGCGCTCTACGCCGGCCAGGTCATCGGCGAGCTCCTCAACGATGACGTCGCTCGCGCGACTTGGCATCTCGCCTTTACGGGCTGCAATCCTCGCGGCTCGGGGGCGACTTTCGCAAGGTGCTGTACGGTTGGCAAGACTACGGCGACGCTGAGATTTTTTCGGACGACAACCCGGACGGCTGCAAAGGCGACTCCGCCCCGCTCGGGACGCTGGTAGCGACGGCGAATGCTTTTCACGTCGCCTCCTACTTCGTTCGTGCCGGCGAGAGCATGCTGGGCGTTTCAGTTGAAGGCTCGTCGAACGTGCGTGCCTACGCCTCGACCTATCTCGGCGGCTGCGCCCTCCTGATCTTCAACCTCGACGAGGCGGACGCGATCGGCGCCACGATCTCGATAGATGGACAGGCGTATGGACCGGGGGGCACGGTCGTGACTTATGACAAGAAGCTTTACGACAATTCGCAGCAAGGCATCTGGAGCGCGCCGCTCGTTACGCCGCTGCCCGGATGGAGCGGGAATCTGACGGTTACACTGCCGCCATGGAGCATGACGGCGATTCAGGTGACGCCCTAGGAGTCCGAAAACTCCTAGTTCGTATCGGGCGGCCGCAGATCGACGGGTTGGTGTAAGAAGAAGCTCTTGCCGTACTTGCTCGAGATCGGCACGAACGCGCGCGGCGACTGTGAGAAGTTAAAGGCATCTCTGGCCGGTGAAGTGGCCCGCGTATCGCTAGCGGATAGCGGCGTTAAGCCGAAACGATCTTCGACGAACTTGAGAATGCTGCCGTGTTCGTAGTGAACGTGCGAAACGAAGCCCTGCTTGGCATACGGTGAAACGATCAGCATCGGGATTCGGCCGCCGAGACCGTCGTAGTCAAGGTAGGCCGGCGGCTCTGGATCGTAAAACCCGCCATAATCGTCCCAGAAGACAAAGATTGCGGTGGAGTCCCAGAACTGCGATTCGCCGATCGCGTTGACGAGCGAGGCTACCCATGAAGGACCGGTGTCCGAGTTGCAGCCCGGATGGTCGGAGTTCGCGCAGGTCGGCACGATCCAGGTGACCGCGCGAAGGTTACCATTCTGGATGTCAGTGAAGAATTTGGTCTGTGGAGAAATAACGTCCTGACCCCAGTCGGCGCCGTAGCAAATGTGCTTTACCGCTTGATAGGCGCTCCAAATACCGTTGTTCTCTTTATACGAATCGCCCTCGATTCGGCTTGCGCCGCACGATCCGCCCGGGCCGCTTTGGACGGGCGCGGCATAAAACGCCCAGGGCTGACCGGCTCCGTCGAGCTCGTCGCCGAGCGTCGTGTAGTCGAAGCAGTCCTGAACCTTCGCTCCGTAGCCGCGTTGAGCGTTGGTGGTGTAGACCCAATCCGGAGGTCCGCCCGGGCAACCCCAGTTGCTCACCGGGTAGTTGATTGCCGCTCCGGCTTGCGCCGCGATGATGTATTGGTGCGAAACGTAGCTGCTGGAGTCAAAGTTGGAGGCATACATCTCATCGGCTAAGACGTACTGCTGCGCCATCGAAAAGTACGGCGCGGTTTCGTACTGCGGAACGAAGCTGTACGGCGGATATTTGATCGGGCACTTGGGTTGGCTTGCCGTGCCGCAGGTCCACGTCTCGTTATCGAACCCGTTCATCCGGCAATTGGTACCCGGGACGCTGCCGGTGCCGTTGCATGCCGCTTCAAAGCCTTCGGCATTGTGCTCGAGGTCCCACGACGTCGCCAAACCGATCGGTTTGAGCTTAATGCGCTCGTTCTTCGAATCGTAGCCGTACTTCTTTGTCCTGGCTCTCGGGTAGCCGTAAAAGAGATCGTTGAAGCTCCGATTCTCTTGAACGATGATAACGACGTGATCGATCTTGTCGATCGGGTGCGCGAGGCGGCCGATTGCAACGGGATCTCGCCGCCCGTTTGCGTTCGGTAGCTCGGCGGACGAGCCGAGGCCGCCGCTGCGGCAGCTCGTGATGAGGAGCTGCGCAGCGGCGATCGCCAGTAAGCGTATTACCGGCGATGTTCGACGCACCGGCTAGAAGGCGCCCAATCCGTTGGGTGTTCCGAGCCCCGTCGGTCCGTCGTAACCGGCTTCGCCGGTGCATAGGTAGTCGTACGGTGCGCATTGCCCGTTGCTGCCGCTGGTTACGTCGTAGAGGTCCTTAGGATTAGCGTACGCGAGCGACGCGGGAATGCCGGGGGTATTGCCGGAGAGCGCGTAAATCGCGGCGATCGCCGGCGAGCCGACGCTCGTGCCGCCCCAGACCTGCCACCCGGGTGATTCGCCGTCACCCGGGATCGACTCGTAGACGGCTACGCCGGTATTCGGGTCCGCCTCATACGCAACGTCCGACGTAATGCGGTTGGTGCAGCCGCCCAGTTGCTGCTCGATTGGAGCTTGCCACGACGTCTCGGGAATGTACTGGCTGCAGCCGCTGCCTGCGCCGCCCCAAACCGTCTCCGTATAGCCGCGCGAGCCCTTAGCGGTAAAGAGCGAGGTGCCGCCGACGGCCGTCACGGTGTTCGCTGAGGACGGGAAGATCACGCCATATCCGCCGTCTCCCGATGAGGCGGTGATGGCGACGCCGGGATCGCTGAATAGGCGATGTTCGGAAGGGTTCTCGCCCTTGAATTCGCCGCCGCCCCAGCTGTTAGAAATGGCCACCGGATGCGCTTTCTCTGCGGTCCGCTCGGCTTTGCCCAAACTTGTGCTCGCTTCAACTACGAGAATTTTGCAGTTTGGACAGTTTGCGGAAACCATGTCGACGTCGAGCGACTGCTCCGCGAGCCAACCCTTGATTACCGGCGGCTTCGGCTTACCTTTGCCTTCTTGGTTTACGATCGTAAGGCAGCCCGACTTGCGACCGCACGGCGGCAATCCGAACTGTTTGCGATAGACCGCGAGATCCGCGGCTAGGCTCGGATCTCCACCGGCTTCGACGAGAGCGACAAGGCCGCCGCGGTTTTTCTGCGCATCCTTTGTAATGTTGTACGCCGCTTGAAGTTGCGAGGGTCCCCAGCCCTGCACCGAGCCGTTGACGCCGGCTTCGGAGCGAGGTGCACGAGACTTATCTTTCAATCCCAGTGCGAGGCAACGCCCTTCGCCGAAGACGATGTCAGGACAAGCTTCTATGAAATTTCCAGCTGCAATCTGGCGTTGGACATACGCCGCACCCTCGTTCGATTGGAGAGGCGCCGTATAGCCTGCGGGCTGCGAGCTGGTGGAAGGCGTCATCCCTCCGCTGCAACCCGCTGCAAGCGCCGCGACAACGCCGGCAGCGCAGAAGCGCACGAAGTTGTGCGCCGTGAAACCGATTCGCATGGGCAGTACCTTTCAAGAGAGGTGCGACGGTCGTAAGAGGATGGGGCTTTGGCAATTAGGCTTGCCGGTCCCCCCTTAACGACATCGCTGCGGCGATTCGCCGCGCTCGTTTGATCTGCGCGCTTGTATCGCTCGTATGACTTGTACAGCTCGTGTAAATAGAGAGGACCGCCCCATTTCTGGGGCGGTCCTTGCCCCGTGGAGTTTCAGCAGCGTGGAACTTGCACTGGAGCAATGGAACGCTTGGAGCGCGCGCTTTGCGCTCCCTTGGTACATTCGTACCAAATTTTCACGACTTCTTATGTTTTTTCGCAGCCGCTCGTGCCGAGTTCTGGGCTCAGGCGAGACCAGCGAGCCGCCGAGATCAAGAATCGTCAATAAAAGATGACTTGCGACAACGTTTACAGGGGGAATTCCTGCCGGCTTCGTCATAACATTACCGCGAGTAGCCCGCCACTTCTAAGGAGAGAGCTAAATGCGTCGCATTCCGGTCCGGAGCCGGCCGCTATTGGCCGCGACCGTGGCGTTTTGCTTCTCCGCATGCGGAGGGAAGGCCGGGTTCGGCACGCCGTCGACGTTGCCGGCCGCCGTCTATCAAGGTGGCTCGGCGGTTCGGGAACTGGGTCACGCCAAAAGCAAGATTCAGCACGTCGTCATCATCATCCAAGAGAACCGCAGCTTCAACAACCTGTTCTACGGTTATCCCGGCGCGAAGACCGCGAACTATGGTTACGGCTCGAAGGACGAGAAGAAAATCAAGATCGACCTCAAGCCTATCCCCTTAGAAACGACCTGGGATCTCGAGCATAATCCAAATGGATTCGTAGCGGCCTGCCACGGCAACGGAGAAACTCCGGGCACGGATTGCCGAATGGACGGCTTCAACCATGAGACGTGGAATTGTAACACCCCCGGCCATCCCAAGTGCCCGATCGAGTATCCGCCGTACGCATTTGTGCCGCACAAAGAAACGAAACCGTACTTCGAGATGGCGCGACAGTACGTGCTGGCTGACGAGATGTACGCGTCAAACTTCGATTCGACCAGCTTCATGGCCCATCAGTTCATCATTGCCGGCGTGAACCCGGACAGGTCGATCGGCAAACCGGCGTTTGCGTGGGGCTGCCCCGGAGGAGCCGGCGATCAAATTTCGATTCTCGGCCTGCACCGGGCTTGGCCGAAGGGGTCAGTCCGCCCGTGTTGGGATCCAACGACGCTCGGCGACGAGCTCGACGAAGCCGGCCTGTCGTGGTCGTTCTATGCAACGCCGATCGGAGGCAATACCAAAGCGCCGTGCGGGCACAAAGGCATTGACGCCGACGGTAGTGGGTCGTCCGATGGACGCGGCATCTGGAGCGCCTATCAGACGATCGCACACATCTGCTACTCCCCATCCAAGTGGAATCTCCACATCCTGACGCCACCCAACAGATTCCTCAATGTCATGGGCAGAGGAGGCAGGCTTGACGACGTAACGTGGATCACGCCGACGTTCGCCAACTCCGATCACGGAGGATCGGGTTCGGCAACGGGTCCGTCGTGGGTTACATCTGTCGTCAACGCGATCGGCCGGTCGAAATACTGGAGCTCGACTGCGATCTTCATTTTTTGGGATGATTACGGCGGCTGGTACGATCCCGAGCCGCCAAAGTACCTCGACGACGCGGGGCTTGGCTTTCGGCTTCCGATGCTCATCATCTCACCGTACGCAAAAGAAGGCTACGTTTCGCACGTGCATTACGAGCACGGCACGATCCTTAAGTTCGTCGAGAACACTTTTGGACTTGCAAGGATGAACCTGCCCCACGGTAGCGACGTGCGAGCCAATCCGCCTGACGATGCGTTCGACTTCTCGCAGGCGCCGCGAAAGTTCGTGCCGATACATGCTCCGCTTGATGAGAATTATTTCAAACTCGAACCCCTCGATCTGCGGCCTCCCGATTCGGATTGAGCTCGAGTGAACGCTGTAGCCGCCGGGAGGAAGAAGCTCTCTCGAAGCAAAAAAGGGCTTGCAGGCAGCAGCAATACTGTGGGACTTAAGTCACCCGTCGACCACTCATCAGTCGAAAAGGAGACGAGGATGGAAACGCTTGGTCCGTCATTACCGCCTCCCGCATCCACGCTCGTGACGACAAATGGCTTGCACCGGCATCCCGTCGCTGAATCAATGCCCGTTCATCACTCGAACGGCCGACGAAAGATCGCCGTCATCGGAACCGGATACGTAGGGCTGGTCACCGGAACGTGTTTAGCGGAATTGGGGCAAGCGGTGATTTGCCTAGATACCGATTCGCATAAGATCGCGATGCTGCGGCGCGGCGAAGTGCCGTTCTTCGAACCACACCTGCTCGAAATGACCGCGAGCAATCATCACGCCGGCCGGCTTTCATTCTCCGAGGATGTGGAAGCGGGCGTGCGCGACTGCGGAATAATCTTCATCGCCGTCGGAACGCCGATGCGACACGACGACCATGCCGATCTTTCGGCGATCTGGGACGTCGCGGCGCTGATCGGTCGTCAACTCAATGGCCCGAAGATCGTTGTTTTGAAATCGACCGTGCCGGTCGATACCTGCGAGATGGTCGCGGCGATAGTCGCAGAGAATGCCGTCGAACCTCACCGCGTCGACGTCGTAAGCAACCCGGAGTTCCTCCGTGAGGGATCGGCCGTCGCGGACTTCATGCGCCCCGATCGCATCGTCGTCGGCACCAGCAATCCGCAAACGGAAGGGATCATCCGCGAGCTTTACGCTCCGCTCGACGCACCGTTCGTCATAACGGACGTTCGAACGAGCGAAATGATTAAGTACGCGGCCAACGCATTCTTGGCCACCAAGGTTTCGTTCATGAACGAGATCGCAAACATATGCGAGCTCGTCAACGTCGACGTCAAGTCGGTTGCAAGTGGGATCGGCTTCGATCATCGCATCGGCACGCAGTTCATGAGCGCCGGGATCGGGTACGGCGGCTCGTGCTTTCCAAAAGATGTCCGGGCGTTGGAGAGGACCGCGCACGGCCGAAACTACGAAGCCACGCTCCTACGTTCGGTTGAGAGCGTCAACCGCTCGCAGATCCCGCGCACGTTCGCGAAGATCGAAAAGGCCCTCGACGGCTCGGTCGAAGGCCGGACCGTCTGCGTGCTAGGGCTCGCGTTCAAGCCCAACACCTCCGATATTCGGGAAGCTCCGGCGATTCATCTGATCGACTTGCTGCTGCGCTCGGGCGCGCGGGTTAACGTTCACGACCCGATTGCGATCGACGAAGCGCGGGCCAGGGTCGGCGACGACGTCACTTATTGTCTGGACATGTACGAAGCAATCAACGGATGCGACGTGCTCGTACTGGCGACCGAATGGAGCGAGTACAAGAGCATCAACTTCCGGATCGTTCGAAAGCTGATGCGCGGAAACGTCGTCTTCGATGGGCGTAACATCTTCGACGCCGAGAAGGTTACCCTCGAGGGGTTACGCTACATCGGCGTCGGACGCGCGAAAGAACCGAGCCTCGTCGATCTAGCTTACGTGGAAGCCGTCGAATGAAGCGCCCTTGAAGGTATTGGTCACCGGAGCCGCCGGCTTTCTAGGGTCGCACCTAGTCGATCGGCTCCTCGCAGACGGCGATCGGGTGGTCGGCGTCGACAACTTCGTAACCGGATCGCCTGCCAACCTCGAGCACATCGGGAGCGATCTGCCTTTCGAATTCGTCCACGCCGACGTCTCGTTGCCATGGACCTGGGCGCAGAGCGCCGCGAAGCCGGAGCTTATCCTGCACTTTGCATCTCCCGCGAGTCCGGTGGACTACGGGCGGGAACCGCTCGCAACGATGTCCGTCAACGCGGTCGGCGCGATGCACGGCGTAAAGCTTGCCAATGAAAGCGGTGCACGATTGCTCTTCGCTTCGACCTCCGAGGTCTACGGCGATCCGCTGGAGCATCCGCAGCGCGAAACGTATTGGGGGAACGTCAATCCAATCGGCGTTCGGGCATGTTATGACGAGGCGAAGCGCTATGCCGAAGCGTACGTGACGTCGGCGATTCGAATGCTCGGCATCGACGCGCGGATCGTACGAATCTTCAACACCTACGGCCCGCGCATGCAGCCCGGCGACGGTCGTGTGATCCCTAACTTTTGTCTGGCGGCGCTAGCCGGCAAGCCGTTAACGGTCTACGGCAACGGACGCCAAACGCGAAGCTTCTGCTACGTCACCGATCTCGTCGAGGGAATCGTGCGCTTCGCAAAGCGGGATGCGGTCGCGGAACGCGTCGTAAATCTGGGTAACCCGGATGAGTTCACGATCAACGAGCTCGCCGGCATCCTCTCGGACGTAGCGGGCGTACCGCTCGAAACGATTGCGTGCGAATTGCCGCCTGACGATCCTACGCGCCGTCGGCCCGACATCGGACGTGCGCGCGCGCAGCTTGGTTGGGAACCTAAGGTAGCGCTGCGCGAGGGGCTCTCCGCAACCTTGAACTACTTTCGGACCGCGGCGCGCGGAGCCGAGACTCTCGCCCGCTGAGCCGGAGAAAACAGAAACTAGGCTTACCATGACAACCGCCTTATTAGTACTTCTTGTAGCATATAGCGTCGTGTATATCGCGACGCAGGCGTTTTACGCGCTGGGCCTGCTCACGACTGCGTACATTTTCAGCCTCCCCGTCGACTGGGTCGACATGAACGAGAAGGTTTCGGAGCCGGAGAGCGAGTGGCCGTACATCGTCTTGTTCTATCCGGTTCTGCGTGAACTGGAAACGACGATGCGCACGACGATGCTCTCGCTCACGAAGCTCGAGTACCCGACCGACCGATACCGCGTCGTCGCAATCCCGAACAGCGACGACGCCGAAACGATCGTGAGCCTTCGCCGGCTCATGGCCGAGTTTCCGTTTCTCAAGATGCTCGAGGTACCGCCCACCACCGATTCGTCGTGGCAGATCGTCTGGGATGCATGGGATGCTAATCCAAAAGCCTACTGGTGGCATCAAGGGCGTCGTGCCGGCGATCGGTTCCTACCCCCGAAGAAGACGCGTCAGCTGATCTATGCGCTCTACCACACCGCCGAAGAGCTCAAGGGCGAGAAGAATCTCGCGATCAACTACATCGATGCCGACAGCTGTCCGCCGAAAGATCATTTCAAGGGGGCCGTTATCGGCTTTAAACGTTACGATGTGCTGCAATCCCTCAACGTCGCCGGCAATTTGAACAAATCGCAGGCTGCCGCGTGGCATGCCTTCGATCACATGGCTTGGGACGGTTGGATGTACCCGCACTTGTCCGCGCACGGACGCCAGCCATACTGGCTGCTCGGTAAGGGGCTGTTCTATCGCGTATCGGATCTGATTCCGCTAGGGGGCTTCCATCCGTGGATAACGATCGAAGATCCCGAGATCGGACTGCGGTACTGGATGAACGGTAAGCGCCTCGGTATCCTCCAAAGTCCTCTCATCGAGGAGGTGCCGGAAACCTGGGGCGAAGGCATCACCCAACGCAAACGCTGGGTCTGCGGTTTCTTCCAATCGCTGGGGGCGCCCCTGGGATATTTGGGGATGAACTTCTGGCAGCGTCTCAAGTCCTGGCTAATCTTTGTGCCGTGCCTGTCTCTGAGCATTAACTCCGTCGGTCTTTTCCTCGGCGCGATTGCTGCCTACGCATACTTCGTGCACGATAAGTGGCTGCCGCTGTGGGCGATCGATCTGTCCGGCGCCGATATTATCATGGTCTTGGCACTCATGGCCGTGCTCTACGTCATTGTTTGGCGCCGGACGGGGTTGGTTCTGACGCGATGGCAGGATCGCGTTTGGTATATGATCCGCGTCAATCCGCTCTCCGCCTTCATTTGGTGGTTCCTCTGGATCATTCCGCTGATAATCGGCTTTCGCATGTATCTGCGTGATGAGGGACTCGCGTGGCAGCGCACCGAGAAAATTGACGCCAACAAACTGCTGATCCGTAAGAAAATTAGAGACCAAGCAGCCGTTCTAAGCCAAAGCGGGGAGCCAAATCGTGAGTAAACATGTGCTCGTCACCGGCGGAGCCGGGTTCATCGGATCGCACGTCGTCGACGGGCTCTTGGCCCGCGGCCACGAGGTGAGCGTGCTCGACAACCTGTTGCCGCAAGTGCACGGTGACGCCGAGCGCGACGCCGACGGCTGGCCGATATACTTAGACCCGAGAGCGAAGCGACTTGCCGGCGACCTCATCGACGCCGATTTCTTCGAAGCGAGCCTCAAGGGCGTGACGCATCTCGTTCATTTGGCGGCTTCCGTCGGAGTCGGTCAGAGCATGACGAACATCGTGGATTACACGCGCAACAACGTCATGACCGCCGCCGGAATGCTGCAAGTTCTGTCGCAGCGCCCGCACACGGTCGAGCGCGTGATTGTGGCCTCGTCGATGTCGATCTACGGGGAGGGCGCGTACCGCCTGCCCTCGGGAGCGATCGTCGCGCCCGAGCTGCGAAGCCACGATCAGCTTTCAGCACGTCGCTGGGAACTCTCGCTCAACGGTGAAGAGCTGATCCCCGTCGCGACGACGGAGGAAAAACCGCTCAAGCCGGCCTCGATCTATGCAATCAACAAGCGCGATCACGAGGAAATGTTCGTCGCGGTCGGCCGTGCTTTGCAGATACCAACGGTCGCCTTGCGCTTATTCAACGCGTATGGCTCGCGCCAAGCGCTGAGCAATCCATATACGGGCGTCGCCGCAATTTTCATCGCTCGCCTGCTCAACGACCAGTCTCCTTTGGTTTTTGAAGATGGCAATCAGCAGCGCGACTTCGTTCACGTCCATGACGTCGCCAATGCCTTTGTAACCGCACTCGACAGCGACCGCGCTGTCTGGGACGTTTTCAACGTCGGAAGCGGGTCTCCAATTACCGTTGCCGAGATCGCGACCACGCTGGCGCGCATGCTCGGAAAAGACATCGCGCCGGAATTCCTTGGTAAGTACCGCGTCGGCGACATTCGCCATTGTTTTCCGGACATTTCGAAAATCGACGAAACCTTCGGTTTTAAGCCCCAGCGCTCGTTTGACGAAGGGATGCAGGAGCTCATTAGCTGGGTCAGCGTAACGAAAGCGCCGGTCGATCGAACCAAGACGACCGTCGCGGAACTTGAAAAGCAAAAGCTGCTGGTCTAGCAGCGAGAAACTACACGCACGCTATCCTTCCGCGCACGCGGGTTGAGGGGTGAACCAAATTGTCGCAAACGCTAGGAAAACGTCGAGTCGAGCGAGCCCTGGCTCTAGCCGCCGCGGGCTTCCTGATGCTGGCGTTGCTGCCGGCGGCGGTCTTGGCCGACGACAACAACGTCGAGCTTTTTGCCGGAGGCCAGCTCGACTTCGCCAACTACGTCTTTATCGGTGCGACCGTTTCGCTGCCGCGCCCGCCAAACAACAACGGGACGAACAACGGATTTGCCATTCGCGGCTCGTTGGCTACGGGCGGCTACGACTACATCAGCGGCGACCTCGGTACCGTCAAGGGAAACTTTGGCGGAGGTGAACTCGACGGCGTCTATCAGATAGAGCGCAAGAATCTTTTCGCCGATTTTTCGCTTGGGGTCAACGATACGTACACCAACCTCGTGCCTAACGATCCGACCAACAAACTGAGCGGAAACCAAGTCGAGCTTCGCCTCGGCACCGACGGCAGCTCTCTCTCCGGACCCTATCGCCTGGATTGGTATGGTTACTACGGCCCGAAGCTCGAGGACTACGCGGCCTTCATTGGGGGCACGCATTCATTATCTCCGAGCTGGCGGCTCGGGCTCGAAGGCTATAGTGAGGGTAATCCCAGTTACAGCCTTTACCAGGTCGGCCCTTACGCCGGCTTCGCGTTCGACAAGACCTCCGAGATTGACTTTTCGGTCGGCGAAGCCTGGCAATCCGGATTTTCGCCTCGCATCTACACGCGAGCCATCTACTTGCGGCGTATCTGACGCAGGCGTTTTGCGTACCAGAGGGCGTCTCTGATCGCGTAGTACATCGGCTTCGGCTGCATTGATGAATCGAACGGCAGCCCCCGGTTGAAGCCCGGACCATTGCCGTCGGTCCAGGCACCCGGAAAGCGGGCGTAATCCTGCGGCGTAACCTGGAGCCATGAGTGCCGGTCGCTCAATCCCCACGTCGTCACGCCTAAGACGTTGGGCTGGTTTAGGACGATATCGAGGTAGCGGCGCGTTTCGTCGGCGACCATCCGGTCGCGGTCTGCCACGGACGCAACGTAGTTGGCTTCTTTGACGTCGAGCTCGGTGACGGTTATCGAGAGACCCATATCCGCGACTTCTTTGAGGAACGGCACGATCGCCGTTTGCGAAACGTGTCCTTTGGTCAAATCGAGGTGCGACTGCAGGCCAAGTCCATCGAGCGGCGTCTTCGTTTGTTTTAAGCGCTCGAGCAGCTTCAGCAAAAGGTAGCGCCGGGCGCGCTCTTCGGTGTTGTCGTACTCAAGACCGTACTCGTTGACGAGCAACTGCCCTTTGGGAGCAAAGATTCGAGCCTGTTGCAAGGCGCGGCTAATGTAGTCGGGTCCGAACGCCTGCAGAAAGACGTTCTCGCGCAGACCGTCCATGCGGTGACCGACGTCGATCGCCTCGTTGACGACCTCCCAAGTGTTGATGACGTCGCCGTATCGCGGTATGACGGAGGCAAAGTACCGCGCGATGAGATTCCAATCGGGATGATCGCGAAGCATTTCGTCGGCCCATTGCGGCACGCTGAGATGCCACAGCAACATGTGCCCGCGCAAGCTCTTCCCGTTGCGGATCGCAAACGCCGCGAGTTCATCCATCTTTCCGAAGGAAAGCTCGCCGTAAGCGGGCTCGATCGAGCTCCAGTTCATTTCGTACTCGGGGACGAGCTGCCAGCATTCGCGCAGCACGACGTCCCGCAAATCTTGCTGGGTGTTGAGCTGGTCGATTTTGACCGCCGATCCAAAGAAGCGCCCGCCATGCGCCGCGGCGGCTTCCAGCGTTGTAGCGGAGGCGCCGCCCGCGGTCGCGCCCAAGGCCACAGCCGCGGCTAGCATCCTGGCAATTGCATCGCGACGGGTCAATGCCCCTCGCGCAGAGTCATCAGTAGAAATGTCTGAGCCCTGACCTCCGTTGAGTCCCATCGCTGCTAAGTAAGGCATTTTTCGACCGTTCGGGACAGCTCCTAGGAGCGACCCTGGAGGAAAAGCACGGGGTGCGTTCTATCTATGGGGGTCGCCGGGCAAGTGGCGGAACTGGCAGACGCGCTGGATTTAGGATCCAGTGGGGCGACCCGTCAGAGTTCGAGTCTCTGCTTGCCCACGAGCTACCGTCACAATGAGCACATTTTCAACCCAGCGAGACGTTTTTCGGAAATCTCAGTTACCTGGCTCGAACGGCGTCTGAATGCGCCTGGAGCCACGGATGGCGAGAGGGCGCAGAATCGAGTGCAGCGGAGCGCACGACGCGCTCCGCAAACGTCCGTAAGAGCCAGGTAACTGAGGACGAAAACGGTGAGCGACATTGCGCGGAAGTAGCTCAGTGGTAGAGCATCGCCTTGCCAAGGCGAGGGTCGCGAGTTCGAATCTCGTCTTCCGCTAATTTTCCATGACGGCATCTACATTGACGCATCTCGCCCCGACGGTCGTGGCGCTGGAGTTTTCGGTCAGCGAATCGGAGCTCGCCGCCGCGGAGGAACGCGCCTTTCGCCGGCTCGCGAAGAACGTGCGCCTGCCGGGCTTCCGTATGGGGAAAGTTCCACGCAAGATCTTCGAGCAGACCTACGGGAGCGAAGCGGTCACGAACGAGGCCGTGGATGCGGTCGTTCCGGAGGTATACGCGAAGGCGATTCGCGAGCACGACCTCGAGCCGGTCGAACGGCCAAAGTTTGAAGTAGTCGAAGAGACCGGCGGACGGCCGACCCGCCTCAAGGCCACGGTCGAGGTTCGGCCCTCAATCGCTTTGGGCACCTACAAGAGCGTTACTGTGTCGCGGCCGCCGTCGACGGTGACCGATGCCGACGTTGAGAGGAGTCTCGAGGCGCTCGCCAAGGAACGGGCCACCCTCGTGCCGGTCGAGCGGCCGGCGAAGCTTGGCGATGTGGTGACCCTGGATTACGAGGGTTTCGTTGACGACAAACCGTTCGAAGGCGGGCGCGGAGAGGGCGAAATCGTGGAGCTCGCCGAGGGCCGATTCGTCCCGGGCTTTGCGACCGGCATCGTCGGAATGCTTCCGAGCCAGACGAAGCAGATTGAAGTCCGGTTTCCCGATCAGTACCCTGCGACTGAGCTCGCCGGTAAAGAAGCACGTTTCACGGTGACGCTGCGAGAGCTTAAGGAGCTCGAGCTGCCGCCTCTCGACGATGACTTCGCGCGGGCCGTTTCGCAAGACCAGTCGGTTGCAGAGCTACGCGAGGACGTCAAGCGGCGGCTCGAAGCCGTCGCAGCGGGCCGCGCGCGCCGTGATGTAGGCAACGCAATCGTCGGGAAGCTACTGGCATCGCACGATTTTCCGTTGCCCGCTTCGATGGTCGAGAACGAACTGAATCATCTCATCGAAGACCTCGCCAGGGCGGCGCCCCCAGGCGAAAGCAACGAAACCGAGCTGCGCGCCGCGCATCGTTCTGAGGCGGAGTCGCGCGTGAAGGCCGCGCTGCTGATCGAAGCGATCGCCAAGGCCGAAAACATCACGGCTACGCCTGGCGACGTCTCCGCGGAAGTCGAAGCGCTTGCACGGCGATACGGTCAACCCGCCGCTCGAATACGCAAGGCGCTGGGCAATAACGTGCTTTCGCTGGTCGACGGGATCGTGCGAAACAAGACCCTCGATTTCCTCATTGACAACGCGATCGTCACCGTGGACGAAGAAACCCCCGGCACGGCGTCGTAGTTAGAACGGAGGATGGGACATTTAGTACCGATGGTCGTCGAGCAGACCGCACGCGGGGAACGCGCCTACGATATCTATTCGCGCCTGCTCAAGGATAGGATCGTCTTCGTCGGCGGTGCGATCGACGATCACCTGGCAAACCTCGTGATCGCGCAGCTGCTCTTTCTAGAGAAGGAAGACCCCGAGAAGGACATCGACATGTACCTCAACAGTCCCGGCGGCAGCGTGACCGCGGGATTGGCGATGTACGATGCGATGCGCTTTATCAAGCCCGACGTCGCAACGATCTGCATGGGCTTCGCCGCCTCGATGGGATCGATTCTCTTAACGGGCGGGGCCCCGGGGAAGCGGATGGCCCTTCCCAATGCCAAGATCGTGATCCACCAGCCCTGGGTCTCGCAGATCGGGGGGCAGGCCACCGACGTCGAAATCGCGGCCCGCGACCTAATCGCTACCCGGCAGACGGTCGCACGGATCTACCAAGAAACGACGAAGAGGCCGCTCGATCAGATCCTGAGGGATATCGAGCGGGACTATTATATGACCGCGGCGGAGGCTAAGGAATACGGGATAATAGACCAGATCATCGAAAACCGTGAAGGTCTGCCGTTACCGGCGTGAGAGTGAAGGGATACCCCGCGCGCAATGTTTCGCTTTGGAGACGATAAGGGCCAGCTAAAGTGCAGCTTCTGCGGAAAATCGCAGGAGCAAGTGCGCAAGCTGATCGCGGGGCCAGGCGTCTATATCTGCGACGAGTGCATCGAGCTCTGTAACGAGATCATCGAAGAGGAGCTCTATAAGAACGTCGACGAGAACCTCCGGCTTCGAAACATCCCGAAGCCTAAAGAGATCAACCACATTCTCAACCAATACGTGATCGGACAAGAGCGCGCGAAGAAATCGCTGGCGGTCGCGGTTTACAATCATTACAAGCGCATCAACGCCGGCAGCACGGCCGACGACGTCGAGCTGCAAAAGTCGAACATCCTGCTGGTCGGTCCAACCGGTTCGGGCAAAACTTATCTGGCGCAAACGCTGGCCAAGATTCTCGACGTTCCGCTTGCGATGGCCGACGCCACTTCCCTGACGGAAGCTGGGTACGTCGGCGAAGATGTCGAGAACATTTTGCTCAAGCTGATCCAGGCGGCCGACTACGACGTCAAACGCGCCGAGAAGGGCATCGTCTACATTGACGAGATCGACAAGATCGCGCGCAAAAGCGAGAACCCCTCGATCACCCGCGACGTTTCGGGCGAGGGCGTACAGCAGGCGCTGCTTAAGATTTTAGAGGGGACGACCGCGAACGTTCCACCGCAAGGCGGCCGCAAACATCCACATCAAGAGTTCATTCAGATCGATACCACCAACGTGCTTTTTATCTGCGGCGGTGCTTTCGACGGTCTGGAGCGCATCATTGAATCGCGAGTGGCGGCGAATAACATGGGCTTTCGGGCGCAGCCGGAGGGAAAACGCGAGGTGCGCGTCGGCAAACTGCTCCAGCAGTTGATGCCCGAGGATCTTCTGCGGTTCGGTCTGATTCCCGAATTCATCGGGCGGCTGCCGATCGTCGTGACCCTCGACGCGCTCGACGAGCTCGCGCTTCGCCGAATCCTCACGGAGCCGCGCAATGCGCTGGTCCGGCAGTTCCAGAAGATTCTCAACATGGACGGGGTCGATTTGCAGTTCACGAAAGAGGCGCTGATAGCGATCGCGACCAAGGCGCAGGGCCGTAAGACTGGTGCGCGCGGACTGCGCTCGATCCTCGAAGAGACGATGCTGGAGGTCATGTACGACCTGCCCTCGCTGCAAGGCGTGAAAAAGTGCGTCGTCAATAAGGACGTTATCGAAAAGAAAGAATCGCCGACGCTCGTGTATCACGAACAAAAGAAAGACATGCCAGCTTAGGGACCACATTTGGCCCAACTCGTTGTCGCCAAGAGCCTCGATTACCGTTGTAAACTTCGGCTCTTGGCTCCTAGATTTGGATCCAAATCTGGTCCCTAATCTGAGCCCCGAATCTCCGTAGGCTCGGGGCCTAAAGGCTGCCAAAGAAGCGGCGCGGAACGCTGGCCAACCGATGGATCTCCCGAAACACTACGATCCGCACGCGGTCGAGCCGCGCCTGTATGCGCGTTGGGAAGCCAACGGGTACTTTCACGAGGAACCCGATCCGGCGCGGCCGCCTTTCATCATTTGCATGCCGCCGCCGAACGTCACCGCGCGAGCCCATTTGGGACATGCGTCGACGTACGCGCCGATGGACGTGCTAACGCGTTATCACCGGATGCTCGGCGAAAATGCGGATTGGCTCCCGGGCACCGACCACGCAGCTATTGCGACCGAAGCCGTACTCACCCGGGAGCTCGGCCGCGAAGGATTGCGACGCGAAGACCTAGGGCGCGAGCGATTCGTTGCGCGCGCGTGGGAGTGGTCGCGGACCTACGGCGGCGAGATCGAGGCACAATTCCGGCGGCTTGGATTCGGCCCCGACTGGCAACGCTCGCGGTTTACGATGGACGAAGGCCTTTCGGCCGCCGTACGGCGCGTTTTTGTCGAGCTCTACCGTCAGGGCTTGATCTATCGCGGCACGCGTTTGATCAACTGGGATCCGACCGCGCACTCTACGGTCTCTGACGCTGAGCTCGAGTACGTCGAGCGCGAAGGGACGCTCTGGCGCATTCGCTACCCATTTTCGAAGGACGATTGCACGACCGGCATCGAGGTCGCGACGACGAGACCGGAAACGATGCTCGGCGACGTCGCGATCGCGGTTCACCCCAACGATCCGCGGTACGCCCACCTGGTCGGCCGCACCGTCTGGCTTCCGCCGCTTCTCGAACGCGAGATTCCGATCGTTGCCGACCAGGCCGTCGATCTCGAGTTTGGGACCGGAGCGGTAAAGGTGACGCCCGCGCACGATCCCGTCGACTACGAGATCGGCGTGCGCCACTCGTTGGCGATGCCGTCGGTAATCGGACACGACGCGCGCATCCGCGACGCGGAAGTCGGGGTCGGCGGCTACGCAGGGCTCGACCGTTTCGAGGCCCGCGCCCGCATCGTTGACGATCTGCGCGAAAGTGGATTGCTCGTTGCGGTCTCACCGCATCGTCATTCGGTCGCAACCAGCGAGCGCAGCGGCGACATCGTCGAGCCGCTCCTATCGTTGCAATGGTTCGTAAAGATGTCCTCGCTCGCCGCGCCGGCCTTGGAAGCCTATCGCAGCGGGCGGTTACGCTTCGTACCCGAGCGCTATGGCCGCACGTACGAACACTGGTTGGAGAACATCCGAGATTGGAACATCTCGCGGCAGATTTGGTGGGGGCACCAGCTTCCCGTCTGGTACACGCCCGACGGGCGCGAGATAGTTGCCGAAACTGAGGCCGAGGCCTTCGACATTGCGCAACGGACCTACGGCACGCGCGATCTAACGCGCGATCCGGATACGCTCGATACCTGGTTCTCAAGCGGGATCTGGCCCTTCTCGATTCTCGGATGGCCGCAGCAGAGTGCCGAGCTGCGTTGCTGGTATCCGTCGCAGGTGCTGATCACTGCCGGCGAGATCATCTTCTTGTGGGTCGCCCGAATGGTGATGCTCGGCATCCACTTCATGGGCGCGATCCCGTTCGGCGACGTCTTTATCACTCCGTTGGTTTTCGACGCAATCGGGCGCAAGATGTCGAAATCGCTCGGCAACGTCATCGACCCGATGGATCTCGTCGAAAAGTACGGCGCCGATGCGTTTCGCATCTCGGTACTGCGGCAGATGCGCGTGGAAAGCCAGGAGATGCGCTACAACGAGTCGCGTTGCGAAGAGGCTCGCAACTTCAATAACAAAATCTGGAATGCAACGCGCTACATCCTCGGCCTCCCCGAAGGTCTTCCGCCGGCGATGACGTTGCCCTCGGAGACTTTGCTGACGCTCGCGGATCGTTGGATTCTAACCCGGCTGCGCGAGACGATCGAGCGAATGGGCGACTTGCTGCGCGAGTACGACTTCGGCAACGCCGCTGAAACGATTTGGCGCTTCGTGTGGTATGAGTTCTGCGATTGGTACCTCGAAACAACGAAGGCCGCGATCAACCGGCCGACCCGAGCGGCAGTGCTCTCTTACGTTTGGAATGCAGCGATGCGCTTGCTCCATCCTATCGCGCCGTTCATCAGCGAAGAGGTTTGGCTCGCGCTGCCGCACGACGGGGAAACCATCGTTACGGCGAACTGGCCCGATCCGCTGGAGGTCCGGGCGTTTCCGGATGATGCGCGAGGCTTTGAAGCCCTGCAACGCGCCGTCGAACGCGCTCGCAACGCACGTGCCGAGATCGGTCTGCATCCGCGCGATCGAGTCATCCTCGACGTTCCCGAGAACGTGCCCGAGGAAATGTCGGAGCTTCTCGCGCTGCTCGCCACAGTCGAGATCGAGCGTGTCGCGCGGGCCGGAAACGGCACCGAAGAAGCGCTCGCCGCGACCGCGGTTCGTGCTCCGCGCGAGCTGCTTGCGCAGCGCTATCGCAAGGAGGCCGAGCGCCTGCGCTCTGAAGTCAACCGCGGTGAGACGAAACTCGAGAACGACGCGTTCGTCGCCAGAGCCGCGCCGAGCGTCGTCGCAAAGGAGCGGGAGAAGCTCGAAGGTTATCGCGACGAGCTCGCGCGGGTGGAAGCGGCCTTGGTCGAGCTGAAGGAGCCGGCATGACGACGGGCACCGCTCGCGTTCTCGCGCGCAGCGCGGAAATCGAACGCATCATCGCGCGTCTCGCGCATCAGATTCTCGAACCCAACGAGGCCGAGCAGGGGCTCGTGCTTCTGGGGGTGCGCCGCGGAGGGGAAGCGCTGGCGATGCGGCTCGCGGCCGAGATCGCAACGATCAGCGGACGGTCGCCGGCGCTGGGCTTTCTGAACATCAACCTATACCGCGATGACCGGGTATCGCACGAGCTTCCCGAGTCGCAGATCCCGCTCGACCTTTCGGGACGCGTCGTCGTCATCGTTGACGACGTGCTCTATACGGGCCGTACGATTCGCTCGGCTCTCGACGCGGTCACCGACTTGGGGCGCCCGGCAGCCATCCGGCTCTGCGTCTTGGTCGATCGAGGCTTGCGCGAACTGCCGATCCAGCCAGACTATGTCGGGCGCTTTACGCCTTCCACGCCCGACGAGCGAGTCAAGGTGACGCTCGCGCCTAATGTCGCGCCGTCCGACGAGATCACGATCGCGCAGAGTAAAGGGAATCCTTAAGTGCGCATCCGCCGTAGCCTCATCGATCTCGACGATTTAACCGCCGAGGAGCTTGAGACGATCTTCGAACGCACCGCGCAGTTCGAGCTAACGCCTCCCGGCCCGTTGCTCGCGGGCAAAGCCTGCGTGAACATGTTCTTCGAGGAGAGCACCCGCACGTTTACGTCGTTCAACCTCGCCGAGTTGCGACTTGGCGCCGATGTCGTCAATCTAGCGCCGAAAAGTCTCAGCCTCGCCACGAAAGGCGAGACGCTTGAAGATACCGCGCTGACCCTCGGGGCCCTCGGGATCAGCGTCGTGGTGGTACGCCATCACGAAGCCGGCTTTCCACAACGGGTGGCGTTAGCGTTCGACGGGCACGTCATCAACGCCGGCGACGGCGTTCACGCGCATCCGACCCAGGCGCTGCTCGATATCTACACGATGATCGAGGAGTTCGGAGAGCTGAGCGAGCGCACGATCGCAATCGTCGGCGACGTTCTTCACAGCCGCGTCGCGCACTCGACGATACGCGGGCTCTCGCGTCTCGGCGCCTCGGTCGTCCTGGTCGGGCCGGAATCGTTCCTTCCCAGCAGCTATTCGGGCAACCGGATTACGGTCGAACGAGATTTCGACGCGGTCTTGCCGCACGTCGACGCGGTCGTCCTGCTGCGCATCCAGCGCGAACGCTTCGTCGAGACACCGATCTCGGATCGCGAGTACGTCGAGCGATACCGTCTCGACCATAGCCGCTTGGGGCGTCTTCGCAAAGATGCAATCGTCATGCACCCTGGCCCATATAACCGGGGCGTGGAGCTTGACGACTCCGTGCTCGAGTTTGCCGGATGGCGATACGCACGCCAAGTTCTGCACGGCGTGGCCGTCCGAATGGCCGTTTTGGATCTGCTCGTCAACGCGCGATGAGATCCATCCTGATCAAGGGCGGGCGGATCGTCAACCCGGCGAGCGCGCTCGATTCACTGCGCGATCTGCGCTTGCGTAACGGACGGGTTGCCGAAATCGGCGAGCATCTGGCGCCGAGCGAAGAAGACGAGGTGCTCGATGCGAGCGGCGCCATCGTTGCGCCGGGATTCGTCGACATCCACGTCCACTTGCGTGAACCCGGGTTTCCCGAGAAAGAGACGATTGAAACCGGAACGGAGGCCGCAGTCCGCGGCGGATTTACCGCAGTAGCCTGCATGCCCAATACGAGTCCCGCACTCGACGATCCCGCCATCGTAGCGGCACTGATGGAGGCGATCGATCGCAGCGCCCGCTGCCGCGTCTATCCGATCGGGGCGATTACACTCGGCCGCCTAGGCGCCGAGCCGGCCGATTTTGCGGCGCTTGCGAAGGTGGGCGCCGTCGCGTTCTCGGACGATGGTGATACGGTTGCCGACGAGCGCGTGATACGCTACGCGGCGCTGCAAGCACGCGATCTGCCGGCACCCTTTATCGAGCACTGCGAGCCGGAAGAGCCGATCGTCGCGCGAGACTTGCAGATCGCGCACGAGACAAACAGAGCCTGGCATCTCGCGCATCTCTCAACCGCAGGCGCGCTCGACGAGCTTCGCGCCGCTCGAGCCCGCGGCGCTCGCGTTACCTGCGAGGTCACGCCGCACCACTTAACCTTCACCAGCGCGTTGGTTACAGAGCTTGGCCCAGCCGCGTCCGTGCATCCGCCGCTGCGCAGCGACGCGGACGTGCGAGCCCTTCGGGCGGGCGTGCGCGACGGAACGATCGATGCGTTTGCCAGCGATCACGCGCCGCACACCAAGGAGGAGAAGACCGGCAATTCGCAGCCCGCCGCACCGGGGTTCTCGGGCTTGGAGATTGCGGTTGGCGCGTACGCTGCGGCACTTCCCGATTTGCCGCTGTTGCGATTCGTTGAGATGCTTTCGACGAATCCGGCAAGGATCGTCGGCGTCCGCGGCGGCGACTTGGCGATTGGAGAAGCGGCTGACGTGACGATCTTCGCGGACCAGGCGTGGACCGTCGATCCTGCTTCGTTCGCATCGAAGGGAAAATGCACGCCCTTTGCCGGGCGCCGGCTTCCCCGCCGAGTGCTGGCGACGATTGTCGGCGGTGCCGTGCGCTATCGAGCCCCGGAGCGTGCGGCGTGAGGAGCGATGCATCCCGCGCGGCGCTCTTTCTCGCTGACGGAAGTCGCTTCGACGGTCACGGGCTCGGCGTCGAGGGAATCGCGCTTGGGGAAGCGGTCTTCTACACCGGCATGACCGGCTATGAAGAGGCGCTCACCGACCCGTCGTATGCCGGGCAGATTCTCACGTTCACCTATCCGATGATCGGTAACTACGGCATCTCTGGAAGCGCTGCGCAGTACCGGCGAGCCTGCGTCGCCGGAACGGTCATCAAACAGATCGCTTATCGTCCGTCGCATCACCTGGCTAAGATTGATTTGCCCGCATGGCTCGACGAACAGGGCATTCCGGCATTGATCGGCGCCGATACCCGCGCGATCACGATTACCCTGCGCGAACACGGGACGCTTTGGGCTGCGCTTGCGGTCGGCGACGTCGCTTTGCACGACGCCGAACGGCGGTTGAGCGATTACGTGCGCAACGCGAACACGAAGGCGCTCGTTCCGAGCGTGGCCACACGTGAATCGTTTACTGTCGGTACGCAACGTCGGTGGCGCATTGCGCTTATCGATTGCGGTGTGAAACGCGCGATCATCGACCAGCTAGCGGCGCTTGGCGCACGAGTCGCGGTCGTGCCGTACGACGCGACCGAAGCCGAGGTGCTCGCATCCGATCCACAGGCCGTCGTAATTTCGCCGGGACCCGGAGACCCGGCTGATTTAACCGAAACCATCGGGCTGCTTCGCAAGCTCGTCGGCCGCAAACCGCTTTATGGCATTTGTCTTGGCCACCAACTGCTCGCACTAGCCTGTGGTGGACGTACGTACAAGCTCCCGTACGGTCATCGCGGCGGCAACCAACCGGTGAAGGATCTGGTACTAGGCGACGTCCTCGTAACCGCGCACAATCATGGCTACGCCGTCGACGCCGCGTCCCTGCCCGCCGAGCTGGAAGCGACCATGACGAATCTCAACGACGGGACCAACGAGGGATTCCGTCATCGCACGTTGCCGATTGCAGGCGTGCAATTTCACCCAGAAGCCTCCCCCGGCCCGTTCGATGCGCGCCGGATCTTCGCGCAATGGCTAAACGAGCTCTCGCCGGATTAGCCGCGGCGCTTTGCCTCGTCGCAGCTGCGTTCGCGGTGGCCGGCGCGCAATCGCTGCAGCGGCTAACGGTGGAATCGTTCGTTCTCAGTTCCGATACCGCTGCACCGAGAATCGATACCCCTTTTCATTTGACGGTAACGCTACGCGTACGCGAGCGCGTCGGTCGTATCGATAATCTCGACCTTCCGATTCTCGCGCAGCTCGAGCTGCTCGGCGACGAACGCGAGACGGCGAGCGGTCCACGCGGCACGCTCTATCGCGAGAGCATCACCGTCGTTGCGCACGAAGGCGGCGCGCTCGCGATCGCGCCGGCGACGTTACAAGCAATCGACGCGCGCGACGGCAAACCCAAGCAATGGTTTACGAACGAACTTCGGCTGCGCGTCACCGGTGGTGCCGTTGCGCCGCTTAGCGGTGGCCCCGGCGCGCTGCTCGCGGCGACGCTGGCGGCACTGCGGTTCTTTCTCTGGGTCTGCTTATTGGTGCTAGGCTTGGGCTGCGTAGCTGCCATTGTGGTGCTGCTCTTCCGCCGCCGGCCGGTCGCGACGGCAGTGCCTGCGCCGTCGCCGGCGCCGGTGCAGCGGGCGCGGTCGCGCCGGGAAGAGGCCGAAGCTGCACTCGCGGCCCTGCGCGCGCAGCAATCGCGCGCGACTGCCGTCGCCGTTCGCGCAGCGATTTGGCGCATGGCGGGTGCCTCTGACGGCGAAACGCTCAGCGACGTGCTACGACAAACGGGTCCCTACGACACGACGATGCGCGATCTTCTGACGGCCTTGGAGCGGAGTGCATTCACTTACGACGGCGATCTGCGAGCGGCGATTGACGACACCTGCCGCGCGCTCGAGCACTACATCGGATCGGCCCCATGATCGTCGCGCGCGGCCTGACCGATCTGCGCGATGCGCTTGGACGAACGATCGTCGGACAGGATAGCGTCGTCGAGGCGCTGCTGCTCGCCTTGCTCTGCAACGGACACGTCCTCCTCGAAGGACCGCCAGGCTTGGCAAAGACGCTCGCCTGCCGTTCGTTGGCAGTCGCGCTCGACGGCGAGTTCAAGCGTATCCAGTTCACGCCCGATCTGTTGCCCAGCGACATCGTCGGCACGCGGATTTTCGATCAGCGCGAAAGCGCCTTTGCCACGGTTCTGGGGCCAATCTTCGCTAACGTCGTGCTCGCCGACGAGATCAATCGCGCCCCCGCCAAGGTACAGTCCGCCCTGTTGGAAGCGATGCAAGAGCGTCAAGTGACGATCGGTCCACAATCGTACGGGCTGCCGGATCCGTTCGTCGTCATGGCGACGATGAATCCGCTCGATTCCGAGGGAACGTACGCGCTCCCGATCGCCCAAATGGACCGCTTTCTCATGAAGGTCAACGTCGGTTATCCTTCGCGCGAGGAGGAGCTGCGAATCCTCGATCGCTTCGCAGTTGCCGACACGCAGCCGGTGCGCGCCGTCACCACGCTTCAAGACGTTCGCACTTGGCGCGCGCAGGCACACGCCGTGCACGTAGACGAGAAGCTGAAGCGATACATCGTCGAGCTGGTTGCAACGAGCCGTCAAGCGCGCGACGTCATCGTGCGTTCGAGCTCCGGCGCCGCGCTGCACGCGGCCGAGCTCATCGATTACGGTGCAAGCCCACGCGCAACGCTCGCGCTGACCTTCTTGGCGCGTGGCCGCGCGCTGTTGGCAGGGCGCGATTTCGCGCTCCCCGACGACGTCCGCGCGGTTGCGACGCACGCGCTCTGCCACCGTATCGGCTTCAACTACCGTCTCGCTGCGGACGGCATTGCCGCGCAGGACGTGATTGACGCGCTGATCGCTGCGGTTCCGGCGCCGTGACGCTACGCGAGGCGTTGCTGCGTGCGCGCCGGCGTCCGCGCCATTTCGGTGCGGGATCGCCAACCGTGTATCGAGGCGACGGTTACGAGTTCGTCGAGCTGCGAGCGTACGTTCCGGGTGACGACGTCCGGCGGATTGACTGGGCCGCGACCGCGCGCTCCGGTGAGCTTCAGACGCGCGTCGTGCTCGAGGACGTCGCGCTTACGCTAGCGGCAATCGTCGATGAGTCGCCCTCTATGGCAGTCGGCCGCCGCCGGCCTCTGCTCGAAGCCGCGCGCGAGGCCTTAGAGAGTTGGTTCGGTGCGGCGGTTGGAGAAGATCGTTGCATTCGCGTCGACGCCGGCGGCGTCACGCCGCCGGCGCTCCAGCGCCACGCGCATCGAGCGGCGGCGCTCGGCGCTCGCGGTGCCGAGTTCGATCTGCCGAGCGCACTGCGGACTGCGCGCGCTGCGCTTCCGCGCGGCACGGCGCTGCTGGCGATCGGCGATTGGTACGATCTCGACGCGAAACTCGACCGCGATCTTGGAGAGCTGGGCTCGCGATACGACTGCACGGCGCTGATCGCGCGCGATCCTTGGTACGAAGGTTTACCGCTCGGCGGGATCGTTCGCATGCGCGGCACCGAGGGCGGTGGCGTCCGGGCGTATGTCGGAGCGCGGGAGCGCGCGGCGTTTCGCGAGGCGGTGCGCGAGCGCGAGACGGCGCTCGCCGGTCGCTTTGAGTCGGCAAATTGGCGTAGCGGGGTTCTCCGCGAAGAGGACGGTGCGTTCTCGCTGGCCGCTGCATTCGGATTGCGACACCTGTGAGCGTCGACCACCCGGCACGGCTCGCGCTCGGCATCGTTCTCGTCGCAGCCTTTGCCGTGCTTTACGCGCGCCTGCAGCGGCGCGCAACCGCTCGCGATCTTGCCTATTCAAACATCAATTTTTTCGTCGCGGCCGCCAAGCCGCGGAGGTGGATACCCCGCGCGCTGCAAGCACTCTGGATCGTTGCGCTCGCCGGCGTCGTACTAGGCATCTCGGGCCCTCGCTTGACCGTTCCGATCCCCGTGCGGGACGGTTCGGTCTTCATCTGTATTGATACGTCGGGATCGATGGCCTCGCGCGACGTCTTTCCCACGCGCGCGCAAGCTGCAAAGGCTGCGGCGCAAGCCTTCATTACCGAAAGCCCGGCCGGGACGAAGATCGGCATCATTTCGTTCGCCGGCGCGGCCGGCGTCGTCGCGCCGCTAAGCGCGGACCATCAATCGGTCATCGCGGCGCTCGACGACGTTCCGCAGCCCGACGGCGCCACCGCTATCGGCGACGCGCTCAAGCTCGCCGCGCGAATGCTGCCGTCCACCGGTCACCGCGTCGTCGTGTTGATAACCGACGGCGTCAACAATTCAGGAACGGACCCGATGGAGATCGCGCAGTACCTCGGCGCGCACCACGTTCCGGTTTACACGGTAGGCATCGGAACGCCCAACGGGGGGCTCATTCCCGGGACGAACGAGGAGGCGACGATCGACGAGGAGGCGCTGCGCGGTTACGCGCAAGCCAGCGACGGCGCATACGCTCGCGCGGAGAACGCCACGCAGCTTCGTGACGCGCTTGCGCGACTGGGCCGAGTTACGGCGCTGCAGCGCAAGCGGGTCGACGCATCGCTGGGCTTTGCGGTCGGCGGAGCGCTTGGAATGCTCGCTGCTTTTCTCGCCGGCTTCGGACTCGGACGATACCCGTGAACGATCCGATCGAACTGCTCGCGCGCTGGATCGACGATGCCGGCGGCCCGGATTCCCTCGACGCGATTGCGATGTGCTTGGCAACGGCCGATGCAACGGCGCACCCTTCCGCGCGTATGGTGCTCCTGCGCGGACTCGATCCACGCGGCCTGCGGTTCTTCACGTCTTACCAGAGCCGCAAGGGAGTAGAACTCGGCGCGAACCCGCACGCAGCTGCGGTACTCTACTGGCCGCGTCTTCAGCGACAGGTTCGCATCGAGGGCGACGTTACACAGCTTGCCGAGGATGAGTCCGACGAATACTTCAACGCGCGCCCGCGCGGCCACCAAATTGCGGCCTGGGCATCGGAGCAGAGCGCGCCGCTCGACGCCTATATCACGCTCGAAGAGCGCTTCGCGCACTTCGATGCACGTTTCGAAGGAGAACAGGTCCCGCGCCCCCACTCCTGGGGCGGTTACCTGCTCGAACCGTCGCGAATCGAGTTTTGGCAAGGGCGCCCCAACCGTATGCACGATCGCCTAGAGTACGCTCGAATCGGCAGCATGTGGCAGTTTACGCGCCTTCAACCCTGAGCCCCAAAGGGGAGCTCTAGCCAAACAACTAATCAAGTCGCTCCAGCATGCCCCGGCGCAGCGTGATGGTCATCGGATCTGGACCGATCGTAATTGGTCAGGCCGCCGAGTTCGATTACGCTGGAGTTCAAGCTTGCCGAGCGCTGCGCGAGGAAGGCCATCGTGTCGTCCTCGTCAACTCGAACCCCGCCACGATCATGACCGATCCCGAGGTTGCCGATGCGGTCTACCTCGAGCCGCTCACGGTCGAGTCGGTCGAAGAAATCATCGCGCGCGAACGCCCCGATGCACTTTTACCGACCCTTGGGGGACAGACCGGGCTCAATCTCGCAGTCGAGCTCGAAGAGGCGGGCGTACTGCGCCGTTACGCCGTCGAGTTGCTCGGAACGCCGATCGAGACGATACGGCTCGCAGAAGACCGCGAGCGCTTCAAGCACAAGATGCTCGAGATCGGCGAACCTGTGCCCGAGAGCGCGATCGTCACCGCCATCGACCAAGGCGTAGAATTCGCGAAGCAAATCGGCTATCCACTCGTCGTCCGCCCTGCGTATACCCTTGCCGGGACCGGCGGCGGAGTCGTCTACGACGAAGCGCAACTGCGCGCAACTCTCGATGCCGGACTGAACGCGAGCCTGATCCATCAGGTTCTTTTAGAAACGTCGCTGCTGGGTTGGAAAGAAATCGAATACGAAGTGCTGCGCGATGGAGCGGGTAACTGTATCGTCGTCTGCAACATGGAGAACATCGATCCCGTCGGGGTCCACACCGGCGACTCGATCGTGGTCGCACCGTCGCAGACGCTCTCGGATCTCGAGTATCAAATGCTGCGCAGCGCGAGCATCAACGTGATCCGCGCGCTCGACGTCCAGGGTGGCTGCAACATCCAGTTCGCACTCCATCCGGACCGCAGCGAATATGCTATCATCGAAGTCAATCCGCGCGTCTCGCGCAGCTCCGCGCTGGCTTCTAAAGCGACCGGCTACCCGATCGCGAAGATCGCGACGCGAATTGCGCTCGGGCAGCGGCTCGACGAAATCGCAAATCCCGTGACGGGCGTGACGAAGGCGGCCTACGAGCCGACGCTCGATTACGTGGTCGTGAAGATCCCGCGCTGGCCATTCGACAAGTTTCCGATCGCCGACACGGCGCTCGGGACGCAGATGAAGTCGACCGGCGAGGCGATGGGTATCGGCCGAACCTTTCGAGCGGCATTGCTCAAATCGGTGCGGGGACTCGACCTCAATCGCGAGACGCTAACGGGATGGCTCGCCGATTGGAGCGACGCGGAGCTGGAAGCGATCGTCGCGCGCCCAACGCACGAACGGCTCTTCGCGCTTTGCGAGCTTCTGCATCGGCATGGCATCGAAGATCGTACTAAGACGATCGAGCGCGTCCACTCACTCTCGGCCATCGATCGGTTCTGGCTCTACGAGCTTAGCGAGCTCGTTTCGCTCGAAGAGCGAATCCGCGCGGGAGCATCGGAAGCGGATCTCCACGACGCGCTGGAGTCGGGTTACTCGACGGCTGGTCTGGCGCGCCTCACGGATATGCCGCCGCGGCGTAATGGGCGGCCGATCGCGGCGTCGTTCCGCATGGTCGACACGGCGGCGGCCGAGTTTCCGGCGAAATCGCCATACTATTATCTTTCGAACGGCGAGCTCGACGAGATGCGCAAGACGCCTCGAGAGGCGGTCGTCGTCGTCGGCAGCGGTCCGATTCGAATTGGACAGGGGATCGAGTTCGACTACAGCTGCGTGCACGCCGCATGGGCGTTGAAGGATGCCGGGCGTTCTCCCGTTGTGGTAAACAACAATCCCGAGACCGTTTCTACCGACTTCGATATCTCGGACGCGCTGATCTTCGAGCCGCCCGGCGCGGACGAGGTCGAGGCGGCATATCGTGCAACGCGGGCTCTCGGCGTGATGTTGGCCTTTGGCGGACAGACGGCAATCAATCTTGCGGGGGAGCTAAGCCGCCGGGGCGTGCCGATCGTAGGCAGCGACCGCCGCTCGCTCGACATGGCCGAGAATCGCGAACAGTTCGACGCGGCGCTTCACCGGCTAGGCGTCGCGCGGCCGGAAGGAAAGGCTGCCCGAAGCTTCCGCGAGGCTAGAGCGATCGCGCGCGAACTCGGTTTCCCGGTGCTAGTTCGACCATCGTTCGTCTTGGGCGGGCGCGCGATGGAAATCGTGTATAACGAAGCACAGCTCGCCGCCTACGCCGAATCGGCGCCCCCGATTCTTGCGGATGCACCGCTGCTGGTAGATAAGTACCTGCGCGGCCTGGAGCTGGAAGTCGATGCCGCGTTCGACGGGGAGGATATCCTCATCCCCGGCATCTTCGAGCACGTCGAGCGCGCCGGAGTACACTCCGGCGATTCGATCGGCGTCTATCCCGTTCAATCGATCGAGCCGGCCTTGGAGCTGCGAATTGCCGACGTCGCGCGCGCTATCGCAGCGGAGCTGCGGATCCGCGGATTGATCAACATTCAATTCGTCCTGCACGGCGGAAAGCTCTACATAATAGAAGCAAATCCACGAGCGAGCCGCACTGTTCCGATCATTCAAAAGGCGACGGGCGTCAATCTCGTCGCTGCAGCGACGCGCATCGCGCTCGGGGAGAAGTTACGCGACATGGAGTATGGCGTCGGGTCGATCGAGCACGTCCCGTTCGTCGTGGTTAAGGTGCCCGTCTTCTCGTTCTCCAAGATGCGGGGCGTCGAGACGGTGCTTGGGCCTGAGATGAAGTCGACCGGCGAAGTACTCGGAATCGACGAGACGTTCGGCGGTGCCCTTCGCAAGGGATTCCTCGCGGCGGGCGTCCGCCTGCCCGGCACGGGCGGCCGCATCCTCGTCTCGATCGCCGATGAGGAGAAGGTTGATTCGATACCGGTGTTGCGGAAGTACGCCGAACTCGGTCACACGCTGGTCGCCACGCCCGGAACGCACGCGGTGCTCGAGGAAGCCGGTATTGCGAGCGAGCCGATCAACAAGATCGCCGACGGATCGCCGCACGTTCTCGATCTGATCGCCTCGCGTGCAGTCGATTTGGTCATCAACGATGCGAAGGGCGCGCGCGAAATCTCCGACGACTACAAGATTCGCCGGGCCGCGGTCGAAGCGAGCATTGCGTGTTTGACGAGTCTCGATACCGCGAGGGCGCTGGCGGAGGCGCTCACGAGCCGGGCCGGACCGCCGCGCAGCCTGCAAGAGTACCGCAGCGCTCGAGCGACGATCGCGTCGTAGTACCGGGCGAGGCGCGGGTATTCGTCGTCGGCGCGAACGCAAGCACGCTCGCCGTCGTCAATTCGCTTCGCCCTGAGGAAGGGCGAATCGCCGCGCACCTGATACCCGTCGCAGCAACACCCGTAGGACTCGCCCTCGGCGAGAGCCGGCAGGAAGTCGCCGTCCCGCTCAACGCTCTCTTCGATTGGATCGACCGCACCTTTCCGGCGGATGACGACTACGCGTTCGTTGCATCGGTCCGCGATCTCGAGCTTTTAATTCGGACCGGCTGGCATTCCCCGTACCCCCAGAACCTCGACGAGCACAGCGTCCTCAACGTCGAAGATATTCCCGACGAAATGGTCAATGCGCTCGCGCAACCTCCGGTTCCGCTCGAGCAGTGCGCCGCCTGCCGGCGGCTCTGCATACGCGACGATTTCGTTTGGAAAGAGAAACAGCTCTGCGCCTGGGACTATCACGCACAGGTCTTCGGTAAGCGGGGTCCTTGGCGGGAGGGCGCCTACGAGGAGCGTCACTTTGAGACCCTGCCCAGCTGCGCGTTCGTCGCTCCGGGCTTGCTGACGGAGTTGGGCGTGGACGTCCTGCTGACGGTCGCGGAGCTTAGCGATTCGGCCGTTCATGCAATCGTCAACCGAGTGCTCGAGCTCGATCCCGCGCGCTCGTACATGGCCGTGAAGACGGCAAGCGGCATCGTCCTGCTGCGCGAAACGCCCACTCCGAGCGCGCGAAAAGAGTGACGAACCGGGCAATCCGCGATCTCTTGGTGTTCTTTGTCTTACTCTTCGTCGTGCTGGCGGTGAGACAGACATACGTGCAGCTCGTCGCGGCACCCAAGATCTCGGCTCGGGTCACCAACCCGCGCCACGCGATGCTCAACGTCGGCCGTGGACGCATTCTCGCGACCGACGGGACCGTGCTTGCGCAAACGGTCGGGGCAAGGCGTGTCTATCCGCTCGGCGCCGCGCTCGCCGCGCCGATCGGGTACGCTTCAGTACGGTACGGAACGAGCGGAATCGAAGGAAGTTTCGACCGCGCGCTCAGCGCGCCCGACTTTAGCGGCGACCCGCTAGCGCAGCTAGCTGCGCTCGTTGCGACGCTGCGAGGCAGCGCCATTGCCAACCAAGGGGCGGACGTCGTCACGACGATCGTGCCGAGCATTCAAACGAAACTCTTCGACCTGCTATCGCGCTACCCGCGCGGCGCCGGGGTCGTGCTCGATCCGCGTACCGGTGCGGTACTGGCCCTCGCAAGCGTACCGAGCTACGATCCCAACGACTTCGACGCGCAGTTCCCCTCGCTGAACGCCGATCCGGACTCGCCTCTGCTCAACCGGGCGCTGGACGGGCTCTATCCGCCAGGATCCACGTTTAAGATCTTTACGGCTGCGGCCGCGCTAGACAGCAACACCGTAACGCTGGATTCGCACTTCGACGATCCGGGATATTTGGTTATCGGCAACTATACGCTGCACGACAACGAGAGCGAAGCGACGGGATATGGCAACTTGACGACCGCGTTTGCGCTCTCGAGCAACGTCGATTTCGCGCAGATTGCGCTGAAGATGGGAACCCGCACGTTCTACGACTACTTGCAACGCTGGGGGATCGGCGGTTCGCCGGATTTTCAGCTCCCGGTACAGCCCGACCGGGTACCGCCGGAGTCGAGCGTCGTGCCCGGCGAGCTCGCCCAAATGGGTTTCGGCCAAGGAGCGCTCTTGATGACGCCGCTGCGAATGGCACTGCTTGGAGCGACGATCGCCAACGGCGGCAACGAGCCGCGCCCGTACGTCGTACGCGAGGTTCTTCGTGAGGGCGTCCCCCAGAGCACCTCGGAGAGCGCGACCCTCGCAGGCCCGGTATCCCCCGACACCGCCGCGAAGGTTACGGCGATGATGATCGCCGTCGTGCAACACGGGACCGGCACTCCGGCGCAGCTCGCGCACGTCAGCGTCGCGGGCAAGACGGGCACTGCGACGAATCCCCTGGGCCGCTCGCATGCGTGGTTCGTTGCCTTCGCGCCGGCGGAGCAGCCTCGCGTCGCGCTCTCGATCGTCGTTGAAAATGTCGGCTACGGCGCGACCTACGCTGCGCCGATCGCCCGCGAAGTGATTCGGACGGCCTTGGAAAGCGGAGGTCCCGAGTAGTTGATCGAGGAGAGGGTCTTCAATAACCGTTATCGCCTCGACCGCAAGCTCGGCGAAGGTGGAATGGCGACGGTCTACTGCGGCACGGACACCTTGCTGCGCCGGCGCGTCGCCATCAAAGTCTTACGCGAACAGTACGCTGCGGACGACGAGTTCGTGCGACGTTTCTACCAAGAGGCGGAGTCGGCCGCGAAGCTCTCCCATCCGAACATCGTCAATACGTATGACGTCGGCCGCCAAGATGACACCTATTTCATAGTGATGGAGCTGGTCGACGGCAATTCGCTTGCCGAGATCATCGCCGCCGACGGTCGCCTTCCCGAGCCGGTCGCGATCGATTACGCCGCCCAAATTGCAAACGGGCTCGCATATGCCCATCGGCAGGGGTTGCTCCACCGCGATATCAAGCCGGCGAACGTGTTGGTCACCAAGGACGACGTTGTCAAGCTCTCGGACTTCGGCATCGCACGGGCGGTCTCGCAGCAAACGATGGCGCTGACGAAGCCTGGACTGGTGATGGGAAGCGTCTATTACATCTCGCCGGAGCAGGCGCAAGAGCACGAAGTCCACGAGACCGCCGACCTATACGCTCTTGGCGTCGTTCTCTATCAGATGCTGACGGGCAGGTTGCCCTATACCGGCGAGTCGCCGGTGACGGTCGCGCTCAAACATATCGGTGATCCCGTGCCAAGAATCAACATCCGGGAAACCGGCGTCAGCCCCGCGCTCGCGGCGATCGTCAACCGCCTGCTGCAGAAAAATCCCGAGCACCGGTTTGGCTCTGCGAGCGAGCTCGCGACCGCCTTGCGCGAAGCGCGCGAACGTCCGGCGATTGCCGCCTATCGCATCTCCGACGACGCGCCCAAATCCGTTTCGTATGCCCTGCCCCCCCGCCGCTCGCCGATGCCCGACCGCCGGCCTCCATCGCCTGACACGGAGGAACGCGAATCGCGACGCTCGCCGTGGACCGTTGCAGCGCTGATTGCAGCGCTCGTTGCCGCAACCGCAGTCGGGTACATTCTCTTCGCCAGGCCGTTCGCACCGCTCGCGGGCGGCGTCGTGGTCGGAGATTACACGGGCATGACACTCGCCGACGCGCAGGAAGCGGTCGTGAACGCCGGGCTGCGAACCCGCTTCATAAAAAGCGCGAGTGAAACGGTTCCGCCCGACCACGTCATTCATCAGTCACCTACTGCGGGAACGAAGGTGGAGAAGAATCAGGTCGTCGAGTTGGTAGTCAGCAATGGTAAACCATTGCGCGGCCTCAACGACGTTCGCGGCTTCAGCGTGAACGACGCTCAGCGTTCGCTTCAGCAGGACGGCTTTGCCGTGACGATCGACCGGCGCTTCGACAACACCGTTAAGGACAACGTCATCGATCAGCTTCCCAAACCTGGAGCGAAACTCCCCGAAGGCAGCCGAGTCACTCTGATCGTTTCAACCGGCCCCAAACCGATCCTTATGCCGAACTTCGTCGGCATGACGGTGGCCGCAGCGCGCGCGCTCGCCAACGCGCGCGGCCTTACTCTCGACGCGTCGCAGAGCGTTCCCGGCGCCCCGCCTAACGCGATCGCCTCGCAGAACGTTCCGTACGGTACGGTCGTCGATCGTAACGCGATCGTCCGCGTCGTCGTCAACAGCGGCCTGCCGAACGCACCGCCGACGGCACAACCCAACGGGCCGGTCGTTGCGCTGCCGAGCGTCGTGAACGAAGATTACGCTTCCGCACAGGAGGCGTTAACGCAAGCCGGCTTTCACACTAGTGTAAAATACGCGGTGCAGAGCACGGGTAACGGTACGATCGTCGCGCAGGATCCACCGGCCGGCCAAGTGCCGCAGGGGTCGACCGTGACGATTACGCTCTCGGTTTCCGGTGCGGTGCCCGATACCGACGGCATGACTCGCCAAGGGGCGCTCACGACGCTTGAGTCGTACGGTTATTCGGTTGGAAAGTGGCAATACACGACGAGTGTCGGAGCGGGCGGCAAAGTGATTGGGACCGACCCGAGCGCGGGAACTACGCTCGCTCCAAGCTCGTCGCTAACGGTTATCGTCAACGGAACGCCGCAGCCCTGACGAACCCACCACTTCGCATCCTCGGAATCGATCCTGCACTGCGCACCACTGGATACGGCGCAATCGAACGCTGCAACGGCCGCGTTGCGCTGATCGAGGCTGGGATCGTCTCGCCGGCAACGGATGCCACGCTCGAGCAGCGTTTGCGCGAGCTGCACGCCGGAATTTCGGAAGTGATCGCGCAGACCTCACCGAGCTTGGTCGTGATCGAAGAGCTCTACACGAGCTACACGAATCCGCGAGCCGCGCTGCTGATGGGACACGCCCGCGGCGTGCTTTGCTTGGCAAGCGCGCAGGCCGGCGTCGCCGTTCATACGCTGGGGCACGCGCGCGTCAAGCGCGCGCTCGTCGGGTCGGGAAGCGCTCGCAAGGAACAGATCAATGCGATGGTGATGCGGCTGCTCGGTCTTCAGTGCGCTCCGAAACCACACGATGTTTCGGATGCGCTCGCGCTAGCGCTCGCCTTTTTGAACATCGTCGATCGGTTACCCCTCAGTGTTCGCTAGAATTGCCGGTTCGCTCGTCGAGCGCCGGGGCGAGAGCGCCGTCATCGAAGCGGGCGGCTTAGGGTACGAGATCGTTCTGCCACCCTGCATTTCAGAGAAGGTCACCACAACGGCCGGCGAGCCGGTAACGCTCGAAATCTACGCCGTGGTGAATATGGATGGTAACAGCGGGCGCTTCACCTACTTTGGATTTACCAACGCGATCGAGCGAGAGTTTTTCGAAGCGCTGCTCACCGTAGCGTCGATCGGCCCGCGCTCCGCCGCCCGCGCCTTCAGCGCACCGATGTCGAGTATCGCCGGAGCGATCGATCGCGGCGACTATGCCTTCTTGAAGAGCCTTCCGGGAATCGGGCAGCAGAAAGCCCGCGACATCGTCGCGAAGCTGCAAGGCAAAGTGACGAAGTTTTTACTGATCCGCGACGCGCCGCCGGCGCCGCCGCAGCCGATCCCGGACTTTGCGGATGAAGCGCTTGCGGTGCTGCTGCAACTAGGCTATAAGCGCAGCGAAGGCGAGGCGATGATCCGCAAGACGCTCGATGCCGATTCGACGATTCGCGATGCCGAGCGGCTCCTCGCGGAGATATATCGCCGAAAGGCGAAGGAATCGGTATGAGCGAGTCGAGTGCTCGCAGACGTCTGCTCGGCCCTGCGGACGTTTCGCTCGAGCCGGCCGGGGCGCAAGAGCACGAACGCGTCGTGGATCCCGGCGATACGCTCGAAGACGAGGTCTACGGCGCAAGCCTGCGACCGCGATCTTTCGACGAGTACGTTGGCCAAGAGCGCGTCGTTGAAAACCTTCGAATCTCAATCGATGCCGCGAAGCGTCGCGGCGAACCGCTCGAGCACGTCCTCTTTTACGGTCCTCCGGGGCTGGGCAAGACGACTCTCGCCGGTCTCATCGCCCGCGAACTCGGCGCAAACTTTCGTCCGACCAGTGGACCGACACTCGAAAAGCCCAAGGATCTCGTCGGAATCCTGACGTCGCTCGAGAAGGGCGACGTCTTCTTCGTTGACGAAATTCACCGCCTCAGCCGAGTCGTCGAAGAGTTCCTCTATCCCGCGATGGAGGATTTTCAGATTGACTTCATCGTCGATCGCGGGGCTTACGCCAAGACGTTAAAGCTCCCGCTGCAACGCTTTACGCTCGTCGGCGCGACGACGCGTGCCGGAATGCTGACGGCGCCGCTGCGCGAGCGCTTCGGCATCGTGCACCATCTCGATTACTACAGCGTTACCGAGCTCGAGCGCATCGTTCACCGCTCTGCAAACGTGTTGGCCGTGCCCATTGACGACGATGCAGCTAAGACCATTGCGGCGCGAAGCCGAGGGACGCCGCGCGTGGCGAATCGGCTGCTGCGCCGGGTTCGGGACTTCGCCGAAGTCCGCAGCGACGGCCGGATCACCCGAGCGATCGCGGAGGAAGCATTGCAGCGCGAAGGCGTCGACGAACTCGGCCTCGATCGGCTCGACCGCGCGTTTCTGCGTACCATTGTCGAGCAATACCGCGGCGGACCAGCCGGAATCGCGGCCATTGCGGCGACGCTCACCGAAGATGCGGAGACGCTCGAGGACGTCGTCGAGCCGTACCTTCTGAAGGAAGGGTTCGTAACGCGCACCGCGAGCGGACGCCGCGCCACCGCCATGGCATACGAACATCTTGGCGTCATGCGCCAAGCGCCGGCGCAAGAGCGCCTGCTTTAAGACGTTTGTTGATGCGACGAATGAGCTTTTTATTGCTGGCGCCGGCTGCCTTCTTCGTTGCTCGGCGCGCACGAGCGCAAGACGACGTCGATCCAGCCAGCTCCGCCGCTCGGCAGGCTCTGCGCGTGCTGCTCGGTCAAGGCGACGCGCAGCCGAGCGTGGGACAGACGTTCAGCTTCGACGGGAAGCTTTATCGCGGCACCTTCGAGCGCACCCCCGACGGCCAGATCGTCGATCTCGTCGACCTCGAAGGATACCTTTACAGCGTCGTTCCTCGAGAAATGCCGTCGTCGTGGCCGGTCGCGGCACTCGAAGCGCAATCTATATGCGCTCGCACGTACGTGTTGCAGCGCAGCGATCCGCGCCGCGCGTACGACCTCGTACCGTCCGAAGTCGATCAGCGTTACGACGGGCTCAGCGCCGAGACGCCGGCCTCGGTCGCGGCCGTTGATGCGACGGCCGGAAGCGTGCTCTCGTTCGCCGGAGCGTTCGCGCAAATCGCCTACTCGTCGTGCTGCGGCGGTCATACCGAGTCGGCGTTCGATGCCTGGGGCAGCTCCGCGCCGCCCTACCTTTCCGGAGTAACCTGCACGTCGTGCTCGGACTCTCCGAACTATCGCTGGCAGCGGACCCTCGCTTTCGATGCGATCGGCTCGCGCCTTTCCGGTTCTCTCGCGACGCTTGGAAACCTCAACGACGTGCGCATCGCCGAGCGCGACGGCAGCGGGCGCGCGCGCACGATCGAGTTGCTGACCGATCGCGGGAGTACCGTCGTCTCCGGAAGTGCGTTTCGCCGTGCGGTCGGCTCGCGTGTACTGCCGAGCCTGTTGCTCACGGACGTGCAGCGAGCACCCGACGGCTCCGGCATTCTTTTTACGGGCGGCGGCCTTGGGCACGGCGTGGGCTTTTGCCAGTGGGGCGCGCGCGGAATGGCCCTGGCGGGACGGCAGCCGTCCGAGATTCTCACCTTTTACTTTCCGGGTACGGGCATTCAGAATCTCGCGCAACACCGCTGATTTCGAGTACGCGCTTCCCCCCGAGCTGATCGCGCAAGCGCCGGCGCCGGTCCGCGACGAGAGCCGCTTGCTGGTGCTCGATGGCGACCGGCGATTGCATCGAAGGTTTCGCGACCTACCGGATTTGCTGCGCAGCGGCGACCTGCTCGTACTCAACGAAACGCGCGTTATTCCGGCCCGCCTTTTTGGCGAACGGGTCGGCACGGACGCTCGAAAATCAAAGGTCGAGCTGCTCTTGCTTCATCCCGCCGGCTCGATGGAGTACGATCGGCACGCCCGCGCTTGGATCGCGCTCGCGCGCCCGGCTCGCCGGCTGCGGCGCGCCGACCGGATCGAATTCGGTTCTTTTGGCGAAGCGCTCGTTCGCGCCGAACTCGAGGAAGGGATGCGCGAAATCGAGTTCCGTCTCGAGCTCCCATTCGAAGATTTCCTCGAGCGCGCCGGGCGAATACCGCTGCCACCGTACATTCACAACGATTCCGCGGACGTGCAGCAACGCTATCAAACGATCTTTGCGCGCCGGCCCGGCAGCGTTGCGGCGCCAACCGCCTCACTTCACTTCACCGACGAACTGCTCGGCGAAATCGCGCGTCGTGGCGTCGAGACCGTCCGGCTATCGCTCAACGTCGGGCTCGGAACATTTCGGCCGGTCAACGTCGAGTTGCTCGACGAGCATCGGATGCACCCAGAGGCCTACGGGATCGAACCCGCGGCCGCGCGAGCGATCGAGCTTGCCCGCAGCGACGGCCGAAGGATCGTCGCGGCGGGAACGACCGTCGTGCGCGCGCTGGAGGGCAACTACAAGTCGTTCGGAGCGATTCGAGCCGGCGAATTCCAGACCGACCTCTTCATTCGGCCCGGTTTCGAGTTTCGCGTCGCCGGTGCGATGATCACAAACTTCCATCTCCCGCGTTCGACCTTGCTGATGCTCGTAAGCGCCTTCGCTCGGCGAGAGCGAGTTTTGCGAGCCTATGCCGAAGCGATCGAGCTGCGCTACCGATTCTACTCGTTCGGCGATGCCATGTTTATCGCGCAGAGGGGTTGGGATGAAATACGTAACGTTTGAGTCGCCGGGACCACCCGAGGTCCTACGGGTCGCAGATGCGCAGCCCCCGCAGCCCGGTCCGCAGGAGGTGCTGATCGCCGTCGAGGCAGCCGGCGTTTCGCACGCCGACGTCATGCAGCGCGCGGGCAACTATCCGCCTCCGCCGGGCGGTTCGCAGATTTTAGGCCTCGAGGTTGCCGGCACGATCGCGGCAACCGGAGCGCGCGTTACCCGATGGAAGGACGGAGATCGCGTCTGCGCGCTGACCGACGGCGGCGGTTACGCCGAATACGTCTCCGTCGCTGCCGGGCAGGTGCTGCCGATTCCACGCGGGTGGAGCGCCGTCGAAGCGGCGACGCTGCCGGAAAATGCCTTCACCGTTTACGACAACCTCTTCACGCGCGCACGCTTGCGCTCCGGCGAGAGCGTTTTAGTCCACGGTGGAACGAGCGGAATCGGGAGCACCGCAATCATGTTCGCGACCGCACTCGGAGCGACCGCGCTCGCGACCGCCGGTACGCCCGAGAAGTGCGCGGCCTGCGTACGGCTCGGAGCCGTTGCGGCCATCAACTACCGCACGACCGATTTCGTGGCGGAGGCGCGGCGCCTTACGAACGAGCGCGGCGTCGACGTCGTACTCGACATCGTCGGCGGCGATTACGTTGCGCGCGACCTCGAAGCTATCGCCCTCGATGGAAGAATCGCGTGTCTGGCGATGCGCGGCGAACGAATCGTGCAGCTCGATTTAACAAAGCTCTTTGCCAAGCGCGGCGCAATCCTCGCTTCGCGCCTGCGTACGCGCACCGCGGCCGAGAAGGCCGCCATCGCCCGCGAGCTCGAGCGGCACATCTGGCCGCTCTTACCGGAGCGAACCAAAATCGTGCCGATCGTCGACGCCGTCTATCCGTTCGATCGGGCCGCCGACGCGCACGTTCGATTGGAATCAAGCGCGCACGTCGGCAAGATTGTGCTCGTGCCAGGGGGTCCCGCGCCGCGATAGTCGGCGCGGGGGCGCGGCGGAGCGCCAAGCGCTGGGCGAAGTCCAGCGCCTCTTAGTGATATATCAGCTGGCTCATGGACGTCGGCCCGGTCGCCATGAAGAAGAGCATCGGAATCGAGAGCATCGTATTGGTTCGCGACGCTAGAAACGCAACGCGCCTGGCTTTAGCCTTCTGTGCGTCGGTTGCAGGCACGAGGCCGAGGATCTTCTTTTGGTTCCGCCAGATGAGCGTCCAGACGTTGATGAGCATGATCGTGCCGAGCCAGGCTCCAAGACCGATCGGAGCCATCACCCCCTGAAGCGTGAACGCGGACACGAAGCCGTTCGCGCCGGTCGGCGCAATGTAACCGCCTAAAAGCGCCGCCCCGAAGATCCACGTCACGACCGCACCCCAGCGAAAGAAGAAGAGCGCACGCGGCACGACGTACTTCGAGATCGGCCCGGCCTCGCCGGCCGCCGTCGCCTCTTTTACGGCCGCAGCGTTGACGAAATTGAAAAAGTAGAGCAGGCCGATCCACATGATGCCGGCCAGGATGTGGAACCAGCGGAGAATCCAATCAGTCGACGGATTCATGCGCCCGACCCCATCGCATGCGAGACGATCAGTTTAGCGACGTACCACAGAATCGCGGTCAAGATGAAGCCGCTGATAACCGTTCCCCAGAGCGAGTCCAATGGATTCTTCACGTTCCAGCCTCCCCCGAAGTTCGCAGTGTTATGAGCGCATGGTTGCGCGCCGTAGAGTAGGGTCCTCCTGGCGACCCGGCGCGGTCGTTTGGCGGTCTTTGGTAACGGGTAATTTCGGCCCATGAATGTTTATTCGCCAGTCAAAAGCTACACGCCGAAGAAGTGGACGCTCTCGGGTCTGCGCGGCATCTCGGACGGAACGCTCGAGATGCATTTCGGTCTTTATGAGGGTTACGTCAAGAACGTGAACCTGCTCAACGAGCGCCTCCAGGAGATTCGCTCGGCCGGGAAGGCTGCGGGGAGCGATCCAGGATATGCCGAGCTCGTCCGTCGTCTCGGCTTCGAATACAACGGCATGCGGCTTCACGAGTATTACTTCGACAACCTCACGTCGGCGCCGGAGCAGCTTGGCGGCGGTCGCCTCTACGATGCGCTCGGGGCCGCCTACGACGGGTTCGAGGAGTGGAAGAAGGATTTCATCGCGGTCGGGGGCATGCGCGGCGTCGGCTGGGCGATCGCGTACTGCGACCTAACTAATGGGCGAATCACAAATCACTGGATCGGCGATCACGAGAACGGGAACCTGGCGGGTTTCGCCCCGATCGTCGTCATGGACGTTTGGGAGCACGCCTTCATCAAGGATTACAAGCCGGCAGAGAAGGGCAAGTACATCGAGGCCTTCTTCGAAAATCTCGATTGGAAGGCATGCGAGTTGCGCCTCACTTAACGAGTGCCATCGACGACAGCGTCTACCGGTTTCGGTTCGGCCAAGATCGTTTTGGCGTGCGTATACCAGACCAGCCCGGGCGGCGCCGAGCGTTGTTTGCGGACGTGCTTGCGTAGCGTGTAGTCGATCGGCGACGCAGTCGACGCCTTTGCACGCGAATAAAAAGCCGCCAGCGACGCGGCTAGCGAGAGATCCTCTTGCGGAGGCGGCGTCCGGTCGTCACGCGCCAAGATGACGTGCGCGCCGGGGATTCCTTGCGCGTGAAACCACAGATCGTTCGGCCGGGCGACGCGGAAGGTAAGCTCCGCGTTCTCGACCGGCGATCGTCCAACGAGTATTCTTGACCCGTGCGGCGTTCGGAGCTCGAGCAGCGGCCGTTTGCGCTTTGGAGGACGCCCGACGTCTCGCGCCGCGCGCTTGGGCCCAAGTTCGGCTACCGCCGCTTCGACCGCATCGAGATCGTCGTCGCCGGCGCGTTCGGTCTCCCAAGAAAGCGTCTCGACTGCTTCGAGCGAGGCGCGCAGGGTACGCTCACGAGATTCGAGGTGCGGCAGGCTCTTGGCGAGCTTCTTATACTCGGCGAAGAGCTCGCCCGCACGCGCCTTGGCGACGTCTTGCTCGCGAGCGTCGAGCGAGTGCAGCGTTGCAAAGATGTCCTCACCCTCGGCGCGCAGCGCCTTGCGGCGTTCGGCGTGCCTGCGGCGATCCTCCACGGCCGCAAGCTCGCCGCGCAGCTTGCGCTCGCGCTCGCCGAGCCGCCGCAGGAGCGCTTGGCGGCGCGAATCGTTGCGCTCGCTGCCGGCTCGGGCCGATTGCTCAGCGCGCAGCTCCGCGAAGAAATCTAGGGGCGATCCCGGCGGCTGCGAGGCCAACGTTCGAGGAGTCTCGGGCAACGGCGGCAGCACGTACGGCGCGCCCACCTGCACCGCGCGCCGCGGATTCTCAGCGAGTGCGAACTCTTTATACGCTGCGACGATCGTCTCGTCTTTGACCAGCACGGCATTACCGAAGCGGGGGACAAGCTCGAGATAGAGATCGAGCCGGTCGCCAACTCCGAAGCGCGAACGCGCCGAGAAGCTCAAGCGGAGGAGCCGATCGTTGCGCCGAGAGGCTACGTCGGCGAGGCTCATTGCGCGCAGCGACCGCGCGACTGCGCGGACGAAGCTCGGCTCGTTGCCGATCCCGAGCTCGCCGTCTTCGAGCGTCACGATCGGCGGTGAGGCGAAGAGATCTACCGCCAAAAGCAGGCGCGCACCGCGTCGCCGGAAGAGCAGTCCGAGGCGGCCGTCGGCGAGCAAGCCGGCGTCCTCGACCCTAGCGCCGCCGAGCCGCTGCCGGAGCTCCTCGGAAAGCCTCCCGATAAGGACCCAATCGGTCAGCATCAAAACCATCTTATCGTGAGAGCCGCGGTAGCCTTGGTCCTGGCGTCGCAGGTGCTGCTTGCCGGCTGCGGCGGCGGCTCGGCCGGGCCAAAGGGTTGGAAGCCTGTCCCGGGTGCCAACGCCGCCTGGACGACCGGGAGCGACCGAAGCGAGCAGCAATACTCGTACACCAAGACGCCCTTCAGCGGCGGCCTCCAGGACCTCGCATCCCAGGTCACGATCGACAACTTGATGCGTCATCGGGGCGCCAGGTTTCATGGCAGTCTGCCGTTCCCGGCCTGCCCCGGTGCGGCAGGCGTCGCGAGCTTCTCTCTCCCGGATCAAACCACGGTCCAAGAAGGCTTTGCCGTTCACGACGGCCAGGCGATTCGCGTGAGATACGCCCGTCCATCCGGCGTGAAGGCCGACCCCAGCGCGACGCAGGCGATGGAGAGCGTGCTCTGCGCGGTGTCGCCCTGATTCGTCCGCACTGAGAGCCGCCGGGAGTTCGCTTGCTTACCTAGGTCAACCGGGCTCTCAGCGTGAAACGAAGAGGGTTGAGCACCGGGCCGGGTCTTCTATTCGTCGTATCCGGGCCGTCGGGAGCCGGCAAGGATACCCTCGTCGAGGCGCTCAGGGAGCAACGCTCGACGCTTCGGTACTCGATTTCGGCTACCACGCGGTCGCCGCGACCCGGGGAGCGCAACGAAGAGCACTATTTTTTCGTTTCGGAAGCAGAGTTCGATCGGCTGCTTCGCACCGATGGACTCCTGGAGTCGCGCGAGTACAACGGCAACCTTTACGGGACGCCGCGGGATTTTATCGAGCGAAGCCTGACCGAGGGATACGACGTCATCTTGAAGCCCGAGGTCAACGGTGCGCTTGCAGTCAAGGCGGCGTATCCCGATGCGGTGCTGATCTTCCTCGTACCGGATCGGTTTTCGAACCTGCGCGAGCGGCTGCTCGCTCGTCGGACGGAGACCAACGAGGAGATCGCGCGACGGCTCGAGATCGCGCAACGGGAAATGAAATTCATTCGGCGCTTCGACTACATCGTTGTCAACGCGCAAGACCGCCCGCAGGAGGCGGTGCGCGATTTAGAGGCAATCTTGCAAGCGGAGCGCTTTCGCATCCACCGATATCCGGACGACTCGATCCGACGGGTCGAGTCGTCGTAAAAACAAGAACGCTATACAAAAGGAATTATTCGATACTTCATGAGCAAATCGGTTTTCGGCGATCTGGACGTCCTTCTCGAGCATGCCGACTCGAAATTCAGCCTCGTCAACATCGTCACGAAACGCGCTCGCCAATTGAACAACTGGATTCGGGTGCAGCAGCTTCCGGCGACCGATCGCCGCGAGTACTTTGCGAGTGAGCCGCTCGTCGACAAAGAGACTATCAACCCCAACAAACCCGTCTCGATCGCACTCGATGAGATCGCCGACGGCAAGATTACCTACCGCCGCACGCGAGAGGGAATCAAGTAGTGAGGCTGCCACACGGGGTCCCGGTGCGGAGCACGGAGGGGTAAACCATGTGTGGGATCGTCGGATATATCGGCCAACGCGATAGCGTTCCGATCATTCTCGACGCGCTTGCGCGATTGGAGTATCGCGGCTACGACAGCGCCGGTATCGCGGTGATCGACTCGACCGGCACCCTGACGGGCTCGAAATCCGAGGGGAAGCTATCTCGGCTGGCCGAGCACCTCGAAAACGGTGAAGCGCTCTCCGGCGCGGTCGGCGTGGGACACACGCGCTGGGCTACCCACGGACGCCCGACCGACGCAAACGCGCACCCCCATTTGGATTGCCGCGAGCGCATCGGCGTCGTACACAACGGCATCATCGAGAACTACACTGTCCTGCGCGCACGGCTGCTCGAGCTCGGACACGTCTTCACCAGCGAGACCGATACGGAGGTCCTGGCTCACCTCATCGAGCTTCACTATGACGGGGATTTGGAAGCGGCCGTCCGCCGAACCGTTGCGGAAGTCCGCGGGGCGTATGCGCTCGGCGTCATCTCGAGCGACGATCCGGACCACCTCGTCTTCGCGCGCAACGGCGCGAGCCCGCTCGTGCTCGGTATCGGCGACGGGGAAATGTACGTCGCCTCCGATACGCCGGCGATCCTGCCGTACACCCGGCGCGAGGTAATTCTGCAAGAGGGTGAGATTGCAGTCGTCGGTCGCGACGGCTTCCGTCTAACCGATTATTCGGGCGCTCGCATCGAGCGCGATCCGGTTTCGATCACCTGGGACCCCGGCTCGGCCGAAAAGACGGGCTTCAAGCACTTCATGCTCAAGGAGATCTTCGAGCAACCGACCGCGATCAAGGAGACGCTGAGCGGACGCATTGACGAACACGGCGCCGTGCAACTCGGCAACGACCTCGGCGAGATCACGCCCGAGCGTCTCCGAAACTTGAGCAAGATCGCGATCACCGGCTGCGGGACGGCTTACTACGCCGGCATGGTCGGCATGTATCTGCTGCGTTCGCTCGTGCACTTGCCGGTCGAGATGGAGCTGGCGAGCGAGTTTCGTTACGGCGATCCGGTTATTGACCCCACGACGCTGGTGATCGCGATGTCGCAGTCGGGCGAAACTGCCGATACGATTGAGGCGGTGCGGATCGCCAAAGCCGCAGGTTCGAGCCTGCTCGGGATCTGCAACGTGCTCGGATCGCATCTCACGCGGCTCGCCGATGGGATGCTCTTCACGCGCGGTGGTCCCGAAATCGGCGTGGCCGCATCGAAAACCTACGTGTCGCAAGTCGCCGCAATGACGCTCTTGGCGCTCTATCTGGCGAGGCTCCGGGGTACGACCGACGAGCGGCGGCTTACCGAGATTGCAGACGGCACGAAACTGCTGCCCGCTGCCGTCGACGTCGTGCTCGACACTTCCGATGAGATCCGTAAGGTCGCCCGCGAACTGCGCAAAGCGCAGAGCATACTCTTTATCGGCCGCTACGTTAACTTCCCGACCGCGCTCGAAGGCGCGCTGAAACTGAAAGAAATCTCGTACATTCACGCCGAGGGTTACCCGGCCGGCGAGATGAAGCACGGCCCGATCGCGTTGCTCGATTCGAGCGTCCCGGTGATCGGCATCGCGACCGAGGACCGCGTTCGCGAGAAGATGCTCTCGAACCTGATGGAATCGAAAGCCCGTGAGGCACCGGTCATCGTCGTTGCGAATCGCGGCGACGAGGAGATCAGGGCTCTCGCGGACCACGTCTTTTGGGTGCCGAAGGTCGACGAGCTGCTCTCGCCAATCGTGAACGTCATTCCCCTTCAGCTTCTTGCGTACCACATCGCGGATATAGAGGGCAAAGACGTCGACCAGCCACGCAATCTCGCGAAGACCGTTACGGTCGAGTAGGCTCGTGATTCGCAGCGACGGCCGCACGCCCGGCGAGATGCGTCCGGTAACGATCGAACCGGGTTTCCTGAAATATCCCGAGGGGAGCGTTTTGATCGGGGTCGGCAACACGCGGCTGATCTGCGCGGCTTCGCTCGAGGAGCGCGTTCCGGCTTGGATGAAGGGGCGCGGCCTCGGCTGGGTTACGGCGGAGTACGCGATGCTGCCGCGCGCGACCCAAGATCGCACCCAGCGCGAGGCGTCAAAGGGAAGATTGGGCGGACGCACGCAGGAGATTCAACGCATCATCGGACGCGCGCTGCGCGCCGTGACCGACATGGCGAAACTCGGCGAGCGCACGATTTGGCTCGATTGCGACGTGATACAAGCCGACGGCGGGACGCGTACCGCGGCCGTGACCGGCGCGTACGTTGCGCTCGCTCTTGCGCTGCGCACCCGCTTCGACCCGGCCGATCGCGCGCACTGGCCGCTGAGCGCGATGGTTGGCGCAATCAGCGTCGGCATCGTCGCCGGGCAGCCGCTCCTCGATCTCGCCTACGACGAGGATAGCCGAGCGCTCGTAGATATGAACGTCTTCATGACCGATGCCGGTCGCTTCGTTGAAGTGCAAGGCACCGCCGAAGCCGCTCCCTTCGACCGGCGCGACTTGGACACGTTGCTCGGGCTCGCGGAGGGAGGGATCCGGCGCCTCTTCGAGCTGCAGGGCGCCGCCCTCGGCGAGACGCTCCCGGTTCATGCCCGTTGATCCCGGCTTTGCCGACCTCGTAAACCGCGTCGCTTCTTTTCACATCACGCAACGCGCGATGAAGCGAGCGCAAGCGGCGATCGAAGCCGCAATCGGGAAGGGCGTCGTAGATGACGCAGCGCGGTCGGCGTACTTGGACGAGGTTCGACGCTATTTCGAAGGCTTCGATCGAGAAGCGCGCGAGCATCTGCGCGACGTCGACCGCCGGCTCGAACGGGCGAACCAAGTTCACTTCAACCTAACCGCCGAACGCGGCGTCGCCGTTAAGCGAATTGAGGCAACGTCTTCGGTACTCGAGGTGCTGGCGACCGTCGCGGGCCGCGTGCCGTGAAGCTGCTCGATCGGGTGGGTCGCGCGACGACGAATTTCTTCGAATATGCCGGCGGTTTGACGCTCCTTTCGGCCGAGTCGCTCGGTTTCATGGCGCGGCTTCGCATTCGAACTGGGGAAACGGTCTCGCAGTGCGCGCTGCTGGGAGTGCAATCCGCGGTTATCGTTATGCTGACCTCGCTCTTCACCGGCATGGTGATCTCGCTTGAGTCGGCTCAGCAAGCCGTGGCATATGGTTTCGGCAACTTCGTCGGCGGCGCGGTCGCGTATGCCTCGGTCCGCGAGCTGGGGCCGATGCTTACCGGCGTCGTTGTCGCCGGACGGGTTGGTTCTGCGATAGCGGCCGAGCTCGGCTCGATGGTCGTCACCGAACAAATAGAGGCGCTGCGCTCGATGGGTCTTGAGCCCGCGCGCTTTCTGGTCGTGCCGCGCTTCGCCGCCATGCTGATAATGCTGCCGTTGCTCGTCATCTTCGCCGACGTCGTTTCGATCGTCGGCGGCATGTGGATCGCGCAAACGTACGCGCACATACCGTACCAGTCGTTCATATCTTCGGTCAGGGAGTCGGTCGAGTTCAGCGACGTGATCAAGGGATTGCTCAAGACCTTCGTTTTCGCCACGATTATCGCGATGGTCGGCGCCTACCAAGGGCTCTCGACTCGCGGCGGCGCCGCCGGCGTGGGCAAATCGACCACGGGCGCGGTCGTGGTTTCGATCATTCTGATCTTCGTTGCGAACTTCGTCCTCTCGTTCTTCCTGTTTGGTTAGGCGTGGACGGAAATTCTAAGCTGATCGCGCGCTTGGAGGACGTGAGCCTCGCCTTTGGCGAGCGCGTCGTTCTACAGAACTGTAACCTCGACATCATCGAGGGAGCGATAACGTGTATCATCGGGCTGACCGGCGCCGGGAAATCGACGATCCTGCGGCTGCTCGACGGCTTGTTGCTTCCCGACGACGGGCACGTCTTCGTGCACGGCCGGGACATCTGCCACTTATCCGAAGAGCAGATCAATGTCGTGCGGCGGAAGATCAGTCTTTCGTTCCAATTCTCGGCGCTGCTCGATAGCCTTACCGTCGGTGAAAACGTCGCGCTACCGCTTAAGGAACGCACCAAGCTTTCCGCCGCCGAAATCCGGCGGTTGGTAATGGATGCGCTGGAAAGCGTCGGCCTTGCCGACGCATACGACAATCTCCCGGCCGAACTCTCCGGCGGAATGCTCAAGCGCGCCGGTTTCGCTCGAGCGATCGTCACGAATCCGGAGCTGGTATTATACGACGAGCCGACGACCGGGCTCGATCCGATCGTGACGAATCTGATCACCGGCACGATTCTCAGACTGCGCGAGAAGCTCAAAGGAACGGCGGTTGTAATCTCCCACGACCTCGCGTCGATCTTTGCAATGGCAGACTACGTTGCGATGCTGTTCGAAGGGGCGATCATCGCTTACGACACCGCCGAACGCATCCGTAACTCGCGCAACCCGATCGTCGCGCAGTTTTTGGAAGGCTCTGACGTCGGGCCGATACCGATCTAGGTCTGGGCAGAGACCCCGGCTACGAGCGGCGACGGCGCAGGCATCCTCCGTGCTCGTGCAAAAATGCGCCGAGCGCGGCGCGGTCCACGCGCAGGAAAAGCTGCCGCAGCGCAATCTCGACGACGGAGCTCTCGCTGACGCCGCAGCGGTCTGCAATTCCGCGCAACTCGTCGCCGACTTCGCCGGAAAGGTTCACGGTGATACGCTGTGCGTTGTCCGGATCCCCCACTCGCGCGGAGAGGTCGGTTGCCATCCCGGGAAAGTGATTTCTTGCCGTGCTCACTGAGGCATGTTACCCAGACTGTATCGCGGCCCTCGCTTGCGCTTCCCCGGCGAGGCGATTCTCGCTTGAACGAATAATATCTCCGCCATGACCAGGCAAGCACAGGTCGGCGCGTTCGCAATCGTCGCATTGCTCATGCTCTTTGGGATATTCTACGTCATCACCGATTTTGGGACGCGGCATACCGGTTACCGCGTCGGCGTTCACTTTCAGTCGGCGGCGGGCCTCACGCCTGGTGCACTGGTCTTCTTCAGCGGCGTCACCATCGGGTCGGTCGATTCGATCGAGTTGCTGGCCGACAACACGGTAGACGTGGTTCTGGCTATCAATCGCGACATCGACGTACCGCTCGCCTCGCGCTTCCTCATCCAGGCGCCGCTTACCGGCTCACCTTCGGTCATCATCATTCCACCGCGGGGGAAGCCCCCGCTGCCGCTGCTGCCGCGTCAGGTCTTGCCGATCGCCGAACAGCCGCATGGAACGAACGGGGCCTCGATAGCGGACCTGCTCCTGGAGGGACAGGGTTCTCTCAAGCGCTTCGATAGTTTGATGGGCATGATCGAGCAGCGCACACCCAAGCTGATAAACACGCTTCAGACGACGCTGAACAATGCAAACGACTTAACGGTGTCGACGAAGGTAGCGCTGCAGCGTCTTTCCGGCGAGCTGCTTGCGCTCGGCGCAAATCTACAAGGAAGTCTGGGTGAAGCGAGCGCCAACGTGGTGCAGCTCTCGGCGACGCTCAACAACTCTGCAACGGTGGATTCGAAGAAGGTAGGCGCCCTGCTCGACGAGTTTCAGTCGACCGCGACGTCGCTCAACCGGTCGATGACGGCCCTGCAAGACCTTGCGACCGACCCGCGCCTCAAAGCGAACATCATGGCGACGACGCAGAACATCGCAGAGACGACGGCGACGCTCGCCGCGTTGACCCGAGACCTGCGCACGGTCACCGGCGACCCGCAGACGCAGGCGCAGATGCGCAATACAATTGCAAATCTCGATGCGGTAATGCAGAAGGCAAACTCGCTCTTAGGCGAACTCGGCGCCAAGAGCAGCGTTTACGGGGTCGACGTGGGCGCCACGCCCGCGCCTCCAACGGTGCCGTACAGCTCGCCCTATCCGGGAGCGACGCCGGGCGCAGGCGCCACTCCCTCCGGCATCCCGCCGGCGACCCGCGCGCAGCTGCAGGGTAAGCTCGCGCAGCTCGCCCGAAACCTTATCGCCATTCAAGTTCGACTGAGCGGGCTCACGGCGCAAGTCAATCCTGGCCTCAACCCGGTGCTCACCAAGAGCCAGGGCCCGCTCGGGGATATCAACCTCGTTCTGTTGCCGCACGCCAACACGAGCGTGATGTTCGGGGCCAACGCGATAGGTACGAATACGACCTGGAACGCGGTACTGCAGAAGAACCAGGGCGACTTTCACTTAGGCGCCGGCGTCTTATACTCGCAGATCGGCGTCTTAGGCCAGTACGCGCCGTTGCGGGGGCTCGGCTTTGAGGCGCGCGTCTACGACCTCACCTATCCGCTCGTCGACATCTACGGAAACCTGCACGTCATCCCGAGCGGTGAGCTCTTTTTTGGAGAGCGCGACATCTTGCACGCTTCGAGACGCACAACCTTCGGGTTCCAGTACCAGTTCTAGCGCGCAGTGGCTGAGAGTACGCAACGACCGCGTATCGGCATCATCGGTGCAGGAGCGATGGGCACGCTCTTCGGCTTTCATTTGGCTGCCGGCTGCCGCGTGACGATGCTCGACGACAATGCGGAACTCGCGGCGACCGTCACGCGCGACGGATTGCGTGTCAACGACGAGGCGGCGCGCCGTGTCGGCGTAGCGCAGAGCGCCCGCGAACTCTACGGTTCGCAGATGCTTTTTCTCTTCGTGAAAGCGGTCGATACGCTGCGCGCGCTCCGCGCCTTCGCCGGAGAGCTCGACCCGGCAGCGCCCGTCATCTCGCTGCAGAACGGCGTCGGGAACGAAGACGCGATCAAGACCGCGCTCGGAGGAGCGGTGCCGGTTATCCTCGGCATTACGACTGAATCCTCGCAAACGATCGGGCCCGGTCACGTGCGAAGCTCTGAGCAGGGCAACACGATCATCGGAGCGACGAGCGCGTCGCCCAAGACGGCACGAACGGTCACGGAGTTGTTGACGCATAGCGGCCTGCGTGCGTCGGTGGTTCACGACATTCGGCCGCATCTCTGGGGCAAGCTCGTCGCTAACGCGGCGGTCAACGCGCTTTCGGCATTGCTCGACTGTGACGCCGGCGAGATACCGCGCGACCCCAACGCGGCGCGCCTGGCCGAGGCGCTCGCCGATGAGACCGCGAGCGTCGCGGCCTCCCTAAAGATCAACCTTCCGTTCGTCAATCCGTGGCAGTATGTCACCGAGGTCGTCGCTCTCGGTGCCGACGCGAAGAGCTCGATGGCGTACGATCTCGAATCGGGCCACCCCAGCGAAATCGATCACATCAACGGTGCCGTCGTGGCCTTTGGACGGCGCACCGGCACTCCAACGCCGTACAACGAAGCGATCCTCCGTCTCGTCAAGGCGCGCGAGGCGCTGCTCTCGCGCTCACGGTTGCGGCTGTAGCCGCAGAAGGCGAACCGAACCCGACGCCGTCTCTACGTCGACGCGCTGCGCCGAACCACTACCCACGCTGCCGTCGATCGTCTCGGCGGAGCCATTCGACGTTCCGCGCAGGCCGAAGTCGGTAAAGAGCACGCCGTTGCCGGTGTGGAGATGAACGCCGAAGGCGGCCTTGCCGCTGATCCAGACCTCGAGGTCGCCGCGACGCGTGGAGAAGTGCAGCGTTCCCGGCCAGGTGGTCGCGCCCATCATGACGGTAACGTTGCCGGTTCCGACCGCGGCTTGCCCGTAACCAGGTAGGCGCAGATCGACGTTTCCGTCGGCGGCCACGACGCGCGCGTTCCCGCCGATGTCGGTCACGTTCACGTTTCCGTGCTGCGACTCGACGACTAAGTCGACGCCGTCGGGAACGCGCACCAAAAGCGAGTCGTACGCGGCGGGCGCGCGGACAGCCACGCCCGGCGGTTGCGCTTGCAAGCGCGGCGCAGGTGGCGCCGTCCCTTTGGGCAGCGCGGTCGTCGCGACCGTGAATAGGTCGCGCCGCTGACCGGCTAGCGGCTGGTAGGCACGCACGTTTCCCGAGCTGACTCGCACGGTGAGCGTCGCCCCCGGCTTCAGAACGCCGACGGTTGTAGCGTAAGGCGAGGGCGTGCTGCACGCGATCAACGCCAAAAGGGGAAGAAGGGGGCCTAACTTCACGAAGGCTGCATTTCTATGAGCGTTCCACGCCTCTTTTACCGCCGGTTCGGCGGGTTTGCTTTAGCGCTGGGTCTTGCGGCGTGCGGACCTGTCGTGGTCCCCTCTCTCGGGCGCCCTGGATCGTCTGAAAGCGCCCAATCCACGCATCCGGCACGCTGGATTCCTACTGCGGGCGAGTCGTATCAAATTCAGTATGACGGCAAGCTCGACTTGAAATACGCTGCGAGCATCTTCGATCTCGACATGTTCGACACGCACGCGTCCGTCGTCGCGAAACTGCACCGGATGGGCCGCCGTGTCATGTGCTATATTTCGGTGGGTACGTGGGAGCGCTGGCGTCCGGATGCCGGCAAGTTTCCTAAGAGCGTACTCGGCAATAAGGACGGCCATTGGGCGGGCGAACGTTGGCTCGACGTTCGCCAAAGGTCGATTCTGGAGCCCATCATGGCGGACCGCCTCGATCTCTGTAAGAAGAAGGGCTTCGACGGCGTCGACCCCGACAATCTCGACGGCTATCAGAACAAGACCGGTTTCCCGCTCACATACGCGCAACAGCTCGCCTACGATACGTGGGTCGCGAAGGCGGCGCACGATCGCGGCTTGACTGCCGACGAAAAGGGCGACAACGGCCAAGTCAAGGACCTCGTCAAGGTCTACGATTTTGCGGTCGTCGAGCAGTGCTATGCGCAGCATTGGTGCGCCCAGTTCAACGTCTACACGAACGCCAACCGGCTCGTCGTTGACGTCGAGTACTACCACGACCCGCACCGATTTCTCAAAGACAACTGTCGCGAAGCAGCCCAGAATCACGACACGGCAATGCTGAAGAAGCTCGAACTAACTGCCTGGATCTTGACCTGCTCTAAGGAATGAAAGCATGAACAAGCGCGTGCTGTGGGCCGCTATGACCATCGTCTTGGCGGCGTGCGCGAGCCCGTCGTCAAGCTCGATTCCAACGGCCGACGTAGCCTTCATCAAGTCAGCGTCCGGCAGCGCGCCGATCGCCCACATCGTGCTGATCGTGCAGGAGAACCGGACGTTCAACAATCTTTTCGCGACGTTCCCGGGCGCGACGGGAGCGACCGTCGGCCAAGAGCGAGTTGGAAAGCAGACGCAGTCCATCGCGCTGAAGGAGACCCGGCTGGGCGGCAAACGAAACCTCAATCACAACTACAACGGCTATTTGACGGCCTATGACAAGGGCAGGATGGACGGCTTCGATGACGTCAAGTTCATCAGAAACGGCCAGTCCGAAGGCACTGCGCCGTACGTCTACGTCAACCCGAACGATATCGTTCCGTACTGGACGATGGCGGCGCAGTACGGGCTCGCAAACGCCATGTTCACGACGCAGGGAAGTGCGAGTTTTCCGGCCCATCAGGACCTGATCCGCGGTGGAACCGAAGTTGACGCGAGCGACAGCATGATCGACAATCTGCCGTACACCGGACAGGCGTGGGGCTGCGACTCGGCCCCGGGCACCGCAACGTCGCTGATCACGACAAAGCTCAAATACGAACGGAACGCCGGGCCGTTTCCATGCTCGAGCGATTTTCCGTCCTCCGGGGCGGGATACCAAACGCTGCGCGATCTTTTCGACGCGCAATCGCTCTCGTGGAAATATTACACGCCTAAGATCGGCGACCCGGGCGGCATCTGGGACGCCTTTGACGTGATCGCGCCGGTCCGCAACGGACCCGAATGGGGCACCAGCGTCTCGTGGCCTTCGACGAACATTTTCAGCGATATCGCCAGCGGCGACCTAGCCACGATGTCGTGGGTGATACCCGACGCGACGAACTCGGATCACCCCGGCAGCGGCGGCGACAAAGGCCCATCGTGGGTGGCCAGCGTCGTCAATGCGATCGGCCAAAGCCAATATTGGAACTCGACTGCGATCATCGTCGTCTGGGACGACTGGGGCGGCTTCTACGATCCGGTCAAGCCGCCGCCGCACGACAATCAGGGCGGACCCGGCTTCCGCGTTCCGATGATCGTGGTTTCGCCCTACGCTCGTGAAGCCGCGCCCAGTCAACCCGGCTATATTTCGAATACCGTCTACGAGTTCGGCAGCATCATCCGCTTCATCGAGGACACCTTCAACCTCGGGCGGCTCGGCACAACCGACGAAACGACCAACAGCATCGGCGACATGTTCGACTTCACGCAATCGCCGCGTCCGTTCCAGCAGATCGGGTCGAAATACTCGCGCGCGTACTTTCTGCATCAAAAGCCGTCCCGCCAGCCGGTCGACACGCAGTAGCAGGGGTTAAACGCATGAAAACTCACGTATTCCCGGCGATGTGCCTCGCTTTCACCCTCGCCGCGTGCAGCGGATATGGAGGAGCCGGGACCAGCAGCTTGCAGCCGAGAACGTCGGCTTTTCGGACGACCGTCTCGAGTGACGCCCTGCTGTATGTTTCCGATACAAACCGCGACGCTGTTCGGATGTATTCGTTCCCGCGGCTGACGCTCGAGGGGAGCGTGCAAGTTAGCGACCCTGAGGGTCTTTGCGTCGACGACCGCACAAAAGACGTCTGGGTCGTCAGTACCGTCTATTCGAAGATCATCGAGTTCGCACACGGAGGCACGACGCCGATTGCCACGCTATTGGACGGCTATCAGTATCCAGACGCCTGCGCTGTAGACGCGGTGACCGGAGACCTTGCCGTCGCAAATTTCGACAACGGAGGTAGCGACCCGGGGAGCGTCTCGATTTACAAGAAGTCCCGCGGCAGAGCTCGCCTCTTTACAGACCGCAACATCTACTTCGTGTCGTTCCTGGCTTACGACGGCAAGGGAAACCTTTTCGTTGATGGGTCCGACCAAACGCTTTCGAGGTTTCGCCTCGCGGAGCTCCCCCGCGGCGCCAAAAAGCTCGAAGACCTATCGCTGACGGGGACGCGAATTAAAGCGCCGGCTGGTGTCGTCTACCAGCACGGCGTCCTTGCGATCGGCGATCAGAAGCGATCCGCCATCTTCCAGACGTCAAACGGCCGAGTAGTCGGGCGTACGTCGCTTGGAAAAGCGTGCCGCATCACCCAGTTCCTGGTCGTCGACAAGCAGGCAATGGTCGCCAATACGTGCGGGTCGATTCAAGACCCGACCGGGAACTTGCTGATTTACGATTACCCACGCGGCGGATCACCGGTCCACGAGCTAACCGGCCTCGGTGTTGCCTTCGGCGTAGCCATCAGCCGCTAGAGGGCCGCCCGTCGGAAGATTGACCGCTCTCGAACCCGAGGAATCTTTTTGTCGCATTCGCGCCCCTCGCCCGCCGAGGACTTCCGCTCGCCCGGGCGAATGCGACAAAAGATTTATTATGTCGCATTCAGGACGCACGAAGAAGGCCGCTCCGAGCCCGGATCCGCTGGTACGCGACCTGAGGGGGTATCTGCTCACCGAGCGCAAGCGCAGCCCGCTAACGGTCGAGGCATACGAGCGCGACCTGGTGGAGTTCACGCGCTTTTTAGGCGAGACGGAGGGGCGCCCGGCGCTCAAGACGGTGACGACGTCCCAGATCCGCCAGTACATCGCGCACCTGTTTGACGCGCGCGGTTGCGACAGCCGGACGGTCTGCCGGAAGCTGTCGTCGATCCGCGCCCTCTATCGCTTTCTGAAGATCACCGGCGTGCGGGAGAATGACCCGGCCGCGGCGATTCCGGGCCCCTCGGTGGCCAAGAAACGACCGGTGCCGCTCAAGGTAGGCGAGGTTATGACCCTGCTGCGTACCTCGCTGGCTGGGCGAACCGACACCGCGCGCCTTCGGGACACCGCGATTATGGAGCTCTTTTATGCCAGCGGGATGCGGCGCGCCGAGCTCGCCGGCGTCCAGCTGGGCGGCGTCGATCTCGCCGAGCGGACGATTCGCGTGACCGGCAAGGGTAATAAGGACCGCCTCGTCGTGATCAACCACGCCGCCGCCGAAGCAGTCGAAGCCTATTTGCGGGTCCGCCCGCGCAGCGCGGATCCGCACCTGTTCCTCGGCCGCGGCGGCAAGGGACTTACGCCGAAGCACGTTTGGCGGATCTTCCGAGCCATCTACGGCGTCAGCGGCGTTCAGAAGCGCGCTACGCCCCACACTCTGCGCCACTCGTTCGCTACGCATCTCGTCGAAAACGGCGTCGACCTGGAAACCGTGCGCGAGCTACTCGGTCACGAAAGTTTAGCGACGACCGGTATATATCTGCAGTTAGCGATGGGGCACAAGCGCCGCGCCTACGATGAAGCCCATCCGCGCGACCGGGTAGACGATCACTCTTCCAACCAATCTCGCGTGAGATAGAGCCAAAAAGCGAGCCCGGCGTACTTCCCGTATCGACTGAAGGCGCGCCGAATCGTCGAGTCCGCAGCCTGCTTTTTCCCAGCGAGACGGCGATACTTTGGCCGCGTCCAGGAGTCCAGGACGAGCCCACGATGGCGCCCGAGCAGCTGCATTACGTGCGCGGCCCCGTACGGACCAATTCCCGGAAGCGTCAGCAGCATCTCTTCTACCGCATCGTCGTCGTAGCGTTCTACGTCGAGCAGCGTATCGAGTCGTAACTCGCCGTCGGCAACTCCACGCGCTATCGTCTGTACGTACTCGCCGCGGTATCCCATCCGAGCGACGTCGCGATACCATGACTCGGGTGTCGCAGCGAGTAGTTCGGGTGTTGGGAATGCCCCTTCACCCAGATCCGCCAGAGCGCTGCTCATCCGAATGGTCGCCGACCACGAGCAGTTCGTCGTGCAGATCGTCTTGATCACATCTTCAAAGACGCTCGGGCTAGCAAGAATTCGTCCGGCGCCTCGCGCTGCCCAGTTCAGCGCTTCGTCACCCGCGATCTGTGCGTAGAACGGCGAGAGGTCGTCGTCAAATCGGAACATTCGCGCGATCGCCGTTTCGACGGCATGCTTTTCGCTGGGCCGCAGCGATGCGGCGGATTGTGCCACGAGTCGTCCGGCATGCTCGTGCATCGCGACGTCGACGACGCGCTCGCCGATGCGAAATCCCCGCCGGTAAACGAGCGCCGAGGTGTCTATTGAAGCCGGTGGCAATCGTGCGCAGCCGTGCGAATGAATCGTGCGCGCAAAGGAAACCGGCTCACCGCCCGCGCCGCGGAGCGGCAGCTCGCAGAGTCGCTTCACGAATGCGTTTACGCTACGTACGAAACGTTGACCGCGACGCCGGCCGCAGCGGCGCGCATCAGCACGCCGTAGACCTCGTCGAGCTCGCGCTCGATTGCGGTGATCTCGCGAGCGCTTACACGGAACCGCGCCGCGTTAATCCATAGAATGCTGCGTGCGCGTTCCAGCGCGCTGCGCAGCCGCTCGGGCGTCGCTTCCAAGACCGGCCAATCCATCTCGCCCTGCGCGGGCACGACCCGCCAGCCGGGCCCGGAGACGAAGGGTACGTCCTCGAGTCCACCTAGCAGCGCGTGCGGCACCGCGGCGAGCACGTCCACGGCTTCTTGATCGGCGAGCGAAAGCGGCAGTCCAAGCTCTCCAAGGCGAAGGATGTATCGGAAGAACGAAGCGTCGCCTACCGTGTAGGCGCCCGCCGCCGAGGCGATGTTAACGTGGATGAGGTCGAGGTCGGGACGCTCCCCCCCGGAATCGGTCATGCCGACTAGTTCGCGGGGATGAGGCCCAGGTCTTTGACTGCGTCGCGTTCCTTGCGCAGTTCGTCGAGGGTAGCAGCCAGCCGTGCCTGCCCGAACTCGCCATGCTCGAGCCCATCGACGATCCGCGAGACGCCGTTCTCAGTGCGTGACGGAAACGAGAAAATCAAGCCAGGATCGACTCCGTATTCGCCATGCGAGCATCGACCGACCGAGTATAGCTCGCCGGGCGGCGTGTCGTGCGTCAGGTTATAAACGCCCACGACGGCGGCATTTGCTGCGGAGGCCGCGGAGGAGGCTCCGCGCGTTTTGATCACTTCGGCACCCCGGTTCTGGACCGTGGTGATGAAATCGTTCTCGAGCCAGTTACGGTCGGCGATCTCCTCAGATGCCGCGCGGCCCCTTATTTTGGCGTGAACGAAATCTGGAAACTGCGTCGTCGAGTGATTTCCCCAAACGACCACTTGCGCGATCTCCGTGATATCGGCGCCGGACTTCCGGGCGAGCTGCGCTCGAGCCCGGAGCTCGTCGAGGGTCGTCATCGCAAAGAACCGGTCGTTTGAAACGCGCGGCGCATTCCTCATCGCGATCAGGCAGTTCGTATTGGCGGGATTCCCGACGACGAAGACGCGCACGTCCTCTGCGGCATGTGCGTCGATCGCACGACCTTGCTCGGTGAAGATTTGGCCGTTGACCCGCAGCAGGTCGGAACGCTCCATGCCGGCCTTGCGCGGAACCGCACCGACCAAGACTGCCCAGTTGACGCCGCCCATAATCTCGTTCACATCGGCACCGTATCGCACGCTCTTGACCAGTGGGAACGCGCAGTCTTCGAGCTCCATGACGACGCCGCCGAGCGCCCCTAGGGCTTGCTCCAGTTCGAGCAGCTGCAGCTCGAGCTCCGTTTCGGGGCCAAACATTTGGCCCGATGCGATCCTAAAGATCAGCGCGTATCCGATCTGTCCAGCCGCACCCGTTACCGCTACCTTAATCCTCTTCTTCACGCTGCCCCGTTTCGTCAGGAGAAGTGACGCTCATGCAAGGCGAAAGCATGGAAGCCGATGACCGAGCACGTGCTGATGGGCTTCAGCGGAACCGACCAGCCCCGCGCGTCCATCTACGATACCTGCATTCGGTGCGGCCTCTGTCTGCCGTCGTGTCCCACTTATCTGGAGACTATGACAGAAACCTCGGGACCACGCGGCCGGATTAGTCTCATCAAAGCGGTTGCGGAATCGCGGCTCGATCTGCGCAGCGAGGGCTTTGTCGAACAAATGTGGGAGTGCCTCGACTGCCGCGCCTGCGAAGCCGTTTGTCCGTCCGGCGTTCACTACGGCCAGCTCGTCGAGACGGCGCGGACGCAGATTCGACGCGCGAAAGATCCCTCCGACTCCGATAGACGGCTGACGCTACGCGCCGCGCTCCTGCGCCGGCTCTTCGCCGGCTCCGATTTAATGCGGCTCGCAGCGGTGCTGTTGCGATTTGCGCAACGGACCGGGCTGATCTCGCTCGCCGGCGTCTTCGGGCTTTCAAGTGCCGCGAAACTGGCGCCGCCGGTCTCCAGCTCGTTCTTCACCGCAAGAAACCAACGTTTCAATGCCGCGGCGCCGAAAGGCGTCGCGTTTTTGCATACCGGTTGCATCATGCCGTTCGCCTTCGCGCAAGTCCATCGCGCCACGGTTCGGATGCTCCGGCGTGGCGGACTATCGGTGGTCGTTCCGAGCGGACAAGGATGCTGCGGTGCGATTGCCCTTCACGCCGGAGAGATGGAGTTTACGCGAGAGCTTGCTAAACGAAACATCGAGGCTTTCGAACGCAGTGGTGCCGACGTCTATGTCGTAAACGCGGCCGGCTGCGGCGCCACGCTCAAAGAGTACGCCGAGTTCTTCGCCGGCGACGCGGCCTGGGCCGAGCGTGCGGCGAGCTTTTCGAAACGCGTTCGCGACGTTACCGAAGTTCTCGACGCGCTCGACTTTCCCGCGCCCACACGATCGATCGAGGCGAGCGTAACGTACCAGGAGCCCTGCCATCTCGTTCACGCCCAACGAGTTGCGGGCGCGCCGCGGCGGTTATTGGCCCGGATCCCGAGCCTCAATCTCATCGAGATGGACGAAAGTGCGGTTTGTTGCGGCAGTGCTGGGGTTTACAATCTGACGCAACCGGAGATGGCCTCGCGTCTGCAGCGGCGCAAGGTCGATTCGATTCGCCGAACCGGTGCAACGATCGTCGCGACGGCGAATCCCGGTTGTGCGATTCAGGTGAGCGCCGGTTTACGTGATGCGGGCTATCCCGCAACCGTAAAGCACGTCGTCGAACTGCTCGACGAGGCCTACGAAAGCTAAAGCCTCGCCGTGACGCGGTCCGTATCGTTTTGCGCGTCGGCCAGCGAATGAAAGACGGCGAAGACTCCGATCAGGCCGGTGATGTTGAGCAGTCGCAAGATTGGGCCGTCCGTTACGATCAGGCGAAAGGAACCGCCGTGTTCCGCCGCTCGCCGGTGCGCGCCGATCAGAACGCCGAGGCCCGTCGAGTCTAGAAATTCGAGCTGCGTGAGGTCGACGATTAGCCGTTGACTTCCCTTTTCGGTCGCTTCCCCGAGCGCGGCGCGGATCGTGGGAGCGGTCGCAAGATCCAGGCTCCCACGAAGCTTGAAGATCAACGTTTCTCCGCCGCCCTCGGTCTTGAGGTCAATGGTTAACTCGTCGTGTGTCATGCTCGCCACCGTTCTTCGAGCCCGCGCCGGGTTTGGCCTACAATCGCGCCGCCCGCTAGACGAAACGCCCGGCGTCGTCGTCCCAACGCGTCACGTGCTCGCTGACGAGATGGACGCCGCCGATCCAACGATTGATGGAGTGCTCCTCGAGCCAATCGGCGTCCCCAGCGAGCACGCGTCTACCAAGTGCCGTCGTAACGAGCGTGCCGTCTTCTTCTTCAACCAGCGCCGCCTCGCCGGCGGCAAGATCTTCGAGCATCTTTGCAAAAACGCGCTCCCCCAAGAAATAGGCTTCTTCGCGCGCCTGTGCGCGCAGAAATAGTTCCTCCGTGCGAGCACGCCCTTGCGCCACGGCATACAAGGCTTGGCGCTGGGACCGTGAGAGCCCGTCACGTTTCCACGGATACTCCTCGCAGAGACGCTGCAGTGCGACGCGTAGAAACGGCAGCCCGATTGCGTCCTCGCCCGCTGCCGCGTAAAGATTTGCCGGTGAATCTGACGTGAAGCGCTCCCAACTACGCCGGGCGGACTTAAAGACCGCCGGCGTCGCCGTTCGGCGCTTGGGGAAAAGCGGAAAGATCTCGTCGACCGTCATGTTAGCGAGGTAGTGATCGCCCTGTACTAGCGAAACTCGCCCAGGTTCGAGATCGAGTTCTTCGAGCGAGGTCAATGCCTGCAAGAGCTGCAGCTGGTCGTAGAGATCGTGCTCGAACCAGAGCACTACCTCATCAAAATCTGCCGCCCGCCGAAGCTGCGCGTCGCGCCGGGAAAAATCATGAATCAACTTGATCGGATTGCCGTATCCGCGCTCCGCCAGGTATTGCGTTCGTATCGCACTCGTCTGCTCGAGCGATAAGCCCGCCGGGACCGGACCTTCGTTCAGCGCGTCGTGCCACGCAACGTGCGTCCCGAGGACGCCCGCTTTCTTGAGCAAGTAGAGCGCTCCGTCGCCATTGGTGATGTGGAGCGTCGCCGCCGATCGGGTCAGATTCGCGGTTTCCTAAGAGGCTCCGGCGCCGTCAGCCAATCCCCAGCCGCCCGCGCCCGTCATGTGACCTGCCGGCTTAGGGAATCGTCGCGGTCGACAACGTTCCTGGGTTGCAACCCGTCAGCAACGCAAGGGCTAACGAGAACGCTCAACCCAAATCGGTTGCGATCCGAAAGCGTCACGGGACTCCTCCTCACGCCGTCCTTCCCTTCGTGCCTGCGACGCTCATGCCCTGACAGCGCCGCCATTGCTGGGCATGGCAAAGCCTGGGGTGGCTTGTCATCCTGAGCGCAGCGAGCGCAGCGAGCGAAGTCGAAGGACGAACCAACGGATGGCAAAACCTGGGGTGGCTGGATTCGAACCAACGCATGGCGGAGTCAAAGTCCGCTGCCTTACCGCTTGGCTACACCCCATTGTCGAGGGACCCTTCGACGAAGCTTACCACTCGCTAACTCAGAATTCCCCAGCGCCCGCGCATAAGGGCGAAAGAGCAAGCGCCGCCGTACGCACGGCAGCGCTTGCTCTTTCGCTAGGAGTTCGCCGGAACTACCGAGTTGCCAGCAGGCGCTTCGCTCCGACGTACCGCGCCGCCCAATACGACTCGGAAAGGTGACTAACCGTGACCCCGTGACTCGAGCTTGCATGGACGAACTTCCCCTGCCCGAGATAGATGCCCACGTGCGAAACACCGCCGTAGGTATCGAAAAAGACGAGGTCGCCTGGACGCGGCCCACCGACGGCTGGGCGGCCCGCGTCGTACTGCGCGTCTGCCGTGCGGGGCAACGAGACCCCGAGCAGCGCAAATACGTGCTGGACGAAACCCGAGCAATCGAAACCCGTCGAGTTCGTGCCGCCAAAGGCATACGGCACGCCGAGAAAGCGTAACGCGCTTCGGGTGAGCTCTTGAGCGATTTTGGAAGTACGGGCGAGGATTCCGCCCGTGAACCGGTCGATGCCGGCGTGACGATGTTGGCGGGTGGTGACGATGAGTCGCGAGGTCCACTCCGCGACGTCCGGGCTTAGGGCCTGGGCGTTGGCCCCCTGCGCGGCCCCGGCGTAATCGAGTTCGGGTGAGTTGGTTACGGTATCGGCTCGCACAAGCGCTCCCGAACTCGCGATGAAAAGGGCAAATGCCCACACAACTACCACATGACGCAAGAATCCGCTCCTCTTTCTCGACACTTGCGGGGTTAGTTGACGGGTTCGGGCGGGAAAGATTCGCCCTAGGGCCGACCGGCCCACTCACCCCTGCCGGGATATCCCCCGCTCGGAGCTGCTACTCCGACTCAGTGACCTTAGTACAGGTTGATGTGTCGCTTCGGCACCACACCGGGGCGCCCTTCCAGATGGTACGATTCTCCGATTCCTGGGGTCACGTTGAAACGAATCGCTCGACCTCCCGCTCGATTCGGCGAGCAACGCGACGAGCCGTGTTCTCGACGAGCACGCGATCGTCGCCCTCAGCCATCACGCGAATGAGCGGCTCGGTCCCCGAGGGTCGAATCAGCAGCCGCCCCGACTCGCCAAGCTCCACTTGCGCCGCGGCGATTTCCTCGCGCACGCGCGCCGAGTCGAGCACCTCGCGATGCGGCGTCCGAATGTTGACGAGAATTTGCGGCACGTATACGACGTCGCGAACCAAATCGTGAAGCGTCGCACCTTGCGAAGCGATGATTCCGAGCAACGTAATCGCGGTACGAGGTCCGTCTCCGGTCGTGTTGTGGCGAAAATCGATGACGTGACCGGATTGCTCGCCGCCCAACCGATACCCGCCGGTTCGCATCTGCTCGAGCACGTAACGATCGCCGACGGCCGTACGAAGCAACCGAATGCCGCGCATGCGCAGCGCCCGTTCGAACCCCAAGTTGCTCATGACCGTCGCGACGACCGCAGCTTCCGGCAGTTCGCCGCGGTCCTGCATATCGCAGGCGAGCGCGAAGAGCACGTGATCGCCGGTGACGACTGTAGCCGTCTCGTCAACGAAGAGCGCGCGATCTGCGTCGCCGTCGAACGCCACGCCGATTACGGATTTTTCACCGCTCTCGATGCTGGAACGAACGGCTCTCTGCACTCCACGCAAGTCGGTAGCACCGCAATCCACGTTGATGCGCCCACCGTCGTTTTCGCAGTTAAGCTCGGTGACTTTGGCGCCAAGCTTGCGCAACGCGTATGGCGCGATCGCATAGCCGGCGCCGAAGGCGCCGTCGAGCACGACATGAAGCCCGGCCAAGCTTTGCGCGTGTTCGTAAAGCTCAGCGTAATAGTGGCGCACGAGATTTTGGGCTACCTGCGCGGTGCCGATCGCGATGCCGCTAGGACGGGGCAGCTCGGGAGAATCGAGCAGCGCTTCGATGCGATCTTCCAGCGTATCCGAGAGCTTAAAGCCGTCCGGGCCGAAAAATTTGATCCCGTTGTCGGCGATCGGGTTATGCGATGCGCTGATCATTGCGCCGGCTGCGCCGCCGATGGACCGAACGACGCAGGCGACCGCCGGAGTAGGAACGATCCCGATCGAAATTGCATTCCTTCCGACTGAGGTGATGCCGGCGATGAGGGCCGCCTCGAGCATCGTGCCCGAGACGCGCGTATCGCGTCCTACGACGATTGGCGCGTCTCCGTCGCCCCGCTCGGAAAGAACGCTGGCTGCGGCGCGCCCGATCTGCAACGCGAGTTCCGGCGTCAGCTCGCAGTTGGCAACGCCGCGCACTCCATCAGTACCGAAGAGCCGGCTCATTTTGCGAGCCCGCTTCCCTCGACGAAACGCGTCCGGATCCGAACTAAGTTGGGGGTAACGGTAAGCCCTGCCACCTCGGTACCCGAGGAGTCGACGGCTATCGGACGCACCATTTCGTCAACCGTTTTCGGTGAATTGGGCAGCGCGAGGTCGGCGTGCACCGCCGAAACTTGAGCCAGTAGCGAAGTCGGTGCGCTAACGATCGCCGCTTGCGGCAAAATTTGCATTCCGCCGACCACGATGCCGCTGGGCTGCGCACCGATGTAGTGGACGGTGATCGGGAACGAGCGCTGTTCGACGGCTTCGATCGTGAGCGTGACCGATGCTGGGCTAAGGCTCTGCACGGCCACGTCGGGCGCGACGAGCTGCACGGGGACGTTGTAAACGCCTGCCTCCTTGTTCGAAAGATCGAGCACGGCTTTGATCTCGTCCGGCTTAACGCCCGGCTCGCCGCGCTTGGTCGCGACCGTCACGACCGCCTCGCGATCCGCGTATCGAGCCACGTAACCCAGCGCCAAGTTCGCCGCCGAGATCGGGATCGAAAGCTGCTGAAATTCCGGCGCCGCGACGATCGGGTTACCGGCAAAGCGGAAGTATGCCCATCCAACGATCGCGAGCGCGACTGCCAGCGCTTTCAGCGCGAAGTTTTTTCGGATTATCTCCAACTAACGATTCTTTCACGAAACCCGCGATGTCGCCTCGCCCCGCCGCGGTCGCAGTCGCGACCGCAGATGCGCGAGCAAGTCCGTGCCCCGCCGTTGACGCGGTGGTCTCGTCACCGCCAGCAGCATTCTTATCAAACGTTGCTCGTCGTCGATCGGTCGCGAGAGCAGCCCGGCGCGCGCGATCGTAATCGCCCCCGTCTGTTCTGAAACGACGAGCACGACGGCGTCGGTCTCCTCGCTCACCCCGAGCGCAGCACGATGGCGCGTACCGAGGCGAGTGATCGAACGCGCTTGTTCCGATAACGGCAGGGTGCAGCCTGCAGCTTCGATGCGACCCTCGCGGATAACGACTGCGCCGTCGTGCAGGAGCGAGTTTGAAGCGAAGATCGACGCTAGCAACTCCTCGGAAACGTCGGCGTGCAGCGACGTTCCGCTTTCGCAGTAGTCCTTGAGCCCGCTTTGTTGCTCGAGGACGATCAGCGCGCCTCTCCGGTTGCGCCCGAGCAAGAACGCGGTGCGACCCAAAATGGCGACCGTTCGGTCCTCAGGACGGTTGCGGCCCGGCTCCCCGCGCTCGCGCTCCATTCGAAAGAGGCCTCCACGTCCGATCTGTTCGAGCGCTCGGCGCAGCTCGGGTTGAAAGACGATTGGAATCGTCACAGCCGCGCCGACGACCAGAAGCCTCAGAATCGTGCCGAGAAGATAGAGGTGAAAGAGCGTGGCAATCCCGAGCAGCGCGAGCAAGACGAGAATGCCGGTCAGGATCTGCACGGCGCGCGTGCCCCGTATCAGCAGTAGGACGTAATAGATCAAGATGCTCGTCGCGATGACGTCAACGACGTCCGAAAGTCCGACGTATCCAAAGGGACTAGGCACGATCGCTGCTCTCCAAAACTCGCTCCGGCACGATCTGTGGCGCGCGTAGTCCGCTGGCGGCCACCCTTGCCGCCACCAGTCGAGGAAGAGGGGAGAGCAGCTCGGCGGTACGTGCGCTCTGCCACCTGCGCAACTCGACGTCAACGAGCGCTAGAACGACCGCGGCATCGGTCAGGCCGGGATCCCATTCGACGACGACGCCTCCGGGAACGGGCATGCATGCAAGAACCCCGGCAGGCCGGCCGGGGCCGCCGAGACTTTCGCATAGCAACGGCAAGGCTTCCGTCAGCGCAGGGAAAACTGCCAAGGCAATGATCGGTTTGTCGTACAGCGTGCCGGCCGCAATCGCACGAATCTCCGCGGCATCGTACCGATCCGGCATCGAGAGCAGCGCGTACGAACGCCGAGCCGCCGCGCTCGTGCGCCAATGCACGCTACCGCCCTGGCGCCGGACCGCATCCTCGATCGCGGCACGGCGCGCATCGTCGAGATCGCCCTCGATGCTCAAGGTGAGATAAGCCACGCTCGTTTCATCGTTAGCCGTTTACGGCATCCAATCTTGCGAATAACGCAGACTCGGCGGGCGCTCGTCGTTTCAACCGGAAAGAACTCGGCGTGGGTCTCGGTTGACGGCGAGAGCGGCTTGCGAATCGCGCAGCTTCGCCGAATGAGCGGAGAGCGTTCCATGCCCGTGCCCGGCGACGTCGCCGACGTGCGGATTCTCGAAGACGGACACGCCCTTATCGAACGCATCGAAGATCGCAACTTCACCCTCGAGCGCCGAAGCGCGGGCGGACGAGCCAAGACGATGGCGGCAAACATCGATCTTCTCGTGACCGTCACGGCCTTAGCGGATCCGGCGCCTCGTCTAGTCACCCTCGACCAGCTGCTTGCCTTTGCTGAAATCGAGAACATCGAGGCCGCCGTCGTACTCACTAAGCCCGACCTTAGCGACCGGACGCAGATGCGCGCGCTGCTTTCCCTCTACCAATCGCTCGAATATCCGGCGATCGCCGTCAATCCGAAGGCAGGTGAGAATCTAGACGCGCTGCGCGAGCTGGTTCGCGGCCGGCGCGCGCTGCTCGTCGGCAACTCGGGCGTTGGAAAGAGCACGATTTTTCGAGCTCTCGGCGGGGAATCGCCCATCGGGGAGGTTTCGCGTCATGGACTGGGCAGACAGACGACGACCGCAGGGCGTCTCTATCGCCTCGACTCAGGATTCCTGATCGATAGCCCCGGAATCAACGAATTCGGCCTGGGCGCCGTCGAGTCGTCCGCGCTGAGCCAAGCCTTTCGCGAGATGCGCAAGCTCACGAGCCGTTGCCGTTTCACCGACTGCACCCACCTGCAGGAGCCCGATTGCGCCGTGCAGGCCGAGCTGGCCGGGGGCCGGATCGCGTCGAGCCGCTATACGAGCTATCGCAAGATGCTGTTGGAACCAACCTAGCGCCACGGACCCCCTCCTAGGCTGGACACTCGCCGAAGAGGCCTGGTATGATACTCGCCGTGCCAAATATTAAAGCCGCCGAGAAGTGGGTCTTACAGTCGGAGAAGCGAGCCACGCGAAACAAGGGCGTTAAAAGCCGGCTGAGGACGCTCTTCAAGCGCGCCGCCGACTCCGGCGACACCGCCTCGACGCCGAAAGTTGAGAGCGCCTTCGACAAGGCTGCAAGCAAAGGGATCATTCATCGCAACAAGGCTGCTCGCAAGAAAGCGCGCCTTGCGCAAGCCGTGCGCCGCACGACCGCCGCGCCCGCGAAGCCCACAAAAGGCCGCTCGAGTAAAAAGAAAACTTAGGGATCGGCGTTGATCGCCAGCCGCGTCGTGCGATCGGCACGCGCCGCTTTGACGATTCGCTCTCGAACGATCTCCCGTAACTCCGCCGGCCGGCGGCTTCGCAGCGCGATTCTGTACCGCCATTCGTTGTTGACGCGCGCGACCGGATACGGCGCGGGACCCAACACTTCCGCGATCTCTGCGTCGCGCAGGTATCCAGCGTAACGGCGCGCGGTCTCCGCAACGCGCCGGCGATCGCGCCCGATAATTCCTAAATAAACGAGCCGCTGCGTCGGCGGAAATCCGACCGCGGCGCGTTCTCGCAACTCTCCCGCGGCGAATCCGTCGTAGTCGTGAAGCGCGGCGAAGCGAATCGCTGGATGTTCGGGCGCATAGGTCTGAACGATCGCCTCGCCGCGCCGGGCCCTACCGCTGCGCCCGCAGACCTGCGCGATCAAGGCAAAGCTTCGCTCGGCCGCCCGAAAGTCGGGAGCGTAAAGACCGATGTCCGCAGCGACGACGCCGGCGAGCGTCACCGTCGGATAGTCCAAACCCTTCGCCACCATCTGCGTTCCGACCAAAACGTCGCCGTCCGTCTCGAAATCGCCGAGGATCCGCGCGTGGTCACCAATCCGCGTCGTCGTATCCGAGTCCATCCGCAGAACGCGCGCATCCGGAAAGAGCCGACGAACCTCTTCGACGACCCGCTCGGTACCGACGCCGAGCTCCCGTATCGCTTCCGACCCGCAAGTGGGGCAGCGCTGCAAAATCGGCATTTGATAATCGCAGTAGTGACAGCGCAGCAGCCGTTCGCTGCGGTGGACCGTCAGCCCGACGCTGCAACGCGGACACTGCGGTGAGGTCCCGCAGCTGCGGCAGATCAGCGCGCTCGCACTTCCGCGGCGGTTGACGAAGAGGAGGCTCTTTTCACCCCGTTGCAGCCGCTCTCCGATCGCTTGTACGAGCGTACTGCTAAAGATGCCGCGGTTGCCGCTCTCGAACTCTTTGCGCATGTCCACGACATGGACGTCCGGAAGGGGCAGTGACGTGGCCCGTTCGCGCAGCTCCAGGAGCGCGATCCTTCCGCTAGTTGCCGCCGCATAACTTTCCAAGGAAGGCGTTGCGCTCCCGAGGAGCAAGACGCCGCCTTCGAGCTTCATTCGCTCGCGCGCTACCGCTACCGCATGGTATCGCGGCACGACCTCCTGCTTGTACGAGGGATCGTGCGCTTCGTCGACGATCAGCAACGCAACGTCGCGCACCGGAGCGAAGACCGCGCTTCGCGCCCCGACGGCGACGTCTACCTCTCCTCGAGCGCAGGCTTGCCACGCGTCGAACCGCTCCCGCTCTGAGAGCGCCGAGTGGAGAACTGCGACGCGGTCTCCAAATGCTGCCTCGAAACGCTGCGCGGTCTGGGGCGTAAGCGAGATCTCCGGCACCAGGACGATCGCGCGGCCGCCGCGTTCGACGACTCGCTTGATGGCCTCGACGTAAACGTGTGTCTTCCCGCTCGCCGTCACCCCGTAAAGGAGCGCGGCGCCAAAGCGCCTCGCGTCAATCGCGTTCTCGATCCATCGCAACGCGCGCGACTGCTCGGGGTTCGCCGCTGGCGCTTTCTGTGCGATCGTCTCTGCGCGCGCGCTCGTCGCCGGACGAGCATATCGTTCGCGCACCGCACCGGCTCGCAGCGCGCGCCCGATCACGGCGCTGCTGAATCCCGCGAGCATCGCATCGGCGCGCGCAACGCCGGAATGCGCGCGAACGAATGCCACGAGAGCCTCGGCCTTCTTTCCCCGAATTGCACGATCGCCCGGATCGAGAACGCGGACGCGATACTCGCTCGTCCGCGGCTCGACCAGCCGGCGTTCTCGCGTCAACGCGCCGGCACGCACGAGTGCCCGCACGTGCGCGAGCAGCGACCCGCGGTCGCCGATTCGGCGTGCTTCCGGGTGACGCAAGAGCTGCTCGAGCCCGAAGCCATCGGCAAGCTCCTCCCAGATCAAGCGAATCAATCGTCCCGGCAGCGACGGATAACGGCGCGCGTTTGGACGCGAGCCACGCACGAAAGAATCGCGCATTCGAGGGATCGCGTCGGATAGCACGACCGCGCCGAGTGCTTCGCCCAGCGTACAGAGGTAGTGCTCCGCCACAAACGTCGCCAGTTTCAGACCGATTTCGTCGAACGCGCGCGGGACGTCGAGCCGCTCGAGTACGCGTTTGAGTGGTTTGGGCGGCTCGGCGGCTTCGCGTACGGGAGAGACGACGAACGCTAGCAGTTCGCGGCTGCCGAGCGGAACTCGTACGACGTCACCGATCCCCAGCTCCAGCCGGTCCGCGTCGTACGTCAGCGGAAGGTCGAAGCGCGACGAACGAATTGCCGGTAACGCGTCAACGACGCGCACGAAGCTTCCCCGGCGGTTCCTGGAGCGCGCCAAGAACTGCGCGCACGCTGCGGCTCGAACACTCGACTCCATACTCGACGTCGCCGATGCTGCGCGGAAGGACTAAGCGCAGACGCCCCGAGCGCTTCTTCTTATCGCTGCTCATCGCCGCGAGGACCGCCTCCGGGGCTAAAGCCGTCTGTAAGGGCAAGCGCAGGAGCGTCAGCAGCGTGATGACGCGCAAATGTTCGGCTTCGCTGAAACGCCCGGTCCGTAAGGCCAACAATCCCGCGGCGCGCAGGCCGACCGCGACCGCCTGGCCGTGCGTCATATGGTACTGCGAAGCTCGCTCGAACGCGTGTGCGAAAGTATGACCGAGATTCAGCAGTTCGCGCGTACCCGCTTCGTGCCGGTCGTCGGCGACGGTCATCGTCTTTACCTTAATCGCAGATTCGATCACATGCTCCCACGGCCAGCGTGCGAGCGGGTGCGGCGCGAGCTCCTCTAGCGCTTCGAAGAAGTCTCCGCCTTCGATGATAGCGGCCTTGACAATCTCCGCTAGACCTTCGTCGAAACCGCCTCTTGAGAGCGAGTTAAGAGCCGCGACGTCGCAGAATACCGCGACCGGATCTCGAAAGCAGCCCGCAAGATTTTTACCGGCGCGAAGATTGACGCCCGTCTTTCCGCCGATCGCCGCGTCGACCATCGCCACCAAAGAAGTCGCGACGTGTCCGTAGGCGATGCCGCGCATGTAGGTCGCACATGCGAAACCAAAAAGGTCGCTCGCGACGCCTCCGCCTACTCCCACTACCAGGCTCGAACGCTCGACGCCCTCGGCGCCCATCGCGTCTAGGACGCGCTCGACCGTGTTGAGCCGTTTTTGCGCCTCGCCAAGCCGAAAAGCCAGCACGCGCGCGTTACCAAGGGCCTTCGCGACCTCTTGCCCGAACGCTAAGACGTGGCGGTTCGCATCGCAGAGCAGCAGCCGCGCAGGCCCGTGCGCTCGCGCGAAGTCCGCTATTTCTGAATGAAGCTTCTTCCCTACGACGATCGGGTAACCGAGGTCGTCGTTGCGCAATGCTTCCGTCATTATGCCGATGCGCGGCGTCCGTCGAGCTTCTGCTTGCGCAGCCAGTCAACGATCTCGTCGATGACCTGCCCATCGCTGCGGCTCGTCGCGTCGATCACACGATCGGCACTCTCGTAGTCGCGTATGCGCGAAGCGTATAGCTCCTCGATTCGTTCCAGTGTCGGGTTCGAGCCGAGAACCGGCCGCACTTCGCGGCCTCGCCGCACGCGGACCAGGATCTGCTGCGGCGAAACCTTGATGAATACGCGGTAGGCGCTCTCTCGCAAGAGGCTTCGGTTCTCCGCGACGGTGAGAGCGCCGCCTCCAAGCGCGACGACGCTCGCGTTGGCGTTTTCCAGCGCAGCGCTTATTGCTGCATGCTCGTACCGTCGGAACGCCGCCTCGCCTTCGTGATCGAAGATCGTCGCGATCGGTCCATGCTCGCGCACGACGATGGCATCCGTATCGAAAAATGCCCACCCGAGCCTGCGCGCCAGCTTACGCCCGATCGTTGATTTGCCCGACGCCATGAATCCGACCAGCGCCACGTGTCGCTTCACTGCGTGAAGAGGCGCGCCGCCGCATCGCGGCTGCGCGCCAGATTCTCCAGGGTCTCTTCCATCGAGTCGCCGCCGTACTTCTCCAGGAGCGGGGCCATCAAGGCCAGGCGGACCATCGCTTCACCAACGATCGCCGCCGCGGGCACGACGCAGACGTCGCTGCGGACGATCGTTGCGGGCGCATCGGTGCCGTGGTGCAGATTCACCGACGGCAACGCCTTCATGAGCGTCGGAATTGGTTTGACCGAGACTCGAACGACGATCGGCTCGCCGTTGCTCATGCCGCCCTCAATGCCCCCAGCGCGATTGCTGCCGCGCACAACCCGCTCGTCGAACATCGCGAAGACGTCGTGCGCGCGTGAACCCGGCGTCGCCGCGACGCCCGCGCCGAGCCCGATCTCAACTGCCCGGACGGTTTGCATTCCCATGATCGCTCCCGCGAGAATGCCGTCGAGGCGGTGACTCGGTTGGCGATTGCTTCCGATGCCGGCCGGCATCCCGTCAATGCGAACGACGAAGCGTCCCCCAAGCGTGTCGCCCGCACTCTTTGCCGCATCAATGGCGGCAATCATCCGCGCGCCGGTTTCCCCGTGCGGACAGCGCACGTCGCTGCGCTCGACTTCCTCTTGTTCCCACTCGTTGAGTTCCGGTGCCTCGACGTCGCCGATCTGTGCGACGTAGCTGCGCGTTCGAACGCCGAGCGCCTCGTGAAACTGCGCGCAAATAGCTCCGAGGCAGACGCGCATCGCGGTCTCGCGAGCGCTCGCCCGTTCAAGCACGTTGCGCAAGTCGCGCTGCCGGTACTTCAGCGCGCCGGCGTAGTCGGCGTGGCCCGGACGCGGGTTTGTCAGCGGGTCGCCGCCGCCGGTCAGCGGATCCATCAGCGCACGCACCTTTGGAGTTAGGTAATCGCGGTTCCGAACGATCGCGGCGATCGGCGATCCGAGCGTCTCGCTGCCTCGCACCCCCGCGAGGAACTCGACCTCGTCATGCTCGATCTTCATGCGAGCGCTGCGACCGTAGCCGCCCTGCCGCCGCGCGAGAGTCTCGTTGATCGTCTGCACGTTCAAACGCAGGTGCGCCGGAATTCCATCGAGGATGCCGACCAGCGCGGGACCGTGCGACTCACCTGCCGTCAGATAGCCAAACACGAGTTCGCCTTTCGGCGCTTCGCGGCGCGCCTACTTCACCGGCGTCCCTGTCGCCGGACGCCAGCGTCGATGTTCTCAAACGTTCCATCGCGGCGCGATGCAAGCGCGAAACGTGACGCCGGGAATAACCCAATCGCGCCGAGAGCTCGACGACGGTCGCTCCTCCGAGGTGAATTGCCTCGATGATCTGGCGTTCCAGTGGAGGCAGGACGAGAAGCATCCGCTCGACCGTCAAACGATCGAGAAGATCCTCGATCCCGCCAGGCGGAACGCAATCCTCGCGGCCCTTCAACAGCTCGAAGGAGATCATCCGGCTGCTGGCCCGATAAGCGCGTATCTCGCGCGCCTGCGCCGGCGTCGCGGCAACGAGGCTCGCGACGTCGTTCTCAGACGGAGGCCGCCCCAAGCGTGCCGAGAGTTCCCGCTCGGCCGCGTTCCAGCGCCGCTCCAGATCGCGCACCCCGCGCGGCGCCCGCAAGAAACGCTCGCTATCTCGAACGTAGTGCATCAGCTCGCCAACGATTAAGAGCCAGGCGTACGCTTCGAACGGCGCGCGCTGAGCAGGATCGTATCGGTCGACGGCCTTGATCAATCCTATCGCGCCGACTTGTTCGAGATCGGCGCGATCGAGCCCACGACGCACGAAACGCCGAGCCGCTCGCCGACAGAGGTACCAATATTTTGTAATGAAGCAGTCGCGCTCAATAGGCCGGCGCAACGGCGTTGCACGGAATCGAAGAGCCACACCCCAAACCTCTTCTCGAAAGAGTCTCGACGGTTGACGCTCGAAAGCGTCATCCGTTGCTAAACGTTATATACCACGCATTTCGAAAGCGCAATAGCCTGCAGGAGTCAGCGCGCGGCGACGACGAGTATGGCCGGGTATGAAAGCGTCACGTGCCGTACTGCTCGTGGCGTTGGTGCTTCTCGCGATTGCGGCTGTTCGCGACCTCGCGCGTCTCGGTGACGCCTTGCCGTGGCGCCAGCTGTACGACTTTGCAGACTTCTATTGCGCGGGCGCAGCGCTCGACCGGGGCGAGGATCCGTATCGCTACGAACCGCTCCACCGCTGCGAACATTTGGTCAACGACACCGCCGCGTATCGTACCGACCCCGGCCGGGTTGTGCCGGCACCGCTGCCGCCGTACGATTTTCCGCCTCTGATGCTCGCAGCGCGGCTGAGTTTTGCGAATGCGCGCGTCATCGCCGCAATCGCCATCGCGATTGCCGTCGGCCTCTCGATTTGGGGGCTTGCGATCGTCACCGGCCGGCTCGACGTCGCGGCGCTGGCGCTGCTGCTGCCGGCCGGCTTCGTCCTGCTCAACGCGGGTCAAGTCGTCCCGTTTGCGCTGGCCGGATTGGTTTTCTGCGGCGTCGCGCTTGCGCGTGGGCTCGATCGGGTGGCCGGAATCTTAGCCGCGCTAACACTCATCGAGCCTCACTTGGGTTTACCGGTCTGCGCGGCCATGCTCTGCTGGTCGCCGCGGAGCCGAATCAGCCTCATCGCGACGGCCTTCGTACTCGCGAGCGTCGGCTTGTTGTTGGTCGGAGCAGCGGGAGCTGCCGAGTACCTAGGACGCGTCCTTCCGGGTCAGGCGCTGGCCGAAACGTCGTACGTGTATCAGTATAGCCTCACGTATCTGCTTCGAATGCTCGGAACGCCGAACGCTGGAGCGCTCCTCGCAGGCGAGCTCTCCTATGCAGCGATGGCCGTCTTTGGAGTTTGGCTGGGGCGTCAGGTCGCGCAGCGGCTCGAACGGCGCGAGCTCCTTGCTTACATCCCCGGGGCCTGCAGCGTGATCGCCGGCCCATACGTTCACATGGTCGATCTCTCGTTCGCCATCCCGGCGACCGTGGTTTTGGCGACCGCGCTTCGAGGACGCTCCAGGGAGCTCGCGGTTGCGGCACTCTGCCTGCTCGCGGTTCCATGGATCTTGGTGTGGATTTCCAAAAAACTCTTTCTGGCCTCGCTCTTCGTCGTTGCGGCGCTTTTGTTGCGCCTGAGAGCTAACCCGGCCGTCGCGCTCGCCCTTTTCGTCGGAGTTGCCGCGAGCATTTACCTTCTGGAATTGGCGCCGCCCGCGCCACTGGTGGCGGTCACTCCGGGAACCTTCGCTCCCGGCGATTTGGCGCAGGAGGCGTGGCAAGCTTACGTCGCACAACTCGGCGAGGCGAGCACGACATGGCTCGCCGTCAAGATCCCGAGTTGGATCGCGCTAGCGGCGATGGTAGCCTCGGCCGTCGCGGTTCTTCGCTCGGAGCGGGTATCGCTGCGGCGATGAAAAGCCGCCGGCAGCTCGTCATCGCTCTCGTGATGATCGCACTCGGCATCGCCGCCTTGCGTGATCTGAGCCGGCTCGGTGGTGCGTTACCGTGGCGAACGATGGACGAGTTCGCGGATTTCTATTGCGCCGGCTGGGCCGTAAACCAGCGCGAGAACCCATACCGTTACGAGCCGCTGCACGCGTGCGAGCATCGCGTTAACGTGGGAAACAGCTTTCGCGCCCGCCTCTTCGCAAGCAATCCGCGCGTTGCCGTTCCCGCGCCGCAGCCACCATATGATTTCATTCCTTACGCGGCGCTTGCGCGGCTGCCCGTGACGCCGGCCCGGATCGTAGATGGAATCGCGATCGTGGCTGCGGTGGCCGTCTGCGCCATAGGACTCGCTGCGTTGGGCGTGCCGCTCGGCCTGTCGCTGGCAGCCCTGGCACTCTCTGTAGGCTATGTCGAGCTCAATACCGCGCAGATCGTTCCGTTCGCGCTGCTGGCGCTCGTCCTCGGCGGTCTCGCACTCGCGCGCGGCCGCTACGCGCTGGCCGGCATTTTGATTACGCTAACCGCGATAGAACCGTTGGCCGGAGTGCCCGTGATTGCCGCAACGCTGCTTTTCGTCCGGGGCGCCCGCGTCGCCGTCGTTGCGACGGCGCTTCTTCTCGCGCTCATCTCGACCGCGGCGGTTGGGCCGACCGGCGTCCTCGACTACTTCGCCAACGTCCTCCCGGCGCACGCAGGCTCCGAACTGCACTTCCCGTTTCAATACAGCCTGACGTCCGCTCTCGTCTACCTTGGCCTGCATCCATCCGTCGCACGAATCGTGGGCGCGCTTTCGTACGTAGTCCTCGTAGTTTTCGGGCTCGTTCTGGCGCCGCGAGCGAGCGCCGCACTACAGCGGCCCGAATTGCTCGTCTTTCTTCCGGCGCTCAGCGCGGTCGTCGCCGGACCTTTTCTTCATCAGGAAGAGCTCTGCTTCGCGCTTCCCGCCCTCCTGATTCTCGCGATCGCAACGCGCGGGACCACTCGTACGCTGGCGGCACTTGCGCTCTGCATCCTCGCGGTTCCGTGGCTTCTCGTCTGGGGCGCAAAGCAGCTATTTCTTGCAAGCATCTTCGTCTGCGCGGCGATCCTGCTCGAACTAGGAATCGATCTGCCGGTTGCGTTCGGGTTTCTTTGCCTGATCGCCGCAACGATCTATCTTTTCCAACTTCACCCGCCGCATCTGCCGGTTCCGACCGCGATCGCGTGGCACACCTACCTTCCAAACGACCTCGTGCAGAATGAATGGCGCGATTATACCGAGGCAAGGAGCACGCGCGACCCGCTGTGGCTCGCGATCAAACTCCCGACGTGGGCCGCCCTGATCGGCGCGCTTGCAATTGCGGCTCGATCTGGCCTTCGATCTCAGCCCGCATTTGGATCCAGCCGCGAAAGTTCGCGTGAAAGCCGTCGTCCGTAGCCGGCGTCGCGACGTGTTCGAAAGGGCTCAAGTGACGGTCGCTCTTTAGCCGCTCGTAAAGCTCGAGGTCCTTTTCGATCTCTCGCCGGCCTTCGTGTGTCAGATACGAGACCCGCGCGCAGCGGGCCGCCGAAATCCGCTTGCGTGTTTCGAGCGGCAGGTCGCGCTCGTCGGGCTGCAGCAGCGGCGTATGCCAGGCATCGTTGGCGAGCGCTTCGGGCCTGCCGGCAGCGATCGCCTCGCGCATTAGCATCGCGGCCTTACGAATCTCGGGCTGCGCGTTGCTCGAACAGCGTAACTCGAAGAAATTATCCCACTGGGTTGCCGTCGCGATAACCGTATGCCACAGAAACGGCTCCAGGATGCGGTTGAGTTCCTGCTTGTGAACCTTCAAGTCGAGAAGTTCCCGGGCGCGCGCGATCGCGTCGTCGCGCGCGCGTAACCAAACCCGTTGCGCGGCCGCCACCTCCTCGGCCGATAATAAATCGCTCGCGGACATCCCGGCCTTATTACGTCCCCACTCCAAGGGCAGTACGGGATCCTGCTCGACGCGCTCGATCAGCTTTGACGTCGGTATTGCGCGGCTGCTCGCCGAATTCCGAGAAAAAATTCTATGCGTATTAAATTCCGCGAGTACGAAGCGCGGAAAGGTTACCTCGAGCGTGGTAAGCCGGACTCCGAGCGGACTGACGGAGTCCAGCAGAACGCGCGCACTGTACGCCACGGGCGGCGTTAGCGTTTAGCCGCGATAACGTAAGAAGGCGGGAACGTCGATGTCGTCCATCGTCACCGGCGCAACCGCATCCAGCTTGCCCGTATCGAAGGTGTAGCCGCCCTGCGCGTTGCGATAGCCGCGCCGCGAGCCGAAGCCCGCAGCCAAGACGGTGACGCGCACCTTTCCCGACATCGTGGGATCTATCGATGCGCCGAAGATGATCTGCGCCTCGGAGTCCACCGCGCGACTGATCATTTCCGCGGCCTCGTTCACTTCGTACATCGCCATGTCGGGGCCGCCCGTAATGTTGAAGATGACGCCGTGGGCGCCTTCCACGGTGGTCTCGAGCAACGGCGAGGCGATCGCTTTCTGCGCCGCGTCGGCGGCGCGGTGTTCGCCGCTCCCCTCTCCGATGCCCATCATCGCCGAACCCGCGTCGCTCATGATTGTCTTGACGTCGGCAAAATCCAGATTGATGAGACCGGGCTGGGTGATGAGATCGCTGATGCCCGCGATTCCTTGGCGCAGCACATCGTCGGCGTACGAGAACGCTTCGTTGAGCGGCGTCTTCTTTTCGATCACCTGCAGGATGCGCTCGTTTGGAATCGTGATCAGCGTGTCGACCTTCGCCTCGAGTTCGGCGATCCCGTTCTCCGCGATCTGCATGCGTTTTCTACCCTCGAACGCGAAAGGTTTCGTGACGACCGCGATCGTCAGCGCGCCCGATTCGCGGGCGAGTTCGGCGATAACCGGCGCCGCACCCGTGCCGGTCCCGCCACCCATCCCGGCGGTCAGAAAAACGAGATCGGCGCCCTCAAGAACGAGCGAGAGATCCTCTCGCGATCCCTCGGCGGCCTCGCGTCCGAGCGTCGGATTCGCGCCGGCACCCAGCCCTCGCGTCTGACCGCCACCGATATGAACGCGATTCTCGGTCAGTGCGCCGCGCAGGGCCTGGACGTCGGAGTTTACCGCGAAGAAATCTACCCCGCTCAGGCCACCAGCGATCATTCGATTGACGGCATTGCAACCGCCGCCGCCGATTCCGATGACTTTGATCGTCGCTGCATGTTCGGGCTCGGAAATGGAACGTCGTGCTTCAGCCATTGGTTCGGGTGCCTCCGTCAAGTGTAAAGTATAAAGCTAGGTCCAAAGATCCGCCAGCCATCGCTGGACTTTCGTCATGACCGCATTCGCGCGGCGTCCGGTGCGTAACACGTCGTCGCGGTCGCCGTTCGCTCCAAAGAGTACGAGACCCATTGCGGTCGCGTACTGCGGAGCCGCCATTGAATCCGTTAGTCCGCTGATAGTATTGGGCGTTCCTATGCGTACCGGCAAGCCGAATACCTCCTCAGCGATTCGTTCGATCCCCGGAAGCTGCGCGCCGCCGCCCGTAAGGACCACTTCCCCGAGCACCAAATCTCGCGGTACGTTCTCGACGATCTTCTGCTTGGCCATGCGTAGCGTTTCGAGTACGCGCGGGACGACGATCTGGTGCAACTCCACGGTCGAATGCTCTCGCGTCGCCCGTCCGTCGAGAGTGCGGACGTCAAAGCGCTCTTCGACTTCGGTGGCGCCGAGCCGCTTCTTTACCGCTTCTGCTTCCGTCAGCGTCGTCTTGAGGCCGAGCGAGATGTCGCTCGTCAGCACGTTTCCGCCAACCGGGATGGTGGCCGTGTAGATGGCGCTGCCGAGCGAATAGACGGCAATGTCGGTCGTTCCTCCGCCGATGTCGAGCAGCACGACTCCGACCTGCTTCTCTTCCTGTAAGAGCGTCGCAGCGGAGCTCGCCAGCGGCTCGAAGACCACGCCAAGTGTCTCCAAGCCGGCTCGCTGCACGCACTTGAGGACGTTTGTGATGAAGCTGCTGCTTCCGGTGACGATGTGAGTGTCGACCTCCAGACGTCCGCCGGCCATCCCGACCGGGTCGTTGACGCCCTCTTGACCGTCCACGGTAAAGTACCGCGGCAGGGCGTGGATGATCTGGCGGTCGCTGGGAAGATTGATGATCTTGCTCGCATCAACGACCCTCCGCACGTCGCTCGAGGTGACCTCTCGGTCGTCGCCCGAGACCGCGACCACCGCTCGATTGTTCGTGCTGCGAATATGGTCGCCGGTGATCCCGACGAACACCTCGTTGAAATGAAGCCCTGCCATCCGCTCGGCCTTTTCGGTTGCGGCTTCGATCGACTTGATCGTCTCCTCTAAGTCGACCACCACACCTTTGCGCATCCCAAACGAAGGCGCTTCACCGACGCCGACGATCTCGAGACCGGCGGAGCCGTTGACGGCGACGACGGTGCAGGTTTTGGTCGTCCCGATATCCAGCCCGCATACCGTCTCGTGCCTCATCCGCTCCGCGCTACCTTGTCCTTAGAAATTGCCGGTTAGCCACGATATATTGTGGTCCTCCTCAACGAATCCTACTACTCATTGAGGGACCGATCGAGCTAAGCAAGCCTTGGCGAGCGCCCCGTCATCTCCTTGCGGAGAAGCCGGTAAACGTGTGGAAAAGCTGTGCATTCCAAGCGAGCCGCGATTAAAAATTGCCGGAGGTCTTATCAAAAAGAACTCAAATGACCCGCTCAAAGTAGGTCACCGTGCTCTAGAAGCGCGGCGGCCGTATGAGTTATTATGCAACTTTGGAACCGCTGCTAAACTGGGAGCTTTGTCCTTGTGAAACGTACCTCTATAATCGCTGCATTCTCTCTCGCCTCGCTGCTGCCGTCGACCGCGCTTGCGGCTGCGGTCGCCTCCACGGCCATTCCCGATGGTACCTACACCGTCAAGGTCGTCAAGGTTGTCGACGCAAAGCACGTCGACGTCATGATGGACAACGGGCAAGAGGCGACGTTGCCGGCTGGGCGGCCGTACGTGGATTTCTCGAAAATCCAACCAAACGATCAGATCAAGCTCTCGCTCATCGGCGGCAACGTCATGGTCTACGTCGACCTGACGAACCACTAGACAGGCTGCGCCCTCGGAATCCCGGCGAGTCTTGCGGGATTCGTTAGGCAAGACGCTCACCAGTGCCAACGCGCCGCCGAAGCGAACGCAGATGTGTACGGCGGAGCCGAGAATCCTTTCAGGCGAGTGGGGATGATGTTGACTACTCTGCGTTGCCATAGAAAGGCATACGGCATGTCTTCCAGCAGTTGCCGCTGCACGAAGCTGTATGCGCGTCGGCGCGCCGCGCGGTCGTAGACAGAGTAGCCCTGTCGCAGTGCCCGGTCGACGGCCGGGTTGCAGTACCGAGCCCAGTTTTCCCCGCTTGGAGCTCGCTCCGCGCACGAGATCATCCACGACGCGTCCGGGTCGATTTGAGATGAAAGCGAGACAACGGAAACTTGATAGTGCCCACGGTAAAGAGGTCCGTCGGGGGCCGTCATCTCGTTCCTCGGAACGCGCTTGAGACTTACGTCGACGCCTACGGCGCGCTCTTGTTGCGCGAGAAGGAGCAAGGGTTCAACCTTTGTTATGCTGCCATAAATCAGCTGCACCGTTAAGCGGCGACCACGTTTGACGCGAACGCCGTCGGGTGCGAGCGGCCCAACCATCGCGCTGCAGCAGCGCTTGCGCGGCGCGCGGATCGTATCTGAGTTCGCCGGCGGACGGGTCGTAAGCCCAGTTGAAAAGCCCGCGCATTCCCGTATCGGCATCGTAGACGCCGTGAAAGATCTTCTGCACGATTGCGCGCCGGTCGATTGCCATCGCCATAGCTTTTCGCACTGCGACGTCTCTGAGCAGCGGATCCGTTACGTTGAACATCAGCGCGCTGTAGTACGGCCCTAGGGTTGCCAGCGTTCGATTGTTCGAAAGGCTGGCGTAGGCCGGCATTTCCGAAACGTCGGCAACGAAGTTGGCATCGACATCGCCGGTAGCGAGTTGATTAAAAATCGTCGATGGGTCGGCGATCGTGCGTAAGACAATACGCCGGATCGCGGGCTTGCTGCCGTAGTATCGCTCGTTGGCCTCGAGTTCAATGCGATCGCCGCGATGCCAGCTCGTGACACGGTAAGGGCCGGACGCGATCGGCGCGGCATTATACGCCGCACGATCGAGGCTCGCGTAGCCGGCGAGAAGATGGGCGGGTAGGATCGTATAGCTGCTGTCGCCGCCAAAAAAGTTCGGGATAATCGGGGCGTATGGTTGCCTGAGCCTGACGACTACGGTGTAAAGATCGGGCGCATGGACGCCGGCGACGTGGTCGTAGCCATCGCGCGACGGCACCGAGTTGGAGGGATTCGCGATCGCATCGTAGGTGAAGACCAGGTCTCGCGCGGTCAGCGGTGCGCCGTCTTGCCAGCGAACGTCGCGGCGCAGATGAAATGTGATGCTCCTGCCGTCACGCGATATTCCGCCGTTCCCAAAGGTGGGCACGATAGCGGCGACATCAGGAACGATCGCGCCACGCGCGCCGTAGCGCGTCAGATAGGACCCGGTAAGCGACCCGATCATGGCCGCGTCGCCGCCGTTGAGGTAAAGCGGGTTCAAGGAAACGGGATCGGCGGGGATCGCGATGATGAAATCGTCACCTCGCTGCAAGCCCATGTTCGCACGGCCGCAGCTCGCAAGCTCGAAGCCACCGAGCAAGCCAAATAAAGCGAGCGTTACTCGCAGAGCGCGACCGCCTCAAAGATGGCTTGCTCGCGCGTCATCGCGGAACCTTCGGCGACGAGCGCCTCGAGCCGTTGCGTTCCGATGGAATCGGTCAGCCGTGCGAGCGCATTATCGCGAGCGTCGCGCATTCGCTCGAAAGGCCGCTCAGAATCCCTGATAGAGTCCACAGCAAACCCCAGTAACCTCGCGGCCCGAACGCGGTTTGTCGCTGAATCGCTCTCAAGCATCTCAGGTCGGAGCGCGGCGAGAGTCGCAATGGTACGTATTGCCGTGCTGGTTTCCGCCGGGATGTCATGCGATTCGTCAAGATTCAGTGCCTCTTGCGCTCTCGCGAGTGCTTCGTCGTAGTGCCCTAGCAAAAAGGAATACACGCTGGCACGGTTGAGTGCGTTCGCGAGGTCGTCGAGCCTGGAAGGAAACGGTGTCGCTTCGGTCACGCGAGTGACGTACTGAAGCGCCAGTTGAAGGTCGTCCGAGCAGCACGCTGCGACGTCGATGAGGATCATCAAGGGCTGCACGTAGTCTCCCCGCTGCTCGGCTATTTGCAGGGCTTCCAGCGCGTCGCGGCGTCCCGCGGGCTCGTCGCCGGCGAATGCCTTGGCATTCGAAAGGCAGCGCAGCGCGTAGACGGTTGCCCGTACACTCTTTGCTTGACGCGCGCCAGACAGGGCGTCTTGAATCAATGCCGTGCCTTCGCTGCTGAACCCCAATCGGCAATATGCGTGCCCAACAACGGTCTGTAAGCGCACGAACGAAAGCTGGTGCCCAAGAGCTCGATAATGGAGAAGAGCACGATTGCCGGCTGCTATCGCTTCTGCATACTCGTGGAGATTATGTGATAATCGGGCATTGGTGGACACGAGATCCGCAACGATGCGCTCAGGTGTGTTTTCGCCGGTCAGCTCCAGACCGAGCTGCGCCCAGCGGCGCCCTTCGATCAACGCGCCGATGATGGTCCACGGCCCGGTCAGAATGCCGGCGATTTGTTGCCCGAGCGGAATGTCCTGGCGTTCGATCAGCGTCCACTCAAGAGCTGCGCGCCAATTATCGATCTCCTCGCGGGCGAAGGAGAAGCCGACGGAATCGGGCTCAGTCTCCCAGATGCTCATCCAGCGATTGGCACGCTCGAGGCAAGCCAAAGCATGTCGGTGCGCAATCGCGTTATCCTCGCCGCGGGTCGTCAGTTGCTCTCGCGCATAGGCTCGAAACGGCTCGAGCAGACGATAGCGCGGCTCGTCGCGCTCGAGATCGGCTACGAGTAACGATTTTGTTACGAGGGAGGCGATGAGGTCGGCGACCTGTGATTCACCGGCGTCATCGCCGATGCAGACGGTCGTGGCCGCATCCAGCGTACCACCGCCCGCGAAAATAGAGAGGCGTTCGAAGACTCGGCGTTCGCCGTCGGAGAGCAGCTTGTAGCTCCACTCGATCGTGGCGCGCATCGTTTGCTGTCGGGTTGGGATCGAGCCGGCAGCGCCGGAGCGAGGATTTAGATGATCCTGCACATGTTGCGCGAGCGCATCGATGGAGAATGAATCAACGCGGGCCGCGGCCAGCTCGATCGCTAGCGGGATGCCGTCAAGCAGCCTGCAGAGCTCCGTTACTTTGCTTGCTCTCGCCCCAGTTCGCGTGAAGTGAACGTCGACCGTATACGCACGATCGAAGAAGAGATTCACCGCGTCATCGAGCGTCAGCGGCGGCAGCCGGTAAACGCGTTCGCCGCCGGCTTTGAAGGCCGCGCGGCTAGTGGCAAGGATGCGAAGTTCCCTGGCGCCCTTCAAGAGCATCTCGACAACGCGTGCGGCTTCCTCGATCAAGTGCTCGGCGTTGTCGATGACGAGCAGAAGCTTTTTATTACGGAGATACGCAAGCAGCGTGTCGAGCAGCGGGCGCTGCGGGACTTCCTGGACGCCGAGCGCGGCTGCGATCGACGGGACCATGAGTGACGGATTCCCGACGGGTGCGAGCGGGACAAACACGATTGGGCCAACGTCGGGGCTATCCTCGATCGCCGAGGCGACGCGCAGTGCGGTCTGCGTCTTGCCGATGCCACCCGCGCCAGTGATAGTGACAAAGCGGTGATTGCGGATCAAACCGTTGATCTCGGCAATCTCGGCCGCACGCCCGATGAATGGAGCGAGTGAGAGCGGTAGCACCCTTGGGGCACCGGGCCACGGTCCGCGGATAACTCGCGCAGCCTCTTTACGCCGCAAGAGCACCCATCTCGCAGCGGTTTCCTCGAACTCGTGGCGGTTTTCACCGTCAAGCGCGAGCGCGCCGGCCAGCAGCGCAAGGGTTTCGCGCTGCGGAGTTCGGCGGAAGCCCCGCTCGAGCGCGCTGACGCCCTCGGTGCTCATCCCGGCACGCTCGGCGAGAGCCTGCTGTGAGAGTCCGGCAGCAAGTCGGTAGTGGCGCAGGAGCGTCCCAAAGTCCGACGAGCCGGCTGCGTGCTCTTCGGTCTCCATTTCCGTGGGTGAGCTTCGAGCTAGCCCCGGTCGCCTCCTCAGGCCGCTAGCCGCACACTTGTGCAGGTGGTTGTACGTTACGACGATCACGGGCCAGTGCTAGGGTCTCGTCATGAAGCATTTAGGAGTCGGCCGTCACGCGTTAGCGGTCGGCATCTTAGCCAGCACCATCTGCGGTTGCGCAACCAATGGCCTGACGAACGCCACACCGCCAGAAATGGCCACGACGACGCCGAGCGTCATCACGCGCGGCGGACCTTGCATGCTGCCCTCTCTGACAAAGCGGCGGATCAATCGATGGGCGCAATTCACTTTTGGACATTGCGGAAACGGGGGGTTCACGCCCTTACCAGCGACCTGGTCGTGGGGCGGCGCTTCTGGCGGTCACCTTCGCACCTCGCATAATCACCAGTCAGCAAAATTCAAGGCATTGCAACCCGGCACTTATGCGATCATCGCAAGGGGTTATGGCAACGGAGCGATGGCACAAAGCACGGCTATCGTTAGACAATAGCAGAGGAGCATGAAAATGAAGACGATTGGTACTCCGGCCTCTTTTGGTTTGTGGCTTGCTGTTATATCGCTCGCGGGTTGCGGCGCGCAAGCGGGGTCGAAAATCGCGGAGGGCGTGGTGCCCGCCGCTAACAGCAACGTCGCGACAGGTTCGAAGCCGGGACACGGAAAGGTTATCGCGGCTTGCCCGCATCGGCGTCCCGGGCACGCACAGTGCGCGGCGCTGATCCTCGACGGAGCGCCGATACAGGATGGAGGCTCGGGCCCGAATGGCGGCTTCACTCCCGCTCAACTCCAAGCCGCGTACAATCTCCCGTCGGCATCCAAGGGTTCCGGGCAAATCGTCGCGATCGTCCTAGCGTACGACAATGCCGAGGCGGCTTCGAACCTCGCTTATTACAGATCTTATTTCGGCCTGCCCCCGGCAAACTTCTACAAATTCAATCAGTACGGGCAGCAATACAGCTATCCCGAAAACTGCAAAAACAGCCCCGACAACTGGTGCATCGAGTTCTCCCTAGACCCTCAGATGGTTTCAGCCAGCTGCCCCAACTGCACGATCTATCTGGTCGAAGCGAACTCCGATAGCGCCGCCGACCTCGAAGCGGCCGAAGCGGAGGCCGTGACACTCGGCGCCCATATCGTTAGCAATAGCTGGGTCTGGACTTGCCCGCCGGAATGCTTCAAAGACTCCTACTTCGATTCGCCGGGCGTCGTGTATCTTGCTGCGGCCGGCGACTGGGGTTACGCGGCATATCAACCAATGGAGTTTAGCAGCGTCGTATCTGTTGGGGGCACGCATCTCGTGCAAGGCGGGGGAAAGCGCGGCTGGACTGAGACCGTGTGGGGCGGTGCGGGTTTTGCTCCGTGGGGAACAGGCGGCGCCTGCACGGACCAGCCTAAGCCGTCCTGGCAGCACGATCCCGGCTGCAACTTCCGGACGGCCAACGACGTGGCAGCCATTGGTGATCCGTTTACCGGCCCTGCGGTCTACAATTCTGGTTGGTCCATCGACGGCGGCACGAGCGTCGGCACGCCGTTGCTGGCCGGCGTCTTCGCGCTTGCCGGCAACGCGGCATCGCAAAACGGCGGTAAGACGTTCTGGGAGACAAAGCACCAAAGACCGGACGATCTCAACCCTGTTTTGCGCGGTAGCAATGGCTATTGCAGTCCCACTTATCTGTGCGTAGACGGAACGCACGAGTACAAGAACTACGGTGGCCCAACCGGATGGGGAACGCCCAACGGCATCGGCGCCTTCTAAGCGACACCGAAAAGCGACATAAAGGAAAGTCAAATCATGAATACGTCATCGACGGTCCTGAGCGCCATCCTAGCGAGCGTCTTGATCGCCTCCGCCACCGGCTGCTCGGGCGGATCGCCGTCGCAAGCATCCATTCCGCTCGGACCGAGCCCGATCCAAACGCATTCGTTAAAGGATCTCGCGCGAAGCGGCCGCTCACCCAAGGCTCTGCTGCTACTGCAGTTCGCTAATGCCGTGCCGCATGCGGTAGAAGCCGCTAGAAACACGGGTCTGAAAGACTTGTATATTTCCGGCTACGTCCCGGAGGACGTCACGGTCGTCAAGAATACAACGTATAAGAATGTCGGCACGATCACGAAGGGTCTGGTCTCGCCGGACGGCGACTTCGTCGACGCGGCCGGTAACCTGTACGTCGCCGACTACGACGCCGTCGACGTCCAAGAGTACAAGCCCGGCGGCAAGTCGCCGTCGTTTACGTACAACGCCGGCATGGTCGACCCGGTCAATGTGAGTGTTGACAGCCACGGCAACGTTTACGAGGCCGACTACGACGGCCACGAAGTCAATGAATACGTGCAGAAAACCGACACCGTCGTTAATTCTTGCCGCCTAAGCGGATTTGCCGAAGGCGTCGCCGTCGACGCGAACAACGACGTGTTTGTCACCTACAACGAGACGGTGTCAGGCACCGGGAAAATCGTCGAGTATAAAGGCGGCTTGGCAGGCTGCAACAAGACGTCGTTCAATATAGCGCTCGACTTCGCGGGCGGCATAGCCCTCGACGCCAAAGGCAATCTCATCGTGTGTGATGAGAATGCGCCCGCAGTAGACGTGATCGCGCCGCCGTACTCGACCATTAAGAAGCAGCTCGGATCCGGCTACATGACACCGTTCCACGTCACGCTCAACAAGAGCAACAAGCGCGCCTTTGTGGCGGACACATACGACGTGTATGTCCACAATTATCCGAGCGGCTCCCTCGCTGCCACGATAGGCAGCGCGGACGGGCTAACGTATCCGGCCGGCGCCGTCGATAGTGAAAACGCAGTTTATTAGTTCTCGCGAGGAGTGCTTTTGAATCTAACCCGCCGCCCGTCGTGCTTCGTCCTTCGTCCTTCGACTTCGCTCGCTGCGCTCGCTGCGCTCAGCATGACAAAGAGAGTGTCGCTCCGCTCAGGATGACACTGTGGGATGTATCGCTCCGCTCAGGATGGCATGATGGTTAGCTGCACTCAGATGACACGGGCGCTCCCGGCCGCTCCCGGCCGCTCCCGTCGATTAACGGTAGACTAGCACGGGCGCGGCCGGCGCGCGCAGGTCGATTGCTGCGACGCGCCGTTGATGGCCGACGACCTGCGAAAGAATCGCGTCGGCAAGCGTCAGCTTCGCACCGAGATCGTTTTGCGTGCCGAGAAGCAGCCGCAGGCCCCCCTGGATCGTAACCACGAGACCGCCGAAACGGTCGAACCGTAGTTCCAACGGAATGATTCGCCGAGCCGCAATCGCCTCATAAGCATCGCGCAGTTCGATCGTGTCGCGCGTCCGCAGGTACTCGCCGGCCGTAACGTCGGCGCTGGATTCGACCACGAATATCGGGAGGGTCTCGTCGCCGGTTGCAGGTTCGAGGACCCGCAGATCGCGGTCGACGACGGCGTCGCCCTCTGGGCTGCGCAAGACCGCAAACGGAACCCGTTCGACTACCACGATCCGAATCGCCGAAGGGGGCACGCGATGAACGCGGACTGCGCCAACGTACGGAATCGCCGCAATACGGCTCGCTATCGCACCGGTATTTTGGAGCCAGATGCTCACGTGCGCGGGGATCTCCGCGTGGCGCAGGATCTCCGCGCTCGACACCCGATGGTTTCCGCTAACGGCAACTTGCGTTGGATTGAATCCGGACCAGGTTCCCCCGACCGAAAGTGCCGCCAAAACGAATACGGCAATCAGCGCGATCGGTATCCAGAACGGCTTCAGGCGCGCGATCGCCGAGGCTTTGCGCCGGCGGACCTTCACGCGCACGTCAGCACGTACTTTTCGATCGCCTCCGCGACCCCATCGTGCGCCACATCGGCGACAACCGAATCTGCGATCGCCTTAAGCTCTGGAGGAGAGGACCCCATCGCGATGGCGAAGCCCGCAGCTTCAAGCAGCGGCGCATCGTTCCAAGAGTCGCCAATCGCGATAGTTCGCTCGATATCGACGCCAAGCCGCGCCGCAACGAATCGAAGGGCGGCTCCTTTATCGACGTTTCGATCGAGGACCTCCACAAATTCCGGCAGGCTGCGCGTAACGTTCGCTCGGCGTTCGAACAACCGGCTGAGTTTCTCCGCGTACGCAGCCGCGACCGGCTCGTCTGCAACAACGATCGCTTTGGTGGCGGGGCTGTAGGCAAAGGCTTCCCGTAATGACGGAACGATCACCGGCTGCGTCATCGCCAACGAAGCGTAGAACTCCGAAAAACGGTTCTGCGTTTCGCAATAGTATTCATCGTTACGATAGAGCTGCAAATGCATTCCGTCGCGCTCCGTTAACCCAATGAGCTCGCGAACGATTTCGTTGCCGAGCGCCGTGTGCGCGAGCACCTCGTCGGTCGCCGGATCGATGATTGCAGCTCCTTGGTAGCAGATCAGCGGCGTCGCGAACCCGAGCTCACGCGCGAACGGCAGCGTTGCGCGATACATGCGACCGGTCACCAAACACCCAATGGTACCGGCCGCCTTCATCCGATCGATCGCATCGCGCACGCCGGTTGAAATCGTAAGATCGCGCCCGACCAGAGTTCCGTCCACGTCGAAGGCCACGAGTCGGGACGGCGGCGTCAATCGCCGCACCTCATCCGAGCGCTTTGAGCGTGGTGCGGCAGCCCGTCGAACTCCGCCAGCGACTCGAGCATCGGCGCATCGTTCGTGATCCGCTCCAGCGTGTTTTCTATCACGCTGAAACCTCGAGTGAACTCCGTCAAAGATAGACTCGAAGCGAAGCGCGCCGTACCGGCTGTCGGAACGACGTGACTCGTCCCGGCGAGGTACTCGCCGCTCACGGCCGGAGTCATGTCGCCCACGAAGACGGTTCCGGCCGTGTAAATGCGATCCAGGTATGCCGACGCGTCGCGGACCTGCAGGCAAAGATATGCCGGTGCGACTCGATTGACGAGGTCGAAGAGCTCTTCCCTCGAGCTCGCCTCTACGAGGCGGCAGCGTTTGGAAATCGCTTCGGTAACGAACTCTTGGCGATCCAGCGTTCGCAGATCGAGCGTATCGACAAGTTGAGCGACCGCCTCCAGTAACGGTCGCGATTCCGACAGAACGGCCAACCGGACAACTCCCGGAAGTTCGGCCTGGGCCAGGAGCTCCCCCACGACATATTCACTATTTGCGCCGTCATCTGCGACGATCAGCACTTCGGCAGGACCCGCGAGTGCGTCGATCCCGCACCGGCCAAAGACCTGCCGTTTCGCCTCGGTCGTCCAAACGCCGCCGCGGCCGACGATCTTTTCGACCGGTCCGATAGAGTACGTGCCAAGCGCGGCGGCCGCGATGGCCTGGGCACCGCCGACGGCGTACAATTCGTCGACCGCACAAAGCGCGCACGCAAAGAGTACCGCCGCAGCCGCACCGTCGATTGCGGCAGGTGAGAGCACGACGACGCGCGGCACGCCGGCGATCTTTGCGGGAACTGCGCCCATTAAAACCGACACCGCGGCTCCGGTTCGTGGCGCGTAGATCGCGACCGATCGTAAGGGGCGTCGCGCGAGCGCGTACCGCGTTCCATCCTCCTCAGCGTACGATATGTCGGGTTGTCGTTGGCGCGCGTGAAAGCGTCCGATTCGCTCTTTGGCTAATTCCAGCGCCGCGGCGATCTCTCGCGATACCATCGATCTCGCGCCATCCAGAATTGGTATCGGTACGCGCAACTTCGAAAGTTCGAACTTTTCATCGTCGAAGCGGCGGGCGTATCCGAGTATCGCACCGTCACCGCTCGCGCGAACGTCCTGGATGATCTGCGACACTTCGGCGACGACATGTTCAGGAGGATTCCAGCCGGTCTCGAGCAGGCCGGCCAACGCGGCCGTATCGGAGGCCGCGACGACGTTCATCAGAGGCTGCCGAGGTCGAGCGAGCCTTCGCGCACGCCCTTGCGATCGAAGATGCGCTCGAGCTCGCCGCGCACTCGAGCGTCGCTCGCTATCGCGCGGCCGACGCGCTGCGAACGCCCCCGCACGTGCATCACAACCGGCACTTCGCCTGGCCACTCGTCGATCAGCCGGGCCAACCGATCGATCTGCTCGCGATGCGTTACTTCTACGTGCCATCCCCGCACTGCGCCGGCGGGCGAAGCCGTTGCCGGAGCGACAAAGGCGGAGACGTCGTTGGCCGCAACCGAAAGCTCGACGCGAGGTTCGTCGCCCGGCGCGGCGCCGGGCCGTTCGCGCAACCGCAATCTTCCCTTGACGACGAGAATCGCGTCGTTCGCAAAGAGATGCTGCACCTGAGGATAAACTTTCGCGAAAAGCACGACGTCGATCAGACCGGTAGTATCCTCGAGTTGCGCGACCAAGATCTGCTGGCCGGCCTTCGTAAGCGAGCGGCGGACCCCGGTCACCGTGCCTGCAACCGTCACCGCGGAGTCGTCCGATAAGGTTCGCAACTCTTTGACTGGTACCGCACCTGCGCGCGTCAAGAGCGGCGCGATCTCGGCCAGCGGGTGTCCGGAAACAAAGACGCCCAGCGTCTCGCGCTCCCATGAAAGCATTTCGCGCGTCGTGGGTGCGGCTACGCTCGGCAGCTTTGGAGCCAGCGTCGGCGCCTGCGCGCCGGCGTCGCCGAAGAGCGAGACTTGGCCAAGCTCGGCATCGCGAGTAGTTCGCGCGGCGAGCTCGAGCGCCGTATCGAGCGCCGCGATTTTCTGAGCGCGATTGCCTTCTACCCCGTCGAGTGCGCCGCACTTTATCAGCGCCTCGAAAACGCGCCGATTCACCTGTTTGGCGTCGACGCGCGCGGCGAGATCGAAGAGATCGACAAAGCGTCCCCCGCCGTCACGCGTTTCGATCATGTTGCGGACGGCGGCCTCGCCGACGCCTTTGACGGCAGCTAGACCGAAACGAATAGCGCTGCCGACGACGGCAAAGTCTACCAACGACTCGTTGACGTCGGGCGGCAACACGTCGATGCCGACCTTCTTCGCCTCGTCTATGTACTCGGCGAGCTTCTCGGTTTTGTCTTTCACCGACGTCATCAACGCCGCCAGATATTGCAGCGGATGATTGGCCTTCAGATACGCGGTCTCGTAGGCGATCCAAGCGTACGCCGCAGCGTGCGCCTTGTTGAACGCATAGCCCGCAAAGGGCTCGATGTAGTGAAAGAGCCGCTCGGCGAGGCCGCGATCGATTTCGGACGTCGAGGCGGCGCCCACCACGAACTTATCTTGGTAGAATGGAATCTTTTCTTTCTGCTTCTTGCTGATGACCTTGCGCAGTTCGTCGACTTCGGTCAGGCTGAAGCCGGCGATCTCCCTCGACATCCGCATCACTTGGTCTTGATAGAGCGGCGTGCCGTAGGTTTCCGAAAGAATCGGCTCGAGCTTGGCGTGGAGATATTGCGGCTTCGAGCGGCCGTGCTTGATGGCGATGTATTGCGGAATCAACTCCATCGGACCCGGGCGGTAGAGGGCGACCAAGGCCATGATGTCGTCGAATCGCGACGGCTGCAGCTCCGCGCAGACCCGCTTCATCCCTTCGGACTCGAGCTGAAACACCCCGACCGTCTCGCCGCGACCGAGCATTTCGTAGGTTCGCAGGTCGTCAAACGGAATGGTGGAGAGCTCGAAATCAGGGTCAACCGTCCGACGGATCTCGCGTACGGCGTTCTCCATCACGGTCAGGTTACGCAAGCCGAGAAAGTCCATCTTCAGCAGACCGATTCGCTCGATAGAGTCCATGTCGTACTGCGTGTTCACCCCGCCGTCTCCGAACCGGCAGAGCGGCGTGTATTCCACAAGAGGCCCGGCCGAAATGACGACCCCCGCGGCGTGGGTGCCCGCGTTACGCGCGAGTCCTTCGATCTCTTTGGCCGTGTCGAGCAGCTTGCGCATTTCCGGCTGGGCGCTATAGATGGTCTTCAGTTCGGCGATCTGCTCGATCGCGCGCTTGATCGAAAAGCCGCCCGGACCCGACGGAACGAGCTTCGCGATCCGGTCGACGTCTGGTAGCGGCACGCCGAGCGCCCGGCCCGCGTCCCGTATCGCCGCGCGCGCCGCCATCGTTCCGAAGGTTACGATTTGTGCGACGCGATCCTTTCCATACTTTTCGGTGACGTAGGCTATGACTTCGTCCCGACGCTCGACGCAGAAGTCGGTGTCAATATCGGGCATCGAGATGCGCTCGGGATTGAGGAAACGCTCGAACAGCAGGTTGAAACGCAGCGGATCGAGGTCCGTAATCCTCAAGCTGTACGCAACGAGCGAGCCTACGGCCGAGCCGCGCCCCGGCCCGACCGGAATTCCGCGGTCACGCGCGTACTTGACGAAATCCCAGACGATCAGAAAGTAGGAAGAGAACCCCATCTTCGTGATGACGCCGAGCTCGTATTCCAAGCGTTCGCGCAGGGTCGCATCGTTTGCGACGCGCTCCTCGCCGTACCGATCTCGCAATCCCAGCTCGCAGAGTTCGCGGAGATACTCGGCGTCGCCGCGCACCGGCGCGCCGTCGCTCTGCGGCACCGGATACTGCGGCAGGTGAAAGACCTTTTCGGGAATGCGGATATCGACGCGTTCGGCGATTCTGACGGTGTTGTCGCAAGCCTCGGGCAGATCGCTCCAAAGCTCGCGCATCTCGTCGGGCGACTTAAGGTAGAACTGGTCGGAGTAGAATCGCATTCGATTCGTATCGGAGATGGTTTTGCCCGTCCCGATGCAGAGTAAGACGTCGTGTGCCGCGGCGTCCTTCTGTTCGAGATAGTGCGAATCGTTGGTGGCGACGATCGGCACCTCAAGCTCGCGCGCGACGCGCACGAGACCCTCGTTGATAGCATCTTGCTCGGGCATGCCGTGCCGCATGACTTCCACATAGAAGCGATCGCCGAAGATCTCCACGTACGTCTTCGCGTTGCGGAGCGCGCTCGCGTAGTCGCCGCGCAACAACGGCGCTGCAACCAATCCCGACATGCATCCCGAGAGCGCGATCAGGCCGTCGTTGTGCTTGGCGAGAAGCTCGAGATCGATCCGCGGCTTATAATAGTAGCCCTCGAGAAATCCTTTCGAGACGAGCATCATGAGGTTTCGATAACCGACCAAATCCGCAGCCAGGAGGGTGACGTGGGCCTCTTCGCGCGCCGTTCGATCGAAGCGTCCGCGCGGGGCCAAATAGGCTTCGCAGCCTAGAATCGGCGTAAGCCGTAGCTCGCGCGCGGCATAGTAAAACTCCATCGCGCCGTACATGACCCCGTGATCGGTCAACGCAACTGCCGTGGCTCCGAGCTCCGCGGCCCGGCGGCAGAGGCCCGCCCTTAGCTCGCCGGGGCGGTCGATTCGGCAGGCGCCGTCGAGCAACGAATATTCCGAATGGACGTGGAGGTGGACGAACTGAGTCACGCGGGATTCCCGTTACAGGGCACGCTGACGTTTACCCTAAGCGCCGCGCGCGACCCTTTGCTACTGATCGATCGCCCGGGCTTCGCGCAACATCTGCAGGACGCGGTCGACGGGCAGCGCGTAGACCGTTACGCCGTTTCTTCCCGTCATCGTCTTGGCTTCAAAAAGCGCATCGTAGATAGCGGCCTGCGTTGCCTCGGCCGTCGCCGTGTAGAGCGCGTCCAGCGCGTCGTCGTCCTCGAGAATCGGGCCCTTCGGCGCAGCAACGGTAAAGTCAGCCACGCGTTCGAAGACGCGAGATGTCGAAAACGCAACGATAAGGTCTCCGCTGCCGACCGACGAGGTCAGCCCGGTTCGGGCCATCCCCATTCCGGCGCGCAGCGCGAGGGCTCGCAGCTGGCGGCTGTCGAGCGGTGCGTCCGTCGCGATCACGATGATAATGCTTCCCGATCCCAGCCGCCCCTTGAGCGTAACTCTCTTGGGAAAAACCGGCCGATATTCGTTCTTGAGCCGTTCGCCGACCGGAACGCCGACGATGGTAAGCTGACGCCGGCTGCTTCCGGTATTGTCGTTCACGAGCACGCCGACACGATAGCCGCCGGCGTCGCTGGGCAAAACGCGCGATGCAGATCCGATGCCCCCGCGGAAACCGAAGGCATTCATCGCTGTGCCGGCGCCGACACTCCCACGGGCGAACTGGCCGGCTCGCGCGGAGTTGAGCAGCGCGACCACGTCGCTTGCCGTAACCGCACGAGCCTGGATGTCGTTGAGTAACCCATCGTCGCACTCGGCGACGACCGGAAGCGGCACGTCGTCGCCGCGACCGACGCGGGGATGACGCTCGATGACCCAGCTCACGACGCCATCGGCGGCCCTTCCCACGTCGAGCGTGTTGGTGAGAACCACGGGCTCCTCTAGATAGCCCGACTCCTCGACCCAATGGGTACCCGTCATCTCGCCGTTGCCGTTGAAAGCAAAGAAAGCAGCCGAAACCTTGTGATCCCAGGGATCGCCGTTCGGAAGAACAGCCGTCGCCCCGGTTCGAATGTCGTTCCCTTCTACCTTGCTAATATGTGCGACCTCGACGCCTGCGACATCGGTAATACCGTCGAGCGGGCCGGTCGCGAAGAATCCAAAATGGAAAGGCAAGACGGCGCGCGAGGCCGTGGCCGCGGCCAGCATAATCGCGGCCGTGCCCGGGAATAAAAGCATCCAGCGCATTCCTCTTGCATTGGACGCAAGCGTCGAGGGTCGCCTGCAGGCTCGCCCGTCCGGCCCGGAAAAGCATGGAAACAACTCGTCAAAAGGAGGCACGCTATTCTTTCGACTCCGGAAAAACTCAAAGTCGTCAAGCTCTGGGAGAACCTCTCCGTTCCGACCCTGATCGAACATTCGCTCGTTCGGGGCGAAGGCGTGCTGGGAGCTGACGGGCAGCTCATCGTCGACACCCGGCCTCATACCGGCCGTTCGCCGAAGGATAAGTTCTTCGTGCGCGAACCGTCGAGCGAAGAGCACATCGACTGGAGCGAGTCAAATCAGGCCATCTCCACCGAACGCTTTGACGCTCTCTTTGATCGCGTGGCGACCTATTTCTCCGAGCGGGAAGCGTACAGCCTCGACTGCTATGCGGGTGCCGACGAGCGCTACCGCGTGGCGTTGCGCGTTTACACCGAGCTTCCTTGGCAGAGTCTCTTCGCGCGCCATCTTTTCATTACGCCGGATCGGGCGGAGCCCGACTTCGTTCCGGAGTTCACCGTCGTCGACGCCTCGCTCTTCTCGGCCGATCCGCAACGGGATGGCACCCGGACAGGGACGTTCATTCTCGTGAACTTCGCGCGGCGCATCATTCTGATCGGCGGCACGCGCTACGCCGGCGAGATCAAGAAGTCCGTCTTTACGGTCATGAACTATCTCTTGCCGTTGCGCGATACGCTTCCAATGCATTGCTCGGCGAACGTTGGACGCAGTGGTGACGTCGCGATTCTCTTCGGGCTGTCGGGGACCGGAAAGACGACGCTCTCTTCAGATTCGCGCCGGCCGCTTATCGGCGACGACGAGCACGGCTGGTCGGCCGACGGCGTCTTCAATTTCGAGGGCGGCTGCTACGCTAAGGTGATTCGACTCTCGTCCACCGCCGAGCCGGAGATCTGGGCCGCTACCCACCATTTTTCCACGGTCCTCGAGAACGTAGCGTACGATGAGACGACGCGGGCGCTCGACGTGGATTCCGACGCCAAAACCGAAAATACGCGAGCCGCTTATCCGCTCGAGTTCATCCCCAACGTGGTGCCGACGAGCCGGGCCGGTCATCCAAAGACGATCATCATGCTGACGGCCGATGCGTTCGGCGTGCTTCCCCCGATTGCCAAACTCTCCCGCGATCAAGCGATGTACCACTTTCTTTCCGGTTACACCGCCAAAGTTGCCGGAACCGAACGCGGCGTTAGCGAGCCACAGGCAACGTTCTCGACGTGCTTCGGCGCGCCGTTCATGGTGCATCACCCGACCGTTTACGCCGCGTTGCTCGGGCGAAAAATAGACGAGCATGAGGTCGAGTGCTGGCTCGTCAACACCGGCTGGACCGGTGGTCCGTACGGCGTCGGTCACCGGATGGCAATCGCGCATACCCGCGCAATGGTGAACGCGGCAATCGAAGGCCGAATTCCCGACGATTATGAGAGCGAGCCATTCTTCGGGTTGAGATTTCCAAAGCAGGTTCCCGACGTCCCAAGCGAGGTCTTGAACCCGCGCAACGCGTGGGCCGACAAAGCCGCATACGACGAGCAAGCGCGCAAGCTTGCGCAGCTCTTCTTTGATAACTTCAAGCGGTTTGAGAGTTACGTTTCCGACCCGATCAATGCGGTCGCTATTAGGCCGCTTGCTCGGTCCTAATCCGACGTTCAGGCGCCCACCCAGGATGGTAAGCTAATATCGACCTCATGAAGATCAACCTCCTGGCCGCCGGCGCCTTCGTTGCCGCGCTCGCCCTACCGCTCGGCCTCTGCGCCCAGCAGCAGGGCCAGCCGCCCGCGTCGGCAGCGTACGGCCATACGACCCCCAGTCAAACCCGGATCCAGCACAAATGGGCAAAACGATTCGGCAATCTTAATCTTTCAGGCGACCAGCAGCAGCACGTTCAATCGATCATCAATCAATACTCGCAAGCTCACCCCGAGGGAAGCCCGGTCGACCGTGAAGCGAATCGCGACTTGCGCCGGCAACTCATGGGCGTTCTGAGCAGCGATCAGCAGAATCAGCTCCGTCAGCAAATGCGCGCACACCGCGAGCAAATGCAGCAGCGCCGCGGACAAAATCAATCGCAGGGCCAGCAGCAGTATCAACAGGGCCAACCCGAACAGCAGGCGCCACCCGATCGGCAAGGGCCTCCCGATCAGCAAGGACCTCCCGATCAGCAAGGACCTCCCGATCAGCAAGGCCCGCCGGACCAAGGCGGTCAACAACCTTCCGGTCCGCCGCCGGCATTAAAGTAACGAAAACCCGTTAGCCGGGTGACGGCGCGCAAACGACCGAAAGGGTCGGCATGCGCGCCGTAGTTCTTTTTCTCGCCCTCTTTCTCGCGGCCGACGTTGGCGTTGCCCCCGGCTTACGCGTTCCGTCGGGATTTTCGATCGAGACAATCGCGCAAGTGGGCGGCGCCCGCGAACTCGCCGCGCTACCTGACGGCGATCTTCTCGTCGGCACTGAGGGTGCGCAGCTCTACCTCGTCCCCGATGCAGAAGGGAACGCAGGCTCGCCGCGCATATTCGCCCGGTTCGACGACGACGGTGCCGCAGGCGTCACCTTTGCAGCCTCCCGCCGCGAGATTTACGTGGCGACGATGCATCACGTTTACGCGATTGCCTACGGCGGCGCGAGCAACGCCGGCCAAATACGACGAATTGCCGACGTCCGCAACGGGCCGATTGCGCCCGGCTCGGACGGCGACGTTCACACGACGACCTCCGTAGCTTACGCGCACGGTCGCATTTATGCGGCCGTTGGATCTTCGTGCAACGCAACGATGAACGGCGGCCGCAGCCCGTGCAGCGAAGTCGACCCAACGCGCGCCGCGGTCTCGGTGATGGAGCCTGATGGCTCGAGCTTCGAGCAACGGGCGAAGCGCATTCGTAACGCGATCGCGCTGACGGTCAATCCCGAAACCGGCTCGGTTTGGGTGGGTGACGCGGGGCAGGACGACTTGCAGTCCGGCCACCCGTACGAGTTTCTCGACGATCTCTCCGCGCGTCCGGGCGACGCCGACTACGGCTGGCCGGAATGCGAGGAAAATCACCACGCCTACGTGCCGGGCTACGACTGCTCGAGAACGGTCGAACCGCTCGTCGTGCTTCCTGCCTACTCCACCGTTATCGGCGCGGCGTTTTATCCCGTTCATCAACTCGGCCCGCACGCGTTCCCGCCGCGCTATCGAGGCGGGCTCTTCGTCTCGGTTCACGGCTCTTGGCATCGCGACCGGCACGGATGCTACGCCGCGCCCTCCCGGGTTGTCTTCGTCGCGATGAAAGGAGACCGACCCGAACGGCCCGTCGACTGGAACGATCCGACGATCCAGTGGACGGATTTCGTGACGGGATTTCAAAACGGTTGCATGTCGCGTATCGGCCGGGCAACCGGCATCGCGATCGGCGCCAAAGGTTCCCTCTTCGTCGGCGACGATGACGCCGGTGCGATCTACCGGGTCCGGCCGCAACGTGGCTGAAACGCTCGCCATTTTGGTCGGCGGCGGTCCCGCGCCGGGCATCAACGGAGTCATCGCCTCTGCAGCGATGGAAGCGTCCAAGTGCGGTTTGCGTCCGATCGGGATCTACGACGGCTATTACGATCTCGCCGCCGGTCGCGAGCCGCAAATCGTCGATCTGACGTTCGATCGCGTTTCGAGAATTCACACCAGCGGTGGTTCGATCTTGCGAACTTCGCGCACGAATCCGGCCAAGGACGAAGCAACGCTTCAGCGATGTGTTGAGTCGCTCGTGCGGCTCGACCTGCGATATCTCGTCTGCATCGGCGGCGACGACACGACGTACGGTGCGGCAAAGATTGCGGAGCGCACGCGCGGGCGCATCGGCGTCTCCACCGTGCCGAAGACGATCGACAACGACCTTCCCCTGCCCGAGAATGCGCCCACGTTCGGCTTCGAAACGGCGCGTTCGGTCGGCGCCGGAATTCTCGAAAGTCTGATGGAGGATGCTCGCACCACCGAACGTTGGTACGTCGTCGTCTGCATGGGACGAAAGTCCGGATCGCTAGCGCTGGGCATGTGCAAGGCGGCGGGTTCTACACTCGCCGTTCTACCCGAAGAGTTCGCTGAAAAGACGACCCTCGCAGCAATTGCCGATACGATCGTCGGCGCAATCGTCAAACGCCGCGCGCTCGGTCGATTGCACGGCATTGCAGTCGTCGCCGAAGGAATCGCCGAGCTCATTTGGGACGACGTGTCGCGTGGGAACGACCACCTCGGCCGGGATTCTTTCGGAAACGTGAGCCTTGCCGACGTCCCGCTTGGGATCATTCTGCGCGACGCGATTCGCGCTCGCCTAACCGAGATCGGCGTTGACTCGGTCGTGCATGCCAAAGACATCGGCTACGAACTGCGCTGCGCAAAACCGGTGCCGTTCGACGTCGATTACACGCGAACGCTGGGCTTCGGCGCCGTTCGCTACCTCGTCGACGGCGGCAGCGGCGCGCTGATAGCGCTCGAGGGCGGAAACGTCCGCCCCGTCTCGCTCGCGGACTTGCTCGACCCGAAAACCGGGCGTATCCGAACGCGTCGAGTGGATCTTCGCACCGAAGCCTATCGCGTCGCCCGCGATTACATGGTTTATCTCGAGCCGGCAGACTTTACCGACCAGGTAAAGCTTGAGAACCTCGCGGCCCAGACCACGCTCCCCGCGCCGCAATTTCGTGCGTTTTTCGAACCGGTCGCACGACCTTAATAACACGATCAACTGGAATGCCGTACTTCTTAGCAAGATCGCCAATCGTCGTGCCGCGATCATGCACCGGCCCCCAGAACATCACCGTAGCCGTTCCGAGTGCCACAAAGAGTACCCACAACTTCAGTGTCCGCCTGCGCGATGCAGGCTGCTTATACCGCAACGTCCCAAACACGGCAGTCGGAAGGATGAATGCCACCATATAGTCTCGGCGCGCCGTCTCTAAGAGCGGCAGGTGCAGAGGTTCTTGCAGCGCGATCCAATCCGACGCGCCACGTCCCCAAAACTGCTCTCGTCTCTGCTGACCCAGGGTTCAATCTCCGGTTGCGACGATGCCGATCCGCTCGACCATGAGCACTACCGACTTTTCGGGCGATCGCGGGCGATGCATCGTTCCCTTCGGGACCGTAAAGCCTTGGTTGCGCTGCAAGAGGACCGAGCCTTGCGCTTCGGTGTCCAAGTAGATCTCGCCGTCAAGGACGAGGAAGAACTCGTCCTGATCGTCGTGCTTATGCCAAGGGAACTCGCCCTTGAAGATCCCGAGCCGAACGACCGCGTCGTTGACGGTCGTGAGCGTTCGATTGAACCAGGGCTCGTGTTCGGCGACTTCTGCAGGAATGTCGACTACAGTGAGCTGGCCGTATTTGTCTTGCTCTTCGTTCGTGTAGTTGATGGTCTGAAGATCTTTCATTTGCTCAACACCTCAGGCGAAAAGAAAAGGCTCGCCGGCTTTCGCGGCGAGCCTTTCGTCGATTAAATCTGGCACCGTCCTACTTTCGAGGGGCCCTGCGGCCCGACTATCATCGGCGCTGGCGGGCTTAACTGCCGTGTTCGGGATGGGAACGGGTGGGACCCCGCCGCCATGGGCGCCAGAAACCTTTTCTATCCTTGGTCCCCGAGCGCGATGGCGAGCCGGAGCTCGAGCCGATCGCGCCGGGAAGATTTAAAGCTGTACAGAGAAGAACTTCCAGTGTCGTGACGCGCGCACTCGTTAGTTTAAAAAATATCCGAGCGATTAGTACCGGTCAGCTCCACGCCTTGCGACGCTTCCACCTCCGGCCTATCAACGTGGTAGTCTACCACGACTCTTCACCCTTGCGGGATTGAGATCTCATCTTGGAGTCAGTTTCACGCTTATATGCTTTCAGCGTTTATCTGATCCGAACATAGCTACCCGGCTATGCTCCTGGCGGAACAACCGGTTCACCAGAGGTTCGTTCGACCCGGTCCTCTCGTACTAGGGTCCAATCTCCTCAAATCTCCTGCGCCCACAGCGGATAGGGACCGAACTGTCTCACGACGTTCTGAACCCAGATCGCGTACCGCTTTAATGGGCGAACAGCCCAACCCTTGGGACCTACTACAGCCCCAGGATGCGACGATCCGACATCGAGGTGCCAAACCTCCCCGTCGATGTGGCGTTCTGCAATCACTTGCAGCGCAGACTATACCTTCATCTCTTTCGAGAGCATTGCGTATTATGGATGCGGTAGATTTGCACCGGAAACCGATGCGGCACATCCATCTCGCGCTCGAACGCGCGAAGTCGTTACAGGGAACGTTCGCTAAGCATGCCTTGCGGTTTAGCCCGCCATTGTTGGCGACGAACGTTCTTCCCTCGGTGTTGCCACGAAGTGGTTCCACCGATATGAGCAATGAGTTTGCCATCCGATCGCTCGGATGGAGAGCCCTACTTGACTCTTGGGGGAGATAAGCCTGTTATCCCCGGAGTAGCTTTTATCCGATAAGCGACGGCCCTTCCATTCGGAACCGCCGGATCACTTAGCCCTGCTTTCGCACCTGCTCGACCTGTCCGTCTCGCAGTTAAGCTCCCTTATGCCTATGCACTCTGTACGAACGGTTTCTGACCGTCCTGAGGGAACCTTTGGGCGCCTCCGTTACTCTTTAGGAGGCGACCGCCCCAGTCAAACTGCCCACCTGACCATGTCCTACCACCGGATTACGGCGGCTAGTTAGAATCCCAAGATCATCAGGGTGGTATCCCAACGTTGCCTCCCCGACGACTAGCGCCGCCGGATCATCGGCTCCCACCTATCCTGTACAGACAATCTCAGAACCCAAGATCAGGATACAGTAAAGCTTCACGGGGTCTTTCCGTCCTGCTGCGGGTAACCAGCATCTTCACTGGTACTGCAATTTCGCCGGGATCCCCATCGAGACAGTGCCCAAGTCGTTACTCCATTCGTGCAGGTCGGAACTTACCCGACAAGGAATTTCGCTACCTTAGGACGGTTATAGTTACCGCCGCCGTTTACTGGGGCTTCAGTTTGCCGCTTCGCTTGCGCTGACGACTCCCTTTAACCTTCCAGCACCGGGCAGGAGTCAGCCCCTATACGTCTGCTTTCGCATTCGCAGAGACCTGTGTTTTTGTTAAACAGTCGCTTGGGCCTATTTTGTGCCGCCTCCCTCAGCTTTCGTGGTAAACACTAGACCAAAGGAGGCACCCCTTCTCCCTAAGTTACGGGGTCAAATTGCCGAGTTCCTTAACAGGGATTCTCCCGTCGCCTTAGCATGCTCTGCCAGTCTACCTGTGTCGGTGTACGGTACGGGCACCTACGATCTACCTAGGGGCTTTTCTTGGCAGCGTGGAGTCAATCACTTCGGCTCCGAAGAGCCTCGCATTCGCTTCTCGGCGTTACGTGCTGCGGACTTACCTACAGCACCGCCTACCAGCTTGGACGCGCACATCCATCCGCGCGCTGACTTATCCTCCTGCGTCACCCCCTCGGCTCATAGACTTTGTCGAACGGTATCCAACGCCGCAGGTCTTTTTGTCGATCGCGCTTGCGCTCGAGCAAAAATCCCTCGCGGGGATTTGTTGAACACTGTACGGCAAAGTCTAAACGGTCGTCGGTGGTAGCAGAATATGAACTGCTTGTGCATCGCCTACGCTTCTCAGCCTCGGCTTAGCTCCCGACTCACCCTGAGACGATTGACGTTGCTCAGGAAACCTTAGACTTCCGGCGTGCGGGGTTCTCACCCGCATTTATCGCTACTTATACCTGCATTCGCACTTGTGGTTCGTCCACACGTCCTCACGGTCGTGCTTCGGCCTACACCACAACGCTCCCCTACCGATTATTTTAGTAATCCCAAAGCTTCGGTTCGATGCTTGAGCCCCGTTGGATTTTCGGCGCCCCATCACTCGACTAGTGAGCTATTACGCACTCTTTCAAGGGTGGCTGCTTCTAAGCCAACCTCCTAGTTGTCTGAGCGACGGAACTTCCTTTACCACTGAGCATCGATTAGGGACCTTAGCTGTTGATCTGGGCTGTTTCCCTTTTGACCATGGAGCTTATCCCCCACAGTCTGACTGCTGCGCAGTTCGCCGCGGTATTCGGAGTTTGATTGGGTTCGGTAATCCGGTAAGACCCCTAGCCCTGTCAGTGCTCTACCCCCGCGGGTTAACGCGCAACGCTAGTCCTAAAACTATTTCGGGGAGAACCAGCTATCTCCGAGTTCGATTGGCTTTTCACCCCTATCCACAGCTCATCCAATGTTTTTTCAACAACAACAGGTTCGGGCCTCCACGTGAGGTTAATCACGTTTCACCCTGGCCATGGATAGATCACTCGGTTTCGGGTCTACTGCAACGGACGAACGCCCTATTCAGACTCGCTTTCGCTACGGCTCCGGCTCAACACCTTAACCAAGCCCGTTACAAGTAACTCGCAGGTTCATTCTTCAATAGGCACGCGATCAGCCTTGCTTGCGCATTGGCCTTTCACGGTTTGTAGGCATGCGGTTTCATGTTCTCTTTCACTCCCCTCCGGGGGTTCTTTTCACCTTTCCCTCACGGTACTAGTACGCTATCGGTTTCCACAGAATATTTAGCCTTGGAAGATGGTCCTCCCAGCTTCAAACGGGGTTTCCCGTGCCCCGCCCTACTCACGAACAGCTCCGCGAGATCGATTGTTTTTGTCTACGAGACTTTCACTCTCTATGGTGCGGCTTTCCAGCCGGCTTCTACTAACGATCGATTTTGTAACTCGCGTCCGGAGATTCGGCTCCGAAACGGCTGTCGTACAACCCCGTTCGTGCAACGCCCGAATGCTTGCACACGAACGGTTTAGGCTGTTCCCTGTTCGCTCGCCACTACTAGGGGAATCTCGGTTGATGTCTTTTCCTCCGGCTACTTAGATGTTTCAGTTCACCGGGTGCGCTCGCTCACGACTATTGAATTCATCGTGGCGTCCATGCCCATGACGGCATGGGGGTTGCCCCATTCGGATATCGCCGGATCATAGCTTCTTAGCAGCTCCCCGACGCTTTTCGCAGCTTGGCGCGTCCTTCGTCGCCTGTGGAACCAAGGTATCCACCTGCATGCCCTTAATTATTTTTTCTAACTAACGCAAAATTGCACCCCTTTCTCGAGCGCAGAACGACCCATGTCATCCTAAAGAATAGGACAACCGCGTCTTCCTGAGCCTGTCGAAAGAGGCCGCTTTTATGTGTCGCTTGACACGACACATGAAAGTTCTTCTCTATACAGTTTTCAAGGATCTCTCGCGGCGGCTCGCTCGTCGCTCGCTGCCTCGTGCGCCGTAGCACACGTTGGCAGTTTGCTCCTTGCGATCCATCCGCGATGCTTCAGAAACGATCCAACCGTCGACCGAACGCACGAAGCGTCGGTGAACGGGCGAGGTTCGTTCCCTCAAGACTGAACAGTGCAGGCGAAACGCGATATGCTTCATGCCTCCAGCCGTACGATCGAGATGATCGATAGACTCCTTGGCAATAGGCTACCCTTGTCATCTCCCTTGTCATCCTTAGCGGAGTCGAAGGTGGAGTCGAAGGGATCTGTGGTCGACTTAAGGTTTTTGTACGCCATCGCAATCGTGCAAGCACGATCCGATGACATGTACTCCTTAGAAAGGAGGTGATCCAGCCGCACCTTCCGATACGGCTACCTTGTTACGACTTCGTCCCCCTTACCTAGCATACCTTAGACGCCTTGCTCCTTGCGGTTGCACGGGCGGCTTCGGGTACACTAAACTCAGGTGACGTGACGGGCGGTGTGTACAAGGCCCGGGAACGTATTCACCGCAGCGTAGCTGATCTACGGTTACTAGCGATTCCGACTTCATGAAGGCGAGTTGCAGCCTTCAATCCGAACTGAGAGAGGGTTTATGAGATTAGCTAGCCCTCGCGGGTTCGCGACTCGTTGTCCCTCCCATTGTAGCACGTGTGTAGCCCGGGACGTAAGGGCCATGCTGACTTGACGTCATCCCCACCTTCCTCCGGCTTGTCACCGGCGGTCCCGCGTGAGAGATCTTGCGACCAACACACGGCAAGGGTTGCGCTCGTTGCGGGACTTAACCCAACACCTCACGGCACGAGCTGACGACAGCCATGCAGCACCTGTCTCTGCGTCCGGTTGCCCGGAAACCTAGTCTCCTAGGATTGCGCAGGATGTCAAGCCCCGGTAAGGTTCTTCGCGTTGCGTCGAATTAAACCACATGCTCCACCGCTTGTGCGGGCCCCCGTCAATTCCTTTGAGTTTTAACCTTGCGGCCGTACTCCCCAGGCGGGACACTTATTGTGTTAACTGCGGCACAGATGGAGTCGATACCACCTACACCTAGTGTCCATCGTTTACGGCTAGGACTACCGGGGTATCTAATCCCGTTTGCTCCCCTAGCTTTCGCTCCTCAGTGTCAGGTTAGCCCCAGATGATCGCCTTCGCCACTGGTGTTCCTCCCGATATCTACGCATTTCACCGCTACACCGGGAATTCCATCATCCTCTGACTCCCTCAAGGTCGGCAGTTTCCACACGGATTCCCGAGTTGAGCCCGGGTCTTTGCTTGCGGACTTGCCGATCCACCTACGAGCGCTTTACGCCCAATAATTCCGGACAACGCTTGCCCCCTACGTCTTACCGCGGCTGCTGGCACGTAGTTAGCCGGGGCTTCCTCCAAGGGTACCGTCATTATCGTCCCCTTCGACAGTGGTTTACGACCCGAAGGCCTTCGTCCCACACGCGGCGTCGCTCCGTCAGGCTTTCGCCCATTGCGGAAAATTCCTCACTGCTGCCTCCCGTAGGAGTCTGGACCGTGTCTCAGTTCCAGTGTGGCTGGTCGCTCTCTCAAGCCAGCTACCCATCGGAGTCTTGGTAGGCCGTTACCCCACCAACTAACTAATGGGACGCAGTCCCCTCTCCGTGCGGATTGCTCCTTTCATCGTTCTGGGATGCCCCAAAACGATCGTATGCGGTATTAGCTAACCTTTCGGCTAGTTATCCCCCACACAGAGGTAGGTTGACCACGTGTTACTCACCCGTCTGCCACTGGGTATTGCTACCCCGTTCGACTTGCATGTGTTAGGCACGCCGCCAGCGTTAGTCCTGAGCCAGGATCAAACTCTCCATAATAAAATCATGGAGCCTTTTGACGATGGCTCTCAAACTCTTAGATTTGTTACGAAATCTCGCGACCAAAAATGGCCGGAGACCCACAGACTTTTGCGCTTGCTGCACTGTTCAGTTTTCAAGGAACGACTCCGAACCCGTGGCGCCCTAAAGCGAGTCGGCCGACTACGCTGGGTACCAAGTGTCCTATGGATGGTACGGGTTCGCCCGACCGACCCCTGTCGGTCAAGGCACGACGGCTATCATATCGCCGCGCACAGAGCGTGTCAAGGAAAGCGTTGGTACGGCTTTTTGACCGCTCCGCAAATCGGGATACCGGTGGTGGAACCCAGCCACTGGCTGGCCGGTTGCAGCGATCTTCGGGCACTCATCAAATCTTCACAAGCATGGGCGAGCGATTGCTTGCTTAAAGGAGGCTATCATGTTGTTCGATCACGTCGACTTGCGCGTCAGCGATCTTAAGAAGGTGCGGAGACTCTACGACGCCCTGTTCCCGGCGATGGGCTTCAGCCGCATCGCCGAAGATGCGGAATCCATCTGCTACTACCGTCCCGGCGAGGACCGGTCGGTGCCGTTTCTGGGCCTAGACCTCGACCCCAACCACCGCCCGAACGGAACCCGCATCGCGATACGGGCCGCCGACCGTGCCGAGGTCGACCGCTTGGCCGGCCTTGCGCAGCAGGCCGGCGCAGCGGCCTTCGAGCCGGCCCATGTCTGCACCGAATATACGCCGTTCTACTACGCGACGTTCTTCGAAGATGCCGACGGCAACAAATGGGAAATTTGCTTCCGCGAGGTTCCTAGTTGAGCGGTCCACCATTTTACAGGCCGCTCAACTCGGCAACCTTCTTAGATTTTCCGAGACATCGTCTTGGCTTGCATGAAGAGCAGTAGATAGTCGCGGCCGCCGGCTTTGCTGTCGGTGCCGGACATGTTAAAGCCGCCGAACGGGTGAACGCCGACCATCGCACCGGTGCTCTTCCGATTGAAGTAAAGATTGCCGACGAAAAACTCGTCACGCGCGCGTTTGATGTTTGCTTCATCGGAAGTATAGAGCGAACCGGTCAAGCCGAACTCCGTGTTGTTTGCAATCGCAAGCGCATCTTCGAAGTCCTTGGCCTTGATGACGGCGAGAACCGGCCCAAAGATTTCCTCTTGCGCGATCGTTGCGGTCGGCTCGACGTCGGCGATGACCGTCGGCTCCAAGAAGTAGCCGCGGTCGCCGACGCGCTTTCCGCCCGCAACTAGGCGCCCTTCGGTCAGGCCGCGCTCGATGTATCCTTGTATCGACTTGAGAGCGCCTTCGTTGACGACCGGGCCCATGAAGTTCGCGGAGTCGGTGGGGTCGCCGACGGTGATCGATCCAACACGCCGCCGCAGCTTCTCGACGAATGTATCGTAGACTCGCTCGTCCACGATCACACGCGAACAGGCTGAGCACTTTTGTCCTTGAAAACCAAAGGCTGAAACGGCGACGCCTTCCACCGCCGCGTCGAGGTCGGCGTCCTGCGCGACAACGATCGAGTCCTTACCGCCCATCTCGGCGACGACGCGCTTGATCCACTTCTGCCCCTTCTGCGGTTTTGCGGCCAGCTCGTTGATGCGCAACCCGACTTCCTTCGAGCCGGTAAACGAGATGAACCGAATCTCCGGATGGGTGACGATCACGTCACCGATCTCGCTGCCCGAACCGGGAACGAAGTTGACGACACCCGGCGGCACACCGATTTCGTGCAACAGATCGACGAACCACGCTGCGACTACCGCGGAATCGCTCGATGGCTTAAGGACCACGGTGTTCCCGCAGACGATGGCGGCGGCGGTCATTCCCATCATGATCGCTCCTGCGAAGTTCCACGGCGGAATGATCGCACCGACGCCGAGCGGGATATAGACGAGCTCGTTGCGTTCTCCCTCGAGCGGAACGACCGGCTGCGGTTGCGCATAGCGGAGCGCCTCGCGCGCATAAAACTCCAGAAAGTCTATCGCTTCGGCGATGTCGCCGTCAGCCTCGACCCAGCTCTTCCCGACTTCGTAGACGAGCAGCGCATCGTACTCAAAACGCCGTGCTCGCAAGAGCTCCGCCGCTTTAAATATATAGGCCGCGCGTTCGGCCAGACTCAAGCGACGCCACGACCCGAACGCACGCGCGGCGGCTTCTATCGCTTCGCTAGCCTGTTGCTTCGAAGCCGCACTCGTCGCGCCGACAACCTCGTCTGGGTTTGCGGGATTGTGCGACAGAATCTTCTTCTCCGTCTCGATCTTGCGGCCGCCGATTACGAGCGGATAATGCTTGCCGAGCTCTCGCTTCACCGCCTCGAGTGCGGAGCGCATCGCCGCAGCGTCTGCCGAATCCTTGAAATCCTTGACGCGCTCGTTTTGAAATGGGGCGACCTCTTGGATGGGCTTCGTAGCTGTCATTGTCATGACGCTATACTACCAGCAAACGTGCAAGCGGGGCCTGCTTGCTGCGGCGCGAAGCCTCGGCCATGACGCAGCTGGTTGCCGTCGCGATCGCGGCGTTCTTCCTGGGCATCGGGATGGCCGGAGAGCCATTCGAACGCCTCCACGCCTTGCTCGCGATCGCGATCCTGCTACTGATTGCAGTCGCGCTCGACCGCCGGCGCTCCCCGCTCATCGCTTTCCTTTTCGGGGTGACCGGAGTATTGCTGACCTGCTATCTCCAGCACGGCGAAATCTACCCAGGAACGGGTATCGTTGGTATCGGATTGGGTGGGCTCGCGGCCGCCTCGCTTGGAAGGCGTTCGGCCCCGGCGTTCGTCGCGACGCTCGGCACGCTCGTCGGTGCGGGGCTCTTCTTTTTGCTATAGGGACGCGACGGCCGGGTTGCGCGCGCCGGCGCGCAGCGCGGCGATCAGCGACCTGGGATCCTCAGTCCGCATAAGCGCCTCACCGATCAGGAAGCCGCGTGCACCCGAAGCCCGTAAGCGCGCGATGTCCGCCGCGTCGCGCATTCCGCTCTCCGTAATGGCAAAGATCTCGGGCGGAACCTTCGGCAGCAGATATTCGCTCACGGCGAGATCGGTCTCCAGCGTTCGTAAATTCCGGTTGTTGATGCCCACCAAGCGCGCCCCTGCCTCGATTGCACGGCGCAACTCGTCTTCGTCGTGGGCTTCGACGAGCACGTCGAGCGCATACGCCGCGGCTTCGTCCATGGATTCTCGCAGTGTGGAATCGTCCATCCCGGCGACGATCAAGAGTACGCAATCGGCACCGTAGGCGGCCGACTGCGCAATCTGATAGCGCGTCCACATGAAATCTTTTCGTAAGAGCGGCCGCGACGTGACCGCGCGCACCTCATCGATATAGGCGAGCTCTCCCAGAAAATGGTCGCGTTCCGTCAAGATGCTGATCGCGTCGGCGCCGGCCGCGTCGTAGACCCGGCCAATCGCCGAGGGGTCGAAGCTGCGCGCGATGAGACCGCTCGAAGGCGAGGCCCGTTTGATCTCGGCGACGATGGCCCCACCGGGAGCGCTGCGCAACGCGGCAAGGAACCCGCGACGCTCCCCCATCCGCGCGACCGCGCGCTCGCGCAAAACGTCGTACGGCTCGCGCGCCTGCTCCTGTTCGAGCAGCGCGGACTTTGCTGCGTAAATCTTCTCGAGCGTATCCATCACGCTATGTCGAGGTAGCGGTCGCCGTCGGCGACGTCGAGGGCGAGATTGACGGCGTTGGGGTCGGCACCGGTGCGGGACCAACCGTCACGGTCGAGCCGACCGCAGAGTGGAGAATCCTGACGTTCCTCCCGATAGCGCCCGCCGCGAAAATTATCTGTCGCGGATATTGGCCAAATCGGTTCGCCCGCTGCTGGCTGGCATTCCAGACGTCGTCGAGCGCGCTGACCGTTTCGCTCCTGCGAGTGACGTAGATTTCCGTGCTTTTTGCGCCGATGAAGTTGTTGCCACCGGTCGATTTCCCGGCTCCGCCGCCGAAGTCGACGGCACCTCGAATGACGACGGGAACGACCGGCGCCAGCGCGTCGGCGAAGGCGAACTGGCCGCCTTGGAAGGTCTGATCTTGGGTCGTAACGTTTACGCTGCCGTCGGTGAGAATCGCGACGACCTTAGCGGTGATCTGGGCATCACCACCCGAGTGATCCAAAACAACCGTGGGTGTGATAGCGCTTGGCGAAGCCGTGGCAATCGGCACGGTAAGCGCGCCAATCCCAAACTCGTGACCGCGTATCAGACAGGAGTGGCACGTAAACGAACCGCCAGCGACGAGAACGCCGCCGACGTTCGGCAGCGCCGAGGTGATCCCCGCACCGAAGCTCGAGGTTGATACGATCATCGTGGCCAAATTGTCGAGCGCGACGTAGGTTGCGCGCGACCCCGGAAGCGAAAGCGTGGATGCGCCGACGTAAACGTCGCTCACATTCACGCCGGTGGCCGCCACGACTTCCAAGGTCGCATAGGCCGAGCGCCGCGGCGCGTGGACGAGATTCTCGAAGATCGTATCCTCACCGAGACCGTTGATGAATGCACCGCTCTTGACCCCCATGCCGAAACTTAATCCGGTTAGGCTCACGTTGGTCGGGATGACGATCGGGAACTTCTCGCCGTTGGCAGCGTTGTAGTCGCCGTTCGCAAGCGTAATGCTAACGCCCATCGGATTTAAGTTCTTCGCCGAAGTAAGCACCTCGACGGCCTTCGTGAGGGTCTTGTACGGATTCGTCTGGCTGCCGTTTCCGCTCGTATCGCTTCCCATGTTGGGATCGACGAAGAGCTTCGAGATGAGTCCGACCATCGGGACGGTCGGGCCCGGCTGCCCCCAGCGAGTGCACGCGGTGCCGGCCATCACGCCGGCAACGGCAAACGCAGCGATCACCGCAAAGAAGAGGCGGGCAAACCAGCGACCGCGCATTGCGTCATCCTTTTGCCGCGCAGCACCCTGGAACCTCGGGGAGTCCCACGCCGCACTCCTGAAGAGATGAAACGATGGTTAAGAGACCCGTGCGCTCCATCATCGGCGCGATCGATGCAGCGGCCGCTCGTTGGAACGCACGAAGCTTCGCTCGCCGTGCGAGCGTCATAGATGTCGTCGCCGCACGTACCGGGTACTCGCTTCCCACCGTCGAGTATGCGGTCGACTGCCTATTCGGCACGCTGCGCCGAGATCGGCTCGAAGCGGTGATAACCGATGAACTCGGCAGCCTTGACGTACTCGATCGCTTCGTCAAGCGAGCCGGCCGTCCGCTAACGCGCGCGCTTCCTCTCGGTCGCGTTTGCATCGTGTCGAGCCGCACTACGATCGGCGTCGCGATTCTTCCGGCCGTATTCGCGCTCTGTGCAAAATGCGACGTGCTCGTCAAAGATCGCGAAGACCATCTCGTGTCAGCCTTCTTCGAAACCCTGGCCGAGACGCTTCCCGAGCTTGGCGCCTGCGCGACCGCGCAGACCTGGAAGGGTGATGGCGACGCTGACGCACTCACCGGCTTCGAGGCCGTTGTCGCCTTCGGTAACGATACGACGCTCGCGCAAATCGCGACGGGACTATCGCCGCGCACGCGTTTTATCGGCTACGGCTCGAAGGCCAGCGCGGGATTCGTCACGCGCGCAACGCTCGAGCACGAGGACGACGCGCGCACGGCGGCGGAGGCGGCCGCACTCGACCTTTCGCTCTACGAGAGCGAAGGCTGTCTTTCGCTCCACGCTCTTTTCGTCGAGCGCGGCGCCGTCGTCTCCCCGGAACGGTTCGCAGAGATGCTGGCCGACGCGATGCAAACGGCCGCGATCGCGTTTCCGCCCGCGCGGCACGACGCGGCCACGGCGTTGCAGATCGCGGCGCGGCGCGATCTCGCCGCCTTTCGCGGCGCAGCCGAGCGAGCTGCGTTCGATCGTACCTCGAGTTACCTCACCGTCCTCGATCCGCCGTTCGACGAACCGCCGCTCTTCTTACCGCGCGCAATCGGCATCCGCGCGGTCGAGCGAGTCGACGAAGTCGCCGAATACTTCGAGCACCATGGCGTCTCGATCGAAGCGCTTGCCGTCACCGAGAGCCGGCCCGATCTGATCGAGTTGGCGACGCGCTTAAGAGTAGCGCGCGTGGCCAAGTTAGGGACGCTACAAGCGCCGCCGGCGGGCGCCTTTCACGGCGGACGGCCGCGAATCGCCGAGTTCGTGCGCTGGGTCGGCAACGAGGCGTGAGTCCGGTACCTGGGCCGCGAAGCGCGATGTTGGCGCGGCAACTGCGCCGCTACGAGCAGCGGAACGTCACATTTCTAGCCGAGGACTTTCCGGTCTTTTGGGAATCCGCAAGCGGCACAACGGTAAAAGACGTCGATGGCAACGAATACATTGACTGCACTGCGGCGTTCGGCGTCGCCAACGTGGGCCATTGCAACCCTCGAGTTGCCGCGGCCGTCGCATCGCAAGCGGCGCGCCTCGCACACGGGATGGGCGACGTATACCCGACCGAAATTCGCGTGCGTCTCTTCGAGCGGCTAGTAACGATTCTTCCACACGGACTCGACCGGTTTTTTCTTGCGACCACTGGATCGGAGGCAATTGAAGCCGCGCTCAAGACCGCAATGCTCGCGACGGGCAAGTCTCGTTTTGCGGCGTTTCGCGGCGGCTACCACGGTCTCTCATTCGGGGCGCTCGCCCTCGGCGGCATCGAGCGATTTCGCGCACCCTTTACAAACGCGCTTGGCAGCGAGCCGCTGCTGCTCGAGTTTCCTCGCAGCCGCGATGAATCGGACGCCGAACGAGCCGCGAAAGAGACGCGCAAGGCGCTTGGTGCCTCCAAAGACCTGGCCGCCCTTGTGGTCGAGCCGATCCAGGGGCGCGCCGGCTGCATCGTTCCGCCGCCCGGTTACCTCGCCGCGCTGCGCGACGTTTGCGACCACCTCGGCATCGTCATGATCGCCGACGAGATCTACACGGGCTTCGGGCGCACCGGCGAGTGGTTCGCCGTGAACCGCGACGGCATCGTGCCCGACATTCTTTGCATCGGCAAAGGCATGGGCTCGGGTGTGCCGATCAGCGCGGCAGTCGGAAAAGCCGCGATCATGGATGCGTGGCCGCTCTCCGCCGGCGAAGCGCTGCACACATCTACCTTTCTCGGAAACCCGCTCGGCTGTGCGGCTGCATTGGCGACGATCGACGAAATGGAACGTTTGGGTCTTCCGGCGCGAGCGGAGCGAATTGGCGAGCGGCTCGGCTTGCGTCTCGATGCGCTGAACGGGGAGAGGAGCGTCAGCGACGTACGCGGACGCGGCCTGTTTTGGGGCGTCGCGCTTCGCGATGCCACAACGGCCTTTACGATCGTTAAAGAAGCGCTTGCGCGGGGCGTCATCTTTTTGCAATCCGGCGTCGCCGGTGACACGATCGCGATCAGCCCGCCGCTGACCATCGAAGAGTCACAGCTCGATCGGGCCGTTGAAGTTCTCGAAACCGCCATTAGGAAAGGTGCTGCAAGTCATGAACTCTAGAGTCGCGTTTTGCATCGTAATTTTGGCCGGGGTTCTTCTTGGCTTCGGGCGCCCGGCGGACACCTTGGCATTTCTCTTCGCTCACACTATGCCGGGGCGTTGACCGTGAAACGCTATCGCATCGGAATCGTCGGCGCCGGGTTCGGAGCAAGAGCTCATCTTCCGGCGCTGACCAACCATGGACGTTTCGAGGTTGTCGCGATCGCTTCGCCGTCGAGCGCACCGCGCATTGCGCAAGAGGCGAATATTCCGCACGCCTTTCGGTCGTGCGCGGAGATGGTCGCTGGTTGCGAGCTCGATGCCGTAACCGTTGCGTCGCCGCCCTTCGCCCATCGCGACGACGTCTTTGCAGCGCTGGCTGGGGGCAAACACGTGCTCTGCGAAAAACCTTTTACGCTGCGGGTCGCCGATGCGTTGGCGCTCGTCGAGGCCGAGAAGAGCGTTGATGTCGCCTGCGGGGTCTGCCACGAGTTTCGATTTGTCCCCGAAACCATTGCCCTCAAAGAGCTCGTCGCCAACGGGCATCTCGATCCGCTTCGAAACGTCGAGCTCACGCTTCTTCGCGCATCGCTGCGCCGTCACGAGCGACGTCCCCGCGGGTGGTGGTTCGAACGCGAGCGTGGCGGCGGGTTGACGGGCGCCATACTCTCCCATTTGATCGATCTTGCCAACTGGCTCGCGGGCCGACCACCCTTACAGGCCGTCGGGTTTCTACGGCAGGCGAATCCGCAACGCGTTGACGAGCTCGGCGGCTTCGAGTCGAGCGTCGACGACGCCGGCTTCGGGCTGCTCGACTACGGCGAGGGTCTCGTCGCGCGACTCTGTGCCGACGGAGCAACTGCTCTTGAATCGTACACGTGCGCCGTCCACGGCGAGAAGCGTACGGCGGTCGCGAGCGGAGCGGACATACTCGACCTTACGCTCTATGCCGTAGACGGCGACAACACCGAGGAACTGGAGTGCAAACCCTCGCCGTATCGCCTCTTTGCAAGCTTCGGTCCCAACGTCCCGCCCTTAATGGAGCTCTACGACGAGTTCGCCGGGAAGATCGAGGGCAAACCCAATGCGCTGCCGACCTTCACCGAAGCACTTCGCACGCAAGAGACACTTGCGGCGATCGGCTATGAGGTCTGACTCTTCAGATGCCGCCAAAGGATCCCTAACGCGATCGTGGTTGCACGCGCGATAATCGCCTCGCGCTCACCGCTTAACTGGTAGCGGCGGGCCTTCGCAGTTCCGTCCGCGTCGTCGAGCGCGACCCACACCAGACCGATCGGTTTCTCCGCCGATCCTCCGGTCGGACCGGCGATGCCGGTTGTAGCGAGCGAGACATCCGCCCCAAGGCGCTTGCGAATGCCGCAAGCCATCTCCCGCACCACCTCTTCGCTAACGGCGCCTACTCGCGCGATCGTTTCGGCTCGAACGCCAAGTTCGGCAATCTTCACCATGTTGTCGTAAGCGATCGCGCCGCCCAAAAAGCTAAGCGACGCTCCGGAGACGCTCGTCAACGCCGCGGCGATGCGTCCGCCGGTAACCGATTCCGCGATCGCGAGCTTTCGTCCGCGCGATTGAAGCAACGTGTGAATTGCGCTGGCGGGCGTCTCGTCGTCGCGCCCGAAGACGAAACCCTCCAATCGGTGTTCGAGTTCGCGCTGCAACGGCTCGATCATCGCCTCCGCCGACGCCGCCGAGGGCGATTTGGCCATGATCTTGACGTCGGCTCGAAAGTCGTGCGCGAGCACCGCGATTTTTGGATTCTCGGAAGATCGAAAAAGATCGGCGATCCGATGGTCGATCTCCGATTCGCCCAGCCCGATCGTGTGAAGAACGCGCGTCCGGATCGTTGCGCCGCTCCCCAGGCGATCGCGCAAGAACGGCACGACCTGCTCGACCAGCATCGGCTTCATCTCGCGCGGCACACCCGGCATGCAGGCGACGAACTTTCCGTCGCGTCCGAAGGCGACGAACCCGGGCGCCGTCCCGTTTGGATTGCCCAACGGAAGGCTGCCGCGCGGAAGCTCGGCCTGTTTGCGGTTATTCTCCCGCATCGGGCGTCCGAGCGTTGCAAAGAGTTTCTCCATCTGCCGCAGCGCCGGTTCGTAGAACTCGGTCCCGAGATCGAGTGCCTTGCAGACCGCCTCCGTCGTAAGGTCATCTACGGTCGGGCCGAGGCCGCCCGTCGTCACGACGCCATCGGCGCGTCCTAGCGCCGAACGAAGCGAGGCGACGATCCGCTCGACGTTATCGCCGACTGCGTGCGTCGCATGAACGTCGATGCCGTTCTCTGCCAAGCGCTGCGCGATGAAGGCGGTGTTGGTGTCGAGGAGCTGCCCAAGCAACAACTCCGTACCGACCGCGATAAGCTCAACGCTCGGCATCGGGTTCGTCAAACCAGTGCGGATATTCGAAGCGCACGTCGGCCCGGAATCCCCGGGCCGCCTCGATCATCGCCGTGCGCCGAATACTCGACTCATGCGGCTCCGGATGTGCCGCGTGCGTCTGCTCGCGGCGGCGAGCCAGAATCTCGATGAAACGCGCAAACCGTTCGTCCATCGCTCGTTGTAAGGCGTTCTTAAGCGCCTTGCCTACTCGGGGTGCGAGCCCGGCCGTTGAAATTGCGACCCGCACCGGGCCGGCTTTTGCGATTGCAGCCATCGCTACGAAACCGAACCGCGGCTGATCGATGCAGCAGAGCAGGAAGCGATGCCGGTCCGCGAGCGCTCGCAGCCGGGCAGAGAGCGCCGCATCCTGCGGCGTCGAGATGACGAAGAAGGCGTCCGCGACGTCTTCATCACGCAGATTCTGTGGGTCGAAGATTCGCCGCACCTGCGCGCCGGCTTCCTCCAGCGCGGCGCTCTTTTCGACCGCTTCGCGGTCGTCGGCCGTGCCGATGACGACGCAAGCGCGACCTTCGAGATTCAGGCTTACTGGAAAAAATGCCTTACGCATGACACATGTGAGATCAGTAGTCCACTGGGCGGAGGTAGAACTCGTTGATGGCGGTGCTGCTGAGCATCGCGGTCGTAGGCAAGTGACGCTTCCAGTGAGTCGAGTCAACGCGGCCGCGAATCAGCGCTACTTCCCCAGGAGAGAATCCGTGCTCGACGAGCTGTGCGTCGGAGTAGCCGAGCAAGAGTTGCGCGAGGACCGCGTCGGCACGCGCGTAGCTTATCCCGAGGTCGGCTTCGTCCGTTTGATCTGCCTGCAAATCTGCGGTCGGAGCCTTCTCGATCAATCGCTTGGGGACGCCGAGGTAGCGGGCGAGCTCCCAGACCTGGCTCTTGAAGAGATCCCCGATCGGATTTACGGGCGGCGTATCGTCGGCGTGCCACGTGAAGTAACCCAAAAGGCGTTCGGTCTTATTTCCGGTGCCGATCGGCAGTGCGTCGAGCTTCGCGGACTGATCGAACAGCACCACCATCCGCGTGCGCGCCATCACATTCCCTCGGCGCCGCGCGTCGGCTTCCGGCTCGAACTGCAGGTATCCGTCGACTGCGGCGGTGATTTCGATCGTTGCGCACGGGATGTTTAACGCGTCGACCACGAGCCTCGCGTCGTCCAAGCTTGAAGGGTGCGACGTCCTATAAGGCATGCGAATTGCGTAGACGTTCTGCGCACCGAGCGCGCGCTCGCAGAGAAACGCCGTCACCGCCGAGTCGACGCCGCCCGAGAGACCGACCACGGCACGCGGGATACCACGACGTGCTATCAGCTCGTCACGTAGAAAGGCGACTAGCCACTGCGTCGTAACGACGGGATCGATTCCAGGGGGCCCCGTCGATGGGGAAGGCTCAAAGATCGGTAGCGTCATACCGGTTTCGCGGCAGAGGAAGATCTTCGTCTCGCAACAGATCCGGTAACACCGCTTCCAAATCGCCGAGCAACGGTAATCGCGCGCGTGCAAGATCGATCTCGCGCAGGTCCAGGTCGGCGCGCACGATGCCCGGCTCGGAGGCCGGAGCTTGCACGAGGATACGCCCGCGGGGATCGATGATGCATGACGATCCCTGCATTCCCTTTCCGCCCTCGAATCCGGTTAGGCCCGCATAGAGCACGTAGACTCCGTGCTCCATCGCAGCCAATCGCAGTATGTCGCGCCAGCGGCGAACGCTCTCGAGCTCGCCATCGCCGTCGCCTTCGATGCCACGCCCCGGTGAAGCGCTGGGAACGATCAGAACTCGTGCGCCTTTTACCGCCGCAATCGTCGGAACGATCGCGTGCCACGCGTCCTCGCAGACCAGCAACGCCGTCTTTCCGAAACGCGTCTCGAAGACGCCGACTCTATGCCCGCGTGAAAGGAAGCGCTCTTCGTCGAAAACGCCGTAGGTGGGTAAGAATATCTTGCGATGGAGGTGTACGATCTGCTCGCCGTCGGCAGTGACCTGCAGATAGACCGCGCTGTTATAGTACGTCCCGCCTTCGTTCTCGAAGAACCCGGCCGCGAGGTCGACTCTTTTCCCGCCTGCCGCCCGCCACGCGCGCGCCAGGTCGCGTGCGAAGTTTTTCGCCGAAAGCGCCAGATCGTAGACGGCGCCTTCCAAAAAATAGCCTGTCAGTCCGGCTTCGGGCAGCACGACCAAATCGGGTGGATCGGCGGCAAGCTGCGCGAACGCGTCCTGCGCGTCGGCCAGATTTCGGGCATACTGGCCCTTCGCCGGCTTTGTCTGCAGCAACGCTGCGCGCAGATGGAGCGGTGCGTCACTCACCGGTAAGACTCGTTGCCAGCTCCACCTGCTCGTCGCCCGGAATCCTTTGGCCCAACTCCGCCGCGCACTCCTCGGCCGGGTAGGTCCAGATCTCGGCTAGCGTAGGGTGGAGGTGCGGAATGCGCATGAAGCGATCGACGGTCGCATCGAACGTCATCGCGACGATGATCTCGTGAATAAGTTCCGAGGCTTGCGCTCCCAGCACCGCCGCCCCGAGAATTCGGCCTCCGTCGCGCTCCGCCATCATCTTCACGAAGCCCTTGGTCTTACCCAAGCATTGCGCCTTTCCGTGTTCCGCGAAATCGTAGCGTCCGCGAACGTACGAGATGTTTTTGCGCGCAAGCTCCTTTTCGCTCATCCCCACGGCGGCAAACTGTGGATCGCAAAAGACCGTGTGAGCCGCCGTCAGATGATAGTCGGCGCGCTCGTCTAGATTCAGACACGCGTTACGGGCAGCGACCTCGCCCTGATAGATCGCGACGTGCACGAGCATGTACTCTCCAGTTACGTCGCCGACCGCATAGACGTTGGGATTGCTCGTGCGCAGGCCGCGGTCGACCACGATCCCGCCTCCCGGTTCGACCTCGATGCCGGCCTGATTTAGATCGAGCCCCTCAGTATCGGGGGCGCGGCCGAGCGCGTAGAATATTTCCTCGGCGGCGACCTCGCGCTCTACACCGCCATGAAGATATCGTACGACTTTTTCGTCGCCGCGGCGCTCCGCGCTCACCAGCGACGAATGAGCGATCACCTCGATGCCTTCTTCCCGAAAATACTGCGTCAGCGCATCCCCGACGTCGTCGTCGCTGTGGGTGAGCAGATGCCCGCTGCGAATGAGCATCGTCGTCGTCGCCCCCATGCGCGCCAGGAACTGACCCAGCTCGCAAGCGGTGTAGCCGCCGCCGAGCACGATGACCGACTTGGGAATCCGTTCGAGATCGAGCACCCCATCGCTGTCAATGTAACCGGTCTCGGAAAGTCCGGGGAGCACACCCGGCGGTACGATGCTTCCCGTGGCGATAATGAACTTCGGCGCTTCGAGCAAAAGATTCTCGCCTACCAAGATCTGTCCGGGCGAGACGAAACGCGCCGGCCCAAGATGGAGCGGGAACTCCTCGATTCCCGCGATCCGGTAATCGGCGAAGCCTCGCACCAGCTCGCGTTTCCGATTTGCAATGAAGGGCATATCGGCGCCAAGTATCTGCAGCTCGATGCCTAATGCGCGCGCCTCGCGCGCATCCGCAAGCGCGTCGCTCGAAGCGAGTAGCGCTTTGCTCGGCATGCAGCCGCGCAAAATACAGAGCCCTCCAAGCGGTCCCTTGTCGACGAGCGCGACGTCGCAGCCAACGTCACGTGCGGTGCGCGCGGCCGCGTATCCCCCCGAACCGGCACCAACGACGATCAGGTCGTGGCGGCGAGCCCGATCCGGCATTACCGCCCGTGCGGGCGGGCGCCGAGCCGATGCGTCGATTCGATAAACCGTACCGTCCCGCTGGAGTGAACCAGAATCGAATGCGTCCTCGCCTGGTTCCCGAAAAATCGAACGCCGCGAACCAAGTCGCCGTCGGTGATGCCGGTAGCGCAGAAGATCACGTCATTGCTGCGGACGAGGTCGTCGAGCTCCAAGATACGCTCGATATCGCCAAAGCCCATTTCGATCGCGCGGTCAGTCTCAGATTGATTGCGCGGCTCGAGCCGACCCATGAAGTTTCCGCCGAGGCATTTGATGGCGGCGGCGGCCAGCACGCCCTCGGGCGCGCCGCCGGTGCCCATCGCAATGTGAATTCCGGTCGACTCGATCGCGGTCGCGATGCATGCGTCCACGTCCCCGTCTGAAATCAAACGAATTCGAGCCCCGGCCGCGCGCACTTCGCGAATCAGGTCGGCATGGCGCGGACGATCGAGAATGACCACGCAAACGTCGTTGATCGGCTTTTCCAGCGCATTTGCGACCGCTTCGACGTTCTCGCGCACCGGCGCATCGATATGCACGTACGGTGCGGCCTTAGCGCCGACGGCCAGCTTCTTCATATACGTGTCGGGCGCGTGCAGCAGGCCGCCGCGCTCGGCAATCGCCATCACCGCGATCGAGTTCGGCAGACCGTTGGCGACGAGGTTGGTTCCCTCGACCGGATCCACGGCAATGTCGACCTCTTTTCCTCCGGTGCCCACCTCCTCGCCGATGTAGAGCATCGGAGCCTCGTCGCGCTCCCCTTCACCGATGACGATGCGGCCGGCGATCTCCATGTCCCCCAACGCTTCCCGCATCTTCTCGACCGCCGCACCGTCGGCCGCGTCGCGTTCGCCGCGGCCCATCCAGCGCGACGCGGCAAGCGCCGCACTCTCAGTCACCTTCACGAAATCGAGCGAATGAACCGGATGGTCCAGCACCGCTCGCATAACAGATCGAGGCATTCATTGGCCTGCTACAAAGGGAAGCGGCGTATTTCCTGTTAAAGTCGTTTCGGCGTGTTCGCCGGTACCACACTTTCGCGACCTTTGCACTCCCGGTTCGTCCACTTCGCCGACATCTTCGCGGCCGGCTGGCCGGCGATGGCTGCGGTTGCGTGCGCCGGTCTCACTTTGGGGTTTTTCGGCTGGTACGCGCTCGTCGTCCCGCACCATCACGGTTTCCTTAGCGAGGCCGGGCTCTTTGCCGGCTTGGTTGCGGGCCTGCTCGTTTCGGCGACGCTATGGGTGAGCTACGCGCACTACTTTTCGCGCCGAGCCGGAATAACGCTCGTTCGTTCGTTACGCTACGATGCGCTGACGTGGCTTCCGTTCGTACTTCTTTGGCTCACGTTCTTGTTACCGCCGCAGTTGACGCACGGCGCGAGGCTCTTCCTCGCGGCCATCACGCTCGCGTGCGTGGGCAAGGTCCTAATCGCGGCGCGATTCAATCAGACGGTGCGCGAGGTTCTGATCGACTTTGCCGCAACGCGCACAGCGATCATCGTCATTGCGGAGCTAGCCGCGGTGATCATCGGACAGCGCTCGGGAACGCACGTCCAAGAATCTTCGCACGTTCTCCTTGCGGTTTGGGGTCGTTGGGACGCGGTCCACTATCTCGATATCGCGACCAAGGGTTACCGCGGCACGAACATGGCGTTCTTCCCACTCTATCCCTTGCTGATACGCATCGTGGGGTCATTCGCCGGCAATCACCTTGTCGCCGGACTGCTGATCTCGAACGCTTCGTTTTTCTTCGGACTCCTCTATCTGTACAGACTCCTCGAGCGCGAATACGATCGCGCGGTAGCGCGACGTGCGATCTTTTACGTCTCGATTTTTCCCACCTCGGTTTATTTTACCGCGGTCTATACCGAATCGCTCTTCTTCATGTTAACCGTCGGATCGTTCTACTACATGCGCACGCATCGGTGGTGGTTCGCGGGAATTTTCGGCTGCCTGGCCGCGCTTACGCGCGTCGAGGGCGTTCTTCTGGTTGTGCCCTTCGTGATCGAGTGGTCGGCGCAAGATCGCCCGCTGCGCCTCAAGTCGCTCTACGATCTCGCAGCCGGTCTGCTCATTCCACTCGGCCTCGCCCTCTACATGGCCTACCTATGGGTCCTGCGAGCCGATCCGCTCTACTTCTCGCACGTCCAGGTTCACTGGAACCGCCGCCTTGCGCCGCCGTGGGTTAGCGTCGAAAATGCCTTCGGCAAGCTGATCCATGGATCGAGCGCGCAGCTTACCGCGCACCAATCGCTCGAGATTGGGTTCACGCTGCTCATGATCGCTGTCTTGGTCGGGGGTTGGCACAGCCTGCGCCCATCATACATCGCGTACATGGCGCTATCGATCCTCGTGCCGATGTCAACCTCGAACCTAATGTCCATGCCGCGGTTCGCGCTCGTCCTCTTCCCGATGTTCGCGATCCTCGCGCGCTGGGGCGAGCGTCCCTGGGTCAACAACGTAATTCTTGCCTTCTCATTGCCGCTCCTTGGGCTCTTTACGGTTCTCTTCGCCGATTGGTACTGGGTTGCGTAGACGCGGCGTCCGGCAATTCCTCGAAATTCGGAATCGTCGGCGCCTCTGGAACGGTGCTAAACTTCATTGTCGCACACGTTCTCGAGAAAACGACCTCTCTCTCCTGGTTCGTTGATTTCGCGATCGGCTTCATGGTCGGCGGCATCTCCAACTACATACTGAATCGCATCTGGACCTTCGGTTCGCGACGCAATCCCTTCATCGAAGGCCTGCAGTTTCTGGCGGTTTCGACGATCGCGCTGGTTTTCGGCGGGATCGTCTTTTCGATTGCTGCGCGAGCGAACTTTCACCACTTCACGACGACCTGGCTCGTTGCAACCCTCTCCGGAGTCTTCGTCAACTTTTTCCTCAACAAGTATTGGACGTTCAGGCATCTCAATTGAGTGCGCCATATAGAGCACGTCAACTGAGACTTTATTGGTGGATTGGGTTGCTCGGGGTGCTGCTCATTGCTTTGGTATTGAGGGTTCACGGGATACACGATCTCATTCTCGACCATCCGGGCTGGCGTCAGGGCGACACGGCGGCGATCGCGCGAAACTTCGCTCGGCTGCGCTTCAACATCATGTACCCGCAGACGCTCTACAACGGACCACCGCCGAACTACGTCGAGCTCGAGCTTCAGATCGTGCCGTTTCTGGCCGCTTCGCTTTACAAGATCTTCGGCGTGCACGAGATCTTTGGCCGGATCATCGCGCTGATCTTCAGCCTCGGGACCGTCGCTACGCTGGCGTACTTCGCTCGTTGGCTATTCGGCAGCGCGGTGGCCGGGCTCGTGGCGGCGTTCTTTTACGCCGTCTTTCCAGGCAGCGTCTACTACGGACGAGCGTTCATGCCGGACTGCGCGATGGTCTTCTTCTTGACGGCCGCGCTCTACGCGGCAGCCCGCTATTTTGACGAAGATGAGGACCTTTCGCTACGCGGTTTAGCCGGCCCGACCGTTCTCCTCACGCTGGCCTATCTCGCAAAACCGGTTGCGACCCTGGCTTTGGTGCCGCTGCTCGGGCTGCTCGTCGGCCGCCTGCGCTCCGGGCGCCCGACACGGCCGACCTCGGTCGCGATCGTGTTCGCAGCACCACTGCTCGTTCTAGCACTCTACGATCGGCGCGTCGACTCGTACGCGGAATGGCATTGGGCCAGCGGCATCACCCGCCTGCACGTCCTTCCGGCGCTTCGCGGCGCGCTGACGAGCGGTACGGGGTTCGCGACGAAGCTTACGCAGATTCGCGAGGTTCTCGGCATGCTGCGCAGTACGCTAGCCGGCAGCCTTCCCTTCGCTCTTGCGATCGTCGGTTTCGTCGCGTTGCCATGGATCCCGGCGCGCAGCAAAGCAATGCTCTGGGGCTGGTTGGCCGGCGGCTTGATTTACCTCTACGTCGTGGTGACCGTCGAACGCGTCGACTACTACATGCTCCCCCTGCTGCCGCTCTTCGCGCTTGTCATCGGCGGCGTCGCCGGCGCTTTCGCAGCCGCGGTACGCACCGAGGCGCTAGCGCCGGCAGCGCGGTACGCGTTGCTGGCGATCGTCCCGCTGCTCGCCCTCGCGGCGCTCGTCGAGAGCCGCGCGCCGGTTGCCGCTTACTACGATTACAACAAACAGGTCTACCGAAACGCACTCCTTCTCGATCGAAGGCTACCCCAAAAGACGTTGATCGTCATCGGCCATTACGGCCCAGACGTGCAGTACTACATAGACCGATTTGGATGGGAAGAAGATCCCGCTCTGTGGACTCCCTTCGACGAAGAGAGCGCGATCCGCAAGGGCGCGCGCTATTTTATCTCGATCGAAGATAACCGCTTGCGGCTCAACATGGAGCTCTGCGCGTGGCTGCAGCGTTTTCCGATGTTCGACGCGGGAGGTTGGCCGGTCTACGAGACCGACCCCGCCAAGGTCTCGCCGCGGGCCGATAGATTCTGGCGCGAATTTCGACGCGCCGAACGCGCCGGATCCGGGAGAGCGTTCTTAGACGCCAATGGGCGCTGCCGCGTTACCGGCCCAGAGAGTTGAAGGTTTCCAACAAGGCACGAAACGCCTCCGGTCCAACCGCGATGCTGCCGCGAAACGGATAATCGAGCGATACAATCAGGAAGAGCACCAAGCCGATCATGAGGCTGAGGCCTCCTACCATCAACTGCTGCATGACGGTTTTGTCAAAGCCGAAGAGATACGTAAAAGCAACCGTTACGAAGGCCCCCATCACGAGCACCCCCCACATCACCGCGTTGATTCCGGTGGAGTCCAGCGTCAGCCGGCTCTCTCGATCGATTAGCGCGGTGTCCATCGCCGAAAGCATTTGAGCGTCGATCGCCTGCAGCCCAAACGAGCTGACCGGAAGGGCGCGAAGGCTCCGGTCGGTCGATTCAAGCAACTGATCCGAAATGCGCGAGCTTCCCCCTCGGCGCAGCCGAGGCCACTCGTCGCCCACAACCGACCTGACGTACGCGCGCAGCAGCGCTCGCAGCTTGCCAGGCTGGGGGAACGAATCGGCGTCGCGGTAGATCGTGGCCAGCGCGTTGGCCTCCTCGTAGCTGCGCGCCTCGGCCTGCTGAAACCGCTCCCACGCGCCGACCGCAATGAAGGCGAGCAGCACTGCGTAAATGACGCCGATGACCGCGAGAATGAAACCGGCGCGGTCGTTGTGCGCGGTTCGAACCTCCACCGACGTGAACCGCGCGACGAGATACCCAATCGCAAGCGAGAGGAGAACGAAGCTGCCGATCACGACCACTCCGGCCGTCACGGTTGAGAGGGTGCCCAACCACTCAACCACGCTGTGCACGCTTCGGTCTCTCAGGGTAACGGCAACAGCGAGCCGGCGCCGAAGGTTGTCGACTCGGGCGCTTCAGGTACGCCCGAAGTGACGAGCTGGCGGTAGAGGATCAGCCGGTTCGTATTTCTCGCAAGCTCCAGCTGCAGTTCGTAGCTGCGCTTGATGGCACCCACCAGCTCGTTTGCGTCTAAGGTGTTTCCGAAGCGCCGCAAGTTTCGCAAGAGGAGCGCGTTGGTCGCGTCGAGCTGCTTGTACGCACGCGCAAGCTCGAGACCCGCGGCACGATACGTCGGGTAGTTCGAGAGCACGATTTCGCGCTCGAGCTTGGCCTGACCGATCGTCGCTTTGAGGGCGGCGAGGCGCACGCTCTCCGGGTCGACCGCGAGGCCCTCGGCGACCGTCGTCGTCGCGTCGTCGAACGCTCCTTTGGTATATTCGATCTGTGCGAGCTCTGCGGTTGCCTGCACGAACCCGGCGCGCGCCCGCGCGTCCTTCGGATTCACGCGCAACGCAAGCCGGTAGGCCAGCTCGGCATCAGATGCATCGCCTGCCGCAAGCGACACGTCGCCCTGATGGACCCGCGTATCGACGATCCAGCCCTCGATCGAGCGCGCGCATCCCGTCAGGAGCGCGGCACCACAGACTATCGCGAGAATTCTAGATGTGTGCATGCATGGCAAAGAGTGCGACCACTTTGATGAGCACGGCGGCAGGGTAGAGGATGGCTTGTGAAATTAGAGACCCTAGAATCGCCGTGAGGGATAAATAGAACACCATGGAGCGGACTTCCTCGACCGTACGCTTTCCGTGGATCGCCTGATCGGTGATCATCGACGACGTCGGATCGACGAAGAGGGTGAACGCGATGGTCCCGATCCCGTTAATCACGCCCGAGAGCCCGATAGCGGTTCGCGCGACACTCGGATCGAGAACCGAGGCGAGGTACGACGCTTGAACGCCGATCGCGTAGACGCACATGACCACCGTGTTAAAGATCAGCAACCGTTTAGGTAAGATGCGCCAGTCGAAGGCGCGCAGCTCGGCGAGCCGGGGCAGCCGCACCGACTTCAGCACGTCGGCGATTACTGCGGGCGATGCAAGTCTTATCAAGGAATGTGGAATGGAACCGCGCGCTTCAAACGAACGCACGCCGCGCCGGAAAAGGTAGGTGAACATCGGCAAAAGCAGCGAAAACGCCACCATTCCCAGCGTACCCGCCAGTACGACCAGCCGAAGCTGCAGCTCGAAGACGTGGTGCCAGACCGCGACCTCTACCGTAGCGCTTCCCGCTTGATCCGAGAGCGGCCCGATAAAGAACGCCATGAAGAGGTTCGCCAGCCTCCCCGTCGTCACTAACAGATTGAAAAGCGAGATTGACGTCGCTATTCGCTTGGTCTGCACGCCGGCGAGCCGCGCGGCGTATGCTCCGATCGTCACGCCCTGAACGACGAACGTGATCAGCATCGCCCCGACAAGCTTGCCCGACCATAAATGCGGCGTCAGTGCAGACGCAAGTACGCTATGCGGCGTACCGGCTCCAGACGATTTGCGACGCGTCGATCGGGCCGATAATGCACAAGCCGAGGTTCTGGTCCACCAGCAGCTCGCGGGCGAGTTCCTGTACGTCCAGTGCCGTGACCGCATCGATTCGCTGTTCGATCTCTTCGGGCGTGACTTGCCGGCCGAGCGCGAACTCATTGCGGACGAGCCGGATCATGCGGCTCGACGTCGATTCGAGCGTCAGCGTAAGGTTACCCTTAATGTGCTCCTTCGCCAACTGGAATTCGTCGTCGCCGATCGTTACGTTGCGAACTCGCGCGAACTGTTCGAGAATGACGTCAATGCACGACTGTACGTTGCGAGCCGAAGTGCCGGCATAGACGCCGAAGAGGCCGGCGGCACGATAAGCCGCCTGGAACGAATAGACGCTGTAAACCAGGCCGCGCTGTTCGCGGATCTCCTGGAAGAGCCGGCTCGACATGCCGCCCCCAAGCACGGTGTCGAGTAGAGAAAGCGCGTAACGCCGCTCGTCGCGAATGTCGATACCGGGCGTCCCCACCACGACGTACGCCTGTTCGCTCTCCTTGTGCCGAACGTTCGGCGCCGGAGTGGCGGCGGGCCGTTCTGGCTGCGGCAGCTCGCAGGCGCCCTCGAACTCCGCGAACTGCTCGCAAACCAGTTCCACGAACCGGTCGTGCTCGACGTTTCCGGCAGCCGCGACCACGACCGAATTCGGCGCGTAGTGATCGCGCATATGCGCGCGCAAGTCGGCCGGCGTAACGCGCACGATCGTGTCCGCGAAGCCGATCGTGGGCTCGCCGAGACTGGAGCCGCGCCACATCGTCTGCAGGAATACGTCGTGAATCAGGTCGTCGGGCGAGTCCTCATACATCTTGATCTCTTCGAGCACGACCTTTTGCTCTTTAGCCAGCTCCTGCTGATCGAAGGCGGAATGCAGAAACATGTCGGCAAGCACGTCGAGAGCCAGCGGCACGTGGCGATCGATTACCTTTGCGTAGTAGCAGGTTGTCTCTTTATCGGTGAACGCGTTCAGATTTCCACCGACGCCGTCCATCGTTTCGGCGATCTGACGCGCGCTGCGGCGCTGCGTTCCCTTGAAGAGCATGTGCTCGACCAAGTGCGATATCCCGCGGCGCTCTTCGGTTTCGACGGCCGAACCGACGTCTGCCCAAACGCCGACCGTAGCCGAGCGCACCGCCGGCATAGTTTCGGTCAACACGCGCAGACCGTTGGGCAGGGTCGTCTTCCGATGCACTACGATTCCTCTTTAAAGGTTGACCGAGCCCACTGCGAATCGTAGAAGACGCCGTCGCTTCCGGCCCGCACACGCGCTCGAATGGACTCGCTGCTCTCGCCGCGGGGCACCGTAATGCTGAAAACCGTCCGCGACGTCGGTTTAGCTAAATCGCCGTTTACGATCTCTCCCTTCGTCACCGCGATCGGAACGCTCGCCCAGAGATCAACCTCCTCCGTCGACGGAACGACCGCGAACGAGGTTTGCGCAAGCGCGGCGATCTCCGATGCGAACGCGTCGCGCGTCATCGGGCGGTGAAATTTTACTCCCCAAACGCGGATCCCTACGATAAGATGCTCCGCCAGCGAGTTCGCGGAGATCTGGCTAACTTCCGCAGACCACTGCGTCGCGAAGATCGCGTCGCCGATACGTTCGGCAAGATCGATGCGATTGCCGGCGGCGCGCGCCTGTGCATCGAGCTGCGCGACGCTCGGCGCGTAGGCCGCGGCCGGCCCGCACGTAAGGATCGCCGCGAGCCCCGCCGCGAACGCGAGCCTAATAAGATTGTGCAAAGTACGCCCTCGCTTTAGCCGGCTCGCCGCAAGCGACGCAGACTAGGTTGCCTCCTGCTAGCGGCCGCACGACGCGCGTCGTCGCGCCGGTGAGCGCCTTCACGTCGGTCTCGCACTCGGGTCGCTCGCACCAAGCAATGTCGACCATTCCGGCTCGCTCGCGGCAAAGCCGTAGAAACTCGACACGATCCTCCGTGACGAACGTGTGGTCGGCCAAAAACGATTTCGCGCGCGAGTAGAGCGAAGCCTGAATGTCGTCGAGCAGCTCACGTAGAGTCTCGGCGACCTGGGCGAGCGCGACGCTCTGCCGCTGCCCGGGTTCGTCCTTGTTGCGATCGCGCCGGGCGAGCACGACGGTGCCGGCGTCGACGTCTCGCGGTCCGATTTCGATGCGCACCGGCACGCCGCGCAGGTCCCACTCGCTATACTTCCAGCCGGGCTGCTGGTCGCGCGCATCGACTCGAACGCGAAAGCCTGCGTCCGTGAGCTGCGCGGCAAGTGAGTGACAGGTTTCGACGGCGCGGTCGTCGTTGGAACGAACGATCGGTATCAGCACCGCCTCGACGGGCGCCATCTTCGGTGGAATGCGCAGTCCGCGATCGTCGCCGTGTACCATGATCAGTCCGCCGATCATTCTCCACGATATGCCCCATGACGTCGTGTAGACGTGCTTGATGGCGCGATCGGCATCTACGAACTTGATGTCGTAGGCCTTGGCGAAGTTCTGCCCCAGGTCGTGCGATGTGCCCAACTGCAACGCCCTGCCGTCCGGCATCAAGGCCTCAATGGTGAACGTTTCGACTGCACCCGGGAATCGTTCGGCGGCACTCTTACGGCCGTAGTAGACGGGAATCGCCACCACGTTCTCCGTGAAATCCCGATAGAGGTCGAGAATCTTGAGCGTTTCGTCGCGAGCCTCCGCGGCCGTAGCGTGCGCAGTGTGTCCTTCCTGCCACAGGAACTCCATCGTGCGCAGGAACGGCCGCGTCGCTTTCTCCCAACGTACGACGTTTGACCACTGATTGATGAGAATCGGGAGATCGCGATACGATTCGACCCATTGCGCGTACATCGTTCCGACGATCACTTCGGAAGTCGGCCGGATCGCCAGCGGCTCGGTTAGCTCTTCGCTTCCGCCGCGGGTTACCCAAGCTACTTCGGGTGCGAAACCCTCGACGTGCTCGGCTTCGCGAAGTAGCAAGCTCTGCGGAATGAAGAGGGGAAAATATGCGTTCTCGTGACCGGTCGCCTTGAACCGCGAGTCGAGGTGCTTCTGGAGATTCTCCCAGAGCCCGAAGCCGTAAGGACGAAGCACGACGCAACCCCGCACCGGCGAATACGAGACGAGTTCGGCCTTGAGACAGGCCGCCGTGTACCATGCAGAGAGGTCGGCCGCCTTTGGAGGAATCTCCTTGACGACGCCCGCGCGGAGTGCTTCGGACATGACCGGCCCCGCTTCGCGCGCGACGCCGAAACGGCCTTCGCGGGGAACTTGAAACCCCGTCGCGCATAGCCATTGAATGGCGAAGCCGGCGCGGATCTACACTCGCACGGGCGATCGGGGCACGACCGGATTGGTCGGCGGCGGCCGTATCAAGAAAAGCGACCTCCGCATCGAGGCGTATGGTACGCTCGACGAGCTTTCGAGCGCAATAGGGGTCGCGCGCGCGGCTTTACGCCCCCTGCTCCCCGAGCAGGCGCGAGCGATACGACTCGACGCATGGCTCGCCTGGACGCAGGACGCGCTCTTCAATCTCGGCAGCGAGCTTGCCACGCTGCCGAACGATCGGCAACAAGGCCACGCATCGGTCGGTGATACGGACGTACGAGCACTCGAGCGCGCGATTGACGAGGCGCAAAAAGAGCTCCCGCCGCTGACGAAATTCATCCATCCGGGCGGATCGACGGCCGGCGCGGCGCTCCATTTTGCGCGGACGATCTGCCGTCGCGCCGAGCGCCTTCTGGTCGCGCTTCTCGATCGTGACGAACCCGGTCGTGAAGCGTTGCGCTTTCTCAATCGTCTCTCCGACGCGCTCTTCGTCTGGGCGCGCTGGATCAACGACGCACTCGGTATTCCGGAGCACATCTGGAATCAGACCGGCAGGCCTCCGCAAGAGTAGGGCATAACCGACGACGGAATGCCGTTCATCTCGGAGCTCTTCGCGACGACCGATGCCGAGAAGCTTCGCGAGCTCGGTACGCGCAAGATCCTGCGGCGGGCATTAACCGCCAAGGATCTCGTTGCCATCGGTCTGGGCACGATGATCGGCGGCGGCATCTTTACGACGATCGGAACCGGTGTCAAAGGCGCCGGACCCGCGGTGATCATCTCCTACTTGCTGGCAGGGCTCACGTCGTTTTTCGCGGCCCTTTGCTACGCCGAGCTCGGCGCCATGGTACCGGTTGCCGGAAGTGCCTATACGTACGCATACGCAACGATGGGCAAGCTCTTTGCCTGGATTATCGGCTTCGCCCTCATCTTCGAATACGGCATCAGCGCGGCGCCCGTCGCGCAGCAGTTCTCGGCCGCGATTCAAGATGTCGTCAAAGGATCGGGTCTGGTGCTGCCCGCATGGGCGCAACAGTCGAATCTCATCATCCACGGCGCGTGGTGGCTGCCGTCGAGCTGGGACCTCATGCATTCGCAGTACGATCTGCTAGCTGCGCTTTTCGTCATCGGGCTGAGCGTCTTGCTCTCGGTCGGCATTCGAGAATCCGCGACGGCGAACAACGTCTTCGTGGTGCTGAAAATCTCGGCGTTGATCGTCTTCATCATCGCCGGAGCGTTTCTGGTGCACGCGGGCAACCTGCACAACTTCAATCCGGTTGGTTGGGGCAAGCTCCACCCGTTCGGCGGTATAGCCGAGTCCTCGCAGCCATACGGCATCATCCCGATCAGCGCGTTCGTCTTCTTCAGCTATATCGGATTCGACACCGCGACCACGACCGCCGAAGAGTGCAAGAATCCGCAGTTTGACGTTCCGGTCGGCGTCATCGGAGCGCTTGCAGTCGGCACGATCATCTACTGCGCGACCGCCATCGTGCTCGTCGGCGCCGTGCCGTGGGCGCAGGTGCCGATCAAAAATCCGCTCGTCTACGCGCTTGCGCCTCTCCATATGCCGGCGCTGAGCTGGGTGATTACGATCGGCGTGCTTGCCGGCACGACGAGCGTCGCGCTCGCATCGCTGCTCGGCCAGTCGCGAATATTCTACGTGATGGCGCGCGACGGGATGCTCCCGCCGGCGGTCGCCGCCGTGCACCCGCGTTTCAAAACGCCGTTCATCACGACCCTGATCACGGGCGTCGCCGTCGCGGTTCTGGCGCTGATCGTCCCGCTTACCAACTTGCTCAATCTAGTGAACATCGGGACGCTCGTCGCCTTCTCGGTCGTTTGCGCCGGGGTGCTCTATCTACGCAAACGCCGTCCGGACATGCCACGCAGTTTCCGCGTGCCGTTCGTGCCGCTCTTTCCAATCCTGGGCATCGTCTTTTCGCTCTTTCTCGCGGTCTTCGGCCTCTCGCGAATGACCTGGACGTGGTTCATCGTCGCAATGCTTTGCGGCCTGGTCTTCTTCTTCGCCTACGGCTTCCGAAAGTCCGATCCGGACAACGTCGTGCCGGTCGAAGAACCCGCCGGCCTCGCCGAATACGCGTAGAGCAGTTTTCTTTTGAAGCGCAGCGGGCACTCGATAGAAAGTCATCGGAACCAAGCAAATTCGAGGACTCTAACGAGAAACTGCTAACTTTGCGTGCCAATGGATCGCGGAGAGTTCCTGAAGGTCTTCGGATTTATATTGGCGGGAGGCTCATCGCCCTCGCCGACGGCGTCGCCGAACAAGTGGGACGAGTGCGATACGAGCACCGCACTTCCGTACGATCGCCCGATCGGGCTGAAAATGCGCGTGTTAGACGGCCCCGACTTCGATCTTATCAAGTACCGAGGGCGCGCCGTACTGCTCCACATTTTCGCAACCTGGTGTGGACCGTGCAATCGGGAAATGCCGCACATCGTAGAGGCCGCCGGCGATTACGCGGCGCGCGGGCTCACGATTATCGGAATTGACAGCCGCGAAGAAGACAATGCGGTTCGTGCTTTTCGCAAACGTTACGACGTCACGTTTCCAATCGCAATGGATGCCGACGGAACCTTCGCCAAAGTGCTCGAGGTCGGCGCGAACAACGCCCCGATCAATTACCCCGTGACGCTCTTCATCGATCCAAAAGGTTATCTCTACTGCGACTTTGTCGGGAGCATGGGCAGCGCGCAGCTGCGCTACCGAATCGAGCACTTCCTGGCAGCTTCTGCTTCGGAGACCTTGGGTTCGCCCTCGCCCTCGCCCTAGCGGCGAGACGCCTATTCGGCCGGCGCGCTCGGGGCGCCGGGGGCCTGACCGATGCCGGGCGTGACGACTTCGATCCGCGCGTTGCGCGCATCGTATTTTGCGCGTACGTGCAGCGCTCGTGCAACCGCGTCGAGTGCGATCATAACCCGGCCGCGCACCCGGAAGGGCGCGTGTTTGAGCGTAAAAGGGATGCCGTTGAGGGTCGCGCGCGTTTCGCCGACGCGAACGCGCAACGATTGACCGCCGAGTACGACGTCAACTGTGCCCGTCTTGGGGTCGGCGACCGTTTCAGCTCCCAGCGCATCTGCAATCGAGCGCAACGGCACGAACGCCTTTGAGCTTGAAATCGTAACAGGTCCGACATCGCTGTCAACCCGTTCGCCGTCGACGAGCATGACGATCGGCCGCGATAGAGCGAGCAGCACCGAGACTGCCAGCGCGGCGACCGCGATGATTGCGAGACCCCGCGAACTGAGCGCTCCATAGAGTTCGGCAGCTCGCCGAATCATCGAGCGCCACCGATCTCTTCAAGGTAACTCGGATATTTTTCGGCGATTACCTTTTCAATCTCCAAGCGCAGCATTCCAAGCAGCTCGCTCTCCGGGTAGGTGCCGACCAGCTCGCCGGCGCGATATATCGCGCCCTTGCCTTTTCCACCGGCGACACCGACATCGGCCATCTTCGATTCGCCAGGGCCGTTGACGACGCAACCCATCACCGCGACCTTCACCGGAGCGCTGTACGACTTCGCGATCGCCTCTACGGCTCGCCCGAGCTCGAGTACCGATATCTCGGCACGCCCGCACGAGGGACACGCCGTGATCTCAAAGCCTTTCTCGCGCAATCCGAGCGACTTTAGAATGCCCCAGCAAACCGGCACCTCTTCGATCGGATCGTCGGCCAGCGAGACCCGGATGGTATCGCCGATTCCCTCCCAAAGCAGAATCCCAAGTCCGATCGACGACTTGATCGTTCCGTCGCGTAACAAGCCTGCCTCGGTGATGCCTAGGTGCAGCGCGTACGGCGTTCCCCGCTCGCGCAGTTGCGCGTCCATCATCCGATAGGCCCCTACCGTCGTCGCGACGTCGTGCGCTTTGAGTGAAATTGCGATATCGGAATGCCCGTGCTCTTCCAAGATCTCGACGTGCCGCAACGCTGAGAGCACCATCGCCTCCGCCGTATGCCCGAGCGATTTTTCGAGGTCCGACGCGAGCGAACCCATGTTCACACCCACTCGAATTGGAATCGAGCGCGCTTTGGCCGCCTCGACCACCTCGGCGACCTTCTTCGCGTCGCGGATGTTCCCGGGATTCAATCGCAGCTTCGCAACGCCGGCCTCGATTGCGGCCAGCGCCATCTTGTGATCGAAGTGAATGTCCGCGACGATCGGCACCGGTGAACGATGGACGATAGCCGGCAGGCCGGCGGCATCGGGCGGATCTTTGACCGTTACGCGGACGACCTCGCAACCTTCCATCGCGAGCCCGTAGATCTGCTCCAAAGTCGCATCCGCATCTGCGGTATCGGTCGTCGTCATTGACTGCACGACGACCGGGTGATCTCCGCCGATCCAAACGCTCTTTGCGTCCGGCTTTCCGGTTTTATTCTGCAGGAAGATTGGTTTGCTTTTACGGCGCACGCGCAGCATCTGCGCTACATTATCCCCTGTCCGCTGACGATGCGGACGATATCGTGAAAAGCGACCAGCATGATCAACGCCATGAGTGCTGCGAAGCCGGCGATGTGGACCATCGCCTCCTTTTCTGGATCGACCGGCCGGCCGCGGATAAGCTCCGCTACGATGAATGCCGCCCGCCCGCCGTCGAGGGCCGGGATCGGCAAGAGATTGAAGAGCCCGAGCGCAAACGAGATCGTCGCGGCCAGCGAGAAATACGGCCCCCATCCCCAATCTTGAACCGTCGCGGCGACCTGGCCCATGCCGATCGGGCCCGCGATCTCGGGTGCGTACTTCGCGAACTGCGTGACGAGAAGCACGATTCCCCCAAACGTCTGATCCGCGATTGCAACGAACTCCTCACCGCTCTGCCGCACGGCGCTCGCGAATCCAACCCGCTCGTAAGCTGGCACCGGCTGGAAACCGATGCAACCAAAGTTCTTTCCGACCTGCGCCGGGCATCGGACGGGCGTGACGTAAATCTCGTAGTGCGTACCGTTGCGCTCGTAAACGAGATCGAGCCGCTTGTGGTACGCAGCGTGAATCGTGTCCACGAGTCGCTTGCCCGAGGTGACGGCCACGTTGTCGATCGCGATGATGCGGTCGCCGGGCCGTATGCCGGCAATCGCGGCCGGCGATCCAGGCAATACCTCGCCGACCACCGGTTGCGCCTGGTCGCCGGCTACCCCGAACGCCAGCGCTCCGACTAAGAGGATCAAGTAGCAGAGCAGAAAGTTTGAGAAAGGTCCGGCCAACACGATAGCGAGTCGCCGCAACGGTGGCTTCGCCTGAAAGGAGTTGCTGTCGCCGCCCTGTTCCCCGGCGAGGAACTCGCGTTGTTGCTGCGCCTCGGAGACTCGATTGTCCTCGCCCTCCATTGCACAGAATCCGCCGATCGGTAAGGCTCGCAGCGTGTAGAGCGTTCCGGAGCGGCTACTCGTCCACGCAAGGATCTTTGGGCCAAAGCCGACCGCAAACTCATTGACTCGAACTCCATTGCGCCGCGCCAGAACGAAGTGACCGAGCTCGTGCAGAACGATCAGGATCGAAAGCATCATGAGAAAAGTGAGGACTTTCTCAAATCCGACGAAGGTGAGGACGGCTAGCAGACTCAACGAGCGGACCTTTCGATAGCTTTCACGATCTCCCCGGCGCTTTCGCGCGCTTCCCTATCGGCCTGCCTTACCCCGTGCAGGGTAAGTTCCTCGGGTTTCGCCCGCTCCAAGGCTCCTTCGATGACCTCCGGAATTCGCCCGAATCCGATTCTCCCTTCTACAAACGCTCCGACGGCAACTTCGTTTGCAGCCGAGAGCACGGCGGGCTGCGTCCCGCCGGCGGCCAGCGCTTCGTATGCGAGCCGGATGCAAGGGAACCGAGCCGAGTCGGGCGGCTCGAAATCGTATCGGAGCACCCGCTCACCATCTTTTGCGCCAAGCCAGCTAAGGACATCATCGTTAGAGAAGTTGGGGAACCCCGCAAGCTCTGCTTGTGGCGGGCGCGTAGCCGCAGGCGAAGCGCCTGTTAAATTCTTGGGGTCCCCAAACGACGCTAGTCTTTTGGGGTACGCTAACGCGTAGCCGATCGGAACCCGCATATCGGGAGCGGCAAGCTGTGATTTCACGCTCCCGTCCTTAAAAAATACAAAGCCGTGCGCGATCGATTGCGGATGCACGACGATCCGTATGCGGTCCCCTTCCATCGCGAAGAGGCGACTGGCCTCGATCACTTCGAGACCTTTGTTCATCATCGTCGCCGAATCGATGGTGTTCTTGATTCCCATTCGCCAGGTCGGATGGGCGAGCGCTGCCGTTAGTTCGGCGCGTTCCATCGCCTCGCGCGGCGCGTCGCGGAAAGGGCCGCCCGATGCGGTGAGCACGATCGCGGCGACGCTCGATGGTTCCTCGCCAACCAAGCACTGGAAGATCGCGCTGTGCTCGCTGTCTACCGGAAGCAGGCGTGAACCGCTGCGTGCCGCGGCCTCGACGAGCAACGCGCCCGCTGCGACGATCAACTCCTTGTTTGCAACTGCAACGTCGATACCACGCTCGACCGCTGCGAAGATTGCCTCGAACGCCACCGACCCGTCCGTCGCAGCGAGCACGATCTCCGCCCCGCTCTCGACCGCTACCCGATGCAAGCCGGCCGATCCCTCCTCGGCCGTGCTCGTGACGCTTACACCGAACGCGCGCGCCTGTTCGCGCAGCAGCTCGACGTTGCGTCCTGCCGCAAGCCCGACGACCTCGAACTCATCGGCGTGACGCGCGACCACGTCGAGGGCCTGCGACCCGATCGATCCGGTCGATCCGAGTATAGCGAGCCGTTTACGCATCGGCCTATTGAACTTGGAGAATTCCCAACAAGTGCAGCGTCGCATAGAAGCCGACGCCGCCCAATAAGTACGAATCGAAGCGGTCGAGAACCCCGCCGTGACCTTGGATCATCGCGCCGGCGTCTTTGACGCCGGCGTCGCGCTTAAAGGCGGACTCGACGAGGTCGCCCACTTGCGCAGTGACGCTGGTCGCCAATCCCAGCGCGGCGCCTTGCCACCATTGCAAGTGCAGTTGCGGAATCCAGCCGGCACAAGCGGCAACGATCGTCACGATCACCAGCGAGCCGATCGAACCTTCGACGGTCTTATTCGGCGAGATCTTCGTCAGCGAATGACGGCCGACGCTCTTGCCGACCAGCATGCCGAACGTGTCCGTGAGCGCGATTAGGACGATCACGTAAACCGTGAGCCACATCCCGTTCCCGGCGATCTGGCGAATAAAGACGAAATAGGTCAGCAGCTTGCCGATGTAGAGAACCGCGAGCAGTGTATAGGCGGTGCGCGCGAAGTATCCTTTCTGTTCGCCGTACATGCCGATCGCGAAGGCGACGATCACGATCGCCGCGAGCAGCACGCCCTCCCACTTGTGCAGCAGGTTGAAGACGGCCATCGCGATGTAGACGCAGACACCCAGCACGGCAACCGGATACTCTAGGGGTTGCCCCTTGATGGCGCAGAGATAGTTGAACTCGTAGATGCTGGCAAGTCCGATCGCCAGGATCAGTAAGTAGAACGCGTACGGGAAGAAGACGCACAGGAGACCGACCGCCGCCAGGATCAGACCGACGACGATACGTCGTTCGGTCAAGTCCCGCCGAAGCGTCGTTCCCGCTGTTGAAACTCGATCAACGCTCGTACGAAATCATCCTTTGAAAAGTCCGGCCAGTAGACGTCGCTCATGACGAGCTCCGCGTATGCGGCCTGGTAGAGTAGGAAGTTCGAGAGCCGCCGCTCGCCGCCTGGCCGAATGAGCAGATCGAGTTCCGGCAAATCGGCCGTGTAGAGATACCGACCGATCAGCGCTTCGTCGATGCTTTCCGGGGCAATCCTGCCGCCGGCCACGTCGCGGGCGATCGCTCGAACCGCCCGCTCCAACTCGGCGTGCGAGCTATAGTTCACGGCAAGGCTCAATAGCACGCCGGTGTTCGCGGCGGTCTGAGCCTGCAGTTCGGCGAGCGCGCCACGGGGCGCTGCAGGAAGCGATTCCCACTCGCCTATCACGCGTACTCGAACGTTGTTGCGCCGCAGCTCGATCAGCTCGTTGCGCGCGAAGTAAACGCAAAGCTCGAAGAGCAGCGAGACTTCTCGCGCGTCGCGATTCCAGTTCTCGGTCGAAAAACCGTAAACCGTCAGCGCGTCAATGCCGAGGTCGCTCGCGGCGCGCGTAACCCGACGGAGTGCAATCATGCCCCGTCGGTGCCCCTCAATCGCGGGCAAACCCCGCTCCTTGGCCCAGCGGCGATTTCCGTCCATGATGATCGCAACGTGCCGCGGCAGGCCTCGCGTGTCGAGGCCGGCCCGTTCGCCGACTGCCAGCGACGCAATCACGACCTGTACGACTCGTAACCGACGATCAGCTCTACGTCGCCGTCGCTCTTCGACTCGGCGCCCTGCGCCTCGCTCAGAGCTGCGCTGCGCGCAGCCTCGCTCATCTTCACACGTAGGACGCGCAAGATACCGCAACCGATCCAAGGACCGTGGGGCACGAGTACTTGCAAGCGGATCCGCCGGTCTCCTAGAACGCGCCGTGCCTGCACCTCGGGCGCGAGTATTAACTCCTCGTTCACACTTCCATGATCTCTTTTTCTTTGGCGGCCACCAAGCCGTCGATTTCTTTGACGTACTTATCCGTAAGCCGCTGCAGCGTCTCTTGCATGCGTTTGTTGTCGTCTTCGGTGATCTCGTGCGACTTCAGCTGCGTCTTCAACTCGTCGTGGACTCGGTGCCGAACGTTGCGGACGGCCACGCGCCCGTCCTCGGCCTTCTTCTTAACGATCTTGGCGAGCTCTTTTCGCCGTTCTTCATTGAGCGGCGGGATCGCCAATCGAATTGCCGTGCCGTCAACGTACGGCGTCAGGCCGAGATCGCTCTTCTCAACTGCCTTGCGAATTGCCGCTACGAGGCCCTTATCCCAGGCCGTGATGAGCAGGGTTCGCGAATCCGGCGTTGAGACGCCGGCCACTTGTTTGATCGGAACCGATTGGCCGTACGCCTCAACGATCAGCCGGTCGAGAAGAGCGGGGACCGCGCGCCCGGTGCGAATCGAGGTAAAATCGGTGCGCGTCGCCTCGACGCATTTGAGCATTCGCGATTCGATCTCTTTGAAGTCTGCGTTTGCCACGATCACGCGCCTCCTACCGGCGTTGGTTCGCGCCGGCCGACGTACGTGCCGATCGCCTCACCCCAGATCACGCGCCGGATATTTTCAGGAACGGACATATCGAAAACGATCACCGGAAGCGCGTTGTCCATGCAGAGCGCCATCGAGGTCGAATCCATAACCTCCAAACCCCTTTGCAAAACCTCCATGTAATCGAGGCGCTCGAATCGGGTAGCGCGCGGATCTTTCTTCGGGTCCGCGGTGTAGATCCCGTCTACCTTCGTCGCTTTGAGAATGGCTTCGGCGTTCACTTCGACCGCTCGCAGAGCCGCGGTCGTGTCGGTGGTAAAATACGGATTACCGGTTCCGGCTGCGAAAATGACCACGCGTCCCTTTTCGAGATGGCGAATCGCCCTGCGGCGAATGTACGGCTCGGCGATCTGGTGCATGGCAATCGCGGTTTGAACGCGCGAGGCAACGCCAATTCGCTCGAGCGCGTCCTGCAACGCCAGAGCGTTGATCACGGTCGCAAGCATTCCCATGTAGTCGGCCGTCGCCCGGTCCATCCCGGCTTCCTCATGGACCTTGCCGCGCCAGATGTTCCCGCCTCCGACGACGATTGCAATCGAAACGCCGGCTCGACTGACCTCGGCGATCTGCTGCGCCATCGCGTCGGTGGTAGTGACGTCTACGCCGTTCCCATCGCCGGTAAACGCCTCGCCCGAAATTTTGAGCAGCACGCGAGAGAATCGCGGCCCACGCAGCTCACTCGCCAAGGGCGTATCGCGCAAAGCGGCGCACGCGGATTTTCTCGCCGAGCGCTCCTATCGAACGGTAAATCAATTCGCCGATGCTCATCGAATCGTCTTTGACGAAGGCCTGATCGAGCAGACAGTGCTCCTCGAACCATTTCGTCAGCTTGCCTTCGACGATTCTGTCGCCCACCTCCGGCGACTTCCCAGGCGGAACCGCGGCGCGGAACTCGCTGCGCAGCTGTGCGACCACGTCGGCCGGAACGCTGTCGCGGTCGAGATACTGCGGCGACATCGCCGCGATGTGCATCGCGATGTCGCGGGAGAGGTCCGCGAATTTCGGATTCCGCGCGACGAAGTCGGTCTCACTATTGACCTCGACGAGTACGCCGATTTTGCCTCCGGCGTGAATGTAGCTTGTGACGGTACCCTCGTCTGCCGTCCGTTCAGCTTTCTTGGCAGCCTGCGCCGCGCCGCGTTCGAGGAGCAGCGCCTTCGCGCGTTGGACGTCACCCGCCGCGTCGAGCAGGGCCTTGCGACAGTCCATCATCGGCGCGCTGGTCTCCTCACGCAGCGCTTTGATTTCTTCGGGCTTGGGTTGATATGAAATCAACGTCCGGCCTCCGCCATCGTTACCGGCGCCTCATCCTCGAGTTCCTCGGCCGGCGTGCCGTAGACCCCTTCGTCATAGGAGCTCTCGGTCTCCGTCTTGCCCTCAATGATGGCGTCGGCAATTTTGCCGACCATCAGCTTGACGGCGCGGATCGCATCGTCGTTGCCCGGTATCGGGTAGTCGATCTCGTCGGGATCGCAGTTCGTATCGATCACCGCAATAATCGGGATCTTCAATTTCCGCGCCTCCAGAACGGCAATCCGCTCCTTCTTCGGATCCACGATGAAGAGGGCGTCAGGCAGCCGATGCATATCCTTGATGCCGCCCAGAAATCGCTCGAGCCGGTTCATCTCGTCCTGCAGCTTGGCGACTTCCTTTTTGGGAAGCCGGTCGAAGTCGCCCTGCATCTTCATGTTTTCGAGCTCGCGCAGGCGCGCGATGCGTTTTTGGATGGTCGAGAAGTTCGTCAGCGTGCCGCCGAGCCATCGCTGATTGATATAAAACGTGCCGGCACGCTCTGCCTCTTCGCGAACGACGTCCTGCGCCTGTTTTTTGGTGCCGACGAAAAGTATGACGCGTCCCTCGCGCGAGAGCCGCTTTACGACTTCGTACGTTTCCCGCAGCCGCTGGACCGTGAGCGCCAGGTCGATGATGTAAATGCCGTTGCGCTCCTGGAAGATGAACGGCTTCATCTTGGGATTCCAACGGCGCGTTTGATGGCCGAAATGGACGCCCGCTTCCAAGAGCTCCCGCATGGTAACGACGGTCATAGGTTAACCTTTCTGGCTCCCGGCCGCCGCCCATCCCTGGCGTCGCAGCCGCGTCGTGGAGCCATCGCCACCCCGCCTCCGTGCGGGGGAAGTGATAGACAACCGCGCGATTATATCACGAGGTCTACCGCTCTCCAAGGGCTCGCGGAGCGGCAGAGCAGGCAAGCAACTGCCGCGGCGCATGGCGGCCGCGGCAGTTTCCCAGCTTGCCCGCAGGCGCGCGGGCTACGGGCGTGCTTCGTAGACGATGTTGAACGGCGTTTGTGCGGCACGGCGGAAGTGCGTGAATCCGGCCTTCTTCACCACGTCCCGCATCTGGGCTTCGCCGGCCTGGGCACCCATGGCAAGACCTACCTCTTGCGCGAGCGACGAAGGCGTGCAGATCATCGTCGAGGCTCCGTAAAAAATCTGTCCGATCGGCGTCAGGTTCTCTTCCAACGCGTCGCCTGCATAGGGTTCGACGATCATCAGGGTGCCGTTGGATTTTAGCGCAGCACGGGCGTGCGCAAGCGAGCCGACGGGGTCGCCCATGTCGTGCACGCAGTCGAAGCAGCAGACCAGATCGAAACTCCGCGCAGGCATCCCTTTGGCCGAGGCCACTTCGAATTGCGCGTTATCCTTCACGCCGGCTTTGCGAGCCGCCTCGCGCGCTGCGGCGATCGAGGCCTCGTGATAATCGTAGCCGACGAACGTCGACATCGGGTACGCCTTCGCCATCAGGATTGTCGAACTGCCATAGCCGCAACCTACGTCGGCAACCAGCGCACCCGTGCGCAGTTTCTCTTCGACTCCGTCGAGTGCCGGAATCCAATGCGCGATCAGATGCGAAGCGTAGCCGTTGCGAAAGATGCGGTCCGTCGTGAGATAAAGACGCGCATCGTGCTCGTGCCAACCGACGCCTTTACCGGTTTTGAACGCCTCGGCAATCTTCGGTTCGTCGGCAAAGAGCGGCTGGCCCATGCTGAAGAGTCCGCACATATTGACCTCGCTCTCGTCGTCGGCCAAGAGCGGGACGTGCTCGGCTGGGAGCGTAAAGCGCTTCGTCGCGGGATCGTAGGTAATATAGCCGGCAGCGGCCTGATTTGCCAACCATTCCCGGACGTAGCGCTCGTGCGTCCCGGTCTTTTCGGCGACGTCTTGCGAGGTCTGCGCTCCGCCCGTTGCAAGCGCTTTGTACAGCCCGAGCTTATCGCCGATCAGCACCGACGCTGCAGTTACCACGGCGCCGACGTCGCCCAAAAAGCGCCCGATGGCGGCTTCGAACTTCGCGGGATCGTAAGGAAGTGCCGTTGTGGTCAAGGTGTCGTCCTCCAAAACAGAAAAGGCTTTCTCCCACCATAGCAACGCGAGGTTACGGCTTGCATCGGGAGGTGTACGGAGGAACGCCGGGCTCCATTCGCAGCCCGTTCATCGGCAGAAGCGCGCAGCTCCGGCAGCTTGAGAATCTCTACGGCCGGGCCACGGCCGGCCAGAGCGCTGTCGCGCTGCTGTGGGGCGAGGCGGGAGTCGGAAAGACGCGCCTGCTCGATGAGTTTTCGTCGCTTGTCCTGGCCGCCGGCGCCAAGCTCGCCGCGGCCACGTGCTTCGAGTCGCTCTGCCCGCCCTTTGCGCCGTTGCGGGAGGCCTGGGCCGCGTTGCGCATTCCCGAGCCGTTTGAGGCGCACGGGTCGGAGTCTTCGCAGTTAAGCTCCGAGCCGGCCCGGTATCGAGCCTTCGTGCAAGCCGTGGAGTCGCTCAAGGCCGCCGCCGCGACGCCGCTGGTGCTTATCGTCGACGACTTACAGTGGGCCGACTTTGCAACGCTTGAGTTTTTGGCTTTCCTCACGCCGCGGCTCGCGAGCTCGCAGTTGCTCGTTCTCGGTGCGGTCCGGTCCGAGCAACTCGAGCGCGACCACGCGCGAGGCGAAGCGTTGAACCGTTTGAGCCGCCTCGGCGCCGTTACCCTCGCGGTCCCACCGCTCGACGGCGATGACATTCGGCGACTGGTCTCGAGCATCTGGCCGGATCCAAGTTCCATTCGAGAGCGCGAAATCGAGCGCATCTGCTCGCTCGCCGAAGGCAAGCCGTATTTCGCCGAAGAGCTCGTCACCAGCGCCGCCATGGCGCCGCAAGAGCCCCAGCCCGACCTGACGCCGTTGAGCATACGTGCCGGCGTTCTCGCGCGATTCGAGCAACTTGACGACGCCCAGCGGCGTATTTTGTCGTACGCCTCAGTGATCGGACGCAGCTTCGACGCCGCACTCCTGGCGCAAGTCACTGTGGCCTCGAACGCCGCCGTCGCGGCGGTACTCACGAACGCGTGTGCGTTACAACTCGTGCGCGAAATACGCGAAAACCCCGGCGCCTTTACTTTTCGGCACGCGATCACTCGCGAGATCCTCTATCGCGAACTGCTCGCGCTTCAAACCCAAACGATTCACCGCGAAGTCGCCGAGCATTTGGCAGAGTCAAGCGGCGCCGATCCTCTTGACCTCGCTTATCACTGGAGCGCGGCCGGCAATCGCGAGCACGCGAGCGAGGCATACGAACGCGCCGGCGACGATGCGATGGCTCGCAACGCTCACCGCGACGCCCAAGCCGCCTATCGGGACGCAGTCGAGGCGATGAGCTGCGGCGATGCCCGATACGCGCTGCTGTGCGACAAGTTAGCGCGCGCGCTCTCGATCAACGGCGAGGTGGACGAGGCCTGCGCGTACGCCGAGCGCGCGGTAAATGCGTACGAAACGGCCGGCCAGAAACTGCAGGCTGCCTCGCGCGCGATTAAGTTGGCACGCCGGATTTACGAGAGCGGAAAGCCCGAAGCCGCCGCAGCAGCGGGGCGACGCGCGCTGTGGCTCAGCGGCGAGCGCGGCCCGGTCGCCTATGACGCGTACGTCACGCTCGCGCACTTTGAAGCACTGCAGAGCAGAACCGATGCTGCGACGGCATACCTCGCGTCCGCCGAAGCAACGCCGGGCGAGCATCCGGCGACGGACCGGCGCAACGCCTGTATGGTGCGCGCACTCATCGCGGCTTGCTTGGGCCGGCTGCTGGAAGCCTTCGACGACTACGACGAAGCCGTTTCGATTGCGCGTGAGCTCGACGATCCAGAACAACTCGCCTGGACGCTGAACAACTACGCAAGCCGGGCGATGGCAACCGGCTGGATGGATCGCGCGCGCGCCGCCCATCTCGAAGCAGCAGGTTGCGTCCGAAGCGAGGACTTCGGAAAAGTCGGAGCCTCGACTATCCAGGGGTTGGCATTCGCGGAGCTGCTTGCCGGCGATCTGGCCGCCGTTCGCGAGCGTCAGCATCAGGACGCCCAACTGCCGGCCGGCATCGCGATGACGCAAACGTCAAGAACCGCACTCGGTCTGCGGCTCTCATATTACTGCGGCGACGACGACGCGGCCGCGCGATTTGCAACCCCGCAAGCGCTGGAACTTGCCTTTGCTTCCGGCGAGACACAACGGATCGGTTTGCTCGCCGGTTGTGTCGCAGCTTACTACGATGCGGTCGGCCTGCGCGATGAAGCCGCAGCCTTGCGCTCGCGCGCTCTTGGGACGCTTCGTACAGTGGATTTTTCCTTTTGGCTTTTGGACGGCTTGGCCAAGAGCGCAAACCCCAACGAGCGCGAGCAAGCCCGCAACCTACTCGCCGGCGCCGCAACCGATCCCGGTCACCTCGCAGCCAAGGCCCACCTGACGCTCTTCGACGCCCGCGTCGCGCGAATCAAGCGAGAACAGTCTGCAAAACCCCTCGCCATGGATGCGGCCGCCAAATTCGAGGCAATCGGATGGCCCTGGGAGCAGGGGCAGGCGCTGGAGCTCGCCGGGCGCTACGCGGAGGCGCTCGCCCTCTACCGGCAGCATGGCTTCCTCCGCCACGCGCGCGAGTTGGAAGCCGGCCGCCGGCGCGCTCGCCATCGGGCCGGCACCCGCCGGCTAACTCCGCGCGAAGCCGAGATCGCGCAACTTGCGGCCCAAGGCATGAGCAATCGCGCGATCGCCGCGCAATTATTCATTGGGGAGCGCACCGTCGAGACGCATATCGCGGCGATCTTCGATCGCTTCGACTTGGCCTCGCGCACGCAGCTGCGCGCGCTCGTGGACGATCCGGCCGGGCAGGTTGCGGCGAAACCATCTTCGTAGAGCGCGAAATGCGCTGGCTGGTCACGGGCGGGCTGGGCTTCATCGGCTCTCATTTCATCCGGCTTGCCTTGCGCGAGCGGCCGCGGCTCGAGATCGTCAATCTCGACGCCATGACCTACGCGGGAAACCCGGCGAACCTGCGCGACGTTGAGGGGAATTCGCGCTATCGCTTCTTGCGGGGGAACATTTGCGACCCCGCCGCCGTGCGCGAAGGACTGGAGGGCGACGTCAGCGCGATCATCAATTTCGCGGCCGAGACGCACGTCGATCGCTCGATCGCCGAACCCGAGTCATTTCTGCGAACCGATGCTCTCGGCTCGCTCGTGCTGCTGCAGGCGCTTCGCGAGCGCGTGATTCCGCGCTTTCTTCAAGTTTCGACCGACGAAGTCTACGGCGACGTGCCATACGGCGAATCGGTCGAAAGCGATCCGCTGCGCCCACGCAGTCCGTATGCGGCGAGCAAGGCCGCGGCCGATCTGCTCGTTCTCGCCTATCACGCGACGTACGGCTCGCCGGTCGTCGTCACGCGCGGCAGCAACACGTATGGGCCGAATCAGTATCCGGAGAAGATCGTGCCGCTTTTCGTCACGAATCTGATCGAGAACCGTTCGGTCCCGCTCTATGGTGACGGTCTGCAAGTTCGCGACTGGCTACACGTCGACGATCACGCGCGCGCGATCCTGCGCGTCCTCGAGGACGGCGAGATCGGTAGCGTTTACAACGTTTCGAGCGCATCGCCGCGAACGAATCTCGAGCTGACGCGCGAGCTCTTGCGACGCTGCGGACGATCGATGGAGGTGCACGTCGAGCACGTCGCGGATCGTCCCGGACACGATCGCCGCTATGCCGTGAACTCGGCAAAGCTGCGCGCGCTTGGATGGAGCCCGCGAATCTCGTTCGAAGACGGCCTCGCCCAAACGATCGATTGGTACCGCAGCAACGAAGCCTGGTGGCGCCCGCTCAAAGCCGGAGTGCCGTCGCCGTGAAAGGCATCGTATTAGCCGGCGGCCTCGGGTCGCGCTTGCGACCGCTGACGAAAGTTACCAACAAGCATCTGCTTCCGGTCTACGATCGGCCGATGATCTATTATCCGCTCGAGACGCTCTCTCGCGCGGGGATTGTAGAGATTATGATCGTAACGGGCGGCAACTCGGCGGGAGACTTTCTCCGCCTTCTCGGCAACGGTGCGGAGCTCGGGCTCGAAAACATTTACTACGCCTATCAAGAAGGCGAGCGCGGCATCGCCGACGCGCTCCGTCTCTGCGAGCACTTTGCCGAAAAGCAGCGGATCGTCGTGATTCTCGGCGACAACATCTTGCAGAACGACATCGCGCCGTACGTCCGCAACTTCGAAGCGCAGAGTTCCGGCGCCCGCATCCTCCTCAAAGAAGTCGAGGATCCCGGGCGCTTCGGCGTCCCGGTCTTCGATGGCGATCGGATCGTCGCGATCGAGGAGAAACCCGCCCAGCCGAAGAGCCGCTACGCGGTTACCGGCATCTATATGTTCGACACCCGGGTCTTCGATTTCATACGAACGCTGACGCCTTCGCAGCGTGGAGAACTCGAGATTGCGGACGTCCACAACCGCTACATCGCGGAAGGCCTTCTCTCTTACGACGTCCTCGAGGGTGCGTGGAGCGACGCCGGAACCTTCGAGAGCCTCTTTCGGGCCGGAGAGTTAGCCTTTCGCGTGCGGCAGAATCGGCAGTAGCGCCAGCGCAACGACGACCAACAGGCCGGCGAGAGCGCCGCGGAACCAACGCTCCGGCAACTTCGTCACGAAGTACGACCCGAGGAATACCCCCGGAACCGATCCGATCAGCAGCGAAATCGCGATCGGGACGTTGACGTCGCCGATCTTCCAGTGACCTAGTAGCGACGGCACGAGCACGACGACCGCAAAGGCCAGATCCGTTCCCACCAGTCGCCGCAACGCAACGACCGGCGCCACAAGCAGTAGCAGCGGAAGCGTCAGCGAACCGGCACCGATCGATGTAATACTAACCGTTAAACCGACGAAGAATCCGATCAAAGCCAAGCGCAGGGTGGGCAGCTGCTGACCCGACTCGCTCGACGCGTCACCAGCGAGCTTGCGGTTAAAAATGATTCCGGCAGCCGAAACGAGCAAGGCCGTCGCAACCGCGATTCGCAACACGTGCTCGAGCTGATGGACGTTGAGCAGCCGGTGCAAATACGCGCTGGCCACGACGCCGATGATTGCGCCCGGAAGGCCGCCGAGCGAAAGCCGCCAGAGTACCGATACCTGTACGGTCCCCTTCTGGATGTGGGTAACCATCGCGAGGACTCGGGTCACGAGAGCGAACAGCAGATCGGAGCCGATAGCTTTATCGGTGTTTACGCCTAGAAAAATTAGCAGTGGCGTCGTGATAGCGCCGGCGCCGACACCGCTGTACGCGGTGCAGGCACCCACGATGAATCCGACGAGAACGAAGCTCCAATTGATAGTCATTGCCGAGTCACTACCTCGATGAGTTCGATGGATTTTGCGGACGGGAACCTAGGTTAACATTCAACGGCCTCCGAGCCGTGTCCCGGTCTATCCCCGGGGCTGACTTCCAAGCACTCGGCAGGCTGGTGGACAAGCAGAGCACCCGTCGGCCCAAGAGCCCAAAAGGCGACGGGTAAGTATTGCGATCCGTTTCAGTTGCGGTCCGCATCGCCGGTTATATCTCCCTCGATGGCTGCTTTTCCTACCGGCGCAAGCGTGCTCGAAGCGATCGCTGCATCACCGCCATGGATTTCGGTGAAGACTTCCAAGCGGTGCACGGGAACGTGCCGCGGCGCCTCGATGCCCAGCTTCACTTGATCGTGGTCGACGCCGACGACTACGATACGAATGTCGCTACCGATCATAATCGATTGATTAGCCTTACGACTCAGGACTAGCATGGATGCCCTCCTTGGCTGATGCAACGATATGCTGGAAGGCCTGATTCAGATGAAACTCAACGGATGCGCTGAAGCGGGCCTTCCCGGCTAAGCGGAGGCGGTTTCGCGGGAAGCTTCGATCAGAATTTGGGCGACTTCCGGCCGCGAGAATTCCGGCGGCGGCAGCTGACCTTCCCGCAACATTTCCCGTACTTGCGTGCCGCTTAGCGTCACATGATTTTCCGAGTCGTGACTGCAGGTTTTCTTCGAAGCCATTGACTGGCAGCGCCGGCAGTAGAAACTGTTCTCGAACTTGAGGGGCGTGATCCCCAACTCCGCTGGAGTGAACTCGTCGAAGACCTTTTGTGCGTCGTAGGTTCCATAGTAGTTTCCGACGCCGGCATGGTCGCGACCCACGATGAAATGCGTGCAGCCGTGGTTCTTACGCATCATAGCGTGGAAAATCACTTCGCGCGGACCCGCGTAGCGCATCGCTGCAGGCAGCGTGCTCAGCAGCACGCGGTCGGCCGGATAGTAGTTCTCGAGCAGGGCCCGGTAGCAGCGCATCCGTACGTCGGCCGGAATATCATCGCTCTTCGTCTCTCCGACCAGCGGATGCAGCAGCAAGCCGTCCACGATTTCGAGCGCACATTTCTGAATGTATTCGTGGGCCCGGTGCACCGGGTTACGCGTTTGAAAACCGACGATCGTCTTCCAGCCGCGGCGCTCGAACTCGGCGCGCGTCTGCGCGGGAGACAGGCTCTCCGGATCGTGCTCGCGCGGCAGGACCGAAACGGGGCCGCCGATGAGAACGTCTTTGCGTTCGTAGAGTGCCGCGACGCCGGGATGTTTTTCGTCTTCCGTGCGATAGACGTTGCGCGCTTCGTCTCCTTTGTCGTATTCGAAAACGTCCTCGACCTCGATGACGGCGCGCAGCGCGCCTTGGCCGTCATAGAGCGCCGCGCGGGTACCCGGCGTCGGCGCCTCATCGCGATCGACTGCAAGAACAACGGGAATGCTCCACGGCAACCCGTTTGCAAGCCGCATCGTGGGAACGACGCTTTCGTAATCTTTGCGCGTCATAAAGCCCGTGAGCGGGCTCAAGGCGCCGTTACCGATCAATGCGAGATCGTTGAGCTCGCGACCGGTCAGCGTAAGACCACGAAGTCCATTCGCCCTCTCCCGCAGCTCCAGTTCCGCCTGCGGGGAGTCGGCGATACGATTGATGAGTTTCCCGCCGTGTGGATCGATCATAGCGCCTTCGCCTTAACGTCGGTGTGCAGGTAACCCCGCTTCGCCAGCTCCGCGAGGATCTTCGAAACGCTCTCTTCGACAGTTTCGACTTCGCTGTCGACGGTGACGTCGGGTTTCTCGGGAGCTTCGTACGGGTCCGAGACGCCGGTGAAATGCTGCACTTCGCCGGCGAGCGCCTTTTTATACAAACCCTTGACGTCGCGCCGCACGAGCTCGTCTAGCGAACAACGCACGTAAACTTCGACGAACTGCGAGCTGCCGATGCGCTGTCGCGCCTCGTCCCGCGCCTCAGCGTACGGCGAGATCGCGGCGGTGATTACCGCGGCGCCATGCCTGACGAGCAGCGAGGCGACAAAGGAGATGCGTCCGATATTGATGTCGCGGTCCTGGCGGCTGAATCCGAGGCCCTTTGAGAGGTGGGTGCGGACTTCGTCGCCGTCGAGCACCTCAACGCTGCAACCGCGAGCGCTCAGCTCGGGCGCGAGCCGTTCGGCAATCGTACTCTTGCCCGCACCGGAAAGACCGGTGAGCCACACGGTGAATCCCTGGTTCAAGTGGAGTTCCTTTCTGGGAGTGAAAGCCTCCCCTGTTTGTTCGCGTCCGGCCCGGTCACCTTTTTAAGGTGCCTTAAATGAGAATTGAGCGGCGTATAGCCGCGCATATGCGCCCCCCTTAGCAAGCAGCTCGTCGTGCGTGCCGATCTCGACGACTCTGCCGGCCTCGATGAACAGCACTTTGTGCGCGCGTCGCACGGTCGAGAGCCGATGCGCGATGATCAGCGTCGTGCGTCCCGGCAAGAGCCGGTCGAGAGCCTGCTCAATCATCGCCTCCGAATGGCTGTCGAGCGCACTCGTCGCCTCGTCTAGAATCAAGATGCGCGGATCGCGCAGGACGGCCCGCGCGATCGCGATGCGCTGGCGCTCGCCGCCGGAGAGCCGGATGCCCCGCTCTCCGACCTGAGTTGCATAACCATCCGGAAAGCCTTGCACGTACTCCTCGACGTTGGCGTCGCGAGCGGCTGCGCGAACTTCCGCATCGGTTGCTTCGATGCGGCCGTAGCGAATGTTATCGAGAATCGAGCCGCGGAATAGCTGTACGTCCTGCGGCACGATCGCGATCGCCTTACGCAGGTCGGAGAGCCGCGCGTCGGCGATGTCGATGCCGTCGAGGAAAATGCTCCCTTCTTGCGGCGCATAGAAACGCGGTACGAGATTCACGATCGTCGTCTTGCCGGCGCCCGACGGCCCAACGAATGCGACGATCTCCCCAGCCTCGATCGTGGCGTTGACGTCGCGCAGTGCCGGCGGGTCGGTGGGCTTATAACGGAAGGTCACGTCGCGGTATTCGATTTGGCCGCGGACGGCGGTGAGCGCAACGGCGCCGGGTGGATCCCGTACCTCGCTTGGAAGGTCGAGCAACTCGAACACGCGCCCGGCCCCGACGACGGCTTTGCTGATGTCTCCGAAAAAGGCCGCAACGCGATTCATTGGGTTCATCAAGTTAACCAGCAGACCCCAATACATGAAGACTTTGCCGGTATCGAGCCGGCCCACCAAAACCTCGCGGACCGAGAGCCAGATAATCGCAACTACGGCCCCTACCATAATGGTCGAAATGACGAGCGGCTGGGTCTGAATGAACTGCGTCAGTTTCATATACGCGCCGAAGAAGTCGTCGTTGCGGTTCCGAAACCGGCCTACTTCAAATTCTTCGCGCCCGAAGGACTTGACGACTCGCTGACCGCCAAGGATCTCCGACAAGTTTGCGGTGAGATCGGCTATTCGTTGCTGCGCGCGATGCGTGCTTGTCGAGATCAGACGCTGGAAGTTCGAAACGGCAACCGAAACGATCGGCGCGACGAGTACCAGCGACAGCGTCAGCAGCCAATCGAGATAGATCATCGTCGCAAACGACGAGATGAACGTGGCGAGAGCGACGACGAGCTGTGGAACCGATACGCTGACCGCGTCGATCATGATCTGCAGGTCGGTTGAAAAGCGCGCGATCAGTTCGCCGGGGCGCCACTTATCGAACTCGCCGAGCGGCAGCCTCAACAGACCTTCGAAAAGGCGCACGCGCAGTCGCGCGACCAGATGCTGACCGCTCCAGGCGGTAAGGTAGGTTTGACCGTAGATCGCACAGTTACTGAGGATGAGCGCGACGGACGTTAGACCCAATGCCAGGTAGAGCGCTTTCAAGTCGGGCGGCCGACCGTGCAGGGGAATGAGCACCTGATTAATGATGATCCGAAAGGCCAGCGGCGGCACGATCGAGAGCACGCCGGCAAGCACGCCCATCGTCATGGCGAGTGCTAGACGTGGATAGTAGGGACGCGCCTCGCGCGCCAAACGTAGCAGAATAGAGCGGCGGGTCATCGCTGGCGCTTCACGCTCTTGCCGTTGCAATCGGATGAAACCTCCCCCAACGCACTCCGGTACTTGATGGTGGCAATGATGCCGGGAGGATCGGAGAACGCACATGGACTGCTATTTTCACTCGAACGTACCGTCGGTCGCCCCCTGTGCCGGTTGTGGTAAGCCGGTCTGCGCGACCTGTCGCGACGAAACCGGTGGCTGCCCGAGTTGCCGGCTGGCCGCCAAGGTAGAAGCGGCGACGGCGACGAGGCAACGAATTGCCGGCCAAGTGCCGCCCCGTCCCGCGCCGGCGAGCGTCCGCGGCCCGGCGACCGTCGCGGTCGCCCCGGATCCGGTCGAATCGCGCGCGCTCGTTGCCCTCGGCTATCCGCTCTGGCCGTTGGCGCTGATCTCGCTTCTCGATCGTAAGCAATCGCGCAATCTGCGGCGACAAGCGCTCCAAGCGCTGGGATTCAACGTCGGCTTCTTCGGCTTCTGGGGACTGCTCTCGCTGCTCGCGCAGGTGCCGTTCCTTGGATTCTCAGCCTGGGTGCTCGTGCCGCTTCTCGCACCGCTCTTTCTCGTGGCCAGCGTCTACTACGGCATCAAGACTTGGAACGGCGACGACGTACGGATTCCGATCGTCACGAGCTGGATCGACGAGCGGATGCCCAAGGTCGCTGACTAAGTCTCCGCCGATCTAAAGGCTCGATAGCGGCGCAGAAAGGCACGCGCCGCGAGGCCGTGATCGATCACCGGTTTGCCGTAGGAATCGCCGGAATAGAGTCCGAGCGCGAGCTGCTGCGAATCCGAGCGCCGGCCGTACCAAGACTCGAGCGGGACATGTTGGAGCTCAGGCACCCAGCGGCGCACGTAAGTGCCGGCCGGATCGTATCGCCGTCGCTGGCGCTCCGGGTTATAGATGCGCGGGTACTGCGCCATGTCGGCGCCGATTCCGGCAATCCACTGCCAGTTGCCGGTGGCGAGCGCGGGCTCGTCCTCGATGAGCCATCGATCCCATTCTTCACGCCCGATCCGCCAATCGACGCCGAGGTCGAAGCAGAGCCATGATGCGGCGACGGCACGTACGTGCGGATGCATCCATCCCGTCGCGTGGAGCTGACGAATTCCGGCATCAACGAGCGGATAGCCGGTCGAGCCCGCACGCCAACTCTCCAGCGCCGGATGCGAACGTTCCCATCGAAAGTCGCGCATCTTCTCCTGCAACGGCTCGTCTTGCGTGCCGGGGTAAAACCACGAGAGCTGCAAGAAAAAGTCGCGACGCGCGAGGGAGCGCAAAAAGAGCCGTAATGAGTGGCGCTCTTCGCTAAGCGAAAACGGATCCACGAGCCGTTGCCGCACGGAACGAACGACCGTCCGCGCGGAAATCGTTCCAAACGATAGGTGCGCCGACAAGTGCGAGGTCCGGTCGTCGGACGGCACGGTTGCGGCAGCCGCATATTGAGCAACGCCTTCACGCAAGAAACGTTCGAGGCGATCTCTCGCCGCCGCGCCGGCGGCGATCTCGTTATCGGCGCCGCCGAACTCTTGGGGCGCAGGAAGCGGCCCGCTGCGGGCGCCGCGATTCGAAAATCGCAATAGCAGCGGATGCTCGTGGGAGGGCACCGGGAGATCGCACCAGACCTCAAAATACGGTGTGAAAGCGCGATAGCCCGCGCCCGCTGCGCTGCGCGCTGCAGCGCTCTCCTCCGGCGACACCGCGGGCGCATCGTGCACGACGACTGCCTCGAAGCCCGACTCTTCGAGCGCGGATTGGAGGCGGCGATCCTGCTGCAAACCAGTCGCGTCGTAGGCGCAGCTCCAAGCGGCGCCGGTTGCGCCGAGCTCGCTCGCCAAGGCTGGAACGATCTTCTCCGGCTCTCCGCGGCGAACGACCAGCGCGCTGCCGCGTTCCGCCAGCTCTCCGGCCAAAGCGCCGACCGCCGCGCAGTAGAAGGCGGCTCGACGCGACGAGAGCCGCAGCCGCCGCTCGAGCGCACGGTCTATCACGAGCAACGGCAGGACGCTGCCGCGGGCCGCGGCCGCTGCTAATCCCGCATGGTCGTCGAGACGCAGGTCTTTCGTGAAACGATAGATGAACGGCGGCTCGGCCATTGCAGGCCGGTTTTGCGGTAGAGCCGCGCGCTCCCCCGCGCTATTTGGTGAGTGACACCGCCGGCGTTTGCGGCGCGTGATGCGCGCGCATGGCGGCATGACAGATCGCCAGGTCGAACGCGCGATCGCCGGAACTCTTCGTAATCGAGCAGCGCACCGGCGCTCCTCGTGCGTCAACCGTTACGTCGAACGTCGTCGAGAAGGTTGCCGCGCCGACCGCGAGCGACTCCGCGCGCCCCTCCCGTGCAGGTGCGGTTTGCGTACCGAGGGCCGCGAGCGCCCGCGTTTCTTGCGCCGAAACGGTGTGCGCCGGGACGCCGGCTCGCGGCGCCGGGGCCGGCCGTAGCACAAAGAAGGCTACCACCAGCGCAGCGAGCACGCCGGCCAAAGCCAACACGCGACGTGAGGTGGGCCGGCGTGCGAGCGTCGAGCGCAGATCCGGCTGCCAGCATTCGGTGTCTCGCGCCTGGCCAACCGCGTTCATCACTCGCTCGATTTCGCGCTCCCCACCAAGCTCGCGCAGACACTTCGCGCACTCCGCCAGATGGGCGCGGTAGGCGTCACGTTCGGCTTCGCCCGCTTCGCCAATCGCGATTGCTCCCGCGAGCCCCTCGGCCCGCGCGCAATCCGCTCGACTCATCATCGCTCCGTATCCTCCTTCATCATCGCTCGCAAAACCCGCATCGCGCGGCAGACTCTCTGGCGCACCGCGTCGGAGGTCGTGCCGAGGATCGTCGCAGCCTCCGACGATGAGTATCCCGCATAGCTCGTCAAGAGCAAGGCGGCCGACTGATCCGGTGCCAACCGCGCGAGCGCGGCCTGCAGGTCCAGGGACGCGGCGCTTCGTTCGTCAACCCGCCACGCGCTGCGATCGACCTCACGGTCGAGCGGCACCATGCGCAAAATTTTCTTGCGACGGAGAAATGAGATTCCGGCGTTCGTCGCCGCGCGATAGAGCCAACCCGCGCTAAGTTCTCGTGCCGGGTCCGCCCGCAGCATGCGGTAGGCAGAAAGAAAGACCTCCTGCGTCAAATCGAGCGCGACCTCGGTGTCGCCGACCATCCGTCGCAGGTATCGCGCCAGCTTGGTCTGATACTCGAGCACGAGCGACTCGGCTCGCGTCTGCGCGACTGCCTGGCGGTCATCCGTCACCCGGATCGCATCCATTCGACTCTCCTCTTACTCTCCGAACGCCGCTCGGCCCGGCGATGTGACCGCTATCGCCGGTCCTCTAGCATGCTACTTTTGTGGCACACCCTCAGTTGCTGCCTCGGACAGGCCGATTCACTTAGCCGCCGATTTCGGAGAACGCGCGCATTCGCGACGTGGTCTCCCCGAGGCGCAGATGATGGCGTTCCGGCTTAATCAGCATCGCGGAGCGAAGCAAGGACGCAAGCTCGTCGGTAGTCGCGCCGCGTCGCACCGGCGAACGCAGGTCGAGCGCGTAGTCGCCGAAGAGGCAGAGGCGTAACCGCCCGTCGGCGGTCAGTCGAACGCGGTTGCAGCGTTCGCAATAGTCGTGCGAAAGCGGGCTGATCACGCCGATCGCACCGGCTGCACCCGGCAACGCAAAGTAACGCGCCGGGCCGTTCCCTGCCGGGCCAATCACCTGCTGCAAGTCGCCGACTGCGGAAATGCGCTCCAAGATCTCATCGGATGAAACGTAAGCATCGCGCTGCAAGCCGACGTTTTCTATCACCGGCATGAGTTCGATGAACCGGACGAAGATCGGGCGATCGCGAGTGAGCCGCGCGAAGTCGGCCAGCTCGTCATCGTTCTTTCCGCGCATCACGACGCAGTTGATTTTTACGGGCGTCAAACCGGCCGAAATCGCGTCGTCGATCGCGCGCATGACCGCATCCAGACCTGGGCGCCGAGCGATCGCCTCAAAACGGTCCGCTTGCAGCGTGTCCAGCGAGAGGTTGATGCGGCGCAACCCCGCCGTCACCAACTCGGGAAGCTGCTCTGCTAGAAGCAACCCGTTGGTTGAGAGCGCGATGTCGTCGATCCCCGGGATCGAGGCAATCGTCGCGATCAATCGGCTCAGATCTCTTCTGACGAGCGGCTCCCCGCCGGTCAGCCGGATCGTACGAACCCCGACCGACGCGGCGGCGCGCGCGATTTGCGCGATCTCTTCGTAGCTGAGGATCTCGTCGCGACGCAACCACGGCAGGCCACCCTCCGGCATGCAATAGATGCAGCGCAGATTGCACTTGTCGGTGACCGAAACGCGTAAATAGGTGATCGGCCGGCTGAAACCGTCGATCAGTGAGACGTTGGTCATTGATTCTCGAAGATGCTGTCGGGGAGCGTCGGATTGATCTTGTATCCGCCGATCGTCGACGTGATGTCGGCGGCGTAGCCCGGCTCCTGCACGCGTCCCGCCTGGGCCTCGACGACGAAATTCCCGTCAACCCTGCCGTAGCGATTCGTCATCTCGGCGTAGCCGCCGTTGTTGTAGTTCCAGCGCATCGAGGTCACCGTGGCGTTTTTGTCGTCGACCGATGCATCAATATCCTCTACGGTCCCTGGTTTGCGCGGCACCAGCTTGAAGAGCGCGGTCTTGCCGTCGTCAGAGACGAGCGTGACGTTGTAAAGCTCGTTCCACTTCTTGGGGCTCTCGATGTGCGCGTAGAGTTTATCGAACTGCTGCGCGACCAGGGGGACGCCGGACGTGAAAACGACCTTATTCTTGTCCGGCTCTTGGTAGTAGTAGGTTCCGGCGAGATCGGCTGTCAGGAACGGGAACGAACGCATCACCACGTGCGCGTTGAGCGTCGCGCTAAAGGCATGGAGGTTGGGATTGACCGCCTCCATACGGCCGAGCAGCGTGGCAGCCGTCGCAGCCGCGAGCAGCATCATGCGAAAGCCTCCAATGCGGAGCCGATCTCGGCACGCACCTGGCGATCTTCTTCTCCCGCGCAGCGTTCGCGCAGGGCCGCGAGCGCGCGAGGTGAGCCGATTCTCCCCAGAGCCCAGGCGACGTGACCGCGCACCATCGGATGCGGATCGGTCTTGAGGCTCTCTATCAAGGCGCCGACGGCCGAGCGGTCGAGGGAGTTGCCGAGTGCGACGGCCGCGTTGCGCCGCAATACGGCCGCACCACGCCAACCCATTGCGGTATCGCGGTACCTGCGCTTGAACCTGCCGCTGCGCAGCGCGAGCAGTTCGACGAGTGTTGGGTTCGCCGCATCGCGATCGCGCGGCGCCCAGTGCGAAGAGGCATCTTCCGCTCGACGTGTCGGCGGACAAACGACTTGGCAGATATCGCATCCCCAAATCCATTGGCCGACGAGCGGGCGCATCGCAGCGGGGATCGCATCGGTTCGCTGGGTCAGATCCGAGATACAACGGTTCGCATCGATCGTATAGTCACCGCGCAGCGCCTGCGTCGGGCAAGCCTCGACGCAGCGCGCGCAGGTGCCGCACGTTTTGCGCAGCGGTCCGTCCGGCGGCAACTCGAGCGTCGTAACGATCTCGCCCAAGAAAACGAACGAGCCGAGTTGCGAAGCGATCAGGTTCGTATGTTTGCCGATCCACCCGATGCCGGCGCGCGCCGCGAAGGCGCGTTCCGCCAGCGGTTTGGTATCGCACGCGACTGCCGTCACCGGCCGTCCTGCGGCTGCGTCGATCTCTTCGGCGACCGCACGCAAGAGCGCGCGGAGCCGGCGATGGTAATCGGACGACCACGCATAGTTTGAGACGCGCCCCTGAAGCGGAGCGCGTCGCTCGGGCTGGGACGTCGCATACGGTACGGCGATGCAGACGACGCTGCGCGCGCCCCGCAAAAGCTCGCTCGGATCGCTGGCTCGTCGAGCGTACTCCGCGCCGTAGCCCCACGTCGAGAGGTCGCCGCGCGAAAAGGACTCCTGCATTCGGCGCCGCGATTCTTCGTCCGGCAAAGCCGACGCGACACGTACCGCGCCCGCACCCAGCTCGAGCGCCTTTCGGATCGCGCCTTTCTTGATGTTAGCCGGATCGATCGTCGTCGTCATCGTCGTCGTCGTCATAAGGTTACCAGCGGCCCCGGCCGGCTCCGCGGAAAGCTTTCGTCAATCGTCGCGACGTCGTCCGCGTCGAGCTCGAGCTCTGCTGCACCGGCATTCTCTTCGACATGCTGGACGCGGGCGGCTTTTGGAATCACAAAAAGAGTTGGTTCGCGGGTTAAGAATGCGAGCGCTACTTGATGCAGCGTCGCGCCGTGTTTACGGGCGATGCGCTCGAGGCTTTCGCGGCGGCGGGCGCCTGCCCGCAAGAAGGCGCCCCGCCCGAACGGCGTGTAGGCGACGATTGCGATCTGATGCCGGGCCGCCAAAGGGAGTAGTTCGTGTTCGATACCGCGCTCGCAGAGGTGATAGAGGACCTGATTGCAGGCTAGCGGCCCCCTCCGCAGATACGAGGCCGCCTCGATCATTTCGCCGGGCTCGAAGTTGCTGACCCCTACGAAACGAGCCTTGCCGTGCTCGAGCAGCGTGTCGAACGCGCGCATCGTTTCCTCCAGCAGATGCGACCCCGGCCAATGCAAGAGATAGAGATCGACGTAATCGGCGCGAAGCCGTCGCAGGCTCGCTTCGGCTGCTGCGAGCGTTCCGCGATAGCTTGCGTTGCTCGGCAGAACTTTTGTTGCAATGAAAAGCTTCTCCCGATCGATGCCGCGAATCGCCGCGCCGAGCAGCTCCTCGACACGGCCTGCGCCGTACATCTCGGCGGTATCGAGGTGAACCATACCCAATTCGACACCGCGCCGGATCGCCCGCTGCGCCTCTTTTAAATGCGCGCCGCTCTCGGGCATATTCCAAGTGCCCTGCCCGATAACGGGCAGCTCGACGCCGGTCTTGCCGAACGGTTTGTATTTCATTGAACGAGCTGAGCTGCGATTATCCCTGCGACGAAAATGGCGGCAAAGCCCCCCCAAAACCGCAGGGTTCGTATCCGATTTGTGCCGCTTGTCGCCGCTGAAATAATCTCAACTTGGGCCCACGCGCAAACGGCCAAGACGGAGCAGCCGAAAAGAAGCAACCCGCGATCTCTTCCGGATGAATAGATGGCCACAAAGGCCGCGGCGATGACGACTTGTAGCACGACTAACAGCCATATCGCGGCGCGCGGCGCGAAGCTGTCGGCAACGCCGTTGATTCCAAAGTGAATCGGCACTCGCTCGGGCAGCCGGTCCCAGCTCCATAGCGTTAGGGCTGCCGTGGCAGCGATTATGGCGATCCCACCTGCTAACGCGATTAGAACCATTATCCGGTATATCTCTCAGACGGGAGCGAGTTTCTTCCTCGCCCGACGCGCCGATTGCCCGAGAACCGCTAGCGACGGGGCGGCGCTACGTGCGGTGGAGGAGGCTCTGACGCGAGCGCCATTGACAGGAGGCAATAACTTACCTCAGCAGGTGGCGCGAGCGCAGTGCAGCAGGAGCGGCACGGGAAGTGCCGCGACGAGCGAGTCCGACGCGGCATGTGGCGCTACGCGGTCGTCCTTCGACTTCGCTCGCTTCGCGAGCTCCGCTCAGGATGACACCGGGAGAGAAAGCACGCTCTAGAAAAATTCAAACTCAGCGTGACGTGCCGCATACGCCAGTAGACCGCCGCGAAGGTGCAGTAAACGGGTGAATCCCGCATCGCTCAAGCGTTCCACCGCCCAGAGTGACTTCACGCCAACGCGACAAGCGACAACGTAGCGGGACGCGCTATCGAGCTCGTGCATTCGCATTTCGAGCTGTGAGGCCGGCATGCGGATCGCGCCCTGAATCGTTCCGAGCACCGCCTCGTGCGGCTCGCGGACGTCCAAGAGGCGCGCGTCGCGCAACGCCGCGTCGAGCTCATCGGCTTCAATCTCGACGACCGGAGAATCGACGGCAGGTTCGCGATAGGTATCCGAAGCGAGTTCGCGGATCGTGGCGTTTGCGCCGCAGAGCTCGCACTGCGGATCGCGCGCGAATCGCACCTCGCGCACGCGGGCGCCAAGGGCATCTATGAGCAGGAGCCGCCCGGCGAGCGGCTCACCGATGCCGAGCAGCAGCTTCAGCGCCTCGCTCGCCTGCCATGCGCCGACGATTCCGGCGAGCGCGCCGAGGACTCCACCTTCGGCGCAGGTCGGCCGGCTCTCCGTCGGCGGCGCCTCCGGATAGAGGCACCGATAACAGGGGGCCTCGGGTGCTCGGAAAACGCTGACTTGACCGTCGAAACGAAAGATCGACCCGTAGACGTCGGGGCGCTTCTCTAAGAAACACGCATCGTTGATCAGGTAACGCGATTCAAAACGATCGGTGCAGTCGAGGACGATGTCGTAAAGCCGGACGAGTTCGCGTGCGTTCGTCGCATCGAAACGAATCGGAAGCGCGTCGACGTTGACGAGCGGATTGAGCGCTTGGATCCGTTCCGCGGCAGCCGAAGCCTTCTTTGCGCCCACATCGGCTTGGCTGAAGATGGTCTGGCGTTGCAAATTCGTTTCGTCTACTTCGTCGTCGTCGACGACGCCGATGCGCCCGACTCCGGCGGCTGCAAGATATTGCAATGCCGGGGATCCGAGACCGCCCGCACCGACGACCAGCGCCCGTGAACCACGAAGCCGCTGTTGTCCCGGTAAGCCTACCTCGGGAATCAGAAGGTGACGGCTGTATCGTCTAAGCTCGCGCGCGTTCACGTTTGTGGTGAACCTGCGGGCGCGTGACGATCGTTCAGCCACTCTAACACGGTCGCGCGCGCGTTTTCCGCGGCATAGGTATGGTCGCTCTCGATCGTCGCGAAGGATTTCGGTTCAGGCGCGCGATCGTAAAGCTCTTTAACGCTGCCGATGCTGACCATCGCGTCGTGATTCGCCGCGACGTAGAGTGCCGGGCGGCCCTGGAGCCGCGCGAGCAGCTCGCCATAGCGCCGGTCCACGCCGGCTACGAGCTCCGGCAACGTGACGCCGACGACGTAAGACGAGCGAAAATCGGCGACTCCGACTCGGCGCAGCGTCTCTAGCGATGTCGGCCGTCCGTACCCGGTCGCGATCGCGATCGTCCCCAAGACGCGGGGCTCGAGGGCGGCGGTGAAGACCGCGGTCATTCCGCCCATACTATGCCCCAGCGTGTAAGCCTTCGCGTCGCCGCGCTCGCGTGCAAACCGCAGAACGGCCGTCATCGCGTCAATGCAATCGTCCACGCCGCGAAGCTCTCCGCCGCTCGACCCGAGCTTGTGTCCCGGGAAATCGAGATTGTAGACTCCGAAACCGTGGGTCGCCAAAAACGAGCAAAGAAAATCGAGATTCTGTTTGCTCGACGAATAGCCGTGCCCCGCGATCACGGCGACGCCGCGCGGACGGCGGGGTTGGTACCACAGCGCTGAAACCGGATTGCGCTCCGCCGAGATGCGAAAGAGCTCGACCTTAGCCACCGGGGTTCGTCGCTCGCCATCGCGCGCTGCCGTCGGCGTAGCGCTCGCGCTTCCAGATCGCCGCACGCGACTTAACCTCGTCAATCGCGTATCGGCACGCCTCGAACGCGGCGCCGCGATGCCCTGCCGACGCGAGCACCGCAACGGAAATCTCTCCCGCGCGCACCTCGCCGACACGGTGAACGATCGCCACGTGCACGTCGCCGAAACGTTCGCGCGCCTCGCTCGCGATGATCTCGAACTCGCGCAGCGCCATCGGCTCGAAAGCTTCGTACTCCAAAGCGCTGACTCTCTTACCCTCATCGTCGGAATCGCGGACGATGCCGAGAAACGTCACGATGCCGCCGTCACCCGCCCGAATCGCCGCCTCGAGCACGTTTGGTTCGATCGGCTCGCGCTCGATGCGAAACACCTCGCTTCTCGTTACCCGCCGCCGACCGGAGGTAATAGCGCAAGCTCGTCGCCGTCGGCCAGCGCTTCCTCAAACGAGACGAGCCGGCCGTTGCGAGCGACTCGGGTCGAGCCGCGCTCCTTAGCAAGCGGCGGGCACTGCCGGACGAGCGCGGCCCAGACGTCGGCGACGCGGGATTCTTCCGGGATTGCGAGGCTTACCTCCGGCGCTTCGAGCAGCTCTCGCAATCGTGCAAAGGCGAGCACGCGAATCTCCATGGCGGCACTCTCTTCGACGGGTCCCCCTTCGGTCCGTACCGAATTCGCTCTGCAGATTTTCAACATGATGCGAGTGCTGACGCTTTTCATCGTCGCGGTCGCCGGCACCGTTCGGCTCGCGACCGCCGCCTCACCCTGCACGCAAGAAGCGCTGACGGTTGAAGGCGCGCCGGTAACGGTCGGCTACTGCGTCAATGGTGTGGTCCGATCGAACGGGTCCGACGAGCTCGTCGTGCCGGTGGCGGCCTCCTATTCCGGACCGCGCGGGGCTTTGCGACTCTCGCTCCAAGTTCACTTCATCGCCGGAGAGCGCGTCTCTCGAGTGATCCAAAGCCTCGACTTGACCAAGTTGGGACTCACCGGGACCTTGCACTTGACGCTCGCCTACTCGAGCGGTCTGGTACGGCTCGAGGGCGCCTTGCTAACGCCCGGCGCGATCACCATAAAATGACCCAATGCAACCCTAGCGGCGCCCCGGAGACTCTATGGGATCGTATGCGGCGGCGCTACATTGCCTTCAACAATTCCAAGATCCCCGACGGCTGTCGATAGAGGAGTCTGCCCCTCACCATGCCTTGTACGGCGACAATCCCGAACCTTACGGCTCGCGAGCAAGCGCACCACCTTTACGAAGCGATATCACCCGGTCTCTTCCGGGTCCAAGATGAAAACGAACGTATCGCCTGGCGCGTCAGCCCCGAGCCGTTTGCATTGTCCGCGGCCCAGGCCGAGGAGATCGAACGCCTCGGTGTCGAGCTCTTGCGTTTCTATCGCGCCCTCAACAATCTTTACAACCGCAGCGCGCGCGGAACCGCGCCGGCGTTCATTGCCGAGTATCTCGATCGCGGAAAGCCCGAGCAAGTCGTCAAACTCGCGCGCCAGAACCGATTCAAACAGGAGATCCCGGGCGTCATCCGCCCCGATCTCATTCTGACGAGTGACGGATTCGTCGCGACCGAGCTGGACAGCATACCCGGAGGCATGGGCTTTGTTGGCGCGATGACCGAGGCGTACTGTGAGCTGGGCATCGAAAGCTTTGGAGGAGACGACGGTATTCCGATCGGCTTTGCGGAGATGCTGCGCAACGCAACCCGCGCCGAGCACCCGACCGTCGCGATCGTAGTCTCGGACGAGTCGGCCGACTACCGCAATGAAATGGCCTGGCTCGCCGCCGCCGTGCGCCGTCTCAATCTCGCCGACGCGTGGCTGCGCCGCCCCGAAGAGATTACGTTCAGCGAAGAGGGACTCTTCATCCGGCACGACGACGGGCGCGAATCCAGACTCGATGCGATTTACCGCAACTTCGAGCTCTTCGACCTCTTCAACGTTCCCAAACAGGAGCTCATGCTCTACGCCGCCCGGCATAACCGCGTCAAGATGACCCCTCCGCCGAAAGCGACGCTCGAAGAGAAGCTCGCCTTCGCGCTCTTTCACCATCACGCGCTTGCGTCGCTCTGGCAGGCCGAGCTCGGCAACGAGACCTTCGAGCGTTTACAGCGGCTCTTTCCGAAGACGTGGATAATCGATCCGCGCCCAATGCCGCCCCAAGGAGTCATCGCGGGACTGGAAGCCGGCGGCGCGCCGATCTCGGACTTCCGGCAACTGATCGCGCTGCCGAAGAGCGAGCGCGCGTATGTCGTCAAACCATCGGGCTTCTCCGAACTCGCGTGGGGCTCGCGGGGCGTCAAGATCGGCGACGACTTGACGCGCGAGGAGTGGACGGCGACGATCGAAACGGCGCTTGGGTCGTTCGATCGCACGCTCTGGATCTTGCAGCGTTTTCACAAAGGCAAGCTGGTGCGTCAAACGTACTTCGATCGCGAAGCCGATGACGTTCGCGAGTACGACGGACGCGTGCGGCTCTGCCCGTACTACTTCGTCACCGGCGAAGAGAGCGTGCGGCTCGGCGGCGTGCTCGCGACGATCGCACCGGCCGACAAACGTCTGATTCACGGAATGACCGACGCCGTGATGACGTCGTCCGTCCGTGCATAGGAGCCCACACGCCCGTAATTTTGATGCTTTAGTTCTCTGCCGGCACGCCGCTACCGACCATAACCTCGCGATGCGCTTTCTCTCGACAACGGATGTGCCGCTAGGCGCGCACGGTCGAGCACAGAGCGAGCGGCTGCGCCAAGCGCTAGCATCGTTCGACTTCGAACGCTGCCTCGTCAGCCCGATGCGGCGCTGCTTGGAGACGCGCGAGATCGCCGTGCCGGAACTCCCGTTCGAGATCGTGCCTGCCTTGCGTGAGATCGATTTTGGAGAGTGGGAAGGCCATACGCTGGAATGGGTCGAGGAGCGCGCCGCCGAGCTACTCGCAGCGCGACGACAGAATCCCGTTGCGTTTGCGCCGCCCGGCGGCGAAAGCATCGAAGCTGCGTCGGCCCGGCTTCGCCCGCTCGTCGAGAGGCTGCGATCTCACCACGCGACACTCGTGATCGGGCATCGTATCAGTCTCGGAATCCTGGAGCGTCTGCTGCGAGATCTCCCGCTCGACTCGAAAGACGTCGCCGGACTCGACCCGGCTGAGTTCAGGATCGTACGCGCGTAAGAATCGCGTTCTGCGACGGAACGGTGATCTCGTCGGGAACGAGCGTGCCCGGGTCGTACCAAATCGTGAGCGCAACGGGGCGGTCGATCGCGAGCACCACATCTTGCGCAGCGACTCCTGCGGGACGTACTGCCGACGGCGTGGGGTTGGGCGAGAGCGATTCGGCCTGGGCGGTCGCCGGCGTGATCCAGGTGACGCTCGAGTCCTTCCAGGCTTCGAGCTGCGCCGGCAGCGCGAAAAGTCCGGCCAATAAGCCCGGTTCGATCACGACGAAGTGTCGCGTGTTCGGGGCGAGCGCAATCTGCCTGGGCTCAGTCGATAACGCTCCCACGACCGTAGCCGAGCTCGACGTCGCGACGACGCTCACGTTCGGACTCTGATTCGGGGTGCGGTACGCCCCGTTGTATTTCGTCGGCGCGAAGTCGGGGCCTAAGACGAGCGAAGCCGTCGCCGCAAGCGGCATGCCGAAGATCGAGGCCGACGAGGTCTCGTCGATCTGTGTCTGGTCCGGGTCGTGCGTAACGCTGACCGACCACGATCCGACCCTTTGGCCTGCCATGGAACCGGTATACCGATAAGTGGCCTGCGCCGGAAATGGTGTGCCCGTCAGTGCTGCAATTAATAATGTCGCGATCATCGCAGCTATACTTTGGCTTCCGTGCGGCTCTTCTCTGCCAGCACAGCCAAAATAAAGTCGATCTCCTCCGCGGTGTTATATCCATGCGGCGAGAGACGAATGCCGCCGGCGCGATAGGTCGTCACGATGCCTTCACGTTCCAAGACTCGGCCGAGAGCTACGCTTTCCTGCCCCGGCAACGCAAACGTAACGATCGCCGAAGAGATGGCCTCACCGCGTAACGTAAATACCTGCGCTCCGAGCCGGTGCAAACCGTCGCAGAGCCGGTCGGTCAGCTCGAGAACGTGCCGCGCGATCGCCGCCGGGCCGCAGCGTTCGAAGAGATCGATTGCACAGACAAGCGAGAGCGTGCCGATCAGGTTGGGCGTGCCGGACTCGAAGCGCATCGCGTCGCGCGAGAACGGCTGATCGTAGTTATGGAAGTCCCACATGTCCCGGACGGAGCGCCAACCCGGCATGGCTAACTCCAGTCGTTCGTCAAATCGCGGTCCCAGATAGAGAATCGCTGCGCCGTGCAGGCCGAGCATCCATTTCGCGCCGCCTGAAAAAAGCGCGTCGGCGTCGATCGCTGCGACGTTGACCGGGAAAACGCCGAGCCCTTGCATCGCATCAACGCAGAAGAGCGCCCCCGACTCGTGTGCGACCTCGGCAAGGCCGCTCAAGTCGTGGCGATAACCGTCGGCGTACGAGACCCAAGAAACTGCGACGAGACGCGTGCGCGGCGAGATCTCGCGGCGAAGAACGGCGGGAGTAAGCCGCTCCTGTGCGGTCTGCAGCAACCGCACGGCGACGCCGTGTCGCCGCAGCGCAATCCAAGGAACGGCGTTTGCAGGAAATTCGTTGTCGCAGAGCAAGACCTCGTCCGCCGATCCCCACTCGAGGCCGGCAGCGATGACATTTGCGGCCGCGCTCGTATTTGGAACGATCGCGATTCGCGATCCCTCCGCTCCGATGAAACGCCCAATCCGTTCGCGATATTCCGGCATGCGGAGATCGTACGGAAAGGTTCCAAGGACGCCGGCATGCGCCTGGTCGTGCACGAAGGTTTCTATGGCGTCAACCGACGAGCGCGGCAGTACGCCTGCCGACGCATGGTTGAAATAAACGTATCGCTCGGTGACGGCGAAATCGGCCCGCGGGAGCGGCGTGCTCACTCGGCGCCGATCATGTCCTTCGTATGCCAGGCGATATTGCCGGCTCGGTCGCCGACGCGCTCGAGCGACGCCAGCACGAAGAGATATCGCGTACCGGGACGGACGATCTCAGGATCCGCTCGCATCTCCTCCTGAAGTAACTTGATGCTGCGCTTGTAGAGCTTGTCCACCTCGTCGTCGCGATCGATCACGTCGCTCGCAAGGCGCGCGTCGCGCTCGGTGTAGGCGCGCATCGCGTCGAGCAGCATTGCGTGCGCGACGCTCGCGATGCGGTCGATTTCCACCTTTTGCGGACGCATCGGAAGGTCTGAGAGCTTGATCGCGTTCTTTGAAATATCCACGGCGTAGTCGCCGATACGTTCGAGGTCGGTCGCGATCTCGAGCATCGCCGCAATCTCGCGCAGTTCGCCGGCAACCGGTTGCTGCCGCCAAATCAGCTCGATGCAGTGCGACTCGACGCGCCGGCGCAGGTCGTCGACGACGTCGTCGCCCGCCACCACGCGCGCGCCCGCCGAGGCGTCGCGATTGTTGAGCGCATCGACCGCAACGCGAATCGCATCGGCGGCGAGCGCTCCAAGCCGCACGACGTCAAGCCGCGTCGCCTCCAAAGCCTCGTGATACGCCGTCCGAACCGCCACCGCAACCTCCTTAAATTCGTCCTCAGTATAGGTCAAAGGGCCATTCAGTGCAACGCAACGAAGGAACCTGCGGGCTTTATCTAATCATAAGGTTTTCTTATATGACATTTGAAGATATTCTCGTCGCGATCGAAGCGCCGATCGGCGTCATCACCTTTAACCGGCCCAGCGTGCTCAACGCGCTGCGCACGAATCTCTTAAAGGAAGTCTCGTCCGCGCTCGCCGCGCTGGAGCGCGACGACGGCATTCGCTCGATCATCGTGACCGGTGCCGGCGAAAAGGCTTTCGCGGCAGGTGCCGACATCTCCGAGCTCAACGCGCTCGCTTCCGCCGGCCACGGCGCAGCGCAAGCGCGCAGCGGTCAGGCCCTCACCAGGCAGATCGAGCGTATGAGCAAGCCCGTAATCATGGCGATCAATGGCTTTGCGCTCGGCGGCGGATGCGAGATCGCGATGGCCGGCGACGTGATCGTCGCGAGCGAGAACGCGAAGTTCGGACAACCCGAGGTCAACCTCGGATTGATTCCCGGCTACGGCGGTACTGCGCGAACGACGCGGCGCGTCGGTAAAGGCATGGCTTCGTATCTGTGTCTGACGGGCGAAATCGTCGACGCGCGCGAGGCGCTGCGCATCGGTCTCGTGCAGAAGGTCGTACCGGCGGCCGAACTCATGAACGAAGCGAAGCGCATCGCGACGACGATCGCCTCAAAGGCACCGCTCGCGATCGCCGCGTGCAAACGAGTCATCAACAACGGCGCGCACCTGTCGATCGACGACGCGCTCGAGCTCGAGGCGCTTGAGTTCGGAACGCTCGTCGACACCGAGGATATCAAGGAAGGCACCCGCGCATTTCTCGAAAAGCGCAAAGCCACTTGGAAGGGTAAGTAGGCCGGGAAAGGGGGCGTCTTGCCCGATTCGTCGACACCGTCGATCATACTCTGGGTTACGTTTGCAATTGCCGTCATCGGAGCGGTACAGCCGTTGGCTATCGCGATATACCGGAGCTATTTCCGCGCGCGCAAAGTCAACCTGTACGAAAGTTGGTTTCCCGATATTGGCTTTGGGGCTTTCGGCCCTACCGCTGGATTAACAGGCACGATTCAAAGTGAAAACGCGATCTCGGTGATCACGCGAATGGAGCTGCACGTCACAAATTGCCAAGCCGGAAACAGCGCGGACCTCTTAGCTTTCGTAAACAGGGTTCGCAAGATGGAGAGTAATGCCGCGGGCTATGTAGACAGCACGGAAGGAAGTCCCTGGTGTCCCTTCCAGCTCTCTGCCGACACGACTGTACTTTTCGACATTAACTTCCTACGCCAGGCAGATCGGAGTGCGATCGAGCTAATCGTAAACACGTTTCTCGCCGCCTGGCTGCCGTATCTAACTGCAAAGGCCCAGGGGCAAGACCTTTCAGATCAGGGCAATGCTGCCGTCTTTACGTTCGATACCTTCAAAGACGCGAACTCCAAAGAATTCTACGTCACCGCCAAAGAGGAGCTGCTCAAGCAGTTGTTCTGGAAGGAGGGCCGCTATTCGCTGACGGTGCGGGTATGGGTCGCTGGGGAAAAGCGCACCTTCTCCAACACCTGGTTTGTAACGCTTACCCGCGACGATATAACCGCTTTAGAAGCAAACGCTGACCGCGTTCTTGCCTACGCAACGGGAATGGCTCCGCAGACCGTAGGCCCCCTTTACTTCGCGAACCCAGCATACGAAGCGCCGTCGGCTCACGGGTAGCGATTCTCACCAGCGCCGGCGGCCAAGCAGTGCATCGTCGCCGTGCAAGTCAACTGCTGCCTCTCCGCTGGCTGCCCCGCTCAATACTAGGATAAACCAGGTTCTACTCATAGCATCTGTCACCTAGTATTCTATTGGCGAACCCCTTCCAATAAACCACGGAGTAAAGAATGTTAGTTGCCGAACGGGTCATCCGCGGCGGCATTACTCCCGCCCGCGCCCCCCGCTTGCGTCGTCTTTCTCCCACGATCGCGATAGCCGAGGTGGTGGCAAGCCCCACCGCTGACTCTTAGCAGGCAAACGGATATAGGAGTTATGTACATTGGAATACGAAGCCGCTTGCGACAGACTCTGTGACGATGTCTCACATATTCTTCTCGACGTCGCGAGACCGCCAATCGCGCGAGTAGCCTATGCGGCCGGACGCGCGACACGAGACTTGGCCGCGGCGTTCCACCACGCCGCCGGTCTCCCCAACGATCGACGTTGGTCGGATGCCGTGGAGAGCCTGGAACACTTCCTCGATGTCTGCAGCGAGTCGAAGATCGAAGGCATGGCCGAGCTGCACGAACTACGACGCTTTGTGGCCGAAAACGCCGATGCGTTGTTGCCCCGCTATGAACTGAAGCTGGCGAGCTAGTGCGACGGACGAAGCCGCCGCGTTCGTGCGCTGTCGCGTGCCGCGTTAGAGGTGGTTTTGGGCGTTGCTTAGCGCGAGGGCGATAGCGGGGTTGAGTCCTTCCCATTTCGCGCGGACGTCGCCTTTTGAGTCAATGACGACCATCGTTGGAAAGCCTTGGACACCGAACAGCGCCGGTGCGCTGTTTTGCGGATCGAGCGCGACGTCACCGAGCGAATGTCGGCCCGCAAACTCGGCGGCTACCGAACGCGGTTCGCCGACGTCAACCGGCACGATCGTCGCATCGGGATGCTTACGCTTCCACGCCTCTACTAGCGGCAACTCGATTCTGCACGGTTCGCACCAACTCGCGTAAAACTCTAGAAAGACGGTGTGACCGCGCTGGTCGGCAACCTTAAACGGGGTGCCGTGGAGACGCGAGAAGACGGCGTGCGGCGCGGGGTGAATCCCCGGAGCGCTCAACTGGCGTGGTGCGACGAGAATCTTCCAAATGGCAAAAGCGATCGCCAGAGCGGCGAGCGCGTCCCATACTTTATTCCACACTGAAGAGCGCGGCGATGCCTTGACCTCCTCCGATGCAGGCCGATGCGATGCCGTAGCCGCCCCCGCGTTCGCGCAGCTCGTGAAGGGTCGTAAGCGCAAGTCGCGCACCCGACGCGCCCAGCGGATGTCCCAGTGCGATCGCGCCGCCGTGCGGATTCAGTTTCGCTCCGTCATTGCCGAGTTCGCGCAAGCACGCGATGACTTGCGGCGCGAAGGCTTCGTTGATTTCCATAACGGCGAGATCGCGCATTCCGATGCCGCCACGCTCCAACGCGCCGGGTATCGAGAATGCGGGGCCAATTCCCATGATTGCCGGATCGACGCCGACCACGCTGCCCGATACGATGCGTCCCAACCATGGAAGCCCGTCGGCTTTCGCCTGCTTTAGCGTCGTCAACACCACCGCCGCCGCGCCGTCCGTGATGCCGCTCGCGTTTCCAGGTGTGACGACACCGTCTTTGACGAAACGGGCGGGCAACTTCCCGAGTTTCTCCATCGTCAATCCCTGTCGCGGACCTTCGTCCTTGTCAATGCGTACGCTCGTGCCTTTCGGACCGGGGACGTCGACCGCTACGATCTCTTCGGCAAAATAGCCGTTCCCTTGCGCCGCAAGCGCGCGTTCCTGGCTAGCGAGCGCAAACGCGTCGCTCTCTTCGCGCGACACGCCGTACTTCTTCGCCAGATTCTCGGCGGTAATTGCCATTGGGGTGTTTCCATACGAATCGACCAGCGCGGTCCAGAGTGAATCCTCGAACGCGACGTTTTCGCCTAGGCGGAAACCTTTACGTGCACCGCGCACGACGTGCGGCGCCTGGCTCATGTTCTCGGTACCCCCGGCTAACGCATAGGTTGCGCTCCCGAGCGCCAGCGACTGTGCGGCCGAGAGTATCGCTTGGAGCCCCGAGCCGCAGAGGCGATTGACGTTCAGCGCCGGCACGTTGATCGGCAACCCGGCGCGCAATCCGACATGGCGCGCCAGGTAGATTGCATCGGCGCTCGTCTGGATGACGTTTCCGAAGACGACCTCGTCGATCGACTCGCGCGGCACGCCGCTGCGTGCGATTGCGGCCTCGGCCGCGGCAACGGCGAGATCGGTTGCGGTAAGGTCGGATAGTACGCCGCCGAGGTTGCCGAACGGGGTACGCGCTCCGGCGAGGACGACGATGTCGGACTGCTGGAATGAAGTATTCATAGCGCGTCGAGTATTCTCGCACTCGCTCGCACGTCCCGGCAGGCGCGGTCCCGCGCCGTCACTAAGACCGAGCGAGTATGCCGATAAATCGACCCGCCGCCGCAGCGCTCGACGCCCGGTCGCTTCTGCCCGCGACAAAGACCGAGCAGATAATCGAAGCTTTCGATAAGCTGCAGATCGGCAGCGCGCTGGAGATCAACGAAGAGACCGACCCGCGCGCCCTGCGCAATGAGATGGCGCAGCTTCGCCCCGGTCGCTTCTCTTGGGACGCACGCAACCTTGGGGGAAACCGTTGGACGGTTCGTCTCGAACGAATTGACGAAAACGCCGAAGGTGAGGCCTTCCTCGCTCACGTCGCGGCCTTTACGTCGGCGAAGGCCGGCACGCTAAAGGAGCTCGCCGCGCAGATGAGCGAGCGCGCATACCGCGCCGGCGACACGATTTTTGACGAAGACGAAGCCTGGCCGTACCTCGGTATCGTAAAGAGTGGAAAGATCATCTACACGCTGCTCTCGCCCGACGGCAAGACCCACACGATCGGCGAGCGTCTCACGCACGACACGCTCAACGAAAGCGGCACGTTCGATAGCGGCGGCGCAACGACGCGCGCCGAAGCGTTGACCGACGCAACGATCGTAACCTTGCCGAGCGAAGCGGTGATACATGCGGCCCGAAGCGACGCCGAACTTGCGCTCGGTTTTCTGATCGCCGCGTCACAGGCGCGACGCCGCTCGATCGACACGATCGCCGATCTCGCCTTTGCCCACGTCTTACAACGTGTCGCAAAGTTTCTGCTCGGTTACGCGCGCGCGTCGGTCGGAATGGCGCGCGGCCTTCCCGGGGTTGAAAATCTTTCGCAGGCGCAGATCGCCGCAGCGGCCGGCACGGTCCGCGACATGGCGGCACGCGCGCTTTTGCGGCTAAAGAACGAGGGCGCGCTCGAGCTTGACCGCGGGCGCGTGCGAGCCATCGACCGCGCCCGCTTGGAAGCCTTTGCCCATAACGTTCAAGCTCCGCCGGTTTGAACCCAGCGCTCCTTCGCGCCGAAGACCTACCTTAGGTAAAGGTCTGAGGTCGCGTTCGGATCGACCAGCGCCGGGTGAACGCGAGGTCCACTGCACATGATCGCGTCGTGTCCGATCTCAATCTTCATCCGTGAGACCTCGCCGCCAATCACGTCGTCGACTGCGCAGCCCTGTACCTTGTCGGGGAACCTCGCCATGACGATATAGCGGCCCGGCTCGAGCGTTACGTCGCTAAAGAAGCCGCGGCTATTCGTCTGCATCGTCATGATGTGGTTCGCGCCATTCTCGAGGTAGGGAGCGCGATAGTAGTAGAGTGTCGCATGCGCAAGCGCCTGCCCCGTTTTCACATCCACGACCGTACCCGAGATACCCCCAGGTTGATCCGCGAGTGCGGCGCCGATGAGAGAGCCGGCGAGCGCGAGGCCGATTGCAATATGTTTCATGCCCCGCCTTATTCCCCGAGGCGGCGAATCCTAGACGGATTCTAGCGCAGCCGTTTCCTCCGCGGCGGCTTGCGAGTCGAACGCCTCGCGCTTGCTTTTCGCCGCCGCATCGGCGAGCGGCTGATCGGCGACCTTGCGCGGCTGCTCGAGGAAATCGCGTCCTTTACGCACGGCGCCGATCGCGCCGGCCAGACGGCCCTCCATCTCGGCAAGCACCTCGCCGGCGTACCGGTCGGCTCCCTTGCGAATTTCGCTCGCCCGCTCTTCGGCCTCACGTAGGACCACGTCGGCCGTAGTACGCGCGCGCTGCACGATCTCGTTCTCGTCGACCAGCTCCTCGTGTTTGCTCGCGGCCTCGTCTACGATCGCCTGCGCCTTCTCCTGCGCGGCGCGCATCATCCGTTCGTGATCCTTAGCGATGACTTTCGCCCGCCCGACCTCTTCGGGCAGGGAGGCGCGAATTTTCTCGAGCAGCTCCAGCAACCGCTCCTCCGAGAGAATGCGATAGCCGGCGGGTAGCCACGTTCCCTCGTGAACGTAGGCTTCAAGCTTATCCAGGACGCGATAGACCGACATTGCTACCTCCGTTGCAGGGTTGTGCGCTTCTCCGACATCATGCGGAGCACCGGTTCAGGGACGAGCGCGGCGACGTCGCCGCCCAGAAAGAAGACCTCTTTGACGAGGCTCGAGCTGACAAACGAGTACTTCTGGTCAGACATTAAGAAGAGCGTATCCACGTCCGAAAGCGAGCGGTTCATCAGAGCCGCCGACATCTCGCTTTCGAAATCGGAGACGACGCGCAAGCCTTTGACGATGACGTCGGCGCGCGCGGCGCGCACGTAATCGGCGAGCAGCCCGCGAAAATGCTCGACTCGAACGTTCGCCAACCCGGCGACGCTGGCTTTAAGCATCTCTTCGCGCTCCTCCAGCGAAAACATCGGCGCGCGCTTCTGCGGATTGACGACAATTGCGACGAGCAGCTCACCAAAACACCGGGCCGCGCGCTCGATCACGTCGCGATGCCCGTTGGTCGGCGGGTCGAAGGATCCCGGGTAAACTGCGCGCGTCACGCGCATCAGCTTACCGTTCGTCAAGATTCCGGCGCCAAGAAGGCGAGAGCGACATCGCCGTAGACTTCTTCGCGAACCGACCGATACCCGGGTATCTCCGGCAAGATCCGCTTGGCCGCGTGCTCGTAGACGACCATCGCGTCAGGCGCCAGCAGACCGCGTTCGCGCATCAGCCGAAAGACCTGCAGCGGAACGGGTTCGGCGTACGGCGGGTCGAGGTAGACGATGTCGAACGGTCCTTCCAAGCGATAGAGTGCACGCTCCGCCGGTGCCTGAAAGACCGTTACGACCTTGTCTACGCCGAGATTTTTTGCGGCTTCCTCGATAGCGTGGGCAACCTCGCGTTGTGCTTCGACCGAAACCACGCGCGCGGCGCCGCGCGATGCCGCCTCAAAACCGATCGCGCCGGTGCCTGCAAAGAGATCGAGGACGCGAGCTCCCTCGAGCCGCTGCATCAAGATCGAAAAGAGCGACTCTTTGACCCGGCCCGGTGTCGGGCGGACGTGCGTCCCCTTCGGCGAGCGAAGTTTTCGGCTTCCGAGCGAGCCACCGGTAATTCGCGGGGGCATTTCGTCTCAAAACTCCTGCGGCGCGAGCGGCGTTAACGCCGGGCGCAGCCAACTGTCGTCGCCGAGCCACTCGTACCGAACGGTGGAGTACGGGACGGAACCGTACGAAAGAAGCCGGTCGTGGAAGGACCGCTGCGTGAAACCGGCGCCCTCACGGTCAGCGACCAACCCGATCAGCGTTTCTATCTGTATCTTCCCGAGGAGATAGTCGATCGCTTGGCCAGGGCCCATCGCAAACCGCGTCCCTTCGCCGTAAGCGGTGACGTAGTCTATCCCGGCGTTCTTCTGGAAGTACGCAATCGCTTGCGGCAGCGTCATCGCCCCGGTCGCCAAGCCGACGTCGACGCCCACTCGCGTCGCCCGGTGACGCATCAGATGAATTACCTGTTTGCGCGCGCCCGGATCGTCCGCATAGAGTCCTTCCCGCATCAGCATCTCTTCTCCGTAAAAGGCCCAGCCCTCCGAAAACACGCTGTCCTGATGAACGTGACGCACGAAATCGGGATTGTGATATGCGTAGGTGAACTGCATGAAGTGACCGGGAATGCCTTCGTGACCGAGCAGGGGAAGCACCGACTGGCGTGCCTGCTGCACGAAGAAGCTCTGATTGCTCGCGCTAAAATCGGGCACGAAATAGAAGCCTTGCGGGTCGCTTCCCAGCATTGACGGCGGATTCATAAAACCGCCCGGATACGTCGCGGCAAGCGCTTTGGGGACCTCGACGATGTGAAAGGGCCCGATATATGGTGGGATCGTGACGATTTGATGTGAGTTGAGAAATGCGATGAGCTTGGTGAGACTCTGCTCGTAGTAGGCTAGAAACTCGGCCTTCGTCGCGAAGGTTGGAGCCGGCGACGGTGACGGAAGTTGCGCGTCGCGGCCGGCCTCCCACATCTCCAGCGCTCGATCGCGCGCCAGTTCCGTTCTCCCGATTGCCGCAACCTGCGAAGAGTCGTAGGGCAGCATCAAGACGCGCCGCAAAAACCAATCGTACTCGCGGCGTCCGACTGCGAAGCCGCCGGCGTGAAAACTGGACATGTGCCCGTCGAGCCAGGCCCGATACGCGTGCAGGGCCGTCAGCGCCACCGACTGGGCTTGCGCTAAGGAGCGCTGCGTCTCGGGCGACGTGTCGCGCGCGGCTTCCGTTAGGGTCGTCGTATAGAGCGAGTCGCCGTCGCGGATGTCCTCCGACGCGATCTGCGCGAACTGGCGGACCGTCTGCGTAAGATTCGCTTGCCCCTGGTCGAGAACGTGCGGGCAGGCGCGCAAACGGGCGATGGCGTCGCGGACGCGTACTTCGTCGCTCGCGTACTGCCGCTTTACGATCGAAAAGATGCCGTTGCTGCACTCGCCTTCGTAAACGCTTGGATTGCGTTGCAAGGAACGCAATACCGTTCGAGCCCACCAGTCGCCTTCGAGATCGGCCCGGACCAAAAGATAGTCGACGCGATCGTGCGCGCTCGCTCTGGCCGGCGGCAGCAGCGCCGCAAGCTGGTTGCGATAGGCTCGCAACCGCACCATCTGCGCGGCTTGAGCGGAAGGCGAATAGTCCGCGAGCTTGGTGTCGTAGGTGTGAATCCCGGCATCGGTCGCGCTGGTCGGATTCTGCTCGAACGACCACATCGTGTAGCTCCGATCGAGATCGATCAGCTTTTGGTCGTAACTCGAGGGCGCCGATGCCCCTGCGCCGAGCAGCGTGCAAACCGCGATTGCGACGAAGAGCCGCCTCACGTCGCGCGCACCGTTTCGGGCAAGAGCTTTAGCAACTCTTGAAACTCGCGGATGGTGTGCTCGGGCGGCCGCAGCGCGGGCGGATACGCTTTTCGCTCCCAATCGATCCACACCGCCGGCATCCCGAGCGCTTGCGCGCCTGCCACGTCGCATCGCGGGTCGTCGCCGACGTACCAAGTCTGTCGAGCATCAGTCCCCAGGGTACGCAAAAGTTTTTCGAAGGCCTGCGGCGCGGGCTTTAGCCAGCCGATCTCGCTGCTGACCAAGATCGGTCCCGCAAAGCCGGCCTGTTCGGCTTTATTGGTCTGCAGCGGATTCCAGCCGTTACTTAGAACGGCGACTGCGATTCCGCGTTCGCGCAGCGCTTCCAACGTAGGCTTCACGCCGGGAAGCGGCACGACGAACTCGGGAACCATCTCGACGGCAGTTCTTCGAAACCACTCGACATGCCGGCCGGCAGGTTCGAGACCTCGCTGCGCGACAAAGCGCCGCACCGCGTCGTCGATCGAAAACTCTCCGGCGCGTTGGCGCGCCAGCAAGTCATCGATGTTGTCAATCTCGTCGGCAAGCGTCCCCACCGGCCGCCCGCCTTCGTTTAAGAGCGCGTCGAGCAGGCGCAGCAGCGCGACTCGCTCGAGCCGATTATCGATCGCAAGCGTATGGTCGAGATCGAAGCCGATCGCACGGACCGTATCCACCATCGGCGCGTTCGACGCGGCGGGGCGCGGGCCTACGGTGGCGCCGGACCCGTAACGACGCGAACGAACGAGTTCGGGCGCACGTACTTCGCCAACGCCGCCTGAACGCTCGCCGCGGTCGCCCCGAGTTGGGCCTGCGCGTCGAGAATGTTCTGATCCAACGGCAGACCGAGCGTTGCATAGCCGAGCAGCTGAGCGGTGACGCCGTCGTAACTCGCGGCGCGAATCGGTACCTCGCCCATCAGCAACGCCTTCGAGCGCAGTAGACGATCGGGCTCGATCGGCTCGCGCTGCAGTCGCGTCAAGATCGCCTGCACCTGTGTCTGCGCGGGTACGATATTCTGCGGATCGCACGCGTACGTCACGCGGAAACTCGCGCGCACCTTCCCCGCCGAGAGGCGGCTGCCGACGGAGTACGCGTATCCATGGATCTCGCGCAGGTCATGGTAGAGCAGTGACGAGTAAAAGCCGCCGGTGAGCACCGCGTTGGCCAACTGCAGCTGTGGCCAATCGGGATCGGAGCGCACCAATGGTAGGGTCTGGACCAGCCGCACCGACGATTGTACCCGCCCCGTCGCCGGAACGTTTATCTGCGCCGGCGTGTTGGCAGGCACCGGCGGCGGCTCGACGTTGGGCTTGGGTCCCGACGCCTTCCAGCCGCCGAAGTAACGCTCGAAGATCGTTTTGGCTTGCTCGGGCGTCGTGTCGCCGATCACCACGATCGTCGTGAGATCGGGACGGTAAGCCGAGGCAAACCACGCTTTTGCCTCGTCGAGCGTCAACGCTCCGACGCTCTTCGGCGTCGCGAACCGCTGTGCCGGATCGCCGGCCGGGAAGAGCGCCTTGTTGAGAGCGACCTCGGCGAGGTGATCGGGCGTCATCGCCTCGCCCATCAGCCCGCCTACGTATTGCTGCTGCACGATGGAAAAGTCGGCGGGATTAAACGCCGGGTGCAGCTGCTGGTCGGCCAAGAGCTGCACGCCTCGCTCGAAGTGCGAGGAGAGAACGCTCAAACCGAAATCCGTTCCGGGATTGGTCGTCGCCGCGATCTTGTCGAGCTCGGCTTGAAAGGCGACTCGGTCGTACGTCGTCGTGCCACGCGGCATCAGCCCTTCCATCAGGCCGGCGATGCCATCCTGATTCGGCGGCTGCTGCACCTGCGGGTCGTTTTGAATTTGGCCTTCCACGACGACGGTGTGCGAAATGTGCTCGGGCTGTACGATCAGACGAATGCCGTTGGAGAGCGTCACATCCGTTGGCGCGAGCGTCTGCTCGGGCACTTGCAGATGCGCGAGCACTTGCTGCGCCCAATCCGGCAACGGCTCGTGCGACGTCGGCGGAATTTCGTTGTTCTCTTTTGCCATAGCGCCACCCGGACTCGCGGCGCCTGCGCTCTTTGGAACGGCATACGCGGCGACCACGCGCCCGTTGTCGAGATAGGTGCGCAACACGCGGTTGACGTCGGCGACCGTTACCTTCTCGAACTGCGCGATCATATCGTTCGGCGACGACAGCCGCTGGATTGCCACGGCCTGACTCCACTCGCGAGCTTGACCTTCGATCGAGTTCGCGCTGAATTCGAGCTGCGAGATCTCGCGCAGCTTCGCCGCCTCGACGAGGTCGGCCGGCAATCCGGTCTTCTGATATTCGGCTACGATCGCGCGCAGCTGCCGATCGATCGTCTCCGGCGGTGTCGACACCGGCACCGCAGCGACGGCCAGCGCGATGGCGACTCTTGGGAACGGCTGCGTGAAGAACTGCGTCGCGAGCACGCCCTTATTGGTGAACGCCAAACCGCCGAACGCGCTGCGCTGACTCGAGAGCACGTCGCCAAGGATCTCTCCGGCGGCGAAGTCGGGGCTGTCGTAGCCCGGAAAACGATAGCCGAGCAACACACCCGTGTACGCTTGATCGGACGAATCGTGATACGTCGCCGAGCGCAGCGGTGCGAGCCGCACCGCCGTGCGCGGGGGCAGTTTCGCCGCGGGGACGTCGCCGAAAAGGGCCTTGACGCGCGCGACCGTTGCGGCCGGATCGACGTCGCCGACGATCACGTAGATCGCGTTATTCGGGTGATACCATTGTTGGTAAAACTTTAGTAGTTGCGCGCTGTTGACGTTCTTCGCGAAATCGGCGACCGTTCCCAGCCCATTCTTATCGTACGGCGTTCCGCCGATCAGCCGGGACTGCATTTTGATGAAGAGCCGGTAGAGCGCGATGCTGTTGTCTTGCTGCACCTCTTGCGTGATCGCGCCGCGTTCTTGCGCCCACAGATTCTGCGACATCAACAGGCCGGCTGCGCGCGAGCGTTCGGCACGCAGCGCGATGTCGAGATACTGCGATGGCACCGTGAAAAAATATTGCGTGACGGTGGTTTGAGTGTCGGCATCCAAATTGCCGCCGGTAATGTCGATAGCGTCCATCAGCTGCGACGACGAAAGCGTGCGGCTTCCGCGGAACATCATGTGTTCGGTGGCGTGCGCCAGTCCGGGAATCCACTGCTCGTCCGACCCCACCTCGTAGTTGAGCATCAGGGTAACGACCGGCGCCAGCGTGTTGCGCACTACGACGACGCGCAGGCCGTTGGCGAGCGTCGCGCGAGACACGTCGGGCGTTTGCGCTCGCGTGGCGGTGGGAACCGCGAACGCCGTCGCGAGCGTCAGCGCGGCAACAAAAACAACGCGAGTTTTCACGGTAGCCGCTATTCGCGTTGTCAACGCATAACCCTCACGACGAGAGCAGCAGCGCGCGGGTGCTGGGCTGGGCCTCCAAAACCGCTCGCAAGCCGGCGTGATCGGCGCGGGCGAGATTCGGATCGCGTTCTACGATCTTTCCGGCAGCCTCCTTCGCCGCGCGGTAGACGTCGAAGTCCCGGATGACGTCGCCGAGCCGGAGATCCGTCACGCCCGATTGCACCGTACCGGCGAGCCGGCCGGGGCCTCGCAAGCGCAAATCTTCGTCGGCGATTTTGAAGCCGTCGGTAGATTGCGTTAAAATTTCGAGGCGCTCGCGATCGCCCGCATCGTCGGGATAGACGAGCACGCAATACGACTTCGCTGCGTCTCGCCCAACCCGGCCCCTAAGCTGATGGAGTTGCGCGAGACCGTACCGCTGGGCGTCGAGGACGATCATCGTCGTTGCGTTCGGCACGTCCACGCCGACTTCGACGACGGTCGTCGAAACCAGCACGTCGAGATCGGCGCGGACGAAACGGCGCATGATCTCCTCCTTCTCGCGCGAGGGAAGGCGGCCGTGCAGCAAGCCGAGGCGCAGATCCGGGAAGACGTCACGCTTGAGCCGCTCGGCCTCAGCGACGACGCTTGTGACCGTCCCCTCGCCTTCGTCGATCGCGGGCGCAACGATGTAGGCTTGGTGGCCGTCCTCGACGCTCTTGCGCACGAATTCATAGACGCGTCCGAGGCGGCTAGTTCGCACCGCGAAGGTTTCGATCGGCGTCCGGCCCGGCGGAAGCTCGTCAACGATCGACAGCTCGAGATCGGCATAGACGGTCTGCGCGAGCGTGCGCGGAATCGGCGTCGCCGTCATGTGGAGCGTGTGCGGGGAGATGCCCTTCGCGCGCAGACGCGCGCGCTGCTCGACGCCGAAGCGGTGCTGCTCGTCAATGATCGCAAGACCTAGCCGGTCGAAGTCGACCCCTTCGGTGAGCAGCGCGTGCGTACCGACCGCGACCGACGCCTCGCCGCCCGCGAGCTTCGCGATGGCGGCTGCACGCGAGCGCGCGCTCTGACTTCCAAAAACGGCCTCGAGCGTGACCCCGAACGGCAAGAGCAGCGGCGCGAGTTTGCCTGCGTGCTGCCACGCAAGCAGCTCGGTCGGCGCCATTAACGCCGATTGCATGCCGTTGCTCGCCGCCAACAATATTGCGGCTGCTGCCACGAGCGTCTTGCCGCTGCCGACATCGCCCTGCAGCAGCCGGTTCATCGGGACGTCGCGGCCCATGTCGCGCCAGATCTCGAGAATCACTCGGCGCTGCGCGCCGGTGAGCTGAAATGGCAGCGTGTTCTCGAAGCGTTCGAGCAAGCCCGCCGGAACGTGCAAGGCGCGAGCGTCATGATCGCGTTCGCGCTCGCTTCGGCGCAACTCCGCCGCGGTTGCGAGCGCGAGAAACTCCGCAAACACGAACCGTTCGCGCGCGCGCTCGGCCTCCTCAGGCGAATGGGGCGCGTGGACGGCTCGGTACGCGTCTTCGAGTGACCCGTATCCGCGAGACGCTGCAAGCACCGACGGCAACGGATCGGCCGGCGCGGTGGCCAGCAATCGGGGAAAGTTCTTCTTTACGACCGCCGCGATCTTGCGGCTGGCGAGATCTTTCGATGCGCGATAGATTGGAACGAGCTCCCCGCGATACGCTTCGTCTTCGCCGAGCTGCGCGTAATGTGAAACGTTGACGACCGCGCCGGATAACGTACGCTCGACGCGACCCCGAACGAAGAGCCGCATCCCTTCGCGAAAACGACCGTAGACGAAACGATTACGGCCGATCCATTTCGCGATGAAAGGATTTCCGTCGTCGTCGAGCAGCCGAACCTCGACGATCTCGAGGCCGCGGACGCGCCGCTCCCGTACGGCGGCAACGCGGCCGACCGCGTTCTCCTCCCAGCCGGTTTCGCCAAGTCGTATCGCAGGCGTCGGAAAGCGAAGGTCGTCGTAACGAAACGGCAGATAATCCAAGAGCGCGGCTGCCGTATCGATCCCCAACTCGCCAAAAAGCGGTGCAGTCTTCGGTCCGACGCCGCTAAGCGCGGCGATCTCAGGCGAGTTCGCGCTCGAGGCTATCACGCGATCGGTTCGGCCGGCGCCAATCGTCGAAGCCGATCGTATGCATCGCGCAGCCGTGGAACCGCCACGCCGTACCTGGCGGCGAGTTCGACGACGACTCCTAGGATCGGATCGAGCTCGAGCGGGCGGCCGCGCTCGTAATCTTGCAGCATCGACGTCTTGACGTCGGCTAGCCGCGCGGCATACGCGATCCGCGCGTCAACGTCGAGCGACGAAACGACACCCATCGCTTGCCCGACGCTGCAGAGCTTCGGTCATCATCGCGTGCACTTGCGCTCGCGCGCTGGGATCGGCAAGCAGCGGCCTGATCTTCATCCCGTGCAGGACGCTCGTCGGATTGAGCCCCACGTTGTTGACGAGCTTGAGCCAGACCGTTTCGCGGAGATTCGTATCGACCTCGGCGGCCAGGCCGGCGCGGCGAAAAACCTCGGCGAGCGTCTCGACGCGGTCCGCGATACCGCCGTGCGGGTCGCCCAGGACGTAGCGCAGACCGCCGCTCTGCCGGATAGAGCCGGGGCCGGTCAGCTCGCCCGAAACGTGTACGACCGCGCCGATCACGCGTTCGTCAGGGAAGAGCTGGCCGATCGCTCCGCCGGGATCGACGCTTCGCAAGGGCGGCTCGCGCACGTACCAAAACGGCAGTCCGTTCTGCATCGTGACGATGCTCGCCGTACCGCCCGCGAACGGCTCGAGCTGCGCGCGAAAGTCGGGCCATTGGTGCGCCTTGAACGTCAGCAGCAACGCCTCGAACTCCCCGAGTTCGCGAAGGTCGTCGCCGGCCTCGACCCGAGCGGTGAAGTTTCCGAGGTCGCTCTGGACGCGCAGCCCTTCCCGGCGGATTGCCGCCAGGTGTTCGCCGCGCGCAACGACCGCCACGGAGAGGCCCGCCCTCGAAAGCGCCGCCGCGAGAAAGCCGCCGATGGCGCCCGCCCCGACGATCGCGATCCGCTTCATGGAAGAGAGATTTCAGGCGACGGGCAGATTCGAACTGCCGAATGGGGCTTTTGCAGAGCCCTGCCTTACCACTTGGCTACGTCGCCGAGAAGCGCGGCCTCCCAAGTCTGGAGCGGGTAGTGGGAATCGAACCCACGCATCAACCTTGGGAAGGTCGCAGGCTGCCATTACATCATACCCGCCTAGCGGGAGAGCCAATTCGAGCCGTTCCATACCTGCGTCCTACAACACCCGAGCCGCGCGCTCGGTTCTCGAGAGATGGGCTTGCTAGCCGATCAAGCTGATCGCGCGCGCCAGCACGATTGCAATCGTAATGAGTGAGATGAGCGCCTGAGCGCCCATCAGCGCCTTCGCCCAGACGCTCAGCGGCATTACGTCGGTCGGGCTGAAGGCCGTCGCGTTGGTGAACGCTAGGTAGAGGTAGTCGAAGAACTGCGGCTTCCAAAGCGGATCGATGCAGTTCGCCGCTCCGCCGCCCGCAATCGTCATCTGCATCTGCGGAAAAAGGAAGTCTGCATTGCTAAACTCGGTGGCGGCGCTGGCGTGAGCGCGCGCATCTGGTCCGTCGCCGTCGATTTCCCAATACCAGAGCGCGAAGACGAGAATGTTCGTAAACCAGATCTGCGCGCCGGTGCGTAGCAGTAGTCCGGCGTGGGCCGCGGACGCCTTCGCCGGTTCGAAGAACGACGCAATCAAAAGCAGCACCGAAGCCAGATTGAAGAAGTTTACGATCGCGATCAGGATGATGCTCCAGAAACGCGTCTTTCGCGTCTCGCTGTGACGGCGCGGCGCGAGGATCGATAACGGAATCAGCAGCACCAGCACGAGCACTGGCGCCGCCCAGGTCGGCCCGATCGTCAAGCGAGGCGGGAGCGTGACGTAGAGCGCCACCGCCGCCAAAATCGCCAGCGAAGCGTGCCACCGCGGCTCGTGGCGCGGTACCACCAGCTGGGTTTGCATTACGACGCACCGTTCGCTGGCTTCCCCGTGCAACCCGCTACCGCTCGCGCGCATTATGGGTGCTATGCCTACCGATTTTCGAGATGGAAAGACTTTCCCACGGCGCGGACGCGAAGTCATTGGCGACGCGCTTTGGTTGCTTCGCGCGGCCGATAAAGGGCGCGCGTCGGCTGCCGGAACGATACACGACTACGTTTATCCCTGCCCGATGGATAAAGGTATGATGGAGCGCTGGCGGATTACGACTGACGAGTTCGACGACGCGCTGCAGCGCAATCCAACCGACGAACTGCTCTACGCATGGTTCACCGGCCGGGTGCGCCCGGAGCACATTCGCGAGGCTAATGAATGGCTGCTCAACGAGCGGGTCGAGAATCTCGATCGCCAGGACTCCGAAGAGGTCGGCGTAGTAGAGCAACGCTGATGGGATCGATGGTCGAGTTCACGCGACCTGATGGCAAGATTGGGCCCGGCTATCTCTCGCGGGCGTCGCAGCCCGACGCGCCGGGCGTCGTGATGCTGGAGGAATGGTGGGGCGTCGACGATCGGATCAAAGCGACGGCCGACCGGCTGGCTTCGCAAGGATTTAGCGTGCTCGTGCCCGATCTTTTCCGCGGCCGTAGCGCGGCTACGCCCGATGAAGCCACACACTTAGTTCAGGGGCTTGACTTCGCGGACGCAGCCGCGCAAGACACGGTTGGCGCCGCGCGCTATTTGCGCGAACGCGGTGCAAAGCGCGTCGGGGGGATGGGGTTCTGTATCGGGGGCGCGTTGGCAATGATCGGCGCGATGCAGCCGGACGCGTTCGATGCCGTCAGCGCCTGGTACGGGCTTCCCCCACCCGAAGCAGGCGACCCGGCGAAGATTTCGATTCCGCTTCAGGGACATTGGGCGCTCGAAGACGAGTACTACCGCCCCGCGGCTGTCGATGCGCTCGAGCAGAAACTCGAGGCAGCCGGCCGGAAGCCCGAGTTTTACCGCTATCAAGCAAAACACGGCTTCTACAACACCGGCGCGCCCGGCCACGGCGGGCTCGGCCACTACGATCGCGAGTCGGCCGAGAGCGCATGGAGCCGCACCGTCGAATTCTTCAACCGCACGCTACGCAAGTAGCAGAACGCCAGGCAACGGTTTACGAGGTCTCCCCAGCCGGGGAGACCTCGTTTGCGTCACAATGGTGCCAAGGGCGCGAATCGAACGCGCGACACCGCACTTTTCAGGCGCGTGCTCTACCGACTGAGCTACCTTGGCTCGATTTCGTTGTCGGGCGCACCGCTTTTTTTGCGATGCGCCCGACCAAGCTGGCGACGCTGATGGGGCTCGAACCCACGACCTTCGCCGTGACAGGGCGACGCTCTAACCAACTGAGCTACAGCGCCAAGACCGGCACCGCCGGCTTGGTGGTGGGCACGGCTGGGCTCGAACCAGCGACCCCCCGCGTGTGAAGCGGATGCTCTCCCGCTGAGCTACGCGCCCGTACCGGTAGCGGCTCCTTGGACAAAACGCCATGTTACCCTACCCTGCTTGCTGCTGTCCAGCACGGAGTACGCGGAAGGGCGGTGGAAAAGCGCGGCGTGAGTCTCTTAGCGGTCGTTCTTGCTACACTGTCGGCGGCAACGACCGTTCACCTACCGGTTTCGACAACGGTTCCAGCCGAACAGACCGCAATCGATCGGGGTCTCTTCTTCTACTATGCCTACAACGGCGGCGCGGCGGCGCGCACCTTCGCGCAGGCCGCGCAGCTCGACCAACGTCTCGCGATGGCTTACTGGGGAATCGCGCTCGCCAATGGTCCCGACTTAAACACGCCGCAGACCGAAGAAGGCTTCGATCTGGCTGCGCGGGCGATTCGAAAGGCGACGTCGCTCGATGCCGGCGCATCCGTAACCGATCGGCGTTTCATCGCAATCATGGCGCTGCGCTACCGAGGGAAGTTCGCAGATTGGGCGGCCGACGACGCCGCGTATCGCGCAGCGATGGACGCGCTCGCGCAATCGTCGCACGACGAGAGCGCGCGGCTCTTGGCAGCGGAAGCGCTGCTCGAGCACGGAGGCCTAACCCGGCGTCAGGGAGCTCTTGCAAGCGAGGAGTCGCGCGAAGCAATGGCGCTCGTTTCCGACGTCCTGCACGACGATCCGGCGAATCCCATGGCCAACCATCTCTGCATACATCTTTACGATCTCGCGGAAGACCGGACGCCGGCGCTGCCGTGCGCGCAACGCCTCGACGCCGCGGCTTTTCCACCTCAGGCCGAGCATCTCGCACACATGCCCGCACACTACTGGATCGAGACCGGCAACTACGCGGCGGCACTTGCCTCGAGCGAACGCGCCGTCACGCTAATGAACGCACTCTCAAACGACGACGGTGGACCGAAGCACGTGCAGCGCTACGAGAAGCACGACGTAGTCGTCGGTTACTCTGCGGCGATGATGCTCGGAGACTACGGCGCTGCGCAGCGATGGGCTGCGCGAATGACGTCGGCGTTCGGAACCGATTTCGACGCGATAACGGCGCTGCGCTTCGGCCGCTACGAAAGCGCTTATGCTGCGGACAACAACGCCTTCAGCGCCGCGAGCGTTCGCGGACTGGCCGCCCTGCAGTTGGGGCGCCTAAGCGAAGGTCGGAAACTCGCTGCGGGAATTCCCGCAGCCGGCTTCACGCAAGGCTATCTGCCGCAGCTATTGGAAGCGCGGCTCGCCGAAACGGATGGTCAATACGCGCAAGCTGAGAACTGGATCGCGCGGAGCCTCGCGAACCAGAAAGCCGGCTTCTCGGGCGAGTTGATACCGCTCTTCCCGGCCGAAGAGGCGCTCGGAGCGCTGCGCTTACGTCGCGGCGATTCTGCCGGCGCGATCGCTGCCTTCACCGAATCGCTCGACGCCTACCCGAACGATCCGCGCGCGCTCTTCGGCCTAGCACAAGCGCTGGCCGCCAACGGCCAAAGCACGCAGGCCGCAGCGGCCCACGCGCGCTTCGAAAAAGAATGGAAGGGCGCCGACACCAACGTCAGGGACGCCCTCCCATAGCCGTTACGCGGTTTCACCGTTCCGCAAGCTGCGCGCCAGCGCGGCCAGTGCATCGCTTATCGCCTGCGCACCGTCGGCGATGCGAATGCGAACCCTCGAACCTCGTCCGCTCGCGGCAAGTCTGAGTAACCGGCTGCGGCGGGCGTTCTCCAAGGCTTCGTCACGGCGAATCCGGATTTCGGCGGCTAGCCAAAGTTCCATGATTCACCTCATTATGAAAATGCGGAAACCAAAATTGAAAAGGCCTCCGGTCGATCTGCGGAGGCCTTCGTCCTTCGAAATGCTCGCGAGCGCGAGCTCGAGTCAAGTTGATAAGGACGAAAGGCCAAAACGCACGTCGACCCCACACCGATTGAGCGGCGTGGCGGAGGAAAGCTGACGAATCTGGATCATCGAACCTCCTTCTGACGAGCGAGTAATACGCGCCACTCTATCACGATGGGAAACGACTTGTCAAACGCGGACGCCGAAGGTGCGCCGCGCCGAATTGCGAAAAACTCGCCGCGACGGGCGGTTAGCTCAGTGGGAGAGCGCTTCCTTGACACGGAAGAGGTCACATGTTCAATCCATGTACCGCCCACCATCGTGAAATTCGACTCTGCAAGGCTTCTCGGACGGTGAGCGAACCCTCCGGCGCCACCGGCAACCGTGCCGTAACCTAACTGTCCCCAGCATGGCGTTTGAGAGACTCGATGAAGCGTTTGTACTGAAGCACGTAGAGTTCAGGCATTGGAAGTGCGTCAGGTTTGGCTTCGATCGTAATTGGATTAGAGCGCGAACCGTCGCTGCGATTGCTAATTCGTTCCTCAAGGATGATGTTAGCGACGAAGAATTGCTCCTCGCTTTTGATCTGTCCAGCCTTCGAGAGTCAGATGATGACAAAGCGAAGGATTTGCTTTCGAAACTTTGCGCACTTGAAAGCCAACGCGTCGACCTCGGCCTTGAATGCTGGAGGCTATGGCTTCTTATTGGTCTACTTTGCCTATGCCACCATCAGTGCTTCTTGAGAGATCCTCTTAGCTTCGCCGAAGAGCTGGCTGACGAGCTTGCCTCTGCACTCGAGCGCCGCCCAGGTGAGACCGTCGCCTGGCTTAGGTACATGCCGGTCGACCCCGAAGAGTGGAATCCGGCTTTCCACTCTTACGATCAGAATTACGCCCGACTGATGAACAAATGGAAGTGGTTTCTCGGGCAACACGCGCAAGAGTATCTAAAGGACTTTCAGCAAATCCTCTCCTCTTGCTAAGGATCGCTGCCGCGGTGGCGTTTCCCGAGCCTGAAGTGCTTGGCTCCGCCGTTCCGGCGAGTTTGACGGCGTGCGTGTAAGTACGTGCTTCGCCCCGGCGGCGGCAGCGGTGCCAAGCTCGCGCCAACGAAACGCGGTGCCATCATGAAACGCAAGAGAATACTATTCATTGGCAAAAATAGCGCACCTGAATCATCTTTGCAGAAAACTCGTCACAAAGCGTATTGACCGGGTGATTGCAACATGTATAGACTTGGCCTTAAGTAGCAAAACAAGCTTCTGGAGGTGCGAAACCATGAATGGGACGCGGAGCTCGGCCCTTATTGCTCTATTGGCGCTCACCGGATGCGCCGAAAATCTTGCTCCTGGCACGCCGTCTTCGGCGCAGCGTTCGTTGCCTAATCCTGCTTCGAGCACGGAGGCGTCGCAGAAGCAGCAAGTACGTGCTGTACGGCCTCTGACGGGGTCGTCACCAATCCAGCACGTCGTGATCATCGTTCAGGAGAATAGAACCGTCAACAACCTCTTCAACGAGCTTCCGGGTGCAGATACGACCAAGACGGGTCTCAACTCGCAAGGGCAGACGGTCCAGTTGCAGCCGATATCCTTGACGGCACCCTACGATCTCAGCCACAAACATCCGGCATACGAGGTGGAATACGCGAATGGGAACCTCAACGGATTCGATTTAGAGAGTTCGAACTGCAAGAAGCCCAAACAGTGTCCCGCGCGCGACCTGCGAGCGTACGGTTACGTTCCGCCCTCGGAGGTCAAGCCGTACTACGACATGGCTTCGCAATACACGTTCGCAAATCGAATGTTCCAAACGAATCAAGGGCCCAGCTTCCCGGCTCATCAGTACCTCGTAAGCGGCACTTCGACGATCGCCGACGGTTCGACGTTGCGGGCCTCGGAAAACCCGAAGACGCCGAAAGGAAACCCGACCGGCGGCTGCGATGCGCCGGCCGGCTCGGCGGTTACGCTGATCGATCAGTATGGCAACGAAAATCAGACGGCCTACCCCTGCTTTAACCGAAACTCCCTCATCCAGCTCGTGGAAAATAAATCGCTAACCTGGCACTACTACCAAGCCGCCCCCGGACCGGGACTCTGGCGTGCACCCGACGCTATCTCACCCATTTTCAACAGCCCCGACTTTGCAACCGATGTCGTCTCGCCACCATCGCAAGTGCTGAAGGACATCTCGCACAAACGGCTGGCAAACGTCGTTTGGGTAACGCCCACGGCAGCCGAATCCGATCATGCCCTTTCCAACACGGGATTGGGTCCGTCTTGGGTCGCGTCTGTCGTCAATGCGGTCGGAGAGAGCCCGTATTGGAATAGCACGGCGATCTTCGTCACGTGGGACGACTGGGGCGGATGGTACGACCCGATTGCGCCGGCACAGTACAACTCGTACGAGCTCGGATTCCGCGTTCCGTTGCTCGTCATCTCCCCGTACGCAAGGTTGAACTACATTTCGACGGTCCCACACGAGTTCGGCAGCATCTTAAAGTTCACCGAGGAGACCTTCGGTTTAGGATCGCTCGGTACGACCGACGTACGTGCCGACGACCTCAGCGATTGCTTCAACTTCTCCAAGTCGCCGTCGAAGTTCCACCACATTGCGGCGCACTTTTCACGAGCATACTTCCTCAAGCATCCCGGTTCGCCGGGAGAGCCCGACGACGACTTCTAGCGACGCACGCTCCTTCGCGTAGAGAAAGGGGTGCGCCGCGGCGCACCCCTTGCCGTTTTCTACAAGGCGTTGGCGAGCGCCCAGCTCTTCGGAGCTCCGATGCCGGCAGCCTGATTGTACTGCGAGGCGTTGCACGAGTACGCGCCGTTGTTGCCCGACGTGCAGGGCGTGTAGTATGTGCTATACCCCGTCGATGCGAACAGACTGTAGATCGTCGGGTCAACCCATCCGAGCTTGCTGGAGTGGAGTTCGTTGGCTTCGATGATGAGCGCGACCGAGGCCGGCGAAGACCACGACGTGCCCAAGTACTCGCCGAAGCTGCCGCCCGTATAGACCGCGACCGGAAAGAACGGCAGCGAGATGTCGGGTTGATTGCGACCCGACGTGATCATTCCCGTGATTCCGCTCTGGTAACTCGGAAGCGCAAAGACGGTGGAGACGCCGCCGCCGCCGGAATCTCCGTCGGCACTGCCCATCGTTACGGTCTCGAGAACGCCCTGACTGCTATCGGTGAAGTCGATTCCGCCGATCGATGAGAAGTACGGGTCGCCGGCCGGGGCGCTGACGCCCTTCGTGCCGCACTCGTTGCTGCCCGAGTCGCCGCTCGAAGCCGAGAACTCGACACCTTCCGAGGCGCCCTGTTCTGCGATCGAGTTGGTGGAATCGGCGAACGGAACGTCGCTCGACTCGCATCCGCCAAACGACGAGTTTACCGCCGTCGCCTTGCCGTCGTTGAGCACTTGATTGTAGGTGTCTTCGATCTGTTGGTCGCCGAGCGAACCCATGTCGTAGACGATGATGTTCGCACCCGGAGCCAATCCCGAGATCGTCTGCACGTCGAGATCGGTCTCCGCGTCGTCACCGCTTCCGCCGCCGTCCACGGCTTCGTTCGTGACCGAACCCGTCTGCGTGACGCCTGCCGCCGACAAGTACTTGGCGAGATAGCTGGTGTTGACCGGATCGTCGATCGCGATTGCCGCGGTATACCCAGCGCCGTTGCAGCCGTGCTGCACGGGGAAGTCGAACGGTTTTGCGACGCCGGTCGCAAGCGTTCCGCTCGAGTTGGTAAGCGGACCGTTATCGGGCGCGGCGTTGTTGCATCCGCTTGGTGGCGTTGACGTTGGGCTGGACGTCGGTGTTGACGTCGGGCTCGACGTCGGCGTCGATGTCGGCTTCGGAGTGGGAGTCGGACTTGCCGTCGGCTTCGACGTTGGAGTCGAGGTTGGCGCAGGCGTCGGGGTTGCCGTCGGCTGCGGAGTCGGAGACGGGGTCGGCGACCCTACCCACGCGACATCGTCAACGTATTGATAGACGTACGTCTGGCTGTAGCCGTCACCAAAACAGCCGAAATAAATGTAATCAGTCTGTCCCGCGTACGCGCTGAGATTGATCTGATAATTCATCCAGCCGTTCGTGTTGTTGACGGTCTTGTAGAACGTTGTGAGAATCGAACCGCTCTGGTTGAGCAGGTAGCCGGCTTGCCAGGCGTACTTGGTGCCGTAACCCATCTGGCCTTCGTTGGAGCCCTGGTAGACCCAGAAGCTCAACACGCCGTTGGATGGGACCTTCACCAGCTGCGCGATCGACCCCCAACCGTTGATCTCCGGGGGCTGCAGCGAGCCCTCAAACGCCGAATACGTGCTCTGATACGCCTGTGCCGTCGTCACTTGCACGTAGCGGCTTCTCGCGCTTTCGTTGATCCATCCGGGGCTGAGCGAGCCGCTGGCAAAGTTGCCGTTGACCAGGTTCCCGCTCGAATCCATCGGTTTGATCCCACTTCCACCCGAAAGCGGAAGCTCGACCCGCCCTTGCGAGTCGGTCCGAAACTGCGGCGCGGTGCGCCCGTTCTCTACGCCGCTCTGATCGGCAACGGTCCGCACGACGATCAGGTTGTCGAGCGAAACGTCGCGCACGAACTTCGAAATCTCGGAAGGCAGGATTGCCGGTTTAACGTTGGTGTACCGCTCTCCATACTTCCCTTGATGCACGGTGTGGATTTCCGTCGTGAAAAACTGTTCGACGAGCGCGCTCTTGGCCGTTGCGTCGACGATCGTCCGGTTCGCATAGCGTTTCTCGATCTTGAAACCGGCACGCTCGAGCGCGCGCACGACTCGCTGCTCTTGGGCCACGGTCGGCGCATAGTAATCGTTGAATTGCTTCGCCGTCAGGAACTGCCGGCGTGCGCCGAGGCCGGCTGCGTTGACCTTAGCGACGAACCGGTCGAGCTCGGCCTGATGGTTGTACCTTAACGTAAGTGAAACCCTCACGGGCGCGTTCGCCGCACGCCGCCCGGCATCGTTATACGCAAGCTCTCCCGAAAGCTTCGGAATGGAGCTCAAGGGCTTGTCCGGCGCGGCGCCTCGTGCTGCCGATTCGTTGGTGGTGCCGGCGCCCGTGTTCGTCGGCATCCATGGCAGCGACGAGTTCTGTCCGCCGCATGCCGCGAGTGTTAGCGATAGCCCGAGCGCTAAAGCTATCGGCCGTGACGATTTTCGCATGTGCATCTCCTAACGTCTGGGTGTAGGGAGCTAGCGCTCAGTTCGTCAGCTTGTCCTCAGTACCCGCTCGCTCGCCCGTCTATTCGTAATCGGGCGCGAAGTAGTCGTCTTTAAACTGGTGCATGAAGAATCTCGGCGGCAGCGGCGCCTTGACCCCGACGTACGGGCGGCCCGCCTGCGAAAAGTCGAAACAATCCGCAGCCGGCGAGTTCGCGCGTTTGTCGGCGGCCGCGAGCTGATTGAGACCCCACAGATCCTCGGCGAAGCGCAGCACGCTCGTCGTTTCGTACTGCACGTGCGAAACGTAGTTCTGCTTGGCGTACGGCGATAGCACAACCAGCGGCACGCGAAAACCTAGGCTGTCGTAGCCTTCGTACGGCGGCGGCACGTGGTCGTACAGTCCGCCCCAATCGTCCCACTGGATGAAGATCGCGGTCGAGTCCCAGAACTTACTCTTACCGACCGTGTTGACGAGCGCCGACACCCACGACGGCCCGTAGCCGTCCGGACAGTTGACGTGGTCGGAGTCGTCGCAGACCGGCGCGATCCACGTGAAGTTCGCGAGTTTGCCTTTGCGCACGTCGATGATGAACTTCCAGTTCGGCGAGATGACCTTCTTCCAATCCGGCCCGTGGTAGATGTGCTTTACGGCTTGATAACTCGACCAATCTCCGCCGGTTCCGCTCGACGTGCTGCCATACCGGCTGGCGTAAAAGCGCCACGAGAGCCCGGCCTTGTCGAGTTCGTCGCCGAGCGTCTGGTAGTCGAAGCAAGCCGGTTCGGTCGGTCCGTAAACCGAGCGATCTTTCGTTATCGTCGCGACTTTGTCGTAGCCGCTGCCTTCGCAGCCCCAGGCACCGTACGGAAGGTCCACGGCCGACGCGGCTTGCGCCGCTATGACGTATTGATGCGCGACGAAGCTCTCGTCCAGCTGCGATTGAAACATCCGGTCGGCGAGCACCCCCTCGTGCGCCATGTCGAAGTATGGCCTCGACTCCTTATGCGGAACGTAGACGTACTCGGGATACTTGACGCCCCTGGGTCCGCCGTACACCGCCTCGCGATCGAAGCCGTCCATCCGGCAGTCCGTGCCCGGAAGCTTCCCGGTGCCGTCGCAAGCGGCGAACATCGCCTCCGCCGAGTGATCTATCACGTAAAACGCGGCTAAACTCGCCGGCGCCAGCTTGACGATCTGACCGTTGGAGACTTTACCGCTCGAGACCGTATCCGCGCCCGGATAGCCTTGGAAGAGATTGTCGAAGCTGCGGTTCTCCTGCACGATGTATACGATGTGCGTGATCTTGCCGGCGCCGGTGCCGTTGAGCGCTCGTATTGGTGCACCGCCTTGCATGTACGGCAACGCTCCCTGCGAACCCGAGCAACTCGCAAGCGCGACCGTAGCGAAACATACTAATGCAGCGCGCGCACAAAAGCGAAACGAAACCACTCCGGCGTCTCCTTCTTCGGGGATTACGGCGCTTCGTTGTGCTGAGGGCTGGACCCCGCCGAAATCGTTAGGCCGCGCGCCGCGTACTCTAAGCTAGTCAACCGCTTTGTCGCTTTGCCTCCGCCCGGATAGTGCCAAAGAGAAACGTTGGTACCATTGCCTCCGCTGTCTGCAACCATGGAACCATCCGCGATGGCAAGCGGCGTTCCGGAATAGACGTGCCGGGGTCGATACTTGCTAACTACACGCGCGACGGATCCCGAAACGCTGATGCGGTAGAGCACCGGTCCGCTAAAGACCGCGAGATACTTGCCGTCCCATTGGACGCCCCCTGGAAACTCGTAGAGTTTGGTCTGGATGTTCTTAGTCGAATCGCTGCCTTTCGGAAGCTCGGACAACTCGAAGAATACGGTGCTTCCGACATAGCCGTCGACGAAGAGATTACCGCTTCCATCGTACGCGCACGCGATCGGCGAAAACGTTATCGGATACCTCACCGGTTTACCTTCGTGCGCGCCCGGCCAGACGTCGATGTGCGACGGTGCGCTGCCTTCGTAGAAGCCGGTCAGGACGGCGAGATTCCCCGTGGTCGGATCCACCGCACAACCGGTAGTAGTTTTTCCGGTGTGCGTAATATGGATCTTCGCAATCGGCGTCGTGCCGCCGCGAGCGTATTCGTAGGCATAGTGTTCGGCGACCACCCATACGTCGTCCGACGTATCGGCACACGTGCCGGTCGCGAAATCCGGCAGCGCAATCGTCGCCACCGTCTTTCCGTGTGGAAAGGTCATCACCGAAAGAACGCCTTGATAGCGGCTCGTTTCTTTCTTTTCAACGTGGGCAACGTACAAGAGATCGCCGCCGGCTGCACGCTGCGCAGCCTCGTTACCGGGCACCCCGGGAAGTGCGCTCTGCTCGCGCCCAGCTCCGCATCCCGTCAACATCGTAACCGCGCCCGCAATAAGCGCGTATCGGCCAAAGCGCAATCTTATCATCGTCTCGCCCCTCTCGTGCGGAGTTTCGTTATGGTAATCGCATGGTCCCCGACGCGACGGGCACGACGTTACCACCGACTTCGATGCCGTCTTCCCCGTGCTCGCCGTGAACGAGAACGTGCAACAGGCTTCGGCGACCCATCTTCACGCCTTGTTCGCTAACGAAACGCGTGCCATCGGCGCGGGCAACGAGACCATGAGCCATCATGAAGGCCGCCAGCGGTCCAGTGGCGCCGCCGGTCGCCGGATCTTCGACGATTCCCAAGACGGGCGCGAACATCCGCGAGTACGCACCGCGTTCCGTGGCGGCAAAAACGAAGATCGGCGACGGCGCCTTGCTCTCGCGCATCAGTGCCGCAAAGGCAGCGCTGTCAACCTCCGCATCGTCCACGGCCGCCCGATCTTTGACCGCCACGAAGATCAGCGGAGACCCTGCTGAAAGCTGTTCGCACGGCACGCCCGCGGCGAGACGTTCGCTGGAAAGGGACAGTGCGCGCGCGCACGCATCGGCCGGAAAGTCCCCAAGCTTTGTAATCGGCGGCGTGGTCAGCCACAGGATCGGGTCGTCCCCGTCGTCGACCCGGATCGGCACGCCACCGACGTTCTCGTCCAGCACGAATCGCTTGGCACCGGCGGGGACGATGCCGAGCAGCCTCATCACGTAAGCGGTGCCGATCGTAGGGTGGCCCGCAAACGGCAGCTCTCTCGCAGGCGTGAAGATGCGCACGCGCGTCGCGTCACCGGCCGATTCCCTTGGAAGAACGAATGTCGTTTCTGACAAATTCATTTCGCGCGCGACCCGCTGCATCGTCGCGTCGTCGATTCCGGACGCGTCCGGAAAGACCGCCAGCGCGTTGCCCTCCAAGGGCGTGCTCGTGAACACGTCGACAACCTGATAGCGAAACTCTGCCATACGTCAATATCCTATCACGACGCCCGCCAACGAAAAAGACGAGCCCGCCGCAGCAGGCTCGTCTCCGTTGGACTTGGACCGGCGAAGTCTTAGAAAAGCTTATCTACGAGCAGGCCCGTCGGCAGCTCGACGCCGTTGGTGAGCGTCGCGTACGACGAATAATGGTCTCGTCTGTAAGCGTAGACGTCATGCGTGTCAACGTCCGAGGTGACGACTTCGCGCTTATAGTGCCCGCCCTTTTGCAGGCTGATCGCGTACGGGTAGTCGGCACCCTGGATCGTTTCGAACGGGCTAGTCGACGACGCGAGGTTGTAGACGTTGACGGTGTCCCCGCTGCCGTTCGTCTCCCAGAGATAACCGTGCTTGAAGTCGTACGCGAGACCGATCGGTTCGCCCGCGTTTTGGAGGTTCAGATTCGTCACGCTGCTCCCGCCGGCCGGAAGCTCTAAAACGGCGTCGATGCCAAAATCGGCGATATAGAGGTTTCCGTTATCGTCGAGCGCGAGCCCGAACGGATCCGTCAATCCCCCTCCGGTGATCGTCTCCGAAGGCGTCGAGCTGCCCTTCGGATAGACGGTGATGGCGGCGGGATAGTTGCTCACGTAGAGCGTGCCGTGCTTGTCGATCGCGATCCCGAGCGGATTGCTGATGCCGTTGGTGATCGTCTTGGACAACGTGGTCGAGCCGGCCGGGTACTCTTCGACGTCGTTTCCACCGCAGTTGTCGACGACGTAGAGCGTGCCGCTCTTATCGTGAGCCATGCCGTACGGGCACCCGGCTGCGACATGAATGGTCGCGATCGGAGCCGGATTGCTCTGCAGCTCTTTGGTTATGTAGACGTTGATGGCGGCTTCTTCTTGGTCGCCTTCGAAAACGAGCGAGTTCTTGAGCGGATACGTCCCCGAGCCCGTTGCCGGCCTCGCGGCGTGGTAGCGCATCGGCGGCAAGAGCGGAACGCCGCGATGGACGAATGCAGATGCGCCCTGCGAGGGCAACGATGACGATTGGGACATGGCGCCGCCGCATCCGGCAACTCCAAAGAGCGCCGCCACTACGAGGGCCCGACGCAAAGATACGTGCATAAACCCCTCCCGCAAGAAGTAGAGTGAAAGCGGAAACCTTTCGCGCCTCGCTCGCTTCTCCTACGTCACGTTTTGCGCAGCGGCGATGCAGTCTAGCCCCGCCCGCTCCGCATGGCTCAAGGCGATCTGCGACGCCGCGACATTCTCTTCGAGGTGCTCGAGCGACGAGGTTCCAGGAATCGGCAGCATCGCGGGCGAGCGCGCCAGCAGCCACGCCAGCCCGATCTGCCAAATCGTCGCCCCGTGCGCTTGCGCGATTGGCGTCAGCGCCTCGACGGCGTAAAGGTCTCCACCGTCAAGCGGAAAGTACGGAATGAATGCCATCCCGCCGCGTTCGCAATGCTCGAGCACCGGCTCGCTGGTGCGATTGCTAACATTGTAATTGTTCTGTACGGCAGCGATCTCGACGATGCGCTCGGCCCGCCGCACCTGCTCTAGATCCACATTTGAAAGACCGATCAGCCGAATTTTACCTTCGTCGCGCAGCTCGCGCAGCGCGCCGACCTGTTCTTCGAACGGAACGTTCGGATCGACGGCATGAAGCTGGTAGAGATCGATGCACTCGCGCCGAAGGCGCCGCAAACTTCCTTCGCACGCCTCTCGTAAATGCGACGGGCGCCCGTCGCGCCGCCACTCGGTCTGTGCGGGCCGGGTAGCGCCGCCTTTCGTCGCGATCGCCAAATCGCCGGGATACGGATAGAGCGCCTGCGCGATCTGCTCTTCGTTTATACCCGGCCCGTAGGCATCCGCCGTATCGACGAACTCGACGCCCAGCTCAACCGAACGCCGCAGGACGCGCAGCGCGTTCTCGCGGTCCTGCGGCCATCCCCAAACCCGCGGCCCGCACAACCGCATCGCGCCGAAACCGAGGCGTCTGACGCTCAGCTCTTTGCCGATCGTGATGTTCGTTGCCGCGTTCATTGCGCAGCCTTCTGGCGACGCATAACAAAGACCGCTCGGCTTTCGCCGAGCGGTCGGGTTCGATAGAGGGTCGAACGGTTTACTTGATCGGGGGCTTGTTGACGACGGTGGCTGCAGCCTTGAAGTTCGCTTCGGTCTGCTTCTGGGTCTCGACGAGCATCTCGGCGACGCGCATCGTGAACGCCTTGCGAAGCTCGAGCATTTGGCTCGCGAAACCGAACGAAAGCTCGACGAGTTGCGTCGGCGACGGAATGTTCTCGAAAGCCGGGACGCTGCCGGGCCTCTCGCTCATCTGCTTGGTGAGCTCGCTGAACGAGTTCATCGCCTTCAGGCTGGCGTCTTGGGTCTCTTTGATCGCAGCAAGACCCTCTTGCTGAAACTTGGTCATATATTCTGCTACGTTAACGGCCATGGTGGAAACTGATTCTCCTCTCGGTATACTTCTGGTGCGCTAAGTATACCAAGCACCCGCTGTGCCCGTCAAGAGCTGGCCGCCAAATTTTCTGCCCAGGTAGACTCACCCCAGGGGCTCGCTCGAGCGGCTGCTGTATTTGGTTGCCGGAGGGAGCAGGGCCAACCGGCCCAGCGTCGTTAGGAAATATGGCCCGGGACTAAAGGGAGAAAACCGCGGAAAGTAGCACTATAGTCATCCCCGGCGCGGGGGGCAACGGACTTCCGCGAGCCTGATAGTTTGCACTTTTATGAAAAGAATGGAGTAGTTCTGATGAGAATCTCTAGGCCGGCCTCGTACGCCTTCGGCGTAACAGCGGCCGCAGCCCTGCTTGCCGCGTGTAGCGGCGGCGGGTCGCCGTCGTCGGCGTTAGCGCCTTCGACGGGCATGAATAACTCCTCGGTGGGACACGTACGTTCCCTGAACGACCACGTTACGCTCACGGCGCGGGTGTCCAAGCCCGTCCACAAAGACCATCGCAAGTCCTGGATATCGCCGGATGCGGCGCGCGCGCCGCGCATACTCTTCATTAGCGATGATGGGACCAACGATATCGACATGTACTCGATGCCCGGAATGGTGCTCAGAGGGCAGGTCACGGGCTTCAGCGAGCCGCAGGGCCTGTGCACGGATGCGTCCGGCAACATCTGGGTAACCAACACGGGAACGAGCCAGATCATTCAGATATCACGCACCGGCGCGACCCTCAAGACCTTGAGCGATCCGGGCGAATTCCCGGTCGGCTGTTCCGTGAACAGAGCGAACAACGATCTGGCCGTCACGAACATCTTTGGCTCGGCCACCAATGGCAACATCGCGATTTACGCGAACGCCACGGGCACGGCGACGATCTTAAGCGATCCGAGCGTGTCCGAGTTCTTCTTCCCGGCCTACGATAATGCCGGCAACCTCTACATAGACGGAGCGGGCAGCGCAGGATATGCGCTCATGGAGCTCGCGTCCGGCAGCAACACGCTAACGAACGTCAGCGTCAGCGGCGGCACGCTGTTCTTCCCAGGCGGCGTCAACTGGAACCCCGCGACCAGCAGCGTGGTCCTCGGCGACCAGGAATGCAACGGCGGATCGGCATCGTGCCAATATTCAGCCACCGTTTCGGGTGGAGTCGCAACGATCACGGGCGTCACGAACCTCTCGGACTCCGGGGGCGGGACGGCGTTTGACCTTGACCAAGGGACCATGGGTCCGCGAGGCCGGTTCTTTGCGGGCGGCACCATCACCGAAGACTCGACCCCCAGCGCCGCGAATCGCTGGTTGTTCCCGGCCGGCGGCACGCCGACCAACTTCAACGGCACCACGCTCGTGGAGCCAATCGGCGCGGCCATCAGCAACAAGTAGCCTCGGCTACCTTCCGATCATGGATTACGGGCCCGCTTCGGCGGGCCCGTATCTTTTGTGCGCCTGCCGCTGCCGTCCGACTTGGGTTGGTACAGGAACGCGACGCCGTTCGGACTGAACGAAAAACAGTCATGCTTCTTGGCGGAAAGCGGGATCACGGCGGGGCGCCGCACCCAACGACGATTCTACGCGACGTCATCGAGGTGGTCGCGATCCTCGCCGCGGGAATCTGGGCCTTCTACGTTTTTGCTTACGAAAATCGAATCAAACCTGCGATGGCGAAGCCCGAAATCGACATCGCGGCGTCGGTTCAGCGGTTGAGCGAACGCAACGGACTCATCGGGATCGGTATCCACCTCCGGTTTGCAAACATTGGCACCGTCAGGGCGCACTTCTTAGGCGTGGCGCTGAACGTTTACGGGCAGCGTGTCTTCGTAACCAAGCCTCATCCCGCTTCGAAAACGAACCTTCTTCGCTACGATTACAGCGCGTTCTACGGCACCGCTCCCCGGGTGACGGTGTACAGCAGCGCCTATCTCACGAAGTTGGGAAATTCATTCACGGGTCAGGACACTGCGCTCGATCCCGGCATGACTATAGAGAATTACCGAACGTTCTACGTACCGGCGGCCCGGTTCGATCTGCTTACAGTCGGAATTGACGCGCCGTACACGAAGTTCGACGACCACACGATTCCCACGCATCTCGCGATAGGCCCTCAGGGCGACGTGAGGGTCGTGACGAAGCTCACCCCGCAAATCGAGCAGTACAATATAACGCCCGTTACATCGCTAGACTTAAGATAGCGCTATTCGCGCCCGACGAAGCTCCGATAGATCCGGATAATGGCTTCCTTCTGATCGGTAGTCAGCCGCGGATCCATCTTGATGGCGTGCTCGACGCCGTGATGGCTTTCATCGCGGTTTTCGGAATCGTCGAGCAGCCCAGCCTGCGTGTACATCGTCTCGGCCGAAATGTGAAGCGCGTTCGCAATGCTCTTCAAAACGTCGGCCGAAGGCTTGTAGAGTCCACGCTCGACTTGGCTTAAATACGGATTCGAGATCTTCGCGATCTCCGCGAGTTGCCGCATCGAGAGATTCGCCAATTCGCGCTGACCCCGGATGAAGTCGCCGAGGCTGCGCCAGGCTGAGCCGACGTCCTTCTCCTCGTCGCTCACGACCGCGCCTCAAGCTTCGTGCCAAAGGGCGGCCCCGTCTCGTTGCGCACGTATTGCCCGGGCGCCGGCTCGCCGTCGGGGACGCGGTATGGCTCGCGCATTGCGCCGCCGTGCACCTCGGCCCACTCGGCCCAATCCTGCCACCACGAGCCATTGTGCCGGTCCGCCGTCTCGAGCCACTCGTCCGCGCTTTCCCCGCGCGTTGCCGACGGTTTGCTGTAGTACCACGTCTTCTTGCCGCCCGGTGGATTCACGATTCCCGCGATGTGCCCGGCGTTCGTCAGCACGTACTTCGCCATGCCGCCGACGTGCTGGGTCGTGAGATAGGTCGCACGCCACGGCGCAATGTGATCGTTCTCCGCGCCGAGCACGTAGAGCGGCGTCAAAATCTTCCCCAAATCGATCGGCGTGTCGTCAACCACGAACGCACCCGGCTTGACGATCGCGTTGTGCAGGTAGCAGGCCCGAAGATACTCCGAGTGCATTTCGACCGGCATCCGCGTCGAATCGTTGTTCCAGGCCAGAATATCGAACGCTGCCGGCCGCTTCCCCTTGAACCAGTTGTTGATCACGTACGACCAGATCAAATCGCTCGAACGCATCCAGTCGAAGGTTCGCGCCATCTCCGCCGGTTCGAGATAGCCGCGCTCCCGCATGCGGCTTTCGAGTCGCGCGATCGTGTCCTCGTCTGTAAAGACGCCGAGATCGCCGGGAATGCTGAAGTCCACGAGCGTGTTGGTCAACGTCGTCGACGCGATCCGGTCGCCTTGCCCGTGTGCCGCCAAGTAGGCCAGTGCGACCAGAGCGAGCGTGCCACCGAGGCAGAGTGCCGCGACGTTCACGCGTGGCGCGCCGGTGATCTCTTGCACCGCATCGAGTGCCGCCAGCACGCCGTGCCGAAGATAGTCGCTCATCCTGTAGCTCGACATCGACTCGTCGGGATTCCGATAAGAAATCATGAACGTCTGGTGCCCGTGCTGCAGAGCCCATTCGACGAACGAGCGCCCCGGCGCTAAATCCATAATGTAATACTTGTTGATCCACGGCGGGCTGCAGAGCAGCGGAACTTCGTGGACCTGCGGCGTCTGCGGGTCGTAGGCGATCAGTTCGATCAAGTCGTTGCGCATTACGACACGCCCGGGCGTTGCTGCGATGTTGACGCCAAGCTCGAAGCCCGTCTTATCCACTTGCCGCGGATAGCCGCCGTTATGCTCCACGTCGTCCAAGAGGTTCTGAAGCCCCCGAACCAGACTCATCCCACCGCTCTCGGTCGCCTCTTTCACGACGCCGGGATTGAGCCACGGCACGTTGCTCGGCGAGAACGCGTCGCACATCAGCTGCATCGCAAAGCGAGCCTTGCGCCTCGTTGCCTCCGGAAGGCGTGCCGAGTCGACGAGTTGCATGGCCGCCTGCGTGCGGGCGCGATAATCTTCTACGACGCCGGCCAAGAACGGGTTGCTGCTCCACTCCGGCTCCGCAAACCGCTTGTCCTTAGTCCCACCGCTGGCGCCGGTCTCATCCTGAGCCTGTCGAAAGTCGAAGGGCCCTTGACCTCCCAAGCGTCGCAGCATGTTGAGCCCGACGTTCTGCTCGGCGAGGGCGAAGCCGGTCAGCCACGTGCTCATCCGCATCGGGTCCATCATGACGTCCGCGACGACTGCTCGCAGAGCATCCGTAAGCGACGCCGGGTCGAGCCCGGTCACGTCGATGCCGTAGTTTAGCTCCTCAGGTGCGATTTTCTCGTCAACGCTCACATGTACCAACCGCCGTTGATATTGTACACCGCGCCGGTAATGTATCCCGAGTTTTCGTCGAGCAAGAAACGCACGAGTTGCGCTACCTCATCCGGACGCCCCAGCCGGCGGCCGGGAGTCTGCTCGATCGCCGATTCGATGGCCTGCACCGGCATGGCGCGCGTCATGTCCGTGTCGATGAAGCCCGGGGCGACCGCGTTGACGGTGATCCCGCGCTTGGCGACCTCGAGAGCAACGGTCTTCGTCAGCCCGATCAAGCCGGCTTTTGCGGCGGCATAGTTCGCCTGCCCAAAGTTTCCGCTCTCGCCGACGACGGAGCTGATGTTGACGATCCGGCCGAAGCCTTGCTCGACCATCGTGTCGAGTACGGCCTTGATCATGAAAAACGGTCCTGACAGATTGACCTGCAGAACCGCTTCCCATTCCTCCACCGTCATCTTGCGGACCGTGTGATCGCGAGTGATTCCCGCGTTGTTCACCAAAAAATCGACGCGCCCGTGCTCGCCAAGCACGGCCGCCACGGCCTCCTTGCACCTTGCATAGATCCCGACGTCCGTCTCATAGAAGTGTACGCGAGTCGCCGCTCCGTTTAACCGCGCCGCAAGACTTTGTGCGCGCGCCCGGTCTTCGGGCAACCCAAGCACCGCCACGGTCGCTCCGTCGCTGGCGAGCAGGGTGCTGATCGCGCCTCCGATGCCACGGGCGCCGCCGGTTACAATTCCGATTCGTCCTTTGAGAGGTAAACTATCCACGCGCTAGATTTACCCAACGTCCGGCTCAGAAACCTCCCGCCCGCCTGCACCTCGCCATCTCGCTCGCCAGGGCTGTTACATATCCAAGCCGCCGTTGATCGAATAGACCGCGCCGGTAATGTAGCTCGAATCGTCCTCCAATAAGAAGCGAACGACGCGCGCGACTTCTTCGGGTTTGCCCAGCCGCCGTTGTGGAATTTTCTCCACGACCTTGGCGAGCGCGGCTTCCGGAATCGCGGCGACCATCTCGGTTTCGATAAATCCCGGCGCGACGCTGTTCACGGTGATGCCGCGCTGCGCCATTTCGAGCGCGAGACTTTTCGTAAGGCCGAACAAACCCGCTTTCGACGCGGCATAGTTCGCCTGCCCGACGTTCCCCGTCTCCCCGATGACCGAGCTGATGTTGACGATGCGGCCGGATCCTCTCGCGATCATATGCTCGAGCACCGCCTTGGTCATCTGGAAGGCGCCCAACAAGTTGACGTTGAGCACCTGATGCCAATCGTCGACGGTCATCTTGCGAACCGTCTTGTCTACCGTGATGCCGGCGTTGTTGATCAGGTAGTCAACGCGCCCGAAGCGGTCCATCACTTCCTTGACCACGCGATTGCAGTCCTCGAAGTCGTCGACCCGACCTTGGTGGATCGACACCGAGGCGCCTTTTTCGGCCATCTGCTGGGCGAACTTCTCCGCGCTCTCGCGGTCGCGGCTATATCCCGCTGCTACCGATGCTCCGCTTTGCGCCAAGCACTCGGTGATGGCCCGACCGATTCCGCGAGCCCCGCCCGTAACCAACGCCACCCGACCTTCAAACACAGTCGCATCCTCCGTCCCTGCAAATTCGAAGGACGGAGGATGCGGGCCTCCCGGCTGTTTCGTCAGCCCTGCTTATTTGTTGGTAAACACAGGAGCGTGGGCATACCGACCGTGACGTTACCCCGTTCGAATTGATTCGCAAAGGGTCGCGTTTGCGTAATCGCCGGACCTTGAATCTGGTAGCAGGTTAGATGGTCCGCCGGCTGCGGCACCTGCATGTTCGGGCCGGAGATTACGTGCTTGGTGACCGGCGTACAGAAAAACTGAGCCGGTCCGACTTTGGTTCTGTACTTCTGGAACTGGTCCGTCAGCGCAACCAATGCGCCGCTGAACGATCCTTGGAGCTGCGCCGTATAGCACTGGAAGTGCGAGAACCTCACGGCGGGCACCGCGGCTTGCACCGTTTCCGGCGCGGTCACTCGACCAATTGTGAAGGCCGCAAAGCTGGCGATGACAATAACCGCCAAAGTAGCTAATCGCATATTGGGATCTCCTTTTACGAAGGGGGCACCCCACCTCAAGAATACACCTACCCCTCCGAGCGGCGCCACGTACAAGACGCCGCGGCCGCCAAAGGTCTACGCGCCCGCCGAGTGAAGCTCACAGCCCGTGGTTTCGCACTAGACGAAAGGTGGCAACTATGACCCGACAGACGTTAGTCATTTGCGCGGTCGCAGCCATGCTCGCCGCGTGTTCCAGCAATAACACACAGCAATCGTCCATCCTAGCACCGACGGCACCCAACGCCGCTAAACACGGAATGGTTCCAGTGCCGGCGGTCGGGCCCGCGCGCATCCGGCCGGACCACCACAAATCGTGGGTATCGCCCGACGCGAAACGCGCGCCGCGCCTGCTCTTCGTCCCCGACTATGGCGCCAGTGAAGTCTTCATCTTCGCGCTGCCCAGCATGGCGCTCAAAGGAACGCTCACGGGCTTCGACTTTCCGGAAGGCGCCTGTACCGATGCTAGCGGTAATATCTGGATCGCTAATACCGGAGCACAGGAGATGGAGCTCTACTCGCGCACCGGAACGCTCCTCAGAACGCTTCCTGTATCTAACGAATACCCAGCCGCCTGCGCCATCAATAAATCAAACGGCGATCTCGCCGTCACCGACATCGAAAGTGTGAGCGGCCCCGGCGACATCATGGTCTTCGCAAACGCTTCCGGCAGCGGTACGGCGTACTCCAACCCGAGCATCTACGAATACTTTTTTGCGGGCTACGACCCCAGCGGTAATCTCTTCTTCGACGGCACAAATGCCAGCCGACTCAGCAGTTACCTGGGCGAGCTCCCCGCCGGCAGCAGCAATACGCAGCTCATCAGTCTCACCGGCGGTACGCTCGGCACGGCAGGCATGGTTCAGTGGTATAAGGTCGGCAACTATCTTGCTTTGGGAGATCAAGCCTGCGGCGGCACGACTTCGTCGTGCATCTACTGGGTCTCGATCGCCGGCTCGACCGGAACGATAACCGCCACGACCAATCTCACCAACTATGAGGGCGGGTCGGTCTGCGACCTCGTGCAAGGCGTAATCGCCGCCGACAAGGAGAGGTACGTTACCGGGCCCGACTACGAGTCCTGCGGCTACACGCCGACCACCGCGAACCGCTGGCCGTATGAAGCCGGCGGCTCGCCGACCAACTACAACAACAGCGCGCCCTTTGTCGAACCGATCGGCGCCGCCGTCAGCACGATAGAACGGAAATAAGCCGTCTTCCTGAGCGCACAGGGAAAGGCAGCGAGCTCGCAATGCGAGCTCGCTGTTTTCTTACGCCAACAACGTTTCATCCAACCAGCCTGTCGCCGCAACTAAGATCATCTGTTGAAAGCCTTGACAGTTGCCCGCTTGGCTTGCTATCAATTAGTACCCAAACGATTCTGGAGAAGTAACCTGCTGCACGACGATTTCTTCAGAAAGGATCTCGGCCACGATGCTCGCACGCGCTCCGGAACCGTTTACGGTCGATCGCCGCCGTTTCATTAGGGCGGCGACGATCAGCGTTGCCTTTGCTCAACTGGCGATGGCCGGCTGCTCGCGATCCACTGCAAGCAAAAACGCTTCAAAAAGGACTGGAAATATGACGCAAGTGCAAGAACCAAACGCGAGCGGAACGACTTCCGTCCGCGCGTTTCCCAAGGTAAACGTTCCAGAAGCGGAACTTGTCGAGCTGCGCTCGCGTATTAAGGCGACGCGCTGGCCCACGCGGGAACTCGTTTCGGACGATTCGCAGGGCGTGCAGTTGGCGACCACGCAGGCGCTCGCTACATATTGGGCGACCGACTACGACTGGCGCAAATGCGAAGCCAAACTGAATGCAATACCGCAATTCGTGACCGAGATTGACGGGCAGGATATTCATTTCATTCACGTCCGCTCGCAACACGAACAAGCGTTGCCGCTGATCGTCACGCACGGGTGGCCCGGCTCGATCATCGAGCAGACCAAGATCATCGGCCCACTTACCGATCCCACGGCGCACGGTGCGAGCGCTTCGGATGCATTTCATCTGGTGATTCCATCAATTCCGGGCTACGGGTATTCACCCGAGCCGACGACCCTCGGCTGGGACCCGGTGCGAGTTGCAAAGGCGTGGGTTGCGCTGATGGAGCGCCTTGGTTATCCGAAGTTTGTGGCCCAAGGCGGCGATTGGGGCGCTGCCGTCACGCAAGAACTCGCGCTGCTCGCGCCGGCGCAAGTGCAAGCCATTCACAGCAACATGCCGGGTACCGTACCAGCCGACATTTTGGCTGCCGCCAAGTTGGGCCGCCCGGCACCGGCCGGCCTTTCCGGCGATGAACTGCACGCGTTCGACCAGCTCAAGGACTTCTACGCGCATCATGTTGGCTACGCCGTCGAGATGAGCAACCGCCCGCAGACGCTCTATGGATTGATGGATTCGCCGGTCGGGCTGGCGGCCTGGATTCTCGATCACGACAAGGACAGCTATGAGATGATCGCGCCGGCCTTCGCCGGAAACCCCGGCGGCCTCTCGCGTGACGACGTGCTCGACAACATTACAATGTACTGGCTGACGAAGACGGGCATTTCGTCGGCGCGCCTGTATTGGGAGAATAAGCTCGATTTCTTCGACGTCAAGGGCGTCACCATTCCGACCGGCGTCAGTGCTTTTCCGCATGAGATCTATGCCGCACCGCAGAGCTGGTCTGAAAAAGCATATCCAAAGCTCGTCTATTACAAGAAGCACGATGTTGGCGGTCACTTCGCGGCCTGGGAACAGCCGCAACTCTTCAGCGAAGACGTTCGCGCAACGTTCCGGTCCGTCCGCGGTGGCGCTTGATTTTATGTCTCACCATTACTCGGGTCCCGATATTATGGACGTTCACCCGTCCGTCGGGTTTAACCCAACAGGACCCCTTCCTTGCCGGGGACGACAAAAGCGCCTATCTTGCGGGCGAACCGGCGAAGGACGCGCAGTTCATCGCGCTATTCGCGCACTCGCTAGAACACGTGGGTGGGTACACGCCGGAGGAGGCGACGCGCGCCGCAGCCACGCTGCTGCCCGACATGTTGCGGTATCAGGCGGGGCGCCAAGCCTCGTACCCGAGCAACGGCCGCGCGCTCACCGACGACGCCGTCGCTCATTTCCTTTCGGTGTTCACGGATGGGAAGGTCACTGGAGATGGGATCCAACCTCATAGCGATCTGCTCGCCGAGTTTCCGTACGTAGGACCGTCTCACAAAATGTGAGGCGCCGCGTCCACAATCGCGTTTCGAAGAGCCTCGTACTTAACGACGTCGGCGTTAAAGTGGCGGGCGATGCCGATCGGCCGCATGCCGATCCGCTGCATTACGCCGATAGATCGAACGTTCTCCGGAAATGCCACCGCGACGATGCGCTCGACGTCTCCAGTTTGAAACGCGCGTTCGAGAACGCCGCCCGCAATCTCCGTGGCAAAGCCTTGACCCCAGTAGCGGCTCGTCGAAAAGATAGGCGATCTCGATCTCGGGACCTCGCTCGAGATTGTTTAGCCCGCAATGACCGATGATCTGGTCGCTCTCTTTGCGCAGAACCGGATAAATGCAGAAGCGCTGCCGTTCGTGCACCTCGACCATGCGGGCCACGAACTTCTCGGTCTGGCTGCGGTCCCACACGCCACCGGGTATCCACCTCATGACGTGCGGCTTCGCGTACATCGCAAAGACCGCGTCGGCATCTTCGATTCGCCACGGACGCTGATACAAGCGATCCGTCGTTATGCAAGACAAGTAAACCGGCGGATCGGAACCCTAGCGCTGAAACGTCGGCGACGTCGCGGCGGACGGATTGACCGCACCGCACGCCGTTAGAGCAATTGCAATAGCAACGAGACTTACAACCTTCAAAATGCTTCCTCCCTATGCGCCCCCAACCATACTACAGAAGCATCGCAGATGCCAAGTCCCTCCTCAAAAAGCTTAGAGCTCCAGCGCGACGGCGATCGCCTTTTCTTCGTTCCAGTGAGCACCCAACGCCGTGAGCTCGAGCGCTCGCTCTCCGAATCGGTCGCCTATGGCTGCTAGAACTCGATCGTACTCTTGGCGCTCGGTAAATTCGCGCTGCGCCTTGAGCGCTCCAAGCCGCGCATCGACGAAGCCGACCAGCATCGCGGCGCGCTCCAATAAATCCGAATTCTTTGCATCCGACACGCCCTGTAATGTTCCGACCGCCGCAAAATGCTGGAGAATATATGCCGTCAGAACCGTCGCCTTGACGTCGCGTGCAGCCGCCAGCGCCCGAGTTGCGTGCGACCGCGCGTCGTCAAAACAGTCGAGCGCGATCAAATAAGCCGCCATGTTACACAGATCGTTCGCTACGGAACGGCGATTGTGCGTCGCTTCATGCCCGACCCGTGCCTCTTCAGCCCGCTGCAATGCTGCGGCAGCGTCGCCGGCAGCAAACTCCACTTCCGCCAAGTGTCCGGCGATCGATGCAGCCGGACGTTCGAGCCCGAGTGGCATGTAACGAGCGAGTGCCTCGGCGTAGTGGCTGCGCGCGCCCTCGATGTCGCCGCTCCGGCTACGTGCGGTTCCGAGGTCACCGAGCAGGAGCGCCTCGAGCGCGCGATTTTCTAGCTGCCTTGCGGAGACGAGCGCCGCCTGCAGCACGGCCTCGCCTTCTGATGTACGCCCCAGCGCGCTTAGCGCGCTGCCGAAGACTTCCCGTGCACGCGCGATCTGGAGGTCGTCGAGCGCCTCGCTAAGTCGTAAGGCGCGCTCGGCAGCATCGTGCGATGCCGCATACTCGCCGAGAGCGCCGCAGAGTCGAGCTTCGGCAATGTGCAGCTCCGCCACGATTGCCGGCGGCGTTTGGTCGTCGATCGACTCGATCGCTATGCGTACCCAGCGCCGGCCTTCCAAGGGTGAAAGCGAATACCAAATCCTTGCCAGCGCCGCTGCGAGAAGGCGTCCCGTTTCGAGATCGTGCCGCGCCGCCAGCGACCACTTCAAAGCTTGCCGAAAGTTGTCCAACTCAGCCTCGGCTTCTTCGAACCAGGTGCGTTCGTGAGCCGTCGACCAATCGCGATCGAGTCGTTTTGCTACCTCGAGAAATGCACGCGCATGACGGCCGGCGAGGACCGAACGTTCGCCGCGCTCTACGACTCGCTCCAGCGCATATTGACGGGTAACCTCGAGCAGGTGATAGCGCGCGGTATCGAACGAGAAGTCGGCGGCCACGAGCGATTGTGCGATAAGCGTGGAGAGCGATTCCAATACGTCGTCGGCCGGAAGATCGCGATCGGCGCAGACCGCCGTCGCGGTCTCCAGCGTAAAGCCGCTCGCGAACACGGCGAGCCGATTGAAAAGGGTGCGCGCCGGCGACGAGAGCAGCGCGTAGCTCCAATCGATCACCGCGCGCATGGTTTGATGGCGCGGAAGGTCCGCGTTTCCGTTTCCGGCCAGAAGGTCGAAAACTCGATCGAGTCGCGCTGCGATTTGCCACGGCGAGAGCACCGTTGCGCGCGCCGCGGCAAGCTCCAACGCCAGCGGAAGCCCGTCCAAGCGCCGACAGATCTCGACGATCGCCGCGACATTCTGCGGCGCCACTTGAAAGCGCCCGTCCGCCGCTTGGACGCGATCGGCCAGTAGCGCAACCGCCCCGTAGGTCAGCGCTTCCTCCGGCGAAACGCCCGCCGCGCGTGGAACCGCCAGCGGCGGAATCCGATAAACGCGTTCGCCGGCCATCGTCAAGGGCTCGCGACTCGTAACCAGCACGCTGACGCCCGGACAATCTCGCAGCACTGCGGCGGCAGCGCGTCGCACCTGCGCGATGACATGCTCGCAGTTGTCCAAGATGAGCAAGAGCTGCTTGTCTGCCAGGTGGCTGAGAACCGTCACCAGGAGGGGCCGGTTCGGCGATTCCTGCACGCGCAAGGCCGCAGCCAGCGTGTTCACGACGAGCGATGCTTCGCGCAGCGGTGCGAGCGCAACGAAGCACGCGCCGTCGGGGAATCGCTCCAGCAACTCCATTCCGACCGCGATGGCTGCGCGCGTCTTCCCGACGCCGCCCGTCCCCACGATGCTGACGAGCGGTGCCGTCGTAACGAGCTGTGCGATCTCTTTGACGACCTCGTCCCGCCCGACGAAGGAGGTTAGCTGCCGCGGAAGATTGTGGAGCGCGTGAACTTCGTATTCGGGCGAGCGTGAGCCGCGGGCTCGGCGGGCCGAGAGCTCGAGCGCCGCGCGGGCATCCTCTGGAAGCCCGAGCGCGTCGGCGAGCCGTTCTAGCGTCTTACGATAGGGAACCTTACGGTAGCCGCGCTCGAGCGCGCTGACGGCCTGCACGCTGATCAGCGCGCGGTCCGCCAGCATTTGCTGCGAAAGGCCGGCCTTTACGCGAAACTGCTTGAGGAGTGCCGGGAACTCGAGCGTTGCGCTCTACCCGCCGGGCGCGGGTGCGATTCCAAACGGCGGATCGGTCGGGCCTCCTTCGGCCGCCTTCTGATAGACGATCTTTCCCGTCGTCGCATCGACCGCGTCAATGTAACCGCTGGCATCGGCGACCCACAGGTGCTTCTGCCTCACGTCGAAATTGATGTTCACCGGAAGACCGAAGCCCGTCGCGAAGAGCGTGCACCGCGATGTTTTACTGCAGCGATAGATCCCCGCGGTTTTGTCGACGTAGTAAAGATCGTCGCGCTGGTCAAGGGCGATTCCGCCGGCGGACGCAATCGCGGGAACGACAACCTGGCCGGCTCCGCGGCATCTGACGAATTCAACGACAGAGCCGGTGTGCGTGTTGGGGTCGTTGAAACTCCAGTAGCAATTACCGTTGTGATCGATCGCGACGCCTGCGCCTTCGAGCGGGTCGTTGCCGTATTTCAGGATTCGCGCAGGCTCTCTGTGCCGGTTCAAATAGACGCTGACGCTGCCCGGCCCTCCGCTAACCGTCTCGTAGTTCGAAACTGCAACGAGCCGGCGGCTCGGGATCACGTTGACGTTGACGGGAAACTCTGTCGAATCGTCGAGCTTCGCGACTGGCCCTTTCGGACCGCGATTGGTCGATTTATACACCAGTACGTTGGAGCGACCGCTGTTGGCCACGTACCACCAGCCATTAACGGTTGCGTCCGTACCTTGCGGTGCGGATACGTCCTTGCCGAGGCTGGTGTAAAACGTTAACGCAAGACCCTTTCGCTTATAGACCGCCAAATCTTCACCGTAGAGCTGCGCGGTATACACCCATATGCCGCCCGATCTGACATTCGGCTTTTCGCTCGGCGCCAGCGTCTGCGGAACCGTAAGTGCACGCGCGAGCGGAAGCGAACCTGCGGGCTCGCTAGCGCCTGGCGCGAGTGCGCAACCTTGCAGAAGCGTAGCTAGCAAAAGTGCGCCAAGCGCGGCGCAGTCAAAACGAATAGCCACGGTGTCCGCCCCTTTTCAATGCTGGCTGTTCCCTACCTGTTCCCCAAAAGGCGACGGCCCGCACGAGGGAGAGAGAGCAACGTAAGCAAGCTGTAGGGAAAAGAGTACGATAAACTGTGCGAGGGCCGCCGCCGCTACCAAGCCGTAAACGAGGAGCCCACCGGCTCGTGCAGCGGCTAAGTGGCGCTAACCGAATCGCCCGGTAATATAATCCTCGGTTCGGCGATCGCTCGGTTTTGTAAAGAGCTTGGCGGTTTCGTCGATTTCGACTAGCCGTCCGATGCCGTCTTCATCGGCAAGCATGAATGCCGTGAAGTCCGAGACGCGGGCAGCCTGCTGCATGTTGTGCGTCACCGCGACGATCGTGAACTCGTCCGTAAGCTTCGCCATTAGTTCCTCGATCACGGCCGTCGCGATCGGATCGAGCGACGCAGTTGGTTCGTCCATCAGCAAAACTTCCGGCTCGGCCGCGACCGCGCGTGCAATGCAAAGCCGCTGTTGCTGTCCACCCGAAAGCCGCAGTGGGCTGGTGCGCAGCTTATCCTTCACTTCATCCCAAAGCGCGGCCGATCGCAATGCGCGCTCGGCGGCTTCAACCTTCTGACGGCGATTGACCCCTCTGCCGGCGCACGCCAGCGTGTTGTCGAGAATCGAAAGCGTCGGGAACGGATTCGGGCGCTGGAAGACCATCCCGACACGCCGCCGGATTGACATCGGGTCAACGTCAGCCGCGTAGATGTCCTGACCGTCGAGGAGTACGCTGCCCTCGACCCGCGCGTCGAAGCCGACCTCGTGGATTCTATTGAAACAGCGCAGAAGCGTGGTCTTCCCGCAACCCGATGGCCCGATCAACGCGGTCACCGCCTTGCGCGCAAACCCGATCGTTACGTTCCCGACTGCTTTGCGCTCGCCGTAGTAGGCGCTCAAATCGTCAGCAGCCAGTACGTCCGGACGGGTCCCGGCCACGGTCGCGCTCAACTCTCGAGCCCCCGCATCGTGCGGCTGAGCATGAATCGGGCGCCGAGACTCAACGCGAAGACGGCCAAAACCAACAGCAATGCTCCGCCCCACGCCTGCGCCTGCCAGTTCGGATACGGCGAGATCGCGTAGTTGAAAACCTGGAGCGCCAGCACCGCCATCGGCTGGTTCGGATTCGTCTGCCAGAACTGGCTGCCGAACGCCGTGAAGAGCAGCGGCGCCGTCTCTCCGGTCACGCGCGCGATCGCCAGCAAGAGTGCCGTGATGATCGCCGGCCGCGCTGTTGGAAGCACGATCTTCATCGTCGCGCGGAAGTTCGACATGCCAAGTGCCAGCGCGCCTTCGCGCACCGTCTGCGGCACCGAGCGAATCGCTTGCTCCGAGGTCCTCACGAGCAGCGGCAGCATCAACATCATGAACGCAAACGAAGCCGAGAAGCCCGAAAAATGCTTCAGCGGCGCAACCAAGACCGCGTAAGCGAAGAGCCCGATCGCGATGCTCGGCACTCCGGAAAGCACGTCGGAGAGAAATCGCAACCCTTCGGCAATCGCGCCGCGACCGAAGAGCGCCAAATAGATCCCGCTTAAGAGTCCCATCGGCACCGCCATCGCGGTGGCGAGCCCGATGACGATGACCGATCCCAAGATGCCGTTTCCGACGCCGCCGCCCGGCACGCCGACCGGGTGCGGAAGCTGCGTGAGAAACTCCCAATTGATCGCACCAGCACCCTGGACGACGACGTAACCGAGAATCACCAACAGCGCGCCGGCCGCGAGCGCCGCACAGCCCAGCGCGAGCGCGACGCCGAGCGAACCGTAGATGCGCCGTTTGCCTAAATGCCGAGATGCAGACATCACGTCGATCCGCGTACGCTCCAAATCATCAGCCGCGCGAGCGCGTTGACGACGATACTAACGACAAAAAGGATCAAGCCCAGTTGTATCAGCGCGCTGATATAAATGCTGGTCGTCGCTTCGGTGAACTCGTTGGCGATGACGCTCGCAAGAGTATATGAGGGCGCAAAGAGCGATGCAGAGATCTGCGGCCGGTTGCCGATCACCATCGTCACGGCGATCGTCTCACCAAGCGCGCGCCCGAGCGCGAGCACGCACGCGCCGAAGATACCGACGCGCGCCGCCGGCAACACGACCCGCACTGCCATCTCCCACTTCGTCGTGCCCAGAGCCATGGATGCCTCGCGAAGATCGCGCGGAATGGCCGCGATAACGTCGCGCGAGATCGCGGTGACCGTCGGAACGATCATCAAGGCCAGGATGATTCCCGCAGTCAGTAAACCGACGCCGTAGATCGGACCGGCAAAGAGCGGCGTCCAGCCCAGCACTTTCTGCAGCGCCGGCCCGATGTCGGTACGCACGAACGGCGCGAGCACGAAGAGACCCCAGAGGCCGTAGACAACGCTCGGCACCGCCGCCAGCAGCTCGATGAGAAACGAGAGCGGCGCGGCCAGCCAGCGCGGCGCGAAATCCGCAAGAAACACGGCCGCCATGATGCCGACGAATGCAGCCAAGGCGATTCCAATGAACGACGTCACCACCGTGCCGTAGATCATCGGCAACGCGCCGAACTTGCTCGCGACCGGATCCCAGGCGCTCTTCCAAATGAACGAAGGACCGAACGCATGGATTGACGGCCACGAGCCGAGCACGAGCTCGACGAAGAGCCCGAGGATCAGCAGCGCAAAGAGTATGCTGCCGCCGTAGACGACCGCGGCAAAGCCGCGGTCGGCGAAGCTAACGAAACGCGCTACGCGCCGAAAGCGCGGTTCCTCTGTCATCCTCTGAGCGAAATCAAAGGACGGAGGTCAGTGTTCCATCTGTTTCAATGTCGCCGAGGCCACGCTCTGTACGTTCGCCGGGAGTGGGACGTAGTCTACCGACTTCGCGTTCGCCTGACCTTGCGGTCCGACCAGCCACGAAAGAACGTTGTAGAGTTCTTTTGCGCGGTCTCCCGGCTTCTTGTAGACGACGACCCACGAGTATCCCGAAATCGGATACGAGTTGGCGCCGGGCGCGTCAACGATCGAGAAGTTTGTTGCGCTCACCTCCGGCTTCGATGCCGCGGCCGCCGCTACGGTCGCCTCCGAGCTCGATACCCACTTGCCGGCTCGGTTCTGTAAGAGCGCGGCCGACATATGATTCTCCACGACGTAGGCCAGCTCGACGTAGCCGATCGCACCCGGCGTGCTGCGAACCTGACCGGCGACTCCCTCGTTACCCTTGGCACCGACGGCGCTCGGGGCCGGCCACGAGACGCTCTTTCCGGTTCCCACCTTGCTCTTCCATTCCGGCGAGACGTGGCTCAGGAAATCAGTGAAGATGTAGCTCGTGCCGGATCCGTCCGATCGGTGCACGACCACGATCGGCATGTCCGGAAGATTCACGCCCTTGTTAAGCTTGGTGATTTGGGGATCGTTCCACTTGAGGATCTTTCCGAGATAGATGTCGGCGATGACCTCACGGGTGAGCCGGACTGGCGCGGTCACGCCCGGCAAGTTGTATGCAATCGCCGCTCCGCCCAAGGTTACTGGTATCTGAAGCACCGGTTGCGCGGCCCGCGACAGCTCTTCGGAGTTCATCGGCACGTCGGTCGCCCCGAAATCGACGTTCTTAGCCGTGAACTGTTGAATCCCACCGCCGCTGCCGATCGACTGATAGTTGACCGTGACGTCGGGGTTCTTCTGACTATAAATGTAGAAGGCTTTCGAAAAGAACGGGTAGTCAAAGCTCGATCCGGCTCCGGTGAGCTGCGTCGCCGCAGCCGCGGGGAGCGCCAGAGCGACCGTAACGGCGGCCGCCACGAACGAGCGAACGAACGATCCTCTCACAAAAAAATACTCCTCATCAGCATGGGTACGCTCTAGTTTTAAGCTAGCCCGATTAACGCCACGTTAAGACCCCGTTGTCACCCGCGCCTCCCATCCTGTCGTTAGCGAAGGCGCCGTTCGACCTCGCTCGCGGTAGACTCCGCGCCGCAGTCGAAGGGCTTAGCGCCTGCCGCCCTGTCACCCCGAGCGGAGTCGAGGGGGAAATGGACGAAGGCGCGGCCCGATGATCGACGATCGCCGTTCTTCGCTTTCCGAGCTGCGCCACACGGCCGCTCACGTGCTTGCTTACGCCGTCCAGGACCTCTTCCCCGACGCCAAACCGACCATCGGTCCGGCGATCGAGAATGGTTTCTACTACGACTTCGACCGCGCCGAGCCGTTCACGCCCGCCGACCTCGAGCGGCTCGAGACGCGGATGAGCGAGATTGTGTCCGCCGACTACCCCATGACCGGACGAGAGGTGGCGCGTGCCGAAGCGGTCGAGGCCTTCGCGGGAAATCCGTACAAGACCGAGATCGCTCGCGAGATTCCCGACGGCGAGCCGATCACGCTCTACACCATCGGCGATTTCACCGATCTTTGCCGCGGCGGTCACGCCGATTCGACCGGAGCCATCGGCGCCTTCAAGTTGACGAGCGTGGCCGGGGCCTACTGGCGCGGTGACGAGCACAATCGCATGTTGCAACGGATCTACGGCACGGCATGGTACGATCGCGCGCAACTCGACGAGTATCTCAAAGGTCTCGAAGAGGCGCTGCGCCGCGACCATCGCAAGCTGGGCGTGGAGCTCGACCTCTTTTCGATCGAACCCGAAGCCGGCGGGGGCCTAGCCTTTTGGCATCCGAAGGGCGCGGTCGTCCGCAGCATCATCCAAGATTTCATCGAGAAAGGCCTGCGTCAGCGTGGCTACCAGGCGGTCGTCACGCCGCACGTGGTCAACGAGCGTCTATACGAAATCTCAGGTCATCTTGAGAATTATGGACAGAACATGTTCGGTCCGATAGACGTCGAGGGTCAGCGCTTCCGCCTCAAACCCATGAACTGTCCGGGGCACATCCTCATTTACCGCAGCCGGCTTCGCAGCTATCGCGAGTTGCCGCTGCGTCTTTCGGAGTTCGGAACGGTCTATCGCTTCGAGCGGTCGGGCGTGCTGCACGGGCTCGAGCGCGTCCGCGGTTTCACCGTTGACGACGCGCACCTGTTCTGCACTCCCGAACAGCTGCGCGGCGAGTTCGATCGAACGCTCGAGGAGGCGCGCCACCTGATGCAAGCCTTCGGCTTCGGTGAGATCACCTACGTGCTCTCCAGTCGAGCTGCGGACGACCGCGGCGATACGGATGCAATCGCCGAGGAAGCAATCCGTCAAGCGTTGGAACGCTACCAACTTCCCTTCGAAATCGACGAGGGCGGCGGCGCATTCTACGGTCCGAAACTCGACGTCAACGTGCGTGACGCAATCGGCCGGCACTGGCAACTCGGCACGGTGCAGGTGGACTTCGTTTTGCCTGCTCGCTTCGGCTTGAAATACAGGGGCGCCGACGGCCAGGACCACTGCCCCGTAATGATTCACCGGGCACTTGCGGGCTCGCTCGAACGTTTCTTTGGCGTGTTGCTCGAGCATTATGGTGGCGCATTCCCCGCGTGGCTGGCGCCGATTCAGGTCGTGCTAGCCCCGATTTCTGAGGATCAGCTGAGCTACGCCCGCTCGGTGGCCGATCGGCTTGAAGGGGCGGGCTTTCGGGTTGAGCTTGACGAAACGAACGAGAAGCTCGGATACAAGATCCGGCACTGGAAGACCCAGAAAGTGCCGTATATCTTGGTAACGGGTAAACAAGAGGTTTTGGACGGTACGGTGAACGTCAATCAGCGCGGCGTCGACGAGAAGCGCACGATTGCGATCGAGTCATTCGTCGACGAACTACGAACAACCGTTGAGGCGAAGCAGTGAAAACGATGAAGTTTGATGCTCGCGTAGTTTTCGCAGCACTTGCTCTGATGCTGGGCTCCTGCCAGGGCAGCGGCTTAGATAGCGGCATGGGAGGCATGGGCGGAGAGATGGCCCCGCCGGTTTCCAATCCGGGCTCGATGTCCGGTGGAGGGATGCCGGGCCAAGGCGGCCTCAACGGCGGAAATGGCAATCAAATCGCCGGTCCAAACGTCGGCATGAACGGGCAAGAACAACTGACGAATCCCGGCGCGACGCTCGCGCCAAACGAAGCGCAGTACCCGATCGGGCAGGGTCCTACCGGCATGAAGTGTCCGCTGGTGCAGCAGTTCAATCAGGAGTACAACTGCACGGTGGCCTTCAACATTCCAGCGGCGTCACCGGGGCCCAGCGGTTCGCCGGGTGCGAAGAGTACCGCGCCTCCTACGGCCAGCCCGACGCCTTCTCCGCAGCCGTCCTCGGACAGCAGCGACGATAGCGACGACAGCTCCGACACGACCACGGCGACGCCGACGCCCGCCGGAATGGTCACGCTGCAGGTCGAGCCGCTGCCGCGCGACGTGCCGAACATGACCAATCCCAACCCGATGTTCATGCACGTCACGCCGCTCGTTGCGATCCGCTTACAGAGCAACATGGATTTCGTGCTCAACGGCGGTACGACCGTGCAATACACGCTTCCGGCAATGCAGTACAGCGGCCGGGTGTTTGCGCTCCAGCTCTACAACGAGTCGTCCCTTCGCGGAAAGCGCTTGGATCAGATTCTCGGGACCTATCAAAAGTTTACGACGCCGACCAGTAACACGGTTCAGTTCCAGTTCACCGTGCCGAAGGTATCCGTGCGGCACACCCAGATCTGGCTGCTCGCGATGTACGGCGCTCAGGTTCCGCCGGGCTCGACGCCGACGCCCTCACCAACACCTTCGCCGACGACCTCCCCCACCAGCTCCCCCTAAACGGTCCTCGTGACCGGCGCCGTTCGTAGAACGTTCATCGCGAGCTTCCTCGGATGGATGCTCGACGCGTTCGACTTTCTTCTTCTAACGTTCGTCATTACGCGCATCGCAACGACGTTCGACCGTACCATAGCCGAGGTCGCCGGCGCGATTACGTTGACGCTCGCGTGCCGGCCGATCGGCGCGCTGCTCTTCGGTTGGCTCGGCGACCGTTACGGGCGCCGCACGCCGCTTATGATCGACATCGCCTGCTATTCGGTCATTCAGCTGCTGACCGCGTTCTCGCCGAACTTCGCCGTCTTTTTGGTGCTCCGCGCGCTTTACGGCGTCGCAATGGGCGGCGAGTGGGGTTTAGGTGCGGCGCTTACGATGGAATCGCTCCCGCCCGAGCGCCGCGGCTTCATCGGCGGCGTCCTTCAAAGTGGCTACATGTGGGGCTTTCTGCTGGCGGCTGCCGTCTACTATTTCGTCTTCACCTTCACCCACTGGGATTGGCGCAGCCTTTTCGTAATCGGCGCGCTGCCCGCACTGCTGATCTTCTACATCCGCTCCGGCGTTCCCGAATCGCCCGCCTGGCTCGCCGGCCGCGCGCAACGCGTTGCGCTCGCCCCCAACTTCTTGTTCAAGTCGATCGCCGCGCATTGGCCGCTCTTCATTTATGCGATCGCGTTCATGGCCGCTCTCAACGGAATGTCGCATGGCACCCAGGATCTCTACGCGACGTTCTTGCAGAAGCAGCACGGCTTCTCACCCGGAACGACATCGTTGCTTGCAATCGTCGGAGCGCTCGGCGCGATTCTGGGCTCGATGCTTTTCGGCGCGTTTTCGCAGCGAATCGGCCGCCGCACAGCCGTAATGCTCTGTTCCGCTATCGGCGTGCTCGCCATTCCGCTGTGGATATTCAGCGCCGGCGTGATGGCGCTCGCACTCGGCGTCTTCGCGATCCAATTCGCGGTCCAAGGATGCTGGGGTGTCATTCCCTCCCATCTCAACGAGCTCTCACCCGCCGACGTCCGCGGCACGTTCCCAGGCTTTACTTACCAGCTCGGCAACTTGATTGCCGCGAGCATCGCGCAGATGGAAGCCGTGCTCGCAACGAAGATCCCGCTCGCTGGCGGCGCGCCGAACTATGCCGGTGCGATGGCCGTCATCGCCGCGAGCGTGCTCGGCTTGGCCTTCGTGCTCGCCGCGATCGGCTATCTCATCCGCAACGAGAACCGCACCGCCAGCTTCATTCCGGAGGTATCTTCGTGAACCGCCATGCGATACGAGTTCTCAGCTTAGCTTTTTGCGGCACCGTCCTGGCCGCGTGCGGCCCATCCAATCAGATCTTTGCGCCCGCCGAATTGCCATCAGCCGGTCGAGCGCCGGTAGCGCTAGCAGTTACTTCTCTCGATGAACGGAGCGCGCGGTCCGCCCGCGTCCTCTCGTACCACATCATGCCGCTGCGCTCGCAGCAACCCGGCGACCGGGTCGGCGGCGACGCGCGACTGAAATATCCAGCCGATTTGGTTCGCAAGAAAGGGCCGGTCATGAAGAGTGCGGCTGCCTTCAACATCTACGTCAACTGCAAGAGCGGCGGTGAAAGCTGCTGGGGCGATCCGGAGGGCTTCCAAGAGAACCTAACCGGCAGTACCTTCGCGGCGCTTCTAACACAATACACGCATACGCCGCCGGCCGGCTACACCTTCGGCGGATCGTTCTCGGTAACGTACCACACGTATACGAATCTCTTCTACGCCGACGACCTCTTGACGGTCTTGCACGCCGCGCTCGATAAGAACGGCATGAGCGCGGGCTACACGACTCTCTATCACATCTTTCTACCTAAGGGCGCCGAGACGTGCTTCGATCGGACGCGGTTTTGCTACTCACCAGGTCATCCAAAGACGAACAACTTCTGCGCCTACCACGAGAGCGTCGCGTTCAAGGATCTGCCCCAACCCGTCATCGTCTCGATCGAGCCGTATCAGAAGGTTGGCTTTTGCGCGTCGCGCCGCTCCTCCGGTGCCAGCGCGCTGACGAACTCTACCGCGTCGACGCTTGCCCACGAAACCTTCGAATCGATCACCGATCCCGGCCCGGCTTTCGCGTGGTTTAACTTTACATTCGATTCGGAGCTGGCCGACTTATGCGAAACCTTTCAGTGGAAGATCGCCATCAACGCACGCGTCTACAGCCTGCAGCCCATGTACTCGAATCATTACCACGCCTGCGCCGACGGTCCCTGATGAAACTTTAAGGAAGCGCGTTTTCCGCCGGGAGCGCTACCACACGATGACGATCTTGCCGTTGCTCGCAGATCCTCCGCCCTGCTTGTTCATCTTGTGCGTCGCGCTGAGCTCGATGTAGGACGAACCGCCCGCGCTGCCGCCACCGCCCCCGAAACCCAACGAGCTCGGCGCGTAACCCCCGCCACCGCCGCCGCCGCCGCCATAATAGCCGCCGCCACCGGCGCCGCCGTTTCCGGCGCAAAGACTGATACCCGCGCGACCGCCGACGCCAAGTTTGCCGGTCTTGCCCACTCGGCCAAAGCAGTGCAGTCCCGCTCCGCCGCCAGCGCCCCCGGCGCCACCGCCGCTTTGCGTTCCGCCGCTTCCGCCTTGGCCGCCGCCCTCGGCGCCATAACCGGCCCCGCCGTTAGCGCCCACTTTGCCGCCGCCGTTACCGGCTAAGCCGCCGCCGGTGCAATACGAGTTACCGTGACAGGGAGTACCGCCGCCTCCGCCGCCGCCCGCGACGAGCACGCGTTCGGTCAGCTCGTCACCGCCTTGTCGCACGTCGGAGGCATCGCCCCCGCCTTCAATACCTACGCCGCTTCGGCCGCCGCCGTTAAATCCGCCGTCGGCGCCGCCAACGAAGATCCCGAGCTTCTCTCCCGGCGTCACCGAGATCGTGGCCTTGACGAGCCCGCCCCTCCCGCCGGCTGCTGCGCCCGAGGTGCCACCGCCGCCGCCCGCCCCCATCGCGGTGATTGTGAGCTTCTTCACACCGGCCGGCACGACGAAACTTTGGCGCGTGCCGGTAAAGTGGAACCTTTTTAGGCCCGCTGGAACTTCAATGGCGACCGCAGTTACGGATGAATGCGAAAGCATCGTGCTTCCCCCGCAACCGGCGAGCAATACGATGCCGCCAATTAGGCCGCCGACGATGCGCAAACGTAACATACTGCGACCCTCCGGAATCGGACACTTTTGACGCGAGTGCGACGCGACCCCGCTTCCGCGTTTCTTCTTGCGTATCTCTTCGTGCACCAGCAGATGAAAACGCCGGGCCGTCAAAGTGCTGCTCACCGTCGTAAGTGCTAAAGCCCTTACGCTAGCATCCGGCCGGTTGGGTAGCGATCTTTCACCGGAAAGTGACGCCGGTTCCCTATTCGTGCAGGGCGAGCACAATGGCACGTTTGAAGAACAATCTACGTTAAAACACCAAAGCTACTTGCGAGGTTGACGATGGCATTCTCAAATAGACAAGCGGCGCTTCTCCTCATGGGCGCGCTTCTTACCACGCCGGCATGCGGCGGAAACGGGGCGGTTCCAGGGGGCGCCTACAACGCGCCCGGCTCCGCGTTGCGCCTTTTGGCTACGACGCCTGACGCGGCGTTGCCCGAAGATACAACATCTATCCTAAAAAAACTCAAGAAAGACGTCGTGATCGGTTCGAGTGTCGATCCGAAGAACGGCGACAAAGGTCCGCGCGGAATTTCGGTCGTTACGAGCAGTTATCAGAGGCTCAAGAAAGGCCAAGTGCTCGTTTGTAACTTTGAGAACAAGGCGGGCGACGCCGGCAAAGGAACGACGGTCGAGGTATTCAATCCGACGCCGGGATCAAAACCGGCGACCTTCATGGAGAATACGAAGTCCGAAGGTTGCAGCGACGATTCGATCAGCCCGGCCAACGACGACGTTTATACGAGCGCCTTTTCCAGCAAGGTCGTAGCGCAGTACTCGCCGGCCGGTAAACTCAAGAAAACATGGGGTAAGCCGCTGGCATCGCCCTTCTCCCTCGTCGATGGCGCGTGCGTTGGCGGAGCGTCGCAATGCGGTTACTCGGCCGAATACATTTACGCTAGCGATGCGCTGACCGGCGGCATCGTGAGTTTTAGCGTCAACTACTACGGCAATAACACCCCGACTGAAGTCGTCTCCGGATTTGCCGTTAACAAGAAGCCCGGCTGGAGCGCGCGCGGACCGTCAGGTCTCGCGTTCATGTCGCCGAAGCAAGGCACGCTGTTTGTTGCCGACGGCCCGGACAGCACGGTCGTCTCGATCAACGACGTCACTTCACTGCTCGTTACCAGCGAGATCGTCGTGAAAAAGGGCGGTAAAACGTTCGAATGCAAGTACCCGAAGACGAGCTGCGCTAAGTTGATCAAGGCTGGAGCACCGCTCGATGTGCCCGTTGCAATGACGCTTCTGCCGAACGGAAACCTCGTCGTCGCAAACGCGCATGGCAACAGCTTGGTCGAGCTGACAACCACCGGAAAGGTGCTCGCCACCAAGGTCCTCGACAAGAGCAAGACAGCCGCCATCTTTGGCGTCTATGCGATCGGCACCAACGACGCCAACACCGCGATCTATTACACCGACATCAACGATAACAGCCTTCACAGGCTCGAACAGTAGGTCGAACCCTTAGCTGCGGTTTTCGGCCGCCATGACTTACCACGTGCGCCGCTGCAGCGATCCTAACGGGCTGCAGCGGCGCTACGCGAAGGAACGTGCGCCGAAGCGCAGGGCCTGCCCGTATAGATAGAGACGATCGCGAATCGTTCGTTCGCAATCGTCTTTGAGCAATACCTCGGCCAAACGCGGCGTCGCCGCGAGCTGTCGGAAGAGTATGCCGAAGCGGCGCGGACGCGCTTCTAGGTAGTGCATGATGTTTACGCGGTGCCAAAGCCGCCGCCGGAAACGTCCCGCAACAAGGGACGCATAGTGCTCGGCCGCGTGGCGGGCGTCGGCTCGATGACGTGCAACGGCGTCGGCGGCGAAGCGGCCGCTCAGCGCCGCTTCAAAAATGCCTTCGCCGTTCGTCGCATCAACAAAGCCGGCCGCGGTCCCACCGACCATTACGCCGCCGTCGGCAACGCTCGGCCTCGGAAATCCCCCGTAGAGCAGATGTCCCTCCGTTTTGAGCGCACGCACGCTCGCAGCCGGATAGAGCCGCGCTCGGATGCGCTCCGTGAATGCATCGAGCTCCGCGCGCAGCGGCTCACCGGCGATCTTTCCCATCACGCCGAGCCCGATCGCTAAATGATCCCGTTTCGGGAACATCCAGGCAACGATTTGCCGCCCGTCGCGCGCGGCGTAGTAATGAAGCTCGAGCGTGCGATAGGCGATCTCCGCAGCCGGACGGTCCAGGTAGACGCGATATTGCAGCGTCGTCAGCAGCCCGTTGCGCCAGCGCGCCATCGCGAGTTTGCCGAAGTCTTCCGTTTCGAGCTGTGCCGTCGCGCCAACCGCGAAGAAGACGCACCGCGCTTCGATCGTACGTCGTTCGCCGGCCGCTAGATCGGCGTACTCGACGACGAAGCGCTTGCGGTCGCGGCGGATCGTCCGAAAGAGTGCTTGCGCGACGATCCGCGCGCCTTCGCCAACCGCGAGATCGGCCATCGTGCCATCGAGCTCCTCGCGCGTCGTCGTATGGCCCGGACCAAAGCCGATCGCGTATTCGTCCCCCTCGGCGCTGAAGAGCGCGAGCCGCGGGGTATCGCAATGCACGATCTCGCGCGGCAGGCCAAACGTCTCGCAAAAGCCCGGGCGCAGTCCAGCCGCGCACACTCGCTTGCGACCAACCACCGCGTCCCGCTCGAGAACCAGCGTCTCGACTCCGGCGCGCGCCGCCTCTCGGGCCGCCGTCGCTCCGGCCGGTCCGCAGCCCACCACCAAGAAATCCACCGCGCCCATCGCTGAGGGCCTTCTTCCTCCCCTCGGGCACTCCCGGGGCGGATAGGACTTGCGGGACCGGTCGGAGTAGGCAAGCCGGTCGGCCTGCCGGGCCGGTTTTTTGCTTCACCTATAAGGATTTAAATGACCGCACAAACAGCGATTGGAGCCGGGCTCGTTGGTGGCGTCCTCGCGGTGCTCTACGGCATCGCCCTGACATTTTGGGTGCTCGCGCAGCCGGCAGGGAACCAGCGCATGCGCGAGATTGCCGCGGCGATCCAGGAAGGTGCCATGGCGTTCCTCCAGCGCCAATACCGCACCGTGGGCATCGTGGCGATCGTCATGGCCGTCATCATCCTCTTTGCGCCGACACTGGGCAAAGAGGCTGCCGTCGGATTCTTGATCGGCGCGATTCTTTCGGGGGCCGCAGGGTTCATCGGCATGATCGTCTCGGTGCGGGCGAACGTTCGCACGGCCGAAGCGGCGCGAGGAGGGCTCACGCCCGCCCTCAACGTCGCGTTTCGCGGCGGTTCGGTGACCGGCATGTTGGTCGTAGGCTTGGGGCTTCTCGCCGTCTCCGGCTATTACGCCATCCTTCAACAGGTCAACAACGGCGACACCGCGACGACCCTTAACGCGATGGTCGGGCTCGCCTTCGGCTGCTCGCTGATTTCGGTCTTTGCGCGTCTCGGCGGCGGCATCTACACCAAGGCCGCCGACGTCGGTGCGGATCTGGTCGGCAAGGTGGAGGCCGGGATCCCGGAAGATGACCCGCGCAACCCCGCGGTAATCGCCGACAACGTCGGCGACAACGTCGGCGACTGCGCCGGAATGGCGGCCGATCTCTTTGAGACGTACTGCGTCACGACCGTCGCTGCGATGCTGCTGGGGAACCTGCTCTTCGGCGACAAGCTTCCGGAAGCCGTGACGTTCCCGCTGCTGCTGGGAGCGGTTTCTATCGTAGCGTCGATTATCGGCGTGATCGCCGTGGGACTCGGACAGGTGCGCCGCACGAAGATCATGGGTGCGCTCTATCGAGGCATGATCGTGGCCGGCGCGCTCTCGCTGATCGGCTTCTATTTCGTCTCGGCCAAGGTTTTCGGCGGCCAGACGATCGTCAACGAGACCGGTATTTTCATCTGCGCCGTCATCGGCGTGCTGATCACCGGCTTGATCACCGTCATCACCGAGTACTACACCGGCTCGCAATTCCCGCCCGTACAGAGCATCGCCAAGGCTTCAATTACCGGACACGCGACCAATATTATCGCCGGTCTTGCCGTCTCGATGCAAGCAACGGCCCTGCCCGCCATCGTGATCGTCCTCGGCATCCTAGTCAGTTACTCGTTCGCCGGCGTGTACGGTGTGGGTATTGCGGTGATGGCGATGCTCTCGTTGGCCGGCATCGTCGTGGCGATCGACTCATTTGGGCCGATTACCGACAATGCAGGCGGTATCGCCGAGATGGCCGAGATGCCGGAAGATGTGCGCAACGTAACCGATCCGCTCGACGCCGTCGGCAACACGACCAAAGCCGTCACCAAAGGTTACGCGATCGGTTCGGCGGCGCTCGCCGCGCTCGTGCTCTTCGCCTCATTCCTTCAGCAGCTGACGAACCACAAGTGCGGCGTCAGCGAAACGCAGCAGTGCATCGAAAGCGTGCGCAACCTGTTTGCGGTCGGCAATCCGTTCGTGCTCGCAGGCCTCTTCATCGGTGGACTCTTGCCCTATCTCTTTGCTTCGCTTTCGATGGAAGCTGTAGGCCGTGCAGGCGGCGCGGTCGTCGAAGAGGTACGCCGTCAGTTCCGTGAGATTCCGGGAATCATGGAAGGCACCGCGCGGCCCGACTACGGCACGACCGTCGACATCGTCACGCGCGCCGCGCTGCGCGAGATGATCGTCCCTGCACTAATTCCGGTCGGCGTGCCGGTAATCGTTGTGCTCCTTTCGTACTTCAATCTGCTTCCCGGCGATACCGGCGCGCAGATGATGGGCGGCATCCTCGTCGGCTCGATCGTTACCGGTTTCTTCGTCGCGATCTCGTTCACGTCGGGCGGCGGCGCTTGGGATAACGCAAAAAAACTCATCGAGGAAGGCAACTACGGCGGCAAAGGTTCGATCGCGCACCAAGCTGCCGTCACCGGCGATACCGTCGGCGATCCCTACAAAGACACCGCCGGACCGGCGATCAACCCGATGATCAAGGTGCTCAACATCGTCGCGCTGCTACTGGTCGCTTTCCTGCGCTAACCGCGAACGCGACCCGTTCAAAACGACTTGGCAAAAAACGCCAAGACTGTTAGAGTGCATTCATGGGCACCAAAAATATCTCGCTCCCAACGGAGCTTGAAGCGTACGTCGATGCTAAGGTGGCCTCAGGCGAATACGCTCATGCAAGCGAGGTCGTTCGCGACGGCCTTCGACTCTTAATGCAGGAAGAGGCGAGAAAACTCGAGTGGCTGCGGAATGCCATAGCCGAGGGTGAGGCGTCGATCGCGGCCGGCAAGACGTTTACCGGAGCGGAAGTTCGTAAGGAGCTTGCAAAACGAAGAGAAGCGAGGCGCAGCTCTAAATCGTGACAATCCGATATGGTCCCAGGGCGACCGATGACCTCGACCAAATCGAGCGACATCTCAGCGACCACGCCAGCGAGAAGATCGCCGAGCAACTCCTGAACCGTCTGGCCGAAACGTTAGAGCGACTGATCGCGCGGAATCCGCGCGTGGGCAGGCTTCGCCCGGAGTTCGGCCCAGCGATCCGCTCCTTTCCCGTATTACCCTACGTCGTCTTCTATCGCATCGAAGGAGGGCACATCTACGTAGTGCGAATCCTGCATGGTCATCGCGACATTCAAGCGCCGCTTATGTCGCTTCTCGTCGCCTCTTAACCTACCCCAAGCGCGAGCGCGGCGTCGGCGTGAGCTTTATCACCTCCGAAGAACCGTCGAGCGGCTTTAAGTTGTCCACGTACTCGTCGGCCCGCTCCGCATCTGGAAAGGACGCGAAAGAAACGAATACGTCCGCACCTTCCCGCACTGGAAGAGCGGGGTAGTTGTTCGGGGATCGCTTGCTCACGAACCAAGCCAGTGCGGTGCCCCCGGCATTCGTCGCAGCGACGGCGCTGGCGGTTCGTTCGACGCGGGTGATGGCGTCGCGGTCTGCCGGCTCGTCGAGATGGCGAAGCCTGGCGACGTACGTTGAAGGGGCTGGCACGGCGGCGCTGGTTGGAAACGGCTCAAAACGCGCTACCGCAAAACCCGAGCCCGGATGCTCCGGCCGGAGCAGCAGCACGTTGTCCGAATCGATCATCGTCGCGTTGGCCGCGGCGCGATGGGCCGCCCAGACAGGGCCGCCATAAAACGACCCCAAGGCTGCTGCGCGAGTCTCCATATCGGCAAAGCCGCGTAACCACACAAAGCGATCCGCGTCGCCGAGCACGCGGAACTGGCCGATCAACGTCATGCCGGCCAGTTCTTGCGGCTCCAGAAACTCCCGCTCGAAGAGCTCTATCAGCACGTCGCGCTGCCCCGGACGCAGCGTATATTGTCGAAGTTCGACGATAGAGCACTCGGCCACGATCTCAGCTATTCGGTGTTGCCAAGAAAGTTACCAGCGTCGCGCCGGACGCTGGGCAGACGCCGCTGACCAGTTCGCAGGCTTGACCCGCGATTTCGCCGCGGTCGTTGATGCCACCGACGCTCACGAGCTTCAGTTGTGGGTAGCTCTGAAGCACGAGCTTGGTGAGATCCGTCATCGTGCCGGCTTGCCAAACGTAAACGTCCGAGCTGGGAAACGAAACGCCCAGCACTACGCCGTTATTGTTGACCGAAGTTGGCTCGCTGAGTGAGTCGCCCGGCAGCGTTCCGATGATCGTCGGAGCAGACCTCGGATCAGTCCAGATCACCGAGATAAAATTGGGATCGCCATTCCGGTCGGCTTTACCGCGTTGGTTGAGAAAGCCCACGATCTGTCCGTCGTCGTTAATGGCGGTTGGCGTGTTCCAGGAACGTCCACCGATCGTCTTCAGATTGATCGGCTTCCAATTCTTCCACAACACGGCGTGTTGGGCAGAAAAGCTTCCAACGGCTTCGTAACAGATCCCCGAGATGCCGACGACCTCGCCTTGACGATTGACCGCGGTAGCCGCGCCGTCCGGATCGGTCTTTCCTCGTACCGTGAGCGGAGAGAGCGCTCTGACCTTTCGCGAGTTTGCGTCCCATACCGCCGGCAAAAACTGCAACACCTGCGGCGCGACGCAGGTCGAGTCGTGCTTATTCGTTTCGGCCCAACCGGCAATCATGCCGTTTTCATTCATTCCGGCGCCGTATCCATTGTTTCCGCCGAGCGTCGGCAGCGTGCGCATGTGCCCCTTATGCCACACGAACGCGAGACATGTATCGCCCGAGCTACCGTTATCGGGCAGGAACGCATGGCAGCTCCAGCTCGTGCTTTCTCCTAGCGGATCTTTCTTCGACGTCTCGGAGATGCCCGATATATACCCGCGGTTGTTCTCGACCGGCCACTCGACCGCGCTATTGGGTCCACCCAAGGTCCCTAGGTCGATCGCGCTGCCGTTTTGCCAAAGGGCCGCATGCATGATCGTGTCGCCCGACAGGAACGAAGTTCCCATCGGCCAGCCGCGTCCGTTGATGGAGTTCGCAGCACTATTGGTGCCCCCAAGCGAAGACAATACAGTCACGGTGTAACCACTGCCGGAACCCGAGGCAAAGAAGGCGTGACTTGGGAGGGCGGCGTTGCCGCCGCTTCCCGATCCGCAGCCGGCGACGGCTGTCAGGGCAAAGAGAAAAACTATGGCTCGGCTTGGCATGTAAACCTCCAATGAAGCATGTGAGGTAAGCGTAGCCTCCGTTCGCAGCGGTGTCGCGCACGTTCGGACGATCTAGAACACAAACGGACTACAAATCAGCGTAAATCCCGGTTCCGCCCCGCAGTCTGAGCCGCTGGCGACAGGTTCGGGCGCCCGTTCGCGTTAACCCTAATTCGACATGTGGCAGGAGCGCGCGTGGAGCCGGCACGAGGACCGCGAGATGGTCTTTACTGCGCGCGCGAGCAGCAAAGACCGCCATTGGAATGGCTTCGAGGCGATTCTCTACGACGCGACAGCCGGCTTCTCGGAGCAGCAGTTCGTTCGCCACAACGTCAGCATGCAGATCGGACGGCCGCTGCTCGTGACCAGCCGCTGCGACGGCGAAACTTTGCGGCGCTTGCAGGTTCCCGGTGACGTAAAGATCGTTCCGCCCGGCGTGCCCCGCGTCTGGGAAACCGAATCGGCAACCATCAAGCTTTCGATGTACTTAAGCCCGGCTTTACTCCACAGCGCCGCAGATGCGATGGGTGTCGATCCCGATCGCGTTGCGATTGCGCCTCGGCTTCACGTTCGCGATCCGCGCATCGAGCATATCGGCTGGGCCGTCAAGGCCGAGCTGGAATCGTCCGAGCCGCTTGGGCGCCTATACGGCGACAGTCTCGGTCTCGCTCTCGCCTCGCACCTATTGCGCGCCTACGTCCCGGCCGCAACGCCACGGATCGACTCGAAACTCTCGCAACGCCGTCTCCGGCGCGTCTTCGAATACATTCACGACAACCTCGCTCAAGATTTGTCGCTGGCGCAGCTGGCGCAAGTCATTGGAATGAGCCCATCGCATTTCAAAGTGATCTTCAAAGAATCGGTCGGGCTGCCCGTCCACCAATACGTCATTCAAAGACGGGTTGAGCATGCGAGCGACCTGATCGTGCACGGCGAGCTCCCGCTGAGCGACGTCGCCCTCCAGGCCGGATTCGCGAATCAAAGCCACATGGCGCGCTGCATGAAGCGCCTAACCGGTTTCACGCCGGCGGCCATTCGCTCGCACCCCTAAGAAAAAGCGGCGCGCCCGCATACCGTCTGCACGCGAACGCGAGCTACGCGTTCTGGAGCGACTCGTACTTTCTAAAAATAACCACGTAGCTCGCGCCGATGAACGCGATTGCGAAGGCCAGCAGCGCGTCCCCGATCGTAGCCGAGAGACTGCCGTGCTGCGGCATGAACGCTCGGATCGCGTAGCGCAGCCCGAACGCGGCCGCAAAGATGATGAGCGTGACCCATGATGAGCCGAGATACATGACGCCTCGGCGCTCGGTCGGGCGCACCTCGGTGTGCATCCCGCGCAGAATGCCAAACGGGATGCCGGCCAGCGCCCCAATGATTAGTCCGAGCGCGATCTCAAGCGGCGGGGCCGGATTTAACGTCTGGTTGGCGTAGATGACCCAGGCCGTCAAGGCGCAGAGAATGATCGGCGTGACCCACATACGGGTCACGCTGATCTTCTGCGGACGTAATAGGCGATAGGCGAGAATCACCACCACGATGACGAGCGGCAGCAACTGCGCCCACGCCGGGAGACCCTGGTTCGCCTGCGGCGTTACTTGATCTCCACCTTGGCGCCGGCTTCCTCGAGCTTCTTCTTGACCTGCTCGGCTTCGTCTTTGGTGACGCCCTCTTTGACCGCTTTGGGCGCGCTTTCGACGAATGCCTTGGCTTCGGTCAGACCGAGGCTCGTGAGCTCGCGGACTGCCTTGATGACCTTGATCTTCTCGGCGCCGATCTCGGAGAGAATCACGTCGAACTCGGTCTTCTCGGCCTCTGGTGCGGCTGCCCCGCCCGGCGCGGCCGCCATCATTGCGACCGGCGCGGCCGCCGAGACGCCATACTTCTCCTCGAGCTGCTTGACGAGATCCGCTAGTTCGAGAACGGTGAGCTTATCGATCTGTTCGATGAGTTCGGCAACTGCCATGGTAGGTCGTTTCCTTATCTAAGCGTTTGAAGTTGCGCCGGCTTTTTGTTCGCGAATGCGATCGAGCACCCGCACGAGGCCGCTCTGATTTCCCGAGAGCACGGTAACGAGCCCTCGAAGCGGATTGGCGAGCGTGCCGACGAGATTTGCAATGAGTTCGATTTTTGGCGGGAGCTTCGCAAGTATCTCAACTTGCTTTGCGTCCACAATCTGACCGTCGATGTACGCGGCCTTGATTCCAATGCGCTTGACCGTGTCGCTGAACGTCTTGAGCGCCTTAGCCGGTGCGACAGGGTCGGCTCCGGCGAAGACGATTCCGGTCGGGCCGGCAAGGAAGCTCTCCAGGCGGCTAGCGAGATCGCCCGCGGCGATTTTGAAAAGCGTGTTCTTGACGACCGAGTAGGTGTTTCCGTCCTTGCGCAACTCCCCGCGCAGCTTGGTGATCTCCGAGACGGTCAACCCCGAATAATCGGTCAGGAAGAGACTCTTCGCCCCGGCGAGCTTCTCGGTGAGTTCTCCTACGGATGCTTCTTTTCGAGCGGTCGGCATGGCGTTTTTGTTCTTCCGGTCTTACAGCGATCTGCGATGAAACGAAAAGCGCCCCATTTGAGGCGCCTCATTCAAAGCTCGCGTCGCCGTCGGCGATGCCAAACCTATCCTAATGCGTCCTCGGTAACCCTTCGGCTTCGCTCAGGGCTCCGGCGCTTCGCGCCTACGTCCTAAGGAAGTTTGAAAATTAAGGCCTCGCGGCCGGCTACGGTCTTTGGAGCCGACCGTCACACTACCATAAGATTGCCCGCCACCGCAAGGGGTGTGGCCGCTTCCGGTGAGCCGAGGCGAGCAAGCAACGCCGGTCGGAACGCGAATCTGTGCCGGCGTGGCGACCCGTCTTACTTCCGCCGAAGCGCTCGATCAGTTAAAAGCCGGCAACGCGCGATTCCTTGCCGGCACCCCGCAATCCGAGCCGTACGGCCCACGTATCGGCGACTTCGCGCGGGACCAGAGTCCGTTTGCCGTTGTCTTAGGCTGCTCCGATTCCCGCGTACCGATCGAGACCGTCTTCGATCAAGTTCCCGGCAACGTTTTCGTCGTCCGGGTCGCCGGCAATTTCCTCAACGATGACAACCTCGGTTCCATCGAGTTCGCGGTCGAAGTCCTGGGCATCAAGCTGATCGTCGTTCTCGGTCACGGCGGCTGCGGAGCGGTTACCGCCGCGCTGGCCTACGTGCGCGACGGCGTCGAACAGCGAGGGCATATTCAAGGAATCGTCGACGCCGTCACGCCGGCGGTGCAGGCGGCCCGCGGCTTTCCCGGCGATTGGCTTGAAAACGCAATCGCGCAGAACGTTGCGATCAACGTGAACGCGGTGACGTCGACCTCGAACATAATCTCGCAGCAGATGGAGGCCGGCGAAGTGCAGGTGATAGGTGGAATCTATAACGTCAGAACCGGTTGGGTCGCATTCTCGTAGCGGCCTCCTAACGGCGGCGATGAACTTTCTCTGCGATCGGCTATCGCTCGCCGTCGTTGCGATCGGCACCGTATTGATGGTCGTGGTGTTCGTCTTGGTAGTAGGACACTCGACGCAACTCGGCACCTTTCCAGTACTTTTCGAGCAGAACGACGATAGCATCGAGCTTACGGCCGGTTCGAACGCCGGCGCACTTAAAACGGGCGATCGAATCGATCTGCAGATATTGACTCGACCGCAGCGCTTCGCCCTCATCGGGGGCGCCCACGCGAACACGGCGATCCCCGTCCGGGTAACGCGCGACGGCCAAACGTTCCACACGAAGGTCGTGGCGAGCTCGCCCGACTTTTCTCCACGAGCGACGCTTACGCGGTACGTTGGTACGCCGTTGTGTTTCTTTCTATCACTAGCGCTGGCCAGCGCGCTCTTTCTCGCGCGCCCGCGCCCGATTACGTTGGCATTCTACATCTATACGATGCTGATGCTAATCAAAGTGAACAAGATTCCGCTCGACCTTGCGGCGTGGCCGATCAGCTACGCGAGCTACCTCGCCGCACAAGTGGTCTATCCGGCCAGTCAACTGATGATCTTGATTTTTGCGCAGAGACTCTACGGCCGCCCGAGCCGCGCCTGGCCGTGGCTGTTGGGCAGCGCGATCGTCCTTTCGCTCGTCGTCTTCCTCATCTGGGTCGATCCCATCGTCTGGATGGTCTACCAGCAATACGGCGTCCCAGGGCCGACGCTTATATTCCAGAGTCTTTCAGACGCACTCTTGCTGATCGTCGTGCTCGCCGGGCTGGCTTACATCGCCTCGGGTGCGACCGGCATTCCGCGCGGTCGCGTCTACTGGGTTGTCGCCGGTATCGCGCTGGCGCCGATCCTCGATCTCACTTGGGCGATCACTAACGTAATCAACACCCTGGTCGGCAACGTTTCGATTCCGTTGCTGAACTTACAAGACTGGACCGTCGCGTTGCTGCCCTGGTTCGGGCTCCTGGGATCGATCTTCGTCGTCTACGGATTCCTTTCCGAACGCGTCGTCGACTTTCGTTTTGCGATCGGCCGCGCTGCGATCTACGGCAGCATTACCGCGGTTCTGCTCTTGATCTTTGCGATTATCGAATGGTGGGCCGAACAGATCTTCGAAAGCACGCGTCCGGCGATTTACGTCAGCCTCGCTGCGGCACTTCTAATCGGCTTTACCCTCAACGCGCTTCACGGCCGCGTCGAGAACTTCTTGAACTCCTTCTTCTTCCGCGATCAGCGGCGCGCCGAGGAGGCGCTGCGTCACGCCGCGCGGTCGCTGGCAAATACGTCCTCGGAGAAAACGCTGGTAGAGTTCCTCGTCGACGAGCCGGTTCGGGTGCTCGGCCTCACCTCGGCCGCACTTTTCCTCGCAACGGGCGACGACGGCGCCTTCGTGCGCACCGCCGACTGCGGATGGACGCGCAAGGAAACCGAAACCATCGACGCGGAGGATCCGCTGATCGTCGAGCTGCGCGCCGAACTAATGCCGATCGTGCTCGACGGACGGCCGCGCGCCGAAACGATCCTGCCGGGCGGCACGAAAGCGCCGTCGCTCGTCGTTCCGCTGCTGATGCGAGGCGCCGTCTTCGGCTTCGTCTTTTACGGACCGCGCAGCAACGGCACGCCGCTAACGGCGGATGAGCGTAACTTGCTGCACGCTATAACGCGGGGCGCGGGCGCGGCATACGATCATATCGATGCCGACAGATCCCGCGCCCGCATTGGCAGGCTTGAGGCGCAGCTGCGCGCCCTCGGCGCTGCCGTTCCTGACTAGGTTTTGTTACGAATAAAAGCTCGGCCGTACTGCACTTTGTGTCCGTTGTTGGAATACGCGAAGTTTGCTAGACACTTGCCGTGGTTCGGACCGGCCGTTACCGTCCAGGTATCTCCTGAGCCGGTGATCGTCGCAATTCCAAGCTTGCTGCAGACGTCGTGCTCTCTGACCTTTCCCTTCGAGCCATGTGGCGTTTTCAACGTTAGCGTCACGGGGCCCGGGTTGGAAGGTTTTAGGTGCACCCTGCACGGCGTAACGCGCACCGCGCCCTTCTGGGGCGGACAAGGCCGGCTATCCGGATCCATTGACGAGTGCCCGGCGGCCACGCTGTTTGCTTGAGTGGATCCGAGCGGAGTCATTTGAGGCTGCGATCCAGCGCAGCCGGCGATTATCGCGGTGGCCGTGACCGCCGCGAGGGCGCCCCAAACGGAGCGCATCGTTGGGTGTCGACGTGAGAACATTTACATCTCCCTCTGATTCTAGCAACCGTCCCGACTAGATCGAGTTGGTGATAACGGCTCGAGCCCAGCCAACTTTCATGCCATTGTTGAAATAACGCGAAACTGACTCGGCACGAGCCTGGCGTCGAACCGGCCGTCACGCTCCAGGAATCGCCCGAGCCACTGATCGTTGCGATGCCCAAAGCCCCGCAAAGATCGTGCTCTTTGATCGTTCCCTTAGAACCGCCAGGCGTCTGCACCGAGAGCGCAATCGGGCCCGGGTTCGAAGCATTCAGTTCCACTCTGCACGGCGTCACGCTGACCCCACCCTTCGCCGGCGGGCACCGTCGCGTCGGGCTCACGAACGAGTGCGAAGCCGCCGAGCCATTGCCTTGCGTGAATCCCTGCGGCGTCATCTGCGGCTGCGATCCACCGCAGCCCGCGAGCAAAGCTAGCGCTCCCGTAACGGCGGTCGCACTGCAAATAGAGCGCAGTGATAGGCGTCCCCGTAAAAGCATTTCATCTCCTCTCCGATTTCGGTTCGTGTTGGGTTTGCTCATAGTATCAGTCCGTTGCCGGGCCCACAATCACGGCTTCGTAGAGTGTGAGAAACTGTGTGGAGAAACTGTGTGAAAAGACTCTCCGGCGAAGAAAGCGGTCGATGAACGATCGCACCGGGGCGACGCTCGGAACGCTTGCTTGGCGAACGCGCCTCAGCGAAAGCAATGGCATTCCCTTGGGAGGTCGAGCATGATAAAACGTTCGCTCTGTAGCGCGCTTTTCCTGATAAGTATGCTGGGCCTAATCGCCTCAAGGTCGCCCGCGCAGGTCGCCTCGCCGGCGCAAGTCGAGTCACCGCAGCCGGCCGAGACCGGAACCACCATCACGGTTGGGCGTGGTGTGATCGTGCCGGTTCTCGTCACGAAAGAAGTCCGGGTTGCAGCCTCCGGCTTATCGCAGGAAGAGCACAAAGTGAAGTTTGCCGTCGACCAGGACGTCATCTATCAAGGCTACGTCATCGCCAAGCCGGGCGATCTGGTCGAGGGCCATTACGACACGCAAACGAACCAGACGAAACGCCAATTCGAGACAACAACTTCTCAAGAGGTCGATTTCTATCTAGACGACGTCGTCAACTTTTGCGGCGACACGATCCACGTGGCTTTTGAGAAAGCGATTGTTGGGGGCGTCCGGTCCGGATTTCTGAGTTTCGGCGTTCATGCGCACGATGCCGTAGTTGCCAAAGGGGACGTGCTCGAAGCATCCACGGACCGTGCCGAAAAAACTGTCTGCGCGCAACCAACCACCGAGACGGCCAAGCCACTTCCGAAAAACATCATCGCGCCCGACCCGGAGGTAACGCCGGCGCCCTGAATCTCGCCGTCGCCTCGTCCGCAGCCGTCAGATCTTCGATTGCGCGCTGCTGTACAGTTTGATCGGCGCAACCGACGTCGCCTTCACTTCTCTCATTTATTATTGTCGATGCCGCGTTGGGCATCACTGTGTGACTCCGTCCCTCTATAGGTGGAATGGGCCCGGGCCGATGCTGCTTCCCTTGCAGCTACGTTTCGGTTTCGGCGAGTCGAAGAAAAAGGAGTTTTTTCCACCGCCATACGACCACGGATATATCGTATTGGTAATGGTCGTATAATCGACGCTTAGCTTGTTGGTCTTGTTTGGGCATGGGTTGGTGGCGAAACCAGCTGTGTAACTGTCGATTTCCGTGTAGGCGACCGAGATTCGTGGTGTTTTGCGAACGTAGAGACCGGTGCCGGGACTACGGATTCTGCCCCCCAACACGCAGCCATCGTAATTCATAGTGGAGCCGTGAAGGCAGATTGACGCGTACGACAGTGACGCACCGTCGCCGGCGTTGTCGAAATAGATCCCTATGTTGAATGGCCCGTTGACCGCCGCATAGCTCAGGGTGTTGGGACCATTCGAGCCGTTGATATAGATCCCGATTGTGCAGGGCGTCGAGGAAGACTCGACATCGAAATAATAACCGCCGCCCGTCTGCGCCGCCGTATACCTTGCACCGGTCGAATCTTGAATCGGGATGCATCCCGAGGCGTTTCTCTTCAGCTGATGCGATGATGAATGCCCGCTCGGCACCTGAGACGTCTGTGGAGAGCTTTGGTTGGCGCCGCCGCAGGCAGTGAAGAAGGCTGCCGCAAAGGCTGCGCCTGCGAATCTATAGAATTTTTTCATAATTAGGCCTCTCGAAAAGCAGCGAAACGCCCGAGGACATACGCGTATCTTCCTCGACTAGCAGAGCGCTTCGACGCTAGCTTGCTTCATGCCTATCTCGAAGGCGCGGCAAGCGCAGCTAATGCGATCATGGAAGCGACCCCACCAAAACTAGACACTGACTGATGTTATTCTCGCCTGATCGCGCTCCAGCGGCGCGGCCGGCGAGAGATAACTCAGGCTTGAATGGCGACGTCGATTTGTTTTCGTTCTCCATCAATGGGTGGAGCTATTTTCTGATAGCATAGACAAAAGAGGCATCGCAAAGGAGAGTGACCTCAATGTTTACGGACAATCCAACTGCAATAGCCCTCGTCCTCATGCAGGTTAACGACTTGGTACAGATCCTTAAGGGGAATGGCGTAACACGACGCGCAGAGGTCGATGGAAAGAGCGTGGCCGACGCTCTGAAGAGCCTACGGACCGTGATCGACGACTTCTTGGCCGAGAAATAGCCCCGCGGTGAAACGATCCGGTACAAGCGCGCCTTCACGACAACCGCTAGCGCATGCAGACCTAAGTCTTGAGGAACGTCCCTTCCTCGAGTTCCGTAAACGCCTGGCGAAGTTGGGCCTGTGTATTCATCACGATCGGGCCATACCAGGCGACGGGCTCGACGAGCGGCTTCCCCGCAACCAGCAGGAATCGGATGCCGTCCTCACCGGCGCGCACCACAAGCTCGTCGCCGCGATCAAAAAGGAGCAGCGAACGATTGTCGGCATCGGAAGGAGGCGTGGTGTCCAACCATTTGATTGGCTCCGTTGGCACGTCGAGCGGTTCTGATGCGTTGCAAAACTTGCCGGAGCCGCTGAAAACGTAGGCGAAGGCGTTGTGGTCCATCTGGATCGGAAGCTTCTTGCTAGCACCCGAGGGCACGGAAACGTCGAGATAGATTGGATCCGATGCCACACCGTGCACCGGCCCAGACTCTCCCCAAAAACTCCCGCACACCACTCGGACCTCGGTTCCGTCGTCGTCGGTAACGACAGGAATTTCAGCGGCCTTGATCTCCTGGTACCGCGGGCTCGTCATCTTGAGCGATGCCGGGAGGTTGGCCCACAATTGAAAGCCGTGCATCCTCCCGGTCTGGTCGCCTTTCGGCATCTCCTGGTGGATGATGCCGCTTCCCGCGGTCATCCACTGCACGTCTCCTCCGGCGATGACGCCGCGGTTCCCCATGCTGTCGCCGTGCTCCACCGTTCCGGCGAGCACATACGTGATCGTTTCGATGCCGCGGTGGGGATGCCACGGGAAACCCGCAAGATAGTCCTCGGGGACGTCGTTACGAAAATCGTCGAGGAGCAAAAACGGGTCGAAATCGGCTGTGTTGTCGAAGCCGAAGGCGCGCCGGAGATGCACGCCTGCGCCTTCGAGCGTCGGCTTAGACTTGACGAGCCGCTTGACCGGACGAATGGACATGGCGACCTCCGCTATCGAGCGTCGTGTTGCCCAGATTCTAGCCGATTGCCTCGACAGCTGCAATGTGCTCTCGTTCTTCTCATAGTGCCCTGCGCATTGTACACGCCGATCGACCGGAAGCCGTCAACCGGGATGTCCTTGATTGTGAGTTTGTAAACGGTGGACCCATCGTTCCTCGGCGGAACGACGTTGAGATAGATCGCGTCCTTGTCAGGGTTGCCGCCCCACGCCGAGGCCGCCGCGATGAAGTACTCCTCAGCGGTGCTAAAACGTCTCACTTTTTTTGACTTTGCGCCGCATTTTCTCGAAGAAGCTCGAGGTAATGCTCGATGAGGTCGGGCCCATGCACTGGTGACCAGTGTCCTGAGACGATCATGTTGGTATCGAGACGGAGCGCCTCGAGCCGACTAAGAGTACGCGGGTACGCTTTCAGGTCGGCTTTCGCCATGTTGCCAAGATGCTCCTTAAGGATAGAGCCGGCGTCGAGTACTCTCTCTTTGGGAAAGTAGACGAAGATGTCGCCAGCCGTGTGAGACGGGCCAATATAAAAGCAGCGAATATTACCATCCTGAAGTTGGAAATCACCACTATGTACTTCGGTAGGTAAGACCGGCGGCTCGTCTGGATAGGAAGGATGGCCTTGACGAAAATCGCCTACCGTCGTCCGCCAAGTATTCTGCAGCAGTCTCGCGGTAATTTCGATGGCGAGTACCTTCGCCCCGATGCGCTTCCAGTAGCCGTTACCCCCCGACCATTCTGGATCTGGGGAAGTGTCGATCACTTCTGTGATGGGAAGCGGCGTAATTTGTTTGATCTGGTTTGCGACCAACTTCGCGGTTTCTGGCGTCCACGATGCACCTATAACGGTGACTTGCGAGCGACCGACGTAAACCAATGAATTAGTCAGTATGTCGAAGGCTTCGTCTTCAACTAAATAAATCGAGCCGGTGAGCCAACTGATCGACACGTTCATCAGCGCCGGACTTTCCGCACGAGCCGCGTGTAGCGGGCCGGCGAGAAGTAAAGCCACAAGAGCCGCAGCCCAACGTTTCATCCGGCAGCTGTAAAGCGTAGCCCGCGAAAGGCCGTGCTCGCGACAAATCGTCGCAGCCTTAACGCTGGCCTTGAGCTCCTTGAGAGCACCTACGACCTGAGACCCCGTGAACCGGGACGTGCGCATGTGAACCCTTTTCAAGGCCGAGCCGCGGACCCCATGTTCCCGGCGGCACTTACTGGGAGCCCGCCATCCGACTGTAACGCTATCCCGTGACGGGTACGCACTTATGCCACCGAAGGTAGGTGGAGAGTTGCCGCAAACGTTTAGCACCGTTAGCCAATGAGCCTTTGCAGCAACGGCGTCAAAGTGTGACAGAACGCGAAAAGAAAGGAAGCCCATGAGTCCGGCAATAGACGTCGGTGGTCCGCCATGCGAACTATAGCTGTAGCGCTCCCAGCTCTCGCGCTTATCGTTGCGATCGCCGCAGCACATGGTTCAAGTGAAATGACACCCGGGCCGCACCTCAAACCGTGCAGCCAAGGGCGGACCAAAGCCGCCGCCCTGTGCGGGACGTTCGGCGTTTACGAGGATCGCGAGACGCATGCCGGCAGGATCATTCAGCTCGGCATCATCGTACTGAAAGCAAAGCACCCCAACGCCGACGCGATCGCTGATATCGAAGGCGGCCCGGGCGTACCAACCTTGCCCGACGCTCCGTTCATGGCCGACGGCGACGATCCCGTGCTCAATGCGTTTCTGCATAGCTACGATATCGTCTTCGTGGACAACCGTGGTATGGGCGTCTCGAACCCGACCAATTGCAACATTGCGCCCTACAGCGACATGGCAGCGTACTTTTTGCAGATCTGGCCCGATGACATTCTTTCGAGTTGCTACAAGCGTTACGCTAAGAGCAGTAACCCCAGCGCGTACAATACCAACAACGCCGTCGATGATCTAGATGACGTACGCGCCGCACTCGGCTATCGCAGGCTTGTGCTGTACGGCGGCTCCTACGGCTCTTTTTTCTCTTTTATATATATTCGACGCCATGAGGACACGGTCAAAAGCGCTTTGCTCTTCGGTATCCAACCACCACACTTTGAGTCGCTCCCCGGCGCACCCGACGGCGCCCAGGTTTCTTTGGACGACCTCATAGTCAAATGCGCGCGTGATAAGCACTGCCGCGAGCACTTCCCCCAGTTTGCCGCGCACCTTCGATCCGTGCTGGCTCGCTTTCAGTACGGCCCGGTTTCGATGCAAATATTGAACCCAAAAACCAAGGGCATGCAGCATGTCCGTCTCTCGAAGGAGGTGCTCGTCGATCGAATCCGTGAGATCCTCTACAGCTCTGATACGGCCGCTTTCCTGCCGTACATCATCGAGCGCGCCTACCACTTCGATTACGTGCCACTCGGACGCATGATCGATATCTGGTCGCAGTTCTTGGCGCATGGGCAAGACGCCGGTACGAACCTCGCGTATCGTTGTGCCGACCTTGATCCATTTATCTCCGAAGCAGAACTGCAAGCGCAGGCTGCGCACTCCTTCGCTGGTGACTTGCGGGTGGGTGCAGAACGCCGCGCGTGCGCGATCTGGAAAGTAAATCCAATGCCGGCGGCTTTCAATGATCCAGTCCGCAGCGACGTGCCGATCCTTATGCTCGAGGGTTCCGACGATCCTGTCACACCGCCGAAGTATGCCCAACGCGCAATGGCCACGCTTCCCAGGGCCAAGCTGATGCTCGTCCGCGGCGCGGGTCACGGGGTCGATACACGCTGCACGAATCGTCTGGCCATCCAATTCCTGCGCGACAGTTCCGCGACCAATATAAGAGCGTCATCCTGCAACGCAACTTTTAAGACGCCGCCGTTCGAAACGTCGATGGCCAAGTGGCCCGGATCCTGAACCGTCGCCTCGCCCTCGACGTCTTCGTAATATCCGCCAGACTCGCCGGGCCGATCTGACTATCCTAATAGTAAAACCAGAAGACATCTGACGGCGGGGCATCCGATCCGAGGCCTTTGACTTGAAGACCGCGCTCGCTCGTTCTTGCGGATCCGAGCACGACTCCGATGATGCCAGCTAGGGCCCACGCTCCGCAGAAGACGAGCCAGATCACGAGCCGGGGCATAAGCGCGGCCTAACGGTGGTGCAGGTAATGCCGGTGAATGGAGCGGATGACGAACCACCAGAGCGAGAACGCCGTAAGGAGTACCCAGGCTGCCGAGATCACGCCGATCGTTACGACCGAAACGGTTACCACGCGTCGTCTCTGCGGCCTGGTCCTCGCCGTGCGCGGCTTACTTGGCCTTGGCGGCTGGTTGGCTGCTCGCGGGTTGCGGCTCGGGCGCTACGAGTTCCGGCTTTATCTCGCGAGCGTTGCCGACGGCTAAGGCCCAACTCTACGCGGCCCACCTTTACGTGGCGAATCAGGGAAACGCGTCCGTGGGCGGACAGAGCATCGAAATCTTCGACTTGGCACATCCTCTCAAAGGGCCGATCGGGTCGATCCGCCGGCACATCTCGGAACCTGACGGCATCTTCATCGACGGATCTGGAACGCTTTACGTGGCAAACGCTGATCAAAGCGGCGACGACAAGGTAACGGTGTATCCTCGCGGCGCCCGGAGGCCGAGTCACATTTATGCAGGGGCGGTTTGCGCATTCGACGCGGTTGCGGCGACGGACGGAACGGTCTATGTAGCCGACGCGTGCGGGATACACGATGTCGGCCGCGTCATGGTATTCGAGCACGGCAGTAACGCGCCCACACGCTATCTTCATCCCGGCGGATCGCCGTACTCCCTAACGCTGGATTCGCACAACAATCTCTACGTCGGATATAACAGTTACTACACGCTTTGGGGCCAGGTTAAGCGGTATGCTCCGGCCGCACAGCACGGCGAGAAACTCTTGCCCGATCGGACCGTACATTTTCTCACCGACGTCGGATTCGACAACAAGGGTGCGCTCCTCGTCGCAAACCAGCTCGACGGGGTGATCGACGTCTTTACGAGCAAAGGCAAGCCCCCGACTCGCATCATCAAGACCGGCCAAGGAGGGCCGTTTTCGTTCGCCTTCGACCGGCGCGAGAATCGAATCTACGTGTCGTATCCGTGCCGGGGCGGACGCGGCTTGACGGTATTGACGGCTTCAGGCTGCAGTAAGCGGCATAACACCGTCGTTGCGCTCGACTACGCGAGCGGCAAACGTCTCTGGACGTTGCGCGAGCAGTTCTTGCTTCCGTTTGGTGTCGCAGTCTCGCCGAGCGCTCCTTTCTAGGGTGCTATCACGCGGGCACTTCGGATCGCTTTCCCTTTAGTGCTTGCATTTTTGGTGGGACGCACGCGGTAGCGCCGTACGGCACAACGCGAAAGGGGCCATACCTGACAACACTCTTCACGAATGCCGGGGGATCATTCGGGATCATCGCCTTCAGATTCGATTCCCGTTGGCGCTACCAAGAAATCGTTTAATTCTCGCTCGTTACGTGGCCGTCACTTCTTCGAGTTGATGAAGCAACGCTTCCCATTGGATGATGCGCTCCCGACTGCGCATTGTTAGTCCAGCGAGTTCTTCGCTCAACGCTCGGGATCCGGCCGCGTCGGTATAGATCTCGGGCGACTCGAAGAGAAGCTCGATCTCGTTGACGCGCGCATCGATGCCTCCGATTTCTCGTTCGATTCGCTCGATCTGCCCTTTTAGCTGCGAACGTACGCGCAACGGCGTTTGGCGCGACGCCTTGGCACGCACGGTCGACTCTTCGACCGCGCGGTCAATCGCCGCTTTGTCGCGCTCGCGCTGGGCCGCCTCGTAAACGTCGTAACCGCCGTCGATGAGTCCCCACGCGCCCCGCTCAACCCACAATATCCGATCGCACAGGCGCGACAGAAGATAGCGATCGTGCGAGACAACGACGATCGTTCCCTCGTAGTCGCATAAGACGCTTTCGAGTGCTTCGCGGCTGTCGATATCGAGATCGTTGGTCGGCTCGTCGAGCAGCAAGATGTCGGCCGCGCGCGCCATCAGTCGTGCCAGCATGATACGGCGCCGCTCGCCACCGGAAAAATCGTGCACGGCTTTGTCGGCGGCATCGCCGCTAATACGCATGCGGCCGAGCAGGCCGCGCGCCTCCTGCGGGGTCAGCACAGCGCCGTCCAGCACGGCTGCGAGCGCGCTCTCCTGGCCGTCGAGTTGATCGTGCGAGTTCTGGGCAAAGTACGCGACTTGCGCGGCTGCATTGAAGACAACCGATCCGGAATCCGGTTGCGCTGCGCCGGTGAGTATCTTCAGAAGCGTCGACTTTCCGGAGCCGTTTGGACCGACGATGCCGAGGCGCTCCCCGCGCTCGACGTCGATCGCTAGCCCGCTGAAGAGCTGTTGATCGTATGCTTTGCTCAAGCCCCGGGCTTCGAAGGCGAACCCGCTGCCGGCGCGCCGCGATGGGCGCAGGCGGACGGAGATGGAGCGTTCGGAAGCCGCCGGTGACGGGGCTCGGGTTGTCGCTTCGATGCGCGCCAGCTGCTTCTCGCGACTGCGCACTTGGCTGTAGTCCGAGGAGGTGTGCGTCGCTCGCAGGCCGGCAATTGTCCTGCGCCGCTTGTCGCGTTCGGCAACGAAGGTTTCGTACTCGCGCCGCTCCGCCTCTAGGCGCACGTCTTTCGCTGCGACGTACGCGGTGTATGCGGGCCGCTCGGGTGCGTAGGCGTGGAAGCGCCCTCGCTCGATCTCCCAGATGCGCGTAGCTATCCGGTCGAGAAAGTAGCGGTCGTGCGAAACGACGATGTAACCACGGGGATCGTTGGAGACGAACGATTCGAGCCAGCGGATCGTCGCGACGTCGAGATGGTTAGTCGGTTCGTCGAGAATCAGATAGTCGGGCTCGTCGATCAGCACGTGCGTTAACGCTGCTTTCGCCCGCTGGCCGCCTGAAAACGAGCGTAGCGGACGATCGTATTCCGTTGGCGCGAAGCCGAATGCGGAGAGCATGGTGCGCAGCACTTTGTTGCGCACGCCCGACTCTTCGTGCGTCGCTCTAGCCAGCGCAGCGTCGACGAGGTCCTGCAGCGTCGACTCGGTCTCGTCGGCAACGCCCTGAGCGAGATACCCGAGCTTCAGGCCTTTTGCCCGTACGACGGTACCGCCGAATGGCCGGTCGACGCCGGCGAGAAGACGCAAGAGCGACGACTTCCCCGCACCGTTGGGGCCTACGAGACCGATGCGTTCGCCGTGGTTGAAAACTCCACTAAGACTCGAGAATACTTCGCGCGTCCCATAGTGACATTCGAGATCGGAAAACCGCAACAACTCCACGCCGAGCCGTAATTTGCGCGCGCCCAGCCCGCAGGCCTTCGCGCTTGACGCTCAACCCGACGGAAACGCGCCAGAGGCGTAACTTAGGCCGTAGCCTTGACTCGGTTTGGATCGAGCTTCACACCCGGTCCCATCGTGGTTGCGAGCGTAATGCTGCGAAGGTAGGTACCTTTTGCGGCCGATGGCTTCGCGCGAACGATTGCATCGAGCAGCGTGGTGACGTTTTCAATGAGCGCCGCTTCATCGAAGTTTGCCTTCCCGACGATCGTATGGATGATGCCGGTCTTGTCGAGACGGAACTCTACTTTGCCGGCCTTGATGTCGCGAATAGCACCGCCGATGTTCGGCGTCACGGTGCCGGCTTTGGGGTTCGGCATCTTCTGCGCGAGGATGCGGCCGAGCTCTTTGCCGACTTGCGCCATCATATCGGGCGTCGCAACGGCAACGTCGAACTCCGTGAATCCGCCTTTGATCCTATCGATGAGGTCTTGATCGCCGACTATGTCGGCCCCCGCCTCCTGAGCGGCTTTCGCGTTATCGCCCTTGGCGAAGGCAACGACGCGAACGATGCGTCCCGTTCCGTGCGGCAGCAAGACGGTGCCGCGCACGCTTTGATCGCTCTTCTTCGGATCGACTCCAAGCCGAATGTGGGCCTCGACGGTCTCGTTGAACTTCGCGTTCGCGTTCTTCTTGACGACCGCAATCGCTTCAGGCGTCGAGAAAAGCCGGCGCCGGTCGTAAGCGGCGGCGAGCGTCTTGAAACGCTTTCCGTGATGCTGTGGCATCTTACGCCTCCACCTCGACGCCCATCGAGCGCGCCGTCCCGGCCACGATCTTCTTCGCCGCGTCCATGTCGTTGGCGTTGATGTCGGGCATCTTCACCTTCGCGATCTCCTCGAGCTGCGTCTGCGTCAGCTTACCGACCTTGTTACGGTTCGGCTCTTTGCTGCCCGACTCGATCTTGAGCGCCTGCTTGATCAGAAACGATGCCGGCGGCGTCTTTGTGATAAACGTAAACGTCCGGTCTTCGAAGACCGTAATCTCGACCGGAATGATCATCCCCGCCTGCGATGCCGTACGCTCGTTGTACTGCTTGCAGAAGTCCATGATATTTAGCGAGTAGGGTCCGAGTGCCGGACCGATCGGGGGCGCCGGCGTCGCTTTGCCGGCGGGAATCTGCAGGCCGATCTTGCCCACAACCTTCTTAGCCATTTTTTATGTCCTCATCATTCGAAGCAACTCGGTCGCATTCGAAGTCGGACACATTCGTCGCGCGACTTCCTGTCGCGCTGTGCCCTCGATCGCTGCGCTCCTGTCATCCTGAGCGGAGGCACGTAGCGCCGAAGTCGAAGGGCGGTCCTTCTTCGAAGCGACACTCGTCGCTTCTTCCCCATTTTTGTTGTCTGGAACCGAACGCTGGGGTTGTGCGGCCGGCCAAATCTGTTGCCGGCAAACGAGCCGGCGCTGTGAGGAGAAGTTCTAGACTTTCTCTACTTGGAAGAACTCGAGTTCGACCGGGGTTTCGCGGCCAAAAATCGAGATCAGCGCGCGCAGGCGCTCCTTCTCCGGCGCGATCTCGTCGACGACGCCGGTAAAGTCGAAGAACGGTCCGGACGTGACCTTTACGCGGTCGCCCTTCTTGAAGTCGATCTTCAGCTTCGGAGCCTCGATGCCCATCTGCTTGAGGATCGTCTTTACTTCCTTATCCTGCAGCGGAACCGGCTTCTCGCCCGGGCCCGGACTTCCGACGAATCCCGTGACGCCCTGCGTATTGCGCACAACGTACCACGACTGGTCGTCCATGATCATCTCGACGAGCACGTAACCGGGGAAGACCTTCTTGGGCGTGATTTTCCGCTTGCCGTCTTTGAACTCGACCTCATCTTCCATCGGGACGAGCACACGGAAGATCTTGTCCTGCATCCCCATTGAGTGGATGCGCCGCTCGAGGTTCGCCTTGACCTTGTTTTCGTAGCCGGAGTAGGTGTGCACCACGAACCAGTTGCGATTATCCTTAGGCTTGGTCGCGGCTTCGGCGACGGCTTCGTCAGCCGGCACTTCGCCCTCGGCCTCCTCGACCGGCATCTCGGCTACCGCTTCTTCAGCAGGCAACTCGGTGACGGCTTCGTCGCGCGGCGGCTCCGCGAGCGCCTCTTCGGTCGCTCCCGAGAGGTCGCCCATCTTGCTGTCGTCGATGACCGCTTCTTCTACCAGCGGCTCGTCAGTGCCGAGCTCTGGACGTTCGATGTCGTACATAACGTGCTGGGTTACTGTAGGCCCTGCGTTACCGGGTGGATCACGCTGAAGAGCCAGCCAAAAAGCTGGTCGAGAACGAAGGTGAAGAGGCCGATGCCGACCACCAGCGCGACCGTGAGGATCGTCGCCGAAATCCATTCCTCGCGAGTCGGCCATGTGACGCGCCGTAGCTCCGCGATGACGCCGCGGACGAAGTCACCGCCTGCGAGCGATTGGGCCGTTCTCTTTTGCTGTTCGTTCACCAAAGATTCACTTCCGAAGTGTGGCAGGGCGGACAGGACTCGAACCTGCAACAACTGGTTTTGGAGACCAGGACTCTACCAATTGAGCTACCGCCCTATCTCGTCTCCCGATGCGCTTTGTGGCAGCGGCAGAAGCGGCAATATTTGCTGAGCTCCAGCCGGTCCGTCGTCTTCGCCTTATTTTTTTGCGTGTTGTAGTTGCGGCGCTTGCACTGCGTACAGGCAAGGACCACCATCACGCGTGTTTCTTTCTTTGCCATCAGTAGTCTACCACAACATGAATAAAACGGACCGCCGGTCCGTTCGGAAGACTTATGCTAGCACACCAGGGTCGGCCCCGCAATAACTTTCCGCAAGGTCTAAGCAAGCAAGCTGGCACTTTCCCGGCGGGGCGAGAGTGCCCTGCCGCCTCCGCAGCGTGACAGGGCGGCGAGGCAAGGTTCCCTGGCGAGCGACGCAAGGGGCCTAAAAGCACGCATGCGTCTACGACGATCGCGGCGATCTGCTCGCGGTGAGCCAGACAGCTCGTTACGGAGTCGCGCTGGAAGTGGAGCTAATGGACCCAAGGACGCGTCGTCGAGGTCGCGGAAGGGAGCGACTTCGTCCTTGCTGTTACGGGAGATTTTTATGATCGCCTATATCCGGCGTGTTTTCTTTTTTTCATTTGTCGCTGCGCTCGCTGCGTGCTCGGGCACGGCGAACAGTGCAACGGTGCCTGCCACCGGCCTCGACAACGCTCCGCAAGCCGGAGCCCACTACGAAGTCTTTCAAAAGCTCTCGGTTACGCCCGATGCCGGGTCCCCCGCTACGTTGATGAACTTCGTCTCCAACGGTCCGGCACAGGGTGGCGTGCCGTGCATCGGCTGCGTGAGCGGCGCGTCGAGCAAGGACACCATCGGCCTGACCGGACCGTCGAGCTACGTGCGGACTGGAGCGACGTGGCAGTACGCGCTATCGTTCACGGATCTTAGCTATAAAGGAAAGTGCACGCTAGCCTGGGAGATCAGGGCGGGGAAAAAGACGGTTGACAGTTTTTCGGCCTCGTTCAAGCTTACGAGCGATGGTGGATTTGTTCTTTACGCCGTCGACCGCGCACGACCGAAGTACTCCGGCCCCGCCACCCTAACCGGCAAGTATACCTGCGGGAAGAATTCGCAATCGGCGCAAGCGCCGCTTTACTTTCAGTAATGTAGGTTGGTGCGCCCGGCCAGAATCGAACTGGCAACCTTGGGCTTAGGAGTCCCCTGCTCTATCCAGTTTGAGCTACGGGCGCGCACGGTGATTTGCTTTATTTTACAGGACTTTTGAGACCTAATCTCGCTTGCGAAAACTTCTGCTCCGGGGCTCGCGGTTGCCATTCGGTTGCCATCCGCCGAAAGTGCCCAGCGCGGCCGCGTCATTTCTCAGCCGCTCCTTTGCGTGCCTGTGCGACGGCGATCGCGTGGTGGATCTGGGCGACGGCCCGCTCCTGAGCGCCCGCGATGACGTGCCCGTAGACGTTCAGCGTGGTTGAGGCCGAGGCGTGCCCGAGAAGAGCTGCCACGGTCCGAACGTCGCTGCCGGCCGCGAGCGCCTGGGTGGCGCCGAAATGCCGACAGGAGTGCAGAGAGATGCCCTTCCGTTTGATGCCGAGCCCACGCGCGAGCGCGGCGAACGTTTTCGAGATTGCGTCCAGGTCGAGTAAGCGACCGAGGTCGTCTGCAAAGACCAACCCGTGGTCTTCATACTCTTTGCGCTTGAGTAACTTTTCCGCTGCTTGCGACGCGCGCTGCGTCTTCAGGGCACTTATTGCCAGGCCGTTAAGGGGCACAACGCGCTCTCGGCCCGTTTTAGTACTCTTCACGAAGGAATGACCGCTCCGATCCTGACCGACGGCCTGCCGCACCACGACTGTTTCATTGTCGAGATCAACGTCGTCCCAGGTAAGCGCACCGATCTCCCCTCTCCGCATCCCCGTGGCGATCGCGACCGCGAAAAACGGGTAGAAGCGCGCACCATCGGCGGCGGAAAGCAACACCGCTACTTGTTCAGCGGTGAGCGCTCGGGCCGGCGACGGCGATGCCTTGGGCGCATCGACGCTCCGCGCAGCGTTCCGCACCACGAGATTCATTCGCTCCGCCCATCCGAGAAGCCGATGCAAAAAGCGGTGAACGCGCAAAACAGTGTTTGGCCCTAGTGGAGGGCCCATTCGAAAGTTTTCCTCTGCCGCTTCAACCGATTTTGGCTTGCGCCGGTAACGGACACGCTCTGTCCGCAATCCAGTATAGAGCTCTGCGAGATGCGCCGGCTTGAGACTCGCGACCGGAAGCCCACCAAGGGTGGGGGCGACGTGCATTCGCCAATGCTGTTCGTACCGCGCAACGGTGATCGGGGAGAGATCGGGCACGACGCTTTTCAGAAAGCGCTCCGCTACATCCCCGAGCGAAACTTTCTTCGGATCCAGATCAATACCCCGATCCCGCGTATCAAGTGCCCGCCGTTCAGCTCGCTCCGCCTCTTTGCGCGTCGCGTACGTCCCTTGTGTGCGCCGCTTTCGCTTCTGATCGACGCCGCGGCCAACGTCGACAAGGACAGCCCTGCGGCCGGACTTACGCCTGTACACACTCACAGATGGCCTCCTTCTCGCGCTACGCTCATGAGCGCGTGACGCGATTCAGCCTTATTCGACGTCACCGCCGAGGAACTCTCGCAGCGCCGCCTTCGTAATCAGCAGTTTCTGGCCAACCCGAACACTCTTGATAGCGCGCGTTCTCAGCGCATCGTAGACGGCGTTGCGTTCCATTGGAAGAAATGCAATGAGATCGCGGGGCGTTAATACATCCGGCAATTCTGCAAAGCGGGCGCAAGATATGCTCGCCGATGACTCGACAGACTGCGCTCGCATTGCAACTACCTCGCCTCTGACGCCGATAACAAAAAGGCCCCCGTAGGCGGCCTTCGTTTTGAGCTATATACTTTCGCCAGCATTATAATGCGGGCGAAACTCGCTCACAGTCTCGCAAGACAATTCTCTCTCTTCGCCGCAGCAATGTCAAGCCATCAAGTGTCCGATATAGGAGTACGCTCGTAAGTAGCGATCAACCCAGCGAGCGTTCTCATCCTTCATATAGAGCTCCACGTTAAACTGAACGTCTCGGTCAGCGAGTACTATGCGCGGCTCAAGCGTCCGCCGTGCGACCACGCCCATACCGACATCGCGATTGGAGATGCGCTGGAGGTGTACTTCGAACGTTCGCGTTCGACGTATGGTCGACCGCGACTGGCCGACGATGTACGCGACGCGGGGATCCGGACAAGCGGAAAGCGCCTGGCGCGTCTCATGCGGGAACGTCATATTCACGGAGCCAGCCGTCGTAAAGGCTTCAAGACAACCGTTCGCGATCGTGACGCGCGACCGGCTCCCGATCTGGTCGACCGCAACTTCTCGGGCGACGCTCCCGACAAACTTTGGGTGGCCGATATAACGTACGTGCCGACCTGGAGTGGCCTTTTGTTCTTAGCCGTTGTGCTCGACGTCTTCAGCCGCCGCGTTGTTGGCTGGGCGATGGCGACGCACTGCGTACTGGGCTCGTGCTCGATGCCCTTGAGACGGCAATCCATCAACGAAAACCGAGAGCCGTGATTCATCACTCAGACCAAGGTTGCCAATACACGTCAATAGCATTTGGCAAGCGTTGCCAAGAAGCCGGCGTCCGGCCGTCCATGGGCTCGGTCGGCGATTGCTTCGATAACGCGATGTGCGAGAGCTTCAATGCGACGCTGGAATGCGAGCTGCTCGTAACTCGTCGGTTCAAAAATCAACAGGAAGCTGGCCTCGCGGTCTTTGACTTTATCGAGGGCTGGTACAATCCGCATCGGCGGCACACCTCGATCGGAAACATCTCACCCCAGAATACGAACGGCGGAATCAAGCCGCCCGATGTGCAATCACAAAACCGTCTACGAAAGCGGGCCAGCTCAGTCTGACAAACCACCCACGGTCACAAGTGCCTAAAATCACTGGTCGCGCTTGCCTGAAAAATCACCCACGGCCACGAACAATTTACCATAAAGTTATCAGCTGCCTGAAATGCACCTATAGGTCATCCAGGCTCCCTCACTCGTGGAAAACGGACGGACAGACCTTGATGCAAATTACAATTCAAGCGATAACCCGAAAAGAAACAGGCTCCCTAAAAGTGCTAAGGCCCGTTCTCTCGTACTGGATTTTGTTTAGCTTTTAGTCGTGTCCCCTGGCTTTTTCGCAATAGGTATGACGAAGTCCATGTACCCTGAGATACGCCGTGCCAACTATGCGGCCATGCGCGTTGATCCCGCTAATATAAGCGCTTGCCGCCACGTGACCCGGGCCATTACAGTTGCGATAGTACACGAGCCATTGCGTAGGCGCGACCTGCATCGCAACAAGACATTTTCGCATATTACCGTGGTCATAACAGTACTTGCTGGTGTTATCAAAAGAACTCGACACTACGGCACTCCCACTAATAGTGACCGTCATGCCCTCGCTTGGCCCTAAACCCGGGTAAATATAGCACGGGCTTAGCGAAACGTGCTTATCTTTGCAATAATGATCTGCACCGTCGGGGTCAATTCTGCTCGCGCCTTGTGCAGACGGGACGACTCCCAGCGCCGACTGCGTGGCCTGTTGACCTTCGCACGCCGCCAGCATCGAAAGTCCAAGCGCTAAGGCGACTGAAAGACAAAGACGCTGATTCACATGCATACTCCTATTCAAAGCGCAATTGCGGAGCCGGGGCGGTACTTGTTCCTAATGCACAGATGGGCGATAGCAATGGGTCCGAAGAGTCGTTGTAAGCGGTAAACTCCTCCACCCTGTCTCCGCACCACCCTCCGCCAAAATGCTCGGGCGTATGGCGTTTGCCTCCCACGCGGTCCTCCGTTGGCAGCCCCCCATTCGGGCCGCGAAATTGTGAGTCCTCTGGTTCGAAAAACCGCCTACCGGTCACCAGGACGAGTCACAGGCGGCCGCGCACCGCAAAGGGGGGAATGGCCTCTACGTGCGCGTACGCGCGGGGCGGGGTAGGGTGTCGACGATTTTGAGACGTTATTCCCGTAGCCTCGGTAGGCGTATCACTGATGGAAGGCTATCGAATCCGGGATCTCGCTATGCGAGAGTCCGTTAGTAACGCTGTACTTGTGGAGGATTCGCGGCAAGAACGCCGCAGAGGATACTCGCGTTGGAGGCGCGCGTCGCATGAATGTCATGTCCGCTAGTTGTCGTTCGTGCGCGTTCATTTTTGCGGCGCTTTGGATCGCAGGTTGCGCCGCGCCAAGCGGCAGCGCGGTACCGGGTCAGGCCGGTGATGAAACTCGGCGCGGGGTGCACCCCGATAGGGTCACGGTAACCTTCTTCACGGGCGCCCCAGAGGCGGCTCCGTACGGGATTACGACCGGCCCCGACGACGCATTATGGTACACGGCCATGGCAGCGAGCTACGACCAGGGTCTCGTCGGTCGGATCACCACGGCGGGGCAGTATACGATGCAAGTGGACCTCGGTGTCGGTATCTTCGAAAGCGACGGCATTACGACCGGCCCTGACAATAATCTGTGGTTCACCGCGTACGAGCGAAGCGGCGCGGGATTAATCGGGCGCCTGACGACCGGCGGCACGCTGACGCTCTTTAACGACACTGGTGGCTCGGACCGTCCGCGGGGCATTACGACCGGGCCCGACGGTGCACTCTGGTTCGCCGAATCGAACGGCACCGTGGGGCGAATCACGACAAGCGGTGCTGTCGAGCACTTCACAGTCGGATCCAGCACCGCGGAGTTCGAGAGCATCGTCACCGGACCGGACTCGAACCTTTGGATAACCGAGCCGCTCGACAGCACCTACGGTGCTGCCGACAAGGTTTACCGGCTTTCGCGTCACGGCCAGGTCACATCGTTCACAGTTGCCAAAGGACCGACATTCATCTGCGTCGGGCACGATCGAGCGCTCTGGTTCACGGAATTCGACTTTTCCCAAGCGAACGCAATCGGTCGCCTCACGACCAAAGGAGCGTTCACGCAGTTTGCCGTGAGCGGTGAAACCGGCCTAAGTGGAATCGCCGCCGCCCCGGGCGGTGCCCTGTGGTTCACAAATCGGTTCAGCCCCTTCGGTGTTGGGCGCATCACCCTCTCGGGGCAAATACGGCTGTTCAGGACACGGACCAAGGGCGATGACCCCGAGCTCTACGAGATCACTGCCGGCCCCGACGGCAATATGTGGTTTACGAGCATTAGCGATCCTACGGCCGTTGGTCGCGTGACGATTTAGAAGCTCAGTAGCGGCTTTTACAAACTACTTCGATACCTGAATTGCACCACGGTCCACATTCCAACGCTCCTTACCGCGCCGCAACGTGCTGTCCCGGAAGGGGGCGGGAGTCGAAGTTACGGCGTTGGGTCCGTTCGTGCGGCCGGTGCGTGGGCCCGTCGTGGGCCCAACGTGCGCATATAGACTGATATGTAACGGCACGCGATGACAGCGATGCTCTTCGGTGTCCGCGAATAAGCCTTACCAGATAAGCGCTTTTGCCACACGATGATACTAGCCGTCATCTAGTCGTCATCGTCTACAGGTGGTTCGAATCCCGCTGGGGCTAAATTTCCGGCCTTATAGCAAAAGGTTTTTTCGTAGTCGGGATCCGCATGTGGGCCCGTTGTGGGCCCGAACCTGCTGCGAGCGCTTCAGCGACGGCGCCGCCCACCAGCGAATCAAGCTGCTCTGCGTGCCTCCCTTGCAACGACTGAGCGAGGTGCAGGTAAGTGTTCGCGGTAACGGCGATCGTGCTATGGCCTAGCGGAGCTGATGAGCTTGAGTTCAGCGCCGGCGACAAGCGATGCAAACGAATGCCGCAAGTCGTGGAGACGAATCCTTGGCAGTTTATTGCGACGAATTAGCTCGTAGAACCGCCAACCGAATGTGTCGGGGTTCCGTAGCTCGCCGGGTCTGTCGGACCCATAATCGTCGGCCGTTGCGCGCCCCATGCCGCGGTTTATCCGCGCTTTCACCTGCAGCGCCCTCTGCTCACCTAGTGCGGCCATGACAAAGGGCGCGAGCGCCAACGTGCGGACTGAGCGAGCCGTCTTTGGCGATCGTGGCGTAGATCGAAAGTATTCATTTGTCTTTCTCCAATCTCGGGCGCGAGCGCGGCGAGCATATGCAGTGTCATTTTAAAGGGCCAGGGCAAATGGCTGGTTCACGTCCTGTCGGATGAGCCGGAATAATTTGGCCTAAAACCCCACCTCCGAGATAGGGCCTATTGCCTATCGCGGCGTTCTCGGCGCTCGCCGTGTTCGGCGCTCCGGGCGGAGCAGGCTGGAAGCCGGACCCGCCGTTACACGCGGCGAGTAAGCCGGCAATGGTGCCGGCGAAGAGAGTTTTCGTCAATGAGTGTTTCATGGATTACGTCCTTCCGATGCGTCGCGTCACGATTGTGGGCAACGCGACGCATCGACTTTAGAGCATCGAGTTCAAGGCTTAACGAGCGATCCTCGCCATGACGCCGTGGTGGAAACCGCGGCCTACTTTGAGTTGCATGCGCACGCTCTCTGGCAAGACGACCTTGGGACGCGCGCTCCCACCGGCTGTACTGCAGTCACCGCATGGAACGGCCACAAAGGCGGGTGCGTCCGCGTTGCTTGAATCGAACGCCTGCCCCGCGATCTCGCCGCTGTCGTTGATAGCATCGGCGGTCATCAATGCGAGCGAGGAACTCGGCGCTAGGTACGTGTTGAGATCGACGATCTGGCCCTTGTACCACAGCACCGCGCGGCAGTTGTAGCTCGCATCGCAGGATTGCCCGACGATCTGGCCGCGGTTGTTGATGTCGAACGCGAAGCTCGAGGCGTCGCCGGGCAGCGTTCCGAGGTCGGTCATCGTGCCTTTGCGCCATGAGAAGGCGTGAGCAAAGTAGTCGCCGGGAAGATCTGAGAAACCGACCACTTCGCCCCGGGCGTTAATCTCGAGCGCCAGGTTGCCCACGCTGCCGCCGAGGCTGCCGAGGTTCGTGATGGATTTGCCGCTCCAGAGGACCGCGTGAACGGCGGCCGACGGAGTTATGGGCCCGCAAATTCCCGATGCGCCGACCACGTCGCCGCTCTCGTTGACCCCTCCCGCAAACGAGACCGCATCACCCGGGAACGGCGGCAGCTTCTTCGTCTTGTTGTGCTTCGGCTCCCAAATCACGCCGAACCAGTCGAGCACTTGAGGAGCGATGCAGCTCGGGTCGTGCGTCGAGCTCTCCGCAATGCCGGCGATTTGGCCGCGGTCGTTCGCGCCGGAAGCCTGCCCGTTGTTGCCGCCGAGCGTTGGAAGCGCGCTCATCGAGCCGTTCTTCCAAGCGAAGCCCAAGCACGCATTCGGGACATTGTCGCCGCAGAAGTTTTCGCCTAGCGGATCGTATGCGATGATGTCCGACGTTCCCACGATGAGGCCGGTGTTGGCCTTCACAGGAAGCTGGACGCCGCTGTTCGGACCGCCGAGCGTGCCGAGATCCTGGGTCCTGCCGCCGCGCTTCCAAAGGGCGGCGTGCTGCGTCGCATCGCCCGAGAGCGCCGCGACGCCTGTGGCCCAGGTGCGGTTGTTTATTGAGTTGGCGACGCCGAACGTTCCGCCGAGGGTGCCGAGCACGGTGAACTGGTATCCTTTACCGCCCGTGCGGTGCCCGGCGGTGCTCATCGTGTTCGGTGCTCCCGGCGAAACCGGCTGGAAGCCGGATCCGCCGTTGCACGCGGTGAGTAAGCCGGCAACTGTGCCGGCGAAGAGAGTTTTCGTCAATGAGTGTTTCATGGATTACATCCTCCAAATCGCAATAGTGAACGACCTCGATTGTGTCGTGAGAGAAAACGCGGTTTAGTTCACTGGAAATACCTAGCTGTCGAGGCTAAACGCATCCCGAAATCATCCCGAAACGCGCCGCGCTATCAGATGATATGGCTCGAAATCTGTGTCGGCAGGCGGGAAACGTCAATCTGCGAGCGTCACCCTATGTCATTGACGGGCACGCTCGACTATTGAAAGTATGTCAAAACCAAACTACTTGGCTCAAAAGGAAGGCTACTTATGAACGATTGATCGATTCCAAGTTCCCGATTCTCATTAGCCTACTCGAGCGCGTGTCTCGAATCGTCTGTGCCGCTCAAACCTCGACTGAAGATCCGTTGGGAGAGGACTGGGATATCTCGTATATTGCCCCGAGTTTGTAAAGGACGCAAAGATCTCGTTCTTGGATTCGCGTGGCAAGCCGGCGTGATGACTGCCCTCCCGACACTTGGAGGGAACGATGCGAAGGATCTGTTCGAGGAACGGCGGGTTGGCTTCACTTTCCGCATAAAGCCGGTCGCGCCGGACCTTCAATTGAAAGTCCCCTTCTGACAAGTCCCCTTCGAATAAGCTTCAAGGGAACGGTCCCCTGGTTGGTGAATTCTCAGTTGGCAATTCCGGGAAGCTAGGTTCTCGGTCTTCAGCCCGCCCGCAGAATCGAAGGCTATGCTCACCTCCAGGCTGACGACACTTGGAGGCTTTGCCTTCCAGGTGAACGGTATCTCGGCACCCAGCCCGCCTACGCGGAAAGCGAGGGCCCTCATGGCGTATCTCGCTATGAATCGTAACGCGAGCGTGTCCCGTGAGAGGTTGCTTGAGATCTTCTGGCCCGACGCCGAGCCGGACCACGCGCGCGACAGCCTCAGCACGGCGCTTTCGATGATCCGAGCCTGTCTGCGAACGACGGGCACCGAAACGGACGAATTCATCCTTGCGAGCAGGTGCATCGTGCGCTGGAACGCAGATGCTCACGTTGATGCCGAGCGGTTTGCAGAACTTGCCGGCAGAAACGAAGCGTCGGCGAGCCGAGCGGCGCTGCGGCTCTACCGCGGAGATTTCCTAGAGGGCGATTACGATGATTGGACGGTAGCGCAACGCGAGCGTCTCACCGTACTCTATGAAGCCGTGCTTGCCAGAGCGGTGAAGACGTCAAGGGACCCCGAGGCAGCGCGGCTGCTCATCGCGCGTAACCCCTTCGCCGAAGGCGCTTATGCGACGCTTATCGAGACCGAACTGGAGGCGGGCAGGAGCGCCGCCGCGGCCGCTCTCGGCGAGCGCTGCCGCAAAGCCCTTTCCGAGGTCGGCGAAGAACCATCGGAGGCGTTCGAGGAGCGCTTTGGTCATCTCAAGTTACGCACCCTCGACGTACCACCGAGCAATCTGCCTCGTCAAACGACGAGCTTCGTTGGTCGTGAGGCTGAGCTGGCCGAGGTCAAGGCGCTTCTTGCGAAGTCCCAGCTCGTGACTATTGTCGGTACCGGAGGCGTCGGCAAGACGCGTGCGGCAGTGCGGGCGGCAGCCGAGGTCCTCCCCGCCTACGACGATGGCGTCTGGTTCGCTGATCTCGCAACGGTCTCCGGCGAGGATTCCGTGATCCCCGAAATCGCATCGATCTTCGGCGTGAAGTCGACCGGATTTCGCGCCTTGTTCGATCACGTTCTGGCTCACTTGAAGCGTAAGCGACTGCTACTTGTTCTAGATAACTGCGAGCACGTCGTTGCCGAAGCTGCACGCGTGGTCGACGCGCTCATTCGCGCGGGCACGCGGGTCACCGTTCTCGCGACCAGCCGTGAGAGTCTTGGAGCGAGCGGCGAGCAAGTGTACCGTTTGCCGTCGCTCGACGTGCCGGCGCCAGGCGACGGGCCTAAAGCCGAGGACGCCGCAAAGTTCGGGGCAGTTACGCTCTTCGTCGCGCGAGCTTCCGCCGCCAACGCACACTTTACTCTGACCGATGACAATGTCGGCGCGGTTGTCGAGATCTGTCGCCGTTTGGACGGCATCGCTCTAGCCATCGAGCTGGCTGCGGCCAGAGTGACAACCCTGAACGTCCACCAGCTGCTGGATCGGTTACGCGAGTTCCGGCTTCTAAAGGCCAGCGTCCGGGCGGCAGACCCGCGGCATCAGACGATGCACGCCGCCCTCGACTGGAGCTATGAGTGGCTGTCCGAAGAGGAGAAAGCGCTGTTTCGCCGCCTGGCAATTTTCCGAGGCGGCTGGACGGTCGAGACGATCTACGCGGCCGGCGTGGACGAGTCGCTCGACGAATTCGCCGTACTGGACAAGATTTGGCCTTTGGTAAACAAATCGCTCGTCGCAGTCCATTTTGGTGCGGAGTCTCAGCGGTATCGGCTCATGGAGCCTCTGCGACAATATGGGATCGAGCGCCTGCGTGAGGGCTGTGAGTTCGACGCAACCGCGCATCACCACGCGCGGTATTTTACGGAGTTCGCACGGCGAGCGGGCAGCAATTGGCTACGGGTGCCTGAACTCGCCTTTCTCGCGACCATCGAAGGAGAGATCGACAATATCCGCGCAGCGTTGGAATGGAGTCTGGCACAACGCAACGATCCGGTGCTCGGCGCCGAGATCGTGACGCACCTCGGGCCGTTTTGGTTCACCCAGTACTACCACGAGGGCATGCACTGGTTAGAATCCGCGCGAGCCGCCATTACATATGAAGAACACCCGTCGTTGAGTGTCGCGCTTGCACTCCATAGAGTCCGAGCTTATCTGCAAACGAACCTGGACGAAGCACTGCGCGTAACTGAAGAGGCTCTAGGTCCGGCACGCGCACTGGGTAATGAGTGGTTCCTCGTGCGGCTGCTGTTTCTTCGAGGGTGGGCTCTGTTAGTCGTAAATCGACTCGACGAAGCCGAGGCGCTTGTGAAGGAATCGCTCGAGCTCGCGCAGCGCGTTGGCGACGGTTATCGTAGCGCTTGGGATTTTTGGACTCTCGCGAGGATATACAGAAGGCGTGGTAATTTTGAAGTCTCGCGAGAGTTTTCGATCCTAATGGCCCAGACGTACGAGGCGCTGCACCTTCAATTAGATCGCAACCGATGGACGGCCATGTCGGAACGTGCGCGGCTAGCGCAACTAGACGAAAACCTCGGGCGCGCGATCGAGCTGGCACGCGAAGGGTACAAAGGCACGCAGCTAACGAAAGACGTTCTGGGCGGGGTTCATGCCGAATACTATCTCGGCGTCTTGCTCTTGATAGCGGGCGAGATCGACGAAGCGCAAACGCACGGTCGGTCTGTTTTGAAGCTGAGCACCGAGGAGTTCTTTCCGCACGGAATCGCACCCGCGCTACAATTTATTGCTGGTGTAGCCGCGCAGCGCGCGGAACACGAGCTCGCCGCCCGGCTTCTTGGCTTTGCAGAGGCGAGGTTTCTCGTGCAGGCGTTTCCTCGGGACACGTACGTCGAAGTGGAACCGGAATGGTTCCTGCAGCCTCTTCGCGGCCATTTCGGCGAGGCGAAACTGGCGGAGCTGATGGCCG
>CAWKOF010000005.1:0-94990 GCA_963851255.1 Vulcanimicrobiota bacterium | reverse complement strand
TAACGATCACGGTGGGATAGATACCGTATTTCGCGTCAAGCGTAATTCGCATCAAAAGCGACGCCGGACCGAAGAATGCCATAGGCGAGAACCAAGAGTTTGCGCATGACCGCTCCGATGATGAGCCGCTTATGCTTTCCAGCGGCTAGTAACCGCTCTGCGAAGACCCGGAGAGTTGGATTGAAGCGAAGAGCCACGATCGCGGGCATGTAAAGCGCCTTGCGAACGCGAGCGTTGCCGGTCTTGCAAAGCCGAGGGCGCCCGTGAATAGACGTTCCAGAACGCCGTTCTCGTGGCGATAGCCCGGCAAACGCGGCGACCGCCTTGGCGGACTGAAAGCGATCGAGGTGTGGGATCTCCGAAAGGATAGAGCCTGCGGTTGTCTCACCGATTCCGGGAATCGACGTCAGCAAGTCACGCCGACGCTTAAGATTGGGATGATCGTCAAAGTGCTGGCGAATCTTTCGCTCCACCTGCGCGATCTGTTCGTCGAGCGTCGCGATGACCTCGCGGATGGAGTCTGTAACGACGGCTGCCTCCGAAGATTGTGCGTACACGGACTGCTGCGCTCGAGTGGTCTTCAGATGCTCGTAATGGCGCATCAGCGCTTGCAGTATACGGATTTCTGGCGCCGGTGGAATCCACGCCTCAGGAACTTGGCTCCGACAGAAGCGAGCGATGAGAGCCGCGTCGACCGCGTCGGTCTTTGTTCGCAGCAGCTCGCTCTGCGCGAACGCCTTGATGCGCGCTGGGTTGACGACGCTGACGCGATGCTTGAGCTCGTGAAGGTAGACTGCCAGAGCTTCCCAATATGCGCCCGTCGCTTCCATGCAGATGTGGACGTCAGCTGCGTGACGATTCTTAAGCCACGCCGTCAACTGTTCAAAGCCCTTAGACGTGTTCGGAAAGACTCGTTTCGCTTCGCCCCGATCGCTGAGAAGAAGCGCATGAAACGTCGCCTTCGAGAGATCGATTCCCAAGAATGATGCCATGTGCTGCAGCCTCCAATGACGGCATCTCTTCTGGATCGACCTTGTGCATTCGAGCTGCCGCGAAGCGCGGTGCTCACGATACCGTCCGATCTCTGTAGACGCCATGGGCAGGCCGCCTATCTATCCCGCGGGGTTACAACCCAAGGAGTTCAACCAGCGTGACCTGCCCTACCAACATCATACAAGGAGACAGCGCTTTGAAACGAGGCCCCCCGCGCTGGGCGCTGCGATAAGGCCGTAAAGTCAAAGCGCTAAGTCAATGCGATGAGAGCGCTTTGAAACGAGGCCCCCCATTGTTCCGCGCGCCGCGATCGAGGCTCGGCGATGCGAGGCTCTGGCTGCAGCGCGCGGCGGATACTCATACGATCCCCGCGCAACGACCTCTTTACAGGGAATACAAGGTTATAGCCAGTTGACCTAAGCCGCCGTAAGCACACTCCACGCCACCCGCCGCATTGCCTGAGATGGTGGTAACCTTTCTACCGTTCCTGATTTTCGCGGTGTACGTCAACGTGTTGCTGTTTGCGGAACACGCGTGATCTATACAACTGCCTTGTCCCTGCCCGCTAAATGTGCCGGTGATAGTCGTTGCACCTGACTTTATCTTGAACTTTCCGTGAATAAAGGCTTTCCCGGATGGGTTTTGGGGGCAAGGAAACTTCGCTATTCCAGTGGCGGTGTTCGGCCCCCGATATGGCCCTGTGGTGCTACCGCTCCCGTTTATGATTAGCGGGCACGCGCCTCCCTTTCCGGAATCCACGAAACTCTCATCGAGTAATCCACTGACCGTGTGGACTGCCCAGTTCGAGTTTGGCCCTAACCCACCGCCTTGCGACGGGGTGACATTCGTGGCGCTGCTACAACTAGCGAAAAGGACACTCGCGATAAAGAGCGCGACCGCGTTCGGTGCAAAACTCGGCAGTTGAATACGCATAAATTATTCTGCTCTTTCTCTCTGGATGACAGCCGCTAACGTGTCATCGAAAGACGGCGACCGTGGCGTGCAACGGGGAGGCGCGCCGAGTTCGAAATTGGCGGCGCTGGCGGACCGCGGCCTTGCTACATCCTACGCCTGATCGGCGTCGCTCACAACACACAACAACGCACACAAATTACCGCCGGGCGCTTTACCATCGGACGATCCAGACACCGCTGTTTGCGAACGACACGATGTGGATCAAAAAGCGCGCGCTAATACACGCTTCATAGCATCAGCACCTCGCGAATCGCGACGCCGTAACAGGCAGGGGAACGCGTGAGAGGTACCTTCACAGCGACACACAGCTACGAGCTTTACATTTTATGTAGAGTTACATTCATGCTACCAGTGCCGCCAAACTCGTGCATTTCTGCGTTCCCATTGCCTGAGAATCTCTTGCCACCGGGCTCAAGCGTCGCCGTGTACGTCATTTTGCCTCCGCCGCCGCAGCCACCCCTACCACACCCGCCTTGTCCCTGCCCGGAGAATGAGCCAGTGATATTGTTCGTCCCTGAGGTTATCGTGAAACAGCCACCAAATGGAAAGGGAGGGTTCGATGAAAAAAACCAATTGCCGCTGAACTTTCCGCGATATGGTCCGCGCGCTTTACCGCTTGCGCCAAAGCCAGGCCCGCAGCCGCCTCCGCTTCCACTAGTCGACGTGAGTCTTTCGGTGTTCTTGCGGCGGTGTAAATCCGCAGCTCTGTGGGCAACCGAGCTAACCGCCGGGGTCCCGTTGGGTGCCAGGCCCGAACCCTGCGTTGGGGCCATCGCCGCGCCGTTACAGCCGGCGAGCACGGCAATGCCCGCGCAAACACTCAACGCGTACCAAGCCGAAATTGAGATTCGCATAGCTTCGCTCCTTGGCGTCAACGACGCCTCGTACGCCTCGTCTAGCAGACAACTATACCGCGGCTCGGAACTTGCCGACACACACAAGTAGTCACACGAGTTGCTGATCCCTGAGCGCCGTGTCAGCAACCAAGCCGGTGTTTAGCACGAAGACTGACTGTCTGGGAAGCCTCGCGTCGACCCACGGCTCCGCAGCCACCTCGCCGATCGGCGGCCCCTCGTCACGGTGCAACTGGCTTCGCAGCCGCAGGCACCTGTGACGGAGGACGGCCGCACACTGTACGGGACGACGAGCGATGGCGCATCGGGTTTTCCGTGCCGCGGGCGGGACGGTCTTTGCCTTAACACCCTCCGGGCACCGATACGTTCACGACATCCTTTACCACTTCAATGAGCGTTCCGGTTGGTATCCGCAGCAGGCGTGAATATTTACAACGGCGCGCTCTACGGCACGACTTACTATGAGGGCCAGAGAATTAAGTACGGCGGCGGTACCGTCTTCAAATTGACGCCATACTGTGATGATTCGCGCCGCGTAGCCGCGCGAGGGTCGCGAGCCGTTTCAATCGACGAGCCGCTGGAGTAGTGGCAGCGAAGAACTATTCTTCGCTTCTTCTGACGCAAGGAGGTTACATATGCGGAAAAGGCTCTCAAGTGCGGGTTGATGAATCTGATCTGCCCCGCTTTTTAGCCGACTAGGCAAGTCAAGCGATCGTATCACTCGAAAAGGAGCTCAAACATTCATGAATTTGCTTGGTTTAATAAAGCACGCCAGTCCTCCGATTGCGCTCGGGATATGTGCGGCGTGCAGCGGCGGCTCGGCGGGCGCGCCGTCAACCGCTTCGCTCAACTACCAATACATCGGTAAGACGCTCTGGGTAAACGGAAGGCCGGTCACGGCAGCGCGGCTGAATCCGTCGCCCCGTTACGCGACGATTTTTCCTGACCGGCACAGGAGGTTGAAGCACTTTGAGTACGTGTTCAACTTCTACGACAGTTATGCCAGCATTTTCAAATATCCAAAAAGCACCGCGATGATCGGTCAGATTAATGGCGCCGGCGGCCAAGGGTGCACCAACGTTCTGTACGGCTATGGAAACAAGATTTTCTGGAACCCCGGGCGCCGGGGCGAACTGATCGACGAATACCAGGTTCCGCACAAGCTGCTGAGGTCGCTGACTCTTGATTACACGATCACATCCAGCTGCGCCATGAACACTGCCGGCGATCTCGCAGTCGGGATACTATTGGGGAATTCTTACGGCCCCGGCGGTCAGGTCGCAATCTTCAAGAACGCGACCGGCACGCCTACGGTGTACAACACGCCGTTGACCGAAGAGTTCTTCGACGGCTACGATCCTAGCGGGAATCTCTTTGCCGACGGCTACGGCCCGAGTAGTTTCATGCTCGTCGAGCTTCCGAAGGGCAGCAGCAAAGCCGTTACGATCGCGACGAGTAACGCTCCGGAGTTTCCTGGCTCGGTGCAGTGGGATGGCACCTACCTCACCGTGTTCGATCAGATCACGAGCGAGACGTATCAGTACACGGTTAGTGGAACGACCGCAACGTTGAAGCACACCATACAATACAGCGGGGTTGGCGACTGCGCGCAGACGTGGATCGTTAAGGGCCTGCTGTATTGCGGCGATGCGGAGAATGGTGGCGAGGTTTTCAGCTACCCGGCCGGCGGTGCGCCGATTGCGACATTTACTGGCAGCTTCGACGAGCCGCTCGGCGTGGTGGCGGTAAAGAACAAATAATCTAGGTTTCCTGTCGACGGAGAGAGACTCCATGTGAAGAGCACCGGGCTATTCAAGTGTGCCGGTGCTCTCTTCTTTATGCCGGCCTCCGAGCGCAGCGGACGGCGCGGGGCGGCTAACGACGCTAGCTCCTTTTGCGGACAGATGGGAGAGCGGCCGCCCTAACATCTCCAGCATACCCTGTGATCACGCCCGCGCGTTACGGACAACCTGCACCGGCAACCTGCGCGACTTGCACGAGCTACGGCGCGCAAAGCGAGGCGTCCTCCGCGCTGGTAGGGCCCCGCATGCATTGCGCCTTCTCGATCAGCGCTTGGTCGACGGCCGCCGGCGTTTCGTTGTCGAGCTCGAGATCGCGGCGCAGATTGCGAATCTCGGACTCCGGCCAGTCGCGCCCGACACCCTCGAGCGCGATCACGCCGGCGACGCGATTGGTGACCGCCAAGATCGGCGCGATGACGGTGCCGATGCTGTGACCGAGCAGATAGATGCGCGCCGGATCGACGTGCGGATTTCGCTGCAGCGCGCCGAGCGCCGCCGCGTATCCGCGCATTTCCGCATCGAAATCGACGTTGCGGCAGGGCGGCCCCTGGCTATCGCCGACGCCGCTCTTCTCCAGGCGCATCGTGACGAAGCCGGCGCGAGCGATGTCGTGGGTGAGGTGCATGTAGGCGTCTTGCGAGCTTGCCGCGTTGTCGACTGTGAAACAGCCGATGCCGCCGATCAGCAAGACGGCCGAAGACGGCGATGCAAGGCCCGATGGCATCGTCAGCAGCGTGCGGCGAATCGAATCGTCGACGGCGACATCGCCGTACTCGGTGACGACGCCGGGGTCGCGTTCGTCTCGGGCCGCACCAAGTACCGCATCGAGCCGCAGCGGCGCGCCGTCGCGGATCACGTCGACGGTGACCCTTTCGTTCGCGTGCAGATCGTGGACCGTCGCGAGAAACTGCGCCACCGTCGCGATCGGCACGCCGCCGACCGCGCGAATCGTGTCGCCGCTGCGAAGGCCCGCCCGTGCGGCGGCGCTTCCCGAGATCACGGCTTGCGCGCGAACGCCATTGCTCGAGGCAACGACCGCGGCCCCAAAGACGCCGTGGCGCGGAAGCATCGGCAGCGGACTCGCCATGACGGTCGGATCGATTGCCGGCGGCGCGACGTGGAGCGAACCATTGCTCAGCGCAAGCGGACGGTACGTATCGGGTGCGTTGAAGAAGCGGCTCGGCCAGGCGAGAATCTGCCGGTCGGGATAATCGTAGACGAGATTGAAGCGCTTGAGCAAACCGGTGCCGATGCTGGCGTCCTGCGGCCCGAGCGCGAAGACACCGCCGCGATCGCGCGAGGCGCGGGTCACTACGCCGGCGATCGTCGTGCCGAAGAGCGATACGGTCGTGCGAAGCACGTCGCTGTAAATCGGGCCGCCGATGCCGACGCCGGTTATCGCGTTGCGGACCGGCGCGTCGCGATAGAAGTCGTTGGTCTGCGCGAAGCGGCGAAAGAGCGTGAGCGAGGAACGGTCGCCGGTGTCGATCATGAAGGTGCCGTGTACACCGTTGACCGCCGCCTCGATCTCGGGAATGCTGCCGCCATCGGTCGTGAACGCCACCTTTGCGGCGGTTTTTGGAGCCGGCAGCGGTGGGTAGGAAAATGTCATCGTTTGATCGTCCATATTAACGCCGACGCGCAGCCTGCGCAGGATGCCGTAGCCGACGATACCGTCGAGCCGTGGAAAACCGAACGTTCGCTGGATGCGCGAAAGGTCGAGGACCTCGGCATCGAGATCTTCGAAGCGCAGCGCGCCGATTCCGACGCTGTCGAGGCGGGTTCGGCCGACCGATTCCGAACCGCTGCCCGCGCCGGTTACCGATCCCGCCGCTCTCGCGGCGAGCTTTAAGCCCTGTGCAACGCTCGGCGTAATGGTGACGGTTGGGTCTCCGGTATCAACGATCATCATAAATGGACCCCTGCCGTCGAGCATCACCTGAACCATCATCCGATTATCGAAGAGCGTAAACGGAATGGTGGTCGAGCTCGGGCCGTGCGCCGCGGCCGTCAACGCCGCGAGCAAAATCGTGCCAATCATGCTTCAGATTACCACGCTCGCCTGCCTGCACGTTCGCTTTGACGATTTTTTTAGCGGGGTCGTGCCCCAGCCGGCACGATTTTGCGAATTCGGCGTCGAACGCGCGCCGACCGGAGGAGAACGCACGTGAATAAATTTCATAACTTCGTAATCATCTTCATCAGCGCCGCGTTCTTAGCGGCGTGCGGCGGCGGTGGAACGTTCAATCCAAGCGCCGGCAGCGGCATCCCAACGGGCGTTCGCGAACGCTCGTCGGCCGCGAGCCCCGCGGGGGCGGGCTACAAAGTGCTCTATACTTTCAAGGGAACGCCGGACGGCGCCAGCCCCTACGGCGGCTTGGTAGCGCTCAACGGCACGCTCTACGGAACGACGCTGAACGGCTCGAAAAACTACTGCTCATCGAGCTGCGGCAGCAACCTGTGCTATCTCGGATGCGGCACCATCTTTACGGTGACCAAAGGTGGTGCGGAAAACATCATATACAACTTCGACGGCACCTTTAACGGCGGGCACGACGGCTCGTGGCCGTGGGCGGCACCGACCGTGCTCAACGGCCAGTTCTTTGGGACGACCTCGAGCGCCGGAGAGTTCGGTGACGGCGTCGTTTACACGACGACTCCCTCGGGATCGGAACAGGTCATCTACAGTTTCAAGGGCAGCGGTTCGGCGGACGCTCAAGACTCTCAAGCCGCGCTGATCCCGCTCTCCGGCAAGCTCTACGGCACGTCGGTTTACGGCGGCAGTACGAATTGTGGCGGCGCCGGCTGCGGCACCGTCTTTTCGGTTACCAGTGAGGGGACCGAAAAGGTAGTCTACAGCTTCAAGGGCGGCAACGACGGCGAGCGCCTTTACGGGCCCGTGACCGCAATGAACGGCAAGCTCTACGGCGCGACCTTAGAAGGCGGCGGAACTGGCTGCGGCGGTAACGGTTGCGGCACGATCTTCGAGCTGAGTCTGCGCGGCAAAGAACACGTGCTCTATCGCTTCGCCGATACAACCGACGGCGCGTTTCCGAACGGCCTGACCGCCGTGAAAGGCGTGCTCTACGGCACCACCGAGGGCGGCGGCAGCCGAAGCTCGGGAACGTTCTTCTCGGTAACGACGTCGGGCACGCTCGCCACGCTCTACTCTTTCAAAGACATTCCCGACGGTAATCTCCCCGGCGCGAGCATGATTTACTCGAAGGGAGAATTCTACGGCACCACGGTCGGCGGAGGTACCGCGGGTCACGGCACCGTCTTTAAGATCAGCCCAACAGGTACCGAGAGCGTGCTGCATAGCTTCCTGGGAGGCACTGACGGACAGGATCCCAACGCACCCGTCTACATGTTGCGCGGCGTGCTCTACGGCACCACGATAAGCGGCGGCAATGGAGGCTGCGGGAACAGCTACGGCTGCGGCACGATCTTCAAAGTAAGGCCGTAACTAGGTGCCCAAGCCCAGTGCCATTCCGGCCGAGAAAATCGCGCTCTACGATAAGCTGATCGCGACGAATCCCGAGGCTGCGAGAAAGGGCGATACCAATCCGTATACTTCGCACAACGGACATATGTACACGCACCTTTCTCCGCCCGGGACTTTGGCGATCCGGCTCTCACCGGACGACCTCGAGGCCTTTCTCAAGAAATACAAGACCAAGCTCTTCGAAACGTACGGCGTCGTAAAAAAGGATTGGGTCGTCGTTCCCGACGCTCTGCTCAAAAAGACGAGCGAACTGCGCAAATACTTCGATCTGAGTTATCGCTATGTGAAGACGCTCACCTAAAACGGCCGCCAAAAAAAAGAGCCGCTAGCGGGCGATCATTTGGCGCCGGTGACCTCGACGATTTGGCTCGGCTCGCCGGAAAAGCGCGTCGTAAACCACGGGTTGCCCGAGGCGTCGATCGCAACGCTGAGCGGATTGTACGGCAGATCGTAGGCGATCTGCTTACCACGCTTGTCGATGTGCCACAGCGCACCTTTGTAGGCAAACGGATCGCCGCCGGTCATCCAGATACCGCTCGAAGTAGCCGCGAGACCGCTGGGGTACGCGCTTTCCGAGAGGCCCTTATGATGAACGCGGACGAGCCGCACTCTACCGCCCTCAAGCGTTCCCAAGAAGTTCGCGCCCGAGTCGCGGTGTCCGAAATCGTTGGTCGTGAACCACGGATTACCGTCCGGTCCAATTACGATGGATTTTGCCGCCACGTTTGGGCAGCACGGCTCGAATGCTGCAACCATATGGATAAACGAGCGCAGCAACTCCTTCGAGTGCGCCCCACGCTCGACGAGTTCACCCCGCGTCTTGGGATTCTGTGCGACGAACCACAGGTTGCCGCCGGTGTCGGCCGTCAGCGCTCCGCTCGGCGTCATCAGCACGGGCAGCAGCTGCGTCGCGATCGCTCCCTGCTTCGTCAAGTGCGCGAGGAGCGGCTGCGAGCCGAACCCGACAATCCACGGCTCGCCGCGCGGTCCGAATGAAATGCCGAGCGCGCTGCTGTTGGTGTATTGCGGCGCGGAATACTCGGTAATCGTTCCCGAAGGCGTGATTTGACCGATCGCGACGCCGCGAAAATCGGAGAACCACATGTTGCCGTCCGGCCCCGCCACGATGGAGTACGGGATCGAACCAACCGGCAATCCGCTCGTGAACTCGGTTACCGTGCCGCCAGGCGTGATCTCCCCAATCGCAGGGGTTCCGCTGTCCGTAAACCACATGTTTCCGCCGGGACCCAACGCGAGGTCGGTCGCGGCCGCGCTTGCAGGAAACCCTGCGGTTTGACCGGCGGTAAAAACCGTGAACGTCAAACCGCTCGATCGCTTAACCGATGGAGCGGCCGATTGCGCAGTGCCAGCCGCCGATTGAAGACTTTGCCCGGAACACGCTGCAACGAATAGAAGCGCGGCTAGGGCGCTGAGTTTTCTATACATCCTTAGGTCTTCATCATGCCGCGTAGCTTCTCCGGGTTGCGGACGACGTACATCGCCGCGATACGACCGTCGCGGATTTCCAATGCGGTCGCATCTTGAACACCGGCGGCAGTGAAGGTCAGGCTGCCGGGCATCCCGTTGAGCATCACCAAGTCCATCCGAATGACGTCGCGCCAACCTTGCTTCTCCTTCAAACCAAAGATGAATTTCGTGACGCGCTCGCGTCCGACCACCGGCACCGTTGCGGCCGGGACTTTGCCGCCGCCGTCGCTAGTAAAGACGACGTCGTCGGTGAGCAGGCGTTCGAGCGCCGCCGGATCGTCGCCTTGGATCGCGGCTAAGAACGCATCGCGCACGCGCAGCAGTTCTTTCGGATCGGTTCGTGAACGGCGGCCGGCGTCGCGCACGTGTTCGCGCGCTCGGGTCGCGAGCTTTCGAACGGCCGGCTCGGCGCGCCCCAGCGTCTGCGCGACTTCCGCAAACGGCACGTCGAGCACGTCGTGCAGTAAGAACGCCGCGCGCTCGAGCGGCGCCAGCCGTTCGAGCGCGATCATCAGCGCAAACGAGATGTCGTCGGCGAGCGTCGCCGCGGCCTCCGGATCGTCGGTGCTCTCCGAGATGACCGGTTCGGGAAGCCACGGTCCGACGTAGACCTCACGCTTCGCGCGCGCCGAGCGCAGACGGTCGAGACAGAGCCGCGTCACGATCGTGCGCGCCAGCGCCCGTTCGTCGCGCACTTGCGAGGTATCGAACGCGACGCTCCAGCGCAGATACGCGTCTTGCGTCACGTCTTCGGCTCCGCCGTACTCGCCGAGCATGCGATAGGCATGGCGCACGAGCTCTGGGCGCAGCTCTTCGAATCGCTCGGCGTGTGCCAACATTACGCGTATTGCGGATGCTGCATCGTGAGCGTTTCACCGCCGACGCGCAGCCGAACGCACGCGTGACCGTGACCGATCGCGTATTTGAACGTGGGATAGGCTTGCGCACCGACGATCGCGTAGGCGAGCGACACGAGCCCAGCGCGCCCCCACCGTTTGAGAATCTCGGCACGCGCCTCATCGCCGCTGCCGTCGCGCGCGATCGTTGCCAGCGCGAGCTCGACGCCGAGCAGCGCCGCCTTCGAACACTTCGCATAATCGCGCTCGAGAATCGCTCGGATCATTTCCGGCTTCACGCCCGCCGCTTCGGCCATCGAAACGCCGAGCTGCAAGCACGGCCCGCAGTCGGCCGCCTTACCCGACGTCAGCGCCGCGCCGTAATATGCATCGAGCGGAGCCTTTCGATAACTTCCAAGCTTGCCGAGTGCCTGCATCGGCATGACGGCGCCAACGCCGGCCTCGTCGACAATCTCGCGCATGTAACCGGTATCGTATTCCCACCGGCGTCCAAACCTGTCGAGCTGCTTCTTGACCAACCACTTGAACATGTTGCTTCCTGTCCTCCGCAGCCTAGACGGAGTCAGCCCGCGATATGTGACATCCGGCCCCGCTGCGCGAAGTTACGCCGGCATACCCTCTTTCACGATCGAACGTAGCGTCGCGCGAAGCTCGGGCGAATCGGCGTGTCGGTGGACGGTTATTGCGTGCTGGGCCGCCGCTTCTACGAGCTCGTCGTCACGGTCGGCGGATATCGCGATCGTGCAGTTCATTTCGCTCGGATATTCTCGACAATCAATAAACTTGCGAGCCATGGGGTCCTCCTTCGTCCGGCTCGGCCGGGCTCTGGGCTTTCATCAAGCGCGCGGCGTTTCCCGCGCTCGCCGCGGCGGAGTCGAACGGTTGCTTGGCGTAAGCTCCGCTCATGAATATCTGGTCACATCGAAGCCCTGCGTTTGGCCTCTTCACGGTGCTCGCAGCGGCAGGTTGCGGCGGCAGTTCTATCGCGCCCGGAACGTCCGCGTTGCCGGCCGCAGCGCCGCTCGCGCGCGGCGCCGGCAGCTGGATGTCGCCCGATGCGAAGCGCGCCAAGGAGCTGCTGTACGTCGCGGATCCGACCGGGTCGCCGTCGTACTCGGGCGTCATCGACGTCTTTCAACTGCGTGGCTTGAAGTATAAGCTCGTCGGTAAGATCGAGGATGACAACTATCCCGACGGAATGACGACCGACGCCGCCGGCAACCTGTATGTGACCGACATGGGCGTCGCAACGGAAGGGCCGGCGCCGGGCGACATCAAGGTTTATCCAAAAGGTGGGACGCAATACGTACGTCTGATTGTTCCGGCGTACTGGACGCCGTTCGACATCGCGGTCGGCAAAGACGGCACGCTCTACGTCTCGAATATCGCGCCGCTCGCGTCCTTTTCGCCGGGCTCGGTCTCGATCTATCCGCCGATGGCGAGCCAGCCGTCGCGGACTTTGGAGTTCTCCAACTTCCAGGTGTACGGCATTACGCTGCATCATCAGACGAGCACGTTCTACGTCTCGTACGCCGGCGCGGGCAGCAACGGCGAGATCGACGAGTTCGTGCACGCGCGCGGCAAGCCAAAGAATTTAGGCGTCTCCTTCGACTCCCCGTGGGGCTTGCTCGAGGACGGCTCTAACAATCTGCTTGCGTGCAGCGGCGACGGCACTATCAACGTCTACGCCGAGGCAACCGGCAAACTCGTGCAACAGATCTCCGTCTCAGGCGGCGCGCTTTGGGAAGCCTTCAATCAATCGCGGACCAAGCTTTACGTGACGAACTTTCAGGAGGTCGACATCTTCAGCTATCCCGCGGGGAAATTGCTTGGCACGATAAGCCAGCCAGGCTGGGGCGGCCGCTCGAACTATCCGACCGGCGTCGCGCTCTGGCCACCACCTCAGTAAGAAGCACGGCCAATTTTGATCTGGCCCGCCCTTGGGTTCGCACGGCGAGCTCCGCTTCTAATGGGTCGTCGAGTTTATTGGCTGCGCGGGAGTGGGATCGGGATCGGCGATGAGGTCGAGGTCTTTGCGCAAGCGGCGATAGCTCACTCGTGGGGCACCACGAAAGATCTCAAGAACCGTCGCTAACGGCGCGCCTTTTCGTCGGTGCGCTTTCAGCTTGCGCTGAGAGATCTGCCTCCTCACATCGCAACTGTAGCGCGCCGTGGTGACATTCGGCAAGCCACAGTTTGCAGTTTAACGTAGCGCCGGGAAGACCGCGCCAACGCGCATCACGGGCTGGCTCCTTTACGATCAAGGGTCGTGGAGCGAAACTCGCGGACACACTGCGACGCCGTGGGAGATCGAACCGTCACGAAAATTCAGGTGTGGCGAAACGGCAGCTGGGCGAACGATTAGCGAAGCCTAGGTTTTCCGGCTGACGGCGACAGCGATGGGATTGTAGAGTCCCGTCAGCCGGTGAAGTGGTTTGCCGCCTTTAGGATAACGCCAGATGCCCACCTCCGCATACGAGGGAGCCGTACCGACGACGTCGTCGCCCGCGATCCAAACCGACTCCACCTGATAGAGCGAAGGCGGTATTCCTTTGAGTTTCGTGTGGCCGACTTCGGTGGCCTGACTTGCATTGATGCTGTACTCGTGGATCTCCCCGGAATATGCGTCCTCGATGGCGAGGTCTTTGCCGTCCCATTGAACGCTGCTGGGGCTGACGATACCCACGTTCAGGCTCAGCGTTTTGAACGTATGCCGCTTCGCCGGAAGATACCGAAAGTTTGGATAAAAGCAGCACGAGTAGCTTCGATAACGGTAAAAAACGCCGTCTACGTAGAGATTGCTTGCGTCATCGTAGCCGAGCGCGTCGGGATACTGCAAGCGCGGGTCCATGTATTGCGTCGGCGTGCCCTGGCCGTTCTGAAATATCAGAATCGAACCTGTACCGGATTTGTCATAGCCAACGACGGCGAGATCGCCGGTCGCCGGATCGACCGAACAAGCACCGGCGGACTCGCCGGAAATCTTCAGCGTATCGATCGGCTTGGTTCCACCGTGGGCGTACTTGACGATCAGGCCATCTTCGGTAATGAACACGTTTCCGGTCTTGTCGACGCAAAGGCCGTTTGGCTGGGTTAGCCCCTGCAACTTGCCGGCCAGCTTCAGCTTCGCAGGGAGATACGTGTAAAACTTGACTTCGGAGAAGCCGGCAACGATCACGTAGAGCAGGTTCTCGCTCTGCGGCGAGTCAGGGGCGTTCGGCCGCGGTGCAGCGGGCGTGCTCGAGAGCGGCGCTGCCTGACCGCCGCATCCCGCCACCATCAACATCAAAGCGCAGATTGTCAGAGAGTTCTTCATTATTCTCAACCTCTAGGGCGTGTATTCAAAGACGGTTCCGGCATTATGGAGACCGCTACCGCTTGTCGTGCCGTAGAGCGTACCGTGCAGCACGACGAGCCCACCAGTCGGGCTGCAGCCGTCTTGCGCGCCGCCGGCAAAGTTGTGCAGAATCGTTTCTTGGCCGCTGGTCGTAATGCTGAACAGAATGCCGCAGATGCCGTAATAGCCGCTGCCGCCCCACTGCGTGACTCCATACAATAAGCCGTGCAGCGGCGTTAGCCCGGCCGTCGGCCAAAAGCCGTCTGGAGCGCCTTTGAAATTGTAGATGACTGACTCGTTGCCGTTCGGCGATACGCGAAAAACCGTGCCGCATTGGAGTGCGCCCGCACAGCTGCCGTTGCCCCCATAGTACGTCGTGCCGTAGAGCGCACCGTTTTCGTAGACCAAATCTCCGGCGGGATAGCCGCCGTCGGGATCGCAGCCATAATTCCCACCAAAGTAATGAACGACGCTGACTTGTCCGCTGCCGTTGAGGCTGTAGACCGTTCCCGAGCAAAACGTGTCGGGACCGTTATACGTCGAGCCGTAAAGCACGCCATTGACCGGAATAAGGTTCGAGAGCGGCCCTGCGGGACTCTTGAAGTTCGCAACGTGACTCTCGTGACCGCTAGCACTCACTTTAAAGATCGTGCCGCAGCCGCTCTCTCTCGTCGAAGGTCCGATCGGCGGCGAACCCGCAAAACAGTACGAACCGTAGGTACCGCCGCCGAAATACGTCGTGCCGTAAATCGTGCCGTTCCACGCGGTCAAATCGCCAAGCGGCTCGAATCCGTCGGTTCCCGCCTTGAAGCTGTGCAGCACGGTAAGCTTTCCGCTCGGCGTCATGCGGAAGACCGTTCCTTGCCCGTGCTCACCGCCGAGTGCGGTGGTTCCGTACAGCGCGCCATGCATCGCGTGTACGCCGGAAACCGGCGCGGAGCCATCGCTGTACTTGAAGCTGTGCACGACGCGCTCGGTTCCGCCGGCGCTCATCGTAAAGACCGCGCCGACGTTGTAAGTACCACCGGCGATTGCGGTGCCGTACAGCACGCCCTTGTAAACCGTCATGCGCGCCTGTGGAAATTGCGCGTCGGCTCCGGTGTTGAAGCTATACACCACTTTGTAGGTGCCGGAGCCGCGCGTAGCCGCAGCGTGCATCGCACTAGTTGCCGGCAAGAGCGACGGCATACTCTCACGCGCGCATGCGCTGATGCCGAAAACGAAAAAACCAAGAACAAAAGATGAGGCTCTCATCTTACGTCCCTCCAAAGCGCGCGGCGTGTCGTTCCGCTGGCGCGCTTCGAAACCTTCCTTACGGTTGCCCGGTCCTCCTCGGGCCGTCCGGCCGAGTGCCTTAGCGGCGCCTTCTGCGCTAGTGAATCGCGATTCCGTAGGGATCGTAGAGGCGGGTGTTCGCTCCGACGATCGTTCTAATGGGAGCGGCCTTGCCGTTCGCTCCAGCGGCGTAAACGTTAATATGGCTGCGCCTGCCGTTGAAGCTGGTTACGTAAATATCGCCCTCGCTATCCACGGCGAGGCCGCGCGGCGAGTATATCCTCGTTGGCGCCCCATGGACGTCTTGGAGCGCGGGGCTATCGCCGTTTGCGCCAGCGGCGTAAACCGTGAAACTGCCGTGGAAACGGTGTTTGCCGACGGCGAAGTTGCCGACATAAACGTTCAGGCTTGAATCGAGCGCCAGGTCACTGGGATCATCGGAGCGACGTGGCCGCTGCTGCCGGCCTGCATAAACGGTGACGGAATTGTTCCCGTTGTTCGCAACATAGATGTTGCCGGCCGCATCCAGCGCAACCCCGATAGGACGGTCCAACCGCGCTCTCGAGCCGTCGATCGTTCCAACTGTGAAACGTTGCCGTTAGCATTGGGCGCGTAGAAGGTAACGCGGCCGAAGCCCTTAGGGCTCGAGAAGTTTGCAACGTAGATGTCGCTGTTGACGGGATTGATGGCGATGCCGACCGGCGAGTTCAGCTTAGTGTTCGGTCCCGCGATCGTCTGAATCGGCGCGACGTTTCCCGTAGCGCCGGCTGGGTAGACCGTGACGGAGTATCGTCTGCGAGCTACCTAGCGCCGGCGCTGGGTTGAAGAGAGCATTTTGCATCGCGATTGACACCATGGTCGTTCGCGGCGTGTTGCACTGCTCGTTATGAATACGAAAACGATGCGGGCGGCGCTCGTGCCGTCGGCAAGCGATCACCGCTTAGAGCTGCGCGACGTTACCGTTCCCGAGCCCGGTCCGGGGCACGTGCGCATCAAGGTCGAGGCCTGCGGCATCTGCCACAGCGACGTGCTGACGGTGCTCAACCTTATGCAAGGCACTTCGTATCCGCGGGTTCCGGGGCACGAGATCGCCGGCACGATCGACGCGCTCGGCCCGCAAACGAGCGGCTGGAGTGTGGGCGATCGCGTCGGTGTCGGCTGGTTCGGCGGCTGCGACGGCACCTGCGATCGCTGCCGCCGCGGCGACTTCATCACGTGCCGCAACCTTCAGATTCCCGGAATCGCTTACGACGGCGGCTACGAGCAGTACGTTGTCGCGCCGGTTATCGCGCTGGCGCGTATTCCCAACGAGTTGACGGCGGTCGAGGCCGCGCCGCTGATGTGCGCCGGTATCACGACCTTCAACCCGCTGCGCCGTAGCGCGGCGCGCGCCGGCGATCTGGTCGCGGTGCTCGGGATCGGCGGCTTAGGACACTTGGGAGTGCAGTTCGCGGCGAAGATGGGCTTTAATACGGTCGCGATCGCGCGCGGCCGCGACAAAGAGCAGCTAGCGCGACAGCTCGGCGCGGCGCACTATATCGATAGCAGTGCGGCCGACGTCGCAACCGAGCTGCAACGGCTCGGGGGCGCGAAGGTCGTGCTCTCCACGATCACTTCGGGCGCGGCGATGGAGCCCGCTCTGGGCGGACTCGGCGTTGACGGGCAACTGCTGATTGTCGGCGCGTCAAACGAGGCGCTGCCGGTCGACACGTTGGCGCTGATGGGGCGCCGCGGCTCGATCAAAGTTTGGCCGTCGGGCACAAGCAGCGATTCGGAAGACACGATGCGATTCGCCGTGCAGTCGGGCGTGCGCGCGATGACCGAGGTGGTGCCCCTCGAACGCGCCGGGGAGGGTTTCCAGCGGATGATGAGCGGCGCAGCGCGCTTTCGCATGGTGTTGGATATCGCGAAAGCTGATTAGTAGCCCTGGACCGAGCCTACGGGCGTGCGACGATCGCTCCCGCCCTCGAGCACACCGGTTGCTGGATCGATGACGATGGCTTGCGCCGAGCCCCACGGCGGAAATTGACGTAACGCATATCCCATCTGCGCGAGCCGCTGCGATGTCGCGCCGGAGAGCGCGCCCGGTTCGTATTGGAGCAGGTCGGGAAGCCACTGCATGTGGGTGCGCGGCGCGTCGACCGCGGCTTGCGCGTCCATTCCATAGACCAGCGCGTTGAGAAGCGTTTCCAGCACGATGGTAATAATGCGCGAGCCGCCTGGGCTTCCCGTCACCATTGCGAGTTTGCCGTCGCGCGTGACAATCGTCGGCGCCATCGACGATAGCGGCCGCTTCCCAGGCGCGATTGCGTTTTGACTGCCTTGCACGAGCCCGTAGAGGTTCGGCACGCCAGGTTTAGACGTGAAGTCGTCCATCTCGTCGTTGAGAAAGAAGCCGGCATTGCCGGCCTCGACATCGGCACCGAACGAGTCGTTGATCGTATAAGTGACGGCGACGGCGTTCCCCCAGCGATCGACGATCGAGTAATGCGTCGTATCGGCACCTTCGCGCGCCGAAATGCTCAATCCGGGATGCACGTTCGCAGAGAGCGTCGCGCGTTCAGGCTTGATTTTGGCGCGCAGCCGGGCGGCATACTCCGGCGCAAGAAGCTGGGCGACCGGATCGTGCACGAAATCTGGATCGCCGAGGTAGGCGTTCCGATCCGCGTACGCGAGCCGCTCCGCTTCGGTTACGTAGTGAATCGACATCGCGTCGTGCCGGCCCCAGCGCGCGAGCGGATACGGCGCAATGATGTTGAGGATCTCGCAGAGCGTCACGCCGCCGGAGCTTGGGGGTGGTGCGCCGATGATCTCGTAGCCGTCGAAGCTGCAGTGCAGCGGCGGCGCTTCTTCGACCCGATAGCTCGCGAAATCGTCCATCGTGAGGATGCCGCCATTTGCGCGGCTCGCGGCCACGATCGTGCGCGCGATCGGTCCCTGATAGAACGCGCCGGGGCCGTCTTTGGCGATGAGCTCGAGCGTCCGCGCTAGCTGCAGCTGACGAAAACGCGTTCCCGGCGCCGGAGTCTTTCCATCGGGCAGCAGTTCGTCGCCGGCAGTCAAGACAAAGCCGTCGCGCGCCAGCGCGACTGCGGGCGCGATCAACCGCTCGCGTGACATCGTCCCGAACTCGCGGCGAGCCGTCTCCAGCCCGGCGACCGTTCCGGGCACGGCGACGGCGAGCCAGCCACGCAGGGAGGCGTTAGGCTTAACGTTGCCGCGCGCGTCGAGATACATCGTCGCCGTGGCGCGCAAGGGCGCCCGCTCGCGAAAGTCGATGAAACGTTCGCGCCCGTCGTGCAAGCGAATCAGCATGAAGCCGCCGCCGCCGATGTTGCCGCAGCACGGGTCGGTAACGGCCAGCGCATAACCGACGGCAACCGCGGCATCGACGGCATTCCCTCCCGCTTGGAGAATGTCGACGCCGACTTGCGTGGCATCGTGCTGCGCGGTTGCCACCATCGCGTGCTGCGCGGTTGCGCCGGCATGTTCGGCGCGCAGAGCGATTGCGGCATTCGATAGGAACATCAGCGCCGTTAGTCCGGTCGTAGCGACCATGCGCGTCTTCATCTCGGTGCGCATATTAGCCCTCATTCAGCGCCGGCCTGTCGCAGGCTCTGGCCGCGTAGGCAGCGGACTCGGCGAGCCGCTCGCGAAGCACCGCCCGTGTGAAACGATGCCTCGCGATCCTCTTCGCCGCGCTGTGGCTCGCCGCGCTCGGACCCGCAACGGGTGCGACCGCGAGCGAGTCGGACGCCGCGCTGCGGACAGCGCTGCAGCACGATCTCAACGCGCATCTGGCGGCGCGCTCGAAGATCGAGCACATCTCAACGATCTCGCTGAGCATCAGCCTGCACGGCCAACCGCAGAATATCAATCTCGCCGCGGGGACGACGAAGTTTGGCGGCGGCGTTCCGGTGACACCGGCGCATCTGTGGCAGATCGGCAGCAACACCAAGGCCTTTACCGCCGCGATCGTTCTGCAGCTCGAAGCGGAAGGAAAGCTCTCGATCGATCAGACCGTCGGCCACTGGCTGCCGCAGTATCCAGCCTGGAAAAACGTGACGATTCGCCGGCTGCTAAATATGACGAGCGGCATCCCGGGCTACGACAATGTTCCTGCGATGCTGGCAGATTACGCGAAAAATCCGACCCACGACTTGACGATTCCCGAGCTGATAGCGTACGTCTATCCCGGAAACCCCCACGCGCCGCCTCCGTCGACCGGTTACGACTACTCGAACACGAACTACGTGCTGGCCGAGCTGATCATTGAGCGCGCCACGCACAATACTTACACGAGCGAGCTCGAGCGCCGGTTTCTTCACTCCGGTCTCGGATTGACGTCGTCGTATTATTCGGGCACGCAGTATCCGGCGAGCGTGCTCGACCGCATGGTCTCGGGCTATTTCTTCAGCCGCGACCCTGACAACGCCGGGTTGGCGCCGCTGCTCGGCACCGACGTGCGGCCGTATAGCGTCTCGTGGATGAAATCCGCTGGGGCGATCGTTTCTACGCCCGAAGACGTCACGCGCTGGGCGCGCGCGCTCTACACCGGGCCGATGCTCCCGCCCAAACAGCGCGCGGAGATGGAGGAGCTCGTTTCGCTCAAGAACGGCAAGCCGATCTCAGCCGTGAGTCAGAGCGATCCGCGCGGCTTCGGTCTAGGCGTCGCGCAACTGACGACGCCGCAGACGGGGACGATCTGGTTTTACGAGGGCATGACGCTCGGCTACCGCGTGGTGCACATGTACTTTCCGCGCCAAGACGCAGTGATCGTGTTCGGCATGAACAGCCAACCCGACTCGAAGCAGAATTCGACGAACACACTCGCGCTCGCGGTTTACGAGACGCTGCACGCCGCCGGGCGTCTGTAGCGCTCGAACACTGAATGCGGATCTCGCGGAGCACGTTCATCGGCTCGTCGCTCGGCGTCTCGGCGCTCGCGGCGATGCGTTGGCCGCGGGTGGCACGAGCGGCGGCTCCCGCAACGGCGATCGCTCCCGTGCGCATCGATGCGGGACGCATCATTCGCACCGTTGTCGGGCTGCGTCCGTATCGCTCGAGCGGATTCGTGCTACGCGCGCAGCGCTTTGGTTCGAAAGTGCTCGTGCACAACTACGGACACGGCGGAGGCGGTTTTAGTTTGTCGTGGGGCTGTGCGACGCTGGCGCCCGATTTGGTGGCGGATCGGTCGCCGGCGCAGGCGGCGGTGCTAGGTTGCGGCGTGATCGGGCTGACTACTGCGCGAATTCTGCAGAACCGTGGGTGGCAGGTGACGATCTACGCCGCCGATCTGCCGCCGGCGACGACGTCGAATGTTGCCGGCGCACAGTGGACGCCGACGACCGTCTTCGCACGCGATGCGGTGACGCCGGCATTCATGGATACGTTTCGCAAAGCGGCGCATCTCGCGAACCGGCAGTTTCAAGTGATGGTCGGGCCGACGTACGGCGTTCGCTGGATAGATAACTACGCGCTCGAACGCGCAGGCGGGACGAGCATTCCGGAGCTCGACTACTCAACATGGGCCGGAATCGTTGATCTTTACGCGGACGTGGAAACGATTGACCCCGCATCGGTGCCCTTTCGCGGCTTCGAGACCGTTCATCGCTTCAGCACGATGCTGATCGAGCCGAACACGTTTCTGCCGGCGGTGCAGCGCGATTTTCTCTTGCAGGGCGGACACATCGCGGTGCGCGATTTTCACGACGCGACGCAGGTTGCGGCGCTACGTGAGCCGGTCGTCTTCAACTGCACCGGCTTGGGAGCGCGCACGCTCTTCAACGATTCGGATCTCGAACCTGTTCGCGGCCAGCTGACGATTCTAGAGCCGCAGCCCGATGTTGATTATACCTATTTGACTGGCGAGCTGTATATGTTTCCGCGCTCGGACGGCATCGTTCTCGGCGGAACCTTCGAGCGCGGCAACTGGTCAACCAGCGTCGACCTCGCCGCGCAGGCGCGCATTCTCGCCGGCCACGAAGCGATTTTCGCCAAGTCACCCTGAGCACCGGTGCTTCAGGGTTTCTTTACCTCAGCCGCCTATGCTCATTTTGCTAAACCGGGACGGAGGGTGGGCGATGGAGAGGCGACATCCAATTCTGATCGTGGCACTTGTTGCCGCGGCGACGCTTGGAGGATGCGCCGGGTCGCGCTCGCCGGCACTGCCCGAAGCTCAAAATATATTCGCGCCGCCGGCCTACGCGGTGGCCGGCAGCAAGCAGCGCACGCTTTTTATCGCGGACGTCAACCGAAACGTGCTGCTCTACACCGCAAACATCAACCAAAAGAACCCGCCCTTGCTCGGCGAGATCACGCAAGGCGTGACGCGATCTGTCAACGTCTGCTTCGGCGGAGGCACGCTTTACATCGTCAACTCCGGCGGGAGCCATGCGAGCGTTGCCGAGTACCATCGCGGCTCGTCCTCACCGTTTGCAACGATCACCTACGGGCTCGACACACCGGACGCGTGCACGGTCGACCGCGACGGTAATCTCTACGTCGACGATGGCGGCGCCGGGCACCCGCTGATCCAACTGTATCCGGCTGGAAGGAGTATACCGGGGAAAACGATCGATCTTCCCCCGACGGGACGCGCGACTGCGCCCGGTGGTCTGGTTCTCAATCGCAGGGGCACGCTTTTCGTCAGCATTTTCACGGCAGAATCTGAAACGGCCACCGTCTTTCGAATTGCTCGCAGTTCGTCGAACGCAAAGAATCTGCACCTGCAACAGCTTCCCGCCGGCGGCGCGCTGGGCATCGACGAGGCTGGTAACCTCTACGCCGGTGGCCACGAGGGCGACATGTCAATCTACGCGCCCGGGAGCAAGACGCCGACGCGCTTCATCAACGTCGGCGAGGAAGGTTTCTACACCGACATGACGGTGACGCCGGACGGCACGATCTATTGGCCGAATTATGACGAGGGCATGATGTACGAGTTCGCGCCGGGCGCATCGAGCCCGACGAACGAGTTTGCGACGGCCGGCTCGGGCATCGGCGCGGCAGTCGGCGTGTGGTAACCTCGCGGTTAGAGCAGACATGTCCCTAGCTGCGTTTTCGAGGAGGGTCAATTGAAACATAAGCTTGCATATCGTGCTCAAGAGGTACTTGCAGAGACTCATCGACACGAGCTGTAAGCATTTCAAGACCGCCGCATTAGACCGGCGTGGCGCCGGGAAACACTGAGCAAAAAACAACACTAAAACGGTGGACCAAAAGCACCGAATTTTAACGTAAGTTAGCGGATTTCTTTGCCCGCTAAGCTCCTCACGTCACCCATCTGCTATTACTGCCGACCAGAAGGCTCCATGCTCGGTATGGGCACGGATGGCCTACACGTTCGAGAGTTCAGGTCGAAGGTACATCCTCGAAACCTCTGACTCCCGATGACTTTGACCTCAGTCGCGAAGATATCACCGACGGCCGTTAGGCGCGCTGGCATCGGCGAACTTCGGTACCGCGTAATGATCGAGTGTAAGCTCTCGCGCGACCATAATGTGGCGCACACGAACGCTGCCGTTGAGGCGGGAAAGTATCGCGATGTTTACCAGGGTGCTTATTGTGTGCTGGTGGCCCTTTCGTTTCTCGCCGAAGCTACCTTTAGCTCTGAGTTGCACACTCATGGCGTCGCAGCCTAGTCGGTCGACGACCTGGTTCGCGCCGCAGCAATGCGTCTCGATTGCTCGCAGATGCGCGAACTATTCGCCCCGGGCTTCGCTGCCGATGCGCTCGACGACTTGGCCTAGGCGCAAATCCACGGACCCGACAAACGGCTGCGGGTCGTCGCCTCGTTGTTGATGGAGATAGGGCTAGCACAACAGCGCTTGGCCGAGCAGCTCGATGGAACCGACGCGCATCCCCGCCTTACAAAAGACGTCGCGCTTAGTCTCGTCGATGAGCGGTTGATCAGCGCCGGCAGCGCGCATGGTGTGACGCCGGAGGAGATTGACGAAGCGTTTACGTGGCTGACGAGTCCGTACGTCGGTCGGGCGATTTGGACCGGCGAGGACCGGAGCGCGATTGTGATTCGCCCGCGGCTCTAATCAATATTCGGTCAGAGGCTCGCCAAAAACGCGTCGATCGCGGCGAACAACTTTTCGGGCTGGTCGAGCATGATGAAGTGGCGTGAATTGTCGACTATTACAACCTTGGCCGTAGGATCGCCGGCCAAGAGACTTGCGTAGTATGACTGCTTTTGCTCCAGGGTCGTCGCCGGGCTGTACGGATTTTGCGGATCGAGCTTCGCGTCGAAGGGGCCGATCTCGAGCAACGGCACTCCGATCTTCGACAGACCCGGGCGCAGATCGGCCGCCATCAATTCCTGCATGTACGTTCCAGTCGCCGCGATGTTTGCGCCGGCAGAAAAGCCCAGCGCCGTTTGGACGTTCGACGGCATCGTCATATAGCTGAGCTGTTGCGTCTCGGCGCTTTGGAAGTCGGCCGGCGATTCTTGCGTGACCTTACCCCCGACCTGCGCTGCGATGGCAGCGCGCTGTTGCGGCGTCACCTTGTCGAGACCGGCGAACACCGGCAATCCGTCGATGGCGATTGCGCCGCGAATCAAATCGCTGTGCTCTTCGGCGAGACGAATCGCCAAGAAGCCGCCCAAGCTGTGACCGATGAGGACCGGCTTGTTCGCACGCGGAAGAAATGCAGCGATGTCACGATCGACGGCATCGAGCATCGGCGCCGCAACCGTCGGGCGACTGCCAAAGCCGGGCAGCGTTAAAACATAGATGGTATGCGCGGCTTGATAGCGCGCAACGGTCGTCGACCAAACCGCACCCGAATCGGTGAGGCCGGGAATAAGGACCAGCGCCGGCGCACCGCTGCCATACTGGTCGACGTGCACGGAGCCGGCGTCGAACGAGGATGTCGGCGTTGCTCCCAGTAGCGGCAGGAATAGCGTCAGCAGCGCAACGGCTGCGACCGACCGTTTCAATTTGTCCCCGGGTCGAAGGTTGCCCCGATCGGAGTTCCGCTCGATACATGATACGTGTGGGCGAGCTTCCCGCCAGGGAACGTGTATTGAACTGCGCCGTCCCCCGTCGAGCCGATGAGCAGCTTGCCGTTCGAACTGAGCGCGATTTCGTTTACGCCACCGGTCGCGATTTGAAGCCCGGTCGGCGTGCCGGATTCTGTAAACTCCTCGACGCCTTCACCCTGACCGGCGGCGAGCAAGTCGCCGCTCTTGTCGATGGCAATGCCTGCGGGGTTTCCTCCCCAACCAATCGGGAGCGTCGTCGCCCCGTTCTGTTGCGCGGCCGGGAACTCGACGACCGTTCCGGTCGAGCCGAGCACCATCGATGCGAAAAGGTTACCCTGCGCGTCGCAGGCGAGGAAGAAGAAAAAGCCACCGCTGTAGGTGAGCGTTCCCGTCGGATGACGGCTTCCGTGCGCGTACACCGCGATGTCGCCAGCGCCACCGTGAGCGCCGAGTATGTTGGCGACGTACACGGTGCCGTTCGGGCAGACCGTGACGCCTTCGGGTTGTTCCTTACGATCGCTCAACACCTTGAACGGCGACGTGGAACCGCGCTTGAACTCCAAGACGTTGCTCGCGCCGCGATTCGCGACGTACAGCGTGCCGTTGGCGTCGGCGAAGAGCCCCTGCGGGTAATTTACACTCGCCTTAATCGAGCCGACGCGCTTGCCCTCAAGGCGAAAGACGCTGATGCTGTTTGAAGCTTGCTGCGAGATATAGACGAGCGCCTTCTGCGCGGCAGTCTGCGTGTGGTTACCGGCAGTGGTAGTGCTCGGCGCCAGCGCGGCGGAACCGCCCGCGGAGCATGCCGCGAGAGCAAGCGGCAGTAGGGCTCTCAAAATCCTGCTATTCATACAAAGGGTCCCGACCTCTCAAGTGTGGTTACCGATGCCCTGACTTACGGCAGGTTCGGCTCGCGCGAAAGTTGCCCCCGTCGATTATGCTCAAGCCAGGCATCCATTCCGCCATCGAGATTCAGCGCTCGATCGAAGCCGAGGGCATTGAGTCTGGTAGCGATGTGTTCGCTGCGCTGGCCGAGGTGACAGATTACGACGATGTCGCGATCGGCCGGAAGCTCGCGCAGACGCTGCTCGACTTCAGCCATCGGAATATTGATCGAGCTCGGAATCACGCCGTCGGCCATTTCTTCCGGCTCGCGCACATCAAGCATGAACGGTGCCGAGCCGTTTTTGATGCGCCGCGCGAGCTCGTCAGGCGTGATGGAATGCACGTCACTCTTGACAGGGTTAGAGGCAGACGGGTTGCGATCGCCGCTGTGGCGCGTGATAGGTAGCATGCTGGGGCGTATCGATCGTGTCGACCGCTGACCTGATAATTCGAGCGGCTCCGGGTTCGATTCCTGGGCGCTCCAGCCGCGATGCATTCGCATTGCGTCGGGCGCTCCGATGTGATAATCTCGAATAATCAGGTCGGCGGTTGCATCGAGCGCCTAGAGGCGCCGCAGAAATGCGGCGCCTCTTCTAACTTACTACCTGGGTGACACGGATTGCGATTTGTGTTTTGACGCGTGATAAGTAACGCGCTGGGGCGCATCGATGGTGTCGACCGCAGGTCCGACAATCCGGGCGGCTCCGGGTTCGATTCCCGGGCGCTCCAGCCGCGATGCATCGGCATTGCGTTGGGCGCTACGGTGTGATAGTCTCGGATAGTCGGACCGGCGGTTACATCGAGCGCCCAGAGGCACTGCAGCAATGCGGCGCCTCTTCTTTTTTGAGGATTAAGGTTTGGAATTGAGATTGTGGCGGTAGGTCTTCGGCATGACGTCCGTTCTCGTCACTGGAGGATCGGGCGCGATTGCGCGTTGGTGCACTGTCGAACTGTTGCGGCGCGGGTTCGACGTGCGTACTACCGTTCGCAATCCGACGCGCGAAGCTGAGGTGCGCGCGTCGATCGCAACGCAAGTCGATCCTCCGCTGGACCGCTTGACGTTTTACTCAGCCGATCTGCTGCGCGACGACGGTTGGGCAACAGCCGTCGAGGGCGCACAACACGTGCTGCACATCGCCTCGCCGTTTCCGCCGGGTCCGCCCAAGCATCAAGACGAGCTCATCGTCCCTGCGCGTGACGGCACGGTGCGCGTGCTGCGCGCAAGCGTCGCGGCGGGCGTCGAGCGCGTCGTGGTTACGTCATCTGCAGCGGCGATCGCCTATGGTCCGGTGCCGCCCGGCGGAACGTACACCGAAAACGAATGGTCGGATCCCACGAGCCCGCAAACTCCAGCGTACGCGCGCTCGAAGACGATCGCCGAACGCGCCGCCTGGGAGTTCATGGAGACGAGCGCGGGCGCGACGTCGCTGGCAGTGGTGAACCCGACCCTCGTCGTGGGTCCGGTGCTCGGCGAGGATCCGTCGTACTCGTTCCAAAGCATCAGCCGGCTCCTCGCCGGGGATATGCCGATGATTCCGCGACTCGGTTTCAACTTCGTCGACGTGCGCGACATCGCAGACCTGCACGTTCGCGCGATGACGGCGCCCAATGCCGCGGGCCAACGCTTCATCGGCAAAGGGACGTTCGCGTGGCTCGCGGATGTAGCGCGCATTTTACGCGAACGGCTCGGACCCGAGGCGCGCAAGGTTCCGACGCGCGTTGCGCCCGACGTACTCGTGCGTTTCCTCGCGCTCTTCGACCCTTCGCTGCGGGGCGTGGCCGAAGACCTGGGCGACCGTACGGAATTCTCCAACGCTAAGGCCCGCACCGAACTCGGCTGGCAGCCGCGCCCGCTCGACGACACCGTCGTCGACACCGCGCGCAGTCTACTTGCAAGTGGTCTCGTTAGAGTAAATTAATCTTCCAACGGTGCTTCTACGTCGCGCAGATCACGGGGGCGTGGACAACGCGGTTAGCCGGAGTCGGCGATGAGGCGCGCGTAGGTGCGGCTCGAATCGGTCGGCACGCGCTTGAGTTCGGGATCGGTGTCGAGATCGATATGGTAGAGCCCGAAGTCGCTGCCATCGTCGAAGGGTAAGCCCCACTCGCGATTCGAGGTGATGCTCCAGCAGATGTAGGCGTCTACCGGAGCGCCGCGCTCTACGGCCTTACGCACTTGCTTGACGTGCTCCGTCAAGTAGTCAGGGCGGCCGACGCCGCCGGCCCGAACGACGCAGCCGTTCTCGACGACGATAATCGGCTTGCCGGGAAACTCGCGCGCCGCTTCGACCAGAATCATGCCGAGCGCGTCCGGCCAGACCGGCGCGTTTTGGTATTGGAAATCCGAGGCAGCGCTGAGACGATGGAGATCGCGCGGCCAGAACGACGGGACGCCCCAGTAATAGTCGAGCCCGACAAAATCGAGCGTGCCGACGCACTCGCGCGGGCAAAGAAACTCCGGTAACTTACCGGCCATGCCGAGATTCCACCAGTTCGTGCCGAGCAGCGTAGTGAAGATCGCAAGACTCTTGCGCAGCGCAAAGAATGCATGAAGCCATGACGAGCGCGTCGCGCCGATGCGCTCGAGACCGTGCAGCGGCACGAACTCGACGCGGTCAGGATCACCGAAGATAAGCCGTGCGATCCGCCGCGCAATGTCCGGTTCCAGCCCTGCGTATTGCCGCCGCTTTTTGTCACCCTGAGCGGAGTCGAAGGGTGACTCAACACACAATCCCGGCACGCCCGGATGGACGCCGACACGCAACCTGTGACGCCTGCGAATGCGCGCGACCGAGCGGTCCATGTCAGGAACGTCGCGCTGCTTCTCGGCCTCGGCTTCCTCCTCGCGCCCGATATGCGCGACGGTCTTACGATTGAAGGCGTTTGGAATCTCGGGACGGTCGCGCCGCAGTTCGCGAATGGCACGGTCGACGATATTGAGCAGACTGCGGCTGCCCAGCGCCATGGCGACGGCAAAGTACTGCGGCGCGCCGGGCAGTTGCGTGATGCGCAGCGCGTCCACTGCATATTGGCGCAGCGTGACATCGTCGTCGAAGACTGCGTCGGCTTTGCCCTGCTTCAGCGCCTCGACTGCATCACGCATAGCGTTGACGTAGCTGATTGTCGCGGCGGGGAACCAACCACCGACGATCGTCGCCGGCAATGTGTCGGCAACCACGGCGACGCGACCCCGCCAAGCTTGTGTTTCCGCCGGAAGCGCGAACGTGCTGGAGTGCAGCACCGCGAGATGGGTGCAATAGTAAGGCTCCGAGAAAAATGCATGCTGCAGGCGCTCCTGCGTCATCGTGAGCTGCGCGATGGTGCAATCGACGCGGCCGCCTTCAACGATCGCCGACTGCGCGATGCGCGCTGCCTGCCGTTTTGCGTCCTCCGGCGACTGCAAATGCGTAGCGTTACGGTCGATCCAGCGCTGTAGCCAGCGCGGCAGGCCTAAGACGAGCGGATTCGCGCCGACGCGCGCACTCGGCCGAATGTGCCGAATAGCATCGCGCGCTTTGAAGTGGGCGCGAAAGAGATTGGGGATGAGCGTGAGCACGTCGTCCATTTGCGCATCGCCGCTTTCGTACGGCGGCTGCCCGGGCGGGATTGCGTATGCGCGCATCCAAAAGCCTTTGATCCAGCCGTAGACGAGCTGATTTGGCTCGTTAAGCGTAAGGTAGTCGTCGATGAGATCGCCGAGCCGCTGCGCGATCTCAGTTGCGAACCGCGCGACGCGGTCGGGGAAGCCCGGGTCGAGCGGCCCCGCTCCGCTACCCGCGGCCTGAACGTGGAGCGGCCAGGTGTTGTGGACGAGCGTGACGACCGCCGACATCCCTGCGTCGCGGATCGCTTGCAAGACGTCGCGGTAGTGTGCAAAGGCCTCGTCGCTCCAGACGCCCGGTTGGGGCTCGAGCCTCGCCCAAGAGAGCGAGAGGCGAAAGACGCCGCAACCTAGGCCCCGCGCGAGCTCAACGTCCTCGCGGAAGCGATTCCAAAAATCCGTGGCCTTGCCGCGCGCGATGAGGCCACGCACACGCTCCCAGACATCCCGAACGTCGTCGCACTGGTCGTACGCTTCGCATTGATGGTCGGCCGTTGCGACGCCGAATTCAAGCTTGCACGCCACGGCTGGCAGATGCGCGACGACGCGCAGCGGTCCCTCTCCGCTGCCTCCCCGGTAGGTCGATCCAGGTGGCTACGACTTCGTGCAAGTCTCCTTAACGGTTACTACGCGGCCACTCGTTTCGGTAAACGACGTCGTCATCGTCCTCTTCGTGTCGCTCACCTTGGTGAAAACCTCAGGCGCGAACGATGCAATATCCGGTGCTTTACTCTGGATGACATACGCGTAGCTCGTGTGAGACGCCACCGGCATCGCCGCAGTCGAAACTGCGTACCCGCCCCGGTCTCCGGTCGTGATGCGCACCCATCGCTTCGCCGGGCCGTCCCACGTGAATTTCGTCTCGTTACGGACTTCGCGCGGAATCCACGACGCCGTATGGATCGTCGACTCACGAAGCATCCAATACCCCGACGGGTCCATCGAATAGACTTCGGTCGTCTGGAACGGACCGGGACGCCGCGAGCTCATATCGGAGCACTGCCAGGTCCCGATCAAAAACTTCATCGTTGAAAAATCTGGTTTGGGCTGAGTCGGGACCGGCGTGCCTTCGATGTTCGGCGAAGCCGCAAACGCGGCGGCGCCACCGAGCCCTACCGTCAAACAAAACGCAAAAAGAAAACGCAGAGATATCTTCATAAGGTAAAAGAACCCCTTTCATAAGTGGTTTCCGCTGGCTTCGCACGCAAAGAGCAAGTTCCTACCATCGCGGCAAGGCAAGCGTTAGAGCAAGACGAGCTAGCCCATCAGCGACATTTAAACGTTAATCAAGCCGCGAGCGCTCGTTGGAGGCAGCGCAGCCCAACCCGTTATTGCTCGAACGTTACATTCGGACATCAGCAGCGGTTTTCGACGGGAACCGAACTCTTCGTCAGCTACGGTACGCCGGCGACGTATACCACGCTGGACCGCTTTATCGCGAAGTACGTGCTGCATCTCGGCGGAGATGCAGAGACCTAGATCGAAAAAAACGCTGCGATCTACTGCTTCAGCAGGATCTCCGTGCGCGTTCGGACGTCGGGCGGGAATGGGCTGGCGCGCCGGGTCGCGCGGTCGATGTGGACGGCCGTCAGTTCGCAAACCGCACAGACCTCGTCGCGCTCGGCGTCGCGCATTTCGTGCACGAAGACGATCTTCTTTTCTGCGATGCGCACAATATGCGACCGAATTTCGAGTATCGCGCCGGCGAAGAGCTCGCGTTTGTACGTAATGTTCTGTTGAACGCCGGCCATTCCGTACTGCGTTTCGCGTATATAGCTTGGAGTAATTCCGATCGTGGCCATTAGGTTCCAGGTGGCCTCGTCGAACTTGCCGACGTACCACATGACGTTCATGTGACCCATCTGGTCGCAATGCCAGGGAAAGACCGCTCCACGATACGTCACGATTGGTTTCAAAGGAATCGCGTCGTACCGCTTTGCGCCGCTCCTTCCCTTTCGCGGCGTCTTTGGAATCTACAGCAAGAAGGGTGCGAGAGCGACTCGGCCTTAGGGACCGGGAGCGACGGCGGGATCCGCGGCCACGCCGAACGCGCTTTGCAGATCGTTGTGGTAGCGGTTTGCCAGCACGTGACCGAATCCGTAGCGGGAGATTTCGCTGACCACGCCCATGTCTGAGTCTGCAACATAGACACGCTTGTTCTGCGAGATAGTCAGCGCGCTGAGGTCTCCGGATTCAACGAAAACCGTCTTGCGCAGCCTGTGCGTCTTCGCGGTGAAGATGAAGACGTCGTCGTATTGGTAGTCGGCTACGTACACCTCTCCGCTCGGCCCGACCGTGATGCCCAGCGGCTCGATCAGGTTATTCTGACCAAACTCCTTCGAAGGTTTGGTTTTACCCGGTGGATAGACCGACACGAACGCGGCGTAATTGTTGTAATTCGCGACGTACAAGTTATTAGCGGAGTCGATGGCAACGCCGTAGGGATTCAATCCACTAATTACGGTCGACGGCGTCGTCTGTCCGGCCGGAAACTCGACGACGCTTCCTTCATAGCTGCCCAGCTCGTTGGAGACCCACACATTGCCCTTCGAGTCGACCGCCACCGCGGCTGGAGTGGTCAGATCTTGATGCAGCGTCAGCGACGGCGACGAGCTGCCGGGCGGATAGATCGTGACGGTGTCGTTACCGCTGTTTGCCACGTAAAGCTTTCCAGCCGCGTCGACCGCAAGGCCCTGCGGGCCCACGATGCCGTTCGTAATCGAACCGACCGGGTTGGGATTGGTGCCGCCGGCCGGAAAGATCCACACCGTACTGGCAAAGTTGTCTGCCACGTAGACATGGTTGCTCGAGGCGTCCGACAACGGGCGTCCAAGCGCTTGCGCCGCAACGTTTGCCGCGGACGGCGTCACGGCCGAGGTTCCCCCGGTCGAGCAACCGGCCCCGACCGCGAGCGCGAAGAGGAACAAAACCGAAAGCGGCTGACGCGAAGCCATTGTGGAATCTCCTTATAAATGAAGCCTTTGCCGTTGATATTAGCGTCCGTGCTGCGGCCCGGACAAGAGTAATTACCTACGCGCGTGTCGATGATTGCAAGCCGGTTGCTTGAAGCGGATCTGCTCTATCAGATGGGGGCGGTCCAGATAGCAGCGCAGCGGCTAGAGCCGCTGGCGCGCGAAACGACCCCGACGAGTGCGCGGCTCGCCGCGCTCTGCCGGCTCATCGAGATCGCGTGCGACCGCGGCCAGCTCGCCGAGGCGCGCCGGAGTCTCGCCGAAATGCATAGCTCGGCGGAACGGCTCGGCGGCGAGCTCGCGCTCGCAGACCGCGCCGAGCTCACGTACGCAACGGCGCGCTATGCATTCTCTCGCCGAGACGGCCCAGAGCTAGTACGTCTGGCGCACGATGCGTTGCGGACGGCTCGCCAAGCACCCCGCAGCGATCGGATATCGTCGCTCGCGATACGAATCAACTCTTACCTGGCCGTTGACCGCTACCACCGGCGAGATCTCGCCGGTGCGGCGGCCGCCGCCGCGATAGCCATAGAGCGATTGCAGTCCACGCCCAGCGCTCTTCCATACATCAAGACGCACGCGCTGACGACGCGCGCCGTCGTCGATCTCCACGACCCAGCCCGCGCACATCTCGCCGCCGCCGAGAACGTCGAAGCGCTCAAACTAGCATTGGGCGCCGGCATGATCGCAACAGCGCGCGACGCGCTCTTTAACATAGCGAACTCATGGCTCTTCTGCGAGGATTCCGTCGGATCGCCGCACGAAACCAGTATCGTGCGTGCGAGTTTGGAAGATGCGCTCGTCGCTCCGTCGCGCAGCGACGATCCCGTGCTTGCAGCCCTCGCGCTCTGTTCTTGTGGGCGGTATGGCGAAGCGGCGGAAGTCATCGAGCGCATCGGGCCGCCTGCGAGCCAGAGAAGCTCCGATTGGTTGCCAATTTTTTTCGGACCGGTGACTGCGACCAAACTCGCGCGGATCTTGTTTAAAGCGGGCAAGTTCGAGGCGGCCGAGCGGACCGCTGCCGACGCGCTGCAGGCGTGGGAGCAATCGCGTCTAGGCGGGGACGGCACCGCCCTGCGGGTACGCGCCGAAGCACTCGAGGCGCTTGGCGAAGCTCACAAAGCGACCGAGGTGATCGAAGAGGCGATCGAGGCCCTCCAACCGATCAAGCCAATCCATCACCTGGTCGGCGCTTACCAATGCGCGCATCGTCTGACCAACAAGCGGACGTATCTCGATAATGCTTGCGACTTGGCGAAAAGCTTCAAGCGCGCCGAGTCTGCACCGCACGACACGCGGTTGACGCCACGCGAGTATGAAATAGCGCTCCTCGTAGCAGAGGGTAACAGCAACAAGTCCATCGCCGCTCGTTTGAGCGTAAGCGCGCGCACGGTCGAGAACCACGTGGCATCGATTTTTGGACGGCTTTCGATTCGAGCGCGCTGGCAGCTGACGACCGATTTGGTTAGGCGTGCTCCGCGAGCTTGAAGGTTCGGAGTTTCTGTGCGCTTGGCACGCGCGCTACCCCACCGTGCGTGGGTGACATGCACGGGAAGCCAGCCGGACCCACGCTCGGTCAGAGAGCGTGTCAGCGTCGCGCAACACAATCGGACGAAGCGAATGACTTCGCTCGATGACTGCAAATATACGCCACATGAAGGCTGCAGCTTGTTCCACTCTATTAGGCGCGCTTCTCCTACTGAATGGGTGTTCCAACATCGCGGCGACGCAGCATGCGTTACCGCAAACTGGATCCGCCGCCTCGGCCGGATCGACGGTCGATCGTTTCCAGGCCGGTGCGTTGGGCGAACTTTTCAATCTCGATTATTCCAACGGATCGATTACCGTCTTTTCAATCCAAAACGGCAAAGCGACGCAAACCGCACGATTTAAGCCGGCGCACGGGTTGGCTCAGGGCCTTGCTTCAGACCGTTTCGGCCAGATCTACACCACCATTACGGACTCGAAATCCAAACCATGCGCCGCATGCGTGGAGGTCTTTAGCGATGCCGGCAAGCTCGTCAAGCAGCTCGACGCGCCGCTACTGCAGGGTGCGCCAGGTGCACCTTCGCTGACCGACCTTTCCGTTGACGTGCACCAAAACGTCTACGTGAGCGATTACGGTCAACAGGCCGTTTACTTCTTCCCGCACGGGCGGATGACGCGACACGGTCCGACGGTCGTCGTGCAAAACTCGCAGAACGCCGCGTCGGTCTTGGCGACTCCAGATGGCAGCAAGGTTTTGGTATCGGGCGGATGCGGGTTCGCAAGCGTGCGGCCCTACGCACGCGTAGGGCGTCGGAAGTACGCGCAGGGTGCGTGTTTCGGCATCGGCACGATCGCACTGATCGGCGGCGCCGTGGACGATGAGGAGGAGGCAATGACGCCCGTCGACGGGGTACCCGGGCTCGTATCGGTTTCCTCCCCGAGCGGCGGAACGACGTTTCACACGCCGGACCTACTTCACGCCTCGATCAGCGGCGTCGCGTTTAATGGCGATGCTTCGGTAGCATACGTCGCGAATCATGAGAAGGAATGCGTCTATGCCTTCGCGCGCCCGGCGAGCGGATGGCTGTCGCGCCGTCAGCCCAAATTGTTGGCGACGTACAAGGGCTTTAAAAACCTCGACATCATCGCCGTCCCGCAATGATTTGTACCCCGCACCAGCCGCGACGCAGCTTGTCGTGAGCGACGCTGAGCTTGTCGAAGCGGAGTCGAAGGGCTTAAGCTGACACAGATCGGGTCCAGGCACCAATCTGAAGCGGCAGGAAAATGTGTCCGCCGGTCGCGAGCGTTTCGCGCTCCAATCGCTCGGCAAACGCATCGCCGTCGAGATCGCCGTCGAGCTCGGTCAGCGCCGATTCAAAGAACCGATAACCTAACGAACCAGCGCCGTTGACGACCCGCAGGTCGCTGCGAACCGACGGCAGCGGCAGGCCGGCTTCGGTAAACAGATTCACCAGCCGCAATCCCATGTCGACGTGCATACCGGTGCGGCGCATGCGATCGATCGACGTTTGTGCGAAGCGGCGATAGAGGGGCACGTCCGGCCAATCCGACGTTTGCGGCCAGAGGATCGACTCGTAGTGCCACTCGTGCATGATGACGCGGCCGCCGTCATGCACCAGGCCGGCGGCGCGGCGAATCGCCCCGACCGGGTCGGGTTCGTGCATCAAGAAGAATCTTCCGACAACGGCGTCAACCGGAGCGTCGAGATGTAAGTTCCGCAACGCGCCGGCGCGAAACTCGATGCAATCGAAGCCCTCGGCTTGGGCCCGCCAGTAGGCGCGGTCAACGTTTCGGGTGTCGGCGTCGAGGCCGATGACCGTGCCGTCGGTGCCCACGCGTTCGGCCACGAGGAGCGCGAGATCGGCCAGGTCGGGACCTAGCACGAGCACGCGCATTCCGGGCGTAATCCCCGAGCACGACAGCAGCTCCTCGGTCAACGGTTGTGCAAATGCGGCCTCGACTGCGTGTACGTGCTCGGTCTTCATACCGACATTGTCGCTTCCGGCGGCGGGCGAAACCACGAAGATACTCACATTTTCGAGCCGAACTACGCCCACGTCGTGGCTGAAGCGCTCGGGGAGGTACTGCGCTCGCTTCGTTCTGCTGCTCTGCTTTCGCAAGAGGCACTCGCGGAACGCTCCGGATTATCCACCCGCACGGTCAGCGATATCGAGACCGGCTCGGCCCGCACGCCGCGGCTGATCACCGTCATGCTGCTTGCCGAGGCGATGGGCCTATCGTCCGAGGACCGCCAGCGCCTTCAGAACGCCGCCCGCAAACCCGTCGCCCAGCCGGCAGGTGCGAGCATGTTCTCCTCGACATCGGCGCTGCAGGCGGCGACGCTGGTCGGCCGTGATGCCGACGTCAAGAGTGTCGGCGCGCTGCTTGGGCGCGAGGACGTGCGGCTGGTCACGCTGGTCGGTCCGGCCGGGGTCGGCAAGACGAGCCTCGCCACCAAAGTTGCAGTCGAGGGCGCCGGTGCATTCGAACACGGGGCGGTGATGGCCGAGCTCGCGCCGGTCACGGAACCGTCGCTGGTTCCCGCAGTGGTTGCGCGCGCGCTCGGGATACGCGAAGCGGCCGACGCGACGCCGAGCGAAGCGGTCGCCGGCTACCTGCGCTCGCGAAACGCGCTGCTCGTCCTCGATAACCTCGAGCATCTGCTGCCGGCGGCTGCGTGGATCGGCGCGCTGCTCGCGCAATGCGCTCGGCTCACGATCCTCATCACCAGCCGCGAGGCGCTCCATCTGCGCGCCGAGCACGTCTATGCGGTTCGCCCGCTGCACGGCGCTGCGGCGGTACTGCTGTTCGTGCAGCGGGCGCAGATGGTAAAGCCCGAGTTCGAACTGAGCGATGCCAACTCGACGGCCGTCGGCACGATCGTCGACCACCTCGACGGCTTGCCGCTCGCGATCGAGCTCGCTGCCCCGCGCCTCTTGCTTCTTCCGCCCAAAGCGCTGGCCGCACGGCTTGAACGGCGACTTCCGCTGCTCGGCGACGGCGCAACCGATCGTCCCGAGCGGCAACAGACGATGCACGGCGCGATTGCCTGGAGCTACGATCTACTCTCCGACTCCGAGCAGCGGTTATTTAGGGGTTTGGGCGTGCTGCAGGGCGGCGGCACGCTCGACGCAGCGGCTGCCGTTGCCGGCGACGGACGCGACGAACGCTCGATTCTCTTTCGGCTCGCGCCGCTGGTCGAGAAAAACATGCTCTGGCTGGCCGAAGATGCCGATGCGGAGCCGCGCGTCTCGATGCTCGAGATGCTGCGCGAGTTCGCGCACGAACGGCTCGTCGAAAGCGGTGAGCTCGCCGACGCGCAACGTCGCCTTGCCGAGTACGTGCTGCGATTTACCGCCGGCGCGGAACGGCAGCTAACCAGTTCGGGACAAGGTCGCCGGCTCGCGCACCTGGAGCGCGATCACGCGAACATCCATGCCGCGCTCGAGTGGGCCGCAAGCAGCGCGCAGACCGAGATCGGTTTCCAGCTCTTGAGCGAACTGTGGCGATTTTGGTGGCTTCACGGCCATCTCGCCGAGGGACTCGGCTGGATTCGGCGCTTCTTGGCGTTACGAAAAGGCGCCCCCGACCCGGTGCCGGACGTCTTGTACGGCAAGGTGCTGCGCGGTCACGTGGTGCTGCTTTCGGCGCTTGGCAGCTTCGAGGAAGCTTTGGTAACGTGCGAGGAGGCGATCGCGCTGCAGCGCCGGCTCGGCGACGACGCGGGGCTTGGCGCATCGCTCACTTCGCTCGGCGTCATTCGCCAATTTTGCGGCGAGCCCGATCGCGCGGAGGAAGCGCATCGCGAAAGCCTCGAGATTCGGCGGCGAATCGGTGACGAGGCCGGCGTCGCAACCTCGCTATCGAATCTATCGTCGGTTGCGTACGGCCAGAACGATCTGGCGCGCGCCGCCGAGCTGGCCAACGAAAGCGTCCAGATCTACCGTCGGCTCGGGCATGAATCGGGGCTCGCGCACGCGCTGATGAAGATCGGTCTGGTCGCCGCGGCCGAAGGCGAATACGCACGCGCAGACGACCTCTTCAACGAGTGTTTACGGATGCAGCGCGCGATCGGCAACACCGGAAGCATCATGTACTCGCTGGGCAATCTCGGAGCCGTTGCCCACAAGCGCGGCAACGATCGGCTCGCGCTCGAACGCTTCCGCGAAGCACTCGAGCTGTTCGATTCAGTGCCGAACACATCGGCCCTCACCAAAACCCTTGAGGATATTGCCGCAGCGATCGCTGCGCTCGGAGATCCTTTACGCGCCGCCCGTCTGTTCGGAGCCGCCGACGCGCTGCGCCGCACGCTTCGATCGCCGTTATTTCCGTCGGAGCAAGCCGACTATGAAGCCGAAACTGCGAGAGTGCGCGCGATGCTCGGCGACGAGACCTTCGACGCGCAATGGCGCGTGGGTTCGAGCGTCACGCTCGAGCGCGCGCTGGAAGAGGCGCGCGAAGCGGTAGCACCGCCTGCCCTAAAACGCTAAGTGCCGACGGCGGCGGACCGCAATCGGCACTTTTTGTGCGTTTTACCCTTGAGAGTTTTGGTTAGAGGTAGCTCCCGGACGGATCGGTCGCGACGCCGATCAAGATCGACTTGCCGCTGGCGCCGAACGTGACCTTCGGCTTGTTACCGGGGAACGTGTACTCTTCGACACGTCCGTAGAAGCGGTCGGCAACGAAGAGCCGCGTGCCCTTGGCGTTGAGCGTGACGTCTTCGGGCGTACCACCGGTGGTGAGCCGCTTGGTCGACTGCGGGTTCGGGATCGTCTCGTCCACGCCGGGGAGGAACTGATCGACGGCGACGAACTCGAACGGTTTGCTTCCGCCCTGGCTGGCGATCGTGATGCCGCCGGTCTGACCGTAGAGATAGTTGGTAAGCTGAGTGCAGACCTCGTTATAGCTACCCGGGCTGCAGACCAGGAGTCCGCCGGTCGTGATGCTGCCGTTCGTTTGCGACTCGAGAGCGTAGACCGACGTCTCACCCTTGACCGTGGGGTTGATGAGCGCGATGCCGGTGATCTGCATGTTCGACTGCGGAGGGTTCCAGCTGGCGATCGGGTCCGCGGTGCCGGCTGCGTACTCGACGATCGAGTTCGGGCCGCCGAACTCGCCGTCCATGGCGACGAACACGTTGCCGAAGCCGTCCACCTTGACGTCGTAGGGGCCGTTCATTCCCTGGCTGATCGTGAAGATCGGCGTGCTGCCGTTCTTCGCGTACTCGGTAACCGTGTTCGACGAGAGGTTGGCAACCCAAAGGTTTCCGTCTTTGTCGGTGGCGATGCCGTTGGGGTTGGAGACGCCGATCGAGATGGTGCGTTCCACTGGGGGATTCGAAACCTTGGTGGCCGCGTTAAAGACGTAGACTTTGCTGTTGAGGTCGTCGCTCGCGAAGAGCTGTTGGCCTCCGCTATCCGGCGAGACGCGCTGGGCGGCCGAACCCTTAGCGTTTGCGGCGGCCGGCACGTACATATGAGCCGAATCGGAGGAAACGGGGGCTGCGGGGAGCGAGGAAGTGGCGCCGCTGCATCCGGCGAGCGGCTGAGAGAGGATGGCTGCGATCGCGACGCCGGTGATGGTGCGAAGCGACAGGTTAAGGTTGTTCATTGGAAGCGCCTTTCGTAACGGGAAGGAGTGGGATACCTCGACCTTATCGCTGCACCGGGCAGACAAACCACGAAGTTTCTAGACATTTTCGCTCGAGCCGAGCGTCAACGGCACGTCAGAATCCAAACCCCGACCGCGGCGGCTCCCCGCGATTCAGCGGGCGAGCGGTCTTCAGTGCACCGCCCCGCGAGCAGGGTATAAGAGGCCATGAGCAAGGAACAGAATTCTCGGCAGTTGCTCGTCGCGACGATGCTGAGTCTCGTCGTGGCGGCCTGCTCGCATACCACTTCTCCGTCCGCCCAAATTAATAGCGGCTTTGCCCCGTTCAGCTCGACGCGCAATCAAACGGTCGGGTTGGTGGCAAACACGAAACACTCGCTCGGAGCCTCCGACGTCAACACCCTTGACGTCGCATATACGGCGCTCCAGGAAAAAGCCAATGCCTACGCGAGCTTCATGGTGGAAGCGATAACGACGTCGTCCTTCGATCCGGCGAAGAACGCAAAGTATTCCGCCGATCTGACGACGGCGATTGCGAGCTTTGACAAAAGCTTTACAGCGTTGTCCGCAACCCGTCAAGTCAGCGTCGCGAACACCTGGGTACCGTCCTTCGCGCAGTCGTTACAGACCCGTTGGGATCAATACAATGGCTTGATCGCTAAGATGTCGTCGCAGACAAAGGCAAATCTCATCGTCGCAATCAAACGCGACACGGTCTGGCCGAATTACGAAGATATCGGTACAGAGCCGGTCGCAACTAATCCCTAATAGGGCGCTATAAATGGGACTCGCGTGAGGATACCGCGAAGGTGCGAGGCGTGTTCGTGCGATACGCGCGCCCCGCGCTGAGCGGTCTCCTCATCGCGTGCGCTCTTCTTACGGCTCCACCCGCGCATGGGCAGCAGTTGCCACTCGACGACCTGATCCGTCAGCGCGTGCGCTACGTTTTCGTCATCTATCAGGAGAACCGATCGTTCGATCACTATTTCGGAACATTTCCCGGCGCGAACGGCATCTACGATCAGGCAACGCGACCGCCGGGCTTCGCGCAATACAACCCGGTATCGAAGCGGTACACGCAACCGTATCGGCTAACCGCGCCCGACCTAGGTCTGCTTAACAACGCGCGCTCGATCGTCGACGCGGGTATCCACGCCGGCGCGATGGATGGGTTCGTCGGCGCGCAAGCGGCGTGGGCGCAGAGCCTTCCGGCCGCCGCAAAAAAAGCGCTCGGCATGACCGACCCGACGCAGGCGGCCTCGGTCGGCGACGAGGCGATGGCGCACGTCGATTGCGACACAATTCCGTATCTGTGGGCGTTTGCGAACCGCTTCGCGCTATTCGATAACTTCTTTCAAGGCGTGCGCGCGCCGTCGGCGCCCAGCAACGTCGAGATCATCGCGGCGCAGAACGGCGAAACGGAATACGCGCGCTACGGCGCGGCCGGCCCCCCGTACACGGCACAACCGCTCGGTACGAGCGGTCGCGGCGTTCCGATGTTCGTCGATCTCGACCCTGCTTGGGGCCCCTACAACAGCATGGAATCGAGCCCGCAGCGGCAGGTCGACCAAACCTATGCGAGCGTGTTGTTGAATCTCGAAGGCATCGAGGCCACCCGCTTAACCAAATACACGCAAGATATCGATGACGACATTGCCTATCTGCGCGGGCGCGGCGATGCGCCGGTGAACTGGATCTGGTATCAGCAGGGATACGAAAACCCGGCCGATCCGCGACGCGTCACGCTCGTGACGCACCATCTCGCCCCGCATTACTTTGGATACATTGCCAATAACCCGTCGATGGACCGTGGCATCGCCGACATCACGCGTTTTGCATCGGATGTCGCGCAGGATAAGTTAGGCACGGGCGGAGTCTTCTACCTCAAGGGAGGATACGCGAGCAACCAAGGACTTCACGCGGCCGCGGCGGCGCCTAATACGTTTCTCGGCGACGACGACCATCCCGGCGAATCGGACTTGCAGGTCGCCCAAGCCGATGTTGCGAGCTTGGTCAACACGATCGCGCGCAGCAAATATTGGAGCCAATCAGCGATCCTGATCACGTGGGACGATCCCGGCGGCTACTGGGACCACGTTCCGCCGCCAAAATGGCTCGTCTGTCCGGACGGTCATCCATGCGGCAACGGCCAGCGCGTCCCGCTGCTGCTGATCTCGCCGTTTGCGCGCAGCGGCGTTGCGCACGAGTTCGACGATCAGGCATCGGTAGTGGAGTTCGTCGAGCAGCTCTTCAATCGCACGCCGCTCGCGCATTTCCCTGATGAGGCGCGCTATGCGCCGATGGGCCCGCGCGATGCGAGCGAAGTGACCGGCGATCTCACAGCCGGTTTCGATCCGGCTCGACTGCGCGGCGAGATCGCGCCGATTCCGGCGGCAGCGGCGGAAATTCCGGACGATGTCGTTCGTACGATCCCGAGCCCGTGGTCGTGCGACTCGATCGGCGTTCGTCCGGTAACACCGCCGGCGGGAGTTTCAGACGCGCCGCCGGCGGGGTTCGAACCGCACGTGCTGGTCGTGCCTATGGGCCGCTTCGTGCCCAGGAAGTAGCGGCGAGAAGCGAACGGTCGCGCAGCGACAACGCGATTAGCATTCTTCTTTACGGCGCCGTAACGAACCACTCGGTGCCGAAGCGGTCTTGCAACGCGCCGAACTTGCCGCCCCATTGAGCGTCGCCGAAGGGCGTCAGCACCTTACCGGCGTCGGCGAGTTCCTCGAAGATCTCGGATGCGCGCGTCGGGTCGGGCGCGTTGAGCGCCAGCGAAACGTTGCCTTCGTCAGCATCAACGGCACGCCGCGTCATTCCATCGGAAGCCTTGAACGAGATGCCGGGCGCGGTGAAGGTGGCGTACTTTATCGAGTCGCCCTCGCGCTGCGCGATCTCGTAACTTCCGCCGAGCGCGTTTTTGTAGAACTCGAGCGCCTCGGCGCAGCGGCCGTAGAAGAAAACGAACGGCGCGAGCTCCAGCGACGCATTGCGCATGTCGTCTCCGGGATCGACCAAACCGATCGTATGGCCCTCGGGGTCGCGGAAGAGGCCGATCGCAGGCCCGTTTGGCACCTTGTCGGGGCCCATCATTCGCGCGCCGCCATGCTCTTCGATCTTGGCGAAGGCCGCTTCGATATCGTCGACCACGACGTAGAACGTGACGTGCCCGTCGTAGCCATCGGGCGCTTTGCCGATGCCGCCGCCGATTCCGCGCTGGAATCCGGGAACGGGATCGACGAGGCTGTACTGGATTTCGTACTCGGGGATTGGTGCCGCGACGTTCCATCCGAAAACGTTGGAGTAAAAATTGCGTAGTTTCGGCGCGTCGTGCCCCATGATTTCGAAATGCATGACTGGATGTTTCATTATGTAAATCCTCTCTCGTTATGCGTTGTAGACACGGTGAAGCTCGTCAATGTCGAGCTTGCCCATTTGAAGCATCGCGCGCATAGCGCGCTGCGAGCGCTCCTCGTCGTTGCCGCCGAGTACGTCGCGCAGACCGGCAGGCACGAGGTTCCACGCGAAGCCGAAACGATCGGCAACCCATCCGCACGGCAGCTGCTCGCCGCCGTCGGAGAGCCTATCCCACAGCTTATCGAGCTCGGCTTGCGTTTCGCACGTAACGAAGAGCGCGATCTTACCTTGCGAGAAACTCTCGCTCGGCGCTTGTGGTCCGATCGCCGGCGCGTTGATCGCCATGAACTCCTGGCCGTCGAGCTCGAAGTCGATCGTCATCACCGAGCCGGCCGGTCCGGGGCCAGCCTCGCCATACCGGTTCACGTCGGTGATTCTTGAGTTCTTAAAGGTGGCGACGTAGTACTCGACCGCCTCTTCGGCCTGGCCGCTAAACCACAGGAACGGGGTAATGCTCGGCATTGGGGTCTCCTTTCGTGCCGCTATGCTAACAAGTTTACTTGTAAAATACAAGTATGATTGCACAAATAAAGCGGCCGTGCTATTCTGGAGCGGTGAGCGAGCGCGGTTACGGACAGTTTTGCGGCTTCGCCCGCGCGCTTGAGATTGTCGGCGACCGTTGGGCGTTGATGATCGTGCGCGACCTGCTGGTGGGGCCCAAGCGGTTCAGCGATCTGCACGCCGGGTTGCCGAAAATTCCGACCAACGTGCTCACCGCGCGCTTGAAGCAGCTCGAGGCGGCCGGGGTCGCCGAGCGACGCGCGCTTCCGCGGCCGCCAGGCGGCGTCGCCTACGAGTTGACACCCCGCGGCCGCGCGCTCGAGGACTCTGTCGTAGCGATCGGGCGTTGGGGCGCCAAGCTGCTCGACGCACCACACGACGGCGAGATCGTCACCGTCGATTCACTCGCGATGGCGTTGCGCACGACGTTTCGGCCAGAGGCCGCAGTCGATCTGCACGCCCGCTTCGAGTTGCACGTCGGCGAGCTCGTCTTGCACGCGATCGTCGACGGATCGGCGATCGCCGTCGGCCGAGGACCGATCGAGAAGCCCGATTTGATCGTCGAATCGAGCCCCGCGCTCAAAGCTCTGATGTCGGGTGAAATAACGCCGCGCCAGGCGCTTGCGAGCGGCGCGATGCGCATTACCGGAAGCCGCAAGCTCTTCGATCGGTTCGCACAGGTCTTCAGAATTTAAGCGGACGCGCGAATGCTCGTCGCAGCGTTAGTCGTGCGCTCGCTCCCACGCCAAGTGATAAACCATCAACATGATTCGCGGCCAGGTCGTCGAATCGAGACGCGCGGGTTGAGTGGCCATCGAGCATATCTAACAAGGAGATTCAATGAGCACCCCCGCTAACTTTCAGCTTTTCCGTTTCGCACCGTTGGCCGTTGCCGCGTTATTAGCCGGCTGCGGCGGTGCTTCGCTTCCAGGCGCATCCGCAACGTCGGTTTCACAGCAGGCGTCGCGCGGACATGCCGCGACGCGCAGCTCTTGGATGTCGCCGCAGGCCAAGCAGGAAAGTTTGATCTACGTTTCGTCGGTACTCACCAACGACGTCTATGCCTACTCCTATTCGACGCACCAACTCATGGGAACGCTGACCGGCTTTGAGACGCCCTACGGGCTTTGCACCGATAAGTCGGGCGATGTTTGGGTCGTCAACGACGGCGCTTCAGAGATGGCCGAATACGCGCACGGCGGTACGGGTTCGATCGCAACGCTCAGCGATCCAAGCGAATACCCAGAAGGGTGCGCAATCGATCCTACGACCGGCAATCTCGCCGTTGCAAACTTCTCGAGCAATACCGGCGGCGGAAACGTGGTGATTTACACCGACGCGAAGGGCACGCCGCAAGCGTACTCAGACCCCAGCATCGTCGACTATCGTTTCTGCGGCTACGATGCGAATGGCAATCTCTTTGTGGACGGCGTCAACGCAAGCTCGGCTTTCGTCTTAGCCGAGCTCCCGAAGGGCAGCAGCACCTTCACGGACATCGCGATCAGCCAAAAGATTGAATGGCCCGGCGGCGTGCAGTGGGACGGCAAGCACGTTGCCGTCGGCGACACCGATGCCGTGACGGTCTATCGAGTCAATCCGTCCAACGGACACGTCGTCGGCTCGACGAAACTCGATGGCGCCAACTACGTCGATCAGTTTTGGGTCAACGGCTCGGTCAGCACGCGGAAGAAGGCGAAAAGGGCGCGCGTGCTCGCTCCCAGCCAAGACGGCGGCTCGCTCGCGCTCTACAAGTATCCGGCCGGAGGATCGTCGTTGTGGAGCATCAGCGTGCAGGAGCCCTTCGGCGTAACGGTCAGCAAGTGATCGCCTCTGCGTGCGCGACAGACCGGACCTGAAGATCTCAGGCTAAACACGCGTTTTAGGATGGATTCCTAAGAGCGCAGGTCGCGTTCGACATCCCATTGCATGGCTCTCGTGGCGTTCGGCATGTTAGCGTGGTTGAATACGCCGTTGTGAAGGGAGATAAGCCATGCGCCCTCGCGTTGCCGGGGCCTACTGCCTAGCGGGAATTCTGGGAGCGGGCTGCGCGCAGTCCACCGCTCCCTACGCGGGCGAGCGATCCGCGACGCGACAGCTCAGCCGCACGACGGGCTACACGGAGACGGTGCTGCACCGGTTTAAAAGCAGCCCCGATGCGGCCAGTCCTGAAGCCGGCGTATTGGTCGACAAGGCCGGCAATATTTTCGGCACGACGATTGCAGGCGGCACGCATCCGACGTGCCCGAACGGCTACGACAAGGGTTGCGGCACGGTCTTTTCGATCGACGCCACCGGCAAAGAACACTTGGTCTATAGCTTTGCCGGAAACCCCGATGCCAGCGAGCCGTTCGCGGGGCTGCTTCGAAGCCGCGGCGTTTTCTATGGCACGACCGCCGTCGGCGGCGCCTACTACCCATGCTATACGTACGGCGGTCTCGGATGTGGCGCGGTTTTCAAGATCGACCGCCACGGCAAGGAGAGCTTGCTCTACAGTTTCAAAGGGAACTTTGGAAGCGGTGTGGTTGACGGACAGGGGCCGATGGGCGGCCTCGTCACGGATGCGGCCGGAACGCTCTACGGCACGACGCCCTTTGGCGGAGCGAACGAGACCGGAACGATTTTCAAGATTACAAAGCAGGGAACCGAGACCGTTCTTTATTCTTTCAAGGACGAGAACGACGGCGGCCGCCCCTACTCCGGAGTGATTCGCGACGCGGCCGGAAATCTATACGGCGTCGCGTACTTTGGCGGTCAGAGCGCCTGCACCGGCGGATGCGGAACGATCTTCGAGCTAAAGGCGAACGGTGCGTTCAAGACGCTCTACTCGTTTACCGGAGGAGATGACGGCGGAAATCCGATCGGCGGGACGGTGATGGATGCCGCCGGTAACCTTTATGGAACCGCACAGAACTACGGCAACTTGAGCTGCAACAAGCGCGGCGGTAATCCGGGCTGCGGAACGGTCTTCGAGCTCGACACGAAGCATAAGCTCAACGTGCTGCACGAGTTTGCCGGGGATCCCGACGGCGCGGCACCTTCCGAAAGCATGATCATCGACGCGAACGGCAACTTGTACGGCACGACCTCGTTCGGCGGCGACAACAACTGCAACGGCGGCTACTCCTGCGGAACCGTCTTCGAGGTCCCTTCGCACGGTAGCGAATACGTGATACACACGTTTACCGGTGGAAAGAAGGATGGCGAAGTTCCGTACGGCCCGGTGGCGCGCGATGCCGCCGGAAACCTCTACGGTACGACGGTAAGCGGCGGCGCCGGTCCCTGCAATCGCGGTTGCGGAATCGTCTTTAAGCTACGTCCAGGTCCCTAAGCACGCGTTCTCATCGCGCGATTTACCTAAAGACGCTCGAGCAGCGACTCGTCGTCCAGGCGAGCCAACTCCGGCGGCACGCGATCGCGAACGCGCGCAGCGAGTTGCGCGGCAAGCTCGCTGCGGCGATCGTCGGTGAGGTCGTCGCGACGCTCGAGAAAGCGCTTGATCAGCGCGCGTTCTTCGCCGGCAAGGTATGCCGTCGCGGCGTATGCAGGCTCCGTTTCGTGCCGATCGAGAGAGCGCGGCGCGGCTAAGCGCGCGTCCCGAACGACGATCGTTCCGGCCGCGACATCCCCGAGGCGCTTATTCTCAGGAGAGATCAGCGCGCTAATCGCGGCGACCAAATAGTAGCCGAGCAGCTGTTCGCCGACGCGTATCAAGTTTCGAATGAGCGAAGCACCGAAGTCGATCGGATAACCGCCGTCGCGAACGACTCGAATACCGAGCAGCTTCTTGCCCGGGGTCTGGCCGTTCCAAAGTGCCTCAAAGACGATGAAATAGCCGAACAAAACACTAAACACGATAGCAGCCAGCAGCGCGATTGCAAGGCTCGTTGCGAGCTTGTCCGCAACGGGCGGCGCGTGGCGAGCCGGTGCCGAGCGCGATACCGCCAGAAAGAAGCTTCCGAATATCGCGATCAGCGCGACGATCTGGATCGCTTGATCGACGGCGAGCGCGAGGAATCTGCTCCCCAGACCGGCGAGCTCGTAGTTAAATGCGATACTTTCGGGCGTACGAACCTCGAGCGTCCGATCCACTCGAGCCAGGTTCGACGGGCGCCGCTCGCTAACTTCCGAGCGTTGACGCAAGCCGCTTTCGTCGCGCGCCGATCCGATACGTGGCGGCGCCTCGACGCGCTAGTCGAGCGCGTTGCGCGCCGGGGCACGCGCTCGCTCTCGCCTGACGAAATCTTCGAGCTGGGGCGCCTCTATCGCGCGACCACCAGCGACCTCGCCTACGCCCAAGGACGCGGCTTCGACGACTCGCTGCTCGAGTATTTGAACCGCAGCGTTGCGCGATCGCACGCACAGGTCTACGCGGGGGCGCCGGAGAGCAGCATGCATCGCATCGCGGACTTCTACGCGCGCGTTTTTCCGCAAGAGTTTCGCCGCTCGCTCTCCTACGTCGCGATCTGCACCGCGATCACGGCAGCGTGCGCGGTCGTTGCATACGTGCTGGTTCGCAACCATCCGGCCGATGCGTTCGCGCTGCTGCCGAAGGCGCTCGTCTCCGAGAACATCCGCAAGAGCCTGCACGACTCGAACTTTGCGGTGGATCCGAGCTTTGGGCCGGCGATGTCGGCGGCGATCATCACCAACAACGTCAAGGTCGCGATCATTGCCTTCGCCGGGTCGGTTACCTTCGGCGCGCTTACCGTTTACATCATCGCGACAAACGGGCTGATGCTCGGCGGGATGGGAGCACTCTTTACCAATGCCGGATTCGGCAGCGATTTCTGGGCGACGATCGCACCTCACGGCATCATCGAGCTGACCGCGATCCAGATCGCGGGAGCGGCGGGTCTGCTGATTGCGGCGGCCGCGATCTATCCCGGACGCCGCCGGCGGCGCGACCTGATCGTCGAGAACGCGCGGCGCGCCGGAACGTTGATCGTCGGCGTCGCGTCGATGCTGATCGTAGCCGGAACGATCGAAGCCTTCGTCTCGCCGCGGCGCTGGCCGGATTCGGTGCGGCTGGCGATCGGCTTGCTTACCGCAATCGCGCTGGTTTTGTACTTCACCAGCTCGGGCCCTTCGACTCCGGCGCTACGCGCCGGAGCCTGCCCGCAGCGGAGTCGAAGGGCTCAGGATGACACGACAGGGGATGAGAGTTAGACGGTAGTAGCTCGACGATATGAAGCGGCGTAGGTTTTTGCATCAGGGTGCGACGGTGCTGGCCGCCGCGGGTCTTCCTCGCTTGGCCCTTGCAGCGGCCGAAGCAGACTCGTTTCGACCCTCGGAAGGCGCGTGGCGATCGTACACGGTGACCACGACGGCGACCGTGACGGCCTCGGGTGCGCCGGTTCGTATTTGGATTCCAATCCCGTCGTTCTACGAAGCCGACTGGATGCGGCCCGCTGCAACCACATTTCAATCCGATGCGACGTCGGCGCGCATCGTTACCGACCCACGAAACACGAAGATGGTCTATGCAGAGTGGGCAAACGTTAACGGCACCGCGACGCTCAAGGCAACGAGTATCGTCTCCTCGCGCGACCTCGCCGTCGATCTGTCGCGACCCGGGACACCCGTCGCGCTGTCGAGCAGCGAATATCGGGCCTACACGTCGCCGACCAAACTCTTGCCGACCGGCGGCATCGTGGGTGAAACCGCGAATAAAATCGTCGGATCTAGCACCGACGAGCTGGAAAAAGCGAAGGCGATCTACGAATGGATCGTCGTAAACGCTTCGCGCAACCCAAAGACGCGCGGATGTGGCCTCGGCGACGTCAGCTTCATGCTCCAGACCGGCGACCTGAGCGGCAAGTGTGCCGATATCAACGGACTATTCGTCGCGCTTGCGCGTGCCGCTGGGCTTCCCGCTCGCGATTTATATGGAGTTCGCGTCGCGTCGTCGCGCTTTGGTTATAAGAGTCTCGGAACGAAGTCGGAGACCATTACGAAGGCTCAGCACTGCCGCGCAGAGGTCTATCTGCAGCGGTACGGCTGGGTACCGGCCGATCCCGCCGACGTGCGCAAAGTCATGCTTGAAGAGCCGCCGGGAAATCTGTCGCCCAACGATCCGAAGGTTGCCGCAGCGCGGCGGACGCTCTTCGGCGCTTGGGAAGGAAACTACATCGCCTACAACGATGGACACGACATTGCGCTCCCGGGCTCCAGCGGCGAAGACATAGGATTCCTAATGTACCCGCAGGCCGAGGTTCGCGCAGAACGCAAGGATAGTCTTTCGCCCGACGATTTCGTTTATTCGATAACTACAGCAAACCACGGCGCTTGACGCGGAGATACTCGTCGATCAATGCCGTCGTTAGCTTCGCGGCCGGCACGTCGATCACGATAACGCCGGCGCGTTCCAGCATCGCTTTCGCAAGGCGCCGTTCGTTCGACAAACCGAGCGCGACGTTCGCTCGATAGGCGTCGCCGGCCGTACGCGGCTCCTCCAATAGCGCTGCGCTCACCGCGGCATCGTTCATGAAGACGCAGATCAACACGTGGTGCCTTGCCAGCGACCCCGCCTCAACCATCACGGCCGCCTGCGCGAGCGGGTCGATCACGTCGGTGAAAAAGACGATTAGCGAGCGCTTGTGTAAGTGATGGCGCAGATACGCGAAGGCGCGCGTATAGTTCGACTCCTCGAAACGCGGTTCGAGACCGTAGAGCGTGTCGCTTAGCCGCGCCATCGACGAGCGCGTCGAGCGGGGAGCGCTTGCGGTGAGGATCTCGTGCGCGAAGGCAACGAGGCCGACGCGGTCGCTGGCGAATGCGGCGATCGTGACCAGCGACAACGCGGCGGTCACGGCGTAGTCGAGCTTTCTGGTCGTGTCGATGCGCGGCGTCATGAGGCGTCCGCAGTCCAGTAGCAGCATCACGTTCTGACTGCGCTCGACCTCGTGCTGTGCGACCATGAGCTTGCCGCGGCGGGCAGTAGCTTTCCAATCGATCGTGCGAAAGGCATCGCCATCGCTCCACTCGCGCAGGGATTCGAACTCCGTTCCCGCCCCGCGCAGCTTCATGCGGCGCAGCCCCGCTTCGATGGTACGGTTGCGCAGGCGGAGCTTCCCGTAGCGCTCGACGGCGGAAAGGTCGGGAAAGACGCGGATCGCGTGAGGCGCCGGAATGCGCAGGCGGCGGCGAATGAGACCGAGCGAATTTTCGTACCAGACGTAGAGCGTTGCGAGCTCGTCGGGACCGCGATAGATTGGCGTGACTGCGCGCGCGATCGAGGTGCGGCTTGCCGCCGGGACGCCGGCGACGAGCTCGTCGGTTTCGAATCGCAGGCTCGTTGCGGGCGTTTCGACGATCGCCAGACGTAGCGCGCGATTCGAACGATTTTCAATCGCGTACTGGATCTCGGTGCGAAGGCCGAGCGCAAAGTGCTGCGGCGGGGTACGCGTAATTCGCAACATGGATGACGGCGGTCCGGCGATCGCATCGACAACCGTCGCCCCCACGAGTGCAACGGCCAGAACGATCGCAAGCGGAACGAACGCCGCGACGCCCGGCGATAGCGCGAGCAGCAATGCGATCCCGGCAAGCGTCCAGAGAAAGCGCGACGTAAGCCAGGCCGAGAGCCAGATGCGTGACACCGATTTTACCAGCGTCAGGATTCGGTGTCGCCGCGCGGCACCGGAAGCGTTGCGAGGACCTCCCGCAGGATGTCGCTAGCGGAGATGCCTTCGATCTCAGCGTCGGGTGCGACGATCAAGCGATGCGGTATGACGAGATCGGCCACGTCTTTAACGTCGTCGGGTGTTGCGAAGTCACGCCCGGCAATCGCGGCAGCGGCTTGCGACGCGGTCAGCAGCTGCACGCCGGCCCGGGGCGAAGCGCCCAAAGTAAGGCGTGGATGCGATCGCGTCGCAGCGACGATGCGGTACGTATACTCGCGAACGCCGCCGGAGAGATGCACGTCGCGCACCGCCCGCTGCGCCTCGAGCACTTCGGCGCCATTCGTAACCGGCGCGACGTGCGACGCTTCCAGGTCACGCGCATCGAAGCCGGCGGCGGTGCGTGCGAGCAGCTCGAGCTCCTGCGCCTCCTGCGGATACGACGACTCCACTTTGATGGTGAAGCGGTCGAGCTGCGCTTCCGGAAGCGGATAGGTACCTTCGTACTCGATCGGGTTTTGCGTCGCGCAGAGCAGAAACGGCTGCGGCAGCGGATAGGAAACGCCGTCGATCGTGACGCGTCCCTCCTGCATCGCTTCGAGCAGCGCCGACTGTGTCTTTGGCGGCGTGCGGTTCACCTCGTCGGCGAGCACCACGTTCGCCACGATCGGCCCCGTGCGCGTCGTAAACTGCGCGGTCTGCGGATTGAATACCGTCGTGCCGACGACATCGGAGGGCATCAAGTCGGGCGTAAACGCGATGCGACGAAACTCGAGACCGAGCAGCATTGCCAGCGCGCGTACGGCGAGCGTCTTACCGGTGCCCGGCACGCCTTCGATCAACGCGTGGCCGCGCGCGAGCAGAGCGATCGTGAGGCCGAGCGTCATGCGGTCCGCGCCGACCAGAACGCCCTCCATTCCGGCCGCAAGGCGTTCCGCGACTTCTTGAACGGCGGCAGTGTTCACGTGGATTCCTTTCGGCGTTGGAAATCGATCCTTGCCTGACGAACGATCTCTTCGTCGGGCGGACGACGGCGCGAACGGCTCATCAGTTCGGCAATCGCGGTGATATAGCCGGACGAATCCCGCTCGTCGCGCGAATCCGGTAGATAAGGCGGCGCGAATGGCACGTTCGCGCCGATCAGCGCGATCGTGACGAGCGCGACGACGATCCAGACCGCAGCGTGGACCGGCGCCGGCAAGACGCCCCACATGGACAAGCTCGCGTTGTAGCCGTGGACGTATTCGTCAAAGGCGACCGGGCCGTGTCCGGCAATTGCGTTATACGCAAAACGCAGGTTGTCGGCGTCACGGATTCGCGCGTTGCCGAAGAGCGCCGGCGCGGTCATCGCGATCACCTCGCCGCGTCCGAAGCGATACCAAACGGCGACCATGCCCTGCTTATTCGCGAGCAGTGGGATACCGTGCGGATCTTTGAACGGGAAGATCCAGTCGATCGGTCCGCGGGCGCGTGCGACGCCGGCAGTGTAAGCGTTTCGCGCGAGCCTAATCGCGTCGCCGCCGCCACGTGTCTGCCGCGTCGTGCCGACCCCGGGCGTGACGTCCTGCGGACCGGCAAACTCGGCATCGATCGCGACGAGACGCCCGCCGCCCGAAACGAAACGGCGCAGAAACTCCGTATCGTGCTCATCGAGCGGTTTTGCCGAGGGATCGTTCTCGTAACCGGTGATTATCAGCGTCCGAGCGTCTGCATCGAGCGTCGGCAGGGGGGCCTCGAACCTCCGAACCGGAATGCCGGCCGATCGCAGCACCTCGTAGAGCGCGCGATAACCGTTCGGCCCGGTGTCGTAGGTCGAGTAGATCGACGGAAGCCGTCTCAGCTCGATCGTGCTGCGCTCGTAGCCGAGCAGCACCAGCAGCAGCGCGCAACCCGCAACGACGGCGAGGTCAAGACGACGCATGCGGTAAAAGCGATTCAAAGGCTTCGCGCGCATGCCGCCACTGCAGTTCGTCAACCGCGCGCTCGGCGTAGGCCTTTTGCACGAAAGGCGCGGCGACGGCGTCAAAGGTTGGGATCAACGCCGCGTTGCGTCTGCGCAACGCGCGGCGAAAATCTCCGACCGTCGCGCTGCGAGCCGCTTCGACGGTGCCTTGCCGGTCGAGCAGCGCCACCGTCGCGGCGAAGAGCAACACCGCCGCGCCGCCGTAATCACCCCGGGTTGCGGCGCTGCAAGCCTCCCTGTAGAGCGCGCGCGCTGATGGCCGTCCTTCGAGCGGCGTCAACTCCAGCAGCGCCGTAGAGCGCGCGAGATGAAAGTTCGTCAGCAGGCGCACGACAACGAAGATCAGCAGCAGGCCGACGAGCACCAAGAGCACGTCGCCAATGCTCGCCGCCGCAGCTCGCGCGACGTGCACTCGCGCGAAGATCGCGCTCCACAGACGCTGCCAGCGTTCGGACACCCACTCCCATATGCGCATCCACCACGGTTCCCAGGCCTCGCCCGCGGGCGACGCAAGCCGATACCGCCCCGGCACCGCCAGTTCGCGTTCGGCCAGTGCGCGCAAGTCTAGAGGCTCGGCCGCTCTTGCCGGCGGCCCGGATTCCAGCCGCACCATCGAGTGCGTGCGATTCGCGCGCAGCCAGCGTTCGATAAGGGTGTCGGGAGAGGGCGCCCCGAGCGCGAGCGCAGCCGCAGCGGCGACGATCACGCCGGCGCAGCGGCGGTCAATCGCTCGAGGCTCGTCTCCAAGTCGAACGCCTCGCGGCGAATGCGAACGTCGAAGTAGTAGATCGCGAGCAGCACCACGGCGAAGGGCGTGATGACGGCCCGCGCGAGCGACTCGATCAGTGCCTGCAGCAGCGGCAGGTGCGCGACGGCCGCGATGAGTCCGATGAAGCCGAAGATCGTGGAACCGGCGAACATCACCGCGAAGGCCGCGAGCGAGAAGAGCAAGGCGCGCCAGAACTCGGCTCGATTGAAGACCCGTTCGAAGCCGAGCCCGACCGATTCGATCACGGGGCGCCGTTCGATTACCGTTGAGTACATTGCAAAGGTCAGCGAAACCAGAATCGGCGCGAGCGACGGCAGCAATATCAAGAAACCGATCAGGCCGATCAAAACGCCGACGAATACGGCCCCAGCTCCGAAGGCAAAGTACGCTAGGATGCCCGCAAATATCATGACCACGATGAAAACGATGGTGTACCAGCAGAGCAAGATCAGCAGATCGATTCCGATCATCGCCACGACCTGCAGCCAGCGCCGCAGCACGATCTCGTAGCAAGCCCGGAACTCGACCGGCCGATTGCGATAGAGGCGCGCCACGCCGACAGCGACCGCGTTGAGCGCAAACGGCCAGACCGCGTACGTCGCAAAGAGCAACACGGCGAAAACCACGACCGTCAGCGGCGAGTTGAAGATCGAGGGGATCGGTGTGGTCGACGCGAGCTTCGGGTGTATCAAAATCCGGAGCATCGCATCGAACTCCGGCTGCGAGCTGAGGTCGAGCACGTATTGCAAGATCGCCAGCGGCACGATTAAGACCGCGACGATTGCGGCAAACGGAAAAAAGTTACGGATATATAGCGTAACGGCCCGGTCGAAGATCTCACCGAATCCAAGCGGGCGAAGCTCCATCGCCGCGCGACTTCGGGCCAGGCAATACGAACACCCCCGATGAAAGCCGGACGATGCTGCTAGGCACGCTCGATGCGGTGCGGCGCTATCCCGTCAAGAGTCTGCCCGGCGAGCGACTCGAGGCCGTCGAGGTCGCAGCAGACGGAATTCCAGGCGATCGCGCGCGGGCGCTGTTCGTCCTGTCGGGAAGCGCTCGTCTCGGAAAAACTTATCGCGGGAAGGAAGACGAGCGCCTGCATCGGGCGAGCGGGGTCGACGTGGCGTGCGCGGCGGCGGCGCAACGCGGAGTCGAGCTGGAGGTGCGTCGCGACGGACATTTCTTCGACGATGCTCCCATCTCGATTGTCGCCGATCGCTGGCTCGACGAGTTGAGCGAGCACGTCGGATACGACGTCGAATGGGAACGCTTTCGACCCAACTTTTTCGTTCGCGCTTCGGATACGTTCGCGCAAACCGAAAGCGAGCTCGTGGATGCGAGTTTAGCACTCGGAAGCGTCAAGCTCCGCGTACGCTGTCCGATCGGGCGCTGCGTCACCGTGACGTACGATCCCCACGGAGATTCGATCGATCCGCGCGTCCTTCAATTCATCGCGCAGGAGCGCAACGCGTGGCTGGGCGTCTACTGCGACGTCCTGGAGCCGGGCACGGTGCGGGTCGGCGACGCACTGACGTTGCTCTAGAGCTACAGCGAGATGCAACGAGAGGCGCCGCGCTTGGAACGGCACCTCTCTGCCCACACCCGTCCCGAGCGTAGCGCACCGTACCGCGTGCCGCCCTAATGCAAACGCGTTATACCATTCGGCACTTCCAATCGGCAGCTCCGATTGGGATGCGCAGCTACAGCGTCCGGCGGCCTTCCAGCGCTTTGGCGATTGTCATCTCGTCGGCGTAGTCGAGGTCTCCGCCGATCGGCAGACCGTAGGCCAGGCGAGTCACCGTAACACCCAGGGGTTGGAGCAGGCGCGACAGATAGAGCGCTGTCGCTTCACCCTCGGCGTTGGGATTGGTCGCAAGAATGATCTCGTGCGGCCGCTCGTGCCCAGTGCGCTCGACCAGCTCCTTCACGTGTAGTTGCGCGGGACCGATGCCGTCCATCGGCGAGATCAAACCGCCAAGCACGTGGTAGCGTCCCTTGAACGCGCCGGTGCGTTCGATCGCATAGACGTCCTTTGCTTCGGCGACGACGCAAATGATTGTGGCGTCGCGCCGGTCGTCGGTGCAGAACTCGCATGGATCGTTTTCCGCCAAGCAAAAGCAAATCGAGCAGAACCGCACGTTGTCTTTGACGGCTAAAATCGCCTCGGCAAGACTCTGCGCTTCGTGACGAGGCCGGTTCAAGAGATGAAAGACCAAACGCGCCGCCGTCTTGGGACCAATCGTCGGCAACTTGCTGAGCTCGTTGATCAATGCGGCGATCGGACTCGCGACCGTGTTCACATCAATCCGGGGATTCGCATGCCCCCCGTCACCGAGGCCATTCGTTTCTGCGACGCTTCCGCCGCTTTGTTCAGCGCGTCGTTGACTGCCGCCGCAACGAGGTCTTCCAGCGTCTCGATGTCCTCGGGATCGACGGCGTCCTTGCCGATCTTCACTCGCCGGACGCGCTGATCGCAGCTTGCCTCGACGGTGACCATTCCCCCGGCCGCGCTTCCACTGACGACCGTGTTCGCGAGCTCCTCCTGCGCCTTCTGCATCTCGGCTTGCATCTTCTTGAACTGCGCGAGCAAATGAGCTTGATTCATCTAGAGCTTAACCTCGTATCCGGTCGTTGGCGTAATCGAAGAGCGCGTCAGGGCCGTCCTCCTCGGAAACCGGCGCGCGATTCGCGTTTCCGTCGACGCGCAGCGTCAGCTTGAGCGGCACTCCCAGCACGTCGGCAATCGCCGATTCGATCAGCGCAGCATGCTCGCGCAGGGTCTCGGCGCTCCAAGAGTTTGGCAGTTTGAGCACGATCGCGTTGCTCTCAACGGTCTCGATCGCCGCCCGCGAAAGCGGCGCGCTGAGCGACTGCCGTTCGCTCTCGACCTTCCCGCGAATGCTCTGCCAGGCGGCCCTGACCTGCTGCACCGAGAGCGGTGCGCTCTTCGCGGGTGCCGCTTTCGCAGGTGCGGCCTTCGCGGGCGCGGGCTTGGGCGCGGCTCCAGCGCCGGCTGGGTCGCTGCGCGGCCGCGCGGGCGGAGCGCTCGGCGCCCCAGCGATTCGCTCTTCCAAAGCGGCGACTCGCGAGGCGAGGCTTTCGAACGACGGCTCCTCGGCCGCCATGATGAAGCGCAGCAACGCGGTCTCGAGTTCGAGCCGAGCGTTGGCGCCGGAACGCGCCAGCGAAAAGGCCTCGCCGAAGGTCCGCAGCGCGCGCAGAACGGCCGCTTCCGAGATGCGCCGCGCCTGGTGCGTGACGCGCGCGGCGTCCTCCGCGGCAAGGTCGCGGAGGAGCAGTGCAGGATCGACCTGCGCGACGAGCACGTTTCGGAAGGCGCCGATCAGCGAGCGCATCAGCATCGCAAGGTCGGCGCCCGCGTCGCTCGCCTCTTCGGCGACGTTCAAGGCGGCCGCCGCGTCCTTGACCACGATCGCGTCGAGCAGCGCGTCGGTGAAATGACGTCCGGTCGAGCCGAACGCGAGATCGAGTGTCGCGATGGTGGCCGGCTTTCCGCCGGCAAAGGCTGCGAGCTGCTCGAGCATCGTCAGGGCGTCGCGCAGGCCGCCGTCGGCACGGTAGGCGATCGCGGCCAGCGCGTCGTCGTCAACGGCAATCTTCTCGGCTTTTGCGATTTCTTTCATCTTCTCGATCATCACCGGGACTGCGATTCGGCGAAACGCGTACCGCTGGCAGCGCGAGAGGATCGTGACCGGAAGCTTTTCAGGTTCGGTCGTCGCCAAGATGAAAATGACGTGCGGCGGCGGCTCCTCGAGAGTCTTGAGAAAGGCGTTCGCGCCTTCTTTCGTCAGCATGTGCGCCTCGTCGATGATGTAGACTTTCATCCGCATCGTCGCCGGCGCGTACTTGACGGCCTCGCGTAGCGTCCCGATGGCCTCGACCCCGCGATTGCTGGCTGCGTCGATCTCCAGGACGTCCAGCGCCGTCCCCGCTAGCATGGCCCGACAATTCTCGCAAGTGTTGTCCGGCACCGCGATGGGGCCTTTTACGCAATTGATACAGCGTGCTAGAATCTTGGCAGCCGAGGTCTTTCCGGAGCCGCGCGGCCCAGAGAACAGGTAAGCGTGGGCGAGCTTTCCGCTTTCGATCGCGGCCGTAAGGGTTCGTACGACAGCGTCCTGCCCGACAAGATCGGCAAACGTCAGAGGGCGCCAGGTGCGGTAGAGGGACACGGGGGCTCAGACTTTAGCAGGTCGTTTCAAGGCGCCTGCCGGAGGGTATGGTTGCAACGAAGCTCTCTGCCGAGCGGTTATAGGAGTTGTCTCCCAGGCGACGGCGCTTGGTCATTTTTTAGGATAAGAAGATATCCGTGAATCTGCGCGCAGCGCTCCAAGAAAAGTTTGGGTTCGGTGCTTTTTACCCGGGCCAAGAAGAGGTCGTGTCGCGCGTTCTAGAGCGACAGGACACGCTGGCGATCCTTGCTACCGGTGCGGGCAAGAGCCTAACGTATCAGCTGCCGGCGCTGTTGTCGGAAGGCACGACGGTCGTCGTTAGCCCCCTGATCGCGCTGATGAAGGACCAGCTCGACATGCTGCGCGAGCGGGGGATCACCGACGTCGTCGCGCTCAACTCCACGCTTTCTGAAGATCAAGAGACGCACGCGCGCGAGCGCATTGGCTCGGGTAACGTTCGGATCGTCTATACGACGCCCGAGAAGCTCGAAGACGATACGTTCCTGCGGCTCCTTCAATCGATTCAAGTGCCGCTCTTCGTCGTCGACGAAGCGCACTGCATCAGCCAGTGGGGGCACGATTTCCGTCCGGCCTATCTCGCGTTGGGCGGCGTGATCGCAAAGCTCGGACACCCGACGGTGCTGGCCCTGACGGCGACCGCAACGCCCTCGGTGCGTGAAGATATTCTTCACCAGCTCGGCATCGATAGCGTCAAGCCGATCGTGCGCGGATTCGACCGTCCGAACTTGATCTACGAGACGCGCAAAGCCGACAAAGAGGCCGACAAGCTGCGGATCCTCACGTCGCTCTTCGCCGGCGATGGTGCGCTCGCAGGCACGGGTATCATTTACACCGCCACGATCAAGAACGCGCTTGAAGTGCAGCGCTTTCTCTCACTCGAGCTCGGGATTCCGGCCGCGGTCTATCATTCGAAGCTGCACAAAGAGGAACGGACCAACGTCCACAACTTATTCATGGACGAAACGATTCGAGCGGTCGTTGCGACCAACGCGTTCGGCTTGGGAATCGATAAGCCGAACATCCGCTTCGTCGTGCACTACGATTTGCCCGGCTCGCTCGAAGCCTACACCCAAGAGGCCGGGCGCGCGGGACGCGACGGCCTGCCTTCCCGCTGCATCCTTATCTATCGTATGAGCGATACGCGGGTGCAGAACTACTTCTTGACCGGCAAGTATCCCGACGTCGAAGAGGTTCAGCGCGTTTTCGGAACGATCGAAGTCTTCTGCGATCAGGCCGGCGGCGTCTCGATGATCGATCTGCGCAAGATTCTTCAGCTCCCGCTAACCAAGCTGAAAGTGATCCTCGCACTGCTCAAGAAGTCCGGTTATATCGAACACGTCGGCAAATCGGCCTACGGCTTGACCGAAGCGGTACGCAAGCACCGCGATCTAATTTTGAATCTGGCGAACTACGAGACGAAAAAATCGTACGATCAAAGCAAGCTCGCGATGATGTTGCAATACGCTGAAACGGCGTCCTGCCGGCGCCGCTTCATTTTGAATTATTTCGGCGAAGATTTCGACACCGTCAACTGTGGCGCGTGCGACAACTGCCTGCGTGCGGTACGGCGCGGCATCGACGCGCAGGCCGCTACCGGCGGCTTCAGGATCGGCGACGTCGTCCAACACCCCAAGTTCGGCTCGGGCACCGTCGAACGCGCCGAGCGCGACTTGGTGACGGTGCTCTTCCCCAGCGTCGGATATAAGACGCTGCTGGCCTCGGCCGTCAACCATGCCTCTGTAGAGCAAATCGCCTAAAAGCTCGTAGAACTCAAAAGGAGCCGCCAAGCGGGAGCGAAGCACTAGCTTCGTTGAGCAGCAAAGCATTCGAGCAAATGGCGAAGGCAGCGCTTGTGGTCGCGGCCTTTGTCGCGCTCTACGGCGCCGCGTCCGCTCAAACGCCCTCGCCCTCACCTTCCCCCTCGCCGCAAGCGTCGCTCACCCCCTCGCCAGCTCCCGGGGTGGCGCCACCCTACGCCGCGCCGAGTGCCACCCAGCCGCCGATCTCCGTCACGCCCGCCCAGGCCCTGGTGCCCGTCGGCAAGGCGGCCAACATCTCGATCGGCTCGGCGATCAGCCCGCTCACGGCGGTGATACGCGACGGCTCGATCGCCGCGGTCGGAGGCATCGATCAGGCCGCACAGCGCATAACGATCGTCGGCAAGGCGCCCGGCACAACGGTCATGACGGTGAGCGACACGCGCGGCCTGCAACGCGACGTTCCGGTGCGCGTCGCATACTACGCGGGAACGATCGCCGACCGGATCCCGCTCGCGCTGACCGGCGATCCCGCCTCGGCGGAGTTCGTGCGCGAGGAAGTCGCGCGCGCCGTCAGAGATGCGGCGTCCCCGCGACCCGGCGCGCAGGTCGTCGTCACGGCCGACGACGTTCCGGCTCGCCGCTCGCTCGATCAGGACGACGTCGCCTCCTTCGATATCCCGGTTCTGATACAGAGCATCACCGACTTCGAAGTCGACGGCTCGACCCACGTCGATGTCCAGAACGTCGCCGTACCGCGCATCTCGCCCAACTCGCTGATGGTGAGCGACTATCCCGAGCGCTTGACCGAGAACGGCACGCTCTTCACGGCCGATCTGCTCCACGAAGCGCCGTCGCGTTTTCTCTACTTCCACTACAATCCGCCCGGACAACCCGACCGCCGGATCGTTCTTCGCGCAGATAATCTCTCGCCCGAGCCGGCCATCGTGCAGTTTATCAGCGGCCGCGGCGGCCCGTCGCCCAACGAGATGGAGGTCGGCCATACCGCTACGAAGCGGTTTCTGGTCAACGTCGTGCAGAACCAAGGACGGCTGCTGACGCTGGGCGGCAACAGCTCGACCGATATCGTCGAGCAGGATCTGCCGGCCCGAAGCGTCGTCTGTAATCTGCTTCAGCTACGCGTGCTCTCCGGGGGCAACGTGCACCTGACACTCCTCGCGCAGGATGCTTCCGAGAGTCCCGACGCCGCGGTGAGCGGCTCCGGGCTACTCGAAGGCGCTGCCAAGCACGCGCGCGGCATCTATCCGATCGCCGAGTTTCACTTCGCGACGCAGTGGAAGGTCAACGAAGATTATCTCGAGCTTCCGATCGGCCATCTCGCGCTGCCCAACGATCTGCGCGGTCAAGCGCTTTCGGGAGATTACGGCGTACTGCAATCCTTCGTCGTCAACGTTGAGAACCCGATGGGAACGCCACAAGCGATCGCAATCTACGAGAATCCGCGTGGCGGCCGCTCGACCGCCACCTATCTGATCGACGGCGTCTTGGTGCAGTCGCATCAGGTGCCCCCATATTCGCGTTACAAGGTTCGGCAATATATCGTGCCGGCACACGGTTTCGTGCGCGTCACGATCGTCACGATGCCCGAGGGCGGCTCAAGCCTACCGTTGCGTCTCATCTTCGCGCCCGACGACGGAAGCGTCGCGCCCGGCGCGCGCGGCTCACCGATCTACTGACGAAGCGTAGACGCTCTCGATGCGTTGCGCGCTCGTCTCCCACGAGAAACGAGCGATAGCGGCGGCCCGCACTTGCCGTGCGCGCAGCTCCTCGGAGCCGTGCAACGCCGCACCGAGCGCGTCGGCCCAGGCATTCGGATCGTCGGCGTCCACGCTGGTCGCATCGCCGGCCACAACCTCGGGAAGCGAAGTACGATCGGAAACGACGCACGGCACGCCGGCACAGAGCGCCTGCGCTGCCGCATACCCAAAACCTTCGTAGCGCGAGGGTACAGCCGCAACGGCGCAACGCGCGTAAAGCTCAATGAGCTGCGCGCGCGGCACGTAGCCAGGCATCTCGATGCGGGCGGCGACCTGTAACCGCTGCGCGAGTTGCGCGCATTCGTGCGCGTACGGTGTGTGCGGGCCGATCGCGATCAGTCGCGCCCCGGGCAAATGCGGAAGCGCGCGAATCAGCACCTCGAGGTTCTTGCGCCGTTCGACCGTTCCGACCGCAAGGATGGTCGCGCCGTCGCCGGCGCTTCGCGGGACGCCGCAGAAATCGGCAGCGACGCCCGGATAGACGACCTCGACGCACGAGGGATCGAAGTCGCCCAGAATCCGCAGCAGCCGATCGCGCGAGAAGTTCGAATCGACGACGATCCTTGCAGCGCCGCGATACCGTTGCAGCGAGAACGGCCCGAAATAGTAGCGCGCGTACGCGGGAGCGTGAGCCTGTGCTTCGTGCCAGGCGAGATCGTGCACCGTCACGACGATCGGCATTCCGGTCATGCGCGGCATCGTGCCGGCCGCACAATGGAGCAGCTGCGCGCCTGAAGATCGCGCGCGGCGTGGCAAGACGGCTTGATCCCACAGCACCCGGCGATCGAATCGCCACGGATCGAGCCGAGGTTCTCGCAAGCCGATCGCGTCGACGCCGCGCCGCTGCAAGGCATCGAGCAAACCTCGGACGTACTCGCCGATTCCCGTTGCCGTGCCGACGGTCAGTTGCGCGTCGAGCGCAATCCTCAACGCAGGTCTCGTTCGAGCGCGCGGACCATCAGCGAGCGCGGATCCAGCGCGCGCGCGCGCGTCAAATCGGCGGCCGCGGCTTGCCGGTCGCCCCGTTCCCAAGCCAGGACTCCGAGACCCGCGATCGCGTCGGCGCTCGACGGATCGATTGCAGCGGCGTGCGCGAAGAGCTCCTGCGCGCGACGCCGGTCGCGCAGCAGATCGGCCTGGTTGGCAGCTTCCACCGCGTATCGTTCGGAGAGCGGCGCGAGCGCCACGGCCGCTTCGAAGTCGCGCGGCTGCGCGGGCCAGCCACGCATTCTGAAGGGCACTGCCGGAAACTTGCCGCCACGCCTTCCGATTTGCCAGCCGTCCCATCCGCCAATCGGCTTCCGCGACCGCATCGGGATGAGTCCCGCCGAGTGCCAGACGATTTCGCAGCAAACGTTCGACCGCGTACCCTGTCGCGGGATCGCGCGCAGCCAGGACCTGCACCGCGGCCTGCACGGCGTTTGGATCGGGCGCCGCCAAAAAATACTCGCCCGCCAAGACGGGCTGGCCGCGCAACAACGCGACCCGCGCGAGCAGCTCGTCACGAACGGGCAACGACGGCAGCCGCAGCGCGTAGCGTTCGGCGGCGTCCGGATCGTGCCGTGCGAGCGCTGCCTGCGCTAAGGTCGCTTCGACGTACGGCGCTGGCGCGATGCGATCGAGCGCGCGATAGACGGCAAGACCGAAGCTCGCCGCTACGCGCGTAGGCAACGTTCCGCGAACGGCCGCGCCTGCGGTGAGCGAATCTGAGGCGAGTTGAATCACGCCGAAGGCAATCAGCAACGCCACGACCACCGCGCCGAGCGTGAAACGAAAGAGAGCGTAGTCTCGAGGAACCGTCAACCTAGGGTCCCTTAGAACTTGACGGTAAAGTTGACGTCCTCGCGCGTCTGAGTGCTGCCGTTGATCGGCACGATGTTGTCCTGCAAGCGCTCTTGATACGCACCGATCGAGAGCGAGCTGGAGATCCGCGGGATGTTGAACGTGAGGTTTCCGCCGTACGTATTGTTCACGGCATCGAGATTCATGAGGCTCGGTAAGCCGTAGGCGCCGTAGAGCCGTTGCGCGTCGTAGTTCAAGTTGAGCGTCAATCCGTGCAAGACCGGCACCGAAAGGCCCGCGCCGAGCGAAAGCCGGTTCAGGTCGGAGTTATTCGGAACGGCAAGCGCCGTGCCGACTCCGGGCAGCTGCCACGACGACGCCGAACCGAGCGGTGAAACGGAGAAGTTTTGCGCGTCGTTGCTTCCGACGTGCTCGTAACCGCTCGAGAGGTTGACGTTGAGATTTCGCTTGCCGGCGCGCACGTCGAAGTTCGCGCCCGCGCCGTACGAAGTGTCGTGGAGCGTGAGCTGTGGTGTCGTCGGCGCGGCATCGTCCGCATGCCCTTCAAACTTCACGCTTCCGATCTGAGCCGGCGACGAGAGAAAATCGGATGCGCGAATCTCGGGCGGGGCAAACGCCTGCGTCCCGGGTGCGGGTGAGATGACGCTCTGCGGCACCGGCTGATATGCGGCGGTAAAGTGGGTGCTTGGCGCGAGCGTCACGATGTCGCTCGACCCCGATGAAGGCGCCGTGAAACGAGCAACGCTCGGCGCCAGGTCGAACGGCGCCGCCTCCGCGGCCGCCGCAAAGGACGGCCCGCGATCGTTGTTCGGATCGCGCAGTGCGAGTTGGTCTTCCGAGAGCGTCGACGTGAAGCCGGAAGCAAGATACTGGGTCGTGCCGCCCGAGTGAACTTGCAACGCGAGATCGCGCAGCGGCGATTCGCTCGCGCGGTCGCCGTGCGCTGCGGCGAAGGAGGCCGTCGAGTCGGACGTCTCGCCGAAGAGGCGCAGCATCAACTGCGAGCCCATGTCGAACTGCGAGTTGCGCGGAAGCAGCCCCGAGGCTGATGCAACGTTCGGAATAAGCGCTAAGATTAGCGCTGCCGTTGCCACGCTGCCGACAACCCGACGCACCTCTCACCTCCGTAAATGTTACCGTGGATGCTATGCTGCTGCGACCGCGAGGCACGCTTCTCGCGGGGCTATCTAGCTTGGAGGTCGAGGGTCTGCTCCCCTTGCGAGGAAGCGGCGGGCGATCAAGATCGCCGCGTAATCGTCGATCGGGCGGTCGGGCAGCTGCATTCCAACCGGGATCAGCCGGCGCCACCCCCGAGGCGGATGCTCGGCGAAGTAGAGCTCCCGCGCGGCGCGGCTCGTCTCGTACTCGTCCACCAGATGGATCGGAAGGCCGAGCGATTCGAGCGAGGCTTTGATGGGACGCGCGTTCGTACCCCGACCCAAAGCGATCGCCGTGACCCGCCGAGTGCGAATCAAGTTCTCCAGGCACGCAGGCAAGCGCTCGACCGCCTCGATGCCTGCGGCAACGACCGCTCCGGAAGCTTCCAGCAACGCGTACCCGGCTTTGCTGCTTCCCGGATCGACGCCGAGTACCGTATCGCCTGCGTTCACGGCTGGTGCGTCAGCACGATCACGATCGGGATGAATCCGCTGCGCGGGTAAAAATCCGACGCCGCGAAGGCGCTCAGCAGGTAGGTGCCCGGCTGGGAAATGCGCTGCTGCATCTGCTGCGCATCGGGAATCAGCTGCAACGGTTGCACGGCTTCGGAGAGAAACGGCGGCAAACCCAGCCGGCGGGCCGCGGCTGAGACGTAGGCTTCGAGCTGGATGATCGCGATGTTTATGCTCGCACCGCTCTTGCCGGGAATCGCGATCTCCGCGATCGCCTGGCCCTTGCTGAAGTACCGGATGTCCTGCGTCACGTTGATCGCGAAGTGGATCGGGTCGTTCTCGAAGAGATTCTGATCTGAAGTAACCGTCAGCATCACGTTAGCTTGTGAGAGCGCAGCCGCCGTCGTCAGATCGGTCGCCAAGCCGGTCAATTTCTTATCCGCATCCGAAGCTACCGTGTAGGGCTTCAGACCGAGCCGCGGGTAGGTCGCGTTGACGTACTTGACCGCGAAGAAATAATAATCGCGGATTGTCGCCAGCCGCTGCGCCTGCGATGCGGATTGCGGAATGATTCGGTAGAACGGAACCATCAGCGTATTCACTGGTAAGACGAGCCGGCCCGTGTTGACCTTGGCTTCGAGGTCGCGCTGACGTGCTTGCATCTCGTTGATCTGCGCGTTGAGCGTGGTGAGCTTGAAAAAGGCCGTTTTGACCTGCTCGGACGCGAAGATCGCGGCCAGCGAGACGACCAATGCGATGAACATGCCGGTCGCGATCGCGACGATCGTCGACGTGTATCTCGGGCGAATTCCAAATAGACTGAGGCGCTTGCGTCCGACCTGATGGCCGACGCGGTCGCCGACGTACGCGACCGCACCGGCGAGCCCCATCACCACCGCAATGTTTCCGATGCCTCGCACGATCTCGACGAGATTCATACCAGCGCGGCGCGCCTCAACCGGATCACGCCAATCGCGGTAAAGAGGATGTTCGGAACCCAGGCCCAGAGCGCTGCAAAAGCGGTAAAGGCGTCGGCGGCGAACGAGCAGATCGTCATCACGACGTAGTAGACGAAGACGATCGCAAGCGACAGGCCAAAACCCAAACTCGTGCTTCCACTGGACCGGATCGAGCGCAGTCCGAACGGGATCGCGATGAGAATGAAGACGAAGCACGCGAAGGGCCGTGCGAGCTTCTCTTGATAGGTCGTGACGTACTTGCGCCGTTCGTTATCGGTAAGCTGGCCGGAGCGTACGATCTCGGCGATCTCCGCCCGGCTCATATTTTCGGGGTCGTCGTTGCTCATGCGCTTGGTTAAATCCGTTGGCCTCTCGCCGATTTCGACCTCCTGGTGCGGAATGTTCGGCTCGGCAAGCGTGGTGCCATCGGGATTGAAGCGATAGACGCTTGAATTTTGCAGCGTCCATTTGTCGGCCGTGAACTCGGCGCGATCGGCAAAGATAACCTGGCGCGGTTCGTGGTGATTGTCGTATTGAATCAGCGTTACGTGGAGCAGCGCGCGCGAGTTCGGCTCGTACGCCGTCGCGATCGTCACCTGCCGCCCGCCGCCCGGAAGCGGCGCCGAGACGGTCAAGTCGCGATTGAAGGCGCTGACGTGATTGATGACGGCGTTCTCGATCTCGGTGAGCTGGTCGTTTGCGTACGGAACGACGTGCTCTTGCAGAAAATACGTGACGAAAGACATCACGATTCCGACGGCCAGCAGCGGCGCAACGATCCGCGTGAACGTCACGCCGGCAGCTTTGAGCGCGTTGATCTCGCTCTCGCCCGAGAGGCGCTGCACCGCGAGCAGCGTTCCGAGCAGCAGCGCCATCGGGATCACCAGCACGACGTCGGCAGGAAGCGACCAGATGAAGACGAGCAGCGCCGCCCACAGTGGTGCGTGTTCGCTGCTCACCAACTTGCCGATGTTCAGAATCTCGGTCGCCGCGAAGATCAGCATGAACGCCGCCAAACCGAACACGAACGGCCCCGTCAGCTCGCTGAGCATGTACCGATCGAGAATGGTGAATTTCATAACGTTCTGCAACGAGCCGGCGCGCCACACGTGCATTGCCCGCCGACTCTTATCAAACGTGCTGAGGAGTTTATAAGCGGAAGCCCTCGCCCAAATAGAATTGCCGGGCAATCGGTGAATCGAGAACCTCCTGGGCGTTCCCGGAGACCTCAATTCGGCCGTTGTTGAGAAGGTACGCGCGGTCGACGATCGCGAGCGTTTCACGCACTTGGTGATCCGTGATCAGGATCCCGAGCCCGCGGTCGCGGAGCTGTCGAATCATCGCCTGAATGTCGGCGACGGCAATCGGATCGATTCCCGTGAACGGCTCGTCGAGCAGCAGAAAGGCCGGCTGAATCGCAAGCGCACGCGCGATTTCTACGCGCCGCCGCTCGCCGCCCGACAGGCTGTCGCCACGCGCGTCGACGAAAGCACGCAAGCCGAACTCTTCGAGCAGGGCCGGAAGACGGCGCTCGCGCTCGTCGTGCGGTATGCCGTTCTGCTCCCAGATCAGCCGAATGTTGTCGCCGACCGAGAGCTTGCGAAAGATCGAGTTCTCTTGCGCGAGGTAGCCGATGCCGTTTCGGGCACGCGCGTACATCGGCGCGGTCGTAAGATCGATCTCGCGCTCGGCGTTGGAGAGCAGCACCGTTCCGCCGTCGGGCTTCACCAAGCCGACGACGATGTAAAAGGTCGTCGTCTTGCCCGCGCCGTTGGGGCCGAGGAGACCGACGACCTCACCGGTCTTGACTTCGGCGCTGACGCCGTTGACGACGGTTCGCTCGCCGTACCGTTTGACGAGTCCGCGTAGCTTGATCGATGGTGTATGGTTCATCGCATTTGCATGTGAGTGAGGGATATATCCGAGTCGAAGCTCGAACCGGTCGCGCGAAAGCCTTTCGGATCGGTAACCACGACGTTTCCGCTGCCGTGCAGCATGCCGGTCGCTTGCTGGTATACGAGCTGCGTGCACTCCAACGTCATCCCCGATGACGTGTGGGCGTGAACGCCGTTCATCAGCGTGACGGTGTGCGCCGCCTGATCGACCACGGCTTGCGGCGCCGTCGCCGCGATCGTCGCACCATGTTTGTCGCGGAAGGTCACGCGCGCATTCTGAAAGACGGCGCGCGCGCCGCCCTGAGGCCCCGTGCTCTCGTACGAGCTTGCGAGCAGATCGTAATCGATCCGGTTGTGGACTTGCTGAATGAGGTGGACGGGTCGACGGGCGGTGCCCCTACCGCTGATTTTGAGCACGAGCGGGGTCGGCGAGCTGCGAGGTGCCGCCGGCGGGGAGGGCGTCGCTTTGGGCGGCTGAGGATTACAACCGGCCGCCGCCGCGAGTAAGGCCGCCGTCGCCAAAGCGCGGTAATGCATTATCGCTCGATCGTAGGACTCGGCACGCCGCCTCTAGCCGCGGCAAGCGCGAGAGCCATCATCGGCATCCACACTCCGAAAAGTACGACGGTCACAGTATCAATGAGCCCTTGCACGGCCACGCCGACCAGTCCCGCCGCGATGCTCAGCGACAGGAACGCCTCAGGTGACGTTGCCGTCGAGACCCGTCGGCGCAGCTCGACTGCAAAGCGCCAGATCGTCCACGCAAACGCCGCGAGTCCGACCACTCCGATCTCGACGAAGAACGTCAGGTAGAGACTATGGGCGTGAAAGGCGGTCGGATCGGCATCGGGAGCGCGCACCACGGCGTAAAGGCGAGAAAAGTTGAACGGCCCGACGCCCGTGAGCGGAAAGCGATCGGCGACCTGCAGCGCGGCTTGCCAAATCGATAGGCGCGTGTAGTCTTCGCTCGGATCGTGATGCGCGTTGAAGAGCAAGACCACCGCCACGATGCCGCCGAGCACGATCAGCGCCGCGCCGGCTAGGCCGCGCCGCGCCCGCACCGCGAGCAGAAAAGCGCACGCAGCAGCGAATCCCATCCAGCCGGCGCGCGAATAGGTAAGCGCTAGCGCGACGAGACCGGCTGCAAGGGCGCTCCATGCCACGATTCTCAGCGCGCGCGCCGAGCCGATAGACCCCAGCGCATAGGCGATCGGCAAGAGGACGATCAGATAGCCGGCCAGCTCACCGGGCAGAATGAAGGTACCCGTCGCGCGCCCGTGCGCGATAGCAAACTGCGCGGGTGGAAAACGCGTCGCCACCATCACGATCGCTGCGACGGCGGCGAACGCACCGGAAATCAAGTAGGCGTAATAAATTGTATTTGCGGCGTAGCGATCGGAGTAGAAGCGCATGACCCCGCACTGCCAAATGATTCCAAAGCCGCCGATACCGGTGAAGAGAAAGCCCGCCAAGGGATTGAAGCCAAGGCAGCCCGCCAACAGGCCCGCACCGAAAAGAGCAAGCAACGGAAGCAACAGTGGCTGCGAACCGCGCTCCGGAAAACGCACCAACAGAACCACCGCGTAGACTGCTAGCAGCGCGCAGATTGCGAGAACGGCCAGAACGATGCCGCGTGGAATAAGCGAGAACCCGGGAAAGTCGACGCCGGTAAGCGCGATAAAGCTCGGAAAGAGCGGCACCATCGCGAAGATGACGCCGAAGGCTGCGGGCATCAATCGTCGCATCGCGATCCGTTTAAGAGCGTCGCGATGCGCTGTGCTATTCGCCGCGTTCCACCCGGTTCTCCCATCCGCGCGCGGCCGATCTCGCCCATCCGTTTTTGCCGCGCCGGATCGTCGAGGATTGCGCTTACACCGGCCACGGCTTCGTTGCGCTCACGCGGCAAGACCGCCAACGCTTCGCCGAGCAAACCTTGCTGACGTTGCCGGTACCAATGCGCGTTGCGATCGCTTCCGCGTTCGAATGCGACGACCGGGACACCGCCGGCGGCTGCTGCTTCGTTCGCCGTTCCGGCCTGCCCGAGGACAAGTGCGACCCGCTCGATCAACGGCCCGATCGGACCGCGCCAGCCACGCACGATCTCACGGCCGTCACGACTCAAAATGAACGGCACCGATTGGTCGGCGCCTGCGCGAACGGTCCAGCCCGCGCGCAGCGCGTCGCGCGCGAAACGTTCGGCGTCGAGTCCACGCGCGACCGAGAGCGCGGCCCCGAGGCCCGGCCGCGCCGCCGCCAGCTCGAGCGTGACCTCGACGAGAAACTCGGCGTCCCCATACGCGCGCTCGCGGCTTCCCGGAAAGAGCGCCAGCGCCGGAGCGAATCCCGCGACCGCCGGCTCGACCGGGGTGTCCGATATCGTCGCAAAGAGATCGACGATCGCGTTGGCGGCCTCCGCCTCTACGCCTTTGCGCCGCAACGCTTGTGCGGTGGACTCATCGCGGACGAAGCACGCCGCGGCACGTGCCAGGGTCGCAGCTTCGAACCTGCCGTATGGAGCGACCGTAGCGCTCTTCGCGCTTCCAACGAATACCGTTGGAGTTCGCGCCCGCAATGCCATTCCGAGCGCGTAGACGTCGCCGACCGCAACGACGGCATCGTATTCGCCGCGCGCGCGGCGCAAAAACCGCATCTGATTCCAAGAGAGTGCGAGCAATCCGGCCCGCAAGTCGCGTGCCAGATTGCGCACGTTTCCCATCGCGATCAAACCGCCGCTCGGCATCGCCCGCCGCGGCCCCACTTCGTGCATCTCGCCGGTTGGCGCCTCACCGACGAGCGCGAGATGATCGGCGCGCGCATCCGGTGCGAGCCCGTGAAGCTCGAAAGCGATGCGATCGGCGATTGCCGTCTCTCCGTGACCGTTCGTGACGAAGAGCACGCGCTTCACGCGGCCCGATCGCCTAACAACGGCACGAGCGTGAAGCTCGAGACGCAAAACCGGCGCCTCGAAAGATCGTATTCGAGCTCGCTGCGCGAGACGAAACGCCCATACGGACCCGCGTGAACGATCGGAACTGGGCCCACGTACTCGGGCCGATCGAGCGTGTCGTGACTATGTCCGCCGAGAATCAAGTCAATGCGAGGAATGCGAGCCGCGAGCTCGCGATCGAGCGTGAGCCCGATATGGGAGAGCACGACCATCAGATCGCCGTCGGGAATTTCGCTAGCGTACGGCTGCAGCGCGCTCCACGGATCGAGAAAGCGCCAGCCGAAGACGCGCTCCCAAGAGCTCCCGACGCGATACTGCATGATCAAGAGCCCGAAGGCGTGAACGCGTACTGGGCGCCCGTTCTCGCCGACGGCCTGGAAACGGAGCGCCGGCAGAAAGGGCAGCGCTCTTCCTTTGGTATCTTGCAGGTTCGTGCAGACGAGCGGGTGACGCATTTGCAACGCACGCGCCCGCAGCAACCCGAAGAGATAATGAAACTCGCGATTTCCAATCGCCTGCGCGTCGTAGCCGGCCGCGTCCATCTCGGCGACGATCGGCTCGCTGCGATGGTACACGCTTTGGCTTCCCCGCAGCGCGTCGCCGCAATCGAAAAGCAATCCCGGCCGCTGCTCGCGGAGCGCCCGCAGCGGAGCTACGATGCCGCGCCGATCGTGAAGATCGGAGGTATGGTAGATGCGAATCATGCCGCGTTCGCACGGGCGAGCTCGACCGCGTAGCGCGCGCAGCGTTCGAGCGCATCGGGGGGGCCGAGCGCCTCGCGCATGCGCGCAAACTCCGCGTACTGAAGCGATGGATCGTTCATCAGCGTCTCGAGCGCATCGGCGAGTCCCTCGGGCGTCGCCCGCTCTTGCAACAGCTCCGGAACGATCTCGCGCCCCAAGACCAGGTTCGGCAGCGTGATAAAACGATGCCTGATCATACGATGACCATACCAGATCAAAATTCGCGGAATCACGTAGATCGCCACCGCTGGGACGCCGAGGAGCGCCGTTTCCAGCACCGCCGTACCCGACGAGACCCATGCGGCATCGGCATCGGCAAGCGCCGCCGTGACGCCCCGCACGATCTCGACGTCGCTTAATCGCTCGTGTCTTACCGCTGCCACGATCGAGCGTTGCGCGCGCTCGTTCGCCGCGCCAAAAACGCCGCGTAGCTTCGGCCGCCGTTCTTTGAGCGTGCGATAGGCTGCGGCGAGCACCGGCAAATGCCTGCGCAGCTCGCCCGCGCGGCTGCCCGGCAGCATCGCGACGAGGCCGCCGTCGCGGGACGCCGGCGCGCGAAGCGGGCGCGTCCGATACCGGCTCGCAAGCGGATGCCCGAAGAAATCGATGCGACATCCAATACTTCGATAGAATGCGTACTGATGCGCAAAGGCCGTGACCGGAACCGTCAGCGAGCTCACGCGCCGCGCCTTCTCCTCGTTGTCGAGCCACGTTCCGGGCGGAAAGAGATCCAAAATCGCCCCGGCGTAACGAAGGCGGCGCAGCGTGCTCGCCAGGCGAAGATTGAATACGCCGAAATCGACGAGCACGACGAGATCGGGCTTCGCTGCGCGGATGTGAAAGGCCGTGCGCAGCATCGCGTCGAGCAGTTTTGGAATGCGCGGGATCGCCGCCAGCGGACCCATGCTGGCCCAGCCCTTATGGTTTCGCCACAGCCGAAATCCCGCGGCCCGCATCGCTTCGCCGCCGATTCCTTCAAACTCCGCTTGCGGATCCAGGCCGCGAATCTGCTCTGCCAGCAGAATCGCGATCGCCTCGCCGCTCGGCTCCCCCGTCGAAAAGAAGTATCTCACTTTTTCTTTCAGCCCACCAACGTAGGCACGCGTCGGGCGCTGCTACGTGCCGCGGAGGGGTTTCCGACGCGAGCGCGTTTTCACTTTAACACGCCTCGCTGAGACGGTGCTTCGAGAAAGGCGATGATCTCGCGGCCAGGATTGGTCTTAACCTCTTCTTTCATCGCCTCGATCGCTTGCGAGACGTTGAGCTTCGGGTTATAGAGCAGCTTGTAGAAGCGTTTGATCTCGTTGCGCTCCTCGCTCGAGAATTCGGCGCGCCGCAGGCCGACGCTATTGAGTCCGTACGGCTCGCACGGATTGCCCTCGACGAGAAAGAACGGAGGCACGTCTTTTATGCACTTGCTCATCCCGCCGATCATCGCATGCCGGCCGATGCGAGTGAATTGATGGACCCCCGTTTGTCCGCCGATCGTGACGTAGTCGCCGACGTTGACGTGCCCCGCGAGCTGCGCCAAATTGCTCATCGTCACGCCGTTGCCGAGAATGCAGTTGTGCGCGATGTGGGTGTACGCGAGCAGCAGGCAATCGTCACCGACGGAGGTCATCTCGTCGTGACCCGTCGCCCGTTGAATGCTGACGTACTCGCGCAGGATCGTTCGGTTCCCGATCCGCGTGTACGCGCGCTCGCCGGCGTATTTACGATCCTGTGAGGCCGCACCGACGGTGCAATACGGGTAGAGCAGGCAATCTTCGCCGATCTCGGTCCAGCCGTTGACGATCACGTGCGCTTGGAGAACGGTGCTCGCTCCGATCGATACGTGCTCGCCAACGACGCAGAACGGCCCGACCTCGACGTTCTTACCGATCTCGGCGGCTGGATGGACTATCGCGGTTGGATGCAGCATCGCGCTACGTACTAGATGTGAAGGACGCTCGAATCCGCCCCGAACATGCGCGGATCGGACGCGATCGAGAACATTAGCTCGGCGGAGCAAGCGAACTGACCGTCGACCGTCGCCTCGCCTAAAACCCAGCCGATGTTGCGCTTATGGCGCAGCATCGTTACTTCCATGTCAAGCCGGTCACCCGGAATGACCGGACGCCGGAACTTCGCCTTGTCGATTCCAGCGAGGTACGGTGTCTTCCGTGAGAACTCGCCGGGCTCGAGAATCATCGCGCCGCCGAGCTGCGCCAGCGCTTCGACCATGTAGACGCCGGGCAGAACCGGATTACCCGGAAAGTGGCCGGCAAAGATTTGCTCGTTGTACGTGATGTTCTTATAACCGCGAACGCGCACCATGTGTTCAAACTCAAGGATCCGATCGACGAGCAGCATCGGGTAGCGGTGCGGCAGGATCTCAAAGATCGCGCGAATATCCAGCTCGGCCAAGCGTCCTCCCCTATGCAGACGGCACGCGCAGTTGCGTGCGCAGCGTCCGCGTTAACGATGCGTGGAGCTCGTGACCGCTTTTGATCGCGACGATCTCGCATTGCGGCCACGCTCCGAGCAGCGCGAGATCACCGATCAGATCGAGCACCTTATGGCGCACCGCTTCATCCGGCCAACGCAGCGGCTGCATCGGTCCGTCGGGCGTAAAGACGAGCGCGTTCTCCAGGCTTCCGCCGCGTCCCAGGCCGCGCGCCCACAACGCCTCGATTTCGTGCAGGTAAGCGAACGTCCGAGCGCCGGCGATCTCGGCCGCGTATTGCTGCGAATCAATTTCGCGGTCGAAGTATTGTGTGCCGATCGGCGCCGCAAAATCGGCAATGAAGCGCACGCGAAATGCGGGTGCGGGGAAGGCTGCGATCATACGATCGCCGGATCGCAGCCAGAAGGGTGCCTCGATCTCCAGTATCTTGCGCGCGTCGGCTTGCATTTCCAGACCGCACGCGACGATCGCGGCGAGGAACTCCGCCGAGCTTCCGTCGCCTGCCGGAATTTCGGGGCCGTCGACGTGGATCTCGGCGTTGCTTACGCCCATCGCGAAGAGTGCCGAAAGGAGATGCTCGGTCGTCGAAACGGTCGCTCCGTCGCGGCCCAGCACGGTGGCGCGCGACGTGTCGACGACGAAGTCCACGGTGGCGGGCACGCGCGTCCTTCCCAGAACGAACGATATTCCGTCGTCGGCGCGCGCCGGTCGAACCTCAACCGCGGCCCGCGCGCCCGTGTGAAGACCGATCCCTTCAAAATGAAGCCTCTCGCGGAGCGTCGCCTGCATCACGCGTTGTTATTCGGCCGAGCGCGAACGCTCAAGCGCCTCAACACGATCGAACAGCTTTGGCAGCTTGCGAATCATGACCTCTCGGCGGAGATCCTCGCGATGGTCGCGCGCAGGATTCCCGGAGATCGTTGCGCCGTCGGCGATATTGCCCCAGACTCCCGATCGGCCGGCGATCGTCACGCCCGAACCGACGGTGACGTGGCCCTTGAAACCGACCTGCCCGGCGACTCTAACGTTGTCGCCGATAACCGTCGAGCCGGCCAAGCCGGTCAACGACGCGATAACGCAGTGCTTGCCCACGCGGCAGTTGTGCCCGATCTGCACGAGATTGTCGATCTTAGTACCGGCGCCGATGCGCGTGCTGCCCGTTTGCGCACGGTCGATGCACGTGTTAGCCCCTACCTCGACGTCGCTTTCGAGTACCACGTTTCCGATTTGCGGGATTCGTTCCGATCGTTCGTCGACGAAGGCCCAGCCGAAGCCGTCGCTGCCGATCACGCAGCCGGCGTGCAGTACGACGCGGTCGCCGACGCAGGTGCCCGACATGACGGTGGCGTGCGGATGAATCCAAACCGCCTCGCCGATCGAAACGTCGTCACCGACGTATGCTCCGGCACTCACGACGCTTCCCGCCCCAATCGCGGTACGATTGCCGACGTAAGCGTGCGCCCCGACGTACACGTCTGCGGCGAGCTGCGCGTCGGGTTCGATCGCCGCGCTCGGGTGGCGAAAGGGACCGCGCGGTCGCGGCGGACGCAAAGCTTCCAGCAGCACGACCAAAGCCCGGCGCGCGTTTTCGACGACCAGCAGCGGTTTACCGATGGCGTCCTGCACGAATGAGGCATCGACCAAGACCGCGGCCGCCCGGCTCGCAAGCGCGGAGGCGAGGTATGCGTGCGAGGTCGCGAAGGTCAGCGCATCATCGGTTGCCTCTTCGACCGTCGTGACTCGCGCGATCAGAACGCTCCCGTCTCCGGCGACGCGTCCGCCGACCCTCGCAGCTAGTTCGTCAAGGGTGCCTAGCGTCATTATTATTCGGAGTTACGTACCCGGCGTGGGCGTCGCCTTCTCCGTTATGTTGAGCGCCTTCTCGACGTCGACCGTGATGTCGACGCCGCCATATCCGATTCCCTCGCGGGTCAGCACGAGCTTGAGTTGCCGCTGCGACGCGATCTTTCCCGCGGCGTCGCGAATCTGGGACGAGAGCTGATCGGTCACTCGCGCGTACTTGCGCTGGAGCGCGACGGCCTCTCGCTGCTTGCGGCCCGTGCTCTCGCGGCGCCCCTGAATTGCGCGCTCTTCCGCGTAAAGCTGGTTCTGATAGCCCTGGTACTCCGGCCAGTTCGCGACGACCCGCTGCACGTCTACCAATCCGATGGGACTGGAGGTCGCGCAACCTGCGAGCGCGGCGACCGCGCAGAGGATCAGAATGTTCTTGTGCTTCTTCACTCGTGTTGGCTTTCGACGTCCTTGATGAGTTCGTTGGTTAAATCGTAACCGCCCGCCGCAGACCAGATATTGACGAAGACGATGCTGAACCCTTGCTCCTTCGCGATCCGTTTCGCGTCGCGCTCTACCTGCGCTGCGATCTGCGCGTAGAGGTCGCTGCGACGCTTCTGCAGCGCACTGAGCTCCTTTGCGGTAGCTCCGGTTGCCCCGACGTCGGCTCCATGGAGCGCCGCGAACTGACGGTCGAGATCGCTCTTGGTCGCGTTGTATTCTTGGACCGTCTTTGCGGCGTCGGCTTGAAACTGCCCGGCGAACTGACGGTGGATGGCGGCGATTTTGGCCTGCACGTTCGGCGGAAGATTCGTCGGCAGCGCGGGCGGCCCGATGCTGCGCAACTGCGAACCGACCTGGTTTCGGCGTTCCTCGAGCTTGGCTCGCGTCTGCTGCGCGATCGCGCCTACCTGGGTGCGAATCGCGTCGCCGGTCTCGCGATCGAGCTGCGCGCGGTAAGCGCGCAGCGTCGCGGCGTCGGCATTGCGTTGCGTCTCCAGCGCCGCGGTCTCTCTGGCGTCGATCGCCGCCAGCTGCGATTGCGCCTGCTTGCGGGCGGCCGGCTCCAACGCTAGGTTGTTGAGGCGCATCTTGATCGCCAATCGTTGCGTGGCATCTTGCTGAGTCAGTCGCAGCGAGAGGTCGGTCTCGTTCTGCTGGAGCTGCTCGGCCTTGGCTCGATACTTGTCGGAGGCTTGCGTCTGAAGTTGTTTCTGGATGGAAGAGCTAGCCGCATTATTCTGCGCGATCACGTTCTGCTGGTAGGCCATGAGGTCGGCATTCGCCGCGTTGGTCGCCTGTGCGACCTGCGCGGCCGAAACGCCGCTCATTTGCTGCGCGGCGAGCGCCCCGGAGCCCTTGATGCCGGCGGCGGCCAGCGCGGCGCTAACGGCCTGTTGCTCCCGGCGCTCGTAATCGTGCTGTTTTTGCGTGAGGATCTTGTTCGCTCGCACCTGGGCGTCGTGCAGCTCGCGATTGAGCTGCGCGGTCTGCGTCGCGATCTGCGCCGTGCCCAGTGGCACCTGCGGCCCCGCCGCTTGCAGATTGATCGCGGCAATCGCGTCGTCGAGCTGCGAGATCTGTCCGTAGAGCGGGTGATGCTTGACGACCTCGTCGATCCTCACGTAGCCGGCGCCACGAATCGCAGCGGAATGTACGTTCGGCGCGCAGCCGGCGATCGCAAGCGACGCGGCGCAGCTCAGAATTCTATCTCGTAAGCTCATTTTGGACATCCGCTGTGATGTCCGTCCCCCCAAAGATCACGTCCGCTTTATCGACGACGAGCAGCAAGCTCTTCTTGCGAGCGACGTCCGACGTGGCGGCGCGGGTCTGATCGACGAGCGGCTTGAGAAGCTGATCTTGTTTGTCGGAGATCGACTTATTGAACTCTTGCAGCAGCTTAGCCTTATCGCTGGGGCTGCGCGTCTGCGCCATCCGCGCCGCGAAGACCTGGCGCTGCGTTGTTTCGAACTGCTGCATCGCGCTATTTGCGGTCTGAACCTTCGGCACGCCGTCGAGCACCGTTTGATCGACGAAGCCGATCTCCGAGGGCGGAGGCGTCGCAGCCGGCGGCTGGATGGCCTGCGGGCTGCTAAAAACGGCTTCGACGTCTTTGGTTATGTCTTGACCACCGAAGATTACGATGCGCTTGTCGACGACGATTGACAGATTCCGCGACGAGCTCACGGCCGATATCGCGAGCTGCGCCCGCTGAAAGAGCGGCCCGACGATTTCGCGCTGCTTATCGTTGAGCTGTTGCTGGAACTGCATCGCGAGCTGCTGCTTGGCGGCATCGGAGCGCGTGCGTCGCACTTCTCCGTTGAACTGCGCGTCGAGCTGCGACTTATACGTGGCGAGCTGGCGGTTCGCGTTGACAAAGACCGGCAAGTTCGCAAGCTCCGCTTGGTCGACAAAGCCGACGTCGGTGAGGTCCGCCGCGATCGCGCCACGGCCCGTCCATATTGCGAGCCCAAAGGCGCCGGCGAAGAGTATCGCTGACCGAATATTCATATCGTTCTATTTTGCTCCAGGACTACTGTCGTACTAGGAGACAAGCTCCTAAAAACTCTGCCCGATTCCGAAGCTCGTATGCGTGCCATTGACTCCTTTTGCGAAATCGATCCGAACGGTTCGCAGGCCGAGTTGCGGGACGTCGAAGCGTATTCCGAAGCCGGCGTCGCCGTAGAGCGCCCAATCGGCTGGATAACCGGTGATGCGGTTCGTAAACGGATTAAGCAGCGGATACGCGCCGCGGATGTGATAATCCAGCTCGTCGACGAAGACGGCCAGCGTGATGCGCCGGTCGAGCGCGACGGGTTGGCGCAGCTCGATCTGGCCGAGATAGGCGTTGGTCGCATAAAAGACCTGATTGTAGCCTCGCATCTGCTGATCCGAAAAATAGAAGAGCGAGCTGGGGGGAATCACGCCGGTCGAATTATAGGCGGCGCCGTGAACCCCAAGCGTGGCGTCTTTGAGCACCGGAAAGAACTTCGCGAGATCGAGGGTGGTCTGAGTATACTTGAAGTTCGATCCGATCGCCGGCGCCGAGAAGATGGCGTTCAACAGGGCCTTGACGCCGTCGCGCGGATTGAACGGATCGTCGAGCGTGATCGACTGGAGGCTGAGACCGGTCGTCACCAGGTTGTACGGCGCCCCCGTGTTGACGTTGGCAATCGACGTGGCTGCGATTCCAAAGGAGCCGCCAAAAGCCGTCGGACTCGAGTTAATCGGGCTAGGGGTCGGTCCGACGAATATGTTCGGCTGGTTACCTTGAAAGAAGTACGGGGCCGGGACCGTGGTGTCGTAACGAATCCGCTGCCCGCTCAGCGAAAGCGACAGGATCGTGTAGTCGCTGAGCCGGCGGCCGACGTTCCCGGTGGCCCCGTTGGCGCTCGAGACGCTCGTAGCGTCGGCGCTGGAGACCAACTGCGAGTTGGTGCTCGAATAAAGCGTCACGGGAATGGGGATCGACGAGTTGCTTCGCACCGACGTTCCCGAACCGGCGACCGCGTAGATCGGATAGAAGTACGTCGTGTGGTTTGTGAAGATCGAGGCGCCGGCCGTGTACTTTTGACCTTGCGGTGTATTGCCCAGATACGGCACCGTGAGGTTAAGCTGCGCGATGCCCGCCCGGGCGCCCTGTTCAAACTGTAGGCCGGCCGAGTTACCGGTGCCATGCAGATTGGAGTCCGAAAAGCCGAGCGTGGCGTAGAGTCCAAGCCCGGTCAGGCCGCCGGAATAACCGAAGCCGACCGAGGCCGTCGCGGTGCGCTGCTCCGTGACGTGCCAGACGAGCGTGACGTCCTGCGGCTTCTTTGGGTCGGGACCCGGCCTGACGTCCGGTTCGACCTTCGAAAAGAAGTTCAACGCGTTGAGGCGTTGGTAATCGTGCTTGATCGCGTCGGTGTTGAGCACCATGCCGGGGCGTTCGCGCAGCTCGCGGCGGATGACGTTGTCCTTCGTCCGGGTATTGCCGGTAATCTCCACGACGGCGATGCGTGCGACGTAGATATTGTATTTGACGTCGGCGGTGCCGGCCTGCAGGTTGATCGACGACGGGTCGATGCCGCCCTCGAAGTTGCCCAGCTCGAGGTGGAACTTCTCTTCGTAAAGCTTCTGCAGAACTTTGTAGTCGGCGTCGCGGACCGCTTCGGAGAAGATGTCGCCGGGCTTCAAGGTCAGGTGCGGCAGTATATAGGGTGGGGGCAGCAACGGATCGCCGCCGATAATGATGTTCTTGACGACCAAGCCTTCTTGAATGGTCAGCGTCAACACGCCGTTCTGTGGATTGATGTTGACGTCTTTGACGTGGGTCGGCACCTGACCACCGTAGCCGATGCGCTCGTAATAGTTATTGATCTTCAGGACGTCTTGGCGGAACGTATTGGTGTTGAACACCTGCCCGACCGAAAGGTCCATGAGGGCCAGGAGCGTATCGCTGGGAACCTTCTGGTTACCGGCGAAGACGATCTTGGTAAGGACCGGATTCTCGACGACGCGATACGTGATCGCTATGCCGTTCGGACGCTGGCGCACGAGCGGCGGCGCGATGTCGGCGAAGTACCCGAGTGCGTTGATTCGGGCAAGGTCGTCCTGAACGGTCTTTGGGTTGTAGGGCTGGCCGGGGCGCACCCCAACGACCGACATGATGACCTGGGTCGGCACGCGAAGGTTGCCCGTGACGTCAACGGAGACGATCTTCGGCGACGCGCTAGAGGCCGCGCTCGGCGCGGCGCTTGAGGCCGTGCTTGGCGCGGCGCTCGAGGCCGCGATCGGAGTAAGACTCAACCCGGTTACCGCGAGGAGCGATAGAAGCGCCAAGTACCGCTGTAACGGTCCGACGCGCCGCCCGGGGTTAAAGATCATGTGAAAAAGTCGTCCTCAATCTATCACGAGGTCCTCTGTTGGCCTCAGCTTGGCGGGGCGCACCAGCGCGTGCGTGCGACCCGGGACGCCTGTTCCGCCCCCCTCCCCCCGTGTCCTTGCGTGTCCCCGAAGCCTGAATCTGCGATTAATCAATGTGCCGTTTACCAGAAATGGCGTTGTAGAGTCAAGCTGAAGCCGGTGTTTCCGATGAGCGGCTCGGTGGCCAGATAACTCGAGCCGAATCCCGTCGGCGCGTTCGGCAACTGCAAGAGCTTAGTCGGTCCACTGACCAAGAAGAAATTGAGCGACGCGGTGGTCTCCTGGCTCGGCTGCACCATCAGTCCAAATGATTGCGTTTGAGGAATCCCAAACGTGACCGCGTAAACCGCGCTCACCGCTTTGCCGAGCAGCCGGCTCGCCGTAAATCCGACGTTGCCGTAGTAGCCGAGCGTGAGGTTGATGCTCGAGAGCCCGAGGCCCTGGCCAAGCGTCGACTCGATGGGCGACAACAAGCCGGCGGTAAACTGCGCGTTGAGCAAATTGAAGGCCTCTTGACCGACCGTGATCGTGCCGCGCTGCGCGATACCCACATTCGGAATCGGCGAGACCGCTCCGAGCGGAGTTATTCCGTTGGGCTGCTGCTGGGCCAACTCTCCCTGGCGCGTGAAGCCGATACCGGTAGCGAAGCCGCCGAAGGGCGCGATTAAGCCGAGGATCTGCTCCTTGCTGTAGCCCGGAGGATTGGAGTTGAGATCCACCTGGAGGCCGGCGATCGGTCCGTTGACGCGGATCGTAACCTCGGCGTTGCCGTAAGGATTTCGCGCGCGGTCGGGATCGGGATTCACAACGGTCGTCGTCGCGACGGCGTTGAGCGTCGGCAGCACGCCGTCGGCCGCATTGAAAGCCACGCTTCCCTGCTGGACGCGAAAGGCGCGGTCGAAGTACGTGAGCGTGCCGCCGGTCGACTTGAACGTGCCCGCCAGCATCGGGGCGGCGAGCTTGCCGGAGAGCTTCGCAGAGCCCGCGACGCCGATGTCGAGGCCGGCGCCGTAGCCTTTCCCGCGAACGCGAACGTTCTTCCCGGCCGTGGTCTGCATGTCGAACGCGAGCGGGAAAGAGAGTGCCGACACCGCACCCGATTGCTGGGCGGCGTTAACGAACGCCGCGAACGAAAGGGTCGCATCGCTCAGCGTGACGTTTCCCGCGAGCAGCGCGTCCGAGTTCGCGTGCTTCGTTAGCGTAATCGCGCCGTCCAGCGTCCCGTTCCCATAAGCGGGGAGATCGAGTTGCGCGCCGCGGGCCACCGCCTTGAGCGCGAGCACCGAACCGCCCGATGCGAAGCCGTTTGGAAACGCTGCGCTCCCCGAGCCCGTGATGGCGCCGTTTCCAAACCGCGCCGACGCGTGTTGGATCGTAGCGGAGGTGTGGTTGAACTCTAGCTGGGCGGCGATTTGCGAGACCGGCACCCGCTGGAGGTCGCTAACGTAAGATCCGTTGGTAAGCGAGATACGCCCGACGATCGCCGGTTCACGGATCGTGCCGGAGAGGCCGACGTGACCATCGATGAGCCCGCTGAGCTTAGTGTTGTTGCCGAAGGCGTCGTTGAACAGCTCCGGGTCGAGCCCGACGACGTCGAGATCGAAGCTGATCGGCTGATCGGGCGCCGCCAAGCGAAGCGGCGAGAGTTGAAGCGGAAGCGACCCCGCCAACGTTGCCTCGCCGCGCGTGAAGCTTGCGCCGGCGTTCGAGAGCACGAGCGCGCCGCGCGAGACTCGCATCTCGCCGAACAGCGACGCGATCGGAATTCCGCGTGCGACGACGTTGCTCGCGTCGAAACCCGCGACGAAGGTCGGTGCCTTGTAGGTGCCGCCGACGCGCAGCGTCGATTCGAAGGATCCCGTTACGGGAACCTTGACGCGCGAGACGTTGTAGACGAGCTCGGCAAGCTGGTCGGTCTGCGCGTGCGCCTGCACGTCGATCGGCTCGTTCGGTCCCATGCCGAGCGTCCCGGAAGCCGTCGCGGCGAGCGCCGACGTCGCCAGTTCGGCGCGATCGATGACGATCCGCCGGCCCGCGGAGTGAAGCGACATCTCCGCGCGGTCCAGCGCGAGTGGCCCGAGCGTGCCGCCCGCAATGCGGGCGTTGCCGCGAACGTCGATATCCGGGTAGCGTCCTCGAACCGTTGCTTCACCCGAGGTGCGCCCGGTGATCGGAAGCGTGCGCATGCCAAAGGCCGGCAGCCAGAGCGCGAGGTCGAGATCGTCAATCTTGGCGGCGAGATCGTATCGCGAACGCATCAGTGTCGACTGCCAGGCGTTCGTGGGTGTCAAGGCGATCGAGCCGTGCGAGCGGAGCATTCCCTCACTTCCTCCGACAGCGAGCGAACCGGTGATGGTGTCGAGGCCGCTCGTCCAGACGGCCCTGGTGTCGCCGATCGGCAAGTTGCGGTACCGAAAACCGCGGATGTCGATATCGCCGCTTGAAGCGATGCGCGCGCCGCGCGCGGCTGCTGCCAGCTTCACGCTTCCGTCGCCGTCCAGCGTATCGCCGGTATCGAAGAAGTTGTTGAAGTCGGAGAGATCGGCGTGCGACGCGCGGACGTCAATGAGGTTCAGGTGCGGCCGAACGACCGCCGTGAAATGCGTCGCGGTCGTGCCGACGAGTACCGAGCCGTCGCGCATCGCGACACCGCGCGGATCGGCGACGAGCAGCGCGCTTCCGTTGATGAAGGATAACCCGTTCACCTGGCCGGCCGGAACCCCAACCAAACCGCTAACGTTCGGCGCGACGCTGCGCCCTGCGATGTGAAGGCGCGCGTTGAAGGTGCCGTCGGTCATGTAGTTGGGCAATCCGAACGAACGCAGCGCCGGCGCGATTTGGGCGGCCGGAACTTGTGCGTCGAGAGCGTAGGCCGGCGCGCCCGACGTCAACGCGCCGATGCTTCCTTCGACGTGCGTGTACGTGGTGCCGAGCGCGCCGAGTATTCGGTGCAGCGCGACTGCGTTCCCAGCAACGCGTACGTCGCCGTTGCCGGTTAGCGCAAAGCGATCCATTCGGCCGGCGTCGATCGCGACGCCCCCGTCAAACATCGGGATCGGCGTTCCCGCCGAGAGCTCGCCGGTGGCCGAGAGGGTTCCGGTGTCGAGCGGAAGGCCGATCCCGCGAAGCTGCGACGCCTTTAACTTCTTTGCGACGAGTGCGACCGCATCGGGGGTCGCCCCAGCGGTGCCCGGTGCCAGCGCGAACGTGCCGGCTGCGACCACGTCACCGCCCGCAGCATCTGCTTGCGCCGAATAGACGCGTAACCGGTTTCCTTCGATTCCCAGCGTTAAGCTGGCACCGGAGATAGGAATGCCGCGCAGCGTTGCGCCGCGCATCGCCAAATTCGAACCCTGCACGAGGATGCGCTGCGGCTCGATTCCGATTCCGACCGTGCCGGCGACGCCGCCGTGCGCGACCATCGCACTGCCCAGAAACGGCTGCAATCCTTCGAACGTGCCGCGGTAGTCGCCGTACGCGACGAATCGCCGCGCCGAAAAGCCGCCGTGCCCGTCAAAGGCTCCCCACGGGCCGGCCGCATGAATCGAATTGACCGCGACGCTTCGCAGCGAACCGCCGAACGAGGCACGGACACGATCGAACTTAACGCCGACGATGCTCGCGGCGGCGGCGGTTACGTTACCAGCCATTACGATCGCGTTCCCGGCTCCGCCGCCCGCCAAAGCCATCCCGACCGTGCGCGAGTTGATCGGCGGCATCTCCGGTAACGGAATCCCGGGAAACGCGCTGTGGCTCGGCGCGTGCATCCGCAGACCGCTCGCGAGCATCCAGAACGCACTGGTGCTGTCGGGCCGGTCGAGCAAATAGCCGCCGTCGAAATTGCCGCGCTCGGTGTGAAACCAAAACGGCGCGACGCTCGCAGTGCCGTTCGGATCTGTATCGACCAGCGCAGCGACACGCGAAACGCCTCGCGCCGACGCGGCGCTCCCGATCAGATGAAAGAGCAAATCGCTTCCGGTCGCCGACGCGTCGACGACGATTGGTTCGTCTCCCAGCATTTCGTCGAGATAGGGAAGACGATTCGCCGATCCCTCGACGTGTACGGCGAAGAGCGAGCGAAGTTGCTTTCCGATCTCCATCGTGCCGTTCAGGCGCACTTCGACGCCGCCGTAGTAGACGCGGAGCGGCGCGAGCGCGACGACGTTGGAATGATAGACGACCCCGGCAGTCAGCGCATTGAACGGCATGGCACGATAGCGCGCGTTTGGAGCGTAGACGCGCGCGACGATCACCGGATCGACGACCGGACCGTGCACGAGCACGCCGAGGCTCGCCCTTCCTGAAATCGGCTGACCGCGCGCGAAGCTGAAGGCTTTACGCAGGGCCGAGAGATCGCCCGTTCCGGAGACGCCTAAACGAAGCTCCGCGGCACCTGTGAGCGCGCCCGTGATATCGAAAACCCCGCCGTCGATATTAAGAGGAATGCCGGCCAGCGTCGCTCGCGCGCCTTGCACGAAGAACGTCCCGTCGACGAGCTCGAGGTGCGCGCGAAAGTTCTCGACCGGCGCTGCCAGCGCAGTTAACGCGAGGCGCCCCGAGTTGACGTCAAGTCGCAGGCTGACGTGGTACTGCGGCGTTTCGTTCGGCCCGACACCGAGCGCGTACAGGCGCGCGTCAAAGTTTCGGCCCTCGCCGCCGAGTATTCGAACCGCCGCCGTGTCGGCGAAGTAATTCGCCAGCGTGCGCACCGGAAAGTACGGCGCGCGCGCGCGGTGCATCGAAAAGCCTGCAATCGCGTCGTTCCTGCCGGAGATCGTAAACGGCTCTCGGCGAGCTTGCTCAAACGCTCCGCTCGCCTGATATCGAGTGAGCGCCGCCGAATCGACCGACGCGTCGGCAGTAATGCCGTCGATGCGCAGGTACTTCGCGCTCGGATCGTAGGCGGCCGGCTCGCGCAGTTCGACCTGTGCGTCGCGCACGCGCAACGAAAAGCGCAGTGGAACCGGGTTGATCCGCCGCGGCACCGGCGGACCGGAGGCCGCGCGTGGAATATTGAAATTGAAACTCCCGTCGCGGAACCGGAGGAGCGTCAGCTTGGCGCCATCGATTTCGATCGCGTGCAAGCCGAACCGATGGGCGCTCCCCGGCAAGAGATCGCGCAGCGAATAGCTCAGCGCGACTCGGCTTGCTTCGAGTACGGTCTGACCCTCGCGCTCGACGTGCAGGCCCGAGAGAAGCGCTGCATCCCGCCCGAGGCTGAGTTGCGTGATTTGGATAGTGTATCCGGTCGCGAGGCCGGCGCCTTCTTGAATTACAAAGCGCAGCAGCTCGTCGCGCCGTGCGACCGCAAGCGAGAGAACGATTATCGCGGCCAGCAGGCCGATCGCGAAGCGTTTGCGCACTTGAAGCTCTTGGGGTTTCTAATACCCCTTACGCTGCGCTCGGCCCCGCCTAATTTACCAGCTTCTAAAAGAAGCTCGTATCCAGATGAAAGGGCGAAGGGCGAAGTCTCGTTACAGGTCGAGGCTTTTTACGCTCTTGGCGTACTCGAAGATGTACTGCTTGCGGGGCTCCACTTTGTCGCCCATCAGATCGGTGAATATCTGCTCCGCTTCGACCGCGTCCTCGACGGTGATCTGTTTGAGCCGCCGATGACCGACCTCCATCGTCGTCTCAGCAAGCTGCTCGGCATCCATCTCGCCCAGGCCTTTGTATTGTTGAATGACGAAATCTTTGCTGTCTTCGCCGACGATCGATTTCATCTCGGCGTCGTTGAAGGCCCACCATTGCTTCTTGCCTCTGCGGATTCCGTAGAGCGGCGGCTGCGCGATATAAACGTGTCCTTCCTCGACGAGCGGGCGCATCTGGCGGTAGAAGAACGTCAAGAGCAGCGTCCTGATATGCGAGCCGTCAACGTCGGCGTCGGTCATGATGATGATCTTGTGATAACGCAGCTTCTGAACGTTGAACTCGTCGCCGAAACCGGTTCCGAGCGCCGTGATCATCGTGCGGATCTCTTCGTTGGCAAGCACCTTGTCGAGCCGCGCCTTTTCGACGTTGAGAATCTTTCCGCGCAATGGGAGAATCGCCTGATTGTTAGGATCCCTTCCGCCCTTCGCGGTTCCGCCGGCCGAATCGCCTTCAACCAAGAAGAGCTCGCTCTCGGCGGCGTTGGTATTCTTGCAGTCGACGAGTTTGCCGGGGAGTCCCGAACCCTCGAGCGCATTCTTACGGCGAGAGAGATCGCGCGCTTTCTTCGCGGCGTCGCGCGCGCGCTGAGCCTGCATGCATTTTTCGATGATGGCGCGCGCGTACTTGGGATTCTCCTCCAAGAAAAAATCGAGCCGTTCCGAAACGAGTCCCGCGACGATGCTGCGCACCCTGGCGTTGCCGAGCTTCGTCTTCGTCTGCCCCTCGAACTGCGGATCCTGCAGCTTGACCGATACGACCGCCGTTAACCCTTCAACGATGTCGTCGGTCGAGAGCGAGTTATCCGACTCCTTGAGCATGCCGCGCTTGCGAGCGTAAGCGTTGACCGCGTTAGTGACGGCTTGCCGAAAGCCCTGAAGGTGCATGCCGCCCTCGATCGTGCCGATGTTGTTTGCATACGAGTAGATCTGGTCGGCATAGGCGCCGGTATACTGCATCGCGACCTCGACGTCGACGCCATCGCGCTCCGCGTGCGTCGAGATGATCGGATGCAGCGGGTCTTTCTTCTCGTTCAGCCACTCGACGAACGAGACGATGCCGCCGTCGAAGGTGTAGGTTCGCTCGCGCACCGATTCGCCGCGCTCGTCGCGCAGCGTAATCGAGAGACCGCGATTGAGGAAGGCCAGCTCGCGCAGCCGTTTTTGCAGAATGTCCCAGTGGAACTCCGATACCTCGAAGATCTCGGGATCGGGTTTGAACCACTGCAGCGTTCCGGTACCGTCGGTCTTGCCGATCTTCTTGAGCTTTTGCACCGTCACGCCATGCTCGAACTTCATCACCCAGACGAATCCGTCGCGCTTGACTTCCGTGATCATCCATTCGGAAAGCGCGTTGACGACCGAGATTCCGACACCGTGGAGGCCGCCCGAGACCTTGTAACCGCCCTTGCCGAACTTCGCGCCCGCATGCAGGATGGTCATTACGACTTCCACCGCCGGCAGCTTCTCCTCGGCGTGCACGTCGATCGGAATGCCCCGCCCGTCGTCGACGACGGAGCACGAACCGTCCTTATAGAGAACGACGCCGACGTTCCGCGCGTATCCCGCCATCGCTTCGTCGACCGCATTGTCGACCGCCTCATAAACGAGCTGATGCAAACCGCGCTCGGCGGTGTTGCCGATGTACATGCCGGGGCGCTTGCGCACGGCCTCAAGCCCGCGCAATACCTCGATTTGCTCGCCGGTATAGTTGGTTGTCATTACGCTCTTCGTTTTTTGTTCCGCAGAGCGTCGCCTTTATGCGACGCCGTTTCGTAAAGGAGTTCGTTCAGCTCGTCGCCCAGGATGCTGCGCACCGTTGCCGGCATGATATCCTCAGGCGCGATCTTGCTGCGCAAAAGTACGTACGAGCTCGCGACGAGCCGTTCGCGCCCGTCGCGCGAGAGCTGCTTCGCGCTCCGAGCCTGCAACAGCATCCCCCACCAGCGGGAAAGCAGCAGCGTGCGAATCCGCTCGTACTCCTCTTCACCTAACCCCTCAACGAGCGCTGCCGTTCCACCGTAGCCGAGCCACGGCGCCTCGAAGAGCAGGCGCGCCGTCGCCGCGGCGCGTTCTTGGCCTGCGGCGATGGCGCAGGCTGCGCAGAGCCGATCGCGCTGTGGAGCGACCAGCGCCCCGCAGCCCGTGCATTCCTTCCAGCCGGCAGCCCCGCGCTCGCGGCTGGAGCGCTCGACGTCGCCGCGAAAGCGCGCGAGCGCTTCGGCCGCACTGGCCGGCTCGGCACGCTCGGGCGCCGCGCGCAGCCGGGCGATCCTTCGCGCGGCCCCAACCGGACCGCTGCGCTCGGCCAACCTGCCGACGCGAAAGCGCAGGCGTGCCACGCCCGCGCCCGGCAGCCGTGACTGGACGGCCCGCAGCACGTGTTCGCCCAGAAAGCTTAGCTGGTGGCTCCACGCGCTCGAGCGCGTCACGACCGTGAGCGTTCCTTGCGCAATTCCCGAGGGGTGCGAGTTCGCCGCAACTTTCGAACCGACGATCTCGGGCCAACCGGCTTCGAGCAACACAACCGGATCTCGCGGAGTCTTCTCCGCCGGTTTCCATCCAGCGATCGCCTCCGAGAGTTTCAGCACAGCGCGTATGCTTGAACTCGAGCGTTGGAGACTTGTGCCAAATGCACGCCCGGCGGCAGACCCGACGGGGCCTGCGTCGCCGTGATGAAGGCTTGGTCGTAGTCGCCGATCTCAGCCAGAAACGCGGCCGCGCGTTTTTCATCGAGCTCCGAGAGCACGTCGTCGAGCAGCAGCAACGGCGCTTCGCGCGCTCGTTCGCGGAGCACGGCGTATTCGGCTACTTTAAGCGCTAGGATGGCAGTGCGTTGCTGTCCTTGCGAGCCGTACACTGCCAGCGAGAGACCGTCGAGCTTCAAACCGACGTCATCGCGATGAGGACCGACGATCGAGGTCTTTCGCACCCGCTCCGCGTCGCGCGAATGCTGCAGCCGTGCTTCAAAGGCTTGCGCGATCCCCTCCGGCGACGGGCTTTCGAAGGGTACGTTGGGCTCGTAGCTCACCTCGAGGTTTTCGCCTCGAGCGAACTGCGAGTGGGCGCGGCGAGCGTCCTGCGCGAGCGCGCCTATCAGAGCGTCGCGCGCCGTCATGATCTGCGTTCCCGCCTCGACGAGGGTTCGGTTGTACGTAGCCAGCAGCTCGGGATCGGGATCGACCGCGCCACGAAGCAGCGCGTTCTTCTGCTGCACGGTCTTACGATAGCGGGCGAGCTGGTGGTAATAGCCCGGCTCGCTCTGCGCCAGGGCGCTGTTCAGAAACGCTCGCCGCGCGCTCGGGGTGCCGCTTGCGAGCGCAAGATCCGCCGGAACGAACGTTACCACGCGCATTCTTCCGAGGTAACCGGCATAGCGGACGCCGTTTCCATTGACGGTGTAGCTCTTGCGCGTTCCGCCGCTCGAGCGTCCGATCGTGCAGGCCAGCTCGACGCTTCCTGCCTGTAGAGTCGCTTGACCGCGCAACATGGCGCGCTCGCAGCCTCTGCGCACGGCATCGGCGTCGCGGGCCGTTCGAAACGACTTGCCGGTGCCCAACATCGCAATCCCTTCCAAGAGATTACTCTTCCCTTGGGCATTGGCTCCGACGAAGACGTTCAGTCCCGTTGCGGGCTCGATCTCTAGCTCGGAATAGTTTCTAAAATCGCAGAGTACTAACCGCGAAAGCAGCACATCATTGCCGAAGCGGCATGAGCACGTACAGCTGCTGTCCCGTCTCGAGCGGCTGGGCCGGCTTGATCGCGGCCGGCGAGAGCGGTCCCAGCAGCTCGATAATCGTCTTTTCGTCCTTGACGTGATTGAGAATCTCGACGAGATAACGGGCATTGAACGCAATCGTTAAGTCGTCGCCGTTCTGCTCGACTTCGAGCTCTTCGTATGCGTTGCCGGAGACGTCCGAGCTGGCCGTAACGATCAAGGTCTGGTTCGCGATTGCGAGCCGCACCATACTGGCCCGGTCGCCGGCGACCAGCTCCGCTCGGCGTAGGGCCCCGATCAGAAGCGGTGTGCTGACGGTAACGCTGCGGTCGAACTTGGCGGGAATGACCTGCTGGTAGTTCGGGTACTGGCCGTCGACGAGGCGCACCGTAATTGCGACGTCGCCGCTGATCATCTGGAGCTGATTGCTCTGCGCTCCGAGCGCACTGATGGCGATCTCCTCGCCGCCGGCTAGGTTGCGCGCCGCCTCGGCGAGCGCTCGCGACGGCACGATAAACTTCTCGGCGCCGGAGACGCCGCGCTCCAGGGTCGTGACGAACTTCGCGAGCCGGTATCCGTCGGTGGCGACCATCGTCAACGCGTTACCCTCCACCTCGAGAAGAGTGCCCATCAGAACCGCCCCACGTGCCTCTTCGCCCGAGGCTGCGAAGATCGTCGCGTCAATGGCGTCGCGGAAGCGCTTCGCCGCGATCGCCAACTCCGAGCCCCGTGCGGCTGCCGGCAGCGGAGGATACTCGTCGGCCGGCAGCGCGTGAAAGTCATAGTTACTCCGCTCGTACTTGACGCTCGCACGGGTCGGCGTGCCGGTCAGTTCGAGCGTCCCCGGCGAAAGGTTGCCGAGATAGCTCGCAAAGAGCTTGGCCGGAATCGTGACCGAGCCGCCTTCGGCGACTTGCGCCGGAAAAGCATGTTCCAGCGTCAGCTCGAGATCGGTCGCGCGGACGGCGATCTTTCCGCCGTCGGCCTGTAGCAGGACGTTGGATAGGACCGGCACCGTGGTGTGCGCGTTTACCACCTTGCTGGCGGCGCCGACGGCCGTCGCTATGTCTTTCGTCGAGCACGTAAACTTCATCGTTTCCACCGTTGGTCGTGAGGGCGCGTTTTCCTAGGAGTAAAGAAAGAGAGTCGTAGCAGTAGTAGAGCGGTGTATTCTGCGGAAAACGTCAAATTAGCTCGCGCTGTACGCGGTTTTTCCTAGGGATAAACTTGTGAGCGCAAAGGTGTGGGTTATGCACCTTTCCACGCGGCCGGATTCTGAGTCAGCGGATACGCCGCAGCAGGTTGGACCTTGTGAGCAGAGTGTTCAGGGGGTCTGGCACATCGCGATGAGCTGGCGGATCTTGTTTCGATAGGCCTCGTCCCGCTGCATCTGCTCCTTGATCTTGTCGCGTGCGTACATCACGGTGGTGTGATCTTTCTTACCGAAATCGCGGGCGATCTGCGGCAGGGAGTAATTCGTCAGTTCGGTCGCAATGTACATGGCGATCTGGCGCGGCGCGGCGAGACGCTGATCGCGCCGGCCGTTGTCCATTTCCTTGACGGTAAGGCCGTGTGCGCCCGCAACCGTCTCTTTGATCTTGCCGATCGTAATGCGATGCAACGGGGCCTGTGCGAGTGCGCTTTTTAGAACGTCGGCGGCGAGGTCGGTCGTGATCGGCGCCTTCGTGAGCGAGGCATAGGCGATGACGCGAATCAGCGCGCCTTCGAGCTCGCGAATGTTCGATGGGATGACCTTGGCGATAAACGACGTCACCTCGTCGGGCACCGGGATGTTCTCGCTGCCCGCCTTCTTTCGGAGAATGGCTTCGCGCGTCTCCAGGTCGGGCGCTTGAATGTCGGTGAGCAAGCCCCACTCAAAGCGCGAGCGGAGTCGCGCTTCTAGGGTCTGGATCTCTTTCGGCGGACGATCCGACGAAATGATGAGTTGGCGCCCCGACTCGTGCAGTGCGTTGAACGTGTGAAAGAACTCCTCTTGCGTCGTCTCTTTGCCGGCCAGAAATTGAATGTCGTCGATCAGCAGCACGTCGACCTGGCGGTAGCGATTGCGAAACTCGGGCGTGCGGTTGTTCTGTAGTGCGATGATGAACTCGTTGGTGAACTTCTCACACGTGCAGTAGACGACGTTGGCCGCCAAGTTGTCTTGAATGACGCGATGCCCAATAGCGTGCATAAGGTGCGTCTTACCTAAGCCGACGCCGCCGTAGAGGAAGAGCGGATTGTAGGCGTGGGCGGGAGCGCCGGCGACCGCTTGCGCAGCCGCGTGCGCAAAGCGGTTGGAGTTGCCGACTACGAACTCTTCGAAGGTATAACGAGCATTAAGATTAGCGGTGCGGAACTCCTCAAGCGGGCGGGCCGGAATGCCGGAAGGCGTGCGACCGCCGTCGCTCGACTCGGCGACTGAGAGTCGCAGCTCGACACTGGTTCCAAAGAGCTCGCTGAGCACTCCGATCATCTGCGCGCGCAGCTTACTCCCCACCCAATCCTGAGCAAACTTGCTGTGCACGGCGAGATGCAGTTCGTTGCCGTGGAACGAGATAAAGCGGATCGGTTTGATCCACATCTCGAAGACGGGCTTTGAAAAGGTGCGTTCTAAGGTGTCGAGTGCCGACTGCCAGAGCTCGTTGGAGATGTCCGAGTTGATCGCAAGCGGCATCCTCTGCGTCCTTCTTTTGGTAAATAGCTCGAAACCAGCACCTCGCAGCGGGCCCTTGTGAGAGCAAGGAATCAGGCTGCGCCACCCCCGTGAGGGCGCAACCACTTGGCTTAATGAAGCCTTGCTCCTGCGGAATCTATGCACGACTTTATACACTTATCCACAGGTTTACGCGAACAGTATTTCGCGGATTTTTCGGATTTATGAACGGCTGTAACGGGACCCCGCAGAACGCCCGAATTGCCCGGCAGCGTAAGGGTGATTTGACGCCTTTTTGACCCCTGCGCGGGGCCTTTTCCACAAGCTTCTCCACAGGTGTGGAAAGGGTGGTACCGGTCCCTTTTGACGCGGCGGCTGATGGCGCTTGGTTTACTTAATGCCGAGCGCCCCCCGAACCATTCCGATCACAAAGAGGATGACAATAAGCACAAGCACGATAGCGCTTAGAGTATTAAGCTGCCGCGTCCAGCCCCTAATGCGTTCCTCAAGTTCCTCGCGATCGGGGCCGGGAGGCTTGCGCACCCTACTTGCCGGGGGGAAGCTGGAGAAACGTTCGAACGAGGCCGTATAGCTCGGCCTGGTGGGTGTTGGCGTAAATCGCCAGGATCAGGAACGCTCCCGTAACCGAAGCGATAATCAGCGAGCGCCGCCGCACGGGATGCGCAATTCTTTACTGCTGCAGCGATCGCCTCGGATTGAACCGAGACTACCGACGGGCTGGTAGTGGGTCAGTTTCGGGCTGCGGCCGAAGCGGTCGAAGTGAGTTGGAAGCGAGCCGGACTGATTCTGGGGTTCTTTGCGATCGCGTTGCTCGTCGAGCTTTCGTTCACGCACCTTCCACCCTTGATCGCTTGGATTCCCAGCGTCTTAATCGGCCTACCCGCGGCCTATCTCTTTGTGAGGCTTTGGGGCCCCTCACCCTGCTAGCGGCTGAGGTCGTTGCGGCGAGCTCTCAAGCAAGCGTTCGCTGCGAATCGTACGGGCTCCGTTGCATTTTCGTCCGCCTCTGCTACAATATCGCGGCTATGTTTGAGTTCGATCTCCAGCTCTTTGCGTCCAAGAAGGGCGCCGGTTCGACCCGCAACGGGCGCGACTCGAACGCTCAGCGCCTCGGCGTTAAGCGCTTCGGCGGCGAGCGGGTGATCGCGGGGAACATTATCGTACGCCAGCGCGGCACGCGCTTCTATCCCGGATCGAACGTCGGAATCGGCCGGGACCATACGCTTTTTGCACTGACCGATGGGATCGTCGAGTTCGGCGCGAGCAGCGAACGCAAGCGCGTTTCGGTCGTTCCCGCGGCCTAGCGCGGATCGCCAGCGCATACGAATGGGGCCGTTAGGCCCCGTTTTGTTATCCGGCGAAGGTACGCTCGGTGCAGTTCATCGATCAAGCGGAGATCGCGGTAGCGGCCGGCGACGGCGGCGACGGTGTCGTTGCATGGCGTCGAGAGAAGTACGTTCCGAAGGGCGGCCCGGCCGGCGGCGACGGCGGCCACGGCGGAAACGTCTATCTTGAGGCGACGCCCGAGCTTTCGACGTTGGTCGAGTTTCGTTACCGGCGAAGTTTCTCGGCGCAATCGGGTAGGGCCGGAGGGAGTTCGAACAAGTCGGGAAAGAGCGGCGACGACTTGACGATTCAGGTTCCGGTCGGAACGCTGGTCTTTAGGACGCGAACCGATCGCGAACGCGATTTTCTCGCCGATTTAAAAGAGGCCGGTGCGCGCGTCTTGGCGGCCAAAGGCGGTCGCGGCGGGCTCGGCAATCAACACTTCGCAACGAGCGTTCGCCAAGCGCCGCGTTTCGCCGAACGCGGCGAGCCTGGCGAACGATTTGCGTTGCAGCTCGAGCTTCGACTTCTCGCCGATTGCGGCATCGTCGGCGTACCCAACGCCGGAAAGTCGACGCTGCTTTCGGTTATTTCGGCGGCGCGTCCCAAGATCGCCGACTATCCCTTCACGACGCTCGAGCCGCAGCTCGGGGTCGTGCGCGTCTCCGACGAGGACTCGTTCGTGATGGTAGACGTGCCAGGCTTGGTCGAAGGCGCGCACGAGGGAACCGGCCTGGGCGACCAGTTCCTAAGACACGTCGAGCGTACGCGCGCGCTCGTGCATTTACTCGACGGCGCGAAGCCGTTGGACGAGATCCTCGCCGACAAGACCACGATCGAAGCGGAGCTCACCGCTTGGAATCCCACGCTGCGTGAAAAGCCGACGTTGCTCGTTCTCAATAAGCTCGATCTTCCCGACGCGCGCGAGTCGCTAAGCGCGCTGCAGCGCCGCTTTCCGGAAATCCGCGGCATCAGCGCCGCAACCGGAGAAGGAGTGCGCGATCTCGTCTTCGCGGTCGCGCGGACGATCGAGACGTCGTCGATGCCCGAGGTCGTGGCGCCGCCGGCGGCCCGAATCGAGCTGGTGCCGCCCTCGGCGTTTCGAATCGAACGACTTGAGGACGGCGCGTTCGCCGTCTTTGGGGAGCGGATCGAGCGGCTGGCCGCGATGACGAACTTCGATTCCGACGAAGCGCTGGCGCGCTTCGAGCGCGCGCTTGCGAAGATGGGCGTCGAGCAGAGACTCCGGGAGCTTGGGGCCGTCGAAGGGGATACTGTGCGCATCGGGCCGTACGAGTTCACCTACTCATGAGGTACGGCGTCTTCGGCGGCACCTTCGATCCGATCCACAACGCACATCTCTTCGTTGCCGAATCTGCACGCCTGCTCGAGCGGCTCGACCGCGTGCTCTTCGTTCCGACCGGGAACAATCATTACCGCGATCGGCCGCGGGCCGATGCGGTGCACCGTTGCGCGATGATTCGCGGCGCTATCGAAGGCAACTCCGCCTTTGCTCTCGACGAGACCGATCTACGCGAAAACGCTACCGGCTACACCGCCGACTTGTTGCCGGAGCTGCGCGCGAAACACCCCGACGCCGACTTCACCTTCATCATCGGTGCCGATTCGCTGGCTACCGCAAACTGGGTGCGACTCGATGAGGTGATTGAAGCGCTCGAGCGTTTTGCGATCGCGCCGCGCGATGGCGTCGTGACCGATGCACTCGCGCGCGTAATCGCGGCAATTCCGCCGCCGCTGCGCGAACGCGTCACGACCCTCAACTTGCCGGAGATTCCCGCATCTTCCAGCTTCGTTCGAACGCTGCTCTCGCAAGGGCGCAGCGTTC
>CAWKOF010000004.1:0-853705 GCA_963851255.1 Vulcanimicrobiota bacterium | reverse complement strand
ACACCGTCGTGATCCCGCCCTCCGAAATGGCGCGCAGCCTGTGGCAGATCCTGATCAGCGGCACGCACAACGCCGACATCGTTTCCACGTTCCTCAACGTACTCATATCGTCCGCGCTCGCGATCTGGCTTGGTTTTGCGATCGGCCTTGTCATTCACGCCTTGCCGCGGCTGCGCGCGGCGATCGAGCCATTGCTCGCAAGCTACTACGCCGTTCCAGACCTTCATGTTCTATCCGATCTTCATCGTCGTGTTTGGCGTCAATGCGCGCGCGATCATCGCCATTTCACACGGTAGCCGCTGTCGATCGTCGCCATGGTCGCCAGCCGGCCTGGCGCGGGCCTTGGCCGCGTCACCGTGGTGTGCGCAGACGCGCGCGGGTTGCTGACGTATGAACGCCGTGGCACGCGCCGTGCTGATCGATCTGCCGGCCGCAGCCCCCCATCTGTTCACCGGCGCCAAGCTCGCTTTTGCGTATGCGCTGATCGGCGTGATTGCGTCGGAGTTCATCCTCTCCGGACAGGGCATCGGATATTCGATCGCCTATGCCTATAACAATTTTGACAATCGCGAGATGTATGGCCTCATGCTGCTGGTGATCATCGTCGCAGTGACGGCGAATGCCGGGCTCGACGCCGTCGATCGCCGGCTGCAGGCGCGGCTGCGGCGGTAGCCATGCGTAGGCTCGCTGACTTTCTCATTCTTTTCGCCGGCATGATCGCCGTGTGGCAGGGCCTGCATTGGATCGAAGGCGATACCGTATTGACGTCGCCGGTCGCGACGATCGCACGCCTCGCCAGCTTGATGAGCGCCCGGCCGTTCTGGGGCCATGTCGCGGAAGCCGGCACGGCTTTCGCGTTCGCGGTCGCAATTTCGCTGATCGGCGGCATCGGGATCGGCACCCTGCTCGGCCTCAATCGCACCTCAGCAATCGTGTCGGAGCCGATCCTGATCGCGCTGTATTCGCTGCCCAAGGTCACGCTCTATCCGCTCGTGCTGCTCTGCTTCGGCCTCGGCATCTCGGCCAAGATTGCCTTCGGGGCGATGCACGGGATGATCCCGGTCGCGATCTTCACGATGAAAGCCATCATGCAGATCAAGCCGGTCTACTGGCGCACCGCGCAGGCGCTACGCCTCACGCCGCCGCAGATCGCCCTGACGTTGGCGCTGCCGGCGGTGCTGCCGGAGGTGCTGTCGGGGGCACGGCTCGGCTTTTCGCTCAGTCTGCTCGGCGTCCTCATCGGCGAGATGTTCGCGTCCAAGCGCGGCCTCGGGTTCCTCATCACCAACGCCATGGGATTGGGCGATACCGCGACCATCATCGCGGTCGCCTTGCTGATCTCGGTGTTTGCGATCGCGGCCAACGCGGGGCTGCTCGTCTTGCAAGGCGCCGTGCAGAGGTGACGGCTGATGTAGGATGGGTGGAGGCCTGCAAGTCGGATGTTTCCGACTTGCGAATTGATAATGGCAGAACCGGGAACACCCGAGTTCCGCGCGATACCCATCCTACGGCAGCGGGGCCGGCCACAGCCACGCGGCGCCGCGCACGCCGCTGAAATCGCCGTGGGCGGCGCGCAGGATTGGGGTGTCGACACCGTCGGAGAATGCGTATTCGTTGATGATGGACGGGAGCGAAGAATAGAGCCGCGTGATGTTCGAGAGCCCACCGCCGAGCACGATGGCGTCGGGGTCAAGCAGGTTAATGACCGACGCGAGCCCGCGCGCCAATCAAACATGGTACACATTCAGGCAATCCGCGGCGATGTCACGTTATCTCGTGCCTGAGGCGGTATGGGAGTATATCGTCGCCTACCGGCTCTACGGCTTTAAAACTAATGGCGTTCTATCGTAGCGAGCCGCGAGTGCTTGCAGGCGCGTTCGCGGCTGCGGCGCTGGCGGCGTGCGGGTCGGCGCAGTCTCCCGACGATCGCACGGTTTGCACGGTCTATTCGAGCGGAAGGTCGCGGGTCGAAGTTGTCGCGGACGGAACGGTGACCCAGGTTTTTGGCGTGCAGCAAGGACGAGTCAGTCCGCATGAGGGCTTTCTCTTCCGGCTAGGCTCGGGCTGCGATCTCGTCGTGCGGGTCGAGGCGAACACCGATTTCACGGGTCCGATTCCGCTTGCGCTCGGCCAACACGTCGTCGTAAAAGGCGAGTACGAATATTATCCGCGCGGCGGTGTGATTCACTGGACCCATCGCGATCCACGAGGGCGCCACGAGGGCGGCTTCATCGACACCGGCGGCAAGACATATTTTTGAGGAGCCGGTGCTCCTGAGACCGGCGTCATGAGCGGCAGAACGCCTCTCTCACGCATTCTGCTGGCGAGTGCCTCGCCGCGGCGCCACCAGCTTCTGCGCGCGCTCGGCCTCGCCGTCGAGGTTGCAGTTACCGGCTACGACGAGGCGCCGGTGGCCGGCCTCGCCCCGCCCGAGCTGGCGACGCTGCACGCAGCCGAGAAGCTGCGCGCCGCCTTGCGGAAACCCAGCGAGCTTCGTGACGGTCTCCCGGTGCTCGCGGCCGACACCGTCGTCGACGTAGACGGCGAGGCGCTGGGCAAACCCAAAGACCTCGGAGAGGCGACGCGGATGCTCGAGCGGCTCTCCGGGCGCGATCACTTGGTTCACACGGCGTTCGCCCTTGCGGCGCCCGGCGAGCCCCAGTGGGTTGCGGAGCGCGCCACGACCCGCGTTCGTTTCTACCGCCTCGAAGCCGACGAGATTGGCGAATATGTGAAGACCGGCGAGCCGCTCGACAAAGCCGGCGCTTACGGAATCCAGGGGCGTGCCGCATACCTCGTCGAGTCGATCGACGGCGACTTTTATACGGTAATGGGCTTGCCGCTGGCTCGCTTTATTCGGGCCGTACGGCGGTTGGGATTCGCGCTTCCGGAACCGAATGAATCTGATCTGGGCCAATACGCGCCCTAGCATCCGACGCAACTCGGGGTCATCATCTTTACGTATCGAGACGAACGCAGGCTCTTTGCGCTGATCGCCATTATCATCGGCGCTGCGCTCTTGGCGTTGTTGCAGATCGGTGCGCAACGCAGCGGATTGGTGAGCCCGATTGCGACCTTTGCGAACTCGTTATTTGGTGTCGCCGAAACGGGGATCGCCGCAACGATTCGAGGAACGCGTACGCTCGGCGATGCGATTCTTGCGTTGCCGTCGCTCGAAGGCGAGAACGCGGCGCTGCGCGAGCGCAATCAACGCCTAACCCAAGAGAACGCCCGTCTCCACGAGTTGGCTGCGGCGTATGCAGCGGAATCGTCGGTGCGTCCGGTCGTCGATCTCTATCACGGCATCGAGGCTCGCGTCATCGGTTTTCCGCCCGAGAACGAATCGCGCGCGGTTACGATCGATAAAGGGTTCCGGGCCGGCGTCGTGCGGGACCAAGGGGTTCTAGCCGCCGGCGGTATGGTCGGCCGCGTCGCCGCGGTCGGGCCTTATTCGAGCACGGTGCTGCTCGCAACCGATTACACCAGCCGCATCCCGGCGATCGTGCGGCGCGGGCGCTGGTGGGGCATCGCGCGTGGAAACCTAAGCAGCGTTGTCGTCGAGTATCTGCCGCAGGACGCTCCGTTACGCGTCGGCGACGTCGTGGTCACCGGCGAAGGCCGCTCGTTTCATTCGGGGGTCCCGATCGGGACGGTAAAGGCCATCGAACGGGGCGATGGGACGCTCTATCAGACCGCGGTCATCAAGACGTTCGTCGACCTCGGGGCGCTCGATCGCGTCGTCATCGTTCCGCGCTAGTGGTACGGGAGAGTAAGCCGCACGAACCACCGTTCGTCGGACCGGCGTGGTACGTGGCCGGAACGTGGGCCGTCGCGGCCTTGATTGCGCAGACGACTCTGGTGCATTATCTCGCAATTCGCGGCGTCGTTCCGAGCTTCGTGCTCGTCGTCGTCGTCTGGTATGCGATTCGCGTCAATGCCCGGCGCGCCGCGGTCTACGGTCTCTTTGCCGGTTTTTGCGAAGACGCGCTTTCGACGCAGACCGGCGCGGCCTGGATGATCTCGACGAGCCTGAGCGCGCTGCTCGCGAGCTGGCTTTCACGCGGCTTTTTTGCCGACTCGCTGCCGCTGGCAACGGGAATCACCGTCGTCGCGACGCTCACGCGCGCGCTGCTCTTTTGGGTCGTGATGGCGCTCTCCGGCTACCCGTCTGGTTTGGGTGCGCTGCACTTTCACGAGGCCGTGCTGCAAGCGGCACTGAACGCAGCAACGATCGTGGTCGCGATGTTGGTGACTCGCCGCTTCGAGGCCGCACGATCGTGATTCCGCAGCGAACCGCGCCGCGCCCTAAGGAATGGCGGCTTCCGGCGTGGCGGCTCGTCGCGTTCCTCACGCTCGTCGCGATGTCGTTGCTCGCGCTGCTGGCGCGGCTCGTGCAGGTTCAGCTCGTCGATGGCGAGCGGTATCGCGCAGCGGCGCAAGCGAACCAAATTCGTCTCATACCGGTGGCTGCCCCGCGTGGAATGATCCGCGATCGTCACGGAATGGTGATCGCGCGAAGCCGCCCATCGTTTGTGGTCGGCCTCATTCCATCGGAGGTTACCGACCCCGATCGCGAGCTTGCAACTCTGGCGACCGTGCTGGGCGTCGACGCGCAGCGGCTATGGTACAGGCTGCTTCACCATCGCGGCGTCAACTATCCGAACTTTGCGTCGGTCGTCGCGAATGAACCATACGGTCCGGTGATACTCGCAACGGATCTCCCGGTCGCCATCGTGGCGCGGCTCTCAGAGGTGCTAACCGATCTTGCGGGCGTCGATCTAGAAGTGCAGCCGGTTCGAGACTATCCGCACGGGCCGGCCGGCTCGCATCTCATCGGCTACGTCGGCGCAATCACGCAAGACGAGTACGAGCGGCGCAAGCACGCCGGGTATTCGCCCAACGACGTGATCGGCAAGGACGGGTTGGAGTTCGCGTACGACAACTATCTTCGCGGAGTGCCCGGCGGTCAACGCGTCGTCGTCGACGCGGCCGGCGCAGTCGTTCCGAACATAAAACTGGGCGCCCGGGCCGCCATACCGGGCGACACGATCGTTACGAACATCGACTGGCCGTTGCAAGCGATCGTTGAGAGAGCGCTCGCCGACGGGATTCGCGGGCTCGGACGCGGCCGCCACTTGTCCGGTGCGGTGGTGGCCGAGGATCCTTGGACGGGCGGCATCCTCGCGCTCGCGAGCTACCCGAACTTCGATCCGAACGACTTCACGGCGAATCGCTGGAAGCGGATCGCGGCCGACCTTACGAGTCCCGCGCAGCCGCTTTTCGATCGCGCGATCGCGGCGGCGACCCCGACCGGTTCGACATTTAAGATGGTCACCGGTTCGGCCGCACTGACGGAACGAGTCGTGCGCGTCGATCAAGTGGTCGACGATACCGGCGGATGGAATTGCGGCGGTTACTATGCGCGCGACATCGCGGCGGGCGGTCTCGGCAATACGACCTTCATTCCGGCTTTGGCGGCATCGAGCGACGGCTACTTCTTTCGTCTTTCTTGGTGGCTTGGAAACGCGCGTCTGCGCAAGTATGCGCTGGCGTTCGGACTCGACTCGAAGACTGGAATCGATCTTCCCGCAGAGAACGAGGGGAACTGGCCGACCAACGCTTGGGAGATGCGCGCGTTCGGCGTTCCCATGCAGCCTAGCGAAGCCTGCTTCTTGGGAATCGGGCAGGGTGCGATGCAAGCCACGCCGCTGCAGATGGTCAACGTTGCGTCGGCGGTGATCAACGGCGGAACGCTTTATCGGCCGCAGATCGCGCGCGAGATTCGCGGTCCGGACGGTCGAACGGTCGCGCTATTCGATCGGCAGGTCATTCGCCACGTTCCGGTCACCGCGCCGGCGCTCGGCGCGGTACGGGCGGGGATGGCGAAGGTCACCGATCCGGGGGGAACCGCTTACGGATTGGCGATCGACGGGTTGCCATTTTCGGGCAAGACGGGCACGGTCGAAACCGACGGCGGCAACGGCCCCAACACGACCTGGTTCATCGCCTGGGCTCCGAGCCTTCACCCGAAGTTGGCGCTCGCGGTCTTCGTCGATCGCAGCGGCGGCTACGGCGCGACTGTTGCCGCTCCGATCGCGCGGCAAATCCTCGTCCGGTACTTCAACAAGAAAAAGTAGTCTTGCAGGCGAAGCCAATCGCCATGATTGCAGTACATGAAGATCGTCTCGCCGCTGCCGTCGAGCGGCTTGGTTCGGAGAACGCGTTTGAGATTTTAGCGCGCGCGCGCGAGCTCGAAGCTTGCGGCCGCCGCGTCGTGCACATGGAGATCGGCGAACCGGACTTCGACACGCCCGAACATATCAAGAAAGCTGCAGTCGACGCGCTCTACGACAACCTCACGCATTATACGCCGTCGAGTGGTCTGCTCTCGCTGCGGTCCGCGATCGCGGAATATGCTAGCCGTTTCCGTCACGTGACGCCCGAGTGGAACGCCGATAATGTCGTCGTCAGCCCCGGCGCCAAACCGATCATTTGGAACACGTTGAGCGCGCTGCTCGACCCCGGCGACGACTTCATCTACTTCGACCCCGCTTACCCGGCGTACGCATCCTGCGCGAGCTATCATCAGGCGAGCGTGCACGCGATTCCGTTGCTCGAATCGCGAAACTGGCGCATGGATCTCGACGAGCTCGCGCGCCGTGTTTCGTCCAAGACCAAAGTGGTCGTCATCAACTCGCCGCACAATCCGACCGGCGGAGTCCTGACGACGAGCGATCTCGAGTTCATTGCCGACTTGGCCCAGCGTTACGATTTCCTGGTACTTGCCGACGAGATTTACAGCCGTAACTTCTATCTCGGCAGCGAGTACGTCTCGATCGCGTCGCTACCCGGCATGCGCGATCGCACGATCGTCGTGGATGGTTTTTCGAAGGCCTACGCGATGACGGGATGGCGTCTGGGCTATGCGCTAATGCCCGAGCGTCTCGCGAAGAGCGCGACGCTCTTCAACAACAACACCTTTAGCTGCGTCGCGACCTTCGTGCAGATGGCCGGCATCGCGGCGCTCACCGGCCCCGACGAGCCTGTCGTTCGCATGAACGAAATCTTCCGCACGCGACGCGATCGTCTGGTCGAAGGGCTCAATGGGATCGCCGGAATCTCGTGCCTGCTCCCGGAGGGCGCCTTTTACGCCTTTCCCAACATCTCGACGATTACCGACGACGACCGCGCGCTGGCGAAGTTCTTGTTGGAGGAAGGGGGTGTCGCATGCGGCGGCGGCTCCTCGTTCGGTGCGGCCGGAAAAGGCTATCTGCGATTCTCCTACGCAGCGTCGCTCGAGGATATCGACTGGGCGCTGCAATCAATTCGCGAGACGCTACCGAAGTTCAAAGGCTAAACTGATTAAGCGGGTTCCCGATTAATCACGTTAGCTTCATTGCGCGCTTAACGTCGGCTAGGACGCCGGCGGCGATTTCGCGTGCACTGGCGGTTCCGTTGGCGACGATCCGTTCGACCAGCGCCGGATCGTCGCGGTAAAGCGCATAGCGTTCGCGAACCGGACGCAAATACAGATTAAGCTGCTCGGCGAAGTCGCTTTTGTCTTGCACGCATCCGAGCGCCCCCGAGCGGCACTCGGCAGCGATCCCGTCAACCTTGAGGGGATTGACGAATCGCCACAACGCAAAGACGGGACAGATTTCCGGCCGGCCGGGATCGCCGCGGCGAATTTTCAGCGGGTCCGTGACCATCGCGCGAACTTTACGCGTCGTCGTTTCTTCGTCATCGCCGATATAAATCGCGTTGTCGTACGACTTGCTCATCTTGCGTCCATCGGTGCCGGGAACTTCAGGAAATTCTGAGAGCGTCGCCTGCGGTTCGACGAGGATCTCTTGCCCGTTGCCGTAGAGGTAGTTAAAGCGTCGAACGATCTCGCGACCGAGCTCTAGGTGCGCCACTTGGTCGCGGCCGACCGGCACGTACTCGCCGCGAAAGCTTGCGATATCGCAAAGCTGCAGCAACGGATAGCCGAGAAACCCGTAGGTAGCGATTTTTTGTCCGAGCGCCTCAATTTGACCCTTGAACGTCGGTACGCGCTCGAGCCATGAGAGCGGCGTAATCATCGCGAGCAGCGCCTGAAGTTCGCTAATCTCTGGAACTCCCGATTGTAGGAAAATCGTCGATCTTTGCGGATCGACGCCGGCGGCGAGCCATGCCGCGACCATCTCGTCGCGCGCGCCGCGAATCTTGGCGGGATCGTCGAAATCGGTCGTATACGCGTGCAGATCGGCGATCTCGAAGAAGGCGTCGGAAGTCTCCGAAAAGTTCGCCCATTGCGTGAGAACACCGACGAGATGGCCGAGATGAACTTGGCCGCTCGGACGCATGCCCGCCATCACGCGCGGGCGCTTGGTGACGGTGAAAGTCATTCGCGCGTGATTGTTACTCGGTAACCGCTAATGCCTTGCGAGCTGCGCGCGAACGTAGGCGCGCGCGGCACCGACGGCACGCGCGATTGGGGTTCCGCCGGCGAGCTCGCACGCCAGCGCCATCGCAAGGGTGCAACCGGTTCCGTGCATCGAGCCTGCGATTCGCGGCTCGGTAAAAATCTCGACTCCACCCTGGATTGCGAGCGCGTCGGCCGGGTCGCCGTCGAGATGGCCCCCTTTGACCAGTACCGCCGCCGCGCCGCGCGCTTGGAGGGCGGCAGCGGCTTCACCGATTGTGTCGCGCGAAATGACCGAGATGCCGAGTAAGAACGCGGCTTCGTCGAGGTTGGGTGTGAGCGTGACGTTGGGTAGACTTGCAAGCTCGTCGCGGACGGCATAGCGGCCGGCCACGTCGGTAAGCTCCCCGCCGCCGCTGGCCGCAAAGACCGTGTCGACGACTGCCGGCAGCCAAGGACGTAGTCGCAGCGCCGCGCTGACCGCGCGCACGGCCGCAGGCGTCGGCAGCGCGCCGACGCGAACGGCCCCCGCTACATCCCAGGGCATCGCCGCGAGTTGCGCCGCAATAGCCTCGGGTGGGATCGGGTGCAACGCGCTCACTCCGCGTCCGTCCTGCGCGCTGACCGCGACGACCGTCGTGAAGACCCGAACTCCGAAGTCGCAGCCGACGATGAGATCCCGGCCGACACCCGCGACGTTCCACGGATGCGTAGTGCCGATCGAGAGAACGATCGAGTTCACGAACCGGTCCCGGCGCCATCGCAACGGTTCCATGCATCGAGAAGTTCCGCCGCCGCTTGGCGCGGATGTGCGCTGCCGGAAATCGCGGAAATCACGGCCGCCATTGCGGCGCCGCTGCGTCGTACGTCTGAAATAGTTCTTGCAGTAATGCCGCCGACGGCAGCGACGGGGAGATTCGTCGCCGCCGCGATTACACGCAATCCAGCCGTTCCGATCGGCGCACCGGCATCGCTTTTCGACGTCGTTGCGTAGATCGAACCGGTTCCAACGTAATCGACGTCGCTCGTATCGGCGGCGCGCGCCTCTTCGATCGAGCCGCAGGACAATCCGATTAGGCGCTCGCGCATCGCGGCGCGCACCGGTGCAATCCGATTGAAGCCGTCATCACCCGGTCCGAGGTGGACGCCGTCGCAATCGAACGCCTCGGTCGTGCGCCAGTCGTCGTTTACGATCAGCAGCGCGTCGTTTTGGCGCGTCAAGTCGCGCAGCGCGAGCACGCGCTTCGTGACGATACCATGCTTGGCGCGATACTGGACGATGCGTACGCCCGCGTCGAGCACCGCTTGCGCGAGTTCGAGCATTTGCGGATCGTCGTTGAGAATGACGTAAATGCCGTGCAGTGACCGAGCGCGATCGGCTCGCGTCAACTTTTCCGGCGCACGCGTTGCCACAACACGACGTTCACGATGAGGTATGCAACGAAAACGATGCCGACGAAGAAGGCGAGTTGCGGGTGGTGCGTCGCGAGCGACAACGGTACGAGGAATGCAAAGCAGAGAACTCCGGCCATCAAGAGCGCGACGATGCGCGAAACGGGAAACATCGGTTATGGTTCCTCGCTGAGCAAAAGGTCACCCAAGCGCATCAACTCGCCATCGGTGTTGAAGCGAAATTCGATGCGGCCGCCGCGCCGCGAACGTACGACCGCAACGTGCGCGCCGAAACGTGTGCGCAGGCGGGCTTCGAAGTCGAGCTCCTCCGGTGAAAGTGCGCGTGCTACGGGCGCGCTCGGCGGCCGCGCCCGGGCGGTGGCCGTGAAGCGCTCCAGCGCGCGCACCGTCAGCCCCTCGCTGACCGCGCGCTGCGCCAACGAAACGCGGTTTGATTCGGGCGCCGCGAGGAGTGCACGCGCATGTCCGGCCGAGAGCCGTCCGTCGACGAGCAGCACTTTTATCGCATCCGAGAGCCCGAGGAGGCGCAAGCCGTTCGCGACGGCAGGGCGGCTCTTGCCAAGCCGCCGAGCGAGCTCCTCTTGCGTCATCCCGTATTCGTCCATGAGGTATTGAAAACCAGCGGCTTCCTCGAGCGGATTGAGATTCTCGCGCTGAAGGTTTTCGACGATCGCAACCTCGAGGGTCTGACGATCGTCGCTGGCGCGAACGATCGCCGGTACGGTCGGACGCAAGAGCGCAGCGCAGGCGCGCCACCGACGCTCGCCGGCGATCAACTCGTATCCATCGTCGCGACGGCGCACGATGATCGGCACGAGCACGCCATACTCCGCGATCGACGTCTTAAGCTCGTCGAGCGCACCGGCCTCGAAGCTCTTGCGCGGTTGAAACGGGTTTGGCGTTATCGCGGTGACGGGAATTTCACGAACGACCTCGTGCGACGTGGTGACGGGGACCCCGGCCTCGCCGAGCAATGCCCCCAGTCCGCGCCCCAAGCCGCGCTTCGGCGCGCTCATGCTTGTCTGGCCACCCCTTGCTCCGCCGCGAGCATCTCGCGCGCAAGCGCGAGATACGCCTGCGCGCCGCGGCTCTTGAGATCGAAGAGAATCGCCGGTTTCCCGTAGGACGGCGCCTCGGAGAGACGCACGTTGCGCGGAATCTGCGTTTTGAAAATCTGCTGCGGAAAGTACTTCTCCAGCTCGCGGATGACTTCGAGCGCCAGCCGCATGCGGCCGTCGAACATCGTGACGAGCACGCCGCTGACGTGCAACCTGGGATTAAGCGCGTCGCGAATGCGCCAAATGACACCGGTTAACTGCGCAAGCCCTTCGAGCGCGTAGAACTCCGCCTGCACCGGAATGATGCATTCGTCAGCCGTCGTGAGCGCGTTGATCGTCAGCAAGCCGAGTGACGGCGGCGAATCGATTAGCACGAAATCGTAGGCTGGAGCGATCGGGGCGAGGGCTTGACGCAGGCGCGTCTCGCGCGAGAGCGCGGCGACGAGCTCGACGTCGGCGCCGGCGAGATTGATCGTCGCAGGCGCGAGCCTGAGATTCTCGATTTCGGTTGGTACGACCACGCGCTCCAGCGGAATCTCCTCCATTAGCACGTGGTAAATGTCGTGCGTCAACTGCGATTTATCGACGCCCAAACCGGTCGTCGTGTTGCCTTGCGGATCGGCGTCGATGACCAGAACGCGCCGGCCCTGTACCGCGAGTGCGGCCCCAAGGTTGACGGCAGTCGTGCTCTTTCCGACACCGCCCTTCTGATTGACGAGCGCGATGATGCGACTCATTAAGGTTCCCTAGGCAGCGCCGGCGAGATACTGCTCGAGAATTCGCAGCAGCAAGCTCCGCTCGTTACGTTCGGGTTCGTCGGTGACCTGCTCGAAGAGGCAGCGCAGCGCAGCACCCACACGCTCGTCCCCCTTAAATCCGGCCGGCGCCTGGCCACGCCGAACGAGCGCCGCAATCACGTCGTCCCCGGTTACCGCCAGCTCGCGGATTGAGAAGGCAGGCTTGCGCGCAAGCTCGGCGCGAACGCGGGCTTCGAAGGCCTCATTACTGCCGTCGCGCTTCGGCAAGCCGCTTCCACGGATGTCCGCATGGCGTAACGCGAACAAACGTTCGATGTTTTCCGGTCCGATTCTCCGGATGAAACGACGCAGCCCAGGCTCGCTAAGCGCTTCGTCGGCCGTATACATGTGCTGTTTAACCAAGTGTTCGGTCGCTTCAACGGTGTCGTTTGAGAACCGGAAGCGCTCGAGCACTGCGCGGGTCATCTCGGCACCGACGATCTCGTGCCGGTAGAAGTGTGGGCCATCTTTCGTGCGCGGCTTGCCGACATCGTGTAGTAGGGCCGCCAAGCGCAAGATCAGATCGCCGGGCGGCGCGGCGTCGACCGTCGCCAAGTTGTGATCCCAGACGTCGAAGGCGTGCCACTCGTTCTGCTCGACTCCGACCCCTTCCACCAGCTCGGGCCACAGCTCGGCCAACACGCCGGTCTCTTGGAGGAGCCTCAAACCGATCGATGGCTTGCTCGCTGCAAAGAGCTTGACGAGCTCGTCATGAATTCGCTCGGCGGAAATACTTTTGGCCAGGGGCGCGGCCGCCCGCATCCCTTCCCGGACCGCCGTCGTGACCTCGTACTCAAAACGCGCCGCGAACTGGGCAGCGCGCAGCATCCGCAGCGGATCTTCCCGGAACGTCTCTGGCGTCAGAATATCGATCCGTCGGGCGGCGATATCGCCCCGGCCGTCATACGGGTCGACGATCTCGCCGGAAGGCAGGGCTCGGGCAATCATATTCATGCGGAAGTCGCGCCTGCCGAGATCCTCCTGCAACGTTACTTCCGGGCCGGCCTCGATCTCGAAGTCCCGATGGCCGAAGCCAACCGAGCGCTCTCTCCGCGGGGTCGCGACGTCGACCGTTTGACCGTTAACCGTCAGCTTTACCACCGCAAAGGAGGCTCCGACGACGTCGACCCGGCCCAGCCCTATCAGCCGCTCGACCAGTTCGTTCACTGGGATGCCGACCGCGACGTAATCCGAATCAGCGACGGGCGCTTCGTCGACTCCCGCCAAGTCAGCCCGAACTTCATCCCGCACCCGGCCGCCGACGACGTAGAGGCTGCCCTCGGGCAGGGCAGCGACGAGCCGGTCATCGAGCGGATGCATCGCGTCCATCGTAACGCAAAGGGCGCCCGGGCCGATGTTTCACGGTAAACAATTTGGAGACGCCGCGCGCAGCAGTGGCCGGCAGGGGGATGACCTCCCTCCAGGCAAGGGTGCCCTACCCCGCAACAGCTAAGGATGCCTTATAGTCCCCACTTGCGGAGGAGGGATCATGATGCCCGTGACGATGCGCGCGTTCGGAGGGCGCCTTGGCGCCGCGATTCTGTGCTCTGCATTGACGCTCGAGGGCTGTGGTTCGGCCTTCCCGCCCGCGCCGCCCCGAGCCACGTCCTTCCCGCCGCAAATCAATATCCAGACGTCGGTCATCACGATCCCGATCGAAGTGCGCGTCCGTAACCTGCGACAGGTGCTGAGCCGCGCAGGATCGTCGACGATTTTAGACTCCGGCTGGCGGGCGGTCCAAACGGCTTCGAACGACGGTTACGCCGACGTGCGGACCATTATTGCAACCTATCTCAACAGCAAAGTCGTCGGTTCGCAGTACGTGCCGACTGAGTTTCGCCTCATGGCGCGACGCGGAGACGTCGGGGAAAGCGGCCAAGGCGACGTCATTCGGATCGGATTCAACGAGCGTTTCGAACTCCAGCTGCGATCGCGAGCGGGCAGCTACGTCTGCGGTCCCAAGGCGAACGCCGCACTGCGAGCGTCGGCCGCCGTCGCCGCTCGAGTGCGCCCGGACGGAACGCTCCAAACGAACATCTCCAACGCCACCGGGCGTCTAGCGGCTTATTGCGATATCGCCCGCTCGGTCCTCAACAACGGTGGAATCGACCTCACCCCGTTACTCCGCGAGCCGTATCTGCGCGCGCTGAACAAGGTTGCTAGTGCCGCAGCGCTCGTGATCCAACGCGCCTTCGACCTGGTCGTCCGCGCGAAGTTCGCAACGATCGCCCGGCAGCTCGCGCAGCCGATTCAAATTTCGGAGACCGCTTGGCTCACCCCCAACTTGCAGAACGCGACCGTACGGAAGCTGACGCTCGCGACGAGCGGCGCCGATCTGCTCGCGACTTTCAATCTCGCGGTCGCCGCCCGTCCGCAGATTTCGGTGGGCGGCGAACCGCCGCCGCCTTCGCAGGTTTCGGTTCCAAGTTTTGCCGCACTCGAGATCCCCGATGAGTTCCGCTTGCCCATCGACATCCGCGTACCGTTCGCACTGATGGTACAGCGCGCGCGCTCTTCGATCGTCGGGACGGAGCTTCCGATCAAGGTGATCGGCACGGTTCGCGTCGACAACGTGGATATTTACGCGACCGATTCGGGAACGGCGACGGCGCCCCAGCCGAAACTGGTCATCGAGGTCGACTTCTCCGGCGGCGCTTCCGGGAAACTCTACCTCTGGGGAACGCCGACCGTCGATCCGGCGACGCGTGTGATCTCAATGCCCGATCTTACGTACACCACCGATACGAGCCGGCTCTTGATACGCATGTTCGCACCGCTGCTGACCTCGAACTTCGTCGTCTCACGGGTGCGCAACGCCGCGACGTTCGACGCCTCGAAGCTCATTGACGAGCACACCGCTGCCTTTATGAAGCCATACGACCACACGCTCACCACCTCGGATGGGACGACGGTTGCGTTGCACGGCGTCCCTACGCAGGTTGGATTGAACGGCATCTCGGTCGAGGCCGACGCGCTCGTCGTCCACGCCGTTGTGAACGGGACCCTGACCGCAAGTGTGAATGCCTCGGCCGATGCGCTCTCGCTTGCGCGCTGATTAGTCCGAGGAAGCCCGACTGACTCCTACAGCGTAAGGCGCCCGCGCAAACTGAACACCGAGATCGAGCCTCGCGATGGCGCCAGCGAAGGATGGATCAGCAACTCGTAGTCGGGCGTCAACGCAAAGTTCGGAATCAGCGCAATCCTGTAGAAGATCTCGCCGGTTCCCTGGCTTCGCAAATTGGGAACCGAGATTGGAAATGGAGCGGGGATGGGTAGCGGGTCCACCAGCGGCGGTTGCGGATTCGTCCATCCCACGGCAAAACCGAAGAGGTCCCGGGGCGCGTAGGTCGGTCGCCAGGCGAAGCCGCTAGCAATCGCACCCGTTCCAAAAAAGCTCCCTTTACCGATTCCGGCGCGCAGAAACCACAAGATGCTCTCTCCGACTGCCTGGTTCATGTTGAACGCAGCGCCATATGCCTCCGGAGCCGGACGAAGAAACGCGTCGCCGGGACCGCGCGCAGTGAGCGCATCGCGATACCACAGCGTTACGTGGATGTTGTTGCGATCGAAGGCGCCTCGCCCCTGGATCGGAAAACCGGCTCGCGCGAAACTGGTTTGTCCGACCTCCAAAAAGTAAAAGTGTTCGTTTCGGGAAAAGAAATCGCCGATCGTCGAACCCGTGTCGCTGCTGTTGGCGGTAAACATGCCGCCCGTCAAATACAGGTTACCGCTGCCCGGAAAACCGGCCCCGACGAAACCGAAACCGCGCAACGGCACCGCGATCGTCGGGTTGGTGGAAAAAGCTAGGTTCAGGAACTGGCGATTGTCGTCGAAGAGCGGATACGCGTCGACGTAGTTCGGGGCAAATATTTTGCCGACGGTGTATTGAAACTTGTTTCCCGCTAAACTTTGCCGGATGTACGCTTGCGTAACGCCGATATTGAACTCTCCCCAGGTCGCTGCCGTTGGAACTCCCGATCCCGCCAAAACGCCGGCCTGAAGCGGCGGAAAGTCGCTAGCGAGGGGTCCGCGTGCCTCGACCGCCATGTCAAACGTCAACGCGTTGGGCTTGTCGCGATTGGCAAGCGGCGCGTTCAAGTCAAACGAAAACTTACCACCAACCGCTTGGAATTGGTTTTGGAGCAGCGTCGGGTTTGAAAAATTCTGATAGAGAACGCCGCCCGCCATCCCGAACGTGATGCCGCTGCGCTCTTCGAAGCTCTTCTTCGCCGCTAACAGCGGGTTCGAGGGTGCAGCCGCCTCCGTCAGCAGTTCGTCAGCTTCGAGCTCGCCTTTCGCGGAGAGCGTACCGTCCAGCAGGTCCGGCTTGGGTTCTTCGCTTGAATACGGAGCCGGCGACGGTTCCGGCGTCACGGACGATTGCGGAGCGTTTGCTGCCTGCGTTTCGGTCGCGCGCGCCGACATCGGCGCCATCACCACTAGCACGATAGTCGCCGCCAGCGCGTGGGTTAAGGTGTTTGCACATCGTTGCGACACTGCTCACGCTCCGGAAGGAAGGCCATGAGGAGGCGAGGTACCTCTTACCTTCTTTGGGGGGCGCAAAAACGATGCCCTGCTCGCCAAATGAGTGCCGGGAGGTTTTCGCATGTCGCTAAATCGCCGTGAGTTTATCGAAACTGCGAGCGGCGCCGCCTTGGCTACCGCTGCCGCGACCGGAAACGCGATCGCACAAAGCAACCAAGCGAGCACAGCGTTTTCGATCGACGAAGCCTTTACCGTTTTCATGCGTGACATCGGCGGGACGCCGGCCGATGGGGGTGGGACCGTCACGTTTACCGGTAGCGATCCCATCGTGCGCAGTCACTTCCGGATTGGAACCTCGATGGCGCTACCCGCTATGGCTGTCGGCGTCGAGGCGGCCGCGGTCTGGAAAGAGCGCACCGGCGAGGGTCAAGACGTGCACGTCGATCTGCGCGAGGCGATCTACGGCGTCAACCCGATGATGACGCCGATCATGCAGTTTCGTCTCGCGGCCGGTCGCGTCCCCGCCGACGACCCGGTAGCGCGCGGCTTCACGTTTATGCCGACGATAAACGCGCGCTACTATCAGGCTCCGCTTGGTGTCGGTAATCCGTTCTCATTCGTGCCCTATCAAACCAAAGACGGTCGGTATATGAACATCACCGGAGTCTATCCGCATCTGCAGCAACGCGCGTTGATCCTGTTAGGCGCCGTTCCCACCCGCGAGTCGATCGCGCGCGCGGTTCAGAAATGGAACGCGGTGGAGCTCGACAACGCAATGGCCGAGGCGCACGCAGTCGGCGGGATTCACCGTACGGCCGAGGAATGGTCGGCGCTCCCCGAGGGAAAGCTGCTCGCCTCGGTTCCAGTGATTGACATTCGGAAGGTCGGCGATTCGGCTCCAATCCCGTTCCCGGCGAATCCCGCGCAGCCGTTATCCGGGGTCAAAGGATTGGCGGCGACGCACGTGATCGCGGGGTCGGTCGCGGCGCGCACGCTCTGCGAGTATGGGGCTGATGTTCTGCAAATCGCAAAGGACCAAGCCTTCGAACACGAGGCGCTCTGGACGGACTGTAACGTCGGGATGCGCTCGACGTTTCTGGATCTGACAAAAGCCGATCAGGCGGCGGCCCTGAGCGCGCTGTTGCCCCAAGCCGACGTCTTCATGGAGAGCTTTAGCGGGCGCGGCATCGAGCGGCTCGGCTTCGGCGTCGAGGAAGTCGCAAGCAAGAAGCCGGGCATCGTTTACCTTACGGTGCGCGCGTACGGTTGGGACGGTCCGTGGATGAACCGCGCGGGCTTCGACATGGAAGCGCTATCCGTGACCGGCTACACCTACGCCGAGGGCGGCAGAGTCCCTCATCTCCCGCCGACCTTCCTGGAATATCAAGGCGGTTCGATACTTCCCGCATTCCCTCCGACGATGGTGCTCAATGACTACATCGCCGGCTACCTGGGCGCTGCCGGCGTGATCGCCGCTTTGCGGCGCCGAGCGCGTGAAGGAGGCAGCTATCACGTGCGCGTGAGTCTCTCGCGCGCGGCGATGTGGTATCAGAGTCTCGGCCAGTTCGCGAATACCGACGTCGACACGACGAATCCCGACCATCGGATGGTTCCGCCGGAGAGCGTCACCGGCATGACGTGCTACGGTGAGTTGTCGCGCCTCGCGCCGTTGGCGAAACTCTCGCGTACGCCTGGCCGCTGGCGCGAGCCGCTGCTCGTCGTTCGCGGCGGCGACAAGCCGGTCTGGACCTAAGTTAGCTGCTCTGCGCGGCTCCCGGCGGTGGCGTTTTTCAACTGGAATGCGAGCGCTATCAGGATGACGCCGTAGACCAGTCCGTAAACGGCGAGCGTCCAGACGAACACCTGCAAACCGGTGCGCGGACTGAAGATGAAGATAACCCCGGCGATCAGCGCGAGGATCCCGGCAGCTGCCAGCCACCGGCGTATGCGCCCCGTCGTCTGCAGCGAGGTGACACCGACGATTTGGACGATGCCTCGCACCACCAGGGCGATCCCGATGAGGTAGCCGAGAACCGTGAGCACGACGTGGGGCCAAACGCCAACGACGATTGCGGAGACGATCGCTACCGTTGCTTCGAGCGCGCGTCGTATCCACGGTAGTTTCGCGGCCGCGTTGCGGATCGCGCCGACGGCCGAGAAGATCCCGTCGACCGACGCGTAGGCGACGAAGAGGACGAGCAGCACGCGAACCGATGCGTGCGGCCAAATCAAGAGCACGAGCCCGAGTATCACGGCCAGCACTCCGCGCAGAATCATCAGCAGCCACATCTTCGCAGCGCGCTCCGACGTATCGATCTGAAGCTGCATTTTTGCGATTTCGAGCGTCTTTGCGCAGGTACCCCTTCACGCGCGTCCGGGACCGCAAACGGCGGAACGAAGGTTTTTCGAACGAAGGTTTTACGATAGTGGATCAGATGATGACCAAAGCGGAACGTCGGGCCGCCGGGAGGAGATTGCGATCGCGGTGCCCTCGCTCGGCACACGCCAAATGGAAGATCAGATCCGACGACCCGGTCGCGGTGCTCGAAGCGTCGGACGACGGCCGGCTCAAAAAGCTTCTCCCGGTCCGCTACGGCAGAATGTCGCAGTCGCCGTTCACGTTTTTTCGCGGGACGGCCGCCATTCAAGCGCGCGACCTCGCCGGCGCGCCGAGTTCAGGGATCGAGGTGCAGCTCTGCGGCGACTGCCACCTAATGAACTTCGGCGGGTTTGCGACGCCCGAGCGGAGTTTGGCGTTCGACATCAACGATTTCGACGAAACGTTCCCCGGGTCGTTCGAATGGGACGTGAAGCGGCTCGCGGTCAGCTTTCTGCTGGCCGCCCGCTGCAATAATTTCGGCGAACGCCTCGCTGAAAAGGTGGTCCGTGCTAGCGTGACGTCTTACCGCTCGCGGATTGCCGAGTTCGCCGGCCGGACGATCCTCGAGCGTTGGTACGAGGGCATCGGCTTCGAGGATCTGATCGATTTTTTTTCCGATTGCCGTAAAACGAGGAATGCGCTGCGCAAAACCGGTCGCAAAGCGGCGAAACGTACCTCGGAGGCGGTCTTCCCCAAGTTGACCAGGATCGTCGACGGAAAAGCGAAGATTATCGACGATCCTCCGCTCATATGCCACGCCTACAAGAAGATCTCGGGCTGGGAGAAAACGGTGGCGGCGATTATTGCGCGATACAAGACGTCGGCCCCCGCCGATCTTCGATACCTGCTGGATTGCTACGAATTTGAAGATAGCGCTCTAAAGGTCGTCGGGGTGGGAAGCGTCGGCACGCGCTGTTACGTCGCGCTCTTTCTGGCAAACGGTAAGGAACCGCTATTCCTCCAAATGAAGGAGGCGCGCCGATCCGTGCTGGAGCCGGCAGGCCGCAAGAGCCGCTTTGCGCATGAGGGTGAGCGGGTCGTCAACGGGCAGCGCCTAATGCAGGCGACCAGCGACATCTTCCTCGGCTGGACGGAACTGCCCGGTCATCACGAGTTCTACGTCCGCCAACTGCGCGATATGAAGGTATCCGCAGACATTGCGTCCTTCGGCCCAAGCGTGTTGACGAACTACGCAACGATGTGCGGCTGGACCTTAGCTCGTGCCCATGCCAAAGCCGGCGATGCCGACACGATCGCGGGCTACTTGGGGAGGGGCGATGCCTTCGATGCGGCGATCGTCGAATACAGCAAAGCGTATGCACTCCAAGTCGACCGCGATTATGCGGCGATGCAGGACGCGATTCGCTCCGGTCGCCTCTGCGCAGAGGTCGAAGCGTAGCAGCCCTAAAGGCAGAGGGGACGTTTTGCCGGGATGCCCGGGCGCCGTGGAAAACGCAGCGCGGTCGAACCCCGCTTCTCGACTAAAATGAGGCGCCGATCGCCCTCGAGCCGCTCTTCGCTCGCGACGCGTCCACCAAGCATCAGCGACGCGTCCTCGAGCGCTCGTCGTTCGTCGGGGAAGATCGCACCTCGCTGCAAGATTGCGATCCCGCCGGGACGGATCAGCGGCAGCAACAGCTCGGCGACCATCGGCGCGCTCCCCACTGCACGACACGTGCCGCTCGCGAAAGCTTCCCGCAGACCCGCCTCATGGCCGGCGATCTCAGCACGCTGCGCGACAACGGTGCCGCTCAGTCCGAGCCGCTCAAGCGTCGATTGGAGAAACAGAGCTTTCTTAGCCGTCGCCTCGATCATCGTAACCGGAATCCCGGTCGCGATCGCGACTGGAATCGCCGGCATTCCGGCGCCGGAGCCGACGTCCACGTAGGGTTCGAGCAGGTACGGGACAATGGTCAGGCTGTCGGCGATGTGCTCCGCGAGTTCCGCCGCTGATTTGGCTCCAGTTAGGTTGAAACGGCGGTTCGTATCGAGGACGATCCAGCAGTACTCCGCGAGCCGTGCGGCCAGGCCTGAGTCTGCGCCAGACTTTTCGAGGAGCGCCTCGAGCTCGTTATCGAGTGGCCTCACAGAGCGAGGCGTTCGCGGCGGCGCCGGCGCGTAGCTCTAGAAACCGCCGTTCGACTGGATTGCGCGCTAAAGCCGCGGCTTTTTCGAAGTGCTCGTGCGCATCGCCGGCGCGTCCGGCCCGCAGTTCCAGCTCGCCGAGCGCGGCCGGAAGAAACGGGTACGAGGCCAGTTCGCCGCTTGCCGCGATCGCGCCGATCGCTTCGATGCCGCGCTCGGGACCGTGCTGTTGCGCCAGCGCGATCGCGCGGTTGAGTGCGACCACCGGCGACGGACGAATGCTCAGCAGCAGGTCGTAGAGCCAAACCAGACGCGCCCAGTCGATATCCTCTTCACGCGCCGCGTTGGAATGAATCGACGCGATTGCCGCCTCGACGTGATATTCGCTCAGTTCGCGGCCCCTAGCCGACCGATTCAAAAAATCGTTTCCCTTGGAAATGAAATCGCGATTCCAAAGCGCGCGGTCTTGGTTGGCGAGCGCGATCAATTCGCCGCTTCCATTGAGCCGCGCCGGCAGTCGAGCCGCGTGCAACCACATCAGCGCGCACAATGCGTAACTTTCCGGTGTCGCGACGAGCGGATGCTCGAGCAGCAGCGCGCCAAGCCTCATCGCCTCCGCGCAGAGCTCCGTTCTCACCGCGCCCAGTGGGGACGCGCCGTGATAGCCTTCGTTGAAGAGCAAATAAAGCGCGCGGTGGACGGCCGACAACCGCGCCGGCAGCTCGGCGTCGGCCAAATCGAAGAGTCGTTTCGAATCTGCTAACGCCTTTTTCCCACGCTCGATGCGCTTTTCGATCGTCGCGCGCTTGCGCAGGAAGGCGCCGGCGATCTCGGCGATCGCAAAGCCGCAGACGAGCTGAAGTGTCAGTGCGACTTGCACTTCTTGCGCGAGCCCCGGATCGCAGCAAGAAAAGATCATGCGCAGCTGATCGTCTTTGATGGTCTCGGCAGTAAAGAACTCGTTGACGGTCGGCACGAGCGTCCACTCGCTTTCGAGTAGACGCCCGAGCTCGGGAACCAGATTGCGTGCGGTGCGTTCGCGCCGCAGAAGATCGATGGCGCGATTTTTGGCCGCCTTCATCAGCCATGCGGACGGATTCTGTGGGACGCCGCGCAGTTTCCACACCTCGAGCGCGCGGCAGAAAACGTCTTGCATGACGTCCTCTGCCAGCGCGATGTTATCGAGACCGAAGATCCTAGAGAGCGCGGTGACGATTCGCCCCGACTCCCGCCGAAAGAGGCGGTCGACTTCCACTACATCTTCATGACCGGCCGCACTTCGACGAGTCCGTCATACTCGAAGATCGGGCATCCCCCGGCGAGCTGCGCGGCCTGTCCGATGTCCTTGGCTTCGATCAAGGTGTAGCCGCCGACGACGTCCTTCGATTCCGGATATGGGCCGTCGGTGATGGTCCGCTGTTTGCCGCGAACGACTTTGCCCTCAGGCTCGAGCGGCTGACCTCGATCCTTCATGTGGCCCGAGTCGGCAAGCTCTTTCATCCAGCCGATCCAGCGTTGCATCTGAACTTCGCCTTCTGCGGGCGTTTCGGCGCGGCGGCCGCCGCGGTAGAGATAGATAAATTCACTCATGTTTGGTTCCTCCTTAGGACACTTAGACGTTCGAGCGGCTCGAAACCCGACACTTGTGGACGAAGAGCGCGACAATCGCCACGTCAGACGGTGTGACGCCTGGAATTCGCGCGGCCACCCCGAGTGTGGGCGGGCGCCGCTGGGCGAACTTCTCGCGCGCTTCACGCGACAGCGCGCGAATTGATGCGTAATCGAAGTCGGCCGGAATCGTCACCCGTTCGGCCCTGGCGGCTTTCTCGATCGCGATCTCCTCGCGGCGAACGTATCCTTCGGATTTGAGCTCGATCGCGACGCGCTCGCCGATCGCGGGAGTGACGCGCGGGTCGAATCGGCCGGCGACGCTTTCGAAGTCGAGGTTGGGCCGGCGCAGAGCGTCGGCGATGGTACTGCCGGCCTCAAAGCGTTCCTCGCCGACGAAAGCTGCATCCAGACGAGTCTCCTGTGCCTGCCGGCGAGCAGCGTGTAATGCGGCGCGGCGCCGCTCGAAGGCTTCCCAGGCGCACTCATCGACCAGCCCAACGGCCCGTCCAATCGGCGTCAGGCGAAGATCCGCGTTGTCGTGCCGCAGCACCACGCGATGCTCGGCCCGCGAAGTGAGCATCCGGTAGGGCTCGTCGACGCCCTTGGTAACGAGATCGTCGATCAAAACGCCGATGTAAGCCTGTGCGCGCGTCAACCGCAACGGCTCCTCACCGCGCGCAGCACGTCCGGCGTTGATTCCGGCGAGCAGGCCCTGGGCGGCGGCCTCTTCGTAGCCCGAAGTGCCGTTGAGCTGCCCGCAGTGATACAGGCCCGCGATGCGATGGGTCTCCAGCGTTTCGCGCAGTTCGGTCGGCGGCACCATGTCGTACTCGACAGCGTAGCCCGCGCGCAGCATCGCGCACGACTCCAATCCCGGCAACGTCTGCAGCATCTCGTGTTGGATCTCGGCCGGCAGCGACGTTGAGAAACCGCCGACGTAGAGCGTCGGCTCTTCCCAGCCCTCGGGCTCGATGAAGACCTGATGCGTCGGATTGTGCGCAAACTTGACGACCTTGTCTTCAATCGACGGACAGTAGCGCGGACCGATTCCGCGGATCAGGTCCAGGCCGTAGAGCGGCGAGCGATGGAGATTCGCGCGCACCAGCGCGTGAGTTCGCGCGTTCGTTTCGGTCACGTAGCAGGGGAGCTGTGGTCCGCCGAAGCGAGGCGGGCTCATATAGGAAAAGAGCAGCGGGCGCAGGCTCGGGGCTTGGCGGTGCATCGCATCGTAATCGACACTTGCCTTGTCGATCCGCGGTGGGGTGCCGGTCTTGAGCCGGGCGGTCGGAAAACCGAGCCGGCGCAGCGCGTCGGCCAAGCCGGCCGCAGGGGCTTCGCCGAAGCGGCCCTCCGCCCGGACGACGTCGCCGCGGAAAGATTTTCCGCCAAGGAACGTTCCGGTCGCGAGAACGACGCGGCCGGCGTAGAAACGGTTGCCGCCGGCGCAGAGCACGCCGCGCACCGTACCGGCCTGCACGATCAAATCCTCGACCAGGCCCTGCACGATCTGCAAATTTGATTGGCCCTTCAGCAATGCCGTCGCTTCGCTGGCATATGCGGGTTTATCCATCTGCTGACGCAGCGCGCGCACCGACGGACCCTTGCTTTCGTTCAAGAAACGCGCGTGCAGACTGCAGCGATCGGCGATGCCGGCCATCGCGCCGCCGAGGGCATCGATCTCTCGAACCAGTTGTCCTTTTGCGCTGCCGCCGATCGACGGATTGCAGGGAAGCGTACAGATCTTCTCCGGATCGCCGGTTACGAGCAGAGTCGGCACGCCGAGGCGTGCCGACGCGAGTGCGGCTTCGACGCCGGCATGACCGCCGCCGACGACGATCGTGCCGGCGTCGCTACTCATGATGATGCCAAGAGGCTACTCGAGCACTTGACCGTTTTGCAAGTAGACTCGTTCCACGGCACAACGCTTCGGTGTCGGCCCGTTCCATGGCTGGCCGGTCAGCGCGTTGGTGAGGTTGTGGTCGATCTGCGCGCCGCGAGCGAAGCTGCCTTTATCGATGAGAACGTATTTTTCTTTGTTGTAGTTAACGAGAAAATCCACTTCGGTCGCGGGCGAGTCGTGCGTGTTGTAGTAGACGACGTTGATGCCGTTGGTGAGGTTGCTTCCGTTCGAGTTTACGACGCAGCTGACGATCGTCACGCCGTGCTTCGAAACGTCCTTCGCGCAGAGCGCCGCGGGTACGGCGATCGCGCAGAGCGCCGCTAAGGCCAAAAGCGCACGTTTCATTCGGTTCCCCCCTTACTTTCCGACGCAAAATCGGGAAAAGATCCCGTCGAGAATCTCTTCGGCAGCGACCTGCTCGCTTACATGCCCGAGCGCCGAAAACGCGCGCTGCAGGTCGCCGGTCACGAAATCGAGCGGCTCCCCGCAGCGCAGGGTCGCGCAGGCGTGCACGAGCGAGTCGAGCGCAGCATTGACGGCGTCGAACTCGTGCAGCGCACGAAGATGCGGGCGAGAGAGATCGGGACGCTCTCCGCTCCAGCCGATCCGCGCAATCGCAGTCCGCACGAGCTCGACCGACCGTTCGTCACGAACGCTGCCGACGATCGCGTCGGGATGGCCGCACTCGAGCGCGCCGGCCGTTCCGAGATCGGCCTTGTTGAAGAAAAGAATCCGCTCGCGGTCGCGCGTTCGCGCGAGCAAGCTCGCGGCGTCGCTCCGAATCGGCTGCGAGCCATCGATCACGAGGAGCGCGATGCGTGCGCCTCGCAGCGCCCTCTCCGTGCGCTCGATGCCGAGGATCTCCAAGCGGTCGGCATGCGCCCGAATTCCCGCCGTATCGATCAGACGAACCGGCACGCCGTCGACGAGGACGCTCTCCTCAATCGTGTCGCGCGTCGTTCCCGGAGACTCGGAGACGATCGCTCGATCTTCGCCGACGAGCGCGTTGAGCAACGACGACTTGCCGGCGTTCGGAGGCCCGACGATCGCGACGGAAACGCCGTCACGTATCAATCGGCCGACCTCGCCGTCGTGCCGCAATCGCTCCAGCGCGGCGAGCATCTGCGCGAGCCCCTCTTCAAGCCGGCTTCGGTTGGGCTCGGGCACCTCGTCGGGGAAATCGATCGCGGCCGCGAGTTCTTCGAGCATCCGCGCCAGTGAGGCGCGCAACGCAGCGACCTGGTCGGCGAGTCCGCCTCCGAGATTCGCGAGCGCTGCCCGCGCGGCGGCACGCGTTTGCGCATCGACGACGTCCGCGACCGCCGCGGCGGCGTGCAGATCCATCTTTCCGTTGAGGAAGGCTCGGCGGGTGAACTCTCCGGGCTGCGCGAGGCGCGCCCCGCAGGTCAACAGCGCGCGCACCACCTCTCGCGCGACGACCGGCGAGCCGTGAAGGTGAAGCTCGAGCATCTCTTCGCCGGTGTAGCTATGTGGCGCAGGGAACGCGATCGCGAGCCCTTTGTCGAGCGCTCCGCCGCGTTCGTCGAGAATCGTCACGCGGGTGGCGACGCGCGCGCGAAGCTTGGTCTTGCCCGCAAGCAGTCGCCGGGCGAGCGCCGGAACCTCCGGTCCGCTGACGCGGACGACCGCGATCGCGCCTTTTCCCGGCGGCGTCGCAATCGCAGTTATTGTGTCGTCAACTGGGATGGATGACCACGTAGCGCTCGGGCTCCTCGCCCTCGGACTCGGTGCGCACCAGCTCGGAGGTCGCGAGCGCGAGGTGAACGATCTTGCGCTCCGAGGGAAGCATCGGCTCGAGCTTTTGGGGCTTACCCTCGCGTATGCAGCGTTCGAGCGTCGCGAGCGCGAGATTCTTGAGTTGATCGGCGCGATGAGCGCGATATCCCTCGGCGTCGATCGTATAGTAACGGCGGTTCGTGCGGACCCCGGCGTTGAACGCGTTATTGAAAATGAGGTTAAGAGCTTCGAGCGTATTCCCGTGGCGTCCGATCAACATTCCCAAGTTCGGTCCGTTGATCTCGAGATATTCGCCCTCGGTCCGGCTGACGTAGGAGATATCTACCCCTCGAACACCCATTCTTTCGAGGATCTCGCGCAGCAGGTCGTGCGCGGGTTTCGCATCCTCGGGTAGTTCGGTACGCTCGCGAACGCTGGAATGAGTGCGGTGCGTCTCGCGCCGGCCGCGCGTGCCGCCGCCCCGCCCGCCCGATTTGCCGCCACCGGGCTTCCCGCCGATCGTCCGATCGCGGATGTCCGCAGGCTGTTCTTCAAACTCGAAATCGTCTTCGTAAAGCATGGGAGATTTTTATGTGCCTCGTTTATTTCGTCTCTTCGATCGCCCGGAACGCGCCGGTTTCGGTTTCGCAACGCCGTTCCCGCTCGGCGCCTTTGCCGCGAGGGCCTTCGCCGATGCGTCGCTTCCTCCAACGCTCTCTGTGATCGGGTGCTCGCTGTCGATCAACGCCAGCGGCTGATGATAGCGACGCAGCATGTAGAACTGCTGCGCCATCGTGAACATATTGTAGGCAAACCAGTACAAGACCATCGCCGAGGGCCAGTGGTATTTCCAACCAAGAAAGCCAAGCATCACCGGCGATATCACGGCCATCATGCGCTGAGTTTGGGCCTGCTGCGGGTCGGTCGCGGGCATGCTGACGTACCGCACGCTCAGATACATCGAAAGCGCGTAGAGCAAGATCAGTACCAGATCCGCGTGTGCAAGGCTGACGGCGAAAACAGGGACGCCGAAGAGTACGGGGGCGCTTACGGCGTGTGAGATCGCGCTGCCGATCCAGAGCCAGTTTTGGTTTTCGAAAGCCCCCTTGTGGTTCATCACGACGTAGTAGACGCTGATGATGACGGGATATTGAACCAGCATTGGCCAGCAGCCCGCAAACGGATTGACTTTGTACTCCTTATAGAGTGCCATCGTCTCCATCTGGAGCTTCTGACGGTCGTCCTTAAAGCGTTCTTGCAGCCGTTTGAGCTGGGGCGCGACCTTCTGCATGGAGAGAAAGGCCTTGAACTGCGCCGTGTTCAGCGGCCAAAAGACAAGGCGGATGATCGCCGCCAGAATGACGAGACTCCAGCCGAAATTTCCAATCGGCTTGTCGATCCACGAAACGAGCGCAAAGAGCGCGTTGACGATTGGGTCGAGCCACGACACGGCGAGGATTACGTGCACGTACTCGTTCCTTTAGTTTCCAAAGGCTGCGGCACCAGGTCGACGCCGCCGGGATGCCATGGATGACAGCGAGCCAGTCGCGTTGCGGCGAGCCAACCACCCCGCAGAACGCCATGCTCGGTCAACGCGACGACCGCGTAACGGGAGCAGCTTGGATAGAACCGGCAAGCGCGCGGTAATAGCGGCGAGATTAACAGCTGATAGAGCCGGACTAGCCCGACTAATAGCAGTCGCATCGGCCTACCGCCGCCCGTTGAGGGCCGAGGCTAGCTCGGCTTGAAGCTCGGCAAACGGCGCCTGAGCCGCGAGCGGACGCGCCACGACGAGCAGACGCAAAGCGCGCCGCTCTGCGAGCGCTTCGTGGACGATCGCCGCCAGCCGGCGGCGCACCTTATTGCGGATCACGGCCTTTCCGATCGACTTGCTCACGGTGATGCCGACCAGCGAAGAAGGATCGCCGGGAAGCGAATCACTGCGATAAATGACGAGACTCTTGGACGAAGCACGCCGCCCTTGCCGGCGCAGGCGGGCAAAATCCGCTTGACGGCTTAGGCTTGCGAAGCGCCGCATCAGACGGTGAGGCGATGACGCCCCTTCTTCCGCCGGCGCGCAAGAACTTTACGCCCTTGCTTGCTTTGCATTCGTTCCAAAAAGCCGTGCACGCGCTTGCGCCGGCGATTGTGCGGCTGATAAGTCCGCTTCATAACGTCCCTTCGGAGTTTTCGTCCTGTGGCTTCGCGCCCTTCGACCAGCTCAGGACGCTTCGCTCAGGGCGACAAGTAAGTTGCCCCACACCCTGGTGGCAGACAGCCCCTGATTATAGCCAGCGACCCGGCGCCCGCGCAAGCACCCGGGCCGAGCCCTCGCCATTTTACCGCGGCGGGGATGCGCGCGGAGCCCGCCGTAACTTGCTGAAGTTTTGAGCGTTTCGAGTATGCAGCCGCCTGGCCGCCGACGCGTCGTCGTAACGGGGCTGGGGGCGGTTACCCCAGTCGGCAACACCCGCGATGAGTTCTGGAGGCGTCTGACCGCCGGGGAGTCGGGCATCGCTCCGATCACGGCCTTCGACGCCAGCGATTTCGACGCACGGATTGCCGGCGAAGTCAAAGACTTCAAACCCGAGCAACTTATTGGGCGCAAAGAGGCTCGTCGCATGGACCGCTTCACGCAGTTCGCTTTCGTGGCCGCCCGCGAAGCAATCGAAGATGCCAAGCTGCCCGACGACGCAGAGTTCAAGAAGCGCGTCGGCGGCGTGATCGGCACCGGCATCGGCGGCATCATCACCTTTTGGCTGAACTCCGACAAAGCAAACGAAAACGGAACCTGGGCGAAAGTCACGCCCTTCTTCATTCCAATGCTGATGGCCAATGCCGCTCCCGCACACATTTCGATGGCCCACGGCTTTCAGGGGCCGTTCTTTGCGGCCGCGAGCGCCTGCGCGAGCGGAAACGATGCCATCAGCACGGCCTACAATGCGGTGGCGTACGGCGACGCGATCGCGATGATCAGCGGCGGCAGCGAGGCTACCGTCTCACCACTGGCAATCGGCGGTTTTTGCTCGATGCGCGCGCTCTCTACGCGTAACGACGACCCGACTCGCGCAAGCCGTCCATTCGATCGCGAGCGCGACGGTTTCGTCCTTGGGGAGGGAGCGGGTATTCTCGTGCTCGAGGAGTACGAGCACGCACGAGCGCGCGGAGCTTCGATCTACTGCGAGATGCTGGGTTATGGACAATCTTCCGACGCCTACGATCTCGTCGCGCCCGACCCGGACGGCAATGGCGTGAGGTTGGCGTTTGCGCGCGCGTTCGCGAGCGCTGGGATCGAGCCAGGCGACGTCGACTACATCAACGCACACGGAACGTCGACGCCGGTAGGCGATCCCGCCGAATCGAGGGCAATCGAAAAGACTTTTGGCGAGCACGCCTACAAAATCGGCGTCAGCTCGACCAAGTCAATGCACGGTCACGCGCTCGGCGCGGCCGGGGGGATCGAGGGCGTCGCGACGGCTCTCGCAGTCGCGCGCGACCTGATGCCCCCGACGACGAACTACGAGTTTCCCGATCCGCAGTGCAGGCTCGACTACGTTCCCAACGTCGCGCGTCAAGCACCGATCCGCATTGCGCTCTCGAACTCGTTCGGCTTTGGCGGCCACAACAGCGTGCTCGTCTTCGGCAAGGTTAGATCCTCGCAATAGTGACGGATCACTGAGATGAGCGGCGAGAAGTATCGGGGGCGCCTACGCGCCCTGCTTCGCCTTGCGGGCGTTCGTCGAGCCACCGATGTGACGGACTTCGAGCGAGCCTTTGTCCACCAAAGCTATGCCAAGGAACACGGCGGCGCCTCGAACGACCGGATGGAGTTCCTCGGGGATTCCGTCCTCGGTTGCATCACGGCCGGATGGCTCTTCGAGAATTTCGCCGACGAGCCCGAAGGAATGCTGACGCTGCGAAAGGCCGCAATCGTCAACGACGGGCAGCTCGCGCAAACGGCGCGGCGTCTTGGATTCGGTGCGTTGACGCGACTCGGCGCCGGAATGGAGACGGCCGGCGGGGCCGACAACACGTCGGTACTTGCCGATGCGTTCGAAGCCTTTGTCGGCGCGATCTACCTTCGCTTCGGACTCGAGCGGGCGGAGCGTTTCGTCCTCACGCAGCACGTCGAGCAGCTCGACCACTCCTCCGACGCGCTACTCGATGCCAAGACTCGTTTGCAGCACTACACGCAAGAACATCTGGCGGCCACTCCCGTCTACCGCGAGACGAGCGGCGGCACGCCCCAGCGGCCCGCATTCAAGTCGCGCGTCAGCGTCAAAGGTAAGATCCTCGGGCGCGGCGAGGGCTTCTCGAAGAAGGCCGCGCAGCAAGCCGCCGCGCAAGCGGCGTTGATTTCGATCGCGCAACGCCAGAGCGTAGCGCAAGGTGCAACGCTCTTAAAATGAAACTAGCGCGAGTTCGGTCGTTCGGGTTCAAGACGTTTGCGGATGCGACCGTGCTCGAGTTCGATGCCGGTGTCACCGCGATCGTCGGACCGAACGGATCGGGCAAATCGAATTTGGTGGACGCCTTCCGCTGGGTCTTGGGCGAGACGTCGAGCAAGAGCCTGCGGGGCCGTGCGTTGGAGGACGTGATCTTCTCCGGCAACGAGCTGCGAAAGCCGCTTGGCATGGCCGAGGTCTCGATACTCTTCGACAACTCCGATCGAAAGTTGCCGATCGAGTTTGCAGAGGTCGAAATTACCCGCCGGGCCTACCGAGTCGGCGAGAGCGAGTACTTCATCAATCGGACGCAAGTGCGGTTGCGCGACATCGTCGATCTCTTGACGGGCACCGGGCTTGGACCCGGCTCGTATGCAATCGTTTCACAAGGTCAGATCGATGCGATCCTTACGAGCAAGCCTGTCGAACGGCGGGCGCTCTTCGAAGAGACGGCGGGAATCGGGAAGTTTCTCGCGCGCAAGCACGAGTCGATGCGCCGCCTCGACCGTACCGAACAGAACGCGATTCGGATCAGCGATCTGGTCGCCGAGCTCGAGCGTCGGATTCCCGAGCTCGAAACGCAGATGCGCCGTGCGCGGCGATATCGCCGCGTCAGCACGCGCGTGCGCGACCTCGAGATCCTCGGCTACCTGCGGGCAAGCGCGACGCGCCGGGCCGAGTCAACGACGCTCCGCAACGAGATCGCGGCTAATGAGGAGCTGCGAAGCGAAGCCGCGGCGACTGCCGCGTCGCTCGGCGACGAGCTCGCAAAACTGCGCACCCAGCTCTATCGGTGCGAGTTGGCGCTTGAGGAACATCGCTCGCAGGCGCAGAGCAAGCGCGACGAGCTCGCGAAGCTCGAGGCGCAATACGCCGTTGCGCTGGCGCGTCGCGAAGCGCTCGAGCGGCAGTCCACGCAAACGTCGCAGGATGCGGCGCGTACGGAGCAGGAGCGCGCCTCGCTGGTAGCGACGATCGAGGGATTGGACGAACGTCTCGCGCCTCTCGGCGGCGAGATCGAAGCGGCGCGCGAGCACGAGCTCGGGGCGGCAGCCGCGCTCGCTCAAGCGCGCGCGAGTGTCGAGTCGATCTTCGTCCGGCTGCGGGAGCTCGAGGCCGTCGCGGCCGAGCTTGGCGCGCGCAGAGCGGAGCGGCGCGTGCAGGCCCAAAGTCTGCGCGCCGAAGCCGAACGCTTGGAGACGGAAGAGCGTGCCGCTCGCGAGCGCGCCGAGCAGATCGAGATCGCTGCGGGCGGCGCGCTACATCGACAGGGCGATCTTCGGCGCGGACTCGAAGCCCGCGACGAAGAGTTGCTCGACGCGCGCGGCCGGGCCGAGGATGCCGAACGCGAGGCGTCGCTATCGCAGGAAGAGGCCTCGCGCGCGGTCGCCGCACACCGCGATCAGGCGGTCGAAGTGCGGGCTGCCGAATCACGGCTTCACACGATCGAGGAGCTCGAGAACTCACTCGTTGGCCACGTCCCGGGGACGCGCGCGATCGTCGAAGCTTGGCAGCGCGGCGAGCTGCACGGCATCGAAGGAATCGTTTCGAACGTTATTACGACCGACGAGCGGTACGCGCGCGCCCTGGACGTTGCATTCGGCGCGCGGCTTTCAAACGTCGTCACGACGACCTCAGAAGACGCCGAACGCTGCGTCGAATTTCTCAACCGGAAGGAGGCCGGGCGGGCGACGTTTCTTCCGCTCGACACGCTTGCCAACCGGCAAGGGCGTCAGCTCGACGAGCGGCTCGACGGACAAGAGGGTGTTTTGGGCTACGCCCATACGTTGGTGCGTACCGAGCCGCGCTTTGAGGGCATCGTCAACTTTCTCGTCGGCAACGTTTTGATCGTCACCACCCTCGAGGTCGGTATCGAGCTCGTTCGGCGTCAAGGCCTACGCGATACGATCGTCACGCTAAACGGCGAGCAGATCACGGGGGGCGGTGCAATTACCGGCGGCCGGTTCGTGCGCGAGCGCTCGATCCTATCGCGGCGGTTCCAGGCCGCCAGCCTTCGCGAGGCGCTCGTCGGAATGCGCTCGCACCTCGAAGAAGCCGAACGCCGTCTGCGCGAAGCGCATCTGCGTGCCGATGCGGCGATCGGTGCACGGGATTCCGCGCGCGAGCGCCAACGTCGAATCGAATCGCAGCTTGTTGCGTTGCGAGCCGAATCGCCCGGTCTCGCGGCGGAGGTCGAGCGCACTCGAAGCGAACTGGAGATTGCCCGCGCTGCAACGAGCGGGCTGCGCGAGCGCGCAGCCCGCTCTCGCGAGCTCGAGCGCGAGTACGAACGTGAGGAACCCGCGGCCGAACGCGGCGACGAGGAACGCGTTACGCTCGAGGCGGAGTTGGCGCGCGTGCGCGAGGAGATCGCTCGTGCCGAAGCGGCCCAGACCTCGACCAATGCGCGCGGAGCCGAACTGCGCGAACGCTCGGCCGCACTTACTGCCGAACGCGACGCGGCGCGCGCGCGACTCGGCATGCTCGACCAGGACAGCAACCGCGGTGGATTGGCACGTGAAGAGATGCTGTCGCAGATCGCCGAATTAGTAGAAGAGACCCGGACGCTTCACGCGCACGTCGACGGTCTTCACCGCGGCGTTGCCACGCTCGACGAGCAGCTCGAGAAGGCGCGGCGCGAACGCGAAGAGCTTGCAGCGCGCCAAACGAAGCTCGAGTCGGACGTGCATGCGGCCGAACAGAAAGAGCGCGAGACCGCCGGCGGCGGCGAGCGGCAGCGCGTGCGTCTGGCGCAGGTCGAAGCCGAGCTCGGAATGCTGGTCTCGCAGTTCGCGCAGAATCCTGCGACCGCCGACGAGTGCAGTGACGTCGAGACGCGCTATCGAGGCGAGCCCGATTCGATCGTCGAGGAGTTACCGCGGCTGCGCGACGAGCTGGCACGGCTGCAAGCCAACGTGAATCTCAATGCCGAGTTGGAGCGTGGCGAGGTCGCCGAGCGCGAGCAGTTCTTACGCACCCAAATGGAGGATCTCTCTAAGGCGCGTGAGACGCTGCTCGAATCGATTCGCGAGATCGAGCGCGAGTCGCAAGTGCAGTTCAATGAGACCTTCGAGCGCGTCTCCGAGTCGTTTGCACAAATGTATGGCCGGCTCTTCGCCGGAGGCGAGGCGAAGATGTGGCAAACGCAGCCCGAGAACCTTTCCGAAACGGGCATCGAGATCGCAGTGCGACCGCCTGGAAAAAAGGCGATGCCGCTCGCGGCGCTCTCCGGCGGAGAACGCGCGATGACGGCCGCAGCCCTGATCTTTGCGCTGATCGCCACGAAGCCGGCGCCGTTTTATCTGCTCGACGAAGTCGACGCCGCGCTCGACGACGCGAACATCGATCGCTTCTGCGCGATGGTGCGAGAGTTCGCGACCGAATCGCAAATGCTGATCGTCACGCACAACAAGAAGACGATGGAGATGGCGGATCGGATCTACGGCGTTACGACGCGCGACGCGGGCGTGAGCGCCGTCGTCTCAGCTGAGCTGGCGCGCGAAGCCGAGGCGATGCTTGCCTGAAGCGCTGCCGTTGCGGCAGAAAGCGGCGCTCTTTTCGCTCTCGGATAAGACCGGAGCCGACGAACTGGCGCGCACCTTGCACGAGCGGCGCATCGTCATCTATGCGACCGGCGGTACGCGAGCCTTTCTGGAGGAGCGCGGCGTTCCGGCGCGCGACGTCGAAGAGCTCACCGGTTTCCCAGCGCTGTTCGGTGGCCGAGTGAAGACGCTCCATCCAAAGATCTTCGGCGCGATCCTTTACAATCGCCACAGTCGCGACCATCTCACCCAAGCAGAGAAGTACGCGATTCCCGAGATTGTGACCGTCGCCGTCAACCTCTATCCCTTCGAGGCCACCGTCGCGCGCGCCGGGGCCACGTTGGAGGAGGCGATCGAACAGATCGACATCGGCGGCGTCGCTTTGCTGCGAGCCGCCGCCAAGAATTTCGAACACGTCGCGGTGCTCACGCATCCGTCGCAGTATGCGGAGTATCGTACGGCCTTCGAAGCTGATGCGGTCTCGACCGGGTTGCGTCGCAAGCTTGCCGTCGCGGCCTTCGAACGTACGGGAGAATACGACGTCGCGATTGCGCACTACCTTGCCACGGCCGGCGAAGTGCTTCCGAGCGACCTTCCCGGCGCGCTCGCGCTCACGCTTCCACTCGCCGAACGCTTGCGCTACGGAACGAATCCGCAAGAACGCGCGGCATTCTATCTCGACCGCGTCGAACGGATCCCGGAGCAGCTGCACGGGAAGGCTCTCTCCTATAACAATCTACTCGATCTCGACGCGACGCTTCGGCTCTTATCCCGAGCACCGCTCGGGAGGCAGTTTGGCGAGCACGCTCGATTCGTTCGCGCCGGGGTCGTGAAGCACGCCGTGCCGTGCGGCGTCGCTCAGCGTTCGAGCGTTGCGGTTGCGGTGCGAGAGGCGCTCTACGCGGATCCCGTTTCGGCCTATGGAGGAATCGTCGCGACCGATGCGCCGGTCGATCGCGAGGCGGCCCTCGTGCTGTGCGAATTCTTTCTCGAGATCGTCGCGGCGCCCGATTTTGATGCTGCAGCGCTCGACGCGCTCAAGACGAAGAGGAATCTGCGCGTCATGCGATTCCCGCGCGCGCTCCCGAGCGAGCTGGCACGCGAACTGCGCCTGCGAAGCGCGCTCGGCGGCGTGCTTGCCGAGAACGACGATCCCGCCGCGCCCGCCGAACAATGGCGGGTCGTCAGCCGCCGGGAGCCCGGCGCGCGGGAGTGGCACGACCTTGGCTTCGCGTGGGACATCGTGCGGCACGTGAAGAGCAACGGGATCGTGATCGTCAAGGACGGCACGACGCGCGGCATTTGCGCAGGTCAGACCAATCGCGTGAGCGCCGTCGAGATCGCCGCGCAGCGCGCGGGCGCGGATGCGCGCGGCTCGGCTTGCGCGAGTGACGGGTTTTTCCCCTTTGCCGACGGCCTAGAGGCCGCCGTCGTGAGCGGTTGCACTGCGATTGTGGCACCGGGTGGATCGATTCGCGACAACGAAGTTATCGCCGCCGCCGACCGGGCCGGCGCGGCCCTCGTCTTTTCGACGTACCGGTACTTCCTTCACTAAAATTTTCCGACAAGCTCCTGCAGGAGGGCGATTCTATGCCGCGGTTTTTGCACACGTCGATCTTCGTCAACGATATGAAAGAGTCGATCGCCTTTTACACCAGCAAGCTTGGGTTAAAGTTGCTGGACGGGCCGTACCACTATCCCGGCAACGCGGACATGGCGTTCGTGGGGCGCGATTGGAACGCATATATCGAGCTCGTATACGATCTCGAAGAACATCCGGCCTACGCGCTCGGGAACCGCTACGAACACCTCGCCATCGAAAGCGACGGAGATCTTCGCGAATACGTAGAGGGCCTCAAAGCGAAGGGTGTGCGCGTTATCAAAGATGTCTACAAATCGCCGAGCGGTACGCGGGCGATCGCCTTTATCGAAGATCCCAACGGCATCCCGGTCGAGTTGCTGGAACCGCGCGCGAAGCAGTCTCTTTCGTAACGCATCGGTCATCATCTATAAATAAAGGGATCGGCCGGTGCGGGGACGCGTTCGATGCTCGCTGGGACCAGGCGAAACTCGTCGTCGGCTTTTTCGACTCGTCCATCGACACGCAGCCAGGTGCCCGCAGCGTACGGCAAGACCCGATCGAGCCGCACCGCGACCGGAGCGGCGTCGGCGCGGCAGCACGTAATCGCGTATCGCACGACGGCACTTGCGCCACGCTCGCGTTCGAGCGCCCCGGTGAAGGTCAAATGTTCGCCCGCGAAGAGATCGCTCAGAGTCGTTTCGGTGGCATGGTACTGCGGCGGGGGCGCGCCCAGCAGCGCTCCGACGAGCATCAGCACCGGCGCGGCACGAGCGCCGGCCGATCGGCATCGCCGATAGATCACTGCCAAGAGGAGGGCCGCACACGAACAGAACGCGAGCGCCGGAGCGAACCTCGGATGGACGAGCGCGCCGCCGTTACGCGCTGCAACAATTGCGAGCGCCGTTGCGAGCACTACGTAAGCGAACGCGTCGTGTCCGAGGGAATGCGGCCGCGTGCGCCGCAACGCCCGCAGGTCGACGATTCCGGCGATACAGAGGAATGCCGCTGCGGCGACGGGCGCGCGAATTCGCAGCGCGCCGGCGATCGCGACGGTGCCCAGCCCACACGGCGCGGCCGTAAATCCGAGCGCCGCGCCGAGCAGCGCGCTTTCAATCGGCGCGATGCGCGCAGGATCGAACGAGGCAAAGCCTTGCATCGCGACGGCGGCGACGAGCGCCGCGGGAAGCACCGCAGCCAGTTCCCCAAGCAGATGCGCATCCTCGTCCTCGCCGGGCTCGCGACGCAATTCGCGATAGAGAAGGCGTGCGGCGAGCAAAGCCGCCGCGTAACGAACGAGTGCGACGATCGGTCCGAAGACCAGCCAGGTCGCCGCCGCCGACGGAAGCGAGCGTGCCGAGGGTCCGCGTCCGCACCCGCAGCCGAGATGCTCGACGATCTTCGCGCGACCGTGCATCAGACGAGCGAGAAGCAGCCCGGCGAGCAGGAATGGCGTCGCTTCGAAGAGCGCGCTTGCCGAGGTCGCGAGCGCCGAACGCATCGCGTCGGGCGATGAGAGCATGGCCAGTGCCAGGGCGGCGCTTCCGTAGAGGAGATTGCGCACGCGAAACCATCACGCGAGCACATGCAATGGCTAGCTTGACGCTCCAGCGAAGGGTAGCCGCCAATGGTCACGCCGAGTGTCTGAAAGACTGAGCGCGCCGCGCGGTACCGCGGATATCTTTCCGCCGCAATCCGTGCACTGGAACGAGCTAGAGGGACGCATGCATTCCCTTGCGGCGCGATATGGCTACGGTGAAATTCGCACGCCGCTCTTCGAGTCGACCGAGCTCTTCGTGCGCGGCGTCGGCGAGCAGACCGATATCGTCGAAAAGGAAATGTACACTTTCACCGATCGCGGCGGCCGTTCGCTTACGCTTCGCCCGGAGTGGACGGCGCCGGTCGTTCGGGCCGCGCTCGAGCATCATCTGTTCACGGCCAACGCCCTGCGTCTCTATTACATCGGACCGATCTTTCGGTACGAACGCCCGCAGAAAGGCCGCTATCGCCAATCGCATCAGTTCGGCGTCGAATGCTTTGGATTCTCCGGTCCGGAAGCGGACTTGGAAGTCGTCTCGCTCGCGTGGGAGCTGGTGCGAAGCTACGAGATCTCGGATGCGACGCTCAACCTCAACTCGCTGGGAGACGAACGATGCCGTCCCCGCTATCGGGAGGCGTTGCTCGAGCATTTTCGTCCGCACTTGGACGCGATGAGCGAGGAGTCGCGCGAGCGCGCGCGACGCAACCCGCTTCGACTCCTCGACAGCAAGGATCCCGACGATGCTCCCTACATCGAGCGCGCACCGGTGCTCGAATCGTTTCTCTGCGTCGAGTGCCGCGAGCATTTCGACGCGCTGACGGCGTATCTCGATTTGGCAAAAATTCCGTACGTCATCAACCCTCGAATCGTGCGCGGGCTCGACTACTACGAGCGAACCGTCTTTGAAATCACGTCAAACGTGCTGGGAGCGCAGAGCAGCGTTTTAGGAGGCGGCCGCTACGATCGGCTCGTGGCCTCGCTCGGCGGACCCGACGTGCCGGCGGTAGGATTTGCGCTCGGTATCGAGCGCTTTCTCATGATGCTGCAGGCCCGCGGCGTGCCCGAAGAGGCGGCGCGGCGCGGGATTCAGGCGGTTGCGCTAGGTCCCCAGGCGCGAACGGTTCTAGCGCCGATCGTAGCCGAGTTGCGTCGCCGGCTCGCCGCGCCGACCTTCGCGGACTACAACGATCGTAAGCTTCTCGCGCATTTGAAGATCGCCGACCGCAATCTCGCGCGCTACGCTCTCATCGTCGGGACCGAAGAGCTGGCTTCGGGCGAGCTCATCCTGCGCGACCTCGAGCACCGAAGCGACCGCCGGCTGCCGCTTGGCGAGCCAAGAGTCGTCGCGGAGCGGCTCGTAGAAGCGGTGCAATAATGGAAGAACGCTTCGCCGAGGAGACGCAGACGTTGCGCGAGCTGCTCGCGATCATGCAAGAGCACGATCTCGAGGCCATCAAGGTCAAGCTCGGCGACGCCGTGTACGAGCTCTCCCGCCGTCCGCCCGAAGGGGGTGCGCCGGCCGATTCGCTCGCCGGCGTGCCCGCGGCCCGACTCGAGCAAGATTCCTCGGCGGCGATGGACGGCGCCCACGTCACTAGGGTGCTCGCCCCGCTCACCGGCGTCTTTTATCGTTCGCCGTCGCCGGACGCGGCGCCGTACGTCGACGTCGGCGACCGTGTCGAGCCGGGCGACGTTCTTTGCGTGCTCGAGGCGATGAAACTCTTCAACGAGATTCAGAGTGACGACGCAGGTAGAATCGTTCGCATCGTTCCGGACAGCGGCGAACTCGTCTCGCAAGGCGGAGAGCTTTTTTGGATCGAGCCGTGAACTACCAGGCGCGACGCGATTTCGGCGAGCTGCTCGCAGACCGTCGAGGGATGCTGGATGCTCCGCACTATCGCCCGCAAGTCGAAGCGATCGTCGAGGCGGTCGTCGGCGCGTTGCGCGACGGTAAGAAGGTCTTATGGTGCGGTAACGGCGGAAGTGCCGCGGAAGCGCAGCACATGGCGGCCGAGCTTTCTGGGCGTTTCTTGCGCGAGCGTCCCGGTCTCCACAGCGAAGCGCTCTCGGTCAACTCGTCGACGCTGACTTGCATCGGAAACGACTACGGTTACGACCACGTTTTTTCGCGGCAAGTCGAGGCGTTCGCGCACCCCGGCGACGTCGTCATCGGGATGACGACCAGCGGAGGCTCGCGCAACGTCGTCCTCGCGCTCGAAGCGGCAAAACGGCGCGGAGCCGTCGCGATCGCGTTTACCGGCAACGGCGGTGGTAAGGTCGCCGAAGTCGCCGACCTTTCACTGATTGGACCCGATGGCTACGCCGCAGTCGTTCAGGAAGTCCATCAGGTGATGGCGCACATCGTTTGCGATCTCGTCGAGCAGCAACTGATCTTCGATGGCGGCATTCGATGAAGTCGGCTCTCATGATGCCCGACGCGCGGACGCTCTTCGAGCGCGCGAAGGGCCGGCGAATCCTGGTCGTCGGCGATCTCATGATCGACGAGTGGATTTGGGGAACGGTCACGCGCATCTCGCCCGAGGCTCCCGTTCCTGTCGTCGCGGTTGCCGATCACTCTTTCACGTTGGGCGGCGCCGGCAACGTCGCGAACAACTTGGTCGCACTCCACGCGGACGTCGTCTTCGCCGGGACGGTCGGCGACGACGCGTTCGCCAAACAAGTGCGCGATTTGCTGCGCGGCGAGCAGGTCGACGACTCCGGCGTCTTTACCGTCTCCGATCGCCCGACGACGCGAAAGACACGGGTCGTGGCGCACAGTCAACAGGTCGTGCGCGCCGATTGGGAATCGACCGAGACGCTGACAACCGCCGATCGCCGGCGGTTACTTGAGTTCGTGCGCGACCGTGCCGCGAGCTGCGACGCGGTGATTCTCAGCGACTACGCTAAGGGACTGCTCTGCCGCGAGATCGTCGAGGCGGCCTGTGCGTCGCCGTTGGTGCTTGCCGATCCGAAACCGCAGAACATCGCGCTCTTTGCCGGCATCACCTGCGTCGCTCCCAACGCCGCCGAAGCCTCAACGATTACCGGGATTCCGATCGCCGACGACGCGAGCCTGGAGCGTGCGGGAGTGCGGCTGATCGAACTCCTCGATTGCCGCTACGCCGTCGTTACCCGCGGCGAGCACGGCATGGCGCTCTTCGGTCGCGACGGCGAGCGCTTGCAGATTCCGTCGGTCGCGCGCACCGTCTACGACGTCAGCGGAGCCGGCGACACCGTTATCGCCGTTCTCGGCTTGGCGCTGGCAGCCGGTGCTCCGATCGAACAGGCGATGCAGCTCGCGAACTTCGCCGCCGGCGCCGTAGTCGCGAAGCTCGGGACGGCGACCGCGTCACCCGAGGAGATCCTCGCGTTGCTCGATCCGGCGACATGAACGCGCAGACATTTTTCGGCCGGCTTCTCAGCGTCGATGAGGCGGCGGCGTGGCGCGACGAGTTGCGCCGGCGCGGTCGCAGCGTCGTCTTCACCAATGGCTGCTTCGATGTGCTGCACGCCGGCCACGTCGAGTATCTGGCTTGGGCGAGAGCGCAAGGCGACGCGTTAATCGTCGGTTTGAACGAGGACGAATCGGTGCGGCGCATCAAGGGCGAGTCGCGGCCGATCGTTCCGTTCGCGCGGCGCGCCGCCGTGCTGCTCGCATTGCGCAGCGTGGATGCGGTCGTGGGGTTCGCCGATCGCACGCCCGAGCCGCTGATCGATCGGATTCGCCCCGACGTGCACGTCAAGAGCGACCAGTACCGTGAAGACGAACTGCCGGAGCGGACCGTCGTGCTTCAGCATGGAGGGCGAATCGCGCTTGCTCCGCACGTCCAAGGCGAGAGCACGACCGATCTCATCGCGCAAATCCTGAGGAACTACTGCAGTTCCTAAATGCGTATAGCGTTCACCGCTAACGGACCGGGTGAGGTTGCCGGTTGGCTCCGGCCGCTGCTGCGATCGCTCTACCGGCTGAGTCCCGATCTGGTCCCGTTCGTCTTCTTGGTGCCCGACGATTACGCAACCGGCTTCGAAGGGGAGATGGTTCGCGATGCCTTCCCGGCGGCAGTCGTGTACGAGCCGAAGAGCTATCTCAAGTTTGCGTTGGGCGGGCGGCTCGACGGCCTTCCAGCCAACGTCGACGTGGTGCAATATATCGGCGGAGATCTTTTGCACGCCAGGCGCCTTCACGCGCGCTTGAAGGGGCGCGCCGCTACATATAAATTCTCGCGCCGGGCCTATCGCAACGTTTTCGATCGAGCCTTCGCCGTCGATCGCCGCAACGTCGAGCAGCTCGAGGCCTGGGGCACCGCGCGCGAACGCATCGATCAGGTTGGCAACCTTGCGATCGACGGTGCGCTTTTCGAGGCGGCGCTCTCCGATGAAGTGACGGCGCACGATGGTATCGTGATCATGCCCGGGTCGCGAACCTACGAAATCGAGAACTTGGTCCCGTTCTACTTCGCGGTTGCCTTGCGCATTCTGCGCGAGCGTCCCGAGATTCCGATCGCGTTTGCGATCTCACCGTTCACCCCGCGCCCTCAAGTGCGCGCGGCGATCGAGGGCGGCGGGCACCCGCGCATGTTCGCCACGCGCGGTCGCTTCGTCACTGAAGACGGGCGAGATTATTTGACGTCGGCAACGGGGGAGATTCGCATACCGGTCGTCGCCAACGCGCTCGCGGCAGCAGCGCGGGCGCGACTCGTCCTGACGATACCCGGGACGAAGACGATCGAGCTTGCGGCACTCGGCAAGCCGGCAATCACGCTGACGCCGCTCAACGCGCCCGAACTCGTGACGATCAACGGCCCGCTCACGTACCTCAACCGCATACCGTTTTTCGGGATTCCGCTCAAACGCGCGGTGGCGGTCGGCGTTTCTCGGCATTTTCAGTATCATACGCAGCCGAACATGGATGCGGGTGCGTCGTTGATTCGCGAAGTCCACGGCACGGTAACGCCTGGACGCATCGCGCGCGTCGCACTTGAAGCTTTCGACGACCGAGCCTGGCTCGCCGCGGCGTCGGAGTCGCTCGCGGCGCTCTATCGCGATCACGCCGGAGCTTCGGATCGGATGGCGCGGTCGCTGCTCGCCTTAGCGGGATAGATCGTGGATTTCTCCGTCGTGATCGCGACAAAGGACCGGGCGCGCTACCTCGAACGCGCGCTCGTGACGCTGCAGATGCAGCGCGATGCGCCGCCGTTCGAAGTGATCGTCGTCGACAACGGCTCCTCCGATGAAACGGGCAGCGTCGTCGAACGATTCGCGCTCGGCTCTGCGCCGGTGCGCTACCTCGCCATGCCCGAGCCGAATCGCGGCAAGGCGCGAAACCGCGGGGTCGAGATCGCTTCGGGCCGCTACCTGCTCTTCTGCGACGATGACGTTGCGTTACCGCAGCGTTGGATCGCCGCGCACGCAGCCGCTCACGATGGAGGGGAGCGCGTCGTCAACGGGCCGATTTTGAACGTGCCGTCGTACGAGGATCGCCCGATGCCGAAGGCCGCCAACTATTCGCGCGCTTTTCTCTGCACTTGCAACGCATCGGTTTCGCGCGCTGCGTTCGCGAAGGCCGGCGGATTCGACGAGAGCTTCGATCTTTACGGCTGGGAGGATACCGAGCTGGGCGTGCGCCTTCGCGTCGCTGGCTTGCGCTGGAGGTTTGCCTGGGACGCGTACCTTTGGCACGTCAAACCGCCCGACGAGAACACGCTGGCAGTCGAGAGCCGCAAGGCGATCGAGAAGGCGCGCATGGCGCGTCGCTTTCTCGCGAAGCACCCCTCCCGGCGAGCGCGTTTGGCGACCGGTGCCCATCCGCTCAACCTGTTACGCGGCCGGTATCTTTTACCGGATTGGTTGCTGGCGATCTATGCCGGGATGGCGACGAGCGGTCGCGTACCGGCCTGGCTGAACGCGATCGTGCGCGCCCAGTTTCTCGATGCCGTCTACGCACGCGAGCTGACTCGAGCGCTCGATGATCGATAACCGGGCCTTACTTTACTGCGCCGGCGGCGGCATCGGCGACTCTCTCGTCGCATCGGTGGTGGCTCGCGCGTTGCACCAGCGCTTTTCGACGGTCGCGGCCCTGACGCTGGAGGCGCACCGGCCGTTGCTCGAGCGCGTCCCCGACGTCGACAGTGTAATCGTCGACGACGGCGGTGACGAACGCGCACTCGCGCGCCGTCTGGGCGATGCGCGCTATCAAGCATGCGTGGTCACCTGGGCGACGCCGCGAACGGCTCGCGTTCCGCAGCTCGCAGGAATTCCGGTGCGCGTCGGGCAGGCACGCCGCATCTACTCTTTTCGCTTTACGGATCGTGTCGTCGTGCGCAGCGAGCTCGGCGACGTCACCTCGCACTGGTCCGAGATCTTGCTCGACTACGCCCGGGCCATTGGTTGCGATACGGACGACCGGCGGTACCGATTCGTACCGACGGAGGCCGACGAGCGTGAGGCAGCCGAACTCAGCGCGCGCTCAGGCCGTTTCATCATCCTCAATCCATGCAATGCGGTCGCCTCCAGGCGTGGCACCTGGCCGCTCGCAGGTTGGGCGGCGCTCGCGAAGTCGTTGCGCGACCGCTTTGGTGCGCGTATCCTGGTCAGCGGCTCGACCGGCGATGCGCCGATGACCGAGGGTATCGTGCGTCTTACCGGGGACGACGGATTCGTTTCCATCGCGGGACGAACGCGGCTTGGCGCCTTCGGTGCGCTCGCACGTAACGCGCAGGCCTTCGTCGGCATCACCACCGGATCGATGCACGTGGCAGCGGCCGTTGGATGCCCCACCGTCGGAATCTTTCCGTTTCAGTCGGACTTCCCCGAGCGCTGGGCGCCGCTGGGAGGACACATCGAGGTGGTGCGAGCCTCGTATCCTTGCCACGACGGCGACACGAAAGAGAGCTGTCGCGACTATGCGTGCATCGCAAACCTCGACGTTGCGCGGATCTTGTCGGCGGTTGCCGCGCTGATTTCGTAATGCGAGCGACGATTCAGCTCTGCACGTACAACCGCGCGCCGTTGCTCGCGCGAGTCCTCGAGGCATGCTTCGATCAAAGCGTCGAGGAAAGCGCGTATGAAGTCGTGCTGGTCGACGACGGGTCGAGCGACGCCACGCCGAAGGTCGTCGAGGAAGCTCGCGGCCGAGCGCCCTGCTCGTTCGTTGTCGTGACGCAAGCCAATGCTGGGCTGGCGCGTGCCCGCAACGCCGGGATCGCACGCTCGAGCGGCGAGCGGATCATCTTCATCGATGACGACGTTCTGCCGCTCCCCAATTTTGTCGAAGCACATTTGCGGACCGCCGAGCGCCACCCCAACGCGATCGTGCGCGGGGGTGCGATCGAGGTCGACGACCTCGACGATCTGCCGCCACCGGTTTGGAGCATCAAGAACTACAGCGGCAACTATTTCTGGACGACGAACGTCTCAGTGCCCTTGGCGACGATTCGTGCCGCTGGCGGATTCGACGAGTCCTTTTCGGAGTACGGCTGGGAGGATATCGACGTTGGATTGCGCCTGCGCGCCTCCGGGATCCGCGCCGTCTTCGATCCTAACGCGCTCGTCTACCACTTCAAACCGCGCCCGCGTACGGCGAGCGTCGAAAAGATGATCGCGCAGGCGAGCGCACAGGCGCGGACCGCGGTGCGCCTGGTGCGCCGTCATCCAAACTGGCGCGCCTATCTCGCCACCGGAATCAATCCGCTGCAGCGAGGATTCCACGGCCTGCTGCGCGGTCTCCATGTTGAGGCGCGCTTTCGGCAACGGCTGGCGGCCCTCGACCGCGACCGAGAGCTCGACCGGCGCGAGCTCCGAGCCGCGCGCGCGCTTGCAAACGAAGTCTATTTCGGCGAGTTGGAACGCGCACTGCGTTCGCACTTGTGAAGATCTTGCTTTCCCGCACGGATCGGATCGGGGATCTGGTTCTATCGACGCCGGCGATTGCGACCGTTCGCGCTTCCTTCCCGAATGCGCATCTGGCGATCGTCACGAGCGAGTACAATGGCGTCGTGGTCGAGCGCAACGACGACGTCGACGAGCGCATCCTCCTGCGCAGCGGGGCCAGCCCACAAGCGTTGGGTGCTACGCTGAGGGGCTACGACGTCGCGATTGCGCTCGCGCCGCGTGCCGTCGACCTGCAGCTCGTCGGGGCAACGCGCGCCCCATTGCGGGTCGGCTACACGTACCAGCGGCGCTGGTTCGCACGGCTTACTGCAGGGCTCTACGTCAATCGCACCATGGTATCGGAAGCCGATCCCGAGCTCTGCGATCGCGATCCACGCCGAATCGTGCGGCACGAAGTCGTACAGCTACTCGATCTTGTGGCGCTCGCCGGCGCGAACCAGCGCGTCCGGAGGCTTCGCTTGGACGTCTCCGACGAAGACCGGACCGCGGCCCGAGAGCTTCCGGCCGATCCGATCGTGCTCCACCTCGGACGCCGGTGGTTCTCAGAGGGGAGCACGCTGGCCGGGACGCTGGCGATCGTGGAGAGACTCGCGTCGCTCGGGCCGGTGGTGATAACGTGTGCGCGCGAGTGCGAGCACCTGGCACCGGGCTTTGAAGCGAACGCGTCGGTCGCGCGGCTGCTGCGCGGTTTGCCCTTTTTCCCGTGGGCGGCGGTACTCGAGCGGGGCCGCGTCGTCGTGACCGTCGATACCGGAGCGACCCACGTCGCGAGCGCGGTCGGAAGGCCGACCGTCGTCGCATTCGAACATCGCTACTTTCGGCTAAACTCTCAAGAATGGTCGCCCTACGGCGTTCCTCACGCAGTCGTACGAAAGCCGGCGCTAGCCGATGACGCGTCGATCGCGCGGTTTTGCGACGAGATCGTTGCGGGTGTCGCCGGATTGATGAATGTCTGAGACGCCAATAATTTCAGTCGTCATTCCAACCTACAACCGGCTCGACACGCTCGAGGAAGTGCTGCCATTGCTGCTGGCCCAGGATCTCGCGCCGTCGCAGTACGAGCTGCTTGTCTGCGATTCCAACTCGAACGACGGGACCGCGCAGTATCTGGCCGCGCTGCAAACCGAGCATTGCACCGTCCGTCACCTGGCCGATGCGTATAGCGGCCGGGCCGCGGCCCGCAACGCGGGCATCGCCGCCGCACGCGGAGAGATCGTGTTATTCAACGACGCCGACATTCTCGCGTCGCCGAACCTGATCTCGACGCACTTGCGGCGCCATCGCGAGCAAAGCGCGATCGCCGTCGTCGGTCTCGAAGTTCAGGTGAAGGACCTGGCGGAGTACGTTTTTAAACGCGATCACCCCGAGACTCGCGGGCATCTTCATCCGCCATCGCGAAAAAAACTCTCATGGCTTTACTTTTTGACCGGCAACGCATCCGTGCGTCGCGCCGACTTGTTGCGCGCGGGCTGTTTCGATGAAAGCTTCACCGGCTACGGACACGAGGACCTCGAGCTCGGCTATCGACTGCAGCAGCTCGGCATCCAGATCCTGTACGAGCCCGGCGCCGTGAACTATCATTGCCAAGCTATTGCATACGACGATCAGAAGGAGAAGATGCGATTGGCCGGCCGCTCTACCGCGCGCTTTTACAACAAGCATCCGCACTTGGAGGTGATGCTGAAGCTCGGCATGACGCCGGTTTCACTCGGGGCGCACGCGCTGCTTACCCGCTGGCCGCACGTTTTGGGATACATCGATCGGCTGGCCGGGCGCTCGCGCCTCGCGCGCGAGCTCTTGCTGCAATACTATTACGTCTCGGGAATAAAGGAGGCTCGTGGCCGGCGATAAGGTTTCGTGCGGCGCGCTGGGCGCCGGTGACGAAGGCAAGACGGTCGAGTTGAACGGCTGGGTGAACCGCCGCCGCGATCACGGCGGCTTGATCTTCGTCGATCTTCGCGATCACGAAGGCGTCACGCAGATCGTCTTCGACCCGCAGCACGAGAGCTTCGCGCAGGCCGAGCACCTTCGCAACGAGGACGTCCTGCGTGTAAGCGGTTTGGTGCGCCGGCGCCCGGCCGGCACCGAGAACCCTCGCTTGGGGACCGGCGTGGTCGAAGTTGCGATCCGAGAGCTGGAAGTGCTCAATCGCTCCCAGGTGCCCCCGTTCCAAGTGAATGCCGACGAAGCGGTCGATGAGAACCTGCGGCTCGAGTATAGATATCTCGATCTTCGGCGCCCGCGTCTGCAACGCAACCTGCGTACGCGCCACCGCATCGTCAAGGCGATTCGCGATTTCTTCGACGCTCGAGATTTCCTGGAAATCGAGACGCCCATGTTGATCAAATCGACGCCCGAAGGCGCTCGCGATTACCTCGTGCCTAGCCGCCTCTACCCCGGCCATTTTTATGCGCTGCCTCAATCCCCTCAGCTGCTCAAGCAGATCCTGATGATCGCCGGCTTTGGAAAGTATATGCAGATCGCGCGCTGTATGCGCGACGAGGATCTCCGGGCCGACCGTTTGGTCGAGTTCGTTCAGCTCGACGTGGAGCTCTCGTTCTGCACTCAAGAGGACGTACTCGAAGTGATGGAGTCGTGTATGCGCTACGTCTGGCGCGCGGTGATGGACCTCGAAGTTCCACCCTTTCCCCGGCTCACGCATCAAGAAGCGATTGCAAGGTACGGGGTCGACAAGCCGGACCTGCGCTTCGGTCTCGAGCTTGCGGATGCGACGGCGCTTTTTGCAGGGACGGAGTTCGGCGTCTTCCGATCGGCGATGGATTCCGGCGGCGCGGTCGTCGCGCTGCGCTATCCAGGCGGCGCTGCGCTCTCGCGCCGCGAGTTCGACGCGCTAACCGAACGCGCCAAGGAGTTCGGCGGCAAAGGCATGGTCTGGATTGCGCTCGGGCAGGACGGTGTGAAGTCCTCGGCTGCGAAGTTTCTAACCGACGAACAGATCCAGCGCGTGAGCGCCGCACTTGGCGCGGCGACCGGCGATGCGCTGCTCCTCTTCGCCGACGCCAGAGATCTTGCGTACGCGGTCGCCGGTAAGATGCGCAACGAGGTCGGCGAGCGTTGCAAACTGCGCGATCCCCAAGCCTTTGCGTTCGCGTGGGTGACCGGCTTTCCGTATCTCGAGATCGATGAGACGACGGGTCAACCGGCGCCGGCGCATCACCCGTTTACCGCGCCGGCGCCCGGCGACTGGAGCCTTATCGATCGCGATCCGATGGCGATGCGCGCCCAGCATTACGATATGGTGCTCAACGGGTACGAGCTCGGCTCGGGCTCGATTCGAATTCACAAGGCAAGCGAGCAACGCAAGATCTTCGAGATGCTGGGACTTACGCCCGAACAAGTGGACGAACGATTCGGCTTCTTCGTGCGAGCGCTCGAGTATGGCGCACCACCGCACGGCGGGATGGCGCTCGGCATCGACCGCATCGTAATGATAGCATGCGGTGAGGAGAACTGCCGCGAAGTCACCGCTTTCCCAAAGAACCAGGTTGCGCGCGACCCGATGATGGACGCGCCGAGTCCGGTTCCCGAGCAGCTCCTGCACGACTTGCACCTGCGCCTCGCACCCGAAGCTTCGCGCGCCTGAAGAAGCCCTAGCTAAATACGCACGACCGTCACGCTCGCACGGTGTCGAGCGTTATGCTTAACGTTGATTGATGTAAGGAGTTAAGCATGCAGTTCGCAGTATTGTTAGCCCTATCTCAGTTCTTCTTCTGGTCGAGTCCGATAGACTGGCAGATGAATCAGCAGAACGTTGTGATAAGGGGAACCGTTCTTGACGACTCTACGGGGCGTCCGGTGCCGGGGGCGACGGTCTACGCGACCTCAGCCGCCTTCGACGCCCGCACGGTTTCGGATTCGAAGGGTCAGTTCATTTTCCTGACGCTCTTCCCGGGGACGTATTACCTGGGCGCGTCGAAAAATGAGGACGGCGACGTTTACGGCGCGCGCGGTTACGAGCCGCCGCCGCTCTACGCCGGTTTTGAATACGGCGCGACGATCGTAGTATCGCACGCTACGAACTAAGCCCCGTTAACCGGGCGAGATAGCAATTCGTTCGCGCGGTTGAAAACGGCATCGAACATGGGCACGGTTAACTTGCCCGTGTTCGTGTTCTGCCGGCTGGGGTGATACGACGCGACGACGGCAAGGTTACGCCGGCCTCTTCGTGCGGATAGCTCGGCGCCATGGGCGAACGCAGCCGGTTCGAACGCGAAGTCCCGCTCGCGCAGCACCTTCAGTGCGGCGGTAAAGGCGATCGAGCCGAGCGCGATGATGACGCGCAATCGTGTGAGCGCGTCGAACTCTTCGAGTAGATACGGGAAGCAGTTCCGCAGCTCGGCGGGCGTCGGCTTGTTTTGCGGGGGCGCGCAGCGCGCTGCCGCGGTGATCAGCGCGTCGCGAAGCCTCAAGCCGTCATCGCGATCGTGCGCATTCGGCTGCGAAGCGAAGCCGGCCCGGTAGAGCGCCGGATAGAGGAACGCTCCCGAAGCGTCGCCCGTGAAGGGACGTCCCGTTCGATTGCTGCCATGCGCGCCGGGGGCAAGGCCGACGATCATTACTCGGGCGCGCTGGTCGCCGAACGAGGGAACCGGCTTGCCCCAATACTCACAGGTGCGGTGGGCGCGCTTGCGCTCGCGCGCGACTCGCGCTGCATACGCTCGCAGTTCGGGGCAGCGCTCGCATCGAATGACCGCGCGATCTATTTCTGCGATCGATCTTGCCTTCACCGCGAACGCCTAGCTGGAAAGAACATCGGCATATTCGATGCCGATCGGCGCCACAACGTAGGCAACGCCCTCGTTGCGCTGCCAAAGATGTTCGATCGCGGACCGCGGGTAGACGACGCGCACGTTCGGCGCCGCGGGGTCGTTCATCGCGCAGTCGCCGTCGCGCGTAAAACCGCAGAGCACCGCGAGATGGCCCTCGGAATGTTCGAGCGGCGCGCCAGGCAGCTCGCCGTCGCGCCACGAGTAGGAGATCGCGAGCGGAAGATTGCGTTCGATCAAACGCGCAGCGTGGTCGAGGTTGCAAAGATGAGCGACGACGCCGCGCAAACCGAGCTTGCCGCTATGCGCAACGTTAAACGACCAATTGCCGGTGCCGTTGTAAGCGCGATCGAAGACCGCGCGCGCAGTCTCCGCCACCGAGCGATCGATGCCATGGAAGGCGTGGATCATCGAAAGGCTCGCCGGACTGCACCATCCGCGTTCGTCTTGCGCTTTCGCATATTGCGAGCGCGGCGGCACGTCGAGGATCAACGCGTCGCGCGGATAGGGCAGCGAGGTTCGCGCGCGCACCGGCGACGAGAACGCCACCAGGTCGAACTCAACGTCGTACGCGCGTACCTCGATGCCGTCGAACGGCTGGGCGGCTTCGATGACGTCGACGTTAACGCGCGTGCCCTCATGCTGCGGGCTGAACGATTTCGCGCCGCCGGGACGCCACTCCGCAAGGTCGAGCCAATCGCCGGAGGGTTGGCGGGCGCGAAGCAGCCGAAATGCGATACGCCCGCTATCGGCATGCGTGTTCCAACTAAGCACGCCGTTGCGGGCCGGCTCAAAATAGAGGCGCGCCGCTTCGCGCGTGCGGAGGACCTGCGCGAAGGCTGCCAGATTCAAATGCTCCATTTCCAGGCATTCCAGCTGTCGCCGATAAAGGCGGCCGGAACGTAGTTCTTGAGATCGTCGTTCATCGCGGTATAGTTCATGCGCCAGCTGAAGAAGACGGCCGGCACGACCTCTCGGAGACGTTCTTCCTCGCGCTGATAGAGCCGTTTACGCGCGGTCAAGTCGAACGTGCTCGCTGCCGCCGCGCTTGTAGCGTTGACGATCGGGTCGTTCAGCCACGATGTGTTCGCGCCGCGCGGCGGTATGAAGGCGCCGCTCCAATCGCCCGAGTTATCGGGGTCGGGTCCGTTCGTCTCGATCGACCATTCGAGGTCGTACTTACCGGTGTAGAGCGGTCCGTCCATCGCGAAGAGATAGCTGCCCGGGTAGTTCCGGATCGCTATGTCGATGCCCACGTTGTGCAGCATTGATTGAATCAGTACTTGCGATTCGGTGTTCTCCTGGTGACCGGTCGTTGCGTAGATGTTCAAGTGCATCGTTTGTGCGCCTTTGTGGAGCACGCCGTCTGCGCCGAGCCTCCAGCCCGCGTCGTTGAGAAGGCGTTTGGCGCCGGCCGGATCGTAGCGGTAGGGCGGCAGCGCAGGCGCAGCCCACGATTCTGGAAAGATGTCGGAGAGTGCGAGCGTATCGATCCCGTGAAAAACGGTATCGTTGATACGCTTCCAATCAACCGCTTCGGCGATCGCGCGCCGCACGCGGACGTCGGCGAGCAGTGGCCGGCTGACGTTGATACCGAGGTGGCGCCAGTCGGCAATCAGCCGGCGATCGACCCGAATTCCTGCGATGCTCGAGAGACGCGGGATTCCGTTGGCGCTCACGTTGGGGTAGACGTCAATCTCGTGGGTCGCGAGCTGATTGAAGAGGGTGTTGACGTCGGGAACGACCTTCCAGATCACTTGCTTCAACTTCGGCGCGCCGCGAAAGTAGCGCGGGTTCGGCACGAAGACGAGCGAGGATCCATGGTTCCACTCTTTGAGCAAGTACGGCCCGCTCGAAAGAGGTCGCTCGTTGAAGGACGTCGCGTTGAGATTCGGAAGCGTCGCGAGCAAATGCGCGGGCAACGGCGGATAGGCGGCGCCGCCCATCGCGAGTATGCCGAGCGCCGCGACGTTGGGGCGCTTGAGCGCAATGACGATGGTGTAGGGATCGGGCGCGCTCGCCGACGCGATCGCATCCCAGCCGTAACGCGTCTTGACGTTGTTTTCCGGATTCATGACGGCGCGATACGTGAAGAGCCAGTCGGCCGACGTCAAGGCCGCGCCGTCGGCCCAAACGACACCGCGGCGCAGATGCACGACGATCCGCTTGCCATCGGGGCTGATCCCGCCGTTAGCAAGCGTCGGCACCTGGGTTGCAAGATCTGGAACGTAGTTTCCGCGGGGGTCGATGCGCAACACGAACGAGAAGAGCAGCCCGGCAATCGTGTCGGTCGCCGCGGTGTGGGCGAACATGAGGTTGAGACTGTCGGGTTCTTCGTCCTCTCCAAGGCGCAGAACGCCGGGAATCGTCCATGCGCTGCGCGCGCCGGTCGCTCCCTTCGGGCCGCCGCGCGTGCAACCGCCGGCGAGAACGAGAACTGCGAGCGCGGCGGCGAGCCTGCGCCCGGCGATCACTCGCGTGCGGCCGCCGTGAGCGGCGGACGTTTCACGATTGCCGGCGCAATTGCGGCGTAGAAATGCTCCGCGCCGAAGCGGACGAGATCGTCGGCCGGCAACCCCGTCTCCTTGCCGGCGCGCTCGACCTCGGCGCGTGCGCGGCGTTCGTCGAGTCCCTCGGTGTTGAGCGCAATGCCGACGACCTTTGCGGGCTTCAGCGTCCCCAGCAGCTGCTCGTGAATCGCGATCGCTTCGCGATAACCGAGTGTCGGAGTCGGATAGGATTCGATCTGCGCGCGCCGAGGATCGCAGACCAGAACGAGGGCGTCGGGCGCACAGCCGGTCATCAGCGCATACGTGACCGAACCGTAGGCAGGATGATTGATCGCGCCTTGTCCCTCGACGACGATCAGGTCCGCGCCCTCGCGAACGGCATAAAGGACGAGCTGTTCGGCAGCACCAGGGGCAAAGTCGGAGATGACGCGATCGACGGAGATACCCCAACCCGCGATCAGCACGCCGGTTTGACCCGTCGGGACGAAGCGCGCATTCCTTCCGGCCGCGTTAGCCGCGCGTACCAGCTCGAGCGAGACGGTCATCTTGCCGACCGCGCAATCGTTGCCGACCGTCAGCAGCACCGGCGGCGCGATCGCGTAAACGTCGCCGGAAAAAAGCGGAACGTCGGGCGGCTCGCGCACGTCCCAGATCGCCGTTCCGGCGGCGCGCGCCGCGACCCTAAACTCGCGATCCTCGTCGAGCATTTCGTGCAGTCCGCTGACGATTTCGAGTCGCGCGCCGATCGCTTCGAGGATCGCGCTGCGCCATGCCGGCGGCAGTCCGCCACCCTTAGGTGCCGTCCCGATCAGCAGCGCGTTCGGCGAAAACTCCAGCGCTTCGGCCAAGCTCGCGACGATCGGCGCTTCGCTATCGAGATAACCCAGGACCTCGCGCACGCGCCGGCCGGCATTCGAGGGATCGATGACCGCGACGACCTCGTCGCTCCCATAGCGAATTACGCCGTGCGCCGTCTTGGCATCGGATTTGAATCGATCGGGGGCGAGGATTGCGTAGCGTCGGTTCATGCCAGCGCAACTTCGCGCACGCCCAGACCGGGAGCGTCCGGAAGCAGAATCTTGCCGCAATCGTAACGGATTCCCGCGAACGGATCGGACGCGGTGAGCAACGGTCCGTCCAGGTCAGCCCAATCGACCAACGGTGAAAGATGAGCCGCGGCAGTCGCGGCAATCGCGCTCTCGACCATGCACCCGAGCATGATCTTCATGCCCATCGCGCGCGCCGTGTGAATCATCGCGAGCGCGCCGCGGATCCCGCCCGTCTTCGCGAGCTTGACGTTGACGCCGTCGACGCAGTTCCTCAGCGCCGGCAGGTCGCTGGCGACGAGTGCATCTTCGTCCGCGACGATCGGGATGGATACGCGCTCGCGGATCGCGCGAAGCTGCTCCGGGCGGCCAGCCGGAATCGGCTGCTCGCAGAACTCGATCTCGTAGCGCGCCAGCTCGTTGAGAATGAGAATCGCGCGCTCGACGTCCCAACCCTCGTTTGCGTCGACCCGAATCGTTCCGTTGTATCGCGCGCGTATCGCTGCGATCGTCTCAACCTGTTCGGAGGGAGTTCCGGTACCGAGCTTGACCTTGAGAATCGGGCTATCGGCGACCTCGGCGACTTTTTGCATCGTGAGCTCCGGATCGGCGATGCCGATCGTACGAGAGGTCGTCGGCGTCAGCGCCGGATCGAGGCCGAGGAGCGCGTAGAGCGGTTTGTCGAGATCTTTGCCGATCAGGTCGTGGAGCGCCAAATCGAGGCCCGCGCGCGCTGCCGCCGGTATCCCGTCGTGCAGCAGGGCCTCGAGGCGATAGGGATCGTCGGCGGCCGGCGCGTGCGTTGCGAAGTACGCCATCACGCTCTCGACCGATTCGCCGTAACGCCCTACCGGGTTGGCCTCTCCGATTCCCTCGAGGTCGCCTGCGCGAAGGCGAATCACGGCCGAGCAGGCGACCGTCTCTGGATCACCGCGGGCAATCTGGAAGGGATGAAGGAGCGGCAGTTCGAGCGACGTTACGGTAAGAGCGAGCGCCATCCGGCGACGCTTTCAACCGTCGGGAACGCCTTCCTCGGGAGGTTTTCCCGAGTGCTTGACTGCCGATGTTAGGGTAGAGAGGCTCGACTGCGTCTAGCGCGCAGCGCGCGAAGGCTCCGAACCGCTTTATATAACCTAGGGAGCACCAGCTCCGGATACGACGGACCGGCTTGGGCGATGTGCCTGCCGGCCCGGCGCCCGGGCCGCACCCACCTGCGAGAATGCAGGTTCGATCCTCGCGCGAAAGACGCTACCTGCGGTCGAGTATTTCCGTTCGCCAGGCTCGCACCGCGTCGGCGAGTTGCGCGACGCCGGCGGTTCCGGAGGACGCGTCGAGCGCGAGATGCCCGAGAAAGCCGGCGAAGTTTGCGACGGTCTCGCCGACTGACCGCTCCGTTTCCAGGCTCACGTCGCTCCAGAGCAGCACCGTATTCGGCGCCAGCGTTCGCGGATCGCTTGCGGCGTCGAGTCGCTGCGGTTGAGGTCCAAATCGAAGCCACGCCGAATCCGCTTCCTTCGCGACGCGTTTGCAGTCATGCGTGGTGGCAGCAAAAGTCTTCGGCGCATTGCGCAGTGCGAGCGTAACGTTGCGGGCCTTCGCCAACGACGTCGCGAGACCCAAGCGTGTAAGTTGATCGTTCCAGGAGCATTCGATCTCCTGGGCGAGCGGCGCTGCGACCAGCGGCGCACCCAGCGCAAGTGCGTAATCGAGGACGTCGGCCAATCGCTGAGGCGCGCACGAAAAGAACGTCGAATCCGCGAGCGCCGCGATCGAAAGGCCGCGGTCGGTCGCCATCTTCTTGACTTGGGCGAGGTAGTCGTCGTCGGTACGCGGAAAGTGCGCAACGTCCAAGACGACGCCGTCGCACGCCAGCTCGCGCGCGCATAGGTCGAGGAACTCGAGTTGCGTTAGCTCGCCGCGCTCGATGTCGCGGTGGAGCGCACTGCTCGCGCAAGCAAGCTTCATGCAATGGGATGTTTAGCTCGAAGCCTAAAAGAGCCTATCGGCGCAAGGGAGGGAAGAATACGCCGTGGACATTCTGACGCCCAGTACCGTCGAAGCCCAAGACCCCGAGATTTTTGCCGCCATTGCCGGCGAGGAACGGCGGCAGCGCGAGAACTTAGAGCTCATCGCATCGGAGAACTACGCGAGCCGGGCGGTTCGCGAAGCGATGGGTTCCGTGATGACCAACAAGTACGCCGAGGGTTATCCGGGGAAGCGCTATTACGGCGGTTGCGAATGGGTAGACGTCGCCGAAACGCTCGCAATCGAGCGCGTCAAACGGCTTTTCCGCGCGGAGCATGCCAACGTGCAGCCGCACTCGGGCGCCCAGGCAAACATGGCGGTCTTCATGGCGGTCTTGCAGCCCGGGGATACGGTGCTGGGCATGTCGCTGGCGCACGGCGGCCATCTGACGCATGGAACCAAGGTGAGTTTTTCGGGCAAACTTTACAACGCGCTTGCCTACGGAGTGCGACAGGATACCGAGCTGATCGACTTCGATGAAGTTCGTGCGCTGGCGCGCGAGCACAAACCGAAGATGATCGTTGCCGGCGCGAGCGCCTATCCGCGAATCATGGAGTACGCACCGTTTCGCGAGATCGCAAACGAGGTCGGGGCCGCGCTTCTGGTGGACTTCGCGCACGTCGCGGGTCTGGTCGCGACGAACCTTCATCCTTCGCCGGTTCCGCTTGCCGACTTCGTTAGCTCGACGACGCACAAAACGCTGCGCGGCCCGCGCGGCGGCTTTATTTTGAGCACCGCCAAGTGGGCGCAGGCCGTCGATAAGAGCGTTTTCCCCGGCATTCAGGGCGGCCCGCTGATGCACACGATCGCCGCCAAGGCCGTAGGATTCAACGAGGCGCTGCAACCGGAGTTCGCAGCCTATCAACGTCAAGTGATCGAGAACGCGCGGGCGATGGCCGAAGAGTTTACGAAGGCCGGGCTACGGCTCGTCGCCGGCGGCACCGACACGCACTTGATTCTCGTCGACGTTTCCGTAAAGGGGCTTACCGGCAAGGCCGTCGAGACCTACCTCGACGAGATCGGAATTACCGTGAACAAAAACGCGATTCCATTCGACAAGCAGAAGCCGTTTGTCGCGAGCGGCATTCGTCTCGGCACGCCGGCAATCACGTCGCGCGGCTTCAAAGTCGAGGACTGTCGCGACGTCGCGCGGATTATCTGCGATGGTTTAGCGGATATCGAACGCCACGAGAACGTCGATCGCCTTCGCGGACGGGTACGAGAGCTGACGGCACAGTTCGGGGTGCCGTAGCGGCGGCACTCCCAAAGGTCGGAACGCCCGGGCCATTAAAGAGCCATTCATGCGCCCGGGGTGGGACGAATACTTCATGCAGATCGCGCGTACCGTCGGTACGCGCGCGACCTGCCCGCGGGCTGCCGTCGGTTGCGTGTTGGTGCGCGAGCATCGCATTTTGACGACCGGCTACAATGGAGCTCCGCGCGGCGTCGCGCACTGCACCGAGGTGGGCTGCACGCTCGTGAGCGAACACTGTATGCGTGCGACCCATGCCGAAGCGAACGCCGTGGTTCAGGGAGCCTTGCACGGCGTTAGCCTCGAGTTCGCCACCGCATACTGCACGCACCAGCCGTGCGTCAACTGCTCGAAGTTGCTCATCAGTGCCGGCGTGACGAAGATCGTTTACGAGGAAGCCTATCCCGATTCGCTCGCCGGGCAACTTCTAGCCGAGGCGGGCGTGGCGCTCGTTGCGTACGGGGCGCTCGAGGGTGCCCGCGGATGACCGCGCATCACATCAGCCCTGGAATCACGTACGCCGCGGCCTTCATCATCGCTGCGGCCGTCAGCGGTTTGGCCACCCCACTGATCGTGCGGCTGGCGCTCCAGCTCCGAATCATCGATAACGATGGACACGACCGGCGAATGCACGCCTCGCCGAAGCCGCGCGTCGGGGGCATTGCGGTGTTCTTCGGTTTTGCGTTTGCGCTCTTTACGGTCCTCGGCATCGCGCTCGCGTCGCCGCTTGGACTGCTTCCAGCGGCCGATCAGTTCGAAGCGATCCACGGGCTGGTCGGATTGCTTTTCGGGAGCCTGTTGATTCTCGGCGTCGGCATCTGGGACGACGTTATGCAGATGCGCCCGCGCAACAAGCTGGTGGCACAGATCGTCGTTGCGCTGATCTCGATGCTCTACGGTTTCGTGATCCCCGGCATCACCAATCCGTTCGATCGCAATCCGGGGACGAACTGGATAGACTTTCCGCTCTGGGTCGGCGTGCCGCTGACGCTGATCTGGTACGTCGGCATGATGAACGCGATCAATTTTCTCGACGGCCTCGACGGGCTGTTGGCCGGCGTAGCCGCGATCTCGAGCGTCTTTCTCTTCGTAATCTCGGTGCTCCACGGCAATCCGGTCGTGGCCCTGGTCGTGGTTGCCCTCGCGGGCGCCGCGCTCGGCTTCCTTCCATACAACTTCAATCCGGCGCGGATCATCTTAGGCGATGCAGGTTCGCTCTTCATCGGATACGTTTTCGCAACCGTCTCGATCATCGGCGCGAGCAAGACTGCGATCGCGATCAGCGTCGTGGTGCCGCTGCTCGTGCTCGCGCTTCCGGTACTCGACACGGCCGCCGCAATAGTGCGTCGCGCGACCAGCGGCAAGCACATTGCGGAGGCCGACCGCGGCCATTTTCACCATCAGCTGATATTCCGTTTCGGGCTCAACGTGCGCCAAGCCGTCTTGCTGCTTTATGCCGTCTGTTTCGTGCTCGGGGCGGTCGCCCTCGCCTTCTCCGGCGAGTTTACGCACGTTTTTCGACACGCCACGTAACGAGGTTGCTACACACCATATGAGCGCAAAGCTCAAAGTCATGAGCGTCTTTGGGACGCGTCCCGACACGATCAAGATGGCGCCAGTCGTCCACGCCTTGCGCGAACATCCGCAGATCGACGACTTCGTCTGCGTTACGGCACAGCACCGCAAGATGCTCGACGATCTGCTGGCGCTTTTCGCGATCGCGCCGAACTACGATCTGAACGTTATGACCGAAGATCAGACGCTGACGCAGGTAACGACGCGCGTGCTGACGCGGATGGAAGGCGTTTTAGCCGAAGCCGCGCCCGACGTCGTGCTGGTACACGGCGACACTACGACGAGTACGGCCGCGGCGCTGGCTGCGTTTTACCGGCAAATTCCGGTCGGTCACGTCGAGGCGGGCCTTCGCACGAAGAACCGCTGGCTTCCCTATCCCGAAGAGATGAACCGCCGCCTCACCGGCGCCATCACGTCGTACCATTTTGCGCCGACCTCGCTCGCGCGAGAGCATCTGCTGGTAGAGAACATCGCGACCGACGACATCGTCGTCACCGGGAATACGGTGATCGACGCCTTCCACGATACTTCCGCTCGCGCGGATCTCCCACATCCGCCGCGCTGGAGTAAGATCGATCCCAGCCGGCCGACGATCGTCGTCACGGCACACCGTCGCGAGAATCACGAGCACATGCGCGAGATCTGCGAAGCGTTGCGGGAGATTGCCGAACTGCCCTCACGGCCGCAGCTCTACTGGCCCGTTCACCCGTCGCCGCGGGTTGCTCCCGTCGCTCACGCCGTACTCGACGACGTCGCCGGCGTCATTCTGGTCGGCCCGATTGGCTATGCCGAGATGGTCGCGGCGGTCAGAGACTCGGTCTTCGTCCTCACCGACTCAGGCGGTCTTCAAGAGGAAGCCCCGTGTCTCGGTAAGCCAGTCTTGGTTATGCGCGATGAGACCGAGCGCCCTGAGGGTTTGCTGGCCGGAACGCTCGAGCTGGTCGGCCCGCACCGCGAACGCATCGTGGCGGCTGCACGCCGCCTGCTGACCGACCCTGCCGCCTACGCGCGCATGGCCCAGGCCGTCAATCCGTACGGTGACGGACACGCTTCGGAACGGATCGCGGCGTGGCTGTTGGCCCGGCTGCGCGGCGGCTCCTATCCCTCCCCGTTCTCCGCGGGCGCGCCCGCCGGTTCCGCCGCCTCGAGCCCGTGAAGCCGCTCCTGCCGGTCTTGGTTGCCGGCGGCACCTTCGCCGGCGCCGCGGTAATCGGACTCTTGGGCGGGATCGCGGCGGATAGACATTTCAACCAGCCCCTGCTCGTACCAGCGGGGCTTTTGCTCGGCGCGGCGGTAGGCGGTCTCTCCGCGCTGCGGCTCATCGTTCGATCTATTCGATGAAGGCCTATTACCGGCTCAAGTGGACCGTCGCGGGCCGGACCGCGGGGATCGGAGTCGCTGCGTCGCTCCTCCTCCTGGCCTGGGACTGGCGGGCGAGCTTGGCGCTGGGCGTGGGATTTGCGTGCGGCATCGCCAACACGCTCGCCATCATGCATGGAAGCGAGCGTTTAGTCGAAAAGCAGAGCGCCGTCTTCTTTGGGATAAGTAGTTTACTGCGCCTGGCCGCTTTTAGTATAGTAGCCGCGGCGTTGGCGGCCCGCGGTCCCTGGTGGTCGCTCGGGCCGTTTTTGGCCGGTTTCTTCTTCCCGCTCGCTGCGTATGCGTGGGGCGCGTCGCGAGCCTTCCGAGAGTAACGCGTGCACGAACAGATCGGCGAACATATTCAGTGGCATCTGCCGGTGCTCGGTGCGGTTCATGCCGACACCATCACGACGACATGGTTGGTCATGGTCGTCGCGTTGATCTTTTTCGGCTGGATCGGCGCGAGTTACCGTTCGCCTTACGTCAGCAAGCGTCAAGCGATCCTCGAAGCCGTTTTTAATTACATCGCCGATCTCGTCACCAGCGTCTTGGGCGAGGGCGGCGAGCCGTTCGTCCCGTTCTTCGTGGCGCTCTTCTTTTTCATTTTTTTGCTAAACCAGTTCGGGATGCTGCCCTTTAAAGCGCTCGGTCTGCCGTTTGGCGGATCGCCGACGGCCGACCTCAACACGGTCGTACCGCTGGCGCTGGTCGTCTTCTGCACGATCCAAGTCGTCGCGTTTCGCAAGAAGGGCTTGGGCTATTTCGGTCACGTCTTAAAACCTTTTCCGGCGCTTTTGCCCATCAACATCCTCGACGAGATCCTGCGGCCCATCACGCTCGCGGCGCGGCTTTTCTTCAACATCTTCGTCGGAGAGCTGCTCTTCGTCATCGTCACTTCGATCATCTTGGCGCACATCAGCATCGGATTCTTCAATCTGTCGCTGGGCGTCACCGTCGTTCCGATCCTGATTCAGTTCTTCAACTTCTTCGTCGGAACGATCCAGGCTTTCGTTTTCACGTTGCTGGCAATCGTCTACATGTCGTTGGCGCTTGCCGACGAACACTAGAGACGATCACTAGAAAGGAACGTTTGTGAACCCAGAAGCTCTAATTGCCGCGGCTGCGGTACTCTGCTTCGGAATCGTAATCTCGGGGGTCGCCTTCGGCTCCGCGGTCGGCGACGGCATCGTCGCGTCAAAAGCCGTCGAATCGATCGCTCGCCAACCCGAGGCGCGCCCGAACATCTTTCTCTTCATGTTCTTGGGCGTCGGCGTGCTGGAGGCAGTGCCGTTCATCGCGATCGCGCTCTCGTTCTACATCTTGCTCGTGGTCGCAAAGGTTCCACAGATCGTCACCTCGCTGGTTAAATGAGCTGCGAAGCACTCGGTTTTCTCTGCATCAACGGGACGCTGGTCGTGCAGCTCGTGAACTTCGCGATTTTCTTCGCGGTGCTCAACGTGGTCTTTTTGCGACCCGTCGCAAGTGCGATTGCGAAGCGCCGCCAGTACATCAATAGCCTCGTCTCAGATTACGACCGCTACCAACACGAAGCGCGCAGCTTACGCGCCGAGGCGGAAGGCGTCCGCGCCGCCGCGCGCCGCGAAGCCGAGCATCGGGTATCGAGCGCGCGCGCGACCGCGTCGAACGAAGCGGCCGAACTCGCGACGCGTTACGGACAGCAGGCGCAAAGCATCATCGAACAGGCACAGAAAACGGCGCAGGCGGAGCTCGAGGCGGCGCGTGCCGGCGAGAGCGAGGCGGTACGCGGGCTTGCCGGGCTCATGCTGCGGCGCGTCGTTCCCGAGGCAGGGCCATGAGTGACTCGAAACTCTACTTCGAAATCGCCGTTTGGAGCCAGATCGTTTCGTCGATCGTCTTTATCGGCGTCCTCGTCTTCATGTGGTTTAAGTGGCTCCTGCCGGTCTTTATGGCGGCCCAAGAGCGCAGCAACCGCCAGATCGCGGAAGCGGAACGGCATCGCGACGAAGTTAAGGCCGCCCTCGAAACGTTGCGCTCGGAAATTGACACGGCGCGGCACGATGCGACGCTGATCGAAGGGCGCGCCGGCGCGCGAGCCGAGCACGAACGCCAGGCTCTGCTGCAAGAGACGACCGCCGCCGGCGAACGCGCGTTGGCCGACGCCGCGCGAGAACTCGAGCGCGCCCTCACGGCGGCGCGTCAGCGGTTGCGCGACGATATCGTCGCGCGGGCGCTGGAGCTCGCCCGCCAAGAGGCCGCGCAACGCATTGGGCCGGCGCTCGACGCTCGTCTCGTCGATCGCTTTGCCGATTCGCTGGAGAGCGTCGCGCATGGTTAGTCAGACGCTCGCTCGCCGCTACGCAGTTGCCGTCGCCACGCTGGCGCGCGAGCAGGAAGCCGTCGCGCGCGTGAGTGAGGATTTGCAAATGCTGGCCGGAGCAGTCGGAGCTCCGGGCCTCGTCAACGACTTCTTCGAGTCGCCGGTGATAGATCGCCCCTCCAAAGAGCGCGTGCTGGCCGAGACGTTCGAAGGAAAAGTTCATCCGATTGCTTTGCACGCGCTGCTCTTGCTGGTCCGCAAACGCCGCGAAGTTTTGCTCAAGACGATCGTTGCCGAGTATCTCGCGCTCGAGCGGGCGGCGCGCGGCGCCGAAGCGCTCAGGTTGGAGTCGGCAAGGAGGCTCGATCGCGACGAGCTCTCGCGGCTGGTGACGAAACTCGAGTCGCTCTACGGAAAGAAGTTCGAGGTTACCGAGGTCGTCGATCCGCAACTCATCGGCGGTCTGCGCATCATGATGGGCGATCGCCGAATCGACGACTCCATCTCCGGACGCCTTAGCGCGCTCGCTCGCGACCTCACGCTGGCCACGTAAGCCCACATTCGACAGAAAGCAGATTATGATAAACGCTGACGAAATCGCCGGTCTCCTCAAGCAACAGATCGAGCAGTTCAAAACCGGCATTCAAGAAGACGAGGTCGGAACCGTCATCGAAGTCGGCGCGAACCTCGCTCGTGTCTACGGTCTGCGCGGGGTTCGCTCGTCCGAGCTGGTCGAGTTCGCCAATGGGCTGCAAGGCGTCGCACTCAACCTCGAAGAGGACAACGTCGGCGTCGTGATCATGGGTCCCGACGTCGATATCAAGGAGGGCGATAGCGTCAGACGCACCGGCCGCATCGCGTCGGTTCCGGTCGGCGAAGCGCTGCTCGGGCGGGTCGTCAGTCCGCTCGGACTTGAGATTGACGGGAAGGGCGAAATTCAAACGACGCGCTTCCGCACGGTCGAGAACATCGCGCCGACGGTCGTCCAGCGCCAGCCCGTCAAACAGCCGCTGCAAACCGGAATTCGCGCCATCGACGCGCTCATACCGATCGGCCGCGGGCAGCGCGAGCTGATCATCGGCGACCGCTCGACCGGCAAAACGGCGATGGCGGTCGATACGATCATCAACCAGCGCGGACGCAACGTCTTCTGCGTCTACGTTGCAATCGGTCAGAAGAGTTCGACAGTCGCCGCCCTCGCCCAAGTGCTCGAGCAGAAAGGGGCGATGCCGTACACGACGATCGTTGCGGTTAGTCCCGCCGAGGCCGCTGCGCTTCGTTGGCTCGCGCCGTTTGCCGGCTGCGCGATGGCTGAGGAGTTGATGTACGCGGGCAAAGACGTGCTGATCGTTTACGACGATCTGACCAAGCACGCGCAGTCGTACCGCGAGATGTCGCTGTTGCTGCGCCGGCCGCCGGGACGCGAGGCCTATCCCGGCGACGTCTTCTACCTGCACTCGCGTCTGTTGGAGCGTGCGGCCAAGCTCTCCGACGAGATGGGTGGCGGTTCGATGACGGCGTTGCCGGTGATCGAAACGCAGGCCGGCGACTTCTCGGCGTACATTCCGACGAACGTGATCTCGATTACCGACGGCCAGATCTACCTGACGCCGCAGCTTTTCTTCCAAGGAATTCGACCAGCCGTCGACATCGGGCTCTCGGTCTCGCGCGTCGGTGGCGCCGCGCAGACGAAAGCGATGAAATCGGTCGCCGGCCAGCTGAAACTCGAGCTGGCGCAGTATCGCGATCTCGCCGCCTTCGCCAAACTTTCGAGCGATCTCGACAAAGCCACGCAGAACCAGCTAATGCGCGGCGAGAAGCTCACCGAGCTCTTGAAGCAGCCTCAGTATCAGCCGCAGCCTACCGAAGATCAGGTCGCGATCATCTACGCTGCGACTAACGGATTCGTCAACGACATTCCGACCCCGCGCCTGCAGAACTGGGCCGCCGCGTTGATCGACTTCCTGCACGACAAGCATCCCGAGATCACGGCAGCGATCGCGCAGAGCGGTCAGCTCTCCGACGAAACGCGCAAGCAGCTCGACGCCGCGCTAACCGAGTTTAATAAGAGCTTTTAATGCCGACAGTCAGGGATTTGCGCGACCGGATCCGGTCGCTCAAGAACACCCAGCAGATCACGAAGGCGATGAAGCAGGTCGCCGCCGCGAAGATACGTCGTGCCGAGGCGGCACAGAAGCGCGCGCGTCCTTACGCCGACGCGCTGGCGGAGATGCTGACCGACCTGATGGGCGCGGTGACGTCGGTGGAGCACCCGTTCATGAAGCCGGGGAGAGAAGGCGCGCCCGCGGGGATCGTTCTGATCACCGCCGACAAGGGGCTCGCCGGTGCGTTCAACTCAAATGCGATCGCCGCCGCCGAAGTCTTTGCGCGCACTCAGAGCGCGGTGAAGTATTACACGATCGGTACGAAAGCGCGCAACGCGGTGCGTCGCATGGGCATGCCCGACCACCGGACGTGGCTGCTGGGTGCACCTTCAAAGATCGAAACGGCTCGCGAAGCCGCCACCGCGGCGACCGACGACTTCAACGGCGGCGCTATCTCGCAGATCGTGTTGGTATCGCAGAAGCTGGTAACGATGATGTCGCAGCGGCCCCAGACGCGCAAGCTCGTCCCAATTGAAACTACCTTATCGGCAAGCGAGCCCTTCGACTCCGCTCAGGATAAACTGCGCGAGCGCAGTCCTGAGCGAGGCGCAGCCCAGACGAAGGGAGCGATCGAGTTTGCGCCCTCTCCCGAGTTCGTGCTATCGCGACTGCTCCCGAAGTATCTCGAGTTCACAATCTATTCCGCGATGCTCGAGACCGACGCCGCCTTCTTCGCCGCTCAGCTCGTTGCGATGACCAACGCGACGGATAATGCCTCGAAGCTTATCGACGAGCTCACCATCGCGATGAACAATGCGCGGCAAGCGGCAATCACCAAGGAACTGCTCGAGATCGTGGGGGGCGCCGAAGCGCTCGGCGCTGCGTAACGAGCTTGACCATCATCTCGCTTATTAAGGAACTGTAGACATGGCTGCTGATACTGGTAAGGTCGTTCAAGTGCTAGGCAACGTCGTCGACGTTGAGTTCACGCCCGAGACGTTACCGAGAATTAACGACGCGTTGCGCGTCGGCGTCAACACTTCGGCCGCAAAGCAAGCCGCATCCAACGACGGTCAGGCCACGCTGGGCGGAACCGCGATGGCGGCGCGCGAGCTGACGCTCGAAGTGCAGGACGGGCTCGGAGACAATCAGGTGCGTTGCTTGGCGCTCGGATCGACCGACGGACTCGTGCGCGGCGACGCGGTCCAGAGCACCGGCGGCCCGATCGAAGTGCCGGTTGGCGAAGGTACGCTCGGGCGCCTTTTCAACGTGCTCGGCGAGACGATCGACAGCGACGAGCCGGTGAAGGCGGCGGCGCGCTGGCCGATCCATCGTCCGGCGCCGGCGTTCAAATACCAAGAGCCGACCGCGCGCATCTTCGAAACCGGTATCAAAGTCGTGGATCTGATGGCGCCTTATACACGCGGCGGAAAGGTCGGGCTCTTCGGCGGCGCCGGTGTCGGCAAGACCGTGTTGATTCAGGAGTTGATTCGGAACATCGCCTACGTTCACAAAGGCTTCTCGGTCTTTACCGGCGTCGGCGAGCGCACGCGCGAAGGCAACGACCTTTGGCTCGAAATGAAAGAGTCGGGCGTTCTCGCGCAGACGACGCTCGTCTTCGGGCAGATGGACGAACCGCCGGGCGTTCGCTTTCGCGTCGCCCAGACCGGAGTCACGATGGCGGAGTACTTTCGCGACGAACTGGGCGCCGATGTACTGCTCTTCATCGACAACATCTTTCGTTACATGCAGGCCGGCTCCGAAGTCTCCGCGTTGATGGGCCGCATGCCGTCGGCGGTCGGTTATCAACCGACGCTCGGCACCGATATGGGTGTGCTCGAGGAGCGCATCACGTCGACGCGCAAGGGGTCGATCACCTCGGTGCAAGCCGTTTACGTTCCGGCCGACGATTATACCGATCCGGCCGTTGCGACGACCTTCGCGCACCTCGATGCCACGACCGCGCTTTCGCGCCCGATTTCGGAACTGGGCATCTATCCGGCCGTCGATCCGCTCGCGTCGACGTCGCGAATCCTCGATCCGCAGATCATCGGCGAAGAACATTACGCGGTTGCGCGCGGGGTCCAAGAGGTGCTGCAGCGCTATCGCGATTTGCAGGACATCATCGCCATTCTAGGCGTCGAGGAACTCTCGGAAGACGACAAGGTCGCGGTCGCCCGCGCCCGTCGCATTCAACGTTTCTTCTCGCAGCCGTTCTTCGTTGCCGAGCAGTTCACCGGGCGGCCCGGCAAGTACGTCAAGCTTCCCGAGACGGTCGCCTCGTTCAAGGAGATTCTCGACGGGAAGGTCGACGATTTGCCCGAGGGAGCGTTCTTCTACGCCGGCACGATCGACGAGGTGCGCGAGAACGCCGAGCGGATGGCGAAGTAAGCCACGTGGCTAGTACGGTTCCGCTCAAGCTCGTAACGCCGACGCAGATTGTCTTCGAAGGCGACGCCGAGCTCGTTATTGTCGTGACCACCGAAGGCGAGGAAGGCATCCTTCCGCGTCACGCGCCGTTCTTGGCGGCGCTGCGACCCGGCGTTTTGCGAGCAAACGTTCTCGTCGACGGTAGCGGCACGCGTCTCGAACTGGCGACGAGCGAAGGATTCATGCAGGCGCTTCCCGACCGCGTCACGGTTCTCGTCGACGAGGCGGTGCGGTTCGAGGAAGTCGTCGTTGCCGAGGCGCGTCAAGAGTTGAGCGAGGCCACGGAGCGGCAGAAGGCCGCCGCCGGCGATAGCGCGCTCTACGCGCGCGAGCAGGCGATCATCGAGTTTGCCAACGCGAAACTGCGGCTAACCGGGCATAGGTAGGCGAGCGGTCAGCCTGCGCGAACAGGCCATTAATATGCTCGATCGGCTCGAGACGACGCTTCGGATCCGGGGTGGCGCGCGACTGGAGGGTTCGGTCGCGACGCACGGCGCGAAGAACGCCGCGCTGCCGATCATGGCCGCCTCGCTGCTCGCCAAAGGTACCGTCACCCTCCGCCGCGTTCCGCGCATTACCGACGTCTCCGTGATGTCGTCGCTGCTCGAGGCCTTAGGCGCGCGGCTGCGCTACGAGGGCGACAATACCGTGACGATCGATGCGAGCAACGTGGCGTCGTACCGCGCGCCGTACGCGCTCGTGCGCAAGCTGGCGGCGTCGTTCGACGTCGTCGGAGCGCTGCTCGGGCGTTTTGGGCGCGCCGAAGTACCTCTGCCGGGCGGCTGCGTGCTCGGTACGCGAGCGACCGACATGCACGAACAAGCCTTCCTCGCGCTCGGCTGCGACGTTCGCAACGCGCATGGGTATCTGATCGCGCAATCGCGCGGGCCGCGATTGCGCGGCGCTACCATTGAGTTTCGGATGCCGAGCGTCGGCGCAACCAAGAACGCGATGCTCGCGGCGGTCGTCGCCGAAGGCACGACTAAACTCGAAAACGTCGCGATGGAGCCGGAGGTCGTCGACCTAGCGAACTTCCTGATTGCAATGGGCGCCAAGATTTCCGGGCAAGGCACCGATGCAATCGTGATCGACGGTGTCAGCGAGCTTTACGGCGTCGAGTACGAGATCATTCCCGATCGCATCGTCACCGGCACGCTATTGCTGGCCGGCGCCGTCACGCGCGGCGACGTCACGGTGACGAAATGCCGGCCCGATCACTTAGATGCGCTGACGACCAAGCTCGTCGAGTGCGGCGTCGTCACGATGACGGGCGACGATTGGATCCGGGTGAAGGCCGACGGCGTAACGGGCGGAACGGGGATTCTCACCGCTCCCTATCCGGGTTTCCCAACCGATCTTCAGCCGCAAATCGTAGGCTTTCTCTGCACCTGCCCGGGGACGAGCGTCGTGGAGGAGTCGATTTTTAACGCGCGCTTTTCCTACGTTAACGAACTGGCGCGCATGGGCGCGGACGTCAAAGTGACGATGGAGAGCAATGCGGCCGTGATCAAAGGTCCCAAGCAGCTCTCCGGTGCGCCGGTCGAAGCCCCGGATATCCGTGCCGGTGCCGGGCTCGTCGTCGCCGGCCTCGCCGCCGCCGGCGAGACGGAGATCATCGGACTCGAGTATATCGACCGCGGTTACGAACGTCTCGAGGAGCTCCTGTCGGAGCTTGGAGCGCAGGTGCAGCGGAGCAGCGGCGTGACGCCGCTCGTCGAGCCAACGGGATTGTTCGAGACAAGCGAGTATCCACGCGTTTCTGCGACCGGATAAGCTTTCATCCATAGGAGTTACTTTTGGACATCGGGATCGATCTCGGCACGGCGAACGTGCTCGTTCACGTCAAGGGTAAGGGCATCGTTTTGCGCGAGCCGTCGGTCGTGGCGAAGGACATAAACACCGGCAGGATCCTGTCGGTCGGGGAGGAGGCCCGCCAGATGCTCGGCCGAACGCCGTCGCATATTCAAGCGATTCGTCCCTTGCGCGACGGCGTGATCGCTGATTTTGAGGTTACCGAAGCGATGCTTTCGTACTTCATCAAGAAGGTAATGAAAGATCGCTCGTGGTGGTCGTCGATCTTCAAGCCGAAGCCGCACGTCACGATCTGCGTCCCCGCCGAGATCACCAGCGTCGAAGAGCGCGCCGTCAAAGACGCTGCTAAACTAGCGGGCGCGCGCGAGGTCGCCATCATCGAAGAGCCGATGGCAGCGGCAATCGGCGCCGGACTGCCGATCGGAGGTCCGGCCGGCAATATGGTCGTCGACGTCGGCGGCGGCACGACCGACGTAGCCGTGATCTCGCTCGGTGGAATCGTCGTTTCGCAATCGCTGCGGGTCGCCGGGAATAAGATGGACGAGGCGATCGTCCGTTACATTCGCCGCGTTTACAATCTGATGATTGGCGAGCGTACGGCCGAGGAGATCAAGATCAAAATCGGATCCTCTTACAAACTCGAACAGGAGCTTGCGATGGAGATTCGCGGGCGAGATTTGATCAACGGCTTGCCAAAGACCGTCAAGATCACGAGCGAAGAGATTCGCGAGGCGCTCTCCGAGCCGATCGCCGCGATCGTCGAAGCGGTCAAAGCCGTGCTCGAGAAGACGCCGCCGGAGCTTTCTGCCGACATCATCGATCGCGGCATCATTCTCACCGGAGGCGGAGCGCTGTTGCGCGGATTCGAGAAGCTGCTCTCCGAGGTCACGGGCGTCCCGGCGATCGTTGCCGACGACCCTCTCTCCTGCGTTGCGATAGGTACCGGCGCAAGATTGCGCGTTTAAAGGTTCCATAACTTGCGGATCATCGATGCGGGCGCCGCCGGAGTCGACGCGATCGCCGAAGAGGTCGCGACCGTCGTCTACTCAGGGGGAACCGTCATCTTTCCAAACGACACCAGCTACCTTATCGGATGCGATCCTTACGATTACGAAGCAATTGATCGCGTCTACGTCGCGATGGGGCGCCCCGACAACCGGCCGCTGACGATGCACGTCGCGACGGCGGCGGAGTTCTTAGAGTACGCAGCCAACAACCCGCTCGCGATTACGGCCGCCAAACGGTTGCTCCCCGCACCGGTGATTCTGCTGGTACGCAAGCCGGCGTTCGTCAGCGACGAATTGGCGGCAGGCTTGCAGACGCTCGCATTTCGCGTGCCCGACGATGCCTTTGCTCGCGTCGTGCTCGAACGCTGCGGGCCAATCGCCGGGACGACCGCGAATCCGCGCGGCGGCACTCGCTATCTCGGCGGACCTGACCGCTCGATGCTTCCGGCCGCCGATCTTTTGGTAGAACACGGACCGACGCGCTATAATATCGAATCGTCAATCGTCGATCTTTCCGGTAGCCACGCGCGTTTGCTTCGAGAAGGCGTCGTCTCCGAGAAGCGCCTCGTCGAGCTGCTCGGACCGATCGAACGCCCAACGGTAAAGGTACGTACTCAACGACAATGATTCGGTCAATCTTCGCGCTCGGCGGCGCCGTCGCATTAGCGACGTCCTTCGCCGCGGCCGCATCCCCAAACTCACCCCCTCCGCATCCGCCCGTCCGCGCTGCATCGCCGGCGCGCTCTGCATCGCCGGGGCACTCTGCATCGCCGGCGCCGGGCGCCTCGTCAGGCGCGGCGCCCGCTTCCTTCGATATGGGAGTCTGGACGGTGCACGCAAGCTCGCTTGACGCAAACTTCAAAAACGGCGACTTCAGCACGCCGAACAAGGTCGTGATGACGCGCGCCGGCGGCGACGTCAGTGCCGATCGCGCCAACGGAAACTATAAAAAGAAGCTGCTCTTCCTGAACGGACACGTCGTCATGCACGACACGCAGGGCAACGCGCAGAGTATCGCGGGAGGTCCGACGCCGGGCGCGCCGAGCCCTTCGACGTTGACCGCAGATAAAGCGCAGGTCGATGGAGCGGCGAAGCTCTACAAAGCGATCGGGAACGTGCACTACGTTCAGGCCGACACGGTGGTAGATGCGAACACCGGCACGCTCGACGACGACGCGCATACGCTGCTGCTCGAAGGGGCCGTCCACATTAGCGAGGGCGCGCGCAACATGACGGCGCACAAGGTCCTCTACAACACGGTCAGCGGCAGCGCACATGCCGAAGGCGACGTTACGATCGCGTTTCCGGGTGAGATGCACCGCAAGCTGGCCACGCCGCGTCCCATCAAGGTTCCCAAGAACGCTCTCACGGAGCCTGTTCCAAGCTCCGCTCCGTAGCGCTGCAAACAACTCATGCTCGGCTTCGCTCGTCAAGAGATGCCACTTGCGGCCCGCATGCGGCCGCGTACCCTCGACGAATTCGTCGGGCAAGAGCCGCTTCTCGGCAAAGGTCGCGCCCTGCGAACCGCAATCGAACGCGACGCGGTGCCGTCGATGGTTCTCTGGGGTCCGCCGGGGAGCGGAAAGACAACGCTAGCGCAGATCATCGCGAGCTCTACCGGCGCACACTTCGAAGGAATGTCGGCGGTAAGCGCCGGCGTTGCGGATTTGCGGCGGGTCGTCGGCGAGGCGAAGGCGCGGGGACGAGTCGGCATGCGGACCGTGCTCTTCATCGACGAGATTCATCGGTTCAATAAAGCGCAGCAGGACGCCATACTTCCGTACGTCGAGGACGGCACCGTAACGTTCATCGGCGCGACAACTGAGAACCCGTCCTTCGAGGTCAACTCGGCGCTCCTCTCGCGGGCGCGCGTATTCGTGCTGCAGCCGCTCTCGGACGACGATATCGGCGATATCGTCGATCGAGCGCTGGAGGACCGCGAGCGCGGGCTCGGCGATCGAAACGTAACGCTCGACGACGAGGCCCGCCGGCTCTTGATCTCGCTCGCTAACGGCGACGCGCGTGCGGCGCTCAACGCACTCGAGTTCGCGGCCGCCTCGGCGACCGCCCGTGACGACGGCGGCGCGATCGACGCGTCACTCGTGCGCGAAGCGGTGCAGCGGCGCGCCTCGCAGTACGACAAAGGCGGCGAGATGCATTACGATATCGTCAGCGCTTTCATCAAATCCGTTCGCGCGAGCGACGCCGACGCATCGCTCTACTGGCTCGCGCGGATGATCGACGGTGGCGAGGATGCGCTCTTCATCGCACGGCGGCTCGTGATCCTCGCTTCGGAAGACGTCGGTCTCGCGGATTCGAACGGACTGCAAGTAGCAGTCGCCGCGCAACAGGCCGTACATTTCGTCGGTATGCCCGAAGGATTCTTCCCACTCGCTCACGCCACGCTCTATCTAGCGACGGCGCCCAAGAGCAATGAAGTTGGACGTGCGTTTGGCGCCGCGATGGAGGACGTCGTAGAAACGCGCAACGATCCGGTTCCGATGCACCTGCGCAACGCGCCGACGGGTTTGATGCGGCAGCTCGGATACGGGAAGGGTTACCACGAAGTTCATCCTGAGCGAAGTCGAAGGGCTCATGACGACTACGACGTCGTTACGCTCAATCTGCCGCCGGCCCTGAGCGGACGCCGCTACTTTAACAAAAAAAGGCGGTCCGAGTGATTCTCGGACCGCCAGTTTCCCGTTGCTACTTCTCGGAGTGTGCGTTGGAGCTTCGCACACCCCGATGATAGAACCTCATACTGTGAGCGACCTGTGAATTCGGACCGAATTTCATCTCGACAATTCTGCAACAACGCCGCTGCGTGCCGACGTCGCCGACGCGATGCGCGTCGCATGCGAAACAAATTATAACCCAAATTCACTACACGACGAGGGACGGCGAGCGCGCGCCGTGCTAGACGCGGCGCGAGAACGCATTGCGTCGCTGTTGGGAGCGTCGCGGAGCGAGATCGTTTTTACCTCGAGCGGCACCGAAGCTAACAATCTCGCGGTGGTGGGAGTTGCCCGAGCCGGCCCGCCGGGGAGCGGGGTCGTCGCAGCAGCAACCGAGCATGCCTCGGTACTCGCGGCATTCGAGCGTCTCGCCGAGGAAGGCGTTAAAGCGACCGTGCTCCCGGTCGACTCGAACGGCCGTCTCGCGCCGGCCCCGTTTTCGGAGGCTCTTCATCCGGGCACGATTCTCGCCTCCGTTGGGTATGCTAACAATGAAATCGGGACCGTCAATCCGGTCGCCGAGCTGGCTGGGATCGCCCACCGGCGCGGCCTGCTTTTTCACACCGACGCCGTGCAGGCTCCCAGCTGGCTCCCACTGGACGTGCGGGAGCTGGACGTTGATCTGCTCTCGCTCTCGGCGCACAAGTTCCACGGGCCAAAAGGGGTTGGCGCGCTGTTCATCCGCCGAGGGACGCCGATATCGCCGATTATCTACGGCGGAGGCCAAGAGTTTGGGCTGCGCCCAGGCACCCAGAATGTCGCGGGGATCGTCGGAATGGCCCGCGCGCTCGAGCTGGCGCAGCTCGAACGCCCGAATCAGAGCAGGCTCGTGGCCGCACTACGCGACCGTCTCGAGGCCGGCATCCTGGCAACCATTCCCGACGTCAGGGTCAACGGAGCGGAGCCACGGCTGCCAAGCATCCTCAACGTGAGCTTCGCCGGCGCCGACTCGGCGGCGCTCCTCATCGCGCTCGATCTCGCGGGGATCGCGGCCTCGGCCGGAAGCGCCTGCACCTCGGGCAGTCTCGAGCCCAGCCACGTCCTGGCCGCGCTGGGGCTCGAGAGCCGATGGCAACGGGGAGCGATTCGATTTTCGCTGGGAATGGGGACCACGCCGGCTGAGATCGAGCACGTTTTGGAGGTTCTACCGGCCCTCGTCGCGGACGTGCGTCGGCCGACCGGGACACTTGCAGGGGGAATGGGTAGAATCAAAACGAACGGCGCGCGGCTGGAGAGAAAAGCTTGAGCGGTACTGAGTACGGCACTCTGATTCTTGATGTGCTCGGCGGGATCGGTGCTCTTTTGATCGGAGTCGGTGTTTTGATCGGGAGCTTGGCGATCGCTCGCGAGCTAACGGAATTCCGCGCGACCTTGAAGCAGGTGGTCGACGAAATCGACCAGATCCGCGAGCCGGTGATCAATACGCTGGCGCAGGTCGACAAGCTCGTAAAGTCAGTCCAGGGCACTGCCGATTCGGTATCGCAGACGGCGGACTTGACGAAGAGTGCGGTCGTGCCGGCAATCGTCAATATCGGCGCCACGGTTGGTGGGGTTACGGCGGGTTTGCGACGTTTGGTTAGTGGAAAAGATCGAAATGACAGGGAGTAGATGAGCATGGATAAAGGCAATGGCGGGGGTGGCGGCTTTTTCGCCGGCTTGGTGATCGGCGCCGTCGTCGGCGGCACCGCGGCGGTACTGCTGGCGCAACAGGAAGCCCGCGATCAGCTCGCCGGAAAGGCGCGTCAGGCCGGCAACTTCGCAGCGGATGCGACCGGCGATCTTCGCGGCAAATTCAACGACGTAACCTCGCAATGGCAGTCGAGCGTCTCGGACCTCTACGAGCGCGGACGCAAAGTCGTGGAGAGTGCGCGCGCAAACCTCGACGCCGCAATCGCCGAAGGCCAAGCCGCAGCCCAAGAGACAGCCGACGAACTGCAGCGGAAAGCCGAGGGATAACCGTTGGATATCAAGGTGAACGTCCGCGAAGCGCCGGGCGATTGTTACGTCGTTGACCTTACTGGTGAAATCGACGTCTACACATCGCCCAAGGTGAAAGATGCGATCGGTGCGCTAATCGATCGCGGCGTCTATCACCTGGTGATCAACCTCGAGAAGGTACGCTATATAGACTCGACGGGTCTCGGCGTGCTGATCGGCGGCCTCAAGCGGGTCCGCGAGCATGGCGGCTCGGTGAATTTGGTCTGCACTAATCCGCAAATCAAGAAGATCTTCGATATCACGGGACTCGTCAAGATCTTCGGGATCTTCGACAGCGAAGACGCCGCGATGAAGGCTTTGGTATGAACCAGGCCGTCGAGCACGACCTCCCCGAACTGGTCGAACTGCGTATTCCCGCTCGTCCCGAGTGGGTCGCGCTCGCGCGGCTCGCGGCGGCGACGGTCGCGAACCGGCTGCGCTTTTCGATCGAGGAGATAGAGGACGTCAAGCTCGCCGTAGCTGAGGCTTGCACCGCCGTGATCCAGCATGAGAGTCATGGCGAGTTCATTTCGCTCACCTGCGAAGCGCTCGCGGACTCGCTGCGCGTCCGCGTGCACGACACCGGACGCCACCTCGTAGATGCCACCGAACGTCAGCGTATGAATTTCGAGGAAGCGCGCATCGCGGGTCTGGGAGTATTCTTAATCCGCACCCTGATGGACGAAGTGAGCTACGACGTTCATCCGCAGCACGGAACCGATCTGCTGATGGTAAAGAGGCTGGCAACCGCCCCGTCCCCGTGACTCGCTAGTGTCCGAAAGGGACGAAGCACGCCCCGAGCGGGAGCGAACTCGCGCGCTTTTTACGCGCTTCATTCGCGCGCGTAACGTTCACACCGGTCATCCGCAACGTCCCGACCATACGTACGAAGGTCTGCGCGACGAGCTCGTCGTCGTTCATCTCAATCTCGTGCGGTTTCTCGCGGTACGATTCGCCAATCGCGGCGAGCCGCTCGACGATCTCGTTCAAGTCGGAACGGTTGGACTGCTCAAAGCGATCGATCGGTTCGACTTGGAGCGCGGGGTCGAGTTCACGACCTACGCGACGCCGACGATCGTCGGCGAGATCAAGCGGTACTTTCGCGACAAAGGCTGGGCCGTAAAAGTGCCACGCCGGTTGCAGGAACTCAATCTCGCGGTCAATCGCGCCAACGATAAGCTCGCGGTCGAGCTCGGCCGAAGTCCGACCGTCGGCGAGCTCGCCGAGCACTTAAAAGCAGGTGAAGACGAGATCCTCGAGGCTCAAGAGCTCGGGCAGGCGTACAATCTGCTTTCGCTCGACAGCGAAGTCTCCGGCGAGACCGATAAGAAATCGCAGACTCTCGCCGACACCGTCGGCGTCTCGGACGCAGGCTTGGAGCTGCTCGAAGACCGCGCCAACTTGCAGCGCGCATTCGAGGTGTTGACCGGGCGCGAGCGCGTCATCATCTACCTGCGTTTCTACGAATCCGTCTCCCAGACCGAGATCGCTAAGCGTCTCAACGTCTCGCAGATGCACGTCTCTCGCCTGCAGGCAAAAGCATTAGATAAGCTCCGCGCGGTTCTTGCCGATTAGTTGGGCTGCCGGATTCAGGGGCGCAATAGGACGCCGCACGCGGCTCAAGAAGGCCTGACGTGTAGAGGAAGGGGCTCCGACGCGAGCGTCCTTCGACTTCGGCGCTGCGCGCCTTCGCTCAGGATGACAAAGGTGTCATGTCGAACGCACTCGACCGTTGCCCAGTAACGATATACGTGAAGAGATGAAGAGTCAGGAACTGAGACAGGCGTGGATCGACTTCTTCGTCGGCAAGCAGCACAAGCTGCTTCCGCCGGCGAGTCTGGTTCCGCACGAGATGTCGACGACGCTCTTCACGATCGCCGGGATGGAGCAGTTCGTGCCGGTATTTCTCGGTGAGCAGCCGTCACCGGCGCCGCGGGTCGTCACCGTGCAGCGCTGCTTGCGCGTGGCCGGCGCGAAGAGCGACATCGAGAGCGTTGGGCGGACCGGCAGGCACGGGACGTTCCTCGAGATGCTCGGCAATTTCAGCTTTGGCGACTACTACAAGCGTGAAGCGATCGCGTGGGCGTGGGAGTTCGTGACCGAAGTGCTGCGTTTAGATCCGTCGCGCTTGTACGTGACGGTTCATACCGGGGATGACGAGGCGGAGCGGCTTTGGAACGACGAAGTTGGACTCGAGCCGGAGCGAATCACGCGGTTTGACGAAGAGAATTTTTGGACGATGGGCGCGACCGGTCCGTGCGGGCCGTGCACCGAGATTTTCTACGACACCGGGGAGCAATACGCAAGTGGCCCCGGCGATACCGGTCCGAATCTCGGCGATCGGTACGTCGAGATATGGAATATCGTCTTTCAACAATACAATCGATCGGCCGACGCCAAGCTCGAGGAGCTGCCGCGCAAAGCGATCGACACCGGCGCCGGACTCGAACGAATGCTCGCCGTCTGTAACGGCGTAGCGTCGATGTATCAGACCGACCTCTTCACCGATTTGGTCGCAGCGCAGCCCGCGATCGGGCGTACGACGCTGACCCCACAAGAGCAAGCGGCTCGTCAGAATATCATCGCCGACCACATTCGCGCCGCCACGTTTTTGATCAACGACGGCGTTTACCCGTCGAATACGGAGCGCGGTTTCGTCCTGCGATTCTTGATTCGGCGCGCGATTCGCAATGGCAAGCTGCTCGGATATCCTGACGGTTTTCTCGCCGACCTCGTTCCGGCCGTGGTGCGTTCGCTCGCACCGGGCTATCCGGAACTCGCCGGCGGCGAGGCGCGAATTGATGCGGCGCTGCGCCGGGAAGAACGGATCTTCGACCGCACGCTCGAACGCGGCATGGCAATGCTCGACCGTCTCATCGACGATGCAGTCGAGCGTCGTAGCGGAACGATCGGGGGCGAGGACGCCTTCGCGCTGCACGACACGTACGGCTTTCCGCTCGAGCTCACGCGCGAGATCGCCGGCGAGCGAGGCGTTTCCGTTGATACTGTGGCATTCGATCGTCTCATGGAGGAACAGCGCGAGCGCGCGCGCCGCGACGCCGCGTCCAAACGTGAGGTGGTTGCGTTAGCGGACTTGCCCGCGATTTCGAGCGAGTTCACCGGATACGACGAAGGCCTTGAAGCCGATGGTCGAGTTCTGGCTGCTCTCAAGGGGGGTGCGACGGTGCCGTCGCTGCGCGCCGGTGAGGAAGGCGCGTTGATCTTGGACCGCACCTCGTTCTACGCCGAGCGCGGCGGACAGATCGGCGATCGCGGCATCCTACTTGCCGATGGCGCTCGCTTCGAAGTTCGCGACGCGCAATACATGGGTGACGCGATTGCACACCATGGCATCGTCCTTGAAGGTGAGATCGCAACCGGCGATCGAGTTCGCGCCAGCGTTTCGGAGCACTGGCGTCGTGAGATTCGGCGCCACCATACCTCGGCGCATTTGTTACAGCGCGCGCTCAAAGACGTGCTCGGCGAAGAGGTCAATCAAGCCGGATCGTGGGTCGGCATAGACCGAATGCGTTTCGACTTTCGCTGGCCCGGCGGCGCGCTGAGCAGCGAAGAGAAGCGCTCCGTCGCGCATCGCGTCAACGAGATGATTCGCGAGGATGAGCATCTGGTCACGCGCGTCTTGCCGCTCGAGGAAGCCAAGAAGACCGGCGCGATCTGGATGGCCGGTGAGAACTACGGCGAGATGATCCGCGTCGTGCAGGCCGGTCCGTCGATCGAGTTCTGCGGCGGAACGCACTCGCACTCGACCGGCGAACTTGGGATGTTCGTCATGCTTTCGGAGTTTTCGATCGGCAGCGGAATTCGCCGGATCGAATCGTGTGTTTCCGAGGCGGCCGAAGAGTACGTCGGCAGGCAGAGTGATCTGATCGGATCGCTCACGTCCGCGTTGGCGACTACGCCCGACGAGTTGGGCGAGCGCGTCGAGCGCATGCAGCGAGAGGTCAAGGACCTGCAGACGGCGCTCGGGCAGCTGCGCGCACGAATTGCAGCGAACGACGCTCAAACGTACGTCGAGCGTGCCGAGCGACGGGGCGACCGGGCTTTCGTCGGTGCCGTCGTGCACGAAGCCAATGCCGAATCGTTGCGCCATCTCGGGAATGCGATTCGCAGCCGCCTGCAAAGCGGCGTCGTCGCGCTAGCCGGTATCGATAACGGCAGCGTGAGCATCTTGGTCAGCGCAAGCGACGATCTCGTCAAGGCCGGCGTGCACGCAGGTAACCTCGTGAAGCTCGCCGCGCCGCTCGTCGGCGGCAAGGGCGGCGGTCAGGCAAGTCAGGCTCAGGGCGGCGGCTCGGAGGCCGGCGGCGCTGAGGCGGCGATTGACGCCGTTCGTGACGCGGTCTTGAGATGACACTGCGCGCCGCGCTCATCCCGCTCGCATTCTGCGCGCTGCTGGGTGCGAGCCCGACGGCGCTCGATTCACAATACGTCTTGCAGCGATACGCGGCTGCGGTCGCGGCCGTGACGCCGCCGAAAGTCGTCGTCTACTCCTATACGGTCTCGCAGGCCGGCCCGACCAATATCGAGCAACGGCACCGGATCTACCGCAGCGGCACGAACGTGCGCGACGAGACGCTCTCCGTTGACGGAAATGCGGTCCACCGTAAAATCGTGCGCTTTTCGCATCGCGAGGATCCGTATTCGGTTACGCGTTTCGCTCCCCGGCCCGACGCGTACGAGCTGCTCTTCCTCGGAACTGCGAAGGACGGCCGCCATCTCGATTACGTCTACGAAGCGACGCCGTTAAGCCACCCAGCCGGCGCGTCCATCGATCGTCTGACGATCGACGGTTCGAACTTTCTTCCCCGGAACGTGCACTTTCGCAGCAGCGGCCCCTACGCTGAGGGAAGCGGCGAGATTGACTTTGGGCCATACGGAAAGTACTGGCTGCCGGTGACGGCCGTGGCCGACGCGCGCATAAAAGGAAAACCGGCGCGCGAGCGCATTGCCTGGAGCGATTACCGGTTTCCCGGGAGCTTGCCGTCCTCGACCTTCCAACCGCCCGAGCCGCTTGTGCACGCAACGTCTTCGCCGTAGTGACGCGCTTGCGACCTGCGTACGCCGCAGCGCTCGTCGCCGTCGCCGTTGCGGCGCTGCTCTCGCATCTTCGCCCGACACCATATAACAACTTCGTTCTGCTCGCCCAAGCGCTCTTGCACGGGCGCACGTGGATCGATTGGCCTGGGCCGTACATCGACGCGCTCAACTACGGCGGCCGCTACTACGTCATCGAGGCGCCGCTGCCCGCGTTCCTCCTGCTGCCGTTTGTCGCAATTTTCGGGGCCCAGACGAATCAAACCGCGCTTGCAGTCGTTCTTGCCGGAGTCGCGGTCGGAGCCGCGTGGGAGCTGGGCGAGCGTTTCGGTTTGCGCGGCGCGGCGAACATATGGATCTGCGCGTTCCTCTTGGCTGGAACCGATCTCCTGTGGTGCGCGGCGCTTGGCGACGTCTGGTTCATCGCGCACGTCTCCGCGGTCTGCTTCACGATGCTCGCGCTCGTCGAGCTCGCGGGTAAGCGGCGCGGCTGGCTCGTCGCCCTGTTTGCAGTCGCCGCTTTCGAATCGCGCTTCTCGATGATTGCTGCACTCCCCGTCTACGCATATCTCCTTACCCGTCATCCGGAGCGAAGCGTCCGCAACGAGCGCAGCGAGGCGCGGGGCGCGAAGTCGAAGGGCGAAGGGCGAACGACAGCGCAGCCGCTCGTTTCCTTTGCCGTGGTTTTGGGAGGCGTCGGAGTGCTTTGGACGCTCTACAATTTTTTGCGCTGGGGAACGTGGAGCGACATCGGATATGCGACTTGGTATCATCAAGATCAGGCCGGCATGCCGACGGGGTCGCCGTTTCGTTTTAGCTATCTGCCCTACGAGCTCTGGTCCTTCTTCGTGCAGCAGCCCACGCGGCTCGCGAGCTTCCCGTGGTTACGCCCGGAGTTCTCGGGCGTGGCGATTACGTGGACGTCGCCGGCATTGGTGCTCGCGTTCCTGGCGCGATCGCCGATTCGATGGGTCATCGCGCTCTGGGTTGCGGCGCTGCTGACCGCCGTGCCCAACTTTCTGTACTACGTGAACGGCTTCGCGCAGTTTGGGATGCGCCACGCGCTCGACTTCGAGCCCTTTCTCGTCGCGCTGATGATGCTCGCGGTGCGTGACCGCTTTCCGCGCTGGGGATACGTCCTGATCGCATACTCGTGCGTTGCCGGTCTTTGGGGCTGCTGGTACTGGCTGACTTTCGTGCGCACCTAACCCAAGCCGCCGAAACAACCAAGGCGGCGCCGCGGTAGCGGGAGTATGGCGCACCGAGTCGCAGAGACCTCGCCGCGCGTCGTGGCGCGCACGGCGGGCGTCTTTTACTTGATCACCGTGATTACGGGACTCTTCGCCGAGGTGGCGGTTCGCGGAAACGTGATCGTAACGGACGACGCCGCCGCGACGGCTCGCAATATTCTGGCGTCGGAGAGTCTTTATCGCTTAGGTTTTGCCGCCGACATCATCGGCGGAGCCGCCTATCTCGTCGTGACGGTACTGCTCTACGAGCTGCTCAGGCCGGTGAGCAGGCGCATCTCGCTGCTCGCAGCATTCTTTAGCCTTGTGGGCATCGCGGTTGGCGCGATTGCGGGGCTCGGTCATCTCGCGCCGCTGCTCCTTTTAAAAGATGGTTACCTCAGCCCGTTCAACACCGCTCAACTGCAGGCGCTGGCGCTGCTCTCTCTCAAGCTGCACGCTCGAGGCTACTGGATCTGCCTCGTTTTCTTTGGATTCTATGAAGCCATACTCGGCTATCTCATCTTCAGGTCGCGCTTCTTCCCTCGAATCTTGGGCGTTCTCGTAGCGCTTGCAGGTTTGGCCTTCCTGACCAATAGCTTTGCGCTCTTCGTGGCGCCGGCAGTTGGCAACGTCTTGAATCCTTCAATGCTGCTGCTTGACAGCATCGGCGAGATCTCGCTGACTCTATGGCTTCTCATCGTCGGCGTGAACGTCGAAAAGTGGGAGGAACGAGCTCACGCAACGAGCGCATCGTAGGCGGCACGCAGGGCGCCCGCATCGCGAACCGGAGCGCCGCACGCTCCGGTAACGCATACGTATGCAGCCGGCTGCTCCGCCGGCATCTCGAGCTGTGCCGCGGCTCCGGGTGAGAGCGTGCGAATCGCCGCAAAGGGTGTCGGAAGGCGAAGCGCCGCTTCGCGAAAGGCGTCCGTCGCGGCCGGCTCGCCGACGATGCGAACCGAGAGCTCCGGGCAAAGATACCGGCGCAGCGCGCGAGCGTAGGTCGCCGCGAAAGCTCCGGCGCCGCGCGTGCGCTGCGAGTACGCCCGGAGAACCGATTCGGCGCTTTCGCGATAGCGAGAATCGCCGGTTAACCCCGACATGCGCAGCAGCACCTCTGCAAAGAGGCCGTTATCGGCAATCGGGCGATCGGCGACCGCGAGCCGCCCAAAATCGTCGCCGCCGCGCAGACGATCGTAGAACCCGCCCTCAGGCGATTCGAAGTTCGCAATGACCGCATCGACAAGCGATTGCGCTCGCGAGAGGTAGCGCGCCTTGCCCGAAATTTCGTGCGCGTCGAGCAGCGCTCGGGTATACGCGACCTGGTCGGCGAGAAGGCCGCTCACCGAGGGTGGGTCACCCGGCGCGAGCACGTGAAAGAGCAACCCATCCCTGCCGGCGAGCCGCTCCGCAACATGATCGAGCGACTGCAACGCTTCGACGAGGAGGGCGTCGTCGTCGAGCGCGCGCGCCGCGAGGCATTGCGCGCCCGCGAGTCCGCAGGTCCAATTCGTGTACGAGGTGCGGTCGACATACGGCGCCTCGCGTTTGCGGCGTTCCTCGAGCGGCAGCTCGTAGTAGGCTTCGTCGGCGTCTTGACTTCCCGCGAAGAATCCAGTTTGTGGATCGCGTAAAACGCGGCGCACGTAGTGCGTCGTCGAAACCAACGTTTCGCGAAACTCATTGGTGGGCGCGTAAAGCACCAGCTCAGAGAGAACGCGCAGCAATCCTGCATGATCCTCCGCCATCTTCTCAAAATGCGGTACGCTCCAGTCGCGAGTCGTTGAATACCGGAAGAAACCGCCCTCGACGTGATCGTACGTACCTCCTCGAGCCATCGAGAGCATCGTCTTTGCCACCATTGCATAGAGTTGCTGCCGCCCCGAAAGACGCCACTCCGAAAGCAGAAACTCGAGGGCTTCGGGCTGCGGAAACTTCGGCGAGTCGCCGAAGCCGCCGAACTCTTCGTCGAAGGCATTTTCGAGCTCGCCGGTGAGCTCGACGATCGGAAGATCGGTCAAATCGGCGCTCGAGTGCGACGTGGGCTCGGCCGCGCGCGTCTCCAACTCGGCGACGTGTTGCGCGATCTCGTCCTTTCGATCCGCATAGAAGCGTGCGATTTCTTCGAGCGCGCGGCGGAACTGCTGCGGCGGCAGATACGTCGCGCCGGTGAGCGTCGTACCGTCCGGCGCCAGAAAGGCAGTCGTCGGCCAACCGCCCATGTTGTAGCGCGCGTTGACGTCCGGGCGCCGATCGTTGTCGACGCGTATCGGAACGAAGTTGCGATTGATCGCTTCGATCACACCCTGATCGGAGTATGAGGTTTCATCCATCACGTGGCACCAGTGGCACCAAACCGCCGATATCGAGAGGAGGATCGGTTTGTCCTCGGATTTGGCACGCTCGAAGGCCGGCTCGTCCCATGGCATCCATGCGATCTCACCGGCTCGATTCGGTCGCGGCGAGAAACGAAACTCAGTCATCGGGGGCTCCTTGCAGGAAAGACGTTGCGTAGAAGACGGCGATCAACGCATACAGCGCAAGAGCAGCGATGCCTTCCGACGCGAGATGAAAGGCATATGCCGCCGCGAAGAAGAGCGCAAAGCCAAGGCTCACCAGCGCGTAGCGCTTGTGGGCGACGGGGTTCATCGCGTACGTCTCGCTATCGTAAAAGCCGCCGGGGGAACGACTGCGCCGCCACGCGGCCGCACCGACCAGCAATGCGGCTGCCAATCCAACGAGACTCCAGACCACGCTCTAAAGAGTAGCGCGGCGACGCGTCGAAAGCCAGCGCGATGGCGTCCCGTACGCATTCGACGCGCCCAGGTTCGCTCGAAACCTACCGGAAGAAACGTGACTTCGGTCAAACGCCGGAGCCGAGCGGTCGCAAGCAAAAAGCCGCGCAGCTAACCAAAAAGCCGCGCTTCGTCGTGCAGATGCATCGTGCGACGCGCCTGCACTACGACTTTCGATTGGAGGCCGACGGCGTGCTGGCGTCGTGGGCCGTTCCAAAAGGTCCGACGCTGGTCGCCGGCGACCGGCGGCTCGCGATGCACGTCGAAGACCATCCGCTCGATTACCGCGATTTCGAAGGGAACATTCCCAAGGGGCAATATGGCGCCGGAAACGTGATCGTCTGGGATCGCGGGACCTACTCGCTTGCCGAGGGCGACGATCCCGCCGACGAGATCGCGAACGGCAAGATAAAGTTCATATTGCATGGCAAGAAGCTCAACGGCGAGTTTACGCTCGTAAAGATCAAGCCGCGCGACGATGAATCGGGCGATCCGTGGCTGCTCATCAAAGACCGTGACGAGCACGCCGATCCGAAGTACGATCCCGCCAAGCATCCCGAATCGGTGAAGAGCGGAAAGACGCTCGACGACGTAGCGAACGATCCACGTGCCCGAACGTGGCAGTCGAAGCCGAGCGCGCGTCAGGCTGCACTTCCGCGGCAGCGCGCAACCGCCAAGCGCGATCCCATTCCGCACCCAAAATCGCTGATGCTGGCAACACTTGTCTCCGAGCCCTTCGACGATCCCGATTGGCTCTTCGAGATCAAGTGGGATGGATATCGCGCGCTTTGCACGATCGAGGAGAGAAACTTCTCGCTCGTTTCGCGCAACGGCCTCGACATGCTGAAGCGTTTTCCGGACCTGCAGGCCTTATCCGGCGCCTTTGCGAGTCTGCCGATCGTCGTCGACGGCGAGATCGTCAGCCTCGATAAGAAAGGACGGTCGGAGTTTCAGCGTCTGCAAGAATCGCAGAAGAAGCCGGCCGGGCTGACGTACGTCGCATTCGACCTGCTCTACGCCGACGGCCGCGATTTGCGCAAGCTGCCGCTCGAAGAGCGGAAGTCGCTGCTCGAGCGGCTCATAACCGGCGACGATTTGGTGCTGTACTCCAAGCATATCGTCGGACACGGTAAGGCGCTCTTCGAGAATGCGCAGAAGAACGATCTCGAGGGAATCATCGGTAAAAAGCGCGACTCCACGTATCAGGAACGGCGCAGCCGCGACTGGGTGAAGATCAAGACGGGTCGCGAGCAGGAGTTCGTGGTCGGCGGCTGGACCGAGCCGAAGGGCAGCCGAAAAGGCTTCGGCGCGTTGTTACTCGGCGTTTTCAAGGCGAAGTCGCTGCACTTCGTGGGCTCCGTCGGGACCGGGTTCACTGGGAAAGTGCTGCAGCAGCTTTATGCGCGGCTACGCGCAATCGAGCGAAAAACCTCGCCGTTTGCCAATGACGTCGTCGCAAACTCGGCCTGTCATTGGACGTCGCCGGAACTGGTCGTCGAGGTCCGCTTCTCGGAATGGACGCGTGACGGATATCTGCGTCAACCTGCGTATTTAGGTTTACGTCCGGACAAATCTGTCGCCGACGTCGTCGCCGAGCTTCCGGTGAACGCGTGACGGCGCAACAACGCGTCACCGTGCAGGTCGGCTCGCGAACGCTCTCGCTCTCGAATCTCGACAAGGTTCTGTGGCCGCGCGACGGCTATACCAAGGGCGACCTCATCGAGTATTACCAACGGGTCGCTCCGGTCGCCGTCGCGCATCTCAAAGGCCGTCCGCTGACGCTGCAACGCTATCCGAACGGAATCGACGCGCAGGCTTTCTTCGAGAAGCAGATGCCGCGCGGCGCACCGGAGTGGATCGACAACGTAACCGTCCCAACGCCGGGCGGTACGCGCAGCCACGTTACGTTTGCGGTCTGTAACGATGCGCCGAGCCTGGTCTACTTTGCGAACCTCGCGACGATCGTGCTTCACGTCTGGACGTCGCGCATGCCGAAGCTCGAAGAGCCGGACTTCGTCATCTTCGACCTCGACCCCGGAGAGAAGTGCACGCTAAAGACGCTGGGAACGGTCGCACTGAACGTCCGCGGCTTGCTTGAGGAGATCGGATTGAAGCCGCTCGTTAAGACGACCGGCGGATACGGCGTGCACGTGATCGTGCCGCTCGCGTCAGGGTACTCCTACGATACCGCTAAGGTTTTTGCCGAGATCGTCGCGCGTCGAGCAGCAACGCAGCTTGCCGAGTTGGCGACGCTCCAACGTGCGATCGCAAAGCGGCCGTCGAATGCGGTCTACATCGATTACGTTCAAGTCGGCCAAGGGAAGACGATCGTCGCACCGTACTCGGTGCGAGCTCGTGACGGCGCGCCGGTTTCGACCCCGCTCCACTGGAGCGAGGTCGAAGCCTTCGCGCGACGGCGTACGGCCGCAGCACCGGCCGACGAGTTCGCGAAGTACACGATCGCGTCGACGCCGGGCCGGCTAGCGCGCGAAGGCGACCTGTGGGGGCCGAAGGCCTGGAAAAAGCAGCGCCTCGAGGCGGCGATTGGAAAGGCCCGGCGCTTGTGGTAGGGGTTCGCCTTGGGTAGAATAGTCGGGCTATGGCGCATGCAATCTGGTCTGGATCAATCAACTTTGGGCTCGTTACCATCCCGGTCAAGCTCTTCACGGCGGTCAAAACCGACGAGCTCTCCTTCAATATGCTTCACGCAAAGGACGAAGGACGCATCAAGTACGAGCGCATCTGCAGCGTTGACGGCAGGCCGGTGCCGTGGGACGAGATCGTCAAAGGTTACGAGTACGAGAAGGGCGAGTACGTCGTCCTGACGGACGACGATTTCAAGAAGGTCAATCCGGAAGCGACCCAATCGGTCGATATCTTGGAGTTCGTCGAACTCGACAAGATCAATCCGATGTACTTCGACAAACCGTACTACCTCGAGCCGACCAAGCAGGGGCGCCACGCGTATGCGCTTCTGCGAGAGACGCTCGAGCATACCAACCGTGTAGCGGTCGCGCGTGTGGTCATCCGGACCAAAGAGTACATAGCCGCAGTCAAGCCAATCGGCGGCGCGCTGGTACTCGAGCTCATGCACTGGGCGAGCGAGATCGTTTCGGCCGATTCGCTCGAGATTCCGAGTCGCGAGGAGCTGCCCGAAAAAGAGATGCAGATGGCACGCATGCTCGTTGACACGATGAGCGTTAACGATTTCGAGCCTGAGAAGTTCACGAACAACTATCACGACGAGCTCTTGACGATGATCGAAGCGCGCGCCAATGGCAAGGAGCTTCCAAAGGCGAAGAAGGCTCCGGCGAGAGCGAAGGTCGTCAATCTCATGGACGTCCTCGCGCAAAGCCTCGAAGAGAGCAAGAAACGCCGCGCCGGGAGCAACGGAAAAGCGGGCACCAGTAAGCGCCGCAAGACGACCGCAGCCTAGGAGCCCGTGGCCGAAGTCCCGACCATCGAGACGCCTCGCTTAATGCTGCGCGCATGGCGCGACGCCGACGTCGAGCCGTGGGCTGCGATGAATGCCGATCCGCGCGTCACCGAGTTCTTGGGAAGAGCCTACACGCGCGAGCTCTCCGAGGCCTCGGCCGCCGCGATTCGACGCGCGCTGGAAGAAAATGGCTATGGCTGGTGGGCAGTCGAGGTTCGCGACGGTGCTCCCTTCGCGGGGGTCATTGCGCTGCAAAAGGTACCGTTTTCGGCCTCGTTCACTCCGGCAACTGAGATCGGCTGGCGTTTCTCGTTCGAGAACTGGGGGCGCGGCTACGCGACCGAGGGCGCCAAGGCGGCGCTCGACTTTGCTTTCACCGAGCTAAATTGGAACGAGGTCGTCGCATTCACTGCGGTGAGGAATCTTCGCTCGCAACGCGTGATGCAACGCCTGGGCATGACCCATAACCCCGCCGACGACTTCGATCATCCAAAACTCGAACCCGGCAATCCACTCCGCCGCCACGTCTTGTATCGCATCAACAACCCTTACTTATAAACATCGCCGACTAACTCACGCCATGGGCGATGAGAAGCGTCCAGTTTTTTCGGGCCAGCCATGGAGGGCTGCTTCAAAGCTTGCTGACCCGAAAAAATGGACGAGCAGGAGCGAGTAGGACGCGAGCGACGGGCGTCTTCGAATCGCCCATGGCCTGAGTTAGTCGACGATATTCGCCGCTTCGACCTCTAGCGAGAGCGCGCCGTCGTCGTTGCGGATCGCGGAAGCCTCACCGCGAGCGTTGTACAGACCCATCACCAGCGCAACGCTCGCCATCGTCAACGACTCGACGCCGGCAAAACCGGGACCGAACGTCCCGAGCAGCTTAGTCGAGATCGGTGGCGCGAGAATCCCCGAGAGCGAGTCGAGCGAGGAACTCGTGCCGAGCACCATGCCTTGATCGCGATCCGAGGCGGCGTTGCTGATGAGCGCGGTGATCCCCGTGTTCGCTAGCGCAATTCCGAACGAGAAGAGCAGCATCGTGGCGGCCAGTAAACCCACGTCGCGCACGAACGGTAGCGACGCAAACCCGACGATCAGCGAAGCGAGGCCGAGGTTCGACATCCAGCGGTCGCCTAGCCGCGCCGAGACGCGCCCGACCACGAACGCATTCATTATGACGTTGAAAATCGCGAAGAACGAAAAGAAATAATCCGTCTGCGATAGCGAAAAGCCGAGCTGTCGCTGAAAGTAGAGTGAGAAGACTGCAAACCATCCGTAAAGAGCCAGCGCGATCGCGAGCTTCTGCCAGAGAAGCCGGCTGAGGTAGGGTTTACGGAAACTCGCCAAAATCGCGCGAATAGAAAAGCGCTCTTCCTCCAGCGCGCGCGTGTGGGATTCCGGCAGCATGACGATGGTGACAACCAGGGTGAGCAACTGCAACGCAGCGGCGACCAGAAATGGAACTGCAAAACCGTAACGCGCGTAGAGCAGTCCGCCCCCGAGCGGGCCGAAGACCATGCCGGCTGCGAACATGGCGCTGATTAGGCCGAAGGCGCGGGAACGCATGCGCGGCTCCACGAGATCCGCGACGTAGGCTTGCGTGATGCTGATGTTTCCACCGGAGACGCCTTCGACGACGCGCGCTAAGAAAACGACGGTAATCGGAGCTATCGCAAGCCAAACGGCGATGTTCGGTGCGAGCCCGAGCATCACCCAGCCGATCGTCGCACCGATCTGACTGATGATCAACACCATTTTGCGGCCAAGCCGGTCGGAGAGGCTTCCCCAAAGCGGCGCCGAGACGAACTGGCAGAGCGAGAACGTGGCCATCAGTAGGCCGACCACAAAGGCCGATACGCCGAAATGCGTCACGAAATACGGCAGCATCGGAATCAGCATGCTGAAGCCGACGATGTCGATGAACGTGATGCCGAGAATCGGCAGGAGCCTGCGAACCATGCTCGCTGACGTCATTCGAGGCCCTCTAACGCGACGACTCTACGGGCAGAACGATGCGTGAGAAGCGTTCGCTCTTGCGGACGACGTCGAGCTTGTAGGAGCGGGTGAGATCGATGCTGGTCAGCAACTTGTGCATTGCGTCGATCCCGTTGAGGCGTTGCCCTTCGAACGTTAGCAGAACGTCGCCGGCTTGCAAGCGCGCCGTATCGGCCGGGCTGCCGGCTTCGACCGACTCGATCACGATCGCGCGCCGGTCCTCGAGGCCGAGGCGGCGCGCAGCTGCCGGCGCGAGCACGATCTCCTGTGCTCCGATGCCGAGATAACCGCGCCGAACGCGGCCGTCGCGCATCAGAAGTCCGGCGATATGCTTGGCGGTGTTGATCGCGATTGCAAAGCAGAGTCCTTGGCCGGGCAGCACCGCCGTGTTTACGCCGATCACGTCGCCGCCCGCTGTGACGAGCGGTCCGCCCGAATTGCCCGGATTAAGCGCCGCGTCGGTTTGGATAATGTTATCCATCAAGTGACCCGATTGCGAGCGCAGCGAGCGACCGAGCGCGCTTACGACGCCCGCCGTGACCGTGTACGCCAGTCCGTACGGATTTCCGACCGCGATAACGAGCTGACCCGGCCGAAGCGTGCTCGAGTCGCCGAGCGATGCGTAGGCGACGTCGGGGGCGTCGACCCGCAAAACTGCGAGATCCGAGTGTGGATCGTCGCCGATGACGTCAGCCGGCAACTCACGTCCATCGAGCAGCGCGACGCCGATGCGGCGCGCGTCGTGGACGACGTGGCTGTTGGTGACGACGAAGCCGTCGGGAGTAAAAACGAAACCGCTTCCGTTTCCGCCGCGCCGGCCGCTCCGCACCTCGATGCTGACGACCGCCGGGCTGACGCGTTCGGCCGCCGCCGTTACGGCTGCAGAGTACGGGTCGAGCGAAGTCGCGTCTTCTATTGAGAGGAGGGGTAAAGCCATTGAGTGACTCTCCAAACCGCGCCCCGGCGCGGCGGGTTTCGTGGAGAGGGTCGATGCCTGCCGCCCCGAATCGTGCTGCTCCGCGCCCAGATGGCGGAATTGGTAGACGCGCTGGTTTCAGGTACCAGTGGTGGCAACACCGTGGGGGTTCGAGTCCCTTTCTGGGCACCAACCGATCCGCACAGGCTGCGGCTGGGGAGGCAGTCTAGTGGCGGCGTCGGTAGACTGCGGGCGTCACGCCGGTGACCGATTTAAAGACCCGCGTCAAATGGCTTTGATCTGTGAACCCCGCATCCGCCGCAATCTGCGCGAGCGGGACGCTTGCGTTGGCGAGACGGCGGCACGCGAGCTGGATGCGTAGGCGAGCGACGTACTCGCCGACCGGAACACCGTAACGGCGACGAAACATGCGCGCGAGATGGCATGGATGCACGCCGGCATCTGCGGCGAGGCGCGTTAGTTCGAGATGACTCGCGAAATCATTCTCGATCGTTGCGCGCGTCTGATGCAGCCAAGACGGCTCTTCCGTTTCATCGAGCTTCATGCGATAGATGTGACCGCACAGTTCGTAGAGTAAGGACTCGACGACGATTTGCGACGTGGAATCGGAGTTTCGGTATTCGTTGTAGAGCCGCACGGCGAGCCACGTTGCGACTCCACCGTGAAGGTCGGTCAAATGCTCGCAGACCGGTCCGCAGCTTGCGATCGTCTCCATCCACGTGTCGGTCAGCTCGACGATGAAGAAACGGCAGCCGCCTTCACCCACGGTATCGGCGTGGGGTACCTTCGGGGGCAGAAAGGCGACGGTTAGCGGCTCGTAAGCGATTGTGACTTCACCCGAGCGCTCGACGTACGTGCCGTCGAGCAACAGGCAAAAATGACCGGCTTCGTGCGTGTGAGGAGGAATGTCGATCGGCCGCTCGTGGCGCACTTCGGAGAACGTGGCTCCGGCGATCGTCAGCGATTTGGTCTCTCCGTAAAAGGAACCGATGCCGAAAAGCCGTGCCATAGCGTAAGAATGCTACACTGAACGCAAAGATCGTACAAGACTTTCAGCGCCCGCTCTGCGATGCTACGATCGATGAGACGTAACCAGTGGATCACCGCCACCTGCGCGACGACGGTTGCGAGCTTCGTTGGGCGCGCGCCGGCGCGAGCGGCAGCGGCGGCCGAAAATCGAGGTAAGCCGCTCGCCTTGCCGCCATCGGGACGAATTCGGGTCGCCTACGCGGTGGGCGACGGCGCGACGCTTATCGACTTCGCCGGCCCCTGGGAAGTCTTCGGCGAAGTGATGGTCCCTTCGCTTGGCAGCACGATGGAAGTCCAAATGCCGTTCGATCAGTATCTCGTCGGCGACTCGCGCGAAACGGTCGAAACGGAGCGGGGCTTGCGGGTCGTTCCCGCCTTTTCGTTTGCGTCGGCGCCGCAACCCGACGTCATCATCGTGGGCGCGCAACCGGCGTCAGCCTCGCTTCTCTCGTGGCTACAACGCGCGAGCCGGCGCGCGTCGGTGACCGCCTCGGTCTGCACCGGCGCGTTTGCGCTCGCAAAGACGGGAATGCTCGACGGCCTCCTTGCAACGACGCACCACGCCTTCTACGATCGATTTGCGCAGCAGTTTCCCAACGTTCGGCTGGTGCGCGGCGTCCGCTACGTCGAAAACGAAAGTTCTTCATGTGCCGGCGGCTTGACCTCGGGGTTCGATCTCGCCCTGCGCATCGTCGAACGGTATTTCGGCATCGGAGTCGCGGATGCGACCGCCGATTACATGGAGTACCAACGACGCTCGGGCTAGAGTTCGCCTTGGAAGATTCGAACGACGGCCGAACTCGCGAGAAGCGCGGGTATCGCACCCGCAATTTGAAGCGCCGCGAGCCAACGCCATGCAACGTCGAAACCATGCGCTTGCACGATCGCGCCGAAAATCGGCGGCGTCACCATCGCGGCCAAGAGCGTCCACGTCAAGCCGACGCCGAGCGCGCTGCCGGAGTGTTCCTCGCCGCCGATCTCGGCAAATCCGATGATGCTCACGCCGAACCATCCCTCCGCATTGAAACCGAGAGCGGCTGCCAATACCGCAGCCAACCACGGCGGCGTTCCCGGTCCGACCTCACCCATGCCGAACGCTGCGAGCGCGACGAGCACGCACACGACGACGAGCGGCAGCGTCCGGCTCCCCCCAAACAGGTGGTCGCTGATCCATCCCCACGCGAGCCGGCCGGCGATTGCTGCGAGCTGCGAGATCGTAAAAAGCGAAAGCGCCACCGGCAGCGCATAGCCGGCTCGGTGCACGAACGTCAGCGTCAGAAATGCGAGCAGCGCGAACTGGCCGCAGACAAGCACCATCGAAGTGATCGTCAGCAAGATAAGACGAGCCTCACGCGCTATTTCGACCATTTCGAGCAGCATCGCGCGCAGCGAAACGCGTTCACCTTGCAGCTCGACAGGCTCGCGGTAGAGCGCCGAGGCAATCGAGCACGCAATCAGCGTCAACGCTCCGGCGGCAATCAGCGCACCACGGTACTGAAAATGAAGCGCGATCGCCGGAAGCAAGAGCGATCCGAGTACGCCCGCGAGCGGAACGCCGCATTGACGCACGCCCATCGCCAGACCGCGATCTGCTTTCTTGAAGAAGAAGATGATCGCATGGCTTCCGGCCGGCGTTACGGCGGCATAGCCGATGCCGTAGACAAGAAGCCATGCGATCAGCCACGTAAAGTTCGGGACGAGCGATCCCGCGATCAACGCGACTCCCATCACGAGACCGCTCCAAAAGACGACGGCTTTGTCTCCAAAGCGGTCGGTAAGCAGCCCCGCCACCGAGGTCATCGCGACCGATCCGGTCATTTGAATCGAGAGGATGAGACCGAGCTCGGTCTGTCCCAGGTGAAGCGCCGACGCAAAGAACGTCATTAGCGCGCCGGTCGAGATGATAAAGAGCGACGCGCCGACCATCGCACCCGTGAAGAGCGCGAGCACCTCGTACCGCGATTCGGGCATCGGGTTGTGCGGGCGCGGGCGCCGTGGAAGAACGTGCATCGCCATGAGGGTTTCTTCGGGCGCCGGCGCCGAAGCTGCTAAATATGAGTCGCCAGGACGATCGCACTCTCCATTTGGTACTCTTTCTCGTCAGCGCGCCCAGTGCGGCAATCGTCTGGTTCGTCTTCCATGCGGTCTACCAGGATTTGACCGCATCGGTGAAGGCGGTGGGGTACGTCGACGCTTCAACGCAAATTGGAATCGATCTCGGCTACTTCGTGATGGTCGTCGGCACGCTGGTCCTCGCTACGGTCGCGATTTGGCAGGGGATTGCGTATCTGCGTATCGTTCTGCGAGACCGGTAGGCGTGCGCGCGTTGCTGGTCGTCAATCCAACCGCGCGGCAAGGGCACCTTCTGGGCGATGAAGTCCGCGAGGAGCTCCGGCGCCGCGGCGTCGAGATTGTCGAGGACCCAGCCGCGACCGGAGTCGACGCGATCGTCGTTGCCGGCGGCGACGGCACGCTAACGCGAGAGATTCCGCGCGCAATCGCGCTCGGCGTGCCGATCGGGGTCGTGCCCTTGGGAACCTTTAACGATCTCGCGAGGACGCTGGCAATCCCGCTCGACATCAGCGGCGCTTGCGCCGTCATTGCAACCGGTCGCGCGAGAACGATCGACGCCGCGCGCGTCAACGGCATCTACTTCCTGACCGAGGCGAGCATCGGAATCTCGAGCCGGCTGGCGCGATTGCAAAAGCCCCAGGATAAAAAACGCTTCGGGCTTGTGGCAATCGCCGCGAGCCTTCTGCTCGCGGCGCAGCACGCGCGATCCTTTCACGCCGAGGTCGCGTACGACGGCAGGCACCTGCGTTTGAGATCGGTGCAGCTCACGGTGGCGAACAGCCAGCGCTTCGGCGGATTCATTACCGTGGACGACGCTTCAATCGACGATGGTTGGCTCGACCTCTATTCGATCGAGGTCAAGAGCGTGGTGGAATTTTACTCGTTGGTTGCCGCGATCGCTGCCGGCCGGCGAGAGTCGTCGCCGGGTTTGCGTACCTTTCGCTCGACCGCCTTCGATATCCGAACGCGGCGACCGCACCATATCAGCGCCGACGGCGAGCCGGCCGGCACGACGCCGGCACGGTTCGAACTCCTTCCGCGAGCCCTAGGCGTCTTCGCGCCCTAGGGCTGGCGATAGATTAAAGCAACCAAGCTGGCCGAAACGAAAACTTTCTCAGCGGTTACGCGTATATACGCGTATATAACGGACACAAGGCATCGATACGTTACTCCGGGAGAGCTAGTAATGAGCGTTTACGAATTCGGGCCGTTTCAACTCGACGAGGCGCGTCTTCTTTTGCTCGATCGCGGCGTACCGTTGCCGATCGGTCCAAAGGTCGTCGAAACCCTTTTGGCGCTGCTCGAGCACCCCGGCGAGGTCTTTCCGAAGAACGAGCTGCTTGCTCGCATTTGGCCAGAGGGCTACGTTGACGAAGCAAACCTCGCACAGAATATCTACGTGCTGCGTAAGACGTTACGCGGACGCTGGAACGCGGCGGCGATCGAGACGATTCCGCGCCGAGGGTATCGATTCACCGCGCCCGTGCGGCGCCGGGTGGACCTCCCGCGTCCAGAGCCGGTAAAGGCCGTTGCCTTTCCGCCGATGCGACGGAGGGGAGCCGTGCTGGCCGCAGCCTGTGCGCTGGCGCTCCTCGGCGGCTCCGGGCTAACGCCGGGAGCGACGAGCGTCGCAAATGCGCGGTCGAGCGTTGCCGCCCAAGATACCCGGCTCTACGAGATCGGCCGTTACTATTGGAATCTGCGCACCCGTGACGGCGTCAGCAAGAGCGTCGAATACTTTAGGCGCATCGTCGCCAACGATCCGGGTGACGCACGAGGCTATGCGGGTCTCGCGTCGGCGTACGCGATCATGGCCGATTATGGATATGGGTCCGCTCCGGCAATGGCCCAAATCTCCCGCGCGCAAGCGTTTGCGCGCCAAGCGCTGACCATCGACCCGGCCAGCGCCGAGGCCTATTCGGTCATGGGCTTCATCAAGTCCCACGGTTCAAAGCAGAACGAGATTGCCGTCACGTACCTCCGGCGCGCCATTGCGCTCGATCCCGCGAACGGAGCCGCGCACGAATGGTACGGCACGGCCCTACTGGAACAAGGGCGTGTCGGCGAAGCGTATTCCGAACTGAGCAAAGCCGCGCAGCTCGAGCCGCTTTCGGTCGCGACCACCGCGTGGCTCGGCACCGCTGCCTATCTCAAGCGGAACTACCGAGACGCCCTGGCCTACGCTCGCGAAACGCTCGATCTCTCGCCGGGACGTTCCGATGCGTACGAGACCCTCGGGCTCGCTTACGAAGCGCTCGGCGATCAACCGCGTGCCGCGCAATCCTTCGGCCGGCTCGCGCAGATGTGTCCTAAGTGCCGGGCCGAAGCGGCCGCTCTGTTGGCGGGCGTTTACGCCCAGGCCAATCAAATGGCCCGCGCGCGAGCCGAGTTGACCATCGCGCAGGCACATGTCAAGGACGTCTCGCCGGAAGACCTCGCGGCGGCCTTCGAAGCCGTCGGGCAGCACGGAGCCGCTCTGACGTGGCTGCGGCGAGCGCAAAACGACGGCTACTACGCCACCGAGATCGCCAACGATCCGCGTTTTACCGGGCTTCGACGATCGATGGAGTTACGGCAACAAAAACCGGCCTGAGAAAAAACTCGGCCAAAGAGCTTGACGGGGCCGTACTAATAAGCTATCGTACTAGTGTACTAGTACGATAGCTTGATGGTACTAGATCGCTTGAAAGGACCCCATCATGATTCACACGACCTTCGCCCCGAACTCTGACTCACTCCGCGAGACGCGCACGATCCGGCTCCCCGACCACCGGCGCACCGAGCTCTTCCCCGGCTGGGGCCCTAAGGTTTAGGAGCTAGTAGGTCGCTCCGATGCCGGCCGTACTGACCGTCGACCCCCGCAGCGGCGTGCCGATCTACCTGCAGATCATCGAGCAGGTTAAACGATCGGTCGCGCTGGGCGTTTTGCAGGTCGGCGAGCAGCTCCCGACGGTCAAACAGCTCGCGATGGACCTTACCGTCAATCCGAATACCGTTGCACGCGCCTACCGCGATCTCGAACGCGAGGGCGTGATCGAAACCTCTCCCGGCCGTGGATCGTTCGTCCGCGCGAACGGCGTCACCGAGGCGCCGAAAGTTGCGGCCGAGATCGGCCGCGACGCGCTCGACGTCGCGCTGCGCGAGGCGAAATCGGTAGGTCTCGGACGAGAGCAGGTACGCGAGCTCTTCGAAGCCGCGCTGGAGCGCTGGTTCGGCGACCTTTGAGAAATGAGTGAGATGAGCACGATCACGATTTCAAACTTACGGAAGACGTATGGTCCGATTGCGGCAGTTGACGGGCTCTCGCTGGAGATCCCGACCGCGACCGTCTTCGGTCTGCTTGGCCCCAACGGCGCCGGCAAGACGACGACGTTTAAGTGTCTGCTCGGTCTGGCGCGCCCGACGAGCGGAACGATCCTCTACGACGGCAGTCCGCTCGTGCCCGCGACGCTCGAGCGCATCGCTTACGTAGCGGAGCGCAGCGTGCTCTACGATTGGGTTACGGTCGACCAGCACGTCGAGATGAACCGGCGCGCATTTCGAGCTTTTGCTCCTGCGCGTGCATACGAGCTGCTCGAAACGTTCAACGTCGACCGGCGCCGCCGCGTGCGATTTCTCTCTAAAGGCATGAAGACGGCGGTCATGGTGGCGCTCGCCTTCGCTCAAAACGCCGAGATTCTCGTGCTCGACGAGCCGACCGGCGGATTAGACCCGATCAACCAGCGGCACGTTTTAAGCCTCATGATCAACGAGGCGGCAAAAGGCAATACGGTGATCTTTTCGTCGCATCAGATCGGTCAAGTCGAACGCGCGGCAGAGCAGATTGCCATCATGGATAAGGGACGACTCGTCCTCCAAGGAGTCGTCGACGACCTGAAAGGCGATCGCAAGATTGTCGAAGGCATCTTCCCCGACGTAACGTTTACCCTCGACGGAATTGCGAACGATCCTCGCGTCGCGCGCACCGATCGCACCGAGCGAGTGGTGCGGCTTCTCGTCACCAAGGACGCCGACAACATTGCAGCGTGGCTCTCCGGCGCCGGCGCGATCGGCGTTCGCGTGCTGGATCTCAACCTCGAGGACATCTTTCTGTATGCCGTTTCGCCGGGAACGGCTACTACCGACATCGTCGCCAAAGGAAGCTCTTGATGAATTACATCGAATGGTTGCGCGTTCGTAACTGCCTGCGAACGGTCGCAGTTATCTTGGCGATCCTGGTGGTTTTAGCGGTCGTCTTGCGGATCTCGTTCGCCCGATATGCGTCGCCCGCGATGTGGGTCGCGAATATGACGAACGATCCGGGGACTAAAGTAACGCATTCGGTTCTGACGGGCGGAACGAAACGCACGATCATCGACGATCCCGCGGATCGAACGCACGTCGAGATCGACGACCGAGGATCGGCCGGGAGTCACATCGTCGTGACCGAGCCGTCCGGCCATTCGCACGACAGTTCGAATCTCAGCCACGTCGGAAACGTTGTAAGCTCGCATTCCTCCGGCGGCATAACGACGACGGTCATCGACACCAACGGCTCCGTACCGATGATCTTCTATATGGCCGTGGCCGACCTCGTGGCCCTGATCGTCGCAACGATTTTGGCGGCGCCCTTTGCCCGCGAGATCGACGGCCATCTTGAAATCGCTCTAACGAGGCCGTGCTCGCGCTTGCGATTCGCACTCGGCTCGGTCGGCGTCGACGCCGTCGGAATTTTGGGTTCGTCACTGCTCACCATCGTTGCGCTCTACTTGTGCCAACTGCTCTTCGAGACATGGCGTCTCGACTTCACGGGAGAGAACGGTCTAGCGATCCTGATGGGCATGGCTCTCCCGCTTGCCTGGTATGCGATGCTCTGCGCGGCGACGACGTGGCTTAGTCGGTCTTACGGCGCCGTACTCGGCTTCGCATGGCCGGTTGCGCTTTTGATCGGCGGATTGACGCGCATTGCGCCGAGCAACTCCGTCGCGGTAGTCGTTCACGACGTTGCTTGGGGGCTCTCACGTTTTATCCCGTTGACCTACGTGCATCTCGCAGGCACGGGTGGCCTCGACAACTACGCGGGGCTTGGTTTCGAATGGCGGTTCTCGGCCGAAATACTGTTTTTTGTCGTATACGGTGCGCTCGCCATCTGGCAGTGGCAGCGCGTGGAGGCTTGATCGTGGAAATCATGGGAACGAGTTTTACGCTCTCGCTCGGAGTTTGGCGCCTTCGGTTCGTGCTCGCGATCGAAGAGAACGAAGAGCGTCCGAAGGAACGGGTCCGAACGCCTCACAGATTGCGCGTCGTCCCGGAAGACGAATACGTTCGGTAAAGTTTAGTAACGCCGTTGTTTGGATGCAGCTCTATGTCACCTCATGCGCTCGATAGCGGCGTTACTAATATACAAAGCCCGTACGGACCGCGGGGCGGGCAAACTTGAAGCCGTCGCCGCCGACGGTATAAAGATAGATGTTCGGGATCAGCGGATCGCCGCTGATGTTGAAGGCGAACTGGCCGACGAGGGTCGTGAAGGTGCCGCCCGACTGCAGCGATATCAGCAGCGAGCCGCGCGAGGTCGCGTTGCCGCGCTGCGAGGCCGCGATCAGGAGCTGCGCGGCGGCATATCCGAAGGCCGATTGGGTCGTGATCTGGCTGACCTCACGCTCGAAATCGGTCACGAGTTGCACGGCGCTGGGAACCCGGTCGATCGGCGGCATCGGCGAGGCAACGTAGGCTCCATCGAGCGTCCTTGCATAGGTCGAGATCGTGTCGGAGTTGTAGAACCCGTCGGCGGCCCCAAAGTCGCCGGCGTAGCCTGCCACTCGTAACGCTTCCGCGATCGGCCCCATCTCCGCGGTCTTCCCAGCGAGAAAGACGTAGCCCGGCGAACGATCGAGCACCGTCCGCGCGGCCTGCGCCGGATCGGTCTTCGCGAGGGGAAAGAGCACGAGATCGGCGGGATGCCTGTCGTTTCGAGCTTGATTGACGAAGCCGCTGCCGACGTCGTAACCGTAGTCGCCGTCGAACGCGATCGCAATCACCGGAATACCGCGCTTCTGTTCGAGCGCGGAGCTCGCAAAGAGCCTTCCAGAGGCGCTGTCTCTGGCGGGCAACCGGTAGACGTTGTGATAGCCGCGCTTGGTCACCGCATCGGCCGTGACGGTCGGCACGATCACGGCAAAACCGACGTTCGCGTACCGCGAGAGCGCCGCGAGCGTCATCGGTGCCGTAAGATTCCCGATCATTCCGATCACCGTAAAGTCCGCCGCCGCGACGTTGGCGTTGGAGGCGGCGAGTCCGGGATCGTTACGGTCGTCGAGCGGACGCATCGCCCACGCGTGTGAGATCGGCGCGTTGAAACGATTCTGCTCGTCGACCGCGGCTTGAACGCCTTTAACGACCTCCTGGCCGTACTTTTGCAGCGATCCTGAGAGCGTAACGTTGACGGCGATCGTCAGCTGCTGCAAATATTGTTGCGGCGGCGCAATCGGCTGCAGCGGATAGACTTGCGCCCCCGCCCGCGCTGCCACACCGCTCGCGGCCGCGGCGGATGCGGCCGCGATAAAGTTGCGCCGTCTCACACGTAACCGCCGACGGTGGTGATCAAGAAGAGAACCGAAAATGTCATGTTCGAGATAAAGACCCGCTCGTTGATAACGAAGAGGTTCGCGCCGCTTCGAAAGAGATGCTCTTCGTAGATGATGAGAACGGCGACTGAGAGCACGCCGAGAAAGTACGCCGGGCCGGCGCCGGCGAGCAGGCCCGCGCCGCCTAAGAGCAGCAGCATCGCGGCGTGCAGCACGATCGGGAGCGCGCGCCCGCTCGCTTCGCCGAAACGCACGGGCAACGACCGAATGCCTTGCGCTTCGTCGATCGCCAGATCCATCAGCGCATAGATGATGTCGAATCCGGCGACCCAGATCGTCACGGCTGCGAAGAGCAGCAAAGCGGGCGGCGTGATCGTTCCAGCGATTCCGATGTAGGCGCCGAGCGGCGCGAGTCCGTCTACCGCGCCGAGCACGAAGTGGCTCGCCCAGGTGAACCGCTTGCAGAGCGGATAGATCAGCAAAAGCAGCGCCGCGACCGGCATCAGCTTCACGCAGAGCGGATTGAGCATCCACGCCGCCCAGAGCAGCAACGCTAGGCCCGCGAGGCTTGCCCAAATCATCGCCGACGGCGCAAGCGCGCCGCTTGCGACCGCGCGGCGCGCGGTTCGCGGATTGCGAGCGTCGATCTCACGATCGAGGAAACGATTTGCGGCCATTGCCGCGGTTCGCGCACCGAGCACGGCGAGCGTGATCCATCCAAGCGCTGCGGGCGACGGAATGCCGCGTGCCGCCAAGATCGCGCCGACGTACGCGAACGGCAGGGCGAAGAGCGTATGTTCGATGCGAAGCTCGCGCAGAAAGAGACGGAGAAACTTCACCGGCGCGGCCCTTGTCCAGACCAATCGTCGGGCTGCAGCGCTCGCTCGATGCGGTCGAGGCCGTACGCGTGCCACCGCTCGCTGACGAGCCGCCGCGTTGCGTCGTCCATGATCATCTCCGGCGGCCACGCGCGCGTGTAACCTTCCGACGCGTCCTTACGCGTTGCATCAACGCCGATCTTCGTGCCGTACGCGACGCTATACGATCCGTGGTCGAGATCGTCGACGGGTCCCGGCATCGTCACGAGATCGCGCTCGGGCGCCAAGTTGTTCAGCACGAACCATGCAACGTGGCGCGGGTTTTGAACGTCGACGTCCGCGTCGACGACGATCAAGACGCGTGTCAGCATCATCATGTGCCCGAGTCCCCAGAGCGCGTTCATCACTTTCTTCGCCTGGCCTGGATAGGTTTTCCGTATCGAGACGATCGCGAGGTTATGAAAGCCGCCCTCGACCGGCAGATTCATGTCGACGACTTCGGGTAGCATCGCCTGCAGGATCGGCAGGAAGATACGTTCGGTCGCCTTGCCGAGCCACGCGTCCTCCATCGGCGGCTTTCCGACGACCGTCGCTGCGTAAACCGCGTTGCGCCGGTGGGTCATGCACTCAACGTGAAAGGTCGGATAGCGGTCGGCCGGGCTGTAGACACCGGTATGATCGCCAAAAGGCCCTTCGACGCGCAGGTCGTCGTTGTCGACATACCCTTCGAGCACGAACTCCGCCTCGGCCGGCACCATCAGATCGACCGTTTTCGCGCGGACGAGCTCGACCGGTTTCCCGCGCAGAAGCCCGGCAAACGCGAACTCGTCGAGGAGCGGCGGAAGCGGTGCAGTCGCTGCATAGGTGAGCGCCGGTTCGGTACCGATCGCGACGGCGGCGGGAATCTTCGAGCCCCAGGCGTCGGCGTGTGCGCGACCATGCTTGTGGCGCTGCCAATGCATTCCCGTCTGCGTCGCATTAAAGACTTGCATGCGGTACATGCCCGCGTTGACGCGACCGTTGCGCGGGTCTTTGGTGATTACCAGCGGCAGCGTGACGAACGGCCCAGCGTCGAGCGGCCAGGTCGTGAGCACCGGCAGTTTGGTGAGGTCCGGCGCCGCGACGACGTCGTGAACGCTGCCCTCGCGAACGATTTTCGGGATCGCATTCGCGAGCGGTGCGAGCGCGAGCGCGCCGCGAAGCTTTCCTACCAGCGATCCGGCCGCCGGTGCGAAATCGATAAGCTTACGAACGCGCGCGCCGACTTCGTCGAGCTGCGTTGCGCCGAGCGCCATCGCCATCCGGCGATGCGTACCGAATTGATTCGTCAGAACCGGAAAGCTCGAACCCTTGACGTTCGAGAAGAGCAAGGCCGGCCCACCGGCTTTGACGACACGATCGGTGATCTCGCTGATCTCGAGCCGTGGATCGACGCTCGCCCCGATGACGTGCAGTTCGCCGGCGCCGCGCAGCGCGTCGATGAACTCCGAGAGCGAACGAAAGGGCATGGCGTCTTGACTTACGCGTCGAGACGCCGCGAGACCCCTTAATCTTTGTGGGACGGAATCGCCGCGACGAAGCGCGCGCCCCCGGAGGGCGCCTCAACGGCCGTGACGGTGCCGTCGTGCGCGCGTGCGATCCAGCGCACGATCGCCAGGCCAAGACCGGTGCCGCTGCCGTCGTTCGAACGGCGATAAAAGCGCTGGAAGATCCGCTCGCGGTCGCCGGCCGGAATGCCGTCGCCGTCGTCGTCGACGACGATCTCGCAGAGCCGGCCGTTCGATCGCGAAGCGATCGTAACGCTTCGGCGAGCGTGGCGAATCGCGTTTTCGAGAAGATTACGCGCCAGCTCGCGCAGACGCCGTTCGTCGCCGTCAACGATCGCGCTTGCCGGCGAACTTGTCAAATCGATACCGCGAGCCGCCGCGGCCGGCGCCATCGCGCGGGAAGAGTTTACGACCACGGCGGCGAGATCGACAGGTTCGCACTGCAGCGCTCGACGCCGAGGATCGCGCGCGAGCGTCAACAAGTCGGTTACGACTGCTGATGCTTCGAGCGCGCTGCGCGCGATCGTCTCGAAAGCGGTTTGCGCTTCAGTGGAGGCCGACGTGCGCGCGGCTTGCGCGATTGCTGCAATCGCGGCGAGCGGCGAACGCAGCTCGTGTGCGGCATCCGCGGCGAAGGTGCGCTCGCGAAGACGCGCGGCCTCGAGGGGCGCGATCGTTGCGCGAGCGAGCAGATAGGAAGCGAGGGCGACGGTCGCGACGAGCGGGACGTCGATTGCCGCAAGCGTAACGACGACGCGGCGCAGCGCAGTCGCGAGCGCGCGCGCTCCTTCCGGAGTCCCCAGCGCAGGCGCCAACAGCGATCCATACTCTCGAGCCATAAACGTATACGCGCCCAGGTTGAGGGCGAGCAATATGCAAACGAAGATCCCAAGGTAGAGTATCGCCGCGCGAGCGATCAAGCCGCGTCGAACCTCAGGAGCGACAAACTCCTAACCGGCCTTCAGGCGATATCCGATACCCCATACCGTTTCGATGACACCGCTCGCTCCTAGGGCCTTGAGCTTCCGCCGGAGTTGGCTGATGTAGACGTCGACGATGTTGCTCGAGCCTTCGAAGTCGTAATCCCAGATACGCTCGACGATTTGCGTGCGCGAGAGCGCGATCCCGGCGTTGCGAGCCAGAAACTCCAAGAGGCGGAACTCCGTTGCGCCCAAGACTACCGGCTTACCGTTGTAGCTGATGCTGCGTCCCGCAAGGTCGATGCGCAGCGCACCGGCTTCGACGACGCCGACCATCGGCCGGTCCGCACGGCGCAGGATCGCGGCGATGCGCGCCACCAGTTCTTCCTCGACAAATGGTTTGACGAGATAGTCGTCGGCACCGCAATCGAGTCCGGCGACTCGATCTTCAACGGCGTCGCGCGCGGTGAGCATCAGGATCGGGGTCTGCACACCTTCGGCGCGCGCGTTGCGGGCGAGCGCGAAGCCGTCTAACCCGGGCAGGCCGACGTCGATGACCGCGGCGTCGTAGCAGCGACGCAAGAGGTGATCGAGCCCCGTCTCACCGTCGGCGACGACGTTGGCGGCGTATTTTTGCGCTTCGAGCATCGTCCGGATGGACTCCGCCACGGGCCCGTTATCTTCGACCACTAGAACTCGCATATCGTTGACCTCAGTACTTCAACGGACCGGGGAAAGCTACCGTCAACGCGGCGCTAAAGAACGGATGTTCGCCAGGCGACTGAACCTCCTGAGCGAGTATCCGAAACGGCGCGATCTGGACGGCTCCGTAGTAAACGAAATCACGGTTGATAAAAGGATTCGCGTACGCGTCGTATCGCAAGCCTAAGTACGCGTGTGGGATCGGGTAGTACTTCAGGCGGACGTAACCTCCGGATGAATGGATATTCGTCAAAAAGCCATCGGCGTCGTGGTCGTAGCCGTACCACTGTTCGGCTTGCAAATCCAAGGGACCATAACTTCCATGTGCCAGCAGACCGTAGCGTTCGTAGAGATCTGCAAATGGAAGACGGCCCGTGGTCAAAATTCCGAGCGTACCGCCGAGCGCGGTCGCGCCGAGACTGAGCTCGCTCTTGCTGGTTTGCGCTAGCGTATAACGCAGCCAGGCGCTAAGCTCCGGGCTCTTCATCCACGTCGTTTCACCGGTGTTGACGGGCTTACCACCATATGGAGCACCTTGAAACGCACCAAGACTCACCGTTCCGTACACTTGTAGCTTGCCAAAGGATCGGCTGCCCTGCAGGCCCCACCGCGGCGACGAAAGCGGCAAGTTATTCAAGCCAACGTGCGCGCCGTAGTAGCCGTACTGCGTCAGGTCGTCAAGACGTTCGCCCGGCGACTGCGCCAAGGGCAACTCGTAGAGGCCTCCGCGGTAAAGGGTCTGCGTGTGTTCGTTGTAATCGGAGAGGAAGAAAAGATAGGTTGCTGCCGGTCCACCTCCGGCTCCCAAACTGTAGTGTAGGAAGGCCGTGATCGGGCCGAGGTTCGCGCTACCAAGCACGATGCCGCCTGGTGAAAACCTGGGGCTGTCGGGCGCGGGTTCTTTGTCGTACTCCATTTGATAGCGGATTGCGAAGACGGTCGTGCCGTGCTCGGGGAGCGGCAATCGATAGCCGTGCGAACGGAAGTAGTTGCCGAACGCGTTGAGTTCAGGGAGGACGCTATGGCACTGTCCGCAGCGCAGATGGTACCGCTGCGCGAAGATCGGAATCGCGCGCGCCGGGGCCGAGGCCCACGCGACGAAGAGTGCAGCGAGGGTTACGGTGACGAGTTTATTGCGCAACTATCGCTGCTCGCATGCCGCCGCCGTAGTGGAAAAAGCACCCAAAGAGGTACGTTCCGGCCCGATCGGCGGTGATCGTTTGCGATGATCCGCTCGCTTGCAGCGCACCACTGGTCCAGTTGCTCGAAAGCGTGGTTCCCTTTTGTTGCAGGGCGCTCGCCGGGAACTGGAAGCCGCTGGGAAACGAGCTTGCGCCCTGAATCACCGTGGCGGTGTGCGCGAAGCTGTCGACGTTGACGAAGTGAATCTGCGAGCCGACCGCAATCGTCGTCACCGCGGGCGAGTAGCCGAGGCTCGTGCCGTACGGCGTCGGCTGCTGCGCGAACTGCGTTAAGCTTACTTGGATCGTCACGCCGCCGCCGCCGCCCGACGAGGACGAAATGCCGCCAGCCGTGCAGGCTGCGAGAAGGAGTGCGATTCCCATTCCGAGTCGCCGGATCATCGCGCCGCTACCTGCTGGGCGCGCAGCCGCTCCACCAGCTCGTCGCTCAGCGCGCTCGAGGCAAGCATCGTTTGGGCCAGCGCGCCGTCGCGGTTGAGAAGATAGACGAACGTCGTGTGCTCGTCGTGGTAACCGCGCCGCCCTTCTTCTGAGATGACGCCGAACTCGCGCATCACGGCCCGGACGTCACGAATCGATCCGCCCGCGAGCAGCCAGTAGTGCGGATTGGCTTCAAAGCGTTTGGCCAGCTCTCGCATTGCTTTCGGTGAGTCGTGCTCGGGATCGAGCGTTATCGTCAGCAAGCGCGCGTTGAGATGAGCGCTTTGGATCCGCCGCGCCGCATCCGCGAACTGCGCGTCGATCAACGGACAGGCATCGGTGCAATGCGCCGAAATAAACGTGACGCCGACGGGCTTTCCGCGCAGCGATGCGAGCGTAAAGGTATGGCCCTGCTGGTCGACAAGGCGCGGTTGGCTCGGCGCGACCGCGGCTTTCGGCTTCCGGTAGACCGGCGTTTTTGGCGTCCGCGCGATCGCATAGCCGCCTTTTCCCGGCGACGCCGTCGGCCCGGGCGTCGCACTCGCGACGACTTCGATCACGCCGCGCATGGTGTTCGAGACGTAATGAAACGCGCAGCCGATGAGATAGATTCCCGGCTTCGAAAGCTTGACCGTCACCGAAGCGCCGCCATTGAGCGTACCGCTTGCGTAGCCGGAGCCAAGCACGCCGTTTCCGAGCGGCGAGAACGAGAGGCTCGGGTTTGACGGCCAACTCGGCGGCGGTCCATTGGTCTGTGCGATGACGTTGAGGGTGTGCGGCGTCGACGAAGAAAGATTCGTTATCGTAATTTTCGCGCCCGGCGGAAACGCGAGCACTTGCGACGTCTGCGCCTGCGTGTAGCCGCCGACGGTTCCCCACACCGGATCGTCGACGACACCGATCTTACCGTTCGGGATGGCGACACCGATCCCGCCGGGCGGTGGTGGCGAGGGCGAGCCGCCGCCCCCGCCGCCACCGATTGTGCCGAGGCCCCCGCCGTTGGTGCATGCCGCTATGGCTGCAACCAAGAACAGTCCGCCCCAGAGCACGGGGCCAGGAAATCTCATCGAGCGGGAGCTGTTCCTTGAGGTCCGGGTGTCGCGTGTGCCGCAACGACGAACACGTCCTGCATTCCCTCACGGTAGTGGAACGCGCAACCAATCAAATAGATACCTGCTCTGCCGAGCGTTACCGTCACCGATCCGCCCGGAGAGATCGAGCCGCTGGCGTAGCCTCTTCCGAACTTGCCGCCCGACGCCGGGATCTTAAGGGTGGGATTCGAGGGGAACTTTGCCGGCGGTCCGCTGATCTTCTTCACCTCGTTGAACGTATGGCTGATGTTCTTCGAGATGTTCTTAATCGTAAGAACCGTGCGGGGCGGGAAACCGAGCGCTTGAGAAAACGACTGCTGGGTGAACCCGCCAAGCGTTGCTTGCCAGAACGGATCGTGAACGGTGCCGACGCCTTCACCGGGGAGTTCCTCCATCGCGGTGCCGGTTCTGCCGTCGGGAAGCACCGCGGTAATTTGGAGTTGGGGCATTCCGGGAAGGGCGTAAGAGGCGCCGCTTCCAGCGGCATTTCCACCGTAGTGTCCGCCGCACGCCGCAAGCACGGCGGCGCCGAGGGCCACGGCGAGTCCTGCTAGTTTTCTAGACATGTAGCCTCCTGGGGTGTGTGAGTGGTCTGGGCATCGTATGGGGTCGTTATGAAGAAAGTCTAAATCTTGATCGAGTCGCGCATTGCGGCGGCGATGTTCTGCAGCGCCGGATCGCCCGCGGCGTCGAGCGTCGCCTGAGCGAATGCATTGCGGGCCGCGGCATGGTCCCCCTCTCTCAGTAGAACGACGCCGAGCGCGAACCGAGCGCGAGCGTACGACGGTGCTAGCGACAGCGCGGTGCGAAGCTCGCGCTCGGCCGCGTCGTACCGACCGAGATGTTCTTCGGCGAGCGCGAGATCGTAATGAGCGACCGCATATGAAGGATTAGCGTGCAGCAGCTTGCCGAAATCTTCGCGTGCGGTTGCGGCATCGCCGCCGCGTAGCGCGACAATCCCACGCGAATAGAGCGCTCGCGCCGAGTCCGGTGCGAGCGCTACGTAACGATCGGCGATGACGCGCGCTTCGCGCAGGTCGCCACGCGCTATATCCACCGCAACGAGGTTCGCCATCGCTGCGAGGAACCCGGAGTCGAGCGCGATTGCGGCGCGCAGCTCGCGCGCCGCGTCGTCGTTGCGCTGCAGGTTCGCGTACGCGATCGCCAGGTCGTAGCGCGCGGTCGAGCCTTGCGGCTCGGCCGGACGGAGCGTGACGATCCGTTCGAACTCAGGTGCGGCCGCTGCCCAGTCGCCGCGGGCCTCGGCGTTGAGGCCCAGCGTGAAGCGCTCTTCGATCTCGCGGCGGACCGCAAGCGCGCGCAGCGCCGGAACTGAGGTCGTCCGGGGTACGGGGCTCGAGGTCGGATAGGTTTGCGCTACTCCGGCAGTCGCCGCAGCCGAAACGAGAAGGGCGAAGAGAAGGGGGCCCCGCATCGGTCACGGAGTGCCGGCGTTGGTTGGTAGCTCACCCTCATGCCAGCGAGCGGCCGCTGCCGCGCGCTCGGGCTTGCATTCCCAGCCAACACGTCCGACCGAGGTGATAGGGCCCAGCAGAGCCGGTGCGGCGGAAGGCGTCAGCGCCCCGGCAAGCAGGTCTTCGAGCGACGCCGTACCGGCGACGGCGAAACGGCCGCACGCAAAAGTGGCGGCCAACAGAGTGGCCGCGAGGACCGCGCGGCGGAGTAGGGTTCTTGACACTACCTACATCATAGCCGAAAGTCTAAAGAATCCGTGAATCGCACGATCCACGCGGCCGCGGCGCTGCTTCCGGTTATGCTCGTGGCGATGCCGGCGCGTGCCGCGGCCCCGCTAGTAGTAGGGTCGGTGCGCGATCAGCACGGGGCGGCGATCGCCGGAGCGACCGTTACGGGCCAAATGCCCGACGGCAGCCATCCCACGACGACGACCGACGCCTCGGGGACTTTCGCCCTCCACGCCGATGGGGTCGTTGCGGTCGTCGTCAGCTGCCGCTACTGCCGCACGACGCGGGTGGCGACGCTCTCCGGCGAACCGGTCGTCGCGATCGTCCGGCAGTACGACGCGCTAGCGGCCGACGTTCCCACGCCCGGCGACCTGGAGAACCTGCCCTACGCCAACGTCGAGTCCTCGGTTGCATTGCGTCCGTTCACGCTGTTAGCCCAAACCAGCGGGCCCTATCCCGGCTCGACGCTGAGCGACCGCGGCCTCTCGGCGACCGGTTCATTGCTAATAGACAACGGCGTACCGAACTACGACATCACATCGGGCCTATCGCCGTACGGTCTCATACCGGCCAACTACGAGCAGAGCGCCGTCGTTCGCAACGCAGCCTACGCCTTTCTTTACGGTAACCAGGCCGAAGGTGGAACGGTCCAGCTCGATCCATTCCTAGGCGGAACGAACTGGCAGGTTGCGACGCTGGGCAGCGATACGATTGCGCGCGCGCAAATCGGAACGGACGCGTCGTCAATTGCGCTCGGCACCTTCAGCAACAACGAGGAGTCGCGTCAGCGCACCGACCTCTTTGAAACCTGGCCGCTCGGGGCGGATCAGTCGGTCACGGCCGGTGGCGGTACCGAGCAGGGACGACAGTGGGAACCCGATTCGACCCTGGCGCAAAGCTTCTCATTTGCGAACGCGACGTTTAGCGATCCGCGCGCGCTGAACTTATCGATCTCCGCGATCGTCGATCGCGGCGACTACGCCCTCACCGAGGGCGAGTATCCCGTTTCGAATATCTGGTCCGATTCGGAGCTGAGCGCCGGAATACACACGACCGGCCCAGTTGCGGGATTCGCGGATGCAGTGGTCCGCACGTCGAGCGGGATCTACGACCAGCAGGCCCTGCCCAACGGGTTACCGCGGCTTGGCGCGACGTCGGCGCAAACGCACGTTGACGCCGGTCTGCTCGCGAGCGGAAATGACTACGACGTCGTCGCCGGAGTCGGAGCCTTCTGGATCGGTTACAGCGGCGGGATAATGGGGACCTCAAACCCGGCTAACACCTCGCTCGTCGTGCCGTCGCTGCAAGCGCGGTTATTTCCGAGAGGTAGGTGGAGCCTGGGTCTTCAGCAGAGCAGCTCGTTTTCGTTGCCGACCCTCATCGAACAGTCGCTTTACACTGGAGGCCGGCCGCAGCCGGTGCAGATCGAGCACAATTCGCTCTCCGCCGGAACGCTCACCTATACGGATAACTCGCGCCTAAGCCTCTCGTTCGAAGAAGCTTCGCAGACGGTTGCGGGAAGGTGGCCCGGCACGGTGAGCTCATCGGGTCTCTCGGCGACCTGGCAAGTTGCCCCGGCGATCGCGCTGCGTGCCTGGACGATGCACGTGACCGATACGGCGGCGTTATACGGCGGCGGCCTGCCGTACGCGGGCATGTCACCGACCGTGAACGCGCTTTGGCTCACCTACGACGCGACAGGGGCGGTGCGAGCCGACGTCATCTATCGCCGCGACCTACTCGACTCGCTTCCCTACTACCACGTCGACGGCGCGATCTCCGGGCCAATCACCCGCGGCTTACGCTGGTACGCCGGGGCCGAAGATCGAATGCAGCGGACTTTCGTCAACGTCGGCATTCGCTTCGGCGGGCGTTAGCGCCACGAACTACTCGTCGTGCCGTCCCTGCGGCCGGCGGCGTCTGCGCATCGGCGGTGCGCCAGGCGCGCTCGCGCGCGACGCGTTGTCGCCATTGGGCACGCTCGCACGGGAGGCGTTGTCGCTGGGCGCGCTCGCGCGGGACACGTTGTCACCATTGGGCGAGACGCCCCCCAAGAGCGCCTTGCGCGAGAGGTTGACTCGGCCTTGTCCGTCGATCTCGACGACCTTGACCATGATCTCGTCGCCGAGCTTGACCACGTCTTCGACTTTGTCGACCCGGGTCGGAGCCAGCTGGCTGATGTGCACGAGACCCTCTTTACCGGGAAGGATCTGCACGAACGCGCCGATGTTGATGATCCGCGTCACGGTGCCGAGGTACGTTTCGCCGACCGCGATCTCGCGCGTCAGGTTTTCGACGATCTGCTTGGCCTTATCACCCGAAGCTCCGTCGAGCGACGTTATGAAGACGCTGCCGTCGTCCTCGATGTCGATCTTCTCGACGCCGGTGTCGGCGATGATCTTGTTGATCACCTTGCCGCCGGGGCCGATGACGTCCTTGATCTTGGCCGGATTGATCTTGATGACGATCATGCGCGGCGCGTACTCCGATAGCTGTTCGCGCGGCCGGGCGATCGTCTCGGTAAGCTTATCGATGATCGCATGGCGCGACTTGCGCGCCTGAGTCATCGCCTCCCGCATGATCTCGATCGTAATGCCTTGCACCTTGATGTCCATCTGAATCGCCGTGATACCCTTCTTGGTTCCCGCAACCTTGAAGTCCATCTCGCCCAGTGCGTCCTCGAGACCTTGAATGTCGGTTAGGACGGTGTACTTGCCGTCTTTGAGAATCAAACCCATCGCGACGCCGGCAACGTGCTCGCGGATCGGAACGCCGGCATCCATCAACGCCAGCGACGACCCACAAACGGACGCCATCGATGAAGAACCGTTCGATTCGAGCACCTCGCTGATTAGCCGAAGCGTGTACGGAAACTCATCCTTGGCAGGCAAAACCGGTACCAGCGCGCGTTCGGCGAGGTGGCCGTGACCGATCTCGCGGCGGCCGGGTCCGCGCATCGGACGCGTCTCCCCGACCGAATAGGGCGGAAAGTTGTAGAAGTGCATGTAGCGTTTGTCTTCGAGCTCGACGATGCCGTCGAGCCGTTGGGCGTCGCTCGTCGAACCTAGCGTCGCGGCCGTAAAGACTTGCGTTTGACCGCGCGTGAAGACGCCCGAGCCGTGCACGCGCGGCACGTAATGCACCTTGCACCAGATCGGACGGACTTCGTCGGGCTTTCGGCCGTCGGGACGAATCTTCTCGTCGACGACCATCGTGCGCAGCTCTTCCTCCTCCATGATCTTGATGATCTTGTGGAACTCTTTGGCCGTGGCGGGCGCCTCGAGCAACACCCTGACGGCGTCGTCTTTCTTGCCGCAGCGCGAGAGCGCTTCGTGAACGCTCAGCGCGCTGAAGGCCAATTCGCGCTTCTGCTTGTCCACGATGCGCATCGCTTTAGCGACGTCCTTGGCGAACGACTTGCGAACCCAGCGCTCGAGGTCGGAATCGACCTGCGCGACCGGATACTCGCGCTTCTCTTTTCCGGCCTTGCCTGCAAGTTGCTCGATCGCTTCGACGATCTTACGAATCTCGGCGTGCGCGAACTCGACCGCGCCCAAGAAATCATCCTCGTCGATCTCGTTTCCACCGCCTTCGACCATCATGACCGCATCGGCCGTGCCTGCGATGACGATGTCCATGCCGCCGCTCACGTACTGCGGCAGCGGAGGATTGCAGACGTACTCGCCGCGCTCGTCGCGCCCGACGCGCACCGCGGCGACCGTTTTATCGAACGGGATATCGCTCAACGCCAGCGCCGCCCCGGCAGCGCAGATGCCGATGACGTCGGCATCGAGCTCCGGGTCGACCGAGAGCACGGTGGCGACGATCTGCACGTCGTTGCGGAAGCCATCGGGAAAGAGCGGACGAATCGGCCGGTCGATCTGCCGCGAACTAATCACGGCGTGCTCGGAAGGACGTCCCTCACGCTTGATGTAGCCCCCCGGAATCTTTCCGGCGGCGTACATCTTCTCTTCAAAATCGCAGGTCAGTGGAAAAAAGTCGATGCCTTCACGAGGATTCTCGGAGGCAGTCACGGCGCAGAGCACGACGTTTTGGTCGCCATAACGAACCAGCGCGGAGCCATTCGCTTGCTTCGCGAGCTCGCCGGTTTCGATGGTCATCGTGCGCCCGCCGACCGTTAGAGTTACGGATTCGGGCACAGTATCTCCTAAATTCGAATTAATTATTTCTTTGTTTGAGGCGTTTCCATTCGGCAGGGCCGACCCGCGACCTGCCCTAAACGGCGTTCCAATGCCGGCCCTTACCCCTGCGGGACTGACCAAGCTCAAGCTTAAGGCTAACGACGTGCGCCAAGGCATCATTCGATCGTTGCTCTCGGCGGGATCTGGCCACTCGGCCGGGCCGCTCGACATGTCCGACGTCTTCACGGCGCTTTACGGCCACGTGATGCGCCACGATCCGCACAATCCGGAGTGGCCGGATCGCGACCGTCTCCTTCTCTCCTGCGGTCACATCGCTCCGGTGCGCTACTCCGCGATGGCAAATTTTGGATATTTTCCGGTCGAGGAGCTGCTGACGCTGCGCAAATATGGTACGCGGCTGCAAGGCCACCCCGAGCGCGTGCGGCTGCCGGCGGTCGAAACGACCTCGGGTCCGCTGGGCGAAGGGCTCGCGCAAGGCGTCGGCATGGCGCTCGGTGCGAAGATGGACGGCAAGGATTTCCGAGTCTGGGTCGTTACGTCGGATGCCGAGCACCAGTGCGGCTTGCATTGGGAGGCGGTGTTGACGGGTGCGAAGTTCAAACTCGACAATCTCACTGCGATCGTCGATCGCAACTTCATCCAGATTGACGGCAGCACCGAAGACGTGATGCCCCTCGAACCGTTTGCCGATAAATATCGAGCCTTCAACTGGGAGGTTTTCGAGTGCGACGGCAACGACGTCGCTGACTTCATCGATACCGCGCAGCGCGCGACGAACGTCGCCGGTAAGCCGCAGGTGATTATCGCCAACACGGTGCCCGGCAAGGGCGTCTCGTTCATGGAGGGCGACTATACGTGGCACGGAAAGCCGCCCAACGCGCAGCAGGCCGACGAAGCGTTGCGTGAACTTGCGGCACAAAGAGAGAGGATCGTAGCCGATGGCTAGCGGCACGCGGCTCTTCGACGATGCCGCCGGCGCGATGAACTTGGTCGATTATCGCAGCCCGGAGGTCAAGCAGGTTCCTACCCGCAACGGATTCGGCGAAGGCGTGATCGAGGCGGGCTCGCGCGACCGCAACGTCCTCGGTATCTGTGCGGACCTTTCGGAATCGACGCGCTTCGAAGGCTTTCGCAAAGCCCATCCGCAGCAGTACATCGAGATCGGGGTCTCCGAGCAAATGCTCGTTGCGATGGCCGGTGGGCTCGCGGCAGTCGGGAAGATTCCGTGGATCGCCAGCTACGCGATGTTCAACCCGGGACGCTCCTGGGAGCAAGTACGCACGATCATGGCGCTCAACGAGACGAACGTCAAGATTGCCGGCGCGCACGCCGGCGTCTCGGTCGGACCCGACGGCGCCACGCATCAGGCGATCGAGGACATCGCGATCATGCGCGTCATTCCGCATATGACCGTCGTCGTGCCCTGCGACGCGGTGCAAACGAAGAAGGCGACACTGGCACTCTCGGCGACCTGGGGACCCGCCTATCTGCGCTTCGGCCGAGAGAAATCGGCCGTGATAACGACCGACGAAACGCCCTTTGAAATCGGCGTCGCGCAGACCTTTCGCGAAGGGCGCGACGTCGCGATCGTCGCCTGCGGGATATTGGTTTATAATGCGTTACTCGCGGCCGACCGCCTTGCTCGCGAAGACGGGATCGAGTGTCGCGTCGTCAACAATCATACCGTCAAACCGATGGACGAAGCTGCGATCGTCGACGCCGCGCAGAGTTGCGGCGCGATCGTTACGGTCGAGGAGCATCAAAAGCACGCCGGGATGGGATCGCGCGTCGCCGAGATTCTCGTACAGCGTCATCCGGTGCCGATCGAGTTCGTCGGCGTCGACGATCGGTTCGGCCAGTCGGGCGACCCGATGGAACTCATCGAGCACTACGGGATGGGCGTCGATGCAATCGTTGACGCCGGGCGCGGCGCCCACCGGCGCAAGGCTTTCTTAACGTCGCAAGCCTAGCTCTGAAATGAGGCTGCGGTAACGCTCGAGATTCTTGGCGTGCAGATAGTTGAGCAGACGGCGACGCTGCCCGACCTGCAGCAGCAGACCGCGCCGGCTGTGGTGATCTTTTTTATGAATCTTGAGATGCTCGGTGAGCTGATTGATTGAAGTGGTCAGCATCGCGATCTGGACTTCGGCCGATCCGGTGTCCTGCGATCCGCGGCCGTACTTGCCGGCGATCTCCGACTTTTGATCTTTGGTGAGCGGCACGTTATGAGACTCCTTAAGCAGGATGGTCTCGCTCGGATACAGTCTGCCTCGACCGTCCCGGCGACCGGCCTAGGATAGCAAAGCGCGGCTGCGTACGCAAGGTGCCGCCGAACCGGCATACAATCGCAGCCGCTGTGGACCTTCAAATACGCGGACGTGTGGCGCTGGTAACCGGGGCAAGCTCCGGGATTGGCGAAGCGGTCGCCCAAGCGCTCGCGCGCGAGGGCGTGCGGTTGGCGGTAGCCGCTCGCAACGCCGAACGGCTCGACGCCGTGGCACGCGCGGCAAAAGAACTCGGCGCGCAAGAGACGCGAAGCTTTCGCGTGGACTTGCAAGACGCCGAATCGACCGCAACGATGCTCGAGGGTGTGCGCCGAGCCTTTGGCGAGGTCGAGATCGCGGTTCTCAACGGTGGCGGACCAAAGCCCGGACGATTCAGCGAGATGGCGCTTGCCGATTGGGACGGCGCCTACAAGTTGCTGCTGCGCGGCATGCTGGTTTTGCTGGGCAAGATCGTGCCGGCGATGCGCGCCCGCGGGTGGGGACGTATCGTCGCGTTGACGTCGTCGGCGGTGAAACAGCCGATTGACACGCTCGTTCTTTCCAACGCATTTCGCACCGCGCTGGTCTCGGCGTTGCGAACGCTCGCCGTAGAAGTCGCGAGCGACGGCGTAACGGTGAACTCGATCGCAACGGGACGGATCGACACCGCGCGGCTGCGCGGCCTCTACGGCAATGACGAACTCAAGCTGCGCGAAGCCGGGCTTGAAGTACCGATCGGGCGCATCGCGGCGCCGGAGGAGTTTGCGCCGATGGTCGCGTTCCTCTGCAGCGAGCCGGCGCGCTACGTCACCGGGCAAACGATCGCGATTGACGGTGGTCTGATTCGCGGCCTGTTCGGCTGAATGCGGTACGTATTACTGAAATCCGGCGATCGAGACCTCGCAAGATCGCTCTTTGCGACGATGGCGGCGATCTTCGGCGAAGAATCGCAAACGCCCAGCGACGCCTACGTCGATCGACTCTTAGCTCGCGAAGATTTTTTTGCGCTCGCCGCGCTCGCCGGCGATCGCGTTGCGGGCGGACTGACCGCGTACGCTATCGCTTTAACTCGAAGGCAAGCATCTGAAGTCTTCATTTACGATGTTGCCGTGCGCAACGAAGACCGTCGAAAAGGCATCGGGCGCGAACTCGTATCCGCATTGCGGGACGTTGTCAGTACGAAGGGATGCGGCGACGTGTTCGTGCTTGCCGAAAATGGCGATGCTGATGCCTTGAATTTCTATCGCAGCCTCGGCGGCGTCGCGTCGCCCGTCACGCTGTTCGATTTCGAGCGACCTCAAGGGCGGCGTTAGTGCGGGGACCTGACCGGACGAGGTCTGGAACGAATGGGGCGGCGTGCCGCTTGCGATGCAGGGCGGTACGACCTTTCATTTCGATACCGGCGGCATCGAAGGCGCGCTAGCGGGGCGAGGGAGGCGGCGGGCCGCGCGAACGGCGCCTCGCCGGGATCGAGATCTGCCCGAGCTGGGCTACGCGGTCGAAGCAACGACCGCCGCGCCGCGTGCGACGCACGTCGCAGTCGCGAAGGTGCGATGGGGACCGGCGCGAATCACCGGGCCGAGATGCAGGGAGTAGAAGGAAAACGCGTCGCCGCGTTGATCGGCGACGGATTCGAGGAGATCGAGCTCACGGAACCCCACCGGGCGCTCGAAGAGGCCGGCGCGATCGTGACGATTGTCGGTGTTGACGATCGCGCGCGTCAGCGCATTCGCGGCAAGCGAGGTCTCGACGACGGTCAGAGCATGCGCGCCGAAGAGCTCGTTAGCGATTGCACGGCCGAAGATTTCGACGCGCTTTTGATTCCCGGTGGAACTTCGCCAGACCGGATTCGTACCGATCGCGAGGTGCAGCGCTTCGTGCGCGAGTTCGACGCGCTGAAAAAGCCGATGTTTTCGATTGGCCACGGCGCGCAAGTCTTAATTTCCTCGCAGATCGTGCGCAGTCGTCAGATCACCGGGGTTCATTCCATTGCCGACGACATCCGTAACGCCGGCGGTCTCTATCGCGATCAGCCGACCGTCACCGATTCGAACTGGGTCTCGACGCGCGGAAGCGAGGACCTGCCACAGTTCAACCGCGCGATGCTCGAAAAGCTCGCGACCGCGACGCCGGCTCAAATCGGGTCGTAACGAGCCAGCGCCTCACCATACTGGCGCAAGGCGACCAGTGCGACGATCGCGCAAAACACGAGTTCGGCCAGAACCGATCGCATCGTAGCCGCGAGCAGGTAAGCTATCCCGCTTGCGGCGGCGGCGAGCGCGACGTAGAGCACGCGCGATGCTCCCCGCCGGATCGTCGCGCAGAGTGCCGTCAGCGTGGCGGCGACGACGGCGGCAACCGTTATCAGGAAGGTGAACGGTGCATCGGATGCGCCGCGCAGCACCAATCCGATCGCGTACGCAAGGGCCGCCAGTATCGCTGCGATGCAGGGCACGAAGGCTTTTGCACGCGCAAGCTGGCGTCCGAAGAGCGGCGCATTCTGTTCGCAACGGTCGAGGTACGGATGGAGTCCGGGGCTTTGCGTCAGCGCCATTGCAATGCCGAGCAGCGAGCAGAGAAAGAGCGGCGCCGCAAAACCGGCCGGCTGGGCGAGTCCCGCAATAAAGGCCGCCGCGCAAGAGTAGAAGACGATGCGCCGCTGCGCGTAGAGCCGTGCGCGGGCAACGGCAAGCACGATTCGCACCGTTACGTGAAGGCTCTCGCCGCGGCGGCATCGGTGTGCGTCGAGAGCAGCGCGCAACCCTCGACGATGTCGAGAATCTTACGTGCGTAGACCATCTGGGGCCGGTCGAGAACGAGCAGCTTGGGCTCGCCGATCAGCGCTCCGATCAGGGGGAACGCGAAGGCCTCGTGCACGCCGGCCAGACGGCGGCGCAAAAGCTCGGCGCGCTCTCTCGCGCGCGCCGGCTCGACGTTCCAGAGCGCCGCGCGATAGGCAACATAGCGCACGAACTCGCCGTCGTCGAGTGGGAAGGGCTCGTGGGGTACCAATGCGGCGACGCGCTTGCAGTGCACCGATTGCACGTGCGGATCGTAATCATCAATCAGCACGCACCCGCTCGACGTCCTGACGATGCCGCATGCCAGCAATGCGACGATCGCGGCCTCCTGCCCTGAAGCGCATTGCAGCGCCGCTCCCTCGCCGCTGCGGAGATCGAGCGTCACTGGGCCGGCCGCGGCGTCGCCGCGCGCGAACGTCGCCTCCCGCATCCGCAAGAGTGGCATCTCGGCAGTATCATTCGGCAGTTTGCGCCAACTCCACTACACGCCCGTGTTGTCGAATACGCAAGTCGCGCAGAAGCTTCTCGAGATCCGCACGCTCATGGAGATGGCGGGCGATTCCTTCTATAAATACATGGCCTACGAGAAGGCGGCCGCGTCGGTCGAGAACGCGCCGCCGCTTGGCGATCTCGTCGCGGTGGGCGAGCACCTCAAGCTTCCGAGCGTCGGAAAGTCGATCGGCGCGGTGATCGAGCAGCTAGTGCGCACCGGGACGGCCGATCAACTAGAACAACTTCACCAACGCTTTCCTCCCTCGCTCTTGGAGGTGCTGGGCGTGAGCGGTATCGGGACCAAGACCGCCGCGATGCTCTTTGCGGAGTACGGGATTGCATCGCTCGCCGATCTTGAGCGCGCGATCGAAGCCGGTGCGCTCGCCGGCATTCCGCGTTTGGGAAGCAAGACGATTGAGAATTGGCGGCGCGGGATTCTTGCATACCGGGGGCGCCAGCGACGCACGCCGCTGCCGCTCGCTCTGGCAATCGCGCATCAGGCAGTCGAGTACGTCCGGCAGGGACCGCCGCTCGATCGGCTCTGCTTTGCCGGGAGCCTGCGGCGCGCTGAGGTGACGGTCGGCGACATCGACGTGGTCTGTACGTCACAGCACGCTGCCGCCGTCGTCGCGCACTTCACGGCTTGGTCCAGGGCTCAAGCGGTGCTTGCCGAGGGCCCGACCAAGGCCAGCATTTGGCTTCCCGGCGGCCTGCAGATCGATTTGCGCGTGCTGCCCGACCATCTCTACGGGAATTTGCTGCAGCACTTCACTGGCTCGCGCGAGCACAACATCAAGCTGCGCGAATACGCGGTTCGGGCAAATCTGCGCGTCAGCGAGAACGGCATCTTAAATCTCGAGAACGGCGAGGTGACGACCTGCACCGAGGAAACGGGAGTCTATGCTGCGCTGGGCATGCAATACGTCCCACCCGAGCTGCGCAGCGGACTCGATGAGATCGAGCTCGCGCGCGCCGGCGCGATTCCAGAGCTCGTCGAGTTGGACGATCTGCGGGGCGATTTCCACATGCACACGCAGTGGAGCGACGGGGACGATACGCTCGAGGAGATGATCGTCGCGGCCGCGGCCCGAGGCTACGAATATCACGCGATCAGCGACCACTCGCAGGGACGCGGCCGCCGCTTCGGCTTAGAACCGGGCCGATTGCTCGAACAACGCGCGATCATCGAAGAACTCGGCGCTCGCCACAAGATCCGCACGCTCTGCGCGAGCGAGGTCGACATTCTGCCCGATGGCTCGCTCGACTTCGACGACGAAGTGCTGGCGCAGCTCGATATCGTCATTGGTTCGGTTCACACCGCGACGCGCCAGTCGCGCGAGGAGATGACGGCTCGACTCATACGGGCCTGCGAGAATCGGTACGTGAACATTATCGGCCATCCGACCGGGAGGCGCTTCGATGCTTCGACAGGCTCAACACTGGCTAGCGGATACGAGTTCGATTACGATGCCGTCTTTGCGGCCGCGGCGCGCACCGGGACCGCGCTCGAGATTGACGGGCAGGCGGCGCGGCTCGATCTGCCGGCCCCGCTGGCACGCAAAGCCAAGAGTTTCGGCGCGACGTTTACGCTCGACAGCGACGCGCATCGGACAGGCGACTTGAGCGCGGTCGAGTTTGCAGTCGGTCAAGCGCGGCGAGCCGGCTTGGAACGCGGTGACGTCCTGAACGCGCGGTCGCTCGACGACGTTCGCGCGTTTGTCGCGCGCAAGCGCGACGCATGATCGCCGGCACGCGTTTGGCAGGTTCCGCGTTCGGTCGGGGTGACCCGAAGTTGCCGTTGATCTTCGTGCACGGGGTCGGCTCGACAGCCGCGATTTGGGACTACCAGCTCGAGTCTTTCGGCAGCGATCGCCTCTGCGCCGCGATCGAACTGCGCGGGAACGGAGCCAGTAAGCCCGATCCGGATCCGGCGCGGATTACGCGTGAAGGCTTTGCGCAAGACGTGCTCACCGCGGCCGACGCGCTCGGCGCGCGGCGCTTCGCGCTCGTCGGCTGCAGTCTCGGCGGTGTCGTCGCCTTCGAGCTTTGGCGCAACGTACGGGATCGCGTCGCGGCGATGGTTTTGCTGGGAACGTTCGCGCGCTATCCTGACGGTGAGCGCTATGCGGAGCAGATCGCGGCACAAGCCCGCGAGATCGGCGATATGCGGGCATTCGGTCAGCTGCGCGCGGCGAAGCTGGGACTTCCGCCCGACCGCCTGTGCGAAACGATCGAGCAGTTCGCGTGCAAGTCCGTCGAGTGTTTTCTCGCGGCTACACAAGCCACGTGGACCGGTGACTATCGCGACCTCTTGCCGAGTATCGACGTACCGGTGCTCGTCGCGTACGGCGAGCACGACGTCGTCGCACCTCGAACGCTTGCCGAAGAGATCGCGGCGGCCATCCCCGGAGCTGCGCTCGCGATGATTCGCGGTGCCGGGCACGTCGCCAATGCCGATAACCCCGCCGTGTTCAACGGGCTTTTACGCGAGTTTTTGCTTACTTCACGGAAATAGCCAACCCGCTGACTCCGTATTCGTAATGCACCAGCGTCTTGATTCGCTCACCACCGGCCGGATATCGCCATTGCGCGACGACGTTGCCCTCGTCGGCGGTCGCCGCGGCCGTGCCGTCTCCAATCGCTAGCGGCGAGCCCGACCAGAGCGTATCGAGACGAACGACGCCGACCACGTCGCCGAGGGAGCCCGAGATCTTAATGCGATAGATCGACGGCCCCTGTTGGCGAAAAGGCTCGACCAATGCAAGGTACTTGCCATCCCATTGCAAGCCGCCTGGATACCAGGAGGCCGCTTTGTTCAACGTGACCTTCGTAAAAGCGTTTGCGCCTTTTGCCAGTTCGCCGAGTTCGAAGAAGACGGTGCTGCCGATGGCGCCGTCTACGAACAGATTGCCGCTCCCGTCGTAGGTGCAGGCCGTCGGCGAGAACGGGATCGGGTAGCTAGCCGGTTTTCCTTCGCGCGCGCCGGCGTAAATGTCGGCGAAGTTACGACCGAGCCGGTCTCCGGTTATTATGGCGAGATTTCCGTTGGTCGGGTCGACCGCGCAAGCATTCCCGGACCAGGAATGCAGAATGTGAATCTTCGCAATGGGGGTCGTTCCACCGTGGGCGTATTCGTAGGCGGTTCGGCGATTATCGTCGGCGACGATAACCCAGACGTTGCCCGACGTATCCGAACAAATACCGGTGGCAAAACGCGTGATAGGAATCGTCGAAACGAGCTTGCCTTGAGGAAACGTCAGCACCGAGAGCAGCCCCCTAAAGCGGTGGTGCCCCGAATGCGCGATGTACAGAAGATCGCCGGAATAGCCGGCAGTGCCGACGGCTCGTTGTTTGCCGGCGTTCGTAGCGGCCGGCATCGCTGAGGTCCCGAGGTTGCGGTCTGCGCCGCACGCATCGAGAGCCGCCGACACCAAGCAAAGAGCTAATACATGAAGAACAAGCCGGGTGAAACTCACAGATATTTCCTCCAATCAGGTTTCTATCCGGCGATACGCTCGGATGCGGCGTAGAGATTGGCTCGCTCCCCGCGTACGAATCCCGCAAGCGTTACGTTGAACTCGCGTGCCAGGTCGACCGCCAGGCTGCTCGGAGCCGAGACCGATGCGACGATCGGAATTCCAGCCATGACCGCCTTCTGCAAAATCTCGTAGCTTGCGCGCCCGCTAACCAGCAGGATTCGGCGCCGAGCCGGTAACTGACCGTTGAGCAGCGCCCAGCCGACGACCTTGTCGACCGCGTTATGACGGCCGACGTCTTCTCGCAGTGCCACCATATCGCCGCGCTCGTCGAAGAGCGCCGCCGCATGCAGGCCGCCGGTCGTCGCGAAAGTGCGCTGGGCTTCGCGCATGCGCTCGGGCAACTTGTAGAGCAGTTCCGCCGCTACGCAGACGCCGTCGACGATCGGAGCAGCGCCGAGTTCGCGAAGCGATTCGAGCTGAGCGCGTCCGCAGACGCCGCAGGCGCTGCTCATCGTGAAGTGGCGTTCGAATCGCGCGAAATCGGGCGCCGCGCGTCCTGCGCGCAGTTCGATGGTAACGATGTTATAACGCTGCGCGGGATCGACGGCCGGATCAATGCAATACGTCAACTCCGCGATCTCGTCGTGTCGTCGAATGATACCTTCGCCGTAGACGAAGCCGCCGGCGAGTTCGAAATCGTTGCCGGGCGTGCGCATCGTGACCGCGAGCGTGCGCTGCGTGCCGCCCGCAGCGAGCCGAAGCTCGAGCGGTTCCTCCGTGACGACTCGGTCGTACTTGCGCGACTGCGCGTTGCCGTCGAGCGCGATAGCCTCCACCTCAACGCTGCGGCCGGGACGAGCGGCTTCCATGGCATCACCCTTTGACAGGATCAAGGCGACGTTTCCTCGTCCGGCGGGCGGTTCTGCACGTAGCTGTAACCGAAGCGTCCCTTGACGCAGAGATGACCGTTCGTGACCGCGTTTTCGATCGGCGAGGTAACCTTGACGATCGCGTTATCCTGCACGTGCAGCGTCAGCGTGCAGCCGACGCCGCAATACGAGCAGATCGTGTCGGTCTTGACCTGCTGCTCTTCCTTCCACTCGCCGTTACGCCGCATTTCGTGTTCCGACGAGAACATCAGCGCGCCGGTCGGGCAGACGCCGATGCAATTACCGCAGTAGACGCATGCCGACTCGGGCAGTGCGACGTCGTATTCGGTCGAAATATGCGCGTCGAATCCACGCCCGGCGACGGCGATCGCAAACGTATTCTGCGCGTCGACGCCGCAGGCTTCGACGCACTTGTAGCAGAGAATGCACTTAGCATAGTCGCGCACGTAGAGCGCGTTGTCGACCTTGACCGGTTGCGCGACCGTTTCCGGCGCCTCGCCATATCGCGTTGCATCGGCTCCGTATCGCTCGCAGAAGCGCTGAGCGTCGGGGGCGGTCGAGAGGTCGACGGACGAAGCGAGAAATTCGAGGACCATCTTACGGCTGTGGCGCACGCGTTGCGAATCGGTGTGAATAATCATGCCGGGTTCGACCCGCCGCGCGCAAGCGGGAACGAGAACGCGTGAACCCTCCAACTCGACGACGCAGACGCGGCAGGCGTTCACAGGCGTGAGCGATTCGAGAAAGCAGAGCGTCGGTGTATCTACGCCGGCTGTCGTGCACGCATCGAGAATCGTCGAGCCGGACGGAACGCCAACCGCGGTGCCGTCGACGGTAATCTCTACCAACGGTTTGGGCGGCAGCGCCGGCACCAGTGGAATCGGCCCTCGAATCATCCTGGTGCCTCCGCTGCCAAGACTCTGAGATGAGTTTGAGCCGTCTCGATCACGTTGGCGGCGGTTTGACCGAGTCCGCAGATCGACGCATCGCGCATGGCGCGTCCGATCTCGTTGAGCAACGCGACGTCGCGCGTGCGCTGCGCATCCGTGCTGCGCGCCGACGCCAGCCGCTCCAACGCCTCCTCCTGACGAACGGTTCCCACCCGGCAGGGCACGCACTGGCCGCACGACTCGTCACGAAAGAACCGTGCGATGCGGCGCAGGATTTCGATCAGCTCGACGCCCTCGGCGAAGAGCATCGCCACACCCGAACCGAGCGTCGCACCGGCGGCGCGAGCATCTTCAAACGTCAACGGCATCGTCAGCGCGTCGGGCGAAACCATCGCGCCGGCCGCGCCGCCGAGCAGAATAGCCTGCAGGCGCTCTTCATCGGGAACGCCTCCCGCCATCTCGATCAGCGCGCCTAGCGTGGTTCCGTGCGGGACTTCGTAGAGCCCTGGGTGCTCGATCGCGCCGGAGAGACAGAAGAGCCGAGTTCCGGTCGACCCGGGCGTGCCGACGCGGGCGAACGCGGCGCCTCCCTCGACGAGAATAACCGGAAGGTTGACGAGCGTTTCGACGTTGTTAATTTGCGTCGGTTTTCCAAAAAGGCCCGCCTCTACCGGAAACGGCGGCTTGTTGCGCGGCTCGCCGCGCTTCCCTTCGATCGAGTTGAAGAGCGCCGTCTCCTCACCGCAAATATACGCACCGGCGCCGCGGCGAATCTCGATATCGAAACGCACTCCTCTCCCGAGTACGTCGTTGCCGAGCAGTCCGTGTTTGCGCGCCTGTTCGATCGCATTGCCGAGGCGCTGGATCGCGAGCGGATACTCGCCTCGAATATAGATGAAGCCTTGCTCGCAGCCGATGGCGTAGGCGGCAATCGTCATCGCTTCGACGATCGCATACGGATCGTATTCCATAAGGATCCGATCCTTAAACGTGCCGGGTTCGGATTCGTCGGCGTTGCAGATCAGGTAGTGGGGGCGTGCCGGCGCGTGCGCAACCGCTTGCATCTTGCGACCGGTCGGGAAGGCCGCGCCGCCTCGGCCTAAGAGCTTCGAAGCATCGATCTCCGCGATGACGCGCTCCGGGCCAAACTCGAAAGCCTCGCGCAAGGCCCGATAGCCGCCGTGCGCGCGATAATCGTCGAGACTCTCGGGATTTATCTTTCCTATCCGGCGCAGCAGTCGAAGTTCGGTGCCGCCGATGTGCGGTATCGTTCCGGCGCCGCCGCGCTCTCCGATGCCGCTGCGGGCAGGTGCATCCCCCGTCATCGTGGCGCTCAACCGATGTGCGTTAACTGGTGCGAGTTGATGCGCCGCAGGGGGATCGCCGGCCACCGTTACGAGTGCAGCCGGCGCGCGGTCGCAGAGTCCGAGGCACGGGCTGCGAAGCCAGGTCGTGCGGCCATCGGCGCTCTCGCCCGCCGAACCGAACGTGGATTCGAGCGAAGTGCAGAGCGACTCGGCACCGGCGCAGATGCAAGCGATGTCGTCGCAGACGTGGACGACTCGGGGCGGACGCGGTTTTGTTGAAAGCAGCGCGTAGAACGTCGCGACTCCGTAAACCTCCGCCGGCGCGACATCCAGAAGCCCGCCAACGTAGTTCAGCGCACCCGGGCTGATCCAACCGATGCGGTCTTGCACCGCATGCAGCACGGGAAGCAGTAAATGGCGTCGAGAGCGCGCGGCCGCGCCTGTCACACTATCGCTCGTGCTTCGCAGCGCTCCGTCAACGGCGGCGCGCTCCTCGCCCGTCGCCGCGTCCGACGTAAAGCGCAGATCCATTACTTCCCCACGTCGATGCGGACCGCGCAGGCTTTGAACTCCGCGGTGCCCGATTTTGGATCGGTGGCATCGATCGTAAGCAGATTCGTCGCGACGGCGTCGTTGAAGTGAAAGGTCGTAAAGACCAGGCCGGGTCGCAGTCCAGGATCGATACGGACGGGTACGACGATCGAGCCGCGCCGCGAGGTAACGCGCACCGGCTCGCCATCGGTGACGCCGTAGCGTTCCGCGTCTTGCGGTGAGATGTCGAGGGTCTCTCCGCGCCGAAGCGGCGACGAATAACCGCCGCTCTGCACGCCGGTATTGAATGAGTCCAGCCGCCGGCCGGTCGTCAAGCGCACCGGATACTCCTCATCGAGCGCTTCCACCGGCGGATCGTGTTCGACCGAAGCAAACGGCGCGCGCTCACCGGATATCGGCTCCTCCCAAAGGCGCGCGTGCAAAAAAAGCTCGCCGGGATGATTCTCGTCGTAACATGGCCACGGAATTCCGTTGCGCTCGTCGAGCCGCTTGTAGCTCATGCCCGCGTGCCACGGTGAGAGCGCGCGGCACTCGTCCCATGCCTGCTCGGCGCTGTAATCGGGCCAGTCGTTGCCGAGACGGCGCGCGAGCGCGCACAGGATTGCGATGTCGTCGCGTGCCTCGCCCGGCGGATCGAGCGCCTTGCGGCAGCGCTGCACGCGCCGCTCGCTGCTCGTGACGGTGCCTTCGGATTCGCACCAGCTCGCCGACGCCGGAAAGACCACCTCGGCAAGTTCCCCGGTCTTGGTGAGAAAGATGTCCTGGACGATGAGATGCTTGAGGCTGCGCAACAGCTCGACGGCATGTGTTTGGTCGGCTTCCGATTGCGCCGGATTCTCCCCGATGATGTAGAGCGTGTCGAGCTCGCGCCGTTCGATTGCGTGGAACATGTCGGTGAGATTCCAGCCGCGCCCGAGCGGCAGCGTGGCGTTCCAAGCACGCTCGAACTTGGCAACGCTGGCCGGATCTTCGACATCTTGGCCGCCGGGAAACTTATTTGGAATAGCGCCCATGTCGCCGCCGCCTTGCACGTTGTTCTGACCGCGCAGCGGGTTCACGCCCGAACCATATCGCCCGACATGACCGCAGAGCAAAGCCAGGTTGATGAGGGCGCGCACGTTGTCGACGGCATTGTGATGTTCGGTGATGCCCAGCGTCCAGCAGAGTTCCGCGCGCTCGGCAAGCGCGTAGGCATGGGCGAATTCGCAGATGAGCGCGGCCGGCACGCCGGTCGTCTTCTCCGCGTACTCCAGCGTGTACGGTTCGACCGTCTCACAATAATCCTCGAAGCCGCTCGTGGCACGCGCGATGAAGTCGCGATTCTCTAAGCCTTGCTCGAGAATTTCTCGGCCGACGGCGTTGGCGAGAGCGATGTCCGATCCGACGTCGAGACCGAGCCACCCATCCGCCCACTGCGCGCTGGTCGTGCGCCGCGGATCCACGACGTAAAGCTTCGCGCCGTTGTGGATCGCGCGCAGCACGCGATGGAAGAAGATCGGATGCGTCTCGCGCGCATTCGACCCCCACAGGACGATCACGTCGGTCCGCTCGATCTCCTCGTAGGAGCTCGTGCCGCCGCCTGCCCCGAAGACCGCCGTCAGACCGACGACGCTGGGGGCGTGTCAAGTCCGGTTGCAGCTATCGACGTTGTTGCTGCCGATGACCGATCGAGCGAACTTCTGAGCGACGTAGTTCATCTCGTTGGTCGCTTTCGAACAGCTGAACATTCCGAAAGAGCGGACGCCGCCCCGATCGCGAGCGTCGCGCAGACCCGAAGCGGCTCGATCGAGCGCCTCGTCCCACGTTGCACGTCGCAAGCGATCGCCGTCACGCACCAGCGGATGCGTCAATCGAAGATAGGATTTGCTCATGTGGTTTCGGATTCTAATGCCCGCTCGCCGGCCCCCGCCCCTCGAGCTAACTCAAAGCCGGCGGCTTGGCTAGCACCTACGGTTCGTTCATTATAAGCGGAGCTTCCGGCGCGAACGGCGGCGGATAACGGCTCAAGTGATCGACCGCGTGGATGTTCTCGAACGAGACGGCAGCCTGAGGGTAAACGAGTCCCTCGTATCGCATCGGCCGCAGCGCGGTCTCGTCATAGACGTAGAGCGCACCCTCGCTTTTCATGAACCTCACCCGCCACGGCACGCTCGTCCCTGGTCCGTCTACGAAATTGAAGCGTTCAACCAGCTGGATCGGTGCAAACGATTGCGTGTCAACCCATAACTGCTCGAGCCGATAGCGGCCGGGATCGCGCAGCGCCAGCAGCCGCAGGTGGTAGGCCGGCACGCCGTAGGTCGATTCGATGCCGTCCAGCGTCACGCGATATATCCGCCGGTAGATGGTTTCGCGCTCGATGGTCGGCGGTGCGCTTGGCGTCGTGCTCGGCTCTTGGTCACGGCCGGGCGGCCTTGGATCGTGAAAGTCTGCCCGTACTTCCCGGACGACCTCCATCGGATCCGGCGATGTCGGAGCATTCGTCGGCGAAAGCTCGGCCATGCCGAAGGTATAGTTCGGAGCGAGCAGTGGGACGCCAAGATAGTCAGTCGGCGGCTGCGGCTTACCGAGTACCGACGATAAGAGCGGGATCTTCACAGTGAGGCCGTGTGCCGCGTAGGTTGGATGCGCCTTTTCGTAGTCGCTAATCGGATCGACTGCGACCTGTTGAGCCACCGAGTCATAGGCGCTCCAGTACCGCTCGGTCTTTACCGAGCCGCCCTCGAGCACGCTAGCGGCAACCGTGTATTCGAGCAGCGGCGGGTACGACTGCTGGTGCCAATAGGCACGGGCGCGAGCAAAAATCTGATACGGATCGGGGAGCGATGGCGCGGCGACCGATTTGACCGGAAAGGCGGCGACCAGTAAAAGGACGGCACTCATCCAGCGCGTCACCCCGTATAGTTATTAACTTTGACCCAACGGCCTGCCGCGATGCTTCCCCTGGCCAAAGGAGCTTGCCGACGGCAAACGCAAGACCGCCCTTCCAAAAGGAGGGACGAGGCGTGGATCTTTCGTCGATCACCGTCTATGCGAACGGCCGGTTCCAGCGCTACGAAGATGCGAAGGTCGGGTTGCTCACCCACGGGCTCCAGTACGGAACCGGTTGTTTCGAAGGGATTCGGGGCTACTGGGTACCGAACGAACGCGAGCTCTTCCTGGTACTGGTACGCGACCACTTCGAACGCCTGACGACTTCGGCGAAAATCCTGACGATCGAGCTTTCCAAGAGCGCCGACGAGCTGGCCGAAATCACGACCGAGCTTTGCCTGCGCAATCACTACGAAACGGACGTGTACATTCGTCCGTTTGCGTATAAGGCCGCCGAAGATGTGGGCGTGCGGCTGCATAACGTGCCCGACGAGTTGGCGATCGTTCCGATACCGTTTACCCCGTATATTGATAGCAACCGCTGCCTCGACGTCTGCGTGAGTTCCTGGCGGCGTGCCGACGACACGATGGCACCGCCGCGCGCCAAGATCACCGGGCTGTACGTCAACTCCGCGCTCGCCAAAAGCGAAGCCATCCTAAACGGCTACGACGAGGCGATTCTGCTGTCACACGACGGACACGTCGCCGAAGGTTCGGCCGAAAATATCTTTCTGGTGCGGCGCGGCGTGCTCTACACGCCCGATCCGTCCCAGAACGTACTCGAGGGCGTCACGCGCCGAGCGATCATCGAGATCGCGCGCGACGAGCTAGGCGTTCCAACCGTCGAGCGCTCGATCGATCGCGGCGAACTGTACGCAGCCGACGAAATATTCTTTACCGGAACGGCCGTCGGCATCTGCCCGGTATCCTCCGTCGATCGCCGCCGAGTCGGCGACGGAAACACCGGACCGATCACCGGGCGGTTGCGCGCGATCTACGATCGCATCGTAACCGGCAGCGACCCGCGCTATGAAGCGTGGCTGACGCGAACGTACGCCTCGGCGAAGATCAACGCGTAGGAGGAGCGGTGGGCGCGTCGGGGGGCGTCGGCGTGTCGCTCGGCTCGGTCGCGTAGCTGGGAACTGACGTGGCGCTCGGCGCGGGCGCGTAACTGGGAGGCGACGAGTAGTCTTGCGCGTTGCCGGGCCCGTTCCAATACGTTGCGTCGGGCGAAGTGCTCGGCGGGCTCCGTTGCACTCCGATTCCCATCGCTTCGCGCCAGCGCGCGAAGCGCAGTTCGTCGGCATAGGCGAGTCGTGAAACCGAATGAATGAAGGAACGTCCGAGGTCCTTGGACGGCAACGCGGTGGTCATGACCGCGATCACGTAGGGCGCTTCGCTTGCGAACACGATCCCGGCATCGTTAAGCGTGTCGTTGAGCGAGCCGGTCTTGTGCGCGATGGCCACGTCCGGCGGGAGCGGCTCGGGCAACAGCGTGTTATACTCGTCGGCCTTTAGGATCGCGATCATTTCGTTTGACGACCATTCGTCGACGAGCTCGCCGCGAGCCATCAGCGCGAGCAGGCGCACGAGATCGGCGGGTGAGGTTCGCAGGGTCTGACGGATCGACCAACCGGCGGTGCGCACGTCGCCCGCGAGATGCGTGCGCGTCAGGCCGAGCTCTTCCATACGACGGTTGATATTGCGCCGTCCGACGAGCCGAATCAGCATATTCGTCGCGGTGTTGTCGCTGATGTCGATCATTTTCTCGAGCAGTTCCGAGACCGGATAGGTCGTGCCGACCGGCTCGTCGCAGAGATCGCCGGATCCGTAATCTTTGTCGAAGTATTCGAGCCTCACGCGACGCTGCAAATCGAAGCGTCCGGCTTCGAGCTGTGCGAAGACTTCGACCATAACGGGTACTTTGATCGTCGACGCCGCGGGCATGCTCTTGCCGGCGTTGAAGCCGGCATAGTATCCGGTGTTAAGATCGAAGACATCGAGCGCGATCGCTCCCCGTGCGTGTCGCGCGAGGTTGCGAACGTCGTGGTTGAGGGTTGCCAGCGGCGGCGGCAGATATGCGCGCGCCGGCGCGACCGATGCGATTGCCATTCCGAGAGCACACGCTAGGAGTGACACCGCACGCCACGACATTGCCGCCGTTTTGATTCTCGCGCGCTTGCGTTCCTGCTAATGCCACGACGATAACGAGGCTTGCTCGCTCCTATGGTGAAGGGCCGCGGATGAGAGGAACGCGGCGCAATCCGTGGCGATGGCTGACCGAGGCTCGCGTTACCTACGCGCTAAAAGTACTGTTGCTGCTCGTCCTGGTCTTCTTTGTAGGCCAGTTCGTTATCGAAATACTCGTCAGAATACGCACCGTCGTCTATATTCTGATTGCCTCAGTCTTTCTTGCCTATCTCATTTATCCGGCGGTAGGTCGACTGCGGCGACGGATGCCGCTGGTGCTTGCGATCCTTCTCATCTATACGGCGATCTTGATCGGCCTCTTCACGATCGCCCTCTTTATCGTTCCGCATATCATGAGCGACGTCGGGCTGCTCGTGAAGCACTATCCCGAGCTCGTCGCCAGGTTCGATTCGCTCGTAAACAACCCAAACGATCCGTTGATCGCGGGCTTACCGCAATGGCTGCGTGACGAAATCGCCCGGGTGCCGACGCAAATTGCGCGCTGGGTCGAAATGCGCGGCGTGCAAGTCTTCGGACAGATCGTCGTCGTCCTCGCCGGTACCGTCGCGCTCGTCGCGCTCTTCATCGTCGTTCCGATGGTAACGGTTTACCTTCTGCTGGATCTCGACAATCTGAAATCGAGCCTCGCGGCGATCGTGCCCCAGGGCCGGTGGCGCGCGACGATGAGCCTGTTCTCCGAGATCGACGGTGTCATCGGAGGGTTCATCCGCGGTCAGCTGCTCGTCGCCTTCGTCGTCGGCGTGCTGATCACGTTAGCGCTCCTGCTGTTGCACGTGCCGTATCCGTATCTCTTCGGGCTGCTGGCCTTCTTCGGCGACCTAATCCCCTACGTCGGCGCGGTTCTTGCCTTCCTTCCCGCTTTTCTGTCGTCGGTCTTGACGAATGGTTGGATCAACGCTCTGCTCGTGACCGCCGCCTTCGTTGCGATCTACGAGGCCGAGGGACATCTTCTCGCTCCGGTGGTGGTCGGGCGGCAGGTGCGCTTAAGCGCTTTCGCCGTGATCGTCGCGATTTTGATCGGGGGCGAGTTAGCCGGCCTCTTTGGCGTGCTCGTCGCCGTGCCGGTCGCGGGAGTGATACGCGTCGTGCTGGCGCGGGTGCTCGAAGCCGCGAAAGCGAATGCCCCGCCGCCGTGAGGACGATGCTTTCACCCGTGCAGCGTGTCGATATCGTCGGCGTTCCGATGGACCTAGGCGCGAGCCGGCGCGGGGTCGACATGGGGCCGTATGCGGTTCGCTATGCTAAGCTGCACGACGCGCTCGGCAAGCTCGGGATCGCCGCGATCGTCGATCGCGGCAACCTGCACGTGCCGATCCCCGAGTCCGCTGACTCGGAGGATGCCTCCGCAAAGTTTCTGAGCGTCATCACCGGCGTCTGCGACGATTTGGCGCGCCACGTCGAGCACGCAATACGCGAAGGCGGTCTGCCGATCGTGCTCGGCGGCGACCATTCGATCGCGGTAGGTACGCTCGACGGTCTGACCCGCGCGCGCGGCGAGGCTCCGGGACTCGTCTGGATCGACGCGCACGCCGATATCAACAGTCCGGGAAGCTCCTCGACCGGAAACGTTCACGGCATGCCGCTCTATTTCGCGTTGCAGAAAGGATTTGCCAAAGCCGGCCGGACCGTGCAGATCGGTTTGCGCGACGTCGATCAAATGGAAAAGAAGATGCTGCGCGAGTCCGGCGTGCAGGCGTTTACCATGACGGACGTCGACAAGCTCGGGATGGTCAGGGTGATAGAAGAAGCGCGTTCGATCGCCGGCGCCGGCGGCCGGCCGATTCACGTTTCGTTCGATATGGACGCGATCGATCCGAGCGAGGCGCCCGGCACCGGTACGCCCGTCAAGGGCGGCTTGAGCTATCGCGAAGCGCATTTGGTGATGGAGATGCTCTACGATAGCGGGCAGCTCGGTTCGATCGAAATGGTCGAGATCAATCCGATCCTCGACAATCGCAATCAAACCGCGCTGCTTGCAGTGGGACTAATCTGCTCCGCCCTCGGTAAGTCGATACTCTAACTTCGAACTGCGCACCCACCCGTCGGCCGGCGGTCCCTGGAACGAATGCACGATTGTGTACGACGATGCCGTGCGTGCGGCGCTATCGACACTCTTGGGCAACGATGAGGGCACCTCGGAAGCCGTATACGCAACGAGACCCAGCACCAAAGCGATGGAGTGATTCTTTGCGTGCATCGCGCCTCCGTTACGGTTTGAACTCGTAGATCGTGCCGCATCCAAACGTACAAAACGCCCCGCCGTACATCGTTAAGCCGTACAGACGGTTGCGATCGGCGACGACTGCACCGCCGGGATCCCAGCCATCGCTGATACCCCCGCTAAACGAATGCGCCATGGTTTCCGCCCACTTCGTGCGGTGTGGTGACGGGATAAAATGGAAGAGTGTGCCGCAGCCCGTGCCGCGGTTGCAGTAACCTGCGCCGCCGCTTACGGTTGTGCCGTAGAAACCACCACCTTCGGGCGTGATACTGTCGGGCTTGGCCCCGTCATTCGAACCGCCCTTGAAGTGATAGAGGATCGATTCGGCCCATTGCGTTCGCTCGCCGGAAACGGGCTTTAGTAGAAAAAATGTGCCGCACCCCGACCAAGGGTACCCTTGCGTGTAGCACCCTGGCACCGGGCCGCCGTACGCCGTTACCCCGTAGAGTGCACCGTCTGCAGCTAGCGTGAGGCCACCGTAGGGAAACTCGCCGTCATTTTTCGGCGCCTTGGCAGCCTTGAACGAATGCAATATCGTTTCGGTCCAGCGCGAACCGCGGCTGGGCTTTAGCGCGAAGATAGTCCCGCATCCCAGGTTTTGTACCCCTTCACACGCACTCGAACGGCCGCCGGCATTCGTCTCGCCGTAGAGCGTCCCGTTCTGACCGAGAATCAGTACGCTAGGCGCCGCGCCGTCGGGAACGCCGGCAAACGAATGGAGGATTGTTTCGTTCCATTCGCCTTTTCCCGGCGCAGGCGTTAACTTGAAGATGGCGCCGCAGCCCAGCGCGCACTTGGTAGCGGGTCCGCCCTCCCCCGCCGTCCCGTAGATTGCGCCCGCCGCATCGATCGTCAATTGGCTCGGAGAAGAGCCGTCGTTTGGCGGCCCACGGAAGCGGTAAAGAATCGTTTCGTTCCATTTGCCACCTTCGCGCGCCGGCGGCGTAATCTTAAAAACCGTGCCGAGACTCGCGCTTGTGCCTCCGTCCTGGGTCGTGCCGTAAAACGACCCGTTGTGAAAGAGAAGCGAGTTCGGTAGCTGTCCGTCGTCTCGCATCTTTCCAAAGGAGTAGAGAATCGTGTCTTGCCGCGACGACGGATCGAATGTAAAGAAGGTCCCGCAACCGGTGCTACCGTTGCAGCCTCGGGGGGGCGAGCCGCCGTAGTTGGTGACACCGTAGAGGAGTCCGGAACCGTCGGAAACCAGGCCGCCCATCGGCACATACCCGTCCGGCGCTCCCCGGAACGAGTACACGAGCGCGTACGAGGACTTTGCGCGCGCGGCGCTCAGCGCATGATTTGGTAGCGACGAAGTAAGCCCGCCGGCATTGCACGCGGCGAGGCTCAATAACAGAGCGGCGTACCGTGGGGTCTTAGTCGCCATTTTTGAAGGCTGAGTCGTCTACAACTTAATCGTGGTTTGCGCTTCGCACGAGACGCCGCCGCCGCAGACCGCTGGATCCCAGCTCGCATCGGCGAGCAACGATCGAATGCGCGTTTCGAGTTGCGGATCGAGCGGCGGTTGGAACGTAACATTCTCGGTGCGGCCGTCTTCGCCGACGGTGACGGTCAGCGTCACGTGAGCTCCGAGCGCATCGAGCTGCTTGCGAACGTCTGGGTCCAGCACCGGATCGGGTTGCTGCGCACCGAAAGGAAGGTACCCGCCGGGCTGCGGCCGGGCGCCGGTGCTTGCAACCTCTCGTTTTGCAGGCGAAGGCGTTGCGTTCGGCACCGCGTTCGTATCGGCGTTGCCGGTTCCCGTCCGCGGAACCGCGGCGACGTCCGGGGCGACTGGCGCGTTCGACGCGATCGCCGGTGCGGGTGCCGCATGCTTGTGCGGCGTCGCGGCGACGAGTCGAGCGTGGTGCGCGAAGTTGACGATCGCCTTGGTGCTATGGCGCGGCGCGACTGCCCGGGGCGGCGGCTGTACGGCCTTCGGAGGCTTGATCTCTACCCTAACGATATGCGTGAAGCTGACGGTCTCGACGCGTGGGGCGCTCGACTCGGTCCAGGCCAGCGCCGGGATCGCAAGCGCCACAAGGACGTGAATGCCGACCGAGGCAAGCGTTGCTCGCCCCATCCGCGCGTTGGTCCCCCCTGTCGCAGCCATTTCGAATATCCCTTCGATTCCAGCGCGCCGGCGCCCCCGCGCGTGACCCCGACGAGCGCCCAGGAGCCGCCCCACAGCGCGACGGCGATGAAGAGGCTCGACCACTCGCCCGGGTCGTGCACGGCGCCGGGGATTCCGTAGAATCCCAAGGTTCTCGGCAAGTGGAGCGTTACGACCCAAATCGCATACGTCAAACCGATCAGGGCGAACGCGGGGCGCGCCAGATAGCCGATCGCGATCGCGATGCCGGCTGCGATGAATCCCGCTCCGAAGAACGCAACCCAAAAGACATGCCACGGAATCCAGCTCGGTATCAACGCTGCGATCGGCGCTAGCGCCAGATAGTGGTCGACGCCAAAGACGATGAGACTGAGTGCGAAGAGATAGCGGCCTACCGTAAAAAGCGCCGGCGCCGAGGAACTGCCGGTCACCATCCATGCGAGGCTCGCGAGCGCGACGACTTCGAAAACGACGGTGCGCAGCGAGATGCTCGCAAAATGCGCGGCCGCCCGCGGCCCATCGAGAAATAGCGCGAAGACCAGCAGCATGGCGCCCAGAATCGTTGCGCAGTTCTTTGCGCTCTCCGCGCGCAAGAGACCGATGCCGCAGACGATCCAAATCGCGCTCACGATGTATGCCAACCACGGCATAGGCGGCAAGAACGGAAGAACCGGAATAGCGGCGTAGCCGTGGCCGAGCTTGTCGGTCCCGCGAACGAACGCAAGTGCGAGTGTCTCGACTCCCAGCGCGATCATTGCAATCGCGAACAGAACGTATCCCAGCTTGGCGAGCCGATCCACGACGCGCTCTAGAACGCGCCGGGCGCAGAGGTCGTGACGCTCCCTTATCTACGTAATTACCTCTGCGCCCCATGCGTCCCAGTCGGTCGCCGAATCGCGAGCGAAGAGCTCGATGCGCGAGCGCCGGCCGCAGAGTTCTTCGATGAGACGGCGGAATATCGCGGGCTTGCGGCTGTGCTCGCGACGTGGTTGCATCACGACCTGGCCTTGACCGAGATCGAGAATCGGAAAGGGCCGGCCGGTCGGCATCGTCGTCGCTGCGAGCAGAAACTCCGTCGTGGGCTTTGTGAACGTGGGCGGCACGCCCTGCCCGCGAATTGGCTCGCCCTTGCTATTGGTCTTGACCCAAACGTAAGCGACGCCGCGATAGTGTAGCCCCCAAGCTTCGATGAGGTTGACGGCAAAGTTCAAGCGCGGGCCGGTCGACCACAAAAAAAGGACCGCGCGTTTGTTCATGATCGATCGTACCGGCAACTCTGCGAGCTCGGCCTGATCCATCAGCGGATAGTGCTTTGCGGCGGCTGCGTCTTTGATCTGGCTACCGTAGTAGAACCAGGGCGGATCGGCATAAACGATGTCGTACGTTCGGATCGGAAAGGGCGGAAGGTCTTCGTGCTTTCCGGCGGGACGGCGGCGCGCTAGCCGCCGCAGATGCTCTTGATTCTTCATCGCAACTCCTACAAACTCGACGCCAGCGCTGCGACGAGTGCGCCGCAGAGCGTCGCCGCAAAATTTACGGCGTCGTTTTCGATCCACTCTACGCCGCGGCGCAGCAGGGTCGTCGCTCCGCAGTCGTGGTGCCGCGTCTCGCACTCGCATGCGCAGACCTCGCACCATCGCAACGCTTGAACGCCCGCACCCAAGATCGAGTCGAAAACGGCTCCGACGACGCCGCCGGCGGCCACCTGCCAGAACGGCGCGATACCGACCAGCGTTGCGGTTGCTGCAACGCAGAGCGCGCCCGCCAAAGTTGCGGTCAAACCGAGCGGCGTAACGCCGCCGGAGCGTCCGGGAGGCAACGCCCGCAACGTGAGAATTGAGACCGGTCCGCGGCGCGAGAGCGTGCCGACTTCGGTGCCCCACGTATCGGCGGATGCCGCAGCGAACGCACCCGCGAAGGCCGCCGCGAACGCCATATTCCCGCGCGCGGCGAGGAGCGCACAAAGGGCGGCGACACCGCCGTTTGCGATCACTTGCCATCCGTTGCGCGAAACCTCACCGCGCGCTTGGGCGATCGCGCGTTTGCGCGCTCGTCCGAGCTGCGTGAGCACCGTTGATGGAATAAAGAACGCAAAGAGCACCGCCGCTGCGCGCCAGCCGCCGCTGCCGAAAACGATCGCTCCGACTGCAAAAGCGGCGGCCGCGCCGCCGGCGGAGAGTGCGCGCGTTCGGTAGGCGAGCCCGGCGACGAGCGCAGCGAAAGCGATGCCGGCTGTAATCTGCATCAGGAGCGCGTGGCGAAGTGCGCCTCGAGCGCATCGAGCAGACCGGCCGTGGTGAAGGTGGCCGCGACGACGTCGACCTGCAGCCCCGCCTCGGCTGCGGTGCGTGCCGTGATCGGACCGATACAAGCCACGCACTTACCGAGCGCGAGTCGCGCCGCCGCGGCTTCGCCGCCGAGCAGCTGGGCGAAACCGCGAACGGTGCTTGCGCTGGTGAAGGTCAGTACGTCGGCACTCGCGGCTTTCTTTGCGAACTCGCGATCGTTTGGGACGACGGTCTTGTAGGCGGGCACGACCGTTGCGACCCGGCCGGCCTCTTCGAGCATCCGCGGCACGACCTCGCGAGCATCCTGCGCGCGATAGACGAGCACGCGATCGCCGGCATGCGATCGCTCGATGACTGCACGCGCAATTTCTTCACCGACGAAGGCTTCGGGGACGACGTCGGCGCGCACGCCGTAGCCGCACAAGCGTTCCGCGGTGCGCTCGCCGATCGCGGCGATTTTCACGTTCCCAATCGCACGCGCGTCGGCGTTGCGCGCACTCAGCTGCTCGAAAAATGCGTCGACGCCGTTGCGCGACGTGAAGAGGATCCACGCGTAGGACGGGAGGGTGTCGAGCGCGTTCTCGGCCGCGGCAGCATCGTCAGGCGGCACGAATGCAATCGTCGGGGCGAGGATCGGCTGGGCTCCGCGTTCGATCAAAGCCCAAGCGAAGCCACGCGATTGCTGGCCGGCTCGCGTTATTAGAACGCGTTTGCCGAAGAGCGCCGCGTTGTCGAACCACTGCAGGCGTTCGCGCAACGCAACGACGCCGCCGACGATAACGATCGCAGGCGATTCGATCTCCGCGGCTGCGGCGTCGTCGGCGATCGTGGCAAGCGTTCCGGTCGCGGTTCGCTGGTCGGGGCGCGTGCCGTTTTGAACGGCCGCGGCCGGCGTTGTGCCGGCGAGCCCGTGTTCGACAAGCTGCTTTGCGATCTCGCGGAGGTTCGCAGTTGCCATCAGCATGACGAGCGTGCGATGCGGATCGGCGAGCTTGGCCCAATCCAACGTCGATGCCGGCTTTCCCGGATCTTCGTGGCCCGTCAAGACGGTAAACGACGTAGCGTGCTCGCGGTGCGTGATCGGGATCCCGGCATACGCGGGAACCGCCATCGCCGAACTGATGCCCGGAACGACCTCGAACGCGATCCCGGCGACGTGCAACGCTTCGGCCTCCTCGCCGCCGCGCCCGAAGACGAACGGGTCGCCGCCTTTGAGTCGAACGACGCGTAGCCCTTCGCGCGCCTTACGAATCATCAGTGCTTCGATATCCTCTTGCGCCATCGAGTGATCGCCACCACGCTTGCCGACGAAGATACGTTCGCACGACTGCGGCGCGAAGGCGACGACCGCATCGCTTGCGAGCGCGTCGTACAGCAGCACGTCGGCGCTCCGTAGCACTTCGGCCGCCCGTAACGTCAGCAGGCCCGGATCGCCCGGGCCTGCGCCGACCAGATAAACGCGTCCTTGGCGACTACTTGGGTCCATCGGCGAGATCGAGCTCGAAGAGATCGTCGAGCACGCGCGCGCTCGAAAGCGCTTCGGCGTGATCGAGCGTCGCCTTCTCACGAATCTTCAGAATGGCCGAGTGCAAAAGTTTGGAGACGATCGTCATCGTCATGCCGGTGACGAGCATACGTTCGCGTTCGTCGAGATCCGGACAGCGAGCCAACAAACGCTCGAGCTCGGCGGCTCGAATCGTCTCGGCCTTTTGTGTCAGTCGCGCGATCACCGGCACCGCAACGCGCGAGCGATACCAGTTCTCGAAGCGCTCGACGTATTCGGCGATGATCTCCTCGACGGCCGGAATTGCTTCGCGCCGCAGGTCGAGTCGTTCGTTGACAACCGATTTAAGCCCGTCGATATCCACGAGCGAAACGTTCTCGACGTTCGTCACAGACGGATCGACGTCGCGCGGCACGGCGATGTCGACGATGAAGAGCGGGCGTTGGGGACGTTGCGACATCGCCGCGCGCACGCGCGCCTCGTCGAGGACGAAGTCGGAAGCTCCAGTCGATGCCACCACGACGTCGGCCGCGACGAGTGCCTCAACGAGTTCCAGCATCTCGACGGCTTCGCCGAAGCCGGCATCGATAACGAGTCCGCGCGAACGCGAGATCGTGCGGTTCGCGACGATCACACGCTGCGCGCCTTCACCGCGCAGACGTTTCACCGCGGTCCGCCCCATCTTGCCGGCGCCGACAACGAGAATGCAGGCGCCCTCGAGCGTACCGATGCGCGCGCGGGCTGCTTCGAGGGCGGCCGTCGCCATCGAGACCGACTCGCCGCCAATGCCGGTCTGGGCGCGCGCCGTCTTGCCGGCTGCAAGCGCTTCTCGAAAGAGACGGTGCAGGGTGCGGCCCAGCGACTTCGCGCGCGTCGCGGCCACGTACGCATCCTTTACTTGACCGAGAATCTCGGCCTCGCCGATCAGCATTGAGTCGAGGCCCGTGCAGACCCGAAACAAGTGCTCCACCGCTTGATGTCCGAGCTGTGTGTAGAGATAAGACTCGATGTCGTAACCGATCGTGCCGTGGCGGAAGTTCGCAAGAAACGACTTGATCTGCGCGACGCCGGTCTCGTATTCGTCTAGCTCGGCGTAGATCTCCAGGCGCCCGCAAGTTTGCAGCATCACGGCCTCGCGCACCGCTTCGTAGTCGCGTAACGCCACCAGCGTTTCGGCCATCCGTGAGGGCGGAAAGGCATGGCGCTCACGTACTTCGACGGGAGCGGTCCGGTGCGATAGCCCGATGCAAGCGATTGGCATTCGCCCTACTCCAAGCGCAGCCGATGGGTCAAGATCGCGATCCGCCAGTCATGCTCCAATCCTAAGACCCAGGCTAGCTGCTCCACAAGCGGATCGATCGCATGCCCCCGGCCACGGCGGCGCGGCGGATTGAGCCCGCAAAGGTCCTTTCGGATCAGGCTGCCGGCGATTGCGTGGCCCGGGCGGCGTACGTCGGCCTTGGGAGCGATCATACGCTCGCCAGCAGCGCGGCCAACGACGCGTCGGCGGCCGCTACCGTACGCTCGACGTCGCGGGCGGTATGGGCGGCCGAGAGGAAGTTCGCTTCGAATTGCGAGGGGGCAAGGTAGACGCCGCGATCGAGCATGGCCCCGAAGTACTTCGCGAAGAGTCCGCGATCGGTTTTTCGTGCGCCCTCGAGATCCTTGACGGCATCAGGCGTGAAGAAAACGCAGAACATCGCGCCGGCGTAGGTGCAATAGTGTCCAACGCCGTGGCTGCGCAGCACTTTCTCCAATCCGGCAACGAGTTGCCCGGTCGTGCGCTCCAGGCGATCGTAGAGCGTCGCGTCCGAAGCGACGATCTGCAACGTCGCGAGTCCGGCGGCCACTGCGAGCGGGTTGCCCGACAGGGTTCCCGCTTGATAGACGGGTCCTTCAGGCGAAAGTCGTGCCATCACGTCGGCTCGCCCTCCGAAGGCGCCGACCGGAAGTCCACCGCCGATGATCTTGCCGAGCGTCGTAATGTCCGGCACGACGCCTTCGCGCGCTTGCGCGCCTCCGCGAGCCACGCGAAAGCCGCTCATCACTTCGTCGAATATCAGCAGAGAACCGTAACGCGTGCAGAGGTCGCGCAGACGTTGCAGATAACCACGTTGCGGCAGAACGAGTCCCATGTTGCCGGGATACGGCTCGACGATAACGGCGGCGATCGAGTCGGGGTGCGTTTCGAAAGCTTTCTCGACAGCGGCCGCGTCGTTGAACGGCAAAAGGATCGTGTCGCGCGCCGTTCCTTCCGTGACGCCGGGCGAATCGGGAACGCCATGCGTCAGCGCCCCGGAGCCCGCAGCGATCAAGAACGAGTCGCCGTGGCCGTGATAGCAGCCGGCAAATTTCACGATCTTCTCGCGGTTCGTGAACCCGCGAGCGAGCCGGATTGCCGCCATCGTCGCCTCGGTGCCGCTCGAAACGAAGCGCAGACGCTCGATCGACGGCATCATTGCAACGATCAGCTCGGCGAGCTCGCTTTCGATCTCGGTCGGAGTGCCGAACGACGTTCCGCGCGTCATCGCGTTGGCAATGGCGCGCATTACCGCTGGGTGTGCGTGCCCGAGCAACAGCGCGCCCCACGACATTACGTAGTCGATGTATTCGTGGTCGTCGAGATCGTGGATCGTTGCACCCGCACCGCTTTTCATGAAGATCGGCGAGAGACCGACCGCTCCCAGCGCACGCACCGGCGAATTGACGCCGCCGGCGATGACGCGCCGAGCACGAGCGAATGCGGCGATCGAGCGTTCGAGTTTCATGCGCTGGCTTTCCTCTCCAGGTCCTCGATATGGTTGACGTTCCGAAAGCACCGTGCCTCGACCGGAAGGAAGCGCGTTGCGAGACGATCGATAGCGTCACGCATCGCGAACCGGCCGCGCGTGCGCAACTCGAAACCTTCGCGCAGGAGCGGGCGGCGCGCGTAGAGCGCCGTAAGCGGTTCGATGCCGCCGGCGTGCACCGGCACGACCGCTTCGTCGCCGGGCTGCCACGCCGCTGCAAGCTGCGCGAGTACGCTGGTCTCGAGATGCGGCTGATCGGCGGCGACCGCGAAGATACGCTCGGCTCGAATCAAAGCGCAGGCGGAGAGCAAAGCACTCAACGGGCCTTCGCCGGGCCGGCGGTCTACCAATACGGGAGCGAGGAGCAAGTCGTCGAGCGTGCGTGAAAACGAGCCTTTGGCGGCGATATAGACCGGCCATCCAGCGGCGCTCACCCGATCGTAGCAGTGCGCGAGCATCGGGCGGCCGGCGACCCGGAACTCCAGTTTTCCCGGAAATCGCCGCGCTTCTCCGCCGGCGAGCAGCACGATTGCCGTGCTATCCATGACGCTTGGCGTATTCTTTGGCGAAGTAGGTTATCACGATGTCGGCGCCCGCCCGCACGAAGGACGTCAGAATTTCGTCGACCGCGCGCTCGCCGTCGAGCCATCCGTGCGCCACGGCCGCGCAAACCATCGCGTACTCGCCGCTCACATTGTATACCGCAAGCGGCGCGTCGAAGCGCTCTCGCGCCGCGCGCAGAACGTCGAGATATGGAAGACCCGGCTTGATCATAACGATGTCGGCGCCTTGCGCCAGGTCGAGCGCGATCTCGCGCAGCGCTTCGCGAGCGTTCGGCGGGTCCATCTGATAACCGCGCCGGTCGCCGAAGGCGGGCGCCGATCCCGCGGCTTCGCGAAACGGGCCGTAGAACGCGGAGGCGTATTTCGCGCTGTACGCCATGATCGCAACCTCCTTCGCGCCGTCGCCGTCGAGCGCCGCGCGAATCGCCGCGACGCGTCCATCCATCATGTCCGACGGCGCGACGACGTCGACGCCGGCCTGCGCATAGGTCGTTGCAATCGCGCAGAGGAGCTCGAGGGTTGCATCGTTCTCTACCTCGCCGCGCGCGTCCAAGAGTCCGCAGTGCCCGTGCGTGGTGTACTCGCAGCAGCAGAGGTCGGCCATGACGAGCATCTCGGGCAGTGCCGCTTTGATGGCGCGAATCGCGCGTTGGACGATCCCGTCTGGACCGTGGGCGCTCGACGCGCGATCGTCCTTACGAGCTGGGATGCCGAAGAGTAGAACGCTTTTGATGCCGAAAGAGAAGAGCTCGCGAGCCTCGGCGACCGCGCCCTCGAGTTCGTACCGGGCAATACCGGGCATGGCGTCGATCGCACCCGCATCGCTCGCGCGCTCGGCGACGAAGAGCGGCTGCACGAGTTGGTCGATCGCGACGCGATGCTCGCGGACGAGCGCGCGTACGACCTCGGTGCGGCGCAAACGCCGCGGACGCATAACGATCAGCTTCCGACTCCCATCGCTTTAGCGCTCGAGGCGTTCAAAAGTTCGGCCAGCTCGGCACCGAGCGCCTCGGCCTGGGCGAGCGTCGAAATCTTGCGCTCGAGTCGTGCGCGCGTCAACGCGCCCGCCGGCGGTGCGAAGGCGCCCTCAACAACCATCGTTTCGGCGCCGAGCTTGGCGTAAATACCGAGTGGCGCACTGCAACCGGCTCTCAACGTCCGAAGAGCGGCGCGCTCGCAGGTAACGCACAACTCGCTCTCGTCGTCGTTGACCGCATCGCGCAGCGCCGTCGCGAGCCGCTCGTCGCCGGCGCGGATCTCGATCGCGAGCGCACCTTGCCCGACCGCCGGAACGACGCACTCGGGCGCGAAAGGCGCGACGTGTCTCGCACGTGCCCCGAGGCGGTTTAATCCGGCCATCGCGAGCACGATCGCGTCGTACTCGCCGGCTTGGAGTTTGCGCAGCCGCGTGTCGACGTTTCCGCGCAGCGATTCGTATCGCAAATCCGGCCGGATCGCCGCGAGCTGAGCCTGCCGGCGAGGGCTCGAGGTTCCGACGACCGCGCCGGGCGGCAGCGATTCGAAGTCCGGATAACGCTCGCTACAGAAGGCGTCGCGCGCGTCTTCACGCCGCGAAATGGCTGCAATCCGCAGATCTTCCGGCAGCGAGGCGGCGAGGTCTTTGGCGGAGTGAACGGCATAGTCGGCGCGCCGCTCGCGCAGCGCGTTTTCGAGCTCTTTGACGAAGACGTTGACCGCCCCGAGCCGATCGATCGGAGTCTGGCGGTCGCGGTCTCCAGTCGTCGTCACGCCGAGCAACGTTGTCGCGATTGCACGTTCGGCGAGGCGAGCGGCGACGCTGCGGCTTTGAACGATCGCAAGCTCGCTACGCCGCGTCGCGCAGACGACCGTCATCGGAGCGGCGGCGAGCTCGGCAATCGGGCGCTGCGCGAGCGCGCGAAGAATCGGCGCGCGTTCCTGTTCTGGGAATGCCTCCTTCACGTACGCGCGCATCTGCGCGAGCGTGCGCACCGCGTCGGCATATGGCGCACCCAGCGTTTGCGCCAGATCGGCGACGACGCGACGTGAAAAGGCCGGCGCGCTGCCGCCCGAGTCGGCGCTGATGGTCAGCTCCCCGATCCGCTGCGTCGCGGGCATCGTAAAGTCGCCGCGATCGGGAACGGCCGCGTCGCAGACGAGCGCGTGCGTCGCCCGCGCATCGGCGACGATCCGTGCGTTGAGCTCCGGGTCGTCGGTTGCAGCGATGACGAGCGATGCGTTTTGCAGATCGCGAGCCTCGTACGCGCGCTGCTCGTACGTGCCGCCGCTCTCGCTCAAGGTCGAACGCATACGATCGCCGACACGTAAGGCAACGACAAAAATCGGAAAGCCGGCACCGGCGATCGATTCCGCCTTTCGCGCGGCAACGTTGCCTCCGCCGACGATCACGACGCGGCGACCGTTTGGCCGGAGAGAGATAGGAAGCATACGAACGCACAAAGAGTTCCGCGTCCGGCAGCAAAAAACCGCCTCGTGACGAGCCGCATTTGGTGACCAAAGCCGGGGAGGGACCCGCCCGAGCGGCGTGGATCGGCGCGATCGTCGCCGCGCTCGTCACCCTGCCGGGTTTATGGGTCGGAACGCTCTGGGACAATAGCGAGACCGCCTATGGCGAAGTCGCGCGCGAAATACTGTTGACGCACGATTGGATCGTCATGCATCTCAACGCCGTACCGTATTTCGTGCAGCCGCCGCTCTATTTCTGGACAGGCGCCGTATTTGCGCTCGTTATGGGTCCTACCGCGTTTGCATTTCGACTTCCATCGGCGCTCGCGACCGTCGCGCTCGGCGCCTTTACCGGGTATGCGGTCGCGCGCCAGGCGGGGACCCGCGTCGGCATCTACGCTGCGGTGATCCTTTCGACGAGCCTGATGCAGGCGGTCATCGGAAGGCTCGCGATCATGGACGCGCTGCTCGACCTGACCGTTGCGATGACGATCTTTTGGTGGTTTCGATCGCTCGAAACGGGGCGCGGGCGGTACGCGGCCTACGGCTGGATCGCCGCCGGCGCCGGGTTCCTCGCCAAGGGTTTGGTCGCGCCGGTCGTCGCGCTCTTGGTGATCGTGCCGTTCTATCTGTGGAATCGCCGTTGCGAAGCAATGCAGCCACCGTCGCTGCGTGGCTGGATCGCCGGCTTGCTCGCGTTTCTGGCGATCGTCATACCGTGGCCGGTCGCGTTGTTCGCCCACTACCATCTCTTTCCAATCGAGAAGTTAATCGGAGAGTACACGATCGGCCGGTATACCGGCGTGATCGAGAATCAATCCGGCCCCGTCTGGTACTACCTGCCCGTCATCATCTTGGGCTTCTTTCCGTGGATCGCGTTTCTGCCGATGGCGATCGTTTACGGCGTGCGCCGGCTGCGTGCCCCGTCGCAAGCGCCGAGGCTCGCGCGCTTGGTGCGTCTCTCCTTCGTTTGGACCGTGATGCCGTTGCTTTTCTTCAGTTTCGCTCGCACGAAACTTCCAAATTACGTGGCGCTTGGATTTCCGGCGCTCGCGCTGATCACCGCGCTTTATTTCGATGCGGTTGTGCGCAAGGGCGGAACGCGTTCGGCCGTCATTTCCGCCGTCACGGTTCCGGTGACGATCGGGGCGCTCGCTTTCGCGATCTTGCTCTTCACGCTCAACAACCGGCTTACCGCGGAGGTGGCAAATGCGGTTCCGCCGTTGCTCGGCATGGCCGTCGCGATTTTCGCGGGCTCGCTGCTGACGGCGCTGCTCGTCGCTCGCCCGAATACGGCCCGATTCGCACCATACGCGCTCGCGCTTTCCGTGCTCGTTGCGGTCGACGTGGTGGCGGTGCGGGTCTTGCCGCAGGCCGAAGCGTTCAAACCGGTGCCGCGACTCGCCGCGTTGATCGAGCGCGCGCACAGGCCAGGCGATGTCATTGCGATTGCGGGTGTCTCGGGTGGAAACGCACTGCTCTTCTACACGCGTCCCGTCGTCAGCGTGCTCGCGCCGCCGGGTAATGTCGATCCTGCGAGCGACGGAATCGACCCGCGGGCATTTATTTGCGGAGCGCACCGCGCATGGGTTGTCGTTCCGGCCTCGAGCCTCGCCGGCGATCCGTCGTACGGCCGGCGCCGGCGCATCATTGCCGTCGATCGAAAGGCCGCGCTACTGCTTTACGACGGTCCGCACTGTCGCTGAGAAGCGCCTACTGCGGGCGCATGCCCGTACCGACGAAATAGGATTTCTTCAAGGCTTATGAGCTGCGACCTGAGCTTCCGTCACCGCTGAAGCTTTGTTGCTGCCGAGCGATCCACGAATAAACGTTATCACGTCGGCGATCTGTTTGTTCGTCAGCGTGCCCTTCCATGGCGGCATCTGCCCGTTGTAGCTTTGACCGCCGATGGTGATCGATCCGTGCAGGCCTCCAAGCACGATGCCGATGACCTTATTCGGATCGCCCGTGACGACCGGGTTATCTGCAAGCGGCGGGAACGTGCCGGGGACGCCTTTACCTTGCGCACCGTGGCAGCTCGCGCAATTTTGCGAGAAGACCGAAGCCCCGGGTCCGGTTGCCGTCGACGAGGTTGCGGCGTTGGCGCCGGACGCGCCGGTGCTCGGCTGCGCTTCGGCGGCGGCCGCGCTCAACACGACCGACTCGGGCGGCGAGCCAGGGGCAGCGGCCTGTTTGATCTCGGTGGTGACTTGTGCGTACACCGATAAGCAGACGATCACGACCACGACGACCGTGGTAGACCAGAGCAGACCGGAACGCGCGGCGAAACTGCGGGTCGTGCTGCGATCGAGCCATGGCAGCAGCAGGACCACGATCAGGAAGAGCGTCGGCACGACGATCGTCGCAATGAGTTCGGTGCCGATCGTCAGCGGGCCGAGATGAATTTCCGGGGGCACCAACGCGAGCAGGCCGAAGAGCGACAAGAAATACCAGGCCGGATACGGGACGAAAAACTTGGTCGGATTCGCTTTCTCGTCGAGGTACGGCGGCGCGACGATCGCGAGAAAGACGATGATGATGAAGATGATCAGCGAGGCGGCGCCGTCCATGAAAAATTGATCCGGCCAGAAGCGTCCCGGCCGTAGCGTGCGCGGGTCCTTCACGACCGGGCCAGCCGGACCGTTGTGGCGGAAGATCGCCAAGTGGGCGCCGACCAGAAGGACGAGCACCGCCGGCATCAGCCAGACGTGCAGTCCGAAGAAACGATTGATCGTCGCGGTACCCATTCCACCGCCGCCTTGCGCGATGTGCTGCAGGATGGGACCGGCGATCGGTGCCAGGCCGGTGATGTTGAGCGAGACCTGCGACGCGAAATACGCATCCATGTCCCACGGTAAGAGATAACCGGTGAGTCCCAGCACGAGCGTAACCAGCAGCAAAAGTACGCCGACGACCCACTGCAGTTCGCGCGGCGACTTGTAGGCTCCCCAGATAAGCACTTGCAGCAAGTGCAGGAAGACGAGCGCGATCATGGCCGACGCGCCCCAGTAATGTACGGCGAGCAGAAAGTGCGTCCACGGGTTGAGGTAAATCGCTCGAGTCGATTCCCACGCCGTCGCTGCCGACGGCGCGTAAAAGAACGTCAGAAAGATTCCCGTAACGATCTGCACGATCATCGTGAAGAGCGTCGCGCTTCCGAAGACGTACCAATAGCGCGCTCCGCCGGGAACGTCTTCCATGAGGAAGTCTTTCGTCATCGAGACGAAGCCGGTGCGTTGTTCGATCCAATTCAACATCTGCCGTTACCTATGATTGATACGAGACGACGATGCGCGACGGTGTGTTCGACTGGTAGACGATCCAGGTGACCTCGGCGGCGCCGTTCTGTTTGCGTAGCGGCAGCGGGTCGAGGCCTCGCGGTGCAGGACCCGCGATGTGCGTGCCCTCGAACGTGTATTGCGATCCGTGGCACGGGCACATGAAGCGGTTTTGAGAATCGCTCCAGCCGTAATAACAGCCGAGGTGCGGGCAGATCGGACTGAAGATAACGAAGCCCATGTTGACGACGTCGTAGGGAAGATCGGGCTTGCCGCCGGGTTGATTGAATATGTCGGGCCGCGCCGCAGTAAATTTCGCAGGATCTACCTTGATGCCCCAAACGTACTCCGCGGCGGATTGCTCGGGAAGATATCCGTCGACGAACTTGAGCGTGAAGGTCAGCTTCACCGGTTTCGACGTCGCCTTCTGCAGGGCGTCGAGCTCCGCCGCGCTCAACGGCGACCAGCTTCCGGCTGCGGAGTTTTTTGGTGGCAGCAGCGAGCCGATGATGGGCACGGCGAGCACGAGTCCGACGATGCCCCCGATGGTGATCGTCGCGTTGGCCATGAACGTTCGGCGCGTTACCTCGTCCTGCGTTTGAGGCAGGTCGTACGCGCTCAATATCTTACGGTGGCCGCTTTGAGAAGCGTCGGCATTCGAATCGGACAAGGTCTTTCTCCACAGAAGATCGTCAGTACGGGCCGCAGGCTGATTTGGCGAGATTGCAAGTCACACCTTGTAGCTGTGCAGACCCGAAATCCAGATATTGACACCGAGGTAGCAGAAGATGATCGAGACGAACCCGATGACGCTCACCCAGCTGGTGCGAAGGCCGCGCCACGCGTGGCGGGTGTGCAAGTGCATGTACGCCAGGTAGATGATCCACGAGAAGAGCGCGGCGGTCTCTTTTGGATCCCACTGCCAGTACGCACCCCACGCCTCCTTCGCCCACATTGCGCCGGTGATGATCCCGATTGAGATGAGAGGCAAGCCGATCGCTACCGCCCGGTAGACGATCACGTCGAGTTGCGCAAGACTGGGAAGCGCCGCAAGCCATCGCGCGACCGGATTGCCCGCGACCGCAGCGCTGCCGGCTCCAACGGTCGCCGTAGCGAGCACGCCTCGGACGCGAAAACTCTGCTCCGCGTAATACTTAACTAAATAGACACACGAGAAGACGAATGCAACGAGGAAGGCTGCATACGATGAAACGACGATCGGTACGTGGATCTTCGCCCAGTAGGATTGGAGCGAGGGGACGGGCGGCATCGTGCCTTCATACCACGTGACGCCGTAGGCGAGAAAGATCGCAGCCAGCGCGAGCACGAACCCTCCGGCGAACCAAAGGTCGTACCGAAACGCGAAAACGATAAAGATCGCAACCGACATTGCCGCAAAGAGAGATAGCGACCCGTAGAGATTGAGCAACGGCCAAACGTGGGTGAGCTCCCAGCGCGCGCCGAGCTGTGCGAACTGGGCGACGCACCCAAGAATCGCCAACGGAATCCCGACGTCGCGCAGCCACTGCGCGCGCGAGAAGAAATAGACCAGCAGCGCGAGCGCACCCAGGGTGTAGGCGCTCAGCGCGACCGCGATCAGGATTTCATCGAGTGGCATCTCGTCAGCCCTATTCTATCGCCGGTCGAGGCCGGTTTCTCTGCGTAAGGTCGCTGCCAGCCGGCCGAACTCGGCCGCGAACACGTCGTACCCCTTGACCGTGGTGGCGGCCGCTCCTACCCGCGCGCGCTGCGGCCCAACCTGGTCGACGCGCAGGTAAAGGCGAGCAGGCAGAAAGTAGAACGAAATCACCAAGCCGGCCAGCAGCACGAACGCGCCGATTCCGACCAGCGGAACGCCCGGATCGTAGCGGTACTGAAAGCCGCTATAGAGCACGTACCGCCTCGGAGTCACACGCCAGCCGTCGCCGGCGTCGACCGCCTTGCCGAGCGGCACGACCCCTTCGCCGAGCGAGCTGCCGGCTTGCGAAGCGGCGAGCACCACACCGGGATCGTTGACGCGCGGATCGGCGGTCGGCATGCCGGTTTGCTTGTCGATGGTCGGCGCGAACCGCTCGTAGAGAACGCTTCGCTGCGTTCCCGGCAGATCGAGCGAATCGCCCTCGAGGAAGGTGCGACTCGATAGCGCGGCGTCGCGGCGACCGTTTCGCGAAACGTCGAACTTCATTCCAAAGCCATAGCTGGCTTGATAGTAGAGCGTTCCGTCAACGTCGATCGGGTGGTTGACGCGCACCGTCATGTGCTTGGGCGCTCCATCCCTGCCGGTAACGGTCACGTGTGAGACGTAATCGACCGGCTGATAGACCATCCCGCTCTTGGTCATGATCGGCGCGATCTTATACGCGAAATCGTCCAAGCGGATCAACGCCTTCGTCCGGTTGACTTGCGTCGTCGATCCCGTAAGCAGCGCGAGCTCGCCCGAAAAACCGTGTGCCCAGTAGAGCGTCGTGCCGGCCGCGACGATCACGAATCCTGCGTGCGCGACGAGCACGCCGCGCCGTGCCCAGTTATGCTTGTCGCCGAAGCTCCACTCGATGCCGCCGAAGACACGTTCGCGAATCTGCCATCCGCGCGCCGCGAGCGCGGCGGCAATGCGCCGGCGAACGTCGGCCGCGTCGCCGTCGACCTCGAAACTGTCGTGAAGGGGAAGCTTCTCGACGCTGACGGGTCGCAGCGGCGGAAGGCGGGCTGGGATAACGCGCTTGAACGTGCAGACTGCCAGTGACAGCAAGATCAAACCGATGATCCCAACGTACCATGGCGAATGATAGATGTTGTCGAAGCTGAGGCGAAGTATCGCGCGAGCGATCGGCGCCGCATAGCTCTGAAAGTAGATGCCGGGATCTTGACCTTGATCGACGATCACTCCGACGAGCGTCAGCAGTCCCCACGCGACGAAGAGCGATACGGCAAAGAGCACGTTGCCGAAGGTCGAAACGAACTCGGCGTAAACCGCCCTTGCCGCGCTCATCGCGGCCTAAGCGTCGAGCTGGACCAGCGCCGCTCGAGCGGAAGGATCACCCAAATGGAGATCTCGTAGAGCGCGTACATCGGGAGCGCCAGCAGCGCCATCGTGAGCGGGTTTCCATCGGGTGCGGCGATTCCGCCGGCCACAAAGAAACCGAAGAGCGCGTGGCGGCGATACTTCATCAGCGATTTGGCGTTGAGGATGCCGAGCCGGGCTAAGCCGATCAACACGATCGGCGTCTGGAAGATGACGGCGAAGAGCGCGAGCAAGACCATCACGAAGTTGAGCGTTGCGGCGACCCCGAAGGTCGGCGTTGCGACCGCAGCGGTAATATGCAGCAGCGCTGCGACAACTCGCGGCACGACGACGAAGTGCGCGAAGGCGAGTCCGAGCGCCGCAAGCAACATCGAGGGCAGGATGAAGGCGTAGACCATTCGGCGGGTGCGCGGATGGATTGCGGGTACGACGAAGAGCCAAAGCTGTTGCAGAAGCAGCGGCAGGCCGATCACGATGCCGCCGATCACCGAAAACTTAAATTCGGTGAAGATCACGTCGGCCGGACCGAACGCGTGCAGCTCGATCCCGCCGAAGTACTCGTGCATCATCCACTTGATGACGTATTGCGACGGCCAAAAGAGGACGAGGGCGATGGCGCCGACGGTTGCGAGCGAGATCATGAGACGGTTACGGAGCTCCCGCAGGTGCTCCGTAAAGGGCATCTCTTTTTGATCCCACGCCGCGTCGTCATCAGGCGCGCGCAGGTCGCTGCGCAGCGCGTCGCTGCGGGCGGGATCTTCGACTTCGCTCGCTCCGCTCAGGATGACAGTTCCAAGGAGGGCTAGGAGCTTGGGGTGCCGTGGCCGGGGGTAGGCGGCGGGACGGATTCTCCGGCGATCGAACCTGCCTGCACGTTATCCATCACATCGGCGTGCTGTGCGGCGGCTCGCTGGCGAGCTTCTTCGCGGGCCCGGGCGGCCGCTTCGTCGGCTTCCGCCTGTCCGACGAGGAACTCTTTCTTCGCTTGGCCTGCGCTGCGCGCCAGCTTCGGCAGTTTGTCCGCTCCGAAGAGCAGCGCGCCCAGCACGAGAATGCCGATGATGATCGGCGCGTCGATGATTGCGAGAAGCGGATTTACGGTCATGATTGAAGGGCCTCCGTGAGTCGTACCAGCTCCTCCTTCGCCGCGCCGTCCGCAATCGGCTCCAAAGCGCTCTTGGCTCGCTCGACGAAGCGAGCGATCTGTGCGCGCGTGGCCGCCATTCCGCCCTCGCGCTCGATGCCGTCGACGATTGCCGGGATCCCCTCGTTTGCGCCATCGTCGTAAAAACGCCGGACCTGCGCGCGAAATCTACCATTACCCGATGCGAGTGCCGCTATCAGTGGAATCGTCGTTTTGCGCTCGGTCAGATCGTTTGCGGCCGGTTTGCCGAGCGAGCGTTCGTCGGCAGTCATGTCCAGCAGATCGTCCTTCATCTGAAACCCGACGCCGAAACATTCCCCGAACTCGCGCAATGCCGCGACTTCGGCCGGCCGCCCCTCGCCCATAATCGCGCCGCACTGCGCGGATGCAGCGAAGAGCGACGCCGTCTTCTTGCGAGCGATCTCGACGTACGTTTCGAGCTGGAGGTCGAGGTTGCCCAGGGCTTGCAGCTGCAGCACTTCGCCGTCGCAGATATCGGCTAGCGTCGCCGAAAGTACGTTTGGGATGGGATGCGGATAGTTGAGCGTTACGTTCTTAAATATCCACGCGAAGAGATAATCGCCGGCCAGGACGCTGACTCGGTTGCCATAGTCCACTGCCGTTGCATTCACGCCGCGCCGCGTTCGCGCGTTGTCGACCACGTCGTCGTGAATGAGCGTCGCGACGTGAATGAGCTCCATGTACGCCGCGAGGTGAAGGTGATCGACGGCTCTTCCACCGCAGGCCTCCGCGGCAAGCAGGGTGATACGCGGTCTCAAGCGTTTTCCGCCGGCCGCCAGCATTCGCTTGATGGCCTCGGTAATGACCGGATTCTCGGTCGTAAAGGTCGCGCGGAAGAACTCTTCGACTAGCGCGTGGAGATCCTCGGAGGTGCCGCGTGCGGAGCGGACCGTTCTCATGCTTCGTCCTTCGACTCCGCGCCCTTCGACAAGCTCAGGACGCTCCGCTCAGGATGACAAGTGTCGTCAGATTTTGTTCCGTAGTGGATCGCGATCGCTCCGCCCATCAGCGAAAGATATCCCGCCCGGCTGAAGCCGGCACTCGCGAAACGCCGCGAGAGTTCCGCGGCATTGGGATGATGGGTGAGCGAATTCGGAAGATATGCGTATGCCGATCGCGAGCCGCCGATAATTCCTCCCACAATGGGAACGAGCCTGTAAAAGTAGAGATCGAAGAGGCGTTTGAAGCTTCGATTCGGTGCCTTTGTAACGTCCAGGCTTACAAAACGCGCACCGGGACGAAGCACGCGAAGAATCTCGCGTAAGGTCGCATCCACGTCAACGACGTTGCGCAACGAGAACCCCATCGTTGCTCCGTCGAAGCTCGCGTCTTCGAAGGGCAGCGCCATCACGTCGCCCTCGACGAAGCGGGTTTTGCCGCGACGGATTCGCGAGGCTCGGTGCTGGGCGCGATCGAGCATTGGCCGGCAAAAATCGACGCCGGTTACCTCGAGGCTGCGATCGCTGCGCACGAGCCCGAAGGCGAGGTCGCCGGTCCCGCAGCAGCAGTCGAGGACTCGGCCGCCGGGCGGCGGCGAGAGCAGCGCGATCGCTCGCCGCCGCCATCGCTCGTCGAGGCCGCCCGTCAGCACGCGGTTCGCTAGATCGTAGCGCGGCGCGATCCGGGCGAACATCTCGCGGACGAAGGTCCCGCGGTCGCCGTTTGCGCGCCCGCGCATCGGAGCTGAGGTCATATCGCAAAGAGCCTTCGACTAGGCGTCGGCGCCCTCCGTCGTGATGGCAGCCGCATGCTGGAGCTCAGCTCGACGGACGCAGCGATCGCGAGCATCGAATCCGCCAAGCAGGTTCTGGTCGAGGCGTACACGCTGCACGGTCCGGTCTTGCGGGCGCTGGAAGACGCGGCCCGGCGCGGCGCGCGCGTGGACGTCGAACTGGAGAGAGCGCCGTTTGACGACACGAAGCGGCATCTCGCCGTAGAGAACGCGCGGATCGCTGCCGAGCTACGCAGAGCCGGCGCGAACGCGCGGCTGGAAGATCCGATTCACGCCAAGACGATCTCCGTGGACGGCACGCTCTTTCTCGACGAGAAGAATTGGCATGAGGATGACATCGTGCTGCGTGACGACGATGCGGCTTCGATTCCGATGACCAAACGCGACGCACTCGACCAGGAAGCGCGGCTTCTTTACCCCGCGCGCGGCTGCGACGGTGTAATCGTCGAGAGCGAGTCGTTCGGTACGGGAAATGTGACGTACTTGGCGCTCAAAGCGCTCGGCCTCGCCGGCGCTGCGCCGCGGCTTCTCGTAAGCGAGCGCGATTTGCGCGGCAGCTCGCGCGAACGCGCGGCACTCGAGCAGCTCGTGCGTGACGGTGTCCGCGTACGGACTTGCAAAGACTCGGCCAAGCTCGCCGTGGCGGGCAATCGGGCCTGGCTCGGCTCCGCGAATGCGACGTATGCGGAAGGCAAATGGGCGATGCCCGATTGGGGCCTCTGCACGGACGATGCGGCGATCGCGCGCACCGTGCGCCAACGTCTCGAGCGCGAATGGGCCGCGGCGCGCGAGTTTAAATCGGCGACGTAAGCGCCGCGGCGGAGCTTTTAGAACCGGAAAAGGCGGCGCGCGTTCGCATCCGTTATTGTCACCAAATCGTCCATCGGCATAGCGAGCACCTCGCTTAGCCTGGCCGCCGTATGCGCGACGAACGCCGGTTCGTTGCGCTTGCCGCGCATCGGCACGGGCGCGAGATAGGGGCAATCGGTTTCCAGCACCAGGCTGCCGGCACCGACCGCGCGGACTGCGGCGCGCAGATCCGCTGCGTTAGGAAAGGTCAGCACGCCGCCGATGCCGAGCGAGAGGCCGAACCCGCCGACGAGCGCCTGCGCCTGCGCTTGATTACCGGTGAAACAATGCACGACGCCGTGCATTTCCGCTCCCCATTCTTCACGCAGGATGGCCGTGAAATCGTCGAACGCGTCGCGCTGGTGGAAGACGACCGGCAGCGCGACCTCGCGCGCGAGCCGCAGCTGAGCGCGCAATACGTTTTGCTGGGTCTCACGCGGACTGTGGCCGTAATAGTAATCGAGCCCGGTCTCGCCGATCGCAACGACGCTCGCCGCGTCCAACAGCGAACGCAGCGCGCCGGTTATGTCGGCGGGAGCGTCCTTGGCTTCGTGGGGATGGATGCCGACCGCGGCCGCAAGCCCGTAGCGTTGCGCGGTCGCGATTGCGCGTCGACTATCGGCGATATCTTCGCCGACGGTCAGTAATGAGCTGACGCCCGATGCGCGCGCGCGCGCGATCACCTCGTCGCGATCGTCGTCGAACTTTCGATCGTGAACGTGACAGTGGGTATCGATCACGCTGGCGGCGCGGCTTCGAGTTTTGGAAAGAGGGAGGCGCCCGGCGCGGTCTGCGTGAGCGGCGGCAGACCTCCCCACGCCCGCAGTGACGATGACCAGTCCGCATCGATCCGCCCCGGAGCGCCGAGCTGCTGCCACATTTCGCCCATCCGCTCCGGCATCACGGGGTGCAATAGAATTGCCAGCCAGCGCAGCCCTTCTGCAAGATCGTAGAGGACCGCGTCGAGCTCTTTCGTTTGGCCGAGCTTGTGAAGCTCCCAGGGCTTGCGCTCGTCGATCGTGCGATTGAGCGCGCTTACGAGCTCCCAAACCTCTTCGAGTGCTTCGCGCAAGCGAAGTCCGAGGATGTGTTCGCGCACGAGGGCCGGCAACGGTGTGAAGCGCTGCGATAGCGCACTCGTCACTTGAGGCCGCTCGGGCACGATGCCGTCGCGGTAACGCGCGAGCATCGCCAGAGTGCGTTGCAAGAGGTTGCCGAGGTCGTTGGCAAGATCGCTGTTTCGGCGCTGGGCGATCTTCTCTTCGGAGTACGAGAAGTCGCTGCCAAAAGGCGCCTCACGCAGCAGAAAGTAGCGAATCGAATCGGCGCCGAAGCGCTCGGCGAGCAAAAAGGGATCGACGGTGTTGCCGAGACTCTTGCTCATCTTCTGACCGTCGACCGTGATCCAGCCGTGCGCGAAGATGAGCTCCGGCGCGGCCTCGCCGAGCGCCCACAGAATTGCCGGCCAGATGATCGTGTGAAAGCGCGCGATATCCTTGCCGACGAGCTGCAACCGCGCGGGCCAATACTCGCGAAAGCGCTTCTCGTCTTTGCCCCAACCGATCGCCGTGATGTAGTTGAGCAGTGCGTCCAGCCAGACGTAGACGACCCCGCCGTCGGGAATCGGCACGCCCCAATCGAAGTTCGTTCGCGAGACCGAGAGATCGTCAAGGCCCTCGCGCAAGAACGCCATCATCTCGTTGTAGACGCGGCGCGGCTGCACCCACTCCGGAAAACGTTCGTAGTGTTCGATTAAACGATCGCGATAGGACGAGAGTCGAAAGAACCAATCCTCTTCCGAAATCCACTCTACCGGGCGCCCGCAGGTCGGGCAACGCCCTTCGACGATCTTCTTTTCGGGCCAGAACGTCTCGTCGTCGACGCAGTACCAGCCTTCGTACCTGCCCCGGTAAACGTCGCCCGTTTCGCGCAACCGTTCGAAGACGAGTCCGACTATCTCCATATGGCGGGGCTCGGTGGTTCGGATGAAATCGTCGTAGGTGACGTGATAGGTTTTTAAAAGCGCCTTCCAACGCGGGACCAGTTCGTCGCACCATTCTTGCGGTGTCTTGCCGGCGGCGGCGGCGGCGTTGGCCACCTTTTGCCCGTGCTCGTCGCTGCCGGTCAAGAAGAAGGCCGGGCCAAACGTGCGCGCGGTGCGGGCGACCACGTCCGCGACGATCGACGTGTAGGCGTGACCGATGTGTGGATTGCCGTTGATGTAATAAATCGGCGTCGTGACGTAGTATGCGCGCTCCATGCTGAACTAGCGGTCTTTAATCGAGGTCTTCAGCCGCGCCTTCCGCGCCGCAGCGCGCGCGTAGAGTTGCTGCCGGTCGCCGAAGCCGCGCGCCGCGAGCAGCTTCGCGACTTCGCCGACGCGGTGCCCATCGGCGAGCAGCGCCTCAATCGCCGAACTCGCATCCTCGAGGCTGGGCGGCGGCGCCGAAGCGGCCGCTTGCGGCGCGACCGCAAACGCGACCTCGCCCCGCACCGGATCGGAAAGCGCCGCGATGATGCGTTGCGGCGTTCCTAAGAGCTGCTGCTCGTGAAGCTTCGTGTACTCGCGCACGACGAAGACGTCCGCCTCCGGCGCGACCGCCGCCAGGTCGGCGAGCGTGGCACGGATGCGTCGCGGCGATTCGTACCAGATCGTGGTAGCGTCGTTCGCAAGCGCGCGCTCGAAGCGCGCGCGCCGCGCCGTGCTCGTTCGCGGAGGAAAACCTTCGAAGGTAAAGCGGCGGAGGGGAAACCCGGAAAGTAGCGCGACACCCATCGCGGCACTCGGTCCGGGCAGCACTTCGATTAAAATGCCCGCCGAGCGCGCCGCCGCGAGCAGCTCGCTTCCTGGATCCGATACGCCGGGCATTCCCGCATCGCTCGTGACCGCGACTAGTGCGGTACGGGCCCGCTCGAGGATTGCCGCCGTCGCTCGTTCCGCATTCGCTTCGCGATAGCTCCAGATCTCGCGCCCTTCAAGACCCAGACCGCCCAGCAGTTTTCGCGCAACCCGCGTATCCTCGGCGACGATCAGCTCGGCTTCGCGCAGCGCGTCCAGAGCCCGCAGCGTGACGTCGCGCAGGTTACCGAGCGGCGTCGGTACGAAGACCAGCGGCATGGCGCGGAGCTTCGACGTCGAGCACATACCTCCGGGGACAAAGCTCGAGCTCTACATCTCTCCAAGCTGCCCGTACTGTCAGCGCGCGATGGCGCACTACGACGCGGCAGGAACGGCGTACACGACCCATGACGCTCAGAACGATCGCGACGCGCGCAGGCGAATGTTCGCCTACAGCGGCGACGATCCAACGGTTCCGGTGATCGTCGCCGACGGCGCTTACATTCAATCGGGATGGGGATCGCCGCCGCGCGGTTGAACGGTCCACTGACGCGCCGGTCGGCGCGGTCAAAGTGATGCGAATCGGCAACAGCGAAGAGCCTCTTAGTTGCTTTTTGATTGCGGAGGCTTAGATGGACCGTACCTCAGCAGCGGCGGCGAGCGCTGTCGCGGCGCTTGCCTTCTTTTACGTGATCGTGCTGCTCGCGGTGGTCGCGTTCACGGTCTGGGTTTATTGGCGCATCTTCACCAAGGCCGGATACAACGGCGCGCTATCCTTGCTCAATCTCGTTCCTGGGATCGGCTCTCTGATCTGCGTGCTGATCTTGGGTTTTGGGCGATGGCCGATCGAAGATCAGCTCGCGTCCCTTCCGGGGCGTTCCGGTCCGCCGGGGATGCCGCCGCCGCCGCCCGGCACCTCGGTCATGCCGACTGCGTAGACTCCCAAGGACTTGAACTCTCCCAAAGGTCGGCGATCCAGCGTTCGACCGCGTCGGCTTGCGAAGGCAACGCTGCTGAGAGATTCTCCGGCCCCGAACTGGTGACCGCGATGTCGTCTTCGATCCGCACGCCGATGCCGCGGAATCGTTCGGGCACGGTCGCGTCGTCGGGCTGAAAGTAGATCCCCGGTTCGACGGTGAGGACCATGCCCTCGCGCAGTTTGCCGTGCCGGTACTCTTGCGTTCGCGCGCGCGCGCAATCGTGTACGTCGAGCCCCAGCATATGGCTCACGCCGTGGAGGGTGTAACGCCGGTGGAAGAGCCGATCCGCATCGAGCGCCTCCTCGAGCGACGTCCGCAGAACGCCGAGATCGATCAGACCTTCGGCCATGACCCGTACCGCGCGACGATGCGGTTCCAGAAAGTCATTACCGGCCACGGCCGCTTCGATGCCGGCTTGTTGCGCTTTCCAGACCAAATCGTAGACGGTTCGCTGCTCCGGTGAGAAGCGTCCGGAGATTGGGAGCGTGCGCGTGATGTCGGCCGTGTAGAGCGAATCGCACTCGACGCCGCCGTCCAGCAGCAAGAGCTGTCCTTGACGCAGCGCGCCGTCATTGCGCGTCCAGTGCAGGGTGCAGGCATGTTCCGCCGCGGCCGCTATCGTCAAGTATCCGACGTCGTTGGCATCGATGCGCGCGCGGCCCCAAAAAGCCGCCTCGATCGCGCGTTCGCTCTTGGCACTGCGCATGGCCCGGATCGCGTCTTCAAACGCGAGCTTCGAGATCGCGCAGGCCGTCCGCAGCTCGTCGAGCTCGTACTCGTCCTTGATCAAACGCGCCTCGGAGAGGTATTCGGCAAGTTCGTCATCGGCGTTAGCATCGGCACGCGCAAGACGCGTGTCGACCGCCTCGTCGTGACCGCGCAGAACCCGAAGGGGATACTTGGCATCGCGCAGCTCGTCCAAATACTCGGTGAGAGCGTTCATTGGCCGGCACTCATCGACGCCGAAGTAGGCTTTGCTCTCGTCGACGCCTCGGTGACGCCCGACCCAGAGCTCGCCGTGGACCCGATCGGTGAAGAACGCGGCCGTCCCGCGATTGTGCTCGGGCACGTAGAGCACACTGCGGTGGCCGGCACCCTGCGGTTCGAGCACAAGCACCGCGCCGGGCTCGCCGGCGCCGAGCAGATATGCAAAATCGCTGGACGGGCGAAAGCGGAACGAGGTGTCGTTGGCGCGGACGCGCTCGACTCCGGCCGGAAGGACAAGGTACGTGCCCGTGTAGGTTTTGGAAAGCGCTTCGCGCCGCGCCGCAAAGCGATCGCCTTGCGGGTGGCGGTCACGGGCGACGGGCCGATCGATCCAATTCCCCGACATGAACTCGATCAGGGCGGCGGGCGGCTCGAAATCGTGGCTGGCTTTGGTGAGGTCGGCGGGGGCGCTAGCGGTTTGTTCGGCAGACATGGTTCGACGAAGATTCGCCTAACGCACGGGGGGTCATGCCGGAACCGGTCCGAGCAACCGATACGCTCGCCAACGAACGGACGTACCTTGCGTACATCCGGACGGCGCTCGCTTTTATCGCCTTCGGCTTCGTAATCGCGCGCTTCGCGCTCTTCGCGCGCGAATTCTCGTTCTTCGTTCATCGCCCGAGTCCCGAAGCGGGTCTATCGACGAGCTTCGGAACGGCGATGGCAGCCTTCGGCATCGTGGTGGCGCTGCTCGGCGCGTGGCGTTACGCTCGGACCGATCGTTTCTTGCGAGAGGGAAGCGTCTCTGCGCTCTCCGGTCTCGTCGGATACCTGATCTCGCTCTTCGTAGTGGCGATCGGCGCGGTCGTCGCCTTCGCGCTCGTCTCCTATCGCTAGATATCTAAACTGAAATCGAGTGCGGGCGCGCTGTGCGTTAGCCAGCCGGCGCTGATCACGTCGACGCCGGTCCGCGCGATTTCAGCGACGTTCTCCGGCGTTACGCCGCCGCTCGCTTCGGTCAGGACGCGGCCGTTGACGATGCGCACGGCATCGGCGAGTTGCGCCGGCGTCATGTTGTCGAGCAGCACCGCGTCGATTGGCGTGTCGAGCGCCTCGCGAAGTTGTTCGAGGCTCTCGACCTCGACTTCGACCTTGACGGTGTGCCCGACGTGCGCGCGCGCCGCCGTAACCGCCTCACGCACCGAGCCGGCGAGCGCGAGGTGGTTGTCCTTGATCAGCACGGCGTCATCCAAACCGAAGCGATGATTGCGTCCGCCTCCGCACGCGACGGCGTATCGCTCGAACGCGCGCAGACCGGGCGTCGTCTTGCGCGTGTCGGCAATGCTCGCGCGCGTTCCGGCAACCAGATCCACGAGCGTACGGGTCGCCGTTGCGATTCCGCTTAGCCGGCTCAGCAAATTCAGCGCCGTTCGCTCGCCGGTAAGAATCGCTCGCGCGCGGGCCGCAATTTCGGCGACGACCGCCCCGGCTTCGACGCGCTCGCCTTCACCAACGCGCGCGGACGTCTTGGCGTTTTCGTCGAGCAGCGAGAATGCAAGAAAAGCAGCCGGCAATCCGGCGACTACTCCGCTGCGGCGCGCGACGATATTCGCCGTTGCGGTGCGATCGGGCTCGACGATCGCATCGGTGGTGAGGTCACCGCCGCGCCCGATGTCTTCGAGCAACGCGGCCCGAACGATCGGCTCGGCGATCAGCTCAAGCGACGCTTGGCAGCCGCGTAAAGGAACGCTTCGCAAAGGCTTCATCGGTCTGCGGATAATCGCTTCGATAGTGGCTGCCGCGGCTCTCGCGGCGCGCCAGCGCCGCTTCGACGATCAATCGCCCGACGACGAGGAGATTGCGAAGCTCGGGCGCCTCGGCGAACTCCTCCTCGAGCTCGTGGATGCGGACGAGAGCGGCGCGCAGACCCGGCTCGTCACGGACCAAGCCGACGTTGGAGTACATCACGTTGCGCACGTCGCTGAGCGCTTGCGCGGTCGTGCTGGTCCGCATTCGAACCGCTCTGCCGCGTTGCACCGGATTGGCGCGATCGACGACGCGCGCGGATGAGTCGACGCCGGCGATATCGCTCGCGACGCGCGAACCGTAGACGAGCGCTTCGAGCAACGAGTTGCTCGCAAGCCGGTTTGCGCCGTGAACGCCGGTTGCGCTCGTTTCGCCGCACGCCCAGAGGTTTTCAAGCGAAGTTCTCCCCCACTCGTCGACGGCGATCCCGCCCATGTGGTAGTGCGCGGCCGGAGCGACCGGAATGTTCTGCACGCGCGGATCGATACCGGCTGCGATACAGAAGCCAAAGACGGTAGGAAAGGCTTCGGGGAATTTCGCGCCGATCGCGGCACGTGCGTCGAGGCCGACCGTGCGCCCGCGCTGTTGCTGTTCGAAGATAGCGCGCGCGACGACGTCGCGCGGGGCGAGCTCCGCGTCGGGATGAAGCGCGAGCATGAAACGCTCGCCGAGATCGTTGACGAGCATTGCACCCTCGCCGCGAACAGCTTCGGTGACCAGCGGCATCGGATCGCGCCCGATCGCGAGCGCCGTCGGATGGAATTGGACGAACTCCATGTCGGCCAGCAAGGCGCCGGCACGTGCCGCCATCGCGATTCCGTCGCCGGTCGCTTCGATCGGATTGGTCGTGTAACGATAGAGCCGGCCGACACCGCCGGTAGCGAGCACGACCGCGCCGGCTCGAAACGCGATGCGCGCGTCGCCGGCGTTGTCGATCGCGTAGACGCCGCCGACGCGGTTATCCTCAGCGATCAAATCGCCGGCCGTGACCTCTTCGACGACCTCGATCGAAGGCTGCGCGCGCACTGCCTCGATCAGCGTTTTAAGGATCTCGTGGCCGGTCGCGTCACCGCCGGCTTTGACGATGCGCCGGCGCTGATGTGCGGCTTCCCGTCCCAGCGCGAGCTCGCCGGCTTCGGTTCGATCGAACGCGGCGCCGAGCTCGAGCAGCTCTTCCACTCGCGCCGGCGCATCGCGCGTCAAGATCTCGACGATCTTGCTATCGCTGATGCCGGCGCCGGCGCGCTGCGTATCGATCGCATGCAGTCGCGGCGAGTCGTCCTTGCCGATCGCGGCCGCGATCCCGCCCTGTGCCCAATCGGTTGCGGCTCCTTTGCCCAGCCGCGTCTTGCAAAGAACCGTTACCTTCGCGGGATGAAGCTTGAGCGCGGCGATCAAACCGGCGATGCCGGCGCCGATGACGAGCGCGTCGCTGCGGTGCATTTCCACGAATCGGCTCAGTCGCGAATTTGGCGGCTGAATTCGAGCATGCGTTCGACCGCCCGCCGCGCGCGCTGCGCGATCTCGGGCGCGATGGTGACCTCGTACTCCATTGCTTCGAGGGAGTGAAGCACCTTGGGAAGCGTATTGCGCTTCATGTGCGGGCAGAGATTGCACGGACGCACGAACTCGACGTTCGGATAGCGGACCGAAACGTTGTCGGCCATCGAGCACTCCGTCATGAGAAGGACTCGCGCTTGCCGGCCCACCTCAGCGAGCGTGCCGACGTATTCGGTCATGCCTTGCGTCGAGCCGACGTAGTCGGCCTCCGCAAGCACGTCGGGTGGGCACTCGGGGTGCGCGATAACGACCAGCGACGGATCGCCTTCGCGAAAGTTGCGCACGTCTTTCCCGCTGAAGCGTTCGTGGACCTCACAGTGTCCCTTCCACGCGACGATCTCGACCTTGGTCTTCGAAGCGACGTACTTGGCGAGGTATTCGTCGGGCAAAAAAACCACGCGTGGGGCTCCGAGCGCCTCGACGATCGCAAGCGCGTTCCCGCTCGTGACGCAGACGTCCGATTCGGCTTTGACCTCGGCCGAGGTGTTGACGTACGTGACGATCGGCGTTCCGGGATACTTCTCGCGCAGGAGGCGGACGTCGGCGCCCGTGATCGACTCCGCAAGCGAGCAGCCGGCTTTCAGGTCGGGAACGAGGACCGTCTTGGAAGGGTTGACGAGCTTGGCGGTCTCGGCCATGAAGTGGACGCCGCAGAGCACGATAACGTCGGCGTCGGTTTCGGCCGCCCGCATCGCCAGTGCCAGCGAGTCTCCGACGATGTCGGCGACCGTGTAAAAAATCTCCGGAACCTGGTAGTTATGGGCAAGAATGACGGCGTTACGCTCTCGCTTGAGGCGGTTGATGGCTGCGACGTAGGGGGCGTGCAGCGGCCATTCGACGCGCGGAATGACGCGCTCAGCGCGGCGGAAGATCTCTTCGGTCTCGGCCGAGACGCTGCTAGTGTACGGTAGTTCGATAACGCCCATGAGTTTCAGGGATGATTGCGGGCCTCGGCGCCGCTTCTCCCCTTAATTAATACCCATTGCGGCGGAGCCGGTTTTCAGCAGAGCGCGGCTAGGGCGGTTTAGAGCTACCGAGCATACGGGTACGAGGCGCGTGAGAGCCACTCAGGGGTAAGGAGGGATTAATTCAATGAATCGATGGTTTGTCGGTATCGTCCTCGCCGGGGCTTGCCTGGCGGGAGGGACGATCTTTGTTGCCAGCGCGGCTCAACCCATGCCGTCGCCTTCGCCGATGACTTCGGCGTCACCGACACCGGCGTCGACGATGCAACCCTAGGGCGCGCAACGTCGAATCGTACCGCCGGTGTCCATAAGTTGTGGGTAACGAAAATTTCTTGTGGAGCGCTTGTGGAAGCGTGCCTTAACCGGCTTGAAAGAACGTTAGCGGTTTTGATAGCATGCAAGCACTTCGCCCGATGACGAAGCGCGGAGTGTATCGAGCCGCCGTCGGCAGCATGTAGACGACCCGTCGCGTCCAAGCGAGCGACAAATCCGAGTGAGGCCGATTGGAACCGGATCGAGACGTCGGTGGGAGGCTTTCGACGGCTTCAAACAGGCGAGAATGACCGGCGGTACGGCAAAGCCCGCAGTGAAGGCTGCGGGCTTTGTGCAAAGGAGCGGCTCATGGAACGGCGAGCGGAGCTCACCCTCCGCGGATTTTTCCTAGGCGCCGCAATCACGCTCGTCTTTACGGCTGCCAACGTCTATCTCGGCTTAAAGGTCGGGCTCACGTTCGCCTCGTCCATCCCTGCGGCCGTCATCTCGATGGCCGCGCTGCGTGCCTTCCGCAACGCCACGATCTACGAGAACAATATCGTTCAAACGATCGCCTCGGCCGCCGGAACGCTCTCGGCGATAATCTTCGTCTTGCCTGGACTGGTGATGATCGGCTGGTGGAGCGGCTTTCCGTTCGCGCAGTCGTTTGGGATCGCTGCAATCGGCGGCGTGCTCGGCGTGATGTACAGCGTTCCGTTGCGGCGCGCGCTTGTGACCGGATCCGATCTTCCGTATCCGGAAGGCGTCGCAGCCGCCGAAGTTCTCAAGGTCGGTAGCCGCACCGGCTCCGGCGAGGAGCATAATCGGGCCGGGCTTCTCGCGCTGCTCGCGGGAACGCTGGCATCGGCCGGATTCGCGATCGTTGTGGCGACGCGGCTCTTTACCAGTCAGCTCGCGGTCTTCTTCCGCCTCGGCAGCGCGGCCACCGGCATCGGTTTCTCGCTATCGCTCGCGCTGGTCGGCGCGGGACAGCTCATCGGCCTTACGGTCGGCATCGCGATCTTTGCCGGACTCTTTATCGCTTGGGGGATCGCAACGCCGGTTCTCACGGCGCTGCATCCCGCCGCAGGTTCGGCGGCCGACGTCGCCACCGACGTCTGGGCGCACCAGGTGCGCTTCATCGGCGCGGGCGCCATCGGCGTTGCGGCGTTATGGTCGCTCGGCCGGCTGGCGCGTCCGGTCGTTCTTGGCGTCAGCTCCGCGTTGTCAGCATCGCGCCGGCGTAAGGAAGGCGGCTCGGAACTACCGCGCACCGAGCGGGACCTGCCGATCGGCATCGTTGGTGCAGTCAGCATCTTTTGTTTGATTCCGCTCGCAATGCTCTTTTGGTCGTTTCTCTCCGGTGGTCAGCTCGCACCGCTCGCGCTTCCTTTGACGTTGGGCGCGATCGTATACGTCGTGATTGCCGGATTCTTCGTCGCCGCGGCCTGCGGCTATATGGCGGGATTGATCGGCTCATCGAATAGCCCGGTCTCAGGCTTGGCGATTCTCTCGGTAATCGGGGCGGCGCTCATGGTGCTCGCAATCGGCAGAGGCGTCGTGCACGTCGCCGCCCTGCCGATGATTGCGTACGCGCTCTTGGTGACCGCGGTTCTGCTCTGTGTCGCGACGATCTCAAACGACAACCTGCAAGATCTCAAGACGGGACAGCTCGTTGACGCAACGCCGTGGCGGCAGCAGGTTGCGCTAGTCGCGGGCGTGGTGGTCGGAGCGCTCGTGATTCCCCCGATTCTTGACTTGCTCAACCGCGCGTATGGATTTATGGGAGCGGTCGCCCCACACGGAGCAGTCGCGCAGCCGCTGCCGGCGCCGCAAGCGACGCTGATTTCGGCGCTCGCGAAGGGCGTCATCGGCGGTCACCTCAACTGGCACCTCATCGAAATAGGCGCGCTCGTCGGCGCGCTCGTTGTTGCGATCGACGAACTGCTGCGCGCGAGAAAAGGGCTCGCGCTCCCGCCGCTTGCGGTCGGGCTCGGCATCTATCTGCCCGTCTCGACGACCGCTCCGGTCGTGCTCGGTGCGATTCTCGGCTGGGCGTACAATCGTTGGGCGGCCGGTCAGCCTAACGCCGAGCGGGCCAAACAGCTTGGCGTGCTGGTCGCGTCGGGACTTATCGTCGGGGAGAGCCTATTCGGCGTCTTCCTCGCCGCCCTGATCGTCTTTAGCGGTAGGCCAGAGCCGCTCGGCCTGGTCGGCGACGCCTTCGCGCCGGCCGCGACGGCGATCGGCGCGGTCGCCTTCGCACTAGCTTTAATCGGACTCTTTGCTTGGCTCAGCCGGATTTCAGGCGAGGCTTGGCGTGGAGAGGGTACAATTCGCAGTTGAAATGGCGGCTGGTGCAGATCGCCCGAAAATTAAGGTAGCCGGAGCGGCCCTCGCCGTGCTCTGCGCCGTTGCATTGGCGGCCTGCGGAGGCGGGCGACGTCAGCACGGCCATCGCTTCGGCTCGCCGGCTCCGGTGAGTATCCCGACGACGGCCGCCGCCTCGGCGACCGTAAATCCAACCGTGCAGATCGCCGGCATCGTCGCACCGTATCAAAACGTTTCTTTGTCCAGCTCGCTGGTCGAGCCGACCGATTCCGTAAACGTAATCGAAGGCGACTACGTCCACAAAGGCGAGGTATTGGCAATATTGGATACTACCGATCTGCGAGCCAACTTCAACGCGGCGCAGCAAAACGCAGTATCCGACGACGCGCACGCCGAGCAGACGCAGTACCAAGCTCGGCTCAACATCGGTCAGGGGAACGACCAAGTGCGAAACGCGCAAGCGGCGCTGCTCCAAGCGCAGCAGACGCTCAAGCTCGACTCGCTCAATCTCACACGGTATGAGAACTTACTTCAGACCGGGTACGTTTCGCAACAACAAGTCGATCAGCAGCGCACGACCGTTCGCAACGATCAGCAGCAAGAGCGTTCGGCGCTCGCCAGCCTTTCATCGGCCGAGCTCAACGCACGCGTCAACGGCACCGATCAGAAAGGGCTGCAGGCGGCCAACGTCGCCTCCGCGATCGCGTCCGCTCAGTCGGCTCACGCGCAGGCCGCTCAAATACAAGCGTCGATCGATAAGGCGACGATCGTTTCTCCTGTCGACGGGGTCGTCGTCAACCGCAACTTGAATCCCGGTCAGTACCCCGGCTCGGCGACGATCTTCACGATCCAGCAGCTCGACCCGGTCTATGCGATGCTGAACGCCTCTTCGCAAGACATATTTCGAATCAACCGCGGCTCACCGGTTTCGATCAGCGTCGCAGGGATACCGGGGGCGATCTATCGTGGCAGAATTAGCGGGGTCCTCGGTCAGGTCGAACCGGGCTCGACCAACTTCACGGTTCAAGCAATACTGGGCAACCCCGACCTTCGATTGAAATCCGGGATGGCCGTAACCGGCACAATTTCGCTGGGCATCCTGAGCGGCATCGGAATTCCTGTAACCGCGTTCCTCGACGATGCACACGACAGCGTTATGGTCGTCGATGGAAACGGCAACGCGAAGACGCAAAGCGTCAAGGAGAAAGGTAACGACGGCAAGACGTCCATCGTTACCGGTCTCGCAACCGGGACGAAAGTCATCTCAAACGGTCAGCTCGGCATTACGGCCGGACAAAAGGTCGCGGGCATCGCGGGCGCACAGAAAACCGCAGACCCCGGCGCAAACCCTTAGGGAATAGGCGATGTGGCCGACTCGACTCTTCGTTTACCGGCCGACGCTTGTGTTCGTCGCGCTCGCGCTGCTTGGGGTCGCGGGCGCAGTCTCGCTCGTCACGATCGTGCAGCAGCAATTTCCGAACATCGACTTTCCGACCGTTACCGTGCGTGCCAGCTATCCGGGTGGTTCAACGACACAGATTCGTGACGCGATCGTGAAGCCGATCGAAGATGCGATCGCCGGCGCCCCGAATCTCGATCACATCAACACCACCGTTCAGCAGGGCCAGGCGACGCTCTCGGCGGTCTTCGAACTGACCTCGAACAAGACGACCGATCTCGTTGCGGTCCAACAACGCTTGCTGCTCGCGCAAGCGAATCTTCCGGCCGACCTGCCGGCCCCGACGGTCGGCACCTTCGACCCGGCCGAGGCGACGGTCATCACGCTCGGCGTCAGTTCGCCCACGCTGGCGCCCGGAACGCTCTCCGCGATCGTTACGAACGACATCGTGCCCGACCTCGAGCAAGTCGATGGGATCTCCAACGTCAACGTCGGCGGATCGCTAACGCCGGCGATCGAGGTTCAGGTCGACCCGCATAAACTCTCCGCCGCCGGCTATACGCTCAACGATATCGTCAGCTCGATTTCCCAGAACAACAATCGCGAGCCGGGCGGCATCGCTTATCTGACCAATCGCGAAACGACGATCGACGTGCGCGGCGACGTGAGTAACGTCGCGACCGTTGCGAACTTGCCGATCTTGGCGGCCTCGCAGTTTACGACGAGCTTCGGCAACGCGTCGTACAGCGTTCCGGCGATACCCGGCACGCCGGGCGCTCCAACGGGCGCTTCGAGCAGCGCCAGCTCGGGCGCAGGCACCAGTACGCTGCCGGCGCTCGTTGCGTCGGCGCAGTCCGGCTTGCTGCCGAGCCTCGCGAGTGCGGCCCCGTCGCCGCAGCCGCAGAGCTCACCCGCCGCGACCCCATCGCCGTTCGTGTCGCGCTCGCCGGCTGCGACGGTCATCGCCTCGCCCTCGCCGTTACCGGCAGCGTCGGCGCAGACGGTCGTGACGGGGCTCGCCGCACAGAGCATCGCAAGCCCTGCGGCCGCCGCCGCTGCCACGATAGCGATACCTGCTGGCAATGGGAGATACGCCGGTCCCTCGTTGTCGAGTTTGAACCAATGGAGCGCCTCGGCGCGTCAGCTGCGCATCGGCGATGTCGCGGCCGTTACCGATGCCTTCGAGCCGCGACGCCAGTACAGCTATGTCGGAAACGCGATCACCATTTCGCTCGGCGTGCAAAAGGCGACGAATGCGAGCGAGGTTACCGCGGCTCAGAGCGTCATGAAGGCGCTCCCGGCGATTGAGAAGGCCTATCCGGCCATCGACTTTAGAATATTGAACAACCAAGCCGCGTACACGAAGCAGCAGATCTGGAGCGTTTTTCACACGCTGATCGAAGCGGTGCTAATCACCGGCGTAGTGATGCTCTTCTTTTTGCGTTCGTGGCGCAACGCGATCGTCGTGCTGATCGCGATTCCCGCGTCGCTCTGCGTAACGCTCACCATCATGAAGGTCGTGAACTTTACGATCGATACCATTTCGCTTTTGGCGATGACACTCATCATCGGCATTTTGGTCGACGATTCCATCGTAGTTCTCGAGAACATCGAACGCCATCGCGAGGGCGGCGAAACGCCCTTGGAGGCGGCGATCAAAGGACGCACGCAGATCGGCCCCGCCGCCGTCGTGATTACGCTCGTGGACGTCGTCGTCTTTTTGCCGATCGCCTTCCTACCCGGAACGGTCGGGAAGTTTTTGTCCGAATTTGCACTCGTCGTCGTGGCCGCGACGCTGACCTCACTCGCGGTTTCGTTTACGATCACACCGTCGTTGGCCGGGAATTGGTCGCTCTTGTCGAGATGGAAACCGCCAAAGCCGATCGACGCGTTCGCGCATGGCTTCGAAGCCACGCGGCAGTGGTATGCGCGGCGAGCGCTTCCGTGGGCGCTGCGCCGTCCGCGGCTCGTCTTCATAAGCTGCGCCGTTGCGGTCGTGCTTTCGATCTCGCTCGTTCCGCTCGGCGTGGTGGGATTCGAGTTCATTCCGCCGGTCGATCGCGGCGAGGTCTTCGTTCAGCTCACGTACCCGACGGGCACGCCCCTCGCGACCGTCAACGCGGCGGTCCAAAAAATCAACGAACGCTTTTCGGCGCTCCCGGACACCGATTCGCTGACGTCTCTGGCCGGCGGTACGCAGGCTCCTTTCGGCGGGCTGATCGCGCAGGGATCGGTCGGACAAATTCACGTCTTTCTCAAGCCAAACCGGAAACGGCCAACCGACTTTTGGGCGCGCGTCTTCGGGCGAATTGCCTCTAGCATCGCATCGACGGCTAAAGTCGTCGCGATTCCGGCAACCGGAACGGGCGGAGGCAACGCGCAGCCGATCGATTATCTGGTGACGTCGCAGAACGACGAACCGGACAAGTATGCCGAGCAGGTTGCCGAGGCGCTTCGTCAGACTCCAGGAACGCTCAACGTCAACACGTCGGCCGAGCAGGTAGCGCCGCAGATCGACATTCAGTTCGATCGAGGGCTCACGCGGGCGTTGAACGTGAACATCGGTCAAGCGGCTGCGGCGATCCGCGCCGCATACGGGGGAACGCTCGCGACGCAGTTCGACACCTCGCGCGGCGTGAAGTACGTGCAGGTGATCTATCCGCCTGCCTTTCAGACGACGCTGCGCGCGGTGAGTGAAATACCGTTGCGCAGCAACGGCGGCTCGATGACGTACATCGGAGACGTCGTGAAACTTGTGTCGAACCCCTCGTCGCCGCTGATGACGCGCGTCAACCGTCAGACGGTCGTTCACGTGCAGTCGAATCTTCAGCCGGGCGCAACCCAATCGATCGTTCAGAATAACTTTTTGCGGCGATTGCGGGCGCTGAATCTTCCGTCAACGGTTTCGGTCCGCGCAAACGTTGGCGGCCAGCAGCAGAATCTTTCCGACACCATACGCGGGATGGCGACGGGGCTGATTCTCTCGCTCTGTCTCGTCTATTTACTGATGGTCGCCCTTTACGACAGTTATCGGCTGCCGTTTATCATCATGTTCTCGGTTCCGGTCGCGGCAGTTGGGGCGCTGATCTCGCTCGCTCTCTCGCATCAAGCGCTCAACCTCTTCTCGCTCATCGGCACGATTCTGCTGGTCGGCCTTGCGTCCAAGAACGGCATCCTGCTCGTCGACTTTGCCAATCACATGGTCGAGGGCGGCATGGACCGGGCCGGCGCGATGGTCGAGGCCGCTCGCGAACGCTTCCGTCCGATCGTCATGACGACGTGCGCGATGATCGCCGGCATGACCCCGATCGCGCTTGCGCTCGATCCGGGCGGCGGGCAACGCCAAGCGCTTGGCATCGTCGTCATCGGCGGTCTGATCAGCTCGCTGGTGCTGACGCTGGTGCTGGTGCCGGTGATCTTCATGTGGCTGGGGCCAAAGCCGAAGCCGCACCAGGACGCAGTCGCGCGCGATCTGCGGGAGCTGGCACTCTCAGAGGCGACCCACTAGATGCGAATTACGCGGCTCTTCGTCCGCCGGCCGACGTTGGTCACCGTTTTTCTCGCCTTGGTCCTACTGGCCGGAACGACCGCGGGCTTCAATCTCGTCAAACAGCAGCTTCCGAACTACGACGTCCCGTCGATTCAGGTTCTTTTGACGTATTCGGGTGCCTCGACGACCGAGATGCGTGACGCGATCGTACGTCCGCTTGAAGACCAAGTTGCCGGCGCGCCGGATCTCGGCTACATGCAAACGTCGATCCAGCCGGGGCAGGCCTCGATCGTCGCCGTATTCTCGCTGACGTCCGACCCGAATACGGACCTGGTTCAAGTGCAGGGCCGAGTCCAGAACTCGCTGCATCAACTTCCGAGCGACCTGACGACGCCGCAAATCTCGATCTACAATCCTAGCGAGGCGGTCGTCGTCTCGCTGGTCGCGTCGTCGACGACGCTTGCGCTCGGCGATCTCTCCGCGATCGTGACGAACGACGTCGTCCCGGCGATCGAACAAGTTCCGGGCGTCTCCTTCGTCCAGCAGAATGGCGATGTGACGTCGTCGATCCAGGTCAACGTCAAGCCGGATTCGTTGCGCTCGTCGGGCTTTACGCTGACCGACGTCGTGAACGCGGTGGCGAATAACAACGTCAGAGCCCCAGGCGGAATCGTGTACGGCCCGGCGCGCGAAACGACACTCGACGTCCGCGGCGATATCACCGACGTGCCGTCTGTCGCGAACCTGCTGCTCGGCAACACTACAACCTTTTCAAGCTCTTCCGGCAGTTCGGTCTACCCATGGAGCGCGTCACCGCGTCTCTACCGGCTCGGCGACGTTGCGGACGTGAGGGACGCTTACCAAACGCAGCGCGTCTTTGCCTACAGTCAAGGCAAGCCGACGATCCTGCTCGACGTGCAGAAAGCGGCCGGCTCGAGCGAGGTCACCGCTTCGAATGCGGTGCTGGCGGTGCTTCCTCGGCTGCGCCAGCAGTACCCCAACGTCACGTTCACGGTGCTCAACGTCCAGTCTACCTATACCAAAGAGCTACTGTCAGGAGTCACGCGCACGCTGATCGAGGGCATCATCTTCACGGCCGTCGTAATGCTCTTCTTCCTGCGCTCGTGGCGTAATGCAATCGTGGTCATGATCGCGGTTCCGGCCTCGTTCCTCGTAACGCTTGCCGCCATGCGTGTGGCGGGATTCACGCTGGATACCGTATCGCTGCTCGCGATGACGCTCATGATCGGTATCCTGGTCGACGACTCGATCGTGGTGCTCGAGAACATCGAACGCCACTTCCACGAGGGTGAGGCGCCGCACGTCGCGGCGGTGAACGGATTGAGCCAGATCGGTGTCGCGACGATCGTGATCACGCTCGTCATCGTCGTCGTCTTTCTGCCGATTTCGTTCCTGCCCGGATCGGTCGGGCTCTTCTTGCGCGAGTTCGGGCTCGTCGTCACGGTCGCAACGCTTACGTCGCTCTTCGTCTCGTTTGCGGTAACGCCGGCGCTGGCGGGCCGGTGGGCGCTGTACTCCAAGTGGAAGCCGTGGAGGATTGTTGACCGGTTCACGGCCGGATTCGAACGCGTGCGCCGCTGGTACACGGAGCGCGCGCTTCCCTGGGGTCTCGAGCATCGCGCGGCAGTTGTTTGGGTCTCGTTCGGAAGCCTGCTCGTAGCGCTGCTGCTCATTCCGCTCGGGATCGTCGGCTTCGAATACATGCCGCCGGTCGATCGCGGCGAGATCTTCGTGACGATCAACTTTCCAACCGGAACCCCGCTAACGCAGACCAATGGCGCCGTGCTGCAAGCCCAATCGATCGTCGACCGGGTTGTGGACCTGCAATCCGAAACCGCGATCGCGGGCGCCTACCAGGGACAGATCAGCGGCTACGTCAACAACGGCGCGACCGGTCAGCTCCATCTCTTTTTGAAGGACCGGCGTTCGCATTCGACCGCTTATTGGGTCGCCAATCTCGGCGATCGTATCGGCAAGCTGTTACCGGCAGCCCGCGTCGTCGCTGTTCCCGCTACCGACCCGTCCGGCGGCATCGCGCAGCCGATTAGCTACGTCGTCTCGAGCTTGACCGCCGACCCCGCGCCGTCGGCGGAACGCGCCTTTGCAGCGCTCGCCTCGACGCCGGGTGCGATCAACGCGACCACGTCCAACGCGCAGAACTCGCCGCAGGTCGAGGTAGAATTCGATCGCGAGCGCGCCCGCGCGCTCGATGCGGGTATCGGCACGGCGTCGACCGCGGTACGCGCCGCGTTCGGCGGATACACTGCAACGACGTTCACCGGTCCAAACGGCGTCAAGGACGTACAAGTCATCTATCCGGAGCGCGACTTGCGCTCGCTCACCGGCATCGCGGCGATACCGATCCGCGCAAATAACAGCTCGATCATCACCGTCGGCGACATCACGCATCTCACGCTTGCGCCGGCGCCGCCGCTGATGATGCGCATCGACCGCCGCAGCGTCGTCCTGATCGGCGCAAACGTCGCGCCCGGCGCGGTGCTCTCGAACGTGACGCGCTCGTTCGAACGGCGCTTGCGGGCGATGAATTTGCCGAAGGACGTCACCGTGACGCCGGTCGCGGGCGGCAATCAGGCTTCGTTGGCGCAAACCGTCGTCGAGATGACGATCTCGCTCGCACTCTCGATCCTGCTCGTCTACCTGCTGATGGTTGCGCTCTACAACGGCTACATCACGCCGTTCATCATTATGTTCACCGTGCCGGTTGCGGTCGTGGGAGCGCTCGGAGCGCTGGCGATTACGCGTCAGACGCTGAACCTCTTTTCACTCATCGGCGCGATCTTGCTCGTCGGTCTGGTCGCCAAAAACGGCATCTTGCTAGTGGATTTTGCAAATCAGCTGCGCGAGCGTGGGCTCAGCAAGCTCGAGGCGATCACAGAAAGCGCGCTGGCGCGGTTCCGCCCAATCGTCATGACGACGGTTGCGATGATCGCCGGCATGTTGCCGCTGGCGCTTGCGCTCGACCCCGGATCGCAGGCGGAACGTCCGCTCGGAGTCGTCGTCATCGGAGGGCTCTCGAGCTCGCTCGTACTAACGCTGCTCCTGATACCGATTATGTATCTCCGTTTTGCACCGCAACATTACCGGCCGTCGTCCGTCAACGGCGAGACCGACCCGGATCAGATCGAGCTTCCGATGCCGCTGCCGGCAACGCCGGCCTCTGGAACGTAAGGATATGCTCCGCACCGCTGCCGTTCTCGTTGCCGCTGCGTTCGCATCCGTCGCGGCGGCCGCTCGCGCCGATACGGCTCCGCTCCGTCACCTCGTCTACTCGTTTACCTTCGAATCGAGGCAGAACGGCACCGTTCCGAACGACCCCGGTACGTCGGGAGCGCGCACCTACACCGGCAATCTCGATGACACGGGCACCATTACGGTCGACGTGCTGCGCGAAGCGGCGGATCGCGGGCTGGTTGTGATCGTGAGCGAGCAAGGCGATCGCACCCGGACCGGCGAGGCGACGACCTGCGCCGTCTACGGCAACACGAACGTGGCATGCGACCCGACCAAAAAGGTGAACCGCGAAGAGTTATCGTTGCTGCGTTTTCTCGGCGCCAACTTCCTGGATCCGGCTCGGCTCGACGGGAAGCAGCGTTGGTCGGTTTCGGAGAAGAAGCCGGGCGACACGATGAGCGCCGACTATACGATCGAGAAGAGCGACGGCGACGTCATGGCGCTCGGCGAAACGCGTCACGTCGAAGACACCTCCCAGGGAGTGACGACCTTCGATGCCGAGACTAAGATCGACTACGTCGCAAGCCGGCTACTTCCGACGATGATCGACGAGTACGCGACCGAGCAGCGCAACGCCGGCGTCAACGGCATCTACACGACCGTCTATCAGACCACGCTTAAACTGGTCTCCGACTCGATGGCGAAACAATGATTAGACCGGATCAAACCAAGCCTTCGATGCCGTTAAGCGATCGCCCGGGAACGCGCAGCGAGAGCTTAGGAGCCTCGACGTAGCGGGCGTGATCCGCTTCGGCTAAGTCCGCGTAGGTCTGCGCAAATCGCGCCGTCGAGAGGTCGAACCGGTCGCTGGAACCGAGATAGGCCGAAATCGCGTGGGGATCGCCGGAGCGGGCGTGACCGCGTGCCAGGGTCCAGCCGCAGTACTCTGCCATAAACTCGAGCTGCGGTGCGGTCACGATATCGAGATTCGCGGACGTTTTCATATCGCGCAGTTGCCGCACGTAGTAGTCGCGGTCGCCTAGCGTAAACCATCCGAGAAAAATATCGGCGGCAGCCTGCAGGATGCGCTGGCCGATGACGACGCGTTCGCCATGATTGGTGAACTCGCTCGGTTTGGTGTGGGCCTCCAGAACCGATGCTTGGGCCTCTTTGATTTGGAGAAGAAGCGGCTCCCCCTGATCGGTGAGGGAGAGGGAAACAAAGCACGCCGTGCCGACGCTGCCGACTCCGACGACCTTCAGCGCGACGTCGTGCAGCTTGTAACGGTCGCGCAGCATGCGTATGTGCGCCGGGAGCGTCTCGAGATACCGGGCGTGAGCCTCGCGCGCGAGTTGTCCGCCCTCCTCGTCGAGGTGAAGACGCCGGAAGGTAGGCGGCTGATCGACGAACTGCGGGGGCGAACCGCGCGTCAACTTCGGCAGCGCTCGTTGCGCAGTTCGGTGTCTTGCGCGATCGAAAATTCGGCGGAGCACCCGCCGATGCAAAGGCGTTTCGCGGATTACTCGTTTGACGTCGACGCGTTGATAGAATACTTCCAGCGGCGAAAGCGTCGTGAAATAGGCCATGGCTTCGCGGTACGCGCGCACGCCGGCGAGTACGCTCTGCTGCTCCACGGTCGCGGGAAACGAACGGGCACGTGCCGCGAGGGCGATGCTAGCTGCCAAACGTAGCACGTCCCACTCCCACGGCCCCGGCAACGTTTCGTCGAAGTCGTTGAGGTCGTAGACTACTCTGCGTTCGGGGGTCGCGAAAAAGCCGAAGTTCGCGATATGCGCGTCACCGCAGGCCTGAACGGTAATGCCGGTGACTGGAAGCGACGCTAGATCGGCCGCCATTACCACGGCGGTGCCACGGTAGAATGCAAACGCTGATGCCGCCATCCGCTCGTGGCGCAACGCTACTAATTCCAGAAGCCGGCTCTTCTCTTGTTCGGCCAGCAGTGCGATGGGATCGCGGCCGGGCGACGGCTGCCACTCGCCGAAGCTGGAACGCGGCAGGCGCTTTCGTAATGAATCCAATTATCGACCGTCCATGTTGGGAAACGCGCATTTCGTCAAAATGGCGCATCACCCTATTGGCTCGAGAATCGGCTCTGCGGCGCCGGCACGCCGGTTCGACCTGCCCGGCGCCGCCGCACTCGGCCGCGGCGTGTGCCGACACCGTATGTACGCGATCGGTACGACGAAGAGCGTCAAGAGGAGCGAGCTCGACAAGCCCCCGATCACGACGACGCCCAAAGCTTGACGGTACTGCGCGCCGATCGTGTGGCCGAGAGCCAGCGGCAGCATTCCGGCCACCATCGCTGCGGTCGTCATCAGAATCGGCCGGAAGCGACGACGGGCAGCGGCGATCATCGCCGCGTAAGGAGGTTGGCCGAGACGCGTTTCGCGCTCCGCATATTCGACCAGTAGGATCCCGTTCTTGGCGACCAGACCGATTAGCATGACGGTGCCGAGCATCGAGTAGAGATTCAGTGGCTCGCTCGTGAGAAACAACGCTCCAAAAGCGCCGATCGAGGCGAGCGGCACCGTCAGCATGATCGCGAGCGGAAGCGCGTAGCTGCGATAGAGCACCGCAAGTATGACGTACACGATGACGACCGAGAGCAGAAGAGTCGTCAGAATCTTAGCGGCGGTCTCTAGAAACTGCTCGAGGTCGCCGCGGGGTTCGACGTGGGCGCCGGGCGGAATGAAGCTTGGATCGCGCAGCTCTCGCGCCAGCGGTCCGGTCACCAGCCCAATCGGTGCCGAGCCGACCGTATTTGCCGAAACGGTGACGATTCGTTCACCGTTCTCGCGCTCGATGATCCTTGGCTCCGTCGTTGCGGCGATCGATGCAAGGTCTCCTAGCGGCACGAGCCGGCCGTCGGAGGATCGAACGGGAACTCGCATTGCGGCGTCCAGATCGCCGCGACGCGTCGCGTCGGATTGCAGCACGATGTTGGTGAGACCCGACAGCATGCGCACTTTAGCGGCGATCGCGCCGCCGGTGGCGATCCGCGCCGTTTGGGCTGCGTCGTCGGCCGAGACGCCGAGCAGTGACGCTTTGGCGGGGTCGATCGTAACGTCAATCCGCGGTCCAACGCCGGCGTTGCTGGCGCGAACGTCGGTCGCGTAAGGATTAGCTCGCAGCGCGGCAACGATGCGAGCCGCAGCCGTCTCTACGGCGCCTGGATTGCCGGCCAGGCTATAGTTGATCGGAGCGGTCCCGCCCATCGCGCGCCCGGCGCCGGCGATTTGTGCTTCGGGCACCAGCGATTGCATTGCCTTAACGAGCGCCGTCGTGGGGTCACCTGACGCGGTTTCGTCGTCGAGCGTCGCATCGATCTGGGCGACGTTCGAGGCGAAGACGTTCGTTACGCCGTTGAAGGCGAGACCACTCGTCAGAACGACGTGGCGCACGTCGCGGTCGTCGAGCAGGCGCGCGACTAGCCCAGCCGTTCGCGTTTGAGTCCGTTCGAGCGGCGTACCGGCCGGAAACGTTAACGAGAGCGACGCGCGCCCGGCAGTGGTCGGCGGCGAGAACTCCGTAGCTATGCTTGCCGATCCAACGAGCCAGAGTGCGAGCGCACATGCGAGGGCCGTTCCGGTCGCAATCGTGCGGCGATGTTCCCAAGCCTTTGGAAGCCAGCGCTCCGAGTATCGGGCGCTCAGGCCTTCCTCCCATCTTTGGAGCGTTCTCGCGCCGGAACGCGTCGCTTCGATCGCGGCACGGACCGCAGGCGCGCGAAGCATCCACGGGAGCAGGCGCCGCGGTTGGGCTTCGCGCGCACGCAGCGACCAGCGCGCGGCCAGCAGCGGCGTCAGCGTGAACGAGACGAGCAGCGAGAAAGCCGTCGCGAAGACGATCGTCAATCCGAACTCTCGCATGAACTGCCCGACCACGCCGCCCATGAATGCGATCGGTGCAAAGACGGCTACGTCGACGAGCGTTATCGCAAATGCCGCGCCGCCGAGCTCGTTGCGGCCGGCGATCGCCGCGTCGTCGCCGCGCAAGCCGCGCCGCGCGCTGCTTGCGATCGCTTCGACGATGACGATAGAATCGTCGACGAGAATGCCGATCGTTAACGAGAGGCCCATCAGCGAAAGAACGTCGATCGTGAAGCCCGCGGTCCACATGGCGACGAGCGCAGCGCAGAGCGAGGCCGGTATCGAGATCGCTGCGATCAGCGCGTTACGCCAGGAACGCAAGAAAAAGAGCATCACGAGCACCGTGAGAACGACGCCCTCGGCGATGGTTTGAAAGACGCCATCGGTCGCTGCAAGGGTGTACGGTTCGTCGCTTCGCAACGGCGTGAAACGAATCAGCGGATATTGCCCGGCCAGACGGGCAAAGGCTTTATGTGCTGCCGAAATTGCACCGAGCGAATCGGCACCGACGCTCCGCCCTATCGAAAGAACGATCGCGGAAGCGCCATCGACGGTTATTACGACGTTGTTGTTTTCGTAATCATCCTCGACCGATGCGACGTCGCGAGTCCGAAGTGAAGATGTCCCCGGAATCGAGACCGGCAACGCGCGCAGCGATTCTGCCGTATCCGCTGCCGCGCGTACCCCGATCGTCGACTCTTGTAACGGCGACCGGAGACGGCCGCCGGGAAAGACGTCGTTCGCCGATTCGATCGCGCGCAAGACGTCGAGTGGCGTCGCCCCGATTTCGTAGAGCGCGCCCACTCGTGGAACGACCGTGAGCTGGCGATCGAGCTCACCCGAGACGGTCACCGATCCAACGCCGTTCGTCGCTCGCAGCGCGGGTGCGATTTTGTGTTCGACGATATCGGTGAGATCGCGCGCGGCGAGCACCGCCGAGGTTACCGATTCTTCCATCACGGGGATCTGCGACGGATCGCGATCGGCGACGACCGGCGGCACGAGGTCGGCCGGCATGTTCGCGCGCGCGGCGTCGACGGCTTGCTGTGCGTTCGTTCGATCGGTCTCGAGGTCGCTGCCGAAGCGGAAACGGACATCGATCTCGCCGATATCTTCTTGAGCCGACGCCGAAACGCGCTCGACGTCGGGTATCGCTTCGAGCTGATCTTCGATCGGCGCAATGACCAAGCGCTCGATCTCCGCCGGCGCCGCTCCCGCGTACGGCGCCGAAATCGAGACGACGGGAAAAGCGACCGGCGGCAAAATGCTGCGTCCCATGCGCGCGAACGCCAAAATACCGCCCAAACCGACGAGCAGGTAGAAGAGTGTTGCGGCAATCGGGTTACGCAGCGCGAAGCGCGTCAGGAACACCTGCTGGCCCTTGGCCCCCCGGCGCCCTGGAGGCTGCCGTCTTTGCGCCAAAATTACTACGCGCCGAAGTAATATGCCGGCGGCAACGTCTGCCGGAGCAGTTTGAATTCTCTATTCTGAAGACATGAAGTACGCACTTTTCCTCGCGCTCGCGGGAGCGCTCTCAGCCGCCACCGCGGACGCGCAGATGGGGCCGCCGATACCGATGACGGCCGGCCAGTTCGCGAACAGCACGTCGGGTCAAGACGTGATCTTAGCCGTTCGCGTCGATACGCTCGCGCGCACGAAGCTCGATGCCGAGCTCCTCGAGCGCGTGACCGATTCGCGATATCGAGCCACCGGCAGGCGCATCGTGCTCTATTTGGCCGCCGAAACGCTATTCGTGATGGGGTCGATTACCGACGTAAAACCCGGCGCAATCATCTTCGTCTACGGTGTGGCGACGGCGACCGGGCACGCAGATGTGAAGAAGGTGGTCGTGGTTACACCGTACGCAAAGGTCGAGTGAGCGCGCTCGTTGGCGAGACGAGCGGGTGGATCGCGCTAGCCTTGATCCCGGTAGCTGCCGGAGTGGGCTGGTTCACGCGGCGATGGCTGCGCGGGCAGTCCCGGCATCGGATGCGCCCGCATTACGTGGTAGGATATGCCACGCTTGGATTCGCGTTGCTGCACGGCGCATTCTCAATGGGTGCGATGACCGGCGCCGATGCGACCGGTATCCGTTTTGCGACCGTGGCGATCTTTGGCTTGGGATGGCAGGCGTTGCTCGGTAGCAATCTGCAATCGCCGGGCGACTATCGAAAGCCGCTGCGGCGATGGCATCTCGTAACGTTCGTCGCCGTCGCGATTTTCGCGGCCGGACACGTATTACTCGATCGCTAAGAAGCGCTAGACCTTCCGCGCTGGATCGACGATCGGGCCGTCATCGAGAACCCACTGTGGTTCCCAACGCGGGTCGCGCAGCAAATCGATGGTGTCGCTAAGATAGCGGCGTTCGCTGCGCAATCGGTGTACGGTGTGCGAGGCGCTCAAGTAGGCCGACCCCGCGCGCTGCCGCATGTCGCCCAGGAGCCGCGAGAGACGGCGCTCGTGGGCCGCGATATTCCGCGCTCGCTGCGCGAGCAGTTCGGCGGCAGCGTCGCGTTTGAGCTGACCGAGCAAGACCAATGCCGTCTCCAACGCCGGATCTTCCGTCTGTACGTCGAGGAGCACGCTGCGCAGCAGCTCCCCAAAGCGACGCTCCCCTGCATCCGAAAGGCGGTAGAGCGCCTTTGTCTTTTGCGGGCCGCGCTTCGCGGCCGTAGGCTCCCGTTCGAGCAGGCCCGCTGCGGCGAGCCGCTCGATTAAGCCGTAGACGTTGCCGCGCTTAAAGCTTCGATAAAGCGGCGTGTGTTCGCGCATCGCTTTGTCGAGCTGGTAAGCCGAGGCGGGCCTCCGTCGCACGAGTCCCAAGATGAAAAGCTCCCGCTGCGGATCAGCGGCAGTCATCACCGAGCATACGTGAAATTCTTTCGTCGCTCCCGTCGCTGAGAATCGTGATCGCGCCTAAATCTGCTAGATTGCTCGTGTTTCCTCAAGCGCCTGGTCTTCCGTCATGGCCGCGCCGTCCGCGATGAGTTTTGAGACCGCATCGGCTCCCAACGCTTCGCGCAAAGCGTCGGTCGCGCGGTCGTATTCCAGCTGGTCATCAGGCCAGCGAGCCGACCCCATCGCCGCGATGCGAGCGCCGCTGAAGCCCAAGACTCGCAGGGCTTGCGAGCGTTCCTCCGCTGCCCGCTCCGCGACCTTCTGTGGCCGCAACGCGGCGATTGCTCCGAGGTGCTGCAAGGCGAGGGCGGCGTACACGTCCTCGTGTCGCTCACGCGCAATGGCGAGCATTTCGCGGGCGCGTTCCTCAGCCACGTCGTATCGGTCCAGCCAGATGAGATGCCTCGTCAGGTCGTTGCGCATGTCCAAGGTGGCGGACTGATCATCAACACAACAGCTCTGCAGCGCGTCGGTGGAATGGCGTAGAGCCAACTCGGTATCGCCCGCACGAAACTCGACGTAAGCGAGATCGTTTAGCGTCTGCGCGGCGTCGAACTTCGCGCCAAACGAGTCATAGATGCGCAATGCGTCGGCGACGAACCTGCGAGCCTGGTCGACGTTACCTTCGTAAGCGCTGACCGTTGAGCACGAACGCATCGCGCTGGCGGCGAGCCTTGAATTAGCAGCGACGCGAGCGAATGCTAGGACCTCTTGTGCGAGGCTCTGAGATTCCGCAACGCGTCCGAGAGCGAACAGCGCAGTCGCTGCGATATCTTGGGCGCGGGCAACTCCCAGGGAGTCGCCAATCTCCCGATAGCGCGCGATCGCCGTCTGGCTTTTCGTGAGTTGTCGATCGTACTCACGAAGCAGCCACGCGATGCTCGCTTCGGTATAGGTGAGGCATGCCAACACGCTCGGCGGCGTTCGCTCGTCGACGAGCTGGACCGCCAGAGCGGTCCAGCGGCGCCCCTCAACTCGCGCAAAATATTGCCATACGACGTTGAGTTGCCCAACCAGCCGTTGCCCAAGGAGGATATCGCCGCTCTCCGTCAGGGCCCAGTTCAGCGCCGCCCGCCAATTGCTCATCTCCGCGCGTGCCAGCGCACGCCATACCGCATCGCTCTCGGAGTTGAACGCGTGCTCGAGTTGCTCGGCAAGCTCAACACAAACGAAGGCGTGACGGTTCAGAGTTACCTCGAGCTCGCCGCGCAACGCGAGCTTCTCAAGCGCGTATTCCCGAAAGGACTCCAAGAGCCGATACCGCGCCTCGCGCCCTTCGAAATCCGCTATCAAAAGCGACTTATCGAGGAGCGACGAGAGAAGGTCGAGCACGTCATCTTCAGAGGCGTTATTGGAGACTGCTTGCGCGGCCGGGAGGGTGCAGCCGCCGGCAAAAACCGAAAGGTACTCCAACATCCGCTGTTCACGATCGGAGAGCAGTTCGTAGCTCCAATCGATCGTCGCTCGCATCGTTTGCTGTCGAGGCAGCGCGGTATGCTCGTTACCCTTCAGGAGCCGAAGGCGATTGTTGAGCCTTGCGTGGAGCGCTCGCACCGTCAAAACGTTCGACCGCGCGGCCGCCAACTCAATTGCCAGCGGAATACCCTCCAAACCTCGGCAGAGCTCGGCAACGCTCGGTGCGGTTTCGTCCGTGAGCGTAAAGGTATGATCGACGGCGCGCGCACGCTCGACGAAAAGCACGATCGCCCCATAGGCGATAGCTTCCGGTGCGCTGATCCGCTGCATTTCTCGGTGCGATGGCACGCTTAACGAAGGTAGCCGATAGACCCTTTCGCCCGCGCACCTCAGCGATTCGCGACTTGTGGCAAGAATCCGAACTCGCGGGCAGCTCCGCAACAACGCTTCGGCAACCGTCCGGGCCTCCCCAATAACGTGCTCGCAGTTGTCGAGAACCAGCAGCGTCGTTTTGTTCTTGAGATAGGCTAGCACGGTCTCGAGCAGCGGATGATTCCCCACCTCTTGTATGCGAAGCGCCGTTGCGATCGCCGTGACGACAAGCGAAGGATCCCGCGCCGGCGCGAGACCGATAAAGGAGGCCGGGCCCTGAACCGTTACACTTAGCGTTGTTGCGATGTGCAGCGCGATCTGAGTCTTACCGACCCCACCGGGTCCCGTGACGGTGACGAGCCGATTCTCGCCTACGAGCGTTGCAATCTCGCTAAGCTCGGTCTCTCGGCCGACGAAGCTCGTCAGCGCAAACGGTAGAGCGGGGTTCTCGGCACTGAACCAAGGCCCGATCGTGACCGAAGCTTGCCCTTGCCGCCGCAGCAGCTCGGAGCGCGCCGCAGCTACCTCGAAATCCCGCCGCTGCTCGTCGTCGAGCGCCAAAGCACCGGCCAAAAGGGTGAGTGTTTCGCGCTGAGGTGTACGGCGATACCCTCGCTCAAGCGCGCTGATTCCATCGGTGCTCATCCGAGCACGTTCGGCGAGGGCTTCTTGTGAGAGCCCGGCGGCGAGCCGATGCTGCCGCAGGAGCGTTCCGAAGCCGGAGGCTCGGGGCGTCTGCCCCTCGTTTTCCACGGTAGCTTGCTAGCTTTCGCGCTGCGACCTGCCGCTTCCTGAGTTCCGGGCCGCAAGGTGTGCGGTCGGTTGTCCGGCCGGTTGTCGGTGGTGGCCGCAGCACTGCGCCGCTACGTTTGGAGGACCCGCAATTAAAGTTCGAGTTAGTTGGGAGCTACTTTATGTTTGAGAAAAATGTGGCAACGTTTATTGCCATCCTGTCATCCTCAGCGATTCTCGGCGCATGCGGAGGCGCGCTATCTCCAGCGTCAACCCAAGGCCTGAGCGCAGCGCGCGATGTTCGCGTAACGCGGCGTCTTCCGCACGATCTCGTTCCGCGCCTCGGCGGGCATCCGGGTGTTCCTCCACGGGCGTCCGTGTTCGCAAACATCACGGAATCGGGTGTCGACGCGCTCGTGCGCCGCGAAGGCGGCGGCAGGAAAGTAGACCCGTACGGCCTGCATCCTCCGGCCATCCTCGAGGACGGCCCCTTCTTGCCCGGCGTTCCATACAAATGTTGGAAGGTGAGGTCGGCGCCGCCGCCGGCTCCGCCAGGCACGAAGATTATGTGCGCCGGCGGTCCGATACATTTCGTCGCCGGCGACGGAAGTCTAGAAAGCGACCCGAGCGGCCAGCCTGACACGTACTTATCGGACTTTCCGTGTCCTTTGCAGGGCTCCCCATCTTTCACGACGTTCGACCAGGCCACCGTGCATTGGGTCGCCACGCGCTTCTACGACGACAACTCGAATCTCATCGAGGGAATCCGGCCGGAACGATACGACGGCATCATCTACAACGGCGTCACCGGAAAATCAGCCCACCTCTTCACGAATACCATCGTAACGTATCTCGAGAATCCGCCCGATGGAATGCAGGACAACGAGTACAACACCTATACCAATAACGATTTTGCCGTGAGCTCCGACGGGACAGTTCTCGCAAAAAGCCGCGGGATACTCGAGTTCGACCCGTCATTTAACATCGTGTACGAAGTGGGCCGCCATCCGTACGACGACTACTTCCTCAAAGGCGACGTCACGGGCCTTGCGCCGGTCTGTGCGGCGCTGCAATGATCCGCCGCTCGATCGCATCACTTAATTTGCGGACGACGGCGGTTTCGTGTCTGCTCGCTGTCGCCGGATTAACCTCGGGGTTTGCGCTGTTGGCACCCGCAAGCGCCGCATCAGCGATCAAACAACTCGTTTTATTCGCGTGCGGCGACACCCGCGCATGTCTAACCGCCGTGAACTCATCGAGCGGGAAGGCGATCGTCGGCGCATCTCAGACCAATTACGCAGTTGAGGGCCGCATAGCCACGGCTCCGCCGTTTCATGGCACCATCTTCGCGGGCGTACGGGGCGACGACGGATCTACGAGTCAAACGGACTACAATGCCGGGGTGCTGGGAACCGCTCAAAACGGCACGGGTGTTGTCGGCATCACATCGTTCGACAGCTCGAATGGCGGTCTCGAGCAAGACGGCGTGGTGGGCGTCGATAACTCCAAGACGGTTAACTTCAATTCCGGCATTTTCGGCGCTTCTCGGAAGAACTCCGGAGTTTACGGCTTTGCGACGGGAGTGACCATTCCTGGTTGTTCATTTCTATGCCCGAAGTCCGGTACCGGCGTAGGTGCTGAGTCGCCAACCGGAACGGGCGTATTCTCCCGCGGAGCCATAGGCGTGATAGCTCTCGGCGACACGCACAAGTTCCCCGCGCTCGCTGTTGGAACATACATGAGCAATGGGCCGCTGATTGATGCGTTTGGAGGTTCCGATGACCAAACCCAGGTATTGTTGCTCGACCATCGCGGCAACTTGACGGTTGCCGGAAGACTCACACAGTATGGCAGTCCGATGACGGTCAGACCGACATCTCACGGCGATCAAGTCGGAACCTTCGCGCCGCAGCAGAGCGTGCCAACCATGGAGGACTTCGGCGAGGCCCAGCTCGTCGGAGGGCGCGCCATCGTTCGGCTCGACCCCCGGTTTGCGAGCACCATCGACGGCCGTTTCCGATATCTTGTGTTTCTCACGCCTCAAGGCGATAGCAATGGCCTCTACGTGACGCAGAAGACGGCCGAAGCCTTTGTAGTACGCGAGCACAACGACGCGCCGAACTTCCGCGGTCGAGCAGACGCTAACGTAGTTTTCGACTATCGTATCGTCGCGCAGCCGTACGGACCCACGACGGAGCGACTGCCTCTCTATACAGGAACGCACGACGAAGCGGTGACCGCCGGCGTACTGGCGAGTGTGAAAGCAAACCTTGAACGCACCGGGCGCCTTACGCGATTTGCTCGTTGACGGTTCACGCTTGCCCATTTCAGCTTCGACCAGTTCGCGCAAACGTATCGACTAGCCGTAATCTATCGGTCGTCTAATGGTGAGGGGGCCTGCACTCCATGTAAAGGGCTCAGGTGCCCGGCCACATCACCGATCAACGCCGAGGTCAAAACCCGCACCGATGTCGTAGGCATCTTTCCCAACGAGGCCGCGATCGTACGACTCGTCGGCGCGGTGCTGCTCGAACAGAACGACGAATAACAGTTTCAACGGCGGTACATGCAGGTGGTTCTGTTCTGTCGCAATCGGCAGGAGGCCACTACATCATGCTCGAGATCGCGAGGTCTTTCCCGTCAGACAGGATCGTGACGGCGCCGTTTTCATCGGTGCGGTACACGATAGCTCCGTTGCGTTTGAGGGTCTCGATGGTCGACAGCGCCGGGTGCCCGAACGTGTTGTGCCGGCCAACCGAGATTATCGCGTATCGCGGCCGGACCGCAGCGATGAAAGCGGGCGTCGACGAGTAGGCCGAGCCGTGATGTCCGACTTTGAGCACCGCGCATCGCAGATCGGCGCTTTCCATCAAGAATCGCTCTTCGGCCGCGGCGCCGGCATCGCCGGTGAATAGCATGCAGAAGGAACCGTAGCGCAAAGTGAACGCGAGCGAGTTTTCATTGATGTCGTTGCGCGAGTTTGCGATCAACGGCAGCGAAGGCCCGAGAAAACGCAGCGCGACGCCGTCGAGGCTCCAAACCGCTCCCGCGCGAGGATAGACGATAGCGACGCCTTCTACGCGCGCAGTCGTAACGGCATCTCGATAAGCGTGTCCGCCGTAACGCTGGCCGCTATCGGCAAACTCGCCGACGCGCAGACGCCGCAAGACCGGCGCCACGCCGCCGGCGTGATCGCCGTGCGGGTGCGAGAGAACGATCGCGTCGAGCGCGTGGATTCCGCGGCGCAGTAAGAACGGCACGACGATCCGCTCCCCGACTTGTTCCGCGACGGAGCCGTTGATCTGCACGCCGTGCTCGAGCCGGCCGCCGGCGTCTACCAGCAAAGCGTGTCCGCGCGGCGTTTCGACGACGATCGCGTCGGCTTGCCCGACGTCGAGCACCGTGATACGAAGTCGCTGATCGAGGCCTCGTGGCGGCAACAGCACGAATGCCGTTGCAAGTACGATCGCAGCGACGGCGAGCGTCGCTGCGCCGCGCCGCCACAGCATCGGCGCGCAAACCAGCGCGGCGTCGTAAGTCGCAATGCACCACGGGGGAGCCGGCGTCATCGGTATCGCCGCGCCGGGAAGCGCGCCGATCGTCTGGACGACCGAGAGCATCCATGCCAGCAGCCACGAGTTGATGTTCGCGCAGGCTTGTGCCAGCGGAGCGCACCAGGTCAAAAGCAGCTGCATCGCGCCGAGCGCCATCGTCGCCGCGACGCACGGAACGACCGCGAAGTTCGCGGCGAGCGCGTAGGGCGTGAACTGCAGAAAGGCAGCGGCGCCGAGCGGCCAAACTCCGATCTGCGTCGCCAGCGAAAGGATCAGCGCCTCGCGTACGCGTTCCGGCAGCTCGATCCGTGTCTCCATCCACCGCTCCAGCGGTCCGGCACACGTGAAAATCGCTCCAACGCACGAAAATGAAAGCGCAAAAGAGATCGTCGCAACACTAGCGGGGCGCGCGAACGTCACCACCAGTGCCGCGATCGCCAGCGCGTTCCACGAAAACGTTGCGCGGCCGCACGCGCGAGCGGCGAGCGCGGCGGTCGCCATCGTCGCAGCGCGTACTGCCGGCAGCTGCGCGCCACTCCACCAAACAAATCCCCAAACGAGCGCAATCGCCGCGAGGCACGCAAGCCAACGCGGAAGCGACACGATCGTAAGCAGCGCGAGGCAGAGCGCGGCGACCGCGCCGAGGTGCAAGCCGGCAGTAACCAAGACGTGAACCGTTCCCGTCTCCTGAAACTCGCTGCGTAGCGCCGGCGAGAGCGCGAAGCGCTCCCCCCAGAGCTCGCCCGCCACGACCGAAGCATCGGGCTCGCCGAGCCGATCGCGCAATCGTTGGTATGCCCAGGCGTGCGCCTGCGCCAGCCTCGTGGATAGATCGCTTGCCGGTTGCGCGTGCAACGAGAGTATCTGTGCGCCGTCGAGCCGGCCGTCGAAACCGCGTTCGTGCTCGATCTCGCGTTCGCTCGGCTCGCCCGGATTGCGCGGCTCATCGAACGGTTCGAGCCGACCGCGCAGGATCGCGCGGTCACCGGCCGGCGGCGATGAACCTCGCACCCGCGCAAGAACGCGCAAGCCGTTCTCGAGCGCGAGCGTTACGCTGGTAGAACCGTCGCCGGCACTCGTCGCTTCGAGGACCGTGGCGCCATATCGAGCGGTGCGAGCTTCGACCTTGAGCGGCGTTGCGCGCTGGTGCAGCTCGGCGTTGGCTCCGCTCGCGACGAGCACGATTCCGGCTAGCCCCAGAAACTGGAGAGGCCAGCGGCCCCAGGCCGCGGCTATGCCAAACGCGGCGAAGCCGGCGCCGTCAAGAAGACGAATATCGGGCCCTACCGGCGTCGCGGCCAGCGTTCCGAGTATTGCCGCCATCGAGCAGAGAAGCAAGGCCGAAGGCATCGTCGCTCTCCTGCGACGAGCCGGTCCGTCGTCCACACGTCAGAAAGAAAGGGGAGAGCCGTGCGGATCATCGTCACCGGTGGAGCAGGCTTCATCGGATCTCACATCGCCGATGCGTATGCTGCGCAGGGCCACGAGCTGCTCGTCATCGACTCGCTTTGGGAACATGGCGGAGGCCGGCGTGCCAACGTGCGCGACGATGTCTCGTTCGTGCAGATGGACGTCCGCGACGAGGGTATCGGTCGCATCTTTGCAGAGTTCAAACCGGAGATCGTTAGCCACCACGCCGCGCAGCACTCGGTCGCGATCTCGGCTCGCGATCCCATTTACGATGCTCAAGTGAACGTCATCGGGCTGCTCAACGTTCTCGAGCACGCCAGCCGCAGCGGTGCTCGCAAAGTGATCTATGCATCGAGCGGCGCGACCTTCGGCACGCCGGAGCGCCTGCCGATCACCGACGCGACGCCGCAGCGCCCCAGTTCGCCCTACGGCATCACCAAGATGGTTGGCGAGCACTACCTAAAATTCTATCGTGACGACAAAAAGCTGGATTTTACCGCGTTGCGTTATGGAAACGTTTATGGACCGCGTCAGGATCCCAACGGCGAGGCCGGCGTCATTTCAATCTTCATCGGGAAGTTTCTCACGCACCAGCCGGTGCGCATCGATTGGGACGGCGATCAGACCCGCGACTACGTCTTTGTGTCGGATGTCGCAAGAGCCAACGTGGCGGCGCTGGAGCGCGGCTCCGGCGAAGCGTACGTGATCGGCACCGGCGTCAAGACGAGCGTCAACGAGATCTATCGCGCGTTGGTTTCGATCAGCGGCTTCGAAGCGCCGATCGAGCATGCTCCACGCCGTCCCGGCGACGCGCGCGATGCGCAGTTCGATGCGGTGCGCGCCCGTACGGAGCTCGACTGGAACCCGTCGACGTCACTCGGAGAGGGCATTCGAGCGACCTACGATTATTTCGAGCATCTCGCTCCGGTGCAGTAACTTTGCGCGATGGAGCGCTTTGCGGCGACCGCCGAGCGTATCGTAGCGGTCTCGGCGAAACTCGAAAAGGTCGCGCTGCTCGCCGAGTACTTCCGGACGCTCGGCGACGCCGATCTTCTTGCCTCTGCGCGGTTCTTCAGCGGCGGTCCGTTTGCGGCGCGCGATCATCGGACCCTTTCGGTTGGCGGCAGGACGATCGTTGAAACCGCGCGGCGCGTCTGGGGATTTGACGACGCGGCGCTCGGGCACAGCTACCGCGCGACCGGCGATCTCGGTGCTGCGCTCGGCCCGCTGGTCGCACCGGTGCACGATGCGATGCTCTTTCGCGACCGGCTAACGCCCGCGAGCCTTGACGTTTTCTTCGGCGAGATCGCCGCCGCATCCGGAAAACGTGCCAATCGGCGACGCGAAGCGGTTCTCGAGCGCATCTTTCGGGCGTGCGAGGACCCGCTCGTCGCGACGTATGTCGTCAAGATCGTGACCGGCGACTTACGAGTCGGACTGCGCGAGGGATTGGTGCTCGAAGCGATCGCGAGTGCGTTCGGCGCCGATCCGGAGGACGTGCGGCGGGGCGCGATGGCCTCCGGCGACGTCGGTGCCGTCGCGCTCGCTGCCAAGCACGGCGCGCTAAGCGAGCTGCGCGTCGAGTACGGCGCACCGTTCGGATTCATGCTCGCAACGCCGGTCGCTTACGGCGAGACGTATAAAGAGCTCTTCGGCGCCGTCTGGCACGTCGAAGACAAGTACGACGGTATTCGCGCACAAGCACACGTGCGCGATGGAACGGTGCGAATATTCTCGCGCCGGCTCAACGACGTGACCAAGTCGTATCCGGAGATTGCCGAGGAGCTCGCATCGCTGCGCGGCGATGCGATCCTCGACGGTGAGATCGTCGCGCTGCGCGACGGGCGCGTGCTGCCATTTCGGTCGCTGCAAGCGCGTTTGCAGCGCAAAAGCCTCGACGAAACACTGCTTCGCGACGTTCCGATCGCATACGTGATATTCGACCTGCTGGCGATCGGCGACGAGCTGCTGATCGACGAACCGCTGGCGACCCGCCGCGAGCGGCTTGCCGGTCTCTTCAGTTCGACCGCGCGCCTCGTCCACGCACGCTTCGAAACGGCGGGTGATCCGGCCGCCGCGGACGTGAACGCGCGCTTCGAGGCGGCTCGCGCGCGTGGAAACGAAGGCCTGATGCTCAAACGTGCCGATGCGCCCTATGCGCCCGGCCGGCGCGGAAAATGGTGGCTCAAGCTTAAGCGCGAGCTCTCTACGCTCGACGTTGTGGTCGTAGCGGTCGAATGGGGTCACGGCAAACGCACCGACGTTCTCTCCGATTATACGTTCGCGGTGCGTGGGGACGACGGCACTTTACAGACGATAGGAAAAGCCTATTCCGGCTTGACCGACGCCGAGATTGCCGAGCTCACCCAATGGTTCTCAACCCATCGTCGTTCGTCAGAGCATCAGCGCGAGAAGGCGCGCGCGTCGGAGATTCCGGTCGAACCGAAGATCGTGCTCGAGGTCGCCTTCGACATCATCCAGGAGAGCGATCTGCACGAAAGCGGCTTTTCACTTCGCTTCCCGCGCATCGTCAGAATCCGCGATGACAAGCCATCCGAGGAGATCGACACGCTCGAGCGCGTGCGCGAAATCTATCGTGAGATGCTGACCCGCGAGGGCACGTGATAGTTGGCTTTACCGGCTCGTTTCCATCGCATACGCGTCGGGCGTATGAACGTGCTCGGGGCGGACGCCGATCCCGATCAGACGCGCGGGAAGCCGTCGAAGAAACGGAAACTCGTCGAATAATCGAGCTGCAAGCGGCGGCCCCTTAACGGGTGCTCCTTGCAGCAGCGGGCCGATCGCGCGATCCTGCACGAAGGTTTGAAACGCCTGCGTTACCTTGGTGGGAAACATACGGCGATCTTGGATGCGCTGCAAGTCAGATTCGCTTGGCGTCGCGCCGTCGCGCAGCGACGCTGCAAGAACGTTCGCGGTGGCGACCGCGTCTTGGATCGCAAGATTGATGCCGATGCCGCCGATCGGCGACATTGCGTGCGCCGCATCGCCGATGCAGAGCAGGCCGATCCGATGCCAGCACGCGAGCCGGTCGACGCGTACGTCCAACATCGCGACCTTCGACCAATCGTCGAGCGCGCCGACCCGGTCACTTAGCATCGGCACGGTCTCGGCGAGCCCGCGCTGCAGCGCGCCGATTCCCTCGCCCTGCAGCTGCGCGAACGAGCCTTTGGCGATGAGATACGCGCACTGCCAGTAGTCGCCGCGGTTGAGCAGGACGACAAAGTGCCCGGTTCTCACCCAGCCGAGCTGTTGCGTCGGGTCAGTTGGATGCTTTGGAATTCGCAGCCACAAGACGTCCATCGGCGCGCCGAGATCGTCGACCGCGAAGCCCGCGAGGTCGCGAATCGTCGAGTGCCGTCCGTCGGCTCCGACGACGAGCTTCGCCGCGATCTCAATCTCGCCGCCCGGAGTGCCGGCTCGTGCGCCGGTAACGCGCCCCGCGTCTTCGATGAGGCCGGTGCCCTCGGTCTTCATCATCAGATGGAAGGTCGGGTACCGTTTGCCGCGCTGCGCGAGAAAGTTAAGGAAGTCCCACTGCGGCATCAAGGCAACGAATTTGCAATGCGTCGGAAGATGCGTGAGATCGGCGATCTTGACCGACTCGCCCGCGATATTTGCGCTGGCGCTCTGAAACTCGTCGTGAGGGAGGGCAAGAAACTCATCGAGCCAGCCCAGCTCGAAGAGCAGCTCCAGCGTTGACGGATGGACCGTGTCGCCGCGAAAGTCACGGAAGAAGTCGGGATACTTCTCCAGCACGGTTACGTCAACGCCGGCACGAGCCAGCAGGACGCCCAGCATCATGCCGCAGGGTCCGCCGCCGACGATGCAAACGTCGGTCTTCAAGTGTTGCGACTCGTTCATGCAGCCACCAAGTTGAGGAGTTTTCCGGGAACGTAGACGTGCTTGCGAAGCTCTTTGCCGTCCAGGTGCGCTCGAACGTTAGGATCGGCGAGAGCGAGCGCCAGCGCTTCGTCCTCGTTCACACCGGCGGCGGCCGCAATGCGGGCCCGGACTTTGCCGTTTACCTGTACGACGAGCGTGACCTCTTCGACCGCCAGCGCGCGTTCGTCCGGCTCGAGGTAGCGCTCGAGGTGCACCGAGCGCTCGTGTCCGAGTCGCTCCCAGAGCTCTTCGGCAATGTGCGGTGCAAACGGTGCGATGAGAATCGGCAGCGAGCGAACCGCGTAAAGCAGGGCCGGTGAGACCGGCGCTGACGCGGCAGCCGTCATCAAGTTGACGAGCTCGTCGATCTTGGCGATCGTCGTGTTGTAGTGAAAGCGACGGTCGAGCGTCTCGTCGATCGCCGACTTCGCAACGACGTGCACTGCTCGAAGCAGCGCCTTTTCTTCGATCGTACGAGCTTCGGGCAAGCCATTTCGATCGTCACGCGCGCTTTCTAGGTGTGGTTCGCAGGCGCGCCAAATTCTGATTGAGCAGCCGCACGCGTCCGGTGATGCCTTCGTCGGTCCAGTTGCTCGTCTCCTCAGGCGGCGTCACGTAGAGCAGAAAAAGGCGCATCGCGTCGACGCCGTTCGTTTCGGCGGTCTCGTCAATGGCAACGACGTTTCCGCGAGATTTCGACATCTTCTCGCCATCGCGCAGCAGCAGGCCCTGATGAAAGAGATGTTCGAACGGCTCGTCGGTGCCGCTCACCCATCCGCGATCGTGAAAGAACTTGTAAAAGAAGCGCGAGTAGAGCAGGTGAAGCACGGTATGTTCGGCGCCGCCGATGTACTGGTCGACGTTCATCCAGAAGTCCGCGCGCTGCGGATCCCACGGCAACCGATCGTTGTGCGGGTCGAGGTAGCGCAAATAGTACCACGACGATTCGAAGAAGGTGTCCATGGTATCGCTTTCGCGGCGCGCCGGACCCCCGCATCGGGGGCACGCGGTGTTGATGAACTCCGGAATCGAGGCCAGCGGCGAGCCCCTCGACGAGCTCGGGATAAGCCCTTCTCCGGTAATCCGGTCGTGCGGCGGGAGAAGTATCGGGAGCTGGTCGTCGGGCACCGGAACCTCGCCGCATTCGGCGCAGTAGACGATCGGAATCGGCGTTCCCCAATAGCGCTGGCGCGAGATCAGCCAATCGCGCAGCTTGTAGCTCACGCTCTCTTTGCCGGCGCCGAGGGCCTCGAGACGTTGCGCGATCGCTTCGCGCGCGCGTTCGCTCGACATTCCATCGAAGTCATCGCTGCCGATCAATCGCCCGTCTTCGACGAATGGAACCCCCAACGGCGCGCCGCCGGTCTCGTCGCGCGAGACGATAACTTGCGCGATCGGCAGCGCATGCCGCTTCGCGAACTCGAAATCGCGCTCGTCGTGGGCCGGCACTCCCATCACGGCGCCGCCTCCGTACTCCGCGAGCACGTAGTTGGTTAGCCAAATCGGGATGCGTTCACGCGAGAGAGGATGGATCGCATACGCGCCGGTGAAGACGCCCTGCTTTTCCATCAGGCTCGTCCGCTCGAGCTCCGACTTCGACTTCAAAGTTTGCGCGAACGCATCCATGGCGGCGGCATGCTCGCGTGAAACCAGCGGCCGCAGCGATTCGACGATCTTGTGCTCGGGCGCGACTGCGAGAAATGTGACGCCGTAGAGCGTGTCGAGCCGCGTCGTAAAGACCTCGATGGCCGCATCGAGACCGTCGACGCGGAAAACGACGTTCGCACCTTCGCTGCGCCCGATCCAGTTTCGCTGCATCGTGCGCGTGCGCTCAGGCCAGCCGGTCAATTTGTCGAGATCGTTTAAGAGGCGATCGACGTAGGCGGTGATCCGCAAGAACCATTGCGAGAGATTGCGCCGCTCGACGAGATGAGAGCAGCGCCAACAGCGCCCGTCTATGACTTGCTCGTTGGCGAGCACCGTTTGGTCGTGGGGGCACCAGTTCACCGGCGCTTCGCGCTTATACGCAAGACCGTGTTCGAAGAGCCGCAAGAAGAGCCATTGGTTCCAGCGGTAGTACTCGGGTTCGCATGTGGCGATCTCGCGCGACCAATCGTAGCCCGTCCCCAGTAGGCGGATTTGCCGTCGCATGTTGAGGATGTTTTCGGCGGTCCAAACGGCGGGGTCGATCCCGCGATCGATCGCCGCGTTCTCGGCCGGCAGCCCAAACGCGTCCCAGCCCAACGGATGAAGCACGTTGTGGCCGAGCATACGCATCATGCGTGCGACCGCGTCGCCGAAGGTGTAGTTCTTCGCGTGACCGACGTGAAGGTCGCCCGACGCATACGGGAGCATCTCCATGAAATATTTCTTCGGCTTATCGCTTTCGTTGGGCGCGTGATAGAGCTGCGCGCGCTGCCAACGCGTCTGCCACTTCCGCTCGATCGCAGCGAAGTCGTACATGTGGAGCATCGTACACGGTCGTCGCTCGCTGCGCTACCCTTTCGGTCGGTCGCCGGCGCGTGATAGAGCGCCATGATTACGCGAATCGCTTTGGCTGCGGCCGCGCTCGGACTTGCTGCTTTTGCGCTTTGGCATCCCGCTCGGCCGCTTGCGGTACAATCCGAGACCCCCGCGCCGGCGGCGCAACCCACCTTCGCCGGCGCGGACGGTGCGCCGAGGCACCATCGCGGCACGCAACCGCAAGGCAGCGACGACGACCTTGTCGTCTACGTCGCGGGAGCGGTAAGAAGGCCCGGGCTCTATCACCTGCACCCGGGCGACCGCAACGCGCAAGGGGTGGCGCTAGCCGGCGGGTTGAGCGCCGCTGCCGACGCCGGTGCGGTCAACCTCGCGCAACGAGCGGGCGACGGTGACGAGATCTACGTTCCGCTCGTCGGCGAGACGCCGCATTCTCACTCCACGCAGCGTCACTCCGGGCGCCGTTCAACAAAGCCGTCGCTGGAGAGCGTTGACGTCAACCGGTCCGATGCCGTCGAGCTTGCTGCGGTTCCGGGAATCGGGCGCGCGGCCGCGCAGCGCATCGTCGAGTTGCGCCGGCGCGAGGGCGGCTTCGCCTCGCTCGACGAGCTTCTCGACGTCGCCGGAATGACGCAGAGTCGTCTGGAGCGGGCTCGGCCCTATCTGCGCCAGCCGTAGGACTCACGCGACAGGGCTACTCCGTGTGGGAAGCGCATTCAGTTAAGCCAGGTGATTTCCAACGCGCTTCCTCCAAAAGAAACGCTTCCAGACTTAATTCGGCGAGCGCTCGAAGAACCGCGCGACGAAGTCGTCGTCGAGCGCGTCGCAGGAAACTGGACGCCGACTTCGAGCGAACGACTGCTCGAACGCGTCGAGAACGTCGCCTGCGCTATCCGTGACGCAGGCCTGGTTGCAGGCGATCGCGTCGCCCTGATTTCGCACAACTGCGTTGACTGGATCGTCGCCGACTTCGCGACCTTCTTTGCCGGCTGCGTGGTCGTGCCGATCTATCCCACGCAGGCGCTCGATCACACCGCCTACATCCTCGAGCATTCCGGCGCGCGGCTGCTCTTCGTCGACTCGGACGCGACGGCACAGCGGGTTCAAGAGTCGGGTGCGGCGCTGCCGCGCGTCGTCAGCTTCGACTCGAGGGGTCCCGACGGAGTCGCCGCCTTTGAGGCGCGCGGTGCTGCGATTCGCGCGGAGCATCCGGAGTTTCCAAGCGCGTACGAAGCGACGCTCCTGCCGGACGACCTGGCCGTCCTGATTTACACGTCGGGGACGACGGGCTCGCCGAAAGGCGTGATGCTCTCGCACGACAACCTCGGATTCGACGCGCAGGTCTCACTGGCGTGCGGTTTCGAGGGGATCGAGCGCGGACGCGACGTGATCTCGGTACTGCCCTACTCGCACATCTACGAACACACCCTGGTCTATATCTACCTGATCGCGAAGCTGCGGTACTTCATCTGTCACGACCCCAACGTGCTGCTCACCGATCTGCGCGACGTTCGCCCCGCCGGAATGACGGCGGTCCCGCGGATCTTCGACCGCGTAATGGCGGGTATCAAAGGGCAAGCGCGCGCCGCGGGCGGCGTGCGCGGAAGACTCGTGCCGTGGGCGCTTCGCATTGGGCGGAAGTACGCCTTCGCGAAAACCTTCGGACGAACGGCTACGCCGATGCGCAGCCTGCAATACGCGGTAGCGAAGAGGCTCGTGCTGGACAAAATACGGCGCGCGCTCGGCCTCGATCGCGTGCGGTTCCTCAACAGCGGCAGCGCCGCGCTTCACCTCGATACCGCGATGACATTCCTGGGCTTGGGCATTCCAATCATGCAGGGCTATGGTCTCACCGAGACGTCGCCCGTCATCTCAGTCAACCGTCTCACGGCAAACGAGTACGGCACGGTCGGGCGTCCCATCACCGGCGTAGAGGTACGCATCGCGCAGGACGGAGAGGTGCTGGTGCGTGGACGTAACGTCATGCAGGGCTACTATCGCGACCCGCCGGCGACAGCTGCGACGATCGTTGACGGCTGGCTGCACACCGGCGACATCGGCGAGATCGACGAGGCGGGGTTCCTGCGCATCACCGATCGAAAAAACGAAATCTTCAAGACGGGCACCGGCAAGTGGGTCTCTCCGGCCCGCATCGAGGCGAGCATCAAACGCTCGATCTTCGTCCCGCACGCGATGGTGGTCGGCAACGGCCGTCCCTATCCGATCGCGTTGATCTCGCCGAACTGGCCGCTCGTGCGTCAGGAGTTTCCGGATTTGCCGAAGGACATGCCGACCGACTCGCTCGCACGGCGCGAGGACGTGCGCGCATTTCTGGCCCACGAGGTGCACAAGCAGACGCGGGGGCTGGCGAGCTACGAGCAGACACGGCACGTCATCGTCGTTCCACACGAGTTCAGCGTCGAAAGCGGTGAGCTCTCCCCCTCGATGAAAATCAAACGGCGCGTGGTGGAGCGGCGCTACGGCGACGAAATCGAGCTCGCTTATCACCGCGAGGCGCCGGTGCACGCCTGACGCGTGGCCCATCGTGTCGACGAGGTCGTTCGTGGCCCGGTCAAGGGCAAGACCGTCTTTCCCGCGCTGCTGCTCCATCTGATCGAACGGCAGTCCGATCACGGTTACGGGTTGATGCAACGCATTGACGCCCTCTGCGGCGATCTCGTCGCTGTCAATACCAATAAGATTTATCCACTGCTGCGCCGGCTCGAGGAGCGCGGCTTCGTTACGGCCTCGTGGGAAGCGGCTGCGAAACGCTCGCGGCGGGTCTACGCGATCACGGCGGAAGGCAAAGAGCGGCTGGAACGCATCAAGCGCCTGATGCTGCCGTACCTCAACTCGATCGCCGGCGCAATCGAGCGGCTAAAGTCTGAGCTTTACGGGCCGCTTTGAGCAAACTTTGATTGATCGGCGGCAGGACAGCCACGCTTTAGCCGCAATAATCGGCTTCGCATTGCACTCCGTAACGATACCGCTGACCGCCTTGCGCGTTCTGCTCGTTTCCCTTGTGCTCGCATTGCCTGCGCAGGCGGCGAAGCCGCCGGCTATTCCGGCGCAAACGCCCGATGGCGTGACGCATCACACGCTCTCGCTCGACGGCCGAACGCTGGCCTATACGGCGCGCGCCGGCACCATCACCCTGCGCAACATCGACGATCAACCGACGGCGCGAGTTTTCTACACCGCCTACACCCTCGACGGCGCCGATCCGTCGAAGCGCGCGGTGACGTTCCTTTATAATGGCGGACCCGGAAGCTCGACGATGTGGCTGCGGATGGGATCGTTCGGACCGGTTCGCGTCGCCACTGCGGACGGAGGTCTTACCGGTCCACCGCCCTACCGTATCGTCGACAATCAGTACAGCCTGCTCGACAAGACCGATCTGGTCTTCATCGATATGCCCGGCAGCGGATACGGACGGTTCATCGGCGCCGGGACGCGCAAGGACTTCTGGGGCGTCGATGAGGACGCCGCCGCCTTCGGGCAGTTTATCCAGCGTTACGTCACCAACTTCAACCGATGGAACTCGCCCCGCTTTCTGTTCGGCGAGTCGTACGGTACGACTCGCTCGAGCGTGCTCGCCAAGTACCTTCAGGACCGAGGCATCGGCCTCAACGGCATCGTCCTGCTCTCGTCATTCTTGAATTCCAACATCGATTACAACGACGGCGCGCCGATCGGCGGGGGCGACTGGGCGTACGTTCTTTATCTTCCGACCGAGGCCGCGACCGCCTGGTACCATCGCGCGCTTAATAACCCACCGCCTCTGAACGCATTGATCTCCGAGGTCGAGAACTTCGGGCTGACCGAGTACCTCGACGCGCTCGGAGAGGGCGCACAGCTTGCGCCCGATCGTTACAATGACGTCGTCGCCAAGCTCCACCGGTATACGGGTCTCTCCGAGCAATACATCCGTAACTCGAACCTGCGCATTCCTTACGATCGCTTTCAAAGCGAGCTGCTGCGCGAGCGCGGCATTTCCGTCGGGCGAATCGACTCACGCTTCCAGACCTACGTGCTCGACCGTCCCCAGGTCGCGCCCGACTGGGATGCGACCGACGCGGCGATCGATTCGGCTTTCGTCTCGACGAGCAACTACTATCTCAGGCAGGTGCTCAAGTACAACACGCCGCTGCTCTATCGCTCGGAAATTTACGATTTGATCTTCGCCGACGACCAGACGTGGAACTTCAAGCACGGGGTCAACGTTCAGGTGCTCAACGTGACGCCGGACCTCGCGCAGGCAATAACCTACAATCCAAACATGAAGGTCTTCTCGGCGAACGGTTACTTCGATTTCGCGACGCCATTTTTTGCAACGGTCTACGCGCTCAACCACCTCTATCTGGCTCCTGCGGTGCAGCGAAACATCACGTTTGGCTTTTACGACTCGGGGCATATGGTCTATCTCCATCCCGAAGCGCTGGGGCGCTTTCATGCCGATCTGGAACGCTGGTACGCGCGGGTGCTCGCCCATGCGTAAGTTCCTGCTTGCGATCCTCGCGACGGCGCTGATCGGTGCCGGCCACGGACCGCCGCCCGCGACGCCCGCCCCTAACGGCGCCACGCCCGACGTCGTCACGAAGCATACGATCGTGCTTGGCGGAAAGACCTATCCGTACACCGCGCGTGCCGGTACCATCGCGTTGCAGAACAAAGCGGGCGAAGTTACGTGCCGGATGTTTTACACGGCGTTTACGGTCGACGGATCCGATTCTCGCGCGCGCCCGGTCACGTTTTTATATAATGGCGGTCCGGGCAGTTCGACGATCTGGCTGCGCATGGGTTCCTTCGGGCCGGTGCGTGTGCAGGTCGGTGACGGAACGCCGACGCACGATGCTCCCTTCAACCTCGTCGAGAATCAGTACTCGCTGCTCGATCGTACCGACTTGGTATTCGTCGACGCGCCCGATACCGGCTTCAGCCGCATCGTCCCGCCCGGCAAGCCAAGCGATTTCTTCGGAGTCGACCCCGACGTAACCGCGTTCGCGCAGTTCGTGTCGCGCTACATTACGTCATTCTCTCGCTGGGACTCGCCGAAGTTCTTATTCGGTGAGTCGTACGGCACGCCGCGCTCGGCGATGCTGGTCAATACCCTGCAGCAGCAGGGAATCGGCATCAACGGCGTCGTGCTCCTCTCGTCAATCCTCGACTTTTCGCTCGACTGGGATATCAATTTTTCCCCGACGGCGATCGGCGGCGGGGACTGGGCCTTTCCGCTCTATCTGCCGACCGAAGCCGCGACGTCATGGTACCATCACGCGCTGCCGGGACCGAGCACGAGCCTCGAGACGCTCTTACCGCAGGTCGAAGACTTCGCGATGCACGAGTATCTCAGCGCGCTGGCACAAGGCGCGAAGCTGTCGCCGGGCACCTATGCCGACGTCGTTGCAAAGCTCCATCAATACACGGGCCTCTCTGAACGCTTCATTCGCCTCTCGAACCTGCGCATTCCGTACTGGCGGTACTCGACCGAGCTCTTTCGCAACAGCGGCGTGATGACGGGACGGCTCGACTCACGGTTTACGTCGTACAACCTCGACCGCATCGGCGATCGGCCCGACTTCGATGCCACCGATGCATCGGTGGATGCAAGCTACGTCGGCGCGGGGAACTACTACATGCGCGACGTCTTGGGTTACCAAACGGACCTGATCTACCGCCCGATCATGGGCGTCTTTGGGCAGTGGGACTGGAAGCACAACGGCAACCTTCCGACCAACACCGCGCAGGATTTGGCGAGGGCGATGGCCTTCGATCCGAACCTACAGATATTTTCGGGTAACGGCTACTACGACTTTGCGACGCCCTTCTTTGCGACGGTCTACACGCTCAACCATTTGACCGTGCCGCAGGACTTGCAGAAGAACATCACCTACGGCTTCTATCAGTCCGGGCACATGGTCTACATGCAGTCGCAGGCGCTCGTGCAATTTCATAACGATCTGGAAAACTGGTACGCGAAGGCTCTGCAAGAAGCACGGTAAACGCCGGCTATTGGCTTAGCGCTTGCGAGCGTGACAGCGTTTGATGGTAAATCGCTGAAAGTTTATCATAGGCCGTACGCATGTCGGGAGTGGGCGACGCGTCGGCGCTTTCGATTGCACCTTCGAGAGAATCAAGGGCGCCTTCAAGGTAGAGAAAGCTGGTAAAATCGTGCGAGTAGGAGCCAACCGAGTCATCGGGATTGGTTGGGAGCTCCTCGCCGATGACTTGCGCGCGTACGGTTTTTAGCTGCTCGCCCGAAAGGTGTGCGGCAGCCTGCTGAGCCTTCGCGCGCGCGATCTTCACTTGCGAGTGCAATGCATCGACGCGTTTTGCGAGGTCGTATTGCGCGCGTAAATCAGCGTCGCTCGCGGCGATGCGGGGATCCCGCAGCACGCGCGCCTCGCGCGTGTAGCTGTGACCGTTGACGGTCAGCCTGACGGTGTAATGCCCAGGAGGGACGAGCGGACCGTCCGACGTTTCTTCGTGATAATCCCAAACGAAGCGATGAGCCCCGGCCGCTGCTGCGGGAACCGGATGGCGTTCGATCCAGTGAGTCGTGTATGGAACCGAGTTCGGATCGACGGGTTTGGATTGACGAGCGCTCGACCACTCCCGCACAACGCTGCCGTCGCTAGCGAGCACCTCGATTGCGACCGGCGTGTGCGGCGCCTCGGGAAGATAGTAGTCAATGTATAGCCCGACCGGCGCGTTATCTACCTGCGGCTCGTCGAGCGGCAGCGGAGTTCCCTCTTGGTTCCCGGGACGCACGCGGTAGGCGGTCGCCGGAGCGAAGAGATAAGCGCCGCCGGCGGCGACGGCATCGGTCATCTGCCTCAAGGGCGCGAGATCGTCCATCACCCAAAAGGCGCGGCCGTGCGTCGCAATTACCAGATCGTCGCCGTGCACGGCTAGGTCGCGGATCGACGTAACCGGTAGATTCAGTTGCAACGGCTGCCACAACGCACCGTCGTCGAAGGAGACGTAGACGCCGCGTTCCGTTCCGGCGTAGAGCAGGCCGGGTCGCACCGGATCTTCGCGTACCGCGTTGACGAACGACCCATTGGGGATGCCGTCGACGATCGCGCTCCACGTCGCGCCGCCGTCGCGCGTACGATAGATGTACGGCCTGTAATCGTCGAGGCGATGACGATCGACCGCGAGGTACGCGGTCGCCGCGTCGAAGTGCGAGGCCTCGATGATGCCAACCTTGCTCCATGCCGTCAGCTCCGGCGGCGTGACGTTGCGCCAGGTTCGAGCATCATCACGGGTCACCCAAACCGAGCCGTCGTCGGTGCCGGCCCAGACGAGGCCGGCGCGCAGCGCCGACGGCGCGATCGCATAAACCACGCCGTGGCGCCGCAGACCGTTACTCTCGGCGAGCGTTGGCGGATCGAGATTCGACGGCGTGCCTTCGTCGGCACGCGTAAGATCGGGGCTGACGATCTTCCACGTCTCGCCGCCGTCGCGCGAACGGAAGACGTTCTGGTGACCGAAGTAGAGTGAAGAACGGTCGACCGGCGAGAACGCGAGCGGCAGCGTCCAGGTGTTGCGCCAAACCGTACCCGGCTGCGTGATGATCGGATCCACGATCTGCTCCCAGCCGGTGGCTGGAATCTCTCGCGTAACGGTCGCCGATCCTCCGCCGCTCGAGTCGCCGTAGACGAGCCCGGGATGCTTGGGATCCGGCGCCAACGTCCCGTTTTCACCACCGACGTCTACCGGACGGAAATCCTGTTGCGAGATCGTGCCGTATTTGCTCGCGCTGGTCGCGATCGCGGCGCCCGAATCTTGCTGCGCTCCGTACGCTGAAAACGGAAACGCGTTGTCGGTGGCGACGTGATAAAATTGCGCCGTTGGCTGGTTATACCACGAGCTCCAGGTCTTCATTCCGTTGACCGTCACGACAACACCCTGATCGCTGCCGAGAATCATGCGGTTCGAATCGCTCGGATCGATCCAGAGCGTATGATAATCGTCGCCGGATGGATCACCGAGGACCGCCTCGAAGCTTTTGCCCGCGTTCGTCGAGCGATAGGTCGCGGTGTTCATAACGTAGGCGATGTCGGGATTGCGCGGATCGGCCGTGATGCCGCCAAAATACCAGCCGCGTTGCCAGATGCGCGTGTCGCCGTCGGTGTGCGTCCACGTCGCACCCGCATCGTCGGAACGGTAGATGCCGCCTTGCTTTGGGTCGCTGTCAACGATCGCGTAGATGCGATGCGGGGCCGCGGCAGCGATCGAAAGCCCGATGTGGCCGACATGCTGTGGTAAACCGTTGGTGAGCTGCGTCCAGGTCGCGCCCGCATCGATAGATTTATAGAGTCCGCCGCCTGGACCGTTTGAGGGCGGATAAACGTTCCACGGCGGCCGGCGCGTCTGCCATAGCGCGGCGTAGAGCACGTTTGGGTTTCCGGGTTCTATCGCAAGTGAGATCGCGCCGGTGTCGGCATTCTTGTAGAGCACTTTGCTCCACGTCTTGCCGCCGTCGGTCGTTTTGAAGACGCCGCGTTCAGGGTTGGCGGCGTACGGATGGCCGAGCGCAGCCACATAGACGACGTTGGCATCGTTGGGGTCCACGACGATCGCCCCGATCTGTTTGGTATCGCTCAGGCCGAGATGCGTCCAGCTCTTCCCGCCGTCGATCGACTTGTACATGCCGTCGCCGTAGGCGATGTCCGAACGCATGTCAGCTTCACCCGTTCCGACGTAGATCGTGCGTGGGCTGCTCGGGGCGACCGCAATCGCGCCGATCGAGCCGACATCCTCGTTGTCGAAGATCGGATTCCACGTCCGTCCGGCGTCGAGACTCTCCCAAACTCCGCCGTCGACCGCGCCAAAGTAAAAGTGATTGGGCTCGCCAGGAACGCCCGTCACGGCGAGCGCACGACCGCCGCGAAAGGGTCCGATCAGTCGCCAGTGCAGTGCGCCGAAATACGGAGAGCCGATTCGCGTAGCGGAAGCCGCGTAGCTTAGCGCCGGTGTCGCGAGAGTGCAGGTCAACAAAAAAATAAGCAGGCGTCGCATGACGCCTGCTGTTAGTTACCGGAAGGAAGCGCGCCTACCAGCCACCGCCGCTGTCGCCGCCGCCTCCGCCAAAGTCGCCGCCGCCGGAATCGCCGAAGCCGCCGCCGCTGAAGTCGCCGCCGCTAGCGCCGCCCATATCGGCTTGGCCGGGATCACTCTGCCATCCGCTGGAATCTGCCGCGCCCCATCCGCCGCCGGTGTCGGCTGGAATCTGACCGGCCTGCGGCGCGATTCCACCGCCGCCGCGGAAAAGCTCGTTGCCAAGCCATGCGCCGCCGAGACCTCCAAGTAATCCGCTCCAGAAGCTTCCGCCGCCGCCGTATCCGTAACCCGGGCCGTAGCCGGGTCCATAGCCTGGTCCACCCGGTGGGCCGCCTTGCGGCGCTCCGGGTGCACCGGGTGCTCCGTAGCGCGGCATCGAGAGCGCACGCAAAATAGACCGCAAGATCAGAAAGCCGACGACCGCGAAGACGATCCACCAGAACATCGAAATGTGTACTCCCCTACTAGATGGTAAACCGCGCACTGCAGGCAGGCCGGCACCGCTCGACGTTCGCTGCTGCAAACTGCCGAGATTCGCGCGATAGATGTTGAGAACGGCGTCGACCGCGCCCGTGATGCCGGCATCGTAGTTCTCGCCGCGAAACTGAGCCTCCATCCCGCTTCTGATCGAGCGCAGCGCGTCGGGCGTAAACCAGCCGGCTTGCACGCCCGAGCGATCGGGCACGATGATGTCGCGACGATCGTCGCGTGCGATAAAGATCAGGACCCCGTTGACGTTCTGCTGCGAGAAGGCCGCGCCGGCCGCGCTCTGCAAGCTCGCTCCGCCCAAGGACGGCGTCGTGACGACGACGATCTCCTTGCCGGTCTGCGCGTTGAAGCTCCCGATGCGCTCGTTAAGCTGCGCGACCGTTGCGGGCGAGAACATCCCGGCCTGGTCCTGCACGAAGTCGCGTGCGGCGGCCGGCAAGGCGCTCGCAAAGGCGAGGAGCGTCGCGCCGGCGCAGACCTGTTGAAATCGCATCGAAAGAGCCTTCACGGCAGCTTCTACCCACGCCTGGGCGGCGAAGTTTCGAGGGCGCAGCGGGAACTAAGGTGTCGCCTGGCTGAGAGTTGAGGCTGCATGGCCGAACCTGCGCAACGCGCCTCACTCAAGGCCGATTCGCTGTCGTTTATCGAGGTTCTCGCAACCTCGATTGCCCTGATCGGGCCGAGCATGACGCCGCTTTTGATCGCGCCGTATATGTACGCGCTGGCTGGGAACGGCACGTGGCTGGCCTACGTTTTCGGCGGCACGATGCTGATTTTCGTCGCGCTCTGCATCAATCAGTTTGCTCGCCGTTCGGCGACCGCGGGCTCGATGTACGAATATGTCGCCGATCACCTTGGGCCGGCGACCGGGGCGATCGGCGGCTGGACGCTGCTCTGGGCTTACGGTTTCGTCGCCGCGGCCGTGCTCGGCGCGATGGCGCTATTCGTCGAGCGCCTGCTCTCCGAAATCGGCGTCCACGCACCGGCTTATCTGATCGTGATCGCCCTCGCGGCGATTGCCTGGCAAGCCGCGTACCGCGGCGTGCAGGTCTCGGCAATCCTAATGCTCGTGCTCGAGTGCATTTCGGTAAGCATCATCCTGCTGCTGGTCGCGATCGTGCTGCACGCGCACGGACCGGCGCTCGATATGCGGCAGCTGCGGGTTGAGGGAGGCTTCCCGGGCGGCATCGGTCTAGCAATCGCGTTTGCGGTCTTTAGCTTCGTCGGCTTTGAAAGCGCTACGGCGTTCGGCGCCGAGGCGAAGCGCCCGCTCGTGACGATCCCACGCGCCGTCATTGGAAGCGTGATCTTCGCCGGCGCGTTCTTCGTGCTGGCGACGTACGCTGAGATCGTCGGTCTCTCGCACGCAGCGCAGCCGCTTGACAAGCAACAGTTTCCGCTCCAGACGCTGGTTGAAACCTTCGGCCTGGGATACCTCGCGGTTCCGATCACGCTCGGTGCGGTCTGCAGCGCTTTCTCCGTTTGCCTCGCATGCATCACGACGGCCGGGCGGATCGCCTACGCGATGGCCGCCGCTGGGATCCTGCCTTCGGTCTTTACTCGCATCGAACCCAAGCACGACACGCCGAACGTCGCGGTGACGATCGTCACCGCGACGACGCTCGCGGTCGCGTTAGGTGCGTTCGCGTTTGGAGTGGCGCCGATCGACGTCTTCAATAACTGCGGCACGCTGAGCTCGTTTGGATTCATTTCGATCTACCTGCTGATCGCGATCGCCGCGGCCGTCTATTGCAAGCGCCTAGGCGTATTGCGGCCGATCGACGCGATCGTATCGGGCGTTGCGTCGTTGCTGCTGCTCTTGACGGCGGTTACGCTCTTCTATCCCGTGCCGGCGCCGCCGCAGCGTTGGTTCGGCTACTACTTCTTGGCGTTTCTTGCAGCTGGCTGGCTGTGGTTTCGGTTCAAGAAGGCCAGCGGCTAATGACCACGCGCTGCTGCGTGTAGAACGCGATCGCGTCTTTGCCGTGGCAGCGGAGATCGCCGAAGATCGAGTCTTTGACGCCGCCGAACGGAAAGAACGCCATCGGCGCGGCGATGCCGACGTTAACGCCGACCATGCCGACCTCAATTCGCGACGCGAAGGTGCGCGCGCTGCCGCCGTCTTTGGTGAAGATCGACGACGCATTGCCGTAGCGCGAGCGGTTCGCAATCGCGATTGCATCGTCGAGTGAAGGCGCGCGCACGACCGCTAAGACCGGTCCGAAGATTTCGTCGCGCGCCAGCTCGCTCGATGGATCGACGCGATCGAAGATTACCGGCGCGGCGAAGGCTCCGCCTTCAGCGCTTCGTCCTTCGACTTCGCTCACTGCGCTCGCTTCGCTCAGGATGACACGGCGGATCAAGGCGCTCCGCTCAGGATGGCATAGTACGGCGCTTGACGTTAGAGCTCGTTCCACGTAGCCGTGGATGCGCGCGAGCGCTTCATCGCTGACGACCGGCCCCATCTCGACGCCTTCGTCGGCGCCTCTGCCGAGCCGCATTTTGGCGGCTGCTTCTACGAGCATCGGGACGAATGCGTCGCCGGCGTCCCCGACGGCGACGACGACCGAGCCGGCCAAACAGCGTTGACCGGCGCCGCCGAACGAAGCGGAGATGACGGCGTCGCGGGTCGCTGAGTTCACCGCATCGGGCATCACGACGAGGTAGTTCTTGGCGCCGCCGAGCGCCTGGACTCGTTTGTGCGCGCGCACGGCTCGCTCTTGAACGAGACGCGCGACGTTCGAGGAGCCCACGAACGAGACGGCCGCGACGTCCGGATGGTCGATCAACGATTCGGCCGTTTCGGTGGCGCCGTGCACGACGCTAAAGACGCCGCTGGGAAACCCGCACTCGCGCGCGGCGGCAAAGAGCAGCTCGGAGGTCAGCGGCGTTTGCGGTGAAGGTTTCAGCACGAACGTGTTTCCGGCCGCGATCGCGATTGGGAACATCCATAACGGAATCATCGCCGGGAAATTGAACGGGGTGATGCCCACGCAAACTCCGAGCGGGTAGCGCATCGAGACACAGTCAATGCCGCGGGCGATCTCGGGGAGCGCGTCGCCCATCATCAGTGAAGGCATGCCGCACGCGAACTCGACGGCTTCGATGCCACGCCGTACCTCGGCGCGCGCATCGCTGAGAATCTTGCCGTTTTCACGCGAGACCGCGAGCGCAAGCTCCTCGCGCCGCCGCTCGAGCGCATCGGCGTAGCGGAAGAGCAAGCGCGCGCGCTCGACCACCGGTACCGCACTCCATGCGCCGAAGGCCTCGCCGGCGGAAGTCACGGCGCGATCGACGTCGTCGCGTTGCGCGATCGGCACCTCGCCGAGCCGCTCGCGCGTCGCCTTGTCGTGGACGTGCAGTTGCGTCATCTGCTCAAGCGCTCCAGCGCGCCGTCGAGCGTTTCGAATGCCTCGTCGAGCTCCTCGCGCGTGATGACGAGCGGCGGCGAGACGATTGCGACGTTGTATCGTCCTAACACGTAGAGACCGCGGTCGAGCAGATCGTTGAAGAAGGGTTGGAGCGATTGCGCGCCCTGCCAAGGCACCAACGGTTTTCGCGTCTCGCGATCTTCGACGAGTTCCAAGCCGAAGAACGCGCCGACGCCGCGCGCTTCGCCGACGATCTTATGACGACGCTGCAGCGCGTCGAAGCGCGTCCGCAGCCAGCCCTCGATCTCGCGCGCTCGCTCGAAGAGGGCTTCGTCGCGGTAGGCGCGCAACGTGGCGACGCCCGCCGCCATCGCCAGCGGATGGCCGCTGAAAGTGTGTCCGCTGGGCAGCGGGCGGTGATCGAAGTGCTTCGCGAGCGACTCGCGCATCGCGACGCCGCCGAGCGGAACGTACGCGGACGTCACCCCTTTCGCGAAGGTGAACATATCGGGTGTCACGCCGAACCGCTGCGCGGCGAAGGCCTCACCGGTGCGGCCGAAGCCGGTCATCACCTCGTCGAAGACGAGGAGAATTCCGTGGCGGTCGCAGAGCTCGCGAACTCGCGCAAGATATTTTTGCGGATAGACGATGACGCCGTTGCTGCCGACGATCGGCTCGATCAGCAGCGCCGCGATCCGGTCGCCGCCTTCGTAGCTGACGATCTCTTCGAGATGCTCGATGGCGCGATCGGTCTCTTCGTCGGGATCGCGGGTGTGAAACGGGCTGCGGTACGGAAACGGCGCGAAGAAGCGAACGATGCCGGGAATGCCCGGCTCGTTCGGCCAGCGGCGGTTCTCGCCGCTCAACGTCCCCGCACCAGGCGCCGATCCGTGGAACGAGCGGTACGCGGTCAACACTTTGTGACGTCCGCTCAAGGTTCGCGCTAGCTTGATCGCGTCTTCATTCGCTTCGCCGCCGCCGGTGGTGAAGAAAACGCGTCCGCTCTCCGACCACGGCGCGATCTCGACGATTGCGCGAGCCAGCTCGGCGCGCTGGTCGTTTGCCAGACTCGGGGCGACGTACGCGACTCGTTGGGCCTGTTCGGCGATCGCCGCCGCGACGGCGGGATGCGCGTGCCCGAGATTGACCGCGACGAGCCCCGCCGAGAGATCGATATAGCGCTTGCCACGGTCGTCGTACAGGCAGGACCCTTCACCCCGCACGATCACGGGAGGATTGCGGCCGCTCTGTGCAAGCCACGGCGTCAGCACGTAACGCGCGTGCATGGCGCCAACGTCGTCGAGAACGCTCTTGGGGGTACTCATCGCGGCTAGAGCTTCGCTATGACGAACAAGCCACCCGCGACGCTCAGCGCAAAGAAGACGATGAAAACCCAAACGCCGAAGCGCTTCCAAAAGCCGCGCCGCGCGCGCGACGCTTTGCTCTGATGCGTGATCCGGCCTCGCTTCACGATCCCTGCGCCTTTCTTTCTGCTGCGTCACTCTGAGCGAGCCTGCCCTGAGCGGAGTCGAAGGGTCGAAGGGTGGACCACAGTCGCTCCAAATTGTAGAAAACGCGCTGCTCCGGCGTGAACACGTGAACGATCACGTTGCCGAGATCGATCAGTATCCAGGACCCATCCGAGTATCCTTCGACCCGCGAGACGCCGTGGCCGTTCGCGCGAACGCCTTCGATGATGGCGTCGGCAATTGCGCGAGTCTGAACCTTAGAGCGGCCCGTGACGATCGCGAACGTATCGGCAAGGATCGTTCGACCGCCGACGTCAAGGGCGGTAAAGTCTTCGCCTTTTTTGTCGAGCGCGCTCTCGCGCACGACGTCGATCAGCTCGCCGATGCGCGTACCTCCGCTAAAGCTCGTTTCTCGGCGCGGCGCCGGGCCGACAACGCCAAGGTTTCGCGCATCGCGGCGTCGAGATCGCGCAGCGCGAGCTCCCAGAGCGCGCCCCGCTCCGGGAAGCGCCGGTCCGGCTCGAGCGAATCGGCCAAATACACCGCTCGGTCTAATGACGACATCTCGTCGGCGCCCATCGTATGCTTTTCGATCGCGGAGAGCACTTCGGCGTCCTCAACCCCGAATCGCTCGCGCGCAATCGCGGCGCCGAGCCGAGCGTGCAACAGCACCGGATGCTCGCGCTCGGCCGCGCCGATTGGAAGTCCTCGTGATGCGGACTCGGCGAGCAAACGCTCCGGCGTGTAGAGGCGAGCGAGGTCGTGCAGCATTCCGGCGAGCCGCGCCTTTCGCGAATCGAGGGCGTGACGCTGCGCGAGGATCTCTGCGCAGCGAGCGACGCGCACGCTGTGCTCGTAGCGATGCTGCTGACCGATCTGCTCGCGAACGCGGCGCGCTAGTTCCGTGAAGGTCACGAGCCCTCGACCCGGGCGCGTAAGAAACGCAACCGGTTGCGATAGAGCTCGCTGCGCAGGCTGCCGGCCCACATGATCAGCGCGCTCTCGTTGTCGTCGCTGTAGTAGCCGGTGCGCATCGTCACGGTGGTGAAGCCGTATTTTCGATAGAGGCGTTGAGCGACGGCGTTGCTTTCGCGCACTTCCAACGTCATCCAAGCCGCGCCGCGTTCGATCGCCTCGTCGATCAGACGTAGCAGCAACACTTCGCCGAAGCGGCGCCCACGATACTCCGGTTCGACCGCCAGCGTGGTAACGTGCGAGTCCTCCAAAATCACCCAGATTCCGCCGTAGGCGACGACCCGATCGTCTAAGAGGCCAACGAAGTAATGCGCCAGCTTGTTGGTGCTCAGCTCGTTGTAGAACGCGTCCGATGGCCAGACCGTTGAAAAACACACGCGCTCGATTCGCATCACGTCGGTTACGTCGGAGGTCGCCATCGGTCGAATCGAAAACCGGCTGGGCCGTTGCGCCGGCCGGTCGAGTTCCATCTTCATGGAATGCGGCGCTACGATCTCGGCGGTTTGGCGGCTGGAAGCTCGCCGTAATCGGCCCGCACTTCGTGCAGGCTTGCGGGTGGCGTGCGCGATGAGGCCGCCAGGGCGGCGGCGGCCGCGGCCGGCATAACGACTGGGTCGAAAGAGCGCACGATGATGCCGCGTTCGGCAAGTGCGTGCAGCACGTCCTCCGGCGCCCCCACCACATCCAGCTCGGGTCGCGCGTCGGCGCCCAGCACCGCATCCAAAACCTCTGAAATTCGGCCCGATCCTCGCCTAAGCGTTTGGTCGCAGCGATACCGTGCGGAGATGACGCCGGGCCGTCCAACGACGACGGCGAGAACTCGCTCGAAGCCGCCGCCGAACTCGAGCAGATCGAACGATGAAACCGGCACGAGCGGGCGTTCCCAAACGGCAGCCAGCGACTTCGCATAGGCGATCGCGATCCGCAAACCGGTGAAACCGCCCGGGCCGACACCTACCGCCAAGCGGTCGATTCGCCGAGCTGCGTGACCGCCGTCGTTGAGCACGCTTTTGACGATCGCGAGCCCGCGCTCCAGCGCGACGTTACCCGTCTCCCAGCGCGACGCGGCGATTCGGCCGTCGCACGCGACCGCCGCCGAAAACGCTCCCAGCGCTCCGTCGAGGGCAAGAACGTTCACTGCGGCGGTCGAAGATATAACGTACGTGGTTCGTCTCCGGCGCCTTCGATTTCGATTTCGTACCGCCGCGACGGAATAGCGTCCGGTGCGTTGCGCCACCACTCGATCAGCGCGATCGAGCGGCCGTCGAGCGCCTCTTCGAGGCCGAGTTCGTCCACTTCGCGCGGATCGTCGATACGGTAGAGGTCGATGTGTTCGATCGGCGGCTCGCCGTCGTAGCGATGACGGAAGGTAAAGCTCGGGCTATGGGTCTGGTCGGTGCCGTGGAGCGTTCGCACGACCGCCCGGACCAAGGCGGTTTTGCCCGATCCGAGCGGACCGGTCAGCGCGACGATGTCGCCGGGTCGAAGATGGCGCGCGAAAACGGCCGCGAATTTGCCGAGGTCTTCTTCGGTGGGAAGAGTTAGGCGGACTTCCATGAATGCAGGAAACCATTGAACAACGATATCGTATTACAGGTCAACGTCGAAGACGAGATGCGGGAGAGTTATCTCTCGTATGCGATGTCGGTCATCGCGTCGCGGGCGCTTCCCGACGTGCGCGACGGCCTCAAACCCGTCCAGCGGCGGATTCTCTACGCAATGCGCGAGATGGGGCTCGACCCGAGCAAGCAGCACCGAAAGTGCGCCGGTATCATCGGCGAGGTGCTCAAGAGTTACCACCCGCATGGAGACAGTTCGGTGTACGACGCGCTCGTGCGCATGGCGCAAGATTTTACGCTGCGCTACCCTTTGGTCGATGGGCACGGCAACTTTGGATCGATCGATCCCGATCCGCCGGCGGCCTACCGGTATACCGAAGGGCGATTGGCGCGCACTGCGCTCGACGTTTTGGCCGATATCGATAAGGAGACAGTACCATTCGTCCCAACTTTCGATAATCAGGGCGTCGAGCCGAGCGTGCTCCCTGGGCGCCTGCCGCAGCTGCTCGTCAACGGCTCGAGCGGCATCGCGGTCGGCATGGCAACCAACATTCCGCCGCATAATTTGAATGAGATTGCCGACGCGATCGCGGCGCTCATCGACGACCCCCAGACGAGCGACGACGGTCTTTGCACGATCGTCCAGGGTCCGGACTTCCCGACCGGCGGTACGATCTTAGGTCACGAAGCGATTCGTGAAGCCTACAAGACCGGACGCGGATCGATTACGATTCGCGGCAAGGCTGAGATCGTAGAAGAACGCGGCAAGCACAAAATCATCATCACCGAGATACCGTATCAAGTCTATAAAGGGCGGATCGTTGAGGCAATTTCGGAAGCGTACTCCGAGAAGCGAATCACCGGAATCGCCCGCATGGACGACGAGTCCAACCGCAAAGGCATGCGCGTCGTCGTCGAACTGCAGAAGAGCGCAACCCCCAAGATCGTGCTCAATCAGCTATTCAAGCATACGCCGTTGCAAGCGACCTTCGGCTTCAACATGCTAGCGCTGGTGCCGGTCGGTCCGCCGCGTCGGGACGGTACGGTGGCGATCGAGCCGCAGGTTCTGACGCTCAAACAGCTTCTCGAGCATTTCATCGCGCATCGCAAGAACGTCGTTACGCTGCGGGCTACATACGATCTCAATAAAGCCAAGGAGCGCGCGCACCTGCTCGAGGGTTACCGGATAGCGCTCGATCACATCGACGAGGTCATCCAGATCGTTCGCGGCAGCCAGACGACCGACGAGGCAAAGGCGCGCCTATCGGAACGCTTCGAGCTCAGCGACGTGCAGGCTCAGGCGATCGTTGACATGCGCCTGCGCACGCTGGTCGGCCTCGAGCGCCAGAAGATCGAGCAAGAGTACGCCGAGCTGATCAAAACCATCGCCGAGCTGGAAGACATCCTGCGCAGCCCGCGCCGCATCGCCGGCATCGTGAGGCAAGAGACGCTCGACGTGAAGAAACGCTTCGGCGACGAGCGGCGCACGGGCGTCGAGCCGGCCGAAGACGAGATTTCAATCGAGCAGATTACGCCCAACATCGATGTGGTCGTCACCTATACGGTCGGCGGCTACATCAAGCGCGTCTCGCTCGACACGTTCCGCACGCAGCTTCGAGGCGGCCGGGGTGTCACCGGCATCTCGAACCTCAAGCGCGAAGACGTAGTTCGAAACTTCTTCGTTACCAAGACGCACGACCACGTGCTCTTCTTTACGAACAAGGGACGCGTCTACAGACTTCGCGGCTATGAGATACCCGACACGACTCGCCAAGCTCGCGGCACCGCGCTGGTCAACCTGCTGACGCTTCCGCCGGGAGAAGAGGTTACGGCGGCGTTCCCGATCGCGCACTTCGAGGGCGAACTCTATCTGGTGATGGTGACTAAGCAGGGCGTGATCAAAAAGACGAAGCTCGACCAGTTCGCCAACGTGCGCCGCAACGGTCTCATCGCCATCAATCTCGACGAGGGCGACGAGTTGCTTGCCGTCGATCTCTCGGACGGCTCGCACGACATCATTCTCGCCTCCACGAAGGGCATGGCCGTCCACTTCAACGAGAAAGGCGTGCGGCCGATGGGCCGCGTTGCGCGCGGTGTCAAGGCGATGACGTTGGACAAGGGCGACACGGTCATCGCGATGGACGTGGTTGAAGACGAGCGGCGCGAGGTCTTGCTCGTCACCTCACTTGCCTTCGGCAAGCGCACCCCGATCCAAGATTACCGTCACACCTCACGCGGCGGCAAGGGCGTCAAGGCTTTTGCGCGCCAGCGCGACGACATCGGCCAAGTCGTGGATCAGATTCTGGTCGCCCCCGAGGATCAAATATTGATGATCACCTCTGGGAATCAAGTCATCCGGCTGCAAGTCGGTGAGATCCGCAAGACCGGCCGCGACGCCAAAGGCGTCCGGTTGCAGCGGCTGGGCGAAGGCGACGAGGTCATCGCGATCACCAACTTGGGCAAGCAGGCCAAGCAAATCACCGAAATCACCGGTGAACCGCAACAAACGGAGCTTTAGGACCGGTCCAGCCTCCTCCGTCCTCTTGACAATGGCCAACTAAAGAATTAAGATTCATTTTTAACTAATTCTTTAAGAGGCCGGATGCAGGAGGGCGAGGCAATGGGCAGGGCTGCAGCGATCTGCATCGTTCTGATGGCCTCGACGAGCTTTCTCTGCCGAGCGAAGACGCCGGTGGCGCGTCCGTTCGGAGCGGGGCTGTACGACGTCGCTATGGATTTCACTGAGCCGCTCCAAGCGACCGTTCGCGCCACGCTGAGCGTAACCGACGGGCAGCTGTTCACCTTTCCGCAAGGCCGCGGCTATCAATGGAGCTCCCACATTAAGTATCTGCGAGCCTACTCAAGCGCGGGCAGCGAAATCCCGCTCGCGTTCGTCGCGCCGAATCACTGGCGCTTTTCGACGCTCGCGAATGAAACGGTTCGAGTCGCCTACAACGTCGATTTGAGCTGCATGAAACCAGTGCGCGAAAGGCAGCGGCATTGCGGACAATCCCTCGGCCATAAGCTCTACGTAGCCAACCAGGCCCTCTTCGTGATGAGCGACGCGTCGGGGGAGCGCACGGTGCATTTCATCGTTCCCGCCTCCGTTACGATCGGCAGCCCGTTAACGCAGATCACGGCTTTGACGTACGCGGCGCCTAGCAATAGAGAACTCGCAAGCAGCACGACTGTAATCGAGCAGCTTCCACTCCCACCCCAACGAAGGGAAGGAGCGACCTTATCAATGACCTCGGGAGCCACCTCGTTCAAGTCTTGCGATTTTGGCGCAAGCCGGCAGCCCCGCAGTGGTGGCTGCACGCGATTGAGCGGCATCGGCAGGTGACAGGTGAGGGTGGAACCTTCCGGCCCTGAAGGGTGATTATGGCCTTCGGAGGTACCGTAAGAACTCAAATGAGCGCACTACCTGACGTTACGCAAGCCAACTTTGACGCCGAGGTGCTAAAAAGCACCCAGCCGGTGCTGGTCGATTTTTGGGCGCCCTGGTGCGGGCCGTGCCGAATGCTCGGTCCGATCGTCGAGAAGATCGCGGCCGCAAACTCGGGCAAGGCCAAGTTCGTCAAGCTCAATACCGATGAGAATCCCAACCTGGCTGGGCAGTATCAGGTCTCGGGCATTCCCTGCCTGATTCTCTTCAAGAACGGCGAGCCGGTTGATAGAATCGTCGGCTACGTGCCCGAAAACGCCGTGACATCGATGCTCGGCAAACACGTGGCGTGAAGTCGATCCCGGCGATGCACCGGGTATTGTCGGACGAGCGCGTAGCTCGGTACGAGATCTTGCTGGGAAGAAATGCAATCAAACGCGCGGCCGAAGAAGTTTTCGGCCGCGCGCGTGCGTCCGGAGCGACCGCATACGATGCGCTCGTAGACGAGCTGGCAACCCGCCTCGAAGGTTTACATCGAGAGGCGCTATGCCTCGTCATCAACGCAACGGGCATCATCCTCCATACGAATCTCGGTCGAGCACCGCTCGCGACAAACGCGCTGCGCGAGCTGATGGGAATCTCGGAAGGCTATTCGAATCTGGAGTACGATCTTGAGCGGGGCGAGCGCAGCTCGCGGTACGCGCACGTGAGTGGCCTCGTTAACGACGTAACCGGCGCGCAAGATTCGCTCGTCGTTAACAACTGCGCCGCCGCCGTGCTGCTCGTGCTCGATACCTTCGCCAGAGGGCGCGAAGTCGTCGTGGCGCGCAATCAACTCGTGGAGATCGGTGGCGGCTTTCGCGTTCCGGACGTTCTCGAACGCAGCGGCGCGACGCTGGTCGAGGTCGGCACGACGAATCGCGTCTACATTGCGGATTTCGAGCGGGCACTCTCGCCGCGCACGGCGCTGCTGCTGCGCACGCATCCGTCCAACTATCGTATCGAGGGCTTTACGCACGACGCCCCCGCGCAAGAGCTCGTCGAACTCGGTCGCCGCGCAGGCGTGATCGTCGCCGAGGATCTCGGAAGCGGTGCGGTCGTGGACCTTGCCGAGTTCGGAATCGCGCACGAGCGGACGGTGCAGGAGGCGCTCGGCGACGGTATCGGCCTCGTCACCTTCTCGGGCGATAAGCTGCTCGGCGGACCTCAAGCCGGCATCATCGCCGGTCGCTCCCATCTCATTGCGCCCTTAAAGAACAACCCGTTGCTGCGCGCGTTGCGCGTCGGAAAGATGACGCTCGCGGCGCTCGAGGGGACGCTGCAGCACTATCGCGACGGCTCGTTCCGGGAAAATCTTCCGATCTTTCGAATGCTAGCGGCGACGACCGAGCAGCTGCGCGAACGCGCGGGCGCCTACGTCAACGCGATACCACGCGCAAAAGCGGTCGATAGCGAAGCGTACGTGGGTGGAGGCTCGCTCGCCCAAGAGCGGTTGGCGTCAGTCGCGGTTTCAATCGAGTCGAAGAAGCCGGATCTCGCCGCAGCGTGCCTGCGTGACGCGATTCCGCCAATCGTCAGCCGAATTGGTGATGGATGCGTGCTGCTCGACCTTCGCACGGTCGCGCCGGAGTATGACAAGATGGTAGTCGCGGCGCTCACAAAAGCCATGGCAATCGCGTAAGGGGAATGCCCGAGCTTCCGGACGTCGCTGCGTACATCGCGGCGCTCGAGCCGCGGATTGTCGGCAAAAAGCTCGAATCCGCGCGCGTCGCTAGCGTCTCGCTGCTACGAACTTCAACCCCGCCGCTTTCCAGCGTCGTGGGGCGGATAGTTCGTGAGCTGCGCCGGATCGGCAAGCGTATCGCCATCGGTTTCGAAGGCGATCTCTGGCTCGTGTTGCACCTCATGATCGCCGGGCGTTTGCATTGGCGGCCGCACGGCGCGAAACTCGGGGGGCGTAACGCGCTGGCCGCTTTCGATTTTGCCGGTGGCTCGCTGGTGCTGACCGAAGCCGGGAGCAAACGCCGAGCCTCGCTGCGCGTCGTCGCCGGTCGGGATGCGGTGGAGGCGCTCGACCCGGGCGGCATCGATCCGCTCGGCAGCGACCTCGATGCCTTTCGGCGCGCGTTGAGCGCGGAGAATCACACGCTCAAACGCGCACTTACCGATCCGCACGTCATTGACGGCATCGGAAACGCATATTCGGATGAGATCCTTCACGCCGCGCGGCTCTCTCCGCTCGCGCTCACCCAGAAGCTAAGCGCCGACGAGTGGGAACGGCTCTACGACGCGACGCGCGCGACATTGCAATTGTGGATCGACCGGCTGCGCGATGAAGCCGCCGATGCGTTTCCAGAAAAGGTAACGGCGTTTCGCAGCGCGATGGCCGTGCACGGTCGTTATCGGAAGCCTTGCCCACGATGCGGCTCGACGGTACAGCGAATCCGCTATGCCGATAACGAGACGAATTATTGCCCAAACTGTCAAACCGGCGGCAAAGTGCTCGCCGACCGCGCGCTGTCGCGGCTAGGCATCAGCCTTTCTTAGGTTGAAAACCAGCCTGAGGGCTCGACGTCGAGATTGACGTTGATCTGCTTGACTTCGGTGTAGGCGTCGTAGCCGTAGGTGCCGAGCTCGCGACCGATTCCCGACTGCTTGTAGCCGCCCCAGGGCGCTTCGTTATAGGTGGGGTGATAGGTGTTGATCCAGGTGATGCCGGCCCGCATCTTGCGGATGACGCGATGCGCCTTGGCAATGTCTTGCGTAAAGACCGCACCCGCTAGGCCATAGATCGTATCGTTTGCCAGCGCGACTGCCTCGGCTTCGTCGTCGAACGTCTGCACGACGAGAACCGGACCAAAGATCTCTTCTTGGACGATGCGCATCCGTGGCGACGTCCGGTCAAAAATCGTCGGCGCGATAAAGTTGCCGTCGGCGAGCGGACCACCGAGCCGCTCGCCGCCGCAGAGCAGTTTCGCCCCTTCGGCGACGCCCGCTCCGATGTAGGCTTCGACCCGTTCCCGATGGACCGGCGAGATGATCGGCCCCATCTCGGTCTGGGGATCGAATCCGTCACCGACTCGAATTTTTTGCGCTCGTTCGACGACGCGTTCGACGAACCGATCGTGGAGCGGCCGTTCGATCAGCAGCCGCGAGCCCGCCGAACAGACCTGTCCCGCGTTTGCAAAAATTCCGAAGAGTGCGTAGTCAACCGCCGTGTCAAAATCGGCATCCGCAAAAACGACGTTCGGCGATTTGCCGCCGAGCTCGAGCGAGATCTTCTTGAGATTCGTCGTCGCATCGAGCATGATGCTGCGCCCGGTCTTGGTGCCGCCCGTAAAGGCGATCTTGTCGACGAGCATGCTCGCGGCGATCGCATGACCGGCCGTAGCGCCCGTACCCGTAACGATGTTGACGACTCCCGCGGGGAACTCCAGCTGCTCGAAAATCATCGCCAGCCTGATTGCCGACAGGGGCGTCAGCTCCGCCGGCTTCAGAACGCAAACGTTTCCTGCTGCCAGCGCGGGCGCCAGCTTCCAAGTCGCCATCAGCAGCGGATAGTTCCATGGCACGATCTGGCCGCAAACGCCGATCGGCTCGCGCACCGTGAAGGTCTGCGACGGTGCCGGAACGTCAAACGTCTGCCCGTGCGGCTTGGTCGCGAGGCCGGCGTAGTAGCGAAAACAGTTGGCCGCGTCGACCGCGTCGTACTCGGTCTCACGCAGCGGCTTCCCGTTGTTAAGCGTGTCGATTCGCATGAACTCGTCGCGTGCGGCGTCGATGGCGTCGGCAACTTTAAAGAGCAGTGCGGCGCGGTCGGCGGCGCTGAGCGACCTCCACGGCCCACCGTCAAAGGCTCGGCGAGCGGCGAGAATCGCCGTCTCGGCGTCCGCCGCGTTGGCCTCGGCAACCGTAGCGATGATGCGCCCGTTAGCCGGGTTGGCGAGCTCGCGCGTGCCGCCGTCGGACGCTAGCCTCCAACCGCCATCCACATACATCGGAATCACGCCGTTGATGCGAGGCAGATCACGCAGAATTTCTTCCGCCGAGACCGCGGGATGCGTGGTTTGCATTATGATGTTACTCCTTGCGTCGTCCTTCGAGTCCCCTCAGGATCAGACATATCGTTCAGGCTTTCACCGAGGGCTCGGCAGACGTAGTCGGCCTCTTCCTCCGCAATAGTCAACGGCGGCTCGACGCGAATCACGCGCGCGTTAACGAGCGTGCCGGAAACCAGGACGCCGCGCTCGAGCATGCGCTTTGCAAGCTCGAAACCCGTCTCGTGATCGCGAAATTCGATCGCGATCAAGAGCCCTTTTCCGCGCACGTCGACGACGAGATCCCCGTGTCCCGCGACGGCCCGGCGGATGCCGGCGAGCATGCGCTCTCCCAGAATCGCAGCTCGCTCCGGTAACCGGTCTTCGAGCAAGACGTTGATGGTCGCCAGCGCCGCGGCGCAGGCTAGCGGGTTTCCGCCGAACGTCGACGTGTGCAGAAATGGATTGTCGAAAAGCCGCGAAAAAATATCCCGCCTCCCGACGACGGCGCCGGCCGGAACGACTCCGCCGCCGAAGGCCTTGGCGAGACACATCAAATCCGGTGCGATGCCGTAATGCTCGCAGGCGAACATCTTTCCGGTCCGGCCCATTCCGGTCTGCACTTCATCGAGAATGAAGAGCGAGCCGAACTCGTCGCAGAGCGCGCGGACGCTGGGAAGATAATCGTCGTCGGGGATATTGACCCCGCCCTCGCCCTGGATCGGCTCGAGCAGCACGGCGCCGACGTCTTCACCGACGGCCTTGCACGACGTCATCATGTCGCGCAGCGCCGGCACGTCGTTGAACGGCACGTGCTCGATGTTTGGAAGCATCGGGCCGAACGGCCGGCGGAACTCGGCTTTGGCGCTCGCCGAAAGCGACCCGTAGCTCTTGCCGTGAAAGCCCTTCGTCGCCGCGACGATCGTTTGTTTGGTGGGGTCGTAGGCACGCGCGAGCTTGAGCGCACCTTCGACCGCTTCGGTGCCGCTGTTGCAAAAAAAGCTATAGTCGAGACCTTCGGGCGTGAGCATCGCCAGTGCTTTTGCCAGCATCGCGCGCAACGGATCGAGCAAGTCTTGGCTATGCAGCGGTTGGCGGCGAAGTTGATCGGCGACGGCCTTGACGACTTTGGGATTCCGATGACCGACGTTGAAGATGCCGAAGCCACCCAAACAGTCGAGGTAGGTTCGCCCGGTGACGTCGCGATAAGAGTTCGGTCCGGCGTCGGCCCATTCGACGACCGCGCCCGCGCGCTGCGCGTCGGTCGCTTTGCGGTACTCTAGAAAGCCGGGATTAATGTGGTCGCGAAACGACTCCACCGTCTCGCGCGTAATCCACGAAGCTTGGTCCGGAGTTACGTCGGTTTGTTCGATCAGCTCTAAAACGCGCTGCGTGTACTCGTAAACCTTGCGCTGTCGGTCACCCTCGATTTTCGATCACCTCGTAAAGACGTCTCGCGCGCTCGCGCGAAGAATCTCAAGCCCTTCGTCGAGCTCGGCATCATCGATGACGAGCGGAACGAGAATGCGAATGACGTCGCGTTGGCCGGCCAAGAGCAGGAGCAGCCCGCGCTCGCGCGCCGCCTCGACGATCTCTCCGGCGCCCGACGAAAGCTCCATCGCCTGCATGGCCCCGAGTCCACGCACGTCTTCGATCTGTGAAAATTCGCTTCGCAGCGATTCCAGGGCTGCCGCGACTCGCCGGCCGATCGCGCGGGCGCGCCCCAAAAACGCATCGTCCATGATCTCGAAGACTTCGAGCGCCGCCGCACAGGCGACGGGGTTGCCGGCAAACGTGCCCCCGAGACCGCCGGGCGCGGGCGCGTCCATGATCTCAGCCTTTCCCACGACTCCCGCCAGCGGCAGGCCGCCGCCGATCGATTTTGCGACCGTCATTAAATCGGGCTCGAGGTCGAACTGCTCGCAAGCGAAGAACGTGCCGGTGCGCCCGAAACCGGTTTGAATCTCGTCGGCGATCAGCACGATGCCGTGCCCGTCGGCGATCCGGCGCAGCGCGGTCAAGAACTCCGGCGGAGCCGGAACGAAACCGCCTTCACCGAGCACCGGCTCGATGATGAATGCCGCGACGCGGTCCGGCGCGACGACGCCGGCGAAGAGCTCCTCGATGGCTTCGAGCGCACGCTGCGTCGTCACGCCGTGATGTTCGAAGGGGAATGGCGCGTGGTAGATCTCGCCGCAAAACGGCCCGAAGTGCTGTTTGTACGGCTCGTTCTTTCCCGTCATCGAGAGCGCGAGCAGGGTTCGGCCGTGGTAGCCGTGGGTGAACGCGACGACAGCCGGCCGGCGCGTAAACTCGCGCGCGATCTTCACCGCGTTTTCGGTTGCTTCGGCGCCGGTCGAGAGCAGCAGCGTCTTTTTGCGCGAATTGCCGGGTGCGCGGCGATTGAGCTCTTCAGCGACGCGAAGGTACGGCTCGTACATCGCCACTTGGAAGCAGGTGTGCGTGAACCGGGCGGCCTGGCCGGCGATCGCGGCGACGATTTTTGGATCGGCGTGCCCGGCGTTGAGGGTGCCGATTCCGCCGACGAAATCGATGTAGCGGCGGCCTTCGACGTCCCAGAGGGTCGCGCCGCTTGCGCGATCGACCCAGATCGGATGCGCGGTCGCGACGCCCCGCGCCACGCTCTCTTGGCGGCGTCGTGCAAGGGACGTTCGGCTAGCGGAGCTAGACGTTTTTTCGTGGACTCTCATGGTGCGGCGAGGAAGTCCTATTCGGCGAGTTTAACGACGTTCTTCTTTATGAGAAACGCCGTCGCAGTCGCGATCGTCGCCCTCGTGCTCCTTGCCATGCCGGCCGAAGCCGTCGCCGGCACGACCGGCACGCTACGCGGCCGCGTCGTCGACGCGGCAACGCACGTCCCGATCGCGGGAGCGGTCGTTATCGCTGCCTCGCCGTCGCAGACGGCGCAGATCACCTCCGACGCTTCGGGAGCCTTCTCGTTCATTTCGCTGCCGCCCGATACGTATACGGTCAGCGCAACCAAAGACGGGTACGATCCGCAATCGCAGCCCGGCATCTCGATCGCCGCGGATCAAGCGGCGACCGTTACGCTTTTGTTGCAAAAGACGCTCAAAACGATCGCGCGCACGACCTCGCGTTCGGCGCAATCCCTGGTGCGCTCGGGCGTCACGAGCGACGTCTACTCTATAAACTCCGCCGGCCAGAAGGTCGCCTCGACGCTCAATGGCTCCGGATCGCTGACGCAAGCCTACGGCGCGATCGCGAGCGCCCCAGGGGTGAACATTCCGTCGAACCAGCAGGGCTGGTACCAAAGCGTCTACATTCGCGGCGGCGACAGCGATCAGGTCGCGTACGAGTTCGACGGCTTGCCGACGACGCGTCAGTCCGACCTCGCGACGATAGCGACGCTGACGTCGCTGGGCAATCAAGAGGTTCAGGTCTACACCGGCGGCACGCCCGCGACTTCGAACTCTTCAGGTCTCGCAGGCTACATCAATCAGGTCATCAAGACCGGAACGTTTCCCGGCTACGCTGCCGCCGATCTAGGAATCGGCGGTCCGGCCTTCTACCATCAAGCGACGGTCGAGTTTGGCGGAGCGACGCCCGACCGTCTCTTCTCTTACTACGTTGGACTTTCGGGGACCAATCAATCGTATCGTTTTGGAGACCAGTTCGGCGGCGTCAGCGACCCGCTTTACTTCTATCCGCTGAGCGTTCCCACGAATAACAACGTCTACAATATTCTCGACGGGTCGGGCGGCAAGGCGCCCAACTATGGGTTCATCCGCTCGCCGGGTTACGCGTACGCGCAAGGCGTCAACTTCGACCGCGAGAACGTGATCAATCTGCATATCGGCGTTCCGCACCGGGATTCTCCGCTGCGCGACGACGTTCAACTGCTCTTCGTGACGGGCGGAATCGCCGATCAGTTTATCAGTTCTGCGAACGACGTCTGGTACACGCCGCAAGTCGGAAGGCAAACCGGCATCGGTTTTCCGATGCCTTACCTCGACTCACTCTATTACGGCGGTCCGCTGATGCAGTCTCCGCGTCAGAAGGACGTCGTGATCGGATTCTTCCCCAGCAGCCCTATCGCCCGCGAGCCGGGTTCGCCGGTCGATCCGAGCGACCGCGACGGAAACTGGAACGGGTACACGATCACAAAGCTGCAGTATCAAAAGAACATCGACCCGCATTCATACCTGCGCGGGTTGATCTACGGTGAGTATTCGAACTGGTTCATCAACGGCCCGCAAAGCGCTCAGCTGGTCTTTGGCTCGGATCCGGCCGACTACGAGGTCTTGGAGCATGGCTACGGCGCCAGCCTCATCTATGCCAATCAGCTCGCACCCGAGAATCTCATCACCGCCGAAGCCTCGTATATGACGCAGAGGCTGCAAACTTACAATGTCGGGTTCAGCTCGACGGATCCGTTCACGACGAGTCGCGCGCCGACCGGGTTGGGCACGATCCTTTCGAACTACGGCACGCCGAACGGCAAGTGTTACAATTACGTCACCGGCCAGCCGTGGAGCTGCTTCGATACGGGCAGCCAGGGCGGCTGCCTTACGCCGAGCGGATGTTATCCCGGCGAGGGTTCGTTCCGCTTCAACCTTACGCCGGGTACGGCGCCGGCCGGTTCTCCGGCCGCAAAGGCCGGCGCGCGCTGGATGATGACCGAGAACGGTCAGAGCGCGCAGGTAGATAACGTGATGCCGCACTTTTCGTCGTACGCGCTGACCGATCTCTGGGAGCCGAACGATCGGCTCGTCGTCAACGTCGGCGCGCGTCTCGACCACTTCGAATACTCGACGAATAACCTGATAGACGGTTATCCAGCTCGTCAGTTCTGGTTCGATGCGTACAACAACGAGTTCTGCGGCGCCTCCGGGAAGGCGACGCAGTGGTCGTGGGACTCGGCAACCGAGTCGTTCGCAGCCTGCCCGCCCGGTTTCGCGCGGATGACGCAGCCGGGTGTGGGACTCTATAACGTCGGCGCCGGCAGTAACGTCTCGAACGTTTTCCAGCCACGCTTTTCGTTTACGTACACGATCAACCCCGATACGGTAATCCGAGGCTCGGCCGGCAAATACGCGCGGGCCGAAGGCTCATCGTACTACCAGTACAACACGTTCCAACAGAACCTCGCGTCGTTCATCGCGCAGTTCTATCCGAACGGTTACCGCTCGCCCGATCACGCGATCGAGCCCGACACGGCGAATAACTTCGACCTATCGCTGGAGAAGCACGTCAAGGGAACGCTGCTCTCCTATAAACTGACTCCCTTCTACCGCAACACCAGCAACCAGCTGCAGTTTCAGGCAATCAACCCGGTGCAGGGAACTCTGGCCGGCCTCAACGTCGGCACGCAGGAATCGTACGGCGTCGAGGTCTCGCTGCAATACGGTGATTTCAGCCGGGACGGCATCTCCGGCCTGTTTACCTACACGCACACTCAGAATCGTATTCGCTTCAGTCCGATCAACGGCATAAGCGTGATCGACTCTCTCAACAACCAGATCGAGCTCTACAATTCGTATACGTCGGCTTGCGCAAACGTGACGAGGCACTCGGCCAACTGGCAGGCCTGCGGCAGCGGAGCCTTCCCCGGCAATGCCGCGCCGGTGCTGCCCAACTCGCAATCGGGTACGGGCGATCAAGGCAAGCTGAACATACCGAATCCGTACTACAAGGGGACCATACAGCCGCTCTTCGATACCGGCGCCTGGTATGCGCCGTACGACGTGATCCCGACTCCCTTCAATGCTGCCAACGGCTACTCCGTGCCGGACGTCGCGTCACTCATTCTGAACTACCGGCATCAAAAGCTCGCGGTGACGCCGTCGTTGCATTACGTTAACGGCTCGAACTACGGTTCGCCGTTGGTCTGGCCGGGCTACGTGCCGCAATCGTGCTCCTCTCAGCCGGCGAAGACGCCGCTGACGCCCGGCGTCAGTTGCCCGGGCGGATCGGCCGGCGCGGTCTTCCTGCCCGATCCGTATTCGGGCCGTTTCGACAATCTAGGCGCGTTCATGCAGCCGTCCGAGCTCTCCGCGAATTTGCAGGCGAGTTACGATGTCTCACCGCGCGTGACGCTTACGGTTCAAGCCGTCAATCTCTACAACCAGTGCTTCCAGCGTGGTTTCGCGTGGGACAACTCGGTTACGTGCGTCTACTCGACTCTGCCATCGAACATTCTCGCACCTGCCGGAAACTTCGTGAAGAATCCGCCGGTGCAACTTCGCTATCCGTACGGAACCTTCTTCAACGTTACCGAAGTCGGAATCTCGTCGGTACGCCAACCCTTCGGATTCTTCGCCGATCTCAGCATCAAACTCTAACACGGTGACCCTTCGACTCCGCTCAGGGTGACAGATTGATATCTCGTAGCGAATTCATTAGGCGCGCAGGGGCTGCTGCGTTTGGGGCGGCAGTGCTTCCGGAGTTGGTCGCCTGCGGCAATTCGCAGGCGCCCGAGCACGAGCGGATCGCGATCGTTGGAGCCGGCATCGCCGGTTTGGTAACCGCGATGCATCTACGTGACGCCGGCATCGGATCGACCGTATACGAGTCATCCTATCGAGTCGGTGGCCGCATGCATTCCGAGCGAAGCTACTGGGATGACGGGCAGCATACCGAGTGGTGTGGTGCCATGGTCGACTCTACGCACCTCAACATTCACCAACTCGCGCGGCGGTTCAAGCTCCCGTTGCTCGATACGCACGCGGCCTGGCCGCCGCGCGCGCGCGACACAAGCTATCTCGACGGGCGCTACTACTCGATGGCCGATGCGGATCGAGACTTTGCGAAGATTTATCCGATTCTGGCCGGCCAGCTGAGCAGAGTCGACGCGACGACGACCTACGCGACTGCGACGCCGACGGCGCGACGACTCGACGCGATGAGCATGCGCGACTGGATCGTACGATACGTGCCGGGCGGACTCGGTTCGCAGCTCGGGCGGCTCATCAAAGAGTCGTACCGTAACGAGTACGGACGTGAGATCGAGGAGCTGAGCGCAGTCAACCTCGTGGTGCAGCTCGGACAGCAGCGGTCTTACGCCAAGAACCGCGAGATGAACGTGCTCGGCTACTCGGATCAGCGCTATATTCTGGCCGATGGGAGTCAAGCGTTGCCCGAAGCGATCGCGGCTTCGCTTCCGCCCGGAAGCGTGCTCTTTAACCGGCGACTGCTCGCAATTCGACGCACTACCGCCGGCGCGTACGAACTGCGATTCGACCGCCAAGGGTCGATCGAAAACGTCTACGCGGAGCGGGTCGTGCTGGCTATTCCGTTCATCATTTTGCGCGGGCTCGATTATTCGGCTGCGGGCTTCGATTCGGCGAAGGTCAACGCGATCGAAAATCTCGGCTACGGTTTTCACACCAAGCTGCACCTTCAGTTCGATCGGCGAGCCTGGATGCGTGCGACGCATCCCTGGCCGGAGCCGACGACCGGACAGATTTGGACGACGCTGCCCTCGCAAAGCGCGCTCGACTACTCGCTCGGCCAGCGCGGCCGAGACGGCCTTATCGAAGTCTTCACCGCCGCCAGTCCGGCGATGCTCGACACGCCCCAGATGCCGTACGCGCAGATCGGTGATTCCGACGCGGTGGCGCGGCGGACGCGACGCTACTTCGAACAGCTCGACCGCATCTGGCCCGGCGTCTCGGCGACGTGGAACGGCAAGGCGACTTTCGGCAACGCGCAGGCCGATCCCAATATTCGCGCGAGCTACTCGTGCTGGCTCGTCGGGCAGTGTACGACGATCGCAGGGCACGAGGCGCGAGCGCAAGGCGGCGTGCACTTCGCCGGCGAGCACACCTCGGTCGCGTACCAGGGCTTCATGGAAGGCGGTGCCGAGTCGGGCTTTCGTGCCGCCGGAGAGATCCTCGCGCAGTATCGGATCGACTTGCGATCCAAGGCGGGGTAGTTACAAGCCGCTCGTGCATATTGTCGGCACCGCCGGGCACGTCGACCACGGGAAAACCGCCCTGATCGAGGCGCTCACGGGAACCAATCCCGATCGCCTGATTGAAGAACGGGCGCGCGGGATGACGCTCGATCTTGGCTTCGCGCACCTGCGCTTCGACGATGGCATCGAAGGCGGCATCGTCGACGTCCCCGGGCACGAACGTTTTCTGCATAACATGCTCGCCGGAGCCGGCGGAATGGAACTTCTGCTGCTGGTCGTGGATGCGAACGAAGGCGTCATGCCGCAGACGATCGAGCACCTCGAAATCCTACGCTTTCTCAACCTGCGCCGGGTGCTCGTGATCGCGAGCAAGATCGACCTCGTCGCTGCGGAGTGCAGGGACGAAGCGATACGCAGCATTCGCGAACGACTGCGCGCGACGATCGCGGATGGTGCACCTGTATTCGCCGTCTCCGCAACGACCGGCGAAAATCTCGACGAACTCAAAACGAGGCTGCACGACGAGCTCGCGGCGATGCCGCCGCGCAATCCCAGCGCGCCGGTCTATCTCCCGATCGACCGCATCTTCGCGCTGCCGGGACTCGGCACGGTCGTTACCGGGACGCTGATGCAGGGCAGCATTACCGCCGGCGAAACGCTCGTGCTCGAACCGGGCGGCATTCCGGCACACGTGCGCAGCATCGGCGTTTTCGGGTCGACGCGCAACCGCGTCGAAGCCGGTTCGCGCGTCGCGCTGAATTTGCCCGGCGTCGATCGGCACGAGATCGGGCGCGGTCACGCAATCGTCGGTCGCGAGCTTTCGGCTCGAAAAGACTTTCGCGTACGTTTCCTGCCGTTGCCGCAGAGTCCGGCTCTAACGCGCCGGCGAGTGCCGGTGCGGGCGTACGTCGGATCCGCGGAAATCTTGGGAACCCTCGTGGCTGAACGTGACGGCTCAAGCGAAGGGGGCGTGCCGGCGCAGCTTCATCTGCGCGAGGCCGCCGTTGCCTTTCCGGGTCTTCGATTCGTCCTGCGCCGCCCGTCGCCGATGACGCTGATCGGCGGCGGATACGTGGAAGGCCTTGATCTCGAGCCTCTAAGCGACGGACGAGACGCCGATCGGGAAGCCGTCCTCGCGGTTCTGCGCGAGAAGAACCTCGACGCGGTCGAGCTGAGTGCAATCGCCTTTACCGCAAACTTGCGCGAGGACGCCGCGCGCGAGGCGCTCAATCGGCTCGTAGAGGACGGAGAAGTGATTCGCGTGACGCGACCGCCGGCCTACGTTGAAGCCGCTGCGGCTGGGGCGCTGCTAGCGAAAATGCTCGTAGCGCTCGCCGATGCGCACGGCAAGGAGCCATGGGCGATGGGAATGACCTCGATTGCGTTAGCCCGCGCTTTCGGTCTGCCCGAATCGACGCTCGTGCGCATCGCCGAACATTTTGTGAACGGCCGGCAGTTGATCAATCGCGGAGGTTACTTTGCGACGGTCGAGCATCGGCCGGCGCTCAGCCCCGAGCAACGAGCTTTCTTCGATGAGCTCGTTGCGGTGGATGAAACGCGGCCGTTACTCCCGGTCCCGTATGCCGGCGCAGCCGGCGCGACGCGCAGATCGCAGGTCGCCGGGCTCTCGAGGGCGTTCGATACGATGTTCGCGCAGGGCGTCTTCGTTAAGGTCGGAGACGATCTCTATCGTGGTTTGCAGATCGCGAAGATTCGGGAGCTCGTCGAAGCGCACTTTCGCGGTCACGAGCGGATGACCGCGGCCGAGTTTCGTGACATGCTCGGAACGTCGCGAAAATATGCGATGCCGCTGCTCGAGTGGCTGGACGCGCACGGTGTGACAATCCGCAACGGCGATTTCCGAACGCTACGAAAACATGAGTAAGGGCCTTCAGGGCCGGCTGTGCGTGCTTCGCCGCTACCGAACTAGAGACGCAGCATAGCGACGAGCGCGGTGGCACAGCCGGCTAGGTTCCTTAGCAAGCAGTCTCAAGGAGAACTCGAGCTTGTCGAATGAATGCTGCGAACATGTCTGCTACTCTCATCGGCCGGCTCACTCTTTCAGCAATTTTTGCGCTCGGTTTGCTTAGCGGTTGTACCGCGAGTTCGCGGCAGATGCCCACGACGTCGGCGCTCGCGCTTTCGAAGACCCTGGCGGCGAAGCCGCCTCAAGCGTTTGAGCCTGGTCTTGCGCCGGGCGGAATGATGTTCACCGCGCAACTCTACGGTAACGACGTTGGTGTATACCGGCGCATGCGTCTCGACCTCAAGTATTTCGAGACGATCAGCAACGGTGTCTCGGGGCCGCAGGGTATGGTCGCGACGGAGAATGGCTGGCTCTACGTTGCCAACGGCGGGCATTCGAACGTACTAATTTACCGGACGACGAATCACGGTCCTAAGGGGCCTTTTGGGTCGCTGGACGACTACGGTCAGCTGCCCGTGAACGTAGACGTCGGTCCCAATCGGCGTCTCGTCGCGGTCTCGAACGGCAGCACGATCTACAAAGGCGCCGGAAGCGTCAGCGTCTACTTGGATCGCCGGGCAGAGCCGGCACGCATCCTAACCTTCGGGAGCGATCCGCTTGAAGGCATGGGCATTGCGATCGATCGTCGGGGCAACTGCTACTGGAGTTTCAACGATCCGGCAAGCGGCGGCGGATCGATCGTTAAGTTCGCGCATTGCGCCGAAAGCGCTTCGATCGTCGTATCGTCGATTGCCAAGGCGGGAGGAATCGCCTTCGATAAGCGCGGCAACCTGTACTACGTCGACCAAACGAACGGCATTTATCGCTGCGTACGAACATCGCGGTGCGCGCTCTTTGCGACCGGGTTCGGCGATCCGACCAACATCAACTTCGACCGTAACTCCAAGAACCTATGGGTCGCCGACGCAACCGGTTACATTGATGCCGTAAGCGCGAAGACTGGAGCGATTGAGTACACGGTTAAAGCGGTCGGCGGTGCGACCGACCCGCCGTTTGGTATTGCACCCGAACCAGGCAGCTAAAATCTGCGGCGTCGCCGCATGGACACTCCCACGGCGGCACGAACGCCGCGGCCGTGAGACCTTTTCGAGTCGCTCCTGAGGAGCGCGCGAAAGAGCTCGATTTAGCCACCCTGCTCAAATCTTTTCGAGTGCGGGCCGGCCTTTCGCAGCAAATGCTTGCAGACCGCGCACTGATTAGCGTCCAGGCAATCAGCGCTTTAGAACGCGGCTACCGCAAGCTGCCGTATCGCAAGACGCTCGAGCGCATTGCGGATGCGCTGTCGCTTCCGGAAGAGGCCCGCGCCGCTCTCGAACGCTCGGCTCGACGGGCGCGTGAAGAGCGGCTCGTCGAGCAAGAGACACTCCCGGCAAACAATCTGCCGCGGCGGCTCACCTCGTTCTTCGGACGCGAAGAGGTCATCGAGGAGATCGGAGCGCTTGTCGAATCTGCGCCCCTCGTTAGCCTAGTCGGAACCGGTGGCGCGGGAAAGACCAGAACCGCCGTCGAGGTCGGGGCGACGCTGTTGAACCGATTCCCGGATGGGGTCTGGTTCGTGGAACTGGCGCCGCTTAGCGATCCCGCACTTGTCGCGCACTCTCTCGCTGCGACGCTGCGGGTACCGGAATCGCCGAATCGTCCGCTGCTCGAAACGCTCGTCACGGATCTCGGGCAGAAACACGCACTGCTCATTTTCGACAACTGCGAGCACGTCATCGAACAGGCCCGCGCGGTTGTCGGCACGTTGCTAGCCGAGTGCCCGACCGTCGCTCTGCTCGTGACGAGCCGGGAGCCGCTGGCCGTTACCGGCGAACGCGCCTACCGCATTCCACCGCTCCCCGTTCCCGGACAGGGCGCGATTCTTCCCAACGAGGCCTTGGCCTACGGAGCCGTCGCGCTCTTCGTCGATCGCGTGCGCGCCGTTGACGCTCGCTTCACGGTAACTCGCGAGAACGTTGAAGCGATCGTCGAGATATGCCGCCGGCTCGACGGCCTTCCACTCGCACTCGAACTCGCGGCGGCGCGCGCCGCGGTCTTGTCGCCAAGTCAAATCTGCAAGCGGCTCGATGACGTCTTCGATCTGTTGACGTCGCGTGGCCAGGCGACGCTCGCGCGCCATCAAACGATGCGTGCCGTCATTGACTGGAGCTACGCGCTGCTCTCCGCGCAGGCACAGCTACTCTTCGATCGCCTCGCGATCTTCGCGGGCGGATTCACGCTCGAGGCGGCGACCGAGGTTTGCTCGGACGAAAGCCTCCCGTCCGGGGACGTGCTCGAGTTGTTATCCTCGCTGGTCGCTCAGTCGCTGGTCACCGTCAACTTCGCTCGCGGCGACGCGCGTTATCATCTACTCGAAGCGACGCGGCAATACGGGTTGGAGAAACTCGGTAAGCGCGGCGAGCGGCAGGCGCTCGGGCATCGGCACGCGCTCGAGTTTCTTCGAGTCGCGCAAAAGCTCGACCGGAATTGGTACGATTCTCCCGAGCGGTCGTGGTTCAAAGAAGCAGAAGCGGAGCTCGACAACAGCCGTCTCGCACTTAGTTGGTCGCTGGCGGAGCGACGCGACTTACGCTCGGGGCGGCTTATCGCCGGCGCGCTCGCTCGCGTCTGGTACTCGTTATCGCCGGTGGAGGGGCGGCGGTGGGTGCGCCTCGCGAAGGAATCGATCGACGAAGAAACCCCGCTAGCAGTTGTCGCGCAGCTCTTTATTGCCGAAGCCGAGCTCTGCGGTGCGCTCGGCGAGTACAAAGCATCGCTCGCCTCGGCCGAAGGCGCGTTGACGCTCTGCGAAGCGCTCGACGAGCTCAACGCCGCGCGCGCGACGCAAGCCGCGGGGAGCGCGTTGGCCGCGCTCGAGCGCAGCGCCGAGGGAGAAACGCTCCTCCAAAAAGCACTCGCCGCCGCCAAGAGCCTCGACAATCGCCGGCTGCAGGCGCTCGTCTTGGGCGACCTCGGAACGGCGCGTTCCCGCTGTGGCGACGTCGCGGGCGCGCGCAGCTTTTACGCCGAGGCGCTTGCGTTTTACGTTGCGTTAGGGCTCGAGCGTCCTGCGGCCTCGATCGCCGGCAATCTCGCCGAGGTGGAGTTCGCGGGGGGTGACCCGGCCGCGGCGCTGCAACGTGCCGAAGAAGCGCGCGCCGGGCACGAGGCGACGCAGAATCGGCGTTCGGTCGCAAACGATTTGAGCAACATGGCGGCCTATCTCATCGATCTCGATTGCTTCGACGACGCGCGCGCACACGCGACCGATGGTCTGTTTGCTGCGCGTGCGGTGAAAGCGACGGTCTTAACTGCGTACGTGCTGCAGCACATCGCCGCGATCGGCGCGCTGCAGCCGCATTCGAGCGAGCGCCACGCGATCGAAGCCCGGGAGCGCGCGGCGATGCTGCTGGGCTTCGTCAACGCTCGTCTTTCCTCGCTCGAAGCACGGCGCGAACACACCGAACAGCGGGAATACGAACGCATCGTCACGTCACTGAGCGACGCGTTCGGCAAGCGGCTCGACGAACTCGCGGCGCTGGGCGGCGAGTGGACCGAGGACGGCGCCGTCGCAATCGCGCTTGAGGTCTAACCTTAACGTGCCGGAACGATCACCGGCTCTCCCGGCTTCGAGACTTGAAATAGCACGAAACTCAGCGGCGTCTTGGCGCGATTGACAACTCGCGTCGTGACGTTCGCAGGTTCCATGATCGCTTCGCCGCCGCTGCGCGTCTCCGCGTTGCGGCCATCTTTATACTCCCACGTCCCCGTTCCGCTTACGATGTAGACGAACGGCGGCGAGGGATGGGTGTGCCAAGCCGTGGACGAGCCGGGTTCCAGCGTGCCGGATCGAATTTGCACTTGACTGGTAGACGTTGTGGGCAGTGCGTTCGTCGTCACCGTCAAGACCGCTCGGGCCGGCCCCGAAAGCACCTTGGGTGGTCCGTTGCCGTCCGCTCGAATCGCCAGGAGAACCGGAATGCTCGCGCACGCCCATGCGAGCGCTTTTTGCCGCTGTATCATGAGCAAGTAACGCGGCGGCTGCGAGCGCAGTGACCGCAAGCCGAGTCGCGAATGAGCCCGAGCATGTACGTACCGCGGCATTTCGAGGTGACCGGCCGGGCACGGATACTGGACCTTATCGAACGGCATCCGTTCGGGATGCTGATTACCGGTGACGGCGAGTATCCGCGCGTCTCGCACATTCCGATGGTCGCGCAGGAGCGTGACGGCGCAGTCTGGGCCATCGGGCACGTTGCCAAGGCGAACCCGCACGCAGCGCTCATCGCAGCGGAGGCACCGGCGACACTCGTCTTTTGTGGTCCGCACGCATACGTGTCGGCTTCGTGGTATGAAGAGCCCTATGAAACGGTGCCGACCTGGAACTACGCCGCCGCACATCTTTGCGGGCGTTTACGGCCATACGATTCTTGGCGCGCGGTCACGTTGTTGAGCGCGAAGATGGAGGGCGCGGGAGGTTGGAATCCCGAGCTCCTCGATCCGAACTATCGAGCCGGTCAGCTCGCGGCGATCGTCGCCTTCGAGCTGCGTGCCGACGCGATCTCTGCAAAGGCAAAGCTCAGCCAAAATCGCACGGATGCCGACCGGGAGCGCGTCATTGACAGACTTCTAGGCTCGGCGAAGGAGGGCGACCGAGAATGCGGCGACGCGATGCTAGCGCAGCTGGAAATGGAGCAACGTTAGGATGCCGATGATCACCTCGAACGCGACTAGCACCACGATGATCACTTCCAAGAACTCGTCGCGCCGGCTGCGAGCCTCGTCGCTAAAGAAGCGATACATCTCGCCGACGCTTGCGAGCTTCGTATCGATCTGATGCTGCCAGTCGGCCAGGCCGAGGCGCGTCGCGGCGGCACGGTAGATGCGCGCGTAATAGGCGTCGCCGACGATCTTTAGCGCGTTGGTCGAGCGGTCGGTCAACTCGAGCACGTCAACGATGAGATAGCGCAGCGTCGCCGCCTGCTCGGCTTCGCGCCGGCCACGCAGCGATCGCGGAGGCAGTGCAGGCTGCATTTTATAGATCGAGTCGAGCTCACTGTCGAGCAGCGCGTCGTAGGTGCGAAGCTCGAGCAGCTGCGAGTTCGCGAACTCCAAGATCTCCTCGATCGCGCGCGCGCTCTCACCGCGATCGTAGACGATCGCGGTGTCCCACTGCACGATCGTCAGATCGTCCTCGTGGTACGAGAATCGCACTCTGAGCGCTTCCTCGGTCTCGGTGGCGGAGAGCGGGCGGCTCTCTCCGAGCAGGAGACTCGCTAGATCCGACGAGTGCTCGTTCAAGAGGCGCTGCGCAGCGATTGCCGGTGCAAACTGCTCGATCTCGAGGATGAGATAATCCTCGACGAGCGGGGGATGTCGTTCGTCCAGTGCGTACGAGTACTCGTCGCAAATGCGCGAGATGGTCGATTCGGCGAAACGCATGATGCGCTCGTCGGCGCGTGCCCGCTCGGTCAGCGAGCTAAAGTCGTTCCAAGAGCCGGTTGTTGAGAGGGTCAATCGCAGCGATATGACGCCGTAATCGTAGAACTTCAAGCGGACCGGGCCGCGGAAGCCCTCGAGTTTGGCCTCCGGCAGGTTCGCTACCAGCGGTGGAACCGGAAACTGAAGATACGGCGATGCCTGCCGCCGCAGCGGAAGCGCGGCGGGGGCACGGTTGTCCCCGCCGAGCGCGCCCATTTTCACCAAGTCGATGGTGTCGGCGACGTCGAACAGGTAGTAGGCCCGGACGGCGCCCTTCGCGATTTCGAGCATTGCGTCGGCCTTACGGGTCGGCCGAACGCGCTCCTTGGCGGAAGGCTGCTCCTGCAACCGAATGATTGGACTCGCTGTATGGTGTTGGGGAAATGAACGTAGAGAAGATGACTGAGCGCGTCGGCGACGCGCTTAACGCTGCCTACTCGCGCGCTCTGCACGAGCGCAACACGCAAACGGCGCCCGAGCATATACTCGCGGCGCTGCTCGACCAGGAGCGCGGCATCGCGCCCGACATTCTCGCAAAAGCCGGCGCCGATCCAAAAACGATCGAACGACAGGCCGACGAAGCCATTGGCCGTCTTCCGCGGTTGAGCGGCAGCAGCGCCGACAGCGCGCAAGTAACGCTCTCACCCGAGCTCGCGCGCATTATGACTGTTGCCGAAAACGAGGCCAAAGCGCTGCAAGACGACTACACCTCGGTCGAGCACGTGCTGCTTGCGATGGCGCAGTCGTCAGGCGCAGTCGGCCGTCTCTTCCGCGACGCCGGTTTGACCAAGGACAAGCTGCTTGCGGCCCTGCGCGAAGTCCGCGGCAACCAGCGCGTCACGACCAAAGACCCCGAAGGCACCTATAAATCGCTCGAACGATACGGTCGCGACCTCACGCTCGAGGCCGAGCGCGGGAAGCTCGATCCCGTGATCGGGCGCGACGAAGAGATCCGCCGCATCGTTCAAGTGCTCTCGCGCCGCACCAAGAACAATCCGGTGCTGATCGGCGACCCGGGCGTCGGGAAGACTGCGATCGTCGAGGGCTTAGCGCAGCGGATCGTTCGGGGCGACGTCCCCGAAGGCCTCAAGAACAAGCGGATCGTCTCGCTCGACATGGGCGCGCTGATTGCGGGCGCAAAGTACCGCGGCGAGTTCGAAGAGCGCTTGAAAGCCGTGCTCAAAGACGTAGCCGCGTCGGAGGGACAGATAATCCTTTTCGTCGACGAGCTGCACACGGTCGTTGGTGCGGGGAAGGCCGAAGGCGCAATGGACGCCGGCAATCTTCTCAAACCGATGCTCGCGCGCGGCGAGTTGCATATGATTGGGGCCACGACCCTCGACGAGTATCGCAGATACATCGAGAAGGATGCGGCGCTCGAGCGCCGCTTCGCGCCGGTGATGATCGATCAGCCGAGCGTCGAGGACACGATCTCGATTCTACGCGGGCTCAAGGAGAAGTACGAGGCGCATCACGGCGTGCGAATAAAGGACGGTGCGCTGGTTGCCGCCGCGACGATGAGCAACCGTTATATCACCGATCGCTTCTTGCCCGACAAGGCGATCGACTTAGTCGACGAGTCGGGCGCCAAGCTGCGCACCGAGATCGATTCGATGCCCCAAGAGCTCGACGAAGTCTCGCGTCGCGTCCTTCAGCTCGAGATCGAGCGCGAAGCATTGCGAAAGGAAAACGACAGTGCCAGCCGTCGCCGGCTCGACCAGCTCGAAAAAGAGCTGGCCGAGCTTCGCGAAGATCAAGCTCGGCTCCGAATGCGTTGGGATGCGGAGAAGAGTGCAGCCCTGAAGCTGCGCACGATTCGGGATCAAATCGAACAAGCCAAAGTCCAGATCGAACAGGCCGAGCGCCAATACGATCTCAACCGCGTCGCGGAGCTGCGGTACGGCACGCTCCCCAAGCTGCAAAAGGAGCTCAGCGACGAGGAGGAGCGTCTGGCTCACAAAGACGGCGCGCGGCTTTCCAAAGAGGAGGTTGACGAAGACGATATCGCCGGCGTGATCTCACGCTGGACCGGCATTCCGGTAACCAAACTCTTAGAGGGCGAAAAACAGAAGCTGCTGCACCTCGAGGACGAGCTTCATCGCCGCGTTATCGGTCAGGACGAAGCCGTCGACGCCGTCGCCCAAGCAGTTCTTCGATCTCGATCCGGACTCGCCGATCCAAACCGGCCGATCGGATCGTTCATCTTCCTCGGACCGACCGGCGTCGGCAAGACCGAGCTGGCGCGAGCCTTGGCCGAATATCTCTTCGACGACGAACGCGCGCTGATTCGCATCGACATGTCCGAATATCAAGAGCGCCACACGGTCGCGCGTCTGCTCGGCGCGCCTCCCGGATACGTCGGGTTCGAAGAGGGCGGCCAACTCACCGAGGCGGTTCGCCGGCGCCCGTACTCGGTAATTCTTTTCGACGAAATCGAGAAGGCGCACCCCGACGTCTTCAACGTCTTCCTGCAGATTCTCGATGACGGACGCCTTACCGACGGTCAGGGGCATACGGTCGACTTCAAGAACACGATCGTCATCATGACGTCGAACATCGGCAGCCATCGTATTCTCGACTACAAGGGTTCGTTCGACGGTGCGGATTACGCCATCATGCGCGCGACCGTGCTCGACGAACTGCGCCAGCATTTTCGTCCGGAGTTCCTCAACCGGGTCGATGAGATCATCGTCTTCCACGCGCTCGACGAGGACGAGTTGCTCAAGATCGTTGACCTGCAGCTGCACCGGTTGCGGCAGCGGCTCGCCGAGCGGCGCATTACGCTGGTGCTCGATGACGCCGCAAAACGTCACATCGTCAAGGTGGGCTACGACCCGCACTACGGCGCACGCCCGCTCAAGCGCACGATTCAAAAGGAACTCGAGACGCCGCTCGGTCGCAAGATTCTCGCCGGCGAGATCAACGAGGGCGACACGGTAAACGTCGGCTTCGACGAGAATCGCGGCGAGCTCACGTTCTCGATCGGGGATAAAGTACCAGCACCGGCGTAAGGGAGCGGCATGTTAATCGCGGCTTTCACCCTCGCGCAGGTTTTGAGTTACCCGTTCCCCGCTGCGCTCGTTCGCGACGCGCGCGGCAGCGCCATCGCGTATGCGATCGATCGTCAAGGCATACGTTCGCTCTGGTTCGCCCGCGCGCCCGATTTCGTGCCCAAAGAGCTTTACTCGTCGGGCGGTGACGACGGCCAAGAGCTCAGCAACCTCGTCATTTCGAACGACGGCGCACACGTCGCCTACGTGCGCGGCGGCGATCACGACGCGAACTGGCCGCTGCCGCTCCAGCCCGGTCCGGCCTCGATGCCGCAGCAGCCCGATATGCAGGTCTGGTCGGTGGCGACGAGCGGCGGTACGCTCAAGCTGCTCGGCAACGGTGACGCGCCGGCGATTACGCCCGACGGCACGCGCGTCGCCTACACCAGCGACGGCGCCGTCATGATCGCACCGATCGACGGCAGTGCCGCGGCGAAACGCTTGTTCTTCGATAGGGGTCAAGACTCCGATCTGCGCTGGTCGCCGGACGGATCGGGGTTGGCGTTCGTCTCCACGCGCACGGACCATAGCTTCATTGGTATCTATCGCAACGACTCGACGCCGCTTGCATTTCTCGCGCCGACGACGTCACAGGATTTTTCGCCGCGCTGGTCGCCGGACGGCCGTAGCGTCGCATTCTTACGGCTGCGCGGCGACGGCGGGCCGCCGAAGGATCCGTTAAGTTGGAATCCCGTACCGTGGGAGATTTGGGTTGCGGCCGGCGACGGCAGCAACGCGCACCTCGCATGGGCCAGTCCGGATACAGCGCGCGGGTCGCTGCCGCAGACCGGCGGCGGACCGGTCCTCGAATGGGTTTCGCAAAATCGGCTGGTCTTCAAGAGCGAGCAGGAGAACTGGCCGCATCTCTACGTTGTTTCCGCCGATGGCGGCACCGCGCGGCTCTTGACGCCGGGTGCATTCATGGTCGAAGACGTCGACGTCGCACCCGACCTGCAGTCGGTCGTATATTCTGCGAATACAGGCTCCACGCCGGGCGACGACGACCGGCGACACGTCTTCCGCGCGGACGTACGTAGCGCAACCGTCTCGCAACTCGTAAGCGGCGCGAGCAGTCAGATGAGCCCGGTCGCGCTCGCCGGAGGAGCCGTTGCCTTCGACGGAGGGACGGCGCAGCAGCCGCTGCTCGTCACGCTGCTGCAAGGCGGAACCCAACGCGCGCTTGACGCGAGCCTGCTGCCCAGCGACTTTCCTTCGTCGCAACTCGTAACGCCGCAAGAGGTCAGCTTCACCGCCGCCGATGGACGGCGCATCTACGGCCAGCTCTTTTTGCCACGATCGGGCGGAAAACACCCTGGCATCATCTTCGTTCACGGTGGGCCACCGCGTCAGATGCTGTTGTCGTGGCACTACATGGATTACTACTCGAACGCTTACGCCGAAAACCAGTACTTGGCGAGCTTAGGGTTCGTCGTGCTCTCGGTCAACTACCGGCTCGGCATCGGCTACGGTCACGACTTCAACTTTCCGGCGCGCTGGGGGCCGACGGGGGCGTCTGAGTATCAGGACGTCGTGGCTGGTGCGAAGTTTCTGCAGCGACACCCGAACGTCGATCCGCAGCGCATCGGCATCTGGGGTGGCTCGTACGGCGGATACCTAACTGCGCTTGCGCTTGCACGCAACTCGGACATTTTCAAGGCGGGTGTCGACTTCCACGGCGTGCACGACTGGTCGCTCGACATCGACAACCCGGTTTGGGGATTCACGCAGCTCAAGCGCTTCCAACAATACGATGAGAAGGCGCTGATGAAGCTGGCGTGGGAGTCGTCACCCGATTCGGCGATCTCGACGTGGAAATCGCCGGTGCTTTTGATCCAGGGCGACGACGATCGCAATGTCGAGTTTCACCAGATGGTCGATCTGGTCGAGCGTCTGCGCACCGCACACGTGCCCTACGAGCAGATCGTGCTGCCCAACGAGATTCACGGCTTCCTTCGCTACGCATCGTGGCTTGAGGCCGACACCGCGACAGCCGACTATCTAAGCCGGAAGCTTTCCGTTACTCGCTAGCAACACCAAACCCGCGCCTCGAGGTAGCAGCGAGAGAGGCGCGGGTCGGGTGCTGTGCGGAGCTCAAACTAAAGAACCTGCGCGCGTCCCCGTGGTTTGACGCGCCCGAAAATCATACCACTAAAACCCCGCCGTTAAATCATGCGCTTGTGAGTGTGTCAGCGAGTGTAAGACCAAGTGTAGGAGAGTCGATGGGCTTGACGCTCGGAGGGGACGTGCGGCTGCTTGAAGGGCTAGCTCGGTGACTTGGCAGCCTCGCGCTTGCGGAGGCGCAGGCGGTCGCTTTCGCCGAGAATTCGTTTGCGCAGGCGGATCGATTCGGGGGTTACTTCGACTAGCTCGTCATCCTCGATGAACTCGATCGCGCGCTCCAGCGAGAGCTCCTCGGGCGGGGGCAGCTTGACGTTCTCGTCGGAACCGGCAGCGCGCATGTTCGTTAGCTTCTTTTCGCGCGCAACGTTGATCGCGACGTCGTAGTTGTCGTTGGCACGGCCGACGATCATGCCTTCATAGACGTCGACGCCGGGTCCGACGAAGAAGCGGCCCCGCTGCTCGAGACCCATCAGCGCGTAGCCGGTCGTTCTTCCCGTGTCGCTTGCAACTAAGGCGCCGACGTTTCGACCGGGGAGCTCTCCCTGCCACGGCTGGTGATCGTAGTAGGTATGCGAGAGAACCGCGGTTCCGCGGGTCAGCGTGAGCAGCTCGCCGCGCAAGCCGAAAATGGCGCGCGTCGGCATCGTGTACTCCAGGCGATGCGTATCGCCGGCGGAGAGCATGTTCGACATCATCGCTTTGCGCTTGCCGAGCGCTTCAATCGCGGCGCCCGCGTACGATTCGGGAACGTCAACGACGACGTACTCGACCGGTTCCCAACGCTCGCCGTCACGCTCCGTTACGATGACCTGCGGCTTGGAGACGGCCAGCTCGTAGCCTTCCCGTCGCATCGTTTCGATCAAGATCGCGAGATGGAGCTCGCCGCGGCCGCGCACTTCGAAGGTGTCGGGAGATCCGGTCTCGCCAACTCGCAGCGCGACGTTCGACTCCAACTCGCGCATCAGCCGTTCGCGAATCTGGCGCGAGGTGAGAAACTTGCCCTCCCGGCCCGCAAACGGCGAGTTATTGACGCTGAAGAACATCGAGACGGTCGGTTCGTCAACCGCTACGGCGTGAATAGCTTCGGGCACGCTCGCGTCGGCGATGGTATCTCCGATATTGAGGTCCTCGATTCCAGAGATGCAGACGATATCGCCGGCGGACGCCTCCTCGACATCGATCCGTTCCAAGCCCGCGAACGTCAGGAGACTTGTGAGCCGCAGTCCCGGCGTCACCGCGCCGTCGCGCGCGATTTTGACGATCGGATCGTTGCGCCGCGAGCCGCCGCGAAAGATGCGTCCGATCCCGACGCGGCCCACGTAGCGGTTATGGTCGATTGCAGAAATCAGCAGCTGGAACGGACCCTCTTCCGACGGCGCCTCCGGAACGCGCGCGACGATGGTTTCGAAGAGCGGCTCGAGCGAGTCGCTCTCCTCTTCGAGCGATCGTTTTGCGATGCCGGCCTTTGCGTTGGTGAAGAGGACCGGGAAATCGGCCTGTTCGTCGTTCGCGCCGAGTTCGACGAAGAGGTCGAACGTTTGGTTGACGACTTCTTGCGCTCGCGCGTCCTTGCGATCGATCTTATTCACAACCACGATCGCGCGCAGGTCGAGCTCGAGCGCCTTGCGCAGAACGAAGCGAGTCTGCGGCATCACGCCCTCGGCGGCGTCGACCAGCAACAGAACGCCCTGCACCATCTGCAGCACGCGTTCGACCTCGCCGCCGAAGTCGGAGTGGCCGGGCGTGTCGACGATGTTGAACTTGAGGTCCCCGTGGCGGACGGCGGTATTCTTTGCCAGGATCGTGATCCCGCGCTCGCGTTCGAGGGGATTTGAATCGAGCACGCGCGTGGCGACCTGCTGGCCTTCCCTGAAGACGCCGCTCTGCTTGAGCATCGCGTCGACGAGAGTGGTCTTGCCGTGGTCGACGTGCGCGATGATGGCAACGTTGCGGATATCGGAGCGAGTCTTCACCTATCTGGTTGGTTTGCGCACGAACCGGCCGGGGCCCTCGTCGGCCAGGGGGTTCCCGCGCCCTTCGCCAATGGTCGCGGCTCAACACCCAACGCTTGAGAGAAGGCAAACCGATGCAACTCGAACCGTACCTGCTCTTTGACGGTAGATGTGAAGAAGCTTTAAACTTTTATAAAGCCGCGTTCGGCGGTGAAATCGAAGGGGTCTCGCGATGGAGCGAAATGCCAAAAGACGCGGGCGGTCCACCGGTCACGCCGGAGACCGCCAACCGAGTCATGCACGCGAGCTTTAAGTCGGCCGGGGTCTCGTTCATGGCTTCCGACGCCACTCCGGGCAAGACCTACGGCGAGGGGCCGATCTCCCTGAGCGTCTCGACGACGGACATCGCCGAAGCGGAGCGTGTTTTCAACTATCTTGCCGCCGGTGGAAACGTCGAGATGCCGATGGCCGATATGTTTTGGGGTGCGAAGTTCGGAATGCTCACCGATAAATTTGGAATCGACTGGATGGTTAGTTGCCGGACGGGGCAGTAAGAGCTTCGGCGAGCTCGAGCCTCCCGGGCTTTTGGTGAGCTTTAGTAGAACGTTCTCCGCACAATCGTCTTTATATGGAGGTTCACGTCATGCTAAACGTCTCACGCACATTGATGCTTCTCAGCCTCGCAACATTGATAACCACCGGTACCGTCGTCGCCCAGGCGCCTGCGATGCCGATGGCGTCGGGGGCCCCGCACGGCACCACCGCCCACAAGTGCGGTCAAACGCCCAAGGGCTGCCACAAGAACCAGCCGACGCAAAGCGGTAAGACCGCCCACAAGTGCTCGCAAACGCCGAAAGGCTGCCAAAAGAATCAATCCAAACCGCCGAGCGGTGGCGCTCCGCCTCAGTTCTAAAGCGGCGCGGCAGGCCAGCCGCAGCTAAAGGCCCCGAACCGGTCCGGGATCATGCCGGAACCGGTCGGGGCTCTTCTGCTTCATCCGTACAAGACAAAACGTAGCGAAACGTGACATTCTGGAAATAGCTGTGGCGGCATTTGCATTGGAGCCAGGTCAGTACTACGGAACGACGGAGACGCGCGAGTGTGCGGGCGCTATTCTCTCCGTCGTTCGCCACGCCGTTGAGCAGACGCTGCCCGCCCACACGCACGAATTGCCCTTTTCATGCTTGCTCTTGGAGGGCGAGTACGCCGAACGAGCCGCTGGCGAGACGGTTACTTACGAGCCGTTGACACTCGTCTACCATCCGGCACGTTTGGCTCACAGCGATCGCGTTTTCGCCGACAGCCGCATGTTTGCGGTTGAGCTGCGCGATCGTTGGCACCATACGCTGGCACAGTGCGGCGCGCCCGACCGTTCGCTGCACACACTCTCCGGCGGCGAACCACTTTGGCTTATGTTGCGTCTCTACGAGCTCTTCACCGCAAACGTGCTCAGCGAGATAACCGTCGAATCGCTGATTTTTGATTTGATCGGTTCGTTTCAGAGTCTGGAAACCGCGGACGCCGATCGCAGCCAAGGTTGGCTTAACGAACTGCGATCGTATCTCGACGGAAGTTTTACGGAGCCGCTGCAGATTTCCGACCTAGCGCGGCGATTTGCCGTTCATCCGGTTCATCTCAGCCGATCCTTTCGTCAACGATTCAAAAGCAACGTCGGCGACTACGTTCACCGCCGCCGAATTCAGCGGGCCTGCCGTCTATTGAGTTCCTCTCGCGCACCGCTATCGTCGATCGCCTCAGAGTTAGGCTATTGGGACCAGAGCCATTTCAACCGAACCTTTTATGCTTTTACGGGTACCACGCCGGGCCGCTTCCGCGCCCTATCAGGATCCGCCGACTTGCAAGGGTAGTTCCAAGCCCGCCGTCGCGAACGAGCGGCTGCGTGATTCCCTCGACGCCGTCCATAGCGTTGGGCAAAATCAATTCGTGCCAGTGAATCGTACCGGCCGCACCAGAGTCGTTGCGATAGAGAATCCGTACGCGCGAGCCCGCTCGAACGCGAATGACCGGTCCGGGCAACGAGCCGTTAAACGCCTTCATGGGATAGGCGGCGCCTTGTGACGGCTCGAACTGAATGACAGCCGATCGCAACGTGATGGCAAGCGCGTCGTCGAACGCTCGTGCGGGTCGAAGTGACTTAGGGCCCGCCCACAGCGCCGCGCCGGCAACGCCGGCCGTTCGTCCGATGAACGCCCGGCGCGTGCTCGAAGGGGCAGCTCGGTGGCTCGAATCCACGACGCGCATGCCGTACTATAGTAGCGAGTGTCCGCGCCTCAGTATTGTACGCGATTAGCATCTGCCTGGCGTGAAAACCGAATGCTTTCCGTAAGCAGCCGCGGGTCGGCCGCGTCGGGTCTGCCGAAATCTGCACCTTCCAAACTCGCGGCGACCTGACGCGCCCTGCCCGATAGGGCCGTTACCTTGGGATTGATGACGTCGAGCGCTACTTGGTTTGCGACCGCATCATATGGTTGCGGATCGACGTCGAGACCGAAGGGTTCGACGATGATTGGTGCCAGGGCGTCGAACTGCGTAAGCGGTCGCAGGTCAAAAATCTGTTCGATGGTTCGCAGGATGCTCGTCTGATTGTAGAAGTGCGAATCCACAACCCGGCGACGATTGTATGCGCTAACCACGAGTGCCATCGTGCGGTGACCATCAACGTGGTCGACGCCGTTTTGCGCATCGTCTTCCACGACGAAGATAACGGTGCTCTTCCAAAATGACGAGCGTGAGATACCTTGCACGATACGCCCCAGCGCCAGATCGTTATCGGCGACCGCTGAAGCGGGCGCGGGGTAGCCGGGATCCGTTCCCGCGGTGTGATCGTTGCCCAGCTGCAACAGGATCAGAGACGGCATCGCCAGGGTTCGATCGAACCGCGCGAGATCGCGCAAGAACTCGTCGGCACGAGCTTGATCGCTGATTCGGAGGCTAAAGCCGGCGTACGCAGGGTCGACGTAAGGGGCAAGCGAGCGCACTTGGACCTCGTTCTTGAAAGTAACGAAGTGCGTTCCATGGCGTCGATCGTTGAAGAACTGCGACCATGTCGCGTTGGCGGGGATAATTTGCGGTTCGGATGTCGTGAACTCTCCATAGTCCCGAAAGGTGAGCCCGGCATCGAGAACGCGTTGCCATATGAACCCGCTCGATACGTAGGCCAGCGGGTCGGTTCCGTCGCTTGGGTACGTCTTCGCCCACGAGGCGGTGTTGCGCTCGACGTAGTCGGTCGTGCCGCCTTCGTCGGTCCATTGATGACCGTCGCCGCTCATCGTTCCGTTGACGTAGACGTTGTCGAAGAGTCCGAAGCGACGCGCTAAGGCGTGATGATTCGGCGAAATTTTTTCGGGAAACGCGCAGAGCCGAGCGTCGCCGTTACCTTGGCGCAGGTCGCCGAAGTAGTCGTCATACGTGTGATTTTCCTTGATGATATAGACTACGTGCTTGAAGAGCGAACGCTGGCCTGCTCGAATGGGAATCGGCACGTTCGTTGCGGCGAGATAGCGGTTGTCGATGCCTTCGCTTGCTGGGCTAGCGAGAAATGTATCATCTGATGACGTTGCCGCCAAGACGGCGCGCGGCGCGACGGATTGAACCAGGCCGGCGTTGTCGTAGACGTTGTAGCCGTACTGCGTCAGCGGAACGTCGAGCCGAAATCCCAGGTCGGTGCGGTTGAAGCCGAAATCTGTGCCGCGGCTTCCCCATCCCTTCAAGCTGATGACGTAGGCGTTGCCCGTCGAGTCGATGGTGACGCCGTCAGGATACCATCCAGTCGCGATTTGGCCGGCCGGAGCGTACGAGTCGCCGTCGAGCACGAGAAGGCGATTGTCGCCTCCCTCGGCGACGAACAGCCGGCCGTCGCGAGGCGAAACGGTGACGGCGCTGGGCGATGCGCCGAGGTTTCGCTGGAGCGGAAGCGTCAGCGTCCGAACGACCGTTTTGGCCGCGGTATCGACTATCGAAATCGTGTCGTCGTTGGCATTCATCACGAAGAGGCGCCGGCCGTCGCGCGAAAGCGCCATCGCTTCGGGCTGCCGGCCAACCCGGATCGTGCCGACGACGGTGCGCGTCGGGATGTCGAGCAAACTGATGCTTCCCGCGAGGGCGATGCCGCGCGCGTCGACGCGCACGCGGCTGCCGCCGGAATCGGCGCTCGGTTCGCCCGATGCCGGCTCTGCCCCACCAAGATTCGCGACGTAGAGGGTTTGGCCGCGCCGGAGAAGAGCGAGCGGCGCGACGCCGACGCGAACGCTGCCGACGATCTTTCGGTGGTGGGCGTCGACGAAGAGAACCTCGCCGTTTCGGCTCAGCGCGACGAAGACGAACCTGCCGTCGTCGCTCATTGCCAGTCCGGCGGGAACCGATACATCCAATGCCTTCGACCGGGCGTTGCGAAAGTCGCCGGACGGTCCCGGCAGTTCGATGTCGGGATCCCACGAAAAACGCCCGGAGCTCGAACGCGTTGCCGAGCGCAACAGCCCAAAGCCGTCGGTCGACCAGACTTGCGTTCCGGCCGAGTTCCAAACGATTCCGAGCATTCCGTTTCCGCCTAGGTTACGGGGATAATCGACGAGCTCGTGCGTGAGCATCAGCGTCTGGTCGATGCGCCAGCGTGCGACATCGACGAATAAGATCCCGTGCGAGGTCTTGATCGCCGCCACTCCACCGCTCGAAATCGCGATATCGAGAGGCCGCGCGGGAAAGGTGATGCTTTCGCCGGCGGGCTCCAGCCGTTGGAACGATGGAACGAGGTCTTTCCCTACGACCGGTCCCGTCGCCGAGTTAAGCGTGGCGGCGGTAGCGAGCCAGGTTGCGGCCGCGAAGGCCGAACGGCGGAGCGTGTCCTCGAACGCCGCCGGCATCTACGCCGAGGCTTGCGTGGGGGGAGCACTCGAGCGGCGATATTCCATGTAATACGCGGTCTGCGCCGGAGTCTTTTGCCCGAAATAGCGCTCGACGACCCGAAATGCCAACTCCATGCCCGATGTTATTCCACCCGCGCTGCAAAATTTACCGCCCGGATTCTCTACGTACCGAACGTCGCGCACCAGCGTGATCGAGGGAAATTTCTTGCTGAAGTTATCGTAGAAATCGTGGTGCGTGGTTGCCGAAAGACCGTCGATAAGCCCGGTCTGCGCGAGCAAGAAGGCACCGGTGCATACGGACATCACGACGTCGGCGTGCGTGCTCGCCTCCCGAATCCAGGCGATTTTTTCCTTCGTATGCTGACCTTGGGCTCCCATCACGATCACGTTCGGTTGCGGGACGTTCGTGTCGTTGAAAGCGTAGGTCGGAACCAGCGTCAGGCCGCCGGTCGCCTTCAACGGAGCGCGGCCGTCGGCGATCGTGTAGAGCGTAAACGAGCCGGTACTCCATCCGTCGGCCATACTGTCCTGAAAGACTTCCCACGAACCCGACATATCCATGACGTTGGCCATCTCGCCGATTACGAATGCGACGACGACAGGGGAGTCTCGCCGCGCGGTCAGACGTGGAACCGCTTGGATGGATTGCGATGGCTCAGAAGCGAGGGCTGGGACGGCGGCTGCGCCCAACGACGCAGCGGCGACTCCAATTGCCTGGCGACGATTCATAAGACGGACCTCATTTGCAGATGGCAGGTCTTATGAGCGTGCCATAGCAGCGCCGCCGCGTATTGTATCAGTTCAACATCGGCGCCGCTACCGATCGGGGGGCCATGTCTCCGGCGAGGGCTTTTCGCGCAGTATTGCGGTGGCATGCAGAGCGCCGCTAGCATCGTACGTCCCCGTTGCATTATAGGGCTTGCCGATAACTAAGACCGAGCTACGCTCGTGGCGGACTGCGCTAGAGTCATTGACGCGAACCATAATCCCGGTGCGCGTGCGCAAGGCGAGTACGGAGCCGTTGATGCTAACGAGCGTCCCACTGACTTGGTGCGGAGCACTGATGTTTGCACGAGAGGCTCTTACCGGTGGCGTCAGCGGCGCTACGGCCTTCACGTTAGCACCGAGTAGCCCGAAGACGTCTAGCTGCCCGTAACTGGCAACGTACACTTTGCCGTTCGCGACGACCGGAACGAGATTTGCGTTTCCGCCTGATGATTCCCAAGTGCCGGCCGCCGCTTGGAAGAGAGTTTGGAGCGAACCACTGGTCGCAGGCTCGGCTTTAAATGCGAAGAGTGTCACGTTCCCCGGTACCGCCTGCGGTCGCGCCAGCGCCCAAATGATTGCACCGGGGCTGGTTCCGGCCGATGAAACGGTCGTGAAGAAACCGGGATCCTGGCCGCCGGGCAAGCCCTGCGAGCTCCCGGCCGTGGCCAATTTTATCGGCGGCGAGGTTGGAACTTTCCAAACGGTCACGTTGTTGCCGCCGCTGGCAACGATGCGCGGCGTGGAGTCGCTAGCGGCGTCGAAGTACGACTGACCGCACCAGCATCCGCCGACCCCTTCCTCGTCGAGATCGTTGTTTGGACCACTCGGCGTGTAGCCGCCCAAGTTTCTCCGATTGAGCAAGAACAGCGTCCCCTCTTTGCCGGCTGCGGCGGCGAGCGGCGGTTGCGACCCCACCTTCGGCAATAGCATCACGCCGCCAGATCCGAAGTCCGCGTCGCCTTGGTCGAGCCCGTTGGCGTCTGAAGGCGTAAAGAAACTAAGAACCTGCGTTAAGTCCGCACTGACCTTGACGACGCTCTCCGAAATATTCGTGACGCTGTTATACGTCGTCCCCGACGGGTCCGAATTGCCGGTGACGAAGTATATGTTCCCTTGATGATCGGCGGCGACGCCGTACCCCGACATCCAGACTGACGACAAGAAGAAGCTGTCGGGCGACGTCGCGAGAGTATCGTTTAGCCGGTTCGCCGCAAGAGGCGTAAGCGATCCCGTCTGCCAGCCGAGCAGCCAGCCGCGTGACATTGATGCGCTAAAATCGCAAAAGCTGCCGAACCCGGCGTAGATATTCCCGTTCGCTTCGAGGAGGCCCGGTCGTTGGCGCTGGTACGTTGCGTTGAACGTGAAGGTGCTGCCATTCGTCAAAGTGTGCGAAGCCGAGACTACAACCGGCGTTACGGCGTCCGTCAGATTGGCCAGATTGAGTTTATGGAGGGTGTAGGTCGGGACGCTGCCCTGCAACGTGTAGGCAATGACGTACATCACGTTGGCACGTCTGTCGATGACTGGCGTTCCGTCGATTCCGACGTTTGGCCCATTGTTGTTGCAACCCAAAGGCGTAGGTACGGGGCTACCCAAGCTCTGTTGAAACAACACCGTCCCGTTTGAAGCGTCGATCGCATAGATCGTATCGTTCTCGGTTGCGACATACACCACGTCGTGCTTACCCGGGCCCATGCCGCGAGTCGTCGTTTCATTCGGAACGATGAGGGGTTGGGTATCTACCTGATCGTCAAGCGTTATCGCATGCAGCAGGCCGAACGACCCGCTGTTGACGTTTGCATACGTCAACGACGACTCTTTATCGTTCCAGCCGGTTCGCAGGTTATCGTAGTGGTAGGTTAAAACGGCGACTTTATGCTGCGAAGCTAAGCTGACCGTCGCGGCCTGCGGTTCGAGAGCATCTTTTATGGTCTTGGCTGGGCTGCCGCCTGCCGGATAGTCGTAGAGCATAACGCCGCCGGCCCCGCTCTGAGTGGGCACGGCAATTTCGCCGCCGTGAATCCAGAACTGGAGCGGACTACCCGCGCCCTTGAGCGCCGTCTTGCCCACCAATGTGGCTTGCGCTTCGCTCAAGCGATACCGAAAGAGCGTCGTCTGTCCAGATGCTCGCTCCGGACTCTCAGCTGCGAGGTATTCACCGTCCCATTGAATCGAGCCGAGCTGCGGGGGACGTATCCCATTCCACGTGATGCTTCTGAAGCGGTTACCGCCCTTGGGAAGCTCGAGCAGCTTGATACCACCTAAGTTGCCGGCAGTACCCTCAACGAAGAGATTTCCGTCGTGGTCGTACGTCGCAGACCAATACCCACCGTTGAGGTCCCCTGCGCCGTACATCCTGGGGTTGCCCTTTGCATTAGCGTAGATAGCGACGCTGGACTCGCGGTTGGCGCCTCCAGAAACGGCCAGGTCTCCGGTCGCGGGGTCCACGGCGCAGAATTGCGAATCAGCTCCGAACGAACCATGCAACACCGCGATCGGCCGCGTACCGCCGTGGGCGTATTCGACTATCTCATTGCGTTCGGGGATAAAAACGTTACCGTTATTGTCCGAACACAGACCGCCGGCGTGCACGTCGAGAAGCCGGCCTTGGAGTCTACCTCCAGGGTAGGAGTAAACGTAGACGCTGCCGTCCTTACGATGCGACACGTAGAGGAGATCCTGCGTTTGAGCATCGGAGGCCATCGATGACGCTTGGCCGGCGGGTCTGCTCGGCGCGGTAGCCGCCGTGCTCGATTGATTCGGGATCAGCGAATTTGTCTGCGCATGGGATCCTCCGCAGCCCGCAACCATAACGAGACTTGCGCAAGCGCTTAACGCGCAACGCATAGATGCGTGAGCCTTCATAGCAACGCTCCTCCTTGCTCTCTATTGTTAATAGTAGCATTGACGCCTACGGGTCAAAGGTCTCAATGGAGCGGATTCGTTTGGACTAGATTGCGTAGTACTAACGGCCTACGACGGCGAAGCTGCGCCCAACCGATGCTTCCTCAGCGACCTCGATTGACGAGCCTTGGACTGCAAGCCAGAGCAGCGAGCGCACGCGCGAAGCGTCAGGTTGGCGTGGCCCTAAGCGATAAGGATGGCGGATCTAGCTTATTGGTAGACGCCGGTGAGGAGCGGCGTCATTCATCCGCGTAGTTAGGAGAAAGACGCGAAGCGACGCTTCTATAGAGGTGTCGCGTAGCGTCGTTGAGCAGCGCGGAGATTCGGAAGAGCCCGTCGCCAGAGATGCGCAGCGCCATCCACGGAGTCCCTTGATGTCTTTGCACCAAAAGATATGTTTGGCTACCGACGGCGTAGATTGCAAAGAGATCGGACTCGGCAATCAGTTCCAGACTCTTAACGGCGGACTCATCGACGCGCTCGTTAAAATACATGCTATCGCTCCGTTTCTGCTCCTAGCGCTTTCCACCCGATTTAATCGTGGCGTAGACCGTCGCGAAGATCCTTCAACGATTCTACAATAAAGAGCGCGCGGCGGGTCGACGTTCATCGACGCTTGGCTTTCGCGATCATCCCAGCCGGCGCTACCATAGAACCCACCAACCGATGCCGGCCTTCTGCCTTTTATCCGAGCGGTGAAAAGCCGTTCAGGACGATCCTCACGGCACTTTCGATGGGCCTGGACAAGCTGTCCTCAACCTCGCCCTCGCCCTCGCCGGCAGCCTGCCGGTCGCAGGTGCGTCAGGAAGCCTTGATATATATGGATTCGCGCCGCTACGGGAGCGTACGGGTCTGGTGGCTCGCACGGTCTTCAAAATCGCTGAGGCCGTCGCAAGGCGGCTGGTAGGTTCGATTCCTACACGCTCCCGCCAAGTCAAAACACTCCCTCCACTTAGCAATTTTCGCCTTATTTTACGCGGGTTTTCGGCGTGCCCGGCCTTTCACTACACCGTTCGCTACACAGACTTGGTCAGGCTTAGGTGTTGCCGACGTCACCGAAAAAGCGTTTGCATATTGAAGACAGAGTAGACGCGGCCTGCAAGATCGTCATGCCACTTGCCAGACTCGAACGTTGAAGGAGGTGTTTGCGACGCCTTGTCGGCGTAAAGGACCGAGGCGTCAGAGCGAGCTCGGTCCTTTGTTGCCGATGTTTTAGAACGGGAAAAGAGATTTGCGAAGAGCCGCCGGCGCGACCCCCGCATTACGTCGTTGAATCCGCAGGCTTTGCTGTGCTGCGAACTGAGGTGCCGACACCCCCGTGGGCAAAACGGCAGCTTTTTTATCAGGAATCAGCGCGACCGCACGCTCCAGGCCCTTCCGGTTGAGGGCTGTGCCGACGATCTTTCCGCTGCTGTTAATGTCGTTGCCATATACCACGTACAGGTTGCTGCTCGGCGGAACGAGAAGGTTGAGATCGGTCATCGTACCATTCTGCCATATGAAACCGCGGCAACTGCTCGCGTTGCACGATGCGCCGACGACCTGACCCCGGTCGTTGATCGCATAGGCGACGCTGAGATTGTCGCCGGGCAACGTGCCAAGGTCGCTCATCGTGCCAAGGTCGCTCATCGTGCCGCTCTGCCAGAGGAAAGCATGAGTCGCCGTGTCTCCGGGAAGATCCGAGTAGCCGACAATCTGGCCCCGGTTATTTATGTCGTCTGCGGCGTTATTATTGCTGCCGCCGAGACTGCCGAGGTTGGTCGTAGAGCCGCTTTGCCAGAGAAGAGCGTGAACCGGATCGTCGCATGGTCCCGACCATCCGACGGCCGCTCCACTTTGGTTCATTGCGAAGGCATTGCTAAAAGCATCACCGGATAACGGCGCCAGGGTGACGATCTTACCGTTCGGCTTCCAAATCACCCCGCGGGAGTCGAGGACCAAGGGTGGGGGGCAGCTTGGGTCTTTAATGCTGGTCTCGGCCTCACCAACGATCTGCCCGCGGTTGTTCGCGTCGTTGGCCGCAGAGTTGTTTCCGCCCAAGGTCGGAAGCGACGTCATCGTACCGTTTCGCCAGCTAAATCCTAAGCAGCTGTGTGACGTGCCGAAACCACAGTAGTTTTCGGCATACGGGTCGGTTTGGGAAACTTCGGAGAATCCCACGAACTGACCCCGGGTGCCGTCGTTATAAAAGTTAACGGCGCTGTTCGGGCCGCCCAGCGTGCCGAGGTCGGTCGCTCGATAGGCTTCCCAGAGCTCGGTCGCTCGATAGGCTTCCCAGAGCTCGGCATGTTCGACCTTGTCTCCTTTCAGAAGCGAGGTACCAGTGATCTGGCTGCGGCTGTTGATCGCGGACGCATAGTTTGCCTTACCGCCAAGCGTGGCAAGCGAGAGGATATGGTAGGTCGTGCCGCTTGCTCGTGATCCTGCGCTCGACTCCGATTGCATAGTACGCTGGGCCGGAAGCGCCCCAGCCGCAGCTTCCGGCACGCTCGAGAGCGGTGAGGCGCCGCTGCCCCCGCCGCAACCGCTAAGTAAAGCCGCCGATACGAGCGCCGGCAGAAAAAAGGGTCGAGCGCCAAACGCTCGGCCCTGGTTAAATGATTGGTTCATGATAGACTCCTTTACTGGTCCGCTTGGCGCGTGAGGGCGCGTTAGAACAACGTGACTCCGATTGCTCGCTCCGCTCACGACGTTGGTCGCCAACGTCATGTGACGCCGGTCAAGGCAAACTATGACGCCTCACGGCGACGGCCGAAACCTACAACCACCCGTACAACCGGGCGTTCGGATACGTGAGGAGGCTACCGAGAGCGGCCCGAATGATGTCAGCAAGATGGAGGACCGAGGGCGAGTATCTGGCTCGCCGGACTTCGGGACGCTCCTTCGGCACTACCGACTAGCCGCCGGACTCTCTCAAGAGGCGCTCGCTGAGCGTGCCCGGATGAGCACCCAAGGAATCAGCGCACTCGAGCGCGGTTATCGACGCACGCCCCAGCGCGAAACGCTCGCGCTCTTGGTCGGCGCGCTGGCACTCAACGACGAGCAGCGCGGAGAGTTTGAGGCAACCGCTGCGCGTACAGTGTTATTGGGCCGCTGGGCCCGCGTTACCGTCGGCCCCTGGGCCGATGCGGCAATCGTAAATCTGCCGTTCGCGTTGACCAGCTTCGTCGGGCGCGAGTGCGAGCTCGACGAGATCGCCGAACTAATGCGCCATCATCGAATGGTCACCCTCACCGGCGTCGGCGGCGTCGGCAAGACTCAGACCGCATTGCACGTCGTGAACGCGCCTAGTGACGCCGGTGACGATGCCGTCTGTTTCATCGGACTCGCGCCAATCGGCAATCCTTCGTTGGTGACGTCAACCATCGCGTCAACTTTGGGCCTCCAAGAGGTGCCCGATCGGCCACTGCTCGAGACTCTTGTTGCGTATCTGAAGAACAAAGTATTGCTGCTGATTCTTGACAACTGCGAACACGTCGTTGGGGAAGTCGTAACCGTCGCGCAGGCGCTATTAGCCGGCTGCCCGCGGGTTCGGATTCTCGCCACCAGCCGCGAAGCGCTCCGGGCCGCCGGCGAGTACATCTATCGCCTGCCGTCGTTGCCCGTGCCGTCTGCGGAGGCCGCTCGTACCCTAAGCGCAGCCGGCACCGTCGAATACGGGGCGATTGTCCTCTTCACCAATCGCGCCCAAGCTGCCGAATCTCACTTCGCAATCACCGATGAGAACGCGCCCACGGTTGCCGACCTCTGCCGGCGCTTAGACGGAATCCCTTTGGCTATTGAGCTCGCGGCGGCTCGCGTGAACGTGTTACCGGTAGAAAGGATCGTTGAGCATCTCGCCAACCGCTTTCGGATCCTCACCGGAGGCGAACGTACGGCCCTGCCGCGACAGCAGACCATGCGGGCAACGATCGATTGGAGTTACGATCTGTTATCCGTTCCCGAACAGAAGCTATTCGAGCGGCTCTCTGTCTTCGCCGGCGGATGCACGCTGGCGGCGGCGACGGACGTTTGCGCTGATGGCGACGTCTCGGAGGGCAACGTACTCGACTTGCTGTTGTCACTCGTCGATAAGTCGCTCGTCGTGAGCGATCTGCGCGTGAGTGAATCGCGATATTATCTCTTGGAATCGTTTCGCCAGTATGCGCAAGAGAAACTCAGCGCGCGCGGGGAGCAGGAACAAGTGGCGCACCGTCACGCGCTCGCACTTCTTAAGCTCGCCGAAGAGCTCGATGTCGCGTGGGATACCGCGGCCGACCTAGCCTGGGCCGACGTCACACGATCGGAGCTCGATAACTTGCGCGCAGCCGTCGACTGGGCCCTCGCAGGCCGTGGCGAGATCCTCGCGGGGCAACGCCTCGCCGCGTTAGCGCCGATATGGGAACCTTTTGCTCCCCTCGAGCGGCGCCGCTGGATCACCCTGGCGCGCGCCGCGATCGATGAAAGTACTCCTTCCAGCGTGCTTGCCGAGCTCAGCTTCGCCGACTGCTTGATCAGCCACCATTTAAACGAATTTGCGTTTGAGCTCGCCCACGGACACGATGCGTTAGACCGCTACACAGCCCTCGGCGACGAACTTGGCATGGTGCGTTCGGAGATTCACGTGGGGCGTGCGCTGGTGGCCTTGCGGCGTATTTCAGAGGCGAAGCCGGTCCTGCGTGACGCCCTCGCCCATGCGCGGCGGTTAGGCCTCGTAAGATGGACGGCCTTCGCGGTAACTACGATGGCGACGGCATGCTATTTTACTGGAGATTTCGCCACCGCTCGGCGTTACATCGACGAAGAGCGTACTATTTATGAAAGTATGGGCGACGTAAAACTTGGTCAGTTAGCATTAAGGCAGCTCGCCGTATGTGAGTTTTATGCCGGCAATGTCAGCGTTGCGGTTCGATATGGTTCCGAGGCCGCTTCGACCCTTCGCGGCTTCAGGGATATGCGAGTTCTTGCTGATACGCTCGCTCTGACGGCGCTTTTCCTTGCCTCGGCCGGTGATTACGATCGAGCCCAGGCTGACGCGCGTGAAGCGCTCGTCATTCAAAGCGAGCAGCACCTCGGAAGAGACCTCCTGATATCGGTCCAGCGTTTCGTAACCATCGCAGTGCTTCGCCCACCGCGCGAACTCGAGGATCCGAAGCGACTCGGACCGGCCGCGCGACTTCTCGCCTTCGTCGATGCTCGTCTCTTAGCGCACGGTTCGCGTCGAACCCCTATGGACGAACAGGAGTACGAACGCGCCATCGGCGGGTTGCGCGACGCGATGGGGACCGACACGGTCGCGAACCTCATGTCCGAGGGTGCAACGATGACCGAAGAGCAAGCGGTCGCGTTAGCGCTGGCATTGTAAGTCTAAGGCGATCAAGGAACCACATCCCAGTCCTGGCTGTTCGAAAACTCGAAGAGCATGTTGGGATTCCAGCCGCGCACGCCCGGATTCTCCGCCGAGAAATTCCCCCGGTAAACCAGCGGCACAAACAGGACGGCATCCCTGACGATGCGTTGCATTGCGCTCAGGAGCATTCGCCGCGAGCTTCGACCCGAGCGCCGCGATTGCTCAGCGAACAACCGATCGTAGCGCGGATCGCACCAGCGCTGCACGTTCGGGCCGTTGGGAGCGCGGCGATCACACGTCCAGATCTCGCTCTGCTCGGGATCGCTGCCGCCGGAGAAGCCGGCCCATGCGAGGTTGAAGCGACCGCCGCTGGCGATGCCGTCGGGGAGACTGAAAAACACGTTCGCAGGATACTCGTGGAGGACGGCCTGCACGCCAACTCGTGCGAGATTCGCTTGCACGACCGCCGCTCCGGTCCGAGTTCCACCCTCCAGGTATGCAAGTTGAACGACGAGCGCCCGGCCCTCTTTGACGCGACCGTCGCCTCGCAGCTTCCATCCGGCCGCATTCAATTCGCGGGCGGCGCGGCTCGGATCGAATGCGTTCGGCTGTATCGAGGGGTCATGCGCCCAGAGGATCGCGGGAATCTCTGTCGTGGCAAGCGGCCAGTTACGGTTGTAAAACTTTGCCGCAATCGCCGGCCTATCGATCGCTTCGAGTAGCGCGCGCCTGATACGAATGTCGTTCGTCGGTGGTCGTTGCGTATTGAAGGCAAGATATGCCGTTGAGTTCTTCTCCGTTCGCACGGGCCGCAACCCCGATAACGAACGTAATTGGACGGTCTGGAAGTCGGCGACGTAATCCATGACGTCCACCGCATGCGTGCGCAACAGCAAGAGTTGAGTATTTCGGTCGGGTACAATCTTTAGAATCAAGCGCAGAAGGCGCGGTTTGCGCCGCGCGTATGGATTGGGTTCCAGGACTATTTCGTCACCGCGCCGCCACTGAACGACCCGAAATGGTCCGCTTCCGAAGGGATGCTCGTTCCACGCGGCGTGAGCGAGATTGGTGCTCGCAAACGCATGCGCCGGCAGGATTCCATAAATATAATCGCTCTCTGCAAACAATGCCGCGACGGCCGCGCCCCACGGTCGCCGCAGGTGCAAGACGACGGTGAACGGGCCGGGTGTGTCGAGGCGCTCGATGATGCGGTAGGGTTGGACTTCAGCAACCGGGTTGGCCGGATCCATGATCGCGCGGTACGTGAACGCAACGTCCGCGGATGTGAGCGCCACCCCGTCGGCAAAGCGCTCATCGTGGCGCAGGTGGTAGCTGATGGTGCGGCCGTCCCGCGAGATGTCGCCGTTTTCGACTGTCGGGACGCGCCTGGCAACCACAGGAACGAGTGCGTTTGATGAGCTCAGCCCGACCAGCGGCTCGGCGTACAGTTGCGCCAAGTCGATGTCCGGCTGAGCAGATTCGAAGAGCGGATTGAGCGAAACCGGATCGTTGATTCGGGCGATCGTCATTTCGTGGAGCGTTCCCCAGCTCGCGTTTTCGCTGCCATGCGTGCATGCTGAAATCGCCGCCACTAATATGACCAGAACGGCGACAAGGAGGGCACGCCTCGAGTGCACAGCCGGACTTTTCGTACTCATAGTTTTGTGCTCGAGACGCGCGCCACCTGGCTGCGCAAGAACTGAGCAACGGTCACCGTCGCCGCAGACCTCGGATGTCGTGTTTAGGACGCTGCCGGCGAACTGCTCGGAGCGAATATCTGCACCGATACGGTCCATGTTCCGATGTCGCCGGACGTCTTCGCATGCCGGCCGGCGCCGTTGGTCACCATATTTCCCGCTTCCATTCGAATACCCATTGCCGTCAGGCGGCGTTGACGTTCCCGAATATTTTCCGCGCAGCGTTGAACCGTCTTGGTTACGTGAACCTGAACTTTCGATCTTTGATGTCGCAGCTTTGGACCGGAGCTGAAGGGCTCTCGCAGCGGGTAGCCGGCTGTGTGATAGCGGAGACTCGAATACTCACTACATCGTTTACTACACAGAATCGGCCAAAAGCGGCCTGCGATTTCTATTGGCCTTAGCAGCCCTATACGAAAAATTGCCGGTACCAGCAAGGATATTTGGAGCTCAGAGGGTAGTGGCGGGGACGTTAGGAGAACCTCCTACACGCTCCCGCCAAGTCAAAACGCTCCCGCCACTTAGTAATTTTCGCCTTATTTCACAAGGGCTTTGCGGCGGTCGGTGCCTTTCGCTACACCGTTTGCTACACAGAATCACCTGAGCCTAGGCGCAGCGGGAGGTGTGAGAGACGTCCTCTCGGCCAGTAATGAATAGGCTAGGGTCGGTAAGAGTGTGACGTTTTCCACTTAGGGAATAACAGGCGGGGTGACAGCCACGCCATACGTTGCCGCCGCCCCAATGTTAATTGTATTAATTGGGACGCCGCTCCCCGGACCGACGGAGTAGTGATACTCGCGGGCATAACCTTGCCCAGCCAATATCTCCGCCGTATAGAAATACTTACCCGATGCTAGAAAAGCGAAGTTCTGGGGGAACGGCAAAGTCGTGACAGGGGTAACCGACACGGGGCTTCCTAGAGAACCGCTCACCGGCGGATTGTATGTATCGATATTATCGTAGTACGGGCCCGCAGTCGTCATAATAGCAACGCGACCGGCTTTGTCAACCTTGATGCCATTGGTTTCAGGAGCTTCTATCGTGTTCGTTGTGGTCAGGGGTGTGATCGTCGTTGCTTGGCAACCGCCAGCGATTTCGGAAATGAAAGCCGTACGGCTGTAGAACGAAAATGCACGTACGTATAAATTTCCGTGCCTATCAAATCCGACGGAATCCACCTGGTACCCTGGATCGGCAATCGTCGCACACGGTTGCGTTGCGTCCTTGCCAAAAAATGTAACGCTGCCGCTTCCTAGAGCGAAGGCAGTGTTGGCGATATTTGCTACCGCCACTACGCCCTGCGGTGAGACGGCCACGTCAACTGGAAAATAATCCGCATCCGAGAGAACCCTCGGACCCTTCGTGTAAGGCGGCGCAAAAACAAAAACTCGCGAGACTTCATCCGGATCTGTGACCGAGAACTGGTTCGGAACGTACAGGTTCCCGAAAGCATCGGTCGCGAGGCCTTCCGGATACGAGAGGCCGGTAATCTCGCCCACTTGTCGGTTCTTGCCTGCTTGCAAGTAGATGTAAACGACGTTATTCAACTCGTCCGATACGAAAACCAGCGGTTTGCCGACGGCCTCAGGATGCATAAATGTTTTTATTGCAGTAGTGTGGCGTGAACCGGCGGGCGCGGATCGCTGCACGACGAAGTTACCCACGCCAACACCTGGCGTCGCCGGCCCGATTGGCGAACCGCCCGAACAACTGGCTAGAACCGCGAATGCCGCTGCGGTGCCTACAGTAAAGCTAGCCGATGGCGCAATACGCATATGAGCTCCTCTTAGTATTGTTCGGTAGGGGTAATCGCGGCACCGATCGGAAGGCCGCCATTAGGCAACTTGTGGCCCCGTAGGGGAGCTCCGCCCGCCGGATACGCATATTTTTCCGCTGAAACGAGGCCAGCGTCAGCAACAAACGCATCCGTGGTTCCCTTGTCAAATGCAAAGCCGACCGGATCGTCTGCGCCCGCGAGAGGCGTCGTCGCCACCGGGCTGCCGAGCGAGCCGCTTACGGGTGCATTGTACGTGTAAATGGCCGGCCCGGGACCCTGATCCATGAAGGCAATCTGCCCGTTCCGCGTCACTTGAACGCCGCCCGGATACAAGATCGTGTTGCTTGTCGTCAGCGTCGTGATTACCGTGCCACTGATGCCACCGACGATCTCGCCTGCAACGAAAAATGAATATGTGGGGTCAAGGCCGTCGAGGTAGAGATTTCCATTAGCGTCGAACGCGCAGAAGTACACTTCCCGAAGCGATGTGCTTGAAAGGGTGTTTGTCGGGTTGCTCGATCCAGGGGAGTAAAAGCTGACGCTTCCCGCCCCGAAAGAAGGCGAACCCAGGCTGCACGCAGCGACATTGCCGCGGCTATCAACCGCGACATCTACCGGGAACTGCCCCGGATCGTTCAGTGTCGTCGGCGTCCCGGTATACGGAAAGGCGTATTCCAGGATGTTGGCGGCGCCTTCGTTCGCCACGTAGAGATTACCTGACGCGTCGGTCGCGAGACCGGACGGATTCGTGAACCCCTTTAGCGTCGCGACGCGATTGCCGTGCGCGAAGATATAGACGGCGTTGCGGATATAGTCGGAAAAGAAACGTTTGCTCCCCGCGGTCCTGATTGCCGGGCTAACAAAAGCTTTAACCGGCTCGGCGTCTGTGCGAATTCCTTGCAGTTTGCTAGGAGGAATAGCGGTCTGGTGATTAACGAGCGCGCCCATCCCGTAAGTCATGCTCTGCGGGCTGAGCTGCTGCGAGCCTGGCATTCCTGCGCCCGAGCACCCGGCTAAGAGAGCAAATGCTGCGACTCCGCTTAGAACGTAAGTAAGTCGCGCTGGAATTGACATAAGATATTCTCCAATCGACACGAGACGTGCCGGCGTAGCTCCGAGATGTAAAAGTGTGACCTTACGAACGCGGCTCTAAGGAATGAGCGGCGGAGTGACAGCCACGCCGTACGGGCCGCCGCCAACGGTAATGCTGTTGATCCCTTGCCGCTCGCCGGGCCGACAGAGTAACGATACTCGTTCGCGAGGCCGCCAATTTGCGTCTCAGCACCCTTTTGAGCCACGCCCTGCGAGCCCGCTCGATGCGGGCCAGGCATTCCGCCGCCGGGAGCAGCCGGATAAGTAAACAAGTGCTGCGTCTCCGCTTAGAGCGCAAATAAGTCGTGACCGAAGTCTCATAAGACGTTCCCAAACTCGCACAAGTGCGGATGTGACGTGGTCAGAAACAAGCGACAGCGTGCAAGTAAGGGCTCGCCGAGGCGCTTGCTTTGCAAATACGTTGCACCAGCAGTCGCAGTTTTGTTAAGGTACATGATTCTATTTCTCCTGACGTGGAGTTCGGGAAAGCCGCAAATTCTAAGAACCGAAGTCGTACGAACAATTAGGGCACGCCCGCTAGGGCACGGCCGCCGGCGGCTTAGACACCGCTTGCAATGACCATTGTCCGCCGGCGCAGGGAAGAAGGCCAGGGACACTCGTACAGATATCCGTACAGTTTCGGCCGCCGAGTGGAGGTGAGATGGAAACTGCCGGTCGCCCTCACTTCGGAGCGCTGCTGCGACACTTTCGCCTCGACGCAGGGCTTACGCAGCAACAGCTCGCGGAGCGGGCGAAACTGAGCGTGGAGGCCATCAGCACGCTCGAGCGCGGTGCGCGCACGCGACCCTACCGGGATACGGTCAACCTCCTCGGGCGCGCGCTCGGATTGTCGGCCGAACGCCAGGCGCTTCTGGGAAGTGCGATCGGCATACCACATGCCACTCGCCAGCGAGAACGCAGCGAGGCCCTAAATACATCGCTGTTACGCCTCGTTCGTCCCGACGCGCAAGCGACGCCGGGACACAATCTTCCGGCGCAATTGACTTCCTTCGTAGGACGGCAGCGTGAAATTGCTGAGACTGCAGCGCTTCTGCGAGAGCATCGTCTTTTGACGGTCGTTGGGGCCGGAGGAGTTGGTAAGACGCGAATCGCGGTGCAGACTGGCAGCGACCTGTTGGAGGGCAGTCCGGACGGTGTGTGGTTGGTCGACTTAGCGCCCATTGCAGATCATACGCTTGTGGCCAGCGCCGTGTTAACAGCCCTGCGGCTTCCTTCGACGAGCGGGTCTCCCTTAGACGCAGCGGTCGCGTATCTTAAGACACGCCGCCTCCTATTGATCTTAGACAACTGCGAGCACGTGATTGCTCAGGCTCGCAAAACTGCGACCAGTATCATGGAGGCTTGCCCACAGGTGCGTGTGTTGGCGACCAGTCGCGAGGAGTTGCATGTTCGAGGCGAGTGGGTTTATCGGCTGTCCTCACTGCCGGTTCCCCCCGATTCTTGTCAAACCGCGCAAGATGCATTTGAGTATGGCGCGGTCGTACTGTTCGTCGATCGTGCGCTCGCCGTCGACGCTCATTTCACGTTGACCAACAATAACGCATCGGATATTACGGAGATATGTCGTCAGCTGGACGGCATTCCGCTGGCAATCGAGCTGGCTGCCGCCCGCGCGAAGGTGCTCGCGCCGCGCCAGATCGCCAAGCGTCTCAACCAGCGTTTTCGTTTGCTCACGGGCGCGGACTCCGGTGGGCTGCGGCGGCATCAAACGATGACCGCTCTACTCGACTGGAGTTACGACATGCTAACCGCGCGCGAGCAGCGCTTCTTCGAGTCACTCTCGGTTTTCGCGGGAGGTTGCTCGCTCGACGCCGCAACGGCGATCTGTGCGACTAACGGCGAAGACGACCTCGTTGTAATCGATCTCGTCACGTCGCTTGTGTCGAAGTCACTGCTGGTCGCCGAATTGGCCGATAGCGAGCAACGATATGACCTTTTAGAATCCACGCGGCAATATGCGCGGGAAAAACTAATTGCCCGCGGCGAGGATGGGGCGTTAGCGCGGCGCCATGCACTGTTCTATGTTGAATTAGCGGAGCGACTCGAGTCGGCCTGGGACGTTATGCCGGATCGCGCTTGGCTTGCGGAGACCAACGTAGAGCTGGAGAACAGGCGGACGGCCCTCGAGTGGACACTCGCAAAACGCGGTGATGTTATCTTAGGACAACGACTGGCGGCCGCACGCACGGTAATGTGGCGCAGCTTCACGTTGTCCGAGTGCCGACGCTGGGTACGCGCGGCGATAGAATTAGTTCAGAAAGACACCCCGCCTCGTCTCATTGCGCAGCTCGAACACTCCGAGGCTGAAGGCGCGCGGCGATTCGGCGAATTCAAGCTAGCATTGGCTTCAGCTGAGCGCGCGTTGCAGCGGTTTTGCGAACTCGGTGACGTACCAGAAATCGCACAGACGCAAAGCCTCGCCGGCGCAATGCTCTCGGTTTTGGGAAGGCCCGCGGACGCTGTAGCGCTGTTGCATCAAGCGTTGGATACAGCCCGTACAATAGCTAATCGCCGGTTGACGGCCGTCGTTCTGTTTCAGTTAGGATTCACCAACACTGCGCTCGGTGATTTCACTGCGGCTCGTGCTTACCTCGCTGAAGCGCTCAGCCTTGCAAACATTCTGGGTGCCGCAGTATTGGAAGCATCGATAGGATTCGCCTTCGCTCAAAACGAGTATCTTGCAGGCGACTCTGAAGCGGCGCTGCGGCTCATTGACGATGTACTCGCGGACTATCCTTCTCGGAATTCGGCGGGAATGGTACCGAGCATAGCTTTTGGGCTGGCCGACAAGGCAATGTATCTTATTGCCTTAGATCGCTGGGATGAGGCGCGAGTGCAGGCACAGGAGGCGTTGGCACGCGCCCGCGCCCTTCAGTTAGCATTCGTGACTGTTCGGTCCCTGCAGTATCTTACCGTCGCGGCTCTGCTTAAACCCGGGGTTGAAAATAAAAGGACGGCAGACCATGCGAGCGCCGCTCGACTCTTCGGTTTCGTTGAAGCTCGGCTCACCACGTTTGGAGCCTTGGAGGACCTCGAGCATCGGCATTACCATGGCGCGCTCGCCGTCGTACGCGAATCGCTCGGTATCAATGACGTTACACGATTGATGGCCATTGGGGCTTCGATGACCGAAGACGAGGCGATCGCCCAGGCTCAGGCGCTAGAGTAGCACAAGCATGGCTGGTCTCTTCTTTGACGGTTCGACATTCGCTGGCGCAGATCGCCCGCGCTGTACCAGGCGACCTCATACGTATGCTGCAGTTGTAAGACGGCTTTGAACGGATCCCGATACGCTTTGCTTATCGGCGATGCACGGCGAGGCTCTTGGCGTATCGATCAACCTCGGCCGGAGTCGAATCGGTCCAATCCTTAGCGCCTGTCTTCGCTGCCGTCTTTTAGGAGCTCGACTTCTTTATGCCTGAGAGATTGCTCCACTACGACCGTATAACGGTGGATCGCGAGGCCTCTGAGAGGCCACGCGACCGAAAACGTAACCTGCTAGCCAGAGCGGCTCCAACACACCGTTCACTACACAGAATCGGCCAAAAGCTGCCTAGACTTTCTTAAGGCTTTCGTAGCCCTATGCGCAAAATTGCCAGTACCAGCGAGGATATTCGAAGCTCAGAGGGTAGTGGCGGGGACGTTAGGAGAACCTCCTACACGCTCCCGCCGAGCCAAAACACTTCCTCCACTTCGTGATTTGGACCTTATTTTACGCGAGTTTGCGGGGCGACAGTGCTTTCGCTACACCGTTTGGTACACAGAATCACCTGAGCCTAGGCGCTGCGGGCGGACGGCCTTGTGGAGGTGGTTGTCGAGCAGTTTCGCGGCTACTCGTCATTGGCGGGGTAATCGAACACCACTTCGCCAAATAGAACCGCCCGCTCATCTAAACGGATAAAGACGATGCGTGCTGCTGACCTAACTCTCCGCGAGGATCCGCGCGATCCGCGCACGATCGACAACCTTCTTGCGACCGCTGGTGCTCGTCATGGGCTGAAAGCTGCGCCGCCAAGATCGAACCGAAAGCGGAGATAAGCGGCTTTGCGCTTTCTAATGTTCGCGGTTTCGCTCACTCTTGTGACGGCAGCCCCCGCGTGGGCGACCTACTCCATCGTCGCTTGCGACGCAGTGACCAAGGATTGCGGCGCGGCCGTTCAGACCGACAATCTCGCGGTTGGTGCGAGCGTGCCCTATGCCCAATACGGCGTTGGCGCCATTGCTTCGCAATTCGAAACAAACCCCTCTTTCGGCGCCAAGGGACTCGCGATGCTCGCTCGCGCGGTTTCGGCCAAAGATGTCCTCAAAACCCTGATCGCCGACGATAACGGCTTCGACGGAATGGGCCCGGCTGATCGCCAAGTCGGAGTTGTCGGCGTTTCCGGCTCGGGAGCGGCGTACACCGGCACCCACGCACTCGAGTCTCCATGGGCGGGGTCGTTGACTGGGCCTAACTATAGTATTCAGGGCAATGGCCTGGTTGGGCTTCAGGTCGTACAGGCGATGCAAAGGGCTTTTCTCGCGTCACCAACGGAACCGTTCGGCGATCGCCTCCTCTCGGCGCTCGTCGCTGGGGACGCCACAGGCGGACAGAGCGTCGGACGGCAGTCGGCAGCGCTGTTAGTGCGCACTCGCGACGGTTTTCCGCTTGACGTCGACCTTCGAGTCGACAGCTCGCCCGACCCGGTGAGTGACCTCGTCGGACTATATAACATGCAACTATCACGCCAAGAGCTCATCGACGCAAAGCACATGGCTGGGCGAGGTCAGTTTTCAAAGGCGCGCGCCACGATGCTCAAGGCAGTGGCGCGCGCCCCCGCATGGCCGCGGACGCTCCTGAGTGCCGCGAAAGTCGCAGTTGCGATCGATGAGCCCCACCTCGCGCTCCAATACCTGATGCTCGCGTTTTCGAATAATCGCAATTGGGCTTACCAAGAAATCGGCTCCGGTGACTACTATTTGCTTGGCTCCAACGCTCAGTTCGGAGCCCTCGTGCCCAACGAGGTGCGTCAAGCAGTGCTGAGCGATTTCGAACGCCCGAATCAGCAGCCCCTCGGCTCGGACGAAGCCCTCTCCCTTGCTAAGAGGCTGCTCGAAGTGAGTCTTCCGTCGCAAGCTCAGTTGCTGCTCATGCGTCTACCGCACAACGGAAAGGTCGACATTCTGCTCGCGCTTGCCTATCTACAACAGCGTGATTTCAAAAACGCTCGCGCTTGGGCGGAAGCGGCCACTCAAGAGGCACCGTCGGACGCCCTGATCCGATCTGAAGCGTCGTCGATCCAAAACCATTAATCAGGTGGCGGCGTGCTCCTCGCTCATGGGTGAACCAGCTGGGCCCGCACACTGACCCGCCGTTTCTTTTCCCAACTTGGGGGTAAATCAGAATCGCCATTCACAAAGATCCTGGCCTAACCCGGTTGCAGTTTTTCCAAATTCAACCGATCGTCGTCTAGCAGTCTAACAAGCGTCTAACAGTCGATCGGGAAGGGAACGCTCCGAGGCCACGATCTCGATGCCACGGGAAACGATTTGGCCCTAACCCGGGGGCTCACTACGCCGTGCACTACACAGAATTCGCCAAAGCAGTCTTCGATTTCTATTGGGCTCCGTCGCCTTATGCGCAGGACGGCCAGTATTATCCAGGACGTTCGGGCCTCAGAGGCCAGTGGCGGGGACGCTAGGAGAACGTCCTACACGCTCCCGCCGAGCAAAACACTCCCTCCACCTCGTAATTTTCGCCTTATTTTACGCGGGTTTGCGGCGAGCCGCGTCTTTCACTACACTGTTTGCTTCACAGATGCCTAGCTGGGCGGTAACTTCTTCTTTTTGCACCGCTGCCATCCGAGACGCGCTGCAAACCGTCGATCGAGCGCGCGGAGTGCGTGATTACATCGCCGTTCAGCAGCAGACGATGTAGGATGCGCCGGCAATCATCCTTGAAGGGGGTTCTCCCCGTCACCGGTTATTTCGCCTTTTTGAATACTTGGAATTACTCAATCTGAGAAAGCCGTAATGCATCGGCGATCGCTTGGTCTTCCGTCATCGCTGCGCCTGCGGCCATGAGCCTTGTGACGCTTTTACGCCCCAATGTGTCGCAAAGAGCGGCAAGGCTACGATCGCGCTGTTGCTGTTGCTGGCGGAATTTGGTTGATCCCAGTGCGGTCAGGCGACCGTCGACGAACCCCAAGAGTTGGGCGGCGCCTTCGTGCGCAGTGCGGACGGATTCCCGCGTGACGCGCGGACGAAGCGTAGCGATTGCAGCCAGGTGCTGCACGTTGTACGCGATGAGGACGCCATTGCTAGCGTCGAGTGCAAACTCTAACGATTCGCGCGTGTGTTTCTCCGCCCCCTCGAACCGCCCCAGTGCGATCAAGAAGATCGATATGAGATTCCGAGCCGAGGCAGATGGCTGACTAAGATTGAATCGCAGGGCGATTGAGAGCATTTCCATGGCGTGATGAAGTGCCAGCTTCGGATTTCCCGCCGTGAACTCGAATTCCGCAAGGTCGTCGAGCGTCCAGATGCCGCGATTCCTTGGGCTCGGAGAGCGTGTACGCAACGGCGTCCCACCCGATTGCGTGTCGAATGACGCCCGCGGCCAGCTCTTCGGGCCGGATCGCCAACAGACCGATCGGCAAACCCGTGGCGGTCGACGCGTTGGTACGAGGGCGAACGAATGGCTTCACGAGATCGACGTGTAGATTGCTGTAAACCGACAGCTCGCCATGCGCGTACGTCGTCTCGTACCCTTCGTAGTACTGGCAGCTCTTCGTCTCCAACACGAGCGAGTGTCCGTCTGATAACGGCTCGATGTAAAAGTCTGGCCGCCACGGAATCGGCGAGACCGGCTGGTGCCAGTGAACTTTTGGTTTGACCGGAACCCGCGGCGTCGCATCGTTTGCGTCGTTGATGAGCTCGTAGGTCGGGACCGTCGCATGGAATCCGCCGTTCCCGCCGGCTGCAATCGTCGCCGCGATCCACGCCGCGCTGTGCAGATCGGGCGAAAGGTTGGCGATGTTTCTCTGCCACACGTTGCCGCTCGGATAAGGACAACCGAGGAAATCGCCCTTCATCGCGCTGAGGATACGCACGACGACGGGATGCAAGCGCGCGCCCATCGCTGGCGGTATCCCGACGAAGCCTACAAAGAGCAGAATGGAAGTCGTGGCGACGACCAGCGCGGTTTTCCCGAGCCGTTCCTTCGTCTAAACGCCCCGATCACAACGGGTCTGGAGTCCCGGGTCGCGCGTCAAAAGCCCCAAAAACCAGGGTTCCAACAGACCATGAGAGCTCGCTTGCAAAGATGTATCGTTTTACTATAGTTAGCGCTCCCTTAGGAAAGGCTTGCTTATGGGCGTGCAAACATCTGTTTCCGAACGATCGACATCGCTTTCAATGCGGGTCTCTCGCGATATTGCCTACGATGTTACGCAGTTGACGTCGCACGTCTTCGATACGGACGCGACGGCGCTCGCCGATCTCGTTGGGCGCCGCCCGCTCTTGCTCGCATTTGACGAGGTGGTGTACGTGCTGTACGGCGCGACGATTCGTGCCTACTTGGAACGGCATCTCAACGTCTTCAGTACGATCATCCTCAAAGCTGGAGAATCGAACAAGAGTCTGGACCAGGTCGAACGCGTCTGCGATGCCGCAATCTCAGCTGGACTTCCGCGAAACGGCGTAATGATCGGCGTCGGGGGCGGCGTCGTGCTCGACATCGTCGGCATGGCGGCGGCGCTCTATCGCCGCGGCGTCGCGTTCGTGCGAATTCCGACGACCCTGCTTGGTATGATCGACGTCGCCGTCGGCATCAAACAGGCCGTGAATTTCGGCAACAGGAAGAACGTGCTGGGAACGTTCTATCCGCCGATCGGCGTTCTAAACGATCCCACCTTCCTGCAGACCTCATCCCGTCGCGACCTTGCTTGCGGCGTCGCCGAAATGATCAAGATCGGCCTGGTCGCCGATCGCGTTCTCTTTTGTCTGCTCGAACAATATCTCGATCGCTTGATGGAGAGCCATTTTCAGAAACCAGCCGTCGTTGCGCGGGAGATTTTGGAGCGTTCGCAGCTCGCGATGATGACGGAGCTCGCTCCCAACCTTTACGAAGACGACCTAAAGCGAGCCGTGGATTTCGGACATTCCTTCAGCCCCACGCTCGAGCGGTGCAGCGATTACCGGTTAGCACACGGCGAAGCCGTTGCCATCGACATGCTGCTGTCCACGGTGATCGCGGCGCATCGCAGAATCTGCGATCCATCGCTATTCGACCGCCTGATTGCCTTGTACAACACGGCAGGCCTAGCGATTATCGACGATTCGTGCACGTTACAGCTTCTGATGGACGCCTTGGTCGAGGTTAAAGGCCATCGGGGCGGCAATTTGAATTTTCCGATCCCCGAAAAGATCGGAACCTGCGAGTTCTTGCAACATGTCGACGCAAACGACTGTCGTGTTGCGTTAAACGCGGTAATACGCGCGTTCGGTTCGAGCGTTCTAACGGCGAGCGCATAGTCCGATGCCGGTCATCGTCGTGGATGCCGGCGGCACCTACCTTCGCTTTGGCGTCGCGGACGATGCCGGCGAGCTGCACATGTATTCGCGGCGGCGTATTCCAAATTCGCAATCCTACTTCGGTTGCCCGTCGGTATGGGAATCGATCGTCGAATGGACCACGCGCTACGTTCGCGAGGTGGAGTGCGAAGTGCAAACCGGCGACGCAATCGCACTTGCGCTGCCCGGCCCGATCGTGGACGGACGCCGTCTCGTCGCCGCGCCGACCATCACGGGGCGCTATCAGTCCCTTCCGGACATCGCGGGCGCGCTGGCGACGGAGACCGGCCGAAAGATTTATTTGCTCAACGACGTCTCGGCCGCCGCATGGTATCTCAGCGAGCACCTCGACGCGCAGCGTTTCTTCGTCGTTACGGTGAGCAGCGGGATCGGTGGCAAGCTTTTCGATCGCCGGCACCCTGAAGGCGTCTTCGACTCACCGGAATACGCGGGTGAGATCGGTCATATCGTCGTCGAACGTCGAACCAGATGCCCCGCGGTGCGACTGCGGCGGTCGCGGTCACCTCGGTGGAATATCCTCAGGGCGCGGGACCGAACTCTTGGCTCGACGCCTCGCTCGTACCGAAAGCGAGTGGTTTGGCAACTCCGCGATCGGGCGCAGGTTCGTCGAACCGGAACTTATCACAAATGAAGAGCATCTCGTCCCTGCGGCACTGCGCGGCGACCGTTGGGCGCTGTCCGTCATCGAGCGCGCGGCGCGCCCCTTGGCACAAGTACTGTCGGTACTTACCGCCTCGCTCGGACTCGATCGCATCGTCGTGATCGGAGGCTTCGCACAACGGCTCGGTGCAGCGTATAAGAACGCGCTCTGCACGAACATGTCGGAACTCTTGAGCGCGCGGGCCTTTGCGCGGGTCGCAGACGATCTTGTCTGTGTTTGGAATGACGGTGAAGAAGTCTGTTTGGCCGGAGCAGCCACCTTCTATCAGGCTCGCTGCGCGTGACATGAAGATTGCAATCGTCGGAGGAAGCGCCTCCAGCACTCCCGCGCTCTTTTTGACCCGCGAATTTCTGACGCTTGCCGGCAAGCTGGTCATCACGTTGATCGGGCGCTCCGAGGTTCGCCTCCACGCCGTGCAGCGAGCGATCGAGATGCTGACCGGCGGTGCCGTTTCGGTGCAATGCTCGACCGATCTCAACGACGTGCAGGATGCCTCACTCGTGCTTCTGCAGGCGCGCTACGGCGGGTACGAAGGGCGCGCTCGCGATGAACTTTTTCCCTTGCGCCACAACTTGTGCGGTGACGAGGGGCTTGGTCCCGGTGGCCTGGCCGCAGCGTGGCGGTCTTGGCCGCACGTAGCGACGGCGCTCGAGACGATCGCCCAACGTTGCCCGTTTGCCAGGGTCCTGTTGATGACCGCGCCGCTCGGCTTACTCGTGCGGTGCGCGAACGCCGCCTTCCCGTCCCTGGACGTCGTCGGCATCTGCGAACTGCCGTGGGTCACGCTCCGTTCCGTCTGTGACGCCTTGGACGTGCCGGTCGACAAAGTGCAGTTCAGCTATGCCGGCGTCAATCACTTAGGCTGGTTCGACCGGTTGCGCCTCGGCGCCGAAGATCTCATTGCGCGGTACGCATCAACGCGACGCGACTCCGAGTTTCCGTCGGCCGATCTGATCTCCGTGCAACACGCGATCCCGCTAAAGTATCTACGCATGCACTACGAACCGGCCGACGTGCTGCGACGGCAGCGCGCTCGACCGCCACGCGCAGTAGAACTGCAGCTTATCAAGCAACAGGCGATGCAATCCTTCGCCTCAGGTGGACGAGATGAGATCGTAAAAGCACTGCGCCGGCGCCCCACTCCGTGGTACGCGGGGGCTGTTGCGCCGTTCGTGGCTGCGATCGCCGGCCTCCCCACGTCGACCGTATTTTTTCTTTCGACACCGAACGAAGACTATCTCAGCTTCCTGGCGCCCGACGACACGGTCGAGCAACCTTTCACGATCGAGAGCGGGCTTCGCTGTAAATTGCGCCGGCAGTGCGAACTGCCCGAACCGCTCGTGCAGACGCTGAGCCGTTTTGTCGAGTACGAGCGATGGGCGGCACAAGCAGTACTGATAAACCAGCTCGCGGCGTGCGCGACGGTACTCTCAAAACATCCCTGGGTACGCAGCGCCAGCGGGATCGACACGCTCGCAGCCGACGTTATCGCGGCTATCTAGCGAGTTTAGGAAGCTTGCGGCACCAGCGCCATCGCGGCGCAATAGTACTCGAGGACGTCTGAAAGACTCTTCTCCAACGAAATCGCAGGTTGATATCCGGCGACGCGCAAACGCGTGATATCCGCGACCACCCGAGGCGTATCGGAGGGACGCGAGTATGTCGATTCGACTTCGACCTTTTCACCCAGGCCAGCCTCGCGAATCAGCACTTCCAAAACTTTCGAAACCGAAGTCTCGATGCCACTTGCCACGTTATAGACGCGTCCCCGTTCTCCGCGCCGACCGAGGACGATCAACGCTTGGACAACGTCACGAACGTCAATGAAATCGCGCGTAGTGGAGAGATCGCCAACCTTCACGCGCGAACTGGAGTTGCTCGCAGCGATGGCGGCGAGCTGAGCTGCGAATCGACCCGCGACGTGACGTTCGTCCTGACCGGGCCCGACGATGTTAAAGATTCGGCCGACGATCAGCGGCAGGCCTCGCTCGCGCGCCACAATGCGTGAGACCTGTTCCTCCGCGAGCTTGCTGACCGCATAGAAGTCACGCGGCTCGCACGGAGCGTCTTCAGCGATCGGAAGCCGCGCCGGCACTCCGTACACCGAACCGCTCGACCCGATGACGAGCGCACGCAGGTTCAAAGCGGCCTCGTGGATGCCCTCTAAAAAGCCGATCGTGCCTTCAACGCTCGTGCCGAACAAGTGATGCGGCGCGTCATCGCGCAAGCCCGAGGCGAGATGAAAGATCACATCGGGGCGAAACTCGCGCAGAATCGCGCGCATGGCGGTGCGGTCGCGGATATTGCTGCGCACGTACTCGTAGCGCCGATCGTTTGAACGAGGCTTAATGCCGTCAGGCAGTGGAGCGGAGATCCGTGTTGACTGTAGCGTTACGGAATGCGTGAACGTGCTGCATGCGTGCGACCGGCCGACGCCAAGGACGCGAATGTTGGGATCGGACTCCAGCAAATCGGCGACGAGATACCGTCCCACGAAGCCCTGAGCGCCCGTTATCAGCGCTCGCGGGCTCATGCGGCCATCTCCGTAACTACCTTCTGCAGCCCAACGCTCAGCGGCGTTAACGGCATCCAGCCTAAGATCTCGTTGGCGCGACCAATGTCGGCGACCAGCGCGTGTATCTCGGACTTTTTGGGACGGGCTTCTGCGGCTGCCATGAGGATCGGGATCTTCCGCCCGACGCGCGCAAGAATCGCTTCAGCCAGATGCTGGACGCTGGTGCCGGTGCCGGTTCCGACGTTAAAGAGGGCTACGCCCGAACTCTCCAGATCGCAGGCCAGCAAAATCGCATCAACTAGGTCGCTTACGTAACAGTAATCGCGAACCGGCGTCAGATCGGAGAGCACGATCGCGTCGGCCGTGACCGCCTGCCGGACGATGGTCGGAACCAACGCATAGCTCTGCTGTCCGGGTCCGTAAATGGAGAATGGACGTACTATCCGGGCGCTAATTCCAAACGTGTTCGCAAAGGCGCGGACCATATGCTCCGCTCCGAGCTTTGCGGCGGCGTAAGGAGAACGCGGATCGGGCGTTTGCGTCTCCACGACGGGCTGCGTTGCAGCCCTGCCGTAGACCTCGGCCGACGAAATATAGACGAATTTTTTGACGTTCGCTTTCGAGCACGCGTCGAGCACCGTAGCCGTGCCGGCTACGTGGATGCGAGCATAACATTCGGGCGCGTCAAACGAGGCTCGCACCGAAGGTGGTCCCGCCATGTGGACGACGACGTCGCAGCCGGCCGCCGCTTCACGGATCGCGTTGAAGTCGGTGATCTCCGCGTGATACGCCGTTGCGTTCGCGGGCGGTTCTCGGATTGCTTCTCCCGGTGCTCCGGCCAACACATTCAGCGGAACCTCAAGGGCCGCAAGAGCGTCGACGAGGACCGATCCGATAAAGCCTCCACCGCCGGTGACGAGAACGCGCGACTTGCGCGCGGGCGACCTACGCAGGCCGGGACTGCGCAACATCAACGAAAAGCCTCTCGAGACTGCGCGCCATCTGCGCATCGGTATACCGTTCCGCGTAACGCTGCCGCGCCGCCACGCCCAAACGCTCGAGGGCGGAACGGTCGCGTAGCAAGCGCGCGAGTGCGGCTGCCAGTGCGCCGGCATCGCCGGGCGGGACGACGACGCCGGTTTCGCCGTCGGACACCATAGCTGGAATCCCGGCGATTGCGGTCACCACCGCTGGCTTCCCGAGCGCCATGCCTTCGATAATTGCCTGCGGAAGCGATTCCTCGATCGAGGCGTGAACTTGAACGTCGATCGCCTCGAAGATGTCGCCAATCGGACCGGGATATCCGATGAAATGCACGCACCGCGTGAGCCCGAGATCGACCGCGCGCGCATAGAGCGCGCGCGCATAATCGAGCGGATGCCGCGGATAGCCGCAGATTACAAAGTGCACGTTCGGATCGACCTGACGTAACCGGTAAGCCGCTTCGAGCAGAACGAGCTGTCCTTTGCGTGGCGTCAGCGATCCTACCTGACCGATGACGCGAATCCGAGGATCCGGCGGAATGCCCAGCTCGGCATGCATCTCTTCGCGGCTTCGGCCCACTCGCGGCGGCCCGATTCCGTTCGGGATCACCGCGATCTTTCGCCGCCGCAGCACGGTGCGTCTAATCTGCACCGCGACCGCATCGGAGTCGGTAACGATGGCCGAAGCGGACGTCAGCATGACGGCTTCGGAAACTCGCCATAGCCATAAGGGACGAAATACCTCCAAGCCGTACGTCGTGGCTACGACCGGCCGATTTGCGAGAACGGCCGCGGCGACGCCGATTTTGTTGGCCGTGCCGCAGTGCGTATCGACCACGTCGATATGATGGGCGCGGATGTATTTGGTCAATTTTAGGAGAGTCCGCGCGAGCCGCGGCATCGAACGAGCAACCTTCGCAACCGTGCCGTGTGCGCTACCCGTGCGCGGTGCTTCCTCATTAAGGTTGTGAATCTCGACGTTCGCTGCCGCAAAATGGGGGCGCAGGCTTCCGAACTCGCGCTCGCGATCCGGGTCGACCCGTTTGAGCGTCAGCACGGTTTGATCGAAACGATCCGTGTCGATCTGCCTTGAAAGGCTCAGCAGGCGGCACTCCGCGCCACCGAAATAGAGCGAGTTCACGACCGAGAGCACGCGCAGGCGTGTCACGCTGCACCGCCGCTCGCGGCGCGAAAATCCCGCTCAAAGAGGATGCGCGCTTTTTCGAGCGCGGCCGGGTCGTTGATGTCGATCCAACGCTCGCCGTGCCGAAACGCGCCGACCGCTTCGCCACGTTCCGCTAGGATTGCGAAAAGCTCGCTAATTCCGGTCGGCTTGCCTTCGGGAATGAGAGCGCAGGCTTTCTTCGAAAGCACGCAGGTGCCGCTCGATATTTGAACCGCAAAGACGGGTTTCTCAGCATAGCTTGTAACCCGATCCTCGTGTAACAACAGCCGGCCGAACGGTATTTGAAACGGTTCCACATGCGTCGCGATGGTCGCGGCAAAACCGCCTCTTTCGTGAAAATCGACGAGGCGTCGCGGGTCGATCGATGCGAGATTGTCGACGTAGTACATCAGCACCTCGTCGGCGTTGCCGACGATCTCTCGCGCCGCGCCAACGTTCCCTAACGGCGACTTTTCTTCGTATAACGTCACTTTGGCGCCGGAACGCGCAGTCACCGGTGCAAGCGAGGCGCGTACGAAATCGCAGAGTTCGGGCTCTCTGGAACTGACCGCTACGACGATGTCGCGGAAGCCATGGCGCAGCAGCTGACGCGCGTTCCACTCGAGCAGCGTAAGACCACGAACCCGAGCAAGGGCCTTGTGCGGACCTCCCGCGCCGGCTCGCATTCGCTCGGACTTCCCCCCAGCCATAATAAGGGCACGTGTGAAGCCCATGCTTGATTCTAGCCACTGCGCTTGCTAGCAGCCAGGGGCTTTCGGTTCATTGGGCGCCGGGCCGTTAGCTCTTTGCGAGGCTGACCGTCGCGCCCACGGGGTCGCTTTCGCCAGAGATGGTCTTGATCGGACTGCCGCCGGACGGGTAGTCCCAAATGAGCGTGTTTGCGCCGTTTTGATCTGGGCCGATTAGTTGAGTGCCGTAGCGATGTTTTGGACCGCGGTCCACGCGCGGAATCCAGAACTGCGATATTTCCGACGAACCGGTGAGAACCATCGTGTTGACGGTCGTTCCGCTACTTCCGCTAATCGAAATTTGGTAGATCGTGCTCGTAAAGCCGTGTTTGACGGCGAACTGATCGCCGACGGCCAAGTACTTGCCGTCCCACTTAACGCCGTGGAATTTGACTTCCTGATTCGCGCGACGGTCGACTCACTCCATCAGATCGTGCAAGCCGCTCCAGGTCTTCTACCCGACGACCTCGCGCAAATCGCGGCAGGTTGGGAGACCTCCACTTTTCCGGCGACACCATTAGGTCCGGACGGAGATTTCGACCTTGAAACGTTCGCGGCGCTTGAGGCCGGGTTTAAAGTGCTTCAGCAGTCGTAGGTCCAACCTCCCCGACGAAACAGGGAGCAGGAACTGCCATCCAACAGATCGGCCTGAGGGCGTTAAAGGCAGACCGCGCCTCACTACACCGTTCACTACACAGAATCGGCCAGAAGCGACCTACGATTTCTATAGGCTTTCGTAGCCCTATGCGCAAAATTGCCAGTACCAGCAAGGATATTCGAAGCTCAGAGGGTAGTGGCGGGGACGTTAGGAGAACCTCCTACACGCTCCCGCCAACGTTAAAATTCGAAGCCGACTAAGACGTACTAATCGCCAGCGTTGCGGACTTCCTGCCCGACTCCACGACGCGCTCTAGTGACCTGAGGTGGCGTTTAGCATAAGGAGGAATTGTGAGCAGGTATCATTTTAGTGCATATCGCCTCGTCAGCGCTGCGCGGTTAGCGCTCGCGGGCACCGTTCTGAACCGAGAGCTCCCAGCGATACCCGTCCGGATCGTGAAACCACAAACCCATATGCGGCGAGCCCGGCGCTGAAGGGCCGATCTCGTCGCCCGGATCTTCCAGTTCTACGCCATTTCTCTTCAACACCTCGAGCGCTTCGCGCAGCGCGCGCATACTGTCGAGGTGAAACGACATGTGGTCGATCGTGTCCGGATGTGGTGTGCCTTTGAAGAACCCGATGATAATCGCGTCGTTCGTCAGCCCGATGCCCTCATCGGACCGGAACATTTCCTGCAGTTCGAAGTTCTTGGTCCAAAACTGCGCGCTCTTCTCCGGGTCTCTGACGGCAAGGCTAAAATGCCAGACCGCGCCAAGTTGTACTTTCACGTCCGTACCTCCTCGTAACGCATCAAGTCGCGCTTGTATGCGCGGATGATGCGATCGTAACGCATGCCCAGGGGTTCGCAAGCGCAAGAATACAGCAAGTTAGGGAACGCTTATCGCTCTGGAAGGCACGTAAATGCTGGGCTTCATGACGCGCGACATTCCGGAACTTTCTTTCTTCACAGTAGATGGAAAGGACGATCGATTCACTGATCCATGTTGCAAGCGCACATTCGTCAGCGCGCCGTCATTTCACTATCGACGCGGTAATTCACGCCGGTTATGAACTTCTGCGCTGTCGCCAGGCTTAATAGCGTCCGTTTTCACCGCGGCTTCGTCTTTTAGACAGGAATGCTCGTCAGCCCTCGATTCCGCCGACCGCCAGGCCGGATTCTTTCAGGTCAACGTCTGCACCGCCAGTTTGGGCGCGTGCATGTACGTTTACGATCAGACGGTCGCTGGGGTGTCTCGCCGAAGCGCGGGCGACGCCCGTCTTCGAAAAGTTCGATTCCCGTTGGCGCTGGCGAGAAGCGGCTCACTGCACCGTTTACTACACAGAATCGGCCAAAAGTTGATTGCGATTTCTATTTGCGTTCACAGCCCTATACGCGAAATTGCCAGTACTATCAGGGACTCTCGAGACTCAGCGAGTAGTGGCGGGGACGCTAGGAGAACCTCCTACACGCTCCCGCTACGTTCACATAAGCCTGCATTTACGCGGGTTTTTTGCAGCTCTGTGCGCTTTTTCGCTACGCCATCACGCCGATTACCGTCGCCAGTCCCAACCACGCGAGCGACGCGGGGCATCGATAAGGTCTGGGCCTCCTGCCACAGCGGACCTGGCTGAGTACCGCGAGGAGTCGGGAAAGCGTTTGCAAGTCATCGAATCGCCACACGTTCTGCTAGAGCGCAAGTTCACTTTCTTCCTCGTAAAACGGAGCAACTCGCAAGATGGAACAAGATCCCACAGTAACCGATCCGCAACTGTACAAAGTTCTCTTCGAGAACGACCGCGTGCGCGTACTGCGATATACGGATAGGCCCGGTGACAGAACTAACCCTCATCACCACCCCGATAGCGTCCTCGTCACTCTCAGTAATTTCCAGCGGAGGCTGACTGTCGGAGACCGCACTGTAAACGTCGAAAAATCGCCTCACGAAGTCATCTGGAACTCTGCCCAAACGCACGTCGGCGAGAACACGGGTACGACCGACACAGATGTCATCTTCGTCGAACTCAAGTGAGATCGCCCGGCTTCTTACGTGACTCGGGTGACGGCGATGCCGACCGGCCGCTTAACCACTACGCGGAGACGTTCGATCCCGAGCCGGCCTTCTTTCGCGTCACGAGGGCCATCGGGACAAGGGCGAACACCGCACCAATCGCAACCGACAGGAGCGAGCCGGCAAGGCCGGGCTTATTCGACATGATGTACAGCGCCGCAATCAGTTCGCACGTGGTCATGAACACCGAGTAGTTCAGCACGCGATCCGCTCGCGCGGTCTCGAGTTGGGGGGTGATTGGACCGTCGGGTGCGTTCTGCGCCAAGCGATACAGCGCTTCGCCGCGTTTGCCGTTCGTAAGTGGGCCGTTTATCGCCAAAAAAATCGTCACGATGAACACGACTATCGTCCAAGCTTGCCATCCAAAGCCGCCCGCGTACACCATCGCGACGCCCATGGCGACGAGCAACAAGACGCCGAATCCCATGATTGGCCCGATTAGAGGACCGTTGGAGAGTGCGGCGCGCGCCTGCGCTACCGTTTGAGCCCGGTGCAATGCGACGTACACGGCCAGCTCGATGCCCACGGCCGCGAATAGCATCGCAACTGCCAGTAAATGAAAGAAAAGCAGGATGAAAAACATTAGTTTTAGCGTTTGGACAGCGCCGCATCTTAACCTGGGACGAGCGAATCGGGGTCCTTGGCCAGTTGCTGAGTAGGCCTAGGTCAAAGACTTTACATGAACCAGTGGTCGCAGCTTAAAGCAGCCCGATCGGCGTTCGGCCGCCAGCTTCCCGGACAGGCTATCCCGCTCTAGCTTGAACTTAGGCCAATCCTCGCGTTCGTGGATGTATTATTCGCCGCAAATTACAAATGCCAATCTCCGCATCCCGCCTCCCAAGAGGGGCCGGACCACCGGTTGCATCCGGCTTCGCTATACGCAGCTGCTAAGCTTGCGCCGATGCCGTGCGATGCGCCCGTTATTAATACAACTTTGTCCCTAGCCACTTCTTATCCATAGGCGACCCCAGCTTTGCTCTGCCCGACTTCGATGATGTAACCGTCAGGATCGCGGATGTAGCAGCGTGTCTCACCATACTTGTCCAGAGGTTCGGTAAGAAACGTCGCTCCCCGACTCTTCCATAACTTGTAGCACGCCTGAATATCTGCTACGCGGATATTCATAAAGCTACTGATTTCATTGGGGTCGGGAGGGGGGCGGAGCGTCACCGTCGGTTTGTCAGGTGTCGGACCGCCCCCAACGTTGATTATGAGCCACGTATTTGCGATTTTGATGTACGGCGGTGCGTTTCCATCGCCCATGCTGACAATTTCTCCCCCGAAGACCGTTTTGTAGAATTCGGCGGATCGCTCGAGGTCGGCCACTGTGAGAAAGTGAGCGACAGTAAACCCCTCGTGCGGTGGCATCTGATAGCTTTTCTGCTCGACTCGTACTTCGTCCATTGATCTCTCCAATTGCAGTTATAGTTTAGTGCGCGGGCACAATAAACTCGACGGTGCCCCTCGTCGGTCGGATGGTGGTTTGCATCAACGAGCTGGATTCGTACTTTGTGGGGCCCGGGCGCGAAACCGTTGAGAATGATTGACTGTCCGCTTGCGTCGACCCCGATACTTGGTCGGATCGTTTTGCCTTTCCTGGTCAGGCTTAATCGGCAGCAGGTATGAATACCAGCGAACCGGTATCGGTGGACGTGCACTATATGTGAGAGGGGTCGTCAATGAGCGGCGTACAAATCGAACAGAAGAGCTATGAGATGCCCCCGCGCGACGGCTTCACCGTCACCCATTTTATCACCGTCGCCGATATCGATCGATCGGCCGATTTCTATGAAAGGGTCTTCGGCGGCCGCATTCTGAGCAGAGGCGATAGCAAGGGCGCGTCTGGGCACATTCAGATCGCGAATACGTGGCTTATTGTCAACGTCGGGGGCGGGCCCACCCCGGACAAGCCGACAGTAACGCTCAGCGTCCCCGCCGACCCGGATAAGATCAGCAGCTTTATGAATATCCGCGTTGCGGATATTCAAGCGTGCTATGAATTGTGGAAGAGTCGAGGAGCCGAGTTCCTCAAGGAACCGATTGCCAAGTACGGCGAGATTCGCTGTTACATCCGCGATCCTGACGGTTATATTATCGAAGTCGGACAGAGCACCGATTTCACGTCCGGTTAACGCTTGGCCCGGAGGAGACGGCCGTTATGGCACGCACGCCGTACATGTCCGAACGGCCACGCCACTTAACAATTCCGCCGCCGTTAGGGTGTAGGTCATTTGTCGCGAAGTGAAGGGGGGCGTCCCGAACGCAACTGTTAGTTGCTTGTACCTTGAGGAATCAAAGAGAAACGTTCCCGAGAACGATCCGTCGCGATCCTTCGTAAGCCAAAACCAGAGACCCGTTGGACTTACGTTCACGAGGACACGCGTTGCCGCGCTGCGTGGATAGATTAACGTCATCTGTTCGAGCGCCGGAAACGGCCCCGTGACGGACAACATGCTGCCGCCGTGGAGAGCCGCGTAGATCGTCTCCTTTGGGTAGTAGTAGAAAGCGGAGTTGACTTGCTCCGTCAAGGGACTATCCGCCGAAACCACATTGTTGGTCACGTTCAATGGCATCCAATCGCGCCCCGAATCGCGGGAGAACGCCAGGCCGCCAAATTCAGAGGTTGCGACTCGCAGGGTCGGGTTAAACGGGTCGAACGACATACCGCTGAGCGCGCATCCACCAGTATATGGCGGATACGGCGGCCCCTCGTCATTGCCGCCGCAGCCGAAATAATAGGCATTCCCAGTCCCAACTTGACTGTTGGTTGCAAACTGGGTGAGCGTCCACTGGACGTTCCAGCTTTGTCCGCCATCGATGCTCGCCTTTATAGTCCTGTCGCCGGCGTCGACTGCGTAAAGCTCCGTGGGCGCGTAGGGATTCACGAAGAAATTCACCGGGTTCTTCAATGACGTGGCACCCGTACCGTTTGCGATCGTCCACGTAACCGGAAGCGCGCCGGCCGGGCTGCTGCGCCAAATTTGGCCGGGGTGCGGATCGTGAAGTCTTGGTGTTAACACGTAGATCACCGGAGCGGTATGCCCTCCGGACGCGAGTACCTTGGCGATGCCATGATTGAAGTGAGACGACGGTGATTGGTCGGTCCAATGGACGCCTGGTCCATTGCAATCCTGCCCCTCGCATCGTAGAACCATGTCGGGCCCTCGCGACGGCGTCGGCGCCGGCGCCGCCGGAACGTTGACCGCCGCGACGGCGACGAAGTCGGCTGCATATGTGGGCACATCGGTCGCATGGAGCAGTGTGAGGACCGCGGCAATTCCGCCGTTTCCGGGGGCTCCGAAGACTCCGTCGTCGTAGCAATTGCCGCTCCCACTGGTACATGGTGCATTACTCGGCGTCGGTACGATGTTAGAAGGTGGTGGCTGTGCTGGGGAACTCACGGCGCCCGTCGCGAGACGGTAATCCTCGTTGCGAGATACTTGCGCGTACTCCGGTGCTAAGGGATCGACGAGCGCCTGGCCTGCGTCGCCCAAATTGTCGCGCATTGGAAACCACGTGACGGACGGTAACAACGCTAGTTGATTGGGGCGCGCCCAGACGTCATTGTCTCCGGTCGGCAGGAAAAGATAGGCAGTATTTTGGTAAAACGGCAACGGAATACCACCCATGCTCGTGCTGTTTAACGCATGCAATCCGGATTGTGCGAAGACCCAGTCCGATACGCATCCGCCCGCAGGCACGTTAGCCGTTTCGTCGCTCGCATAGATTCCTCCATCAGTCGATGCGTAGGCTGTGCACTTCCCGCTGGGCGGATCGTAGTTCGGGCCAAAAGCCATGTCCCAAGCGTCGACGTGTATACCCGTCGCGCCCTTGCAGTCGCCGCTTCCGCGCGGCATGATGGGCTTCCAACTCGTGGACGTCGGCGATGCACTCGAAGCGTCTAATGCGAACCATCTACAGCCATCTGTCGCGTACACATCGTAGGCGAAGCCCGGCAATAAGGCTGACGACGCGCTCCCAATCTGCGCGGTCCGCACCTGAGGCCGGCCGCAACACGCTTGGGCCAGGTCGCGACCGAGGAACTGCGCCTGCCCTGTTACCAGATCCAGGACGGCGACCTCAACGCACTCGAGTGGCAGATGGGGCTGACAAGATTGATTTGGGCTTTGTGGCGTAATCTGATAGGCGACGACAACCGAGTCTCCAGCAGTCCCGCCTCCGGTCGGGGCCGGCGCCAGCGAGAAACACTCGCCAGGCAGCGGTCGCCAACTAAACGACGCGGCAGGGAGATTTGAAACACGATAAACGGTCGCCCCAGTGCTCGTCGCAGCACACGTAAAGACGGTCCCGTTACCCCCGTCGGCCATCTCCCTAATCGCCGTGTCCTGCGGCCAGTTTGAAAGCTCGGTCCAGCTCCCCGTCGCCAAGTTTGCGCTTCCGGTCGTCCACAGGCCGCACTGCGTCGCAACATATGGCTGGCCCGAGGCAAAGATCACGCTTCTAATCACCGTTTCGGCCGCGCAGAGTTGGACGTGGGCCCAAGTCGCGGCGGAGTCGTTTGAGACCCATAGACCGCCGTAAGGATGATTAGGCCGTCCGTCATCAGCGCCACTCGCAAAGAGTAAGCGGTTTGAACTTTGTCCATCAATCGCAAGCGAAGCGTGACTCGCGGCCCTTCCGTTAAACAATCCGTTGCTCGCGTGCGTCCACGTATGTGCTCCGTCCGCTGACTTCCATACGCCCGAAATCTCCGCAGCCGCGTACAGAGTCTGGCCGTCCGGAGCCATTACTAGGCTTACTATGCGCCCGGCGCTACCAGCCTGGCCGGTGGCGGGCACACCAAACTTTAAATCGGGAGAGGGATCGCCGATCGTGAACAGACCCGGTTGCGCCGCTTGACCCTGCAAGAATAGACAGGAAGCGGTAAGTGCGAGCATTGTCATCGCGAGTCGTGTGAGCCTAGATGTCGGGATCACAAGTCGTCCGGTGCAAGATGCCAAAAGCCATCGACCAGACTCACCGAGCGCTCGCACGCCTTGAAGGCTAGCACTTTTTTCGAGCGTTGTGAACCCCACGGTGCGAAGCCATCTTGATTGTCCTAAGCGAAAGAATGGTTCTTGCGAATTTCTGCTGCGCGCTCGGAAGTCCGACTGCAGGTGCATAGCTGCGGGGGATCGGTACGGTGACCTAAACTTTCAGTGCTTCCTCAACCGCGCAATCTTCCGACCACGCGGCGCCGTCGGCGGCGAGCGCCTCGATCTTATCCTCGCTCAGCGTTTCGCGCAGTGCCGCGAGGAGCTTGTCGTGCAGGCCTTTCCCGGTGAGCGTGCGTTGCTGTTCAATCCGGCCGTACTGGGCATCCACGTAACCCAGCAACCGCGCAGCGCGTTGTGCATCGTCTTCAAGCGCCGCGAGCAACGCGAAAAGCTCGAGCGAACTCGCGACGAGTCCTTCATTTTGTGCCTGCCGAGCAAAGCGCAAGCCCTCGCGTGCCGATACGCGGGCTCCTCCGACGTCACCGAGCGCGATGCGGTAGTCGGCTCTGTTGCCAAGGGCGGTGGCAATGACGGTTGCGTTCTTCCCGCGCAAGAGGATTTCGAGCGCATCGCTGACAGAGCGCAATGCCTGCTCGGGATGCCCATCGGAGGACTCCAGCTCCGCTAAGTTGACGAGCACGATCGCCTCGCTGACCTCTTCGCCAAGAGCCCTGAACGTTGTGAGCGCGCGCGCGTGGAGTTCGCGACTTTGGCGAACATCGCCGCGGCCCCACTCGATGGCAGCCTGTATTATGACAGCACCTGCCACCTCGAAATCGTCTCCGAGTTCGCGCCATGCCGCAAGTACCTCTGCGATCGCCGCGCTCGCCTCGTCGAGCCGCCCCATCAAGAAAAGAGTGAAGGCAAGGCCCGCTCGCGCACGAGCTGCACCGCGGACATCGCCCACCAACCGGTACAGCCGTATGGCCCGCTCGAGCGCCTCGTACGAACGCTTACCGGATAGACACCCACCGAGAACATGCTGTAGGCGTGCCGCGATGCCCGGCTGTTCGGCTTCGTTCACACGTTGCAAAGCCAGCTCGGTCCAATAGCGGCTCTCGACGCCGAGGCCTGCGTTAAACCACAGCGGTCCCAGCGCGCCGGCTATAGCCCCGCCCACGACGTTGTCATTTCCCTGAGTTAGAGCCCACCCGAGCGCTGCCCGATAGTTATCAAGTTCTAGCTCCACACCGGTACGCCACGCCAAAAGCGCGCCTTTGCGATCATGAGTTGTCTCTGCGAGGCTGCGGAAGTACTCGGCGTGGCGGCGAGCCATGCGCTCGCGCTCGCCTGATGCCGCTAGCTTCTCCAGCGCGTACGCAGCGGTGGATTCGAGCAGGCGATAGCGCTCGCGCTCCCCGCTGGTGTCGGCGATGACCAGTGACTTGTCGGTCAGTGACGCGAGCAGATCGAAGAGGTTGAGTTCATCGAGACCTTCGCCGCCGCACACTGCCGTAACGGCATCCAGACCAAACCCTCCGGCAAAGACGCCCAGCCGTGCGAACAAGCGCTGCTCCTGCGGCGCGAGCAAGTCATAGCTCCAGTCGATGAGCGCGGTCAGCGTTTTCTGACGTGGCAGGGCGCTTCGGCCTCCTCCGGTGAGAATCTTAAAGCGTTCGTTCAGCCGCTGCGCGAGGTTGGGGATCGAAAGCACTTTCACGCGGGCGGCGGCCAGCTCAATGGCGAGCGGAATCCCGTCGAGCCGACGGCAGATCTCGCCGACGACGGGTGCGCTGTCATCGGTGAGGACAAAGCGCGTGTCGGCCGCCTTGGCGCGTGCGACGAAGAGCGCGACGGCGTCGTAACGCATTGCCTCGTCCGACTTCAAACCGGCAGGTTCGGGGGGGACGGCAAGCGACGGGAGCCGGTGGATCGCTTCTCCGCTGATATCGAGCCCTTGGCGCGACGTCGACAAGATGCGAACGTCCTTCGCTGTCACCAAGATTGCATCCTCAAGCGCAGCGACGGTCTCCAAAACGTGCTCGCAGTTATCGAAAATGAGCAGCAGCTGCTTGCGTCTGAGCCATTGCGGAATCGCCTCCTCGACGCGGCGTCCTTGCTGTTGGCTCATGCCCAGCGCTTGGGCGACGACGCTGGCGACCAGCTCGGGATCGGTGATCGGAGCGAAGTCGACGAACCAGATCCCATCGGGATAGCGATCGAGGAGTTCCGCGCCGACTTGGATCGCGAGGCGGGTCTTGCCGACGCCACCCGAACCAACGAGCGTGAGCAAGCGATGATGTTCGAGCAACTCTTTAACCTCGGCGACGTCGTGTTCACGCCCGACGAACATGGTGCGCGCGATGGGCAGATTGTTGGGCAGCGTGTCGAGCGAGCGCAGCGGCGGAAACTCGTTGGGTAAACCTGCGACGTCGAGCTGCCATACGTGCTCGGGTTCGGTGAGATCATGCAGTCGCTGGGATCCGAGATCGACGAGCGTTGTACCCTCGGACAGGCCGTCGTGAGCAAGATCTCGCGTCACGTGCGAGATCAATATCTGGCCGCCGTGGCCGATCTCGACGAGCCGCGCGGTCCGGTTGACTGGCGGTCCGAAATAGTCGCCGTCGCGCTCATCGGTTGCGCCGCTATGCATCGCCATGCGTACCAAAAGGCCGCCAACCGAGCTCCAATCCTCGCGTGCTAGAGCGCGCTGCGCGTCGGCTGCCGCCGCCAACGCGTCCGATGGCTGCGAGAAGGCCGCGCAGAACGCATCGCCCACGGTCTTGAAGATATAACCGCCGTGCGCTTCGATCGTCGAGCGGATGAGTTCGTCGTGCCTGCGCAGCGCATCGGGCATCGCCGCGCGCTGCTGCTCCCAGTGCTGCGTGCTGCCTTCGATATCGGTAAAGAGCAGCGTTACCGCTCCGGTAGGAAGCGGTGCCGTCAGTGCCATGGTGAGACGTTCAAAAAAGGCAATCGACGCGCCTGGTGGTCCGGCGAGGCCGTCTCTTTTCGCCAGGCACAGGAGCAGGGCGTCATCCGCCGAGACGATCGGCGCGCCGGCCTCGGGCATCGGCGATTATGTTGAGATCGAGACCCGAGCCGAAGTGGCTTTCGCCGGCGTCGCCTGGATGCTAAGATAGAGCTGGCGTCATCTTAAAAAGTTACTGGTCAAGCTTTGGAGGATGAATTTGAGTATCTTTAGCTTTCCGCGTCTTCACTTTTGGGGGACGCAGTCCGTCAATCCAGGCACTGGCAATAACAACAGCCTCGGACCGGGAACCGAAATCACGGTCACGGTGAACACCGAGCAGGTCGCTCCGATCGCAAGCGATTTAGATGACGCGGACTTTTTTACGTGGATGCAGGGACTCGACCCTAATGGGCTCTTGCGGGCGCAGTGGAACTATTTCGGCGACATGAGCTTCCGGTTCGGCGACGCCAACGCGCAGACAGGGGAAACCGGTACAGCTCAGTTCGTTAACATCGTTTCCGCGCAGCTCGCGCCAAATGACCTGCGCAACGACCCGAAGACCGAACCGATGATCGGCGCGCGAGTTGGTCTGCGGAGCGCATTCGTCTGCGATGTGAACCCCGAAGGCTTTGATTGCACGCAAATATTCGCCGGCGCTTTGGAAATCAATGCGCCGGACGCGCTCGGTGGGACGGGCGTTTTTCTCAGCAGGCGCCCTACCCGCGCCGTCACGCGATCGCTCAACTGGTATCGCAACGCCTCGTTTCACGCCGCGGTCGATCCGACGAGCGGAGGCGCCGGCGGAGCCTCAGCCACCTTCATCCATTCCATCGAGGTGTTACCGGAAGACTTGGAGCGGCTGCCGGATCTCGGCGAAGAGTACGATGAGATGCTGCATCACTGGTGGCCGCGGGAAGCGACGCCAAAAGGGCCGCAATCGCCTGCCGCGGCTGCGCTGCATAAGGCCCTGCTCCAGCCAGGCGTACGAGGACTCCAAGTTCGCTACAACCTTTATCTGACGTATCCCCGGATCAGCGATGCCGCCTTGAACAAAGACTTCACTGCCGGTATCCAAACCGAAAATCCGGCGATCGGCTGGGTGCTGGGGACCATCGCACCTTGGGTCAACGGCGAACCCGAATCGCTAACGCTTGGCCGATATCTCAAGCCGGCTAAGTCATACGTTAATAAGTACCGTAGCGACCACAAGCCGTATTATATCGCGCCGGCAGTCGCTCATTTCGATGAGGCTTCGGGCACCCTGTCGGTAGACCTGATCAATTCGCTTCCCGAAGATGGCAAGGGTGGCGAGAAATTCGGCGAGCTGGATGAGTTTTCGATCGGCGTTCGCGCGGCGACGCCTGCGGGTGCGAATCCAAGTCAGAACGGGGCCAGAGTTACGGCGATCGGCCCTGTGGTGAACGAGAAGACCTACTTCGAACAACACGGCGGCATCTATAACTGGGTCGTCACCGATAAGGTGCGTGCGCTGCTCGAAGATCCCGGCCAGGAACTCGTGCTAAGCTCAAGTACCCACGGCGTGCTTTTGTTTGAGCCGGAATTCTTCGTCGGCTCCGATTGCGAGGCCGCGTATTTGGACGAAGCGCCTCCGAGATCGACCGAGCCGGTCATCCGGCCTGCGCCACGGGCAAACCATCCGACCGACCCGCTGTGCGGCTCCGTTCCGCTCTACGTTCGCCGGCGCGGCCGCGTGCCGGAAGCTAACGTGACTTTGGGCGTCGAGCAGTGGAAGTTCACGCCCAGCGGCGATCCGCGCAAGCCCGGCCTGTACGTTTGGCCATCGCAGCTCGGCACCGAGCTGCTTACCATCGTGGGCGGCTCCGGCATGCACGAAATGAAGCCCGTCGACGGACCCGGCGTGCGCATGTTCCGCTACGTTGCGCCCGGACAATGGCCACAGCCCATGACGGGCGAGCAAGTCGGGCAGTTCACCTTTCAGGAATTCTACACGTTTCTACGCGTGTTGCCGTATGACGCCGCTGCGGCGGCCGTTCCCGACGATAAGGTCGACTACGATGCGGTGTACCATCACGTTTTTCGCTACTACGCGCTGATCTTGCCGGCGATGTCAAAGCGTTTGAATATGACGGCCGAAAGCGGCATCGCTTGGGCTACGCCGACCGCCGCTCAATATCTTCTGAAGACGACCGACCCGGCTTTGTGGGATCACTGGGCCTACATGCCTCGCACTCGAGACTTGTCGTCGACGCGGCGCGACTTGCTTCGGAAGTTCTGCAAAAACGTTCTCGCCGGGGTGAAGTGATGCCGAACACGCGCGGTTTTGCTCGAGCGCCGTACGTAGGCGTGCATCGGTTCGTCGCACACGTAACCGACAACCCGCTCCTCGAGCTGATACGTCTGGTAGCCGAAGCCGCAGGTCTCGAGCATAGCTTAATGATCACGTATTTGTTCGCGATGTTTTCGATCAAAGACCGTTACGAACACGTGCGTGGCCGTGTTGATCCGAACCTGTTTATGGAACACCGGATGGGGGGCATGCCCGAGGAACGGACGGACTATCATCATAACTACCTCGACGTTTGCATCGAGGAGATGCAGCACTTAAGCCAGGCCAACGGTCTTCTGGGAGAGCTGGGCGCCTCTCCGAACCTCAACCCGCACCAATTTCCGCTTCCTGCGGACATCTATCCGTTCGCCCTGGACTTTGAAAGCCTTAACAAGAAGGTCGTTGCAAAATACCTTTGGATCGAAGCTGACGATACTGCCCTCGACCCGCGTGCTCACGCAGGGAACGTACCAGAATTACGTTTTATCAGCGCAGTCCTCCAAGAGCTGCCCGGTGCGAGCGTGCCGAATCATGTCGGGAGTGTCTATCGCCGCATACTCGACTGTTTTCAAGAAAGCGCGGAGAAGGGCTTACTGCCGGACCGGTTCCAGTATCAATTATGGTTCGAGCGTCTTCATGCGCTCCAGGGTCAGGGCGAGATCGCCCACTACAATTTTTTCAAAGAACAGTTTACCGGCGTCGCGTTCGGCAGCGATGAGACAATCTGGAACGATCCGCAAAGCGCAAACTACCCGGCCGACGAGCTGTTCCACGGAACCGCCTTTGACGGTTATAGCGACACGATTCCGGACGAATCGGCGAAACGAGTAGCGCTCTTGGCCAACATGCACTACTGGATTCTCCTTATCTTGCTAGACGCCGGCTATCGTTCGCAGGATCGTTTCATCCGTTACAAAGCGATCGACGGTATGACGCAGTGCCTGTGGCATCTAGGGATGCACCTCGCGCGCCGGTGGAAAGTTGGGCTTCCCTTCGATCGAGTGGGGCGTAACTATGGCGTCGGCCGCGATCGCGAGATGACCTTGCGAATCGCGCGACTATACGTAGAAGAAGCGCAAACGCAGATGGCCGCGCTCTCGAACGACCTTTTGCTTCCCGCTGGTTACGATCGCGGCACGCTGCAGGAGTTGCGCGACGCTCTTCCCGCGACGGGGCCGACGCTGCCGAGCGGCGTGGGATGGACCGCTTACGTGCCGGTGTTGGAATAGCGCGGCGGATGTCGGTGGCGGAATCGAATTCCGTAGTTCGCAGTGGTCCGGCGTGGCGGCTCGACCGCGACGGCTGGATCGAGTTGCATATTGAAGGCACCCCGTACGAGCGCGGGTGCCAGCACGGGTGGCTCCTCGCCGCAGAGATCCGCGACGCGCTGCGTTCCATCGCCGACTTACTGTGGCTCGATACGGCCACGCCATTTTCGTGGTGGGCGGCAAATGCTCGCGCGATGTGGTTCGATCGTCTCTCCCGTAACGGAGGGGGCAATCCGGCTGACGATGCCACGCAACAAATTTTCGAGGAGCTGTCCGGTATCGTTGACGGGGTCAACGCAAACGGCCGCGGGTCGCAGGCAACGATCTCTATTGACGAAGTGCTCGGCTGGAACGGCTATCCCGAAATGATATGCCAGTGGTTTCCGGAAGTGCTGGCCGGACGTCTGAAGCCCCTGGTGCCGCTGCCGTCGCAGTGTCCCGCTCCGGGAGCGTCCAGCGCAGGCTTGCCGATGATGCGATCTCCGCATCAACTCTGGACTCGTCACCATTGCAGCGCATTTATATCCACCGGAGAGTGGACCGCAGACGGCCAGATCCTCGCAGCCCACACGACGTGGCAACGCTTTGCAAATGGCGATCACTACAACGTTGTCGCCCACATCCAACCACCCGCCGGCGAAGGGTACGCCGTCACTATGCAGACGGCGCCGGGGTACGTCGCAAGCAGCATGGATTTCGGCCAGAATGCCGCGGGCATCGTTGCCGCTTCCACGTCGATTGGCGCGAGCGGATTTCTGCAGGATGCTTTGCCGTACTTTGTTCGTGCGCGCAGGGCCGGGCAACGTGCTCACACGATCGAAACGTGGATCGAGTTGTTTCGAGCCGGGAATAACGGAGGGTACGCGAACACGTGGCTGTTAGGAGAGGCCTCGACCGCGCGCATCGCTGCCTACGAAATCACGGCGACGCACGAAGAGACTCAAGGCCCAATCGACTCGGGCGCGTTCGCGAGTTGCAACATCCCACTTTCAAAGGTAATCTGCATCCAAGACACCGGCGGCTCGAACTACGATAACGTCTTGCATAGCGGGGCGCGCAGGGTGCGTTTTGGCCAGCTTCTAGACGAGCACAAGGGGTGCATAGATGCCGGCATGGCAAAGACGATGCTTGCCGATCATCACGACGTTTACACCGGCGCCGACGTCGCCTCCGCGCGAACGATCTGTGGACATTGTGACACGGACGACGATCGCCACAACACCGGTCACGGTCCGTTCTACCCATGGGGCTCGCTCGACGGTAAAGTGACGACAGCCGCGCTAGTACGAAACGGTCTCTTCGAGGCGCGCTGGGGGCGTGCGTGCGGCACGCCGTTCGAGGCCGGTCCCTTCTTCAGACGACACCCGCAGTACGGCGATTTCCGACCGCTTACCCGCGACCGTCCTACCCAGCCATGGGTAGTGTTCCCTACAAAACCACGATGACCACGTTCTGCGCGAGCTGCGGCGCAGAGACGCCGGAAACGGCCCGGTTCTGCGCGGCGTGCGGCAAGCCGGTTATCGTCGAGGCGCGAATAAGCCCGCTGCTTACATCAAGTGGGCGACGTCAAGCAACGTTCATGTTCGTCGATCTCGTCGGATCCACGGAGATGGTCGAGCGGCTCGACCCCGAGGACCTCATGGACATCATGGCTGCCTATCATAAGGCCATGGTTGAGGCCGCCGAGCGCTTTCATGGCCATACCGCGCGAATCGAAGGCGACGGAGTTGCGACGTATTTTGGTTGGCCAACAGCGCTCGAGGAAGCTGCGGTCAATGCTGTCTATGCAGCGCTTGCCAGCGTCGAGGCCGCGAAACGCATCGACGCCGAGCTTGGTAAGCGACACAACGTCAGAGTTTTGGTCCGCGTCGGCGTCGCGACCGGTATGGTTGTTGCCGCGCCGGAACCGGTTGGAGGTCGTAGCGACGCCATCGATTTTATTGGAAACGCCCCCAACCTCGCAGCGCGCCTACAGCATCTTGCGGTCCCGAACTCGGTCGTCGCTTCAGCGTCCACGCGTCGGCTTGCCGGCGACGCGTTCACTTGGAGCGACCTGGGCTGCCACTCGCTCAAGGGCTTCGAAGAGCCGATTCAAGTTTTTGGCGTGTTGGGCACACGTGCGGTCGAGACGCGTTTGGAACGCCGCCTCGGTCAAAGGCGAACGCCCATGGTCAACCGCGCAGAGGAAATAGCGGCATTGATCGCCTGCTGGGAAACGGCGTCGGGCGGCGATCCTCAAGTTGTGCTCGTCACAGGTGATCCCGGCATTGGGAAGTCGCGCCTGCTGCAGGCGTTTGAGGAAAAGCTCAACTTAGACCAACAGGTGCATCGCCGTCTCGTATTGCAATGCTCGCCGACGCTCGTGAACACCGCATTGCATCCGCACATCGCGCAACTTCAACGCGTCGCCGGCTTCAAAGAGAACGACGCAACCGAAGAGCGTCTCGCCAAACTTAAGGCATTCTTACGCGAGGAGGGAGTCGAAGACCCTCAAACGTTTGGCCTACTTGCGAGCCTGCTCTCGATTTCGGCGAGTCTTCCTCCATTGGCGATGAGTCCGATGGAGCAACGCCAGCGCACGGTCGGCGCGCTCATCGATTTGCCCGTACGCACTTCCCAACGTGCTCCCGTTTTGCTCGTATACGAGGATCTTCATTGGCTCGATCCGACCTCGAGTGCCCTAGTCGAACAAGCCGTGCACAGCCTGCGGGATTGCCGCGTGCTGCTGCTCGCAACGGCGCGATTCGGCACCGTGCTTCCTTGGGCCGCCGAGAGCAACGTCACACAAATCTCGCTTGCGCGGCTCTCGCCTGATTACAGTCACGAAATGGTCGAAAGAATCGTCGATGGTACGGGTCTGCCGCTCGATACGTTTGCCGGCATCGTTGCGCGGACCGACGGCGTTCCGCTCTACGTCGAGGAGCTTACACACATGGTGCTCGATGCAACGACGAATTCTGCCGGCGAGATCGCAGGAGGGCCGGCACTCGAGTTGCCCGAGACACTGCTGGACCTGCTCACGGAGCGTCTCGACCGTCTCGGTCCGGCGCGGAGCATCGCGCAGATCGGCGCCGTCATTGGGCGGCATTTCCCGGTCGCACTTGTTGCGGCGGTGGCCGAGAGTTCTGCGGAAGCAATGCGAGACGACATTGAGCGCCTTTTGTCCTCGGGACTCGTTCAACAAACGTCGACGCCTGATGTTCTGAGTTTCAAGCATGCGCTAGTCCAGGATGCTGCGTACGATTCCATCCTGGTGCGCGCGCGGCGCGACGTGCACGCGCGCATTGCGTCTATCATCGTAGCGGATTTTCCGAACCTGGCATCGACGGAACCTGAGGGAGTAGCGCGGCATCTCACCAATGCGGGCAAGTGTCTTGAGGCCGCCGAGTGGTGGTTACGTGCGGGACAACAAGCACTCCGTCGTGGTGCGCCTAAAGAGGCCGCGGCTCACTTTCGAGCCGGACTTTCCGCACTCGAATCGTGCCCCGAAGACGAAGCTCGCGTGCGAGCGGAGCTCCACTTGCTTGCAGGCCTGGGCCCTGCTCTCATGGTCATGCACGGCCCCGGCCATCCCGAGTTTGGGCGCACGCAACGCCGCGCATTTGACACCACGAACCGGTTAGCCGATCGGCCTGCACGCTTCCCAATCACGTACGGCCTCGCGCTGCACCACTGGGGTCGTGCGGAACACAAACATGCCGACCCGCTAGCGGCGCAACTGATGGAAATTGCACGCTCCGAGCCAATTCCAGAACACGTCATGGCGGCGAACAACATGACCGCGATGATACGCTTTCACACCGGCGCGCCGGCGGAAGCGCGCCGGCTGCTGACGGAGTCCATCGCCCTCTACAAGCCCGACGTTCACGCCCAACTCTATCCTCGTTATATGATGGACTTTGGGGTGTTCGGCCGTTTCTATCTGGCGTTAAGCAGTTTCGTGACCGGCGATCCGGATTTTGCCGTGGCGAAAGCGCTCGAAGCGGCGAAGCTTGCCGAGGAGCTCAATCAGCCGCACTCGCTGGGCTTCGCTATGATGGCGAACTTCATTGTCGCTGCCTTCCGGCGCGATCCCTGCACGGCGCTGCAGTGGGCCGACAGCTGCGTCGAGTTCGCCGGGGCTCGGGGCTTTCCGGAGTTCGTTGCGTTGGCGTTGATCGTGCGCGGCTGGGCGATCGCCGAACAAGGCGACGCGCGGACGGGACTGAACCTCGTCGAACGCGGGATTGACCAATGGCGAGCCACGGGATTCGGGAATTGGCAATCGTGGTATGCGACGGTTCGTGCCGAAATGCTGCTCACGCTTGGGCGTGTTGCCGATGCGCTGGACGTAATTGAAGAACAAGGGCCCCGGATCGCTGAAAACGGCGAAACCGTGTTCGAGAGTCTCCTAACTAGCGTCCATGCACGTGCCCTTTCGGCGGTCGGCGGCCATCCTGGGCATATCGAGGCGCTACACCGCGAGGCGTTGTCGATCGCCGCTCGACAACAGGCGAGGAGCTGGGAGCTTAGATGCGGCCTGGCATATGCGACATGGTTGCGCAATCAAGCCGTTCGTCCTGAAGACGCTCGCGAGGTCTTGAATCGCTACCTCAGCTCCTTTCCGGAATCCGTCGTAACCGGCGACATTCGCGACGCACGCGCTCTTGTTTATTAGACCAAGTCGCAGATACGAGGCGGTGCTTCGAAAACGCGCAGACCCGCATAAGAACGGACCCCGCATCAATCTTTGACGCAGAGGCTCTAACCGCGAGCGACTAGAGCCTTATTCAAAAACGATCGGAGCGATGCATTAGCAAACGAAGCGGCGTCCCTAATATGCGCGGCGATAAGCGCGCCGATATGGACGACGTGCCCAATATGCGCGACGCGCATATACAGCCGGATAGGGCGCGTAGCCGTAGCCTCCGCCAACGTAGCCGTAACCTCCGCCAACGGAGCCGTAACCTCCGCCCACGGAGCCGTAACCTCCGCCCATGGAGCCGTAGCCGACGCCGACGCCAACGCCGTAGTAGGGATAGCCGTAGCCGTAACGATAGCCGTAGCCGTAGCGATAGGGATAGCCGTTGCGATAGCTGTAGCCCCGGTATCCGGTTCCGTAGTAGCGGTTGCCTGGGAGCAGCCGCCCAATCGCTGCCGGTCGCGCAGAGCCAACGGAGACGCGAGCCGCCGATGCCGGCGCCGCCGCGCCGAGTAAGGATCCTGCGCCCAGAGCGCAGGCCAGTAAGACGTTAGGGAATTTCCTCATGCTTTATTTGTAGCATCGTTGAGGCGAAGCTTTCGTCGGTAACGATTAGAAGCTTCCTTGAAAAAGATGAGAGGGCAGTCGAGCAGCAGTTGTTGCGCTTGTATCAACGGTACGCCGGCTCGATCGGCGCACGCCTCATGCTCGGTGCGAAGACGGTGCTCGGCTGCCTCCGGCGACGTCGGTCTTTAGAGCTGCACGTCTTGGGTCAGCACGATGCCGTCCGGCTGGGCCCCATGGTTGAAGAAGATATCCTTCCTCGACTCGCCGCCCTTTGGATACCGATACCTATCGGCCGAACTTACGAGGACCTTATCAGGCTCGATTGGCGCGGATGCCGCTGACAATCCGCGGGCCGCATCCGCCACCCAGATGTGCCTGTTCGTCCGGTTGAACGCGAAGCTTATCGGATCGCCGGCGCCCGTGAGCGGCGTCGTCGCAATCGGCATGCCGAGCGAGCCATTTACGGGTGGGTTGTATGTGAAGATCGTGACGTTCTCTTGGTCGTCGAATGCGATTTTGCCCGTCAACGAAATTGCGATGCCACCCGGGAACCCGACGGAGTTGCCGGTGGCCAGAATGGTGATCGCCTTCCCCTTAACGCCGCCAACGACTTCTCCGGCGACGAAGGCGCCCGACGCGTTCGTGCCGTCGATGTAGAGGTTGCCCTTGTCGTCGAACGCGTCGAAAAGGACTTTAGCGAAATTGGCGTTCGAAAGCGTCGTCAGCAACGTTCCGCCCTTATTGAAGAAGCTGACGCTTCCGGGTCCGTCGCTCGCTGTGAGGATGTTCGCAACCCCGAGATTACCCTTGCTGTCGATCGCGACGCTGGCGGGAGCCTCGCCCGGATCGTTAATGGTCGTCGGCGTACCTTTGAAGCCCGCGGCGTACACCTGAATGCGGCTATTATTCGTATCGGCGACGTAAAGGTTCCGTGCTGTATCGAGCGCGAGACCTTGTGGCTCTGAGAAGCCGGTCAGTTGCGCCGTCTGCACGTCCGCGGCGTTGAAAATATCGACCACGTTGTCCGAGGCATCGGAAACAATGATAGACGCGCCACCCTTAGCATTGATTTCATTGCTCACGAAAGCAGTAGCCGGAAGGTTGGAGTGCAGTTCCGGAACGCCCGGACGCAGGACGCTCGTCCTCTCTGAAACTTGGTTGCCGACTGACGTGCTCTGCGCGCCGGCGGACTGCTGCGAAAAGGCTGAGCTTGCCGCGGGAGCTCCGGCGCCGCCGCCCGAGCAACCCGCCAGAAGTGTAAGAGCCACGCTTGCGCTTAAGACGTACTCAAGCCGTAATGGGATAGGCATTAATGAAATTCTCCACTGATCAGATCGAAGAACTCTGAGTGACTAGCTTACCGGCGCTACGGCCTGAGAGACCGTGGTCGATTCGCATGTTTGTGCGAGCTGCGTGCCCGCGTGTTTTTCCATTAGAATTAGTTTACGTTTAACCTGCTTGTAGAAAGACGGCATTTGTCGCCGCGGTCCGCGCGTACCGCCGCGAACGGCGTCCGAGCGGCAAACTGCTTTGTTGACCATGCTGTTTCTCGCAACATCGCGCCTAAGGAATAGCACGAACGCGAGGCCGGGAAAAGCAACTAATACTGTCCCTTTTATCGGTTTAATTCACCTCGACCTCGACCTGCCGCAGGAGGAGGCGACTTCGCGAAGCCGTCTGCAGGAGAGCCGTAAGCGATTAAGCAGTCGTCGCCTTTTTGGTAGCGGCGAGATATTGGCCTTTATTGACGCTCGGCGTCCCTGCGCTGGTTCCTTACTTTGAACTCCACGTCGCCCCATCTGCAAATGTGACCGCCGAGACAACGCAGGATGTGGCTGCGGCGCTCGCTAGTCGAAGGTTATGATCGATGGCGACACCAGGGTTGAACGTCCCAACATCGCTGATCGTCGTCCCGTTGTCGATGGTGAAGGTCACCCGCGATATTGGTTCGGCAGCGATATCAGAGAAGCGCACGTGTAAAGCCGATGGCCCGACGGTAGGACGGTCGTCATTATTACTCCAGACGGTGAGAGGCTTCGACACTTCGCACCTTGCGAGTTCGATCGGCGGCGCCGAAGCGAGTGCAATCAGGGAGCCTAGCATCAGAGAAGTGAACACTTGCTAATTCCTTTATAAGTTTGGTTGTGGCGTTGTTACGTCTGGAGCGACGTGCACGGTCAGGGCCGGTGGATTGTACTTGAAATCCTTGATGTGGACCGTCGCGACGGCCGGAAGCAGCGCTGGAACCGCGGCCTTGGCGCCGGCGGGGAGGGTGACGGCCAGCACTGCGACTTGCAGGCCCGTGAAGAATCTGCTCATGGGGGTGTATATGCCGCCGCCGGTATGGACGGATGGGTCGGGCCATCCGAAACCGGCCTCGGCGGCATACCAAGGGTGTGAAACGAGCGAACCCGTATGTCATCCGTTAAATGGACCAGCTCGTCGACGACTTTGTCGCGCGCAGGCCGTCGGGCCTCGAGCAGGTGTACGCTCTTTGGTCGCGTTTATTCTTCAGCGTTGCTCGTTATGCCATCGCCGATAGCAGCCGCGCGGAGGACTGCGTGCACGACGCACTCGTGCGCGTATGGCGCGCCCCCAACCGCTTCTCCGGGAACCGAGAGATGTTGAAGGCGTACTTGACTACTTGCGTGCGCAACGAGTCGCTCGGGATGATCCGGCGCGAAGGCCGAAGAGACGCACGGGAGTTGAAAGCGGTCCGCCTGGCACCCGTGACGTCGGTCGATCCGCCGGTGGCTGACCCTGTCGAGACGCAACGATTGCAGGCCGCCCTCGGGAGGCTCCCCGAGGAACAGCGGATCGCGCTCACGCTCGCGTACTATGGAAATAAAACGCACGTCGAGATCGCGCAGGAGCTCAACGTTCCGCTCGGCACGATCAAGAGCCGCATCTCGATGGCGATGCGCCGGCTGCAGACGGAACTGGCAAGCCCCGGAGGGAGCCGCTCGTGACCGAACATTTGGGCGAAGACGCGGAACTCTATCCGCTTGGAATCCTCGACGACGATGCGGCGAGCGACGTCGAGCGCCACATTGCGTTGTGCTCGGAATGCGCCGAGCGCGTCGCACAAGCGCAAGCCGTCGCGGCGTCGTTGGCAGGGGCGCTGCCGCTGGCGACACCATCGCCGGCGCTGAAGCGTCGCCTGCGCGAGTCCACACGACCGCAGCCGAGCGCCAGACTCCGAGCGAGCCTTTTCCCCTTCGCGCTTGCGGCAGCGTTCGCACTGGCTTTTCTCGGATTCGCGTGGCAGGCGTTCGTGCTCAATGAACGGCTAGCGTCCCAAGACGTCGCGCTCGTAACCATGGTCCATAGCCATTTCAACCATGTCTCGATGAGCCCGGAGTCCACGAACCCAGTCGCAGCGAAGATTCTCTACGCGCGTGACGGCTCATGGATTTATATCATCGCCGATAAGCCTGGCGGCCCATTGCACGCGATCGGGCACACGGTGGCGGGCGCCGCCGATCTTGGCACCTTGGGGAGCGCCGGCCAAACGGCGACGCTGCTGGTGCATCCGCCCGAGCGCATCCAGTCGATCACTCTGCAGCGTGCCGGCAGGGACGTCGCGTCTGCGAGACTAGCATATTAAGCTTTCAGGCGATCGAGTTTACCGCGGACGCGATCCCGGGTTGCGGCGATATGAGGCTGCCGTGATCCGGATCCCTTCGGAATAGGGCGTTCCTGCGAAACCGAACTCCGCATCGAATTTGGTTGAGTCGAAGAGATAGGGTGCATCGCTCTGATAGAGCATCTCGTACGACTCGCGAACGCGCGGGTCGAACAATCCCGCCACGCGGAGCAACGGCTTACTGAGTACGCGATACTTCGGCGCGACGCCGAACCCCGCAGCGGCCATCTCGACGAATTCTTTGCCCGTCGGTGGAGCGGGCGCGGTCGGAAGGTGCCACACTTTGTTCCACGCCGTTTCGCGCTCCGCTAGCATTGCCACGCCGCGCGCTGCGTCGCGAGTAAACGTCAGCGAGTGCGGCACCATAGAGTTCACGAGCCATGAGGCCGTAGCTCCTTTCGCGAACGGCTCGAAGACGAGGGCGTTTGGCACGCTGTTGTTGGTACGAGGCCCGTAGAAGTCTGCCGAACGGGCAATCATCGCCGTGAGATTGCCGGCTTTGACTTGCTCCATGAGTGTGGTCGCGATCGCCGCGCGGATTACGCCCTTCTTGCTGCACGGTGCGTATGGCGTTTGCTCCGTCATCGGACCGTCTACCCTTCCATACATGTAGACGTTGTCGAAAAAGATGAGCTTTGCTGCCGCTCGTTTGCAGGCCTCGATTGTGTTTGCCATGATCCGTGGCCAGAGCTCCCGCCAGACCACGAGGTCGTACTTGAGCCCCACGAGGAGACACACCACGGTCGAGCCCGATACGGCCTCAATGGTCTGCTGGCGATCGGAGAGGTCCGCCGCGAATAGCTCAGCTCCACCGATCGCTTGAGGATTCCTTCCGACCAAACGGAACGGCGTATTTCCTGCAGCGAGAATTGCGCCAAGTTCATTCCCGATTGCGCCACCGGCACCAAGGATCGTCATCATCATTGGCTTAGCGTACTTTGTTCGCCGCGGCTCCGCAATGCGCGAGTTGTCGGGCACTTATCCGCAAGCTGCGGCCCTTATTAGCGCCGCTGCTCCGGCGCGCTAGTGCTGTATCTTCGCGAGTACGTAAGCCTTGATTGCAGGTAGTTGGGCCTCCAGAACGTCTCCGGGGCAAGAGGTCGCGTAATCAGCCGTATTGTTCGGGTAAAACAACTTCGCAACGTCGCGATGACCGAACGTGCGCGCGATGCTTGGGTATCGTTGGTGGAGATAGACGGCAAGATCCTTAACCGCCTGAAGCTGTGCTGCCGGCACCGCACTTGCGAACCCAGGGGTATTTGGCTGAAAATCCCCCAATAGGCACACGTCAACGCTCTGCGAGTTGCGTCCGTAAGCCGCCGATGGTACAACGTCGTCGGGACGTCCCTTATAGATCGTGCCGTTTCCAGCAATGATATAGTCGTAGCCGATCATCGACCAGCCTTCGTTGCGATGCTCTTGGTCGATGGCGAGTGGATTCTGATCGGATGGCCCGTCAGAGTGATGGATGATGAGATCGGTAATGTCGGCGAGCGAACGGCTCGTCATTGCGAAAGCCGGCGCCGGGTAAGCGGGCTGCTGAATGTCCAAGATCTTCTCCTCGTTGCAGGTCAGAGGCGATATCAGGGGGTGCTTCATGCTCACGGCCCGCTTGCCCTAGTGGCAAGGCGGCCTTGCCTGGGAAACGGGCCTCGGCCGCGGAAGGTTGCCGCAGAAAAGGGAGCTCAGAGTCGCATTGACGAGCTAACGTTGTGGCCTTCACCACCGAACTAAAGGTTCCACCGGACCTCGCGTTTGCGTCGCTCGTCGAGGCCTTTGTCAGCGACGCGGCGGTACGCAGCGAGCTTGACGCGACGCAGGAGCGTGGCATCGTTGGGGCCGCGCGTTGCGGCTTCGCGGCGATTGTCGGACAGGCGATGGCTGAAGCGCGCACGCCGGTACACGTCGTCGCGACCTGCACGTCGCTTCATCTCACGCTCTCAATTATCGAGCGCGGCCTTCCGATGGACGATGCGCTGGCGCGGCGCGACCCTGGGTGGAACGAACTCAGGGCGAACGTCGACGCGGCGCACTGGCGCGGTCATGGAACCGCCGGCAGCGAGCTGCGGTTGGTCGTCAATCGTACTCACGGCACGCCGCGGGCCGGAGAGCCCCCGATTCAGGCGGACGAAGACGTGCCGGCCGCGCCCGAGCAAGAGTATACGATTCGCCGATTCACGCCGGCTGACGCACCCGGCGTCGCGCGCGCCTTTTATCTCACCTATGGCTACGCCTACGACTTGCCGGTCGTCTACGTGCCGGCGCGCCTAATCGAACTCAACGAGAGCGAACGATACGTCTCGATCGTTGCGGTGACGCTCGCTGGTGACATCGTCGGTCATTACGCGTTGGCGCGCGACGGCGATGCGCCGATTGCCGACGCCTGCGGAGCGATCGTATTGCCCGCGCACCGCGGCCGCGATCTGCTCAATCGGCTGCGCGCTCGGGCGGAGCGCGAAGCGATAGCGCTGGGTCTCGCCGCTTACTTTTCGGAACCGGTCACCGATCATCCACGGACGCAACTCGCGAGCGAGACCTTCGGCGCCAAGGCTTGCGGAATCACGCTAGGCGAAGCGCCGCGCAGCTTCGTCGCGCGGCATCTGGAGCTTTCTACTACCACGCAGCGACAGAGCTGCATGCTCTACGTAAAGCCGCTCATACCGCGCGAGCCGCGAACGATTCATGCACCGGCGCACCATCGTGCGATAGTTTCGCGCGTCTACGAGCACTTAGGCCTGCCGGTAGCAATGGGCGATGGCTCGGCGCCGAGCGGCCGCGGTCTGTTTCACTCCAGTATCACCCGCGCTGACGGCATTGCCAGCATCGAGATCGAAGCGATCGGCGCTGAGACGGCAGAGCTCGTACGCCAAGCGATTGCAGATCTGCGGACGATCCATCACCTCGGCGCGATTTACGCGTCCCTTCCACTCGAGGATCCCGGCACGCCGGCGCTCTGCGAAGCGATGGAGTCGTATGGATTCTTCTTTTCCGGTGTCGGCCCGTGGATGAGCAACGGCAAAGACACGTTACGTCTGCAAATGCCGCTGACGCCGATCGACCTCTCGGCGCTCGTCGTCGTTGGAGAGTTTGGAAGAGCGCTTCTCGAGTACGTCAGCTCCGAGCGCAAACGGTGCGCGTGTTAGCACCAAGCATCGCTCCACGCAGTCTGTAGCCGGAGCCGGTTCCACAGGAAGACGGCGATCGCGGGCGTAGCAAGTAGGTACGCGTAGTTTGCCAGCGATACGCCCGTGCCGAACGGGAACCAGATCGTCGGCACGCCCAGAGCGGACAGTCGCTTTGCCAAATACCGGCGCGAGTGCATTCCGCGTTCACCGTGAAGATTGCATTGATTGCAGCTGGATTTGGATCGGTTTGAGATCGATGGTGACAAAGCCCCTCTGCGGCCGGTCGTAGTCGACCATCATCGTAACGACAATCACGCTGGCTACAACGTAGACCGCGCTGAGTGCGGCCGGGCGCGCTCCGTCCGCAGCGAAGCGCAGGCCCAGCGATAGGGCCCCCAGCGTGATCAGCGCCAACGTCAGTTCGACGACTGCAGTCGGAATGTGAGTTGTGAGCGCTTGAAGCTGCTCCGCGGAGATGTCGATCGTTTCGTTGAGTGCCTGCATCAATAGCGAGAGCCCGAGATCACTGGAATGCGCTCGTAGCGCGGGTGAGATGATGGCCCACATCTCGTCTTGGTCTCGATTGCTTCGGCTGAGTTGGGCTTTGTAGGTGCGCTCCCCGAGTTCCGTCGAGCCGTGGAATTGATAGGCGTCCAACCGAGTCGCCGTGTAGTCTATCAACAGTTCCCGGAACCGCTGCTGCTGCCGCCCTGAGAGTTGATCGGCGCGGAGCCACGTCGTACCAATCGCGTTGGCCTCTTTGACGACCAGGTCTCGCCGAACGTCGAAACGCCCTTGTGCTTGCGAGAAAGACAGCCCCAAAACGAATGATGCCAAGGTAAGAAGACCGGCTTGCAAGACGCCGAGGGCATCGATGTTCTTCCCCACGATTGCCGACGTGAAGGACCGGAAACGGAAGGGTATCTCGATCGCGAGACTCAGCACGATCGTCAAAGCGATGACGAGCCACCACGGACTCGCTTCAAAAATTAAATAGCGCATAAATCGTCTGCAGGCTTATGCTTCAACGAGCGTCGTGCGTACGATGCGCAAGCCTAGCTACTCGGTGTCGGGTGGGCGCAAGTCCTCAGGCTGATGCAAGAAATAGCTGCGACGCAACGAGCTTACGATCGGCACGAACGCACGCGGGCCGCCCGAAAAGTCGAAGCAATCGCCCTCGGGCGAGTTCGCGCGCGCGTCGCTGGCAGCGAGCCTGCCGAGGTTGAACTGGTCTTCGATGAACTTCAGGATGCTGCCGTGCTCGTAGTTGACGTGCGAAACGTAGCCTTGTTTCGCGTACGGCGAGATGATCAATAGCGGCAGGCGGAATCCGAGCCCGTCGTTATCGACGTACGCCGGCGCAACCGGATCGTACCAACCGCCGGAGTCATCCCAGAAGATAAAGATCGCCGTGGAATCCCAGAACTGCGATTCGCCGATCGCGTTGACGACCGAGGCCACCCAGGAAGGTCCCGTCTTCGACCCCGAGCCACCGTGATCCGAGTTTGCGAAGGTCGGCGTGATCCAGGTTACGTTACGTAAATTGCCGTTGGCTACGTCGGTTAGGAACTGCGACGGCGGTGAGATCATGTCGGCCTTCCAATCCGGACCGTAACAAATGTGCTTGATCGCCTGATACGCGCTCCAGATGCCCGTGCGGCCTTTGGAATGGTCGCTCTCCATGCCGCTGACGCCGCAGCTAAAGCTGCCGGCGCCCCTGATCTTTGATGCGTAGAATGCCCAGGTAAGGCCGGCGTTGTCGAGCTCGTCGCCCAGCGTCGTCGGATCCCAGCACGGGGCTTCCTCGTCGGCCGGCAACTGACGATTAGGGCCGAGGATCGAGATCTGATCCGGCGGTCCCCCGGTGCAGCCCCATAAGCCGATTGGATAGTTGACCGATGCATTGGGGTTGACGCCCGCAATGATGTACTGATGCGAGACGAAGCTGCTGATGTCGAAGTCGGAAGAGAACATCTCGTCGGCTAAGACATATTGGTTCGCCATGTTCCAGTACGGCTGGACTTCCTGCTGCGGAACGTAGCTGTAGGGAGGACTCGCATTCGGACAGGCTGGTTGCGAGCCCACGCCGCAGGTCCACCGCTCTTTGTCAAAGCCGTTCATCCGGCAGTTCGTACCCTTAATGCTTCCGGTGCCGCGGCACGACTTAAAGAACCCACTAGCGTCGTGCTCGAGATCCCACGTCGTGGCGAGCGTAACCGGCTGAAGAGTAATCTTCAGCTTCTTCGAATTGTAACCGTAACTCTGTGTCGTCGCTCCGGGATAGCCCATGAACAGATTGTTGAACGAGCGATTCTCTTGAACGATGATCACGACGTGTTGGATCAAGCCGCTCGACTGGTGCCGGGCACCGGGTAGTTCGGTTTGAGAGCCGAGCCCGCCGTTGCCTTGACAACCCGTCAGTAACGCCGCCGCACCAGCGAACGCGAGCGTGCTCTTTACGGAAGAAAGACGACCCATGACCCCTCCTCCTTAACGGAAGCCCGGCGACGACCAAGAAGTCCTCGCTGTTGAGGAGTTCCTTCCTCGGGGTTGCGTCGCTAACCTACCCGGCCAACGGGTTCCCTCTTTTAGGTCGGGATTTAGTACCGTCACGGTGAGGAGTACGAAGAATGCGAATGATCGAGACCCTTTGCGCCATCGCGATCGTCATGACGGCGGCATGCTCCGCAGGCATGCAGGCGCCTCCGGTGGGCGGCCAGCCGTCGCAGATGGCGAAGGCAATCTCGCCCGACCTCAGGCTCCGTCCCCCCACGCTGCGTTTCAATCTCAAAGACCCTAAAAACAAGACCGAAGAGGTTGTCGGATACGAGCCCGGCGGTTCTTACCATGAAGACTGCTCGACGCTTGGAATCGCCACGATCTCGTACGAGTCCATTCGGGGTCACAACGCGTTCTTTCTCATAACGCCTACGCACGAAGGCCGATGCGAGATTGGCTTCGATCATACCGGGGCAAAAAAGGTGAAGACGAAGACGTTACTCGTTAACGTGAGGCTCTAAGCCTACTCCGTATCGGGCGCCCGGAAATCGAGCGGCTGATGCATGAAATAGCTGCGGTTCTGCGAGCCTTCGATCGGCACGAACTTCCGGGGAGATTGCGAGAAATCGAAGCAGTCGGCCTGGGGTGAATTCGCGCGAGCGTCGCTGGCGGCGAGTCTGCCCAGGCCGAACTGGTCTTCCGTAAACTTCAAGATGCTGCCATGCTCGTAGTTGACGTGCGAAACGTAGTCTTGTTTCGCATAGGGCGAGATGACAAGCAACGGTACGCGCAAGCCAAGCCCATCGTTGTCCACATAGGCCGGCGCAACCGGATCGAACCACCCGCCCGACTCGTCCCAGAAGACGAAGATCGCGGTCGAGCTCCAGAACGGCGATTCGCCGATCGCGTTGACGAGCGACGCCACCCACGACGGGCCGGTGCTCGAACCCGACCCGCCATGGTCGGAGTTTTTATATGTCGGCGTGATCCAAGTCACCGTGCGCAGCTTCCCGTTTGCTATGTCGGTGAAGAAGTGCGTCGGCGGCGAGATGACGTCGGCGTTCCAGTCGGGACCGTAACAAATATGGTCGATCGCCTGGTAGGCGCTCCAAATGCCGACCCGTCCCTTTCCGGCATCGCCGCGGACGCCGCCGTTGCCGCAACTAAAGCTCCCGCCGCCCTTGACGGGAGCGGCGTAATAAGCCCAGCTAATGCCGGCGTCGTCGAGCTCGTCGGCCAGCGTCGTCGGATCCCAGCACGGCACCTCTGTGCCGTCTGAATAGTTTCGGTTTGGACCTAGAACCGATATCGCATCGGGCGGACCGCCGGGACAGCCCCAAAGCGTTTCTGGATTGTCGACCGACGCGTTGGGATTGACGCCGGCGATGATATATTGATGCGAAATGAAGCTGCTCGTGTCAAAATCGGACTCAAACATTTCGTCGGCGAGCACGTATTGGTTCGCCATATCCCAGTACGGCGCAACTTCTTGTTGCGGAACGTAGCTGTACGGTGGGTTTGCATTCGGACAGGCAGGGCCAGACGGTCTACCGCAGCTCCACCGCTGATTGTCGAAGCCGTTCATCCGGCAGTTCGTGCCGGGAATGCTGCCGGTCCCGCGACATGACTTTATGAAGCCTTGCGCGTTGTGCTGCAGATCCCACGTCGTTGCAAGCGTTACCGGCTGGAGCGTGATTTGCTGATGCTTCGCATTATAGCCGTACGGCGCGGTCGTTGTGCCGGGATAACCCATGAAGAGGTTGTTGAACGAGCGATTCTCTTGAATGATGATGACGACGTGCTGGATCTTGCCGCTCGCGCTAAGATGCCGGGCCGCGGCGGGGAGGCGGGCTTCCGAAGCGAGATTGCCACCGCTTTGGCAACTCGCTAGAACCGTCGCCGCCGCGAACGCGGCGAACTTCCTAAGCAGGAAGACGGGCGAGGTCGATCTTCTCGCCGCCGATCATCACGAGCGCCGGTCGAGCCTCCATCAAAGCGATGTTGCGACTCGGATCGCCATTGAAGACCACGACGTCGGCGAGCTTGCCGGGCGTCAAGACCCCGCGGTCGCTCGTGCCGATCAACTCGGCCGCGTTCGCCGTCGCGGAACGCAAAACGTCGGTGGGCCGCATCCCGAGGCCGACCAAGAGCGCAAAATCTTTGTTGTTCTCGGCGTGCGGAAAGACGCCGGCATCGGTACCGTAGGCGATAAGCACGCTCGACGCAATCGCGCGGTGCATGCCGGCGTTGCGAAGCTGTGCGGCGTACTCGGCCTTCTGCACGGAGGTCGCTGGAACGTGGTTTGGATTACCCGGCTGCAAGATCGAGTCGAGCGCCCAAATCGTCGGCACGAGATTCGTTCCGCGCTGTTGCATGTTCTGCAGCGTCTTTTCGCTCACGCCGGTGCCGTGCTCGACCGAGTGCACGCCGCCCTCGACCGCTATCGCTATGCCGGGGTCGCCGTGGGCATGCGCCGCGACCTTCCGCCGAAACTTCGTTGACTCTTCGACGACCGCTTGCACCTCGTCGAGGTTGAACTGCGGAATGTCCCAGACGTCGCCATACGACAGCACGCCGCCGGTGGCGAGAATCTTGATCACGTCGACGTGCAGCTTCACGTTTTGCCGAACGAGCTCGCGAAAACCGTACGGCCCGTACGAAACCGCACCCATCTTCACGCTCGGATCTTCCTCGACCCAACCCGGCACGTCGTTGGAGTCGCCGTGGCCGCCGGTAATCGAAAGCGCCTGTCCGGCCGCCAGGATGCGCGGACCGACGATCGCGCCGTCGTTGACGGCGTTGCGGACCGCGAGGTCGATTCCGGCACCGCCTCCGACGTCTCGGACCGTTGTGAAACCGTTACGCAGCATTACTTGCGCGTTGCGAAGGCTGTAGATGGTCGCTTCGGGCACGTTATCGGCGGCGCGGTACTTTGGGAACATGAGCGTGAGATAGTGCGAGGGCAGAACGAAGTCTGCGATGTGCGTGTGGCAATCGATGAGTCCGGGCATGATGGTCGCGTCGCCGAACTCGACGACCGCCGCCGCGCTGCCGGCATCACCCTCGTGCATCGAAACGATGCGGTCGGCGCTGACGACTAACACGCCGGGAGAATGCATCGATCGGCCGTCGAAGAGCCGGGCCGCCTTCAGCACCGTCGCGCCGCTCGCTGCGCGGGCGCGCCACGGAAGGAGCACGGCCGCCCCCGCCGCAGCGGCTCCAATCAGAAACGAGCGCCGTCCGAGCGTCCGTTGCGCTTCGCTAAAAACTGCTGGTATGAACGGAGCGTGCGGGCAGCGGCAGCCGAAGTTCACATCAGCGGGCATTAGACGATGTCGTCGGGCGTTCCGCCGTGCTCGTCTTCTTGATCCTCGCGGTTGGGATTGATGCTGTCTTCGCCGTACTTATCGCGTTCGAGACGCACGGCCTCGGCCGGATCGAGCGGCCGATCTTTACTCGGCGCGACGTCCGGCGAGATCGTCTCTTCGTCGGCGGGCAACAGTCGATCGTTTTCCATTTCGTACCTCGCTAAGTTCGCAGTTGGCGCAGTAGACCGATGGTTCGTCCTTGCAGGGATGAGACCCGGCGAGAAGGAAAGCCACCTCCTGCTTACTTCGTCTCCCTTAAGGAGAAAGAACGGGATGAAATCTTTCGGTCGCCTGATCGTCGCGACGCTCGTCGGAGCCAGCGCTATAATGGCGTCGATCGGGCCCGCGCAAGCCGCCGCGCCGATCCTCATCAAGTCCTGCACCGTTGCAAAGCCGAAGCCGCTGAGTCACATGGCGGGCGGCACGGATATTGAGTACGTGAATCTCGGTAAGCACACCGCTGCCAGCATCACGTTTCTGGTCGGGTACCGTAATGCGTCCCAGCACTACCTTCGTCGCGTGAGCGACGTCGGGTCGTTTGCACCCGGTGCCACGATCACCCACCGGCTCAGCCTGTATAACGACGTGACCTACGCCGGCGCGCAGACTACCCAGTGTGTGCCGGTCGAGGTCAAGTGGGCAGGTGGCACGGTCTGGATAGCGCCATCGTCGCACTAGCGCGGGGCTCGGAAGGAACGCAGGGCCGATCAAGCGATCGGCCCTTTCTTCATCGGTAGGACGTGCCCCAGGCGTGTCGAAGCGCCCAGCGTGCGCGTCGGGTTTCGGACGATCGTTTCACTCGCAATTTGCGCGGCGGCCGCAGCTGCGGCGCTCGCGCATTTCGCGATCGACGTGATCGGCGACTACGCACTCCCGCGAGATAGTTACGACCACCTCGGTCATGGCTCGCGCGAGTTGCTCGCGGGCGTGGCATTTATGCTTGCCGCAGTTCTCGCCGTGCGCGGCTTACGCGCTTGTTGCGAGGTCGCGGCGGCCAACCGGACGCGGCTGCTGCAGCCAGGCCTGCGCATCAGGGAGATGCTCGGCATGCTCGCGGGTGCGGTCGCCTCCAGCACGCTGATCGTGCCGGCGATGGAATGCCTCGACGGCCGTCTCGCCGGGATGCCTGTACGCGAGCTCGCCGATGCGTTCGGCGGATCGATTCCGTTAGGAGTCGGCACGACGCTCGTCTGTGCTACTGCGGTGGCGCTGCTCGTCTGTACGCTCGCGCACTACTTGATCTCGCATCGCGACTCGATCGTAACGATCATCGAGACGCTGTTTGGCCGGCTCTCCGCCGCCGTTCGCCCGAACGGCTACGACCGCGTCGGCCTGCAACTTACTCCCCGGCGACGCCGCGCCCCAACCGCGCTGCGGCTCGCCAAACGCGGACCTCCTGCCGCCAGCTTCGCTTAGCTCAACCTAAACAGAAGCACTCGACCGACTCCGCTCAGGAGTACAGGAGCATCCCATGGGAAATCCCATCGCATGCACGCGCGCATGCGTCTCTTTCGCGCTCGCCGTCGCAATTTGCCTAGCGTCGTTTGGCGTCGCGCGGGCGCAATCGGTTTTCGACGTCACGGGCAGTGTGACGGCGAGCGACGGAACGCCGATCGCTGGGGCGTCGGTCGTCCTCACTGCGCACGCTGTTTCGCATAGCGCCCGAAGCGACGCGCGAGGTACCTTTACCGTTGGATCGGTATCGGGGGGCACGTATGCACTTCACGCATCCGCTCCCGGATACGAAACCATTTCGTGGCGCACGGTAACGATTGATGCCACGAACTCTACGCTTACGATCGCGCTTTCGCGCGCGACGACCAACTCGCTGACGGTCATCGGCACGGTCCAAGCGTCGGCCGGAGATACGGTCTCGACCGCCTCGGCACCCAGCACTACGCTTAACGCACAGGACGCCGCCGCGGCGGGCGTGTCGTCGGTGGCCTCGATGGTCTGGCCGCAGCTTTCCGTTACTCCGGTGATTCCATTGGGGGGCGGAAGTAACGCGACCCAGGTGTTTGCCGTACGTGGACCCGATCCGACCGAGACGTTGGTCGACCTCGACGGTCATCAGATGAACAACGGCAACACCGGCGACTTCGATCTCTCGCTGCTCGATCCGGCGGCGCTGCAAGAGGTGCAAGTGCTTTACGGCATCGCTCCATCCTCACTGATCGGTCCGAACACGATCGGCGGCGGAGTCAATATCTTGACGCTGAGCCCGACGATTGCGCCGCATTCGCTGATGCGCGCCTTTGGCGGTTCCTTTGGAACATATGGTGCGACGATACAAACGACCGGAACGGACGAGCGTTTCGGCTACGCGGTCTCGCTCCACGGGTCGACCTCCGGAGGATCGGTGAATCAGACAATCCTCGCTCCTCCGCCCGGCGGTGCGCCGGTCGGCGGGGGCGACGCGCGGAAATTGGATGCCAACGATGACGAGACTCTGCAGAGCGTCGGCAGCAGTTCCTACGGCGACTCGATTTTAACGAAGCTTCGTTACCAGCTGGGCGGGCCGAACGGCTACGGCTACCTCCAGTTTGACTTTCGCAATCAGACGCTGAGCAGAGACGAGTCGGCATTGTTGACCAACTTCACTCCCGCCGGTTTCACCGGCGGCGGCGACGATGCCGTGCACGCCGGTAGCACCATTATGCCGTCCGACGATGCCGCCGCTGCAGGCGGGTACCAGAGCTTCGCCGGAACGTGGTCCGGCGAGCATCAGGCCAACTACGGCTTCGACGCCCAGCTGCCGCTGGGCAACGACCTGATCGACGGTGCCCCCGCAACGCTGCTCCAGTTTAGTCATCTGACCTCGCTATGGTCGCAATCGGTATCCGGCCCAGGCGCACAGACGCAGCAGTACCTGTTCAATCAGCGCGACCTGCTCGGCGACGACTGGCTCGAGATCGATCATCACTTCAATAGCGGCATGCTCTCATTCAAATACGATCTGCAGACCGAGAGTTTGACGACAAACTACGTTCAAGGTGAAGTCGTAGCGGAGGCGCAGCCGATCGGCGGCTCTTTCGGTCCGAACGGCACGCAGCTTCCCGCAAGCCTCGTCCCGACGGCGCTCTTCCCCGCCGACAAAACGGTGCCCGTTCAAACGTTCCCTCTTTCGCAAACGCAGCGCTCGGCGGTTTTGCGCTACAACGGCGACCCCACCAGCCACATTCACTACTCGGTCGCCGCGTATCAGAGCAACTTCACCAGCTTCGGGACCAGCTTCGACCCGCGCGCTGGGTTCGTATGGACGCCGACCGGCAACACGGCAGTTCGCGCCTCGGTCGGAACGACGTTCCAGACTCCGCAGCTCTCGGAGATGGTGGTTCCTCCGCCGTCGGAACGCGTGCCGATCGGCGGCGTAATCTTCATCGGCAATCCAAATCTCCAGCCGGATCATGCGACCGATTTCGATCTCGGCATGGAGCAGATCTTCGGCAAGTCGAGGCATCCGCTCCACCTCTCGATGGATCTCTACCAGACGAATCTGCGCTCGCCGTCAAGCGAGACGAATCCGGTGCCGATTCCCCACTGCCAAACGCCCCGTAATCCGGTGGCCTGCCCGATCGCGATGCCCGTGAACGCCGGCAACGGCGTTTACCGCGGCATCGACATTCATGCCGATCAGCAGCTCGCGCGGGATTTTCATATCCGCGCCGGCTGGGACGTAGACAGCTCGTTCCTCACCGTGATACCAGTCGAGATTCAAGACGGAACGTTGGCTGCGGGAGAGCAATCGCTGGGCCAGCCGCTGCACAAAGCCTATCTCGCGCTCGAGGAAGAGCCGCCGCTCGGGTTGCGCTACGGCGCCGAGCTCGACTACGAGGGCTGGTATAACGAGCTCAACCGTTCGCCGTACGCAACGCTCAACGGACACGTCGCCTATCGCCGCGCCGGCTACGAATACGGGCTCTACGGCACGAATCTGACGAACGTCTACTCCAACCCGTTCACGATCGTAGGAGGCGGTTTCATCTACGGCGGAGCGCCGGGTGCACCAGTGATACCGACTTCCGCGTTCGTGCTGCAAGGCGCTCAAGTGATCTTCGTGGTGACGAGGATGATCTAATGTCTGACGAGACCATCAAAGTCACGTTCCAAGTAAGACCGACTGCCAAACAGAGGCTCAGCTCGCTCAAGCGGCGGTTGCTCGAGGAGGGGTATCGCGAGTCGGAATCGAGCCTCGTCGAACGGCTGCTATCGCCCAAATTTATTGAGGACCTCGAAACGCAGGTTAAGCAAAGCGATGAATAGCTATGGAGATCTTTAGGACGCTAGAAGAGTAAAGTTTGGAAGTCGCCGGCGTGCTCGAAGCCGACGCGCCGGTAAAGCCCGATCGCGGCCTCGTTGAAGTCGTTGACGTAGAGCGAGAGGGTTGGCGAAACTTCCAGCAGGCGGTCGCAAATCTCGGCCAGCGCGGACGTCGCGAGGCCCTGCCCACGCAGTTCCGGCGGCGTCCAAATTCCTTGGAGTTGAATTGTCTGTTCGCTCCACGGACCGACGTGGCAGAAGAAGCAGATGCTGCCGTTCGCGCTTCCGATCCACCATAGGCTGCGTTCGATCATTTGCCGAATTCCCTCGCCGAACTCCGGCGAGCCGCGCTGCGGGTCGTAGCCAAGTTCCTGCCGGACCATTTGCGCCGAGCTATCCGCGACCGCTCTCCATTCCGCCGCTCGGGCTTGGCGAACGGTCGTGCGCCGCTCGTAAGGACGAAGACGCGAGCGGTCTAGCATCATAACGAACTGACGGTCGCGCACCAGGCGCGGCGCGGCGTGCCAACCGCGCACGGCTTCCCAAAAAGCGCGAATCGTGTTGCGCGAGCCGACGATCATGCGTTCGTTGCGATGGCGCTTCGCGTGCTCGGCAAACGCTTCGATCGCCGGAGGCTCGGCAGCGATTACGATCTGACGTCCGAAGTAGCCCACACCGAGGACCCGATCGCGATCGAGCACGACGGCGAGATTTTTTCGTACGGGCGGCGACGGATCGTGCGCGAGAACGTGAGTGAGAAAGACGTTGAGAATCGGTGCGCGCGAAAGATATCGCAACGCCGGCCCCTCGGTCGAACGTGAGATCGACTGGATCATTGACCGCTGAAGGCAACGTCCATGAGCGGTTTGCTCGTCGGTTCTTTGCTGCCGCCGTCCGGTTCGAGCGTGACCGAGGCTTCAACGGTGGAGCGAGCGTCGGCCGACAGGACGACGAGTGCGACGCCTCGAGAGTCGGGCAAGAACGTCGGCGAGGCTTGCACCTTCGTGGAACCCTTGGCGAGCGTCCACGCCTGATAGACTTTCCCGTGCGGCGGCTCCGGAAGGGCGCGCAGGACCAAATAGATGCGGCTCCCACGTGTGATGACCTCGCCGTCATGGATCTGATAGTGCTGTGCGCGAGTGTCGAGCATGTCAAAGAGCGCCATTCGGTCGTCGGCGAGAGTTTGCGCGAGTGCGGTCGACCGTTCGGAGAGGTTCGCAAGCTCGCGTTGCTCTTGCTTGAGGTGCCCAAGCAGCGAGATATTCGCGATCGACGAGATCAACGCGATCGCGAAGCAGGCCGCCGCCACGAGATAGGCGGGCCATGCCGTTGCGTGCTTCACTGTAACTATCTTCCCAGGGAAGCTTCGAGGCCCTTCGCCGGGACGCGTCGTACCACTGACGTTATGGAGCTGTTGGAGCAACTGCGCGCGAAAATTTCAGGCTTTCCGGGTTACGACGGCGAGCTCGAGCGGCGGCTTTCCGACGAATACGTGCGTTCGTATCTCGGCGAAGCACTAGCCGACCTTGCCGCGCGCGAGCTGCTGCCGCCGGAGCTGCGCGAGCGCGTCGACGAGGCAATATTGCGCGTTGGTTTCGCCGATCAGCACGCTTTCGCGCATACGCGCGGCAAAACGCCCGACGCGAGCGGCGAAAGCGCCTGGCTGCAGCCGACGCGGCGACCGTAGCGTTGGCCGATCGCGCCGCGTCGCTCGACGCCGCGTCCGCAGCGAACTATCTCGATCAGGTCACGGCCACGCTCGACAAGCGCGACGCGGCGATTCGCGCCGCAGCACCAACGATGCCGTAGTCGCTGTTGGCGCTGCTCGTGGCAATTGCAGCGGCGTCGCTGCATCTGGTGCCCAGACCGGTCAGCATTGAATTGTTGACGTGCGACGCGCGCGGCTCGGCCCTGCCAAGAAGCGTGCCGCGCGGCTTCGATCCAGCCGCGCAAACCGAGCTAGACGAGCGCTGGCGCGCGCTAGGAATAGGTTCGCTGCACTCGGTAGCGAGCGATGCGGCGATCTCGGTGCGGCGCGACGCGTCGCTGGGTCCTCAAGCTTATCGTTTGACCGTCGATTCGGGGCGCGCTTCGATTGAGAGCGCCGACGCAGCCGGCGCTTTTTACGGTGCGATGACGCTCGCACAGCTTCCGGTTCGCGTCAACGGCGTCTGGACGATGCCATGCGTGCGCATCGAAGATCGACCGGCGTTGCCATGGCGGATCCTCTCCGACGACGTCTCGCGCGGCCCGTTGCCGACGATGGGCTATTTCGAGGAGCGGATTCGAACGATCGCCGCTTTCAAGATGAACGGCTACTCGCCGTACATGGAGCACGTATTCGTGAGCCCGACCGATCCATTGCCGGCTCCGCTCGATGGAATAACGCCGGCCCAGCTTCGCGAGCTCGCATCCTACGCGGCGCGCTTTCACGTGGCCCTGATTCCCGAGCAGCAGAGCTTCGCCCATATGCACAATACGCTGCGTCTCGAGCGTTATGCCGGCGCGGCCGAGCTGCCGCACGGATTCTTACTGGCGCCGAACGTCCCGCTTTCAACGGAATACCTCGAGCGCGTGATAACGCAGGAGCTGGCCGCCGTCGGCCGCCCGCCCTTCTTCCATATCGGCTCGGACGAGACGGCGACCCTCGGCCTGGGGCAGACGCAAGCGTACGTCGCGCAGCGCGGACGGTCGCAAGTCTACGCCGACCACATCGTCGCAATGAACCGGCTGATCGCGCCCTCGGGCGCGCGGATCATGCTGTGGGACGACGGAATCGAGAGCGATCCCGGCATCATGAAACTCATCCCTCGCACGGCCGTCGTCGTCAACTGGCATTACGACGAGCGAACCTCGTACGAGCCTTTCATTCAAACGATTGCGCGTGGAGGCTTCGAGCAGATGGTCGCCCCCGGCGCTAGCAACTGGAACGAGATCTTTCCTTCCGTCCATACGGCGCTCGCCAACGAGCGCGTCTTCATCAAAGAGGGGAAAGCGGCGCCCGCTCTCGGCCTCTTTCAAACAGTCTGGCACGACGACGGCGAGACGCTGTACGAGGCGACCTGGTATCCGGTGATCTACGCCGCAGCTGCGGCGTGGCAAGCCGGCGACCTCACGCAGGAAGAGTTCGCGAACGATTTTCCCAGCGCGTTCTTCGGTGCCGACGACGCGAGCTACGGGACCGACGTCGGTGACCTGGCGGCGGCGCTCACGCGGCTCGAACCGCCGCATTACTCGTACGGGCAGACCGACGCGCTCTTCTGGGCCGATCCTTTCAATGCTGCGGCAGCGAAGCAGATTTCACCGGAAGACCTGCGCGCGGTGCGGCTCGCCGCGGAATCGGTAGAGCAGGATCTCTACTATAAACGGCCTCCGCTGCACGCCAACGCTGCATTCGTAATGTTCCTTGCGGCGCGACGATACGACGCGCTGGCCCGAAAGTTCCAAATCGCCGCGGAAGTGCGCGCGATGTATGCTGACGCGCTCGCACACGCGGCGTCGGACCCCCAGCAAGCCGAGCGGGACCTTTTATGGAGTCGCTACTGGATGTGGGAACTGCGCGACGCTTATGAAGATGTCGCACCGCTCTACGCGCGCGCCTGGCGTTACGAGAGCCGGGAGGGACATCTTGCGAGCAACCTCGAGCGCTATCACCTAGCCGCGCAGAAGGCGATCGACCACGCCGACGATCTCTCTCGCGCGATGCAAACGTATCTGCAAACGAAGACGCTTCCGCCGTTCGACACGGTCGTCTCACCCTGAGCGGAGTCGAAGGGTGAACGCGATCTTCGTTCTTGCGGTCTTCGCGTTCTTCGCAGTGCTGATGTATCTTCGTTGGGTGCCGGCACTCGTCGCGGTTCCGGCAATGGCGCTTTTGATGGCGCTTGTCGCCGGGGTGCCGGTTTCGAAACTCGGCGAGATCGTCAGCAGCGGCGCGGTGCAGCTCGCGCCGTTTTACGTCGCCGTGATCTTCGGCGCGCTGTTAGGACGCGTCACGATCGAAACGGGCATCGCGCGCTCGATCGTCGACTTCGCCGCCGAGTATGGTGGGGAACGACCGCTCGTGCTCGCGCTCGGCTTTGCCGCAATCGTCGCGGTGCTCTTTACGTCGCTCTCCGGGCTCGGCGGCATCATCATGGTCGGGTCGATCGTTTTGCCGATCATGATGACGGCCGGCGTGCCGCGAACGATCGCCGCGACGATCTTTCTGATGGCGTTCGCGCTGGGCTTCATCTTCAACATCGCGAACTGGACGTTCTATACCACGTATTTCGGGGTTTCGCGCGAGCAGCTCGTACACTATGCGGTCGTGCTGGCGGTTATCGATGCGATCGCATTGCTGCTCTACGCCGTGATATCGTTCCGGCGCGAGCGCTCCTACGCGACCTGGGCGGTTCGCGCCGACGTGGAAGAGCGTGCGCGCGTGCCGGGCGTCGCGCTGCTGACGCCGCTGCTTCCGCTTCTGCTCTACTACCTGCTGAAGGTTGAAGCGGCGCCCGCATTCCTCGTGGCGGCGCTCTTCGGCGTCCTCACCACGCGTCCAAGCCAAGCCGTTCAGCGTCTGGTCGCGGCTGCGATCCGCGGCGTCGAAGACGTGGCTCCCGCGATCGTGCTCTTCATGGGCATCGGCATGCTGTTAGCCGCGACCCGCGAGCCGCAGTTCGCGGCCGCGCTGCAGCCGCTGGTCGCTGGAGGGTGGGTGCGCAATCCGCTCGCGTACGTGCTGCTCTTCGGTGTCGGCAGCCCGCTCGCGCTCTACCGCGGACCGCTCAATCCGTTTGGGGTCGGGATCGCCATCTTTACCGCAATGCTGGCCGCGCACGTCTTGCCGCCGGTGGTGCTCGTCGCTGCGATCATGGCCGTCGTTCAAGTCCAAAACGTCTGCGATCCGACGAATACGGCGAACGTGTGGATAGCCAACTTCACCGGCGTGCCCATTGACGCGATAACGAAACGCACGCTACCCTACCAGGCCGGCGTCGCCATCGCCGCAACCTTTGCGGTCGCGATCGCGGCACCGGCGCTCTTTGGGCTCGAGCCCTTCGGCGCGTTCTTCCAAGCCGCGCGTGCCGACGAAGAGCTGCCGGGCTTCTATGCGCCGGGATCCTCAAGCAATCGCATCGCGGTGGACGATGACGGGACGGCGCTGGGCAAAGCGGCCGCCGACGCCGTCGCCGCGGCGCTGGCGAGCGGCACTTGGCAAGCGACTCGGCTCCACGATAATCCCAACGCAGGCGATTGCGCGCGAAAATCGTACGCCGCGTACGTGGGCGTCACAACTTCGACCTTCTCGTTGAGCGAAGGCGACGATCTCGACGTGGGCCTGCGTCTGCAAGATTGCGGCGGCTGGATCGTCGACGAGTGGCACGACCATCAAGTCGTGCCGCCTCCACCGGCGGCGAGCGCGGCGCGCGCTCTCGCCGTACAGGGCGTGGAGCGGCTGCGAGCCTGGGCGAACGCCGATCCGGTTCGTAGCGCGAACCTCTTCGCCACCGGTGTCGCCGCGCGGCCCGGGGACAAGCCAACGTATTTTTACGCGTTCTTCCGCAGCGCCGACGGCAACCTGCGAGCCTACGTTCGTGCCGGCGGCCCCGCGTACGTCGCCGGAATGCGCTCGGGCGACATTATCGAAACGATCGACGGTAAAGCTTGGTGGCTTTACGGCACGTATCAATCCGAACGGCGCGCCTACGACGGCAAGCCGCATGCCTTTGAAGTTCAGCGCGGCGGGCGAGCTGTCGACATCCGGCTCGGCACGTCGTTCGTCCCAGCGGCCGCGGCGCGACCGGCCACTTAACTCATGCGATACTCCGGTGCTATGGAATCATTGGGGCCGCGATTACGTTTCTAGCACGGTGCGGTGAGCTTTCCTCACGCTCCGCCCATACTAAAATTCGGAAGGAGTCTTTTTTGACAGCACGTTATTCGCGAGTGCTCGCAATTGCCAGCGCCGCGCTGATCGCCGCATGTTCGGGCGGCCCGATCAATCAAACCGTTCCTCCAGCCGGGCTCTCCAGCGGCGAGGCGCCCGCAAAAAACTCGCAAGGGGTGCATTCGCAGTCCCGGCCGACGTTCACCGTTCTCCCTTACCGGGGGCCGGCGCCGGACCTGTCTAAGCCCGGTAGTTTGCCAACCTGGAGCGGTTCGTTCTCGTACAACAGTCACACGTACAATTATACGATGGTTGGTGCCAATCCGGCGACCAGCAACACGACCACGACGCTCAAGGTTCGCGTGATCCCATTGAAGGTTGTTATCGGAACGCACCGGTTTTCCACGTCGAAAAAGGTTTCGAACGGTCAAACGGTCCTGCAGAACACGTTGAATTCCCCGCTTTTCCAAAACAACGTGGACTTCGTGCAGGGCGGGACCGACCTCGGTAAGACCCAATACGAAGATGCCTTTCAGCGGGGCAACTTCTGGTCGCTAGTCCAGACGAACAGCAGCTATCACGTCGTGCTCAAACCAAGAGTTGCAAACCAGCAAGCGCTGCGCCCGGATGCCTCTCAAGGGAAAATTGGCAGCGAGTTCGGCGCGACCGTCGGCCTAGTTGACATCAACTACGTCGACGCTCAGCTTCAGAGCATTATCAAAACACTAGCTATCCCCCCGGATACGCTGCCGCTCTTCATCACTCGGGACGTCTACGAGACCCAGTCCGGGCGCTGCTGCGTCGGCGGATACCACAGCTATAATGGTACGAACACCTACGCAATCGCGACGTACGTCGATAAACCAGGGGCGTTCTCGCAAGACGTATCGGCATTCTCACACGAGCTCGGCGAGTGGTACGACGACCCCTTCACCAACAACCGCGTCGCGTGCGGCATTCTGGAGGTCGGCGATCCGCTAGAAGGCAACGCCAACTATGGCGCGTACCAATATACCGCCAATGGATTCACCTACAACCTGCAGGATCTGGTCTTCCTTCCGTACTTTGGCGCACCCGCGAGCACGTCGGTGAACGGCTGGTCTACGTTCCAGGGTGAAACGCTAAGCGTCTGCCAAAACGGCGGCTGACGCTCTTAGTAACGTGCGCCGGCGCCGTGCGTTGAATCCAACGACCCGGTTCGGCTCGCGTGCCCGCGAGTACGCGGCGTTTCGCCCTTCCTATCCGGTTGGAGCGATCGATGCGGCACTCGCGGGCTTAAGGGATCCGCATGCGTTGACGATTGCCGACGTCGGTGCCGGAACCGGAATCTCCGCGCGTCTCTTCGCCGAGCGCGGCGCCGCCGTGATCGCGATCGAGCCGAACGCCCAGATGCGCGCCTCAGCGCAGCCGCACGCACGAGTCTGCTGGCGCGACGGGACGGCCGAGAGGACCGGTCTCGACGACGCGAGGGTCGACGCCGTCGTCGCGTGTCAGGCCTTTCACTGGTTCGCGACGATGGATACGATGCTCGAGTTCCGGCGGATCGCACGCTGCCGCGCAGTCCTTTTGCAGTACGAGCGCGACGAACGCGATCCGTTCACTGAGGCATACGGCGACGTAGTGCGCGCGTACGCGACCGACGACACCGAGGCGCTGCGGGCGAAAGCGCTGAGCACATTCGCTGAGTTTCCGAACGCCCGCATCTCGCGAAGCGAGCATTCATCGAAACAGCGGCTCGACCGCGAGGCGCTCGTCGGGCGCGCGGCTTCGTCGTCGTATCTGCCGCAGTCAGGACCGAGTGCCGAACGCCTTCGGCGTGATCTGCATGCGCTCTTCGACCGTTTTGAACGGCGTGGCGCAGTCGAGCTGATGACCGTCACGCAGGCGCTCGTTGCCGGCTGGTAGCATGGAGCGAGCTCGAACGCGCAACGTACGCGTCGGCATCGACGTCGGCGGCACCTTTACCGACGTCGTTGCGATCGACGCGACAACGCGCGAACTGATCGCGCGCGTCAAGGTGCCGACCACACACGATGCTCGAGAGGGCGTTGCCGCGGGGATCGTCGCCGGAATCGAACGGCTTCTCCAAGATCCGGCGATCGACGCCGGTGCCATCGCCTTCATCGCGCATTCAACGACTCAGGCAACGAACGCGCTGCTCGAGGGCGATCTCGCTAAGGTCGGCGTCGTTGGTCTGCTCGACGGTTTGGCGTGGTTGTCGAAACGGCAGATGCGGTTCGGAGAGGTCGCGCTCGCTGGGGGATCGACGTTTGCGCCGGCTTTTGCTTTCACTTCGGCTCGCGACGAATCGGCCATGCGCGCGAGCGTCGATGGTTTGATCGCAGCCGGTGCCGAGGCGATTGCCGCGAGCGAAAGCTTCGGCGTCGATCGGCCGGCGAACGAGATCCATGCGGTTGCGTACGCGCGATCGCGCGGCGTCGACGCAACGAGCGGCCACGACGTGAGCGCCGCGTACGGCCTGCGCGCTCGCACCCGCACCGCGGCGCTCAATGCAGCGATCCTGCCCAAGATGGTCCGCACTGCGCGAATGACGGCCGCGGCCGTCGAGCGCGCAGCGATTCCCGCGCCGTTGATGGTGATGCGCAGCGACGGTGGCGTGATGGGCGTGCGCGAGGTCGAACGACGCCCGATCTTGACGCTGCTCTCGGGGCCCGCCGCCGGCGTCGCGGGCGCGCTCTTTCACGAGCGTTTGAGCGAGGGAATTTTCGTTGAGGTCGGCGGCACGAGCTCGGATTGTTCTGCGATTCGCAACGGCCGGCCGCAGATGCAGGCGGCGCGAATCGGCGGCTATCGCACCATGCTGCGCACGCTCGACGTGCGCACGCTGGGCATCGGCGGGGGAAGCTTGCTGCGGATCGGGGCCAACGAGCTTCTCGACGTCGGGCCACGCAGCGCCCACATTGCCGGCTGCGCGTATGCTTCGTTCGTTCCGGTGGAAGCGCTCGACGACGCGCGGCTCGAACGCATCGCGCCGGCGCCGCACGACCCGGCGCAGTATGCGGTCCTGATCGCGCCCGACGGACGGCGCATCGCGCCAACGGCGACGTGTGCCGCCAATCTGCTTGGAGTGATTCCCGAGGGCGCGTTCGCGCGGGGGAGCGCAAAGGCCGCGCAACGCGCCTTCGAGTTGGTCGCGCATGTCTTGGGGGCAGAGCCTCTCGCGTTAGCGCGCGACGTGCTCGCCGCTGCCGCCGCGAAGCTGCGCCTCGCGATCGAACGACTGATCGATGACTACTCACTCGATCGTGACAGCGTCGCAATCGTGGGCGGCGGCGGGGGTGCCGGTGCGCTAATACCGGCGCTTGCCGAGGTCGCGCATCTGCCCTATCGCATCGCCCGCGATGCGGAAGTTATCGCGCCGATCGGCGTCGCCCTTGCGCTCGTTCGCGATTCCGTCGAGCGTACGATCGTCGCCCCATCACCGCAAGAGATCGCGCGCATCCGGCGCGAGGCCGCCGACCGAGTCGTCGCGGCGGGCGCCGCACCGGATCGCGTCGAGGTTGAAATCGAGATCGACACCCAGCGAAATCGAGTGCGGGCGACTGCGTCGGGCGCGACCGCGCTCGTCGATTCGGCGGCTCTTCGGGCATGCAGCGAGGATGAACGGCGTGCTGCAGCGGCAGAGTCGATTCGCTGCGAGCCGAGCGAACTTGCCGTCTTCGAGCTGACGCGCTCGTTGACCGCCTACGAGCGCCGCCGCGCGGCCGTCAGCGCATTGCGCCGCGTACGCGAGATTCGCAACGTTCGGGTCGTCGACGAGCGCGGCGTCGTGCGGCTCGCGTTGCAAGATCCGGTGGTGACGCTCGCGACCACCGGCGAGGTCGCAAGCAGCGTGCGCGAGGCAATCGAAAACGCAACCAACTTCGGCGACGTTGGACGCGCGCTGCCGGCCCTTTACTTGCTGCGCGGCGGCCGAATCGCCGCATTCGAAGGATTATCGAGCGCCGAGCAAGGCGCGGCGCTCGCCGCCGAAGAGACCGACGGTTGCGCGCCCGACGAGCGCATCGCGCTCCTCGTCGTCGCGCGCGAAGCCTAGCCTTGCAGTGTGCTAGTTTATTGGCGGCTGCACTATGGCGAGGCGTTCGGTCTCCTCGAGGGCGACGGTGCTCTTGGAGCGTCCGTACGAGAAATAGAAGACCAATCCAACCCCAAACCAGATCAAGAACCCCAGCCACACGAGCGGGAAGAAGCCCCAAACTAGCGGATTGCCGACTCTCAAGAAGTAGATCAGGAAAAGTGCGGTAACCGCGGACAGCGTGGGAATGACGTAGGGACCGAACGGGATCGTGAACTTCCCTTGCATTTCGGGATGGCGCTTTCGCAAGATCGGCACGGCGACTGAAACGAGCACGAATGCTGCCAGCGTCCCCATATTGGTCAGCGATCCCAAGATGCTGATCGGAAAGAACGCGCCGGCCGCGGCTATGAGGATCCCAAAGAGAATCTGAGATATCCAGGGAGTTCGCCACACCGGATGCAGGGCGACGAACACCGGCGGAATCAGCCCGTCGCGTGACATCGCGTAAAATACCCGCGTTTGTCCGTACATCATGACGAGGAGTACGGTCGTAAGACCAGCAATCGCGCCGAACGAAATGACGACTCCCGCCCAGGCGAGGCCGACGCTGTCGACGGCGTATGCGACTGGGAAGTTGACGTTGAGCGTGTAGAACGGCACCATGCCGTTCAAAATAGCGACTACGACGATATAGAGAACCGTGCAGATAAGGAGGCTGGCAATAATGCCGAACGGCAGATCGCGCGACGGATTCTTGGCTTCTTCGGCGGTTGTCGAAACGGCATCGAAGCCGATGTACGCAAAGAAAATGAAGGCCGCGCCCCCGAACATCCCGGCCAACCCGAATGGGAAGTAGCCTCCCGCGCCTGTTTGAGGACCCGGCGGGAGGTGATAGTTTGCCGAATTGATGTGACCCAAGCCGACCGCGATGAAGAAGAGAACCACCGCCAACTTAATCGTGACGATCACGGCGTTGACCGTGCCGGACTCTTTTGTCCCTCGCACGAGTAGGGCGGTTATCAGGAAGATGATCGCGGCCGCGGGTAGATTGGCGATCCCCGGAGTCGCGTCCCAATGGCTGTGCTGCCAGGCCTGCGGAATATTCCAGTTAAAAAGCGTATGCAAGATGAACGTGAAGTATCCGGACCAGCCGACGCTTACGGTCGACGCGCCGAGCGCGTATTCGAGCACGAGCCCCCAGCCCACGATCCATGCCAAGAACTCGCCCATCGTCGCGTACGTGTACGTGTACGCGCTGCCGGAGATGGGAATCTTACTCGATACTTCAGCGTAGCAAAGTGCCGCGAGCGTGCTGACGATTCCAGCGACGACGAATGAGAGGGTCAACGACGGTCCGGCTCGGGTAGCCGAGGCGACGCCGGTCAGCACGAAGATGCCGGTGCCGATGATTGCGCCGATTCCCATCGCAGTGAGCGCCCACGGCCCGAGCGAACGCTTGAGACCGTGCGTATTGTCGCGGCCTTCGGCGAGAATGCGGGCGAGCGGTTTTACTCGTTGCATCAACATATGGGCGACCCTCTAGCGCAGGAACCGGATTGCGAGCGGATACGCGTACGGACGGCCTTCGCTTGCGGCAACGGTTCCCATAACGATGAAGATCAGCGAGGCCAACAACACGAGCAGGACGCCGAGTCCGAAGGCAAGCCAGAACACGACGAGACTAACCCCCGCGGTGGTCGAGGCCGAGTCGGACGGCAGAGCGCTCATCGGAATGAGGATTCCGAACATAATGCCGAGCGCGACGATGACGGCAACGATAAAGAAGATCGAGACCGTGATCTGATAGTTGAGCGACGCTCGCGCGTGCTCGCCGACGAACTCCGACTCGTGGCCCTTAATGAGGTAGACGACGAGCGGTCCTAGGACGTGGCCGAACGGCAGCCCTGCGATTGCGACGAGCGCGCTCAAATGCGAGGCCATCGCCCAATTCCGTTCCTCGGCGGGGATTTGAACTTGCATGGCGGTTTATTTCGGAAGACGCGGAAATGGCCTGCATGGCAGACGTGCTGGTTGTCGGCGGCGGCAACGCAGGTTGTGCCGCGGCGATCGCTGCCGCGCGTCACGGCGCGCGCACGTTCCTAGTCGAACGGTACGGCTTTCTCGGCGGAACTGCAACCGCTGCGATGGTCGGACCGTGGATGACCTTCCATTCCGGCGAGGAGCGCATTGTCGGTGGCATTGCCGAGGAGATTGTCGAGCGCTTGATGCGCAAAGGCGCGTCGCCCGGTCACCTTTCCGATTCGTCGGATTATGTCGCGACGATCACCCCGTTCGATCCCGAAGTTCTCAAGGCGCTGCTCTTCGAGATGATGCGCGAGGCCGGCGTTAAGCTGTTGCTTCACGCGTATTTTCTTGCCGCCGAGCTCGACGGCGTCACCGTTACCGGCGCGACGTTCGCGACGATCGGCGGAGCCCGCACTTGCCGCGGAACGGTAGTGATCGACGCGACCGCCGACGCACTGGTCGCGGCGTCGGCCGGAGTGCCGACGCAGAAGGGCGACGATCGCGGCCGCGTCCAGCCGGCGACCTTAATTTTCCGATTAAGCCACGTCGATCTCGCAGAAACAGCCCGGTACGTGCGCGAGCATCCCGAGGAGATGCGCAGCTCTCTGCCGGCGCACGCCCGCACTCCGGAATCGCTCACCGCAGTTGCCGGACTCTACGCGCTTTGGCAGCGCGCGCGCGACGAGGGATCCGTCGACGTACCCCGGGAGCTCGTCTCGTTTTTCATCTCGCCGTATCCCGACGAAGTTACCGTCAACATGACGCGCGTCGTCGACATCGATCCGCTCGATCCCGAAGATCTCACCCGCGCCGAAGTCGAATCGCGGCTGCAGGCCATGCAGCTCTTCGAGTTTTTCCGAAAGTACGTTCCAGGCTTCGAGAACGCGCGCATCGCAGGAACCGGCACGCAGGTCGGCATCCGCGAATCGCGCCGAATCGTCGGAAGGTATACGCTCACGCGCCAGGACGTTTTGCAAGCGCGCAAGTTCGACGACGCCGTCGCGCGCAGCGCCTATCCAATCGACCTGCACAATCCCGCCGGCAGCGGAACGACGACGCAGCGGCTCGCGCCGGGAGAGAGCTACGAGATACCCTATCGCACGCTCGTGCCGGTCAATCGCGAGCAGCTGCTCGTTGCCGGGCGTTGCATCTCGACGACGCACGAGGCGCTCGCATCGACGCGCCTGACCCCGACCGTGATGACACTCGGTCAAGCCGCCGGTACGGCGGCGGCGCTCGCTTGCGCGCGCGGCCTGCGGGTGGGAGATATCGACGTGCGAGCGTTGCGCGAGCAGCTGCGCGCCGATGGTGCCTTATTGTGACTAGCGCCCTCGAACGGGCGCGCGCTTACGGCGTTGCGGTACGGTTTGCCGAGCTCGGCGATTGGGGACGCGACGAGCTGCGCTCGGAGTACGACCCGGTGGTTCCGGAGATTCGTCTCAACGTTTCGATCGCGGCGGCGCTTTCGATTCGAGAGCTCGGCGAGTTCGTCGCGCTCGCCGTCGGCCACGAGCTCTATCACCATCGCGAGCGTCTCGGTGAAGTTCCCACCCTGAGCGATCGGCGCGCGCGCGAATCGGCGGCCGAGGATTTCGCCCGCGGCCTCTTGGCGCAGAGGCCGTGAGACTCTTTGCCGGCATCGACGGCGGACAGAGTTCGACGGTAGCGGTCGTTGCCGATGAGGCGGGGCAGATTTTGGGTCGCGGCGCGGCCGGGCCGGCCGACGAGATCGGCGCGAGTAAAGATTCGACAGGCTTGCGCGACGCGCTACAGGGTGCGCTCGCACAGGCCTGTCGCAGCGCGCGGCTTCCGGTCGAGACAAAGTTTGACGCAATCGTCGCCGGAGTGAGCGGCTACGACGGGCGCGTCTACGGTCGGTCGCCGGAGCTGCCGTCGGAACGCGCCGTGCTGATGCACGACACGCCGATCGCACACGCCGGCGCGCTGGGAGGCCGAAGCGGCGTCGTCGTGATCGCGGGAACGGGTTCGGTCGTCTATGGCCGCAACGACGAAGGCTGGTCGTGCACGATCGGCGGCTGGGGATTCTTGTTTGGCGACGAGGGAAGTGCGTTTGCGATCGCTCGCGATGCGCTCGCGCTCCTGATGCGCGCGCAGGATGAGGACGATCCGTCGTTCGCCGCTGCGACGCGCGCAGCGTGCGAGTTCTTCGCGATGCCGTCGCTGCGCGCGCTCGTGCACGCATTCTATAAAGGAGAGCTGACGCGTGACCGGCTCGCGTCGTTCGCCCCGACCGCGATGCGCTTCGATTTGCTGCGACCCATCGCGCAGCGCGGCGCCGACCGGCTGGCAAAGTTGGTACGCGCCGCAGTTGCAACCGGCGCGCCGGCGCGCGTCGCGTTCGTCGGCGGGGTCTTCGCCGACGCCGGCTTTCGCGAGCGCGTTCGCAATGGGATTCTGGCAGCGCTTCCAGATGCCGAGATCGTCATTGCGCGTTACGGACCGGCCTATGGAGCGCTGCTGCTGGCATATCGCGAGCGCGCCCTGAGCGTAACGGATCTGCGCCAATGATGCTGCTCGACTCTATCCGCGGCGGCTTGATCGTTTCCGTCCAAGCTTGGCCAGGTTCGGCGTTGGACGATCCCGGCGTCATTGCGGCGATGGCCAAAGCGGCGCAGGAGAGCGGAGCCGTCGCAGTTCGGGTCGCCGGCAGCGGGCACTTGCGCGCGGTGCGCGCACGCGTTGCGCTTCCCATCATCGGATTGATCAAGCGCGAATATCCGGGCTTCGAGCCGTATATTACGCCGACGCTAGAGGAAGTCGGCGCGGTCGTCGCCGGTGGAGCAGAGATCGTGGCCTTCGACGCAACGCCCCGGCGGCGCCCCGGCAACGCCGCGCTCGGCGAGTTGATTGCGGCGATTCACGCCGCCGGCCGTCTGGCGCTCGCCGATTGCGCCACCGCGCCCGACGGGATCGCGGCCGCCGAACTGGGTGCCGATCTGCTCGCGACTACGCTCTGCGGCTACACGCTCGAAACGGCCGGGCAATCGCTTCCGGCACTGCAACTCGTTGCGGAGTTCGCAGCGACCGGGAGCTTTAGCGTTTGCGAGGGGGGTCTCCGTTCGCCGGCCGACGTGCGTGCGGCGCTCGACGCCGGGGCCGATGCGGTCTGCGTCGGAAGCGCGATCACCAACGTAGACTGGCTCGTGCGCGAGTTTGCAGGGGCTACGGATAAAGGCTCTTAACAGCCCGTTTAGTCGGTGCGCGCCGCGTGCGCGGCGTCTAGAATGAGCTTGGGGAGAGAGCTTTCTTTTGGTTGAGAACAGGGCGGAGTCAGTCGGCCTGCCGCGCGGCTTCTGGAGCGTCACCGCGCTCCTTGCGGTGCTGTCGGTCGCGGCAATGGTGTTCTGGGCGACTTTTCCGCTCGAGACCTATTTGCCGGCTGCGATCGTCACGGCCCGGCAGGTCGATCACCTCTTTCGCTTCATGGCCGCGACGGGAAGCGCGCTCTGGATTTTCATCGCAGGATATCTGATCTATTTCTCGATCGCCTTCCGCGCTAAGCCGACCGACCCGCCGGACGCGATCGGCGCGCAGATCCACGACAATTTCAAGCTGGAGCTCTGGTGGACGGTCATCCCGGCGCTCTTCGTTATCGTGCTCTCGATCGTCAGCGTCCGGATTTGGTACGAGATCCTGCTCGAGCCCGAGAACGGCATCGTCGTTGAAGCGATCGGCCATCAGTTCTACTTCTCATTCCGGTATCCGCAGATCAACGGCGAGGTGCCCAACGAGATGCACGTTCCGCTCGGCGTGCCGGTGACGCTGAACTTGACGTCAGCGGACGTGATCCACGGATTTTGGGTGCCGGCGATGCGGCTGAAGAACGATACCGTACCTGGGCTCCTGACGACGATCAAGTTCACGCCGCGCTTGCCCGGCCGCTACCCGATCATCTGCACCCAGTTCTGCGGCATCCTCCATAGCGAAATGGACAAGCAGCTGCTCGTGATCGAGCCTAAGGCGGCATTCGACAAGTGGTATAAGTCTTGGCAGCAGAAGAACGCGCACGTGAGCAACGCCCTGCCCGCGACCGGCGGGCAAGCGATCTCGCTTCAAGGGGGCAACGCGGCTGCCGGCAAGCAGCTCTTCAGTCAGAAGTGCACGGCCTGCCACAAGCTGGCGCCGTTCAGCCAAACGCTGGTCGGGCCTGGGCTCCAGGGCGTGCTGCACGACCCGTCGCATCCCAACTTAGTGAACGGTCAGCCCGCGACGCCGCAAAACGTGGCGGCGATCTTGCAGAACGGCTACACCGGCAGCATGGGCGCGATGCCCAATGCGAGCGCGAATGGGCTGTCGGCGCAAGACATCGCAAGCCTCGTGACATTTCTGGATACGCTAAAGTGAGAGACTCGAAGTAAGCATGGCAGTAGCAACGGTACACGCAGGCGGAATCGCCGACCACATCCATCCCGAACCGCAGGGATTCGTCCGGCGATACGTCTTTTCGCTCGATCACAAGATCATCGGCATCCAGTACATCATCACCGCGTTCGTGTTCTTCGTGCTCTCCGGTTTGCTCGCGGAAGCGATTCGCACCCAGCTCCTCAATCCTAATGGCGGCTTCGTCGCCGCGGACACCTACAACGAGATCTACAGCATCCACGGCAGCGCGATGGTATGGCTGGTTATCATCCCGATGCTGACCGGCGGGTTCGGCAATCTCGTCTTCCCCCTTCAGATCGGGGCGCGCGACGTCGCCTTCCCGTGGCTGAACATGCTCAGCTTCTGGATCTTTCCGGTATCCGGGTTGATGCTCTTCTCGTCGTTTCTGATGGGCGCGCCGACCGCAGGCTGGATGGAGTATCCGCCGGTCTCACTGCAGGGTGCGGCCGGAACCTCGATGTGGTGCGCAGCGATTTTCCTAGTCGGCGTCAGCTCGACGATGACCGGAATAAACTTCGTGGTAACGATCTTGAAGATGCGCGCGCCCGGCATGACTTTTACCCGCATGCCGCTCTTTGTATGGGGTCAGTTCGCAACCGCGCCGCTGCTGATGATCGCGACGACGGCGCTCGCGGCGGCGCTTGCCGCGCTCTTCATCGAGCGTGAGTTCGGCGTGCCCTTCTTCGACCCGACCAAAGGCGGCAGCCCGGTCATGTGGCAGCACATGTTCTGGTTCTACTCACACCCTGCCGTTTACATCATGGTGCTTCCGGCGTTCGGAATTATCTCTGAGGTCCTGCCGACGTTCGCCCGCAAGCCGATCTTCGGCTACAAGCTGATCGCGTTCTCCTCGATGGCGATCGCGCTGTTGGGCTTTATGGTTTGGGCACACCATATGTTCACCTCGGGGTTGGCGCCGTTCTTGCAGCTGCCCTTCATGATCCTTACCTACATAATCGGCGTGCCGACCGGAATCAAGATCTTCTCATGGACCGCCACGCTCTTTCGCGGAAAGATCCATTACACGACCGCGATGCTCTTTTCGATCGGTTTCATCGGGCTTTTCACGATCGGCGGGATCACCGGCATCTTCCTCGCCGCGATTCCGTACGATCTTCACGTTCACGGAACGTACTTTATCGTCGCGCATCTCCATTACGTGCTCATCGGCGGAAGCTTGATGGGAATCTTTGCCGGTATATACTACTGGTTTCCGAAGATGTCGGGCCGGCTGTTGAACGAGACGCTCGGACACTGGCACTTCTGGCTCTTCTTTGTCGGCTTCAACTGCACGTTTCTTCCGATGCACTGGCTGGGCGTTCTCGGCATGCCGCGCGAGGTAGCGACGTACGATCCGCAGTTCACATTTTGGAACCGCTTTGAGTCCGTCGCTTCGTATCTGATGACGTTCTCGATCCTGCTCTTCTTCGTGAACGTCCTGTGGAGCATTCGCAACGGGAAGCGCTCTGGGCCGAATCCTTGGGGAGCGCGAACCCTCGAGTGGCAGATTCCTTCGCCGCCTAACTACTACAACTTCAAGCACGTTCCGACGGTCTACGGATTGCCGTACGATTTCTCGCAACCGCTTCCATATAAGGGGCTCGAGGAGGAGCTCACCGATTCGCCTCCGCCCGTTCCGGCCGGAGCCCACTGAATGTCGGTTGCATCGCTGACTCACGACGAGCACGGAGAGGCCGACCAGCTCTACATCGAGACTCGCGAGCTGCGGCTTCAGGGCTTCCTGCTCTTCCTGATCAGCGACTGCGTGCTCTTCTCGTCGTTTATCTTTGCCTACCTCTACATGCGCAACAGCGGGCAGGGATGGCCGCCGCCGGGAATCCAGCACCTCGATGTCGGGTTCGCCGCCTGGAACTCGGTCGTGCTCTTCGGATCCGGAGCGACGATGCACTACGCGCTCGAGAACTTCAAGCACGGGCACTGGATGCGCTACATGTGGTTCTTGCTCGCGACGATCGTGCTCGGCGCCGGCTTTCTCGGCGGTCAAGCCTACGAGTACACGCACCTCATCTATGGCGAGCACGTGACCTGGTCGGGCAGCGGTATCTTCGGCGCTTCATTCTTCACGCTGACCGGAATGCACGGTTTTCACGTTTTCCTCGGCGTCTGCTACCTGACGACGCTGGTCCTGCAGTCGGCGGCGGGCGTCTACACGCGCGGAAAGTTCTTCGGGATCACGGCCGGTACGCTCTACTGGCACTTCGTCGACGTGATCTGGGTAGTCTTGTTCTCAATCTTCTATTTGATATAAGGAGCCTGCGCTTGTGAATCCAGCGATTGTGGAGCGGTTGGGGGCGGTCATCGGCGGCATCGTCGTGGCGGCGGTCGCCTTTTACGCGCTCTATGTCGATTGGAAAAGCACCGGCGTCGAGAATAACGTCTTCAAGCTGATGCTCTTCCTGCTTGGGGTCGGGGCGATTTTGGCGCTCCTGGCCGGGCTCAACGTGATCGGCTTCGCGCCAAAGGGAGCATAACGCTATGATCATTCGCGACGACGAGTATCAAGATTTTAGTAGAGTTCCGGAGAGCCGGGGGATTCCCACCGCGCTCTATCGCTTAGGGGCCGTCGGGCTGCTGATCATCTTCGCGATCGGCGGATTCGTGATTCTCCAATCCGGCTACGGTCGCCACTGGCCGTCGGTCACGACCATGCGCGTTCCACTGAACAACACCGCGCCTTAGAGGTCGGCGCGGCGGCCGTGACGCGTCGCGATGCCGATCGCGAGCAGCGGCAGCTCTTCGTCGGGAAGTAGCCCGGTCGACTTTCCGTCGATTTTGTGGATGCCGGCATAGAGCGAGAACTCGACGAGCGCCGGTAGCGTGACGTTCGGTAGCGGCTTCTTGCCGAGCCACTCCCACTCGTATGCGGGCGTGCGGTCCGCGAAGAGCGCAGCCGCGTAGCCGCAGCCGTCAATGCGCGAGCCTTCGTCGGGCGCACGGTAGCGGACGTATCCGTCGAGGATGTAGATCGGGCGAAACGTTTGGAGATATGCCACAAACGGGGCGACGAGCACCGCCACGAAGTATCCGCCGAAGGCGATCGCACCGAGTCCGAAGATCCACGCGATCTTGATCAGGGTCGCGTCCGAGGCGACGTGGTGCGCGCGGTAGACGATACCCCAGGTGAGCAGGCTCATGAAGATCACGCCGATCAGCGGCTCGATCGCAAGCGCGAAGCGACCGGTAAGGCCGCGCCAAACGATCGTTCGTTCGCGTGCGGTCCAGCGCCGCCGTGCGAGCGTCTGCCAGCGTAGATCCGAGGTGTCGAGCTTCATGCGGTCACCGCTTGCGGCAGCGGCGCCGCTCGTTCGACGATTGCGCGTAAACCGGTGCCGCGCGGCAGCGTTCCGAGCGTGCGCCCCCAAGTGCCCTCGATCCGGCTTGCAACGAACGCGTCGGCGACGTTCGCCGGCGCGTGCTGCACGAGCAATGCTGCTTGCCAGAGCAATGCCATGCGTTCGCTCACCTCGCGCCCCGCAGCCTCGCCGAGATCGGGGTCGCGAAGATCGCGCTCGATGCGCTGCACCTCGCGCATGATCCGCGGTTCGACCTGCGCCGGTGCGATCTCATCGCGCCACACGCTGAACGAGGCGGGTTGCTTTCGCAAAATTCGAAGGACGTCCAACGCATTGATGTTACCCGATCCTTCCCAGATCGAGTTCAAGGGAGCCTCTCGATAGAGCCGCGGCATGATCGATTCTTCGACGTAACCGTTTCCGCCCAGGCATTCCAGCGCCTCGCCGGTCGCCACGGGCGCTCGCTTGCAAACGTAGTATTTGGCCAATGCCGTGCCGATGCGCTTGAGCGCTGCCGCTTGCGGATCGTGGGGCGATTCATCGATCGCGCGCGCGACCCGCATGCAGAGTACGGTCGCGGCCTCCGATTCGAGCGCGAGATCCGCGAGCACGTTCTGCATGAGCGGATGCTCGATCAAAAGCGCGTCGAAAGTTCGTCTGTAGGCGGCATGATGGATCGCCTGCACCAGCGCAGCCCGCATCAGCGCGGCGGAGCCGACGGCGCAGTCCATCCGCGTATAGTTGACCATCTCGACGATTCGCGCGATGCCCTCGCCTTCATCGCCAATCAGCCAGCCGTGCGTTGCGTCGAATTCGACCTCGGCAGAAGCGTTGCTGCGGTTGCCGAGCTTGTCCTTGAGGCGCGCGATGGCGAAAGGATTTCGCGTGCCATCGGCGAGGACTCGCGGCACCAAGAAGCAGGAAAGACCACGCGCAGCTTGCGCGAGGACTAGGAAGGCGTCGCTCATCGGCGCGCTGCAGAACCATTTATGCCCCGTTAGTAGATACTCGCGACCGGCTCCCGGCAAGGCGACGGGTATGGCGCGCGTTTGATTGGCGCGCACATCGGATCCCCCTTGTTTTTCGGTCATACCCATTCCGCAGAGTGCCGAGGACTTCTGCACGACCGGAACCAGGCGCGGATCGTACCGGCTTGCGGTAAGCGGCGCAAGCCATAGCGCGGCGAGCTCGGGCTGCGCCCGCACAACGGGAACGCAAGCATACGTCATCGAGAGCGGACAGCCATGGCCCAATTCGACCTGCCCCCAAACGTAGAACTTTGCTGCGCGACGAACGTGCGGGTGCGGCGCGTGGTCTTCCCAAGGGGCGCCGCCGAGACCGGCATGCGTTGCGTGGGTCATCAGGCGATGCCAGGATGGATGGAAGCGAACTTCGTCGATGCGATTGCCGAAGCGGTCGTGCGTGCGCAGCTCGGGCGGATGCTCGTTGGCGTCGAATCCGAGTGCGATCGTTTCGGCGCTGCCCGCAAGCTCGCCGAGCGACGCAAGCTCTGCGAGCGAGCCAAACTCCTGCGGCGACGGAGCCGGTGCTTCGCGCGCTATCGCCTCGACGAGCGCCCGGTCGGACGAGAAGACGTTGTAATTCTCGAGTACCGGCGGCTGATTCTCCACCGCATGCGTGGGCATGCGAAAGTCTTCGCCCTAACCGGCTCCCGCTGCTGCCTGTTGGATCTGTTGCCGTCTTTCGCTGCGCTGCGACTTCAGCGTCGCGGCGAGCAGCAGCGCGACGAACGCAACCGCACAAAATGCGAGATACGCGTGGCGATAACCCGCAATTTCGCTCGGCGCCAGGCTAAAGAGGCCGCCGGCAAGCGAGCTTCCGATGATTTGTCCGACGATCAGCGTTTGGCTCAAGAGGCCGACCGCCGTTGCGCGCGCGCGTGCCGGCGTCTCGTTGGTGACGATATAACGCGTCGGCGCACCGAGCAACGCTCCGAATCCCGCACCGGCAACGATCATCGAAAGCAATGCCAGCGCGAGCGATTCGAATCCCAGCGCAAAGATCGCGAGCCCGAGCTCGGTGAGGATCGTCCCGACCAGCAAGACGTCGCGGCTGCCGACCCGGTCGAGCGCGCGTCCGGAAAATGGAATTACGGTGACGAACGTAAACGCGCCGAGCGCTGCCACAAAGCCCGCTGCGACGTACGAAAGACCCTGCGCGCCGACCAGCACGGTCGGAATGAAAAAGAGCGAACCTTCCAAAACGCCGATGAGAATCTCGAGTGCGTACGTCTTGACGAGCTGACGTGTTTTAAACAACGCGAGCGGCACGATCGGAGCGCTCGCCGCACTCTCCCAAACCGCAAAACACCCAAGGATGATCGCACCCACGATGCCGATGATCGGCCGCATCGCAATCAGCCCGTCGGTAACGGCGAGCAGCCCGATGCAAAGCAACGCGAGACCTCCGACGTCGAGCGGTTCGCGCCGGCGCAGCGCGTCGGCCGGTACGTCCTTGAGGGCAAGCGCGAAGACGACCGCGGCAAGCGGCAGATTTGCTGCGAAAATCCATCGCCAGGAGATGAAGTGCGTGATGAGTCCGCCGATGCTCGGGCCGATCACCGCCGCGACGCCCCAGGTTGCCGCCACGATCCCAAGTGCGGCGCCGCGCCGCTGTGCGGGAACGACGTCGCCGATCGTTGCGGTCGCAACGGGGAAGATCCCGCCCGCGCCGAGTGCTTGGATCCCGCGTGCCACGAGGAAGACCGGATAGCTCGGCGCGGCGATCGCGACGACGCTGCCGGCCGCGAAGAGCGCGAGGCATGTAAGATAGACCGGCCGGCGTCCGTAGCGGTCGGCGAGCGTGCTCGAGAGCGCGATCGAGAGCACGGTAACGAGCAGGTAAATCGTGAAGACCCACGCGAGGTCGCCGATCTGAACGTTGAAGTCGCGACCCAGCGCGGGCAATGCGGGCGAAAGCACGCTCAGATCGAGCGCTCCGGCGAAGACGCCAAGCGAGAGCGTCCATAGCAGACGGTTCACGATACGATGCGGTCGATCACCATCGCGACGCACATGAGCGCGAGATAGAGCAACGAGTAGCGGAAGAGCCGGCGCGCCTGCAGCGTTGTCGACCGCTCGCGCCACGTGCGCAACGAGTCGAGCACGAAGATCCCGCCAAGGACCGCCGCGGCGGCGAAATAGAAGGCGCCCATAACGTGCAGCGGATAGAGCAGCAGCGACGCCGCGACGAGCAGCAGTGCATAGTAGACGATCTCGCGTTTGGTGCGCTCTTTCCCGTAGACGTTGGGGAACATCGGAATCTTTGCTTTGCCGTAGTCGGTCTCGGTCGTGAGCGCGAGCGACCAAAAGTGCGGGGGCGTCCATAAGAAGATCAGCGCGAAGAGCCCAAGTGCCGGCGCACCCACGGTGTGCGTCACGGCAGCCCAACCAACCAGCGGAGGCACCGAGCCTGCAGCGCCGCCGACCACGATGTTGAGCGGCGTGATGCGCTTGAGCCAGATCGTGTAGATTCCGACGTAATACAGGTTACCGGCCAACGAGAGCCAGGCCGCCAGCGGATTGACCAGCATGTAGAAGAGACCGAACGACAGCGCACCCGCGATCGCGGCATAGATGGCAGCGTGGCGCCGGGAAATGCGGCCTTGCGGAATCGGCCTTGACTGCGTGCGTTTCATGATGCGATCGATGTCAGCGTCCCACACGCAGTTGAATGCTCCGGCCGAGGCTGCGGCCAACGCGCCCGCCAGCAGCGTCCAGAAGAGCAGCCGTACGGAAGGCATGCCGCGCGCGGCCATCACCATCGAGGCAGCCGTCGTAATCAGCAATAGAACGATAATGCGCGGCTTCGAGAGCTCGTAATAATCGCGTAGCCGCGCGATCAGCGTCATTGGCGGGCGCTGTTTTCGGCGAGCGGATGGACGCGGCCGCGCGGCGCCGCATCGAGCATTGCGAAGGCCGTCGCTACGAAGAAGGCCAGGAAGAGAAGGGCTGCATTGACGGCATGCGCTTCGCGAAGATCGGTGGGAAGCCTCAGCGCGACGTTGAGCAGGCCGAGCAACACTTGAACTGCGACAAGCGCTATGCCGATAACGACCGCCGCTCGAACGCGGCTCGAGGCGCCGTGCGCCCATGCAAGCGCGAGCGTTCCGGCAGCGAAGATGAGCGTCACTCCCGCAGCAATGCGATGCAGCATCTGCACGTACTGACCCGGCGTGTAGACCACCACGTTGCCGGCGCATTGCGGTATTGACAGGCAGGCAAGTCCCGCGCCGCTCGAGCTGACGTATGCGCCGACGCACATCGTGGCAAAGGCTGCGACGGCCGTCAATCCGATTGCAATCGGCAGCGCATACGATCCCGACGAGGCCTGCGACGGTTCCACCCGATCGGTAGCCATCGCAAAGACCGCCATCGCCGAGAGCGCGGCGATTAACGCCATTGCCGTCGCCCAGTGCGCAACGACCGAGATCGGCGTGTTGGCGAGGCGCACGGTCTCTGCGCCGAGGAAAACTTGCACGAGGAAGAGGAGGGCGATTGCCGCCATCGTTGGGGCGACGAACGGCGAGCTTCGGCGCTGCCGCCATGCGACGACGATTAGTGCGATCACGATCGGCGCCACCGCGAACGCGAGCAAGCGGTGCAACCATTCCCAAATCGTGCCATCGGCAAGCGACGGAAGCAGGTGACCGCGGCAGAGCGGCCAGTCGGGACAGGTCAGCCCGGCTCCGTTGATCCGCGTCCAGCTTCCGAGCATCAGCGTCATAAGGGCGACCGCGTCGGCAGCGAGCGCCAAGCGCCGGAGATGCTTCATGCTCTCACTAGCGTAACGTTAAGGGCCGCGACCGGCAACGACATTTGGGAGGTAAAATTTTGGTTTAGCGGGGAGGCCGTAGGTGGGTGCGGGCGAAGCGGTGGGCCGTGAAGCGCTGGTTGGCCCTGGCGGGTCTAGCCCTGGGGCTCCTCTTGCTGGGCGGATGTCGCGAAATACGCGTGAAGACGCTCGCAGCAGGCACAACCACCGTCCTCGGAGGGAATCAAATCCTAATAGTACGCGATGCGGTCGCACTGGGCAAGTTGGGGATTCACGCGCCCTTGCATTTTAAGAGCGAGTTCGGTGTCGTCTTGCTGATGGGGCCGCACGACCGCACGGGCTACAAGCAGATCGTCGAATCGATCGGGGCCAACCTGGAGCGCGTCCGCGTGGTAGCGTTCGAACAGGACCCGGCCGACGGCGGCGAGCCTTCACCTCAGTACCGCACGTACACGCTTTGGATCGTTCCGAACTCAGTCTATCGGCGAGGCGTCCGCGTCGAAGTCGTGACGCCGAGCAACGAGCCGATCGCGTCGACGTATCTGCCGTAGACAGATCCGTGATATCTCCACGCAAACGACCCTCCACGCTCGAAGGAATCGAACGGCTCGACGTGAGCGTCGAACGTCTGGGCGAGCTTCTCGAACCGAACGGCGATCCGACCGAAGAGGGCGGCGTGCTGAACCCGGGTGCGGCGCGCACGCCCGAGGGCGAACTGTTGCTTTACCCGCGCTGTGTCGCCGCCGGTAACATTTCTCGAGTTGGGATGGTTCGAACGCGCCAAACCGGCCCCGGCTTCGATGTTGAGCGCATCGGCTTCGCGTTGCAACCGGCGGCTCCATACGAGCTTCGCCCGCAGCCGGGATACGGTTGTGAGGATCCGCGCGTGACGTACGTGCCGGTGCTGAAATCCTACGTGATGACCTACACCGCTTTCGGTCCGGACGGACCGCGCATCGCGCTGGCCATCTCGGAAGACGCCTACCATTGGGAGCGGTTGGGATTAGCGCGTTTTGCCGGCAGCGCGAACGTCGTCGGCGACGACAAGGATGCGGCCTTTTTCCCGGAGCCGGTTCTTTCGCCGAAAGGACGGCGCAGCTTGGCCTTCTATCATCGCCCGATGTTGCACCTTTCGAGCCTGGACGGACGGGCCGCCATTCCGATGATTGCGCGCATGCCGTTCGAGGACCGCGAATCGATTCGCATTGCATACGTTCCGCTCAATCCCGCTTTGAAGGATCGCGGCAATCTCTGTAACGTTGCTGAGAGCGTGCAGGTGCTCTCACCGATCGCGCAATGGGGTTCGATCAAGATCGGCGCCGGAACGCCGGCGGTGCGGTTCGCGTTAAACGGAATCGAAGGATGGCTGTCGGTCTTTCACGGCGTCGATGCGGTTGGCCGCAAGCCGTCGTTGCGCTATAGCGCCGGCATCGTCATCCACGATCTCGAGCGACCGGATTGCATTCTCTATCGATCGCCCAAGCCCATCATGACGCCCGAATCGCGTCGCGAGCGGCGCGGCGTCGTCGACAACGTCGTCTTTCCGACCGGACTCGATCCGCGGCCGGATCTCGGCGAGCGAACCTACGACGTCTACTACGGAATGGGCGACTTCTCCGTCGGCGCAGCGCGGATTCGGATCACTTGAACTTGTCTTGAGGTATCTGCTGCTGTCGACGGCGATCGTGGTCGGCGCGGCAATGGGCGTTGCGGCGTGGGTGAACCGCGACCTGATCCGCATCAAGATCGCATCGGTCTACGCGCGCGTGCCGCCGAAGGCGGGCGCTGCCGCGGCCCGTGGACAAACGGCGATCCCCGCGCTGAGCGGCGACGCGCCCTGGGCGCTTTCCGCGCTGCCCGAGTGCCTGGCACAGATGTCGGAATCGCGTGGCTCGCTTGCGTACGTGCGGGCGCATCTGCCGCCGGGCGCCCTTGCGATTGTGCCTCCGGCGACGTTAGTGTATGGTGATTGCAGCATTAGGATCGACGGAAGCGAAGCCTTCGTGCGGCGGGGAGCCGACCGCCTCCGAATCCCGCCCCGCGTGCACTTTTATCGCGCGGAACGGCTCCTTGCCTTGATCCGCGAGACAGCGCAAGGCGCCGAACTGCGCGTCTACCAACCGGCACACTAAATGATGGAAGACGAAAAGATTCAAACGGAAGTACGAAAGCGGAGAACCTTCGCGATTATCTCGCATCCGGACGCCGGCAAAACGACGCTAACCGAAAAGCTTCTGCTTTACGGCGGCGCCATCCACGTCGCCGGCCAGGTCTCCGCGCGAAAACGACAGCGCCAAGCGACGAGTGACTGGATGGCGCTCGAGCGCGAGCGCGGCATCTCGATCACCTCGACGGTGCTCCAGTTCCCATACGCCGGTCATACGCTTAACCTGCTCGACACGCCGGGGCACCAAGACTTCGGCGAGGATACGTATCGCACGTTGCTCGCCGCCGATAGCGCGGTCATGCTGATCGACGCGGCCAAAGGCGTCGAGCCGCAAACGAAAAAGCTCTTCGCCATCTGTCGCGAGCGCGGCATTCCCCTCTTCACCTTCATAAACAAGCTCGATCGTCCGAGCCGCGATCCGCTCGAGCTCCTCGACGAGCTCGAGAGCGTCCTCGGCATCGGGGCCTTTCCGATGAACTGGCCGCTCGGCAGCGGAGACGACTTCAAAGGAGTCTACGACCGTCGAACGCACACGGTGCACTGCTTCGAACGCGCGGCGCACGGGGCAACGCGTGCCGCGGTAACCGTGACCGACGTACACGACGAGCGGCTCGTGAGCATGGTGAGCGAGCCGGTCTACGCGCAGTTTCGCGAGGGTATCGAGCTGCTCGACGGCGCAGGCGAACGCTTCGATCGCGCGGCATTGATGGCGGGGGTGACGACGCCGGTTTTTTTCGGAAGCGCGGTGACGAACTTCGGCGTGCAGCTTTTCCTCGACGAATTCATCGAGATGGCGCCCTCGCCATCGTGCCGTTCGGGCGTGGATCCAAGCGGCGAAGCGTTCACGGGTTTCGTCTTCAAGATTCAAGCCAACATGGATCCACGGCACCGCGATCGCGTCGCGTTCGTGCGGGTATGCTCGGGTGAGTTCGCCCGCGACATGACCGTGCGCAACGCTCGAACCGGCGCCGAGCTTCGCCTCTCACGGGCAATGCGGCTCTTCGCCGACGATCGCGAATCGCTGGAGACCGCGTATGCCGGCGACGTCGTCGGACTTACCAACCCGGGAGCGTTCGCGATCGGCGACACGCTCTACGAAAGAGCTCCCGTACGCTTCCCGCCGATCCCAGCGTTTGCCCCGGAACATTTCGCGGCGGTTCGCAGTATTGACGTTTCGGGTTACAAGTCGTTCGGAAAAGGCATATCGCAGCTGCGTGAGGAGGGAGCGGTGCAAGTCTTCTATCCCTGGGGCACGCCTCGAACCGAGCCGATTCTCGGCGCGGTCGGCGAGCTTCAGTTCGAGGTCGCGAAGTACCGGCTGGAGTCGGAGTATAAGGTCGAAAGCCGGTTCACGCGACTGCCGTACGCGCTCGCGCTGCGCGTGCAAGGCGATCGCGATCAGATTGCGAGCGCGCATCTTCCCTCCAACGCCAAGCTCGTTGAGGATTGGGAGGGCCGGCCGGTCGTTCTCTTCGAAAGCGAATGGAGCGTGCGGCTAGCGCAGGAATGGAATGCTGCACTGCGCTTGGTCCCGTTTTCGGCACAACCCGGCGAGGAGGCCGTCGCATGAAAAACGCGAGACGAGTCTTGGCGGCGTTAGCGGCGTTCGTCTTGGCAAGCTGTTCGTTCCAGAATCGTAACGAACGCGAAGCCGACCACATTACGCGAGCGGTGATCGCCAACGATTTTAGACCGATAGAAGGCGACATCGCTAAGGGAGTTTCGATCACTCGAGTACAGATCGCGCAGTGGTCGGACGAGCTGAACGCGCAGGGAAAACTCATCTCGATCAAAGAGACGCCGGCGACCTGCGACCCGGGCTGGCACTGCTTCGACGTAAAGTTCCAGAAGCACGACTACCTCGAGCGAATGCGATTCGACGAGAACGGAAAGGTCGTCAACTGGGACTTTCACATGGCAGCCAAATAGTAACGATCGCCGACGTCCGCGCGGCCGCCGCACGCCTGGCGGGTGTTGCAAACCGCACGCCCGTCGTGACGTCTCGGACCTTGAACGAGCGTACCGACGCGCAGCTCTTTGTGAAATGCGAAAACTATCAGCGCATGGGTGCGTTCAAATTTCGCGGCGCTTACAATTTCTTATCTTCGCTCTCGCCCGGCGAGCGCCGGCGAGGAGTCGTCGCCTTCTCGAGCGGTAATCACGCGCAAGGCGTTGCGCTGGCGGCGCAGCTGCTCGGCATTCCTGCGACCATCGTTATGCCGCTCGACGCACCGGCGGTGAAACTGGCCGCGACCCGCGAGTACGGCGCGGAGGTTGTCCACTACGAGCGCGAGCGCGCGAACCGCGAAGAGATCGCGCGAAACATCGCGGCGGAACGACGCGCGACGGTCGTGCCTCCGTTCGACGACGCGCGCATCATCGCCGGCGCCGGAACGGCGGCCCTGGAGCTTTTGGAAGACGCAGGCCCGCTCGAGGCGATCGTAGTTCCGTTGGGCGGCGGCGGAATGATGGCCGGTACCGCGATCGCAGCGCACGCCTTCGATCGCTCGATCGAGATCTACGGAGTAGAGCCGGAGGCCGGCGACGATTTCGCGCAATCGCTGCGGCGCGGGGAGCGGGTGACGATTCCGGTTCCGAAAACCATCGCCGACGGCTTGCAGACGGTCGCGCCGGGCGAGCTCACCTTTGCGATCGCTCGCGAGCACGCGTGCGCAGTCGTGACGGTGACCGACGATGAGTTGCGCGATGCGATGCGCTTTGCATTCGAGCGGATGAAGCTCGTCGTAGAGCCGAGCGGAGCCGCCGCACTCGCCGCACTCTTACACCGGCGCATTCCAGGCCTTTCGGCCAGGCGCGCCGGCGTCGTCGTTAGCGGCGGGAACATCGACCCCGCTCGTTACGCGTCGCTAATTCAGAGTTAACCCGAACGCTACATCCCTGTGCCTTGCTACTCGATGTTTCCGCACGCGACGTACTTGTCTAGGGCTGCCGCGCTCTCGTGCACATTGATTGCATGGGTCGCGGTGAGCAGCTTATCGATGGTTACGCCCTTGACGGTCGAGGTCGATTCGCCGTTGACGACGTCGGTGAGGGGATAGACGACCCCGCCAAGTTTCGCGCAGGTTCCGGTGTGAATGTGGACCGGCTGCGGCGTGGTTGCCGGCTCGCCTTTGAGTGCGATGACGACCTGGACGTCATCGCCAACCTGTGTCAACGTTGCGGTTCCGCTTTCGCCGGAGCCGTTCTGTTCGTTCAGCGTGATGGTGTGCGTCGAGGTCGTGGCCGCGCCCGCTGAGATCTGCGTGAAAGTTATCATTGCAAGAAATGCGATCCACAAGCTAAGTCTCTTCATCTGCGTTCCTTTCATCCGGAGAAGTTTCTAGGGAACGCTCTTCTTCGAGCCCTCGAGCGCTTGGACCGCTTCGACGGCCTGGGTCGTAGGCGGTGCGTCTGCCCCGTCAACCGTGTCGAGCAGGAGTGCGGCCCGGTCGTTGGTTTGGGTGAATGCCGCGGCGGCTTTAGCGTTCCCCGCCGCCTTGGCGGCCTGCGCCTGGGCGTAAGTGCCGTCCATCAGCGTCACGAGCCGCTCTGAAAGCGAATACTGTTGCGAGAGCGCACTCCGTGAAATCGTCACGCGCGGATCCATCGCGACCTCGAGCGGCCGTTCCACCGTCGTGCCGTCGACCGTGAGGCGCACGGTGTACTGGCCGGGAACGACGAGCGCGCCCTGCGGCACGTGAGGCGTATCGTGTGGAACCGCCGATATCGGAAGATCCTCAGAAAACGAGTGAGGCGCCGGCCCTCGCAGGTCCCAGGCGAAGCGATGCATCCCCTGGGCGGTTGACGGCCTCGCAAACGGCCGATCCCAATACGTTGGCTTGTCGAAGTGCGCGCCGGCCGGAACGGCGTCATCGCTTGAATAGCTGCGCACGAGACCGCCGGCGCTATCGTAAATCGAAATGACGACGCGCCGCGCCGGCGAGGCGAGGGCGTAGTCGATGATGGCGCCGTCGGGCGGATTCTCGCCGGTTGGCTCTTCGGGCGGCAGCGGCGTATCGGTGCTCGTCGCGCGCCGCACGCGATAGGCGAGCACCGGCGTGAAGAGATGCACGCCGTGCACCGTCGAGCGCGCCAGCTCGCGCAACGGTTCGAGATCGTCAAGAATCCAAAAGCCGCGTCCATGCGTTGCGACGACCGCGTCGTTTTGATGCACGATCAGATCGCGAACGGAGGTATGCGGAAGATCGAGCTGGAGCGATTGCCAGTTCGCGCCCGAATCGAACGAGACGAAGACGCCGTTCTCCGTGGCCGCGTAGAGCAGTCGCGGTTCGACGGGATCTTGGCGCACTGCGTTCACCGGGTAGTTGGGCAGGCCGTTGACGGCGAGCCGCCACGAAGCGCCGCCGTTATGCGTAACGTAGACGTACGGGCGCAAATCGTCGAGCCGGAACCGGTTAACCGCAACGAAAGCGGTCTGGTCGTCGAAGCGCGATGCGTCAATTTGCGCGATCTTGCTCCACGGCGTCAGTTCGGGCGGAGTGATATTTTTCCAATGCGCCTGTCCTGAGCCTGTCGAAGGACGGTCACGGGTGATCCAGATCGACCCGTCGTCGGTTCCCGCCCAAATCGTTCCCTGGTGGACGTGCGACGGGGCGATCGCGTAGACGACGCCGCGATGATTGCCCTGCTGCGGATCGTCGCTTTCAAATGCGCCGAGGACCGGCGGCACTCCGGGATGCGCGCGCGTTAGGTCGGGGCTTATCGCATGCCAGCTCTGCCCGCCGTTGTCGGTCGCGAAAACCACGTTCGATCCGAAATAGAGACGCCGCTGGTCGAGCGGGTCGAACGCCAGCGGCTCGGTACGGACGGTACGAAACTGCTTCGAGGGTAACGCGATGGGCGAGACCTCTTGCGTCTGTCCCGTGCGCTCGTCGAATTTCTCGACCTTTCCTCCAAAGAAGACGCCGTGGTGAAGCGGGTCGGGGACGACGTACCCATACTCCTGCGCGCCGACCGGATGCCAATCGCGTTCGGTCGTCTCGCCCCAATCGCCGCGACTGAGCACGCAAGCCGACCCACTCTCCTGCTGACCGCCGCAAATCCAATACGGAAACCGGTTGTCGGCATTGACGTGATACATTTGCGCCGTCGGCTGGTTATACCACGAACTCCAGGTCGCGCCGCCGTCGACCGAGATCGTCGCGCCTTGATCGCTCGCCAGCGCGACGATTCGTGGATCGCGCGGATTGATCCAGACCGTGTGATAGTCGTCGCCCCCCGGAGCGCCTTTGATCGCTACGAGCGTTCGGCCGCCATCGGTCGAACGATACGTTGACGTGTTCGTTAGATAGACGGTCTGGGGATCGCGTGGATCGACTGCGAGGGATACTAGGTCGTCCCCGCGCTGCGCGATTTCATCGGCATTGTTGACGCGCGTGAAGTGCGCGCCCGCATCGTCGCTGCGATAGAGGGCCCCGGCATCGTCACCTTTGGCTTCAACGTCGGCATATGCGTAGACGACCTGCGAGTTACTCGGGGCGACCGCTACTTCGGCGCGCCCGATGTGCGCCGGCAATCCATTGCTCACCTGACTCCAGGTCGTGCCGCCGTCGGCCGACTTAAAAATTCCACTGCCCGGCATCTCGAAGGAAGCCCCGATCTCCCATGGCGCCTGTCGCGCTGCCCAGAGCGTCGCGTAGACAACCTTCGGATCGTTGGGGTCGAGCACGACGTCGAAGCCGCCGGCGTTCTCGTTTACGTACAGGACACGCTGGAACGTAGCGCCGCCATCGAGCGAACGGTAGATGCCGCGCTCGGAGCTCGGACCGTACGGATGGCCGAGGACGGCGACGAAGAGCCGGTTCGCATCGGTAGGATCGACCGCCATCGAGGCAATCTGTTGCCCGTCGCGCAGACCAAGGTGCGCCCACGTTGCGCCCCCGTCGGTCGATTTGTAGATGCCGTCGCCGACGGCTAGATCGGGCCGCTGTAAACCCTCGCCGCTGCCCGCATAGACAATTTGCGGATTGCTCGGTGCGACTGCGAGAGCGCCGATCGAACCGGTCGGCTCGCGGTCGAAGACGGGGGTCCAAGTGCGGCCGGCATCTTGCGTCTTCCAAATTCCGCCGTTCACGGCGGCGATGTAGAAGAGGTTGGGTTGATTCGCGACGCCGTCGATCGCGACCGTCCGTCCACCGCGCATCGGTCCGACGAACCGCCAGCGCATCGCCGAATAGAGCGATGGTGAAACGCTTTGCGCGCGAGCACCAATTGGCGCGATCGCAAGCGCCAGCGTGACGCAGCCGAGCGTAAGCGTAATTGGATAGCGCATGACGGGCTGCTTACGACGTGATTTTTCGGACCTCCGCTTGCGGGGCTGCTTGGCGAATGATAAAATGAGGTCATAAAATATGGCCAGAAAAAAACAAACGACTAGCCGCCGCGCGCCGGGCATTTCTTTCTTGATGGCTCAACCGCAAGAAGTCGGCGCAGCCGAGTTCAAGGCGCGTTGTCTCGAGTTGATAAGCGAGGTGGAGCGTTCAGGAGCGGAAATTGTTATTACCAGGCATCGCAGAGCGGTTGCGCGACTCGTTCCTGCACGGGCGAAGGCTGCAGCAGGCATTTGCGGCGCACTAAAAGGCATGGTCATCTGGGAAGGCGATATCGTGAGCCCGATAGACGTCGAGTGGGAAGCGGATGAATCCAATCTTGCTTGATACCCACGCCGCGCTCTGGGCGTTCGATGGAAAGCTCAAACCGGAAACGGCCCGGGTGGTAGAAGGCGCCGCTTCCCACGGCGAGCTAATGATCTCGCCGATCACCGCTTGGGAGATCGGCATGCTGGTTAAAAAGCGGCGTTTGTCGCTCGCTTTAACGGTTGAGGATTTCGTCCGCGCACTCTTCGCGCTTCCTGGTGTCATCTTGGCCGCGTTGACTCCCACCATCGCCGTAGCCGCGGCTGCGCTTCCAGACGAAGTCGCGGCCGACCCGGCCGATCGTTTTCTTATCGCAACTGCAGCTGCCTATGGCGCGCGGTTCGTCACGCGCGACAAGAGGATTCGCGACTACGCAAAGACGACGACGCATCTGCGCTGCATCGCCTGCTGACGGTCGCCTTCAGCGCCGGCGGCCGTTTCGTTTCGCGCTGCGCCGCTTTGGTTGGAAGGGTGCGCCGATCTTCCACGCCGTCTTGCGCGGCAGCGAGCTGTCGACGTCCTCGCAGCCGATCGGCGTAAAGTCGCGGCAGTCGTTCGGACGTGCGGGGTAGATGCCGCAATAATAGCGTCCGCTGCGCGGACCCATTAGAAACACGCACTGATCGGCAATGTCGTCACCAACCTTGCGCAGCCAGCCGACGTGGTAACCGTCGGCAGACGGGCGTTCTACAACATACCGCTGTAACGTCTCGTCATAACTCATGCCGAGATGATCGGCGATGCGTTGAACGTCGGCTTTGCTGACGAAGGGCTCGTACCCGCTGCAACATTCTGCGCAGCCCGGAGGACAGGCGACGTTATCGGGCAGCTCTTTCAGGTGATCGCGCGCGAGCTCGATAACGCGTCCGATCGCACGCACGAACGCGGGATCGTCGTTGTACTTGTAGACCCATTCCCGGCGCGTGAGTTCGTTCGCGTTGTAATAACGCGTCGTTTTCTCGTCGAACTCGATCGTGATGTGCTCTTCATCGATTTCGATGCGGTTGACGTGTTCGAGCGGGCGGGCGTCGAGTAGCTCCGGATGCGTCGGCTGGCTGGTCCGCCGCGTGAAGTTTCGTAAATTGACGAGGTCGATTGTCTCCATAACCAAGCTTCGATTCCCGCGGCTTGCGGGGACCGCCTCTGCGGAAAGCAAAAGATAGCAGCGATGCAAAGGGCCATCGGCGTCGATCTTGGCGGCTCGCATGTAAGTGCGGCCGTCGTTACGCAAGACGGGACAATCGAGCGACAGCACGAGGAGGATCTAGGGGACCTCCGCTTCGAGGCCGTGATCGCTGCGCTCGATGCGACGATCGGAATGGCTGTCAAAGACGCCGAGGACGTCGTCGCAATCGGGATCGGGTCGCCGGGGAACATCGATCCGACCTCCGGCGCCGTCCTTTACAGCCCAAACTTCGGCTGGGAAAACGTCCCGCTCGGCGACGCGCTGCGTAAAAGATTCGGAATTCCGGTGCTGGTCGGCAACGACGCTCGCTGTGCCACGCTGGGCGAGTACACCTTCGGAACGGGTAGGAATACGAAGGACTTCGTGCTGCTGACGCTTGGAACGGGAATCGGCGGCGGCATCGTCGCGCGCGGCGAGTTGGTGCTCGGCCACAAGTGGGGAGCCGGCGAGATCGGGCACCACCAAATTCGGCCGTGCGACGGGTTCATCTGCAGCTGTGGAAAAATCGGCTGCTTCGAGGCGCAGGCAGCGGGGACCGGGCTCATTCGGCACGCGTTTGCGATTGCGCCCTCGTTCCCGCGTAGCGGCCTGCTCGACGTTCCGCGCGACAAGCTCAGCTCGAAGAAGATTCGCAAAGCGGCGCAAGCCGGCGACCTTCACGCGCTGAGCGCTTGGAAGAACTTCATCGGCGACCTCGCGATCGGCTTGGCGAACATAATCGCGTTCGTCAATCCGGAAACGATCGCGCTGGGCGGCGGCGTTTCAACCGCCGGCGACTTCATGCTCGACACACTTCGACCGCAGGTCGACGACCTTACCACGATGGTGCCCAAAGGAACGACGAAGATCGTAGTTGCTTCGCTCGGGAACGACGCCGGCCAGGTCGGGGCTGCGACGATGGCGCTGCGCGGTGGTTTGAGGACGGAGGTCCCCGTTGCGGTATAAAGTCCTTTTCTTTGCGATCCTGCTAGCGCTGAGCGCGCCGCCGGTTCGCTCACAAAGCGGCGATCCGATTCACCGGATCCGCCACATCGTCATCATCATGCAAGAGAACCGCTCGTTCGACTCCTACTTCGGAACCTTCCCGGGAGCGGACGGCATTCCGATGCGCAACGGCCAGCCGACCGTCTGCGTGCCGAATCCTCAACAAGGCAGCTGCGTCGCGCCGTTCCACGATTCAGCCGATCTCAATGGCGGCGGGCCGCATAACGCCAATTCGGCCGTATCCGACATCAACGGCGGGAAAATGGATGGATTCATCGCTACCGCGGAGCGCCGGTCCCGCCGGCGCTGCGGCGGTCAAAACCCCAACTGCGGCGGAGGGCCCAACGTCATGGGCTATCATGATGGCCGCGAGCTTGGGAACTATTGGAAGTACGCACGCGACTTCGTGCTCCAAGATCACCTTTTCGAACCGAACGCATCGTGGAGTCTGCCGCAGCACCTCTTCATGGTCTCGGAATGGTCGGCATACTGTAAGCGCATCGGCAATCCGATGAGCTGCGTCAACGAGCTGGAAGCGCCCGATTTTCCGCCGGACTTCCGCTCGCGGAATGCCGACTTTCACCCGCCGGCTGCGGGCCGGCCCGATTATGCCTGGACGGACCTGACATATCTGCTGCACGCGCGTCACGTCAGCTGGGCCTACTACGTGATGACCGGCAGCGAGCCGGATTGCGCGAACGGCTTAGACGATTGCAGTCCGGTACCGCAACGAGCCAGGACGCCGGGGATATGGAACCCGTTGCCCTACTTCGATACGGTGAAGCAAGACGGCGAGCTCGGCAACATCCGCGACCTCCGCGACTTTTACGCCGCAGCGCGCGACGGCACGTTACCGGCGGTCGTATGGATCACGCCGGCGTCCCCGTACAGCGAGCATCCGCCGGCGCTCGTGAGCCGCGGCCAGGCCTACGTCACCGGCTTGATCAACACGATTATGCGCAGCCCCGATTGGAACAGCACCGCAATCTTCTTGACCTGGGACGATTGGGGCGGATTCTACGATCACGTTCCGCCGCCGCACGTCGACGACAACGGTTACGGACTACGCGTTCCGGCGATGGTCATCAGCGCGTATGCGCGGCGCGGCTTCATCGACCATCAAACGCTCAGTCACGACGCATACGTCAAGTTCATCGAAGACGATTTTCTCGACGGGCGGCGCATCGATCCGAAGAACGACGGCCGGCCCGATCAGCGTCCAACCGTCCGCGAAGACGTCTCGATCCTCGGCGACCTGCGTAAAGATTTCGATTTTCAGCAACCGCCGAGGCCGCCCGAGATACTCCCGGGCGGCATGATCTGGAACGGCGGCGCACCCGCGCGACGGTAGCTTACTGAATCTTTTGCGCGGCGGCCGCTAAACTGCGGCGGCGGTTTGCAAGGAGAGCCCGACAAAATCGTCTGATGCCGGAATCGTCCCGGTCTCGGTGATCGACTTGATGAGCGCGGCAATGCGGCGCGAGCTGCGGCGGGGCGCGACGATCTCTTGATTGTGGCGGATCGCCGCCAAACGATCGGGATTCGATATCAGGCCGCGGACCGCGGCGACTACTTTTGTTGCGCCTTGCAACGCGATCACACCTAGGTCGTTGTAACGGACGAAATCCACGTTGCCGCGTTCTTGGCCCGGGACGAAATCGTAGACGACCACCGGAAGCTGCGCGGCATTTGCCTCGGCCAGCGTTCCGGGGCCGGCTTTGGTGACGAGCAGATCGACAGCGCGAAAGTACTCGGGAATCTTATCGGTAAAGCCGAGGACGTGCATCGGCGTCGGCAGCGCCGCCGACAGCTCGCCAAGCTTTTGCTCGAGCGGTTCGTTGCGTCCGCAGACGACGACCAGCTCGATCGGAAGACGCGCTCGCCCAAGCGCGAGCGCCGTCGAGAGCAGCTTGCCGCCGCCCTCGCCGCCGGCCATCAGCATGACCACCGGCGTTTCTGCGGCCGGAAGGCCGAGTTGAGCCCGCAGGTCGGCCTTGCTCCCCGTGACGTCGTCGAACTTCGGATCGATTGGATGGCCCAGCAGTCGCAGCCGTGCCGGTGAAACGCCGCGGGAGAGGGCGCGCTGGTAAACCTCGCGGGCGGGAACGACGACCGCGTCGGCTTCGGGAACGAGCCACGACTCGTGGACCTTCCCCAAATCGGTGATCACCGTGACGACCGGAACGTGCTGCATTCGGGCATCGTCGCGGGCCCGAAGCGCGGCGTGATTGAGGAGCGGATGAACCGAGACGATCACGTCGGGCCGATAGTCGATGAAGAGATCCCGCAAACGCTCCCGGTAGAGCGGTTCGCAGAAACGCACCAGCGCGCGATAACGGCGCCGCCCGTTGGTGGCGTGATAGAGGGCGCCGTAGATCGGCGGGGCGTACCGCAACGCCATGCTGTAGCCCAGGCCAAGCTGGGTCAGCGGGAAGGCGCAGTGCGCCGCGACGTCTTCGATCCGAGGTTCGTAGGCGTTAGGCGACTTTGACTCTTGAAGGGCGGCCGCAATCGCGTTGGCGGCGCTCCGATGCCCGCCGCCGGTATCCGAGATCAGCAGGAGCGCCCGTTTGGTCATACGCCTCCCGATTAGGCTCTGGCGGGCACCCTCCTCGTAGCGCGCCTGCCGGCATTGCGCGCTCGGCGGCTCGTCTGAGCAAGCGTCGCCATGAGCGCCCGAGCCGGCGCGTCATAGAAACGGAAGATATCGCCGAACTCGATATCGGGGTTTCGGTGATGGCCGTCGTGGTCCTCGGGAAGCACCACGGCGAGCGGACGGAGGAGGTTACGCAGCCAAATCGGCGTTCGCCATCCGAGCTCCCTGGTGTGGCGCCACCAGACGTGAAGCTGCCCTACCGCGAGACCGGCCAGAGCGCCCGGCCACGAAAGGTGCCAGAGGCATGCGGCAACGGCGAGGTACGGAACGGCCCCGAGAAATCCGTCGAGCAGCACCGCGGGGTTGGTTGAGAGTACGGCGTGGTCGAAGTACGAACGTTTGCGGTCGTGATGGGTGCGCAGATGTAATGTGAACCAGAGATGCTGCGGCACGTGATAGAAGAACGTCGAGGCGAAGTCTCCCGCGACGAGCGTGATGATGAGAGCGGTAACAAAGAGCATACTTGCGGCGATCTCGTTCTGCAGCTGCACTCCCCATACCATATACCACACGAAGGCGCCGATTGTCGCACCGGTGCACCTTAGCCGGGCTCTTAACATCGTGTTAAGTTGGCCGTCACCCTCCGACGTTGACGCGGTGAAAGGAGCCGTTCTCGTTCGCGACGGACCTGCCGTCACGGCACCCGACCTGGCGATTGCCCGGGCGATCCTTCGTACGAATCCGCGCATCGTCGCGGCCGACGCACTGCTCTTTGCCGGCGCAACCGCGGACGCTGCGCGCGCTCACGAGCTGCCGCCCGAGTTTCTGGGTGCCGCGCTCTTGCAAGAGTCGGCCTACGATCCGCGAGCGCTGTCATCGGCGGGCGCTATCGGCATCGCGCAGTTCATGCCTGAGACCGCGGCCGGCGTCGGTCTCGATCCGCGAGACCCGTTCGCATCGATCGAGGCCGCGGCCGCGCTGCTGGGCGGCTACGCCATCGCGTATCGCGATCGTTACGCCGACGCGTATGCGGCGTCGCTTGCCGCGTACAATGCCGGTCCGCTCGCGGTGGCGCAGTATCACGGCGTGCCGCCGTACGCGGAAACCCGCGAATACATCGCGCTGATCTTTGACCGATGGGCCCGCATCGTTTCTTACGAACATCAGGATGACAAAATGAACGAGCAAAAGAACAGGCTAAGATGAAGTTCTTCAGAGGCCGCGTCATCGCGTTGGCCGCACTGAGCCTGGCCGGCTGCGCGTTCAATTCGAGTCCGGCCGACGGACTGCAGTTTAAGGCGCCGCCGGATTGGCGGCCTTCGCCCGGGATCATGGGCTTCATGCAGTTCTGGCGGCCGCCCGCCGACGATCGGCAGATGCTGTTGCTCGTCAGATCGCCGAAGACGCTCCAGCCGAGCGACGTCTTTTCGGACGCGCGGCTGAACGATACGCTCAAAAACGCGACCATCGAGCAGCGGAAAACGGTCCAGATATGCGGCAACCAGCCCGCGACATACGTCGCGGCGCGGGGTACCTCGTCGCGGGGCGGCGACGACCGCGTCGATCTGGTGATGACGAACATTTCCGGGACGACGTACTTCGCGATGTACGTCAGACCGCTCGAAGCCGCGGCGAACCCGATGGCCGAGGCGGCGCTAAAAGAGCTTTGCACGAAATCGTGACCGTTTGGCGCGACAGAGTCTCGTAAAGCAGCTCTTCGCTTGTCAGCCGCTCGGGTGGACGACGCCCGAGAGCTCGGAACCGAAGCTACGCCGGGTTTTGGGCTGGCCATCGCTGACTGCAATTGGCTTGGGTACGATGCTCGGCGGCATCTTTCCGACGCTCGGGGCAGGGGCTCACGCGGCAGGCCCGGGCGTCATCCTTGCGTACGTGCTCTCCGGCCTCGTCAGCTTGTGCGTCGCGCTGTGCTACGCCGAGTTTGCCTCGATGGTCCCGGTAGCCGGGAGCGCCTATACCTATGCGTACGCGACGCTCGGCGAGTTCGTCGCCTGGGTCATCGGCTGGGATCTCATTCTCGAGTACGGTCTCTCGCTGGCCCCGACCGCATCGTCGCTCTCGGACTATTTCCAGCACATGCTCGCCAACATTGGGATCACGTTCCCAAACTGGGCACAGACCGCGAACCTTCATGGCCCGCACGTGCAAGTCGACCTTTTTGCTTGCATCGCGACGTTTGCGATAACGATCTTGGTCGCGATCGGCATTCGCGAATCTGCGGGCGTCAACGGTGCGCTCGTCGTGCTGCAGATCGTCTCGATGCTGGTCTTCGTCGCCGCTGTCGCGCACGCGATCCATCCGGCGAACTTGCGGCCCTTTACGCCGTTCGGCTATCACGGCGTCGTGGCGAGCACGGCGCTCGTGTTCTTTGCGTATATCGGTTTTGACACGGTTACCGTCGCGTCGGAAGAAGCAAAACGTCCCGCCCGCGACGTGCCGATCGGGATCATCCTAGCGCTGGCGCTGGGTGGAATACTCTACGTGGCGCTGACGCTCTGCACGGTCGGCGTCTTGCGCTTCGATCGGCTCTCTGAGGGTGCGGCGATTCTCGACGCGCTTGGCTCGGTTAGCAAGAATCACGCGCTCTACTGGATCGTCGCTTTCGGCGGTCTCGCCGGGAATGCGACCGTGATGCTGACCTCGTTGCTCGGACAAGTCCGAATCTTCTACGTGATGGCGCGCGATAGAATGCTGCCGCCGGGCGTCGCGCGCATCCATCAGGTCTTTCGCACGCCGGCGCGTATGACGATGGTTACCGGAGCAATCGTTGCGGTCTTCGCCGCGGTGCTGCCGCTGACGGCATTGCTGCAGTTGGTGAACATCGGTACGCTCGTCGCCTTTGCGATCGTTTGTGCGGGAGTGCTCGTGCTTCGCGTCGCCAATCCGAGTGCGCCGCGGCCGTTCCGGGCGCCGTTCCTGCCCTTCTTTGCAATTGCCGGTGCCCTCTCGTGCGCGTATCTGATCACCGGCCTGCAAGGGGCCACGTGGACCCGCTACGTGGTCTGGTTCTTCGTGGGGATTCTCTTCTACGCGATCTATGGGTTTCGCAACTCGCGGCTGCGGGCCGGGGCGGCCGGACCCTAAGAAGGAGGTTTGCTCCTCCCCCTGACGGGAAGTCGGCGGACCTTGGCTATACGTACCGCGGTCTCCGATCGATTCGAGCTCATAACGGTGCCGCGGTCCCGCGGCGTGCCCTCCTTCGCGCAGGACGTTGCCGCCGGGCTCGGCTCGGCACGCAAGCATCTATCGTCAAAATACTTCTACGACGAGATCGGCTCGGCGCTCTTTGACGCAATCACACGGCTGCCCGAATATTACCTCACGGCGGCGGAACGCGAGATTCTCTCGGATTGGGGATGGCAGATCGTCAGGCTGCTCGATGCTCCCGTCGATTTTCTCGAGCTCGGCAGCGGAAGCGCGATCAAGACGCGACTGTTGATCGGCGAAGCCCTGCGCGTGCAAAAAGAGCTTTGCTATAGTCCAATTGATATTTCGACCGAGGCGCTGCGCTCGTCTTCGCTCGCGCTCGTCGAGGCGTACCCCACGTTGCGCGTGCGCGCGTACGCCGGCGATTACTTCGACGTTCTCGAATCGCGCGCCATTCGTTTAGAGCGCAAGACGCTCGCGATGCTGATGGGATCGAACATCGGCAACTATCAGCCCGAGGAAGCAGCAACCCTGCTGAGCTTACTAGGTTCGGTGCTGCGCCCCGGCGACGGGCTGCTGCTCGGCGCCGATCTCAAGAAGGATCGGGCGACCCTCGAGCTCGCCTACAACGATCCGACCGGCGTTACGGCCGCGTTCGATCGCAACGTGCTCGCGCGCGTCAATCGCGAGCTCGACGCCGACTTCGACCTTCGCAACTTTGCACACGTCGCGCGCTACGACGAGGCGCGCGGGTCGGTCGATTCGTTTCTGCAAGCGCACGAAGCGGCGGTCGTTACGGTGGGTGCTTTAGGTCTCCGGGTCGACATCGCTGCCGGTGAATGGATTCATACCGAATCATCGTATAAGTTCACTGACGACGAGATCGTGCGAATCGGCCAAGCCGCCGGTTTTCGGGCCGGATCGGCTTGGCATGACCGCGGCGATCGTTTCAGCGTGCATTTATTGATCCGAAAGTAGGAGCAAGTTCTGTGACCCGGCGTCTGTTTGCTGTGATCGTAGCATACGCTTGGCTTGCCGGTTGCGGCGGCCGAGCCAGCGGGCCGGGCAATCCGATTCCGCAGCTGCCGGCAGCCGCACAGCCGCCCTCACGGGATATCAACGTTAACGAGCTCCCGGAGCCTCCCGTCGTTCATGCGGTCAACGGCGTCGCCAAGTTCTCGCTTATCGCGAACGTTGATCCGGCGACGGGCTTGCCCTCGTTTCAGTACAATTATCAGCACGGAGTCGCTCCAACGATTGACATCAGTCCGGGTGAGTCGTTCGAAATCGAGCTCACCGATAATCTGCCGGCGAGCACCGGAATGGCCTCATATGCGAATCTGCACTTTCACGGCTTGACGGTTTCGCCAGCGGGCCACAGCGACAACGTGCTTGGGCTGCTCGCAAAACCCGGTCAGAGGCTCCACTACGTCGTACACGTTCCAAAGAATCAAGGGCCGGGGCTCTACTGGTATCACATGCACGTCCACGGCGAGACGAGCTATCAAGTCGGCGAGGGCGGAATGTCCGGCGCGATCGTCATCGAGGGCTTGACCCGCCACCTTCCCGAGCTCGCGAAGATGAAACAGCGCCTCATCATCGTGCGCGCGACCGGAATCGGTCAGAACCTTCCGGTGCGCAACGACGACATGTCCGGCATGTCCGGCATGTCCGGCACGCCGGACGCGCCGGTGCGTCCGCAGTTCACCAACACGCAGCCGTGCACGTTCAAAGACGGTCTGACGGTGACGCTCAACGGCGCCTACCGGCCCGTCATCACGATCGCACCAGGGGAAAAGCAGTTCTTCCGCGTCGTCAATGCGACCGGTCACAAGACGTTGCGCCTCAAGGTTGATGGAGAAAAGGTCGAAGTTGTCGCGATCGACGGCTTCGCGCTCGACTCGTATCCCGGCACGCCGCCGACGCGCACGCAATCGGATGTGATCGTACCCCCGGCCGGGCGCGCCGAGTTCGTCGTCACCGGGCCCGCGAGCGGACGAGCCAAGTTCCACACGCTCTGCTACAATACCGGGCCGAACGGCGACGGCGATCCGCACATTTGGCTCGCCGAGCTCGTCGCCCCGAAAAAGCGTAACGACGGGGGAGACTTCTCGTCGCGTCCGCTGAGCGTCGGCGAACCGCTTCCCCCCAACGCCTATACGACCGCGCTTCCTGCGCCGGTCGCAAAACGCTTGGTCGTTTTGAGCGAAGATGCTAAGCCGAAATTTTTTATCAACGGAAAGTCGTTCAACGTACATTCGCCGCCGATGTTCGTCGTCCACACGGGAACGGTCGAGGAGTGGCGCGTCGTAAACGTTTCGTATGAAATTCACGACTTTCACATCCATCAGATTCACTTCTTGGTGGAGAGCATCAATGGCGTGAAGCAACAGCACCCGCACTGGGCCGACAGCGTCATCGTGCCGCATCGCTCGGTCGGTAAGAAGACCGTGCCAGGTTCGGTCGTGCTTTTGATGGACTTCCGCGACCCGATCATCCGCGGCGAGTTTCTCTTCCACTGCCACATTCTCGATCACGAGGATCAAGGAATGATGGCGAAGATCGAAGCAATCTAGGGAGGTTCCCTAACCGCGAAAAGGGGTTAATTCCAATGCGTAAGTTTTCATACGTTTCGTTCGTGCTTGGTCCGCTCGTCGCACTCTTTGTAGCCGGTTGCGCCGGTGCCGGAGTTTCGCCGCTTGGTCCATCAACGACGCAAGCGGACGCTTCGAAATTCGTGCCGGCTGGTCCGGACTGGATCTATGCCGATGGGGCGCTCTTTCATCGACCGCACTACGCCGCCACCCGCTCGATGGCGTTGTCACCGGCGTCGCGGATATCACCGCTGCTGCCTTACGTTCCCTACTTGGGCGGCCCGGTGATCGTCACGCCCAAATTCTACTTCACGTTTTGGGATTTTAATAAGAAGAGCGATCCCGACAAAATCGAGCCGCTGGTGCTAGAGTACGCGAAAGTCATGGGCGGCAGCGACCATAACAACATCGAAGTCCAATATTATCAAGGCACAAAGAAGCAGAAGACCTACATTACGAACCCGAGCAAGCAGTTTGGCGGGAGTTGGAACGACAATTCCGCCGTTCCGAAGAAGCCCAGCGACGCGCAGATCGCTGCCGAGTCACTCAAAGCCGTCGGTCACTTCGGCTACGATCCCAACGGCGTCTACTTGGTTGTTACGCCACACAAGCATAGCGAGGTTGACTTCGGTTCGAAATGGTGCGCGTATCATAGCTCTGCGTATTACCAGAAGAATCCCATCCCGTACGCTTATCTGCCCTACATCCCCGACGCAGGCTCGAACTGCGGCTCAGACATCGTCACGCCGCCCTCGGACGAGAGCGGCAAGAATGAAGGCGTGACGATTATGGCGGGTCACGAATTCGGCGAGACAATCACCGACCCGCAGCCGTTCACGGCGTGGACCGGACCCGCCGGTGAGATCGCCGATGTCTGCGCATTTCAACACATCGCGAACGACCCGTTCGGCAAGAAGTCATACACGATGCAGCCGATGGTCAGCGATGCGACGCGGACATGCGTCCAATCGTATTCCCCGTCGCGATGAAGCACTTGCGACGTCTTCTCGCGCTTTCGATCGCGTGCGCTTGGCTTGCCGGATGCGGCGGCCGCGCTAGCGGTCCGGTAACTCCGGTCGCGCCGCCGCTGGGTCAGCCGCGCGTTCCGCAAACGGGCGCGGCCGCCGAGTTGCCGGAACCGCCGGTCGTGAAAGCGGTCAACGGCGTCGCCAACATTTCGCTGGTCGTCAACGAAAACAAGGCGACCGGTCAGCCCGAGTTCGAGTACGATCACATTGCCAACGTCGCCCCGACGATTGACATCAAACCCGGCGAGACGTTCGTCGTCGACGTAAAGAATAAGCTCCCCAGAGAGCCGCCTCCCGACAAAGCGCCGATGCAGCAGGACATGAATCTGCACTTCCACGGCCTGGGCGTTTCGCCACTGCGCCCCGGTGACGACGTGCTCTCGGTGCTCGCCATGCCCGGCCAGCATCTGCATTACGTCGTCCACGTGCCGAAGAATCAAGAGCCGGGTCTCTACTGGTATCACCCGCACGTGCACGGTGTGACCAGCTTTCAAGTCGGCGCGAGCGGAATGTCTGGTGCACTGGTCGTCGAGGGGCTGACGCGCCATCTGCCCGGTCTCGCGAAGATGCGGCAGCGGATAATCATCGTGCGGGCGACCGGCAACGGCGGCGAAGACACCGACCTTGCCGGAATGGACGACGGGATGGCCGATTCGCCGAACGCGTCCGATATGGGGACCATGCGTCCGCAGAACTCCAATACGGCGCCGTGTTCGACCAAAGACGGCCTAAAGACGACGCTCAACGGCGTTCGCCACCCGGTCATCACGATTGCGCCCGGCGAGAAACAGTTCTTCCGCGTGATCAATGCGACCGGTCACAAGACGCTAAGGCTCAACATCCAGGGAGAGAAGCTTGAAGTCGTCGCGATCGACGGGTTCGCACTCGACTCTTACCCGGGCACGCCGCCGACCCTCACCGAGAAAGATGTCATCATTCCGCCGGCCGGTCGCGCTGAGTTCGTGGTTACCGGGCCGGCGAGCGGCCGTGCCAAGTTCCGTTCGCTCTGCTACGATACGGGGCCGAACGGCGATCCGGATCCGAATATCTGGCTCGGCGACCTCGTCGCGTCGCGCAAGCCCCAAGGGGGCGAGTTCTCAACGCGTCCGTTGACCGTCGGAGAGCCGTTGCCGTCCAACGTTTACACGACGGCGCTTCCGCCGCCCGCAGCCAAACGTTTGGTGATCTTCAGCGAAGATGCGAAGCCGCGATTCTTCATAAATGGCAAGTCCTTCCATACGAACTCGCCGCCGATGTTCGTCGTGCACGTCGGAACGGTCGAGGAGTGGCACGTGCTCAACGTCACCCAAGAAATTCACGACTTTCACATCCATCAGCTCCACTTCTTGGTTGAAAGCATCAACGAGGAAAAGGTCAAGCATCCGTACTGGTCCGACACGATCGTAATACCGCACCGCTCGGGAAAGAATGGGCCACCCGGCTCGCTCGTACTGTTGATGGATTTCCGCGATCCGGTCATTCGCGGTGAGTTCGTCTTTCATTGCCACATCCTCGATCACGAGGATCAGGGGATGATGGCAAAAATCGAAGCTATCTAAGTTTATCGAGCGAACGCCCCCTTCGACTTCGCTCAGGACTCCGGCGCTTCGCGCCTACGCCGCAAGGAAGTTTTGGGCCAAGCGCAAGAGTGCGTCGATTCCGATCGCCAGCAACGAGGCGGCGATGCTCCCGGCCACGATCATCTGTGGTTGATGCAGCGTCAAGCCGTTGAAGATCAAGACCCCGAGGCCAACGCCGCCCACGTAACCGCCGAGCGTCGCGATGGCGATCATCGCAATCGCCGCAATGCGCACCCCGCCGATCAAGACCGGAAGCGCCTGCGGTAGCTCGACGCGCAGCAGCACTTGGTTTGCCGACATACCCAGACCGCGGGCCGCGTCGACCTGCGCCGGATCGACGCCGGTTATCCCCGCGGCGACGTTGCGCGCCAGCATGAACTGCGCGTAGACGACGAGCGCGACGAAGATCGGCGTGAATCCTAGGCCGAAGAGCTGCACGAAGACGGCAAGCAGCGCCAGGCTGGGAATCGTGTAGATTGCTCCGAGCGCCCCGAGCAGCCAGGGCGCCACACGTGCGTTGCGCGCCGCGAAAATGCCGAGTGGAAGGGCGAACGCGAAAGCAACCACGAGCGCCGCGGCGACCAGCTCGATGTGACCGGCGGCAAGCACGGCGACGCGCCACGGATGGCTGGCGAGATAGCTCATGGGGCGCGCAGCAACTCGCGGCCGCGCATGAAGTAGCGGCCATAGACTTCGTCGCCGGCATGGACGAGCTCGCGAACGTAAGCTGTGGCCGGGCGCTCGAAGAGCTCGAAAGGAAGACCGATCTGTTCGATGCGCCCGCCGTGCATGACGACGATCCGGTCTGCCAAGCGGAAGGCTTCGTCCACGTCGTGCGTCACGAAGATCGTCGTCGTCTTCAACTCGGCTACGATCCGAACGAGCTCCCGTTGCAGGGCGGTGCGCACCACGACGTCGACGGCACCGAACGGTTCGTCCATGAGCAGCGCCCGTGGCCGTGCCGCGATCGCGCGCGCGACGCCGATGCGCTGCGCTTCGCCTCCCGAAAGCGCGCTCGGCCGGCGCGCACGGTAGGTGGCCGGATCGAGGCCGACGAGCTGCAGTAACTCGTCGACGCGTTGCGCGGTTTCACGCCGATTCCAGCCGAGCAGCGACGGCACGACGGCGACGTTTTGTGCGACCGTCATGTTCGCAAAAAGACCGATGGCTTGAATCACGTAGCCGATCCCGCGACGCAATTCGGCCGGATCGAGGCTGGCGACGTCGTTCCCGTCGACGAAGACGTGCCCCGCGTCGAGCGTAACGAGACGGTTAACGGTGCGCAAGAGCGTCGATTTGCCGCAGCCCGATGGCCCGAGCAGCACGACCAGCTCTCCGCCGGTCACATCGAAGGAGATGTTCTCGACGGCGTTGCGCTCCGAGCCCGGATAGCGCACCGTAACGTTTTGAAACCGAATCGAGCCCGGATTCATCGTGTCATCCTGAGCTTGTCGAAGGATAGAAACTTGGCGGCGACGTCGGCGGGATCGATTTGATCGTTCTCGATTGCAGCGTTCATCGTTTGAACGGCGCCGTTGGTGATCCTCGGCGAAACGGCATCGAGCACACGGCCGATCTCGGGGCGCGCTGCTAGCGTCGCTGCTCGAACCACGGGCGCGACGTTGTACGCCGACCAGAAATGGCGATCGTCGCGCAGGATCAGCAACGCATCGGTCGCGACCTCACCGTCGGTTGTAAAGGCGCTCGCCACGTCGGCCTTGCCTTCGAGCAACGCGCGGTACTTGAGCGCGATGTCGTACGTGCGCACCTCGCGAAAGTGAAATCCGCCGTAGAATCGTTGCAGGCCTGGAAGTCCATCGGGACGCGCCAGAAACTCTTGAATCGTCGCCAGGCGAAGGCTCGGAGCCGCACGCGACACCTCGGAGAGCGTTGCGAGCCGATACCGCGAGGCGAGCTCGCGTGTCGTCGCCAGCGCCTGCGAATCGTTCATCGGCGACGGCGTCAGCCAAACGATTCCATAGTGTTGCCGGAAGAGTTTCGAAACGACCGCGTATGCGGCGCTGGGATTGGCGATCGGCGCCAGGTGAAGCACGTCAATCAGGGCCGTTCCGGTATACTCGGGGTAGAGATCGATGTTCCCGCGCTGCATCGCAGCGATCGCGATCTGGGTCGAGCCGAGGTTGAAAATCCGCTCGACGCGCAGCCCGGCTGCCTCCAGAGCTTGCGCGTAGATCTCCGCTATCACGAAGGATTCGGTGAAGTTCTTAGAACCGACGCGGATCGCAGCGGGATCGAACGCGCACCGTACCAAGAGCGGCGTTGCTGCGAGCAGCGCTGCCGCGCGGCGGCGTGAGAGAGAGGCGCTCACGCGCGCGCCGCCGCGAGCCGTCCCGCCACACCGAGAAGCAAATCCGCACCCAGAGCCAGCACGGCGACGGCGGCAGCGCCTGCGAAGAGCATTGCGGGATCGTCGGTCTGAAGACCGCGCACGATCTCGTCACCGAGTCCGCCGGCGCCGATGAAGGTTGCAAGCGTCGCGCTCGCAATCGTCTCGGTCGCGGCCGTGCGCAAGCCGGCGAAAGATACCGGCAGCGCGAACGGCACCACGATCCGCGCGAAGCGTTGCAACCGCGTCATGCCCATGCCCGCAGCGGCATCGAGCGTGGCGAACGGAACGCCGCGAATACCGACGTCAACGCTGATGACGATCGGTGGAATCGCGAGCAGCGCGAGGGCAACGATCGCGGGCGCTGCGCCGACGCCGAGCCACGGCAGCAACAGCATCAAGACCGCAAGGCTTGGGAGCGTTCGACCAATCCCGGCTGTCGCGAGCACGATCCCACGAAGCGCCGTGGATTCGGCGGCAAGGACGCCGAGCGGAAGACCGGCCGACAACGCCAGCACCAGGGCCGAGAGCGAGAGAACGAGGTGCTCGGCGACGTGCGCGGTGAAGTCGGGCATGCGATAGCCTTTTTTGCCGCTCGGGAGGCGAAACCCGGCCCGAACCGCTAAGCACACCAATTCGATGATTACCCAGCCGCAGCCGGCGCGCTCCGCCGCACCCGTTGCAACTCTCGACGACCCCTCGCTCTATATCAGCCGCGAGTTGTCGTGGCTCGAGTTTAACGATCGCGTGCTCGAGGAAGGACTCGACGCGCGCAATCCGCTGCTCGAACGGCTGAAGTTCGTCGCAATCTACGGGACGAATCTCGACGAGTTCTTCATGATACGAGTCGCCGCGATCAAGCAGCAGATCGAAGCGCAGGTCGTTCGCCGTTCGGAGGACGGCCGAACGCCGACCGAGCATCTCGCGGCGATCTCGGCGCGGCTGCGCGCCTCGCTGCCGCAGCAGATGCGGCTGCTCAACGAAGACGTCCTCCCCGCGCTCGACCGCGAAGGGATTCGGCTCGTGCGCGTCGCCGAGCTCGACGAGGAGACCCAGAGCTCGCTGGAGCGCACCTTCGACGACAGCGTCTTTCCCGTACTGACGCCGCTCGCGGTCGACAGCGGCCATCCGTTCCCGTACATTTCGAATCTTTCGTTGTCGCTCGCAGTCGAGCTCGAAGAAGCGACGCGCGACGGGATCGAGCTGCACTTCGCGCGCGTCAAGATTCCGCCGACGCTTCCGCGTTTCGTTCCGGTCGAGGGCGGCGCTCCGAGCGAGCGGCGCTTCGTTCTGCTCGAGGACCTGATAGCGCATCACCTCGACGGCCTTTTCCCCGGCATGCACGTCCGTGACTCTTATCTCTTCCGCGTAACGCGCGACGCCGACCTCGATCTGCAGGAGGACGAGGCCGACGATCTCTTGCGAGCGATCGAATCGGAGCTTCGGCGCCGTCGATTCGGCGAACCGGTACGACTCGAGCTCGAGCGCGGAATGCCCGAGTACATGCGCGATTTTCTTTGCAATTCGCTCGAACTGGACTCCGTCGATTGCTACGAGATCGACGGCCTGATGGCGCTCAGTGACTTATGGCAAATCGCCAACCTTCCAGGATACGAACAGTTGCGCGACAAGCCGTTCATGCCGGCGATTCCAAAGCGATTGATCGGCGTCACCGACATCTTCGCGCAGATCCGCGAAGGCGACGTCATGTTGCACCACCCGTACGAGTCGTTCGATCCGGTCATTCAGTTCTTGTGGCAGGCCGCCGAAGATCCGAAGGTCCTTGCGATCAAAGCGACGCTCTATCGAACCTCGGGCAAGAACTCACCGATCGTTCGCGCACTGCTCACGGCGGCCGAGAACGAGAAGCAAGTCGCGGTCGTAATCGAGCTCAAAGCCCGTTTCGACGAAGAGAACAACATCGAATGGGCCAAACGGCTGGAGCGCGCGGGGGCGCACGTCGTCTACGGGTTCGCGAATCAGAAGGTTCACGCCAAGACGCTTTTGGTGGTGCGCGAGGACGAGGACGGCTTGCGGCGTTACATGCACTTCGGCACGGGCAACTACAACGAGAAGACGGCACTGCTCTATACCGATCTGAGCCTCTTCACGTGCCGTCCCGAGCTCGGCGCCGATGATACTCAGCTCTTTAACGCGCTGACGGGCTTTTCGAAAGTGACCGATTACGAGGATCTCTGGGTGGCGCCGGTGACGCTGCACCGCGAGCTGATCGCGCGCATCGACCGTGAAACGGAGCACGCTCGTGCGGGCCGCCCGGCCGGCATCCGTGCCAAGATCAACGCAGTGACCGAAACGGAGGTCGTGCGAGCCCTCTATCGCGCCTCGCAAGCCGGTGTGCCGGTCGAGCTGCTCGTGCGCGGCATGTGCGTGCTGCGCCCCGGCGTCCCGGGTGTGAGCGAGAATATCCGGGTACGCAGCATCGTTGGGCGCTTTCTCGAGCACTCGCGTATCTACGTCTTCGAGAATGGCGGCGAGCGCGAGAGCTTCCTCGCAAGCGCCGATTGGATGGGGCGCAATCTCGACCGTCGCGTCGAGCTGGCGGTTCCCGTTCTCGACCCCGTTATCGAAGAGACGCTCGCCTCACACTGGCTTACCGTGCTGCTCGCCGACAACGTCAAGAGCCGCGAGCTGCAAGAAGACGGCAGCTACCGGCGCCTCTCGCCCGGGCCCGGCGAGATGCCGGTCGACGCGCAACGCGTCTTCCTCACCCAGGCACAAGGTCTCGGCTAAGCAGAACGGCCGTCCCGCGTTAACGCGGCTAAGGTCGTTTACGCAGGCGCTCTCGCTGCAGATTTGCATTACCGGTCCAGCTCGATGAGGAGCCCCGAATGGTCGGAAAGACGATCGAGCCGCAAGACGTGATCGTATTCCGCCGCTCTGAGTTCCGGCAAGAGTTTCGGCGATAGAAAGGCCTTATCAATCCGCCAGCCGGCCCTGCTCCGATAATCGGGGTCGCGACGAAACGGATACCAGCTAAATTCGTACTCGTCGGGATGCGTGTAGGCCCATGCCTCGGTCCAATACATCTCAAGCTCGTGATAAAGGTCGGCCGTGCTGAACGCGTCCCGTATTTTTCCGGAACGAAGGTTGATCTCGATGTCGGTCTCGTTTCGGCCCGAGTTCATGTCGCCGATGCAGATCGCCCTGTCACCGGCTTCATTGTGGTATTTCGCGGCGGCGATCAAGCAGCGCAGATGCGGTCTTTTGCGATCCTGTCCGGGAAGATAGACGCCATAAAGGTGCAGCCGGCCGAGGCGCACTTTGAGAACGGCGTTGGGATACTCATCGTCGCCAAGACCGAACGGATTCGCGAAGGCCGCAAATGGTTCTCCGGCGACTACCAGCACCCCGTTGCCGCGCTTCGCCGGCGTAGACGCCTGATAGCGTAGCCCCGCGCGTTCGGCTTCGGCGCGCAAGAGTAACCCCGAATCGTTATCGCGGTATTCCGAGAAGACGATCGCATCGACTTCGTGGCGCGAGGCCCGGCGAACGATCTGCGGGATGGTCACGCTATTTCCGCCGGCTCTAAGATTAACCGTCAGAATCCGCACCAGTTCAAAACGCCAGCTAGGAAGCGGCTTGGGGATGCTGCGCCAGATCGAGCACGATCTCCCACTCGTGCGGCATGACCGGTTGCACCGATAGACGCTGTCCGCGCCGCAGCAACGCCATCCCAACGAGCCGCGGCTCGCCACGCATGCGCGCCAGCGTGACCGGATGCCCGAGCTCCTCGACGTAGCCAACGTCCACCATGAACCAGATCGGATTCGTCTTAGCTCGGCCGTCGAAATATTCGCTCTTTCTATCGAACTGCGTGAAGTCCGGATAGGCGGTCTTGACGACCTTGCAGATGCCGACCGCGGCGGGTTGCGCGACGCTCGAGTGATAGAAGAGCGCAAGGTCGTCGAGCTTCATCTCCATCATATTGTTGCGCGCTTGGAAGTTGCGCACGCCGGTCCACGGCGTGGTGCGGTCGGCGCGGAGCTGCTCGAATGAGTACGCGCTCGGCTCGGTCTTGAGCAGCCAATACCGAGGCATACTAGCCGTTGCTGATGGTTATCGCTTTGACGCGGTGGGCGGAGCGAATCGCTTTGAGGGGTTTACCGCCGGCGGGATAGGCCCAGAAGTAAATCGAGCTAAAGGGCGTTGCGACCATCGTCGTTCCCGCTATCCACGACTGTCCGGGATCTCTGGCCAGCCAAGGCTCGAATCTTGTCCGGCCGACGACCTGTCCGCTCGATCCGGAGATCTGCACGCGGTAGATTCGCTCGATGACCTTCTCGCGGTTGTGCTTGAGCGCGTTGAACGATTGCAGCGCCCAGTGCGCCCCATCCCATTGAAGGTGCCTGACGCCGCCCAGAGTCTGCGCGAGAGTGATCGTTTGGAGTTTGCCCTTGCCTTTGAGCAGTTCGGCCGCAACGTTGCCGCCGCTTGTCGCAAGAAGATCGCCGCTCTCGTCGTACGCGAGCTGCGGATAGGCACCGATCGCGGCGCTTTTGTAAATCTTCGGCGTGCCGGCGGCCTTTCGATAAATCGCGACGCTCGGCGCGTAGTCACGGCTATCTTGAAGCGTGACGGCAAGGTTCCCGCTCTGCGGATCGCTCGAGCAGGCGATCGGGATGCCGTGACCGGGGACGTCGAGCGTGCCGATTGGCGTCTTGCCCGCGTGCGCGTATTCATAGACGAAACCGCTCTTGCTCTTCGACGTTTTTGAGGGCGCGGCTGCGATGAAAACGTTGCCGTCCGAGTCCGAACACATGCCGTTGACGTTACCCTTGATCGTGAACGTTTGCTCGAGCGTTCCCGCGGGGTACGTATACACCTCGACGTAATGCCCGACGCCCGTGTACATCAGATCGTCGCTCCCGCCATCTGATTTTGCCAAACCGCGCTGTTGGGGGAAAAGGCCGGGGGCGCTCCCCGGCGGTGCGCACGACGCAAGCAGGCTCGCGGCCGTGAAAAGAAAAAATGCCTGCCGCGCTGCAAGTAACGTCTTCATCGCGTCGCCTCTTTCGAAGCACGGCGCGGCCTGCCCTGGCCCGATGCGGCGCGATGTGCTATCGTGATGCCGCATGAATCGACGGGTCATTCGCGCGACCGACGAGGGCTGGGAGGGGATCGAGGCCGCCGGCTACGCGCCCGAGGCGCCGGGCACCGGTGTTGCTCGTCATACGCTAGTCGGCGAAAGGAAGAGCAATCCGAGCGACCCTGGGCCCCGTATGGAGCTGCGCTACTTTGAAGTCCAGCCCGGCGCGGCGTCACGACTCGAAAAACACGAGCACGAACACTACGTCATCGTGCGCCGCGGCCTCGGGTACGCGGTGATTGGCGATACCGCGACCGAGATCGGCGCCGACGACGTCGTCTACGTCGGCCCGTTGGAACTGCATCAATTCGTCAACCGCGGCGACGAGCCGTTCGGCTTTTATTGTTTCGTTGATACGTGCCGCGACTACTCGCAAACGCCGACCCTGCAAGAGCTAGCGCGATTAGAAGCGTCACCGGCGGGCGCCGTCGCTAAACCTTTCGCCGTCCCTCCGCCCGCGAAGCGCTAATCGTTAAGATCCCGTGGCGACGGGACGCGAGGGATCGGCGACCCATTCGCTCCACGATCCGTTGTAAATGCGCGAGCCCTCGAGCCCGGCGTGAACCATCGCAAAGTGTCCGACGGCCGCTGAAACACCGGATCCGCATTGATGCACCGTAAGTTTCGAATCGAGGCCGGCCCGCTCGAACTCGGCGCGGAGTTCCTCGCGCGACTTGAGCCGGCCGTCCGGCGCAAAGTTTTCCTTGAACCAGCGATTGAGCGCACCGGGGATGTGGCCGGCGACCGGGTCGATCGGCTCCGTTTCGCCGGTATAGCGCTCTTTCGCGCGCGCGTCGAGGAGCTGCAATTCCGGCGCGTTGAGATGCTCGCCGACGTAGCGCGCATCGACCAGATACTCGGGATGGAGCCGAACCGTCAACGCTCCTTCTTTCGGCAAAGGCGTTGGCGCGGCCGTCACCGGGTAGCCGCGCAGGTTCCATTGCGTGAATCCGCCGTCGAGCACGGCGACCGCGTCGTGGCCGATCCATCGCGAGAGAAACCAGAAGCGCGGTGCAAACATATCGGCGCCGGCATCGTACGCGACGATCTGCGTTGAGTCGCCAACGCCGCAGGCGCGCAAGAAGCGCGCGAAGTCTTGCGAGTCCGGCAGCGGATGGCGTCCGTTCCTCCCGGTCTTCGCTCCCGCCAGGTCATCCTCGACGCTTGCGAAGAATGCGCCCGGCAGATGCGACTCGTCATAGAGCTGCCGCCCAAGCGCAAAGTCTGCCAGCGCGTGGCGGCAATCGATGACGACGAGTTCAGGATTGCCGAGCCGCGCGTAGAGCTCCTCAGGCGAGACGATCGTCGTGAACGCCACTAGCGGGCTTCCTAGCTAGCGAAGTTCGATCGTTTGTTTGGCCGCCGCAGCGCCACCGAAGGCCTTCTCCAAGGTGGTTTGCAGCTCGCCGCTCTCGGCCATCGGCCCGAGAATGTCCGTGTCTCCGTAGAACTTGCCGTTGATGAAGACTTTTGGCAACGTCGGCCAGTCAGTCATCTGCGCGAGCGCTTCGCGCTTGGGCATATTCTCTAAGACGTCGATCACCTCGAACGGGTAGCCGAAGCGGTTGAAGAACTCGATGGTTTCGAGCGTGAAGCCGCAGCGCGGCGCCGTCTTCGTCCCTTTGCCGTATACCAGGATCGTATTTTCCGCAATCTCGCGCGCAATTTCTTCTTTGTGATCCATTACTCTCTTAGCCCTCCGAAACGATCGTCTTGAGTTCGACGGCGTGGACGCGTCCATCTTTGAGCGCGCCTTTGAGCGCAGCATAGACGAGCTGATGCTGCTCGATGAGCGTCTTCCCCGCAAATTCCTTCGAACGAACGGTGACGTTGAAGTGGTCCATCGTTCCGGTGCGATCCACGATGCCGACCTCGGCGTCGGGCAGCTGCGCTCGAATGAGTTTCGTCAACGCGTCGTCGCCGATCATGATTTCAGGCGAGGCTGGCGCGCATTGAGCGCTTCGGCCAAGCCGCGCGCTTCACCGAGCGTTTCGGGTAGCCGCGTCGCGCCCTTTGCGAGCGCCGTCGTTATTCCGCTCGCCAGCACGATGCCCGTCACCCCGACAAGAATCGCCGGCATGCCGCTGGCGCGCAGCGGTCCGATCTCCAACGTAAAAGTTCGCTGCACCCGCGCGAGACCACGAAAGAACGCGCGTAGACCCCTCGCCCGGTTACTCACCATCACTTCATAGCTACGTCGCCGCGCGTTGGAAGGCCTGGGCCGCGAAGCGGCGTTTCGCGAGGCGGAGGGGGCAAAGGGCCCGAACACACGCATCAATGTCCGTCGTTTCTCGCTCGCTGGTCGCACTGGTGATCGCCGCTGCCGCGGCCGCGGCCGTGGTGGCGCACGGTACGATTGACATCATTGCCGACTATCTGGTCGCGCACGCCAGCTACGACGACGTTTCCAGTCACGGCTCGCGCGGGCTGGTCGCCGCGCTCGCCGCCGTGGTCGCCGGTGCGATCGCGCTGCGCGGCCTGCGGCTCTGCTTTGACGCGGCGGCCCACGGAACGCTTGCGTCGTCACCGGCACCGAGCTGGCGAAGCGCGCCGCTCTTCGCCGGCGCAACGATGCTGCTCGCGTCGATAGCCGTTCCCGCGATGGAACTCTTCGACTCGAGACTGGCCGGCACGACGCTCGCGGGTTTCGACGACGCGTTTGGCGGTTCGGTTCTCCTCGGGTTGGGCACGACGATCGCGTGCGCCGCCGTCATCGCGATCGCGGCGTTCGCCTTCGCACGCTGGATTCTTTCGCATCGCGATCGTATCATCGCTGCAATCGTCGGGATCGTCCGTCCCCGCTCGCAAGCGTGCGCGGGCGTGCGGCGCTCGCGCAGCTTCGCCGACGTTCCGATCTTCCTACGCAGGCTATCCGCGCTGCGGCGCGGCAAGCGCGCCCCTCCCCGTGATGCCCTTCGCCATTCCAAAACGTCACACTCACATAGCGAGGGCATCTATGCTTCCTATACTCATCGCGGCGTGCTGCCTCGTCGGCGGGAACGTCCATACCCCCGCCGGCGCTCCTATCGCCCAGGCGCAACTGACCTTTCGCGGTCCGACATCGACAACGGTGTCGACCGATGCGAAAGGTACCTTCTCGGTTGTCGTTCCGGCCGGCAGATACGATCTCACGGTCGTTGCTAAAGGTTATGCCGGCGTCACCGTCAATACGGGCGAGCTAAACGACGGGGCCCGTATCTCCGTGATCCTTGAACCGAGCGACACGCCCAAGCTTCGCACGATCGGCGAAGTGACCGTCAACGGTGGTTTGACCCTCGATCGCAGCGTCATTCCGGAGATGACCGTTTCGCGCGCGCAGATGGACGCGCTCGGATACTCGCAGGCGCTCCAGGCGCTCCAGGAAGTACCGTCGGTCGTTATCCAGCATCCCGATTCGGGCGCGCTGGCTGCGCCCGCAGTCGTTTCGTTGCGCGGACCCGATCCGTCCGAGGCGATGGTCACGCTCGACGGTCAACTGCTCAACGACGGGAACACCGGCGACGTCGACCTCTCGCAGTTCGCCGTGCCGGCTTTCAACAGCGTCAACGTCACTGAAGGCCTTGGACCGACCGATCTAGAGGGCAGCAACACCTTTGGCGGGGCGGTGAACTTCGTCTCCCTCCGCCCGACCCTGGAAAGTCATCTCAGTTTCTCCGGTTCGGCCGGCTCGTACGGCACCACTCAGAGCTGGCTCAACGCGACCGGCAGTATCGGGAAACTCGGCTATGCGCTGGCGGGCGACACTTTTGCGCAGATCGGTCAGGTGAACCAATACGCCTGGATCGTTCCATCGAATAACTTACCTGTCTATTGCGGGCCGGCGACTAAGACGAAAACTCCCAACTGCCCGTTCCAAGCTCATCTCGGTTCTTCAATCGCGGCCTCGCTTGGGCTCGTCAACCTCGATTACAATTTCTCGCAGCACGCCGACGTCGGTTTCCGCCTCTTTACGCTCGGCAATAACCGCGACGAATCGGCCGCGCTTAACGGAATCGCCGGCAACCCGACATGCGTTTTTAGCGGCCCCGGTCCGGGCTGCGCATTTTCGCCGCCAAGCAGCTCCTCGCCAAATGAGGTAGAGAATCCGGTCTTTGGCGATCACATCGGTCAGGGAAGCGCGAATTTCGCGCAAAGCATCCGCGCCTACGATGCCTATTCGCGGACGCCGCTTGGGGCGGGAACGTTGACGGCAGACTATTACGCCAGCGACGACAACGTCGATTTCCAAGGCGGTGTAGTCTCACCATACGACGTATCGCATCTCGACATGCGATACAATCAAGGGCTCTCGTGGGGACGCACGTTCGATCAAAGCGAGTTCGCGTTCGGCGGCTACTTACGCCAGGAGGGGCTTTCGGGGGCCGGTATCAACGGAACGGTCGGACAGAGCATCAATTCATACTATTTCCGCGGCGCGCAACAACTTGGAGCCAACGTGCGGCTTTCGGGCGGAATCTACGATGCGAATTACACGACCTTCGGCAACACCCTGAACTGGCGGCTTGGTATCAGCGACGATCTCGGAACCTCGAGCGTCGTGCGCTTCTCCGTCGGCACCGGATTTCGTCCGCCGCTGCTCTTGGAGCAGTACTTTTTTCAGCCGATCGTCGTGAACGGCAAGCTGCAACCCAACCCGGCCCTCGGGCCGCTGGATCCTAACTGCGTCGTTCCCAACGGAAACCCGCTCGAACATCCGGAGCACGCGACCGAATACGAGCTCGGATTCTCTCATCTCTTTTCGAGCACGTCGAACCTCGACGTCTCGATCTATCGCTCGAACCTGCGCGACACGATCGAAAACTACTACCCCGGCGGCGGGGCACAGAGCTTCTGCAACAGCGCGCAGGGCTTTGCTTACGAGATTCCGATCAACATCGGCAATGCGGTCTACGAGGGCGCCGAAGCTCGTTACAAGCAAGTCTTTCCGCGTCTGAACCTGACTACCACGTTTTCCTACGGTCTCAACGTGGCCTATCCGTACGCGCTCGGTCCGTTCGTCTCGAATCCGACGTCGGGCGGCACGCTGGTGGATTACCAGCAGTTCTTGGGCGTGCCGCAGCAGCAAGGTTCGGCCGTCCTGACGTGGGCGCGCGATGGCTGGCACGCATCCACGGCGCTCACGTTCGCCGGCAATAACAACACGCTCAGTCAGCCGCCGTATACGACCGTCGACGGCGCGATCGGAAAGAACTTCGGTCACGTCGACTTTACGATCGCAGCGACGAACATCTTTAACGCCGTTTCCGGACCGTTTACCCAGTACGATGCCGGCGTTCCTTACCGCGGCCTGTTCCCGGGCCCGGGAAACACGTCGTTTCTTGCCAACACTCCGACCGACGCGCTCTTCGTCCAGCCGGGCGCCGTCAGGTTCATCGTAACCGTCCACGAGTAGGCGCGACGATGCAGGCTGTTCGGTTGCATGAGATCGGCGGACCGGAGAGCCTGCGTGTCGACGAAACTACGGTCCCCGAAGTTCGTGATGACGAAGCCTTGATTCGCATTGCGGCCGCGGCGCTAAACCGTCGCGACCTCTTCGTCACGCAAGGTCTTTATCCGAACATTCGTCTTCCCGTCACGCTCGGCTCCGACGGGGCCGGAACGATCGCTTCGCTCGGCGCGGTGGTCTCGAATTTGCGTGTAGGCGACGATGTGGTAATCGATCCAATGCTGGGATGGGGCGACGATCCGCGCGTCTGGGATGCCGGTCGCGCGACGATCCTCGGCATGCCGCACGATGGAACGTTCGCGCAGTACGTTGCCGTTCCGATCGCAAGCGTCTATCGCAAACCGTTGCAGCTTTCAATGGAAGAAGCCGCCGCAATTCCGCTCGCCGGGCTGACCGCCTATCGCGCGCTCTTTACGCGCGGTGCGCTGCAGCGGGGTGAGACGGTCCTAATTACCGGCGTCGGGGGTGGCGTGCAGAGCTTCGTCCTGCTCTTTGCCAAACAGGCCGGCGCACGCGCGATCGTTACCTCGAGCAGCGACGAAAAGCTCGAACGCGCCCGCGCGCTCGGAGCCGATCTCGCCATCAACTACGTAACGGAGCCAAACTGGGCGAAGCTGCTTCGCTCGACGGCGCCGATCGATCTCGTCGTCGATTCGTCCGGCGGCGAGACGCTGCGCAAGGCGCTCGACGTCATCCGGCCCGGCGGGCGAATAGCGATCTACGGCGGCACTAACCCAGACGCCGCGATCAAGCTCTTTCCGCTCTTCTGGAAACACGTCACGATCTTGGGAACGTCGATGGGAAGCCCGCAAGACTTCGCCGCGATGCTCAAGCTCTTCGACGGCGGATTGCGGCCCGTTGTCGACCGCGTCTTTGCGTTGAGCGAGGCGAAAGCGGCCTTCGCCCGTCTGGCGGCGGCGGATCAGTTTGGGAAAATCGCGCTCCGCCCCGGCTAAACCGTTTTTTCCGGTCTGCCGTAACAGCTGCCGTCGGGCGGCGGCGCGTTGCGATAGATTGGACCCGGATGCGCAATCGGCATTCCATCGCGAGGCCACAAGATAACCGGCACCTCCCCGTTGCGCGTCAGCTTTAGCTCGCAGGCGATCACCGCGTGCGCTTTCGACTTTGCGTTTCCGCCAATCCACAGATCGAACCAGAGCCCGTAGCAGCCGTTGCTGCCGCTTCCTTGGCTCGGGCCGGATGCCGCGCAGAGATCCTCGCGAACGAAGTACTGCTTGAGAAACGGCACGTAGAGCTTGGTGCCGTACGGAATTCGTTTGTTATTCGAGCGCTCCGTTGCGAAGGTTGTCGGATTGCAGTAGGTGCCGTCGCCGCCGGCATGCTTGTGAACCACCGGATGGGCGATTTGATTGCCGGGCGGCGAGTTGTCGGGCCATCCGTAGAACGTAATGGTGGCCTTCACGTTGGTCGGATTTTGTTTGACGACGTAGCACTTCGTCGATGCGCCGCTTTGCGTCGCCGGGATGGACGGCGCGTTTAAAGATTGCATGCAGGAGGCAAGTGTAAGGACGCTTACGAGAATCGGCAGCCGGCGCATGAGGCCCAACCTTGCACGAAGCTAACGCGCACCCTGCGCGAGCGCATATTCTTGCAGCGATTCGAGCCGCAGTTCGGTACCGAGCTCGGCGACGATGACGGCCGCTTCCTCGCGGCCGACGAGCTCTTCTATTCGGGGATTTAGTATGGCACTCTCTTCGGGCGTCATCGCCCGGTCAAGTCGCCGCGAGACGACTCGTCCCTCGTCCTCAAGCGCAATGAGATGCGCGAGAATCTGGCGCGCCATCGCGGGCCAAAGCACTTGGCGTTCCGGCGAATAGATACGGCGGACAAGATCCGGAATCGTCATCGTTCGCTCGCGAAGCGCCGCGAGAATCTGCCCCTCGCGCATCTGCCGGTGCGCGATGTACTCGGCTATTTTTGCGCGCGGGTCGGTAACGACGGGTCCGTGCCCGCCGTAAATGACCGCAGCGCCGTCGAACTCGTCGGCGAGTCGCTGCAGCGTGCGCTGATACGGGCGCATTGCACCGCCGGGCGGCGCAACGACCGTCGTTCCTTCACCAAGGATGGTGTCGCCGGTGAAGAGCGCGCCCTCTTGCGCCAGGTAGAAGATCGCATGGTCGAAGGTGTGGCCAGGCGCGTCGATGGTGCGCAGGGCGAGCGCTCCGGCCCGCAGCTCGTCTTCGAGCCGCAGATCCGCGTCGCGCGCGATCTTGCTTTTCGGGTGCGCGTGGACGGAGGCGCCCGTCACTGCACCGAGTTGCGCGGCCCCCGAAGCATGATCGGGATGGCCGTGCGTCAGCAGAATCGTGCCGATCTTCAAGGAGCGCTTCGCTGCCGCGTCGATCAGCGCAGCGACATGAGTCTCGATCGCGGGTCCGGGATCGATGACGAGCGCTTCGCCGTTCCCGCAATCGAGCAGGTACGAGTTGGTACCTTGCAGCGTCATCGCCGATGCGTTCGGAGCGCGTACGATCGTTACCATGCGTTCTCCAGTGCCGGCGGTATCTCGAAGTCATGCTCGCTATCCCGCGGCACGATCGTAAGAACCGGTTTCTGTCTGGCAAACTCGAGCGCGGCTTCGACCGAATCGAAGGACGTCAACCTGGCGAGATGTTTGATGGTCGGATAGACTAAGTGCATCGAGCCTGCCCGGTGACGCTCGAGGGCCTCCGCGGGTGAAATCCAGAGACCGTCGTGAGTTTCGAACGCATCGGCAAGCGCCGATTGGCCGGGCGGCGCGGCCGCGAAGAAGAAGTGCGTGTTGTAGCGCCGCGGTTCGCTCGGCGGCGTGATCCAATGCGAAAAGAGCGTCAACGCGCGCGCGTCGGCGTACCACTCGTGAGCCTGCAGAAAATCTGCAAACGATAGCAGGCCTTTTCGCACTTCGATTCTCTCCGCCGCGACGCGATGCCAATCGGCGGACGCACCGTCGACCGCGCCTCCACCAGCAGTCCGAGCGAGCAGCACACCGGCTTCTTCGAAGAGCTCGCGTAACGCGGCTATCGAGAGCGTGGCTGCTTCGGCGCCGTCGATTGCCGGTTCGTCGCATGCCAAATCGGCCGGAATCGCAGCTCGAAATTCCTTCTCGAGACGCTCGCGCTCGAGACCGATCGTGCGGGCGCGCGCCGCTTCGGAGGCGTCTTGTGCCTCGAGCGTTCCTCCGGGAAAGACGAACGCGTCTGGAGCGAAGGCGCTCGTCGCGCTGCGCCGCGCCAGATAGACTTCGAACGGCGGCCGCGCGAGAATCACTGTTGCCGCCAAACGCACGCTGCTCACGGGAGGCTAGTCTCTAGCCGCCGGATAGCGAAATCCTCTCCATGCGAGTAGCGCTTGGCAGCGATATGGCCGGTGAGCTTCCCGAAGCGATTGACCGGTGGTTGCGCGCGCACGATCATGAAGTCACGCGCTTTGGTGCACTCGCCCCCGGCGAGAACGACGCGTGGCCCTCGGTTGGGCGCGAGGTTGCGGGATGCGTGGCGCGCGGCGATGCGCACTACGGGGTGCTTTGCTGCTGGACCGGCACTGGCGTGAGCATTGCCGCCAACAAGGTTGCCGGGGCGCGAGCCGCGCTCTGTGGCGACGCCGTGACGGCGGGCGGCGCGCGCGAATGGAACGACGCAAACGTACTCTGCCTCAGCCTGCGCGCGACGACGGTTGCCCTGGCGGAGGAGATGCTCGTGGCCTGGTTTGCCGGCACGCCCACCCGTGACCCAACCTATCACGCCATGATCGAGGAAATACGCCACTGCTAACAGATTCTTTTCACGTCAGAGTGGTCGGGCGCTAGGAGCGAAGGCCCGACGTGAACCAATTCCGTTCACAAGGGCCTTCGCGACACCGCGAACGGCCGCTATGACGCGAAAAGGAAAAAAGCAGAGGGGTTGCGCACTCGCGCAACCCCCTATCAATCTGCCGTTCACCGGAGCGTAGAACTAACGCTACGATTCCGGCCCTCTCTCACGGTGGTTTCGGCATTGCTGCCGTCCTGAACCCGAGAGGCCGATTCTAACAAAATCAAGTACCTGGATTCAATATCCCCGGCAGAAATAACCAGCCGCAGAGCAAAAAGAGGGACCAATTGACTACGTGGGAGGTCCAACAGTACGGGCAGTCCCGGCGAGTCACGAAGAGCAGCGAGTAGGCCAGATACGCCGACGCTGCTGCGGCGGCGAGCGCCGCCACGATCAGGGCGATCTGCTCGATCGGACGCTGGGCGAACCAAACGGCGACTGCGAGCGCTATGTAATAGAGCGCGCCGAGAAGCGAGTTAGGAACGCCGAAGAGGTGTGCCCTCGGCGTTTTGACGACGCTTGGACCGCTCAGCTCGCCGCGCGCGGCGCGCCGGGCCTTATCAAGCATGAAAAGCGAGGCGTAGAGACCAACACCGCAAAGCAACGTAATGACCGCCCTGATTTCCATCGCTTGAAGCATCTTCTTCGCAAGGGCGCTGCCCTAGCGCTGCTGATCGGCTCGTTCCTGCTCGCCTATCTCGTGATCCGGCATCAGCCGCGGGTAGCCCACGAAATTCGAACGATCGGTCCGCTCGCCTATCCGCTCGCCGTTGCGGTCTTCGTCGTCGTCGCATCGGCGCCGTTTTCCGTGACCGACGCGCTCGCGATCATGAACGGCGCAATCTTCGGCCCCGTCAGAGGAACCCTGGTGGACGTCTTCGGCTTGATCGGCGCTGCGTTGCTCGGCTACTGGATCAACCTGCACGCTACCCGAGTCTGGCGCCTCGAAGAGTATCTGCATCGCCTCCCGGCGTGGGTGAAGCGGTTTCCGGTTGGCTCTCCGGCCTTTTTGCTGTCGGTTCGCATCATTCCAGGCTTCGGTGGAACCGTCGCGACGGCAAGCGCCGCGGCCTTTCGCGTCCCGGTTTGGGTTCATGTCTGGACGATGTGCGCGATCGCCATTCCAATCTGCGCCGTTCTGACGATCTTCGGGGACCGCGTCACGGTTGCGTTGCACGGCTACGAAGCGCGAGCGCGCCACTACGCTCGCCATTACTGTGAAACGCACCATTGTTTGCACTTTCGCCTTCACCGCGTGGAAGTGGCGTCGCCGCCGCCGTGACGTCTCCGGCGATCGTTGCCGATTCCGCGGCATTCGACCGGCTCTGCGTTCGCGTCGCCGACGCCGACCGGATCGGCCTCGATACCGAGTTTCACGCGGAGCGCACCTATTCGCCGCGGCTGATGGTCGTGCAACTCGCTTTTGATGACGGCGCTGCGATCGTCGACGCCTTAGCGCTCCCTGATTTACGGCCGCTCGCACTCGCGTTCACGCGCACGACGATCGTCGGCCACGCGCTCTCGGCAGATTTGAAGATCTTTGCCGATCGCTACCAGCTCGTGCCGCCGCGCGTTTTCGACACGCAGATTGCCGCGGCGTTTCTCGGCTACGGTATGCAGATCTCGCTCGCGGACTTGGTTCGCGGCGTGCGTGGAGTGCGGCTTGCCAAATCGCAGACCGTAAGCGACTGGTCCGCGCGTCCGTTCTCCGACCGCCAGATCGAGTACCTCGTCGGCGACGTCGCGCACTTGCTGCCGCTCTACGACGAGCTCCGCCCGCGTTTGGAGGAGCGCGGCCGGTACGAATGGGTCTACGAGGAGTGCGCCGAGCTGGGGGATATCGAGCGTTACCGGATGGACGAGCGGCGCGCCTTCCTGCGTATCCCCGGTGCGATGCGAATGAGCCGGCGCGAGCTCGGCATTCTCAACGAGGTCGTGAAGCTGCGCGACCGCGTAGCGCGTGAACGCGATCTTCCGTTGCGTTACGTACTGCCCGATGACGTCGTCGCCGGACTGGCGACGCTGCGGCCCGCGCATCTCGAAGACCTGGGTCAGTTGCGCCGGCTCGACGGCGCCATGAAACGTCAGCTCGGTCCCGCAATACTTCAAGCCGTTGCGCGAGGAGAAGCGCTCGACGAAGCCGACCTGCCGCAACGCCCGAGCCGGCCTGCCGCTCCGGCGCGCGACGCGCTCGTTTCATTTCTCGGCGCCGCGATCGCCGAAATAGCCCGCGACGCCTCGCTTCCTCCCAGTTTGCTCGTCCCGCGCGCCGCGCTCGAACGTCTAGCACGCGAAGTCCCGCAGGATCGAGCGAGCTTCGAGCGCGCGCTCGCGTTGCAGCCGTGGCGACTCGGACTGGTCGCGGAGCCGCTTTGGCGCCTGCTCTCCGGCGTGGCGGCGCTCAAGATCGAAGGCTACGCACAGGGGGATCCCAAAGTACGGGTGTCCGATGAAGCAACATCCGAATAGCTTCAAATCGCTCGATACGCTGCGCGCCGGAGATCGCGCCTACCAATATTTCCGGCTAGACGCGCTCGAACGATCCGGCGTTGCGAAGCTGGCGCGGATGCCGTTTTCGCTCAAGATTCTGCTCGAGAACCTGCTGCGATTCGAAGACGGCCGGGTCGTGAAGCGCGAGGATATCGAGTCGCTCGCAAACTGGAGCCGCCACGCAAAGGGTGGGCGTGAGATTGCGTTTACGCCGGCGCGCGTGCTGCTCCAAGATTTCACGGGCGTTCCCTGCATCGTCGATTTGGCGGCGATGCGCGACGCGATGGCCGCCATGGGCGGCGATCCAAAGACGATCAATCCGCTGCAGCCGGTCGAACTCGTGATCGATCACTCCGTGCAGGCCGACTACTTTGGATCCAACGACGCTCTCGCCCGCAATACCGATCTCGAGTTCGAGCGCAATCGGGAACGCTACGCGTTTCTTAAATGGGGGCAAGAAGTGCTCTCAGGACTGCGCGTCGTTCCTCCGGGAACGGGAATCGTTCATCAAGTCAATATCGAGTATCTCGCGCGCGTCATCTTCGGTGCGGGAAATGTAGGCGCGGAGCCGGTCCTTGCCTATCCCGATACGGCGGTCGGAACGGATTCGCACACGACGATGGTCAACGGACTCGGCGTGCTGGCATGGGGTGTCGGTGGTATCGAGGCAGAGGCCGCGATGCTTGGCCAGCCCGTGACCATGCTGATCCCCGAAGTGATCGGTTTTCGACTGGACGGCAGCTTACGCGAAGGCGTCACGGCGACCGATCTTGTGCTAACCGTTGCCGAGATGCTGCGCCGCAAAGGCGTCGTCGGAAAGTTTGTCGAGTTCTACGGCGAGGGTCTATCGGCGCTGCCGGTAGTCGATCGCACCACGATCAGCAACATGTCGCCCGAGTTCGGCTCGACGGTAGCGATCTTTCCGATCGACGATCGGACGCTCGAGTACCTTCGGCTGACCGGGCGCCCCGCAGATCAGATCGCACTGGTCGAAGCTTATGCAAAAGCGCAGGGCCTCTTTCGAACCGATGCGTCGCCGGAACCGGAGTTTGCCGATACACTGGCACTCGATCTCTCAACCGTCGAACCGTGCCTTGCGGGGCCGCGCCGGCCGCAGGACCGCGTGCCGCTGGCGGAGGTCAAGCGGTCCTTCGAAGGAGCGCTCGTCGAGTGGGTTGCCGCGCGCGATCGAGCCAACGGCGCGGTCTCGCGCTTCGAGAACGAGGGCGGCGGCGGAACGGCGACGATTGCCCCGCCCGCCACGACCACGCGCTCGATCGACGATCTCGACGACGGCGCGGTCGTGATCGCCGCGATAACGAGTTGCACCAACACCTCGAATCCATCGGTTCTGGTCGGCGCGGGCCTGCTCGCGCGCAACGCGCTCGAACGCGGTCTGCGAACCAAATCGTGGGTGAAGACGTCGCTCGCGCCCGGCTCGAAAGTCGTTACCGATTATTTGGCAAAAGCGGGGCTGCAAGAGTATCTCGACCGGCTCGGTTTCAATCTCGTCGGATACGGCTGCACGACGTGCATCGGGAACTCGGGTCCGCTGCCGAGCGAAGTCGCCGAAGCGGTAGCCGACGCCGATTTGGCCGTAGCCGCGGTACTCTCGGGCAACCGAAACTTCGAAGGGCGCATCCATCCGCAGGTTCGCGCGAACTATCTCGCCTCGCCGCCGCTCGTCGTTGCGTACGCGCTGGCCGGACGCATTGACGTGGACTTAACGAGCGAGCCGCTCGGCATCGGCAGCGACGGGAAGGGCGTCTTTCTTCGAGAGATCTGGCCGAGCGATGACGAGATCGCCGCAACGATCGCCGCCTGCATCAACGACGAGATGTTCGAACGGGAATACGCCGAGGTCTTCAAAGGCGACACAAACTGGAGTGGCTTAAACGTCGCTGCAAGCGATCTCTACGCCTGGGATCCGAAATCGGAGTACGTCAAGAAGCCGCCGTACTTCGACGGCATGCCCGCGCAACCGGTTCCTCTTCAGGACGTGCGCGGCGCACGTGCGATTGCGGTGCTGGGCGATTCGGTTACCACCGACCACATCTCGCCGGCGGGGAGCATCGCGAGGAACGGCCCGGCCGGCAAATACTTGATGGAGCACGGAATCGAGCCGCGCGACTTTAACTCCTACGGCGCGCGGCGAGGTAACCACGAAGTAATGGCGCGCGGGACTTTCGCGAACGTTCGATTGCGCAACGCGCTCGTAGCCGGCGTCGAGGGCGGCATTACGCGCTATCTGCCGACCAACGAGCAGCTCTCGATCTACGATGCGTCGCGAAAGTACGCAGCCGACGGGACGCCGCTGATCGTGCTGGCCGGCAAAGAGTACGGTTCGGGCTCCTCGCGCGACTGGGCCGCCAAAGGCCCCTATCTGCTCGGCGTCAGGGCGGTAATCGCCGAATCGTTCGAGAGAATTCACCGCAGCAACCTGATCGGCATGGGCGTTCTGCCCCTGGAATATCTCGAGGGCGCCGACCGCTCGACGTACGGTTTGGAAGGCGAAGAGATCTTCGACATCACGGGTTTAGCGCAGGGCCTCAAACATCGCATGCGTTTGAGCGTAAAAGCCACCGATCCGCGCAGCGCAAGGTCGATCGAGTTCGACGTTCGCCTGCGGATCGACACGCCCAATGAAGCCGAATACTATCGCCACGGCGGCATTCTGCAGTTCGTCCTGCGCCAACTCATCTCAGCATCGCGTAACTAGCAGTGCAGCATACCTGCATTCCGGGCATCGCAGTGTGGTCGCGCTGGCAAGCCGACCGTGGCGTTCATTTCAACTCGTGCTTCGTCCAAGGTGATTGCGAGAATCTGCTCGTCGATCCACTTCCGCTCGAGGAAGGGGATGCGCAGGAGATTCTCTCGCGTGGCGGCGCGCACTGGATCGTCGTCACGAATCGCGATCACGAGCGAGCCGCCGCGGCGGCAGCCGAACGCTTTGGTGCCCGAGTCGCCGCGGGCGAGCCCGACGCGCGAGAGATGTCGGTTCGAGTCGACCGCATGCTTTGCGACGCCGATACGGTCGGCGACGCTACGGTCATCGCGCTGGACGGGCTCAAAACCGCCGGCGAATTCGCCCTGCACCTGCCGTGGAAGCAAACGGTGATTGTCGGCGACGCGCTCTGGGGCGATCCTGCCGGTTCGCTGCGATTGATGCCCGACGAGAAGTTGATCGATCCCGTTCGTGCGGCGCGTTCGCTCTGCAAGCTGCGCGCCGTTCACCCGCGCCACATTCTGCTTGGCGACGGTGCGGCGATCTTCGAGCGCGCCTACGAAGCGATCAACGACTGCCTGGAGAAGCGTGCGAACGCTCGAGTCAACGTCGTCAACATGGACGAGCTGCCGTTTAGCTTTTCGAGTGGACCCGGCAAGTACGACGCCGACTTAGCCGAGATCGGCTTCCGCCTCGGCGCGGAGAAGCTAGGCTATCGGGCGACGCGTCTCGAGCCGGGTGCGGAGTTTTGTCCCACCCACTGGCATACCGCTGAGGAAGAGCTCTTCATCGTTTGGGACGGCTCGCCGGCGATCGAAAGCCCGTGCGGCTCCACGCCGCTGCGCCGGGGTGACGTTATTGCATTCCCGACTCGCGAGACCGGCGCGCACAAGCTGGTCAATCACAGTGGCGCGCCGGCGACGATAATTCTTATTGCGAATACCAATCCGGACGACGTGTGTTTCTATCCCGATTCGAAGAAGCTGCTAGTAGAGAAAACCGATACCCTCGTGCGTTCGGAACCGATTCTCGACTATTACGACGGAGAAGCGTAAACCACTCGCACCGCGTGCGTCCTTGTGCGATCTGTGCTTTACAAGTTTACGCGGCCGAGACGGTCGGTTCGATATTCGACGAACCACATATTGCCGTCTGGACCTCGGGCGATGTCCGCCGGCTCGGACTTTTCGTTAAACTTTGAATACTCGCTGATCTTGCCGTTCACGGTGACGCGACCGATTTTTGACGCTCGGACTTTATCGGATCCGTACGATTCATACTCGGTGAACCACAGCGCACCGTCCGGACCGGCCGCGATACCGGCCGGACGCTCCGTTAACGTGATCCCCTGAGAGTACTCGGTCACGTTGCCGCTCGTCGTGATGCGTCCGATACGTCCGCCGCTCATCTCGGTAAACCAAAGCGCGCCGTCGGGGCCGGCGGTGATGGCGTAGGGTTCGGAACCGGGCGTGATCCCCGTCGAATACTCGGTAATCTTGCCGCGCTTGGTGATTCGCCCGACCCGATCGCCGCTAGATTCCGTGAACCACAGCGCACCATCGGGACCCAGCGCAATGTCGTGAAGCGCGGCGCCGGCTGAAATTCCGGCGCTGAAATACGTGATCTTCCCGGTGGTCGTGATCCGTCCGACCGCGACTCCCTGAAAGTAGTTCTCGACGAACCACAACGCGTGGTCCGGCCCGGCGACGATCCCTTCGGCGTCTGCATTGTTAAGCGGATAGGTGGTAAACGTTCCCGTCGTGGTCATCCGCAGGATCTGGCCGTCGCCCGAATCGGTTATCCAGAGCGCACCGTCGGGACCGGCCGCGATGTCCTCAAATGACGGGCTGGCATCGTTTTGATAGTAAAATGCGTTCGTTCGCTTTCCCGACGTCTCGATGCGCGCAACTGCGCTTTGTCCGGCATCTTGGTCGATGTCGTCGGTGACCCACAACGCTCCGTCGGGGCCGACCGTCACGGCGGTCGGAAAATAGAAGTTGTAGTAGCGCGGCAGATCGGCGAACTCGGTGATGGTTACTCGCTCTTTTGCCGGCCGGGTACGCGAGGCGTCCGTTTGCACGGCGACGTTCGGCGGGACGTTACCCCCGTTCGCGCAGGCCGAGACTAGCAGAGTGAGGACGCCGGGAACCAAAGCAAAGCGAAGTCGTGCAATCATGCGTCCCTCCCGAATGTAACCCCGGAGCGAAGGCGATTTTCGATGACCCTGGTTTTCTTTACCTCTTTATCGGCGCATACTTGACATTATGCGTCATATTTCGCAGAGTTTGATCGAGTCGTGAAAGCCGATCGCCTAATTTCGCTTCTGCTGTTGCTGCAATCGCGCCGTCAGTGCTCGGCGCGCGTGCTCGCCGAGCGTCTCGAGGTTTCGGAGCGGACGATCTATCGCGACGTCGACGCGCTCGGCGCCGCCGGCGTTCCCGTCTATGCGGAGCGCGGCGCAAACGGGGGCATCGTGCTCGCCGACGGATACCGCCGCGCCCTAACCAACTTTAGCGAAGACGAGATTCGTGCGCTCTTCGTCTCCGGGGCCAGCGCCCTCGCCGACCTTGGGCTCGAGAGCGGCTTCAATCGCGCGCTTGAGAAACTGCACGGCGGTCTGGCTAGCGTGCAGCAGCGTGCGGCGGAGAAATCCCGCTCGCGCGTCCACCTCGATGCGCGTCGATGGAACCAGCCCGAACCGCCGCGAGCCTTATTGACCGCTCTGCGGCGCGCCGTTTGGGACGACCGCCGCCTTCGCATCAGCTATGAAGATCGTAAGAAGGCGTCCTCCACCCGCGTCGTCGATCCGCTCGGCTTGGTCTCAAAGGCTGGTGTCTGGTATCTTGTCGCGCGCGATGGCGAGGAGCTGCGGAGTTTTCGCGTCGAGCGCATTGGCAGCACCGACGAGTTGGCAGAGCACTTCGAGCGACCGGAGGAATTCGATCTCGAGCGCTATTGGAGCGAATCGTCGGCGCGCTTCGCGCAAGCCTCGCGCAGCGCGGACTGCGTCGTCACGCTTCGTGCGCGCCACGAAGCGCTCGATCGCATCACTGCTTACTGGCCGGCCGAGATCCAATCGCGACGCAAGCGCGATGCGATCGTGCGGGTGACCTTCCCCGGGCCGGAGATCGCGGTGTTCCACTTGCTCGCGTGGTGCGACGTCGCATCGCTGCTAGAGCCCGCCGAGCTGCGTGGCGCGGTGATCGCCGCAGCTCGGCGCGCTCTGAAGCGCTACGCAACCCGTTAGTTTCGATCTTTGCGCTGGTGGATGATGATCGCGTTGCCTTCCGGATCCGCGGCGAAGGCCATATAGCACACCGGTGATTCGGTCACGTCGCTCACCGTCAGGCCGCGACCCCGGAGCTGCTCGACCGCGCCCTTCGCGTCGTCCACCGCAAACATGACCGCACCGCCGGTTTCGCCGTCTTCGGGCTTCCACACGCCGAACGTCGAGCCGTCGGCAAGCGTGAACTCGGCGCCGCGTCCTTGATCGTCGATCTCGGTCGGCTTCATGCCCAGGACGTCGCGATAAAAGGCGATTTGGGCTTTCGGATCCTTGACCAGGTACGCGGCGATGTCGATTCCTTTGATCATCCTTGGCTCTCCTCACAGGCAACTTCAGTGACGTGCGTAAGAGCGTACCAGGCCATATATGACAATTTCTGTCATGAATCGGGAGCGTGCCGCAATTAGAGCATGACGCGGCGGAAGTCGGCCAACAGCTCCGCGATGTAAACGAGAAAACGGGCGGCGCCGGCGCCATCGATAACGCGATGGTCGTAGCTGACGCTGATCGGAAGGATCAGGCGCGGAACGAAGTTCTTGCCGTCCCAGACGGGCTTGGTCGCCGTGCGGGTGGCGCCGAGGATTGCGACCTCCGGCGCGTTCACAATTTGCGTGAAGGCCGTGCCGCCGATTCCGCCGATCGACGAGATCGTGAAGCTGCCGCCCTGCATCTGCGCAAGTGTCAGCTTTCCCTCGCGTGCCTTGCCGGCAAGCTCCTGTGCCTCGCGGGCGATTTCGATCAGACCTTTCGCGTCGGCGTTCCTTATCACGGGAACCACGAGTCCTCCGGGCGTGTCGGCGGCGAAACCTACGTTGTAATAGCGTTTCACAATGAGCTCCTCGCCGTCGAGCGACGCGTTGAACTCCGGAAAGCGCTGCAACGCTGCAACCGAGGCTCGAATCAAGAACGCGAGCATCGTAAGCTTGGGGCCGCCCGACTTTACCTGTTCGGCGTTCACTTCATTGCGCAGCGCTTCAATCGAAGTGACGTCGGCCTCGTCGTAGTTGGTGATATGCGGAACTTGCACCCAATTGCGATGGAGGTTCGGCCCGGAGAGTTTTTTTATGCGCGAAAGGGGGCGTCGTTCGATCGCCCCGTATCGTTCGAAATCGAGTTTCGGCCAAGCCGGCAAACCGGGAAACGCAGCGCCGCCGCCCGCACTCTGTAGGGCGCTCTTCACAAAACCCTGCACGTCTTCACGCGTAATGCGTCCGTGCGGACCCGTGCCTCGCAGTTGCTGCAGATCCACGCCAAGCTCGCGTGCAAATCGTCGAATCGACGGCCCGGCGTGCACGATTCCACCGCGCGGCGGCGCGGAGGCATTTTCGGGCTGCGGCTCGCGCTTGGCCGCCGCCGCGGGTTCTTTCGTGCTGTCGCCCGCGGGGGAAGGCTCGGCGGCGCGCGGAGGCTGCGTGCCGGATGCGGCGACGACGAGTATCGGCGAACCTTGCGAGACTTTATCGCCGACCTTGACCTTGACGTCTTGCACGACGCCGTCGGTCTCGGCGGGCACTTCCATCGACGCCTTTTCGCTCTCGAGCGTGATCAGCGGATCGTTCTTCTTGACGCGATCGCCGGGCTTGACCAAGACTTCGACCACGGGTACGTCTTTGAAATCGCCGATGTCCGGAACGCGAACCTCGATCGCCGCAGCAGCGCTTGGGGCATCGGGCGGCTTCGACGAGGCGGACGTTTTCGGTGTCTCCGGCGCCTTGGGTGAGGCCGCGTCGGAGCTTAGCACCAAAATTGGCGAGCCCTGCGAGACTTTATCGCCGACCTTCACCTTAACGTCTTGCACGACGCCCTCGGCTTCGGCCGGCACTTCCATCGACGCCTTTTCGCTTTCCAGCGTAACTAGCGAATCGTTTTTCTTCACGCGATCGCCGGGTTTCACCAAAACTTCGATCACCGGCACGTCCTTGAAATCGCCGATATCGGGAACGCGTACCTCGACCGTCTCGCTCATTTGTTTCCTCAGACCGTGATCGGATTGGGCTTGTCGGGATCGATCTGATATTTTTTGATCGCTTTTCCGACGGTCGCGGCCGGGATCGTGCCCTCGTCGGCGAGTGCTTTTAGCGCTGCGATCGTAACGAAGTGCCGATCTACTTCGAAGAATGCACGAAGCTTTCGTCTGAAGTCGCTTCGTCCGTAGCCGTCGGTTCCCAAAGCGACGTACTGGCGAGCCTGTGCCGAGCTTGTCGAGGCAACGAAGGGACGAATTTGCTCGGCAAACGTACGGATGTAGTCGGTCGCGGCGACGCCGGGACCGCGTCTGCCCTGCAAACATTGCTCGACGTACGAAAGGCGCGGCGGTTCCCCGGGATGCAGCATGTTCCAGCGGCGTGCCGCGACGCCGTCGCGCTGCAGCTCGTTGAAGCTCGTAACGCTCCAGACGTCGGAATCGACCTTCCATTCGTTTGCGAGCAGATCGGCGGCAGCCTCGACCTCGCGCAGAATTGCGCCCGATCCGAAGAGCTGCACGCACGGCCCTGAGCTTGTCGAAGAACGCTGTCCTGAGCCTGTCGAAGGACGCAGGAGATACATGCCGCGCAGGATGCCGTCGCGCACATCGGGCGGCATCGCCGGATGCTGATAGTTTTCGTTCAGCAACGTGATGTAGTAGTAGACATCCTCCTGCTCGGCGAGCATCCGCCGCACGCCGTCTTGAATGATGACCGCCAGCTCGTAGCCGTAGGTTGGGTCGAAGCTCACGCAGTTAGGGACGAACGAAGCTGCGACCTGACTGCTGCCGTCCTCGTGCTGCAGCCCTTCGCCGTTGAGCGTCGTGCGCCCAGATGTCGCGCCGAGCAAAAAGCCGCGCGTGCGGCTGTCGCCGGCCGCCCACGTGAGATCGCCGACGCGCTGAAAGCCGAACATCGAGTAAAAGATGTAGAACGGAATCATCGGCAGGTTGTGATTCGAATAGGACGTGCCGGCCGCGATCCACGACGATAGCGCGCCGGCTTCGTTAATGCCTTCCTGTAAGATCTGGCCGAGCTTGTCCTCGCGATACCACATGAGCTGTTCGGCATCTTGCGGATGGTACAGCTGGCCGACCGACGAGTAGATGCCGAGCTGGCGGAACATCCCTTCCATGCCGAACGTGCGCGACTCGTCGGCGACGATCGGAACGACTCGCGGTCCGATCTCCCCGTCGCGCGCGATCGTGTTGAGGATTCGAACGAAGGCCATCGTCGTGGAGATGTGACGATCGCCGGTGCCTTGCAGCTGCGGCTCGAACGTGGAAAGCTGGGGAACGGTTAACGACGCCGATCGTTTACGCCGTTGTGGAACGCTTCCAAGCGCGGCCAGGCGCTCCCGCAGATAACGCATCTCCGGCGCGTCGTCAGACGGCTTAAGGAAGGGAACCTTTTCGCCCGAGAGCTCGGCATCGGAGATCGGCAAAGCGAAGCGATCGCGAAAGACTCGCATCGCCTCGATTTCCATTTTCTTGGCTTGGTGCGCGATGTTCTGCGCTTCGCCCGCTTCGCCCATACCATAACCCTTGATCGTCTTGGCAAGGACGACCGTTGGCTGTCCGCGGTGCTCGACGGCCGCCTTATAGGCGGCGTAAACTTTGATCGAGTCGTGACCGCCTCGCTGCAAGTTCCAGACTTCGTCGTCGGTCCAGCCCTCGACGAGCGACTTCGTCTCCGGATACCGGCCGAAGAACTCGTCGCGCACGTATCGGCCGTTGCGCGACTTGAACGTTTGATAGTCGCCGTCCACGCATTCGTTCATGAGCTGCACGAGCCGGCCGCTCTTGTCGGCGGCGAGCAGCGGGTCCCAACGGCTTCCCCAGATGACCTTGATGACGTTCCAGCCTGCCCCTTTGAAGACGCCCTCGAGCTCTTGAATGATCTTGCCGTTGCCGCGCACGGGGCCATCGAGTCGCTGCAAGTTCGCATTGACGACCCAGATCAAGTCGTCAAGCTTCTCGCGTCCCGCCAGCGAAATAGCGCCTTGCGACTCGGGCTCGTCCATCTCGCCGTCGCCGACGAAGGCCCAGACCTTTCGTCCGGTCGTGTCGAGCAGATTGCGATCGTGAAGGTAGCGCATGAAGCGCGCCTGATAGATCGACATGATCGGGCCGAGTCCCATCGATACGGTCGGAAACTGCCAGAGGCCCGGCATCAGCCATGGATGCGGGTATGACGAGAGGCCCTTACCGCCGACTTCCTGACGAAAGTTCTCGAGCTGCTCTTCGCTGATGCGCCCTTCAAGGAAGGCGCGCGCGTAAACGCCGGGTGAAGAGTGACCCTGAAAGAAGACGAGGTCGCCGCCGAACGTCTCGCTCGGGGCGCGGAAGAAGTGGTTGAAGCCGACGTCGTAGAGCGTCGCCGCAGAAGCGAAGCTTGCTACGTGCCCGCCTAGCTCGGAGCTGACCTTGTTGGCGCGGACGACCATTGCAAGCGCATTCCAGCGAACGTAATGGCGCAGCCGTGCCTCGAGGTCGCGATCTCCGGGCATTGGCGGCTGCCGGTCGACCGGGATCGTATTGACGTAGGGCGTCGTGAAGCCAAGCGAAATGTGGGCGCCGGCCGCCTGCGCCTCGTCGACCAGACGCTCGATGAGCTGCCGGGCGCGCTCGTGGCCCTCGATGGCGATGACGCCGCGCATGGCGTCGAGCCATTCGCGCGTTTCTTGCGGATCGGGATCTCGCGCCAAATCGCGCACTGAATTGATCATAGAGTTGCGCATCATTCCGCCACGGCAGCCTAATCTCTTACGGCCGGACCGATCCAACACGACGGCTGGTTGCCTCCAATGTCACAATCTTGCCGCGCGGAGCGATGACGGACTTAGTTGAGGCAGTAACTTGGGGAGGTCAGCCGTGGGAGTAAATTGGCCTGCGCGGTGGGTTGCCGCCGGCGTCGCGGCCACGGTCATCACGGCGTGCTCGCCGTCAGGCGCCCAGCGATCCATTCCGGCGGCCGGTACGTCGGTCGTTTCATCGGCCGCAAAAGGCGCCACCAAACATCTTTACGTCATCGTCACCACCAAGCGAAAGTTCATCGCTGAGTACCCGATAGAGAACGGGATTCCACAGGCCAAACCCGACCGAATGGTTCTCGGTCTGATCGCCCCGAACGCAGTCGCCGTCGATAGCGCCGGCAACCTCTACGTGCTGGACCTCAAGACGCTCAAGGAGTTTGCGCCCGGCGCATCCGGACTCGCCAAACCGATCCGCGAAATCGAGCTGAAGAGCTTCCTAAACATCAACACGCTCGCGGTCGACGCACAAGGTTACCTGTATGTCGGTCAGAAGAGCCGCGTCTACGTCTACGCCCCCACGGCGCACGGCCACGCGACGCCGATTGCGAAATTTAAAGCCGCCGGATATCCGGCTGGGTTCACCTTCGATACCGACGATAACTTCTACGTGCAAGGGAATACCCAAACGTTCGACCCGTATCTCGCGTTTCAGACGCACGTTACGGTCTATTCCGCGGCGCCGAAGCTGCAACGCATTCGCGCCTTCTGCACGCCCGTCTTCACCGACTCCGGAATATCCTACGGCGTCGCGCTCGATGGCCACGGCGGGCTGTTCACAACCTACACGTACTTCATCAGCAGCTATCCGTACGGTGAGATCCATGTCTATCCCCAAAACGCGAAGGCCTGCCCGAGGAATCCGAGCACCATCATTACGACGATGAACCCAAGTCTGCACGAACCCGTCTATCTCGCGATCGACGGCCCGTATCTCTATGTAGGCGACGTCTTTTACGGCGACGGTGGCGTCGTCCTCACGCTGCAGACGACCGGAAAGCAGCAGACGCCGCTCGGTACCTTGAACGTGGCCGGCAATCGGCCCCACAATATTTTCGGGATCGCCGTTGGGCCGTAATCGGCCGCCTTGGAAGCATAGCCGCGGCGTCTGGCGTATAGTATTCTCTGCGGGAGCTCGCGAGCAGGCGGGCTGAGAGGGCGGGCATTGATTCGCCGACCGCAATTGACCTGATCCGGGTAATGCCGGCGTAGGGAGGCTTGAATGAAGGTTTACATCGGGGGATCGGATCCCTCGGTACGCGTACCGCGACGCGCGATCGCGCTGACTGATGGTACGATTCATACGGTTTACGACACCAGCGGACCGCACGGCGATCAGGATTGCGCGGTCGACATTCGCCAAGGGCTCTTGCCGTTGCGCGCGCCGTGGATCGCCGCGCGAGCCGACACCATCGAGCTCGAGCAAGCGTCGTCAATTTACCGGCGCGGGCGCGACGTCATGAGCGAGCTCGAAAGCGTGCGCTTTCCGGAGCCGCGAAGGCCGCGCCGAGCCAAGCCGGGCGCGAACGTAACCCAGATGCACTACGCGCGTCGCGGCGAGGTCACGCGCGAGATGGAGTTCGTGGCTCTGCGCGAGGGCGTCGAGCCCGAGTTCGTCCGCAGCGAAATCGCGCGCGGGCGCGCGATTCTTCCATCCAACGTCAATCACCCCGAGAGCGAGCCGATGATCATCGGCCGGAACTTCCTCGTCAAGATCAACGCCAACATCGGTAATTCGGCCGTCAGCTCGTCGATCGACGAGGAGGTCGAGAAGATGACCTGGGCGACGCGTTGGGGGTCCGACACCGTAATGGATCTCTCGACCGGCAAGAACATCCACGAAACGCGCGAGTGGATTCTGCGCAACTCGCCGGTGCCGATCGGCACCGTTCCGATCTATCAGGCGCTCGAGAAGGTCGATGGTAAGGCAGAGGAGTTGACCTGGGAGCTCTTTGCCGACACGTTGATCGAACAGGCGGAACAAGGCGTCGATTACTTCACGATCCACGCCGGCGTGCTGCTGCGCTACGTCCCGCTCACTGCCGGCCGCATCACCGGCATCGTCTCGCGCGGCGGCTCGATTTTGGCGAAGTGGTGCCTGGCGCACCACCGCGAAAACTTCCTTTACGAGCACTTCGAAGAGATCTGCGAGATCATGAAAGCCTACGACGTCGCATTCTCACTCGGCGACGGCTTGCGCCCCGGCTGCACCGCCGACGCGAACGACGCCGCGCAGTTCGCGGAGCTCGAGACGCTCGGCGAGCTGACCGAGATCGCGTGGAAGCACGACGTGCAAGTGATGATCGAAGGCCCGGGTCACGTGCCGATGCACATGATCGAAGTGAACGTGCGCAAGCAACTCGAGATCTGCAATGAGGCGCCCTTCTATACGCTCGGTCCGCTCGTGACCGACATCGCACCGGGCTACGATCACATCACCAGCGCCATCGGCGCGGCGATGATCGGCTGGTTCGGGACCGCGATGCTCTGCTACGTAACGCCCAAAGAGCATCTCGGACTTCCGAACAAAAAGGACGTGAAGGACGGTGTCATCGCGTACAAGATCGCGGCGCATGCGGCGGATCTCGCGAAGGGGCATCGCGGCGCGGCGCACTGGGACGACGTGCTCTCCAAGGCGCGTTTCGAGTTTCGCTGGGAGGACCAGTTCAATCTCTCGCTCGACCCGGAGACGGCACGCGAGTTTCACGACGAGACGCTTCCGGCGCCGGGAGCGAAGGTCGCCCACTTCTGCTCGATGTGCGGTCCACACTTCTGCTCGATGAAGATTACGCAGGAGGTTCGCGAGTACGCCGAGCGCGGCATGGCGCAGAAATCGAGCGAGTTCCGCGAACAAGGCGCCGAAGTCTACGTCCCGATGGCCGCGCCGTCGACAGTGTCATCCTGAGCGAAGCGCCGCAGGCGCGGAGTCGAAGGGCGTGATTTGTGCGGTGCTCTTCGACCGCGACGAAACGATCGTGGTTGACGTACCCTTCAACGGCGATCCGGCCCGCGTTGAGCCGGCCCCGAACGCGCGCGTGCTGCTCGACCGCCTGCGCGCTGCCGGGCTGCGGCTCGCGGTCGTGAGCAATCAGAGCGGAATCGGGCGCGGGCTTATCACGGCCGACCAAGTCGACGCGGTCAACCGGCGTATCGACGAGCAGCTCGGTCCGTTTGCCGGTTTCTTCGTCTGTCCGCATACGGTCGAGGATGGATGTGATTGTCGCAAGCCCAGGCCAAAGCTAATTCTCGACGCGGCGCGCGCGCTTGGCGTCGATCCGGCTTGCTGCGTGGTCGTCGGTGACCGTGAAAGCGACGTCGAGGCTGCGCGCAACGCCGGCGCGATCCCGCTGCGAATCGCTGGGCCGCGCGATCTAGAGCGCGCCGTCGAGCTCATCCTTCGACAACTTCAAGTTCCTTAGCGGCAAGCGCCGCAGGCGCGCAGTCCTGAGCGCAGCGAGCCAATCGAAGCGCGCCTCGCACTCTGTCATCCTGAGCGGAGCGAGCGCAGTGAGCGAAGTCGAAGGGCGAAGGGCGAATTATTGCTGGGGGGTTGCGTCGAGCCAGTAGTCGATGTCCGCGCCGTGCGCGGGAAGCTCGACGGCGAAGGCGCTCTCCGGCAGGTGAACGCTCTTGGTGAGCGCTTCCCACGTGTCCAGCACCCGCACGACGTAGGCTTGCGTCTCGTCGTAAGGCGGTATGCCGCCGTATTCGCTGACCGCCCTCGGTCCGGCATTGTACGCGGCGAAGATCACGCTGTACCTTCTCGTGCCGAATCGTTGAATGAGTCCGCGGAGGTAGCGAGCGGCGCCCGAGAGATTCTGCTTGGGGTCGTGCGGATTCACGCCCAGCCCCGCAGCGGTTCCGGGCATCAACTGCCCGAGCCCAATCGCGCCCGCGGATGAAAGCGCGTGGGTCTGCCAGCCCGACTCGACCGTTACGATCGCTACGAGCATGTTTGCATCAATTCGCCAGCGCTCGGCGTTGACGAGCACGCGCCGCGCAAGATCGCGGCTCTGCCACCCAGGCATCTTGGGATTGATATGGCGCAGCACGGTTGCATAAACGGAGATGGCAACCGGGCTCGCGGGGACGACACGATGAGCTGCTGACGCGGGGGCGACGGTCCCGAGCAACGATCCGCATAGCAAGATGGCTGTCGCCAGGAGCCTGGCGAGGGTCCTCCGCATATGGGACGCGTGAGTTCGCGCCTCAGTTCGGGGCCGCCTTCCGGGGGAGGGCCGCCCAAGCAAGGTAGGTATCGCAGCCGAGCGCTCGCGGTTGTCTTCATACTCTTGGTCGCGCTCTGCGGCATGATTGCCTGGGCGCAGTGGTACGCTATTCATGTGAACGTTCCGATGTATCGAGCGCAAAACGCGAACTCCGCACCGCATTAGCGCAACGCTTTGATACTTCTTTGAAGTAACCACGCGCAGGAGTTGCGCCGCTCGGGTCGTTAGAGCTTAAACGAGGAGGGCTTTTCGTTGGAGTTGTTTGCGCATGCGCTGTTAATGGCGGTGTTGGTATCGGTCGGCCCCACGGCTTCGCCGGTTCCACCGTTGCCGGCGCCGGCAAAGCCGGTGACGACGCCCTCGCCCTCGCCGACCCCCAGCCCCGGGCCGCCCTTCGGCAACATGAGCTGGCGCGAGATCGGGCCGGCCGGTTCGGGCGGCCGCGTCGCGGCTGTGGCGGGCTCCGCGACGAACACTAAGCTCTACTACGTCGGCGCCGCCGGCGGCGGCGTCTGGAAATCTTCAAACTCCGGGCAAACGTGGGACGCCGTCTTTGAAAAGGAAGGCACGGCTGCGATCGGCGCCGTTACCATCGACCCGACCGACGACAAGACGGTCTGGGTAGGAACCGGCGAAGCGAATCCGCGCAACGACGTCAGTTATGGCGACGGCGTCTATAAGACGATCGACGGCGGCGATACCTGGACGAACGTCGGTCTGAAAGCGTCAAAATATATCTCCCGTATCCTCGTAGACCCGCGCAATCACAACCACGTTATCGTAGGCGCGCTCGGTGACGCTTTTGCCGACAGCTCCGACCGCGGCGTCTACGTCACCGACGACGGCGGCAGAACGTGGAAGCAGACGCTCTACGCCGGGCCCGAAAGCGGCGCGTCGGATCTTGCGATGAGCGCGCAGAACCCCAGCGTCGTCTACGCAGGTATCTGGAAGTTTCAGCGCCGGCCCTGGACCTTCCTCAGCGGCGGAGCCGAAGACGGCCTTTATAAGTCGACCGACGGCGGCGAGACTTGGACGAAGCTCGAGGGGCACGGGCTTCCCGCCCCACCGATGGGACGCATCGGTCTTGCGGTCGCGCCTAGCGACGGCAATCGCGTTTACGCGCTCATCGAGTCGAAAGAGGGCGTCCTTTGGCGGTCTGACGACGCCGGCGCTAATTGGAAGATGGTCAGTAATGATTCGCTGATCGACGCGCGTCCGTTTTACTTCTCGCACATTGCGGTCGATCCCAAAAATCCCAATCGGGTCTTCGCTATTTCATTTCAAGTCATGCTGAGCACCAACGCCGGTGAGACGTTCAAGTCGACCGCCGACCAAGTGCACTCCGACTTCCACTCCATTTGGATCGCGCCGAACGACCCCTCACGCATCATTTTGGGCGAGGACGGGGGCTACGTGCTCACGCTCGACGGTGGCGAGAATTGGTTCTTCTCGGCCAACCTCCCGATCGGTCAAGCCTATCGCGTGGGGCTCGGGACGGACAATCCGTACACGGTCTGCACGGGTTTGCAAGACAACAACGGTTGGTGCGGCCCCTCAAACTCACTCGACCCATCGGGCATCCAGAACAAGCACTGGATCGCTTCGGTCGGCGGCGACGGCACCTGGGGAATCCCGGAGCCCGACGATCCGAACTGGATTTGGTCCGACGCGCAAGACGGCGCGCTGTCGATTTACAACCGAGTCACGCAAGACAACTGGTCGGGACAGCCTTACTTGACGTCAGGTAGTGAAACGTGGACGGTCGGCAAGAGCAAGTATCGTTTCAATTGGGAGTCGCCGATTGCGTTTGCGCCATGGCGCCCCGCGGGCGGAGGCGTGATCGGATGGTATGGCGGCAACGTCGTCTTCCAGACGACCAATCGAGGAAAGTCTTGGACGACGATCAGCCCCGATCTAACGCGCAACATCAAATCGCATCAGAATCCGGCCGGCGGCCCGATTACCAATGACGTTTCGGGAGCCGAGTATACCGATACGATTCTCGATATCGAGGGCTCGCAGCTCAAACGCGGTGAGATTTGGGTTGGGACGGACGACGGCCTGGTGCAGCTCACGCGCGATGGAGGAAAGCACTGGACGAACGTAACGCCTTCAGGCGCGCCGGAGTTCGGCCGGTTCGCGACCGTCGCTCCGTCGACGCTCGTCGCCGGCACCGCGTACGCGATCAACGACGCGCACGAGATGGGCGATAGCGCACCCTACGTCTACGTCACCCACGACTACGGCGCGCATTGGACGAAGATCGTCAACGGCTTACCTCTCAACGAATGGGCGCGCTCCGTCCGTCCGGACATTCGCGACCGCAATCTCATCTATCTCGGTACCGAAGAGGGAATCTGGATCTCGTTCGACGGCGGCGCGAACTGGCAATCGTTCAAGAACGATCTGCCGACCGTTTCCGTCCACGACATTCGGCTGCAGCCGCAATACGACGATCTCGTGATCGCGACGCACGGCCGTTCGGTCTACATCATGGACGACGTCCGTCCCGTGCAGGGCCTACAACAAGCGACCTCGACCGGAACCTGGCTCTTTACGCCGCGCGACGGCTACGAGTGGACGCTTCATGAAAACGACGAAGGAACCTACACGAACTACGCGGCCGATAATCCTCCATACGGCGTCATGCTCACGTTCTATCAGAAGGAGCCGCAGAAGGGCGCTCCGGCGCTCGACATTCTCGACTCGCACGGGCGTGTGATTCGCCGCGTCTCGGGAACCCACAAAGTCGGCGGTAAGGACGAACCCTACATCGCAAACAAGGCCGGTCTCAACCGCTATACGTGGGACTTCACCGTCAACGGTCCGGTAAAATGGAAAGGTGGGGCCCTTCCCTTTTTGGATGGGCCGAATAACGGACCCGGCGTCGTTCCAGGCACTTACGCCGCGCGAATGGCGCTCTCGGGGCACACCTACGTCGTACGCTTCAGAGTCGAGCCCGACCCGCGTTCGCAGTTCACGCAGGCCGACTATGAGCGGAGCTTCAACGAGGCGATGCGCCAGATGGCGCACCTTTCTCAACTCAACTCGATTCTCAATAATCTCGATGACGTCAAGAAATCGCTCGACACTGCGCTTGCCGCTTCAAAAAAGGCGAACAACGCCGCGCTGACCGCCAAACTCCAAGATGCTTTGACCGCCAGGCAGACGCTCTTCGATTCGCTTGCGACCAACATTCGCGGCGAGGGCACCGAGGACGAGACGAGACTGCATGAAGATGTCCTCGGTGCATTTTTTGCGGCGCAGGGTCTGATCACGCCGATGGTCGAGAACTTCTTAGGGCGCGTCGATGCCGATTACCGCGGCGGAATTGCGCGCTACAACACCTTCGTAACGGGTGTTGTGCCGGGCGTCAACACGGCGTTGCAGCAAGCTGGAATGAAGACGCTGCCCGCCGTCAAAACAGTCAACCCGTAATGATGCTTGCTCCGGTGGTAGTGCTCGCGGCTGCGGCGTTCGCGAACTTGACGTGGCGCTCGATTGGGCCGACGATCGCGGGCGGGCGCGTCGCAGCGGTGGCGGGGACGCCGCAGGACGACCAACTTTACTATCTGGGCAGTGCCGGCGGCGGTGTCTGGAAGTCGAACAACGGCGGCGCAACGTGGCAACCGGTCTTCGAAAAGGAGCCGGTGGCCGCGGTCGGCGCCGTCGCGATAGATCCGACCAACGAAAACGTCGTCTGGGCGGGGACCGGGGAAGCAAATCCGCGCAACGACGTCAGCTACGGAAACGGCCTCTATAAATCGACCGACGGCGGTAAGAACTGGACCAGAGTCGGTCTCGCCGGCGTTTGGAGCATCTCGCGGATTGCGATCGATCCGCGCAACCCGCGCCACGTCGTCGTGGGTGCCTTCGGCGATCCGTTCAAGGACTCGACCGCGCGCGGCGTTTACGTCACCTTTGACGGCGGACAGACTTGGAACAAATCGCTCTATCTCACGCCCTCGAGCGGCGCCAGTGACATCGCGATGAATCCGCAAGATCCCAACATCGTCTATGCCGGCATGTGGCACTTTCGGCGCTTACCGTGGACCTTCACGAGCGGCGGTCCGGACGACGGCCTCTACAAGTCGGCCGACGGCGGTAAAACCTGGAAGAAGCTCTCCGGCAATGGGTTGCCTGGCGGCTATACGGGGCGCATCGGTTTGGCGATCGCGCCGAGCCGTCCGAATCGCGTCTTCGCGCTGATCGAAGCGAAGGGTGGAATTCTCTGGCGCTCTGACGATGCCGGCACGCACTGGACGATGGTAAGCGACGACACGCTCGTGGACCAACGCCCCTTTTACTTCACGCACATCGCGGTCGACCCCAAGAATCCCAATCACGTCTACGCCGTCTCGGAGATGCTCGCCGAAAGCAAAGACGGCGGACGTAAGTTCGCCGAGATCGCAAAGGGCGTTCACGTTGACTATCACGCAATTTGGATCGACCCGACGAACCCCAAACGCATCATCGTCGGTGAAGACGGCGGGTACGCACTCACGGCCGATCTCGAGCATTGGTCTTTTTCGCGTAACCTTACGATCGGACAGATCTACCATGTCGGACTCTCGGATGAGAATCCTTATCGTGTCTGCGTCGCCTTCCAGGACAACGGCGGCTTTTGCGGTCCGGAGAACTCGCTCGACGCCGAGGGGATTCTCGATCGTCACTGGATCGACGTCGTCGGCGGCGACGGAGTGTGGACCGTTCCCGACCCGTCAGACCCGCGCTATGTCTGGGCGGATCTCGAAGACGGCGCGGTCACGATCTTCGACCGTACGACCGAAGTAAGCCGCTTCATCCGCCCCTACGATGCCTTTCCCGGAAGCTTTCTGGGGCCATTCGATCTCAGCACGGTGCCGTATCGCTTCAATTGGGATTCGCCCGTCGCATTCGCGCCCTGGCCCTTCGACTCCGTGGGCTGCGCCCACTCCGCTCAGGGTGACAAGTCTGTTGCCTGGTTTGGAGGTAACGTCGTTTTTCAGTCGTGCGATCGCGGCGAAACGTGGAACGTCATCAGTCCCGATCTCACGCGGAACATCAAAGCGCATCAGGTCCCTTCGGGCGGCCCGCTCGCGAAGGACGTCTCCGGCGCGGAGTACTCGGATACGCTTCTTTATATCGAGGGCTCGGCGATCGACCGCGGCGAGATCTGGGCTGGAACGGACGACGGTTACGCCCAGATGACGCGCGATGCTTCGACAAGCTCAGCACAAGTTGCCCATTGGCACAACGTCACGCCGCCCGGAACTCCGGAATACGCGCGAATCGAAACGACGGCACCATCGCCGCTCGTATCGGGTACCGCGTATGTCGTCGCCGATAATCATCGCACGGGCGACTACGCTCCGTACGTCTTCGTCACGCACGATTACGGTGCGAGCTGGACGAAGATCGTGCAGGGCTTGCCGTCCGATCAGTACGTGCGCACGATACGTCCGGATACGCACAACTCGAATCTGCTCTACGCGGGCACGGAAGCGGGCATGTGGGTCTCGTTCGATGGTGGAGCGCACTGGCAGGATTTCAAACTCAATCTTCCCGCGGTATCGGTGCGCGACATTCGAATTCAGCCGCAGTTCGACGATCTCGTTGTGGCCACGCACGGCCGGGATGCCTGGATCATGGATGACGTCGGATCGGTTCAGCAGCTCGGCAACGCGGAGCGCGCGGGCACGATGTTCTTCGCACCACGCACCGCATACGAATATCACTATCACTCGAACGACCTCGGCATCTACACTCGCTTCGCCGGCGAGAACCCGCCAAAAGGCGCTATCCTCGACTTCTATCAAAGCGCACCCCAGAAGAGCCCGCCGCAGTTACAGGTCCTCGATGCCAACGGACGCGTCATCCGGGCGGTTACCGGCACGCATAAGGTGGGGGGCCCCGCCTGCGGTGCAGGTGGGGGCGCGGAGGCGCTTGCGCCGGAGCGCTCTTCAACGGAGCGGGGTCCCCACAAGTCGCTTGCGACTTGCGGGGGCAAGGACGAACCCTACGTGCCGAACAAAGCCGGCATCAATCGCTACGTGTGGGACTTCACCGAGGATGCGCCGGTGAAATGGTACGGTGCGGCGAAGGAAGATTATCAAGGACCGAAGACGGGGCCGATCGTCGCGCCGGGAACCTACACGGTTCGCCTGGCGCTCGGTACCACGACGCTTCAGCAGAGCGTCGTGGTCAAGCCGGATCCGCGCGACTCGTGGACGGCAGCCCAGTATCAGGCCGGATACGAATACGCGCGCAAGTACTCGATCATCTACGGCAAGATCGACGTGGCGCTCAACAACCTCGATGCGATCCGAAAATCTTTGACGAGCGCGAGCGCGGGGACCAAGAACAATCCCTCGCTCCAGCAAGAAATCGCCGGCGCGCAGCAGCGATGGCAGCCGGTTTTCTCGGCCTTTACTGCCGACTATCACAACGACGAAGATTCGATTCAGCGTTCGGGCTCGCTGCGCGAATCTATTCCTCGGACCGGCTTTCAAGGTCCGCAGCTGCCGCCAACGGCCGCCCAGCTCGACTACGCGAAGCGCTTCGATGCGGCGTACGCGTCGGCGATAGCCGGCTACAACGAGTACGTGACGTCGCTAGGTCCGCTCCAATCGTCATTGAAGAGCGCCGGCATCAAGCCGTTGGAAGGAACGACTCCGCTTACGCCTTAGCGATCACTCGTAGTCGGGCGCGAAGTAGTCGTCGCCGCGATTGTGCATGAAGAACTTCGGCCCGAGCGGTGCCGCGATCGGCACGAAGGCGCGCGGCTTCTGCGAGAAATCAAAACAATCTTTGGCCGGCGAGGTAGCGCGGCGGTCGGCGTCGGCGAGCTGACCGAGGCCGAAGAGGTTTTCGGCAAATCGCAGCACGCTTGCCGTTTCGTACTGCACGTGCGAGACGTAGCCGTGCTTCGCGTACGGCGAGATCACCAGCAAGGGCACGCGGAAGCCTAAGCTGTCGCGGTTTATGTACGGCGGCGGAACGTGATCGTAGAGGCCGCCCCAATCATCCCACTGCACGAAGATTGCAGTCGAGTCCCAGAACTTGCTCTTGCCGATCGTGTTGACGAGCGCCGAAACCCAGGACGGTCCGTAACTGCCCACGCAGTTGACGTGATCGGAATCGTCGCAGACCGGCGTGATCCACGTAAAACTTGCGAGCTTACCGGCCCGCACGTCGGTGATGAACTTCCAGTTCGGCGAGATGACGTCTTTGCTCCAGTCGGGCCCGAAGCGGATGTGCCTGATCGCCTCGTACGCCGACCACTCAGCTCCGGCGCCGCTCGAAACGCTTCCGTACGTCGCGGCGTAGAAGCGCCACGGGAGCTTAGCTTTGTCGAGCTCGTCGCCGAGCGTCGCGTAGTCGTAGCACGCGGCGATCCGGGGACCGTAGGGGTTGCGTTCCATCGTGATCGTCGTGACCAAATCGTCCTTTCCGCCGGTGCATCCCCAAAGGCCCTCGGGCAAATCATCGCTCCATGCGGCTTGACCGGCGATGACGTACTGGTGCGCGACGAAGCTCTCGTCGAGCTGCGATTGGAACATCCGATCGGCCAGCACCCATTCGTGGGCCATGTCGAAGTACGGCTTTGACTCGTCGTGCGGCACGTAGACGTACTGCGGGTTGGACGGACCGCGGGAAGACTCTTCATTGTTGAATCCGTTCATCCGGCAATTGGTCCCCGGGAGCTTTCCGGTGCCGTTGCACGCGGCGAACATGGCTTTTACCGAGTGATCGATATCATAGGCTCTCCCCAGTGCGTACGGCACCAACTTTATCGTCTGCCCCTTCGAGTTCTTACCGCTCGAAACGGTATCGGCGCCGGGGTAGCCTTGGAAGAGGTTATCGAAGCTGCGATTCTCTTGAATGATGTAGACGACGTGCTTGATCTTACCGGCGCCGGTACCGTCGAGCGTGCGCAGTGCGGCATCGCCCTGCATGTACGGCAAAACGGTTGTCGAGCAACCCGCAAGCGCGATCGCGAGGATCGGCAAAGCTGCGACGTAGCGTGCGGCGGAGCGTCTCATCGAGCCGCAACTATGCCGGTCACGGACGGGCTTCCTCCCAAGTGTGCTTGCTCAAAGACCCGTTTGAGAAAGGCCTCGTGGCGATACGACGAGCTCTTGCCGAAGTGCACGATCGTCACGTCGAGCGACGGCACGAGATAGAGCGCTTGTCCGGCCGATCCGCTCGCATAGACTACGTCGCTCGGAGCTCCGGGCGCACCGAGCCACCAGCCAAGTCCGTACCGCGCGTTTGCGGCGGAGCCTTCGAAGCACGGAGCCAGCGCGCTGCGCTGCGCGGTGACGAAGCGCGCAAACGCCAGCCAATCGCGAGCCGAGAGAAACGCGCCGGTCGGCAACGGATTCGTGCCGTCCGCCAGCTTGCGCCAGCTCGCGACGCGCACCTGCGCGCGGTCGAGAACGCGCTCGTGCAAGTACTCGTGCGGCGTGAGCTTTCGCGAGGCCAGTTTGCGCGCCAGCACCGCGCCGAAGACCTGCAGCGGAATGCCGCCATAGGTAAAGCGCGTGCCGGGCTCGTCGCGCAGCGCCATCGCCAGGGCCCGATCGTAGGTCGGAACGCTAGCGCCCAGGCCGCCGAAGCCGAAGCCGGCGGTGAGCGAGAGCAACATTCGCAGCGTGACGCGTCGCTTCCACGGATCGTCGTTCCAAGCGGCGACGGTCTCGCCGATCGGCTCGTCGAGCGCGATCAATCCGTCGGCGCACGCGTACAGCGCAGCGACACCCCAAAAGCTCTTGGTTCCACTATAGAGCGGGTGGGGACTGGCGGCTTCGAAGCCGTCGCCGAACTCCTGGGCCACCACATTGTCGCCGCGCGCGATGACGAGCGCGTGCAATCCGTGTTTGCGCACGTACGCAAGCGCCGGTGAGAGATCGCGCGCGAGCTGCATTACGCCGTGCATTAGAGGAGCGTTCGGCCAGGGCTTGCAAATGCGCCTGCATGCGGGCCCCACGACTGCGCTCAGGACAGGCTTTCGTACTTTTGGTTGCGTCGGTCGCCGCGCTGGGCGGCTTGCTCTTCGGATACGACACCGGCGTGATCTCGGGAGCGATCCTTTTCATCACAAAAGACTTCGCGCTGGATACGCGCCTGCAAGCCTTCACGATCAGCGTCGTCTTGATCGGCTGCATGGGCGGCTCGATCGTCGCCGGCAGCGTTGCCGATCGCATCGGCCGGCGCAGTACGCTGCTGGTCGCCGGCCTGATCTTCTTCTTCGGAGCGATCCTCTCGGCGCTTGCCGCCAACGAACCCGCGTTGCTCGCCGGGCGCTTCGTCGTCGGCATCGGGATCGGGTTCAGTTCCGTCGTCGCGCCGCTCTACATCTCTGAAGTCGCGCCGGCGCCGACGCGCGGAGCGCTCGTCTCGCTCTATCAATTCGCGATCACGATCGGCATCTTGGCGGCCTACCTCATCGATTATGCTCTCGCCGGCGGCGAGCAGTGGCGCTGGATGCTGGGATTGGCCGTCGTCCCGTCGCTGGTGCTGATCGGCGGAATGCTCGTCATGCCCGAGAGTCCGCGCTATCTCTTCAAAATCGGAATATCGGGCCGCGCACGTGCCGAGCTTTCGCGGATCTACGACGACCCCGCTGCGAGCAAACTCGAGGAAGAGTCGATTCTCGAGAGCCTGCGCGTAAAAAGCGCCGGTTTCGAAGCCTTCGCGCAGCCGGCCATCCGGCGCGCGCTCTTTATCGGCGTCTCGCTAGCCGTGTTGCAGCAGATCACTGGAATCAATACCGTGATCTATTACGGCCCGCAGATATTCCAGATGGCCGGCATCGCGTCGGCCTCGGCGTCAATCTTGGCCCAAACGCTGGTCGGTACCGTCAACTGCCTTATGACGCTCGTCGCGATCTTCTTTGTCGACCGCATCGGCCGCAAGCCGTTACTCTACGCCGGTCTCGCCGGCATGTTCGCGGCGCTCGCCGCACTGGCGTTCGCTTTCGCGCATCCGTCTCTCTCAGGATCGTTAGGCTCGATCGCGCTGGGCAGCATGATGGTCTATGTCGGCTGCTTTGCGTTCAGCCTCGGGCCGATCGTGTGGATTTTGATTTCGGAGATATTCCCGCTGCAGGTTCGCGGCCTCGGCATGTCGATCTCGACACTCGCCAACTGGGTTGGAAACTTTCTCGTCTCGCAGTTCTTTCTCACAATGGTCGCTCGGCTGGGGCGCCCGGCGACGTTTGGAACCTACGCGCTGCTTTGTATCGTAACGATACTCTTCGTGCGGTCGATGGTCCCCGAAACGAAGCGGGAGCTGCTCGAACGAATTCGCGTTGCCCGAGCTTAGCGTCGTCATCCCCGTCTACAACAACTGGTGGCTGACGGCGCGCTGCCTGCGCGAGCTCGATCGGCTGCGCGGCGCCTCGCTATCATTCGAGACGATCGTCGTCGATAACGCTTCGAGCGACGAAACGCCGGAGGCAATATCCGCGTTTCCCTGGGTGCGTTACCTTCGTCACGAATCGAACCGTAATTTTGCGGGCGCCTGCAATGCGGGCGCGCGTTTGGCAGAAGCGGCGCTCACGTTTTTTCTCAACAACGACGCGTATCCACTCGGCGACGCCCTCACCCCCCTGGTGCGCGTCTTCGAGCGCTCCGAGGTCGCGATCGCAGGGGGCGCTCTCTTCTTCGAAGACGGCGTGACGCAGGCGGCGGGACTCGTGATGCTGCGCAACGCGCATTGGCACTACTTTTTCCGTAACTTGCCGGCGACGCTCGCTGCGGTCGATCGCTCGCGCGACGCGCTCGGCGTTTCGGGTGCGGCGATGGCGGTGCGTACCGGCTGGTTCGTCGAGAACGGCGGCTTCGACGAATCGTTCGTCAACGGATTCGAAGACGTCGACCTTTGCATGCGGGCGCGCGAGCAAGAGCTCGCGATCGCGTACGTTGCGCAGGCGCGCTTCGCGCACTACGAAGCGGCGTCCGCCGGTCGCTTCGATCGCGAAGCCCAGAACGAACGGCTTTTCTATCAACGTTGGTCGGCGAGCCTGGCCCCGCTGCCGCGCACGCTGCGCGGCGAGGTCGGCGCGATTGCGCTGCGCAGCTCGTGCGAGGGCGGCTCGCTGCTCGCGGCAGCGCGTGACGACCTTGAGGAGGCGCTGCGCGCATTCGGTCATCCGGTGGTGCGCGGCGAGATCGCCGCCTGGCAACTCCTCGACCGCCGTTTTCGGCGCGCGGCGAGCCTCGGATGGTTCTCGGACGAGATCTCGTCACCCGGCATTGCCATCCTTCGCCACGAAGATGCGACGACGATTCGGACGCGCGGGGCGGTGGCGCTCGACGTGCCGTGGCTGCCCTGCGTGTCGCAGCACCGCGCCGCGGGCCTAGGACTTCGCGGCTCGGACGATCCGGCATGCACCACGATCGGGGTTGCCGGAGGCGACGATCCGTGCGTTGCGGAGCTCGCCGCCGCCGGCTATCAACCGCTGCGCGTCACTCAAGAAATGCTGCTCGGCCAAGAGCGTCGCGAGCTCGCGTGCGTCGTTCACTGCGGGCTCACCGACGAGAGCGCTTTCGGCAACGTGCTGCTTGCCTTAGCCGGCATTCCGGCGGTCGTGGCCGCGAAAACCGAGCTGGGCGCGCTCTTCGCCGGCGACGTCGCGCTCGTCTGCGAGCGCGACGCGATCGCAGACGCCGTGGCGCGGCTCGTCGCCGGCCAAAATCTACGCGCGCGTTACGGAAAGCTTATTGCGGCCGACGCGCGGCGACGTTTCTCACCGCGCCGAAGCGCGATTCGGGTCGTTGACCTGCTATGCGCGTCGCGCTTCGGCTTGGAGCGGCTTCAGTCCGCCGTGCCGTAACCTCCGCCGCCCGGCGTTTGAATCGTCAACACGTCGCCGGGTTCGAGCGTTAGGCTCTCTTTCGCGCGTAACCGGACCTGAGTACCGCGGCGCGTCAACGTGTGGCGGCCACAGGTGCCGGGTTCGCCGCCTTGCGCGCCCGGCGGCTCAAGCGTTTGGCGGTCGGCAAGCAGCGTCGCTTGCGCGGAGCCTTCGGTAAGTTCGATCGCGCGAACCAAACCGCTGCCGCCGCGGTAACGTCCGGCTCCGCCGGTGCGCGGCGCGATCTCGTATTGCACGACGCGCAGAGGATACTCGCGTTCGATCGCTTCGATCGGCGTGTTCAGCGTGTTGGTCATGTGGCAGTGAATCGCGTCGATGCCGTCGGCGTTCGGACGCGCACCCATTCCGCAACCGTTCGTTTCGTAGAAGGCCCAGGTCCGGCCATCGGGCCGGATGCCGCCGAGTATCACGTTGCTCATCGTGCCGCCGCTGCAAGCCGGGATGCGCGCCGGTGCCGCGCGCGCCAGTGCTTGCAGTACGACGTCGGCGTTGCGCATGCTGGTTTCGACATTGCCGCCGGAGACGGGAGCCGGCCGGCGTGGATTGAGCAGCGATCCCTCGGGCACGCGAACCTCAACGGGACGAAAGCAGCCCTCATTCATCGGAATCGTCGGGTCGGTGGCCGCGCGCAGCGCGTAGTGGACGCCGGAGAGTGTTACGCCCAACACCGCATTGAGCGGAAACGCGAGTTGCTCGGAGGTCCCGGAGTAGTCGAATCGCGCCTCGCCGTCGCGCAGCTCGAGACGCAGCGCGATGCCGATTCGCGGGGTGCCGTCACGATCCTCGAGGTAGTCGCGCGCTTCGAAGACTCCCTCGCCGATCGATCGAAGCGCCGCGCGCATGCGGCGTTCGCTGTCGTCGAGTGCTCGGGCGATCGCCGCTTCGAGCGTTTCGAAGCCGTAGCGATCGTAGAGTTCGCGTAACCGGCGTTCCCCGGTGTAGTTGCCGGCGACTTGCGCGCGCAGGTCGCCGCTGCGAGCCTCGGGAGTTCGAGAGTTAGCGCGAAAGAGAGCGACGACCTCATCGAGCACGCGATCGTCGCGCACGATCCGCAGCGGCGGAACGATCAGGCCCTCCGAGTAGAGATCGCTGGCATCTGCCGGCATCGAACCCGGCGCAGAACCTCCGACGTCGGCGTGATGTGCCTTGTTCGCCGCGTATCCAACGAGCCGATCGTTCACGAAGACCGGCCGCACGAGCGTGACGTCGTTGAGATGCGTTCCGGTGAGGTATGGATCGTTCGCAACCCACATCTCGCCTTCGCGGACGCCGCCGTACTCGCGCTCGACGATCGCGAGCATGCGCTGCAGTCCCCACGGCAGCGAGCCGAGGTGAACCGGTATGTGCTCGGCTTGCGCGATCAACCTCCCGAAGCGATCGAAGAGCGCGCAAGAGTGGTCGAGCCGCTCTTTGATGTTCGGCGAATAAGCGGCGTTGCGCACCGCCAGCCCCATCTCTTCGGAGGCATAAACCAGCGCGTTCTTGATGACTTCGATCGTGATCGCGTCGGTCACGGCGCCGGCCTTCCGCGTTGCAGCACGAGCATATCGCCGTCAACGGCGAGCGACCATGCAGGCGCGACGTATGTCGTGCTGTCGTAGGCTTCCACGATCGCCGGCCCCGCGAGGCGAGCGCCGCTCTCTAATGCTTCGCGCTCGAAGACCGGCGTATCAACGAACGCATCTTCAATCCAAACGCGGCGGCGCTCGAGTTCCGCCTTCGCTGCATCCGTGTCACCCTGACCCTTCGACTCGGCTTCGACACGCTCAGCCTCGCTCAGGACTGCGTGGAGTTTATCCTGAGCGCAGTCGAAGGACGCAGGCCTAGCGGAATTTGGAGGGGCGACGGCCGTCAACCGTGCGTTGACCACTTCGACGGCTTCGGCCGGCACGTCGTAGCCGTATCGCGCGCGGTGCGCGTGATGAAACCCCCGTGCGATCTCAGCCGGCGCACGATCGTACGGCGTGCGCAGCTCGAAGCTTTGGCCGCAGTAGCGCGCATCGTACTCTCGCCGAAACGAGACCGTGGCCGGTTCGGCGCCTTGCTCGACGAGGACTGCACGTGCGCGCGTTTCGCTCGCCGCGAACGCCATCTCTTCGAACGCGGGCTCGAGCTCATCAATGCGTCGCAGCAGCGAGCGGATCTCGTTGAAATGAAGTTCCGCTTCCAGCAGACCCATAGCCGAGAAGAGTCCGGGATGCGCGGGAACGACGACGCGCGCGATATCGAGTTCCTCGGCCAGCGCGCAGGCGTGCAGCGGTCCTCCGCCACCGAACGCGACCAGCGTAAAATCGCGCGGATCGAGACCGCGTTCGATCGTTACGATTCGCAGGACCTTTGCCATCGCATCGTCGACGAGCCGTACGATTCCGCCAGCCGTCGCTTCCACGCCCATGCCCAACGCTTCCGCGAGCTGCTCGATTGACGCGCGAGCGCGCGACGAGTCGATCGGAAACGTTCCGCCCAGCAAGTACCGAGGATTCAAGCGTCCGAGCACGACCTGCGCGTCGGTGACCGTTGCGCGATCCGACTTTCCGTAACAGGCGGGACCGGGATCTGCGCCGGCGGAGATCGGGCCCACGCGCAACGAGCCAGCCTCGTCGAGCCACGCGATCGTGCCGCCGCCCGCACTGACCTCCGCCAAGTCGACGAACGGGAACCGCACCGGATAGCCGCTGCCTTTGACTGCGCGGCCGCTATGGGTTCTGCCGGCCGCTTCGAATTCACCACCGACCTGCGCGCTGCCGTCGAGGACCGTGCCGGCCTTCGCGGTCGTCCCTCCCATATCGAACGAAAGCAGGCGACGCGCGGCGATGCGTCGTCCGAGCGCCGCCGTTGCGATCGCTCCGCCGGCCGGCCCGCTCTCGATGATCGCAGCGGGTCGCGCGAGCACGTGCTTGGCGGCAGCCATGCCGCCGTCGCTTCGCATCACGTAGAGCGGCGCTTCGATTCCCTTCGCGTGGAGTTCGTCGACGAGCCGTTCCAGATAACGCTCCACAATCGGGGTCAGCACGGCATTGACGACCGTGGTCGAACAGCGCTCGTACTCGCGGTACTGCGGATCGATTTCGGACGAGCGCGTCACGCGTACGCCCGGCATTGCGGCTTCGATCGCGCTCGCGAGCCGCCGCTCGTGCGCGTCGTTGACGTACGAATGCAGCAAGCAAATCGCGACGGCCGCGACGTCGCGCCCTCGCAGCTCGCTACAGACCAGCTCGACCGATTCGTCCTCGAGCGCGACCAAGACGTTGCCGAGGTAGTCAATCCGCTCGCGCACCGTCAGGCGGTCTTCGCGCGCGACCAGCGGCCGCGGCCGCTCGACGAAGAGATTGTAAACTTCGCTGCGGTTTTGGCGGCCGATCTCGATAACGTCGCAAAAACCGTGGGTGGTGACGAGCGCAACCCGCGGCAGTTCGAGGCCGAGTTGGCCGAGCAAGGCGTTGGTGGCGATCGTCGTAGAGTGCCCGAGGAACTCGAAGGTGGGCGCCGATTCGTAACGCGCGCAGAGCGCCGCGAGCGCCTCGATCACCGCACGGTGCGGCTCCCGCGGAGTGCTCGGCAGTTTGTGCTTGACGATCTCTCCGCTGTGCCGATCGACCGCTACCAGATCGGTAAACGTGCCGCCGACGTCGATACCCACGCGTAACGCGCGCCGCTGCGCCATGGGCGCGGCTTTCGACGCCGGCAGCGCAGCGCTTGCGGCGGCTCTCGGAACAAAGTAAACGAGCGGCCTACGTGCGTTGGGCCGCTCATTCGCCTGGCGCGGAGGTCATCGTCGTCGACCCCCCGCGCCATTTCGTCATGTTCGATCAAACCCGAAAGGTTCGCGAGCGCGCTCGGCGACGCGATCTCTCGCTAGAACGTCAGGTGGTACGTACCGCCGTTGGTCGGTTCGCAGTTCGTTCCGTGAACCATCCGCATTTTAAAAGTGAACGTCGTCGATCCGGCCGCCGCTTCGTGCGCCCGAGACCAGTTGTACGTGAAGTGGAAGGTTCCCGAGTTTGAGAGCGGCGGGACGCTGCGAGAATCAAGCTTCTGCGAGCCGTCGTAAATATCGACGAACTGCAGAGTGTTCGCCGGCTGAGCCGCCGTCCCCATATTCTGTACCGTTCCTACGAGACGATACTGGGTCATCGAACCCGTGTTGTGGGTCGTCTGCACCGCGACGTGGGTGATGGCGGGGTTGCCTCCGACGCACCTCTGGGCGGATGCTCCTACCGGGACGAGCGCGAGGACGAAAACGCCGAGGATGAGGGTCCGGATCACTTCAAGCTCCTTCCTAAACGGGTAGATCGCAATACTAGCGCTGCCTTGCTAAGCTCCTATACCGTAATAAGCCGAACGCCGAAACATTCCTTGTTTGGCCCGCGTAGAGCGGCCATGAAGGAACGCACGCTTGCCGCTCTGGCGGCTGCACTCGTCATCATTATGCCGGTTGGCGCGCCGGCCCAAAGCTCGCCGGGCGAGCAGATCGCCAGCTTGCAAACCCAAGCCATGGCCGAGTTCTTAGCGGCGTCGCCCGAGACGGCGACCTTCCTTGGCGACTATAGCCACGACTCGGAGTGGAGCGACCCAACTCCGGCCGGTATCGCGGCCTTCAAGGCGATGCTGACGAAATACGAGCAGAGCCTCAACGCGATCGACATGACCGGCGCGACGCTGCAGGATCGCGACGACATCAGCTTGATGCGCGCGTTCGTCACCGGCCAGCGTCGGCAGATCCGCGAGCAAGAGGCCGGCAAGGATCCTTCCGCGCCGCCGCTCGCGGTGCTCGGCGTGACGTTTACGATGATCCTGCACAAGGACGAGCAAGATCCTTCGGTATGGTGGAACAACGTGATCTCGCGGCTCGAGAAAGCGCCGGCCTGGATGGCCGCACAGCGGCCGCAGATCACCAACCCGGGCCGGTTGCAGGCGGAAGTCGCCGTCAAGCAGCTGGCGATGGCGCCGGCGCTCTTCAACTACATTCTGACACCGATGGCGGCCCAGCTCCCGGCCGATCAACACGCGCGTTTTGTAAAGGCGCGTGACGCCACGGTTGCGGCGATCGGTGAGTGGACGAAGTGGATGAGCGATAACGCCGCCGGCTGGCCGATCAACTATGCGATGGGCGCCGATGCCTACAACGCGATGCTGCGCGACGAGCTGCTGCTCCCCTACGATGCCGGCCAGATCGCTGCAATCGGTCAGAAGACCCTCGATGCGGCGATGGCGCAGGAACGCGAAATTCAAGCCGAGGCAAAAGCCAAAGGCGTCAATCTCTCCAATCCCGCGCAGGCGGCCGCGAACGGCGGCGGCATGACGCCCACGACCAGCAGCGCGCAATTCGCCTTCTTCCAAACGCAGCTCGACACGCTGCGAGCCTTCATCGCTCGCAAACGCATCGTCACGATTCCCTCCTACGTTGGAACGATGAAGATCGTCGCGACCCCGTCCTTTCTGTTGCCGGTTCTGCCGGGTGCCTCGATGAATCCGCCGCCGCTGCTCTCTAAACAGGTGGATGGCATCTATTTCATACCGCCGCCAAACCCGCAGATGGCGAAGGCCGCAACGACCGGCGCGATTTTCGAGGACTTCGACCGGGACCGCGTCCTGATGACATCCGGTCACGAAGGCTTTCCAGGGCACTTCCTCCAGTTCTCAATCGCCAAGCACAACGCCGACCCGGTGCGTCGTCTATCGTTTGACGGTGTCTTTTCCGAAGGCTGGGCGTTCTACGAGGAATCGCTGCTCGAGCGCGATGGTCTCTACGGCAACGATCTCGACGGCCGGTATGCGGTCGCGCAGTTCGAGCGGCTACGCGGCGCGCGAGCGATCGTGGACACGAAGCTCGCAACCGGGGCGTGGGGTTACGAAGAGGCCGTAAAGTGGTTTATTGCCAATGCCGGCGTCGACCAAGATACCGCGGTCGGCGAAGTTAGCCGCTTTGCCCTTGGGCCGGGTCAGGCATTCGACTATGCCGTCGGTAAGGTGCAGATCGAAGACTTGCTCGCGAAGTACAAGGCGAAGAAAGGTGCCGCGTTCGACTTGGAGGCCTTTCACAACGACCTGCTCTCACACGGTACCGTCCCCGTTACGATCATCGCCGGCGAGATGCTCGCCGAGTAGCGAGACTCGCTCGCGCAGCGATGCGAGCTCGCGAGCCTGACGATCGGCCAGCTTGCGCCAGCGCGCGATGTCGCGCTCGACACGCGCGGTCTCGAGATGCTCGTAGGCGATGCCGGCTGCTACGCCCATTTTCTCCAGCGACGTAACCTCATCCGGATCGATGTCTTCGCCGTTGACGTGAGCGCCGTACACGGCGACGGCGTCGAGACGCGAGCGTACGAACACCGGTACGGCTAAGACAGCCTCGCCGTCGTGCAGGCGTAGCGACCGGCGCCGGCCCTGCAGCTGTAGCGGAATGCTGCGGTCGAGCGGCCGGCCGTCGTGCACGTACTCGCCGGACTCGCGCCGGAAGAAGAGATGGGCGGAACTCAGCGCGTAAGCATGCACCGGCTCACGGACGAGCGACTCCTCGACCGCGACGGCGTTTTCGGCGGAGGGAAGGCCGGCGGCGACGTCGGCGAGATGTTGCTCGGCTTGACGGCGGCGGCGAAAGAGCGTCCCTTCGACGAACTCCTCGACTCGGCCGTAGACCGCATCCATTGAGAACGAGACACCGATCGCGGCGAGCGCTACCAGAGCGATCGCGACGCCGCTGCGCTCGATGAGGCGCCCGGTGAGCCACTCGATCAATGCGAAGAGCCCGAAGAGCGTCGCGCTGACGATGGTGTAGACCAGCGTTCGGCTGACCACAAAAGAGATTTCGAAGACGCGTTGGCGCACCACCGCATAGGCAATCGCAAACGGTGCGCATGCATAGAGAATCGTCGCGGTCCAAACCAGCGCGTCGGAGCTGGCCAGCGAATACGTCGACGCCCAGTAGCGCGCCCAAGACGAGGCGTAGCTGAGAACCGTAAATAGGACTCCGGCGATCACCCATTGGAAACGCTGGCGCTGCCGCGGCTCTGCGGCGACGTAGGTGACGCACAGGATCGTAACGGCTGCGAGAATCAGCGCCAGGGCTCCGAGAATCGAACCGTACGTCATCCACGCGCTCGGGCTCTGGCCGGCGAAGAGCGAGACCCCATCCCAGGCAAGATTCGGTATCGCAAAAAGCACACCGATCGGAATCGCTAGCCGGTCGAGCCGAGCGCGCCAACCCGTTGGCCGGTCGTCGGGGAATCGCGCCGCAAAGACCACGAGACCGACCGGCCCGGCGATGTCGAGCAGGTCGGACCCAAACTGCGCAAACGGAAAGATCGCGTCCGGAAAATGGTAGAGCGTGACGTCGGTGGCCGAGATGAGGTAGAGGAAGAGCCCATACGTCATTCGGCTGGGACGTCGCAACAGAATGATCGTGGCGATCGCGATATACGCCAGGCCGGCAAGCCGAATGAAAGGTGTTAGCGGCGAAGAGAGCGCGTGGCTCGATTCGGTCGGCGTCAGCCGGCCCGCGCGCAGAACGATGGGACGCGTGCCGTTCCTGCCGGTCACGACGAAGCGAACGGACTCGCCGGGTAGCGCGGGCTGATAGGAGAGCCCCACGATCCGGTCGTGCAGGCTAGAACGCGTGAAGTCGAGGTAGTCGCCGACAGCGATGCCGGCGCGAGCTGCCGGCGTATCGGGATCCACCGCGACCACTTCGAATCCCCTGGTGTAGACGAGCTGATACCCGAAGGTCGTTTGCGGAACGAAAAGTTGAATCGTCGCCGCGACGTTGAGCGTAAGGGCGATCGCCGCCGCAAGCACTGCCGCGAAGCGTGCCACAGAAGGGGCGATTCTTCGATACCTTCGATCTCCTCCTGTTGCGGTGCAACCGCAATGACTCGCAGGGCGGCTCTAGGCGTTACGCGTAACGCAAAGGAGCTAACCATGAAGACCGGCATTATCGGCACGCCATACGAACGTTTTCTCGAGCTGCACCGGCGTTCGCAAGCGTTCGTGATGCCCAATGCGTGGGACGGCGGCTCGGCGGCGCTGCTGAAACGAGCCGGTTTCGAAGCGTTGGGAAGCACGTCGCTCGGATTAGCGTTTTCGCTTGGGCGCCAGGACGGCCGTCATGCCGTCTCGCGAGCGGAAGCGATCGCGCACGCGGCGCTCTTGGCGCGTGTGAGCGCGCTGCCCGTCAACGGCGACCTTGAAGACGGCTTCGGAGCGGCGCCGGAGGAATGCGCGGCGACGGTCCGCGCCGCGATCGAGGCGGGGCTCGCGGGTCTGGGGATCGAGGATACGACCGCCGATTCCGCTCGCCCGATCCACGATTTCGACACCGCCGTGGCGCGCGTTCGCGCAGCCGCCCAAGCCGCTCGCGGACGCATCGTGCTTACTGGCCGCACCGACAACTTCCTCAACGGAAGACCGGACCTCGACGACACGATACGCCGGCTGACCGCATTTGCCGAAGCGGGTGCCGACGTGCTCTATGCGCCGGGGCTGTCCGACATGGCGGCGATCGGTGCGATCGTTCGCGCCGTCGCGCCCAAGCCGGTCAACGTGCTGATCGGTCCAGATGACGGCGCGGTGCCGCTCGCGCAGCTCTCGGCCGCCGGCGTGCGGCGGGTAAGCGTCGGCGGTGCGCTCTATCGCGTCGCGATGAGCGCGCTCGTCAACGTGGCGAAAGCGTTGCACGGCGGTGACCTGGCATCGATTGACAACGCAATCCCCGGCAGCGAGATCGCAGCGCTGCTGCCGTCGTGACGCGGCACTAGATGCGAATACGAGAGTTCTTAGCTAACCTCGGCCCGGGCCTCATCACCGGCGCGGCCGATGACGATCCATCAGGCATCTCCACCTACTCCGTCGCGGGCGCTTCGACGGGGTACTCGATGCTGTGGCTCACCCTGATCTCCACGCCGATGATGGCGGTGATCCAGGGGATGTGCGCGCGCATCGCGATGGTGAACGGCGAGGGCCTTGCTGCGATCATGCGAAAGCGGCTGCCGCTCTGGCTTGCCTACGCGCTGGCCGGACTCGTGATCGTGGCCAACACCTTCAATCTCGGAGCCGACATCGGCGGCATGGCCGCCGCCACGCAGCTGGTCGTGCCGATTCCGATCGACGCGCTCGTCTTTTTCTTCGGCATCGGCCTGATCGCCGCGCAGATCTGGTTGCCCTTTCCGACCATCGCCCGCATTTTCAAGTGGCTGACGCTAGCGCTCTTTGCCTACATCGTCACCGCTTTTGTCGTGCGGCCTCCGTGGGGACAGGTGCTCCTTCACTTCGCGGTCCCACGGATTCACTTCGAGTCGAGCTGGCTCGCGACGATGGTCGGCGTGCTCGGTACGACGATCACGCCGTACCTGTTTTTCTGGCAATCCACGCTTATGGTCGAAGAAGACAAGGAGCACGGCAAAAAGAGTCTCGCTGCGCGTCGTGGAACCGATGCGACGTCCATTTGCAACATGCATGCCGACGTCAATACGGGCATGGTCTATTCGAATCTGGTCGCGTTCTTCATCATCGTTACGACCGCGGCGACGTTGGGCGCGCATGGCTTGCGGAATATTGCCACCGCGCAGCAAGCCGCGCTCGCGTTAAAACCCTTGGCCGGTCAGTTTGCCGAGCTGCTCTTTGCCCTTGGGATGGTCGGTACGGGAATTCTCGCCGTGCCGGTGCTCGCGACCTCGTCGGCCTACGTTGCCGCCGAAACGTTCCGATTTCGCGAAGGCCTCAACGAGCCGCTTGGCCGCGCCACCCGCTTCTACGGGATCATCACGGTCGGGATCCTGATCGGGATTTCGATGAACCTGCTTCACGTCGATGCGATCAAAGCACTCTTTTGGTCGGCGGTGCTCAACGGCGTCGCCGCCGTGCCGCTGATCGGCGTCATCGTTTGGCTGGCTTCGAGTCAGCACGTCATGGGCAAGTGGCGAAGCTCGCCGCTTGCGCGCGCCTGGGGATGGGCCACCTTCGCGCTGATGGGCGGCGCGACGGTTGGACTCTTCTACTTTATGGCGCGTCCTTCGTGAACGGCGGGTCGCTCGAGAACGCCTGAAGGAACGGCGGGCTGAACCGTCAGAGTGGTCTTGCGTGCATTGGCTCTTCGACGGACCTGGTTCGCTTCGAGAACCATCGGAACGGCCGGCCTTCTGGCTGACGGCACTCTTCGCGCTCCCGGCCGCGCTAGCGATCGGTTACGTGCTTCACGAGTCGATCGGCGCCTCCCAGGTGGCGCTCTTCATCGTCATTGCAATGGTCTACGTCACGCTCGCGCGCGGCCGCCTGTTGGGCTCGAGCGTCCGCGTTCACCAACGCCAGTATCCGCGCGTGTTCAACATCGTGCGCAGCACCTGCGCGGCGCTGCAGATTCCAATGCCGCTGGTCTTTGTGCGCGAAGACAACTACGTCCCGGTCGTGGCGCTCGGATTCGGAGAGCCTTACGCGCTGGTGGTCTCGAGCCACTGGATCGAGCTTTTCGCCGACGACGAGCTGGCCTTCATGGTCGGGCGCGAGCTCGGACACATCGCGGCCGGACATACGCGCTTCCACTCGTTGCTAAGCGTCAACGGCAACGAGAACCCGATCATCTCGATGATCTTCGGCGCCTGGCTGCGCCGCTGCGCGCTCACGTGCGACAAGGTCGGTCTGCTCTGCTGCGGCTCGATGGACGCAGCGATTCGCGGGATGGGCATCGCGGCATTTCACGAGTTCGGCCGTAAGGTGGATTACGAAGCTTTTGCAGAGCAGCACGCCGAGGTGCAAGCGGACACGGTGCTGCGCTGGGGCGAATCGCTGAGCAGCGAGCCCTATGCGACGCATCGGATCGCGTCGTTGCGCACCTTCATGTCGTCCCACGCTTATGCGAAAGCGGAGGAGTGGTTTCTGCGCGAGCGCGACGAGGAGCCGCCGGCGCTCGCCGCGCCCGGAGAGATTCACGTCGCGCCGCGGGATTGCGCCGGCTGGTGGCGTCGCTTCGCGGCCTGGGCGATCGACGCCGTCGTCGTCACGGCGATCATCACCTCGTTCGGTGGGAGCGTCGTTGGCTCGCGCAGCGAAACCAACCGACACCGTGACGCTGCCGTCACGGTTTCGCCGGGCAACGTTACCGTGGGACCAATTTCGATTCAAGGGAAAAAACACGCGCCGGCTTCAATGACGACTGCACCCTCGCCGACGCCGCAAGACGAAGCGACGATCGGACCTGTGACGCTCGGCAATAAGGAAGCATCGCTGAACATCGACAACACCAAGATCCCACTCGAGCCGGAGGCGATTGCGTCGATGATCGGCGGCTTCATCGCCCGGCTGGGCTTCTTTTTCTGGTTTCCAATCTATCTCGCATTGCTCGTCGTCGTCGCGGGCCAGACCTTCGGGATGATGATTGCGGGCCTGCGAGTCGTTACCACCGACTTCGGCAAGCCGACCATCGCTCGTACGATCGTTCGCTATCTGATCGTCATGTTGCTGTGGTGGCTGATCGTGCCGCTGAGCTTCGTTTGGCGCCGCATTCTACTCCACGACCGCTGGACCCGGACTCGGGTCGTAAAGGTCGAGCGCGTCGTCGCCCGCATCACCGGGGCCGCATAGTTTGAGGGTGAGGCTTCGTCGAAGGGCGACGCGGGTAAGGTCGTAAGATGAGATTAGGTATCGCTGTTTTGCTTCTTGTAACGTTAGGCGTCGCGCCGGCCTCGGCCGGCGATCCGCTGAGTTCGCTGCACTTTTTGGTCGGCACCTGGAACTGCACCTATCAGATGGGAAGAGCGAGCGTCTCGTACCACGCGACCTATGCTTACGATATGAAAGACAACTGGATGAGCGAGCGCGACGCTGTGAAGGGCGGAGGCACCGATCAGGGGATGGTTACCTACGATCCTAAGCGCGGCTGGACTGCCGTCGTGATCGAGCCGGAACGCACGGCCACGATCTTCCACGCGACCGGCAAGAACGCAGTTCACATCGTCTATCACAGTGTCTATCCCGACGCGAGCATGACCGAAGTCTTCGAGCGCGTTTCGTCAACGCGTTACACGCTGCACTTTCATCAGAAGGCGAACGGAAAGACGGTGACCTCGACGGACACGTGCGTTAAGACGTAAGCTATGCATCCTGTCAGAAATGTGCGGTAGATTCACGCTGACCAAGCCGGGTGCTCTTGCAATCGCCTTTCCGCGTTTTCGCTTCCCCGAGTTCAGCGAAACGCGGTTACCGCGGTATAATATCGCGCCGGCGCAAAGCGTGCTCGGCGTTCGAAACGACGGGCGTGACGTCGTCGAGGAGCTCCTATGGGGAATCCGCGGCCGCATCAATATTCGCGCCGAGTCGGTTCTCGCGCGCCGGGGACCGATCCGGCGCCGGTGCATCGAGTTTGCCGACGGTTTCTACGAATGGAAGAACCGCCGTCCATTCTACTACACGCTAAAATCCGGCGAGCCGTTCGCGTTGGCCGGTCTTTGGGAAGCGCTCGACGGAACCGTCGCGTGCGACGTCGCCACCTGCGAGCCCAACGCGTTGGTCGCGCGCGTTCACGATCGTATGCCGGTGATCCTGACCGCTGCCGGCGTTGACCTTTGGCTCGATCCCGAGCCGCTGCCGCCCGAAGCCGGCGCTTCGGTATTGCGCCCGCTCGATGCGGCGTTGATGCAGGTGCGCGAGGTTTCGCCGCGCGTCAACAACGCGAACTACGATGCGGCCGACGTGTTCGAGGCGGCGCCGCCGCGTCTTCCGGGGGTCGAGTAAGCCATCCCCGTCGAAACGGCGCTGCAAGGAGGGCTTTGCCATGCCGAAGTTTTTGGTTCATGCGACCTATACCGCCGAAGGTGCAAAGGGTGTAATTAAGGACGGAGGATCCGCCCGCCGCGAGGCGGTCGAAAAACTCCTTGCCACGGTCGGCGGAAAGCTGGATGCGTTCTACTTTACGTTTGGCGACGATGACGCGATTTTAATTGTCGATCTTCCCGATAACGAGGCCGCCCTGGCGGTCGGCATGGCGGTCGGCGCGTCGGGGGCCGTGCGAAGCCGGACGACGGTTTTGATCCCGATCGAGGAGGTCGACCGAGCGGCCAAGCGCCAGATTGTATTCCGGCCGCCCGGCACTTAACGCAAAGAATACGGTCGAGGTGCCGCGGCGCTCGACTCAGTTTCCCCCAGACACTGCCACCTCGCCACGCACGGCATCTCGAACCGCTCTTCGATGCTATCGGCAGCGTATGAAAAAAGTCTAAAGAGTTGGCTCTACCCGCGAGCGGTCGTTTGCAGTAAGTTAAGGCGTTCCGCAGAAGCTTAAGAGTCCCAAGGAACAACCTTCTCGGCTTGGGGCAAGGGGAGTCCTCATGAGAGTTTCGCAATCCGGCTTCGGCGCAGCCGCACTGGCTGCGACGGCAGCCCTTACGGCGTGCCTTTTCGTTACGGCCGCGGCCCGCGCGGAGGGGACGCTGACGATTCAGCAGTCCGACGGGGATACGAATGTCTATCACAACGTCGCGATCAAGATCCTTCACAGCGCCCTCTATGTGACGTCGGAGGATGGGAAAGGCACGCTTGTGATCAATCGAGCGGCCTGCTCGTATCAGGGCAAAATTATGGTCTGCTTGCCGACGAGCGCCGCGCTCGTTCAATCGGGCAAGACCAGTCCGCTCGATTTTCAGAAGGGAACCGTCTACCTAAATTCGACCGACGACGAGCAACAGTTGAGCGCCTCGACGACAAAGGTCGCGCCGCACAGCATCGTGCTTTCGTTTACGACTCAGCGAGGTACCTACGTCAGCCTAATCGGCCAGATCGACAAGGTGGTGAAATAAATGAAGTATCTTAGTTTGATGATGGCCGTCCTTATTCGCACTTTCGCCGGCGATTGCGTCGGCTGGTAGAGGTGGTGGCGGCGGCGGACGCGGCGGCGGCGGCGGAGGCGCCGCGCGCGGCGGAGGCGGCGGCCGCGGCGGTGGTGGAGGCGGTGCGCGCCCGTCCGGCGGCGGCTCCCGCGGAGGCGGCGGCGCGTCACGGTCGTCCGGTGGCTTCAATATGGGCGCCGACACGCGCCCGGCAGGCGGCAACCGCGGCGGCGGTAGCGCTGGCAACGGCAACCGCGGCAACGGTAGCGTCGGCAACGGCAACCGCGGCAACGGCAACGCCGGCAACGGCAACCGCAACAATGGCAACCGCGGCAATGGTAATGTCGGCAACGGCAACCGCGGCAATGGAAATGCCGGCAACGGCAACCGCAACAACGGCAACCGTGGCAATGGGAACGCCGGTAACGGCAACCGCAACAACGGTAACAACAAAAACGGCAACGGCAACCGCAACAACGGCAACACCAACCGCAACGGCAACAACAACGGCAATCGCAGCAACAACAACGTCACCGTCAACAACAACCGGACGGCCATCAGTAATCCGGTTTACGGTGGCGGCGGAGCCTGGGGCTGGAATGGCGGCTCGGCCTGGTATCCGGCAAGCGGGTACTGGGGTGGTGGATTCTGGGGTGCGATGGCGGTCGGCGTTACCTCGGCGGCGGTCTATGGCTCGATAGTCGGGGCCAACAACCAGACGTACAACTCATACCACGTTGAGGCGAATAGTCCGGGGTCCACGTTCCTCAGTAACTATGGCCTCGTGCAGGTAGAGTGCGGTGGGTCCGGACAAGTCGTCGTTTACGGTCCGCAAAATAGCGTGATCTGCGCCAACCCGAACGACACCGTTGGAGCCGGCAACTATAATTTGAACACGGAGACTCTTTCGCTTACACCGCAGTAACGGCACAACGAACGGCTGGCGCCGCCCTTAACGCGGCGCCCGCCTTTCGCACGCCCGAAGAAGGCGTCGGCCGGTGGCGTGGAACTCAATTGACCGAGCGATTATAGCGATGGTCATGCGAGCAAGCGATCCCGACCCAACGCGCAACGGCATCGAGCACGAGCGCGCTTTACGCATTCTCGCAGACACGATTCCCCAGATCGTTTGCACCGCTGCGCCCGACGGGCGAATCGACTACTTCAACCGGCGCTGGTTCGAGTTCACGGGGCTGAGCGCCGCGCAAACGTTTGCGCACGGCGGCTGGCGTCAGGCCATTCACCCTGAAGATCGGCCTGCATGCGAAGCCCGCATACGCGAAGCGCTTGCGACGGGCAGTGACTTCTCGGTTGAGGCGCGGGTTCGCTCGGCAGCCGGCGAGTACCGCTGGTTCCTGGCGCGGGCAGTCGCGCTTAGGCGCGACGACGGTTCCGTAATTCGCTTCTTCTCAACAGCCACCGACATTGACGAGCAGAAGCAGCACGAAGAACGAGAGGTCTTCCTTTCGCACGCGAGCGAGGTCCTCGGTTCGTCGCTCGACGTTCGAACGATCCTTCAGCGCATCACCGAGCTTTGCGTCCCGGCCCTTGCAGACTGGTGCCAAGTCCAATCGCTTTCGCCCGACGACGAACTCGTGGTCGAAGCCGTGCGCCACTGCGATCCCGAACGTAACGGCCTTCTAGAAGAACTGGTCGGGCAGTGTGTGGTTGACATTCACGATGCCTCATCAGGATCGCCGGAGGTAGTGCGGCTCTCGGAAAGCCTCGTCCTCGACCATGAAGAGACCGTCCGCGCGGTTCGCGCGAACGTACCGGGCTCGGAGCACCGCGCGATCTACGAGGCGGCCGGGCTTGGCACCGCCTTAATCGTTCCGCTCATCGCACGCGGACGAACTCGCGGAACGCTGCACCTAATGGACATCGATCCTAACTCGGGCCGCCCCAAAAGGGCGCGCGAGATTGCCGAAGAGCTGGCGCACCGCGCTGCGGTCGCAATCGACAACTCGCGGCTCTACGAGCGCGAGCATCGGGTCGCCTCGGCCTTGCAGCGCGCGATGCTGCCCGCGTATCTGCCCTCAACAGAACGCGTCGAGCTCAGCTACGCATATCGGCCGGCCGAGCGCGAGTCGCGCGTAGGCGGCGATTGGTACGATGCCTTCCTTATCTCCGAAGACCGGATGGCGCTCTCGATCGGCGACGTCGGGGGCCACGGTCTCGAAGCGGCGATCGCGATGAACGAGGCGCGGCACGCGCTTCGGCTGAGCGCGGTCGAAGGCCTTACGCCGGCGCAAACGCTTGCGCGCACCAATGCCGCGCTCATGCTCGACGAGGAGCATCCAATCATCACGGCGATCTTCGGAGTAATCGACGTGACGCGTTCGACGTTTGAGTACTCGTGCGCCGGACATCCTCCGCCGGCAATCGCGCCGCTCGCCGGGAGGGCGCGTTACATCGTTGGTGGCGGCATTCCGCTGGGCGTCGAAGCCGGCGCGACCTTCCCAGCGCTCGAGGTTAAAGTCGAACCCTACGCAACGCTGTTGCTCTACACCGACGGATTGATCGAGTACGATCGCAACATCGAGCGCGAAAGTAGGCGGCTGCTCGACGCACTAACCGCGCGCGTTCAAGATTCCAGCGCCGACGGCGCCGGAAGCCTCGTTCACCAGGTGCTCAACAATCGCCAAATCGACGACATCGCCGTGCTGGCTGCGACGATTCTGCCGCTGACCGCAGAGCCGGTCGAGCTGCGCTTGCCGGCCGCTCCGTCCTCGGCAGGGGTCGCGCGGCGTATCGCGCTACGCTTCGCCCGCGTCGCAAAGCTTACTCCCGATCGCACCTTCGACCTTATGATCGCGGTCGGTGAGGCCGTCGCAAATGCAGTCGAGCATGCCTATCGCGGCACGACGGGAGATTTCGTGCTTCGTTTGGCAACGCGCGACGACACGATCGTCGGGGAAGTGCAAGACCTCGGAACGTGGCGCGACGGGGAGCCGGCCGCCGAACGGGGCCGCGGTCTATCGATCCTGCGCGCAGCGACGTCGCAATTCGAACTCAACCGCTCGCCTCGCGGCACGACCGTTGTCTTTGCCCTCTAGAGCGTGAGCGCTAACTCGGCCTTGGCGCGCTCGGCGAAGGCGCAGAGCAGATTTGCCAGCGCCATCTGCTCGGGCGTGCGGCAGCGGATGTCGAGCAGACGCGGGCTGCATACGAGCACGCAGGCAGCTCGCGCGCGTGAGATTGCGACGTTGAAGCGGTTACGCTCGAAGAGGAACTCCACGTTACGCGGTACGTCCTCGCCGCTCGACGTTGCCATCGAGTAGAAAACGACGGCGGCCTCTTGGCCTTGAAACTTGTCGACGGTGCCGACACCGACGCCGGTATGCGGATCGACGTCAATGCCGGCGTCGCGTAGCCTGTCGAGGATCAGCCGGCGCTGCGCGTTGTAGGGCGTAATGACGATGATGTCGCGCGCGGTCACCGCACGCGCAACGCCGGCTCGCTCGGCCGGCTGCGAATCAACGATCGTTCCGTCTGCGAGAAGCGGGAGAATCCGCGCGACGATTGCGTTGGCCTCTTCGAGCGAACTGGAGCTATTGCCGGCATGCTCGATGCCCGTGAAGTAGAGTCCCGCGTATTCCTGCGATCCGGTCGAAACGCGATGCGCGCGCGTCTGCTCCGCGGCGTGCAGGCGATTCTCGTACATCGCGTCGGAGATGAACTCGCAGATCTCGGGCTGCATGCGGTAGGAAACGTCGAGAAAGATGCCGCGATGCGGCTTTACGGTCTGATCGTCGCCGAGCAGATGCTGCAGGATGGAATCGCCGGCGGGGAGCGGATGTTTCCCCTGGCTGACTTGAGCGAGCTGCGACGGATCGCCCAGTAGCACGACGTTACGCGCGCAGAGCGACTTCGCTAGCGCATCGGCGAGCGAGACTTGGCCCGCTTCGTCAATGAAGACATAATCGAACTTGCCGGTGAGCTCTTCACGCGCGAATAGCCAGCCCGTACCGCCGGCGAGTTGGTAGCCGTCGGAGTCAAAGGCTTCGTTCGACGCTACCGATTCGATGCACGGCGCGGCAAGATGCGAGCGATATTCGGATCCATTTCCGCTATGTTTGTAGCGGCCGCGGAAGCTCGTTCCGCGCTCGGTCATGCAGCCCTCGACCTTGTGCAGCAGATTGTGGATGGCCTTGTGGCTCGTACTCGTTACCGCGACGCGCTTGCCGGCCGCAAGCAAGTCGCAGATGACCTGCGAACCGATCGTGCTTTTTCCGCTGCCGGGCGGACCTTGTACGAAGAGATAGCTGTTATCCAACGACGAAACCGCGGCCGAGACGGATGCCGCGCTGACGCGATCCGGCTGCAGCGCGCGCGCATTCTTCGAGAGGACGAAAGGGCTGCGGACGACGCGAGGATCGCGTTTCGCGAGCAGATCGTAGGTTGCGGGGAACTCCTTGTCGAGTCTGCCCTCGAGAAACGACGCGCCGATGCGGGCCAGCGCCTTGCGCTGCACGAGCGCTGGCGGCGGCCTTCCTGGAATCAGTTCTGAGATTGCGCTTGCCTTATCGAGCGAAGCAGTCGTCTTGAGTTCCAAGAGATTACGGTTCTCGTCAATTAAGAGAATCGTTCCGGCGCGCGCTTGCGTGCGCGGATTATCGGCGTCGTCGCCGGCCGCCAGCTTGTAGAGTTGATCCGGGAATTCGAACGTGTAGATGAAGCTGCGCTTCTCCTGACGCGCCGGAACATCGTCACGCAATCGGAGTCCGCCGATGCTCTCCTTGTCGAACTCCACGAGCCCATCCACGTTCTCGCAGCGATCGAAGTATGTCCACCAGGCGGGCTTCTCTTCGCGGCGATGGTACGCCATGAGATGGCCGAGCAGCCGGCTCTGCGGCCGAGGGTCGTCGAGCAGCTTGCGCTCGACGTCGCTGCGCCGCGCTTCCTCACGCTCGTTCTCGCGGCGCTTCGCGCAGCTCGAGCATCCCTGCGCGAACTCGCTGTGACAGGGTTCTTCGGGAGATTTGGCCGCACGCAGCGGCAGATCCGTGCCGAAAGTTTCGATCGCTTCCGCGCGCCGCTCGAGCAGCCATTCGCGAAGTAAATATGTGGAGCGGCAGTCGTCGCGATTGTACCGCTCGATGTCGTCGAGAATTCGCCGATCGCCTTCAAGGAGCCAACGCTCGAACATCACGACCGACTCGGCGCCTTTCTTTACCTGGGTCTCGCGGGTGAGAGCGTAGAAGCGCTCGAGATTTTTGAGACCGTAGCGCTCCTCCGAAATCGCGACCGCCTGGCGCACGACCGCGAAGAGATCGACGAGCACCTCGCCGCGCAGCAAGTCGTCGACCTCGTCTTCGCGAGTGGCGTGTTGCGCGGCGAGCCGTCGCAGCGCGTCCTTTTCGTACGGTGCATAGTGATAGACGTGCAGTGCCGGAAAACGGCGCCGCCGTTGCGTGACAAAGTCGACGAAGGCTTCGAAAGCGGCCTTCTCTTCTTCACGGTTTAGCCCCCAAAAGGCTCGAAAGCTCGGCGCGTCGTCGAGTAACCAGCAGCCGAAGAGATACTCGAGCTTTTGGCCTGGTTCGTAGAACGGGTCGCCTTCCATGTCGAAGAAGACGTCGCCCTCTGAAGGCTGCGGAAGCAGCGCGAATCCGAGCGGAGGGGCGTGCCGGAGCAGTTCGTAAATCGGCTCGCCAAGCCGTTGCGCGCGGACTTGCAGCGACGCTTGACGACGCAGCTTGGCGAACGTTTCGACGTTCATGCCGGCCGGGCGCTCGTCGGCGGCGGCATCGGCAAGTTGCGCTACGCGCGTAACGCCGCCTGCGTTGAGTTTGGCGATCTGATCGCGGCGCATCCCGGCGACGATGCTCAGGTGATCGTCCTCGCGCCGTTGTCGCTCGCAGGCTCCATCCCACGGGCAGATCGCGCAATGTTTGACCTGCCACGGGTACTCTCGCGGCCGATCGATCTGGTCCGCCTCGAAATCGGCGAACTCCAGGAACGCGCGTTTGAGATGGCGGTAATAGGCCATGTAGTCGTGGAGCCGGAACGGCGTTTCTTCACCGTTGCCAAAGACGACGTGACCGAGCTTCGGCAGCCTGCCTTGTAAGCGCTCGAGGTGCTCGCTGTAGTTGCAGAGCTGTACCAAATAGTACGGCCTTGGACTCAGACCAAGCTTCGTATCGAGAACCTCGTAACCGTACGCGCCGAGATCCGACGGCTCTTCGACGCGGCGTAGGAAATCGGCGTGACCGATGAATTCGCCGTCAAAAAAGGTCGCTTGATAAATGATCGAAGCGCCGGAACGCATCGCTTCGAGCGTCTGTTGCTCGGCCTGCCGGTACGCTTCGATGCCGCTCTTCGATCGAGCAAACTCGACGACCCGGCCGGGATGAAGCGCGTTCATGCGATCGAGATAGCGGCGCTCGTGCTCGTCTCCTTTGCGCCTGAGCAGCTCCGCTTGGGGGTCCTCGTATTCCGGCCGTTCGAGCCGGCCGCGCGCAACGAGCGCCTCGAGGTCGGTCAGCCGTTTACATTCGAGGTAATCGTTAAGGTCGCTCGCGGAATAGACGAGCCGGCCTTCAAGAGACTGCATCGGTGCTCACCATGGATAGATCCTGGCAGTCAGGAGTGCCATATGCCTGGCAGAGTGCGTCGGAAAGCGCCGAGGTGCCTTGCGCCGGCTCAAGCTTTGTGATACAAAGTTTATGGCTTTGCTTCACAAAGTTAGGGAAGGCGGCTTCATGGAGCTCGAACGAGCGCTCTCGGATCTGGCCGAAGTTCGGGACCGGCTGGTCAGGGTCCAGCGATTCGAAGGCTACTCCGCGGCCGCGGCCATGGCCAGCGGAGTCGGAGCGCTGCTGGCAGGCTACGTTCAATGGCAGACGGCTCCATTGCCGCAACTTCCGCCAGCGCTCCATCGCTACGTGCTCATTTGGATGAGCTGCCTGGCGGTCGCGTTGCTGTTGAACTATGGCGCGGTCGCAATCTGGGTCTGGCGACATCGTGGGCCCGGTGCGACCAGCGGCTTTCGCACGGCAGCCCGTTCGATCGCACCGAGCGTTGTGTTGGGCGGTCTGTTGACGCTGGCGTTGATCGACCGCTCGGTGTACGGTCTCTTACCCGGCACCTGGTTTGCGCTCTACTCACTTGGGCTTTTCGCGTCGCGCGACGTCCTACCACGCTCCACTTTCACGGTCACGCTCGGCTTCGGAGCGCTTGCGGCACTCTTTCTCATATCGCCGTCGCAAGCAGTCGCGCTCGCGTGGTGGGTTATGCCGCTGGGCTTCGGGATCGGTCAGATCGCCGTCGGCGCGCTGATTTGGAAGGATCGAACGCCGTGAGCGAGGGACGCGAAGCTCCGTTTTCATATCCGGGATTGGAACGAATCTTCCACGAACGCGGCCGGCTCGCGATCTGCACGTGCCTGATCGCGCATCCTGACGGTCTCAGCTTCACCGAGCTTGCTGCTTCATGCGACCTTTCGGATGGCAATCTTAACCGGCACGTCCATGCGCTCGCCGAGCTCGGATTCGTGACAACGGAAAAGCTGCGCGTTTCAGGAAGGCAGCAGACGGTCTACCGAATCACCAAGCGCGGGCGGCAGCGTTTTCTCGCCTACGTGGACGAGCTCGAAGCCGTCGTGCGCGACGTGCACCGCCGCTCGCGAAACACCGTCGCGCGGCCAAAGCTGGCGACGACGTGACGCCGCAGCACGTCGCAATCATCATGGACGGTAACCGGCGCTGGGCCGCTCGGCACGGATTGCCAATTGCATGCGGTTACCACCGCGGCATCGAGAGCCTGCGCCGGACGCTGCGCGCCGCCCGGGCGGCCCGAGTGCGCGTCGTGACCGCGTATGCGTTTTCGGAGGAGAACTGGGAGCGGCCGGCCGGCGAGGTGGGTCTGCTCATGAAGATCTGCGCGCGCGCGGCGCGCGGTGAACTGCGGCGGCTGGGAAGAGAAGACGTGCGGATATGTCTGTGCGGGCGGACCGAAAGGCTGCCGGAGAAGACGCGCGACGCCCTCGAGCGGCTTGTCGCGGAGACCGCGCAGAATCGCGGCATTGTGTTGAACCTCGCTATTGACTACGGCGGGCGTCGCGAACTCGGCGATGCCGTACGCGCGTTGGCCGAAGAAGTGCGCACGGGCGTGCGCGATGCCTCGTCAATCGACGAGCACGCGCTCGCGAGTCACCTCTACACCGCCGGGCTTCCCGATCCCGATCTGATCATCAGAACCGGCGGCGAGCTGCGGCTTTCGAACTTCCTCTTATTCCAGTCGGCGTATGCGGAGTTTTGGGCGACGCCTACCTACTGGCCCGATTTCGACGAGCGGCACTTCAAAGCCGCGCTCGACGACTTCGAGCTGCGACAGCGCCGCTACGGAACGTAGGCTAACGAGTACTTAGAGGCCGATCTGACCCAAGCCCGCGATAAAGCGCTGCGTCTTCGGATCGTCCCACCAGTTCGCCACGATTGCCTCGAGCTCGGGGAACGCGCGCAGGGCGCCGACGTGGTGCTCGATCGCTCGAGCGTTGGGTGCTTTTGCTTTGATTTCGGAGTGCAGCTTCTCGATTGCCGGGTGAGCGGCATGCCCTTCGGGCAGCGCCGCATGAAGCTGCTCTCGTAAGAGTGCGCCGGTGACGAGCTGCTCGCTCGAGACCATTCCGGTGTCGTCGGCGCTCTCGACTTCTTTGCGAAGGTCGTCTTGATGATCCATGCCGGATTCGTACCAGAAGACTCTGCGGCGACCCTCTCGCTCCCGTAAGGGCGATTTTGAACTCGAGTTGATTGGCACGAGCCGTCGTGCCGCCGTATGCTCGGTTCATGCTCGCCGCGGTGTCGCTCGCCCTACACACGTGGTCTTGCACTGCCGGCAAGGCAAAACTCCCAGCGACCTGCGGAACGTACACGGTGTACGAGAATCGTGCCGCCGCTTCGGGGCGCAAGATTGCGCTCAAGTTCATCATCATAAAAGCGGCGCACGATTCGAAGCGCGCGATTGCATGGAATCCGGGCGGACCGGGCGCGTCGTCAACCGCCTTCGCCGGCCCGATCGCCGACGGCGGAGTCTCTGGAGAGCTGCGGACGCTGCGAGACCGGTACGACATCCTGCTCGTCGACAACCGCGGAACCGGAGGTTCCGCGCCGCAGCAGTGCGACTTCTCGCCCGCCGATCGGCCGGCGCTCTACTTTCGGCAAATCTTTCCGGACGAGCTCGTTAAAAGCTGTCGCTCGCGTCTTGCGCGCGGAGCGGACTTGAGCCTTTATGCAACGCCGATCGCCGCCGACGACTTGAACGATCTTCGCCGCGCGCTGGGCTATCCGAAGCTGGTGCTCGACGGAAGCTCGTACGGAACGCGTCTCTACCTCGTCTACGCGCGCCGTCATCCCGAAAGCGTGGAGAGCATCGTGCTCGATGGCGTCGCGCCGCCGCACTTTCTGATCATTCCGCTTGAAGATTCAAAAGGCGCTGCGGACGCGATGTCGCGCTTGATCGCCGAATGCAAGGCGGATGCCAAATGCAACGCGAGTTTCCCGTCGTTCGGCCCTCACTTCAATGCGCTGGTCCAGCGCTTCGCTCGGGCAACCGTCACGGTACCGTTTGAAAATGCGAAGAGCAAGCGCGTCACGATGGTGGCGCTGTCGAAGGAGGTCTTCGCCGACCGGTTGCGCCAGCTTCTCTACTATCCAACCGGTGCCGCGTACGCCCCGTTCATCATCGAGCGCGCGTATCGGGGCGACTACGGACCGCTCGCGACGATGATCGACGTGGTAACCCAAGGTTTCGCCGGATTGCTCGCGGAGGGGCTCAATCTTTCCGTGACCTGCGCTGAGGACATTCCCTTCATCACAAAGAGCGACGTCGTTCGCACCAGCGCGAACTCATTCGAGGGTGACGTCCGAGTGCGTGCCCAGCAGCGAGCCTGCAGCATTTGGAGCGTGAGGCCGGTAGCCGTTGGTTTCATGGATCCCGTGCGCAGCGACGCGCCGATTCTCATGATTTCCGGCAGCGACGACCCTGCTAGTCCACCCTCCTTCGCCGAGCAAGCCTTGCCATATCTGCCCAACGCGCGGATTCTATTGATTAAAAACGCGGGTCATGCGACCGAGACGCCGTGCAGCGACGCGCTCATCGTCGGGTTCGTCCGGGCCAAAACGGCGAAGGGGCTCGATCTCACCCGCTGCGGCAAAGGCTATCGCCGGCCCGCGTTCGCGACGTCGATGTCCGGCTTCGGCAACTAGCTTCAGACTCAACGACCGCCCGCACATCAACTCGATCGCTCTGGAGGGGCGCCCCCGCGGCGCGCCGCAGAGTCTTCAGCGATGCGCCAAACCCTCTCACGAGGACTCCTGATAATCGTAACGCTCTTCGTTGTGGCGATCTATTACTTGCCGATCGGCCACGTCGATTTCGCGGAAAACTGGGGTGAAGGCACGTTTGGGGTGACGCTTCCTCCGCGAGAACTGATCGTCGTTGCCGTTGACCCGGGTTCGCCGGCGGCTCGCGCCGGCGTCCGCGTCGGCGATCGGCTTCTCGATCGCGGGAACTTTACAATCGCCCCTCGGGTCCGCGCGCCCTATCCGGGCGAGCGCGAGACGCTGACGTTCCAGCGCGGTCACGCTGCAAGCACCATGGTCTTGACGGCCGTTCCTAATTCGACCTTTCATATTTGGCAACGCATCGGCGGCGTGCTCTCTTATCTTCCGCAGACGATTTTCTTGATCGTTGCCTTCTTGCTCGTCTTCTTGCGGCCGTCGGTGATGTCGTGGTCGTTCTATCTCTTCGCGGTGGGCTATTTCGGTACGGGGCCGGTCTTCATGTATTGGTCGCACCTGCTCTCTCCGCCGGCGTACCTCGCGCTCGTCTTCGTGCTGAGCACCGTCTTCGGTCCCTGGAGCGTCCTGCCGTTGCTGCCGTTTCTGTTGCGGTTCCCCAACGGTGACGTTAAGGGATGGCAACGCCGGGTCGACCCCTACGTTTGGATCTTTCTCGCGTTATCGTACGTGCTATACGTCGTCGAGTGGCGCACCTACTCGGTCTCGGAAACACTCCCCTCATGGGACGTCATTCCGGGCGCGATAATTCCGCTCGCGGCCTTTCTCTTCGCCGGATTGATTCTTGCAAAGAACCTCGCGACCGCAACGCCGAGCGACCGTCAACGCTGGGGATTCCTGGCAATTGGCGTGTTCGCATCGTTCGTGGCGTACGCGATCTACTACGTTCCCGGCGTACCGTTCGCGGTCGGGCAAGTCGTCGGTTTCGGCGTCGTGCTGATGCCGATCTGCATCGCCTATGCCGTCTTCAGGCTGCGCGTGCTCGACGTCAATTTCGTATTGAACCGCGCGCTCGTCTACGGCGTCTTGTCGCTGGGCGTCATCGCGTTCATTTCGATTTTGGATTGGTTCTTCTCACGCGTCGTCGCGCTCGGCCGTCTTGCCATCGGCCTGGAGCTGCTCGCAACGATCGCGATCGGCTTTCTGCTGGATCGCATCAATCGGACCGTCGAAGGGTTCGTCGAGGCCACGTTCTTTCGGAGGCGCGGAATCGCCGAGCGGCTGTTACGTCGTGCCGCTTCGGCGCTTCCCTACGCGACCGACGAAACCGCGATAATCGACGGTCTGGTGCAGGTTCCGGTCGACGCGCTCGATCTTGCTGCCGCGGCCCTCTACCGCCGGTCGAGCGGGGGTGCGCGTTTCGAAGGCGTTGCGACCGCGCGGCAGACGACGATTGCCCCGCCCGGGTTCAGCGCAAACGATCTGCTGGTGCGCATGCTTCTTTCCGACGAAAGGATCGTTTGGCTCGACGAGCTGCGCTCCCACCTCGACCCGCAAAACGCCGGGATCTATACGTTGGCGGTTCCGGTGACCGTGCGTCACGAGCTCGTTTCGTTTACGCTGTACGGTGCACACGCCAACGGTGCGCAACTCGATCCCGATGAGGTCGAGCTACTCAAGGAACTCGCCCGCGAGGCCTCGCGAGCCTACGATCACGTCGAGGCCGAGCGCGCGCGCGAGCGGTATACGCAGCTCGTCGCCAAAGAAGCTGCGCATACCGCGTGAGCCGCTTACCTCGTTAGCACCGGCGCGTGCTGCCGGTGAGGATATAGTTGAGCGAGGTGATGACCTTGTCGTAGCACCCGCCCGGCAGGCCGCGTGTCGCGTACTGCTGGCGGCTCTTGCCGTTCGACGGAAAGAACCCGGACGGGGTGAAGGTGAGCGTGTCGGACGAGTGGTCTGTATCGAGCAGCGACCATGGGAAGAAGCCGTGTTGACTGTGGTCGATACCGTTTTCGTCTTTGGTCTGATGGATGTCCGCAGTCTGCGTCGCACCGCTGCCGCTGACGACGTAGTTGTAGGCTACCTTAAGCGGCCACGTCCGCTGCTCTTTCGACTTAACGGTGTGTCCCGCAGTGGTCGTCGTCGTCGTGGATGCGACCGTTGTCAGTTGCGTGATGTTCTGCATGAACTGAGTATCCGTGTCGACGATCTTCTGAACGTTCGAGAAACGCACGGTCTGGTGCACGTGCGTGTCAATGCGCCCTTGCGACGTCTTCACGTAGCCGTCCAGGCTTACCGGATGCGTAGCGGTGACGTTAATCGTTCCTCTAGCGCCGCCCGACGGCGTGGACTTCACGTTCTCGACGACGTTCTCTTCGGGTGCGCTCCCGGTTCCGTCGCTGATGAGCCCTCCGGTGACCTGCGATGAACCGTGATCTTCATAAACGAGCAGTGCTGCGTTGGTGGCAAAATAATTGTCGTCGTTGTAGACCGAAACGGCGATCGTGTGCTGATTTCCGTCGTCGAGCTGCGCCGCAAAGGGGGTGAGATCGATGCGATACGGCGCGAAGTTGAGCGTCTCGACGCCGGGCGTCGGAACCCACAGGTACGGATCGATGCCGCCGGTGTAAATCCACGGATAGACGGGAACGACGCCGGCCGGCTGACCGTCGAGCGTTACCTCACCTTCACGGAAGGCGGTGTTGCCGCAGTTGTTGAGTTGTCCCGCGAGGTCGTTAGGGAAGCAGGTGTACCAGAACTCGTCGTTCGACTGCGACTCGAGGAAAACGTCCAGATAGGCCGCTTCGACGTTTCTCGGAAACGAGAACGTGCCGCTCATTTGGGCGCTTGCACTGTCGAGGAAGACGTAGCCGCCGTCAGGACCGCCCGAGAGCGGGTAGACCGCGTCGGCGACGGTTGCGGCCGGATACTGCGAACCTGCCGGGTAGAAGTCGAGCTCGGCCGTACCGTGGATGATTCCCGTATACTGCGAGTTCACGATGTTATAGACGGAAGCCTGACCGGTCGACGGCTGCGCGAAAATCGGAGCGTACTCGGTGACGTCGCGCTCGATCTGCCATTGCGGGCTGGCGTTCGAGCCGGGTTCGGAGGTCGTTCCGAAGAAAATGTTGGTGGCGCCGACCCAAATCGCGCCGGTGCGGTCGAATTGAACGCCGGCCGTTACGTTGAAATGAACCTTGAGAACGACTTTGGCGTAGGGTCCGGGGCAGTTGGCAGGCGGCGTATAGTTAAACGGATGGTCGCTGTAATCGGCAAAATCGCCGACGGGCAAAGCTCCGTACTGGAGCGGCGGCGTATGCGGCGTGAACAGCACGTCAACGCACGGCGCTTCGTTCGGAACTTTGAGCCGGGGCGCCGCGGTCACCGGATAGCCCGCTCCGCCGTGCGCCGGCACGGCTCCTGGGCCGTGACCCTCCCGCACCAGCTCGCGAATGCGTTGAGAGGCGCGTTCGATCGAGAGCGGCCGGTTTAGCCGATGGCTCTGTGCGGACGAACTGCCCGGAATCCCGGGGCCGATTCCGCTTTGGCCGCCGCACGCACTTAGAATGGCGAGGGATAATCCCGCAGCGGCCACTGGAAAAAGACGAGTGACGAGAGGCATAGGCGCGAACCTCCATAGCAGCAGTGTGGACGGGGGAGTTTCAGTAGGGTGAGCGCACAGACCTATCTTATTATCGGCGGAGGTATGGCCGGCGGCCGTGCCGCGGAAACGTTGCGAACCGCCGGCTTCGATGGAAGAATCCGTCTGATCTGCGCCGAGTCCGAGCCGCCTTACCAGCGCCCTCCGCTCTCCAAGGAGTACCTGCGAGGTGAACGAGACGCTCGCAGCCTCTTGCTGCGCCCCTTAGACTTTTACGAGCTCCATCAGATCGAGCTGCTTACGAGTTGCCGCGTTACGCGCCTCGACGTTCTCGCTAAGCGCGCTTACCTTGAAAACGGTGAGGCAATCGCGTACGACAAGGCCCTCGTCTCAACGGGTGCAACGCCCCGCCGCCTGACCGTATCCGGCTCGGATCTGTCAGGCGTCGTGGCGTTGCGGACGATCGAAGAGGGCACATCGCTCAAAGCTCGACTCGAGCAGCGCCCGCGCGTTCTTGTGGTTGGGTCCGGCTTCATCGGATGCGAAGTGGCGGCGTCGGCGCGCGCGCTCGGTTGCGAGGTGACGATGGTGAGCCGCAGCCTGCCGCTCTCGCGAGCGCTTGGCGACCGGTTTGGCGAGATTTACGCAAACCTGCACCGCCAACGAGGTGTTGACCTCCGTCTCGGGGCCGACATCGCGCGCTTCGACGGCAGCGGTCGCCTCGAGGCTGCAGTTACTACCGCGGGAGAAAGCGTGGCGTGCGACGTGGTGGTGGCCGGCGTTGGGGTTCTGCCGGATACGACGTTGTTGGCGGGCGAGCCAGTGGAACTCGATAACGGTATCGTCACGGATGAGTTTTGCCGCGCGGGCGTCGATGGATTATTTGCGGCCGGCGACGTCGCCAACTGGTGGCATCCGAAATTGCAGCGCCGCATCCGGATCGAGCACTTCGATAACGCTAAGAATCAAGGTGTCGCTGCAGCGAAGAGCATGCTGGGTGAGACCGATCCCTACGCACCCATTCCGTACTTTTGGTCGGACCAGTACGATCTAAACCTGCAATACGCGGGCTATTCGAGCGCGGACGATCGCGTCGTCTTTCGCGGCAATCCCGAAAGCCGATCGTTCAGCGGTTTTTTTCTGGCCGGCGACGGACGGCTCACCGCTTGCGTTGCAGTGAACCGAGCTCGGGACCTTGCCGCTTCGCGCAAACTGCTGCAAAGCGGGCGGCTCGTCAGCCCCGAGCAGCTAGCCGACGATTCCTTCGATCTTAAGCAGCTGGCTGCGACCGAATAAGCGACCCTCGCTATTGGCGCAAGGCGGGCGTCGCGGCGATCACACGCTTGCCGATGATGCTTCCGGTGTTGTTATTCTTCGACGTCCAGGTGCCGTGAAAGCTCATGCCGTCCGATGCAAAGGAGACTGAGAAAACGCCGCTCCCGTGTGCGTCTCGCCAAGTACCGCTGAGGTAACGCGAACCGTGCGAAATCGTTCCTTCCAGGTGTCCGCCCTTGTACGAACCAGTGACGTTATGACCTTCCTGTTCGAGTTGGAGAACGTCGGACGAAAAGGCCGCGCCGCTCGATGCGATGTGCCAAATTCCTTTGACGCCAAGCTGACCGCCGGTGTGCTGTACGATGCTCGTACTGCTGCCTGCGAATTGCCCGGTGGCATCGCTGCCCGGTGCGTTACCCCAACTGCCCTGGAAGCTCTTGCTATCGTCGGCGAACTGCAGTTTGACCCAACCGTTGCCGCTGGCCCCCTTCCAGGTGCCGGTAAGGGTGTTCGCGTCGGTTGTCATCGTCCCGTTGAGCTGAGTTCCCGGGCCATAGTTGCCGACGACGTCCAAGCCCAACTGATTCAAGCTGATCTGGCGCGACGTGAAATCGGTGCCGCCGGTTGTGTGTATGTTGTACACGCCGGTGACCCGCGGAAAGGCGGAGCGCACTGCGACAAAACTGCCGCTGGGTTTGCTGCCGGGGCGTCCCCAGTCGCCGGAGAATTTGCCACCGTCAGCGGCAAAAATGATCGTCATCCAACCGGTGCCGCTCGAGTCGGTCCAAGTGGCATTGATCTGACGCGTGCCGGGCTGGACCTTGCCGTCGATTCGACCGCTCTGGCCGAAGCTGCCGACAATGGTCTCGCCATCTTGCTCCAGTCTGACCGTGCCCGTTGCCAATGGCTCACCGGTGGGAGTAACGTGCCAGTTGCCGGTCGCGTTGACGTCGCTCTGCGCCAAAGCTGCGGCACTAGCAAACAGCACGATCGTCGCGACACCGAGTGAAACCGCGAAACTTTTAATCATCAATGCTCCTCCGAAGCGCGGTCGCCCCGAACGCGTTCACGAGGACGGAACGGGAACTGCGCTGTAAGATGGTTCCCCAATTAGGGCGCAGGAAAACGGGTGGTTGATTAACCGCAGGCAGGGGCTTGCCAAGCGGGCGGCAACGGAGAGCACCATGGTCATTCAAGCCGTTCGTTTCTCCTTCGCTCCGGAAGACGGCGACAAGGCCGAAGCGATCTTCCGAGAGCTGCAAGATGCCACGCGCGCGGAGGCCGGCGTCGTCGCCTTCGACGTTGCCCGAAGCGCAGAGAAGCCCGAGATTTTCGCACTCTGGGAGGTCTATCGCGATCGCGCGGCACTCGATCTCCATACCGCGACGGATCACTACCGCCGGCTCGTTATCAACGGCGTGCGGCAACTGGCCAGAGAGCGCGCGGGCGACATTCTCGTACCGATTTAACGGTCTACGGCAGCAAGTTGGCGTACGTGGTCGAGGCGGTAGGGGTCGCGCCGCGCTAATGCGAAACGCGCTGCGCACCGACAAAGGAGTGACCCGAGATGAAAGCAACTTGGGAGCCGCACGAAAAGCATGGCGATCTGACGGAGCGAAGCGATCTGCCCGATAGCGTGTTCGCCTTTCCGGCGCAGCGCAAGGAACCGCTCACCGACGCCAATCACGTGCGAAACGCTATCGCGCGCTTCGATCAGACGATCGGGGTCTCGGATGACGATCGGGCCCTAGCCTTCGAAAACATTAAAAAGGCCGCACAACATTACGGCGTAACCATGTCGGAGACGGACTGGCAGCAGTTGGGCAGTCGACCTCGCGCGCGTTAGGACTAAACGTGAACCGCCGGCGCTAAGTCAATGGTGACCGCGCTCATCGTCGTATTCGTCGCGATCATCATCCTCGTCACGATCGCGAACCGAATCAACGTTTCGTATCCAATCGTGCTCGTGCTAGGCGGCATGGCGATCGGCTATCTCCCGGGTGTACCGACGTTTCCACTGCCTCCCGAGTTGGTGCTGGTCTTCTTCTTGCCGCCCTTGCTCTACTGGGAGAGCCTGACCGCGCCGACGAGCGAGTTCCGCGCCGGAGCGTTTTGGATCTTCCAACTGGCCTTCGGTCTCGTCATCCTGACGACGGTCGTGGTCGCCGTGATTGCGCACGCGATCATCCCCGGCATGAGCTGGGCCGTCGCGTTCGTACTCGGCGCGATCGTGTCGTCAACCGATGAGGTCGCCTTCGCCTCGATCGCGGATCAGCTCGACGTACCGCGGCACATCATCGGCACGATCGAAGGCGAGAGTCTCGTCAACGACGCCACCTCCCTGATTCTGTATGGAATCGGCGTCGCCGCCGTCGTCGGGACGTCGTTTTCGCTGCTCCACGCAGCCGGCGGGCTGGTTCTTACGCTGTTTGAATCGGTGCTGATCGGATTGGCCGTCGCGGGCATCGCCGTACTCGCATGGCGCACGCTCAAAGAAGAGACGTTGCAAGCCACGGTTTCGGTCGTCGTGCCGTTTCTTTCGTACCTGCCGGCTTACTATCTCGGCGGGTCGGGCGTGTTGGCTACCGTGACGACGGGAATTGTGCTAAGTCGTTTTACGCCGGTCGTGCTGCAGCCGCGCGCGCGAGAGATGCTTACCGGATTTTGGGTTACGGTCGTCTTTTTGCTCAACGCATTCATCTTTACGGAAGTTGGCATTCGGTTTCATTCGATCGTTGCAGGGTTGCGGCACTATACCATTGGCCAGCTGATCTGGTGGGGTACAGCGGTCGCACTCGCCTGCGTCGTCGTTCGGCTGGTCTGGACGTTTGCGCAAGGCTTGCTGCCGATCACCAACGAGCCCGAGCATTCCGAGGGCAAAGCCGACTGGTCGCACGTCGCGCTACTCGCCTGGACGGGAATGCGGGGCGGCGTTTCGCTTGCGGCCGCACTCGCGATTCCGTTCGAAACGGTCGCCGGCCCCTTCCCTTTTCGCGATCTGCTCATATTTCTAACCTTCGTCGTACTGCTCGTAACGTTGGTCGGCCAAGGCGGTACGCTGCCGTGGCTGATTCGATGGCTGCAAATTACTGACGACGGCGCGGCGGCTCGAGAGGAGCGGCTCGCCTTAATGGCAACATCCCGGGCCGGACTCGAGCGACTCGACGAGTTGCAACGCGAAGGGAAGATTCCCGCGGACGTCTTGGAACTGCACCGCCGCCGGCTGCAGGGGAGGTTGACGGAGTTCACAGCTGAGGGTCGCGCGACGAAAGAAGGGTTCAAGGCGGCGCTCTTCCGCCAAGTGCAGTGCGAGGTGATCGACGCCGAACGCGCCAAACTCATTGACCTTCGCGCGCGAGGGAAGATCGATAACACCGTCTTGCGACGATTGCAGCGCGTCTTCGATCTTGGTCAGGTTGAAATCCAAGTCTTAGATTCGACCGGTCAGATCGATCTCGAAGAGTAGCGCGACAGAGTGAAATCTAACGTTGGTCGCCGCCTAGCCGAGATTAGATCCGGCTTCGAGCGGCCGTTTTGGGTCGCAAACATCAGTGAGATCTTCGAGCGGCTCTCGTATTACGCCGTATTCTCGACACTGGCGCTCTACTTGCACGAAACGCTGGCCTTCCCAAGCTCCGAGGCGGCCAGTCTAAGCGGCATTTTTGGCGGTGCCGTTTGGGTGATGGCGATCTTCGGCGGCGCGCTCGCCGACCGCATCGGATTTCGCCGCAGCCTCTCCGCCGCCTATTTCATTTTGACTCTGGCGTACTTTCTCGTCGGCTCGATTGGCGCGCCGTGGCTCGCACCCGTTCGTCAAGTCGTTCCGCTCGGTCTTCTCGCGGGCATCATACTCTTTCTGCCGGCACTCGGAGTGGCGTTGGTAAAGCCGTCGGTCGTCGGCACGACTGCACGAGCGTCGAAAGAAAACGTTCGGTCGATCGGCTACGCCATCTACTACACCATGGTCAACATCGGGAGTACCGCCGGGCCGTTTCTCGCCGGCTGGATTCACTCGCGACTCCCGCCCGAGTCCGTCTTTATGCTTGCCGCGCTGAGCGTCTTCCTGATGTTCCTCACGGTGCTGCTGTTCTTCAAGGAACCGCGCGCGGGCGCACGGGAGCACGGCTCGTTGGCCCAGACCGCTCGCGATCTATTGACGGTTCTCGGAAACCGCCGCTTCATGCTCTTATTACTTATTTACTCTGGATTTTGGATCGTCTTTTGGCAGCAGTTTCTCATTTTGCCGATCTACATTCACAACTACGTCGACCCCAACGCCAACACGGCGATGATTCTCGTCACGGGTCCGCTTATCGTCATCTCCTTAACTCTAGCGGTCAACGCGCTCACGCGAAGGATACCATCGTTCCAAGCGCTCGTTATCGGCACTTTAATCTCGTCGCTGGGTTGGCTTTTGATCGCCTCGAAGCCGACGGTGACGATGGCAGTCTTCAGTCTCGTAGTCGTCGCGCTCGGCGAGGTTACGCAATCGCCGCGATATTACGAATACGTCTCCCGTTTGGCGCCGCCCGGGCGGCAGGGAACGTACATGGGTTTTTCCTTCTTGCCGATCGGCATCGGGTCGCTCGCCGGCGGATGGTTTGGCGGTCTGCTGCTCCATCATTTTGGTGAGGTAAAGCAGCAACCGGCTCTCATCTGGGTGACCATAACGGGCGTCGGGCTGCTCACGGCAGCGGGGCTCTGGATCTACGACAAGGTCGTTCGACCCTCCGTCTCCGCTCCGGCCTAAGCCGCGGCGGCCGCGAGCGGATGCGCGCACCCGTCGGTCAAAGATTCCGATCTTGTCACAACTCTCGGTTGTAGTCGGCGCTCGCCGCGCCATCGTCTTTGCGGCGGCTTTGGCTTGTGCGCTCGCCGGCAGTTTTCGGATCTGCTCTGCTCAAGTGCCGCTTCCCATCCCGGTCGCGACGGAATCGACGCCCCCGTACGGGGTTCCGATCAAGCGGGTGCGCGAATTCGACACCGCACCGGTTTCGTACGCGGGCAAACGGCTCTTCGACCTGGCGGCTTTGCCGGCGACCGCCAACGACACCGTTCCTCCGATCGTCTTACGCGTCGAGACCGTGGAGGAAAACCTGCGTCTCATTCTGCCGCCGCCGGAGAGCATCTTTGAGGTTCCCCCTTCGCGATTCGACGCGGCCACGTTCAGCGTCGAAATCGGAAAGCAGAACGGCTACCCGATACTCTACGCGACTGACGCAAAGGGTACCGAAGTTGCGCCGATTGTAACCGTTACGGAGGCAGATGCATCGGCACAAGGTGTCACGGCGCAACAGCTCGCTGAGGTCTGGCGTAACATCCTGCAACAGACGTTGGCACCGGCGGTTCAGGCAGCGGCACCCGAGCATGTCGTTGGCGAGTTGCGCAAAGCTCCTTACGTGTTGCTCGTTGCGGTCGCGCTCACGTGCCTGATGCTTTGGGTGCGCAGCCGGCTGCGCCGGCGCTCCGACAAGCTTCAGGCCCAGGAAGCCGAGCTAGGCGCCCGCGCCGAGGGCGATACAGCGCGCTCGCGACTGCGCAGGCGGCGACAGCTCGTCGAGGGTGCATCTTGGCTGCTCACGTGGGCAACCGTCCTGCTCTGGCTCTTGGTCGCGCTTTGGATCCTCACGGTCGTCCCCGCGACCCGAGGCCCCGCGACGACGCTATCGCGTCGGATCGCCGTGACTGCCGGACTGTGGTTCGTCATTGTTGCCTTCAACTATTTGTCTCGTCTTGCGCTGGTCGAGCTGGGCGATGCGTGGGGCTTCAATCCGTTTCTGAGCCCTGAAGAGGCTGCGCGCAAGGCAGTGCGACGGCCGATGATCGTCGTTGCAATCGACGATCTGAAGGGCGTCGTGCTGTACTTGATCGGAGTCATCGCGACGCTGTCGATTTTTGAGATTTCGCCGACGTCGGTGCTGACCATCGGGGCCATCATCGCCCTCGTAATTGGTTTTGCTGCCCAAAGCGTCGTTAGGGACTACGTCGGCGGATTTCTCGTCCTCGTCGAGGATCAGTATGCCGTGGGCGATCAAGTCACCATCAACGGTATCAATGGCGTTAGCGGTGCCGTCGAGTCGCTGACGCTGCGAATAACGCAGATCAGAACCGACGCCGGAGCGCTGGTGACAATCCCGAACGGCACGATCACTATCGTCGAAAATGCAACGCGCAGCTGGTCGCGCATCGATTTTCGGATTGCGATCGCCTTGGATTCAGACGTCGAGAGGGCGCTCGCAGTGCTCAAAGGCGTCGTCGACGATTTTGCCGCCGAGGACCGCTGGCGCCCAACGGTTCTCGAGCCGCCGCAGGTGCTCGGCGTCGAGTCGATGACTGGCGATGGCATCGTGCTCCGCGCGTGGGTCAAGGTCCGGCCGACGCAGCGTAGGAGCGCTCTCTTGGCGCTAAACCGCCGCGTGGTCCAGGCGTTCCGGAGCGCCGGTATCGCAATAGCGGTTCCGATGACGCGGTTGATGGCGCCGAACAAGTAATCCACGCGGCGGCACCAGCGCGTTCAATTGTATATGGACGTTGTGGATCGCTACGAAAGCTCGCCGAAGCGCGGCTTTGATTTTACGCCGGTGATGTTTGCAATGTTGGCGTTATTCATCGCCGTAGGGACGTTCCAGTTTTTGTCCGCCTTGCCCGGAGCGGAGCGCGGCTTGTTCTTATTCGAAAAGGCTTGCCCGATTTACCAGCATTCTAGAGCCGGCTAAAGCGAAGCCGGACTCCGGGTAAACGAGCCGTAATCCTCTAGACGGGGCAACGCGGACGACCCCTGGAAGTCTCTTCGCCGAGGAGGGACTCAACAGTGACCCAGACTCAACCTGCTCCAAAGGCTTCTACAAAAGCCTACACGTTGCAAGGCACGCTGCTTGAGGCGTGTTCGTGCCGAACGCTCTGCCGTTGCTGGATCGGTGAGGATCCTGATGGCGGCTCCTGCGACTCGTTTCTTGCCTACCACATTGATAAGGGCGAGATCAACGGAGTCGACGTAACCGGACTGAACTACGTGCAAGTCGTGAAGATTCCGGGAAACGTTCTGACGCCGCATAGCTGGAAGCGCGTAAGCTACGTGGATGCGCGAGCAACCGATAAGCAGAGGGCCGCGATACTCGACGCCTGGCACGGACGTCTAGGCGGCCCGCTGGCGGACATTCACAACTTGATCGCCGAGGACGTGGCGATTGAGACGGCGGCGATCGAGCACAACCTCAAGGACGGTGAAGGCACGCTCGTCGTGGGCGACAAGCTTCGCGCGACCATGGCGCCCTATCGCAGCCCCTACGGAGCGGTCACGACATTGCGCGACAGCCTCTTTAGCACCATCCCCGGCGCACCTGCGTTCGTTGCGAAGGCCTCCGAGCACGTCGTCAACATTCCCGAACACGGGATGGTTTGGACGTTTAAGGATCGCAACGCGATCCAGGGCGACTTTCTGCTCGAGGGATGACGTAATGGCGGCCAAGGCCGCGCATCGTATCGTTCGCTTCAATACGATCGGCATTCTCGGCTGCGCGATCGTAGCCGCGTGGGCGGTTTGCATATGGGCGGAGCTAACCGGTAACGCAGCACAACTCCACCATCACGCGCTTTATGCAAGCGGACGGCCGTACTTGGTCGCGGCGCTCGTCGTGCTAGCCGCATGGCAGTTCATGACCGCCGCAATGATGCTGCCCTCGTCGCTGGGGCTCATCCGCATCTACGCAGCGACCGCGGAACGCGCGCCGGATTTCCCGCTCGCGCTGACCCTGTTTTTGGGCGGCTACTTCGCAGTTTGGACGGCGTTTGCGCTGGCTGCGTTCACCGGCGACATGCAGCTGCATCGAATCGTGGATGCGTGGCCCTGGCTCGCGGCGCACGCGACGCTGATACCGGCCGGCATCCTTGGTCTCGCCGCAGTCTATCAGTTTACGCCGCTCAAGGATGCCTGCCTGAAGGCGTGCCGGCATCCAGGCATCTATCTCATGCGCTACTATCGGCGCGGCCCGCTCAATGGATTGCGCCTGGGCTTGCGTCACGCGCTCTATTGCCTCGGCTGCTGCTGGGCGCTGATGCTGGTAATGTTTGCCGCCGGAGTCGCGCATTTGGCTTGGATGGGCGTGCTCGCAACGATAATGTTCGTCGAGAAAGTGACGCCTGCCGGCAACCGATTCGTCGCGCCGGTCGGCGCCGCGCTCGGCGCACTCGCCGTCGTCGCTCTCTTGGCTCCCGCCGCGATCCCAGGTCTGTGAGGAAGGAAGCGTCGTGACGATGCACGTTGGAATCGCAGGCTCGGGAAAAATGGGAAGTGCGATGGCGCGCAATCTGCTCGATCGCGGCTATCGAATCTCGGTTTGGAACGTCGATAGCGGTATGACGGCTCCGTTGGTCGCGGCAGGCGCAATGGCATTCGAGAGCCTCGAATCGCTGGTCGAGGTCGTGGATGCGGCTATCGCGATGCTGTGGGACGATGAGGTCGCGCGCGAAATCTCGCTTGGCCGGATCATCCCGGCCGCGCGGAAAGGTCAGCTCGTTATCGAGTCTTCCACGCTTTCACCGCAGATGTATGAGGCGCTCGCCGAAGCGGCGGCGCAGCGAGGGGTGGACTTTCTCGCGTGTCCGATCATCGGCAGCGTCGACGGCGCGCGCACCGGCACGCTAACGCTCTATCCGGGAGGCACCGATCGGGCCTTCGATCGCGCCCGCGAACTCTTGAGCGCGATGGGCTCTACCATTAACTTTACTGGTTCGCCGGGGGCGAGCGGTCATCTCAAACTCGCAAGTAACTGCGTGCTCGGCGTGCTCGCCGATTCGATCGGGGAACTGCTCGGCATCCTAGGAAAGGCCGGCGTCGATCGTACCCTCGCCATAGATACGCTGCTGTACATGCTCGAACGCGTCGGTACTAAGCGTCAACAGCTCCTCGAGCGCGATACGCAACCGCGTTTTTCGGCGGGCGCGCTGCTCAAAGATCTTCGTCTGGCCCACCGAGCCAGGGAACGTCTGCAGGTGAACGCGCCGCTGATGGACTGCGCACTCGCAGAGTTCGAAAATGCGGTTGAGAAGGGCTTGACTAACGAAGACTACATCGCTGTCGGCCTAGCGCTGGAGTGCTCAGAGAATCGACCATCTTTCCGAGCCTCCCACCGCTAACATAAACGCTGCCGCCGATGCGGTGAAGACCGAAGCGGCGAGCGGCGCCCCAATGCCGACGGCAACGGCCATTGTAAGCGCAAAGCTCAACAATAGCAGCGCACTGACGAAGGCAACTTGACGAAGCAGCACCCCCAATACAAGCCCGATACCCAGCAGCGTTTCCAAGACGGTCTCAACCCATGCTAGCGCTGGAACGAAAAGATGGGGTACGTACCAGTTGAGAGTTCCGACGTATGCGGTAAACCGCGAAAAGTTTCCCCATGAGATGTTGGGGGTGCCTGGTGGGCCGAGCGCGCCGAAGCGGTCGGCAATCGCGTAGAGGAACGTCAATCCGAGCGCCAGCCGCAGAGCGATGGAAGCGTAATCACGCATCACGGCGTAAGGCTCCGTTGAGAAGACGGATAACGTAAGCTTTGCGTTGCGCGGGCAAAATCTCGCCGAGCCCTGCGATGCGAGCGCCGACCATCGCCGGCAAGAAACACAATGCGATGATGCTTCCTAGGATCGCGCGCGCGATCTCCACGCCGTATCCTTCCCTTGCAAGGATGCTTTCGAGAAGCGCCAACACCTCAGCGAAGAGCGCGGACGACGGCGCAAAAGGGCGCCGTTCGGCCGGATCGCTCAGCATCTCCCACTGCAGGAGCCGTACGATACGCGGATTCGCCTCGAGGTAGTCGATGTAGGTGTTGACCATGACGGCCACCGCCTGCTCTGCACTGGCCGAAGGAGCGCATTTTCGTAACGGCTCGATCATCTCGCTGCGCAGACGCGCTGCCGCGCGACCAACGACCTCTCGATAGAGAGCTTCTTTGTTGCCGAAGAGGTACGACGGGAGGCCGCGCGAGACGCCGGCCTCACGACAGATATCCGAGAAGGTGGTTCCGTCGTATCCCTTCTGAGCGAAGACCGCTTCGGCGGCGTCAAGAATAACGCGTTCCGAAGAAGTGGGCTCTGCTCTATCTGGCTGCACCGCTCAAGCCTAGCATACTGAATGAACGTTCAGCAAGAGAACGGAGTCGCGACACCGCATGAACTAAATGTTTAGTTGATTGGCATTCGTCTGCGCCGTGGCATTTCCCCGGCGGAAATGCCCTAACCGGACGGTCGCGGGCAACGGGGAGGTCGATCGCCGGCGGCCTTAAACGCCGAGCGCTGCCTGCGTCGACGCCCGAGGCACGTCGCACGTCCCCAACCAATATCTCGCCGGGCAGCATCGCCGAATGCGAGCGTTAACAACGACTCTGCGCACTGCGGTCCCAGCATGGAGCAGCGCCGTTCGCTTGCCAGTGCATGGCGGCGGAAGACGCAGGAGAGCGATGAAGTCTTGGATCGGAAGGAGCGAGCGCAGTGCTGGTTCAGCCGTTGGGTCGCTTGCATCGCGGCGGTTCATCGGCGCATTCCGAGGACGAGCAATCCCTCTTCGCCGAATATCGCGCGACTGACGAGTTTGATGCCAGCAATGCATTTTCGTTCCCCCGAGATTGACGCAATTCCACAAATCGCCTGGACCTCGACAAGCGAGGGTCGAATCGAGCGGTTCAATCAGGCGTGGTATGAATACGTCGGCCTGCGGCGGTCCGCGAAGGCGGGGCCAGATCAGCTCGAACGGCAGTGGACCGCGGCGATTCACCGCGACGATCGTCGCTCGAGTCGCCAGGCGTTGCGCGACGGAATCGCCGGTGGCAGAGCCTTTACCATTGAGTTGCGGTTGCGCCGCGCCGACGGGGTTGCTCGCTGGTTTCACGTTACAGTATCGCCGCTGGACCCGGCGCAGAAACGCGCCTCGGGTTGGGTCGTGATCTGCACCGACATCGACGACTATAAGCGGCAGGGTCAGCAGTTTGCGTTCATTGCGAAGGCCGGCGAAGTTCTCGCCGAGTCGCTTGACCTGGATGCGACGTTGGAGCGACTTCTGGCGATCATCGTTCCGGAGTTCGGAGACTGGGCAGCAATCGATCTGTTCGACGAGTTTGAACGGCTGAAAACCGTCGCCGCCATCCACGCCGACCCGCGTAAAATGCCGCTCGTGAAAAAGCTGCTGGGCCGCTACAATCACGATCCCAAAGTCGAACCGAACATCGCCGCGATCCTTCGAAAAAATCGGCCGGTCGTTTTACGCGAGGTCAGCAACGAGCTGATCGAAAAAGCTGCGGCTCCCGACCTGCTCCAGGTAATCCGAGCGCTTGCGCCGCGATCGGCGGTGACGGTTCCGCTGCGTACGCGCGGCCGAACGATTGGATCGCTCGTCGCATACTGGGCCGAGACCCCTCGCCGATACACCGACGAGGATCTACCGCTTTTCGAGGAGCTTACAAAGCGGGCTGCCGTAGCGATTGAGAATGCGCGCCTCTACGAAAGAGAGCGCGAAATTGCGGCGGAGTTTCAGCGTGCGGCACTCCCGATCTCGCTTCCTCAGGTCGCCGGGATCCACTTCAGCGGCATCTACGTACCGGCTAACGATCGCGAGCTGATCGGCGGCGATTGGTACGATGCGCTGCGCCTCAGCGACGGGCGGATCGTGGTTTCGATTGGAGACGTCGCGGGGACGGGTCTTGCCGCCGCCGTGATCATGTCCTCGATGCGCCAGGTGATTCGCGGTGTGGCGCAAGTTTACGCCGATCCGGTTGCAATGCTCGACGCCGCCGATCGCACGTTAAAGACCGAGCACCCGGAAACGTTCGTTACGGCTTTTGTCGGCGTATTCGACCCGGTCGCACGGACGCTCTATTACGCCTCGGCCGGACATCCGGCGCCGTTGGTTCGAGATCGTCGCGGCGTGGTTACCACGCTCGACACGAGCGGACTGCCGCTCGGTCTACGCGTCCGCGGCGAAACGGCAGCGAGTACGGTACTGCCCGAATCTAGCCTCGTCGTTTTTTATACGGACGGTTTGGTCGAGGCCGAGCATGACATCATCGGCGGCCTCCGCCGGCTCGCTCGGGCAACTGCACGCCCCGAAATTGCCGACAGCTCGAATCCTGCCGATGCTCTCTACCGGGCAGTCCTACAGAATGGGAACGCGGACGACGTGGTCGTCCTCACGCTGCGGCTCGAAAGCGCTGTCGAACGAAGCAGCTATGCGATGGCGAGGCCGCACTCGCGCCGGTGGGCCTTTGACACAAATGACGCCACCGCCGCGCACGGCGCACGTCACTCGTTCGTTGATGCTTTGCGTGACGGAGGATTGCGCGCGGACCGCCTGGACACAGCCGAGCTCGTATTCGGCGAGCTGCTCGGTAACGTCGTGCGCTACGCACCGGGACCAATAGAAATCATGTTCGACTGGAGCGACCCCACTCCGGTTCTGCACGTTCTCGATCGCGGGCCCGGCTTCACGCTCGCTCCCAAGCTGCCCTCGGACCTTCTCAGCGAGCGTGGACGCGGGCTCTACATCGTTTGGTCGCTGACTGACGATTTCAACGTCACCGAGCGCCACGACGGCGGGTCGCACGCACGCGCGGTCCTCAATACAAACTGATTCGAGTACCGGATTTGCACCGTCGTCTTGACATCTGACCGTTTAGTCTGAGAGGAAATGAGATGACCGATTCGAGTCTTTTGATGCCCGGTACCGACGACGCATATCGCCGGTCGCGCGAACGCCTGCGCGAGGCGGAGATCGATTTGCGCGACCGGATCGAGGCCGTAGCTGCGATGCGGCGCAGCCTGCCGCCCGGCCCGGTCGTCCCCGACTATACGTTCGTCGAGAACGGCAATCGCGTTCACCTATCGGAGCTCTTCGCCGTCGACAAGCCGTACTTGATTCTCTACCATCTGATGTACTGGGCGAAAGACGGCCAATTCTGTCCGATGTGTTCGCTGTGGATCGACGGGTTCAACGGAATCGTACCGCACGTAACGGAACGGGCGAACTTCGTAATCGCTTCGCGAGCGCCGTTCGATACGCTCAAAGCCTGGGGCGACCGCCGCCAATGGAGTCGACTGAGGCTCCTCTCGGACGATGGTTCGCCTTTCGCGCGTGACACCGACGCCGAAGATGCCGAAGGTAATCCGGACTCAACGGTCGTCGTCTTCGCGAAAGACGGCGAGTGCCTGCGCCACGTTTATACCGCGCACCCGATGCTGGCGGACCGCGAGCGTGGCATCGATTTGCTCTGTCCCGTTTGGCATCTCTTCGATCTCATGCCGTCAGGTCGCGCGGACTGGTACCCGTCGAACGACGCGTTCGACGCCTCGCTGCGGGCACTCGCGGGGCGCGCATAAAGGCCGTGCCGTAGCCGCAGCGCCACATTTATCAGCTTTACATCCGGAAGACGACGACGCAAAGCAGCGTTCTGATTAAGCTTGGTCGTCCAAAGCCCAGGCGTTATCTTCAAGGCCGGAAAACGATTACATGGGTTGAAAATTTTGGGTATCTCGAGAACATCGGTTAGGATCCAACCATGAGCGGCATTGCATGGCGCCGGGTGCTCCTAGCGATTTGTGCTCTTGCGGCGCTCGCCCAGGCAGCGGATGTCCTTGACGCCACCGGAATGGGCGGCGCTCCACCGTGGGAGGGCTGGTGGGGAGCCGGCACCGGCGGCTCATCGAAACCGTTTAATCTCGTGGTTACGTCGGTCGACCGCGGCGGCCCGGCGGCGCGCGCCGGCCTTCGTCGAGGCGATCTCATTGACATTCGCGCAAACACTCTCGTCGAGCGTTATTCTCTTTTCGGCGTGCCGCTCAACGGCCGACCTCTCAGCCTTTCGGTGCGTAAGGGTTCGCTGCAAGAAAAACTTACGGTCAGACCGCAGGCGCCAAAGCTTTCGTGGAACTTCTGGCTTACCACGTTCGCGACGCTTTGGCTTCTGCTGTTCGCAACGCTGATCGCGTGGCGGAGCGCCGATCTACCCCAGATGCGACTGCTGACACTGTGGATCGCGGCCTTCGTTTTTACCGGTGCCTTGCTCGGCTTCGCGGCGCCCTCGGCTTGGGTGTATGTTCTCGTGAACACCTGTGTGAGCGTCGTTGGGCCGTTGACGGTGGCGCTGTTGGCGGCCTTCGCCAGCGGCTTCGCCCAGCCGCTCTCGCGGCCTCGTCGCATCGCACAATGGCTGTGTTACACGTTCCTCGTGATCTACACGGTGGTCGCGTTAGTTGGAATTGCCGGAGTCATCACCCTGCGGTTCGACCCACTTCCTTTTGTCGAGGGGAACGCAGGACTAGTTTCCATTGCGGCCGCCGTCCTCATGGCAGTGCTCTGCGGCCTCCTCGCAATCGCCGCATCGCGCGGCATCGAGCGTCAGCGAGCGGTATGGACGCTCGTACCTCTCGCGGCCTTTTTCTGCTTTTTCATCGTTGGTTTGATCGCAACGCCGTCGTCGTACGCCGGCTCAATTGCCGTTGGCCTGATAAGCACTCTCGTATTGCTCACCGCGCCGGTTGCGCTGACGTATGCGGCGCTAAGCCGTCGGCTGATCGACGTCGGCTTCTTCTTGAACCGCGCCGCCGTCTTCACGATAGTCTCGGCGATTGTGATCGGCGCATTCGTGCTAGCCGAATGGGCTGCGAATGCCTGGCTGACCAGTGCCACCCACACCACCAGCGCCTTCGTCGGCATGGTGGTGGCGCTCGCTCTAGGCATCTCGCTGCAGTACATCCATAAGCACGTCGAGCGATTTGTCGATCGCGTCTTTTTCCGCAAGCGGCACGAAGATGAGTCGGCGTTACGCCGCTTCGCGCAGGAGGCGTCCTACATCTCCGACCGGTCGACGCTGCTAGATCGGGCCGTGCAGATGGTCAAGGATCACACAAGCGCGGACGAAGCGGCAATTCTGGTTCGCGACGGCACCGCCACTTACGATTTGGCCACGGACGGCCGGCGGGCGGAGGTTAGCGAAAACGATCCTGGTATCGTCGCGCTTCGCGCGTGGAACAAGCCGATCGATCTACACCTGTTCCCTCGTTCGCAGTTAAGCGGCGAGCTTGCGTTCCCCATGATCTCACGCGGCGCCCTTGTCGGCGCGCTGGTCTGTGGGCCCAAGCGCGACGGCGAGGCATATGCGCCCGACGAATCGGAGGCGTTGCTGGCTCTCGCGCATGGTGTGGGGACGGCGCTAGACACCCTGTCGAGCCAAGGCGATCGCGTCTTGGAGTCGATACGAGAGACGCAAACGCTGATGCTGCAAGAGCTTCAGAAGCTTCCGCTTGCAATCGTGAGCGCGTTGCGCGCCAACGACGAAAAGGGTGGCTAACTCGTCAACTCGTCAACACGGTCGGGATAAAAAGCTAGGTAGTCTTCGATCTGCGCCACCGCCTCATAGGGTGCTTCATACGTCCAGACGGCGTTCAGCGAGCGATCCCCACCCGCGGGAATGCTGTAGTATGAGGCGTCCCCCTTATAAGGGCAATGCGACGTGTGCTCGCTGGGCTTGAGTTCGGCCATAGCGACATCGCGAATGGGGATATATTGAACGGGCGGATAGGAGGCTTCGCGCAGCGTTAATGCATCTCGCGTGTCGGCGATAACCTTACCGGCGACCTTGACGATGACGCGCGCCGGATTTGCTTCGATCGAAATGGGGTGGTCGGGCCCAGGAATCTTCATCGACTTGTCAGCCACGCTCTTTGTACCTTTCCGATCTTCGCGCCTGCACCCTGGCTCGAATCCTCAGCGGTTCTTCCGCTAGCGATGCCACGATCAACGCGAAGACCAAAATGAACGGAATCATCGAGAGCGCGAACGAGAGGGTATCTAAAGCGTAGCTGATTCGATGGGGGAAAAACATTTTCTAACAACACTCCACGCCCGTACAGACACGATTGCCGCGCGTTTGGTTTTAGCGGCTTCTAGGTAACCGGACGCGTTTAACTACAGTGTTTCATTTGGGCTTTACGTGAAGCGCTTCGCGCTGGTACGTGGTTACCCGATGCCGTTGCGCTAGATGCGACTACAAAAGATGGCGCGTTCTGCCACGCAGTGGAGTTCCTCGAAGGTAGGCTCGGGGAGATCGTGCTCGGGGTCGATCAGGATCGACTTCAATCTCACCGCTAACATTGACCCGAGAATGGCACGCGACATTCCACGCACGTCGGCGATCGCTGCAATCCCGGACTCATCGAGGGCTCGCAAAAACGCTTCCAGCTCCGCAAACGGGTCGTGTCTCATCAGCGATTTCGCGCGTCGGACGGCCAGTTTGCCGCGCTGCCCGGCGAGCAGCGCGCGGCGAATTGCACGTTGCTGCGCGACCGAACGATAGTGCGCTTCATACCAGCGGCGGAAGGCCGCGCGCGCCTCATCCATCGTACGCGCCGCTCCGTCGAGCGGAGGTAACGACCCCATCGCTTCGTCGGCGATGTGCGCTAGCGCGGCGCTAAAGAACTCTCGCTCGTCTGGGAAATAGCGGTAAAACGTGCTCCGGGAAACGCCGGCCTCTCTGGCGACGACTGCGACGGTGACGTGCTCCGGATCGCGATACTCGAGCAGCTTTGCGGCCGCCGTAACGATGGCGTCCTTCGTGACGTGCTTGCGGCCCGCACGGGCCGGCGTGCGTACCGCTCCGCCCTCAACCGCACCCACGTAGGTCCACCGGGCCCTTCGGCGTTGGCTTTCCGGATCTCGATACGTCTCGACCGCGTAGCGGTAGTCGTGTCCTTTGATCCGCTTGGTCACCTCGTATGCCATCGTGCGCCTCCAACGCCTATACCGGCACGTACTGCTCCACAATAAGACCCAAGAATTTCGGCGCGGTTTTCAGCGCGGGCCTCAATTAAAGGTCCTTCCCGCCGAGGGACCGAAATGCAACCGACCTGATGAAATTGGCCTTATTAGTAGTTCATGCCCAGCGTTAGTTCGCCCATCGCCAGCCTCGCGATAAAAATAACAGGGAAAGGGCCGAGTTCCTCCGCGCTTTCGGAGCCCGTGTATGGGGGCTATACCAACAGCCGTGGCGACATCGTCTTATTCGCGAAAGATCAAGCCTATCGCGTCGACTTCAAAAAGCAGACGCTGCAACTGCGGCCTCAACTGAATTTCGGCGCGCAGGCGCGCTATGACGAGGCTCAAGCCGGCGAGTCGTTCGAGTATGCGAACAAGACGTTTCAACGCCTGAGCGAGCAGGAGATCACGGAGATCTGCGAGTCGGGCGATTTTAAGGTTTCGCCCAGACAGCTTCCTTTTTAGCGCGACTCCCTAACGGTACGATTGTTGCGTGGAGAAGCAGTCGCGGCAATAAACCGGTCTGCCGGTCCGCGGCTCAAATGGAACTTCCGCGACGCCGCCACATTGACTGCACGTTACCTTGAATAGCTCGCGGGTGCCGCGGGCGGACGTGCCGCGTTGGCCTCCGCTGGCCTTGCGGGCCGCTCGGCAATCGGTGCATCGACCGGGTTTGTTCGTGAAGCCTTTAGTGGCGAAAAACTCTTGCTCGCTTGCAGTAAATGTGAACGAGCGCCCGCAGTCGAGGCAGCTCAATGTTTCGTCGGTGTACATGATGGGTCTCCTAATAAACTTCTAGGGTGATTGCTCGGACCGCGGCGACGTCCGCCGCGCTTCTCCGGCGCGATAGCGATAAACGATGCGGCCCTTCGTTAAGTCGTAGGGCGAGAGTTCCAAGTCTACGCGATCGCCGGGAAGAATTCGGATACGATGTCGACGCAAGCGTCCGGCAATGTGCCCCAGGACGACGTGACCGTTATCGAGCTCGACTGAGAACGTAGCGCTCGGAAAAACTTGCTTGATGCTGCCAATTACCTCAAGCGGGGCTTCCTTAACATTTTGCTGTGCGGCCGGTTTGGGCACGCGCACTCGGTTTCTGCTTTTTCTATTGCGAACAGCGATGGTTAGATCTCCCTTTGTTTGTCATGGTGTGATACGTGAGCCCACAGTTTCCGGCGATGGCGAGGGCAGTCGGCCGACCGAGCGCATCCTAAAGAGGGATTCGGTGGATGATTGCCGCGGCGCGGATGGGCGAAGAGGCTTAAAAATCGTACCGATCTTTCAGTGGCGCAATTTTATCGACCGCTCGAAAGATCGCGCTTTTTGAGGTGGCTCCTCAAGATTCTCTCACAGATCCCCCCTGTCCGCAAGCCATCTCGCTCGGCTGGGCGGCTCGAGCCTTGCTTGCCTAAGGCAGATGCTCGATCTTCGAGATAGCTTTCCTGGAAACGTCGTACCGGAGGCCCCGAACGAGGATACGAGCCTGGTCGTCGCTACGCTTGAGCACACCCTCCCGAACCCGGCCGCTCTCAAGCGTGACCTTTACGCGCTGGCCGATAAAGTCGTCGATCTCTTCGTCTTTCACTCCGAATACCTACCTTCGATCAACTCGGTTCGCTGCCGGTATGATGATAGGCTCTTTTGGCTTAAGGCTCGAACAAGACTAAAGCGCTTCCAATCTTAGAACGCGCGGCGCTCCCGCCTCGGGAGCAAGGATAGTTACACATCATCAGTCCAACAGCCACGACCAAAACGCGCGCAAAACGCCAAGTAAAGGTGTTCCCACCGCACGAGCATTTTGGAAATCCCCTCAACGTTTGCCGCATATGCGGGCAGAAGTATTCCTACGTTCAGAAGCCGTTCGGGCTGAGCCCTGCGATCAAGAATTGAGGGAGCCAATGCCTCGTAACGATCAAAATTTCTACATCGAGCGCCGACCCGCGGGAGATTACGCCGCCAGACGAGGAGGCTCGCAGCGCGCCAGTTTCGTCGGAAAGACGCAGGGTGAGGCAGCTCGGCGAGCGCACGCGTCGGACCATCAGGCGGCCGTATACGGCGAAAGAATCCGCCAGCGAGGCGAAACGCCTAGATGGCGTCGTCTATTTTAGCTCCGAAACCATTGCGGGTCTTTCCGGGTATCTGTGGTCGATCATGACTACAGCAAAAGCATCCCGTCTGCCTCAACCGCCAAGCGCGACCCACGATGAGTTGGGTGGCGGCGTTGACGACAGCGTCTGCGATTACGGCCTTTACGGCACCTCGCGGCGCAGAGACTTCATTTTTAAAGTATTGTAGGCCGCGCTCGCTGTGCGTAACTTCGCCAGCTGCAGCATCGATTTGCTTGGGACCTTGATTCGATCGGCAAGTCGCAGAAACGCTAGGATTCTAACGTGCCACCACGTCATATCGATCTCAAACCAGCGCAAACCGTGACGCGCCGAAAACGGAAACGCGTGATGATTGTTATGCCAGCCTTCGCCCCACGAGATCAGCGCGACCCACCAGCAGTTCGTTGATTGGTCGGCAGTCGGGTAGGTGCGGTAGCCGAGCATATGGGACGCGCTGTTGACCAGCCAGGTCGAATGATAACTAATCACCAGCCGGACGAAAACGCCCCAAATCAGCCACGACCATCCTCCAAGCAAAAAGAGTCCCAACCCTAGCGCGATCTGAAGCGGGATGTTTAGGTATTGGAGCGCGCGATAGAATGGCTCGGCGTAGAGGTCGGGTGCAAAGTGATGCATTTCTTCGTCCGAGGGCAGCGCGATATTGTGCCGGTAGACCCAGTCCATATGCGCCCACCTGAACCCGCCCTGGATGCTGTGGGGATCACCCTCTTGATCGGCATGAGCGTGATGCTTGCGGTGCACCGCAACCCATCGGATTGGATCGGCTTGCAACGCGAGCGTTCCGAAAATCGCCAGTAGGTATTCGAACGGTTTGAAGAGCCGCAGGCTGCGATGCGTTAAGACCCGGTGAAAACACAGCGAAATGCCTAAACCTATGGTGGCATACCATACGACGCCTGCCGCGGCGAGGGCCGTCCACTGAAAGAAGCCGGGCCATAAAGCTGCGAGCGCTCCGACGTGGATCGCTGCGATCCCCAGCCCTTTAACGTAGGCATAAAACCGATTCATAGGCGTCCCCCTCAAACTCGAGCGTGCATTTCGTGCGACAGCAGCCAGGGAAGCACCCCTATTCGGCATCGTATACTCATGCTTGACCTCTTAGTGTAGCGCGAAACAGAAGGAGGGCGCTATCGTAAAAAGCGCCCGGTGCTGGGCGTGTTCTCCCAGCCCAGCACGCGAGCGATCAGCTCGGTGCGGTTCCGGCTTTCCGTCTTGTCGACCATGCTCCTAACGTGATGCTGAACGGTTGAGGTGGCGATGTGGAGCTTTAGGCCGATATCCTCGAGCCTCTCCCCATCGAGCAGCATTGCCAGCACCTGCAGCTCACGGGGGGAGATGTGGAAGCGTGCGGCCGGGCCCCTCAGCGACTTCGGCGACCTAAAACGGTCGATACTCACGCCGATAAAGAGCCCCGCCGGCCCCGTCATGGGCTGGGTCCGGACGACTAAGAACGGGACTGGATGCGCTATCCCCGCCTTTTGCGTATCGGAGTCGGACTGCCAGTCGGCTATCAGCGCGCGGACGGCTTCTTCGAGCACTCCGGGCAGACGATTGGCGATCGTGGTACGCAGCCCGGTAAGTGCAACGCGGCGCTGCTGTTCGCCGTTCCATGCGAGCACGATCTGAAGGTCGCGGTCGAGCACGTAAAATGATTCGCTCGAACCCTCCGCAGCTTCGGCGGGCCGCCCTACGTCGCCGGGCCGGACGCCTTCGTCCGGGCGAGCCTCTCGTCCGGGTTCGGCGCCGTCCAGACGCAGCCCAGAGAGGCGCTCCGAAGTAGCGTCGAGGGAGAGCGTCAGCATGCTGATTTCGCTCGAGGTGAACGGTCCGAGCTCGCTCGTGCGCAGGAGCGTCAGGATCCCGAAGCTGGCGTTGCTGTCGGCGAATAGCAGCGTAATTCCGCTTTCGAAATCGCCGAGCGGACCGAGCGTCGCAGCGATGCGAGGGCCCTTCTTGGCTCTTTCGCGTTGGCGCTCGAACTCGTCCTTGAGCTGCAATAGCGCGCCTTCGCTGCCCCGCGAGTCGAGCAAGAGACCGGCTAGTTCCCCGTCGGGCATCAGACGCGCAAACGACCACTGCGAGGCCGGCACAACGCGAAGGATCGCGTTGATGATGGGATATGCCGGGTCCGATTCCGGCACGAACTCGGCCAGGAACAATTCAGGCCGGTCCGGCGGTATCGGACTTTTTCACGATGGTCAGTTCCTTTTCCCGATGGTATGCTTGAGAACGCTTCTTCGTCTATGCGGCGACGCACTGCCTCGTCCGCCTGAAAGCGTTGTAACTATGGCCCGCGTATGCTGTTTGGCCGCCATCGACCCCGAACATGTCCAGCTGCTGGGCGCCGCGCTCAGAGGTGCCGGCGAGCCGGGTTTGGCGATCGTCGCCCATCTCGATGTCGCCGCGTTGAGGAAACTCGCGCCGGACGTTCTCATTGCCGACGTCGACCGACTGGACGTGGACCCATTCGAAGTGTTGCGCCAGGTGCGGTTTGTCTTACCGCAATGCGTTATTGTGGTCTATAGCGGCGCCGTAAAACGTTCTTGGAGCCGCGCATGTCATCTAGCGGGCGCCAGCTGCGTGCTCTCCAAAGAGTCACGCGAGCCACAACTTATATCCGGTTTGCGGCATGCAATACAGACCGGCTGCTTTACCGACCCGCGCTTTGCTGCGTAGCTTAGATCGTCCGTTGGCCATTGCCACTATCGCTATTAAAGGAGCTGTCAAAGGGCTGAACTGTCTGCAGCGCTCCGAACCGGTCTATGGCGGGTATGCGAATGAACGCGGTGCGATCGTACTGTTTGCAAAAGATCTCGCCTATGGCGTCAATCTCAAGAATCAGATTTTGAAGCAGAGGCCGCCGCTAAATCTTGGTGCGCAGGCGCGCTACGATGCGACTGAACCCGGTGAGGACTTTGCCTATGGCAACAAGATCTTCCGCCGGCTGAGCTTTGCGCAGATCATCGAGATTTGCACGGCCGGCCATTTTAGACTCGGCTCAAGATTCTAACCATGAACTCGATGGAGCGCGTCTGGGTGCGCATGAAAGTACGCGCAAATAAATTTGCTAACCAAAAGACCCTAATCAGCATGCGAGAATCGCAAGATATGGTGCTGAAGTTCTGCTGCCTAGAAAAGGCGAATGCGCCGCCACGAGATGCGCTGCAGTTCCTAGCCAAAGAGTTGATGCGCCTCACGGTGGAAGCGCAGTCTCCGAGGTAGGACAGACCTCATCGCACCAAGCCTGCACGCGATCGCGGATTTGGTCGCGCACGATCCGAGTCAAGGCAAGGCGTTGATCCCACGATCCCTCAAACGACGCAGGGTCGGCAAAGCTCCAATGCAGGCGCTTTGTCGCACCTGGAAAGATCGGGCAGCGCTCCGCGCTCGTTTCATCGCAGACCGTGATGACGTAATCGAATATTCGCCCGCCGTCGAATAAGTCGAACGCGCTTTTCGTTCGGTTATGCGATATGTCGATACCGGCTTCATCCATCGCCGCAACGGCTAGTGGGTCGAGTTTACCCGGCTCGAGGCCCGCGCTTTCCACATCGAAGTCGCCCGGACAGATACTCTTAAGAAACGCTTCCGCCATTTGACTTCGAGCAGCGTTTCGGACGCATACGAAAAGCGCGGACGACTTAAGCGACGGCATGGGCTTCTCCATCTACGAGCCACGCAAAGAGAAGGGTGGCGCTCACGGCGCCGGCCATCTGAGCCAGAATGAATTCCGGCGCATCTTGAGGCCGGATGCCGGCGAACGTGTCGGACAGCGAGCGCGCTACCGTTACCGCCGGGTTGGCGAACGACGTCGACGACGTAAACCAATAGGCGCCCGCGATATACGCTCCAACCGCAAGCGGAAGAAGCGCGGACCGGAAGCGCGTGCAACCCCAAATTATCAAGAGCAAACCGAACGTCGCCACGAACTCCGCAAACCATTGATTCGGACCGCCGCGAACGTGATGCGACGCGGAAACCATTGGGAGGCCGAACATCGTGTTTGCGGTAACGACGCCGGCGATCGCTCCGCTCAGTTGCGCGCCCAGATAGGCGGGGACCTCGCTCCAGGGAAGACCGCCGCGGATGGCATCGGCAATCGACACCGCCGGATTGAAATGTGCTCCTGAGATCGGTGCAAGCGCTGCGATGAGGCACATAAGAATGCTCGCCGTGGCGAGCGTGTTCGCGAGCAGCGCGATCGCGTGATTCCCTCCACTCAGCCGTTCCGCCATAATGCCCGAACCAACGATGGCGGCGAGCAGGAAGGCCGAGCCCAGCGCTTCGGTGGCGCTCCTTTTGAGCAGACCCGTTACCAACGCGCTATGCCGCCGCGCAGCACGACAGCGCCTCATCGCTTGTACAGCCGCTGCTCTGCGAGCCGTTGCGCGCGACGGTATCTTCGTGGACGGTATAGACTTCCCAACGCCGGCCGTCCGGATCACTGGCCCAAACCTTGGTCTGCTTCGCGTAGCAACAGGTGCCGTCGCGTTCGATCGACGACACGAGATCGGCACGCTGCAAGCGCGCGATGGCCCGTTCGACATCCTCGACGTCATCGACGCACACGCCATAATGGGCATCCACCGACGCCGCAACTCGGTCGCTGACGTCCAAGGCGAGCTCGAGGCCGGGGTTATCGCTAATAAAGAGCGCGTAATCACCGAGCAGCTTGACCGGCTTGGTATCGAACAGCGTCGAGTAGAAATCGACGCTTTTCGCCAGATCCGTAACGGCTAAATTCAAGTGCATTTTCATGCTGGAACTTTCTTTCTAAAAACGGATGACAGAGCGGTCGAGATCCGGTCGTGCGCTCCCGGAGCGAGACGATAATAGACCCAGGTGCCGCGTCGCTCGCCCGCGATGAGCCCCGCCTCGCGCAGAAGACGCAAGTGGTGCGACACGGCCGGCTGATTGAGCGGAAGCGCGTCGGTGAAATCGCAGACGCACACGTCGTGCTCGGCTCGATCGAGGGCGGTGAGGATGGTCAGCCGGTGAGGATCGCCCAGAGCCTTGAAGAGCTCGGCCTCGGCGCCAAGGTCCACGCGGGGGATCCGGGCGGGTGGGCAGCACCGTTGCATCGACATTGTTCGATGCTATCAACTGAATCGATAACTGTCAATGCAGCGGCAGGGCTAATCGTTCGGGGAGAAGCGCCAGGTGACGCAGAAATAATGACTGCTCGACCGCATTTCGTGACGCTATTGCGCCGGTTGGCCCGTTTTTCATAGACCTCAGGCTGGCCCTCATCGAGAACATCTCTCAGCTGCCGGTATTCTATGCGCCGGCAGAGCCGAGTAACTCGATGACAGAGCGAGCTCTATCACGCCATTCCACCGGCAACTTGTTTTTAGACCATCTTTCCGAGCGTGCGATGAAAGCGCTGAAGCCGCCGTTCGCCAGCGTGTCGCTCAAACATAACGAGCTGATCAACGACGATCGGACTGTGCCCGACCGCGTGCTGTTTCCGATCAGCAGCGTCATCTCAGTGGTCGTCGGAATGTCGAACGGTGACACGGCGGAAATCGGAATCATCGGGCGCGAGGGTATGACCGGGTTAGCCACCGCTCTTGGACAAGCCAGCGTGAACCAACGAAGCATCGTCCAAATACCAGATAGCGCGTTGTGTATTCCAATCGAGGATTTTCGAGCCGCCCTCGAAAGAGAGCCCGAACTCAAATCGTTTGCACTACGATATGCGCAGGCCGTACTGATCTCTTCAGGCCGGCTGATCGCTTGCAACGCGCTGCACCCTACCAACGAGCGCTGCGCGCGATGGCTCCTAATGGCGCACGATCGCGTGGGCGGCAACCTACTGCTGTTAACCCAAGAGTTCCTCGGGCAAATGCTCGGAGTACGACGTGCCAGCGTCGCTCTGGCTGCAGCGGAATTGCAGGCGGCTGGCCTTATTTCTTACTCCCGCGGGCACATCAAAATCCACAACCGCGCCGGCCTTGAGTCGGCTTCCTGCGAATGTTACGAAGCGATGGACGATGAGTGGAAAGCAACGATGGGCTATAGTATTCGCGGTATTCCATCGGCGACACGTTCGTCAGTAACGACGGGAGCCGTGCACTCGGATGGATTTGCGGTCCACCCCGAAGAAGTTTGACGTCGAATACCTTGCTTCTGGTCGCGTAGCTCGGATGAAGGCTTCGGGCGGTTAACGATCCGCGGCAGCTTTAAGGGGTGGACGTTCGTGGATTGGTCGCCGATACAACAGCTCAACGACACCGGTCCTATATGCGACCACGTTCTTTAGCTGCCATCTCACTTCGGTATCGGAGTTGTCAAACAGGCGTAACCCGTCACCTAATAGGACTGGGATAATCGACAATCTGATTTCATCCACCAAGCCGAGCTTGAGAAAACTCTGGCAGAGCATCGCTCCTCCCACGAGCCAGATGTTTTCATATCGCGGCGCGAGAACCTCATCAACCAGTTCCTCAAGATCACCTGAATAAAACTCAACGCTTTTCCTCGTGGACGGCAGCTCTCTGTTTGTGAGCACGATCGTTGGAGTATCACCATACGGCCACCCAAGCTGAAGCGCGTGCTCGTACGTGCGAGAACCGAGCACAAAGCAGTCGATGGCCTCGACGCCCTCGTCATCACCGTCGTCGGAAACCCCTTTTTCGTAGATATCTCCAGAATCGTCCATCCACGAAACGTCGTTGTCCTTCTTGGCGATGATGCCATCAAGGCTTGAAACCATGTGAAGGGTTACCGTCGACCTTCTTACGTTCAACTCGCTGCGTGACATAGTTATGCTCGTAGCTTTGTGCCGAGGCGATGCCTGCATCCTCTAACTCCAGCATCGGGCTTCGACATCGCGGGCTATGACGCTGAGTCGGGCGGCTCGGGTGCCGTGACGCCGGTCATGCGGGGATCCTGCTGCAGCTGCCCGTAGAAGCGGTCGACCGTGCCGCCCGCGAGATATGCTTTCGCACGCATCGCCAGGTGTTCGTACGTCGAAGCGAAATGCGGCACGCCGTAGCGGCGGAGATAGACGGCTTCGGCAAGGGAATCCCACAGCCGGATGATGTCGTCCGCGTACTTTGTTAGTATCAGGCGCTCCGTGACGCTTCCGGTAAAAATGAGCATCGTCAAGTTGTCGAGGAAGCGGAGTAGCGTTTCGATTTCCTGGAATTCCGGTACGAAACGCGGTTGCGCCAACCGGTAGCGCAGCGATCGATCGGTCTGGAGTTGTCGAGCAAAGTCTTCGAACGAACGGAAGGCTTCACTGGCGTTTGCAGACTCGAGCCGATCGACGAGGTGAAGGTAGATCGTAATCTCGTTGGCATTTCGAATGTGCCTGATCTGAAGCAAGGCGGCAATAGCGGCAACGCCCACGATAAATGCCGACGCGACAGAGGCAATTGCGGCAACCCAACTCGGATCCATACAACGTTAACCTTTGGCGAAGCGCACTGGATTATCTTGGTCTAGTTGTCCTCGTCCTTGAACCCGATCCACCAGTGGGTGCCGTCGCAGAACGGTTTGTTCTTCGAGTGCCCGCAGCGGCAAAGCGCGTAGTGCTCTCGCGAGGCGCCCTTGTTCAGCGGCTCGCCCTCGAGCTCGATACCGCCGCGAACGTAGTAACTGGCATTCTCGGCGACATAAATCTCGGGTTCGCGCGGCTCGCCTTCGTAAGCCACACCGTCTTTCACGTAACCGAGCGCGCCCGAGGGGCACGCGCGAACGATCTCAACGATCGCCTCGGGTGACGCGCCCTCGGGCGTCACGAAGGGCTCGCCTTTGTTATGAAAGACGCTGGGCAAATGATCGGTGCAGTTGCCGAAGTGGCAGCACGTACCGCGATTGTCGAGGACGACGATCGCTGCGGCGTCGTAGCGGTCGAGGCGGTCGGGCGCCCGGTCCGGCGACTTCGAACTCGTAAAGCCAATCCGCGCATGCGTCCCGTCGCAGTATGGCTTGATATTTGATCCGCCACACCGGCAGAGTGCGACGATCGGGCGCACGTTGAGCGTTTCGCCTTTGGAGTTGGTGAGCTTGCGCAGGTTGCGAACGATATACGGGCCGTCGGTTTCGGGCCGTATAGTCGTGCGCGCGTTTCGCTCGTCGGCCTCGAAGCGGGTTACTTGCGCGAACTGCTTGGGGATAAACGGCGTAATATGCTCGGCAACGGACTCGAGCGCCGCGGCGGCTTCCTGAACTTCCTGCGGCAGCGTCGTTTCGTCACTGAGCCGAGTAAGTCGGAGGGCTAGATCGTAGAGCCGTTCGAGGAAGAAGATCCAGGCAGCATCCTTATGCGTCAGCGTATGAATGTGACTGGTGAACCCAAAACTCGGCCCAGCGGTCTTGCCAGGATACTCCGGGCCGGCGGGCTGTTTTGCGAGCGCTTCGCCCAACGGGCGTAAGCCCGACGCCATGATTCGCAACGTGCCGCGCGCCAGAAGCCGAAACTCTTCTTCGGTTTCGCCGCCATGCGCAAAGAAACGCGAGAGCATCATTAACATGAGGCCGTAGGCGCTGTTAAAAAGCGCGGCCAACTCCTGCGCGACGGCACCGGTGATGCGATTGGTCCCAGTGACGATGCCGATTCCGCGCGTGCTCGGATTGCTCAGCATTGGGCGAAACGGTTCGAAGCGCCGGCCTTCTTTGTGCGCGCGATCGACAAGCGTTTCGTACTCTCGTCGAATCGTATCGAACACCGAGAAGTGCGCATCGGGATGTTCGGACGTTGGCGATTCACCCTGCTCGACGATCATTTCGATGGCTTGGCGCGCCGACGCAGCATCCACGACCCGGACGAGCTCCTTGGGGAGATCGAGGTACGCCGGGATTGGCCTGCGTGGCGGGGTTGCCGATAAAAAGACGTTCCTCGGGGATGCGCGCGAACGCGGATTCGATCTTGTGATAGAATTCGCCGACCGTGCGAAAGTCGATATCCCACGGCTCGATCGCGTTTTGCAGGCGTGCAAGCTCTGCGCCGTCGATGCTGCCGCCTGTTCGCTTGCGAATCTCGTCGTACTCGGCCATGCGCTCGCCGGGCAGCACGCCTTCCTCCGGCATCTCGTAACAGAGAAAACGCTCGATGAGTGCGCGCGAGAGCGGCTCGAGTGTGATCTCAATGCCAAACGGAAAAGTCGAGGCGGGAAGCGGAAAGTTCGAGCGGATAAAGTGCGGCGCACCGCCCACCGCAGTGAGGATGTTCGAAACTTGGCCGAGATGGAGCATCTCCTCGACGGCAACGGTCGCGATTTTACGCTTCCAGACGCCGATCGTCGCGAGCTCATCGGGCGTGAGGCCGCCTTCGTCAACGTTCGTCTTGATCGAATAGCCGGCGTAGAGGTACGAGCAGGCTAAGTCGTGCTCGAGCTCCGAGGCCCGCGTCAGCAGATACAGCAGCTCCTCGCGGGTTTCGACCGGGGAGACCAACGCGTTCTGCTTGACCTTTATCATCCTTAAAACCTCATTCCGGCGGGTCCGACAGTACCCTAACCAGATTTCGGTATGCTCTGTTGCAGACCAGAGTTCGAACTACTTGGCCGCGATTCGCGAGGTTTTGGATCGCATCAACGCGCGCAGCTAGCGCAGAGTCCGTACAGCGTCACGGCGTGGTCGCTGACTCGAAACTTCGGCGGAGCGAGCTTGCGCAAGTTCTCCAGGCAGCCTGCGACGTCAAAGACTCGATCGCATCGTCTGGCATTGGAAATGGTGGTGGTGCCCCTTATCGGCGCGCTCGTACCGGGTCGGTTCTCCCGGGATGTCGACCGCCTCGATCCAGCCGGAATCCAAGAGCGTGCCCACAGCCCGATAGACCGTCGCGACGCCTAGCCCGTCGATCCGCTTTGAGGCAGCGTCGAGAAGTTCGCCGACGCTCAGCGGCCGTTCGGCCCGTTCGAGCACGTCTTGCAACGCCTCTCGTTGTTTGGTTTTCCGGGTATTCTCTTTCACCATGATCCTCAGAAGGCAAAGTTTTGTCTTAGCTCGGTCTGGCGCCTCCCGGGCCTTGACTATTTGATAATGATAAGCTATTTTCAATAAGCGCGATAGCCAGAGGCCGGCGTACGGCCGAAGCGATCGACCTTTCCGCTGAGACCCTAGGAGGCAAATGGAGCGACCGGTGCGGCGCGCGTTGAGCGCTGCTTTGACCGCGGTGATGCTGGCGTGGACCGTCGCTGCTCCGTGCTTGGCAACGAGCGCGAGCGCCTTCCTTACGGGGACGGTTTTCAGCAAGGGCATTCCGGCCGCTCGCGCTTCAAGTGACCGCCGCGGGAAATAACGCGACGCTCAAGACCACGACCGATGCCAAGGGGCGCTTTTCGTTTCCTCCGCTCGCTTTTGGAACCTACGACGTGGAAGCAAAAAGCGGCGACCTTCGCGCCTCGTTACGCGTCGATCTGGGTAGCGACGGCGCGGTCGTGACGCTTTCCCTGGCGCCGCTCAAACAGATTGGCCTGGTGGTCGTTTCACGCTCGCTGCCGATCCGCGGGAGCGGCACCGACGTCACGCTCAACAGCACCGATTTGACGCGCCTGCCTTACGATAACAGCTTCCCGGAGATGCTGATCCAGCTCCCTGGAGCCGTTCGCGGCGCCAACGGCGTCGTTCACATCAACGGCGATCATGGCGTCATCAACTACCAGATCAATGGCGTCGCGCTCCCGCAGGGGCTCAACCGCGATATCGGCAGCGAAATCGACCTCAACGATCTCTCGTACGTTGACGTCATCGAAGGCGCGTACCCTGCCCAATACGGCCTAAAGTTTGGCTCGGTCCTCAATCTGACGACAAAAAGCGGTGTCGGGCCGGCCGGCTTTGACGGCAACTCGACCGTCGGTTCGTATGCCGAGCTGAACTCTACCTTCGACTACCACGCCCCGATTGCCGGAGGCGGCGGCTATACCGTTTCGCTCGGCGGCTGGCAAACGACGCGCGGCTTAGATCCGCCGGACTTCAGTTCTCCGCACAACAACGCGAGCAACTTCAATCAATATGCCGACGTCGCCATTCCGGCCGGCGGGAACAACTTCACGAACGTCACTTTCGTCCACAGTTACGGGACGTTCCAAATACCGAACGACGTCGCCAATGGCGAGCCGGCGACGACCGATGATAACGAGACGCAAGAGGATACCTTTGCGAGCCTGCAGTTTCGCCACGCGCTTGGCGAAAACGGTGGAATTACGTTTGGTCCGGCCTTGAAAGTCTCGCGGATCGCGGATTTCGGCGACCCGACCGACGATTGGATTTACGGCCAGGCCCTTAATGTCGAGCCGCCGCCGTTCGGAAACGGCGGAACGCCGGCCGATTGCGCCGACGCGGTAAAGACCGGGGTTTTTTCGCCAACCACCTGTGCGTACTCGCTTGCCGACAACCGCACCGCGACCGACTACATCCTGCAGAGCGACTATTCCCAACGCTTGGGGCGCCACGAGATTCGCGCGGGCGTCTCCTACGATCTGGCGCGGATTGACAAGAACTATAACATTACGCTCCAGCCGAACAACTTTCTCGCGCCGATCTTGACGCCGAGTACGCCGGACGCACCGGCAACGGTCGTTGACGATGCGCCCAACGTCGGCAACACCTATACGTCGTACGTCCAGGATAGCTGGCGTCTGAACGACCTGTGGGAGGCAGACTACGGGCTGCGCTACGACTTCTTCACGATCCGGTCGACCGAGTTTGCGCAAGGATTCGGCGCCTTTAGCCCTCGCTTGAAACTGACCCGCTATCTCGGCAAGCGCGCCAACATTTATGCGTACGTCGGGCGCTTCTTCGAGCCGTTCTCATTCGAGAATGTCTCGCCCACGGCTGCAGCGCTATTGAATCTCCCGTTGCAGCCGGTGCCTGCGCAGTTCGATCTCAAACCGGAGCGCGATACCCAACTCGAACTGGGCGGGCACATTCCGGTCGGGCCGGGCGAGCTCGGTTTTCGGGTCTGGCAGAAGAACGCCAACGACCTCATCGACGATACGCAGGTCGGCGTGACCCTCTTGCATCAGGACATTAACTACGTCCTCGGGCGGCTCTCGCAGGAGGCGCTCAGCTACGTGCAGCCCCTCGCACGTAACGGAAGAGCCTACGTGTCGGTCGCGCACACCGTGTCGCTCAACAAAGGCTGCGAAACGCAGCTGCTTGCGCCCTGCTTCGGTTCGCCAACCGATTTTACGCCTGCCGATCACAATCAAGCCTATAGCGTCGCCGGCGGAGTTCTGATAAATAACGCGCACGGCGGCTGGCTCTCCGCCGACGGCGAGTATGGCAGCGGACTATCCTCGGCGATCTGCCCGCCGGTCACGCCGGGCTACTGCGCGGTTACGCCGCATACGATTTTCAATCTCGGCGAGGGCATCCCGCTTGCGCCGCACACCGCCTTGACGCTGGGAATCCAAAACCTGCTCAACGATCGCTACTACGTGACGCTGCTCAACGCGCAAGGGAATCACTTTGCGCCTCCGCGCACGTTTACGATGGGCGTACAAGTCGGCTTGCCCTGAGCTCTGTGCGGCGACGAGGGAGTCTCGCTCAGCAGAGCCGTAGCATGGAGATACAAGAGCGTAACGAACCTCTGTCCCCATTCATGACAAATCCAGCGGGAGCGGCATAAAGCGCTAAAGTGTCAGTCTTCGAGCAACTCATGGCGGCAGCGGCAATCGGACAGATCGTCGTCATCGCTTTGGGTGCGTTCTTTGCATACCAGCAGATAAATCGTTTGCGTCGGCAGCAAGAGGCGGATCTAGTTCAGCGAATTTTTGCGACGCTCAACGAGCCTCAGTTCGCAAAGGCTCTCGATTTTGTCTATCGCGGTCTAGCAATGCGCCTGACGGAAACGGCCTACGTTCTCGAAATAGCTGAAGGCAAAGCAACTGCGGCGTCGCATCCCGAGTTCATCGTGCTGCACTTCTTTAACGGCCTCGGGCTGTTAGTGCACGCGAGGATGGTCGGTGAGTACCCGATCGTTCAGATCGTCGCTTCACCATGCATACGCGCCTGGGAGCGCCTCTCTCCAGTCGTTGAGTTGCTACGCAGGCGTTTTCCGCACGCCTATACCCCTTTTGAGTCGCTAGTCGCGCGCTCGCGCGCAATCGATCTAGTAGCGGTAAACGCGCGCTTTCGAGCTGAAACTCCGCAACTGCGCGAACAATGGGAAGCGACTGCTCGCGAACTGGCTGAGAAGCGCATTGTGCTGCTCGACGACCACGAGCCCGGCTAGCGGCCCGCTTATGATCGACGTACCGGGACAGCCTCGACGTTGGTTAGAGCACCCCCTCGCCGGACGTTAAGAACCGCGCGAGCGTGCGATCCACCGTCGAAGCGCTTGGTGACGTTCAAGTCTTCGCTCAGCGACCAGACGACGAATAGACCACGTCCTCGTTCGCTCAGCAGATCCGTCGGGAGGCGAGGAGCGAAAACGAATCCCTGGGCCTCGATCGAGCACGTGGAGCACGGGGCAGCCCACGCTCGAATCGAGCACGACCTCGATCGTCCCGGGCGCGTAGCGAAACACGTTACCGATCAGCTCGCCGAAGACCAATTCGGCAGCGTAGAGATCGCTGCTGCATACGCCGGCTTCTTCGAGGGCATGCACGAACTCGTGGCGAGCCGTGCTTGCGGTTTCGGCATCCGCAGAGTCAAACGTCCAACGTCTCACCCGGTTGCTCAGAGGCGTCGCGTCGCTTCCGGTCGCCGGCGTTTCAAGCCGCATCGTCAAAATCACGACATCGTCGTTGACGCCGTCTGTGATGAGGGCATCGTACAGCGCCTTCGCGGGGTTCGCGCTCGATGCAACTTTCGGACGCCGAACTGCGGCCGCCAGACGCCGCTCGCCCAGAGCGAGGTCGCGTTGCGATTCGGTGAGCCCGTCCGTATAAAAGACGAGGAGGGAGTTCGGCTCGATTTCGACGACGTGCTCGGTGGCTTCACCGCGCGCGCGCAGCCCGAGCGGCAAATCGGATCCTTCGAGCGCCTTTACCTCGCCGCTCGCGTTTCGCACCAACGGCAGCGGATGTCCGGCGACCGCGTAGGTGAGGGTTGCGGCTACCTTATCGAAGACACCGACGAAAGCGGTGACGAACGTATCGGGGTACTCCGACTTAAGTGTCCGGTCCGCCGCGTCAACCATCACGAGCGGCCCGGCGTACCCTTGCGCTACGCCGCGAATCACTTGCCGCATTGACGACATAATCACCGCAGCGGCGAGCCCGCTTCCAGCGACGTCTCCGATCGAGATGACGATGCGACCGTCGGAGAGTTGCAGTGCGTCGTACCAATCCCCGCCGACTTGCGCTCGCGCGCTGCCCGGAACGTAGATTCCGTGGAAACGGATTCCGGGCACTTCCGGCAGCGAGTTCGGCAACGCCGCGCGTTGGAATTCCGTTGCGACCTCGCGTTCGCGTTCGTACAAGCGCGCGTTTTCGATCGCGATTGCGGCTCGCTTTGCCAGCTCTTCAAAGAGCGGGATATCGGACTCTTCGTATCGTCGGGGCGTTTCAGCCCAGTAGACGACGAGGGAGCCGAGAGTATGGTTTCGCGTGCGAAGCGGGACCGTCGCGGCCGAACGAGGATTCAAGGCGCGGATCACGCGCGAGATTCCGGGAGCCGCGGCCTGTTCGAGCAACTCGGGAGCGATTTGGCCCACTCTCCAAGGCCGGCGCGCGCGTAGAGCATCGATAACGTGCCGCTCGAACTGCGGCTTGTGATTGTACCGATTGCAAAGCTGGCGCACGAGGCAGGCTTTACTGGGATCCGCATGAATCGCTGCAACGGTCTTGAGCCGGTTCCGATCATCCAGCAGATCGATTGCGGCCCAGTCACCGAACTCTGGGACGATGATTTCCAGAAGACGACGGAGCGTCGTCTGCAGATCGAGCGATTCAGCCAGCACTTCGCCGGCCTTAGCCAAGAAGGCGAGGCGTTGTCTGTTGCGATAGTCTTGGTCGATATCCGTGTGCCTCTCCGCGGCCCCTCGCCAGGCGACTCTAGAAGATCGAAAGAAGATCGAATTCGCCTACGCGAGTAGCCTGCGACGAAGCCTAACAAAACGTTCGCCCATCCGGAACCGTACAGCCCGCGGTTTTGCGACACAGTTACTGTTACAGTTGCTCACGTAGTGTTGCGACCTACGGCTTGCCTGGGCCACAGAGCCAGAGGCCGCAAAACCGGACGCTCTCACCAGGTGGCGGCCGGACGCCCTTGAAGAAGTCTTGCCGTGCTGCGCCTTAATCAGTCTCGGTCTTCGATTGCTATCTTGGCGGCGGTTGCTTTCCTTGCCGGCTGCTCGGCCGGCTCTATGGTGGCCCCGCCGGCCCGGATGAATTCGCCCACCGTTCTCGGGGCATTCCGGCCCGACGCCAATTTTTACGGAAACGACATCTACTCGGCGCAGCCCTCTAGCAACGATCTGTCGGTATACAGGCGAAAAGGCCTTTCGCTCAAGCTGCTTGAGACGTTAACCAATGGGCTATCAGCACCGCAAGGAATGGTTACGACGCCGTCGGGCTGGTTGTACGTTGCAAACGCCGGCGATGCGAACGTCCTTATCTATCGGTCCACCCGGAAGGGGCCCAAGGGCCCGGTTGCGACCCTCGACGACAGCGGCGAGGTACCCATTGACGTCAGCGTTACCCCCAATCGAAATCTAGTTGCAGTTTCAAACGCTGCGAGCGCGGGCAGCGGCACCGGCAGCGTGAGCGTTTACGTCAACGGCGCGTCGCAGCCGTCGCGCGTTCTTACCTACGGTAGCGATCGGCTTGCGGGCCAGGGGGTTGCGATCGATCCGCAAGGCAACTGCTACTGGAGTTTCAATGACGTCAGCAATCCCCTAGCGCTCGGCTCGATCGTGAAGTTCGATCGTTGCCGCGGAAGCGGGAGGCTCGTGAGATTTGGGATTACGCTCGCCGGCGGGATGGTCTTCGACCGGAGCAGCAACCTCTACTACATTGATGAAGCTCTCGGCATCTACAAGTGCCGGCAAACTTCGCATTGCAAGCTCTTTTCCATCGGCCTCGGCTTGCCGACCAGGCTCAACTTCGATGCCGGGCAGAAGCACCTGTGGGTCGCCGACGCCTTAGGCCTCATTGATGCCGTGAACCCGCACACTGGTTTCATCGAACTTCAGACGATCTCGATCGACGGCGACCCATACGGAATAGCGCCCTCGCCCGGAGGCTAGTGGGCACGGCAACCGGCGCTGACCTTTCCAGCCTGATCAGACGCTTGCGAACGGAGGCCGGCCTTTCGCAACAAATGCTTGCAGACCGTGCGCGCGTTAGCGTGCAAGCAGTTTCGGCCTTGGAGCGCGGCAGCCGGAAAGTTCCGTATCGGTACACCCTTGAACGCATCGCCGATGCGCTTGCGCTGACCGAAGAAGCTCGCATCGAGCTCGAGCTATCGGCGAAACGCGCGCGCGGATTGCGGCTCGAGGAATCCGCCAAAACGCCGCCTCACAATCTGCCGCTCCAACTCACCTCTTTCCTCGGCCGTGATGAGGTCGTCAAAGAGATCGTCGATCTTTTCGCGAGTACGCCGCTCGTCAGCATCGTCGGAACGGGCGGGGCCGGTAAAACGCGCGTAGCCGTCGCTGTCGGAACCGCGCTGCTCGACAGCTTCGCCGATGGGGTTTGGTTCGTCGACCTCTCACCCATTAGCGATCCGGCATTAGTGCCGCAGGCTTTAGCGGCCGCGCTTGGCGTGCAAGAATCGCCGAACCGTCCGCTCTTGGAAACGCTCGTCGCGTACCTCGGGCGAAAACGAGCCTTGATCGTCTTCGACAACTGCGAACACGTTATGTCCGGCGCGCGGACGGTCGTTGGATCGCTCCTGCGCGAGTGTCCCAACGTCGCACTGCTCGCGACCAGCCGTGAGGCACTGAGCGTAACCGGCGAACGTGCATACCGCCTTCCGCCGCTCGCCGTTCCGCGTCGCGGAATACCGACGCCCGAAGAAGCGCTTCGTTACGCGGCCGTCGAGCTGTTCGTCGATCGTATGCGCGCGGTCGACTCGCAAGTTGCGCTAACACCCGAGAACGTAGAGCCGATCGTGGAGATCTGCCGGCGCCTCAACGGTTTGCCGCTCGCGCTGGAGCTCGCAGCGGTCCGCACGGCGGTGCTTTCACCGAGCCAGATTAGCGAGCGCCTCGACAGGGTCTTCGATGTTCTCACCGGCAACGTCACTAGCGTCATTCCGCGACACCAGACGATGCGCGCCATCATTGACTGGAGCTACGGATTGCTCTCCTCGCAGGCGCGTCTACTCTTCAGTCGCCTCGCGATTTTTGCTGGAGGCTTCTCGCTAGAATCTGCGAGCGCTGTTTGCTGTGACGAACGGCTTCCGCCCGGCGATCTCTTGGAGTTGCTTTCGTCGCTCGTCGCGCAGTCGCTGATCGCGGTCGATTTCGAGTGCGAAAATTCGCGCTACCATCTGCTCGAGGCGACGCGGCAGTACGCGTTGGAAAAGCTGGAGCAAAACGGCGAAAGAGCGGCTCTAGCCCAGCGGCACTTGGTCGCGTTTCTGCAAGTGGCGCAGCGGCTCGACCGTGATTGGTATGACGCCCCGGAACGGTCATGGTTCCGAGATGCGGTAGCGGAAGTAGATGACTTTCGCACTGCCCTCGTCTGGTCGCTCGCCGAGCGTCGGGATTTAGGCTCGGGTCGCGTGCTTGCCGCGGCACTGGGCCGCGTCTGGTACTCGATCGCTCCGGTAGAGGGGCGGCGATGGGTTCGCCTCGCGATCGATTGCAGCGACGAAGAAACGCCGCCCGAGGTGCTGGCGCGTCTCTACGTCGCGGACGCGGAGTTATGCGGTTCGCTCGGCGAGTATAAAGCGTCTCTTTCGGCGGCGCAGCAAGCCCTGCAGCTCGACGACGGACTCGACGAATTGCAACTAGCTCGCGCACAGCAAGCCGCAGGAAGCGCACTCGGCGGAGTGGGCCGCGCCGCCGAGGGCCAGAGCCTTCTCGAGGTGGCGCTCGCCGTTTCGCGACTGCTCGATAACCGCCGGATGCAGGCGCTCGTGCTCGGCGACCTCGGAACCGCGCGTTCGCGATGTGGCGACGTCGAGGGTGCGAGACGCTTTTACGCCGATGCGCTGGCCTATTACGAGGCGCTGAATCTCGAACGGCCGGCCGCGTCGATCGCGGGGAAGCTTGCCGAGGTCGAGTTTGCGGCCGGCGACGCGGCTACGGCACTACACCTCGCCGAGGAGGCTCGCGTGGCGCACGAAGCGATGCAGAACCGTCGCGCCGTCGCAAACGACCTTTGCAATATGGCGGCCTATTTCATCGCTCTTGACTGTTTTGACGATGCCCGTGCCTGTGCAACACAAGCGCTCCTCGCCAGCCGCGACGTCAAGCAGACGGTGCTAACGGCCTATATGCTTCAGCATCTGGTAGCGGTCGGGGTATTGCAAGTGCAGTCCGAGCATCGCAGCGTTGATGCCGCTCCTAAGCGCGCGATGTTGCTCGGATTCGTGGACGCTTGGCTTACGAAGCTGGAAGCGCGGCGCGAATATACCGAGCGCCAGGAGTACGAGCGGGTCATCGCCGCGCTGCGCGCGGTGATGGGCGATCACCTGGAGAGCACCATGGCGCATGGCGCCGAATGGACCGAGGCCGTCGCCGTCGCCGTCGCGCTGGAAATATAACCGTCCGGTTCGCGTCAAGCTCCGCCGCGACCCGTTAGCTGATTTCCAAACGTGTAATCTTCTCGCCAGTCAGCGCGAACGTGTGGTCGAGCAACACCGGGGAACCTGGAAAGTTGCCTGAGACGAGCGCGGAGACGATAATTTCGCCGCGCGCTTCCTTCGCATCTTTTGGTTCGAGCGTCGGGCGGTATTTTCGTGTCGTCTCTTCGACCCAGGCTCGAATCGCGGCCCGTCCGCGATGCTCCGAGTCCTCGTCTTTGACGATGGCGTTATCGTCGAACGGATCGAGAACGGCGTCAATGTCAAATGCGTTGCGAGCGGTGAAGTATGCGGATATGGGAGCTGGTAGGTCGATCGTCATATCCGGGCTGCAGTTCATTTCCCGGCGGTTACTGCCTTCAACTCGTTCAGCGACTCTCGGACGATCTGCGACGGGATCGCGTTCGTTGGTCTCGCCGAGCCAGCGTTCGAACGCGATCCGAAAGACGGCAATGCCCATCTCCGCGGCGAGCGTCGCCGTTGGATCGCTCACGCCGCGCCGGCGCAATCCCTCGGCGAGCGCCGACGCAAGTGACGCGAGCTTGATGTGCTCTCGCTCTTGAAGCTCTGCGTTTGCAGCGATGATGGCTTGGCGTTGCCGCGAGAAAGGCCGGCGCTCCCGAAAGAGCGCGACCGCCGCCTCAACGGCTTTGCCGACCGCATCAATCGCTGATAAGGAATGCGGCGCGTCGTCGAGTGCCCGTATGAGATGCTCCTGCAGCGCGCCGGCGCCCGAGAAGAGCACCTCGCGCTTGTCGGCAAAGTGGCGGAAAAACGTTCGCTCGGTGAGCCCCGCCCGCTGGGCGATCTCCTCGACCGTGACCTGCTGGAATCCACGCTCGCTATAGAGCTCGAGTGCCGCCTGCTCGAGGCGGCTGCGCGCATCCGGCTTCCATCGACCCATAAGCTGATTATACACGGTGATGACAGCGGTTGACATCGGTGCTATACTAGCTGATGTCAACCACTGACATCAGGCGCCGGCTCGGCGCCGAGGCTCACCCAGAACGGAGGTTTCTCTCATGCGTGTTTTCGTCACCGGCGCAACCGGCTTCGTCGGCTCCGCCGTCGTCCAAGAACTCGTTGCCGCGGGCCATCAGGTGCTCGGCCTCGCGCGCTCGGATGCCTCGGCGGCGTCCGTTGCCGCCGCCGGCGCCGAGGTGCATCGCGGTTCGCTCGACGATCTCGAGAGTTTGCGAAGCGGGGCGTCCGCATCGGACGGCGTCATCCACACCGCCTTCATCCACGACTTTGCAAATTTTCCGGCTGCAGCCCAGACCGATCGGCTCGCGATCGAGGCGCTCGGCGAATCGCTCGCCGGATCCGAGCGGCTCTTACTCGTGACGTCGGGCACGGCACTTCTCTCACCGGGGCGTGTCGCGACCGAAGAGACCACACCCGATCCGGCATTAACTGCGGCGTGGCCGCGCAGATCCGAAGAGACTGCGCTCGAGCTGGCCTCGCGCGGCGTTCGCGCCTCGGTGGTGCGGCTTCCGCCCTCGGTGCATGGCAAGGGCGATCATGGATTCGTTCCCCATCTCATCGGTAGCGCGCGTGAAAAGGGCGTTTCTGCGTACGTCGGCGACGGGCTCAACCGTTGGGCAGCGGTTCACCGGCTTGACGCCGCACATCTCTTCAGACTCGCGATTGAAAAAGGTACGCCGGGAGCGATATATCACGGGATCGGCGACGAGGGCGTTGCGTTTCGAGAGATTGCCGGCGTGATCGGACGGCACTTGAACGTACCGGTCGTTTCGACAATGCCCGAAGAAGCCGCCGATCATTTTGGCTTTTTGGCGCGCTTCGCTTCGTTAGACGTCCCGGCTTCGAGCGCACGAACGCAGCAACTGCTGGGATGGCGCCCGACTCAGCCCGGACTTATCGAGGATCTCGATCGGGGGCATTACTTCGAAACCGCAGCCGTCGTGTAGACGGCCCATGCCCGGCGGAACGCTTCGCGCGACGGGGAATCCATCACGCATCTCAGATGAAAAAAGCGCTTCTGCCGATCGCAGCCCTGGCAACCGTTCTCGCGATTGTTGCGATTCCGGTCGCGTGCCCGATGCAGGCATCAGCCGAGGACAAACAGATGGTGAACGCGACCTTACCTTCGTTTCAACGGCGCCGTCGAGTGGCTCAATTCAAAGCCGCTGACCGGCGCCGAATTGCGCGGCAAAGTCGTCCTCGTGGAGTTTTGGACGTACACGTGCGTCAATTGGCTGCGAACGCTCCCGTACGTCCGCGCGTGGGCCGCGAAGTATCACGACAAAGGCTTAGTGGTGATCGGGGTGCACACGCCCGAGTTCGGATTCGAGAAGAACCTCGATAACATTCGGCGAGCGATGAAGGAGATGCAGATCGCGTATCCGGTTGCAGTTGATAGCAACTATGCAATTTGGAACGCCTTTGGGAACGAATATTGGCCGGCGATGTATTTCATTGACGCGCAGGGCCGGATTCGCCATCACCACTTCGGCGAAGGCGATTACGAGCAATCGGAGCGGACCATTCAACAGCTGCTGGTCGAAGCGGGGAACCACGGGGTCGGGAACGGGCTGGTCTCGGTGGATCCCAAAGGTCTGGAAGCTGCCGCCGATTGGAGCGACCTGAAGTCGGAGGAAAACTTTCTCGGCTTCGAGCGCACCGAGAACTTTGCTTCGCCCGGAGGCGTGGTAACCAACCAACGTCACGGCTATGAAGTCCCCGCGCAACTTGGGCTCAATGACTGGGCGCTCTCCGGTGAGTGGACGATGGAGAACGAGGGCGTTGTTTTGAACGAGCCTGGGGGTCGGATTGCGTATCGCTTTCACGCTCGCGACGTCAACCTCATCATGGGAGCGAGAAGTCGCGGAGCTTCCGTACGATTCCGAGTGCTCGTTGATGGGCAGCCGCCCGGCACGGCGCACGGAAGCGACGTAGATGAAAATGGCTACGGCTCGGTCTCCGAGCAGCGGACGTATCAGCTGATCCGGCAACCCAAGCCGATTGTCGATCGGCAGTTCGAGATTCAGTTCCTCGGCCCGGGCGTTGAGGCTTTTGACTTCACCTTCGGCTGATCTCGCCCAGCGCGCCTTATGCGTGCAGGCATGGGTTGAGGCTACGCCGCTTGTGCGGCGCAGCCTCGTGTGCTTCCCCATCGGTGAAGTTCTTTTGAGAACTACACGTGTACCGCACCCTTGATCAGTGTGAACGACTCGTTAGGACCGATCGCTTTGGCGTTGCTGTGGAACGGCACGCTGTCCGGACCGCCGCAGCCGCCGCCGTTTACTGCGGTGACAAAGTGCTTTCCGTCCGGAGTTTGGATTGCGACTTCGCCGCGGTCCGCGGTGTCAACGGGAACGATTCTGAACTCCTCTTGGGCACCGATTCTCGTGGCATTGGTTATCAACTGAGAACTCGGATTCGTACCGTTTTGATCGCCAATGCCGCCGCCGTTGACGGCGGTGATATAGTCGCCGTCACTGGTCTGAAATGCGTATTCGCGTGAACCGGTGACCGTAGTCGGAACGCGCACCAACTTGAACGTTTCCCACGGGCCGATACGCGTGGCGTTCTGGTGCAGCGCGACCCAGTATGGACTGCAGTTTGGCTCGGTGGGGCCGCCGCCGCCGCCGATCGCGGTGACGAAGAATCCGCCGCTGGTGCGAATGGCGACCCGGCCGAGTGCGCCGACGGCCAGCGGGGATAGATCGCTAGCGTGGCTCTGCGTGACATCGCTGGGTAGGGCAGTACCGGGTGTCGCCATATTGCCGGAGCAAGCGGCGAGAGCCCCGAGTGCGACCATGGTCCAGAGAATGGAGGTGAACGAACGCATGGGTAGGTTCCTTTCGTAGCTAAGAGGGTCCCGACGTTTCGCCACGACCCAAATGGGGTCGCAGCGGGCCATCGGGCCGACCGTGCAACGCGTCGCTCCAGTCTGCTTGGGGCGCCAGCCATACGGTCACCGCAATCATGCCGCTATGCGACTTGCGCCGACACGCACATCAGCACAACTGACGTGCACAGTTGGCCAGTGACAGCCCAGCTGTGACTGAGGGGCTGACGCCCGGCTATCGCGGAGTACGATTCGACCCTGAGCGCGCATCATGCCGTGGGGAACCTCAGTCCGGCGGTCCGGACCGTCAAACTGGGGTGAAGCGATCGGAAAGGAGCAGCATCAAACTGCCGCTATGGTACGCCTCGCGTTCTCTACCGCTTCATTACCGTAATGCGCTGCCAAGGATTTCTTATCGCCATGTTCGTTCGGATGCGGAAGAAAGAACACTGTGCGAGGTTTTCCGCCCAGATTAATTTCTTGCGGCGCTTCGGGAAGCTGAGCGTTCGGGCCCAAGAGCGCTTCTTTGGCGACCTTGCCCAGCACGACCAGAACCTTCGCGGGCGATGCAGCAAAAACGTTCTCCATATGAAGGTCAGGCACTCGCCTGAGGTCTTCTCAAATCCGCGCCGTCCATGAAGTCAACGGTACGATGGGCTTTCTGTCGGCGCTATGGAAACTAAGACGCTATCATGAGGCCTGATGGCGCCGGCGAATCGGTCGACCTGCTTTCGGACCGATTCGCCACGATCGCAATTTACTGGCTTCCGATCGTCGTTCTTGTCGCGAGCGGATTTTTCGCCATCAGCAATGGATGGCGCAGCGCGATATGGGCAGTCGCGTTAGTGGTAATGGGCGTCGGGTGCCTTGTCAACGCACTGCGATGCGGGCGCGTGCACTGCTATGCGACCGGGCCGTTCTTTTTACTCATGGCCGCCGTTGCGCTTCTATACGGGCTTGGGGTTGCGCCGTTAGGCCCGCGGGGCTGGAATACGATCGCGCTCGTCACTTTGGTGGGCGGAATCGCACTCTATTACGTACCTGAACTCTTCTTTGGAAGGTATCGCCGACGGCCCGAATAACGGCGGTGTCTATCATCGCCAAGTTGCCGCCCAAGGAACCTCCTCGAGGGCGCGGCGGACGAGCTTCAAGCAAAATTCGTTCGCGGCCTCGCGGACGTGAATCGGCTGCACATCGTCCGCTCCTTGCTCGACGGTCCGAGGTCGGTCGGCGAGATCGTCAGCCAATTAGGCGTGCCGCAAAACCGAATCAGCAATCACCTCGCCTGCCTAAAATGGTGCGGCTACGTCAGCGCTCAGCGTGATGGTCGTTCCATCATCTATCGCATCACCGACGAACGAGTCCGTGAAATTCTTCGATTAGCTCGAGCAATCGTCGGCGACAACGCAGCGCGCATCGCCAGCTGCGCTCGGATTGCCGAGCAGTGAGCGTTCGGCAGGACGCCGCGGCGGTCGGTGCGGCAACGGCCGCTACGGGTTCCGCGGTGACCGCGTCGGTTGCCGCGGCGTGCTGAGTCGGTCCGTCGATTGCGCCGTTGCTGCTTCCCGTGCTTGGTGCGAGCGGGCTGATCGCGATTGCCACGCTGCGCCCCTACATGATTTGGCTTGAGGTCTTCACTGCGCTCCTGCTCGCGTTCAGTTTTTGGCAAGCCTACCGTCGCCGAGCCGCCTGCGACGCATCGCCGATGCCGGTGAGCCTGCGTATCGCTCGGATCGTGACCTGGGTTGCGACCGGACTATGGCTTCTATCGCTTCTGTACGCTCTCTATGGGGCGACACACGAATGAACGGGTTGACGCGCCAACCGTTCCTCGGTGGCTACGGCGCCGCACTTGTGCTCGGCGGTTGTTCCCGAACCGCTGCGGCCGATTCCGGTTATCAAATTGTACGCGGCGACGGTGAACCGTTACGCGCGGCGTTCAATCGAGCGGCGAACAGCGTATGGATCGTCGTTCTCGTCAGCCCGACTTGACCAGCCTGTCTTCGGGGGTCTCTCGAAGTTCGACAAGACGTTCTGGCGAAAGTCTCCGCTAAGGATCTCGCCGCATTCTTCGTTTGGGTTCCGGAGTTGCGAGCGCGCGAGTCCGATGTCAAATACGGAATGGGGTTGATCACGGATCCTCGCGCAAACAACTATTGGGATCCCAACGAAGCGCTAGGCAAGGCCTATTCTCGTCTGCTGGGAATCGAGCGCGGGCCAGCGTGGGACGTCTACTTCCTCTATGGAAAGGGTGCGCGCTGGGATGAATCAGCGCCGCCAAAGCCGGCCTTTTGGATGCATCAGCTTGCCGTAACGAGCGCGCCGAGACTCGATCCGACGGTCTTCCGGCAACACGTCGAACAGATGTTGGCGCACTAAGCTAAGGATAACCGGACGCGTCGAGAAGGTCGGCCCCACCGGTTTCAACCTCGGCCGCTTTGCAGGGCTCCCTGTCACATTTCATTTTGAAGCGGCGTTGTGCAAAGTAAGCTCATGCCCGGTGCTCCAACGGTCTTTGTTGCGTCGAACAACGCGAGGGGCGAGTGCGCTCAGCATTCCGCAACTGCCTGCTGCCCCGCCGATCTCTGCAACGCTCGTCTTACTTAAGGAGGCCCCATGAAGATCGCCTTTGCTGGCGTAGCCACTGCGCTCTCGCTTGCGTTCTCCACCGCAGCGTTCGGACAGGCCCCCTCGCCAAACCCCAACCCGACGATGGCGCCGATCGCGAAGTACCTGATGCCCAGCGCTGCCGCCGAGATCGCCTTGGCTCGCTCGGCAGGGCCGTCATCGATCTCCGCTCATGCTGAAGTGCTCGTCTTCACGAAGCAAGGCTACGTCGTCGGGGTGAAGGGCACCAACGGCTGGGTCTGCGTTGTCGGACGCTCGTGGACGGCGGGTTTCGATGATCCCGAGTTCTGGAACTGGCACGGTCTCGGGCCGGCATGCCTCAATCCGCCGGCCGTGCGAAGCGTACTCCCGTTTTACCTTGCACTGACGAAGTGGGCGATCGCCGGCGATACTCGTGAAGAGATTGCGGCGAAAGCGAAAGCCGGGTATGCCGACCACCAATTCACCGATCCGGCTCCCGCCTCGTTTGCGTTCATGCTATCGAAAAACGGCTACCTACTCGGAGCCGACGGACCGTGGCGTCCCCATGTCATGCCGTTCATCGCGTACGACCAACTGGCCACGTGGGCCGCGAGCTTCAAGGGGTCGCCGATCCTAGCGCCTCCCCCATCGGCCGGGTTTCGCCCATACCAGCCGGTGACGCTCGCTATTCCGGTGTCCCACTGGTCCGACGGTTCGCCCGCTCCAAAGTGACGTGCACTAAGTTAATACCGGTGCTCAAGTGGTCCGGCTGGCTCGGAGGTACCACGTGACACGTACTGCTTGGATGACGAGCGGCTTTTCATCCCTAATGTTAGCGTTCGTTATCCTAGTTACCCTAACGCAGGTGCGAGCACGAACAGCGACAGGTCCAACGGCTGCGAGTGCCTCGAGCACGGATGAGGCAATCAATCAAGCGCTATTAACCGGCAATGCCGACGCATTAAAAGCCCTGCTCGCCGACGATTGGATCGTCGTCAGCGGCTTTGGCAGCGTTGCCGACAAGGACGGCTTCATCGACTTTATTCGGAAATCCGGTGCGCGAAAAAGGATGATTCTTTCGGAATCGCGCGTTCGGCTTTACGGAGAGACCGCTCTTGTAACGACGCACCTGGACGCCGCAGGGCCTTTCGTTAAGGAAGTTAGCGGAAAGCTCGTTCGAAAATGCTTCGCCGTCAAAGAGCGCCAAACCGACGTGCTGGTGTGGAAGAATGGCGGCTGGCAATCGGTGCTGCTGCACGAGACCGTGATTCCGCCAGGACCCAAGGTCGGTGATGCACTCTCCGCTTGTACCTAACTTATAGGGTACTCGCCACCGCGCTCTTATCGTGCGCGCGGTGCAGAAGGCCAACGAGTAGTTAGACAAAGGGTCTGGCGTCGTCTAGCCTGCATCGGTGAGTCGCCTGGCACGGGAAGAACGCTCGATGGGCGTCGTTCCAAATCTTCTCCCGATTCTCGCTGAAGATAACGGCACTTTCGCCCGAAAAGCCGACTGTGTCAGACTTTTCGCACGATTTCAATGGTGGAGATGCGGGGACTCGAACCCCGGACCCCTTACATGCGAAGCAAGTGCTCTACCAGCTGAGCTACATCCCCACGGGGCCGCGTTGGCGACCTGGAGGATTGTACGCGTCGCGCTGGGCACCTGTCAAAGCAGATGAGCAAGCTCTTGCAAACACTGTTGATGGCGGCATCGCTGGTTCTCGCCCTCGGCAGCGTGGCGCCGGCAAAGGCGACGCCGGTCGAAGTCGCGGTTGACCGTTGCAACGGCCAGACGATCGACGACGCTTCGGCGCGCCTCCGCGATTACGACCGGCACCCGCCGGGAGCTAGTTCGGGGCAGTTGATGGCGCGGTTCGGTGCGATCGCGGACGTCATGCAGGTTATCTATGAAGAGCGCCAGATTCTAGAGAGCGTTTGCTCGAGTGAAACGCAGCGAGCGGCATTCACCGAGCAGATCGCCGAGACCACCGCGTGGGCGCTTGCGCTAGAGGCCGATATGGCTGCGCGCCTGAATGCTTCGTGTCCGGCCGCCGCTCAGGCTCTGCCGACGATGATGCTCTCCGACGCGTGGCTTTCGCTCGCCAACGTCGTCAACGGCGAGGGAGGTACGGTGCCGAAGCGGTTCACCGACGTGATCCCCAAAGTGCAAACGCGCGCGCAGGCGGTGGGCCTGGTTCTGCCGGCCTGGTCGGAGACCTCGGCGTACTGGCGCGATCAGGTCCACGCGAAGGCAAAGATGGGGGTCGCCACCTGCCCAACGCCAAGTCCAAGCCCCAGCCCAAGTCCCAGTCCGAGTTCGTCCACCCTTCGACGGAGCCTGTCCCGAGCGTAGTGGAGGGGCTCAGGGTGACAAAGGTTGACGCCGCCCTTCGACTCCGCTCATGGTGACACATAGAAGAGGCCACCCTTCGACTCGGCTCAGGGTGACAAAGGGAAGGATTTTGCGAATAGTTCGCAAATAACTCGTTGCGTGGCAATTCGAGCGGAATACGTTACGCGACCGCGGGAGCTGATCGCTTCCACCTTGCAGCGTGAGCCGCGCTTTCTTTCAGCCGCCGAGATTTACCAGCGGCTCAAGCGCGGCGGCGCGCGGGTCTCGCTTTCAACCGTTTATCGCACGCTCGACCGTTTGCGCGCGAAAGGCGAGGTAACCGAGCGAACCGACGCGGAGGGTGAGGCGACGTTCATGCTCTGCGAGCCGGCGCATCACCATCACCATGCGATCTGTGCGGAGTGCGGACGCGTCGATGATGTTGATTGCACCGCGGTGGAGCAGTTTACTGAATCGCTGCGCGCGCTCCACGGATTCGAGCTTGACGGCCACGCGATGGAGTTCTTCGGTCGATGCCGCGCGTGTTGTTAAAACGCGTTCTTGGCGTCGCTCTTCTCGCAGCGGCCCTGACGGCGTGTGCGCATCGCGCATCCTTCGACTCCGCTCAGGATGACACGATGCGGAAAGTCCGCGTGGCGACGACCATTTCGACGCTCAACTCGTTCGTGCAGGGTGTCGGCGGCGAGTACGTCAGCGTCAAGAACATCGTGCCGGTCGGCGCGTCGCCCGAGACGTTTCAACCGGCGCCGCAGGACGTCGCGACCGTCGCCGACGCAAACCTGCTGGTAGAGAACGGCGCCGGTCTGGAGACGTGGCTCGACCGGCTGTTGCGTAATGCCGGGACGCATAATCTGCACGTCGTCGTTGCCGCCGATGGGCTGCCGGTGAAGAATATGAACCCGCATCTCTGGATGGACCCGGTTCTCGCGAAAGAATACGTGCGCAAGATCCGAGATGCGTTGATCGAGGTCGATCCCGCGCACGCCGCCGAGTACCGGCGCAATGCCGCGAGCTATGACGCGCGGCTCGACGAGCTCATCGCGCAGATTCGACGCCAGATCGCGACGATTCCACCCTCGCACCGCTACATGATCGTCTTTCACAACGCGTGGCAATATTACAACGACCGTTTCGGCATCACGACGCTCGGTTTCGTCGAGCGCAATCCCGGTCAGGAGCCGAATCCTCAGCAGATCGCGCAGCTGATCGATCTCGCCAAGCAGCATCACGTGCACGGCGTCTTCAGCGAGCCGGAGTACAGCTCGAAGCTGCTCTACTCGATCGCGCAAGGCGCCGGAATCAAGGTCGTCGAGGACCTCTACGACGATTCGGTCGGAACCGATCCGCGGGTCGCAAACTACCTCGCGATGCTTAACTACGATACCGGCGTGATCGTGAAGACGCTGAAGTGATGTCATCCTTCGACTCCGCTCAGGATGACAGCTGACAGGCTCAGGCATGACACGGGCAGCCCTTCGACTCCGTCGCTGCGCAACTTCGCTCAGGATGACAAGGTGATGGAGGACACCGTGGCAGCGCGTGACACGGGACGGGACGCGGTTGTGGCGCGCGATCTCACCGTGCGCTACGATGATTTTACCGCGCTCGAGCGCGCTACGCTGACGGCGCGTTTCGGCGAAGCGCTAGGCATCGTTGGACCGAACGGCTCGGGAAAATCCACGCTGCTCAAGACCATCGCGGGACTCTTGCTGCCGACGAGCGGCGAACTGCGAGTGTTGGGTTCGCAACCACGCAAGCTGCCGGCAGGAGAGATTGCGTACGTGCCGCAGGTCGAGGCCGTCGATTGGACGTTTCCTGCGACGGTTCGGGACGTCGTCTCGATGGGGCGATTCGCGCACCTGCGCTTCTGGGAGCGCTTCGGGCCGCGCGATCGCGAGGTCGTTCGTTATGCGCTCGAGGCCGTCAATATGAGCGCGCTCGCCGACCGGCACATCGCAAAGCTTTCAGGTGGGCAACAGCAGCGTGCTTTCGTTGCGCGGGCGATCGCGCAGGAGCCCAAACTCTTGCTGCTCGACGAACCGACGACCGGCGTTGATGCGGCGACCGAAGAGGCCCTCCGCCGAATAGTTCGCAAACTCGTCGGCGAGGGGTTGCCCGTGCTGATGGCGACACATGACCTCGATCGCGTGGATGAATGGTTCGACCGTCTGCTCGTGCTCGACCGGCGCGTGCTCGCGCTCGGCACGCCGCGCGAAGTCGTTGCGTCGGGTGCCTACAGCGCGATTCGGGAACACACTCACACGCACGGTCACCTGCGTCACGATCACGAGCCCCACAAGGCGCACGCCGCTCACCCGGAAATACGAACGTGACGCCGTTCGACTCGGCTCAGGATGACACTGCGTGACGGGTCATCCTTCGACAAGCTCAGGATGACACTGACACGTGATGACCGTCCTTCGACTCCGTCGCTTCGCGACTTCGCTCAGGATGACAAAACAGTGACTCCACTCACGGTGACACGTGATTGACCTTTTGGCGCAGCCGTTTCATTATGCGTTTATGCAGCGGGCGTTTGTGGCGGCGCTCGCGGTTGGGCTGCTCTGCTCGACGATGGGCACGTACGTGATTCTGCGCAAGCTTGCGTTCATCGGGGACGGCATCGCGCACGCGTCGTTTGCCGGCATCGTGATCGCGTATCTGCGCGGGGCGAACTTCTACATCGGCGCCGGAATCGTCGCGGTGGTGACGGCGCTGGGAATCGGGTTCGTTCATCGCCGCGGCCGGATCTCGCTCGACACGACGATCGGCGTGCTCTTCACCGGCATGTTCGCGCTCGGCGTTTTCCTGATGAGCCAGCAGCGCAGCTACGCCGTCGATCTGCAGAGTTTTCTCTTCGGTGACATCCTTGCGGTGCAGCCGCAGGATCTTTGGCTGATTCTGGTTTTGAGCATCGTCGTGGCGGTCGCGGTCATCGTACTGTTCCGCGGGTTGCTCTATACGACGTTCGACCCGGTCGTTGCTCAGGCTAGCGGCATCGCGTCGCCGCTCTACGAGTACGCACTGCTCGTGATGCTGGCGCTCACGATCGTGGTCTCGCTGCAAGCAGTCGGGATCGTCTTGGTGGCCGCGCTGCTGGTCACACCCGCGGCGGCGGCCTATCAGCTCACGTCGCGCTTTGCGCCGATGATGGCGATGGCGGCGGTCTTCGGTGCGGCCAGCACCGTCGGCGGCCTCTACCTGTCGTATTACGTGCGGGCATCGAGCGGCGCGACGATCGTTCTGCTAGCGACGCTGCTTTTCTTTGCAGCGATCGCCGCAAGTCGCCTACGTCGAGCTAGCGCACGAGCAGCGTGAAGGGCGCGGTGAAGACCTTGCTGCCGGCGCCGCGGAACTCAACCCAGAGCCGATAAAAGCCGGTCGGGAGCGACGGCAGGTTCATCTGCATCAATGGGCCGGCCGAACCGCTCATGTCCATGTGCATGCCTGGGCTCATCGTCATGTTCGTGCTCCCGGCGGCGCCGCGCGCCGACGGGTGGACGTGCACGTACGACAAGCTCTGCACGTTAATCAACACGGCATGGGCCGCGGCGCCCAGATAGGGTGAAAGGTCGTTCGCCGGCCGTCCGCCTTCCAAGACCGTGATGTCCACGCTTTGCGGCCGTCCGGCTGCGAGCGTCGTTGTGCCCAGCGTCACCGTGTAAGGCCCGACCGACGCGCTGCGCGCCAATCCGGTGCGCGAAAGCTGGGAGTTCTCGACCGCGCCGTCGCTTTCGATCGTGAAGCGAAAGACTTGCTGGCCGATCCCGTGCGGCGTGGTGTCCGCGTAGACGTAATAGCGATGGTTCGGTCCCTTCGTGAACGGCAGCGAGAAGGTTCCGGTTGCCGAGTCGAAGGTTGGGTGCAGGTGCGCGAAGGTTGCAAAATCGTCGCGTACGATGATGATGTGCGCGAGCTTTTGCATGTCAATGTCGTACGCGAGGATCGGAGTCTTGGCGTCGAGCGCGAACTGCTGGATCTTTAGCGTTGCGGCCAATGCCGCTTCGTGTTCGGCCCAGAACTTCGAGACGATCTTCGGCGTGCCGCCAAGCAGCGCGAAGACGCCGGTCTGCTCGGGCGGCCCGGCCGACGCGCGCGCAAGACCTATGCCGCAGACGGCGGCCAATACACAGCCGGAGACTACGCTCCTTAGTCGGCGGCGCGTACGACTCTCCACGTTTCCTCCTCCGTTTGTTCCAAGTATCCACCCGCAGCGAGCGCATCGAGCGCCTCGCGCAGCGCGGCGCGTTCGTTCTTATTCGGCATGCCCGCCCAGCGCATCGCGAGCGTGTTGAGCTTGAGCGTCGTTCCCGGCACGAGCGCCTGTCGCAAAAAGTCGGCCGTCAGTTTGACGCGTTCCATTCGGCGCGCGACCGGCTCGAGCGCTTTCTCAAAGGAACTCATTGCCGCCTTTGAGCCGGCTGCGCGCTGAAGTATTTGATGACGACCGGATCGGCGAGCGTACCGGATGCTTCGGCTAGCGTCGTGAACGCCGTCTGCCATGGCACGCCGTTGACGACGGCAGCGCGCCGCGCGATGCCGCGCAGAATCGCTGCCGCGACCTGCTCGGGCGACGCAACGAGTTGCAGGGTGCGCTTGATCCCTACCGTCGAGTGAAATTCCGAGGCCACGACGCCGGGATCGACGTATGTCACGGCAATTCCTCGCGCGCGCAGCTCGCGCCGCAGCTGAATCGCCGCGGCCCGGATCGCAGCTTTCGCAAGCGAATATGCGCCCCAAGAGGGTAGCGGCACGCGGGCAACGCCCGAGCCGACGAAAACAAGCTGACCGCGCGTGGCTTCGAGATTCGCGAGCGCGGCTCGCGCCAGACGCAACGGCGCCGCAACGTGGAGCTGCCACTGCGCCTCGATCGCCGCGTCGCCAACTTCAAGGAGCGGACCGATGGCGCCGGTTCCGGCATTGTTGACGACCACGTCAATGCGGCCGAATGTTTGCAGCGCCGCCTGAACGATGCGAGCGGCCATCTCCGGCGCCGTCACGTTGCCGTCGATTACGGCGCAGGCGCCGTCCGCGTCGCGAATGGATCGCGCAACCTCTTCAAGGCGCTCGGCTCGCCGAGCCACCATCACAACGCGGAAGCCTTCGCGGGCAGACGCGAGCGCCAGTGCGCGGCCGATGCCTGAGCTTGCGCCGGTTACGATCAGCGTGCGCGCGTCGTCAGGCATAGGCGTCGCAATAGGCGCGATATTCGCGCTCGATGCTCTGAGGGAGCCCGGCGTAATGTTCCGTCTCGTCGGCAATCGGGGCGGGTAGCGGGGTCACGACGGTTCGCGCCTCGCGGGCGAACTGCGCGAGCGCTTGCGCCACCGGTTTGAAACTGCCGTCGCTTCCGATAATGCCAAAGCGCAACTCGTGCGGCGCGCGATCGAAGGGCGGAAGGTCCGCCAGCGACGGATCGTAATCGGCCCAGCACCACCAAAACGCGCCGAGCGCGCCGCGCGCGTGAAGGCGGTCGATCGCGCCTCGCGCGTAAGGGGCCATTTCGTCTTCCTGCAGGCAGGCGAAGCCATCCACCTTATTCTGCCCGGGCGGACACTGCGGATTTCCAAGCTCCGTGAAGAGCACTGCTTTGCGGCTAAACGACTGCTGAAGCTGACAAAGGAACGGAACGCAGTTGCTGTCGAGCCGGTCGCGCGCGAACGTGCTGTAGACCGAGTAGCCATGCATCGTCGCGAACGCCCAAGGCACGGCGATGCTCGAAGGGCGCAGCCTGCGATCCTGACCGAGATCTTCACCGTGCATGCCGGCCGTGACCGGCGCGCCCGAGGCTTCGACCAGCGCGTCGGTCAGCCGCGCGCTCCACTGCGCGGCGTCGTTCGGCGTGGCGGGAAGCCGCAGGTTCGAAAACTCGTTGCCGAGATCCCACGCAAGGATCGCCGGATTGTCGCGCACTCGCTCGCCGACGCGGCGCGCAAAGAAGACTTGCGCGCGCAAGAGGTCCGGATCGGCGTAGAAGTCTCCGATCGAGCGGTCGACGATGTTGCCTCCGGCGATCGTGCGAAAGCGGCCCTGCGTCGGCTCGCGCTCGAGCGTCCAGGCCGGCAGCCAGTTTACGCCGCTCATGTGCCCGCAAAAGAGCGTCGGCATCGCGCGCAAGCCTGCCGCGGCGATCTTCTCGATGACTGCGTCGAATCGGCGCAACGCTTGCGCGTCCATCGCATTGTGCTCTGGCTGAAAGGCCTCCCACGTAAGGAAGAAGCGGACGACGTCGAGCCCGAGTTCTTTGATGCGAGCGATGTCGTCGCCGATCTCCTGGATATCGAAGCGTTGCCACATGTACATGGCGCTGCTTCGTGGCCAATAGTTGATGCCGAGCAGAAAGCGAGACATATCGCGTCCTTCGCCCTTCGCCCTTCGACTCCGGTGCTTCGCACCTCCGCTCAGGATGACAAAGAAAAGGATTTCGCGAAGCGGTTCGCGATGGCGCAAGCGGGCAAAGCACCGATCGTCGGTATCATCATGGGCAGCCGTTCCGATTGGGAGACGATGTCGCCGGCGCGCGATACGCTCGGCGAACTCGGGATCCCGTGCGAGGTGCGCGTCGTTTCGGCGCATCGCATGCCCGACGAGATGTTCGAATACGCTGCGTCGGCCGCGCGTCGCGGCTTTGCCGCGATCATCGCGGGGGCCGGCGGCGCGGCGCACCTGCCCGGAATGACGGCGTCAAAAACGATGATTCCGGTGATCGGGGTTCCGGTGCAGTCGCGGGCGGGCGGACTCGACTCGCTCCTTTCGATCGTCCAAATGCCGCCCGGCGTTCCGGTCGCGACCATGGCCATCGGCGGCGCGGTGAACGCCGCGCTCTTCGCCGCGCGCATCATCGCGCTCCACGATGCAGGCGTCGCCGAGCGCCTCGCAGCCTACGTCGCGCGCATGCACGACGCGGCGGCTTCCAGCACGCTCGATTGAAGTCCATCGAAACCATCGGGGTGATCGGCGGCGGCCAGCTCGGCCGCATGTTTGCGCTGGATGCCAAGCGCATGGGCTACTCGGTCGTGACCCTCGATCCGCAAGAGCATTCGCCCTGCGGCCAAATCGCCGACGAGCAGATCGTCGCTGCGTACGACGATCGCGCGGCGATCGAAGAGCTCGGCCGGCGCAGCGACGTGATCACCTACGAGTTCGAAAACATTGACATCGGGTCGGTGCTGCTGCTGGAGTCGCTCTCGCACCGCGTCACTCCGGCGAGCAGCGTGCTGCGCGTAACGCAGGACCGGCTGCTGGAAAAAAACTTCGCACGAGAGGCCGGGCTCGCGACGACCGAGTTCGCACCCGTGAGCGACGCCGACGATTTGACGCGTGCAGCGCGAACGGATCGGTTTTCCGGCGATTCTCAAAACGGTTCGCGGCGGATACGACGGCAAGGGCCAATGGCGAGCCGATTCGCTCGAGCAAGCGCAAGCCGCGCTCGCGTCGGCAGCCGGCGCGGAGTTGATCTTCGAACGGCTGGTTCCGCTGGCGTGCGAGCTGAGCGTCATCGCAACCCGTAACGCCCCCGGCGATATCGTCGCGTATCCGGTCGCCGAGAACACGCACGATCGAGGAATCCTGACGATGACGGTCGCGCCGGCGCGCGTCGAACCCGCGATCGCGCACGAGGCGCGACGGATGGCCGAAGTCGTCGGTCGCGGCCTGGGCATCGTCGGCACGTACGCCGTCGAGTTCTTTCTCTCGACCGGCGGCGCGCTGCTGGTCAACGAGATCGCTCCGCGTCCGCATAACAGCGGTCACTACACGATTGACGTCACGCCCTGCTCGCAGTACGAGCAGCACGTCCGCGCGATCTGCGATCTGCCGCTCTCGCCGCCGCGGCTGCTCGCCAACGCGATCATGATCAACGTGCTCGGGGACGGACGCGGCAATCATCTGGCGGGCGTGGCCGAGCTTTTGAGCGATCCTTCGATCGTGCTGCACGTTTACGGCAAGCGGCATGCGGTGGCGCGCCGCAAGATGGGGCACTTTACGATGCTGGTGGACGGGCCGGTCGACGAAGCGGCGATCGCGCGCGCGAAAGCCGCGCACGCGAAACTGCATTGGACCTCGGCCTGATGCAGTACCTCAACGAGGCGTTCTACGTCTTCGTGACCTTGATCGCGCTGATCAATCCAATCTCCGCCGCAGCCGTCTTTGCTGCATTGACCGAAGGGCGCTCGGACAAAGATCAAGCCGAAATCGCGAAGCGCGCCACGATCGTCGCCGGAGTGACGCTGATCGCCTTTGCATTCGCCGGTGAGGCGCTGCTCAACGTCCTTGGCGTGAAGATCGGGGCGTTTAAAATTGCCGGCGGACTGCTGCTGCTCAAAGTCGGCTTTAATATGGTCTTCGCACCCGCCGCGCACCGTCAAATGGCCGACTCCGCGCAGCGCAATGCCGGCCCCGAAAGCGATCCGTCGGTCTTTCCGCTGGCGATACCGATCATCACCGGTCCCGGCGCGCTTACGGCGAGCGTAGCCCTGGTGAATCCGACCAATAGCCACAACTACAGCAACGGCATAATTTTCGTCATCGTCGCGTTGCTCGTCATCGGCATCAACTATCTCTTTATGCTCGGCGCGGAGAAGCTCACCGCTCGAGTCGGACAGACCGGAATCGACGCCGTGAGCCGAATAATCGGCATCATCATTGCGGCGATTGCCGTCGAGCTCGTCGTCGACGGAGTCACCAGCCTCACGCATCTCGTTATGAGCTAAGAGGCGGCCTCAGGCCGGCTTCGAATAGACGCTCGATGATCGTCCGAGCCGGAGTTTTTTATGACGGCACGCTCGAGCCGCCGAAACGCAATGTCGATATCGTGCTCGATAAGGGCAAGGTCGCGGAGATCCGCGCCGCGACCGGCGAGTGCGATCTCGAAGCGGCCTGCGTAACGCCGGGACTGGTTAACGCGCACGCTCATCTCGAGGGGAGCGGCGAGCCGGACATGATGGGCATGATCCAAACGACGACGCCGAATCAGCGGCTGTTGCGCGCCGTCGAGAACGCGCGCAAATCGGTGAAGGCCGGCATCACGACGATCCGCGACGTCGGCAGCTCGAACAGGATCGCACCCGACGTGCGCGACGCGATTGAAGAAGGGCGCATTCCCGGCCCGCGAATGCGCGCCTCTGGGGCGGTACTCTGTATGACGGGCGGTCACGGCTGGCCGATCGGTCGTGCCGTCGATTCGCCGTGGGACGCGCGTAAAGCCGTGCGCGAGCAGATGTGGATCGGCGCCGATTGCATCAAAACGATTGCAACCGGCGGCGTTCTGACCAAGGGCGCGGTCCCGGGCAACGCCCAACTGACTCCCGACGAGCTCGGCGCCGCGATCGATGAAGCTCATCGCCACGGATTGCGCGTTGCGGCGCATGCGATCGGCACGCAAGGAATAAAAAATGCGCTGCGTGCCGGTATCGATTCGATCGAGCACGGTACGATGCTCGACGACGAAGCGATCGGCCTCTTCAAGGAGCGCGGCGTCTATCTGGTACCCACGCTCAGCGCGCCGACCTGCATTCTGGCCCATCTCGAAGACGGCCATCAACCGCGCTATATCGTCGAGAAAGCCCGCGGTCTGAGCGAGGCGATGCTAACGAATATTCGCCACGCCTACGAGAGCGGCGTGCGCATCGCGGGCGGTTCCGACGCCGGCACGCCATATAACTATCACGAAAACTACGCCCAGGAAGTCGAGCTGATGTGGTCGCTGATCGGAATGACGCCCCAACAGGCGCTGCACGCCGCGACCAACGTTGCGGCCGAGCTCGTTGGGCTGCACCACGGCCTGCTCGCGGTCGGCGAGCCGGCCGACCTGCTGCTGCTCACACGCGACGCGGGCGAAGACGTGCGTGCGCTGCGCGAGCCGCAGGTCGTTGTGAAGAACGGCGTGATTCAGTAGCTTAGATCGGCTATTATCAACGCATGCGCAGAGCGATTCTCTTAAGCGTCTTAATGCTGATCGCCGCACCGATGCCGGTCCGCAGCGGCATAGGGACCGCGCCGGGTGGAAACGCAACGCTGCTCGGTCAACCCGTTATCGGCAGCCCGATTCGCCACGTCATCGTGGTCGTGCAGGAAAACCGTTCCTTTGACAATCTCTTCGCATCGTCGGTTCTTGCAAACGGCGGCCCGTACCCCGGCGCAAACACCTCGCAGTCGACGACCGTTGACGGCAAGCCCGTTAAACTCAAGGAGGTTTCGCTCGAGTATCCGGCCGATCCGAGCCACTCCCATCTCGCGCTGCTCGGCGAATGGAACCGCGGCCGAATGGACGGGTTCATCAACGACCGGGTGCGATCCACTTTCGGTTTTATAAGACCTCCGCCGGGCTATCCTTACGCGTACGTGCCCGCCTCGGAGACCGCGATCTACCATCTGCTCGCCGCGCGCTACGCGCTTGCGGATGAAAACTTCGCGCCTCGATTGGTGCCGACGTTTGCGAGCCACTACACGCTGGCTACCGCACAGAGCCGCATCGCAGGAAATCCGAACGACCGAATCTGGGGTTGCGACGCCAAGCTCGGAACGACGGTCCCGATCTTCGGCAAAGGGGAGACAATGATCGCGCCGGGAGTCTTCCCCTGCTTCGATCAGCCGACGATCGCCGACTTACTCGAAGCCGCGCACGTGAGTTGGAAGTACTATACCGGTCGCTCCGACGATCGCTTCAACCCGGCGGTCAACATTTACGACGCGTTCCGGAAGATTCGCTTTGGCCCCGCATGGAGTCGTAACATCGTGACGCCGTCGGGAACGATTCTCGACGACATCGCGAGCTGCCGTCTACCGCAGGTCGCCTTCGCAATGCCGGGCGCGATTGATTCCGATCACTCCGGCACGTTAAGCGCGGCCGGGCCCGGCTGGGTCGGCTCGATCTATTTGGCGCTGGCTGCGAGTTCGCGTGCCGTTGCTCGCTGCAACTATTACAGAGACACCGCGATGATCGTAACCTGGGACGACTCAGGCGGCTGGTACGATCACGTCGCGCCGCCGGCCGGGCCGGCTGGCACGACCTGGGGTCTGCGCATTCCGATCCTCGTCTTGTCGGCCTGGGCGCGCTCCAACTATAATCCCGCCCATCCTAACGCGACGCCGTTCGTTTCGCACGCGCGTCGCGAGTCCACGTCGATAACGAAGTTCATCGAGAAGAACTGGAATCTCGGAAACATGGGGCAGCGCGATGTCAGCGACGACGATCTAAGCGACATGTTCGACTACACGCGGGCGTCGCTGGTGCCGCCGGTTTCGGAACGTACGCTGAGCCCTCTCATCCGCCGAACGCACTTCAACGTCGCGGTGGCCGATCGCGACGATCGCGTCGTGGACGACGATCGCTAGCAGTGGAACTGAAAGGAATACGGCTTGGCGGTGCTCGGCGCGATTTCGTGGCCGGCGCCGCCGCCGGGCTACGGGCCCTGGGAACAGATCGCCTTCAACATTGCCGACGGGATGCGCCGGCGCGGACTCGACGTCACGCTCTTCGCCGCGGGCGATTCCCATTTCGATGGGAAGCTGGTTTCGGTTATCCCGGTCGGTCTGAATGAAGATCCAGCCCTCAACGGCAACGTCTTTAGCGCGCTGCACATTGCCGAGCTCTTTCGTCGTGCCGGCGAGTTCGATCTGATCCACAATAACTTTGATTGGAAGCCGCTGACCTATGCTCTGGGTTCGGAGCAGCCGCCGATGCATACGACGATTCACGGCTTTTCCTCGCCACAAATTCTCGCCGCGTATTACGCGGGTGCGGCGCGCAGCTTCTACTCTTCGATCTCAAATGCCGATCGCGACCCCGGGCTTGACTACCTCGCGACGACCTACAACGGCATCGATCCGGCGCAGTTTACCTTCAGCGATCGGCCGGGCGACTATCTCTGTTCGCTGGGGCGGTTCCATCCCGAGAAGGGCGTGCATCTGGCCATCGAGATCGCCAAGCGCGCCGGCGTGCGGATTAAGATTGCCGCGATTCCGCAGGACGAAACGTACTTTCGCGAGATGATCGCCCCGCAGATTGACGGCGACCGCGTTCAGTTTCTCGGCGCCGTGGAGCGAGATGCGCGTAACGAGCTCCTTTCCAACGCGCTGGCGCTGGTTCACATGACGACCCGTCCGGAGCGATTCGGGCTCACGCTCGTCGAAGCGATGGCTTGCGGAACTCCGGTGCTTGGTGCGCGGATGGGCTCGATCCCCGAGATCGTCGTTGACGGGGTGACCGGGTTTCTCTGCGACGACGTTGACCAAGCCGTCGGCAAGGTACCGCTTCTCGCGACGCTCGACCGCAACGCGTGCCGGGCGCACGTCGAACGCGAGTTCAGCATCGAGCGGATGATCGATCGCTATCTTGAGGTCTACGCCCACGCGTTGGAGCTGCGGATTCCGCCACCCCCGAGCGAGGAGAAACTGCGCGCGCGACGCCACGATTGGTGGGACCGGCCGATGGCCTACACGGAGATTCCACCCAAACCAAAGAACCTCGGCTTCTCATGACCGATCGCACCGATCGCGATTATTCCGGGCGCACGCTCTTCGAAAAGCTGGGCGTAGCATCGGAGGCCCATGTCGCGCTCGTCGGACGGCACGACGAAGAGTTTGCAACCGCTCTTAACGAGCGGCTGGCAAAGGGCGCGTCACTCTACTTGCGCACGCAGTACGACATCATTTTCGTTCGGATCGATGCGCCGCGCGATCTAGCTCGGCTCGCACGCGCGGTCGCTCATCTCAAACGCGACGGCGCGCTCTGGATCTTCCATCCCAAGGGCCGCGGCGCGTCGCCAACCGACGGCGAGGTTCGATCTACCGGCATCGCTGCCGGCCTCGTTGACAACAAGATCAGCGCCTACAGCGATTCGCACACCGCAACCCGCTTCGTCATCCCACTCGCCCTGCGCTAGAAACTCGCGCCGCGCGCGGCCTCTTTAGTGTCGCCTCGAGCGACTAGATTCAGGCGATCGAGGCGGCTGAGGCGGCTTCCATCGCTTGATAGGCTTTGCTCGTCAGCGCGTGGTCGACGACGCCGGCGATGAAACGCGAAGCCGCGCGCACCTTTGCGAGATCGACGCCGGTTTCGATGCCCATCTGGTGGAGAAGATAGAGCACGTCTTCGGTGCCGACGTTTCCGGTTGCGCCCGGCGCGTACGGGCAGCCCCCCAACCCTCCCGCCGAAGCATCGAACTTCGCGACGCCGAGTTGAAGCGCGGCGTAGACGTTGGCGAGCGCGGTGCCACGGGTGTCGTGAAAATGCATTGCAATTAAATCGAGCGGAATCTTCGACGCCAGCAGTGGAACTAACGCTCCGACTTGACTCGGCACGCCGACACCGATCGTGTCGCCGATCGAGAGCTCGTCGCATCCCATCTCCATCAGCTTGAGGCTGACGCCGAGCACCATCTCAGGCGTGACGTCGTCGCCGAAGGGCGATCCGAACGCGGTCGAGACGTAGCCGCGCACCCAGCATCCGTCGCGCTTGGCGGCGCGCACGACCTCGCGAAAGGTCGCTAGCGACTCGTCGATCGTCATATTGATGTTGCGCTTGGTGAAACGCTCGGAAGCCGCGGTAAAGACCGCGATCGCGTCGGCGCCCGCAGCTCGCGCGCGCTCGTAACCTTTGAGATTTGGAACGAGCACCGGATAGCGAACGCCCGCCGCCCTATGAATGCGAGTGAGGACTTCGGCAGCGTCGGCTAGCTGCGGAATTGCCTTGGGACTGACGAACGAAGTCGCCTCGATCCACTGCAGGCCCGTTTCGGAGAGCAGATCGATGTAGCGAATCTTGTCATCGGTCGAGACCAGCGCGCTTTCGTTCTGCAGTCCGTCGCGCGCGCCCATCTCGAAGAGCGTGACGGATCGTGGCAATGTCATGCTTCGACTCCACTCAGCATGACACGGAAACTATGACCCGAGTTCCACTAGCGGGGTGCCGGCGGCGACGATTTGACCCTCTTTAACGTGCACTGCTTTGACGGTTGCTTCGGCCGGCGCTTCGATCCGATGCTCCATCTTCATCGCTTCGAGCACGACCAAAAGCGCGTGCTCCTCGACGCGCTCGCCGTCGTGAATCGCGATCTTAACGATTTTCCCCGGCATCGGCGCCGTGACGTGCGCGCCTTCCAGAGCACCATGGCCACCCGCAACCGCGTCGGGCGAGGGTGGCGCCGCAAACGAAAACGACCAGCTGCGTCCGTCGAGGTGCACGTTGAAGCATCGGTGGTCGTACGTAACCGCGCCGGAAATGGTGATGTCGCCGAACTCCGCCGTTACGACGTCGCCGCGGCGCCGCGCGCGCAGTTCTCCGCAGCGTTCGCCCGAGATGCGCCAGCGATTTGAGTCGCCGGTCGAGTCCGCGAGCATTTCGACGATGCTCTCGCGATGTTGCAGGCGAAGCGGCACGCCGACGTCGCCGAGCCGCCACGGCGCGCGGCCGTCGACGAGCAAGGCCGCCGAGCAGAGCAAGACCGCTTCGGCGGGCGGTGGAGCAGGTTTGAAGATCGACTCGTCGAGTCGCTGCGCGAGAAAGCTCGTCGTCGTCTCGCCGCGCGCAAACGCCTCGTCGCGTGCGATCCACAGCAGCAGCGGCAAGTTCGTTCGCACGCCGTCGATCGTGAAGCTTTCGAGCGACTCCTGAAGACGCGCGATCGCCGACGTCCGATCGCTGCCGTTGACGATGAGCTTGGCGAGCATCGGATCGTAGTAATGACTCACCACGCTGCCGGCCGTGACGCCGGCGTCAAGCCGCACGCCGGGGCCTTCGGGCGGCGACCAATGCGCGATCGTTCCGGTCGACGGCAGCATGTCGTTCGCCGGATCCTCGGCATAGATGCGCGCTTCGATCGCCCAGCCGCGCGGCTGCAGGTCGGTTTGCGATAGCGTCAGCGGCTCGCCGGCGGCGATGCGAAGCTGCCACTGCACGAGATCGAGGCCGTAGACGAGCTCGGTGACCGGATGCTCGACTTGCAAGCGCGCGTTCATCTCGAGAAAATAGTAACTGCCGCCGGGCTCGAGCATGAACTCGCAGGTTCCGGCGTTCGTGTACCCGACCGATTCGGCTGCGCGCACCGCCGCCGCGCCCATCTCGGCGCGCAGCTTCGGCGTCAGCGCGACCGACGGTGCCTCTTCGACGATCTTTTGATGGCGCCGCTGAATCGAGCATTCGCGTTCGCCGAGATGGATCGTCGTGCCATGCGCATCGGCGAGAATTTGGAACTCGATGTGGCGCGGGTCGCGAAGATAGCGCTCGAGCAGAACGCTATCCTCGCCGAAGGCCGCGAGCGCTTCGCGCTTCGCGCTTTCGAGCGCTTCGTTAAAGCTCGCGAGCGACTCGACGACGCGCATGCCGCGTCCGCCGCCGCCCGCGCTGGCCTTGATCAACAGCGGAAAACCGATCTCGTGCGCCCGCGCGTGCAGCGTCGCTTGCGATTGATCGTCGCCGTCGTAGCCGGGAACGGTCGGTACGTCGAACTGGCGCACGCGCCGCTTGGCCTCGATCTTGCTGCCCATCGCTGCCATCGCTTCCGGCGTCGGGCCGACGAAGACGACGCCTGCATCGGCAACGGCGCGCGCGAACGGCGCACGCTCGGAGAGAAACCCGTATCCGGGGTGCAATGCATCGGCATTCATCGCGCGCGCAGCCGCAAGGATCGCATCCGCATTGAGATAAGAATCGGCGGCCGCTGCCGGCCCGACAGATCGCGAGTCGGCCATGAATTCGAGATGGTACGCATTCGCGTCGGCTTCGGAGTAGATGCCGAGCGGAACGATGCCCATCTCGCGGGCCGCGCGTGCAACGCGTACCGCGATCTCGCCGCGATTGGCGATCAGCAGCCGCTTAATCACTAAATTTCGCTGGCCGGCGTTCTAAGAAAGCGCGCAGTCCCTCTTGCCCTTCGGGGCTGACGCGCTGACGCGCGATCGCTTCGGTCGTAATCGCGCGCGACTCGTCATACGAGCCGTCGAGAACTCGGCGTACCAGCAGCTTGGCCGCGGCGATTGCGCTCGGGCCTGCCGAGCGAAGCTCGGCGAGATGGAGCTCGACGGCGTCGTCGAGCTCGACGGCCGTCGCCACCTCGTGCACCAGTCCGATCGTCTGCGCGTGCGCGGCGTCGAAGCGTTCGCCGGTCAGAAAGAGCGCTCGAGCCTGCGACGGGCCGATCTTGGCGAGCACGAAGGGTGAAATAACCGCCGGAATGATACCGAGCTTCACTTCGGTGAAACCGAAGATTGTATCGTCGGTCGCGATTGCGATGTCGCAGACCGCCGCGAGGCCGGCGCCTCCGCCCAGCGCGGCTCCGTGGATTTTGCCGATCACCGGTTTGGGACAGTTGTCGATCGCGCGAAACATGTCGCTCATGCGTTCGGCGTCGGCGACGTTTGCTTCGAACGTCAGATCGAGCGAGGCGCGCATCCAGTTGATATCGGCGCCGCCGCAGAAGACCGGGCCTTCGCCGGCCAAAACCACGGCGCGTACGTCGTCGGCCGCAGCGATGCGCGTGAAGACGTCGTGAAGCTGCTCGATTACCTCGGCGTTAAAGGCATTGCGGACCTCCGGACGTGCAAGCGTGACGCGGGCGACGCCGTCGCTAACGGTGAGGTGAACGCTCTCGGCCATGCCGCCGGGTTCGCGCCCTCATCCGGGCGGGCCTCGCAAGCGTTATACTCGAGGAAATGAAAGCCGCACATCCGGCCATCTATCGCTACGCGTGGCTGACGCGCGCCAGCCACTGGGTCTGGGTTGTCGCCTTCTTCGTCCTCGTCGGCAGCGGGCTGCAGATCTTCAACGCGTCGCCGAATCTCGACGCCTCCGACAAGAGCGATCCGGCCCGGCGCGTCCTTGCAATCGGTTCGCCTGCCGCCGGCATCGGAACGACGACCATTTTCGGGCATACGTTCGTCACGACCGGGTGGCTCGGCTGGACCGGCAGCGGGATGGGCTCGCGCGGCGCGCATGCGTTCGGCGCCTCAATCACGATTCCGGGCTTCCAAGACCTCGCCGACGGACGCCGTTGGCATTTATTCTTTGCTTGGATCGCCGCGCTCTGCTGGCTTGCATGGCTGGTTTCGAGCGCGATCAAAGGCAACTTGAGCGAGATGGTTCTGCGCGCGAGCGACCTCCCGAAACTCTGGCCGATGCAGGCCTACTATCTCAAACTGCGTAAGACGCCGCCGCCGCACGGAACCTACAATCCATTGCAAAAGGCTTCGTACACGCTGGTGCTCTTCGTTATCACGCCGCTGGTCGTGCTCACCGGTCTGGCGCTCTCGCCGGGCATCGACGCAATCGCCAATCCGCTGACCGCCATCTTTGGCGGACGGCAGTTCGCGCGCTTGTGGCACTTCGCCGGCATGCTGCTGCTCTTAGGATTCTTTGCGATTCACACGTTCCAGGTGCTGACGCAGGGCGTGCTCAATCAGATGCGTTCGATGATTACCGGCTGGTATCAGCCGGAATGAAGCGACGGCTGTTCATCGCGTCGGCCACGTCCGCACTCGCGGGGTGCGGCCCGATCAGCGCGGCACTAAATGGGAGCGACGGGATTCGCCGGGTGCTTGCGTCGGTCGAAGGTCTGAACCACGCGCTGATCGGGACGCGCGGGATGGCGCGCGAGTATCGCGACCGTGACGTCGATCGCGAGTTTCGCGTCAATGGATTTGCCACGCCCTCGGACACGCGTTACGCGGATCTCGCGGCGCGAGAGTTTGCCGCGTATCATCTGATCGTGGACGGTGCAGTCGAGCGGCCGCGCGCCTTTAGCCTCGCGCAGCTCTATTCGATGCCGCAGCGAACGCAGATCACGCGCCACGATTGCGTCGAAGGTTGGAGCGCAATCGGTAAGTGGAGCGGCGTGCCGCTGGGGGCCGTGCTCGATGCGGTCCGGCCGCGCGACGATGCGCGCTACGTCATCTTTCGCTGTATGGACAACGACGGCGCCGGAAATCTCTACTACGAAAGCCTCGATCTCCATCAAGCCCGCCATCCCCAGACGCTGCTCGCGACGCGGCTGAACGACGCGCCGCTCGACCCGGCTCACGGCGCTCCGCTGCGCCTGCGCATTCCGACCCAGCTCGGATACAAGAGCGCGAAGTGGATCGCCCGCATCGAGCTGGTCGGGACGTTTGCGAACGTCTACGGCGGTCGCGGCGGGTACTGGGAGGATGAGGGCTACGAGTGGTACGCCGGCATCTAGCGAAGCGCCGCGCTGTCACGAGGCGCCGGGTCCGCGCGTTGAACCTCCTGTCATGACCAGGGGCGCGCTGGTCTGCACCGCTGCTCTGACTCTCCTAATAGGGAGTTCCGCGGGCGACCAGCGCGTTTCGCTGCGTTCCACTGCCGCAACCTATCTGGCGGCGATCGCAACAATCGCGCCCGTCGCCGGACGCGATACTGCCTACGATTACTACGAGCGGCTCCAGGAGGACGCCGGCGCGCTCGATGACGCTGCGGTGCCGGAGGGTTACACCGCGCAGCTGTGGTCGCAGACGCTGCAACGAACGGCAAGCCTCGATCTTAGCCTAGCAGCGCAACTGATCGATCGTTCCTATGCCGCGATGGCGTCGGTTCGCGGGCTCGGCGAGGTTTTTGTGCGCTCGTCGCAAGATCGAACGATGCAGCCGGTGGCGGTTTACGTTCCGAGCGGCTACGCTCCAGGCACGCCGACGGCGCTGATCGTGCTGCTCCACGGGCATCCGCAGTCCGAGACACAGCTGCTTGCGCCCCCGTACATCGCGCAGCTCGCCGAAGCCAACAAGAGTATCGTCGTCGCTCCATGGGGTCGCGGATACTACGATTTTCGCGGATCGGCATCGGACGTTTACGACGCACTCGACGCCGCCACGCGCGCTTTTAGCATCGATCCGCGCAAACGATTCTTGGCCGGCTACTCGATGGGCGGCTTCTCGGTCTTCGAGGTGGCGCCGATTCATCCCGACGATTGGTCGGCGGTCATGTCGATCGCCGGAGCACTCTTGGGTTCGGATTCGGCCCGCATTCTCACGTTTATGCCGCGTACGCCCTTCTACGTGCTGACCGGCAGCGCCGACGACAGCATTCCGACGCAATATCCGACCGCCACGGCAATCTTTCTCCACAATCAGGGATTCGACGTGTCGTTCTATTCGCAAGCGGGCGGAAAGCACCGGCTCGTGACGTTGCTGCCGATTCTCACGCAGGCCTGGAACGATATGTTCCACGAAATCGTCCGAGCACCACCGGCCGGGGTGGGAACGATCTCACTCCCGTCGGCAATTCCGATGAGCATGCTGAAGCCGTAGGTTAATGAGAAGAATTGCAACTATTGCGGCGGCCGCCGTGCTGATCTGTGTCGCAGCGGCAAGCGCCCAAACCCCGCCGGCTGCCGGTTTCGTGCCGCCGCCTCCGGGCAGCGTCGTGCAGAATCAAGCCGTTGCTCTCAACGGCGAGAGCGCGGAGAATCGATGGCACGCGGTCGTCAGCAAGAAGCTCGTAGGTTCCGGCAACGGAACCAACTTTTATCAGTGGTATCTGTCGATCTACGGGCGCCAGCGTGGCGCTTACCGGCTGCGTTACCAATCACCCCGCAACGGCGGGCCGCTCTCGTTAGTCGAACGCGCAAATGGCGCAAAGATGTGGTTTCCGGTCGCGCAGGTGCGGATCGTCGGAGCGGCGAGTCTGATGCACTCCGGCGTGCAGCAACTGGTCGTGCAATCGCATGAGATGGCGGCAGATTGCGGCGGCGCAACGGTGACGATCTTCGCGACCAAGCCCGGCGGCGGCATCGGCGCCGTCGCCACAGTCAAGAACCCATGCGATTTGAACGCAAAGATTGGCGCCGATGGCACGTCGGTCGAGCTGACCGGACCGTACTATAAACCGGACGCACCGATGTGCTGCCCGACTAAGACGAACGCTGCTGCCGAGTTGCGGTATCGCAACGGCAAGTGGACCGTCTCGGAGAGCTACTTCAAGATCGAGTAGATCGAGATTACATCCGAAAGACGCCGAACTGCGTGCGCGGCTGGGGCGCGTGGGCGGCTGCGTCGAGGCCGATCGCGATGACGCGGCGCGTGTCGAGCGGATCGATGATGCCGTCGTCCCATAGCCGCGCCGTCGAATAGAACGGATTGCCTTCGCGCTCGTATTTTTCGAGGATCGGCGCTTCGAATGCGGCCTTTTCATCCGGCGTCAGGTTGCCTTTGACGGTCGAGAGCACGCTCGCGGCTTGCGGTCCGCCCATGACGCTGATCCGCGCGTTCGGCCACATCCAGAGCTGCCGCGGCGCATAGGCGCGTCCGCACATCCCATAGTTGCCGGCGCCGAAACTGCCGCCGATCACGACGGTGAACTTGGGGACTTCGGCGCAAGCGACCGCCATCACGAGCTTCGCGCCGTCTTTGGCGATGCCGCGGTTCTCGTACTCCTTGCCGACCATGAAGCCGGTGATGTTCTGCAGGAAGAGCAGCGGCGTGCCGCGCTGCGTGCAGAGCTCGATGAAGTGCGTGCCCTTGAGCGCGCTCTCGCTGAAGAGAATCCCGTTGTTGGCGAGGATGCCGATCGGATGTCCCTCGATGCGCGCGAATCCGCAGACGAGCGTCGTGCCGTAGCGCGACTTGAACTCGTGGAACTCCGACCCGTCGACGAGCCGCGCGACGATCTCGCGGACGTCGTAGCCGATTCGGCTGTCGGCCGGAATGATGCCGTAGATGTCGCGCGGTTCGTATTTGGGCGGCTGCGGTTCGACGCGGTCCCACTGGCGCGGCAGCTCGATATGAAGGTTCGCAACGATCTCGCGGACGATTGCCAGCGCGTGCGCGTCGTCGTTGGCGAAGTGATCTGCGACGCCCGAGACGCGCGTGTGGACGTCGGCGCCGCCGAGCTCTTCGGCCGTCACCTCCTCGCCGGTCGCTGCTTTTACCAGCGGTGGTCCGCCCAAGAAGATCGTTCCTTCGTTTTTGACGATCACGGTCTCGTCGCTCATCGCCGGAACGTACGCGCCGCCGGCCGTGCACGACCCCATCACGGCGGCGATTTGCGCGATCCGTTTACTCGACATCCGCGCCTGATTGTAAAAAATTCGCCCAAAGTGATCGCGATCCGGGAAGACCTCGTCCTGCAGCGGTAAGAATGCGCCGCCCGAATCCACCAAGTAAATGCACGGAAGATGATTCTGCTCGGCGATCTCCTGCGCGCGCAGATGCTTCTTGACCGTCATCGGATAGTACGTGCCGCCCTTGACCGTCGCGTCGTTAGCGACGATCACGCAGTGCAGGTCCTCGACGATCCCGATCCCGGTGACGATGCCCGCCGCAGGCGAAGCGTTCGTATACATGTCGAATGCCGCCAGCGCCGAGAGCTCGAGGAATGCCGAACCCGGGTCGATCAGCCGCTCGACTCGCTCGCGAGCGGTGAGTTTCTTGCGCCGCCGATGCTTTTCGACGGCCTCGGCGCCCCCGCCGGCGCGTACCGCGACGAGCCGCTCGCGCAGCTGCGCAACTAACCGCTCCATTCGTGCCGCATTATCGGCGAAGCTCGTCGAACGGCGATCGAGCCGCGATTCCAAGAGCGCCATCGCCGCCGCATTCGGCGCCTCGCGCTTAGAGCCCGGTTAGACGTGGCAATTCAGCGAGGGGCGCGCCGTGGCGGACTCGTAGCTACTCGTAATGGCCGCCCAGGCACAGCTAGACGTCGGCGGTATCCTGCGTCCGCAGGGAAACCCCGACCTCTCCATCGCGCTGCAACCTTACTCTCAAACGCTCGGCGAGCGTGGAGCCGCGCATTTGCTGCGACGCGCGGGCTTCGGCGGCACGCCCGACCAGGTGCGAAGGTATGCCGCGATGCGCGCCGGCGACGCGGCCGGCACGCTGCTTGCGCTTCCGTCGCCGCACTCGGTCGCTCCGCCGCCCGAGGCGCTCGTTAACGGGCCGCTTGCAAGACACCAAGTGCGCGCGTCGCTCTCGGCAATGCAGCTCTGGTGGCTAAACCGGATGCTCGCGACGCCGGCTCCTTTGCAAGAGAAGATGACCCTCTACTTTCACGGTCACTTCACGTCGCGTGCCACGGGACGCTTCCCGCGCATCACTTACAACCAGAACGCACTCTTCCGGAACTACGCTACCGGAAATCTTCGCGAGCTGACGCGCGCGGTTTCCAAAGATCCGGCGATGCTCGTCTATCTCGACGGAGCCAACAACGTCGCCGAGCATCCCAACGAAAACTTCGCCCGCGAGCTCATGGAGCTCTTTACGCTCGGCGTCGACAACTACACCGAAGCGGACGTTCGTGAGTCGGCGCGCGCCTGGACGGGATGGCGAGTCGATCGGCGCGGCGATCGCGTCTTCTTCAATCCGCGGCTGCACGACGACGGACGTAAGATCTTTCTTGGGCGGACCGGCAACTTTACCGGCGACGACATCGTAGACATCATCTTCGATCACGCGCAGTGCTCGCGATTCTTTGCGACGAGCCTGCTCAACTTTTTCGTCTACAACGATCCCGAGCCCGAGCTAATAGATCGCGTCGCCGAGCTGTTGCGCCGGCATAACTACGAGCTCACGCCGGTCTTGCGCACCCTGTTTGCAAGCAACGTGTTTTACAGCCGGCGCGCCTATCGCGCTCTGGTCAAGAGCCCGGTCGAGTTCGTCGTCGGCACCTATAAAGCGCTGGGTCTGGCCGCCGTCAACGAGAGCGCGTTGCCGGCCTTGCAGCAGATGGGCCAGCGGCTCTTCTTTCCTCCGAGCGTTGCAGGCTGGCCGGGTGGCCAAAACTGGCTGACGAGCAGCACCATGATCGCGCGGCAGAACTTTCTGACTCGCCTGCTCGGTTCGCAGACGCTGGCCGCCTCTCCGTGGTTACGCGGATTGCCGCTGGCTGCGGCCAATGCCGCCGCGATGCTCGGCGACAGGCTTTTGCAGGGCGACGTCGCGCCGGCGTCGCTCTTCGAACTCGAAGGCTATCTTAGCGGAACGGGAAGCGAGGCGCTCGCGTCGCTCTCCGTGGAGAACTACGATCAGCGCGTCAGCGGCGCGGTCTATCTCACAATGGCGACGCCCGCGTACCAGTTAAACTAATCACACGATGAAAAGACACAACTTCTTACTTGGGACGGTCTCGGGGCTCGCGGTGATCGCGAATCCCGAGCACGTCTTCGCCCGGGCGCTCGCGCAGACGCCGCTGCCGGGTTTGCCGGGAAGCGACAACCGCTGCCTGATCTTGATCAACCTCTACGGCGGTAACGATGGACTGAACTGCGTCGTACCGCACGGTAACGATCGCTACTATCAAATGCGCCCAGGCCTGGGGATCGATCGAAACGCGGTGCTGGCAATCGACGCCCAGACCGGGCTCAACCCGGGGATGCGCGCGTTCAAAGCGCTCTACGACAAGGGAATGGTTGCGATCGTTCAGGGTGTCGGTTATCCGAATCCCGATCATTCGCATTTCCGCTCGACGGAGATTTGGCAGACGGCCGCACCCGATCGTTACGAGCATACGGGTTGGCTGGGCCGGTACTTCGACCAGGCGGGTCTCGCGCCCGCGAACCTGTTCAAAGGCGTCGCCGTTTCGAAGGTATTGCCCGAAGCGCTCGTCTCCGAGAGCACCGATATTCCGGCGATTCCGGGACTCGGCGAGTACTCGATGATCGCCGATCGTAACGCGGCCGCGAGCAGAGCCTTTACCCGCCAGGCCAACGACCGAACGTTGCCTTTCGAATCGCCGTATTTAGCGCACGTCATGGAGATTGAAGGCGACGCGCAGCGCAGCTCGCAGGAGCTGCCCAAGCTCGTAGCCGGCTATAAGCCGATGGCTGCGTATCCCTCCACGGCGCTCGGGCGCAGCCTCGCCTTAGCCGCGCAGATCGTCGGCAGCAACTTGGGCACCAAGGCGATTTACGTCGAGCACGGCTCGTTCGACACGCACGTGAATCAGAAGGCGACGCAAGACCGGCTCTTGACGCAGCTTTCGGATGCGGTCGGCGCGTTCTACCAAGATCTCGCCGCGCACGGCAACGACCGTCGCGTCCTGACCTTGACGTTCAGCGAGTTCGGACGGCGGATTGACGAGAACGGCAGCCGCGGCACCGATCACGGCGAAGCATCGCCGCTCTTCCTGATCGGCGGCGGCGTCAAGGGCGGTCTGTACGGAACGGCTCCCGATCTCGCCGTCACCAACATGGGCAACGTTCGCTTTACCGTTGATTTCCGCAGCGTCTACGCGACGGTGCTCGAGCGCTGGCTGGGACGCCCGGCCGCGACGGTGCTCAACGGCCAGTTCCAGCAGCTCCCCGTTCTCGGTTAGTTCCAGCTAGCGTGAGCTCGTCGATTCTTTTTCTAGGAAGCGGCGGCGCGCGCTTCGTCGTCGCGCGCCAGCTGCGGGCGTCGGGCGGGATGTGGATGCGATTCGGAGAGACGCAGATTCACGTGGACCCCGGCCCCGGTGCGCTCGTTCGCGCGCTCACCCACGTGCCACCCTGCAATCCGCGCGAGCTCGAGGCAATCGTCCTCTCACACAAGCACCTCGATCATTCCGGCGACGTCAACGTGATGATCGAGGCGATGACGTCGGGCGGATTTCGGCGGCGCGGCGCGATTCTGGCGCCCGCCGACGCATTCGACGACGAACCGGTCGTGCTGCCGTACGCGCGCCGTTTCGTCGAGCGTGTCGAACGTCTCGAGCCCAGCAGCGGTCCGTATCGCATCGGCGACGTCGAGCTATTCACCTCGATGCTGCACGTGCACGCGGTGCAGACGCATGGGCTGCACTTCGTCCACGCTGGGATACGGGTTGCGTACGTGCCCTGCGGCCGCTACTTCGAAGGCCTCGCCGCCGATTACGCCCGCCATCGTCCCGACGTGCTGATCGTCAACGTGCTTCGCTACCGCGACGAGATGAACGTCGATCACCTAACGTGGTTCGACGCGCGGCGCGTAATTGACGAAGTGCGTCCGAGAGTCGCGGTCTTTCAACACTTCGGAACCCGGATGCTGGAAGCCGAGCCGCGGCGGCTCGCCGCGCGGCTCGAGGACGAGCTCGGCCTGCGCGCGATTGCCGCTTACGACGGTCTTACGTTGGATTTGGAAACGGAGATCGCGGCCGCGAGTTAGCGGGGTGGCGGCCGGACGGGGCGAGGCGGCACCGGCTGCGGTGCCGGGCGCATCGGAAGTTGAGTGCTGCCGCTGAGTTCTTGGCGCACGTGCGGATGATCGCTCATCGAGCCGCTGTAGAGATAGACCGAGCCGTTCTTCGAGCTTGCCGTGACGACCGGCCCGCCGTCCCCGACCGTTGCTTGTTTGGTCGTCGGATCGCCGCGCACTTGAACGTCGTCCTCGAAGCTCGATTCGACGTGTCCCGCGCCGCTGTGCGCGCCGATCTGTGCGTTTCCGCGAACGCCGAGCGCGACGTTTCCGTGCTCGGACTCGAAGCGCGCAAGACCGGGCTGGAAGTCGCCGTTATCGTAGACGATCGATCCGTACGAACTCGTCGCTTGAATTTGGTGCGACGTGCAGCCCTGGAAAAGCATATCGCCGGTAGCGGTGCGCACGCGCAGCCGATCGAAGGTCGAGTTGGTCGCAACGATGCGGCCGCGCAGCGATTCGACGAATCCGGTGCCGCTGACGCCGTTGAGCGTGACTCCGGCCCCACGCGCGTGCGCGACGAAGACGCCATGGTAGTTGTTGATGGTCAAGTGTCCGGCGCGCTGCTGCGCCATCACCATCGCCGTGCCGCGCGGAATCATGATCGTCATCCTTCCCATCCCGCGCGCGACGACTGCGTCGTGGTCGCCTGCCGGCAGCTCGGGAATCACGAACGACTCGGCCGGCAGGCTGACCGGACCGTTGTCGGTGTTGATCTCGTCGGACGCGATCTGGACCTGTTTGGGGATCCCGGGGTCGACCTTCGACGGGTCGAGATGGTAGGCGTCAACGGGATTATTCGAGGTGATCAGGACCTGCGGGCGATCCCACGTCTGAATCGTTACCTGCCCGCGGCTGACGTGAAGGTTGAGCACGGGCGAGGGGCCGACGTCGAACTGCTCGTCGGCGCGCACCGGCGCCGCGAAGCCAACCCAGCAGAGCGAAGCGACGAGCGTTACGATCGCTCCCCGCCCCCATCCTATGCGCACCACCTGATTGTATGGGAGGCGCCGCGACCCATCATGAGAGATCGGTGAACGGAAGCTTCATTCGCGGTAAGACGACGCTAAGAAGCGCGCCACCGCTGGGCGCTCGGGCGGCCGTCGCCTCGCCGCCGTGGACCCGAGCAATCGAGCGGACGATAGCTAAGCCAAGGCCGGTTCCGGGAACGATCCGCGAACGCGCCTTGTCGGCGCGATAGAAGCGCTCGAAGATCTGCACCAGCTCGTCCTGCGCGATCCCCGGGCCGCTATCGGCGACCTCGATCCAGGCGCTTTCGTGATTCTGCCCGACGCTGACGTCAACGCTTCCTTGCTCCGTGAACTTGATGGCATTGTCGACGAGGTTGCCTACCAGCTGGCGGAGCAGGTGCGCGTCGGCATAGACGATCGGGGTGTCGCGATGTTCGAAATTCAACGCGATCTGCTTCTCGGCGGCGCGCGGCGCGGCGTTCTGGACGACCTCGCTCGCGATCTGCGCTAGCGAGACCGGTTCCTTCGGAATCTCGTCGCCGCGATCGGCCTTCGCGAGCGTCAGCATGCCGTTGACCATGCCGGCAAGATCGGCGCTCTCGCGGGCAATCGTCTCTAAGCTCTCACGCCGAATCGTTTGATCTTGATCGCCCCAGCGCAGCAGCATCTGCGCGTTTGCGTTTATTGACGTCAGCGGCGTCTTGAGCTCGTGCGAGGCGTCGGAGATAAACTGCCGTTCGCGGGCAAAGGCCTCCGACAGCCGGGCGAGCAGGTCGCTGAAGCTCTTTGCCAGGCGGCCGATCTCGTCGTGCCGGCGGCTCAGCGCGAGACCGCGGGGCCGATCGTCAAACGTGCCGGCCGCGAGCGCCAGGCGGTCCGAGCTGATCTCACGCATCTCGCGAGAGAGCTCGTTGATCGGGGTCGTGGCTTGCGAGGCGAAGACGATCGAAAGGATGACGACCGCGATCGCCGTCGCCCCGAGCACGATGAAGATCGCTTCGTTCGCGCGCTCGAACGTGCGCTTTAACGTGTCGAGCGGTTCGGCGACGTGGATGATCGCGGAGCTGACGCCCTCTTTTAAAAAGCGGTCCTCGACGAGAAACGAGCGGCCACCGATCTGGGCATGACGAAAAATCACGTCGTGCGAGGCGGAGAGCTTGGGATTCGGCGGAATCGTCAGCGCGCCGAGATTCGCCGTCTTGGCCAGCGGATAACCCTCGCCGGTATCCACTTGCACGTAGCTGTTCGCGGAGTTCCACGTCGCCAGATTGCTGCTGTTGAAGAGGAATTGCAGCGTTCCCACCGGCGAGTCTTCGAGCGAGAACGGAGTTGCGGACTCCTGAGCAAACTGCACGATCGAGCGCATCGTGGCATTGACGCTGCCTTCGGCCTGGTCGTAGAGGATCTGCTGAAAGCGCCAAACGATGATTCCGCTCATCGCTGAGATCGCTACGATCAGCAGCGCCGAGTACCCGACCGCGATGCGCCATTTCAGCGACATCAGTCTTTGATCGTATAACCCACGCCCCGTACCGTGGTGATAAGTTTATCGTCGAAGCCGTCGTCTATTTTGCCGCGCAGATAGCGGATATAGACGTCGATGAGGTTGGAATCGCCGAGAAAATCGCTCCCCCAAACACCGTTGAAGAGCTCGTCGCGGGTGTGGACTTTGTTGCGATGCAAGAGCAGATATTCGAGCAGCGCGTACTCCTTGGCCGTGAGCGCGATCGACTTTCCTGCGCGGTAAACTTCGTGACGGTCGCGATCCATCACGACGTCGCGGTACTCGATCACGTTGCCCTGGGGCGTACGCTCGCGAAGGCGTGCCCGCACGCGAGCGAGCAGCTCTTCGGTCGAGAAAGGCTTGGTAACGTAATCGTCGGCGCCGACGTCGAGCCCGGCAACGCGGTCCGGTACCCGATCCCGCGCGGTGAGCATGATGATCGGGACCCGGCTCTTGGCACGAATGCGCTTGCAGACCTCGATGCCGTCCATGCGCGGAAGCATGAGATCCAAGATGACTAGGTCGGGCTCTTTGAGGGCCTTTTCGAGACCCGCGAGGCCATCACGTGCGACGTCGACCTCGTAGCGTTCGTGTTCTAGTTCGAGCTGCAGAACGCGGCTGATCGCCGCATCGTCCTCGATGACGAGGACCCTATAGGGCCGCCGCTCCGGCGGGGCGTGCTTTTCCATGCCGATACTTTATCGGCTGGTGCTCCCTTCGGACCTGTGAATCGCCACTGCGACAGGTTGGGATCCGGTGAAAAGCGTTAGCCAGAGCGCGGTCGCGCCGCCTGCCGCAAGCCACGCAAGAACGCCCGCATTCGAGAAGGCGCGGGAGAGTCCCGAACCGATGGCCGCGAGTGTTTGGACGAACAGCGAGCCGCCGCCGAGCACCAGAAGCACGATCATCCAGAGGGCGACCGCTCCGACCGCGCCCAGCGCGGCCAGATCGGCGAACGAAAAGGCCGGGGCCGGGCGGTAGGCCGTCGCCAGCAGAATCGACGCCCGGAGGCCCTGCGGGGGCTCCTCGAGCGGCAAATCGAGAATCAGCTGTTCGAGCCGATCGAGTCTCGGCCGACTCTCGCACATCCTGTGCTCCGTCGGCACTAGGCCATCCGTGTCCGTCGTCCATCTTCATGATTCGGTTACCTCCGCTTCGCCTAGAAGCCTGCGTAGTTGCTCCTTCGCGCGAAATAGATGTGTCTTGACTGTACCCATCGGCAAGCCCAGCACGCTCGCGATTTCCTCATACTGTTTGCCCTGCAGGTGGAAGAGCGTAACGACCGTCCGGTACTTCTCCGGGAGGGCGTCGATCGCGGCGCGCAGCCGAGAGGCTTCGTCGAGCGCAATCACTTGATGCTCCGGACTCGGCGAGGGGTCGGCACGCTCGGGCAGCTCGTCGCCGGTGAAGTGCCGGCGCCGGTTGAGCCGGTCGCAGCAAGCGTGATAGGCAATCGCAAAGATCCACGTCGAGAACTTGGCGCCCGGCTTAAAGGTGCGCAGGCTGCGAAAAGCCTTGAAAAATGCCTCTTGCGTTGCGTCGCGAGCCTCCTCTACATCGTGCAGGGTTCGGTAGGCGAGATGGTAGACGGCCCGGTCGTACCGCTCCACGAGCGTTGCGAACGCCCCCGAATCTCCCCGAAGGGTCATCGCGACCAGGTCGCCGTCCGCGGGCTCCACTTTCACCCGGTTCGGCGGAGCCTCCGCCAAGAGTGCCGGCACGCCCGTCCTACGCGCGAGGCGTCCCCATTGTTTCGCGCCTTCCTACATTTCGGTGCGCGAAACAACGGGGTCGGCGGTCCGTACCTAGGGCAGGAACTTTCACGGAGGCAGAACCCACAAATGACCACGATAACGAAGAAAACCCTTCCCGAACACCCCGGCTCGGAGCGATCGCTTCCGACCATACGCAGCGACGAGCGGAACTCCGCGCAATCGCTGCGGCCTACCTTCGAAGGCTGGGGGCCACGCCTGTAAATGTCGCGCGCATCAGTCGTCGCGATGCTCGTCGCCGCCGAGATCTTAGTCGTCGGAATGGCGGTCACTGCAGTCAGCCGTGGCCGCGCGAGCTTCATAAGCGGCATGCACCACGTGGACTTTAGCGCGGCGGCTATCGCTCCGATCGCGGCCGGCGCGGCGCCGCACGTCGTCGTCGACGATGTCGATTCGCGCGTCGGCGTGACACCTTCGAGCGACGATCAAGTGCACGTGCGCGATCTCACGCAGATTCGCGGCGCCGTCTTCTCGAGCACGAAATATCCGCAGCTGAAGGTGAGCCGCACGTTCGACGGCGTTCGTATCGAACGCCCGCACGTCGGCAACCTCTCGATCGATATCTTCGGCTTCAGCACGCAAGAGATTCAGGTCGAAGTTCCGGCCGGCTCGCGCGTCGAGATTGCTCGATGCGCCGGGGCCGACGTGGACGGTATCGCAGGCGGGGTCAACGTTCATTCGCTCGACGGGCACGTGACGCTGACCGACCTGCAAGGTTCCGTCGACGCGCAGAGTGACGATGGATATCTGAAGGCGACCAACGTGCACGGCGACCGTCTCGCGATGGAGTCGAGGGACGGTCACCTTACGCTCAACCAGATCGCCGTGGCCTCGTTGACCGGCACGACGCGGGACGGCCGCATCGAAGCCGACGGCTTAAACATTACCGGCGACGGCACGCTGCAGACCGACGACGGATCGGTTCGCGCGCGCTTTACGCCAGACGCAAATCTAACCATTAACGCCTCGACCCGCGACGGAAAGATCTCGATCGATGGAGATTCAGTCGATCGCGGCGATTCCGGCCAGCGAACGATCCGCCTTGGCGCCGGCGCCGGCAGCATGAAACTGGCGAGCGGCGACGGATCGATACACATCTTTACAAACGGAGTTATCCAACAGTGACGGACTATAGCGACCTCATCCCAATGGTAGCGATCATCTTCATCTTCGGTGCGCCGATCGCCGCATTCATCGTCTCGCGCGTGCTCGCGCATCAGGAGCGCATGGAGATGCTGCGCCGCGGCATCGTGCCGCCGCCGAATCCGCGCGAGATGCGCCGCGCCATGAAGTACGGATGGACTCCGAACGCGCCCCAAGCGGGCGCCCCGAATCAGTACGGCTACTATCCCGCGCACGATCTCCACGCCCAGCAGCAGTTGCGCAAAGGGATGCAGCTGGCTTTCATCGGGTTGGCGCTGCTGATCGGGCTCGGATTCATCGGCTACCACGGCGACGGGATGTTCTTCCCAGGTCCCTGGCTGCTCGGCGGTCTGATCCCGCTCTTTGTGGGGATCGCGCAAATCATTGGGGCGGTGCTCAGCGGTGCGAGCTTCGGACCGCCTCGCGAGAGCGTCGGCCCGGCGCCCGGCCCCGGAACTACCTCAAGCCCTGGGAGCGAGCCCAGCGGCGCCACTCCGCCCACGTACGGCGGATGGCGGCCCGGATCGATTCCCGAGATTGAAAAGCCGGCTTCGCCGCCCGACTATCGGTCCTGAACTCAAACGCTTGCCTGAAAAGCAATGCCGCCGGTCGGTTGACCGGCGGCATTGTTCATCGAATAAAGACGATACTACTTGCAGGATACCAAGGCCATGGCCCAGCCAGCGGCCGTGCGTGTCCTGACCAGATATCCGTCCGCAGTCCGATCGTAAACCTGATAGCCCGCTCTGAGTGCGTCAGCTAGCGATTTGAAGACGATAAGACCTGCCATCTGCGGAGCCTCCTTTCCCTTTGTACTTACGCTCCCTATACATTATAACGGCTGTAGTGGCAAGGCCGTGCACCCCATTTCGGAGATTTTCCTAAGAATTTGTTGAAAATAGCGCGAGAAATGGCGATGCTCGACCCAAATGCCGGCGTACACGGGACCACGGTTATCGAGCGACGGGAGCTCGCGACGGGCGTTCTCTTGTTGTCGGTTGACGCGCCGAAGCTCGCGAATGCAACGCGTCCCGGCCAATACGTGATGGCGATTCCGCCGACGGGAGATGCGGCTGCAACGGCGCTCGCTATCTACGAAGCAGAAGGCAAGCGCGCGAGCCTTCTCTTCTTCATAAGTGGCAAGCGCACGCGCGAGCTTGCGGAGTTGCGATGCGGCGATCCGCTCGACGTCGTCGGACCGCTCGGCAACGGTTTCGATTGTTCTGGGGGCGCGCGCGACGTTGCGATCGTCGCGGGCGGCGTCGGAATTGCGTCAGTGCTTCTCTGCGCGCAGACGCTGCTGCGCGCCGGAGCGCACGTGCGTCTCTTTTATGGAGCGCGAACCGCGGAGCTGCTCGTCGAGTCGCAGCGCTTTGCCGATGCGGGATGCGAGCTGATCGTGACGACCGACGACGGCACTCGCGGCGAGCCCGGATTCGTTACCGACGCGCTGGCGCGCGCGCGCAAGCCCGACGTGATCTACGCATGCGGTCCTTCACCGATGTTGCGCGGCGTCGCGCGCGTCGCCGCGCAGTTCGGCGTGCGCGCGCAGCTCGCGCTCGAAGAAACGTTTGGATGCGGAATCGGCGGTTGCTGGGGATGCGTCGTTCCACTCGCTCGCAGCAGCGCACAGGCGCCGAGCTTTCCGCCGCCCGAGGCCGGCGGGAGCGACGTTGTTTACGCTCGCATCTGCCGGGAGGGCCCAGTCTTTTGGGCGGACGAGCTGCGATGGTAAGCGTACGCCCGAGCCTCGCGACGAAGCTGGGAAAGCTCGAGCTTGCCTATCCGACGCTGATGGGCAGCGGCTGCTACGGCACGGGGGAAGAGTTTGCGCCGTTTGCCGATCTGGCAAAGATCGGGGCGATCGTGCTGAAAAGCCTCACGCGCTTGCCGCGCCTTGGGAATCCGACGCCGCGCATCGTTCATACGCCGTCGGGGATGCTCAATGCGATCGGCTTGCAGAATCCCGGCATTGATTGGTTTCTCGAGCGCGAGCTTCAAAAGTACGCCGATCGCCCGTGCCCGCTCGTCGGCAGCGTCGCCGGATTCTCGGTGGACGACTACGCCTACGTTTGCGAGCGTTTAGCAGCGCGAGACGAAATCGCTGCGGTCGAGCTCAACGTCTCCTGCCCAAACGTCGCGAGCGAAGGCGAGACCTTCGGCTGCGACCCCGGACTCACCGGCGCCGTCGTGCGGGTCGCCCGTTCGACGACCGACAAGACATTGATCGTAAAGCTCTCGCCGAACGTTACCGATATCTGCAGCGTCGCGCGCGAGGCGGAACTCGCCGGCGCCGACGCCTTGGCCGTCATCAACACGCTTCGCGGCATGGCGGTAGACGTCGAGAGCTGGCGCCCCCGCCTCGGAAACGTGAGCGGCGGTCTCTCCGGGCCTGCGATCCGTCCGATCGCGGTGCTCGCCGTCTATGAGGTCGCTCAGGCGGTGAAGATTCCGATCGTCGGTCAGGGCGGCATCGAGACGCTCACCGACGCGCTCGAATTCTTTTTGGCGGGGGCGACCGCGGTCTCGATCGGGACGGCGAACTTTACCGATCCGCGCGTTCCCGAACGCATCGTAGGCGAGCTGGAGGGCTATCTGGTGCGGCATGGCCTGCCGGGCGTCGACGCGCTGGTCGGAAAGGCGAACGTCGGATTTGCGACACCGCATCAATATGAAGGAGACGAAGGTTGAGAGACTCGAGATGCCACAGCTCATAGTAGCCCTCGACGTGCCGAGCGCGCAGCGCGCGGAGGAGCTCGTGGATTGCCTTTACGAGCTCGACGTGATCGTCAAGATTGGTTTGGAAGCGCTCTGCGGGTATCCCCAGCGGATTCTCTCGTACTGCGAAGCGCGCGACGTCCGCATGTTCGTGGATGCGAAGCTGCACGATATCCCGCGAACGGTCGGTGCGGCGATGGCGCAGCTCGTGCGCCCAAACGTGCATCTCGTCAACGTGCACGCGATCGGTGGTCTCGAAATGATGCGCGCTGCGGTCGAGGCTGCAAGCGAACGCGCCGCCGAGCTCGGCATCGAGCCTCCGCGAGTGCTCGCCGTGACGCTGTTGACGAGCATCGCACCCGAAGACCTCAACGAGCTGGGCTTCCAAGGCGGCCCGGGCGAGAACGCGATTCGTCTGGCCGCGCTGGCGCGCGATGCGGGCTGCGCCGGTGTCGTCTGCAGCGCGCACGAGGTTCGCGACCTCAAGCGCTTCTTTGGCGACGATTTTCTTACGTTGACGCCCGGCATTCGTCCGGTCGGCAGCGCGCACGCCGACCAGAAGCGCGTGACGACCCCGGCCGAGGCGGTTGCGGCCGGCGCCGATTACCTCGTGGTTGGACGTCCGATCGTCGAAGCCGACGACCCGGTCGCGGCTACCAAGGCCATTCTCGAGGAGATGACGGTTCGCGCATGAGCGTTACCGGACTCGACCTGCGAAACGCACTCGCGAAGCGCGGCGCGCTGCTCGAGGGACACTTCCGCTTGAGCTCGGGACGTCACAGCGACCGCTTCGTGCAGAAGTTCCGGATCCTCGAAGATCCCGTCCTGCTCGAATCGGTGGCACGCGCGATCGCCGACCGATTTCGCTCGCTCGAGCCGACCGTCGTCGTCGGTTCCGCCGTCGGCGGCATCCTGCTTGCATACGAAGTCGCGCGTCAGCTCGGTACGAAAGCGATCTTCGTGGAGAAGGAGAACGGCCTCCCCGCATTGCGGCGCGGCTTCACGCTCTCACCGCAAGATCGAGCGCTGCTCGTCGAAGACGTTCTGACGACCGGGCTTTCGATGCGCGAAACGATCGGCGTCGTTTGCGATGCGGGCGCGCAGATCGTGGGCCTCGGCGTTATCATTGCTAGGGGCGATGTCACCCCGAGCCTGGTTCAGGGTGACACAGACACAGCAAAAATACCGGCCTACGTTCTGCTCGATCTGCCGCTGCGTTCGTACGACGAGTCGGAGTGCCCGCAGTGCGGCTTGGGCGAGCCGATCTCCGATCCGGGCTCACGCCGTTCGTGACGATCGAGGTCCGGCGCGCCGAACGACGCGGCGCGCGAGCGGCCGCCGATCGCGCTTTCGTAAAAGATCTTGGGCGACGCTGCGTGATGTCGAGTGTCGGTTCGTTGCGTCCCGCGCCGGGCGCCAACGCACGTGAAGCCTTCGACCGTCTCTGCGAGGTCGTCGAGAGTCAATCGCACGTGACGCTTATCGCGTCGCGCAACGGCGAGCCGGTCGGATTCCTGCTCTTGCTCGACAACCTCCCCGACGAGGTGACGCTGCTCCCCCAAGCGTTCGTAGCGTATATGGCGGTCGAGCCAAGTTCCAGAAAGGCCGGGGTCGGCGCGGCGCTGCTCGCGGCCGCCGAAGATGAGGCAAGACGGCGAGGTCTACCGTATATGGCCCTGATGGTCACCGACGAAAACGCTCCGGCTCTCGGGCTCTACGAACGCAGCGGCTATCGCGCGGAACGGAGGCTCTTATGCAAACCGCTTTAGGCGCAGATGCATGGCGTCGCGTCGGCTGGATCGTCGGCGCGACACTGCTCCTGATCCTCGCCCTGTGGATCGCCAGCCGTATCCCCAAGACGATCGCGATCTTCGTGATCGCCGCCTTCATCGCGTTCGGCGTGCAGCCGATCTCGCGCCGTTTGGAACGGTACATGCCCAAGCCTCTCGCAATCTCGCTCGTCTTTCTCGCGCTCTCCATCGTCGTCGCGCTCTTCTTCGTGATCGTCGTGCCGCTGACGATCAATCAAACACAACTCCTGGCGGCGAATATTCCGACGTATGCGACGCTGACGCAGAACTGGCTGCAAGCGGTCGAGAACTCGCTCGAACAGCACTTTCCGACGCTGCATATCCCGACCACGGGGTTCAACATCGGCAAGATCACCGGCGCGCAGCTCTCGACCTGGGTCAGCGTGGGAGTCGCTTCGTTCGGGGCGATCGCCGTCAATACCGCGACCGGTTTCTTCATCGCCTTCTCGGCGATCATTCTCTCGTTCTTCTTCCTGCTCAACGATACGCAGATCGCCGAGGGATTCGCCTCGATGTTTCCGCCGAGCCGGCGCGCGACCGCCCGCAACCTGAGCGCCGAGGTGACCGAGCTCTTCGGGAATTACATTTCGGGGCAGGTGCTCGTCTGCGCGATCACCGGTACGGTGATCGCGATCGCTTCGGCGATCATCGGCTTCAAGCTATCGCTGATCGTCGGCATCATCTCCGGCGTCGCCTACGCGATCCCGATCGTCGGCATGCTGATCGCCCAGATCATCGCGATCCCGATGTCCGCACCGCAGGGCCTCTGGATGGTGATCTGGCTGCAGGTCATCATCTTCGGCATGGCGCGCATTAGCGACAACGTGCTCGTTCCCAAGATCATGGGCAAGTCGGTCGGCGTTTCGCCGATCGGTTCGATGTTCGCGGTCTTCGCCGGCGGCGAGCTCTTCGGCGTTCCCGGCTTGATCCTAGGCATTCCGGTCGCGGCGCTGATCAAGATCCTGTGGCGCTATTTTATGGCGCCATGGATCGCCGCGCGGCAAGCGAAGAGCTAGCGATGCGACATTGCGCGCTCGTTTTTCTCGTTGCCCTTGCCGTAGCCGCCTGTTCCTCCGGCGGCGGCGGCGGTACGTCATCGCTGCCGATTCTGCCGCCTCCGACGCAAGGGCCGCCGCAGACCGGACCAGAGGGAAAATATCTCAAGCACGTCGTCGTCATCGTCCAGGAGAATCGCACCTTCAACGACATCTTTGCGGGTTTCAAAGGTGCCGATACGACGATGTACGGCTACACGCACAAGGGCGCCAAGGTGCGCTTGCGGGCGATTACCTTTAAAGGACCGGACGTCTTGCACAACTGGGGCAATGCGATGGACGATTGGAACGGCGGCCGGATGAACGGCTTCGACAAAAGCCTCTACACCAACGGAAAGCCGGCCGGCACCTATACGTACGCGTACCTTGCCCATTCGCAGGTCGCTCCATATTGGACGATGGCGCGCGAGTACGCGCTCGCCGATCGGATGTTCCCGACGATGTTCGGACCGACGTTTACTGCGCACATCGACCTGATCGCGAGCACGACAAACCTTACCGATAGCGCGGCCGAGGTAGACGGTCCGACGGGCCAACCCTGGGGCTGCGACGCTCCAAAAGGCACGACGACGTATCTCCTCAATCCGCAGCGCGTCGAGAGCGGCGGCGGCCCCTTTCCGTGCTTTACGCAGTACGACACCATGGCCGATACGCTCGATGCTGCAAATGTCAGCTGGAAGTATTACGCTCCGACGGTCAACGCCGGAGGGCGGCTCTTCACGCCATTTGCGGCGATTCGGGAAGTCCGCTACGGACCCGATTGGAAGCGCAACATCATCTCGCCGCAGACGACCGTACTCAAGGACGCAGCCGACGGAAAGCTCGCGCAAGTATCGTGGGTGATACCGGATGCGGCCGATTCCGATCACGCCGGCACGCAAAGCGACAAGGGGCCTTCGTGGGTCGCGGGCGTCGTCAACGCGATCGGCGAGAGCCAGTATTGGAAAGACACGGCGATCGTCGTGCTTTGGGATGACTGGGGTGGATGGTACGACAGCGTGCCGCCGCCGCAACTCGATTTCGTCGGACTAGGCATCCGCGTCCCGTGCATCATCATCTCGCCGTACGCAAGAGCCGGCTACGTTTCGCACACGCAATACGAGTTCGGCAGCGTTCTTAAGTTTATCGAGGAAACGTTTGCGCTGCCGTCGCTGGGGCCGGCCTCGCGCGGATACACCGACACGCGCGCCCACAGCCTGGCCGACAGCTTCGACTTCAAGCAGAAACCGCGGGCGTTCCAACCGATCCCCGCGCCTTATCCTCCCGCGTACTTTCTTTCGCAGCCACCCTCCGGTCAACCGCCTGACGAGTAGCGGGCCGGCGTTAGCGCACGCCGCTAGGCGCGGCCACGACTGCGATGCCGTCGTCGTAGCGCGTGACGCCGCACGTGCGGGCCTCCCGCAGGCGCGCTCGATTGAACGCCGCGGCGCGGTCGTTCTCGGCGATCGCCACGAGCAGCACTCCCAGCGCGCTCGCGCGTGCGCACGAACTCGCGTCGGGGATTTCGACGGTCCGCGTCTGCGGTGAGAGCACGTTAACGGTTCCCAGCGCTAACCCTACTGCGCCGATCGCGGTCGGGCGGCTCCGTTCGACCCAGGAGTAGAAAGCGGTCGCGCGTCCGTTTACGCGCAGCGCGTCGGCGTAGAAGTCGACCGGATGACTTCCCGCGAGAAAATCGGCCGCGGCCGCGATTGCAATGAACGCGAGGGCGATCGGCCAACCTTGCCGCAGCGCTCGCGCCAAGGCGACCGCTCCGATTCCGGCGAGCGCGACGACCGGTGCGACGCGCGCGGGAGCGTCGTTCCAGAAGACCGCCAGCACGTACCCAACGCCAAAGAGCGTCGACGCGGCTAGCAGCGTTGCGCCGGTCGCCGCGTAGCGTCGCGCGAGCGCTGTGAGAATTACTGCTCCCGCTGCCACGGCCGGCGCAGCGAACCGTAGCGACGCACCGGTTGCGAGCTGCGCGACCGAACTCGCATAGCCAAAGGGCAGCAAAAAGAAGAGCAGCGCGGCCGCGCAGGCCGCCCAGCCCAGCCGGCGCTCGCGCCCGCTAAGAAAGGGTCCGGCGAGTGCCGCGAGCAGCGTGATCGACGCAAACGGCGATGCCGAGAGCGTGACGCGCGCAAGGACTGCGAGCGCCTCCCATCCATGCGCGAGAATCGTCGATCCAAAAAGACTGCCGTACTCCGTGCTCGCCGGCGGCACGATCGCGTGTCTCCATAAAATTACGTCGTGCACGAGCCAGAGCGCGAAGGCTGCCAGCGTCGTTATCCAGAGTCCACGCTTGGCTTTGGTCGCAGTCAATGCAATTACGGCGAACAACCAGCCCTGCGGTTTGATCAGCGCCGTGACGGCAAGCGCGCGCGCTGCGGTCGCGCTCTGCGAGGTCAGCAGCGCCCACAAGCTCTCGAGCCAGAAGGCAGCCAGCCAAACGTCGTTCTGCAGCGTTCCGGCCTGAATCGCGAGCGGGAACGCGGTTACGGTCGCGGCCGCGAGCAGATCGGCGAGCAGCGGCGGCGCCGCAAAGGCGGTACGCGCCCATGCGGCGATTCGAAAGCCGAGCAGCGCGAGCGCGACGAAACCGCACCATGGCAATGCAAACGGGCCGCCCGTCACATAGAGACCGGCCGAGAAAAGCTCGGATGCGGGCGGATACCACCAGTAGCGCGTCGCGGTCGTCCAGATCGAGTGCGCTTGTATCCACGATGCCGCGTTGGGGAGATGGTACGAGAGTGAATCGCCTTCGAGCAGCGGACGCATGAGCTGCGGCCACCCGACGGCCAGCAGCGCGCCGATCAGCAGATACGGCATCGGCGCAGCGGCGTTCGGCGCCCTCGCGGGCTTGGCGAGACCGCGAGCATATGCGACCGCGATGCAGATCGCGAGGACGCACCAGCATGCGACTGCATAGAGCGCGTGCACGAGGCCGAGCGCAAAGGGTATCGAGATGCCGAGGATCAGCGCGTCGCGTAGCCGGTCGGGAAAGTCGTAGCGCGCGCTCGTACGCAGCGCGGGCGCCGCTGCAAAGAGGCCGAGCAGCCAGAGCGCTGCCGGTAACCCAGGCATTAGGGAGCGCTACATCGAGTCCGGCGCGGCGACGCCGACGAGCCCCAGCGTGCGTGCCAATACGCTCTTTGCCGCCAAGCACAGCGCCAGTCGCGCGAGCCTGGTCTCGCGTTCATCCGTTAGAATCTTGCACTCGGTATAGAATTGATGAAAGTCGCCGGCGACGTCACGCGCGTAACGCGCCAAGCGGTGCGGCGCGAGATGCTCGACGACGCCCGCGACGGTGCCCGGAAACTCGCTCAGGCGTCGCGCTAGCGCCAGCTCGGCATCGAGCACGAGCGGTGCGAGCGAGGCCGAGCGCGCGTCCGCGACGTCCTCGGCGGGGGCGCGCCGTAGTACCGAAGCGATCCGGGCGTGACCGTATTGGACGTAGTAGACCGGATTCTCGTTGTTTTTTTCGACCGCGAGTCTCAAATCGAAGGAAAACGGCGATTCGATCGCAGGCATGGTGAAGAAAAAGCGTGCCGCATCAACGCCGACTTCGTCGAGGATATCGTCGAGCGGAACGATCTCACCAGCGCGTTTGCTCATGCCGATTTGCTCGCCCGCGCGCATCAGGGTGACTTGCTGCGCGATCGTAACGTCTAGCCTGCCGGGATAACCGAGCGCGGCCGAGATTCCCTTGAGGCGCTCGATGTAACCGTGATGATCGGGGCCGAGAATGTCGACCACGCGATCGTTGCTCTTGAGTTTCTGATAATGATAGGCGACGTCCATGCAGAAATAGGTGGGGCGCCCATCGCTGCGCAGCAGCACCCGATCCTTGTCGTCGCCGAACTCGGTCGCGCGAAAGAAGAGTGCGCCGTCGCGTTCGTACGTGAGCTCGAGCTCGCGTAAACGCTCGACCCCTTCACGCACCTTGCCGCTCTCGTGGAGCTCCCGTTCGCTCTGCCATCGATCGTACTCGACGCCGAAGCGCCGCGCCGTCTGCTGCTGCTCCGCCACCAGCTCGTCACGACCGGCGGTCGAAAAATAAGGCAGCCATTGCGCCTGCGCAGCCGCGATCCAGCGGTCGCCGTCCCGGTCGGCGATGCGCCGCGCGATCGGTCTTAGATATTCGCCCGGATAGCCGTCTTCGGGAAAAGGATATTCCGGAGTGAAGAGCTGCCGATAACGCGCGTAGATCGACCGCCCGAGCGCATCGAGCTGCCCACCCGCATCGTTGATTATCCATTCCACGAAAACGTCGTAGCCGCAAAACCGCATCGTATTCGCCAGCGTCGCCCCGACCGACATCGAACGCCCTTGGACGACGACGAGCGGCCCGGTCGGATTCGCGCTGCCGAATTCGAGCGAGACGCGTTGACCGTTGCGTGGAGCTTCGCCGAAGCGATCGCCTTCGCGCAGAATCCTGGCGATTGCGGATTGCCAGACCGATGCCGCGAGCCGCAGGTTGATAAAGCCCGCGACGGCATCGATCCGGCTAAAGAAATGCTCGAGCTCGGGGGCGTTCGTAACGAGTTCGGCAACGAGATCGTCAGCGATCGCTTGTGGCGAGCGGCGCGCGCTCTTCGCCAGCGAAAAGGCGAGATTCGTCGCAAAATCGCCGAACTCGGGCCGGCGCGGTGCCTCGAACGCGACCGCGGGCTCGGGGACCGAATATTTCGCGGCGGCCGTCTTCGATGCGGCGTCGGCAAAGGCGCGTAGCGCATCGTCGAGCGACGACGTTCCGGTCATTCGGATCATGCGCCGCCATCTTCGCCGCTCGACACTGGCGCGACCCGCGCATACGACGATGCGCCGCGCGATTCGATCGTGCCGTCGAGTTCGAGCACCGTCAGCGCCGAGAGCGCCGCGGATGGCGAGATGCCGCTGCTCGCCACGATCTCTTCAAGTTTGCACGCACCGCCATCGAGCGCTGCGAGCAGAGTCGCGGCGACAGGATCGCGCGGAGCCGGCGGCGCGCAGCGCGCCGGCGGCGACAGGGCGAGCCGTCCAAGAGCCTCGAGGACGTCCGTCGGCGAACGCGCCAGCGTCGCTCCGTCGCGAATCAGGGCGAGACATCCGGCCACGTGCTTGCGATCGACGTCACCCGGTACGGCCAGCACCGGGATGCGGCCGGCGGCCCAGCCCGCCGTATTGAGGGCTCCGCTGCGCGCCGGCGCCTCGACAACGAGCACCGCGTCCGAAAGCGCGGCGACGATGCCGTTGCGCGCCAGGAACTGGCCCGGGTAGGCCTCCTGGTCGGGCGGATAGGGTGAGAGCACGGCTCCGCGGTCAGCCAGCATCCGCTCTGCAAGCCCGCGATGTCTGCGTGGGAAGAAGTGCCGATGGCCGCCGCCCAGGATGCCGATCGTCGGGGCGCCGGCACTCAGAGCGCCCTCGTGGGCCGCTCCGTCGATCCCGAGCGCCAGTCCGGAGACGATACAGCAGCCGGCCCGGCCGAGCTCGGCACCGAAACGGTGGGCGAGCCGCCTGCCGTACGGCGTGGCGGCGCGGGTGCCGACGATCGCGATGCAAGGCAGGGCCAGCCCGCTTAGATCGCCGCAGCACCAGAGGCCCGCGGCGGCCGCTTCGAAGCCGCGTCCGGCGCGGGCGGCATCGATCCGATCGCGGGTTTCGTAGCTCGGCTCCCACATCGCGACGTCCATCACGCCGAGGAAGGCGAGCGAAAGCGGGGGGATTCAGGAGCGCCCAAAGGAATAGCCTGGCCGCAGCGGAGGTACCAGAGTTGGCAGCAGAAGCGTATTGCGTCAAGTGCAAGGCCAAGCGCGAGATCAAAGACGCGGTCCAAATAACGATGAAGAACGGCCGGCCCGCAGTGGAAGGCAAGTGCCCGGTCTGCGGGACCAAGATGTTCAAAATCGGCAGCGCCTAGGCGCGCAAGTCGGTCTCATCGGCGCGGTCCCAACGTGTACGACACGTTGGGACTTTTTGCGTTAACTACCCGTAGTGACGTATAATACGTGCACCCACAACATATGCCGTGGGGGAGAAACCTACCGCTGACTTGCCCGACCTGTCGCAAGAGTGAGACGCGCGTCGTTGACTCACGCGACGACGAAAACGTCGTGCGTCGCAGGCGTGAGTGTTTGGATCCGCGCTGCAAGCATCGTTTTACAACCTACGAGCGAATGGAAGTGCCTCGGCTCTTCGTCGTAAAGAAGGATGGGCGGCGCGAGCAATACAGTCGCGAGAAGATCCTAGCCGGCTTGCGCAAAGCGTGTGAAAAACGCCCGATCTCCGAATCGCGAATGGAAGCGGTCGCTGCCGACCTCGAGCGCGAGCTCTTTGCGCGCGGCGAAAGCGAAGTCGCATCGGCGCTGGTGGGCGAGAAACTCATGGAGGCGCTGCGGACGCTCGATCCGGTCGCGTACATCCGTTTTGCGAGCGTCTATCGCTCGTTCCGCGACATCGAGAGCTTCCGCGAAGAACTGGCCCAGCTTTAGTGGCAGGCCGCGAGTGATTCGCATTCTACTCCAGCGTCTGCCGCAGGGTGAGGGGTTGCCGATTCCAGGATATATGAGCGCGCATGCGGCGGGGGCGGATCTTTGTGCGGCCGTTCGCGAGCAGCTTACGCTCTTACCGGGCGCGCGCGCGCTCGTTCCGACCGGCTTCTCGATCGCGCTGCCGCCCGGATACGAAGCTCAGGTTCGTCCGCGCAGCGGGCTTGCGATACGCGCGGGCGTGACGTGTCTCAATGCGCCCGGCACGATCGATGCCGACTATCGCGGCGAGGTGCGCGTCGTCCTCGCCAACTTCGGCAACGAGCCGTTCGTCATTCGACGCGGGGATCGCATCGCTCAGATCGTCGTCGCACCGGTCGCGCGCGCCGCGTTCGATCTGGTCGACGAACTTCCGCCGACGGAGCGCGGCGGGGGCGGTTTTGGTTCGACGGGCGTCTCGGCGTGAAGGTTTACATCGTCGGCAAAGGCGCGGTCGGAACCTACTTGGGCGATCTTCTACGCGGCGTCGGCGTCGACGTCGCATACGCGCCGCGCGACTTGTCAGAGGTCGTGCCGTACGACGCCGATGTAGCAATCGTCGCGACGAAGTCGTACGACACCGAGAGCGCGATCGAAACGCTGCGCAAAGCGATCGCCTATCCCGAGAAGTGCGTCTTCGTTTCACCGCAGAACGGCGTCGGGAACGAGGAGCGAATTGCGGCCGCCTTCGGCGCGGATAACGTGGTCGCGGCGGCGCTAACGACACCGGTCGATCGCGACCGCGACGGGAATGCCCGGCCCGCCAAGGAGGGCGGCTTGGCGTTAGCGCCGACCGGCGCAAACGCGTACAACTGGCTGTCGGCGACGTTTGCGGGAACGGGACTCACCGTGAAAGTCGTCGAGGATTGGCGCGCGCTGAAATGGAGCAAGCTTGCGCTCAATGCGGTCGCAAATGCCAGCTGCGCGATCCTTAACGTCTTGCCGAACCGGTTCGTGCATTTCGACAAAATCTTCACGCTTGAGATCCGCATGATCCGCGAAATCCGCGCCGTGATGCGAACGATGCGCATCGAGCCGATCGACCTGCCGCGCTATCCGGTGCGGGCACTCTTCGCAGTCGCCGCCCTTCCTAGTCCGGTCTCGCGGACGCTTCTCGCGCAGAGCATCGCCGGTGCGCGGGGCACCAAACCGCCCTCGCTGCTACTCGACCTGCGCCATGCCAGAGCGCAGACCGAGGTCGACGTTCTCAACGGCGCGGTCGCCGCCGCGGGGCTCGAGCATCGCGTGCCGGCACCGGTCAACGCCGTCTACGCGCGCGTGCTCAACGACATCGCGCACACGCCGCCGCTCTGGGCGAAGTATCGCGAGCATCCCGACCGTCTGGAGGCCGAAGTGGAAGCCGAGGTGAAACGCGCAAGAGTGTTGGCGCGCTAGCGGCGTAGGCCGCCAGAATTAGCGGAGGAGATGCGCGACCCGAACGTTCCCGAATCGCTCGAAGGGTGGTGGATTCTCCACCGCATCTTTGCGTTCGACCGTCGTAGGTGGGACGCGCTGCCGGAGAAGCGGCGCGATAAGTATGCGGGACACGCGGCCGATCTCGTCGACCATCTGAAAGGCAACGATGACGGCGACGTCGGTCTCACGCAGATCGTCGGTCACAAGGGCGATTTGATGCTGACGCATTACGCTCGCAGCTTCGACGGGCTTGCGTACGCGCAGACGCTCGTCGACAAGCTCGAGCTGCGTGAGTTTCTCGAGCCGGCCGGATCGTACGTCTCGGTCTTGGAGCTCGGGCTCTACGATGCGACCGCAAAGATCCATGCCGAGTTGAGCCAACGCGAACTGGCGCCCCAGTCACCCGAGTGGATCGCGGGCTTTGACGAACTGATACGCAAGCAGGCCGAGAGCCCGTATATCGCTCCGCGCTTATGGGCGAAGATCCCGCAGCGGCGTTACCAATGCTTCTATCCGATGAGCAAACGGCGCGGCGAGGTGCAGAACTGGTATATTCTCGGCTTCGAGGCCCGCGCCAAGATGATGAGCGAGCACGGCGTCGTCGGCCGTTCGTATCACAAGAACGTAACGCAGGTGATCTCGGGATCGATCGGCTTCGACGATTTCGAGTGGGGCGTCGACCTCTACGCCGACGATCCGCTCGTCTTCAAGAAACTGATCTACGAGATGCGCTTCGACGAGGTGAGCGCGCGTTATGGGGAGTTCGGCCAGTTTTGGGCCGGCCTGCAGTTTTCTCCCGGCGAGCTGCGCGCATTTCTCGACGGCGACGCTATCCCGCAACTCGACGCCCCACCGAATTAGCCGCCGGCAACCTTAAGGCGCAGCGACGGTGTACGGCCCGCTTCCTAACGGAATCGGGCCGCTTACTCGGCGAGTGGCGACGTCGACGAGCGCTGCAGAGTTGTCGCGATGCGAGACGACGATTGCAGTGCGACCGTCGGAGGTGATTGCGATCCCGTATGGAGCGCCGCCGACCTCGATTGGTGACCCCGGTACGTTGTCGCGCAGATCGATCGGCGTGATCGTCGAGTTCGCGTAGTTGGTCACGTACCCGGCGGTGCCGTCGCGCGCGATCGCGATCTCCATCGGGTAGACACCAACCCGAATCGGCGGGAGCGTGCGGTTTCCGTCTGAGAGATCGACGGGCGTAACGTTGTTCGACGCGCTGTTGACGACATACAGTCGCTTACCGTCCGGCGCGAGCGCCAATCCCGCGGGACGTTCGCCGACCGGAATCGTCGCTGCGACGCTGCCGGAGTGAAGATCGACGACGGCGACGTCGTTCGATCCGTTCTCGCTTACGTAGAGCGTAGAGCCGTCGGGCGCGAGCGCGATCGCCCGCGGCCGCGAGCCGACGCGAATCGGGGCGCTCGCCTTGAGCGAGGCGGTGTCGATCGATTCGACGGTGTCGTCGTCGGAGTTTGCGACCCAGAGCCGTTTGCCGTCGGGCGCGATCGCAATTCCATTCGGCGAGGAACCGACTCTTACCGTGGCGATCGCGCGCCGTTCGACGGTATCGACGACGCTGATCGTAGCGCCGCCGAGATTTGCAACGTAGAGGCGCGTACCGTCGGAACTCAGCACTGCGTCGCGCGGCTCTTCACCCACTTTAATCTCCGGACCGGTCGCGCGCGTCGCAAGATCGATCGGCGTGATCGTATTTCCGAAACGGTTCTCAGCGTAGGCGAGCGCAGGTCGCTGCGCACCGCCGGTGACCCGCACGCTGACGGTAAGATGTTCCAAAATGGCGCCGTTCTCCGCGGCGCCGTCGAGGCGCGCGGCGTAATATCCGGCGCGTAGGCCGCCGTCCGTCGAAATTCGCGTCGAAAGCGTCTCTTTGGTGCCGTCGCTTACCACGATGCGGCCCCGATCCGGATCGGCATGCAGCCCAGCCGGAAAAACCGCGTGCCACGCTATCGAAACCGGGCGCGTGCCGCCGTTCGCGAGCGTGAACGCGAACGTTTTTGCGCCGCCGGCTGCAACAGAAACGGCGTCGTACGTGGGTTGGAAGATTGTCGCCGTTGCGGGCGGCAGTGCCAGCGGCATCGTAGCGAACGACGGCGGCGCCGCGCCGGCACCGCTCGCCCATTGCGCATTAGGACGCGCGCCGACCGCGACGTCGAGTCTCACTCTGCCATGCAGCGGAAGTCCGATCCATGATTGGTCGTGCCTACGTCCGTTCAGGCGCAGCTGCTCGACATACACATTTGTGGGCGAGCTTTGCGGGGCGGCGATCTCAATGGACCGGTCCATTTGGCGTGCGCACGGTAACGGACGAGAAGAGCGGCGCTCCGATGTCTAGGTACCCAACGGCGGGGTTCTGCGGATAGAGACCGATCGCGCACCAGACGAACCACGCGCTCATCGTACCGAGATCGTCGTTGCCGGGAAGTCCGTCCGGCGTATCGTCGTATAGGGTCGTGAGAGCTTGGCGCACGATCGCTTGCGCGCGCCACGGTTCACCGGTTGAAAGATAGACCCAAGGCGTTCCGAGGCTCGGCTCGTTGCCGAGCCACGCGTACGGCTTATCCTGTCCGGCGTCCAGCTGCAAGAAGAATTCGTCGAGCTTGGCGGTCGCTGCGGGCGCGCCGCCCAAGGCCGCGATCAGATCGCGTAGATCCTGCGGAACCATCCACGAATACTGCGCCGCATTGCCTTCTTGAAAACCACTCTGACCGTTCTCGGTGATCGGTGCGTACATGAATGCGCCATCGGAATCGCGCGGTGCGATCCGGTGCGCTGCGCTGTCGAAGAGCGTCATCCAATTCGCGGAGCGTCGCATGAATGCGGCGTACGCCGGCCCGTCGCGCAGTGCGTAAGCCAGACGCGCGATCGCGAAGTCGTCGAGCGCGTATTCGAGCGTTTCCGAGGCGCCGTTGGGCCCGGGAGAGACCGACGTCGTGTGGGTGTTGACGACGTACCCATGCCGGAGGTAGGCGTCGTCGAGCTCCCAACGCGGAACATACCATCCTTGTGCCGGGGGCGGCGCCGTCGTCGAGGCGCCTTTGATCATCGCGGCCAACGCCGCGCGCGCATCGAAATCCCGCGCACCGAAGGCATAGGCGCCCGCGATCACCGGATCGACGGAGTCACCGCCCATCACGCTCGTTGCACCGTTCACGAGCGCCCAGCGCGGAAGCCAGCCGTTCTCTTGCCGCGCCGCGTCGACCAGCGACTGCATCATGTCGCTCGTCTCGCGTGGCGCCAGCAACGCGAGCAGCGGCACTTCGGTGCGATAGATGTCCCAGTCGGAGTAGTTCGCGTACTCCGCGTGGCCGGGTTTGACGTGATGGATCTTGCCGTCAAAACCGGTATATCGACCGTCCACGTCGCTGATGAGATTGGGATGAAGCAGCACGTGGTAGAGGGCCGTGTAAAACGTTCGCTGCTGCCGCGACGTTCCGCCCGAGATCGCGATCCGGCGGAGCATCGCGTTCCACAGCTCGGTCGCGCGGTCGCGGACGGCGATAACGTCCCAGCCTTTGGCCTCGGCATCGAGATTCGCGCGCGCGCCGGAAACGTCGACGAACGAGAGGCCGATTTTGAGCACGATCCGGGGAGCGCGTGTCGTATCGAAGGTCAGCCAGACGCCGCGTCCACGGTTCCACGTCCCCGATTGACGAAACGCGCGGTCGAAGCGCGCGACGAAATAGACCGTGTAACGATCCGGCATGCCGCAGAAGAAGCCGCTCGAGGCCGAGCCCGAGATTTCCGTCGGTGAGTCTACGTGAATCGTTGCGCCGGTTACGCCGGCTTGGTTCGATGCGGCATTGAAGAGAAGATTCGCCTGAGCCGTCGGCGGAAACGTGAACCGGCCGATGCCGGCGCGTGCCGTGACGCTCAGTTCGGTTCGAATCGTGGGCGCGCCCAGCGAGACCGCGTACCACCCGGGCGCGCTCTTTTCGTTTGAGTGCGAAAACGGCTGTCGCGCGGCCGCGGGATCGTTTGGAATTGCGCCGACGGTCGGCAGTATCGCAAAGTCTCCGAAAACGCTGCATCCGGGACCGCTCAAATGCGTTAGGCTGAATCCGGTGATGTCGCGGTCGGTATACTCGTATCCGCCGCCGGCGTTTTGCGACGGCGTGTCCGGGCTCCACTGAACCATTCCGAACGGCAGGTCGGCGCCGGGAAAGGTGTCGATCGGACCGCCGGCCGGCGTTCCCGACGTTCCGACGAACGTGTCGACGAGCGTCGTCGGCGCGCCGCTCGCAAGCGCCGGCGCTACTTCGCCGGTACCGAACGCGATGCAGCCGGCGAGAAGAAAAAGCGCAGCACGCACGCGACTCTTTTACGTTACGCTGCCGCGCCCAGCCTCTCCAAGCTGCGGTACTGGATCGCTTCGGCCACGTGCTCGGCCTGGATATCTTCGATGCCGCCGAGATCCGCGATCGTGCGCGCGACGCGTGCGATCCGGTCGAGAGCGCGCGCGGAGAACTGCCGCTTGGCGCTCGCGTGCGCGAGCAATCGCATTGCGGGTTCGTCGAGCGCGCAGTAGCGGCGCATCGCGTTTCCGGGAATCTCGGCGTTGGACGAAAACGTGGTGCCGGAAAAGCGGGCTCGCTGCCGCTCGCGAGCCGCGACGACGCGATCGCGAATCTGCGCGGAACGCTCGGCACCGTCGTAGCGGACCATTTCGTCAAACGGTACTCGCGCGATCTCGATTTGGAGATCGATTCGGTCGAGCAGCGGTCCGGAGAGTTTGCCGACGTACTTTGCGACCATCGCCTCGTCGCACCGGCACTCGGCGCTTCGGACTCCGCGGTAGCCGCAGGGACACGGGTTCATCGATGCAACGAGTTGAAAGCGCGCGGGATACGTAAAAGTCCCGGCAGCGCGCGCGATCGTCACGGTTCCTTCTTCCAGTGGCTGCCTCATTACTTCGATCGAGCTGCGCGTGAACTCCGGTAACTCGTCGAGAAAGAGCACGCCGTGATGCGCGAGCGATATCTCTCCCGGTTTGACGAGCGTGCCGCCGCCGACCAGGGCGGTCTGGCTGATCGTGTGGTGAGGAAAGCGGAAGGGCCGCGCCCGCACGATTCCGGCGCGGCTCACGAGCAATCCGGCAACGCTGTAAATCTTCGTGACCTCGAGCGCTTCGTGAAGCGACATCGCTGGAAGAATCGAGGGCAGGCGCCGGGCAAGCATCGTCTTTCCGCAACCAGGCGGTCCAACCAGCAGAAGATTGTGACCGCCGGCGGCCGCGATTTCGAGCGCGCGCTTTGCCGCAAGCTGACCGCGTATGTCGGCTAAATCCCCGTGCACGAGCTCGTCGGCGACGTCGAGCATCGGCGCAGCGGTACGGCGTCGCCACTTTGCACCCTGTCCGCCGAGTACCGCAACTGCCGAGCGCAGCGAATCGACCGCGTAGAGCTCGACGCCGGCGACCAGCGCCGCTTCGTCGGTGTTCTGCGCCGGAACGATTAGCTTCGCAAAGCCGGCATTGCGCGCGCCGAGCACCATCGGCAGTATTCCGCTGACGGGCTGAAGTTTGCCGTCTAGCGCAAGCTCACCGAGCACGATGAACTCGTTCAGTACCGTGCGATCTACTTGCTCGTCGATTCCCATCAGGGCGAGCGCGATCGCAAGATCGAAGGCTGGTCCCGCCTTACGAACGTCCGCCGGCGAGAGGTTTACCAAAAGGCGTCCGGCCGGATAGCTGAAGCCCGAGTTGAAGATCGCTGCCCGTACGCGCTCGCGGGCTTCGCCCAACGCCCGGTCGGGAAGACCGATGATCGCGAAGACCGGCGAGCCTGCGGCGCTGTCGGCTTCAACGCGCACGACGTAACCCTCGATGCCGAGCATCGCGGCCGAAAAGGCAAGGGAGAGCATCTGCGCTCCTCTGCGCGCGGCAGGGGAGATGTCTAGGAGCCCGACCGGCTCTTAAGGAGTAGGCGCTGTCGCGCGCGCCAAGGAATGACGCCTATAATGCTCCCTGAGTGGTTGAGCGCGATTGCCGAAAGCGGAACGCTCGTCGTGATCTTGGCTAGCGTCCTCGCGGCACTGATTCAGCTCCGCCACATTCGCGCGGGCAATCAGCTGCAGGCGCTGCTCTCACTCGAGCACGACTTTCGCGCGCCCGAACTGCAATCGGCCCTGACGTACATTCAAGAACGGCTCCCGCAACGACTCGAGGATCCCGTCTACCGGCGCGAGCTCGAGACGATCGGATTCGTCGATCCGTCCGCCCATCCCGAGATGGTCGCGTGCAACTGGCTCAACGAGATGGGGACGCTTGTAAAGCACGGCTTGGTCTCGGAAGCGACATTCATGGATCTGTTCGCGCGCTTGATCGTCCACTGTTGGAGACAGGTCGCGCCGGCAGTCGCGATCATGCGCCGCAAGCGCGGAGAGGCGCAATACCACGATTTCGAGTACCTGGCGATGCGCGCGGCGGACTGGCTGAAGCGAAATCCTGCGGGCATGTTTCCGCAGCGGTTTTCCCGTGAGCCGTTGCCCGATCCGTGGCGAGAGGTAGACCGCCAAGCGCCGGGTCAAAGCTAGGGTGACGCTCGCTCTACCGGCCGGCGCGACCTCAACGAGGGCGGTTCTCCACAGATTGCACAAGATAATGTCACAGGCTGTGGACAGCGTCCAAACAGGCCCGGTTCTTTGGGGCGCCCAAACCCAGCCGGCTATGGCAATCCGCCGGAGGTGAACGATTTGAATAGAGAGCTCGCTCGCACTGCTTCGCTGCTGCTGGGAATTGGTGTACTTGCCGCATGCTCGCATGGAACGTCGCAATCGGCTTCCTCTCCCTCATCGGGCGCGCAAACAGCGGCACGCAAGACGATCGGCGTATCGATTCAAAACCGCGAGGCGCAGTTCTATCAAGACATGGAATCGGGCATGCGCAGCGAGGCGGCGAAATACGGCTACGCGCTGATCGTCGTGGATGCCAGCCGTGACAACGCCAAACAGCAGAGCCAGGTCGAAGACTTCATTTCGAAGCGCGCCGACGCGATCGTTCTCACACCTTACGATTCGCAAGCGATCGGAAGTGCCATCCAAGAGGCGAACTCCGCCAACATTCCGGTGTTTACCGCCGACATCGCCAGCACCAGCCGCCTAGGTAAGGTCGTTACCCACGTCGCCAGCGATAACGTGCAGGGCGGTTTCCAAGCCGGGAAGTTAATTTGTCAGGCCGTCGGCAAGAGCGGCAGCATCGCGATCGTGGACGAACCGGAAGTGACCAGCGTGCAGGATCGCGTTAAGGGGTTCAAAGAGGCGCTCGCGCAGCTCTGTCCGGGCGTGACGATCGTTGCCGACGTCGACTCGGGCGGAACGCGCGACAAAGCGAGCAGCGATACCGGCGACATTCTGCAAGCCCACCGGGATCTGCGGGGCATTTTCGGAATCAACGACGATTCCGCGCTCGGCGCGCTGGCAGCCGTTAAGGCCGCGGGCCTGAGTGGAAAGGTCGCGATCGTCGGATACGACGCGACTCCGGAAGCGCGCGCCGCAATTGCTAAGGGCGATATGTACGGCGACGCGATTCAATATCCCGACAAGATCGGAGCGACGACGATCGACGTCATTCACGACTACTTCAGCGGTACGACCCCACCGCCGTTGATGAAGATCGCGGTCGGTGCGTTCACCCGCGGCAGCGCTCAAGCCTCACAATAAATCCGTGACCGCCCTGCTCGAGATGCGCGGCATCGGGAAGCGCTTTCCCGGCGTGCGTGCGCTCTCCGACGTCTCGCTGACGGTGCACGCCGGTGAAGTCGTCGTCCTGGTCGGCGAGAACGGCGCCGGCAAATCAACCTTGATGAAGATTCTCGCCGGTGCTCTGCAAGCCGATGAGGGCGAGATCTTCATTGACGGCGCGCGCGTCCGGATCGATACGCCGCAAGAGGCGCAGCGTCTCGGGATCGGCATGATCTATCAGGAGTTCACGCTCGTGCCGCAGTTGACCGTGCCCGAGAATATCAGCCTTGGTGCCGAGGCGACGCGCGCCGGGCTGATCGACGTTGCAGCGGTCGAGCGGCGCGCGCGAGCAGTCTTGAACGAGCTGGGTCTCGAGTTGCCGTTCGACGTTCCGGTTTCGCGCCTCTCGGTCGCTCAACAGCAGCTCGTCGAGATCGCCAAGGCATTGGCAAAGGCGGCGCGGATTATCGTGATGGACGAACCCTCGGCGGCGCTATCGGACCACGAGATCGAGCGTCTCTTTGCAACCGTTCGACGCCTGCGAGAGAGCGGCGCCGGCGTTATTTACATCTCCCACCGAATGGAGGAGCTTTCGCGCATTGCGGATCGCGTGACCGTGATGCGCGACGGTAAAGTCGTCGAAACGCGCGAGGCGCGCGACTTTCCCGCCGACGAGATCGTCCAAGCGATGGTCGGACGACGGCTCGCCGCGCACTTTCCGGAGTTGCCGATCGTGCCTCCAGACGCGCCGGTACGTCTCGAAGTTCGCGGTTTGCAGCGCGACGGCGTCGTCAACGACGTAAGTTTCTCGGTACGCGCCGGTGAGATCGTCGGGCTCGCGGGTTTGGTCGGCGCGGGCAGGACCGAGATCCTGCGCGCGATCGCGGGCGCAGACGTGCCGGATCGCGGCGAGATTTGGATCGGCGGGCGCGCCCTGCACACGGGCCGCATCGGAGCGGCAATATCCGACGGAATCGCATTCATCACCGAGGACCGCAAAGCCCAGGGCTTGGTGCTTGGGATGACCGTTCGCGAAAACGTCACGCTCGCGCATCTCGCCGAGTTCGTCGATCGCGACTTTCTGGTCGATCTGAATCGCGAGCGAGCCGCAACGACGCGCATGATCGGCGAGCTGCAAATCAGAACGCCGGGAACCGAGCAGCTCGTGCGCAATCTCTCCGGCGGCACGCAGCAGAAAGTCGTGCTGGCAAAGTGGCTGCTCGGAGAGGCGCGCGTCTTACTCTTTGACGAGCCGACGCGCGGCATCGACGTCGGCGCTAAGGCAGAGATCTATAAGCTGATGGTCGAGTTGGCCGTCCGCGGTGCGGCGACCGTGATGGTTTCGAGCGACCTTCCCGAGGTGTTGGGCATGACACACCGGATTTTGGTCGTGCGCGACGGGCGGATTGCCGCCGAATTCACGCGGGCGGAGGCAACACCGCAGAGGGTCATCGCGGTCGCAACCGGCGCGGCCGCATGACGCAACGCGAGCGACTCGACTACTGGCTGCGTATCGGCGGCGCAGCGGCGTTCGTCATCGTGCTCGTCGTGGTCGTCGACGTGGCATCACGCGGTTCGTTTTTAGAGCCGAGCAACATCGTCCGGGTTTTGCGGCAGATCACCTACAACTGCATTCTCGGCGTCGGTCAGACGTTCGTCATCATTACTGCCGGTATCGATCTCTCGGTCGGATCGCTCGTGGCGCTGACCGGAGTCGTGGCCGCGCTCTTTGCTAACTCCTTTCACCTGAGCGGCTTTCCGCTGATCGCCGCGACGCTGATCGTCGCGGTCGCGGTCGGATGCGCCGCCGGCTGGGTCAATGCGCTGCCGGTCGTGAAGCTCAACCTGCCGCCGTTCATCACAACCCTCGCGATGCTTGAAATGGCGGTCGGCGCGGCCTTCATCCTCTCGCACGGCCGGCCCGTCGCGCTGCAGAGCGCCGACTTTCAAAACACCGGGATTGGCTCGTTCCTCGGCGCCGTCACAAACGCACTACACCTGCCGAGCATTCCGGTCCCGGTGATCTGGATGGTCGCCGTCATCGTTGCCGCTTCGGTACTCTTGAATCGCACGCGTTTCGGCCGGTACGTCTTCGCGATTGGCGGAAATGAAGAGGCGGCGCGTCTTGCCGGCATCAATGTCGCGCGCGTCAAGACGGCCGTCTACATGATCAGCGGCGCCTGCGCGGCAATCGTTGGTTTCCTCTACATGGCGCTCTTCTCATCGGGCTCGCCGCAAACGGGAACCGGTGACGAGTTGCTCGAGTCGATCGCCGCAGTCGTCGTCGGCGGAACGAGCCTGGCAGGCGGCCGCGGCAGCATTATCGGCACCTTCTTTGGCGCGCTCTTGATCGGCGTGCTCTACAACGCGATGAACCTGCTCAACGTCGATTCGTACCTGCAAAAGGTGCTGCTCGGCGCCGTAATCCTGCTCGCCGTCGTGCTCGACGAATTGCGCAAGCGTTTTCTGGCCGGGCGGGTTTAACCCAGCGTGGCTGAAATTCCGGTCGACCGCATGTCGTTGGTTGTAGGGGTTACCGGTCACCGTGACGTTGCAATTGATGACGAGAAGCACTTGCGCGCGGCGTTTGGGCGAACGTTGCAACGCCTATCGCAAAGCTGTCCCAATACACCGCTCTTAGTACTGTCCGGGCTAGCTGCCGGGACGGATTCATTGGCTGCGGAGGAGGCTTTCGCGCGCAACATTCCGGTCATGGCCTGTCTCCCGATGCCAATCAGCGAGTATGAGAAGGATTTTTTGCCTGCCGAGCTCGCGCGTTTTCGCGTTCTATTGAGCCAATGCTCGCGCGTAGCCGTCACGTCGCCGACCCGCGAGAAGGGGTACGTCGCACTCGGCCACTTTATTGCCCAATATAGTCACGTTTTGGTGGCGTTTTGGGACGAGGAAACCTCGCGAGGCGCTGGCGGCACTAGCGAGGTCGTCGATATGCGAATGACGTCTCGGCCACAGCCGGTTGGCCTAGAAGACATCCCGTATCTGCCCGACGTTGGTCCCGTCGACGTCATCGTAACTCCGAGAATCCGAGCGAGGCGGCCGGCGGAGTCGTACTCGGTGAAGCGACTCTACCCTGAGCACGCCGCTCGCGATCGGACCGCGGCCGCCAACTTCAAGAGTATCTTGTCGCATGTAGATACGTATAACGTCGATCTCTCGCGGACGTTTGCATCAAACGAGGAATCGCCGTTGCAATCCCTCATGCAACGAACCGACGACATTGCCAACCGCCTGCGGAAGCGAACGAACTACTTTCAACTCTTTCTCTTTCTTTCAGCATTCGTGGCGGCGGCAGTGCAAATCGTCGGTGTTATTCCCACGTTCGCCAAGGTCTCCGGACTGCTGGTTGCGGGCTTGGCATATATCATTGCCCGCAGAAACGATTATGAGAATCGGTATCAGGATTACCGCGCAATCACCGAAGGCCTACGGGTCCAGAGCGCCTGGCATTTCGCGGGCCTTCACCATCGTCTAGCGGACAACGAATACCTTCGCACGCAGGAGGGAGAGGTCCAGTGGATTCGCATGGCTTTGCGATTTTTCTTTTTGCTCTGTTGCGAGGGTCGCAAGTCTCCGGATCCCGAGCATCAGCTAGCCGTTTCGCAGAATTGGGTTAGGTCGCAGTGGAGATACTATTACAGGGTAAGCCGGCGTCAGAAGCGCCTCAAGAAGATGCTGGATGGCGTCGCAGTGGCGGCGCTCGCGATCGGTGCCGCCTTCTTCGTCGTGGCCGCCGTCGAACTCGGAAGATGGCTTCCGTGCGCGCTCGATCGGCGATTTTGCGCTGGCCCATCCCGGCCGGAGCACTTCTATCTGTTGCAAAGCCTGCTCACCGTTCCGTTCGTAATCGGCGCGATGCTCGGCGCTATTCTGGCGGCCTATAGCGAAAAGCATAGCGTCGCGGTCAACGCGCGACGCTACGAACGGATGTTTTTCATCTTCGATCGCGCTCGGCGGGAATTGGCCGGAATCGCGAAAGGCAGGGCCGGAGACTACAAAGACTTGATTTACAAACTGGGGCGTACGGCTCTCATAGAGCACGCGGATTGGCTTATCATACGCCGGGACCGCCCTATGAAGGTCGTTATCGGTTGAATCTCGCGGACCGGCTCGTCGAAGGGCACGATGCCGGAGAAATCTTAAAGACAGTGCCGAGACCCTCGTCGTGGTAACCGCTTCCTCCTAGAACCGTCGTCCCGTAGAGCAGATTATTCCACTGGCGCAGCGGCGCATCAGGTCTCACGCCTTGAGGAAGTTTGCCAAAACTGTGCAGAACGCATTCGTCTTTTCCGCTCGCGACGTTGCCGATCTTGTAGATGGTACCGTTACCACCCACGCCACCTCCGTCAGTCGTGCCGTAGAGCGCGTTCTTGTAGAAAATCGGACGCGCCAAGGGCGACGACCCGTCGTCTTTGACGTTTTTGAAGCTATAGATCCATTTGATCGATCCGTCGGGCGTCATGGCGAAAACGGTTCCACGCTCGAACGCGCCTGCCGTCGACGCGGCGCCGTATAACATGTTCAGGGGCGGGACCGACTCGAGGCCGACGGGAGAATCGCCTTCCGCACTCTTGAAGTTGTGGATTTTCGTCACTGCGCCCGACGTTGGAAGCAACTTGAAAATGGTTCCGACGTTGTAGGTTCCGCCCGCGCGAGTTACGCCGTAGAGCACACCGTTTAGGAACGACAAGTTGCCCACGGGGTAAGCTCCTTCCGGCCGCCCAGAAAAGCTGTAGAGGACCCTTTCGCCGGAGGCGGTTAGCTCGAAGACTGTGCCATAGCCGCCAGTTCCCCCGTATTCGGTTGTGCCGAAAAGGACGCCGTTTGCGTTCCGGACGCCGCCTACTGGGTTAGAACCGTCCTGAGTGCCGCCCTTAAATCGGTATGCAACGCTCTCGCCATCCGATGAGTCGATCTTAAAAACTGTTCCACATCCCTGCGGGCAGTTAGCGGCATCTTTGTGACCGCCGTTCGACGTCGTCCCAGTAAATTACGCCATTGACTGGGTTGGTGAGGCCGCCTTGCGGAATCGCGCCGTTCATGTCCCCCTTGAAGGCATAGACGACCTTCTCGGGTTTTGAACCGCTTGGATCGATCGAATAGACCGTACCGCATCCCTGTGCGCACGGTCCCGATGGCGGAGTCGCACCACCGCCATAGGTTGTGCCGTAAAACCGGCCATTGTCGCTGTTATGTATTACATCGGAACTCGGCGAGTTGCCGTCCGGCGGCGGCGAAAAGCTATGGATTTGCGTGTAAGTCGCCAGTTCGGACGCTTGGCTCGACCGTGTGGCTGACGCTCCAATTGCGCCGTAGGGGAGAGTCGCTGGTCCCGTCCCAGTCGCACGCGAGCAGCTCGCGACGGCAACTCCGACAAGAAGCAGGCTCAAAAAACGCACCATGCTCGCCTCCAATAGCAGACCGCCTGCGGGGAAGGACTTCATCCCGCAAGCCGTAACGGCTAACGTACGAAGCGAGCGGGCGGCGGACCTTCCGGTCTGACGGCGCCCCGTTCTCAATTCGCGGAGGGCTTGAGATGAGAAATCTCCACGTTTTCGGCGCGGGCATCATTATTCTGGCGATGCTGATCGGGTGTCGCTCGAGCATGCCCTCAGCGATGCTGCCAAGTGAGGTAGTTTCCTCGAGACATCTTGCGAGCGGCTGCAACGCGGGCAGCCTGACCGTACACGTGCGCGTTCCGTCTTCATTTAACGTTGCCAAGGTCGAGGTTACGCAGTCCATTTACGGCTTCGCTACCGTTGCGCAATGCGGCATCGAGATATCGCAATGCTCTCCGGGTGGCGGCGCGCGTGTTTGCGAGGCCCACTTTACGCCGCTCGACGCCGTCAACGACATTAGAGTTGCTGCTTATGAGGCAGGTAAGAAGAGCCCGTCAGCAAGCGGAGCATTCCCCGTGAAACCAGGTACTGCCGAGGTCACCGCGGTCTTGGGCGGATCGATGGCATCGATCTCCGTTGGGCCATTTCTTGGCTCGTACTTGCCGGTTGGCCAAATCGAAAACGTTTGGGTCGTTGCGCGCGATCGGCAGGGTGATCCGATAATCGGCAGCTATTCTCGGGCGATCTCGATTAAGACGTCAGCGAATCTCACGGCGTCGCTCAAGACCTTGAACAGCTCAGCCGATGCCGAAGAGCTGCGACTTTACTGGACGAGCCCATTGACGGTGCCATCCGAAGCGGCTGCTCACGTAGCGGCAATCGCCTCCAAGAGCTTGAAGAAGACCGTTTCAATCCGCCCATCGAGCGGCATCGTCTACTTTCCCATCGAGCCCAACACCGCGAACGTCGCGCCAGGCCCCGTCGCGATTGCCCCAGATCGAAAGAGCGTCTACTTCGCCATCAACGACAATACCGGATGCTACGCGCCGGGAACGTGCAAGGGCAAGATTGAACGTTTTGATTTAGCATCGCAAACGTTCAGTAGCGTGCCACTGAAAAGCGTGCCGGGCATCAGTCAACTCTTTTTCTCGAGCGACGGAGCGCTCTGGATGGCAAGCTTTGCACCGATTGGCACATGGCATAATTTCTTACCGGTGCTTCGGATGCCGAGCGGAGGTCTTTCGACGCCCGCGCCTTTACCGAGCGGCTATGGCGAAGCCTCGGGACTTACGGAGTACCCTGCGGGAACGCTCTGGATCAGCGGGTGCAGCGGAACGTATTGCCTACAAAACCACAGCGGGACTCCGATCCTTGTCCAAACGGCTGTGACGGGTTCGCCGAATCCATCACCGTCGCCGATCCCGCTGCCACTTTCGTGTACGAAATTCGGGTACCTCGGCTTTAGCGTAGGTGACGTCTCGTACTCCGGAGGGCGACTCTACGTCCTCGGCTTGAACGAAGGATCAGGCCCGCCCGCGCGGGGCACGATCTGGTCGGTTTCTCCAGCCTCCGGCTACGCATCTTGCATCTCAAATCTTCCCGGTGATTTCAACCCGTCGCCGTATTTTGCTACAATACCCGGCTCCGGCTCCAGCACGACCTTGATCTTTGGAGCAGGCGGAAACGTATCCGACTTCCGCTGGCCGCCAAATCATGGATTCTATGCGTTGAGCGACGGCAAAGTAGCATCGCCGGCGCCTGACCTGACGCCGCACGCCACGGCATTCCACGTTTCGCAGTACAAAGGCCTCGTCTACTACATTCACCAAAATAACCTGGCCGACGGTCTCGATGTCTCCGGCCTCGGCGACTACGAGCCAAGTACGGGCGTTTGGGAAGTATTTCCCGCAGCATCGTTCTCCGGTACGCAATCCGATGACGGCGTCGTCGGAACGGAGGACGGCGCGTGGTTCACGGCGTCGAGCGTCTGTACGCACCTGCTGACGGGAAAACCCTGGCACGGTGTCTGTCTGGGCCGCGCCAGATCCTTTTCTGATTCTAGCTGGGGTGTCGTCCCGGGACTGCAGTTGCCGACGATCGGAATCGGCAATGGTACGGGTTTCGCGCCATTAGTCGTTCACAGCGGACCGCCGCGCTTCGATGCGAAATCCGGGAATCCGGCCGCGTGCACGATTCAAGGTCACCCGCGGGGGAGCCAACTCATCTACACGGTAACCGGGATTGGCAAAGGTGGAATCTGCCCGATTACGATTACTAGCGGGGACCGGAGCGAGCCTTTGGTAACGACGGTGACCAGTCCTTAGCCGCGAATGCTACGTGTGCTCGGAGCATTCCGAGAGCGCCAAGGCTTCACGCGCCTCCATCCGTTCGCCGCGAGCGAGCAACGAATCGAGTTCTATCCCAGGGAGATTGCTCCTTAACAGTTCCATCAAACGCTCGTACGAGGTGCGCTCAGTGTACTCGCGTTCGAAGCCCAGTTTAACAAACGTTTGCTGCGCGTATCCCTCGAGTGTGGCCGCGGTTCGAAGATTTCCTCCGAGGGCGAAGCAGAGCGCCAGATGTTCTAAGCCGATCGCAGTAAACGCGCCTTCAGGATCCTGGTTGGCATAGAAACGTATTGCCTCGCAGGCTATCCTGCACGCTCCGTGGAGATCGTCCGTCGCGCAGAGGTAGGCGGCAAGATTCATCATTAAAAAAGCCCAATCGCCTCGATTGGGTAGGCGCTCCGCGCGCGCGCGCTCGCTCATGGCGAGCTCAATAGCTCGATCGGTCGCGCCGCGAGCGTGCTCGAACTCGGCTAAGTTGAGTGTCGCGGTTACCACTCCGGCATCATTGCCGCCCGACGCGCAGAGGTCGCGCGCTTGCGCAAATGCCTCTGCCGCAAGTTCCTGATCGCCACGTATCGACGCGTTGACGCCGCGAGCGTAAAAAGTCTGGAGCTTGCGGCTCGGCGATGGCGATCCGACTGCTTCCGCTTCGTCGATTGCCGACTGCGCTTCATCGAAGCGCCGCGCGTGCGCCATCACGTCGGCAAACGTCAGCAGGCAGTCCGCGAGAGTTCCAGAGTGGCTTGACATGCGCGCGTTGCGCAGAGCTTGTTCGGCAGCGTCACGCGCCTGCGCGTGATGGCCGAGGCGGACGGAGCAAATGGCGATCATCCTCTGAAGGCGCGCGCGCCGAGTGAAGTCGCGAGTATCGACAAGCTCCAGCAGCTGCTTTGCCCGATCGACCGCTTCTCGATGCAGCCCGAGAAGAGCCCACAAGCGGGTGGTAAGGAAGAAGTCGGCAGCATCTGCGGCGCTGTGGTGTCGAAGGGCCCAATCCAGCGCTGCGCGCACGTCTTCTAGCTCGATTGCGAGGTCCACGACAGCAGCATCGGAAGTCGTCGCCTCGTATTCTTCACCCGCCCTTTTAAGCTGCTGCGCCATGTAGTTAAAATGGCGGTCTGCAGTGTGCTCCAACTCGCCGCCGGAGGCGAGCTTTTCGTGGGCGTACTGACGGGTCGATTCCAAAAGGCGGTAGCGGTCGACGTCGGCCGGATCGCTTTGGACGAGGGATTTGCCCAGCAGCGAGGAGACTAGCTCGAGCACTTCAATCGCGTCGCGGTTTTCGCTGCCGGCGACTGCGCCGGCACCATCGAGAGTAAAACCACTGGCAAATATCGAGAGTCTGCGGAAGAGAGCGCGCTCTTCTTCGGAAAGCAGGTCGTAGCTCCAATCGATGAGCGCCCGCATCGTCTGGTGGCGAGGCAAGGCACTGCGGTCGCCTCCCGTCAAAACCCGAAAGCGCTCGTCGAGCCTCTCGGCGAGCCGCTGCGGTGAAAGCACGGTAGTTCGCGCGGCGGCGAGCTCGATCGCCAGTGGAATGCCATCCAGCCGCCGGCAAATCTCGGCAACGAACGGAGCGCTCTCATCGCTCAGCTCAAATCTTACGTTGGCTGCGAGCGCCCGATCGGCAAATAGTGCCACAGCGCCATAACGCCGGGCCGAAGCGGCGGTCATTGTTTCGCCCGCCGGAGGCACGTCGAGTGATGGTAGGCGGAAGACGCGCTCGCCCGCGATGTTCAGGCTTTCGCGGCTCGTTGCCAGAATGCGAACGCCGCGGGAACCGCGCAGAATGGCGGCGGCGACGCTCCGAACGTCATCGATTACATGTTCGCAGTTGTCGAGTATCAGCAGCAGGTTGCGAGTTTGGAGATGCGCTACGAGCGTGTCGAGAAGCGGACTGTCCGGCGATTCACGAACGCCGAGAACGCGCGCAATGGTCGGCGCGACCAACGCTCCGTCCGAAATCGGAGCAAACTCGACGAACCGCGCCCCGTCTCGATACCCGTCGAGCATCCCTGCGCCGGCCTCAACGGCCGCGCGCGTCTTTCCAGCGCCGCCGCTGCCGACGAGCGTAACCAAGCGGTTCTCGTGTAGAAGCTCTTCGACTTGAGCCACGTCGCGATCGCGGCCGACGAACGACGTTAGCTGCAACGGTAGATTCGAAGCCTTGCGAACCGCCAACTCTCCGTCGCTCGGCGCCGTTGCGACGTATTCGCTGCTCGTTAGTAGCATCCGCACGTCGCGAACGAGCTGTGGCAAAATTTTCTCGAAAGGCCGCGAGACTCCATCGAACCAATGCGTCGCGCGAACGTAAAACTCAAGGTTCGAGGAGGGCTGCACGTCCTCAATTCGGACGGGTAGGATGGGCTTACCGCGATTTGAGGCGAGCTCGAGCTCGCTTAGGACCGGTCGCGAAGTGTTAGCGTTGGCAGAAAAGACAAGCAGCACGACGCGGGCGGCGCCTATCGCATTAACGATCTGACGCGCGTATGGTACGCCTGGAATGGGATCGCGCGGAGCGATCCAGCACCCAATGCCGCTCGCCTCGAGGCGTGCGCAGATGGCGCGCGCGCTGTCGGCATCAACGGAAGAATGGCAGATAAATACCTGCGGCTCCACGCGGCTTGCTCCGCCCACCACGCCGTCGCATCCTGCTTCGTCTAGCGCGTCAGACTCCGGCGCTAGATGAGAGGGGAGCGCCTAGAACGGGAAGTCTGCTTGGGTTAGGCCGACGTTGGTTTTGAGGTCGGTGACGTTCTCATCGAGGACGATTTGAGGCCCGTCGTACATGATTTGACGGATGGGCCAGTGCGTGGCTTTGGAGAGATAGAGGATTTGCTCCGAAATGCCGTTGTTGGAGGCCGGATCGGTCGCTTTGAGATCGAGGCGATCCGTATCGACGCCGTTGACCTTTCCGCCGCTGGTTTGAGTCAGCTTTCCGGGAATGGTCGCGTAGTCGTCGACGATGCGCTGGAGCATACCCTGCGGAATCGTCACTCCTCGCAGCGAGACGGCGCGCGGGTCGTGCAGGTCGACTTTCAAGTGAAATCCCGCGAGTATTCCGCCTTGATGACCGCTGACCTGATCGCCGCCGATCCAGACGCCGCCCGATCCTTTTCCATCGCCGTCGAGGATCAGCGTCTTCACGTAGTGCGGTTTCATGAACGCGTACTGGTAGACGCGGTCTTGCGTTTGGGTGCCTTTCGCCTCGTGCACGTGCAGGTCGACCGTGTAATCGTTGATGCCGGCGAAGGTTTGATCGAACGCGGCGATCGCGGGCGCCGAGTTCGCGGCGCGAAGCCCGGCGCAAGGCGCGAGCACGAGCGTCACGCTCGCAGCAAACGCACCACAGAGTGGAAAAGAACGACTAAAGTTCACGGAATTCTCCTCGAGGTCAAACCGGCTGCGAGCTGGATTGCATGCTTTCGTCGATCAGCAGGGTTCCGTGCTTCCCTTCGACGCCGATGAGCACATCGCATTTTGCATCGGCGGCGATCTCCTCGATCGTGCGGCCGAGCGGCGCGCCGCTGTACTTCCCTTCGCGGAAGGACCCTAAGATGATCATATTTGCCTTTTCGCGCTTCGCGACGTCGAGGACCGCCTGTTTGGTCGAGCGCGCCTTGATCGTTTCGGCACGGATGGTGACGTTATGGGCGTTTGCAATTGCCTCGGCAGCGCCGAGCGCGTCGAGCGCCGCTCGCTCTTCGAGGGCCATCTCCGCATCCGGCGGCAGCGTATAAGGCACTTCGATAACGTAGAGTGCGAGCAATTCCGAGCGCTCGCCGCGCGCCAGCTTCACCGCCAGCGCCATCATGTGCGACGAATCGATATCCGGAGAGAAGACCACCATGACGCTTCCGACCAGGCGCTCGAGGTCGCTCTCCGCGCGCTCGGCGATGCGCTGGACGTATGAGCGCGGCGGGTGAAGCATCCACCAGAGGGTCGCCCCAACCGTAGCCGCGATGAGCAGCGCGATGAGCGCGCCCGCCACGGTTACGTGAACTTCACTCGATAGCGAGATCACATCGTTCTCCGAACGCGGGCGATAAGCAACATTCGATGGACGCCCAACGCGATCATCGCGCCCCCGAGCACGACGCCGGGGAGGATGCTGAGGCCGGCGCCCGCCGATGCGAGCATCCGCGCGAGAATGACCGCCCCGCAGCCGATCATCGCGATTGCCAGTACGCCACGCGCGAGCAGCACGGCTACGTCGTTAGCCCCGCTCGCCGCGCGTCGCTCGCCTTGACGTTGGCGATATATTCATCCATCAATTCCAACTCCCCCGACCGGCGAAGGATATCGACTTGTGAGGTGCGCCAGTCACGCGGCTGCGAGCGGAAGAGCGGCAGCCGGCGATAGTGCCGATAGAATAGATAGAGGATAAAGCCGAAGAGCAGCCAGCTCGGTCCGAAGATGCGCCCCAGCGCATGCGTAAAGAGCGTGAATATGAGAATCGAGAAGATCCCGATGAAACCGATAACGGCGATGACCGGAAATTCAACGCGTTCCCCGCGGAATTGCATCGGAATGTTCAACGGGATCTTGAACTTGCGCGGACTGAGCGGATCTGTGAGCCGTAGTCCGATCAAGCCGAGGAAGACGAACGAATAGCTGGTCGCGGCGCCGAAGGCGTAGAGATCGGCGAGGAACTCGAGTCCGTTCTCACCGTGGAAGAAGCGCGCGTAAAGCGAGGCGACCGATGGAAAGAGGCCGGGCGCGGCAGCGAAGATTAGCTCGATGACGGCGATGCTCGCGAAGAAGACGATCGAAATTGCGGGCGTACGGAACTTCGCGTGCACGCGCTGGAAGAGCGAGGGAAGTAAGTTGGTGCTGCTCATTGCGTAGGCGATGCGCGAGCTTCCGAAGACGCCCGAGTTCGAGGAGATCAAGAGTAGCACCGCGCCGAGCACCGGAACGTAGAGCGCGGCGACGGCGCCCCAGAACGGCACTTGTGCCGCCAGCAGGGCGACGGCCTTGCCTTGATTATCGGCGTTGTGTGGAAAAATCTGCCAGAACTGGAGTGGATGGCCGTGTGCGTCGAGGATCGGATGCCACGGGTGCAACCCGAGCGCGAGGTTTGAGTATGCCAGCGCGAAGATCAGAATCGTCAAGATCAACGCGACGGAGGTGCGCGGGATAATGGATGCGGGGCGCTGGGTCTCCTGCGCCGCTTGCGATATGGATTCGAGCCCGACGAACGATACGATCGCCAGCGACGTGCCGAGCATCAACTGGTAGGGTGAAGGCCAGCTGAACTGCATCGTGTGAATCAATAGCTGCGGTCGAAACGCGAAGAGGAATCCAAAGCAGAGAATGCACGTTTCGCTGATCACGTCGAGCGCCGAGACGACCCCATTAAACGCAGTACTCTCGCGAACGCCGATCACGTTGAGCAGACAGAGCCCCACGACCAGCCCGAGCACCACGACAAAATGCAGCCACGGGTTGACGGAGTTGACAAGCGCCGGGATAAGCTGACTCGTATAGTCGACCGAGCTCCACGCAAAAAGCGTGATGTCGATCGTAAAGTCGAGCAGCACGGCCCATCCGGCGAGAAAACCGAAGATATCGCCTAGTCCGCGCATCACGAAGTATTGGCCGCCGCCTGCAACCGGATACGTAGCGGCAAGCTCCGTGTAAGCAAGCCCGATGCAGACGTAGACGACGCCTGCAAAGAGAAACGCGACGTTCGAAGCGCCGGCAGCCCAGGCCAGGACGAGACCGAGGCCCACGAAGATGTCCGCGCCGACGTCGGAATAGCCCCACGAAAAGGAGCCCCACGGCGTGACGCTGCGGCGCAGTTCGGGTTCCCGAGTTTTTTCGGGGCGAGCCACTAGTTACCGTCCACTAGAAAGCGTTTCGGTGCAGGCTCAGTTTATGACCCTCGATTGTAACGACGTCGAATCGGAGCTTGGCCGACGGCGCGACGATCTGCGCGTAATCTGCGGCGATACGCCGAAGCGTCGCGCGCTTACGAGCGTCGACGGCGCGCAGCGCGGAACCGAATGTCGTCGAATCACGGCGCTTCACTTCGACGATGACGAGGGTCGGCCCGTCAAGGCAAACGGCGTCGATCTCGCCGCCGGGAACGCGCACGTTGCGAGCCAGCACGCAATACCCGCTCGCCTCGAGAAAAGTGGTCGCACGATCCTCGCCGAGCCGGCCCTTCGCGCTGTTACTTCGCAACGGCTTCGAACGCTTCCAACGTATCCAGGCCGAGCGCGAGCTGTGCGTCGCGAACGCGTGCCCAATTCGCGCGATGATGGATGCTGGGTCCGTGGGCGCGCAACGCCTCCAGGTGATGTGGAGTCGAATACCCCTTATGCAGCGCGAAGCCGTAGCGTGAATCCTCTTTATCGAGCTCGACCATCAGCGCGTCGCGGTGGACCTTTGCCACGATCGATGCGGCGGCGACCAGCGCGCAGCGCGCGTCGCCGCGAATCAGCGGCTCCTGCGGACCTCCGAAGGATCGAATTCGAACTGCATCGGTGATGAGGTACTCCGGTGCGGCACCTAGCGCGGCGATGGCGCGCTCCATCGCCAGAATGCTGGCCCAATAGATGTTGAGGCGATCGATCTCCGCGACGCAGGCGCTGCCGATCGCCCAACAGGTCGCGCGCACTTTGATGATTTCGGCAATCGCAACGCGCGTCTCGGGGCGAACCTGCTTCGAATCGTTCAAGCCCTTGATGAAGAGCGGATCGGTTGCGACGACGCAAGCGGCGACGACCGGCCCGGCGAGCGGCCCGCGGCCTACCTCGTCAATCCCACCGACCAGTGAGAATCCGCGCTCTCGCGCGGCGTTTTCGAAGCGATGCAAACGGTGCAGGCGGCGCCGCTCGCGTTCGTAAGAGGTCTTGGCCTTACGCTGCTTCGGTGTCATCGGGAGCCTCCAAAGAGATCCGGCCGAAAGCGCCGTCGTTGAATGCGTGGACGTAGGAGTGAGCCGCGGTGTGGTAGTCGATCTCGCCTCGACGTTGCACGAAGCCGCGACGCGCCGCGAAGGTTGCGAGATCCGGCGCCTGCGAGCCCCGATCGCGCGCCACCATCCAGCTATGGAAGGCGGCCACGACTTCTTGCGGATCGTAGTGGTCGCGCGGCACGGCGCCGCAGATCGCGAGCTTCCACTGAGCGGCGGCGCTCGAAATCTTCGGTTGCAGGATGCCAGGCGTATCCATCAGCTCGACGTTGCGCGCTAGACGGAACCACTGCGCGTGCCGCGTAACGCCGGCGCGGTTTTCGATTTTCGCGGCCGCACGCCGGAGCAACGCGTTGACGATCGAGGATTTGCCCGAGTTGGGAATGCCGACGATCATTGCGCGTGAGATGCCTCTCTTTGGATGAACCGTCGAGCGCTCGATCGCAGCCGCGAGACGCGCGACGCTGCGCGCCGCTCGTCCGTCGACCGCAACCGCGCTAGCGCCGCGCTTTGCAAGGTCGTCCAGCCAGCGTTTCGTCGTTGTGGGATCGGCCAAATCTTGACGGGTGAGCGCGACGACGCGCCGGCGGCTGCCGGCAAGCTCGTCGAGAAGTGGATTGCGTCCACTCTCGGCAATGCGCGCGTCGATCACCTCGACGACGACGTCGATCGCCTGCAAGTATTCGCGAATGCGGCGCGCCGCCTTCGCCATGTGCCCGGGATACCATGCAACCTGCCGTTCCAATCTAGCTACTTCCCAGAACGAGCGGGGCTGAGGTCATAGTGTCCCGAGCATCCGCGGCGGCCAGACCCCGGCGATTGCGCGCCCGACTAGCAGACCGTCGCTCACGGGTCCGAAGAAACGCGAGTCTTCGCTCTCGGCGCGGTTGTCTCCGAGCACGTAGACCGACGCCGGAGGCACCGCGATCTCACCAAAGGTTCGGCCGTCGGCGTGGCGTACGTACGGTTCGTCGAGCTCCGCGCCGTTGAGGTAGACTCTTCCGCGGTCGATCCGGATTCGGTCACCCGGAAGGCCGATCACGCGCTTGATGAAGATCGCGCGTGCGTCACCCTCGTGCCGAAACGCGACGATTTCCCCGCGCCGCGGCGAGCCGATTCTATAGGCGAAGGTATTGATCATAACGTACTCGCCGGAGCGTATGTGCGGCTCCATCGAGAGACCCGTGACCTGCGGGAGTCGGACGAAGAACGCCGCGATCAGTGCCGCGAGCACCGCGAGCTGCAGGGCAAGGTTCGCAACCGGTCGCCATCGGACGAAGCGGACCACGCCGCACGCTTTCGCTTAAGCCGCTAAAGAATCTTGGCTTGTGAGGGAGGCCAAAAGATGAGAAACGCGCGGCCGGTGAAGCCCGCCGCGGCGCCGGCACGCTGGCCGCTTGCGAAACGGCCGGCGTCCTGCGCGAAGCCCCAAATGTGCGAATCCTCGGAGTTGTTCCGATTATCGCCGAACATGATATAGCAGTGCGGCGGAATGCGATTCGCTGCGGTCCAGCTCGACTTCGGCGGAACGTTGGCCTGGCCCGGATCGAGGCGCTGCCAACCATCGCCCTCGCTCACGTAGACGCCATAGTTTCGAATCTCCAGGCTGTACGAAGGACGCTCGGCAACGTACCGTTCGACCAGCGGCCGCCCGTTGACGTAGACGGTTCCGCCGGCGACGCGTAGCGAGTCGCCTGGGCGGCCGATCACGCGTTTGATGAAGTCGTCGGGCGTCGGCACGGGCGGCGGAAAGACGACGATATCCCCCTCATTGGGCCGCCGAAAGCGGTACTCGAACTTGTCGACGAGCAAGACGTCGTGGAGTTGGAGCGTCGGCAGCATCGAGCCCGAGGGAATGTAGTAGGTGCGGGCCACGAACGTGATCAGCACCCATGCGGCGATGCCCGCGATGATGAAAGGATCCAGAAACTCGCGGGCGATTGCGGTGCTTCGTCCCGACGATCCGGCGACGACCGGCCGAAGCGAGAGAACTGCGCGCGCGACCCCGATCACCGCCACGATCGTAAGCAGCTGATAGGGCGTCATTTACTTCTCCAAAACGTGCAGCCGGTTCAACGGCAACAGTATCATAAAGGCCCGCCCGATAAAGGCACCCGCGCGCACGAAGCCCCAGACGTGCGAGTCGTCCGAATAGTTGCGATTGTCGCCGAGCACGAAGTAGAAGCCGTTCGGTATCCGGTCGGGGGCCTGCCAGAGCCCGCGCGGCGGAACGCCGGCCGCGTGCGGGTCGAGCGGTCTGCCGTTGACGTAGATCCCGTACTGCCGTATCGCCAGATCGTACGACGGCGGCTGATTTTCGTACGGCTCGTGCAGCGCCGCGCCGTTTCTATAAACGGTTCCGTTCGAGATCGCGATTGAGTCCCCGGGCCCACCGATCACCCGCTTGACGTAATCGTTTCCGCCTGCGGCAACCGGCGGCGTGAAAACCGCAACGTCTCCCGCACCGGGCCGGTGCAGGCGATACGCGATTTCGTCGACCAGAAGGACGTCGCGCACCTGCAGCGTCGGAACCATCGACACCGAGGGAATATAAAAAGTTCGGATCACGAACGTGATCAAGAAGAGCGCGGCGAGCGCTGCAACGATCAGTCCATCGAGACAACTTCGCGCAAGCGTAAATTGCCGGTGCGCGAAAGGCCCCGCCGAGAGCGTGAGTCGCGCGATCCCCAAAACGCAGATGAGCCCTACGAGCTGCAGCGGTGTCAGAGCGGCGCGTCAGTTCCCCTTGACCTTCTTTTCCTTGATGCGAGCGGCTTTGCCGACCTTCTCGCTCAAATAGTAGAGACGGCTGCGCGAGACGACACCGCGCTTGCCGACTTCGATTCGCTCGACGCGCGGGCTCTGTAAGAGAAAGGTCTTCTCAACGCCGACGCCGTGAGCGATCCGCCGGACCGTGATGGACTCACCCGTGCCGCCGCCCTTGCGTACGATAACGACGCCTTCGAACATCTGGGTGCGCTCCTTGCCGCCCTCCTGCACTTTGGAGTAGACCTTGACGGTATCCCCGGCTCGGAATTGCGGGATGCCGTCCTTGAGCTGTTCGCGATTGAGGACATCGATAACGTTCATAGCAGTGTCATCCTGGTCGAAGGGCTGAGCTTGTCGAAGAGCGCAGCGCAAGGAATAGCCGGGCGCGGAGCCCGGCAAAACCATCGTATCCTATCACGGGCCTTCCGGGCCCTGCAAGGCGGCATCATCGAGCAGGTCTCTCCGGCGCTGTATGGTGCGTTCTCGTGACTGCTCGCGCCGCCACGCCGCGATCTTGGCATGATCGCCGGAGAGCAGTACCGGCGGGACGTCAACCCCGCGAAAGGTCGCAGGCCGCGTAAAGCTGGGGTAATCGAGCATCCCCCCGCTGAAGGACTCGCTCTCCAGCGACTCGGGCCGCAAGGCGCCTGCCAGCAAACGGATGGTCGCGTCCATGAAGGCAAGGGCCGGAATCTCGCCTCCCGTCAGCACAAAATCGCCGACCGACCATTCCTCAATCGGGTAGAGACGGGCCAGCCGGTCGTCGATTCCCTCGTAATGACCGCAGACGATCACCAAGCGGTCGAGTTCCGTCCAGCCGCGCGCGTCGCTCGCCGTGAAAAGCCTGCCGCTTGGGCTTGGCACGACAATCGCCCGTCGCTCGCCGGCCGGCGCTTCCTTTGCAATCCGGTCGAGTACCCGCGCGATCGGTTCGATCCGCAACACCATGCCCGGTCCGCCGCCGTAGGGCGTATCGTCGGCGCGTTCGCCCTCACCGAGCTCGTCAAGCAGGTGATGGTAGCGCACCTCCGCGATGCCGCCCTCGACCGCCCGTCCGACGATTGAAAGGCCGACGAAGGGCGCGAAGATCTCCGGAAAGAGCGTAACGAGGTCGATCGTGAACATGGACGCAGCGTGTTTCGGGACGAAGAACGATTTGCTTGCGCGCTGCAGGCTCTCCACCGCGGCGACTTTCCGAGGGCCGACGCGGAACTTTCCGCGCTGCTGGCGCGCGAGCGGCTCGACGGCAAAGAACGAGCCTTTCTGCTCAACAAGCGCGGCGTCGCGCGCGTTGCTCTGCAGGCGCCGGCGCTAGCGCGCGCCGATTTCACCGCTGCCTTGGAAGCATGTCCCGGCCACGCCCCGGCATTAACGAATCTCGGCAACATGCTGCTCGAAGAGGGCCAGGTCGACGCTGCGATCGCCAGCTACGAACGCGCGATCGCGGGCGATCGCGAGTACGCTAACGCCTACCTAAACTTAGCCGTTGCGTACAAGCGCGCGGGACGGATTGCTGAGGCGGTGCGGGCGCTGCGCGACGCGCTCCGTTTCGAGCAGCGGGCTACCGCGGCGAATTCTTGGCGGCGGGCTCGACGCCGGTGATTTCCTCGAGGTATTCGAAGAGTTGCGGCAGCGTGATCTTTTCGAGCGCCGTCCGCTCGTGGATCGTACCGTCCTCTTCACCTTCGTCGCGGATGTAGCAGCGCGTCTCGACGCCCTCGCCGTGGCCGCTCATGAACGAGACGGCGAAGCCGCGTCCGGGCATCTCGTCGTAGATTCGCATCGTCTGCGGGTTAAGAATCTCGATCGAATGCGATTGGCTGTTCGCGTCGAAGAAAAGGATCTTGAGATGCTCAAAGTTCGTGACTTCAATGAGGCCCACCACGAAGACGTTCTTCGTGGAAAAGAACTCGTGACCGCGTTTGCTGCGGCTCGAGACTTCGTAGAAGACGCGGTGCGCAACGAACCGGCTGAGGATCTTCCGCAAGGTCGCAAGCGAGGCCAGCGTCTCGGTACGATTGCCGCGTGTATAAATGATCTTCACGGGCGGGTCCTGATGCTTGCACGGCTGCGCAGGTAAGCCCTTTAGGGCCTAGCGATGTTCTCCGTCCCCGACGTCCTGGTGGTCTCGATCCTCGCGCTCTTGCTTTTTGGGCCGGATCGGCTGCCGAAAGTGATGCGACAGGCCGGGCGCTTCATACGCGAAGTTCAGAACACCTCGCACGCCTTCGTCGCTGAGATGGAGCGCGCCGCCGACGCCAACGACCCGCCGTCGCGTTGGGACCGGGAGCCGGCGATCCCTTCGGAGACGGAAAAGCCAACGCCCTAGAAGCCGCAACGGCTCCTAGATGTTGAAGTTCTGCCGCAGTTCGGTGATTCGCTGCGCGATCAACGAGCGAACCTGCCCGTTCAGGCGCTGCCGTTGGTCTTCGGGCAGGCGCCGATAGACCATGTAGCCGGCGGCCGAGAGCAATCCACCCAGAACGCCCACTAGGAGAATCTTGCCGGCTTCGCCCCCGTCGTCGTCGCCAGGACCCCGCTCACCAAAAGCACCTTGATAACCGTTCCCGGTATTCGGCGAACTCGACCAGGGCGGCTCGGGAGGGCTCGTGCGAAAGCTATCAGACATCGTAAAATCTCCTTCGATCTATCGTTACCCGGTCCGCGCCGCAGCTTCCCGCGCTGCCGCGGTCTCCTCGGTCAAACGAACGTGCTTGGGAAACCGTCGCGCGATCTGTTCGACGGCGAGTTCGGCGGTTGCTAGGATCGCTTTGACGCTTTCGAGGTCGCGTTGATCCTCGCGCAAGCGCAGCTCCAGTTCGCCGGGTTCTTGGCGCGAGGTGACGTCCGCGCGTGCATGCTCGCGCAAGCCTAAGTGCGCTGCCTGAAGAATTGCCGAAACCGCGGCGCAGACGATGTCCTGTCCGTGGTTGGCAAAATCGGCGTGGCCGCGAGCCCGCAGACCGCAGAGACGATCTCGTTCGTCGCGGTAGAAGGTCAACTCGAGCATCCGGATAGGCTCTGCCTTACGGCAGCGTGATCTTGGTGATTTTGACTTCGGCGTATGGCTGGCGGTGGCCGTTGAGCTTGCGAACCCGCTTTTTCGGTTTATAGTGGAAGACCAGGATTTTCTTGTCCTTGGCCTGCCGCACGACCGTTCCAGAGACGCTGGCGCCGTCGAGCGTCGGGGTGCCGACGTTGACGGCCTCGCCGCTGGTTGCCATGACTACCCGATCGAAGGTCACGTCGGAACCGACTTCGCTCGCGACCAGATCGCAGCGGATGACATCTCCCTCGGCAACCTTGTACTGCTTTCCGCCGGACTCAATGATCGCGTACATAACCTTGGTACGATACCAGGGAGCCGGGTCAGCGTCAACGCGGGTTCGCGGCCGCACGTCGCGCTCGTACCGGCCCGACTTCCTATGCCCCCGCCTCTACTTGACAGGACGGCCGATCCATAGTATTACAGAGTAGTCTATGAAACAGATTATTCTGAAGACTCAAAACGACCGGGATCTCAGCCGAGGCCTTTGCACCGGCCGGCTCCTGCTGGTCTGGGGCCTCTACGGCTGGGCGGCCGCCGTTTTCTGGCGAGCCGCCGGAAGCAACCCATGGGCGCAGGCTTCGGTATGGGCGCTGGCACTCTTGGCGGCGCTCGCTCTCTTAATCCCAATGTTGGAGGGTTGAGCGTGGAGCGCATCGGTGCTTCGGAGGCGCGCGACCACATGGAAATGGTCGAACGCATTCTCGCAGAGTCGCAACAGCGGCTTTGCTCGGGTGGCGAGTATTTCGTCGTCTGGGGGATCATCGGCGCCTTCATAACCGTGATCTTTCAGTTCGTCGATAAGCAGCTGGTAGGGACGGCCGCGCTGTGGTCGATCCCGATCGTCATCGTCGCCGGTACGATCTTCTCGATTCTGCGCTCGCGGCAGACGCGGCTGGTTCTCCGGCGCAGCTCGATCGTACAGCGCGAGTTCTTCAACGTGCTCTGGCTCACGCTCGGCTTGGCGTTCGTCGTCGACGTTGCCGTCTTCCGAATCTTTACCGGCATCGCCGGCGCCGCGATTTGGAGCGTGGCCCAGGCGATCGTGTTGTTTTACATCGGCATGCACGGAAACCGTCGCGCGCAAATCGCGGGGATCCTCGTCGTCGCTTCGCTGATTGCAGCCAACTTCTCCCCACCGGAGATCGCGGGGTACGTTCTTGCCGCCGGAATGCTCGCCGGGTATACGGGATTCGGCATCAGCGAGCTGCTCGCACGCGAGTAGAAAGCTAACGCATGGACGAGCTGCTGCTCTCCAAGGTCCGCCTCGGCGCCGTGGCCGAGCTGCTTAACTTCGATTGGGTCGCGTTCTCGGAGCTGGCGCGCTCGCTCGACGTGAGCAACGGCAATCTCGGCGCGCACATGAGCAAGCTCGTCGACGCCGGTTATGTGGACGAGGAGAAGAGCTTCGTCAATCGGCGCCCACTGACGCGCTATCGGTTGACGAAACGCGGGCGTGATGCCTTTGCCGAGCACGTCTCCCAGCTGCAGTCGCTTTTGGAAGCGGCGAGGTAGCCGGCGCCGTTTTCGGGGTATACTTGTAGCGAGTTCCTACGCTACGAGTTGGAGGCATTCTATGCAACGATACGTTCGAATCGCCGGCTCGTTTCTCGCCGGCGCTACCCTCATCTGTGCAGCAGCCTGTTCTAGTCGAAGCGGCGCCTACGGAGGTCTGCTTCCCGGCGTCGATCAGGCGGCTTCACGGCTCGCGCCGATGGCGAGATCGACGCCGCCGGTAACCGCGCCCGTAACGATTCCCTACCCGTACACGAACAACTGGGTAACGACGACCTGGTCGGGCCCAAGCTCGCGCGGAGTGAGAACCCCCGGCAGCGATACCGGCGTAATCACCGTCCAGTTCGCGCTCAACGACAAGACCGGCATCTACGACGTGCTCGAGCGCATCGATTCGAAGAGCGGCTATATCGAAAAACTCGATTCCGCGATCGGGTTCCTTCGCCATCGCGGCGGCATTGCTCAGATCATTCTATCGGACGACTACACCTTCGTCGAAGGCCCGTTCAGCGAAACCGGAATGGATACGTATCCGAACGGACAAAACTCGTTCGACTTTCCGCTCACGAAGGGGCGGCACTGGAATGCCGCCGCCGCGCACACGTCCTCGCTGAACGAATCCCAGACCGGCAAGGGCTCCTTCGACGAGAACGTTGCCACTAAGGAAGCCGCCGACGGCACTTATCGAGGGCAGACGTCGTTTTCGAGTTTGGGTCATAGGAAAATCGAAGACAACTATGCGTCCACCACCGACGTGTCGTTGAACAGACCCTCGGTCTACACACTCTCCGAGCGTGCCGCGGGCTACCACAAACTCACCCAAGATTTTGAACTACCGCATGCCGGTCACATTGACGTCCGTTCCGAAGGGCATAACCCGTTGCCGGTCAAGCGAGGAACCGTGAGGGTTCCGGATTGGTATCCGGAGAGCGGCGAGCTGCCGCGGGCGCTCTACTCGGATCGCTTCACCGTCGTGGGTGCGGCGACGATGCCGGTCTTCTGCGGCTCTCATCAGGGCGAAGCTTCGACCGAAGTTCTCGAAAAGTTCGCGAACCTCGATCCCGTGCAGGGCTTCTACAACACGTACGTGTCGGAGTATTACCTGGCAAGCCTTGCTCCGGGCCAGTACTGGTTCGCGTGCATCGTCGAGAACTACCGCAATGAGACCTTTGCAAACGGTTGGGCGATGAGCGCGGGAAATTGGGGAGCGCTTACCTCGCGCCAGATCGGAACGGAGATCCTGATTGCGCGCAACGTGCACGAAGGATCGCACGCGATGCCGCCCGCACTGGCCTCGCTGCCCGCGCTGACCTTCCCCTCACTCGGCTTTCACGCTCGCATCGGACCGTGAACGGTCTTGGAAACCTAACGTAGCGGCGAGCTCGTGCGCGGCGCGCAATCCTTCTTCGAAGGCGCGCACCGCGTTGAGCTCGCCGGCCTCCTTCGCGCCGCCGACGACGCGAAACGGTACGCCGAGCGCCCGAATCGGTTCGAGCAGCGCGTCGTTTCGTTCTTGACCGGCTGCGATGACGACGGTATCCGCTTGGATCGTGCGCTGCGCTCCATCGGCCGTTTTTATGCGGATGCCGCCGGGAACGATTGCGTCGTAGCTAACGTTTGCCAACGTTTCGACTCCGGCAGCGCGCAAGGCTCGCAGCACGGCCCAACGCGTCGTCTTGCCGATCCCTTCGCCGATCGTCGCACCGCGTCGCATCAGCGCGACCTCTTTTCGCCCCACGACGAGCAGCGCGCCGTCGGGCGGCGCGGCCAAGCCCTGCTCGTAAAGAAAACGGGTGCTTTCGTCGACGCTCGTCTCACCGAAACTCAAGTAATGCGCGACGTCCACGCCGATTCCGCCGGCTCCTACGATCGCAACGCGATCGCCGACCGCGCCGCCGCGCAGCAACACGTCTGAATACGACAATACGTGAGGAAGATCGCTGCCGGCAAGCCTGGTCGTGCGCGGAAGGACTCCGGTCGCGAGCACGATCGCGTCGAAGCCGCGCAGCCGGCGCCCATCGTCGAGACGGCAGTTCAGTCGCACGTCCACTTTCAGGCGCGCCAGCTCGTTGGTGAAATAGCGTATCGTTTCGCCGAAGTCGCGCTTGCCCGGAATTCGGCGTGCCATTCGAAACTGGCCGCCCAGCTCTTCCTGCGCCTCAAAGAGCTCGACGCTATGCCCGAGCGCCGCCAAGGCTCGAGCGCTCTCCATCCCAGCCGGTCCGGCGCCGACCACCGCGAAGCGCCCTGGCTTGCGCGGCGCGCCGTTCTCTGGGAACTCGCGTTCGCGGCCCGCGCGAGGATTGACCATGCACGAAACGGGTGCATCGAGCAACGACCGGTCGATGCACGCCTGGTTGCAGGCGATGCACGTGTTCACCAGATCCGCTTGCGCATGCAGCGCCTTTACGACAATCTGCGAGTCGGCGAGAAACGGACGAGCCATCGAGACGAAATCGACGCTGCCGGCCGTCAGAACGTCTTCCGCGGCGGCGAGCGAGTTGATTCGGTTGCTCGCGATCACGGGTAGCGTTCCAACCGCGACCTTTACGGCCGCCGCATACTGGACCCAGATTCCATTCGGAACGAGGTGCTGGACGGTTGGAATCGACGATTCATGCCAGCCGATTCCAACGTTGAGCGCGTCGACCCCGTCGGCGGCAAGCGCTCGCGCGAAGGCGAGTGTCTCGGGCGCAGTCGTCGAGTTCGCCATCAGGTCGGCGCCCGAGATGCGAAAGATCACCGGAAAATCGGTGCCGGCGCTCGCGCGAATCGCTTGCAATATCTCGCGTGCAAAGCGCATGCGCCGCTCGAGATCGCCGCCCCACGCATCTTCGCGCCGATTCGTAACCGGCGAGAGAAACTGATTGATGAGATAGCCTTCGGATGCCATCACCTCGACCGCGTCGTAGCCAAGCTCGCGGGCTCGCGCTGCGCCGCGAGCGAAGTCGCCGATCGTCGTCAGAATCTCCGCTTCTGGCAGCGAACGCGGCGGGTCAGGCGAGAAGCGTGACGCGATCGCCGACGGCGCGACCGGCTGCAATCCGAACGACGACTGGTAGGCGTAGCGTCCGGCATGAAAGAGCTGCAGCCCGATCCGGCCGCCGGCGGCATGCACCGCTGCCGCGGCTTGGCGAAGCGGCGGCGCGCCTGCGGGTTCGTTGACGAAGCTGTAGTTGCGACCGCCGGCACCTTCCCGGTTGACGCAGGAACCGCCGGTCACGATCAAGCCGGCGCCACCGCGCGCGCGTTCGGCGTAAAATGCGGCCAGCGCGTCGCCGTCGGACTCGATGCCCAAATGCATCGAGCCCATGACGATGCGATTGGGAAGGCGCAGGCCGCCGATCCGGCCGGCCGCGAGCGCGCGCTCGAACACTAGCGTGCTACGTCAGCGAAAGCGGCGGCGACGTGTCGGAGTAAAACGGCGGCGCGATCACGCTGAGGCCGCCGTCGACGGCGATCGTTTGACCGGTGATGTACTCCGATTCGGGCGCCAGCAGGAACGCAATCGTATCTGCGACCTCCTGCGCGGTTCCCATCCGTCCCTTCGGAATCTTGGGAAGCACCGATTCCATCGGCGCCATGCCGGCAACCCTTTCGTAGAAATAGGCGCACGATTCGGTGTCGATCAGGCCCCCGTTGACGGCGTTGACGTTGATCCGCAGCGGCGCGAACTCGACCGCCATGTAGCGCACCCAGGCCTCGATCGCGGCCTTGTTCGATCCAAGATTGGCGTACGTCGGATAGGCGCGGATGCTTCCGTAGCTGGAGAGCACCGCAATGCGGCCGCCGTCTTTCATGAGCTTAACGGCGCGCTGCGCGCCAAGGACGAAGGCCCGAACGTTAAGGTTGAAGGACCGGTCGAGGTTGTGCGCTTTGAGGTCGGCGATCTTCTTGAAGGCGCTGGCCGCGGCATTGGAAACGAAGTGATCGAGACGCCCGAACTCGGTTGCGACTCGGTCGAAGAGAGCGTCGATCTCGTCGACGCTCTCCATATCGGCTTGCACGGCGATCGCACGCGTGCCGAGCGCCTCGATCTCGCGTACCGTCGCGGCCGCGAGGTCGGCATTGCGAACGTAGTTCACGACGATATCCGCGCCCTCGCGGGCGAGCGTCAACGCCAGCGCCCGGCCGATCCCGCGCGAGCTTCCGGTGATGAGCGAGACCCTCTTCTCAAAACGCCGCGTCATTCGGCTGCGGTTCCGTCAAGCAGCTCGCGCGCGATGACGGTCTTTTGGATCTCATTGGTTCCTTCTTCGAAACGCTGCGCGCGTGCGTCGCGGTAGACGCGCTCGATCGCGTTTGGTTGCCAAAAACCGATCCCGCCATGTATCTGCAGCGCTTTATCGGTCACGCGGGTGAGCATCTCGACGGCCTGCAGCTTTGACATCGAGGAGAGCGCCGCCGCATCGGAGCTGCCGGCCTCCCAGCGGCGGCCCGCGTACAGCACGAGTTGACGCGCCGCTTCGATCTCGGTTGCATTCTCGGCGATCATGAAGCGAATCGCCTGACGCTGCTCGAGCCGCTTTCCAAAAGTTTCGCGTTTGCGCGCATACTCGATTGCGAGCTCGTGCGCCCGGCGCGCTAATCCGACGCAGCTCATTGCGACGGAGATGCGGCTTGGCATAAGAAAGCCGCCGAGCGCGATCTCCAAGCCCTGGCCTTCGTCGCCAAGGCGGTTTTCCACCGGAACCGGCGTTCGATCGAAACTCAGGCGCGCGTGATCCGTTCCGCGCACGCCCATCGACTCGTCCATTTCGACGACGGCCGCGCCCGGTGCGTGACGGTCAACCAGCAACGCGACCGTCCCGGCTGCGCCGCGCGTTCCCGCGAGCCGGGCGAAGAGCAGCCAGTAGTCGCAGATCGTTCCGAACGTGATGAGATGCTTCTCGCCGCTCAAGTAATAGGTGTCGCCCTCGCGGACTACGCTCGAGCGGAGGTCTGCGCCGGTGCCCGCGGTCGGCTCGGTGAGCGTGAACGCAATCTTGAGCTCGCCGCGAATCGACGGGATCACGAAGCGGCGGCGCTGGTCGTCATCGGCGAACCGGTCCATCGCGCGCCACGTGCCGTTGACGACGTGAACGATCATGCGAATTGAAGCATGCGACATCGAGAAGAGCTCGATCAACTCGAGATAACGCGTGAACGGAAGGCCGACTCCGCCGTATTCCGCCGGCGCGGCCAGGCAGAGATAGCCGCGCGCTCGCAGTTCCTCCCAAAGTTCGTCCGGAACGCGCCGGTCGCGTTCGATGCGGCGCGCCCAGGCCTCTGCCGGTCCGGCCACGTAGGCCGCGATATCGGACTTTTGCGCCGCGAACGACGCCTCGTCAAACAGCGCCGCGCGGTCGAGCTGTTTCACGAAATTGTTGCTTTGATCGGCTCGTGCGGACGCAGTTCGCGCGCCCGCTCGCGCAGCACGTACTTCTGCACCTTTCCCGACGGTGTGCGCGGAAGCTCGTCAACGATCTCCAAACGCTCGGGCCAATAATGCTTGGCGACCTGACAGGCATCGAGATAATGCTGCATTCGTTCGAAGTCGAGCCGCGCTTTTTCGCGCAGCACCACGAAGGCGCAGGCCCGCTCACCTAGACGCGGATCCGGCATCGCGACGATCGCGACTTCAGCGACCGCGGGATGGTCGCTCAGCAGTTGTTCCACCTCGGCGACGGGGACTTTCTCGCCGCCGCGATTGATGACGTCGCGTACCCGGCCGGTGATGCGAATGTATCCCGACTCGTCCATAACGCCGAGATCGCCGGTACGAAACCAACCGTCGGCAGTAAACGCGGCGGCCGTCCATTCGGGATGATCGGCGTATCCCTCAAACATCGTCGGCGATTGGACCTCGAAGTGCCCTTCCTCACCGTTGGGCAGCACGCGGCCCTGCGAGTCGGTGATTCGCAGATGAATTCCGCGCAGCGCGCGGCCATCCGTTCCCCAAATCTTGGCAGCCTCGTCGTGCGGAGCGGAGAGCGAACCGAGGCACGATTCGGTCGTCCCCCACGCGCCGCAGACCGCCGTGCCGAGTATTCGCGTCGCGCGCTCGGCCAAACCACGCGGCACCGCGGCTCCGGTCGCGACGAAGATTCGCAGCGCTGCCGGTGGACGCTCGCCCTCTTCAACGGCGGTTACGAGATCGGCCAAAAAGGGTGTCGCGGCCTGCACGAACGTTCCGTCCCAGTCGTTGAGCCCGCGCAGCGCGCGCGAGGCGTTCCAGACCGGCTGAACGATCTGTGGCACGCCCATTACGATCGCAAGCCACATTCCGTAAAGAAAGCCGGTTTGATGGGCGAGCGGCGACGGAACGAATACCCGGTCTTCGGCGCCCAGGCCTAAATGCTCGACCTCCATCGCTGCGGCGCGCATCAGGACGTCGTTGCGGTGGAGCACGCCCTTCGGCTCACCCGAGGTTCCGGATGTGAAGAGCAGCTGCACGAGCGCCGTAGCGTCGCTGCGGCGCGAATCGAGCGCTGCCGAGTCGACCTCAATCGCGTCCAGCGACTCTTGAAAGCGCAGCCACTGGACCGAATTCTCGTTGTCGGGCGCCGGCAGCGGATGCACCATGCGGCCGTGCGCCGAGACGATCACGTGTTCGAGCCGCAGCGGCAGATCGCGGCCGAAGATTGACGCTTCTCGCAGCAGCGAGAGAATTTCACCCGCGTGATGGCGGCCGCGCGCTTCGTCGGGCACGAACAGGACGCGCGCCCCGGAGCGACGCAGGCAGAACGCCACCTCGCGCTCGCGGAAGATCGGCATCAGCGGGCAGCAGATCGCGCCGACGCGCAGCGTCGCGAGCGAAACGATGACGAACTCGAGGCAGTTGGGAAGCTGATACGCCACGCACTCGCCGCGGCGGACGCCGAGCGCAAGCAGAAGAGTCGCGGTGCGCTCGACGCGGTCGAGCAACTCTTGCCACGTCAGCGTGGCGTCGCTCCCGTCACGCGTCTCGACGACGGCGAGCTCGCGCGGCATCTCGTCTGCGTGTTTTCTCAAAAGCTCGTCAAGCCGCAAGCGCGCGGCTCGATCCGGCTTGAGCATTTGGCGGTCGGGTTTCGTGCTGGGGCGCCGCCCGTTTGACGGCCCGTCGGAGATCGACATCGGAACGCCGATGCTGCGCATCGCCTCGAGAAAGCGGGGGTAGGAGATCCGATAGGCGTGCGGATAGGTCAGCGTGCTCTGTCCTTCGGCACGCGAGGCCGCGACCGCAAGCGACATCAAGATGCGGTGATCGTTGAACGACGACAGATGCGCGCCGCGCAGCTGCGAGACGCCGTGTGCGACGAGGCGATCGTCGTGCAGTTCGAGGTGTCCTCCCATGCGGTTGAGCTGCAGCATCGCAGCGACGCGATCCGACTCCTTGAGACGCACGTGTCTGATATTTTCCAGTACGGTCTCGCCTTTCGCGAAGGTGCCGAGCGTCGAAAGAATCGGCAGCATATCGGGGATGTCGCGACAGTCAACCCGCACGCCGCGCAGCTCGACTCCGTCGTGCTTCACACGCAGGGCTCGCTCGCCTTCGTCGTAGGTCATCGGCACGCCCATCTCGCGCGCGATCTCCATGAAGGCGCCTTCGGGATGGTCGGGAAGCTCGCCGGGCATCTTCTGCAAGCCGCGAAAGAGCACGTCCGAAGGATGGATCGCGGTGACGGCGATGCCGAAGGCGGCCGATCCGATGTCGGGCGGCAGCTCGACGGTCGCGGGGCGGGCTTGCTGCCCCGGTTCGATTTCGAATCGGCGCCAGTCCGGCGAGATGCGAACGTGAAGATCGAAGGCGCGCATCATTTCGGCAGTCAGCGCAATGTAGGGACGCTCGTTGAGTTCGCCTTCGACTTCGATAACGGTGCGTTCGCTTGCGAATGGAGCGAGCAGCAGAAGGCCCGAGATCCACTGCGAAAGCGTGCCGGGTATGACGATCCTCCCGCCGCGTGGACGGCACGGAGCGATCGCGACCGGCGGGCACCCATTGGCCGATTCGAAGCGCACGCCCATCTGCGCGAGCGCTTCGAGCAACGGTCCAACCGGCCGGCGGCGAAAATACTTTTGGGCGCTGAGCGTGATCGGCGCGTCGGCCAGCGACGCCAAGCCGATCATGAAGTAGAGCGTCGAACCCGAGCTGCCGACCGAGACGACCTTGCGCCGCACGTGGTATGGGCCGCCCGTGACGAGCAGCGTTTGATCGTCGACGTCGATCTTCGTCCCAAGCGCGCGCAGGACGTCCATCGTGTACTCCACGTGGCGCGCGTCGGAGAGGCCGAAAATCCGGCTCGTACCCGGCGCGAGCGACGCCAGAATCAACGCGCGGTGCGCGTGGTACTTAGAGTTTGGGACCTGTACCTGACCGGTCAGCGGCCCGCTCGTTCCTTTGACGAGAAGATTCATCGGCGTCGCCTGAACCTTCCTAACAACCTACTACCCGCCCTGCCGCGATCACCGTGAGAGAATCAGCGATGCGTTTTGTCCGCCGAAGCCGAACGCGTTGACCTGAAAGACCGAGTACGAGTACGCGCGCGGGCGCTCGGTTACGAGGTCGAAGCGCGTCTGCGGATCGACGCTTCGGGTTCCCATCGTGGCCGGAATCCGGCCGTCGTGCATGCCGACGATTCCCGCGATCGCCGACATCGCTCCGGCGCTCGCCATGCTATGTCCGACGTGACCTTTGATTGACGTGACGATCGCTCGGCCGTCCGTATAGACGTCGTCGAGGGCCCGCGATTCCGCCGCGTCGCCGACGATCGTGCCCGTGGCGTGCGCGTAGACGACGTTGCAGCGTTCGCCGTCCTCGCCGCAGGACTCGATCGCGTCGCGCATCGCGCATACTTCGTAGCGTGCGGAGGGATCGGGAGAGGTGATGTGATAGGCGTCGGCGACCGACCCATATCCCCGGATTCGTGCTAGAATTTCGGCGCCGCGCGCTTGCGCCCGTTCGACGCGTTCGAGAACGAGGATACCCGCGCCGTCGCCCATTACGAACCCGTCGCGATCGACGTCGAACGGACGCGATGCCTGCGAAATGTCGTCGTTTCGCGAGAGCGCGCCGGCTCGGACGAGACTCTCGTAAACGAGCGGACTGAGAAGCGTCTCGCTGCCGCCCGCGACCGCCGCCTCGACCTCGCCGCGTTCGATCATGCCCGCCGCCAATCCGATCGCATCCAGCGACGAAGCGCACGCGGTGCTGATCGCAAGCTGCGGACCGTGCAGCTTCCAGTGCATCGCAATGAACGCACTCGCCATGTTCGGAATGACGAGTGCCATCAGTTTTGGCGTAACGTTACGCGCAGCGTCGAGAAAGCGCGTCTGCGACTCGGCAACCAGCGGAAACCCGCCCATCGTGTTGCCGAGGATGACGGCGGTCTTCGGCGGCGGGTCGAGCGCGGCGCGCGCGAGCGCCTCTTGAGCCGCTACCATCGCGTACTGAGTGAAGCGATCCGTGTTCCGGAACGCGCTCTGCGGCAGCGGGGTGTGCTGCAGGAAGTCGTCAGCGACCGCGGCCCAAAGTGCGTTACCGGAGACCCGAGAGCCGTCGGGCATCGGTGCGATCGCGCACTTTCCTTCGAGCAGATGCTGCCAGAACGACTCCGAAGTGCTGCCGATGGGAGACACGACTCCCACTCCCGTAACGGCAACATGCTCCATTATGGGCTGATTCATACAATGCCACGCCTGCGGCCTGCTGCGGGTTCTCAAGCGGAACGGAATGAGGCGTTCTGCGCGCGTCGAAGGCGCCTTGGGTGGAGCGAGGCGTCAACGTACCGCAATCGTACCGCCTGGTCCGCCGCGATGCGCGGGCCGAGCGGACTATCGTGCGGCTGCGCGGCGGTGCGACGTTTGGCGGCGACGAGGTTGCAATCTGTGCGGGTCCATGCGGCGTCGAGTCGAGCGAACAGATAGAGGAAGCGGCTCGCGCGGTCGCAGCCGCAGGCGCCAACGTATTGCGCGGCGGCGCCTACAAGCCGCGCACCTCGCCGTATTCGTTCCAAGGACTGGGTGAAAAAGCGCTCCAGATGCTTCGCGCTGCGGGCGATCGGCACGGTCTGGCTGTCGTCACCGAGGTGATGGATCCGCGCGACGTGGAGAAGGTCGCGCGATACGCCGATATGCTGCAGATCGGTGCGCGAAACATGCAGAACTTTGCGTTGCTGCGCGAAGTCGGAGCGACGCGAATGCCGGTCCTGCTCAAGCGAGGGCTCTCGGCTACGGTCCAAGAGTGGCTGCTCGCGGCCGAGTACGTTCTGCTCGGCGGGAACGAAAGCGTCGTCCTCTGCGAGCGCGGGGTTCGATCCTTCGACGTCGCCACGCGTAACTTGCTCGATATATCGGTCGTCCCGCTGCTCGAAGAGATGACGCATCTACCGGTCATCGTCGATCCTTCGCACGCGATGGGCATCGCGCGTCTCGTTCCGCCGATCGCGATGGCGAGCCTAGCGGCAGGTGCGCACGGCCTTCTGATCGAGGTACATCCGGATCCGGCCAACGCGCTCTCCGACGGCGCGCAATCGCTCGATTGCGCTCAGTTCGCAGAACTCATGCGCCGCCTCGCACCGGTTGCAGAGATCGCCGGACGAACGCTGCCGCGGCGTTATCGAGCGGTGAGTTCGGAGAGCGCCTCTAATCCCGATTCGGCGGTGCGATCGAGCAACAGCGGCGTCAAGCTGGCGTAACCCGCGTGCACGGCGCCGATGTCGGTGCCGAGCGTTTCACGGTCGGTCGCGAACGGCGACTCCCAGGCACGGTAGTATCGTGTCGCACCGTCGTGTTCTTGGCCGACCATGCGGCCGCAGATTCGCTTGCGTCCCAGCCGCGTCACGGCAATGCCGGCGATGCGCTCCAACGGAATGTTCGGAACGTTCAAGTTCCAGTAGCAGCCGGCGTCACGCAAGTTCTCGTACGCCCGTGCGATGCAGCGCCGGACGATCTCGGCCGCGCTCTCCCAGTAGCGACGGCCGAGCGGGTCCTCGTGATCCAATGCCAGCGAGACCGCTAGCGCCGGAATCCCCAGCAGCGAAGCTTCTACCGCTCCCGCAACGGTTCCAGAGTAGTTGACGTCGTCCGCCAAATTCGGTCCGTGATTGATGCCGCTGATTAGCAGCTGCGGACGCGGCGAGATCTCCGTCGCACCGAGAAAGACGCAATCGGCCGGCGTGCCGGAGCAGGCATATGAGAGTACGGCGTTGTCGTGCCGCCGTTCCAGAGTGATCGCCTCGTCCGCGGTGATCGCGTGTGAGACGCCGCTTCGATTTCCCGACGGAGCCACGACGACCAAACTGTGCTCGTCGCGCAGCGAGTCGACGAGCGCGAGAATTCCCGGCGAGTCGATTCCGTCGTCGTTGGTGATGAGAACGCGCAACTACATCCTAGGGGGCACCCGGCACGAAGCGCAGCGCTAGACCGTCGATGCAGTAGCGCAAGTGCGTCGGCGGGGGGCCGTCGTCAAAGATGTGGCCGAGGTGCCCGCCGCAGTTCCGGCAGTGCACTTCGGTTCGCTCCTCGACGAGCGCGTAATCGGATTGCGTTCGCGTTGCCTTCGGGAGCACGTCCCAGAAGGACGGCCAGCCGTCGCCGCTATCGTATTTGGTCTTTGAGGAGAAGAGCGCTATCCCGCAGCCGGCGCAGCGATACGTGCCACGCTCCGTCTGCTTGATGAGCGGGCTCGAGAAGGCTGGTTCGGTGCCGCCCCGTCGTAGGATCTCGTAACGATCGGGCCCCAGCAGCTCGCGCCACTGCGCGTCGGAATGCGTTACTTGGTATTGCTCTCCTGCGGCCGCGCGTTTGCTCGCGAACCCCAAAGCCGCTAACGCGGCGGCAGCCGTCACGAACTCGGAGCGCCTCACCGTGCCGCTCCCGGGATGACGTGACACGCCGCTCCGCCATTTTTTTCGAAGTAGTGCTGGTGGTACTCCTCAGCCGGCCAAAAACGCGGTGCGGGGAGAATCTGCGTTACGATCGGTCGCGCGTAGTTGCGCTGCTCGCGCTCTCGCGACGCAATCGCTTCGCGTTCTTGCTCCTCGCCGTGCGTGAAGATTGCCGATCGATATTGATCGCCGACGTCGGGGCCTTGACGATTGAGCTGCGTCGGATCGTGAAGCTGCCAAAAGACACTTAAGAGTTTCTCGTAGTCGACTCGTTGCGGATCGAACGTGACCTCAACGGCCTCGGCATGACCGGTTGCGTGCCCGCAGACCTGGCGGTAGGTGGGGTTGTCCACGCTCCCACCGGTATAACCGGAAACGACGTCAATGACGCCGGGCACCTGCCGAAATGCCGCTTCGACTCCCCAGAAGCAGCCGGCCGCGAAGGTTGCAGTTTGCGTTGCCATACGTCTTTAGAACGCCGTGCCGGCCTCGCCGGATGCATTCCCCACGGCGTCCCGGCGCAGGACGTCGTCGAGGCTCTCGCGCCTGGCCAGCAGCCGGTGCGTGCCTTCGGCGATGCCGACCACCGCCGGCCTGGGAAAGCGGTTGTAGTTGCCGGCCATGCTGTACGTGTACGCACCAGTCGCGCACATCGCGAGCAGTTCCCCGCGGCATACGCTGCGCGGCAGCCGGACGATCGCGAGCTCGTCGTTCTCGCACGAGCGCCCGCAGAGCGTCATCTCCTCCTCACCGTCGCGGCCGGCTGCCGCCGGAATCACGTGATGACGAGCGCCGTAGAGCGCCGGACGAGGATTCTCGGCGATGCCTCCGTCCACGACCACGAAGGTTCGCCGCGATTGACGCTTGACTGCCAGGACGCGGTAGAGTGAGGTTCCGGCGAGTGCAACGATCGCGCGCCCCGGTTCGACGCCCAGCCGCGTCACGGAGAGATTGCGCTCGCGTACGCGTTGGAGAACGTACGCCGCGACGTCGCCAATCGTCGCGACGACGTCGAGTGAGCCGTCTTCCTGCGGCTGCGTTTCTACCCTGAACCCCCCGCCGATCACGACCCGTTCGACGCGAAACCCCGCGCGCTCGAACCGTTCGGCGGAGTCGAGAAGCGCCGCTGCATTCTCCACATACGCCGCCGGCTGGCGGATCTGCGACCCGAGGTGCGCGTGCAGACCTGCAAAACGCAACTGTGGGTTGTCGCGCAAGATCGCGATCGCGACGGGTTCGTCTCGCGCCGGGATGCCGAACTTCGTGTCGTCCCCCCCGGTGCGCACGAAGGCGTGCGTCTGCGCCTCGATGCCGACGTTTAAGCGCAAGATAACCTGCGCGCAGCTCGCGTCGCGCGAGAGTCTCGCGAGCGCTTCGAGCTCTTCGATGCCGTCGACGACGATGTAGCCGACGCGACCGCCGCACGCGGCTCGAAGCTCTTGCTCGGTCTTACCGGCGCCGTGGAGCGTCAGCCGTTGCGCCGGAAACCCGGCCCGCTCGGCAGTGACGAGCTCGCCGAGCGAACACACGTCGAGACCGATCGAACGGGCCGCCAAGTGGCGCACGAACTCGACGGTCGCGAAGGCTTTGGCGGCGTACGCAATCTCTAGCTTCAAGCCAGTCGCGCAACGCAGAAGCTGTTCGATCGCAGCGTCGACGACGGCGAGGTCGATCGCGAGCAGCGGCGTTCCATAGATTTGGACGAGCCGATCGGCTGAGATGCCACCCAGCAACAGATTGCCGTTCCCGTCGCGCGTCTGGCCCTCCGCAAGGCCGCTATGCCAACGCGGAAAAGCCGTCAGAACTGCTCCATGAAGGCGTCGACTTGGCTCTGGCCGATGCCGGCCGCGAGCAGTCGTGCCGGAAGAAGCTTGGCGTTCTCCGGCGGCGTGACGAACATAAACGGCGCGTGGTTGCCGTCAGCGGCGCGTACGGTACACCACCGTAACGCCGCGGGAATCAGCGCCGTTTGGTAGCGCGGGAGCGTCAGGGTTTGGTCGCCGGCTCCTACCTCGAGCGATTCCGCGAGCGACATCACGATCAGCGGACGTCCTTGCGTTTCGATCGAGGCGGGTTCGCCGCACGCGACGATCCGCTCGACGACAAAGTGGTCGTCGGCGATCAGTGCGACCCGTTCGAGTCCTTCGAAATTATATGTAATTTGCGAAAGCACGCCCGTTGTGGTGGCGCGATAGTCGAGAACGTCGGCAGCCTTCTGCACGTGCAGCTCGCGAGGCTTGCCGTCGAGGCCAACGCGATTGTAGTCGAACATCCGGTACGTGAGATCCGAAGCCTGCTGCGTTTCGAAGACGGTGACGCCTGGTCCGATCGCGTGTACCAATCCGTGCGGTATATAGACGCTGTCACCCGTTTTCACTTCGATGTGGCGCAGCAGCTCGCCGAGGCTGCCGTCGGCGACGCGCCGTTCGTATTCGGCGCGCGACGTGTTGCGATTCCAGCCATAAACGATCTCTGCGTTGGGTTGCGCGTCGAGCACGTACCAGCACTCCGTCTTACCGAACGGCTGATGTTCGACCCGCTGCGCGTACGCGTCGTCGGGGTGCACCTGCACCGAGAGCCAATCGTGCGCGGTGATGATCTTCGTTAGCACCGGGAAGATGCGGTTCGGATCGATATCGCCCAAAAGCTGCGAACCGAGCCGGCCGCGCAGGTCGGCGACGGTAGCGCCGGCGAGCTCGCCGTTGGTGACGCGATCGGTGTCCCAGCATTCCCACGACTCGCCGAGTCGAGCGTTAGGATCGCCGTGTTTGCCATAGACGCGCACCAGCTCGTCACCACCCCATACCTGTGTCGTTAGCCTCGGATCGAGGACGTAGGGATAGATCGCGTCGGCTTGCATCGCCCGGCTAGTGACCTGTAACAGCCAGATGTGTAGTGCCGTCATGGGCACCACGGGCGTGATTGGCAAGGCGCGAGGAGGGAGAATAGCCGGAGCTATGTGACCGACGAGCAACGCAGTCAGCGCGCGCGTGCTGCCCATGACCCATGGGGCTGGCGGTTTTCAGGCGAACTGCTTCGTCGCTCTTCGCTCGCAAAGCTCGGCTTTTGTCGCTCATCGCTCCTTGCATTTCATCCTGAAAACCGCCAGCGGCGCCACACATCTGGCTGTTACAGGCCACTAGATACGAGGCGAACGTGCGGAATTCCGGCCCGCCGGCTCGAAGGGTCGCCCAGGCCATCATGCACGAACTTTATATCGGAATCGGCTCGAACCTCGGAGATCGGCAAAGCAACATCCTTGCTGCGCTGCAACGCTTGCGCTCGCACGCGAAGATCACCGCGGTTTCGGCCTTTTACGAGTCCGAAGCGGCCCACGGGGCCGAGGGGCCGGCCTATCTCAATATTGCGGCGGCGCTGCGCACCGAGCTGGACACCGAGGCTTTCAAGCGCTTTGCCGCCGACGTCGAGCGAGCCGTCGGGCGAGCCCGAGGAACGCGTTGGCTTGCGCCAAGGCCGATCGACGTCGACCTCCTGGTTTACGACGGAACGGTCGTGCAGCCGCATCTCGACGCGCGGCCCTACAATCTCGTGCCGCTCGCGGAGATCGCGCCGCACCTCGTTACCGCGCCGATCGAATCGAGCGTGCGCCGTCGCGAGCGAGGCTTGCGCTTCGATACCGACCGTCAATCCGAAGCTCCGGAGATTCGGCTCGCGTTAAACCGTGCCGGCGTCTCCCGCGTGCGCCGCGTCGTCCATTTGGAGGTCGACGGTCGCGCGCGTGTTTACAACGGAGAGTTCACGATGGTCGCCGACTTGGCGGCCGACAAGTCCGGCGTGCACATGTCGCGCTTTACGGAGATCCTCGAAGAAGCGACCCTCGACGTGCTGGCACGCGATACGCGTCCCGCGAGAGTCGAACGCCTTGCCGAAGCAATCGCTCGCGAGATCGTCAGGACGCAGCGCGCGGTCCGTGCCGACGTGCGTTTGCGCGCGGAGTTCGGATTGGAGCGCTGGACTCCGGTGAGCGGCAAACGCGGCGAAGAGACGTACACGCTTGTCGGCATCGCACACGCCGACGAGGATGGTACGCGACGCGTCATCGGCGTCGAAGCGGAAGGAATGACCGCCTGCCCCTGCGCTCAGGCGATGATGCGCGAGCACTCGTTGCACGAACTGCAGGACGTTGGCTTTAGCGAAGAGGAAGCGACGCGAGCGCTCGACGCGCTACCGGTGGCGACCCACAACCAGCGTGGCCGCGGCGCGATTTTGCTCGGCGTCGACGAGGCGCACGCGGAGGCAATTCGTGCCGAAGATCTCGTCGAGATCGTCGAAAATTCGATGTCGAGCGAGACCTACGATCTGCTGAAGCGGCCTGACGAGTTCTTCGTCGTCAACAAAGCTCACCACAATCCGCGGTTCGTCGAAGACGTGGTGCGGGGAATCCTGGCGCGCGCGCTCGACGTGTACGCGGACCTCGGCGACGAAACGTTCGTCTTCGCGAGCCAAGTCAACGAGGAGTCGATCCACAAACACGACGCATTCGCGGAAGGCTTCGGACTCTTTGGCGAACTGCGCGAGGAGCTGCGCGGCGCTTACGTTACGACTAAGACCGATCTTGCCGGCTGGTTGCACACGCGTCCTTCACCCGTACTGGCCTAAGGTAGTTCCTTCGAGTGCTTCGATCCGCGCGCGCAGCGACGGGTGCGAGGAGAAGAAGAGTTCGTACCAAGCCGGCGGGTCCTCGTCGGCGAGATTTTGATCGCGCAGGCGTCGAAAAGCGGCGGCTCCGCCCAACGGGTCGTCGGTTGCCGCGAGGGCAAAACGGTCCGCGGCCCATTCTCGCGAACGCGAGAACGCGAAGAGAAATGGGCGCAGCGCCTGCGTCGCGAGCAGCATAATCGCGTAGATCCGCGCGACGAGCAAGGGTCTATCGCGGTAACGTTCGCGCTCGCCCTCCGAAGCCGCGGCATTTGCTATTAAAAAGAGCGAGATCGCGAGCGCCTCACCGAGCGCGATCGTCCGCCACGTGTCCTTGTTGACGTAATGGCCTAGTTCGTGCGCGACCACAAACTCGGTTTCGTTTTCGGGAAACGCTTCGATGAGCGTATCACCCAGAACGATCCTGTGCGTTCGTCCGATGCCCGTAACGAAAGCATTCGCCTTGCGGGTTTGGCGGCTCATATCCATTCGAAGAATGGCGGCGTCGCCGACCCCAAACCGGGCGGCGAGCCGGCGCAGGCGCTCTTCGAGCGATCCCTGGATCGGCTCGAACGCGTTGAAGAGCGGTAGAACGTAGAGCGGCACGATGACGTTGGCGGCGACGAAGAGCGGAAGCGTGCCGAGGCTTGCGATCCACGGCCACTGCCGCGGCGCCCGCCGCACGGCCGTTCCAAGCAACGTAGCGAGAAATGCCGTCACGCCCGACGCGATCAGCGCGCTCTTCGCATACTCTTCCAACCAGGCGCGCCGGCTCTGATCGCTTAGACCGAAGCGCCGCTCGAGGGTGTATTCCTGAACGAACGATGACGGAAGGTCCGCGATCGCCGCGATCAGCGAGAGCGGCGCGAAAAAGAGCGCGGGACGAAGCCAAGCCGGTGCAAATCGCGTCGCGCGATCGAGAGCTCGCGCCTGCGGCCCGTACGCAAAGGCTAGAAAACCGACCGTCGCGCGCGCACTGTCGGCTAGCTCCAAGGCTCGGCGGACACTCCCGTATGCCCGCGCATCCTTAGCGCGCGGCGGCGAAGGCTCGCGCCACTCGCGCAACGCTTCGAACGTGCGCACGAGCGCGTAGCCGCCCCCAAATCCAGCTCCCATACCGGCGAGCAGCCTTCCCATTTTCATTCGGCGGCTCTTTCGCCTAAACGATCGAGATCGTCTCTTTCGCCTTCGGCAGGTTCTCGATTGCGGCGAGCAATCGATCGGCCAGCGCATCGCAAATTGGATCGTCCAGTTCTTCGATGCGACCCTCATCGGCAAGCCGCGCTTTGGCCGGATCGATCGGGATGCGGGCCAGCACCGGCGCGTGCGCAAGTTCTGCCACGCTATCGGCGTACGATGGGCCGAAGATGTCGTAGCGCGTGCCGGTATCGGGAGCGACGAAGTAGGACATATTTTCGACCACGCCGAGAATCGGCTTCTTAAGCTGGTGAACCAGGTTGGCTGCTTTGCGCACGATCATCGTCGCGAGCGCCTGCGGCATCGTAACGAGAACGACGCCGTCGATCGAGAGCGACTGCACGACGGTCAGCGGAGCATCCGACGTGCCGGGCGGCAGATCCACGAGAAGAACGTCGAGATCGCTCCACAATACCTGTTCGTAGAACTGGCGAATGACGCCGGCGACGATCGGTCCGCGCCAAATCATCGCGGTATCTTCGCGATCGGTCAGAAGGTTCGCGCTCACGATTTCGATCGCGCTTCGCGAGACTGCGGGCGTAATCAGCGGTAGAGGCTGCCCCTGCGGCGTCTTCTTTAGCGGGTCGGCAGCAATTGCAAGCGGCTCGTGCAGACCGAAAAGCTTGGGAATCGACGGACCGGTGATGTCGGCATCGAGAATTCCCACGCGGCAATGCTTGCGGCGCAGACCGATCGCGAGCAGAGCGGTGACGAGCGACTTTCCGACGCCGCCTTTGCCCGACATGACCGGAATGGTGTGTGCGATCGTGGCGCGTCCGTGGAATGCGCCCGGTGCCCGGCGCTGCGGCTGCCGGTCAGCTTCGGCGACTGGCGGAACGACGCCCGACGCGCGAGCGCGCTCCAAGGCGTCGAGCACCGGCTCGAGCCGAATCCCATGCGCGCGCGCGCCCTCTTCAATCGTCTCGTATTTGCTTACGCCGCATCCGCTGCACCCCAGCCCAAACGCGCGCATGACTTCCGCGGCGATCGGAAGCTCCGCTACCAGTTGGGCGATCTTCGTTTGCGGGGAGATCTGTGCGAGGGTCATGGCTTTTCGTTCAACCTGCGAACCACGCCGGGGTATGCGCCGGCCGCCAAGTTTGAGCTGCGAGGGCCGCCGGACGGCGGGTCGCGAACCGCACCGGCTATGCTATCGATCGAACGTGCAGAGGACGTGCTCGCCGGCGGGTGCGATTCACCGGTGCGCTCGGCGTGGAGCGTCGGCGGTCCGATGTTCGTTCAAACGGCGGCCGGCGGCGCCTATGCCTACGATGAAGCCGGACGCCGCTGCATAGACTATATCATGGCGTACGGCCCGTTGCTCTTCGGTCATACTCATCCCGCGCTGGTCGCCGGGTTAGACCGGCTCGCGTCTCACGGTTTCGTCTGGGGCTCAACGCATCCCCAAGAGGTGCGCCTCGCGCTGCGAATTCGCGCGCACCTGCCGTCAATGGAGCGCATCCGCTTCGTCACGAGCGGAACCGAAGCGATGATGAGCGCGATTCGCGTCGCTCGCGCTTTTACGAAGCGCACGCGCGTGCTCACGTTTGCCGGCAACTATCACGGACACTTCGATCTCGCGTTGGTCGAGGCGGGCGCCTCAGCGGGCGCTGCAGGCGGCGGAATTCCCGACGCGGTTCGGCACGAAAACGTCGTCGCGCGTTATAACGACCTTACCAATGTCGACGCGCGATCGCGTGGAGTCGAGCGCGACTTGGCCGCGATCGTGGTCGAGCCGATCGCCGGGAACATGGGTCTGGTGCCGCCCGCTCCCGGTTTTCTCGAAGGCTTGCAAGATCGCGCGCGGGCGTGGGGCGCGCTGCTGATCTTCGATGAGGTCATCACCTGGCTGCGTTTCGGCCTAAACGGCGCGCAAGGACGCATCGGCATAGTGCCGGATCTGACGGCGCTCGGCAAAATCGTGGGCGGCGGCGTGCCGATTGCTGCGTTCGGCGGGCGTGCGGACGTCATGGCGGTGCTCGCGCCGGCCGGCGCGACGTTTACCGGCGGTACGCACGCGGGCAACCCGTTCTGCGTGGCAATGGCGCACCGTGTCCTCGATCTTCTCGAAACGCATCCCGAATATTACGCAGCGATGAATTCGCTTGCGGCGCATCTCGCCGACGGGATTCGCGCGATCTTGGCACGCCGCGGCTTGCCCTATGCGGTCGTGCAGCAAGAGTCCGTGGTTGACTTTAAGTTTCGTCCTGGGCCGCCGAGCCGCAACTACGACGACGCGCGACGAGCCGACCGGGGCGCGTATGGCGCGTATTACGCAGCGATGCTCGCGCGCGGCATCCTGCTGCCGCCTTCGCAAAACGAAGTGATGTTCGTTTCGACGGCCCACACGCGCGAAGACATTGATGAGACGATCGCCGCGATCGACGAATCGCTAGCTCAATGATGCTTCCTCTGCATCACCGCGTGCTTGCAGGCACCTCGCACGATTCAAAGGCGAAGTCGTAGACGCCCAAGCCGTCACTCTTGGGAAAGATTTGCAGCGTGTGCGCTCCAAAGCCCGCGTTAGCAATTAGATCGTAGGATCGCGGTGCGTCGACTTCGAGGTACGAGTTGCCGTGAGCGTCATATCGCAGATCGCGACCGGCGTCGCTTTTTGCGACCGGCCGGCCATCCTGCGTTACCTCGGCGCGTATCGAACCGCCGCCCTCGGGCTTGAGCACGGCGGCCAACTGTATCGCGTGATAACGAAGCACGAGGTAGCCGTTATTCTCACCCGAGACGGCGGCCTCTGACGTCATGCGCCAGTATCCCTGCAAGTACACCGTACCATCCTTCGGATTCGAACCGTCGTACACGTAGTTGGTATCCGCGCCGAGGTTGCCTGAATTCGCTGCGTTTGCAATCGGGATTCGCCCAACGACAAGTTCGGGAGTTTTCGGGTAGCAGACCGCGCCGGGCTTGTTGTAGCTGTCTTGGGGCAGCAGCGCCATGACCGGCGGCAGCGCGAGTTGCGGCTGCGCGCTCTTGAGAAGCGATTGAATTCGAGACTCGGTTTGGGGATAGCCACCCTCGCCGGCAAAACTTTCGACGAGCCGGCCCTCTTGATCGTAAAGATATTCGTGAGGCCAGATGTAATTTCCGTAGCGTTTCCAGATCGTGGCGTGGTCGTCGAGCACGATCGGCCACGCCACGCCGAGCCGATTCGCTGCTGCCGTAACGTTCGCTCGTTTGGCCGAAAAATCGAACTCCGGCGTGTGCACTCCGATGATTACGAAGCCGTGGTCGCGATAGCGACGATACCATTCGCGTAGATACGGCAGCGTGCGAAGGCAGTTGATGCAGGTGTATTCCCAAAAGTCGACCAGCACGACCTTGCCTCGCAACTGCTGCGGCGTCAGTGGAGTGCTGTTGAGCCAGCTCTCGCCGCCGTCGAAGCTTTGAAGTTGAGCCGGTTGCGCTGCGCTCGATTGGGCGCCCCAAAGACCTTGCAGGATGAATGCGAGGATCGCGGTCGATTGTAGCAGACGCGAAGCTAAAGAGGGTCGAGGGCGGCCCCCTGTTTGGGAGGCCGCCCTCGAGGAACCGTTCACGAGTGTTCCTCTAGATTTTGACCTGCGCGTTGAAGAAGACGTTGATCGGTGGCGCTCCGCCGCCGATCGCGCCGTTGTTCAGGCTGCTTGGCAAGTAGCTCTGCTGGAATGGCGTGCGAGCACCGTTGGCTCTGAAGTCGTTGATGCTCGTGCCGTTGTAGAAGTTGCTCGGATAGAGCGTGTTGTTGAGCAAACCGCCGGAGGGGAGGTAGCCGCAGACTGCGGCGCCGGGTGGATTGGCCGCCGTCCAGGCCGCCGCCGTTCCACCGAAGCAGGTGTGGAAGAGACTCGTTCCGAGCACCGTCAGCCGAATCCGCGGACTTGCGTCGTAGGAAAGCTGGAGGTTTCCAACGATCGAGCTGGGCTGCTGAAAGTTGTCGAAGAGGAACGAACCGGTCTGTGGATTGGGCACGTAGAGGAACCCGAACGCGCCCAGACCTCCACTCGTCGTCGTGAGGTAGTTGCATTGCAATGGATTGGTCTTGGGCGAGAGCTTGGTGATCCCTGTGGCTGCCGAGTTTAACAGGCAGCTACGCGGATCCAAGCCCATCGTATCCAACGGGCTGCCGTAAAAGCCGCCGGTCTGGAAGTTGAAGCTCGGCGTGATCGCCAGTTTGTCGTGGCGCCAGTTGAGAATCAACGACGAGGTCCACGGCGAGATGTAGCTGTTGACGGCTCCGTTGAGGTTGGGTGCGATCGCCGTCGTGTACGGATTGTACCAGGCGCCCGGTGAGAGCAGACCCTGCGGTGCCAGGTTGTAGTACGGGTTGAAGATCGTGTCTTGGCCCTTTGCGTTGGGCGTGTTGCACGGAACCCCGTTAATACCCTGATAGCACGGCGAGCCGCCGCCGGCCTTGGTCAAGCCGTTGTACGCTTGGATCGCTTGATTGAGCACGGTGGTCGCGTTGGGAATGGTCCCGCCCGTCTGGAGCGGGATGTTCTGGAACTGGACCTTCGAGCTGGTGTAGGTCAGCGCGACGATCCCCGAGAGACCGTTGCGAGTGAAGTCACCCTTGTTGAACTGGAACTCGAAGCCTTCGTTGCGATTGACGCCGACCGGCACTTGCGTGACGAAGTTCGAGCCGATGAAGGTCTGCTGTTGCCAGTTGTTCACCCACGTGTAGAACGGCGTGAGCTTGAAGCTCATGTCGGTCCCACGGAAGTGCTGCTCGTAGGAGAGGTCGTACTGCCCCGACGAGATGCCCGGAATCGGGTGGAACGGCGAGTAGAACCCGAGGTTCATCGTGTTGTTCCACACCGAGCGGTCGTCGCCGGCCAGTGCCAGATACTGGACCGAGGACGAGAGCGGCGGCTGCGTGTAGCGGCCCGCCGACAAGCGCCAGACCACGTCGGGCGATTGCGTGTAGGTCGCCGAGAAGCGCGGCTGCCAGTAGTTGAGCACGTACGAGCTCGGCGAGCTGGCGGTGAAGTTGGGCGCTTGCACGCCGTCCTGCACCGTGCCGTTGGGATGCACCCAACCTTTTTGGGTCGTTTTCGTCAGTGCCGAGACGCCTTGGTTGCAGTCACCCACGATATACTGCGCCGGCGCCGGCGGAACTCCACCGGGCCCCAGCGGCGTCGTGAAGACCAGGTTGGTTGCCGCCTGTACGCAGGTGTAGTTGGCGGTCATGTTGGCGTAGAACTGGGTCGCGTTCGTCGCCGACTCCGGCAGATCGTACGTGAAGTTGTCGTAGCGCACCGATGCGTTGATCAGGAACTTGTCGCTGGGACGGAACTGGTCTTGCAGCGACGCGTTGGTAAAGCGCGGACGCACCGCGTTGTACGAGCCGTTCGCGTTGCCACTCCAGAGGCTATCCCAGGTTGCGCCGGCTCGTGATGCCGGTGATTTGACTCCACCACCGAAACCGGTCGGACCGGCGACGGCGTTGCTCACCCAGGTCGGGCTCTGCGACGCGCCGGTGGCGACGTTGAAGTAGCTGCCCGCGCTGAGGCAGACTTGCTTGGCGCCGGTGGACGGATCGTAGCACGTGAAGTTGTTGCCGGTCTTGGACATGAAGCCAATCGGCGAGGTGCCGCCCATGGCGGTCGAGTTGTTGAACCGGATCACTCCGGCGGTCGTGTAGTTACCGTCGAGGCTGACCAAGTTCTGATCGTTGACCTGGTCTTGGAAGTCCAGCGCACCACCCGAAGTGTGCGTGATCAACTGATACTCAGCCGAGTTCGGGAAGACCGGCAGGTTCGTGCCGCCGGCACCCCAGCTCGGCGACGTGAGAAGCCAGTTGGAGTAGAAGGTGTAACCGTAGGCGCGCAGATAGGCCGATTGGCTTAGCGCGTAGGTGTACTGGAGCTTGGTGATGCCGGCGTTGTTCTGATTGACGTCAATCGAGTTGTCGTTGTTCGGAAGCTGCCCTTGGAAGGAATGCGGTGGCGCTCCGGGTGCGAAGTAGATCCCCGGCCGGATGAACTGCGAGAAACTGTGCGCGACCGTCGTGCCAAACGGCACGTTGTAGGTGATGGCGTCGGAATACGCCAGATAGGTCGGCGCGCAGCCTAACGCCGTGCTGCTGGGCGGCGAAACGCCGCACGTGATCCCCGCGCCTTTGAGCGGGATGATCTGGCCCTGGCCCGAGCAGCCGGTGGCAGACAACACGTTGACCGGAGCTGACGGCGGACCCCAGGTTACCACATTCTCCGGACCGCAAGTCGGCGGCCGGTAGTTGGTGCCGTACATTGAGTAAATCGCTTGGTCGACACCCGGACCGATGTCGCTCAGCGAGCTGTACCCGTAGTTGTTGAGCGCCGAACCGCTCCACATCAGCTGCACGTCGTCGCGCAAACCGTTCTGCTTGGGAATGCCCATGTGCAGGTTGATCACGCTTTCGCGATCGCTGATCATGAACGGGTTGGCTGACGTGTTGCTGTAGTATTGCCAGCAGCCCTGTTTGCCGATCGTCGCGACCGGCTGATTCGACCACGGCGCACCGACTAACGGACACATCGGCTTGACGCCTTGACAGGTGCCGATGAGACACGTGTAGCCTGCCGCCAGAATCTGGTCGCTGCCAAAGCCGTAGCCGATGCCGAATCCATCGGTATTCCCCGATAAGATCCCGCCCGGCGTAGCGTACCCGGCGCCGTTTGAATTATCGGTGATCCGGTAGGTTTGGTTGTAACCGAGCAGGCCGACGTAGTAGCTGAAGGTTCGATCCGGCGTTGAACCGCCGACCTCGACCTGTGCCTGATGGTAGAACGTCGGCGTCCCCAGTCCGAGGTTCGCAGTTGCGAAGCCTGGGAAGGTGCCCGTCTTGATGACCTGGTTGATGAAACCAGCCGTGCCGGCCGAGGCCACCGACGACGGACCGCCGCCGGTGTAGACCTGCAGCTCCTGCAAGCCCAGCGACGACTCCGTTGAGGAGTTGTAGTTGTCGAAGGACCGGTTGACCGGAATGCCGTCGTACTCGTACCCGGTGTAGTACGAGTTCTGGCCGCGAACGTAGGCAGCGTTGAAATCCCAGCCCATGCCGCCCTGCGACGTCTGCACGCCCGGAACCGATGCCATCGCCGAGTAGGTGTTGTTGAGGTTACCGCCGCCGCCCAATGCAGCAGCCGCCGAGGCCTGCGACGCGTTGACGCTATATAGGTCGCTGCCGACGCCCGATTTTACGAGCGACGTGCCGGCACTCGACGTAACGTGCGCGATCGTGCGCAGCGCCCGCTGCAACGTGTAGGCCACGGTTTGCGTCTGGTCGGCGAAGACCACGACGCCCGGGAAGGAGATCCCCTGATACCCTTCCTTGTTTAAATTGATGGTATAAGTATCCGGGTTGAGCGAGAGGAGCACGAAGTGACCTCCCGCATCCGTCGTCGCGGTCCGATTCATCGAGGCGGAGACTGCCTGCACTTGAACGCCGGCAACCGGCGCGCCGCTTGAATCTTTGATGACCCCTGTAATGTTGCCGGTGACTCCGGCCAGTGCCCACGTTCCCTGGCCGAGAAATGCCATCAGCAGCAATGCAGCGATGACCGCGCGACGGAGGGTTCGTTGCTGTTTCATGGTTGCTAATCCCTCATGTCGCTTTTAGTTTTTGGGTTAAGCGTCATCCAAGACGCTTGCATCACCTTAAAAAATGCTGCGGATGCAACCTTTTGAAACATATTGAAAAAGCGTCGCGTTAGGGACCTTTCGCATCAACGACTTTCAGTACTTTAGGAAACATCAAATCAAACAGCTCTCAAATCTAGTCTTCGTTTGTGATTTCGTGAAGACTCGGATTTGCTTTGCGTCTATGCTATGGTCATGGCGCTCCCGCTTCCGTCTCCGTTTTCAGTTAGCGAAGATGCCGCGCAACGCGCGATGGAGCGCCAGGTCTTGACGCTCCTGCATCGAGCTACGAAGCCCGAAACGCTCGCGACCATGCCGCTCATGCGAGCGATTTGCCGCGCTACTGCGACCCCCAACGCGCTCGACGCCCTGCAACGCGTCGTTCGAGATGCGCTCGACGGTCGAGACCCAAGCGCCGTCATGCGAAGAGAGATAATCTTCGCGATCGACTTCAATAGGCTCGAAACCAACGCTCAGCTGGCTGCGCGCAACGGCATCTCGCGCCGCCATTTTCAACGCCGCCGAGCTCAGGCGATCACCGCCGTTGCTCGGTTCGCCCGCAATCTCTTGGCCGGTAAATTTGAGCCGGCCGAGGTAAGCGACAGACCGGTCGCCGAGCGCCGCGATTCTCGGTTGCGGCGAGACGATGCCGCCTGGCGATTCAAACGCGAGCTGGCGGCATACGTGCGTGCTCGAGAGCGGGGTCGCGCACCGGAGATGCGTTGCATCGCAAGCAGTCTCGTGCGGCTCGCGACAACCGGTCCGGCGCGCGCTTTGGCGCAAAAGTATCTGGCCGACGCAAACGCCCGCCTCGGCCGAGTGGATGAGGCGATGGCGCAACTGCACGCCCTGCCACCAGGCGCGAGAGCGTTGATACGCGCGGAGCTGGCGTTGCTCGAACGGGACGCGCAAACTGCCGAAGAATGCGCGCGATCGGCGTTGGCGGAGAGCGACGGGGCTGACCGCTACCGTTGCTTCGCGTTGATATCGCAAGCTCGCCTGATACGCGCAGCGCCATGGCGTCCGCCCCCGCTAGATCCTTCGGTTCATTCGTGGGAGCGGGCCGCGATCGACATCGAGAGCGCGCGGCATCTCGTCCTGGAAGGGCAATGGAGCGATGCCGAAAGGCATTCGCGATGCGCGTTGAACCGAGCGGAAGAGCTCGGTTCTTACGAGCTGGCAGCCCGCTGCGCTGCAGTTCTCGCCGCCACGGCCGAGGTTCGTGGAGCGACGCCGGAGGCGTCACGGTGGCGTGCCCGCGCCATCGAGCATCTCTTGCCGACGCAAGACCGGCTTCTCGCGACGGGTCTCTTTCCGCTCAACGCGTGCCGGCCGGCAGGCCTTGCAGATCGACTGTTGAGCGACGTGCTTTACGAGCGTTTGTGCTTGATCGTGCCGCAAATGTTCGGAGAGGGCCAAGAAAAGCGTGCGGCTATCATCGAACTGCTGGCGACGATTCTCGATCGGTGTCCAGCGTCGGGAAGCAGCTCGCCGGCGCTCGAACGAGCGATTGCATTGGTCGCTCGCAGTGAGTCCGCGTTCGCGGATTATGCCGAAACGTGCTTGCGGCCGATCGGCGAGATGCTCGCGCTGGCGCAGACGGCGCTGACGGGAGCCGGCTGGGCCGGCGTCTTCGATCGCTCCGTTGAGGTCTTTTCGACGACGGCGCGCGAGCTGCGTCCGGCGTCGCCCCGCGCGGTGCCGGTCACGGTTCCGCAGCCGGGTAAGTCACAACAGTCCTGCATCGATCATTTGAAAATGGATGAGAAACGTGCCGGGGACGGAATTTCAATCGAAGCTCTCGCCGATCTACGCGTTCGGTTCGTTTCATTTCGATCCCGTTCGCGGGCTCCTCTCGCACGGTACCGCCGTGGTTCCCTTACCCGAACGGCTCACGCAACTGTTGATCCTGTTGATTCACGCTAACGGAAACGTCATCGATAAGGAAACGATTGCCTCGCGCGTTTGGCCCGACACGGCCGTCAGCGACGGCAACCTGTCGCAGCATATGTACATGTTGCGCCAGCTGCTCGACGAACACGCGAGGGACCGTTCCTACGTCGTAACGGTGCGCGGAAAAGGTTACCGCTTCGTCGCGCCCGTCAGCGTCGTCGCGCCCGGCACCGCAGACGCGCCGGGTATCTCGACCGAAGACTCCGGCGATCGTCTCTTGAGAGGCGCGCCTGAAGCTCTCAATCATTATTGCCGTGGCGCCTACCTCTTGGAGAAGCGCACCGCCGGCTCGTTGTCCGCAGCTACCGAGCAGTTCGAGGCCGCGCTGCGGATAGATAGCGAGCACGTCCCGGCTCTGATCGGGCTCGCGCGCTCGCACGCGCTCATGGCCGAGTATTGGTACGCGCCGGGTTCCTACACGTTTCCCAAGGCCAAAGCCGCAATCGTTCGAGCGCTGGAGATCGATCCGTCCTCAGCCGAAGCTCGCGCGACGCTCGGAAACATTCTGCTCTTCTGCGATTGGAACTGGGCCGAGGCGGAGCGCGAGATACAGACCGCGATACGCCTGAACCCCCGGTCGACGTCGGTACACATCCAAGCCGCTTGGTTTTATATGTGCAAGGGTTCCGGCGATATGCCGTTGCGACAGATGCAGCGCGCATTGCTCGTCGAGCCCTCTTCCCCGGTGTTACAGCTCTTTCTCGCGAGGACGTTTCTGCACACCGGCGAGTACCGCCGCGCAATCGACTCGTTCTCGAATTTTATCGAGAATGGACCCGATTTCTCAGTTGCGAGGCGGTATCGCGCGCAAGCCTTCATCCTCAACGGGCAACCGGCTGAAGCGTTGGCCGACCTGCTCCAACTCCCGCAGGATCGCGCCGAGGACCTCGCGTTTCGTCTCCCGTTGTTGGGCCGAGCCTACGCGGATTGCGGCGACCTCGACCGGGCCGAGGGCATCTATCGGAACTTGGTCGAGATAGCGCGCACCGAGTACGTCGTCGGCTTCAACCTTGCGACCGTGGCGGTCGGCCTCGGCAAGCTCGAGGTCGCCTTGGAGCATTTGGAAGGCGCGCTAAGCAAACGCGAACCCGCGCTCCTAATGCTGCGCAGCCTCCCTTGGTTCGGCCCGCTCGCGCAGCGCTCGCGATTCAAAGCGCTGCTGCGCGCGATCTGGCCGAGTTATTCTCTTAGCGCGACGGGATAGACGACGGGGCTGCGCAAACCGCTGGCGTCGACGCTGCGCACTCCCAAAATGTAATCGTCCTTCGATACCCCAACCGTTGCCTCGGTAACGTTGCCGACGTCGGTCGCGTGCTCCCACTGCGGCGCGTCGGTGGGACGCCAAAGGATTTCGTAAGAGACCGCATCCGCCGCGCGCTTCCAGCGCAGCGTCGAGTCGTAACCGAGATGGTGTAGGGTCATCTGAGCGTCGGTCGGCGGCGCGGGACCGAGCGCGAGCGTAGCCAGCGACGCGACGTTGGCTTGTGTCGCTCGCCGCAAGTACTGTGCGTCGATATACTGCGTGAGATCGCCGTACTGGACGCCGTCCTGCACGCGCACGTCTTGATGCTGGTGCGTGAAGTTCTCGTGCGGTTCGACGAAGCGAATCGCCGCCGCGTAACCTGCGTCCTGGAACGATTCTTGATCTCCGCCGCGCATGAAGCGGTCCGATCGAAAGATCTGGCGCACGTGCAAATCGGGAACGTAGACGGGGACGATCTCAGCGATGAACCGAGAGAGCTCGCGCGAAGGCGAATCGTTCTCCGAGCCAACCAGGTTGACGCGCCCGACGTCGACGCCCGCCGGCAGCGCTTCGCTGAAGACGCGGATGACGTTCGGTTCGGTCGCTTCGTCGCCGCCGACCGAGTTGCCGACGATGTCGTCGTTCAAGACGGCCAAAATCGGAACGCGCTGCGCAGCCTCTTCGTGCGCGAAGTGATTCGAACCCCAGAGTCCGAGCTCTTCACCGTCGAAACAGGCGAAGATAATCGTCCCGCGAAAGCGCGTGCCGGCCATCACTCGCGCCGCTTCCAGGACCGCGGCCACGCTCGAAGCGTTGTCGTCGGCCCCCGGTGCAGTTCCTACGCCGTCCGTGCACCGGCCGTCACAATCGTCGAAGTGGCTCGACATGACGTAGACGCGTCCCGGCGCGGTGCCGCGCAGCGTCGCGATAACGCTCGACTCTTGCACCGCTCGCGGCGTCCTTGGCGTCTTGGGCTGAAGATACGTATCGAGCTCGACGCTCATGCGTCCGTTCGAGCTAACCGCGATGGCTCGAAACTCGCGCGCGATCCAATCGCGAGCGCCGAAGACTCCGTGTTCGGCGGTCGAGGTACGCTCCGAGAAATCGTTGCGCGTCCCAAACGCGACGAGCTTCTCGACGCTGCCCTTTAGGCGATCCGCTTGCACCGCGCCGACCATCGCGGCGATCGGCGAATAGGGCGTTAGGGACGGGAGCGGCGCGTCGGACGCCGCGGCCGCCAGGAGCAGCGCGCAACCGAGTGTGAGCAACTTCATCCGGCAACCTTTTACGAGAACGTTCTAACTTCCTGACGTAGAACTCTCATTTTGTGAAAGCCACGGTCTACGTGCTCGTCTGCCGCGACGGTTCGCTCTACACGGGCGCGACGCGCGACCTCGTGCGCCGCTTGGCCACTCATCGCCGACGTAAGGGGGCGAAATATACTCGCGGGCGCCTGCCGGTCACCCTGGTAGCCTGGTGGCATCCGGCAACGTTCGCGGCGGCGATGTCGCACGAAGCCCGTTTCAAGCGGCTGCGACGCTCGGCCAAGCTCGCGGCGCTGCGCGCGGGCGTGGTCTACGGCTGTACGGTCTATTCGAACGATCCGTTCGTCGCCGCGTAAGTCGCGCGCGTCACCGAGTGGATCGCCGCGTACGCGGCCCCAAAATCGGATGCGTCTGCGGTCATGATCGCAAGGATGAAGGGGGAGTCTCCGTACGGCGCCACGATTGCGATGTCATTGAGCGTTCCGACGATAGCGCCGGTCTTATTGGCGACCGGCGTTCCCCTCGGCAGGGCCGCCGGGATTCCGTCGCGATCGGTCTGACCGAGCATGATCGCAACCATTCTCGCGCAATGCTCCGGGGAAGCGATCGTTCGGACCCCTTCACGTGCGCCGCGTTCGATCAGGTAGAGAAGACGGCCCATGTCCGTTGGGGTCGAGACGTTGTCGTTATGGTGCACCATCGCCGAGTAGTCGAGGAACTGGCGGGCGAGGCGGGTGCGAACCATGCCGGCGCTCTTGCCGACGCCGTTGATCGTTGGCACTCCGAAGTGGGCAATGAGCAGGTTCGCGGCGGTGTTGTCGCTGACCTGAATCATCGGAACGATCAGTTCCCGCACCGTAAAGCGTTGGCCGTTGTCGGCCTGGTCCATGAAATCCGAGCCGCCGATCAGGTCGCGGTCGTGAAACGTGATCTTCGCCGAGAGCGTTCCGGGCTTGGTCTCTTCCATCGCATAGGCAGTCACCATGATCAACACTTTGATGACCGAGGCAGTCGGGAAACGGTGCGAGGAATTGTACGCGATCAACTCAGGACCGGGACCGAGCGTACGCGCGTAGATGCCGATCCTCCCGGGCATGTCGCGCGCGATCGCTCGAACCTTCGCGCTCAGCGACGTCGCGCCGAGCGCGCGCGGCGCGACCAGCACCGCGCCTGCCGAACTCAAGAAGGCGATGCGCTTCAGGAGCCGGTCCCCTGATAGTGACGAAGGCCGAGCAGCCAAAACGCGTAGGCGCCCGTAACCCAGACCAGGCCGATTACGGGGGTAAGCAGACCAATTACCGGATTGAAATGCAGCCCGGTGTCCGCTTTCTGCAAGAAGTATGTCGCGGGAAAGTAGTTCATGAAAGCAAACGGCAGCAGAAAGGTCAGGACGAATCGCACTCCACGAGTGTAGATGCTGATCGGGTAACGCGTGAAATCTTGCTCCAGCGACATCACGACCCATCGCAGCGTATCGACGCGAATGAACCAAAACGAGCAGGTCGCCACAGCGAGCGAGATCCCAAGATCGATGAGCGCGCCTCCGGCAACGACGAGCGGAACGAAGGTCACGAAGATCCAGTCAACCCGAACGCCCGCGGCGGCGGTCGCAACGGCCAGCGTCGCGATCGCCAGTACCAACGAGTCGGGAACGATTTGCTGCGGAACCGTCAGCACCTGAAAGAGCGCGTCGAGCGGACGAACCAAGAAGCGGTCGAACCGCCCTTCGCGAACGTACTCCGGAACGCTATTCACCGTGAAGAAGAGGGTGTTGTGCAACTCGTGAGCGGTCATCCAGAGCGCGTAGAGAAAGAACATTTCGCGGAAGTTCCAGCCGTTCATCGAGGGGAACTGTCGCATCGTCACGTAGAGCGCGCCCAACGCGATGCCGTGATAGACGATCGTAAAGACGAACCACATCACGAAGTTCGCGCGGTACTCGAGCAGCGTCAGAAGATTGATCCGCCAGTATTCCGCGTATGCCCGTAGCATCGCGCAAGCGCTTCGGCGCCGCGCATCGGCTCCCCGTTCGGGTGCCCTTTCGCCTCGACCTGACGGTCGACGCGCTGCGCCGTTTAGCAGCCAATGCCGTCGACGTCGTGGGACCCGATGGAACGTACTATCGCGCGCTCCAGGATGCCGGCGGAACTGAGGTCGTGGCGATTGCAAGCCGCGGCGCTCGCGCGATCGAGTTGAAGGCAACCGGCCGCCACGGCGACCGCTGGCTGCCGGTCGCGGCCCGCATGTTCGGCACCCAGGTCGATCTCGACGAGTGGTACGTCCGGAGCAAGCAGATCGCGTGGCTGGCGCCGCTTACGAAGGAGCTCGCCGGTCTGAAGCCGCCGCGATATCCGACGCTCTGGGAGGCCTGCGCGCACGCCATTCTCTTTCAACAGATATCGATTCACGCGGCCGCGGCAATCATGCGCCGCGCCGTCGAGATGCTGGGCCAGACGGTGACCGCCGGCGGCGTCGCCTGCATCCCTTTTCCTTCGCCGCAACGTTGGCTTGAGGCCGGCGAGACGCGGCTGCGCGCGGCTGGGCTCTCGCGCAACAAGATCGCCCACGTGCGTTCCGTCGCCGAGGGCTTCATGGCGGGTGAGATTGACGAAGGCGCGCTGGAGCGGCTCCCCACGCCGGCAGCGGCGGAGCGGCTTTGCGCGATCCGGGGCATCGGCGCCTGGAGCGCCGCGGTCATCCTGCTGCGTGGACTCGGACGCCTCGACGTATTCCCGATGCGCGACTCGGGCGTCGCGCGCTCTTTATCACTGCTTGCACGCGGCGTGCACGTCGACCAAACCGAGCTTCTGGAACGGCTCGGACCGGTGCGAGGAATGCTGTACTACCACCTCTTGCTCGGACGCACGCGCAACCTCGTAGGCCGTTGAGCAGTCGTAGGGGGCGTGCCCGACATATCCGTACATTCACCTACGTTTGAGGTCGTCCGGTCCAGCGACCGCGGTCACGCCGCTCTTGACTGGCTCGACACCTACTATTCGTTCAGCTTCGCGGATTACTACGATCCGAAGAACTTGAATTGGGGCGCGTTGCGCGTCTTCAACGACGATCGGATCGCGCCCGGCGCGGGTTTTCCGCCACATCCTCATCGCGACATGGAGATCGTCACGTACGTCCTTTCGGGCGAGCTCGCCCATCGCGACAGCATGGGCAACGAGGGCGTGGTCGGCCCGGGCGGCGTTCAGTTTATGAGCGCGGGTACCGGCGTGCGCCACAGCGAGTACAACAACAGCCGGCGCGACCCGCTGCATCTAGTTCAGATGTGGGTGCTTCCGGGCCAAGTCGGCACAACGCCGTCGTACGGTCAGATGGCCTTCGATGAGAACGAGCGCCGCGATCGCTGGCTAACGGTCGTCAGCGGCGAGCCGGCGACGCCGTCGCCGATCCGCATAACGCAGACCGCAACGCTGCGCGTTGCGCGTGCAGAAGGCGTGACGATTTCCGTCGACCTTGCTCCGAAACGCTACGGCTATCTGTTTGTTGCGCAGGGAAGTGCGCAGGCAAACGGGGAGGCCCTGGAGACCGGCGATTCGGTTCGGCTTTACGACGTCGCCCGGCTCGACGTCGGCGGCAACGCCGAACTCGTACTTTGGGATCTGCCCGGCGACTTCTAGCCGCCCTGGATCACGACGCGGTTTGAGGCCGCGCGCCAAACCAGCGACGACAACGCTGCGAAAAGCGCCAGCCACGCGACCTGAGCCGCGATGCTCGCCGCCCACTGCGAAGGCGGGATGATCCCGATGTAGATGAGCAACGGCGTGGAGTAGATTGACGCAAACGGGAGCGCGAACACGATTCGGCCCAGAACGCCCGGGAAGAGCGTTAGCGGAATGACCTGTCCCGAGAGCAGATCCGATACCCATCGAACGATCAGCTGGATCGCAAACGTCTCGAGCGTCCAAAATGCGACGCAGTTCATCAAAAAGTTCAGGAAGAAGTTCACACCGTAACCGATTGCAAAGGCCAACAGAAAGGCGCCGAAGGTCGCCGGCGGCGGCACGTCGATGTGCACCAGCAGCAAGGCGAAGAGCAGCGAAGGCACCACGAGCAGCGCGTGGAGCAGCGTCTGCCCTAAGCCGTCGCTGAAGAAGTAGAGCGGAACGCTGATCGGCTTCATCAAGTCGGTGGCGATGGTCCCTTCGCGAATTCTTTCGCGAATGAGCCGCGTCCCATCGACCTCCAAAATCAACGACATCAGCATTGCGACGGTCGCGTAGGTGATCATGCTGTGGAGCGGAAGATTGATCGGGGCGACGTTCTGAGCGTAGAGCGCCGTCCAGAGCGCGCGCAGAATGTAGACGCGCAATACCAGCGATCCGATTTCGGTGAAGACTTCCATGCGATAGGTGGCTTCGCGCGAGAATGCCTTCTTCGCGAACTCGACGTATGGCGCGACGTTCAGAATCGCTAGCGACCTTATCGCTCGTGACCTCTTTGCCGCTTGATGGCCTGTTGACGCCGCTGCTCCATCTCTTCCAACTCGAGCATCATGACGTCAACGACTTTGTCGACTTGCGTCGCTTGCGTCGGCGGAGGCTCCTCGCCGGCGCGCCGGCGAGGAGCCGGCTTGACGTTGCGGTGTTCTTCGAGGGCGGAGTCCACAGCGTGTGCTTTTCGCAGAAACTTCGCGTACGTTTCGGCGGCGCGCGCGCGAACGTCCTCACCCGGCTCGAGATTGAAGACGTCAGCGAAGAAATCGATCTTCGCGTGAATCTCCCCGGCCGCATCGGGGCCGGCGATGGTCGCCGGATTACCGTATGCGATGTGCAGCATCGGCACGCTCGTTCCGGCGGGCACGCGTGCTCCCACGTGCACGATCGCCCCGAGCGCGACGCCGCTGCCGTCGCCGATCGTCGCGCCGTTGAAGATCTTGGCGCCGGCCGCCACGAAGCAGCCGTTGCCGATCGTCGCCCCGACTAAGTAGGCCCCGGGGCCGACGATGCACCGCTCGCCGATCGAAAGCGGATGCCGCAGATTGCGCCCGCCGCTCGCTTTGAGGACGGCGTTTTCCATGACGACGCTCCGGGAGCCGAGGGTCACCGGCGCGCCCTCGGCGGTAACGACCGCGCCGTGCAGGATCGCGCAATCCGGGCCGATCGTTACGTCGCCGCTGATCGTCGCGCTCGGCGCAACGTACGTGCTGGAGTGGATCTTCGGTTTCTTCGTTCCGCTGGAAAGAATCACGATGCGTCCTCCTGCGACCGGCCGTATCCCTCGACGTAGATTCGGCGGATAATCGACTCGAGATCCGGCTCTTCTAAACTGACGTCTTCGACGCGATAGCGTTCACTCGCTTGCCGAACGAGCAGATCGGCGCGTTGGAGGTTGCGGTCGAAGCGGAAACGTGCGCTCGAATTCTCGACGCCGGCCAGCTGCGCGCCCTCGAGCTGCGGTTTCTCAATGGGTTCGCTAAAACGTACGATCAACGTGCGAAACTTTCCGTATTCGCTCTTGATGCGATCGATGTCACCATCGTAGATCAGCGTGCCGTGATCGATCAGGACGATCCGCCGGCAGAGCCGCTCGACGTCGGCCAGATCGTGCGTTGTGAGAATGATCGTAGCGCCGCGTTCGGCGTTGATGCGCGCGATGAATCCACGTATGGCTTCCTTCGCGACGACGTCGAGCCCGATCGTCGGCTCGTCGAGATAGACGATCCGCGGACTGTGAAGCAGCGCTGCTGCGAAGTCGCCCCGCATTCGCTGTCCGAGCGAGAGCTGGCGCACAGGGGTGCGCAGGAAATCGCCCATCTCGAGGATTTCCACGAATTCGTTGAGGTTGCGCCGGTATTCGTCGGACGGAACCCCATAGATGGCGCGCAAGAGCTCGAAGGATTCGGCGAGCGGAAGGTCCCAATAGAGCTGGCTTCTCTGGCCGAAGATCACGCCGATATTGCGCGCATTTTCTTTGCGCTGCTTCCAGGGCACCAGGCCGGCTACGCGGACGTCGCCCGAAGTCGGAACCAGGATCCCGGTCAGCATCTTGATGGTCGTCGATTTGCCGGCGCCGTTCGGTCCGATGTATCCGACCAGCTCGCCCGGTTCGATCCCAAAGGTTACGTCGTCGACCGCCAGCCGGTCTTCGTATTCGCGCGAGAAGAAGGAACGCAACGCGCCGAGGGTTCCCGGCGTGCGCTTGCGGGTGCGAAAGACTTTGCGCAAGTCGCGCGTCTCTACGATCGGCAGGACACCAGCGTTCGGCATTGCGTACTCCTTATCCGGTGATTGTGACGATTTCAAACGAGTACGGAGCCGGCGCTCTCGAGGTCGCAAAGGGGGTTGCCGATGCGCTCGGCTATGAGTACGTCGACCACCAGCTTCCCGTCGTCGTCGCCAAGCGATTGCGCGTGACGCCTGCGGCCGTCGAAGCAAACGAGGACGCGGTACCGTCCCTCGGAGAGCGCTTCCTCACCGGACTCGAGCGCGCCACGCCGGAGCTGGCCGAGGCATCGGCCGCCGAACCCTTCGACGAAGAGTTGCTTGCGGCCGTGCAGGACGCGGTGCGCGAGTACGCCTCGCACGGAAACGTCGTCATCGTCGGCCGGGGGGCCTCTGCCATCCTGGGGCCTCGTCCCGACGTGCTGCGCGTTTTCGTTCGCGCGCCGCGCCAGTGGCGAATCGCACGGGTCGCGGAAACGATGGCAGTTACGCGCGAGACGGCCGAATCGGAAGTCGATCGCATCGACCGTGCGCGCACCGCCTACATTCGAGACTGGTACGGACTGACGTTCGGCGATTCTCAAAACTACGATCTCTGCCTCGACGTCTCGCGATTGGGTACGGCGCAGAGCGCGGCGCTCGTCATCGCAGCTGCACGTGCGCAAGAACGGTCGTAATCCTGAGCCGGCCCCGGGAGGGGCCGAGTCGAAGGGGCGCGCGTCGCTCGGGGCGGCGCTTCGCTATCGGGACTTCCGGCTGTTGTGGCTCGGACTGCTGATTTCGAATCTCGGCACCTGGATGCAGTTCACCGCGATGGGATTTTTCGTGGCCCGGGTGGCTGGTTCGCCGCATCGGGCCGCGCTCGATCTCGGAATCTTGGGGGCCGCTCGCGCGATCCCGGTTCTCGCCCTCTCGCCGCTCGCGGGGGTCGTCGCCGATCAGTTCCCGCGGCGCCGAGTACTTTTCGTGACCAACACCACGATGGCGTTCGCGGCCCTCTTGCTCGCGATTCTCGCAGCCTCCCACCGGCTCGAGCTGGCTGGGCTCGTGCTCATCTCGACACTAAACTCGGGAGCCAACGCGTTCGACTCTCCAACGCGGCAGAGCTGGCTGCCGCTGCTCGTGGATCGCGAGTTCGTCGGCAACGCGGTCGGCTTGAATTCGATAGCGTTCAACGCTCCCGCAGTCATCGGGCCCGCGATAGCGGGGGTGCTCATCGTTTGGATCGGCGTTGCCGGAGCCTTTTACTTCAATGCGGCTGCGACGCTTGCCGTCGTTGCCGCCGTCATGATGATGCGACCGTCGCCACCTTCGACGGCGCGTCGCGAACCGACGCTGTACGCGATGCGCCAGGGCATCGCGTTCATCGTGCACCACCCGGCGTTGCGCTGGATCGTGCTCGCACAATTCGTAACCGCGCTATTCGCGCGACCTTACGGCCAGCTCACGCCGGCGCTGGCGGTAAACGTCTTGCACGCGGGTGCGCGAGGTCTGGGCTGGGCCGTCTCGGCAATCGGAGTCGGCGGATTCGGCGGAGCCCTCGTGACTGCATATTTTGCACAGCGCGAGCGGCGCTCGAAGCTCTGGGTGCAATCTGGACTGCTGATGTCGGTTGGAGTTCTGGCGCTCGCGTTCGTGCCGGCCCTTGCGTTGGCGCTGCCGGTCTTATTCGCCATCGGCGTCGGTACGCTCGCATCGCTTGGCATGACGAATACGCTGATCCAAATGCTATCTCCCGAAGAGGTGCGCGGGCGCGCCCTTTCGATCTATACGATGATTGCGATCGGCGTCGTTCCGCTGGGCGCACTCGTCGACGGTGCGATCGCCGCCGCGATCGGATTGCGCGCGACGTTCGCGCTCGCAGGCGCGCTCTGCACCGCACTTTTTCTCGCGATTTGGCTTCTACGCCCGGCAGTTAGAACCGTCTGATAAAGACAGCGAGCCGCTGTTATGCGGCTCGCTTTATTCGTAAACAACTCCGCTCGTTTCATCGAGCGGAGTCCTCGGTGTACCGGTTTATGCGGCTTTCTTGCGTCGCACCTTTCGGCGGACTGCCTTACGAACCGCCTTCTTGCGAACCGCCTTACGGGCCACCTTTCGGCGAACCACCTTGCGGGCCACCTTCCGGCGAACCACCTTGCGGGCCACCTTACGGCGAACCGCCTTACGAGCGATCTTCCGGCGCACCTTCCTACGAACTACCTTGCGAACTATGGCGCGGCGGACGATCTTGCGAGCGACTTTTCGTCGGACTCGCTTGCGGATCGCTCTACCAACTAACGCAACGACGACCGCTTTTTTTATGGCCGCTTTTTTGCGGGCGCTCTTTCGAACTGCCATCGTTTGTATGAGTCATCCTTTCTCTGGTCGGCAACCGACCAGGGGTGCTGCCTACCTTATACAGTATTACGGGGTTCAATGCAAGTTTTCACCGATGACGGCACGCGCATAGATGCATCCGTAGACGGGTGCGAACGCGACTCCGCAGTCGTGTTGATCCACGGATTTCCTTTCACGCGCGCGGTGTGGGACGCACAAGTCGATGCGCTCGCGCGTACGTCGTACGTTCTCCGTCCCGACCTGCGCGGCGCCGGAAAATCGAGCGCGCCTGAAGGTCCGTATCTGATGGAGCTGCTCGCGGCGGACATCGCTGCATTGCTCGATGCGCGTGGGATCGCGCGCGCCGCATTGATCGGACATTCGATGGGCGGCTACGTCGCGCTCGCGTTCGCGCGCATGTTTACCGAGCGCGTCGAGCGCCTGGCCTTGGTTGCGAGCCGGCTGCGAGCCGATACGCCGGCAGAAGCGACCGCGCGACGTGAACTTGCGGATCGTGTCGAACGAGAATGCAGCATCGAACCGGTTATCGAGGCATATCTTCCACGTTTATTGGCGCCGCGAACCCTTGACGAGCACCCGGATGTCGTCGAACGCGCTCGCGGAATCGCGGAGCAGAACACGCCGCTCGCTGCGGCCGCGTCGCTGCGCGGCATGGCGCTGCGCGCCTCATCCGAGGATATCGCCGAAGAGCTCGACTTTCCGATGCTGATGGTCGGTGGCGCGTGCGATCGCGTCGTCGAACCCGACGAGGCGCGCTCGATCGCCGCGCGTTTTCCGCGTGGCAGGCTCGTGCTCTGCGAGCAGAGCGGGCACGTTCCAATGCTGGAAGAGCCCGGGCGCCTTGCCGGGGCGCTCGAAAGCTGGCTGGCGCTAGAGCCTAGCGGATGATCGGGAGGTTCGAGCGCCGGCGGATCGCGTTATAGAGGAAGAAGCCGCCCAGCCCAAGCGCGGCGATCACCGCCGCGATGAGGACGATGGGAACGAGGAAGCCCACGACTTTGATCAGGACATCGATCAGGACGATCAGCAGGGCGACCGTCACGGTCACCTTGAGAAAGAGCGCGAGAGTCTGGTTGAGCTTGGGCTTCGTCACGTTTTTCATCTGCGTCTCCAGGTACCGCGCCTGGGGTTCCTAGGTTTCAAAGGAGCTTCAGCCGGTCGAGCGCGAGGTAACCGGCCGCGATCGAGCCGGCGGCGTCGACGCTGCCGTCCGCAAGCATGGCACGGAAGTTTGGAAGCGGCGCGAGCTCGACCTCGAGGTGTTCGGTAGGGTCGAGCTGCGGGGCGCGCACCTTGCGCGCGCCCCCGGCGATATAGACGTACGCACGGGCCGTCGATCGCACCGGTTCGGGGAAAAATTCCGTCACGAGCTCGCACCGTTCGACTTCGAAGCCGGTCTCCTCGGCCAGCTCGCGCAGCGCGCAATCGCGCGGATCCTCATCGTCCTGCAGCATTCCCGCGGGAAGCTCGAGATGAATCGAGTCCGAGCCGTAGCGATACTGACGCACCAGCACGACGCAGTCGTCGGCGGTAAGCGCCAAGATTACGACGTACCCTCGCGCCTCACGGACGTAATAGTCGGAGACGATCGTTCCGTTGGGAAGCTCGAGTTCGTCGGCACGCAGCCGCATGTACGGGGAATCGATGACGTAGCGTGATGCGCGCAGGCGCCAAGCCGGTTTCTGCATCCCACCATCTATGGCGAAGCCTTTGCACCTCCTCTCGCGAAGAACGAGTCCCTATGGCCGAACGCTTATTGATCGTCGGGGGCGGAACGATGGGCTCGGGCATCGGCCTGGTCGGCGCGCGAGCCGGTTACGACGTCGAGATCGTCGAGCCCGACGCGGCCGCTCGCGAACGCGCCTTCGCGTTGCTCGAGCGCGAGGCGCAACGGCTCGGCGATGCGTCGCTGGTCGAACGCATCGGTTGGAGCGATGCCATCGCGCCGTGCGATGCATCGATCGCGATCGAGGCCGTTCCCGAGCGATTCGACCTGAAACGCGAGGTGTTCGTCGCGCTCGCAAAAGCGCTCTCGCCCGAAGCGGTGATCGCAACGAACACGTCGTCACTCGCGGTCGGTGACCTCGCCGACGTCGTGCCGAATCCGCAACGCGTGGTGGGTCTGCACTTCTTCAATCCACCGACTCGCATGGAGCTGCTCGAGATCGTCGGCGCACCGGAGACGAGCGCCGTCGTGCTCGATCGCGCGTACGAGTTTGCCGCCCGGATCGGCAAGACGCCGGTGCTCGCGTCGGATACGCCGGGATTCATCGTCAATCGCGTCGCCCGGCCATACTATCTCCAAGCGCTGCGAGCGCTCGACTCTGCAGTAGCGTCGGCCGAGGAGCTGGACGCGCTCGCGCGCGCGGCCGGTTTTCGCATGGGACCGTTTGAGCTGATGGACTTGATCGGTCTCGACGTCAACCTGGCGACGAGCGAGTCGCTCTACGAGCGCACCGGTGCGCAACGTTTTGAGCCCGTTGCGATTCAACGCGCGATGGTCGCGCAAGGTTTGCTCGGCCGCAAGAGCGGTGCAGGCTTCTACGTTTACCGCGACGGCAAGACGGAACGCTTAGAAATTACCGCGGCTGCGCCGCCCGACGCGCTCGATGACGACGAAATAGTGGCAATCGTAGGCTTCGGTCCGCGCGCCGAAGAGCTGGCGGAGCTTGCCGAGCAGCGCTACGCGCACGTCGAACGGGTCGAAAACGACGAGTTTCTCGAGAAGCTTGCGCCGGAAGTGACGATCGTTATAGATGCCGGCGACGGCGTGACCGATCGCGGCGAGGTCGTCGCGCAGCTCGATTCATTGCTCGGGGCGGAGAGCGTCTTTTTTGTCGATGCCTATGCGACCGATCTGAGGGCCTGCGCCCGGCGCTTGAGACACCCGCAGCGTTTGGTCGGATACGGTCTTCTCGCTTCGCTCGACGCGCAGCAAGCCGTCGAGATCGTCGATTCGGAAGCCGCCTCCGACGAGGCGCTGGAACTCGCGCAAGAGTTTTTCGCCGCGATCGGCAAGGGCGCCGTATTGGTCGAAGATTCACCGGGCCTCTTCCTCGGCCGCACCGTCGGCTCGATCGTTAACGAGGCGATGATCGCGGTCGCCGAGGACGTCGCTTCGCCGGACGACGTCGACACGGCAATGCGGCTCGGAGCGAACTACCCAATCGGTCCCATTGCATGGGGGCGCGAGATCGGAGGAGCGCGACTGAGCCGCATCCTAAGGCGCCTCGCCGATGCGGAGGGCGAAGCGTTCGCACCGCACCGCTCGCTCTGGATGCTCGATCTGGCGGAGGAGCCTCCCCAGGAAGAAGTTGCCGAATGAGTCGCGAGGTTTGGGTGATCGACGCAGTGCGTACGCCGATAGGTCGCTATGGCGGCGCGCTCGCCGGCGTCAGGCCCGACGATCTCGCGGCGATCGCCGTGCGCGCTGTCATCGAACGAACCGGAATCGAACGTTCCGCGATCGACGACGTGTACTTAGGAGCGGCGAATCAAAGCGGCGAGGACAATCGCAACGTCGCGCGCATGGCGGCGCTGCTCGCGGGCTTACCGGTCGAGGTTCCGGGCGTCACCGTCAATCGGCTATGCGGCTCCAGCCTTCAGGCGATCAACTCGGCGGCGCAGGCGATAGCGTCGGGCGAGGGCGACGTGATGGTTGCCGGCGGGGTGGAGTCGATGACGCGCGCGCCTTACGTTCTGCCGAAGAGCGAAGCGGCGTTCGGACGCCGTCAACACCTTTTCGATACGGTGCTGGGTTGGCGAATGGTCAATCCGAAGATGCCCGAGGAGTGGACCATTTCGTTGGGTGAGACGGCCGAGCGAGTTGCGCAGCGTTGCCGGGTCACGCGCGAAGAGCAAGATCGCTTTGCCTTCGAATCGCAAATGAAATGTAAAGCTGCGATCGAACGCGGCGCGTTCGAAGAAGAGATCGTCGCCGTTGCCGCTCCCGCGGCGCGTGGCGCCGAAACGAACGTTTCCCGCGACGAGCATCCTCGGCTCGAAACGACACTCGATACGCTCGCGAAGCTGGAGCCTGCGTTCAAAGCCGGCGGAACGGTAACCGCAGGAAACTCGTCGGGCATCAACGACGGTGCCGCCGCGTTGCTGCTCTGCGAAGCCGAGATGGCGAAACGACTCGGCCTTGCGCCGATGGCGCGCTACGCCGGGAGTGCCTCGGCCGGCGTAGCGCCCGACGTGATGGGTCTCGGACCGATCCCCGCAACGCGCAAGCTGCTGGCACGGCTCAACATCACGGTCTCTCAACTCGATCTGATCGAGATAAATGAAGCCTTCGCCGCGCAGGCGGTCGCATGCATGCGCGAGCTCGCGCTCGATCCGCGAATCACCAATCCTAACGGCGGAGCGATCGCGCTGGGTCATCCGCTCGGTGCAAGCGGCGCGCGCATTGCTACCACGCTCCTGCACGAGCTTCGCCGTCGCGGCGCGCGCTACGGCCTTGCGACGATGTGCATCGGCGTCGGCCAGGGAATCGCAACGGTATTCGAGCGCGTCGAGTTGAAGGCAGCGAGATGAGCACGACGGCGACCCTAACCAAAACGCAGCTCCTAATCGGCGGCGAGTGGCGCGACGCGTCCGACGGTGGCGTTTACGAAGACTCCAACCCTGCGACCGGTGCGAAGATTGCCGACGTCGCGGATGCGACGCGTGAGGACGTCGACGCGGCAGTCGCAGCTGCACGGCGAGCCTTCGACGCCGGCCGCTGGCCGACGATGGCGGCATCGAGGCGCGCTAAGATCGTTTCCAAGATCGCGCAGCTCATCGGTGAGCGGGCAGCAGAGATAGCACTTCGCGAGGTTCGCGATAATGGGAAGACGATCGCTACCGCTAAGGGTGAGCTCGGCGCGATCGTCGATACTTTCGAGTTCTACGCCGGCGCGGCAACGAAGAACTATGGCGAGACGCTTCCACCGCCGATCCCGACCTATCTCGCGAATACCGTCCGCGAGCCGGTCGGCGTCGTGGGCGCAATCGTGCCGTGGAACTTTCCGCTTCTTCTCGCCTCCTGGAAGGTTGCGCCCGCACTTGCCGCCGGATGCACCATCGTGCTCAAACCTTCGTCGGTTACGCCGCTGACTGCGATAGAGCTCGGCCAAATCGCGCTGGAAGCCGGCGTGCCCGAAGGCGTGCTGAACGTAGTGACCGGCTCGACGCGACCGGTCGGCGCGTGGATGGTCGAACATCCCGGAATCGACAAGATCGCGTTTACGGGCTCGACGGCGACCGGAAAGAGCGTTGCAGCCGCGGCGGCGCAAACGCTCAAGCGCGTCACGCTCGAGCTCGGCGGCAAGTCGCCGTCGGTCGTGTTCGACGATGCCGACATCGATGCGGCAGTCGCGGGTGCGCTCTACGGCGTCTACTATAATGCCGGTCAGTGCTGCGAAGCGCGCACGCGGATTCTGTTGCAATCGAGAATTTACGATCGCTTTGTAAGCGCATTTATCGAGAAGGCGAAGCAGCTTCGCGTCGGCGATCCCGAGGATCCGCGGACGCAAATCGGCGCGATCACCGTCGACGAGCAGTACGAAAAGATTCGAAGTTATTGCGAGATCGGAGTGGCTGAGGGCGCGAAAGCAATTTTGGGTGGAACGCCGGCCGAGCTCGACGAGAGCTTCGCGAGGGGAATGTTTTGGGTTCCGACCGCCTTCGAGGCGCAGAACTCGCACCGCATTGCGCGCGAGGAGATCTTCGGTCCGGTTGCAACGTTCGTGCGCTTCGAGGACGAAGCCGAAGCGATCGCGCTTGCGAACGCAAGCGAATACGGTTTGGCTGCCAGCATCTGGTCGGCGGGGCTGGGACGCGCGAATCGCGTAGCGCGAGCGATTCGCTGCGGTTCGGTAGCAATCAATACGCCGTACGCCGTCTTTCCGGGCGTGCCGTTCGGCGGCTACAAGCAGTCGGGATACGGCCGGGAGCTGGGGATGGAAACGATGCGCCTCTACTCGGAAACCAAGAGCGTGCTTACCTACATCGGGGAGAAGCCGATGGATCCGTTTGGGGTAAACTCATAGCGTGGACGCACCGCTAAAAATCGGCGGCCGGTACAGCACCACGTACGGCACGCTTTGGAAAGACGGAACCTACTTTCCGCGCGGCACCGAGGTAAGCGTCGTTGGGTTGCACTTGGATCAAGGTTTCTGCGTACGGTTTCCGGCCTCGCGCGACGGCGAGCCGCTTGAAACGTGGGAGGATTGGAGCGAGGTGGAGTTTCTCGGCGAGCAGGGTACCATCGAGCCGCCGAGCCGGCCGCTTTCGACCGCGGTTCTCGCCGAAGCGCGCGACGTGCTTTCGGAGGCCGAAGATGGCTGCCACCTACATCTACAGGACGACGAAACGCCGTAATGCTTACGTGCCCAGGCTAATGATGCTCGTTTGCCAGACGGCCCAACTCGCACACAGCGACGACCTAAAGCTCGGAGAAAAAACCGCAACCCAACAGTAAGTCGCGTTCGGTTTGAGACCCGTGAAATGCACCATTCCTTTGTGGCCGGTGTTCTTGGTTTCGAAAGGCTTACCGGGCCGAGGGCTCGCCGGGTTCCTTGGCGTGGATTGTTCGACCGGAACGTTTGCCGCCGGGGTGCCGGCGATCGTAACGATGACGTTTGCTTTTTTGATCGATGGATTCGGCGACGGCGAAAGGGGCGTGAACGAGGCGTTTGGCGTCGTCGAGCTGCTATGACAAGCCGCGATAGCAAACGCGGCAATGCCTAGAGCTAGGAGCAGGCGTTTGGGCATGGGCGGCTCGCTTCGACGCTTCGCCGCGAGCACCCGTTCAAACGCTTGCGCAAAGATGAAAGTAACGTTGTGATTTCGCGTCGATCGCTGCGTAGTACTCGCGAAAGAGCGATGCGGCGGCGGTGCCCGGCCAGTGAGCCGGCAACAGCTCGCTGGGCAAGCCGGGATCGGCGTAGGCGAACTTCCGGTAGTCGTGCACGAGCCAGAGACGCTCGATTAGCGCCGCCTCGTCGCTTAGCGCGCCACCCTCCCGTTCGCGGCGCAGCCGTGGCTCGTAGCGCGCGATGAAGGCGCGGTACTCCGATGCGATCTCGCTGACGTTCCAGCAGCGCTCGAGTAAGGCTCGATCGCTTAGCGGTCCGCGGTACTCGCTCGTGAAGAGATTGACCGCTTCGAGGGTGCGCGTCGCTTCGGCCGCCTCGCGCGCCGCCGCCAAGGTATCGGAGGGCGAGATCCAGGTCGTCGGGGAGAGTTGCGCCCAGCCGAGCGCACTTAGCTCTTTGCGCAGCCGCTCGCGGCGTTTTCGGTGCGCCTCTCCGATCGCATAACTGAGCAGGCGCCATCTCCCGTCCCACTCGATGACCGGTCCGTAGATCCGCGGGCTCAGCTCCTCAATCCGCCGGCGGCCGCGCTCGGTGACGCTGTAAAGCGCGCGGTTGCCGTCTCGCCGGACGAACAGCCATCCCTGACGCGTCATCCGGGAGACGGCTTGTCTGACCGCGGGAGCGGAGACGTCGAACGACGACATCAATCGGATGAGGGCGCCGATCCAAAGGGAGCCGTCGCCGGACAAGCGGTGGACCATGTCGCCGTAGAGCGTAAAGATAAAGGAAATCGGCCGGGCAACTTGCCGGCCACCAGGCCGATCGACTCCGCGCGGGAGCGCTTCGCTGCGGACTGCGCCGCCGGCACGGTCGGAGGAATTTAGGGTTGACTTTGAGCCCGCCGCCATCTAGTATGACGGTATTCCCGACGTTCGCTAAAAATCCGTTATATTAGAAGGCATGCCCATGAACCGCATTTCGACCTTTGACGACTGGATCACGATGCTCGATGAGTGGCGACACGATATCGGGCTCGACCGCGAACTCGTCGACCGCTTTATGCCGGGTTACCGGTTCGAGGCAAAGTACGGCGAGCTTCCGACCTCGGAGATCTATTTCGGTGACTTCAAAGGCGACCGGCGCTGGGAGAAGGTTCGCGAGATTCCCGACCAGCGGATGCGCGATGCGGTGCTCAACATGGTCGTTTATCAGGGCGACACCGAGTTTGCCTCTAACGAGCAGCAGCGATTCCTCGTGAACAACGCACCGAGCGAGTACGATTTAGCCTCGCTCGTTCGCATTATGGTCGAAGAGACGCGACACGGTTATCAGATGTGTCATCTGATGGTCAACAACTTCGGCAGCGAGGGAAAGATCGAGGCGCAGAAGATGCTCGAGCGCCGCGCTTTCGGGAAGAAGAATCGTCTGCTCAACGCCTTTAACGACGACGTGACGCATTGGCTCGATTTCTTCGCGTACACGAACTTCATGGACCGCGACGGGAAGTTCCAGCTGACGATGCTCTCGCACTCGAGCTTCACGCCGCTCGCCGCATCGATGGGCCCGATGCTGCGTGAGGAGTCGTTTCACATGGGGACCGGCATCACCGGATTGCGCCGGATCGCCAAGGCCGGCATTATCCCGGTCGAAATCCAACAAAAGTACTACAACAAATGGTTCTCCGGCTCGCTCGATCTTTTTGGCACGGATCACTCCGGCTCGGCCCAGTGGGCCTACACCTGGGGCATCAAGGGGCGCGTCGACGAGGATCGAGCGGGTGACGGGGTCGATAAGGAGCATCTCAACGAGCGCGCCCGCGTGCAGTTCTACGACGAAGCGTCGGCGACGGTTGCGCGGGTGAACGAGGTCAACCCGAGCGAGACGAAGCTTTATATTCCCGACATGAAATTCAACCGAAAGATCGGCGATTACGCCGGCCAACGGTACGCCGTCGATGGTCGAAAGCTGACCGAAGCGCAATGGGAGGCGTACGCCCCAACGGTTCTTCCAACCGAAGCGGATGAAACAAAACTAAAAGATTATTTCAAAGATCCCAACTGGATCGCTCCAAAAGGAAACCTTGCATGAAAAACATGCATTCGCAATCCAGTTGGGAGCCCTCGGCTTTTAAAGGCGCTCCGTCCTACGGACTACGCGCCGCCCGCGCGCTAAGCGCGCGGGGGCCCCTCTGGATCGCTCCAAAAGGAAACCTTGCATGAGCACCACTGTCAACGGCGCAACCCAACAGACGCCCTTCGGACGCGAGGCGCGTCAGTACCACGGCAAGCGAGTCATCAACTATTGGAAAGACGGGCACGTCGCCTTTGTCGAGATGGACGATCCGCCGGCCAACACCTATACGCACGAGATGATGCGCCAGCTGGACGAAGCGATCCTCGACGCGCGCTTCGATACCGACGTCGAAGTCATCGTGCTGACCGGCAAGGGTGAGAAGTTCTTCTCGGCGGGTGCGAATATCGGCATGCTCAACCAGGTGACGCCTGAGTTCAAGTACATGTTCTGCCTGCATTCCAACGAAACGCTCCAACGCTTCGAACAGACGCCTAAGCTCGTGATCGCGGCGCTCAACGGCCACTGCGTCGGCGGCGGTTTGGAGATCGCGATGGCCGCCGATTTACGCATCGCGCGCAAAGATGCCGGCAAGATCGGCCTTCCCGAAGTTGCGCTAGGCGTTCTCCCGGGGACCGGCGGAACGCAGCGGCTCGCGCGGCTCATCGGCAAGTCGCGCGCCATCGAGATGATGACGACCGGCAAGACGGTCAGCTACGAACAGGCTCTCGATTGGGGCATGATCAACGATCTTTATGAAGGGAGCGCCGACGAGTTTCGCGAGCAGATCATCAATTACGCCAAGCAGTTCTGTTCGCCGAACAAGGCGCCGATGGCCGTCGGTCATATCAAGCGCAGCGTGCAGACCGGCGCCGAGCTTCCGCTCCAGGATGCGCTCGCGTTAGAGCGCGAGCTGCAGTCGCTGCTCTTCAAGAGTGAGGATGCAAAAGAAGGGCTCGCCGCCTACAACGAAAAGCGCGTCGCAAAATTCAAAAATAAATAAGCTGCATCGCCGCGGTGCCTCTTCGCGTCGCGACTTTAGTCCACGGTAATAACGAGCTTGCCGGAGATGGCGCCGCGCTTGCTCTCTTCGAGGGCGACGACCGCGTCGCTCAGCGAATGTTCGGCCGAAATCACTACGCGGATGCGTTTTTGTTCGAGCAGCTCGAGCAGCGCGCGTAACCCCGCATGCGAGAACTGCGGCGTGCCAAAGAGCCCGATGTTTTGTGCCGAGATCGTTTTCCGAGCGAACCATTCGACGTCGGCAGAGTGAACGGTCGAGACGATCCGGCCCTCGGCGTGCACGATTTGGGCCAGTGCCTTGATCGCGTCGGCGTCGTCGACGAGGTCGAGCGCCGCGTCGATCCCGTCCGGATGCGTCGCCTTCACCGCCTGCACGGCGTTCTGACGGTCGTACGCGATGAACTCATCGACCCCCAGGGAACGCGCAAAGGCGTCGCTCGACGAGCGCCCCGTTCCGATCACACGCACGCCGCGGTCGTGGGCGATCTGCACCGCAAAGCCGCCGACTCCCCCGGTCGCTCCGAGCACGAGCAACGTCATTCCCTTGGTGACGTGCAGCGCTTCGATCGCTGCGAGCGCCGTCAGACCCGCCGTCGGCAGTGCGGCGGCCTCGGCGTCGCCGACGCTGTCGGGAATCTTGGCGATGGGGTCGTCGCGTTCCGAAGCGATCGTGTACTCGGCGTACGACCCATGCTCCCCGGCGATGCCGAAAACGCGTTCGCCTTCGCGATAGGTCCTGATGCCCGCGCCCGGCGCACTGACGACGCCGGCGAAATCCTGCCCGAGCACGAATGGGAACTTTTCGTTCGGACGATCGCGCCGCTTCCAATCGATCGGATTGACGCCGGCGGCCGCGACGCGAACGAGGATCTGATCCGGACCCGGCTGAGGCACCGGAATCTCCTTGAGCGAACCGGCCTCGCCACGGTGCTCGACTACAACGGCTTTCATCCTCGTGCTTCTCCGTGCCAGGGGTCGTTGCGATTGGGAGCATATACAGGCTTCGAAATGAAAAGCTCCTGCGAGCGCTGCAAGCAGCCGATTCGCGACGATGCCGGCGCCCGCGTCTGCTCGTATGACTGCACCTTCTGTTCGGCTTGTGCCGACGCGATGAATGGGCGCTGCCCCAATTGCGGTGGTGCGCTCCTCGTCCCAACGGGTGCCGCGTAACGTGGTCACGGCGTTCGTCCTCATGAACGTCGAGCGTGCGCGCCTTCGCACGATCGCCGACGATCTGCTCGCAATCGATGGGATCGCCGAAGTCTATTCGGTTGCCGGTCCGTTCGATCTGATCGCGGTGGCGCGGGTCCGGCAGCACGAGGAGCTCAACGATCTGGTTACCGAGCGCATCGCTGCGCTCGAAGGCATCTTGAGCACCGAAACGCTCATCGCGTTCCGCGCATTCGCGAAAAAAGATCTCGGCCTGCTGTGGGATATCGGCTCTTAGCTTAAGGCAGTTCCACCCGATAGAATGGCGTGGCATCGATCCATACTTGCTGCGGCTGGGCGCCGGCGTATGCGTCGAAACGCACGATCGAGTCGCCTAACGCGAACGTGCCGTTCGGAAGCGGTTTGAGCGCATCGGTTCCGTCGAACGTAAGGCGGTCCTTGACGATGACGACTCGCGTGACCGCCGGTTGACCAAAAAACGTATTCTCGTAACGCCCGGCAAGTGCGTTCCACGCCGGTGGATGCGAAAACGTCTGCGGTCCGGCGTACCGCTCGTTCGGATACCACTGCGCGCCGTAGGTCATCTCGACGACTCGTCCGCGATCGTCGCGACCGAATGCCAGCAAGAACCGCGCGTACTTTGGATCGTCGGCCCAGAAGAGACCCGAGCCGCGCGGATAGAGCCCGATGCTCTTACCGTTGTCGATCAGCGCAAGGTGATCGCCGGCGGTGACGACTTTGAGCGTCGAGCCGCTCGCGCCGGAATAGCTGCCCACGTAGTCGGCGGCGCGCGCGACGCGAGCCGGGTCGGGCGCCGTCGGCGGCGCAGGAAGCGGCTCGCCGAGGCTCTGCGCGCGCAGAACGCGCATCGCGTAGAGCACGATCGCGCAGGGGTGCAGGGGCGCCTCGACTAGGTTCGCAAACGCGATCGCGCCGAATCCGCGCGTCAGATTTATCTGCATGCATGCCGTATAGCCGGAGATGCCGCCGGTATGGCCGACGAGACGATCGCCGCCCTCGTCGAAAATCGATAAGCCGTAGCCGTACTGTCTGTAGAAGGCCGGCGCTTCGCTGAGCTCGACGCCGGACGCGCCGGCCGGTTTTCCGTTATTCAGGTCGTCCGGTTGCGTCATCGCTGCGAACGAGGCGGGTGTGACGAGCTGTTGTCCGCTCTGCGTTCTTCCACCGTTGAGATAGAAGCGCATGTAGCGCGCCATATCCTCCGGCGTCGAGAGCACCGAGCCGGCCGGATCGACGAAATTCATCGCCGGCGAGCCGACGAGTTCCGGCTGGAGCGGCGGCGGCCGATCGTTGTCACGGAATTGATAGCCGACGGCGGCTTGCGCCATCGTCTCCGGCGTAAAGACGGCGCTGCTGTTCGTCATTCCGATCGGATCGAGAACGCGAACTTGCAGCGATTCGGGCCACGAGCGTTCGTCGACGCGTGCTACGATCGCGCCCAGCGTTGCATAGCCGTCGTTCGAGTACGACCAACTCGTGCCCGGCGCGAAGAGCGTCTTGGAATTGCGCAGCGCAACGACGTCGTACCCGTAGCCGCTTTCGGCGGCGTAGTCGTCGGGAATCCCCGCCGTGTGTGAGAGAAGCTGATGGACCAAAATCGGCTTGCCTCCGCTCTCGATCGAGAACCACGGAAGGTAGCGTCGCACCGGTGCATTCAGATCGACTCGTCCCGCATCGTGAAGCGCAAGTATGGCAAGCGCGGTCATCGACTTGGTGATCGAGCCGATCGCAAAGCGCGTCGTTGCGGTTACGGGCGCTTGGATTTCTCGGTTTGCGTATCCCAGCGTGATGATGCGCAGCGTGTGCGTACGGTCGGTGATCGCGACCGATAGCCCGGGCGTGCCCTGCTCGCGCATCGCCTGCGGCGCGTAGGCTGCGATCGCAGCGAGCGCCGCGTCGACGGTCGGCGCGTTTGCAGCGCTCGCCGGGCCGGCCGGCAGGCTCGATATGAGAACGAGTGGAGCGACAGCCGCTGCAACGGCGAAGGAAGCAAGCCGCATGGGCGCTGATACTCAAGTGCAACGGCCGATTCCTAGCGGGGGTTAAGCACGGTACCATGGCACGAATCTACGAAAACTTGGCCGATACGTTCGGCAACACGCCGCTGGTGAAGCTGCCACGGCTGGCAGGCGATCTCGGGGCGACGGTCCTGGTGAAGATGGAGTCGTTCAATCCCGCCGGGTCGGTGAAGGATCGCATCGGCGTGTCGATGATCGAGGCAGCCGAGCGCGATGGCCGGCTCTTGCCCGGCATGACGATTCTCGAGCCGACAAGCGGGAACACCGGCATCGCGCTTGCGTTCGTCGCGGCCGCCAAGGGGTATCCAATCATTCTGGTGATGCCGGACACCATGACGGTCGAGCGCCGCAACCTGCTCAAAGCGTACGGCGCGCAAGTGGTGCTGACGCCGGGTGCCGAAGGGATGCCGGGTGCCCTTCGCCGCGCGAACGAAATACAGGCCGGCGTTTCCGGCAAGTATTTCATGCCGCAGCAGTTCGAAAACCCCGCTAATCCGGAGATCCACCGGCGCACGACGGCCGAAGAGATCTGGCGCGACACCGACGGCGCCGTTGACGTTGTCATTTCTGCGATCGGGACGGGCGGAACGATCACCGGCGTCGGCGAGGTGCTCAAAGCGCGAAAGCCCGGCGTGAAGATGATCGCGGTCGAGCCCGACGGGTCGCCGGTCCTATCGGGAGGCAAGCCGGGTCCGCATAAGATTCAGGGCACCGGTGCCGGATTCGTGCCGCAAGTGCTCAACACAAAAATCTACGATGAGGTGATGCGCGCGACCGATGGCGACGCCATCGCGACGGCGCGCCGGCTCGCGCGTGAGGAAGGGATGCTCGTCGGAATCTCGAGCGGTGCCAACGTGTGGGCCGCGCTCCAAGTTGCGGCGCGCCCCGAGTCGAGAGGAAAAACGATCGTGACGATCGCTTGCGACACTGGCGAGCGATACTTAAGCAACCCGGTCTTCGCCGAGCAGGAGGCGACGATCGTCGAACCCGCGCTGGTTTGACCGCCGCGCCGCCACTGCTCGTCGAAGTTACACGCGGCGAGCTCGTCGAGTCGGTTCATCGCGTCGCCGTTTGTGCGGTCGACGCTCAGGGCAGTTTGCTCTACAGTGCGGGTGAGATCGACGTTCCGGTCTATCTGCGGTCGGCCGCGAAGCCGTTCATTGCCGCCGCCGCAATCAAAGCCGGCGTCCTTGAGGCATTTGGCTTGGACGCTCCGGAAATTGCGGTCATGGCCGCGTCGCACTCCGGCGAGCCGATCCACGTGCGAGCCGTATCCACCCTCTTGGGAAAAATCGGCATGGACGCCGGCGCGCTGCAATGCGGCGTGCACGTGCCCTACGACGAAACGTCGGCAAACGAGCTGCTCCGCGCGGGCGCGCAACCTTCTGCGCTGCACAATAACTGCTCGGGGAAGCACGCCGGAATTCTCGCGCTCTGCAAAGTAATCGGTGCCGATCCCGCGAGCTACTTGAGCGAACGCAATCCCGCGCAACGCAGCATCCTGGAGTTTTGCGCGCGGCTCTCCGACGAGGATCCCGAAACCTGGCCGCTCGCGATCGACGGTTGCGGCATTCCTATTTATGCAACCAGCTTGCGCAACGCCGCTCGTTCGTTCGCGCGTCTCGCGTCGCTGACGGATATGGAGCCCTCCGACGCTCGGGCCCTGCGCGTGGTCCGCGACGCGATGGTTGCCTATCCCCAGTACGTGGCGGGCAGCGGGCAGCTCGATACCGAGCTGATGATTGCCGGCAACGGGACGATCGCCTCGAAGGCGGGAGCCGAGGGCGTACACGGCGTCGCCGCGATCGCACGAGGCTACGGGTACGCTTCCAAAGTCCTCGATGGAAGCTCGCGGGCGCGCGGCCCTTCGACGATTGGCGTTTTAGGCCGTTTGGGAGTGCTCGACGAGAGCCAAACGGCTCAACTTGCTCGATTTGCGCGTCCGGGAGTGTATAATCGGGCCGGATATGCGGTCGGCGAGATTCGCCTATCGCGCGCGACGCCGTGAGGGAAAATCGACAGATTGTCTGAGTATTTGCGCCGACTCGGGGAGCGGGTCTTGATCTTCGACGGCGCGATGGGCACGCAGCTCATGGCGCTCGAGCTCTCCGCCGAAGATTTCGGCGGCGCGCACGGATGCAACGAAGCGCTGGTGCTCACGCGTCCCGAGCTGGTGCGCGCGATCCACGAGTCGTACCTCGAAGCGGGCGCCGACGTCGTCGAGACCGACACCTTTACAGCGTCGCGACTTAAACTTGATGAGTACGCGCTCGGCGAGCGAACGCGCGAGATCAACCTGCGCGCGGCAGCGATAGCGCGCGAGGCCTGCGATGCGTTTTCGACGCGCGAGCATCCCCGTTTCGTCGCCGGATCGATGGGACCGACGGGAATGCTCGTCTCCTCGTCCGACCCGGCGCTCTCGAACATAACCTACGAACGATTGCGCGATATTTACGCCGAACAGGCGCGCGCGCTCGTCGAAGGCGGCGTCGACTTGCTGCTGCTCGAGACGATGCAGGATCTGCTGGAACTCAAGGCGGCGATCGCGGGAATCAGGCGTGAGTTCGCGCGCGGAATGCGTCAGGTTCCGATTCAGGCGCAGCCGACGCTCATAACCGAAGGACGGATGCTGCTCGGAACCGATATCCGCGCGATCTGCGCCGTTCTCGGCGCACTCGACGTTGAGGTCATCGGTCTGAACTGTTCGACTGGTCCGGCGCAAATGCGCGACTCCATCCGCTACCTCTGCGAGAGCGCGCGCGCATTCGTCAGCGTGATTCCGAATGCCGGTCTTCCAATCATGGGACCCGCCGGCGAAACGATCTATCTCGAAGGACCGCAGGAGCTCGCGCTCGAGCTCGCCGCCTTCGTGCGCGATTTCGGCGTCAACATCGTCGGCGGTTGCTGCGGAACGACGCCGGCCCACATCAGCGCACTACGCGATGCCGTCGAGTCGGTCGATCGAAAACCCCGCAGCTCGCCGCCGGGCGGAGAAGAAGTCGCTTCGGCGATCACCGCCGTGGCGCTCGAGCAGCAGCCTCGTCCGTTGATCGTCGGCGAGCGCATTAATTCGCAGGGCTCGCGAAAGATTAAACGGCTGCTCTTAGAGGATCGATACGACGACATCGTGCTGGTTGCCCGCGAACAGGTGGAAGGCGGCGCGCATCTCTTAGACGTCTGCTGCGCGCTTACCGAACGAGCCGACGAAGACGAGCAGATGCGTCAGCTCGCGCGTCGCCTCGCGCAAGCGATCGAAGCACCGCTCGTAATCGATTCGACCGAACCGCGAGTCCTCGAAATTGCCCTTCAAAACTACCCCGGCCGCGCGATCCTCAACTCGGTAAACCTAGAATCGGGACGAGCGAAGATCGACGCCGTGTTGCCGTTTGCGCGCGAACATGGCGCTGCGATCGTGGCGTTGACCATCGACGAGACGGGGATGGCGAAAACGGCGGATCGCAAAGTAGAGATTGCGCGACGGATTTACGAGATCGTGGTCGGCGAGTACGGTCTTCCGCCCGGCGCCCTCATCTTCGACGCATTGACCTTCACGCTGGCAACCGGCGAGGCCGAGTTTGCCGGCTCGGCGATCGAGACGATCGAGGGCATTCGTGCCATCAAGCGGGAATTGCCGGCGGTATTGACGTCGCTGGGCGTTTCCAACGTCTCCTTCGGCCTCAAGCCCGCCGCTCGTGCCGCGCTCAACTCAGTCTTCTTACATCATTGCGTCGAAGCAGGACTCGATTGCGCGCTCGTTCACGCCAAAGAGATCGTTCCCTACTTCGAGGTTGACGCGACGGTTCGCGAGATGTGCGACGATCTCGTTTTCAATCGGCGACCCGATGCGCTCACTCGTTTGATCGAACATTTTGAAGCCGCGTCGCCCTTCGGTTCCGCTGCGAGTGACACGGTCTCGGCTGCCGACGAGCAAGCCGCTCCGATTGAGGAACGCATCCATCAAGCGATCTTGCTGCGGCGCAAGGACGGAATCGAAGCGAAGATTGACGAGGCGCTTACGCGTTACGCGCCAGTCGAGGTGCTCAACGAGATCCTGCTGCCGGCGATGAAGGACGTGGGCGATCGCTTCGGACGCGGCGAGCTCATCCTCCCCTTCGTCTTGCAGTGCGCCGAGGTGATGAAGAAGGCCGTCGCGCATCTCGAACAATTCCTCGAGCGCCGCAGCGGCTCGACAAAGGGCACGGTCGTCCTCGCAACCGTCTTCGGGGACGTGCACGACATCGGCAAGAATCTGGTTCACACGATCCTTGCGAATAACGGCTACACCGTGCACGACCTCGGCAAGCAGGTCCCGGTTAACACGATTTTGGAGAAGGCGGTTGAAGTCGGCGCAGACGCCATCGGCCTCTCCGCATTGCTCGTGTCGACGAGCAAACAGATGCCGATCTGCGTCGAGGAACAGGACGCTCGCGGTCTGCGGTATCCAGTCATCGTCGGCGGCGCAGCGATCAATCGCGACTTCAGCCGGCGGATCGCGTTGCTTGACGACGGCAGCCGCTTCTTCGAACCGGGTCTCTTCTACGCGCGGGACGCCTTTGAAGGGCTCGATGTGATGGATGCGCTCACCAGCGATCCGCAGCGGCGGCGCGACTTGCTCGAGCGCACCAAGCGCGAGGCGTTGGAACAGCGCGAGCAGCGCCGCAGCGTTCCCGCCCGTCCAGCATCGGGCGCGAGCTCGGCAGTGAAAGGCGAGCGTGCCGACGTACCGGCGCCGCCGTTCTGGGGGGCACGCGCGCTCGAAGGCGTCGACTTGCCTGAACTTTGGGAGTGCTTCGATCTGCGGAGTCTCTACCGGCTTTCCTGGGGCGGTGCAAACTCGAAGGGCAGCGCCTTCGAGCGACTCGTCACCGAAGAGTTCGAGCCGCGACTGCACCGCTATCAAGCCGAGGCGATGCGAGGAGACCTCTTAGAGCCGCGGGTGGTTTATGGTTACTTTCCGGCGGCCGGATCCGGCAACGACGTCATTCTTTACGATCCCGGCGACCGGCGGCGCGAGATCGCGCGCATGAGCTTTCCGCGCCAAGCCGGCGGCGAGCATTTGAGTCTCGCCGATTACTTGCGCGAGCCACAGGAGAATGCTGCGAGCGACGTTGTGGCACTGCAGATCGTGACCATCGGCAGTCATGCGAGCAAACGTACCGAAGAACTTCAGGCCTCGGGCGATTACAGCGAGTCGTATTTTCTGCACGGCTTTTCGGTTCAAGCCGCGGAGGCGCTGGCCGAGCAGACGCATCGCCGAATTCGCCGCGAGCTCGGCCTAGAGGTCGGGCGCGGAAAACGCTACTCGTGGGGCTACGGTGCGTGTCCCGACCTCGAACAGCATGCGATCGCCTTTGAGTTGCTCGATGCGACCGCGAAGATCGGCGTCACGTTGACCCAAGCCTACCAAATCGTTCCGGAACAGTCGACCGCAGCGATCGTCATGCACCATCCGCGCGCCGCGTACTTCAACGCGGCAGCAGTGCGAGAGCTCGCCGCCTCCTAGGGAACCCTGGCTTCGTGCGGCACCTTTCGACTTGCAGACGGGAGCTCGCATGGGTCGCTTCGCGGCTGCGTCGGAGCCGTACGGCCACGGGCCGGCGATCGACGGAGATCGGCTCTCCGTAGCAGGCCGCGGCGCCTTGTGGGCGTACGCTCTCTAAGAGTGACCGTCCATACCATTCTCTTCATCGGTCTGCTGCTCGTGGGCCTGATGATGATCGTTGCGCTAGTCCGGGCGCTGCCGCGCCATCGGCCGGTCATGCCCGAACCGCTGGCCGCCGCGATCGCGATTGCGATCGGATTCGTTACGAATTTTTTCGATACGCTCGGAATCGGTTCGTTCGCAACGACGACGTCGCTGTTCAAGTTTCTGCGCTTCGTTCCCGACGAGCGCATTCCGGGAACGCTCAACGTGGGACACGCGCTTCCAACGGTCGTGGAAGCCGCGATCTTCATCGGCATCATCGCGGTCGAACCCCGCACCCTGATATTGCTGATCCTGGCGGCCGTGATCGGCGCTTGGCTGGGAGCCGGTCGCGTGGCGCGCCTTCCCCGGCGTTACGTTCAAATCGGAATGGGAACCGCGCTGTTGGCTGCCGCCGCGCTCTTCATCATGAGCAATCTGAAAGGAAGCCAATTCGGCCTTAGTGGTACGGCTCTCGGTCTGGAAGGAACGCGCCTCGCGATCGGAGTGGCCGTCAGCTTCTGTCTGGGCGCGTTAATGACGATCGGCATCGGTCTGTATGCGCCATGCATGATCATGGTGAGTATGCTCGGCATGAATCCGATTGCCGCCTTCCCGATCATGATGGCATCGTGTGCGTTCCTTATGCCGGTCGCCAGCCTCCGTTTCATCCGTTACGACGCGTTCTCGATGCGCGCCGCGCTCGGGCTCACGCTCGGCGGAATCCCAGGCGTTCTCATTGCCGCTTACATCGTCAAGTCGTTGCCGCTCGTCGCAGTGCGATGGCTTGTGGTCGTCGTCGTTATCTACGCCGCAGTCGTCATGCTTCGCTCGGCGTCACAGCGCACCACGTTGTCGAAACCGGAGGACGTTTCTCCGTACGCGCCCGCGTAAGCGCGACGCGGCTCAAACCGTGACTTCGATGCGGTTGTAGACGAAGCGACCGCCCACCATCGTTGCCATTACCTGGTACTCGCCGTCCCAAAATGAGAGATCGGCTCGTGCCGCGCGCGCAATCCGGCCCATCTCGCTCTCGTGCCGGATCAGCCGTGCCGGTGCGTAGGTTGCCGCGACGATCGCCTGAGCGAAGGGAATCTGCGCGTACGACATGTAGTTGCGCAACGCCTCATCAATGCGAAGCGCGCTGCCGGCGATCGTTCCGTCGGCCGCGCGCATGACCCCCCCCTCGATATGATAACCCGGATCTGCGGCGGGCATATTGTCCGTCACCAAAACCACGCGGTCGCCGAGAGTCCGATGCAAGATGTCGATCATGACGGGCGAGACGTGAAATCCGTCACAGATCACTTGAACGAGCGTCCGGCGATCTTGAATGAAGGCGGCTAAAATCGAAGGATCGCGATGGTCGAGCGGCGGCATTCCGTTGAAGGCGTGCGTCAGCGAGCGAAAGCCGAGCCCGATCGCGAGCATCCCTTCCCTGTACCGAGCCCCGGTATGACCGGCCGAGCACACGACGCCATTCTCCAGGAAGACTCGCAGCGCGTCGCTCGCGCCGTCAATCTCGGGCGCCATCGTCACCAAGAGGCAGGCGCCTTTGCAGGCATCGACCATTTCTTGCGCGCGCCCTTTCGCGGCGGGAAGGAGCCACTCGTGGCGATGGATTCGCCGAAACTTCGAATTCAAAAACGGCCCTTCAAAGTGAATGCCGAGGCAGCGCGCGCCGACCGGCGCGTCTTCTTCGAGCTGATTGGCCGCTTCGACGATCTCCGACGCTGCGTGAAGCATCGATTCCCAGGGCGCGGTCATGATGCTGGCAACGAAACCCGTCGCACCGTGACCTGCGTACGTCGCACCGGTGACGCCGACCGCATTGCCTTGGTCGCGGTTGAAGAGATACTCGCCGGCGCCGTTGGTATGAACGTCGATCAACCCAGGCGCGATGGTGGTGCCCGACGGCAATGGATGATCCGACGGCCCGTCGGGCGCGAGCACGCCGGCAATCCGGCCGCTCTCCAGGGCTAACCGGCCGAACGTCGACGTTCCGTCACCCACCGCGATGAAGGCCGGCCCCAGCACCAATCGTTCCACGTTTAAATCGTCAACTCCGTATCAGCTCCAGGGTTTCGTCACGGTGTTCGGCCATCAGCTCAATAGTGTCTCCTTCGACGTTGAGCCTTAGCAGCGGCTCGGTGTTCGACGAACGTACGTTCATCCACCAGTCGGGATAGCTGACGGTTATACCGTCGAGATAATCGATTTGAGCGTCGGCATAATGCCGCTCGATCGCCCGCATCCTTGACGGGATGTCGTTCACGCGAAGGTTGATCTCACCCGAGCGAAAGCGCGTGTCGATCGGCGCGATTACTTCGCTGACCGGTTTATTCGCCTCGCTGAAGAGCTCGAGGCAAGCAAGCAATGCGATCATGCCCGAATCGGCGTACCAATTATCGCGAAAGTAGAAATGCCCGCTGTGCTCGCCCCCGAAAACGATATCTTGCTCGCGCATCTCGGCCTTGATGATCGAATGGCCGACCCTCGATCGAATCGGTACCCCGCCGGCCTTCAATATAAGCTCTGGAACGCTACGACTGCAGATTAGATTGTAGAGGATCTTCGCGCCGGGGTTTCGTTTGAGCGTGGAGAGCGCGACGAGTGCGGTTACCGTACTGCCGTCGATCAACCCGGCCTTTTCGTTGACGATGAACATGCGATCCGCGTCGCCGTCGAAAGCGACGCCCAAGTCGCAGTGGTGCTTTCGAACCGCCGCCTGCAAGTCGATCATATTTTCGGGTTCGATCGGGCTGGCGGGATGATTTGGGAAGCGGCCGTCGAGCTCGAAGTAGAGCGGAATCACTTCGCACGGCAGGCTCTTAAAGACGTGTGGAATCGTCTCGCCGGCCATTCCGTTACCGGCGTCTACCGCGATCCGCAAGGGTTTGATCTTCGACCGGTCTACGAACGAGAGGCAGTGTTGTGCGAAATCGTCGAGGACATCGCGATGAGTGAGCCCACCCGGCGTCGAGCTCTTGGGAGGCAGCTCTCCCGAGAGCAGCCGATCGCGTATCGTCGACAAACCCGTATCGAGCGAGATCGCTTGGGCTTGCGAACGGGTGAACTTCATGCCGTTATACGCCGCGGGGTTATGCGAAGCGGTAATCATGACGCCCCCGTCAAGCGCGAGCTTCCCGACCGCGAAATAGAGTGCGTCGGTCGAAACCATTCCGATGTCGACGACGTCGGCGCCGGCTTCGGATGCGCCCCGGGCGAACGCATCGCGGAGACTCTCTCCGGAAGGCCGCATGTCGCGAGCGACGACGACGCTGTTGCGGGCGATTCCTCCGCGCCGCTCGACGTCGAGCAGCGGTACGAAGCAGCGCCCGATTGCGTAGGCGATGTCGTCGTTCAGTTCGGACGGATAAACTCCGCGGACGTCGTAGGACTTGAATATGGTGGGATCGACTAGACCCTGCACAGCCTGCGCTTCTTCGACCGTGCCTCTGTGACGCCTTTGTGAAGAACGTACCGTTCGCGAACGTAACCGGGACGCTCTTGATAACGGCGTTCCTGGTAGCGACGCTCGCTTTTGCCGTGCAGGGATCGTTCGAAACCCGCGCTCAAATCGCCAGCACGTTCGAGCGCCAAGCGCAGATCCAGCAAGCGCAGATCGAGCTCGAGGAACTGCTGCGCCTGCAGATTGACGAAGAGAATTCACTGCGCGGCTACTCTTTGACCCGCGATCCCTTTTACGTCGCGCAGTACCGGCAAGCCGCCGCCGGCTACGATGCCAAAGAAAGTCTAATTCGGCAGATCCTGCACGAGCAGCGCCTCTACGGGCCCGGCATCCTCCTCGGTGCGTACGGACAACTACAATCGCGGTGGCGGGCGGAGGTCGCAGGGCCTTTGCTGCGTCACCCGGGGCAGCGGCTCGTCGAGCTCGACAAACGCAACAAACTCTATTCAGATTACGAAACGCGCACCGTGGCGGCGATTCGCAGCGCCTTGGCCGGCATCGGAACGGGTCTCACGACCAGCACCCAAGTGCAGCTCGACCGGTCCTCATACGTGCGCGCCTTCTGGGTGCTGGCCTTCGGATTGCTCGCAATTCTCTTCAACACGTACCGGTCGCGGCTCAATCGCGAGCTCGAACACGAGCGGATGGTCATCGACGTCTTGCAGCGCGCATTTCGCAGCGAATCGATTCCGCTGCCGAACTGCGAGGTGGGCAGCGCCTATCTTTCGGCGACGAGTCACGCCGCGGTCGGCGGAGACGTCTTCGACGTCTATCGCCTCTCCGCCGCGCGCGCTCTTGTCTTGATCGCCGACATCAGTGGAAAGGGCGTCGATGCGGCGGTGCTTACGGCCTTTATCAAATTCATGATCCGGGCGATCGCGCTGCGGCAGAGCGAGCCCGCAGCAATTCTCATCGGAGTTCAACGTTGCCTTCTCTAAAGCGGTCGGCAACCCGTACCTCTTCGTCTCGATGTTCGTGGGCGTCCTCGATACGACGACGTTCCGGCTGGAGTACGGCAGCGCGGGACACGATTGCGCCTTTCGCCGCCACGACGGGCGCGTAGAACAGTTGGCGGTGACCGGACCGGTACTCGGCGTAATGGACGAGCCGTTCTACTCTAAAACGCTCGAGCTCGACCCGGGAGACACGATCGTCCTCTCGACCGATGGTTTGACCGAGGTTCGAAACCGCGCCGGCGAGCAGCTCCTCGCAAGCGGTGCGATGGAACTGATCGAGCGATCCGGGCCGCACGCGCAGCAGCTTGCAGACAAGCTCGTTGCGGAGGTTCGCGCGCGTGGAGGAAGCCGATTGCGCGACGATCTTGCGATTCTCGCGATTCGCATGTTGGATTCGCAGGCGGCGCGTGGATAGAATCGCGCTGACGCTCTTGCTCGTTTGGCTAGCGGCGGTCACGCCCGCGCTGGCCGATTGTAAGGTGCATCGCGGCGACCACGTCGTGCTCTACAGCACGACGGACGACCCGTCCGTCCTGATTTGGGACTCGCGCGCTCGCCTGCGCGAGTATCACGCGGCCTCCTTCGACGTGGCGCAGGCGATGCTGCCGCACGCGGTACTGGTTTCGCCGGGAACGCACGCGACGGTCATATCGTGCGTTCCCGCCTACGTCGAATCGCCGATCTTTGAAAAGCCCGACGATGCGGTCGGCGTCTTGATCTCGACCGGACCGCAGCGCGGCCGCACGCTCTGGGTTCTTGGCTCGGACGTGCGCGCGCTACCGAACGCTAACCGGTAGGTTCCGGTTCTCGCGCGAAGACGCGCAGGCGGCCGCCCGGCAATCTAACGCGCTCCATGGCGATTCCGTAGACGTTTTCGAGCAGCGTGGTGCTCAGCAGCGCGTCGGGCTCGTCAACCGCGAGCAGAGTGCCGTCCCCGAGGAGCGCGATGCGATCGGCGTATGCTGCCGCGTCGTTGAGGTCGTGCAGCGCGCAGACGACGGTCTTCCCCGTCCGCGCAAGACCTCGCAGCAGATCGAGGATCTCGTGTGCAACGCGAATATCGAGATGGCTAGTGGGTTCGTCGAGGAGCAGGATCGGCGTCTGCTGGGCGAGGCCGAGGGCGATCCAAACGCGTTGGCGTTCGCCGGCACTAAGCGTCGAAAAGAGCCGTCGCGCGAAGCGCTCCATTCGCACGGCGCGTAGCGCCTGCGCGACCGCCGTCGTATCGGCGCTGCGCGTTTGCCATTGCCACCAGCGATGGTGGGGAAACCGGCCGATCGAGACGACGTCGGCGACGCAGAGTGCATCGAGAAAAATTTCGTCACCCGTGACAAAACCGATGCGACGAGCCCGCTCCAGCGGCTCGAGACGCGCCGCCGGTGCCCCGTCTAGAAGGATCGTTCCGGCTTCCGGCGCGTGCAAGCCCGCAATGGCGCGCAGCAGCGTCGTCTTGCCGATTCCGTTGGGACCGAGCAGCGCGACGAACTCGCCCGTCCCGATGCGCGCGGTTATCCGGCTCAATAGCGGCCGGCCGCCGACGTGAAGCGCGACGTCGCAGAGTTCGATCATCGCCCTAGCTTTCGGCTCGTCCCGACTGGACGGAGATAGAGATAGAGAAAGGCCGGTACGCCGACGAACGCGAGCAGCACGCCGATCGGCAGTTCGGCGGGTGCCACGATGCGCCGGCAGATGGCGTCGGCGATCATGCAGAGCGCGGCTCCGATCGCGGCGCAGCTGGGCAGGAGCGCGCGCGCGTCCGATCCGACGAGGCGTCGCGCTAAGTGCGGTACGATGAGTCCGACGAAACCGACGAGCCCGGCGAGCACGACGCTGCTTGCGGCAAGTAGCGAAGAGGCGGCGAGGATAATCCACTGCGCGCGATCGACGTCGACGCCGACTGCGCGCGCGCGTACGTCGCCGATCCGCAACGCGTTCAGCGGCGAATACGAAACGACCGCGAGCAGCACGCCGAATCCAACGTACGGTGCCACGACGGCCAGATCGTGCCAGCCGCGTCCGGCCATCGAGCCGGCGAGCCACGCGAGGATCGTGCTCGCATAATCGCTCGACTCCGCACGCACGACGGCGAGCGTAACGATCGCCGCAAAGAATGTTGATAGGGAAACGCCGGCGAGTATGAGGCGATTTGCGTCGATTCCGCTGCCGCGGCGTGCCAGCGCGGCGACGAGCAGTGCCGCGCTAAGACCGGCGACGAAACCGATGGCGGGCGTCGCACCGGGTGGCGCGCCGGCGAGCACGGCGATCGCAATCGCCGCCGCGGCCGCCGCGCTGACGCCGGTGAGATATGGATCGGCCAGGGGGTTGCGCAGCATTCCCTGCAGCAATCGCGCCACAGAGCGCCAGCGAGGCGCCAACCGTCGCCGCGATGCAGACGCGAGGCAGCCGGAGCTGCCAGACGATCGTGTTGAGAACGCTCGATTGATGCGGGTGCGCGAGCTGATCGGCGACTTGCGCAACCGAGATCGGCGTCCCGCCGACCAATAAACTCGCTGCCGCGGCGGCGGGCACGATCAGCACGAGCGCGAGCGCTCGCAGCGCGTTCAACGGCTGCGCAGCTCGAAGGTAAAGGAACGCCCCGGCATCGGATACCCGGCAAAGAGCGCGTAGCGGTCGTCGCCGAGATTATAGGCGCGCAACGTGAGAAGCAGCCGCGGCGTCAAGCGATACCCGAGATCGGCGTCAACCTGCGTGAACGTCGCCGGCTGATAGACGGCATACGCCGGTGAGAGGAATGGATCGGCGCTCTCCTGCGGTCCTTGCGTCCGCGCGACGATCCGAAATTCGTCGAACCGGCTGTAAGGCGGGGCGATAAAGCGCAGGCCAAGGCTTACTGCAAAGACCGGTCCACGCCCCGGCAAGCGGCTATCCGTGTCGAGGTCTTGGGCGCGGTAGAGGTTCGTGACGTCGAGCGTGGCGCCATAGCCTCGAACCGAGGGCGTCGCAAGGCCGAGCGACAAGCCGGCAATCGAGGCGTGGCCGACGTTCTCCGGAATGAAAAGCGGAGGTGGGGAGACGATCAAGTTCGACCCGCTCGTCGTAAACCAGCCAAACGAAACGCCTCCCCAGAGGGCCGGTGCGACGAACGTAGCGTCGGCGACCCGCGTTCGCTCCGGAGCAAGATTCGGATTTGAAAACCCTGGATAGTAGAGATCTTCGGCGGTCGGTGCTCTAAAAGCGGTCGCGGCGTTGAGCTTGAGCTGCAGCGCGCGCGAGAGCGGCAGAATGCCGCCGAGCGACGGCGAATACGCGCCGCCCACACCGCCATCGCGTTCGCCGCGCAAGCCGGCATAGATTTCTGCACCGTTCTCTCCGAACCACTGCGACTGCACGTATGCCGCCGTCTGCGCGTACGCGTCGAAGATCGGCGCGTTGTCGGCGGCAAGCGGCGAGCCGCCGCCGGTACCTTGATCGACCCGCGCGACGCCGCGCATCAGGTCGACACCATAGACGAGCCGCTCGCGCAGGGAGCCGACGACGTTGCGAAGACTCGCCATCCAGTGCTGGTCGTAGAGCATTTGCGCGTACGGCGGATTCGCGGTCATGGGAGGCGCCGGTGTGGGGAATGCGTTTGGACAAGTCGCATCGACAGGCGTGTCGCACGTGTAGGAGAGATCCTGAGAAGAGTCGCCGAGCGCGAGCGATGTCGAGGATCGCGCTCCGGTATGTTCGAGGCTCAAGCGCAGGTTGCGGTTGACGTTGCCCTGCTCGCTGGTCGGCGAGAAAAAGTCCAACGACGCCAGGCACGCCGGCGAGCGTGTCTGTGATGTTGCCGCTCAACGCCAGATTAAATGCGCCGATTGGGTGCGAATAGCGCGCCGTCGCACTTGTTAGGTTCGCTTGCGCATTCTGACGGTTCGAGGCGTTTTCGACAGGGTAGTCGTTCGTGGCATAGGTGCGCTGGAAGGTGAGATACGGAGTTTGGAGGAGATAGTTTTGCTCGTTAAACGATCCAGTCGAAATCGTCGCGCTGCTGCGTTCGGGTTGCGCCGCGGTGATGATGTTTATCACGCCACCCATCGACCCCGAGCCGTAGAGCGTCGATCCCCCGCCTTCGACCACCTCGATGCGATCGATGCCGCTGACGGGAAACTGTCCAAGATCGACGTCGTCGATCTGCCCACCCGCTATTGGCAGTCCGTCGACCAGCACCAAGATTTCTTGCGGCGAGCTGCCGCGAATGCCGACGCTGGTAGTGGCTCCGAAAGCGCCGTAACGCACGACGTTTACTCCCGGAAGGTCTCCAAGGGCGTCGGCGACGGTGCGATCTCCGTCACGGGAAATCTGAGCGGCCGTTATGACGTACGTCGTGCGAGCGGTTTGCGTGGCCGATTCTCGCCCGCGGTCACTAGTGACGACGTGGGCGATCTCCGGGACTGCCGTTGGTGATGTTGAGGGTGAAGGAGAAGCCGCGACTATCGCGGCGACGAGCGTTGCAAGCATAGAATCCTTTCCTTTGCGCGAGGTGGATCATGAAAGAGCGCTTGAAACGGTATCCTGACTCGCGGATCGTCGCCGGTGCCCGTGCCTTCCCATCCATCTAGGACAGTGACGTCGGGCGGCTCCCCGCATACAGTGGCGCGACCGTGCCGGCTTGAAACCGGCTTCCCGCGCAAGCGTACGAGCGGCATTGCCCAAAGGTCGTCGCCTTCCTTCCTTCGTAGTCGCAGAGGGTGTCTCGGAACTCTGCGCTCGCGTTCGCGTGGTGCGTCGCCATATTAAGTGCGTGTGGCGCGCACGCGACGACCGTCAAACCAAAACCGGCGAGCCTCGCCGGCGGCCGAAGAATCGTAACCTTAGTGCCGTCCTTCGCCGACGACGTCTACGCGATCGGCGCCGGCGGCGAGCTCGTCGGCGTTTCGGCCTTTACCGATTGGCCGCAAGCCAAGCAGCTACCACGCGTCGCCGATTCGAGCAGCGTTGACGCAGAAGCCATCCTAACGTTGCGTCCGACCGCCGTCATCGGCATTCCCGCGCAAGCCCGCTTGACGGAGCCGTTGCGTCGCGCGCACGTCCGGGTCGTGCTGCTTTCCGACGACGCGTACGACCGCATATTCGAGAACCTGCAAATCATCGGCGCTCTGACGGGCCGCGAGCTACAAGCTCGCGCCACGATCGCGCGGCTGCGGCGCGAGACCTCGGCGCTGCAGGCGCGCACGAAGGGATTCGTCCGCCGGCCGAGCGTTTTCGTCGTGCTTGGTAGCGGCCCGATCTGGACCGCGGGCGCGAACTCGTATATCACCACGCTGATCGCGCTGGCGGGCGGCGCCAATGCCGCGAGCGATCTGCACGCCGCCTACGGCCAATACAGCGGCGAAGCGCTCCTGCGGCATCAACCCGATATGCTCGTCGCCGATGCGGCGACGAACCTCGATGCCGTGCTCGACCGCGAACCGTGGCATAGCTTGCGCGCAGTGCGGCTGCGCCACGTCTACTCGGTCGACCCCGATCTCCTCGAACGTCCCGGCCCCTCCTATAACCAAGGTCTGCGCTGGCTCGTCGACCGATTGACGCCGCTCGCGGTCGCGACACCGTGAACGAAGACGCCCTCGTCGTCGCGGTTGATACGCGCGCATCGCGCGGCTCCATCGAGCCGGAGCTCGCCGAGTTCGAAGCGCTAGCCGAAGCCGCCGGCGCAAAAGTGCTCGACCGTCTCGTGCAACGTCGCGACGCGGTCGATCCAGCAACGCTCGTGGGAAGCGGCAAGGCGCACGAGATCGCCGACCGCGCAGCCGAGCTTCACGCCGGTCTGCTCTTGGTGCTCAACGATTTGCGCCCCCGTCAGCGCAAGAATCTCGAGCGGATCGTGCCGTTGCCGATCGTCGACCGAACGATGCTGATTCTCGACGTCTTCGCGCGACAGGCGCGAAGCCGAGAAGGGAAGCTTCAAGTCGAGCTCGCGCAGCTGCGATACCGTCAGTCCAATCTGATCGGAGTCGGGGCCGACCTTTCGCGACTCGGCGGCGGCATCGGCACACGCGGCCCGGGCGAAACCAAACTCGAGGTCGATCGGCGGCGTATCGGAGAGCGCATAGCGGTCTTGAACCGGCAACTCGCCGACGTCCGGCGGCAGCGGGCGGTGCGCCGGTCCTCGACGAGTCGCGAGCCGCTCGTTGCGTTGGTAGGTTACACCAACGCCGGCAAGTCTTCGCTGCTCAACGCGCTCGCTCGCAGCAATGCTTACGTCGCGGATCGTCCATTCGCCACGCTCGATCCGATGATTCGGCGAGCGTACCTCAAAACCAATACGTACGTTCGTCTGGCGGATACCGTTGGATTCATAACCGATCTTCCAAAGGATCTCATCAACGCGTTCCGCGCGACGTTGGAGGAACTGCAAGAGGCCGATCTCTTCGTACACGTGGTCGATGCGAGCAATCCGCAATGGCCGCGCCAGCGCGACGCGGTGGAGGCGATTCTGCACGAACTCGACCTCGATCGCACTCCCCGGCTGCTGGTCTTCAACAAGTGCGATCTGGCGGTGCCGGAGACAGCCAACGAAGCGGGCGAACTCTGCGTGAGCGCCAAGACCGGAGTAGGCCTGGATGCGTTGCGTACGTCGTTAATCGATTGCCTGTCATGAGTGCGCGAATCGCAACGTGGATTGCACTCGTCGCTCTGATCGCGGCGGCCGGATGCGGTCGCAACGCGGACGACGCCTTCGTGGCCTCGGTGCAACGGCTGCGTCCGGCGGTCGTTCTCCTCTCAATGCGCGTGCCGCCCGAGAACAAGAAGGACCGGTACGACGATGCCTACGCGACCGGCTTCGTCGTCGCTTCCGGCAATTGGGGCAGCGACGTACTCACGGTGCAGCACGCAATCGACGGCGCTTGGAATATCCACGTGACCGTCGCTAACCGATGGAAGGCGCCCGCGCGAATCGTTGCGTCAAACGAAGATCTCGATCTCGCGCTGCTTCGCACGCCGCGCCGGGGGTTGCCGGTCGTTGCCCTCGGTTCCTCATCGCGACTGCAAAACGACGTAGGCCGGGAGGTCGGTTTGCTCGGCTATCCGGTTCCCGACGATTTCGACGACGAAGGTCTCGGCTTAGCCACCTCGCTGGACACCGGACGGCTCTCGTCGATCCGAAAGGACGCTCTCGAAGTGACGCTCTCGATCGTTCCGGGCGAGAGCGGCGCACCGGTTTTCTTGGCAAGTACCGGCGAGGTGGTAGGAGTTGCGGAGTCGCGTTTCGACGAGGAACGCAGCATCGGGTTCGCGCTGCCGATCGACGACGTCAGGAAGTTTCTTCACCGCTCGGATGCTGCTCATGGATTTTGAGCTCGCCGTGCTTTGTCACGGTGATGAGCGAGCGATCGCCGACCCACTGCAGGGGAGGAATCTGAAAGAACGCGGCCAGTACGTTGAGCCGGCCGGCGTAACCCGAACGCAGACCCGAGAATCGGCTCCAAGCCTCGTCGCGGTCGCGTAACGAATATCCGGCCGCTGCAAGACGATCGCAGGCACGATCGAACTCAGAGCGTTCGACGCCGACCGTATCTTCCGGACTTCCCACGCGAAAATAATGCGCTAGGTCGCGGGTCGCGTGGCGCCCGACGCTGTAGAATATGCGCGCCTGGCCGTCGTGCACGCCGTCGATCGTCGTCATTGTAAGCGTCGCGGCATCGAGCAGCGTGCCGAGCGTTCCGATCCATGACTGGTCATCGTGACTGGAACGAAAAAACGCGAGCATCGGATAAGCAAGGTGGCTCTCCATCACCCCCGCGGCCCAGCGTTGGGCGTCGAGCATCAACGTCGGAAGGTCGTCAAAGGTCTTTGAGTAGCCGGCGATCGCGAGCAAGTTGACCCCGCTGGGCGGGCTGCCGGCTCGCGCAGCGACGGTGACCACGAAAGTCTCACGTAGCTGGAACGATCCAAAAATTGCGAAGAGAAAAGCCGTCAAGATCGAGAGGTACGACAGGCCGGCAAGGGCTGCGAGTACCGTCACGAATCGCGGGAGCGCCGTTCGACCGACGATGTCGCCGTAACCAATCGTCAGCAGTGACGTTCCGGCAAAGTAGAGCATCGATCCGAATGAGGTGTGACTGGGCGCTATTCCGCCGTGCATTCCCCAAAGCGTCGAGCCGAAACCCAAAATCAGTAACGCCGCCCAGATACCGATCATCGCTACCAGCGTCAGCGGAGCGAATACGGCCAAGAAATCTTCGCGCCCATCGGCGTCGACCCCGTAGAGCCGCCACGCGGCCTTCGGCCAGAGGTACCACAGAACGCGCCATACGTAGAAGCTGATCCGGTAGCTCCGCCCGGTGGCGCGTGGCATTACGACGGACTGGAAAACGTCGCTGAGCGTCAACGCAATGACTGCGACGCCGAACGCTAGGCTGAGGATGTTTGCAAACATGAGTCGTGGCGAAGCTTCTGCGCAGCGGGGCGGTAAGCCGCCTTAAGGCGAATGCAGCCTGCATGTCGGTGGTCTTTGTCACCGGACCGGTCCGCTCGGCCCGGCTCTTTCGCCGATGACTGAAGCACTGGTTCTACTCACCTTTCTCGCAGCGGTCGTCGTGCTCAGCATCGCTGCGAAGCGCTGGCGGATCCCTTATCCCATTGCCTTCGTCATTGGGGGCGTCGCGCTTGCGTTTACGCGTCATCTGCCGCGGCCTCACCCCGATCCCGAACTGATCATGCTGATCGTCGTCCCGCCGCTGCTCTATGGCGCGGCTTGGTCGACGGACTGGTTCCAGTTCCGGCGCGCCGCACTACCGATAACGCTTCACGCGGTCGGACTCGTAATCGTCACGATGGCCGCCGTCGCGGTCGTCGTGCACTTCATCGTTCCGGCCTTCACCTGGCCGCTGGCATTCACGCTCGGCGCGATCGTCTCGCCGCCGGACGCCGTGGCGTCGGAGGCGATCTTCGAGCGATTGGCTATTCCGCGGCGCGTCGCGGCGATCGTCAGCGGGGAGTGTTTGATGAACGACGCGACGGCGCTCGTGCTCTATCGGTTCGCGCTCGCCGCGGCGATCTTAGGGACCTTTTCGCTCGCGCACGCGGGTCTCGAATTCGTCGTGGTCGCCGCCGGCGGCATACTCGTCGGCGTTGCGATCGCCTTCTCGCTGGAAGGGGTCTTGCGCTACATCGCGCGGCACGGCTTTGCGGACGCGCTAATCGCGAGCGTCGTCTTCTTGCTCGCGCCGTTCGCGGCATATCTTCCAGCTGAAGCGCTTCACGTTTCCGGCGTCCTGGCCGCGGTATCGGCTGGGATCCTGCTCGGCCGGCGTTCGGAGAGTTTTATCGATTCCGAAACGCGCGTGCTTGCCGCGTCGGTATGGCGTCTGCTGATCTTCGTGCTCAACGGTTTTGCGTTCTTGCTGATCGGTCTCGAGCTGCCTTTCATTCTCGAAGTGCTCGAACCGCACGTGCGCGACTACGCTCTTGCCGGTTTGCTCTTGAGCGTGACGGTGATCGTCGTGAGGATCGCGTGGATATTCCCCACGAGTTATCTTCAGTGGATGCTTATCCCGGCGATCCGCAAGCGCGATCCGAAGCCGGCCTGGCCGCGAGTGGCCGTGCTCTCGTGGGCCGGAATGCGCGGCATCGTATCGCTTGCGATCGCGCTCGCGTTACCGTACACGCTGGGCGGCGAGCCCTTCCCGCAGCGCAGCGTGATGATCTTCTTCACATTTTGCGTGATCCTCGTAACGTTGGTGGTCCAAGGCTTAACGCTTGGCCCGCTGATCGAGCGGCTCGGTGTGACCGAGACGAGCCGAAGCCAAAAGCGCGAGACCGGCGTACGGATTCGCGCGCTAGAAGCCGGCATCGCGCGCGTGAGCGATGAGGCGTCGCGCCGCAGCTCGCCGCTCGACCGCGAGATTGCAACCCGGATTCTCGAAGAGTACCGGCGCCGCGTGGACGTACTTCGCGGCAAGGCCGAGATGGATGAAACCGACCAAGCCGGCGAGAGCCACATCGACCGGTCGTTGCAGAAGGAAGCCTTGGCCGCCGAACGGCAAGCGATCGCGGAGCTGCGTCGCGCCGGTGAGATTCCCGACGAAATCTATCGCTCGATTGAATACGATCTCGATCTCGAGGCGCTGCGTCTGAACTAAGTGGCGGCCCGTCTCCTTAGGTCGGGCTCGGCATTGGGGAAGCGCTCGGCGCCGTGGTGGCCGCGGCGGGACTCGAGCTGGAAGCGGGCTCGGCGGTCGCCGCAGCCGGCGATAGGCGAGGAACCGGGGTCGGCGGAGGCGCAAGCGTCGGCTGTCCGGCAGGGAACGTCAACGGCACGAGCCTCACATAGCCGACCGAAACCGTTCCATCTTTGGGAATCGTAGTGTCGGCCGTTGTGGTCGAGTAACCGGGGGCGCGCGCGGTGACGGTTTGATCTCCTGCGACCGTCCGCAACATGAAGGCTCCGTTCACGTCAGCGCGCGTGGTGTAGAGCGAGCCGACCGAGAGTAGCGCGTTCGGAATCGGCCGGTTGGTCATCGCGTCGAGAACCCGGCCGGTAACGCGTCCAAAATCCTGGACGCCTACGACATTTGGCGGCGGCGAACACGAATCACCGAGCGCAAAGAGCAGGAGCATTCCCAAAAGCGCGTACCGCATTCCTAAGATTACGGCAAGGCACCGCGAGTCTCCCGGTCCAACAGTCTTGTGGCGGCCCGCCAATAAGCGCGAAGGACAGGTATGGCGGCCCGCTTGTGAAAACTTTCACGAGCAAATGAATCCGTACGGTCCGGTCGCAATCTACCTGTGCGTCGCAGTCGCCGCCGCGTTGCTCTTTACCATTTTGCCGGGTCTATTGGGCCGTAGCAAGCCGAATCGGCATAAGCGCGAAGCCTATGAGTGCGGCGTCGAGCCGACCTCACCGGTGGCCGGGCGCTTCCCGGTGCGGTTCTATCTCGTCGCGATGCTGTTCGTCATCTTCGATGTAGAGGTGGCGTCATTCTATCCGTGGGCCGTCCAAATGCACGCGTTGCGCGTCTTCGGATTGCTCGAAATGTCAATCTTTATCGTCGTGCTCGCCATCGGCTACGCCTACGTCTGGAAGAAGGGTGGCTTCGTATGGCGTTGAGTGGACCATGTCACTAGGCCCCGGCCACTTCATGCTCGCGCGGCTCGACGACGTGGCACGCTGGGCGCAAAGCTCGTCGGTCTGGCCGCTCACCATGGGTTTAGCCTGCTGCGCGATCGAGATGATGAGCGTCACGTCACCCGAATACGACATCGCGCGACTCGGTTCGGAGGTTTTCCGCAGTTCGCCGCGCCAAGCGGACCTGATGATCGTTTCGGGCCGGGTCGCTCAGAAGATGGGTCCCGTCGTCAAACGGCTCTACGATCAAATGGCCGATCCGAAGTGGGTGATCTCGATGGGCGCGTGTGCGAGCTCGGGTGGCATCTTCGATAACTATGCGATTATTCAAGGCGTCGACACGATCATTCCGGTCGACGTATACGTTCCAGGTTGTCCGCCGACGCCCGACGGTCTGCTCTACGCAGTCAATCTCATTCAACAGCAGATCCGCGAAGGCGGCCGGGGCGGCCTCTTGGCGCGAGCGTGATCGCCTGTAAACACTAGCTTCTAAAACTTCGAGAGTGCACTCTGCCTAGCACGCAAACTCCGCCGATCGCCGGCGCGGCGATCGACCCGACCAGCCTGCGTCCGCCGATCGACGATGCCGCGATCGAGCGGGTCAGGCCGGCACAGCTTCGCGCGCGCCTCGAAGCCCTCAAAGCCGAGGGGTACGCGATGCTGCTCGACCTCGGCGCGGTAGATTATCTTGCGCGCACGCCGCGGTTCGACGTTGTTTACCACCTGCTTGCGCTTCCGGCGAAGCGCGCGACCGTGGCGCAAGTAGGAACTCCGGCGCGGTTGCGCGTGCTGTGTGGTGCGGGCGATGGCGAACGCTTACCCTCGGTGATGGATCTCTGGAAATCCGCCGACTGGGCGGAGCGCGAGGTCTACGATCTCTTTGGAATCGTCTTCGAAGGCCGCCCGGATCTTCGGCGCATTCAGATGCCCTACGACTGGGAAGGTCACCCGTTACGCAAAGACTATCCGATGCGCGGCCCCGCGCGCGAGCGCGCGCCGCGCCCGAGCTTCGCGAACAAGAGCAACGTCGTAGCCGGAACGCCGCCATCGGGACGAACGCTGGAGGCGCTGCAAGAAGAAGTGAAACGAGCTCGCGAGTCGTGACGAGTTCAGCGATGCCGCTCTCCGCCGACGTCGTCAGCCACAGCGGTAATACCATGGTCCTCTCGATGGGCCCGCAGCATCCGTCGACCCATGGCGTCTTGCAGATCGTTCTGGAGATCGATGGCGAAAACGTCGTCACGGCCGAGCCGGAAATCGGATACCTCCACACCGGCATCGAGAAGACGGCTGAGGGGCTCTTCTGGACGCAAGCGCAGACCGTCATCGAGCGCATGGATTACCTCGCTCCCTCCTCGAACGCGCTCTGCTATGCGCTCGGCGTCGAGAAGCTTCTCGGCATCACCGATCGGATTCCGCCGCGCGCACAGGTCATTCGCGTGCTCTCAATGGAGCTCACGCGGATCGCATCGCATTGCGTCTGGCTCGGAACGCACGGCATTGACCTGGGCGCGATCTCGGTTTTCTTCTACTGCTTCGATCTGCGCGAGAACATCCTCGATATGCAAGAGGCTGCGGGCGGTGCGCGCATGCACCCTAACTACATGCGCGTCGGGGGTCTCAACGGCGATCTGCCGAGCGGCTTTCTCGCTCGTCTCGACGCGCTGATCGAAAAGTTCCCCCGACGCCTGCGCGAGCTGCGGGGACTTCTGCAAGCGAACCCGATCTTTCAGGATCGCACGATCGACGTCGGCGTCCTTTCGCCGGAGGAAGCGGTCGCGTGGGGTGCCACCGGGCCGAGCCTGCGCGGCAGCGGAATCGCCTACGACGTTCGCAAGGCGTTCCCGTATAGCGGTTACGAGACGTACGATTTCGACGTGCCGACTCGCGAGGAAGGCGACGCCTACGCGCGCTTCTTAGTGCGCCTCGATGAGATGGACCAATCCATGCGAATCATCAAACAAGCGCGGCGGCGGCTCGATACGCCGGGACCCGTCATGATCGATGACCCAAAGGTCGCGCTCCCGCCGAAAGAGACGATCGCGCTCTCGATGGAAGCGTTGATCCACCACTTCAAACTGGTCAGCGAGGGGTTTCGCGTGCCGCCCGGCGACGTCTACCAGGCGATCGAATCTCCGCGCGGCGAGCTCGGCTACTACATCGTCAGCAACGGCGAGAACCGGCCCTACCGGATTCGCACGCGTCCCCCGAGCATGTACAACTTGCAGGCGCTCAAAGGCATCGCCGCGGGAAACCTAATCGCGGATCTCGTCGTCATGATCGGTTCGCTCGATCCAGTGTTTGGGGAGGTGGATCGATGACGCAAGGGGAGAGTGGTGAAAGGTTCTCAATGGGCTCCGTAGTCCAAGGTCACACTGCATGACGGAGCGAGAAAAGAATTTTCCACAATTGTTGGAGCAGTTGAGACCCGAGTGCGATGAGATTATTGCAAGATATGAGGAGAAGCGGTCGGCACTGTTGCCGATCATGCATCTTTTTCAGCAGCACGAGGGGTTCGTGAGCCCGCAGGCGATGTACGCTGCCGCGGAGATGCTCGCGATCACACCGGCCGAGGTCGAAGGAACGGTCTCGTTCTACACGCTGCTCTACCGGCGTCCGGTCGGAAAGTATATGCTCCAGGTTTGTCGCGGACTGGCCTGCACGATCGACGGCGCCGAGGACATTATGGCGTACTTTCGCGAGAAGCTCGGCATCGGTCACTTGCAAACGACGCAGGATGGCCTCTTCTCGTATGAAGAGGTCGAGTGTCTGGCTGCGTGTGACCGCGCGACCTGCATGGAAGTGAATCTGGAGTTCGTCTACGATCTCACGCCGCAGAAGATCGATGAGATGCTCGAGGCGATGCGCGCCGGAACGTATGCGATCGCGCCGATGGCGCAGACCGAACGTCCACCCGCCACGTGGGCGATTCCACAAGACTCGCAGATCGCCACCGGCAAGAAGTCGCGCGGCGCTACGGGCGTGCCGGAGCCGAACAATGCTGGCGGGATCGGTGACCGCAGCGGCATTATCATGCTCGACAACATCATCAACCGCAACGTCAACCGCTTTACCGGTACGACGGAGCGAGCGGTCGTCGATTCGCGAGCTGTCGTTGAGATCGTCGATGAGGAGAGCCCCGGTGCCGGTCACTAAGGTCTTGACCGCCGGAATCGGCGAGGTCGATCTGTGCAATATCGACGTGTACCGTCAGCGCGGCGGCTACAAGCAGTGGGAGCGAACGGTGCGCGAACTGCAGCCGGTCGACGTGTTGAACCTGGCCGAAAAATCCGAACTGCGCGGCCGCGGCGGCGCCGGTTTCCCAACCGGGCGGAAGTGGTCGTTTTTGCCAACCGACAAGAGCCCGCGCTATCTCGTCTGTAACTGCGACGAGGCCGAACCGGGCACTTTCAAAGATCACATGCTGCTCGAAACGGTCCCGCATCTGGTTTTAGAAGGAATGCTGGTTGGAGCTTACGCCATCGCCTCGCATCATGCGTTCATTTACATTCGCGGCGAGTTCAAGCGAGGTTATGAAATTTTCCGCAAGGCGCTGAAGGAGGCAGAGCAGGCAGGATACGTCGGGAAAAATATCTTCGGGAGCGGCTACGATCTCGAAGTAACGGTGCACCGCGGCGCGGGTGCTTACATCTGCGGCGAGGAGACTGCCATGCTTAACTCGCTCGAAGGCAAGCGCGGCGAGCCGCGTCTGAAGCCGCCTTTTCCGGCGGTCGAAGGTCTTTATCGCAAGCCGACCATCGTGAACAACGTGGAGACTCTCGCCTACCTCGTTCCGATCTTGGAGCGGGGCGCGGAATGGTTCGCTTCAGTCGGGACCGAGCGCAGCAAGGGCTATAAGATCGTCTCTGTCTCCGGTCACGTGCGCAATCCCGGCAACTACGAAATTGCGCTGGGAACTACGGTGCGCGAGATCATCGAGTTGGCGGGCGGCCTGCGCCCGGGACGAAAGCTCATGGCGGTGCAGCCGGGAGGCGGTTCGTCGGCCTGCATTTTCGAAGAGCAACTGGACTGGCCGTACGATTATGAAAGCATGGCGAGGGCTGGTTCGATGCTCGGCTCGGGTGCATTCGTGGTCTTCGACGATACGACCGATTTCGTCAATGCCGCCTACAATCTGGTGCGTTTCTTCGCTCACGAGTCGTGCGGTCAGTGCACGCCGTGCCGCGAGGGCGCAAGCTGGATGGAGCGCGTGCTCGAGCGGCTCGTGCATCGTCGCGGAGTCGCCGGCGACGATGAGATGCTTCTCCGCGTTTCCAGCTCGATCACGGGCTTGAATCTCTGCCCGCTCGGTGATTCTATCGAGCCGTTCCTCAAATCGGTTATGGAGCGTTTTCCCGAACAGTTCAAAGCACGCATCGCTGCCGTGCGGGCTTTGGCATGAGCGCTCCGTTACTTGCCCCCGGCGCGCAGATGGTCAATCTCACCATCGATGGGGTTCCGGTCACGGTGCCGAAGGGAACGCTGCTCGTCGAAGCCGCCAAGACGATCCAGCAGCAGATCCCGATTTACTGCTATCACACGAAGTTGGGACCGGCGGGGCTCTGTCGCATCTGCGTCGTCGAGATCGAAGGTACGCCGAAGCTGCAAATCGCCTGCAACACCGCGGCGGCGGACGGCATGGCCGTCAGGACGTACGGCGGGAAGGTCGACGCTGCTCGTGCGATGGTACTCGAGCTCTTTCTCGTAAACCATCCGCTGGATTGTCCGATTTGCGATAAGGGCGGCGAGTGCGACCTTCAGGATTACGCGATGGCCTATGCGCGCGGTACGTCCGACGTCGCCGATCCGAAGCTCTCCAAGCCAAAGGCCGTCGATTTGGGTCCGACGATCGTGCTCGACGAGGAGCGTTGCATCGTCTGCCAGCGCTGCGTTCGCTTCGACGATATCATCGCCGACGAACGGCAGCTGGTCGTCAAGGACCGCGGTGCGCGCGACATCATTGCAACGGCTACCGGTCTGCCGTATCGTCATAACTTTACCGGCAACGTTACCGAGATCTGTCCGGTAGGCGCGCTGACTTCCAAGACGTATCGTTTCAAGTCGCGGCCGTGGGATCTCAATCGGACGCAGACGACCTGCACCCAGTGCGCGGTCGGTTGCCAGCAGTTCGCCGACGTGCGCTACGGCAAGCTCTTGCGCACCATGCTGGTCGAAGAGGATCCGATCTCGGACGGTTGGCTCTGCGACCGCGGCCGCTACAACGTCGGATTCTACGAGGCGCCCGATCGGCTGACGCAGCCGCTGTACCGCAAGGACGGGAACTTCGTGCAGATCGGTTGGGACGACGCTTTCATCCTGTGGGCGAAGGCGATCCGCGAAGCGATCGCGACGCGCGGCGCCGGCAGCGTCGGCGCGATCGGCGGCGGTAGGCTGACGAACGAAGAGGCCTTCGCGCTGCAGCACGTCTTCCGGTCGCTAGACATTCCGAATCTCGATTGGCGGGCCAGCCGGCAGCGCCAAGCGACGCCGGGCTCGCACGCCGCACCGCTGGACCGGATCGACTGCGCGCAGGCCATCGTCATTCTTGGTGAGTCGCCTGCGCTACTCGCGCCCGTTCTTTGGCTGCGCGTTCGAAAAGCTGCGTTCCGAAACGGCGCGAAGGTCGTGCACGCGCGCGGCGCGCGTGACGCACGTGCCGAAGTCGGCGACGCGTCGCGGGTCGCGCTCATCTGGGACGGAGCGGATCCTTCCGCGGCGCGCAGTTACGCGGAGGCATTCGCCGATTTGCCCGATCTGTCGGCGTACGTTGCGAGCGAACAGTCGAACGCGCGCGGGGCCGAAGCGATGGGCATGCTGCCGTTTTGTGGTCCGGGATACGTCGCGGTCGAGCAGGGACTCGACGGCTACGCCATGCTCGATGCTGCGCGTGCCGGTAACATGGCGGTGCTTTCGGTCTTTGGCGTCAACCCCGCTCGTAACGCGCTCGATCCCGGAGCCGCAAGTAAAGCGCTCGACAACGTACCGTTCTTGGTAGTGAGCGAGCTCTTCATGACCGAGACGGCAGCGCGTGCAACGCTGGTCCTGCCGGCGAAAGGCGCTTTCGAGAAGATCGGCACAGCGATCAATCTGGGCGGCGATTTGCTGCCCATCAATGCGTCGTTAGCCGCGCCTGAGTTTGTGCGTTCGGATCTCGAGATGTTGCTCGGTCTCGCCGATCAGCTCGGCGTCGCAGTACCGGGTGACGACGAGCTACATCGCATCGCCGTCGCGCAGGCCGCAAAGCCGCCGCCGGAGATTACGCTGGGCGATCCAAAGTTTGATACGAGCCGCGTCACCCCAAGCGAAGCTCCGTCCATTCTTTCGGGCGGAGGTACGTGGCAGCACGACCCGTGGCTGGGCGGAATGAGAGCGTAGCCGATGCCCTGGCTCATCGTCCTCGTCAAATCGGCGATTCTGCTCTTCGTCGTCGTCACGTCATTTGCGTATGCGATGCTGGCCGAGCGGAAGATCCTAGGCTGGATGCAGCTGCGCCCTGGGCCGAATCGCGTCGGTCCCTGGGGTTTGCTGCAGCCGGCAGCCGACGCGGCGAAGCTGATACTCAAGGAAGATCTCGCGCCCGAGACCGCCGATCCGCTGCTCTACAAGCTTGCGCCTTTCATTTCTTTGCTAACGGCCTTTGCGGTCTACGCGGTCATCCCGTTCGGCGCGTCACGCTCCGGTACGACGTGGGTGATCGGCAACGTGAATGCGGGCATCCTCTTCGTGCTCGCGATCACTTCGCTCGGCGTGTATGGAATCTGTTTGGGCGGCTGGGCCTCGGGATCGAAGTATCCGCTGCTGGGAAGCGTTCGTTCGACCGCACAGATGATCAGCTACGAGCTGGCGATGTCGCTCTCGCTAGTCGGCGTGCTGCTCCTCGCGGGCACGACCTCGCTCGACGGAATCGTGAACGCGCAGGCGCGCTGGTGGTTCTTCATCCCGCAACTGGTAGGCTGCGTCATCTACGTTATTACCGCGGTTGCCGAAACGAACCGGGTGCCGTTTGACCTGGTCGAAGCGGAAACGGAGCTGGTTGGCGGTTTCCATACCGAATACTCGGGCTTGCGCTTCGGCCTGTTTTTCATCGCCGAGTACGTCAACATGCTCACCGTCTCGTGCATCGCGACGCTGCTCTTCTTCGGCGGCTGGAACGCGCCGTTCGGCCTCACGGCGATCCCCGGCATCGCCTGGTTCGTCATAAAGGTCGCGTGCTTCATGTTCTTTTACATATGGTTGCGCGCGACGCTGCCCCGGCTGCGCTACGACCGGTTGATGGCCTTCGGCTGGAAAGTACTCCTGCCGGTGGCGACGCTGAACCTCGTGGTGACCGCGATCTTTGTGGCCTATAGGGGGTGAGCGATCCAATGCTAACGCGCAAGCGCCTCTTTAATATCGGAGCGATCCTGCGGGGATTGTCGATTACGTTCGGGTTCATGTTCCGCCGGCGCCCGACCATCCAGTATCCTTCGATCAAAAAACAGCACGCGCCGCGCTTTCACGGACTTCACGAGCTGCGTCGTTACGCCGACGGCAAGGAGCGCTGCATCGGCTGCGAGCTCTGTTCGAGCGTTTGTCCCGCTAACGCGATTACCGTTATCGGCGCCGAAAACTCACCCGACGACCGGCACTCGCCGGGCGAGCGCTTCGCGGCGATTTATGAAATCGACGAGCTTCGCTGCATCTTTTGTGGGATGTGCGAGGAAGCGTGTCCGACCGACGCGATCGTGCTGACGCCGCGTTTCGAAATGTCCGACTATCGCCGGGGTTCGTTCATCTACGACAAGGATCGGCTGATCGTACCGCCGTCGGCCGGCGTCGGAACGGCGCCCGACGATCGGCCCGGCGGAATTCCCGGCGACCTCGGCCGCGTTGCGGAGATCAAGTCGACGACCGACGTCGAGCGCGGCTACCCTGCTACCTGGAGAGGCGAGATTCTGCTGAAGCAGCGCAAGGGCCTGACCCTGCTCGAGCCCGACGAAAAATGATTGCATTCTGGATTTTGGCGATCGTCGTGGTCGCGAGCGCGGTTTGGACGATTTCGGCGAGTAAGCCCGTCTATAGCGTCGTGGCGCTGCTGTTCAACTTCGCGGGGCTCGCGGTGCTCTACGTTACGCTCTCGGCCGAGTTTCTGGCAGTCATTCAAATCATCGTCTACTCAGGCGCGATCTTGGTGCTCTTCGTCTTTGTGATCGCGCTGCTTAGCAGCGGCGTGGCGCCGTTTGCCGCCGGACCGAACCGCTTGCCGAGGATTTGGCTGCCCGGCGGTACCGTCGTATTGACGGCGCTCGGCTTTCTCGTCTACGCGGTTTCGAAGGCCGCGACGTTCCCGCCGCGGCCCACCGGTCCGGCTGGGTCCGCGAACGTCTTCGGGAGCGTCGCCGACTTCGGGAAGGCGCTTTTCACCGTGCATCTTTTACCCTTTGAAGTTACGGCGCTGATTCTCATGGTTGCGGTTATCGGGGTGATCACGCTGGGCGGCGAACAGATGCGCGAAGCTCCGCCGCGCCACGAGGCGTCGGTAGAGCGCGCGATGCGCGAAGCGATTCTGCGGGAGGGTGAGGGATGATGGCCGTTCCGATCGGCCATTACGTCGCGCTTGCCGCGGTGATCTTCTTTATCGGCGTCGTCGGCGTCGTCGTGCGGCGCAATCCGCTCGTGATGTTGATGAGCATCGAGCTGATGTTCAACGCCGCCAATCTTCTCTTTATCGCCTTCGCCCGTGTCTGGTTGCAGAATGCCGGCCACATCTTTGCCTTTCTGGTCATCACCGTCGCCGCCGCCGAGGCCGCAATCGGGTTGGCGATTATCGTAACGACCTTCCGCCCGGAGCGCTACGTTGACGTGGACGAGGTGAGGGCGCTGCATGGCTAGTCTTGCGGCTTTGGCGTTCGCCATGGTGGTTCGGGGACGCTCGCTTTTTCGCATCGTGCGAAAAAGCTGCTCGACTCGTCGTCGCTCCCGCCATCCTGGCTCCGCTCCTCCCTTCACAGGCCCCTTACCACCATGGCGAACGCCAAAGCCGCCGATACGTCATGCAACGGTAGAAAGATTGGGGGCATGATGCATCATGTGCTGGGGGTGAGTGGGTCGTATCCGCTGCTGGTGACGCTCTGGCTATTGCCGTTGGCGGGCGCGATCGTTTGTTGGACGTTTGGTCCGCAGCTCAAAGCGCTCGCCGGCTGGCTCGTGTCCGGGCTCGTTGCGGCTTCATTTATTTTGGCGGCGCTATCGTGGGGAGCTGCGACGCAAAGCGCGGGAGCAGCGGTCGGCGCGAATCAGCCGCTCTTCTCGTGGATGCCGGGACTCGACTTCGGACTGCTGCTCGATCCGCTCTCGCTCTTGTGGACGTTCATCATTACCGGCGTCGGCTTCTTGATCGTCTTTTACTCGATCGGCTACATGGAAGGCGATCGCGCCATCGCGCGATTCTTCGCGTACATGAGCTTCTTTGTCTTCGCAATGCTCACGCTCGTGCTCTCCGACAACTTCGTGGGGCTGCTGGTAGGCTGGGGACTCGTCGGAGTGGCATCGTACTTTCTGATCGGGTTCTGGTTCGAGCGCCCGTCGGCCGTGGCGGCCGCGCGCAAAGCTTTCGTCATCAACGTGGTCGGCGACGTCGGGATGATGTTCGCGATCTTCATCATCTTCGCCCATATTCACTCGATCGGCTTCGGCGACACGTTCGCGGCGGCGGCCACGCTTGGACCGGCGGTGCTTTTTTCGATCTGCTTAGCGCTCTTCATCGGCGCGGCGGCCAAGTCGGCGCAAGTGCCGCTCCACACCTGGTTACCCGACGCGATGGAGGGTCCGACGCCCGTCTCCGCGTTGATTCACGCCGCCACCATGGTGACGGCGGGCGTTTATCTCGTCGCGCGCTGCGCTCCTCTCTGGGATCATAGTGCGTCGGCGCGGCTCTTGGTCGGCACGATCGGCGGACTCACGGCGCTCACCGGCGCGGTGCTCGGCACCGCGCAGTGGGACATCAAACGCATTCTCGCTTATTCGACAATGTCGCAGATCGGCTACATGATCATGGCCGTCGGCGTCGGGGCGTACGAAGGCGGCGTCGCGCTCTTCTTTACTCATGCCTTTTTCAAGGCACAGCTCTTTCTCGGCGCGGGTCTCGTGATTCACGCGCTCGGTAACGAGCAAGACGTGCGCCGGATGGGGGGCCTCTGGAAGAGGATGCCGTTTGCGTTCTGGGTGATGCTCACGGCAGTGCTCTCGATCACCGGAGTTCCCGGGTTCAGTGGGTTCTTTTCCAAGGACGAAGTCATCTATGGTGACCTGCAGTTCGGCCATCCTTGGCTCTTCGCGGTTAGCGCGCTAACGGCCGGGATCACGGCCTACTATATGTTCCGGCTGCTCTTCATCGCATTCCTCGGCGAGTATCGCGGCGATGTCGAACACGTGCACGCGCCGGGTTGGACGATGAACGTTCCGGTCGCAATCCTGGTCGCTCCTAGCGTTGCGATCGGTGCGGCGCTCTTGATCGGCGGCGGGAACTCGCCCTGGGGGGAGTTCTTCGCGTCGCTCTTCAGCCCACAGAAGGCGCCGGTTCCGGGTACGGTGACGCCGCCGGTCTCCGAGGGCGTTACCTCGGCGATCGTTTTCATTTTCGTGGCACTCGGCTTCGCAGTTGCGTGGATGCGATACGCGACGGCAAACGCGCGACGCGACGCACCCGAGCGTCTCCGGGTCGAGAGCGAACGCATGCCCGCCGTATTGACCAACCTCTTCTACGTCGACTCGGCAATCAATCTCATCTTCGTGCGGCCGGCTCAGTTGCTCGGTGTGGTTTTCAGCCGCATCGTCGATCCGCACGTGATCGACGGCGCGGTTCGCGACATCGCCTTCTGGGCAAGCTGGCTCGGTACGCTGGTCCGGTCCTTCCAAACGGGGCTCGTCCGGGCGTACGCGTTGCTTCTCGTCGTCGGGGCCGCGTTCTTCATCGCATACTACGCGGTCGCAGGGGCAGCGCACCCATGACGCTGGTGCCGGTCTCGTTTCTCCTGCCGATCGTTGCTGGTGGGCTGCTCTTCGCGCTTCCTCGCGGTCCTTCGACTTCGGCCAGGACAAGTTCCGACGTGCTCTCGCGAACGATCGGCACGCTCGTGGCGGTCGCAACCTTCGCAATCCTTCTGACGATGCGCGAGGCGGAGTGGAGCGTTCGTTGGCTCTCCCGCCCGTTTACGGCAGCCTTTCACTTTGGAGCCACGCCCGTCTCGTTCTGGATTGCGCTGCTGCTGACGATTTGCACCGCTTGCGCGATTGCGACGACCCGAGTTCCCCGCGCCCGCGATTTCGTCGCGCTGATGTTGATGCTCGAAGGGACCATGCTAGGGCTCTTCCTGGCGCGCGACCTGCTCGTCTTTGCGCTCTTCTGGGACCTGATGCTGCTGCCGGTCTTCTTCGGGCTGATCGGCTGGGGCGAACATCCGGCCACCGCGTGGCGCTACTTCATCTATAACTTCGCGGGCGGTCTGACGCTCTTGCTGGCGACCGCCGCGTTCGGCGTTATTTACGGCTCGACCGACGTCATCGGCCGAAGCGGAGCCCACCTCGTTGGCGCGTGGGCGCCTTGGATTTATGCGGGATTTGCTTTTGCGTTCTTGGTGAAGACGCCGGTTTGGCCCCTCCACACCTGGATGCCGCCGACCTATAGCGGATTGCCTCCCCCGATGGTCGCGATCGTCTCGGCAGTGCAATCGAAGGCCGGACTCTATGGATTTCTCGCGATCGCGCTCGCGCTCGTTCCGGATTACGTGCACGAGTACGCTGGTCCGTTGATGGTCCTCGGCGCGATCTCGCTGATCTACGGCGCAGTGATCGCGCTCGTGCAGAACGACGCAAAACGTCTCGTCGCGTATTCTTCGCTCTCGCATTTGGGTCTCATCATCATCGCGATCGCCTCGCAGAACCGAATTGCCCTGGCGGGCGCGCTGGTTTATATCGTGGCGCACGGGCTCTTCTCGGCAGCGCTGTTCATGCTGCTTGGGTACATCGAAGAGCGCGAGGAGACGCGTTCGCTGCTGCGCCTCGGGGGTTTGGGGTGGAAGAATCCGCGCCTCGCCGGTGCGCTCTGCATCGCTGCACTCGCTGCGTTGGGATTACCGGGTTTGGCAGGTTTCGTCGGCGAGCTGATCATTTTGATCGGCGTCTACCAAGCCGGATACGTTTGGCCCGTCGTAGTCGCGCTCGTCGCAATCGTGATCGCCGCCGCGTACATGATTCGCCTCTACCAGGACGCGATGAACGGGCCCGAGCTAGAAGACCTGCCGGTGCGAGCCGATCTCACGTGGCTCGAAGGCCTGGCCGTCGCCCCGCTGCTCGCCGCGCTCGTCCTCGTTGGCGTCTATCCGGCGCCGTTGCTGCACCTATGAAGCCGCCGTTTACGCACGCCGACTGGTCGGCAGTCGTTCCGGTCAGCATCGTTGCGATCGCCGCGCTCGCCGTGCTGATCGCAGATTTGTTCTCGGGCAAACGCGATGCCGATCGGCGCTATCTTTCGATCGGTATCGCGTTGCTTGGAACGATTATCGCCGGGGATTTCGCGGCACGTCAGTACGCCCATCATCACGACGCCTTTTTCGGCGGTTTCATCGTCGGCGGTTTCGCGACTGTTTTCCAAGAGATCATTTTGATGGCGGCGGCCGGGTCGATCGTACTCTACGGCGCGATCGGTCCGTCCCAACGCATCGCCGGGATGACCGCGATTATGTTGTGGAGCGCGTGCGGCGCGATGTTGATGGCCGGCGCTGCGAACCTCATGATGATCTTTCTCGGCCTCGAGCTGCTCTCGCTGGGGCTCTATGCGCTGTGCGGCGCGGTCGATCGAAAAACCGCGCGCGAATCGGCCCTCAAGTATCTCATTTTGAGCTCGACCGCGGCGGGGTTTTTGATCTTTGGATCCGCATTGCTCTTTGGCGCAACCGGCAGCGTGAGACTTGCCGACTTGGTCAACCCGGCGCTAGCGTCGAACCCGCTCTTTTGGGTCGGCGCCGGCATGTTCCTCATCGGGTTGGTCTTTAAGCTCAGCCTGGTGCCGTTTCACACCTGGACTCCTGACGTCTTCCAGGGCGCTCCCCTGCCGGTGACTGCGTTCATGAGCGTTGCGACCAAGGCCGGTGCGCTGGCGGTCTTCGCTCGTTTCATCTACGCGGCGCTTCCGTCGGGTACGTCGGAGCGGCTCCTACTTCCCATTTGGATCGTAGCGGGGATTTCAATGATCGCCGGCAACGTCGGGATGCTCGCCCAGCAAGACCTCAAACGACTGTTGGGCTATTCGGGCGTCGCGCAGGTGGGATACATTCTCGTCGCTCTCGCGGGTCTCACGCCGATCGGCTTGCGCTACGCGCTCTACTATCTTACCGCCTATGCGTTCATGAACTTGGGAGCTTTTGCGGTAGCCGCCGCGATCTCAGGCGATGGCGAAGAAGGAGCTAACCTTGCGTCTTATCGCGGCTTGGGCCGTCGCCGGCCTTGGCTCGCCGCTACCATGACCGTCTTCATGCTCGCGTTGGCCGGAGTGCCACCCACCGCGGGATTTCTCGGTAAGATTCTCATTCTATCGAGCAGCATTGCGAGCGGCTACCTCTGGCTGGCGGTCCTTTTGATCGTCGGAACCGCGATCTCGCTCTATGCCTATGCGAAGGTAATTTGGGCGATGTACGCGCGGGAGGAAGGCGAACACCACGACCTGACGCCATTCGTTCCGCTGGCATGGGCGAGCGCAGCAATCTGTGCCGTCGCGGTGGTCGCGATGGCGTTCTATCCGTTGACGCCGAGCAACGTTCTACCGTTGGTGCGTTAGTCGGCTAGAAGCGCGGCGATGCCCGGGTTAAGGCAAAGCCGCCTCGCGCCTCTTCGGCTGCGGGTCGTCACGGCACCCTTGGAAGATGCGCTATAGTGTTGGTGAGGTACCTGACCATGTCCCGACGCCTCCTCCTCGCGCTCGCCATGCCGGCGGCCCTAGCCGCCGCAGCGGCAGTAGGCCTTATGAGCCCGGCGATGGCCCAAAGCTCGAACGTCATACTTACTCCCGAGGCTCACCAGCTCGCGGACCAGGAGGCCGCGATTAACTATGCACGCGAGCTGATTGCCGCCGGCCAGATGGACCAAGCGGTCAAGCAGCTTGCAGCTTTCGTCGCGAGCCATCCCGACGGCACCGAAGCCGCACGGTTCCTGGGGGATCTCTACTACCGTCAGGGGCGTTTCGATCGTGCGGAGGCCGTCTATAAACAGTTGCTTGCGCGCGATCCGCACGATAAGCAGACGCATAACCGGCTTGGAGTCGTCTACGCGACCGAGAATCGGGTCGACGTAGCGATCGTCGAGTTCCAAAGCGCGTTGCCCGGAACCGACTCGATCCGCGACCTCGTCTTGCTGCATTTGCGCAAGGGAGACCTGCCGCAGTATCAAGCTCAGATGGTACGGATTGCAAACGATAACCCGAACGACTCCAGCGATCAAGAAGAGCTTGGCGAGATTTTTGAAACGGTCCACCGGCCAAACGACGCAATACTCTATTTTAGGCGCGCTCTGGATAGCGACTCGCGCTCGATAGCGGCGCTCAATGGTTTGGGCATGTCGTACTTGGATCTGCACCAATCGGCCGCAGCTTCGCAGTACCTGACCGATTGCCTCAACGTGGATCCGGTAAACTATGCCTGCCTCGACAATCTCGGCGTCGCGAAGATTCAGGCCGGACTCGACGATCAGGCGATGACGACGTTCAGGAAAGCGCACCGCCTCGAACCCGAGCGGCCCGAGGCGCTCGTTAATTTCGGCTACCTCGCCGATCTCGGCGGCGATTGGAAGCGCGCCGTCGCTTATTACGTGCAGGCGATCGCGGTCAATCCCTACGTCCCAGAGTCCTACGTCAACCTAGGGATCGATTACGAACATAACGCCCTCTATTCGCTCGCGCAGTCCGCGCTGCTCAAGGGCGTCGCGGCCGTTCCCTACGACGGTCGCGTCAGGTACCTCCTCGCGCGAGCCTACGCCGCGGAAGGAAAGAAGGCGCTCGCGTTGGCCGAACTCAAGGCCGCGCAAGCTTCGCTAGATCCCGACGTGGCGCAGATAGCGAAGGAAGAGACGGCGCGGCTGATGGAGCAGCCGCTATCGGCTCCGCAGTAAAGTACGTCTACTCTCTAGCGAGACATTCGATTTCGACGCGCGCGCCGCGCGGCAACGCCGCCACCGCGACGGTCGAGCGCGCCGGCTTGCCGGCGCCGAAGTACTTCTCGTAGACGGCGTTGACGGCTGGAAAATCGTTCATGTCGACGAGGAAGACCGTCGTTTTCACGACATCCTCAAAATGGAATCCGGCCGCGCACAGAATGGCACCGAGGTTCTCGATGACGCGTTCGGTCTGCACGGCCGCATCACCGGGAACGATCTCGCCCGTCTCGGGATCGAGCGGGATTTGCCCGCTGCAATATAGCTCGCCTCCCGATTGAATCGCTTGACTGTACGGGCCGATTGGTTGCGGCGCGTGGCGCGTCGCAATATGCTCGCGTTTCACTTTATTTCACCTCAACGGGCTGCGCAGCCGACATCGTGCCTTTGAAAGCCGGCGCCGGTTCGACGATCCCGAAGTTCGCTTTATAGAGCGCTTCGACGCGGGCGAGCTCGTCGGCGGTGAGCGGCGGCGCATCGGGTGCAGCCGCGAATTCCGCGAGCTGCTCGCCGTCGTAAATGTTGGGAAGGACCGTCGTGACGCGCGGCTCGGCGAGCAGCCACGCGATCGCGGCCTGGCCGAGCGTGCGATCCGGCCGCTCGAGAAAGCGGAGCTGCGCAACCTTTTCGACGCCGTTGACGAGCCACTCGCGCGGGCGATGGCGGCGGTGGTCGTTCGGCGGAAAGGTCGTCTGCACGGTGTAGTGCCCTTCGAGCAGCCCGCTCGAGTGCGGAACGCGGATCATGTAGCCGGTCATCGCCGCGCAATCGTACGCCGCGCGAATCTGCTCGTCCCCCGGATACTGCTCGAGCATGTTCCAAATGATCTGCAGGCTCGGGACGTTTCGCCTGCGCACCGCCTCGACACCCTCGTAGAGCCATCCGATTGCGGGGCCGAGCGCCACGCCGTAGGTGCGAATCTTGCCTTCACGTTTGAAGGCTTCGAGCAACTCCCAGAGTGCATCGTCGTCGATTTGCGCCATTCGCGCGTTGTGCATCTGGTAGATGTCGACGTAATCGGTTTGTAATCGCCGCAGCGATGCCTCGAGCGCCGCGCGCACGAAGGCCGGCGAAAAATCCTGCAGCAGCTCGGATTGGCCTCGGCGCTGTTGCGAGTCGTTCGAGAAGTCGTAGCCGAACTTGGTGGCGTAAACCACCCGTTCGCGGCGGCCGGCGAACGCCTTGGCGAGCTGTTCTTCGCTACGTCCGTTGCCATAGGTGTCGGCGGCGTCGTAGAGCGTGATGCCGAGATCGTAGGCGGCGCGCAGCATTGCGACCGCCTCGTCATCGCTCTTTTCGCCCCACCAACCGGTTGCGGTCGTCCAGAGGCCGAAGCCGACTTCGCTTACGGTGACGCTGCTGCCGGGGTAGGTACGGAACTTCATACGCGGGCCTTCTCCGTCTAGGCCGCTAAGACTCCTGGCCATGGGGACGGCGGAACGGTCGAGCACGCTGCGCGACGACCTGGAGCGAGTCGGCGCATGGATCGCGCGGTATCTCGAGCAACCGCAAGCCTATCGCGTCATGCCCCAAGTTCGCCCCGGCGACGTCGCGGCTGCCTTACCGGAGCACGCACCCGAAGCCGGCGAGCCGTTCGCAGAAATTTTCGCCGATTTCGAGCGGATCATCGTTCCCGCGACGACGCATTGGAACCATCCGCGCTTCTTCGCCTACTTTGCGACCAGCTCGGCGCCGGCGGCAATCGCCGCGGAGGCGCTGGCCGCGACTCTTGACGTCAAGGCGATGCTTTGGCGCACGTCGCCGGCCGCGACCGAGCTCGAAGAAGTGACGATGCGCTGGCTGCGAGAGTTGCTCGGGCTGCCGCGCGATTGGACCGGCATCATCTACGACACGGCGTCGATTGCCGGTTTTACCGCTCTCGTCGCCGCTCGGGAGTCGCTCGGGTTGAACGTTCGCGAGGAAGGCATGAGCGGCCGCGCGCTGCCGGCGCTTCGCATCTACGTAACCGGCGAGACGCACTCGCACGTCGAGAAGGCGGCGATCGCGTTAGGAGTCGGGCAGCGCAACGTCGTGCGGGTTCCTTGCGACGATGCCTTTCGCATGCGCGCCGGCGCGTTGCGCGAGTGCATCGAAGCCGATCGTAAGGCCGGAATGCAGCCGCTCGCGATCGTCGCGACGGTCGGCACGACTTCGACGACATCGGTGGATCCGGTCCGCGAGATTGCCGCCGTGGCGCGAGAGCACGGAGTCTGGCTGCACGTTGATGCCGCGTACGCGGGCATCGCCGCGATCGTACCAGAGTTTCGCGGCTTGCTCGACGGCGTCGAGCTGGCCGATTCGCTGGTCGTCAATCCGCATAAGTGGATGTTCGTTCCGATGGATCTGTCGGTGCTTTTCCTGAAGGACGAATCGGTCGTTCGCCGTGCCTTCAGCTTAGTGCCCGAGTATCTCTCGACACCCGAGGCCGACGCCGTAAACTATATGGATTACGGGCTGCAACTGGGGCGACGCTTCCGCGCGCTCAAGCTCTGGTTCGTGCTGCGGCATCTCGGTGCCGAGGGTATCCGCGCGAAGCTGCGCGGACACATCGCGTTGGCGCAAGAGTTTGCCGCGTGGGTTCGAGCGGAGCCGGATTGGGAGGTGCTCGCGCCGCATCCGCTCTCGGTCGTCTGTTTCCGCTATGCCCGGCCCGGCCTCGATGAAGCCGCGCTCGAATCGCTCAACGCGTCAATCATGCATGCGGTCAATGCGAGCGGCGAAGTCTTCATCTCGCACACTAAGATCGATGGCCGGTACGCGATCCGGCTCGCGATCGGAAACTTGCGCACGCAACGCGCTGACGTCGAGCACGCCTGGGCGATCTTGAATCGGGAAGCTGATGGCTGCGCGTCATCTTGATTTATCGCGAAGCGAGAGACGCGGGGAGTATTGTATTGCAATTGTGACAGGCGTGTAATACAATACGAGGGTGAAGAGTCTAACGGTTCGACTGCCCGAAACGCTGATCGCGGAAATCGAGGCCGAGTCGGACGAGCGGAATGTTTCGAAATCAGACGTCATCCGGGAGCGGTTGGAGAAGAGACCGATACGATCGGCTGGTTTCGCTGCGATCGCGGATCTCGTAGGCTCCGTCAACGACTTACCCGCGGATCTGAGTTCGCGAAAGAAGTCGTACCTCCGTACCACCGGATATGGCCGAAGCCGCCCTCGTTGACGCCGGATTCATCGTAGCGCTCGTGAGCCGTCGCGACACGCACCATCGGTGGGCGACTTCGCAAGCAAAACGATTCAATCCGCCGTGGCGAACGTGCGAAGCCGTGCTTTCGGAAGCATTTCATCTACTCGGCACACCGGGGCAGCCGGTTCTCATTACGCTTCTACGCCGCGCCGCGATCGTTCCCGCGCTCGATTTGACGGACAATCTCGATTCGGTCCTGAGACTCCTGGAGAAATATTCGAACGTCCCAATGGGTCTCGCTGATGCATGCCTCGTACGCATGACCGAGCTTCTCACCGATCCGGTCGTCTTAACGACAGATGGCGATTTTCATGTCTACCGGCGTCACGGACGCCAGGTCGTCCCCTGCCTTCTCCCGAGCAGCTAATCACTAGCTAGTACAAGCGTAAGTACTGATCGCGTTCCCAGGGATGCACGGCGCGGCGGTAGCGTTCGTACTCTTCGAGCTTGGCATCACGAAATGCGTGGTAGAGGTGATCGCCGAGGGCGACCCGGACGACCGCGTCGTCGTCGAGTTCCGCGATCGCTTGGCGCAGCGATTTCGGCAGCGTACGGATCCCGCGCTCGCGGAGCTCTCTCTCGGTTAAGTCATAGGTCGATCCGACGAGCGCCGGCCCGGGCAGCCTGGAATGCGTGACGCCGTCGGCCGCCGCGCCGATCAATACGGCGAGCGCGAGATACGGATTGCAGGCCGGATCGGGACTGCGCATCTCGATCCGCGCCGGCGTGTGGCCCGGCGGGACGCGAACGAGCGCGTTTGCGCTGCGTTCCGACCAGACGGCGTAGATCGGCGCGTCCCAGGCCGCGACCAAACGCTTATAGGAATTGACGGTCGGATTGCAGATCGCCGTCGTTGCGGGCGCGTGCGCGAGCAGACCGCCGACGACGTAGAGTCGCGTCTCCTCATCGCTCGATTCGGCCAAACGGAAGTCGGCGTGCAGACCGCTGCCCGCGAACTCCGCGAGCGGCTTGGGCATGAAGGTCGCCTCGAGGTCGAAATCTGCGGCGACGTGCTTGGCGATCGTGCGCAGCGTCAAGACGTGATCGGCGGCGGCGAGCGGATCGTCGTGCGCGACGTCAATCTCGTGCTGTCCCGCGCCGTGCTCGTGATGGGCCGAAGAGATCGGAACGCCCATCGCGCGCAACGCCGCAACCATCGCGTTACGCGCCTCTTCGCCGCGGTCGTTGGCCGAGAAATCGAAATACGAGCCAACGTCCGACGTCACGGTCGAGGCGACGGCGCCGCTCCTTCGCTCGAATAAGTAGAACTCGACTTCGAAGGCGACGCGTTGGCCGTTTAGCGCCGGCGCGCTTTCGATCGCGCGCCGCAGCGTGGTGCGCGGGCAGCCCTCGAACGGCGAGCCGTCGGGCATCGCGATGTCGCAAATCAGGCGCGCCTCGCAAGCCTCACCCGCTGCCCGCCACGGATAGACGGCGAAGGTCGAGGGGTCAGGTTTAAGCAGCATGTCGAGCTCTTCGCCGCGGACGAAGCCGTCGATCGAACCCCCGTCGAAGGTAACGCGTCCCTCGAGCGCAGTTTCGAGCTCGTCGACTGGAATCGAGACGTTCTTGCTGACACCAAAGATGTCGGCGAAGACCAAACGCACGAAGCGAACGTTGCGCTCTCGCGCCAGGCGCACGACCTCGCGCTTTGCCGAGGGCCGGCGCCACTCAGATCGAGTCGTGGAGTTCATCAATTGCAACCGCCAGACGAAGGGTGAGTTGATCGTGCGGAGAGTCGAGCGCCCGCCCCGAGATTTCGCCGATCTGGCGAAGACGATAGAAGACGGTGTGGCGGTGAACGTTCAGCTCGGCTGCCGACGTTTTTACGTTTTGACCGGTCTTGAAGTAGAGCTTGAGCGTTTTTTCGAGCTCGGTTTGATGTTGTTCGTCGTAACTGCGAAGCGGCGCGAGCGCTTCAGCAGCGAACGTGCGCAGCCGCTCGACGTCCGCTCCTTCGTAGAGCACGCGGTACGCGCCAAGGTCGTCGTAAGCGGCGACGCGGCCGGATCCATAAATTCGTCGTCCGATCGCGAGCGCAGCCTGCGCCGCGCGCACGCTTACGTCAACGCAAAATGGCGTTTCGAGTGTTCCGACGCCGCCGGAGATCCGAAGCGCAGGTTTTCGCCGCGCGGCGCTTTTTGGAAGCAGACTCGCTGCGGTCTTTGCGTTGCTCGCGTCAACCGCGCGAGGCGTGGGAACGAAGATCGCCAGTGCGGCACCGTGCTGGATCAGCCCGAGAGCGCCATCGGCCGATCGAAAGGCCGCGGTTGCGAGCTCGCGCACTTCCGTAAGATCGCCCGCACTGCGCTCCTCGTCGCCGCTCTCGGCTTCGAGAACGACGGCGAGATAGTGCGGGGCGAGCGCGATGCCGCGCGCTGCTGCATCCTCGCGGGCCTGCGCCGCGTCGTGAAAAGTTCGTGCCAGCAGGGCTTCCCAGATTCCACCCTCTCTCTCGCGCGATCCCGAACCGTTGCGCGCCAGCTCGATGCCGATCGCTGCAGCGGTCAGCCGTAAGAGCAAGCCCGCGTCCGGCGGCGCATCGTCGCCGAAGAGCGAGAGCCAGCCGGCGCTGCGATTACCGGCGGCAACGGGCTGCGCGCGTCCGGGCGCGCCCGACTCGACGACGCCGCGGGCGCTGGCCGGAATGCTGCCCGATCCGGCCGACGCGAGATGGCGCCAATGCGCGTCTTCGAGCAAGACGCAGCCGCCGGCGGTTTGAGCCAAATGCGCGGCGAGCGCTTTGGGACCGCCTCCCGATGCGGCGATGCGCGCCAGCGATTCGGTGAAAACGACGATCTCTTCGGGCGTCACGTCACCGCGTGGGCACGATGGCGGCGGCGCACTCGCGGCAGCTTCTTGGCCACCTCGTCCGGCATAATCGCATCGATCGCGTCGTCAACGGTGACGATGCCCAACATCTTTCCGGTGTCGTCGACGACCGGCACGGCGAGCAGATCGTACTTTGCAATCGTGGACGCGACGTCGACCGCCGGTTCGTTCGGCGCAACCGTCACCAAATCGGCCTCCATGATGCGATCGATAAAGGCGGTAGGCAGTGCGAGCAGCAGCGCTCGCAACGAGAGCGCACCGAGCAGCCGATCCTCTTTGTCGAGGACGTAGAGGTAATAAATGAACTCCGACGCCGGTGCGATCTCGCGAATCTTGCGAATCGTGGCCTCGGTGGTCCGATGCGGATAGATCCAAACGTAATCGGTCGTCATCATGCCGCCGGCCGTATCCTCCGGGTACTTAACGAGCTCGCGAAGCTCGCCGGCGGTATACGCGTTCATCTCGGCGAGGAGCTCCGACTGCTGCTCCTCCGGAAGCTCGGCCAGCAGATCGGCCGCGTCGTCGGCATCCATCTCTTCGATGATGTCGGCAGCGCGCTCGGTACCGATATCTTCGATCAGGCTCTTGCGCGTTTCGGCGTCGAGATGTTCGAATGCGTCGGCGGCCGTTTCGTCGTCGAGCTGGCCGACGACGGCGAGCGCTTCGCGCGACGAGAGATCGCCGATGATTTCGGCAAGCTCGGAGGGGTGCAGCCGCGCGAGCCGATTCTCTTTTACCGAGAGGCGCACTTGCGACGGATTGACGTCGCGAATCGGTGCGACCGAATCCCAGGCGATCATCGATCGCGGCACGTTGCCGATTCGCGTAAGCCAGCGCTTGCCGAACGAGCGCAGACCGAGCCGGCGAAGAAGACCGGCAAATCCTACGTCGGCGGCGACGACGCGCAAGCGGCCACCGGTGTTGGCAACCTCGATATCGTTGATTCGGACGACCTTGCGGCCGTCGACGTCGACGATCTGTTTATCGAGAAGATCGGCGACCAAAAGAAGTTTCTGTTGCTCCGGCGGCGCTTCTTGCGTCGGCGCGACGGTCAATGCGACGCTGCCGTTGCGATCCACATCCGCGACGCTCTCAATCGGCGCGAATCGAAGCCCTTGCGACGTCTTGACGACAAACCCGTCAATCTGCGGGAAGACTTCATCGGGTTTGCCGACGACGAAGTCGGTAACCTTGCCGATCGGCCGATCGTCGATCGTCGCTTGACGCCCGACCAGCTCCGAGATGAATCCCTCGGTAAACGCCATCGCCGGTACTCTTCGTTATGCCGCGAGAGGAGCCCGCCGCATCCACGAGCCGTCGCGCAGCTTCCATTGCGTGACCAACGCGCGGACGGTCCAGGCGACGATCCAGCCCAGTGCCACGCTGTAGAGGCCAAGATGGAAGCGCTCGATGCCGATCCATGCGAGCGGAATGACCAGCGCGCCGCAGAGCAGGCCGACGGCCATCGAGAACCCAGTATCGCCCGACGCGCGGATCGGAGCGATAGAGATCATCGCCCAGCCTTTGAGTGGCAGCGTTACCATGTGCAACGCCAGCGGCAATGCCGCAATCGTCGCGATCGTCGCGTCGAGCGTAAAGACGTAGGCCAGCGGCCATGCAAAGAGCGCAACGACTGCTCCGGTGATCGTCGTGACGACCAGCGAAACGCGCAGCGCGCGTTCGAAAAACCAGCGCGCGCCGGCTGGATCGCGCGCTCCGAGCCGCTGGCCGATGACGACCTGCGCCGCGCTCTGCAACGGACTCGGCACGACGAAGGTCAGATCCGAGACGACGTTAAGCGCGCGAAACGCCGCGACCGCGATCGCTCCCAGCGGAGCGAGCATTGCGACGATAAAGATATCGGGAACGGTAACGCCGAGCAGGAATATTGCTTCGGGGAACCCGATCTGCGCGCAGCGCCGCGCGAGCGGCCACGAGAGATCCTTTTCGGCAAAGACCCGATACTCCGGGCGGCGCGTCACGTAATAGATCGCGAAGCCTGCCGCGATCGTTTCGGAGAGCAACGAGGAGACGCCCGCGCCGACAATTCCGAACGGATGGTGCGTCCACCATCCCAGTCCCAGCATCAACAGCAGCGGGATGTGAATGAGGTTGACCACCACGAGGACGAGGATTCCGAGCCGCTGGTTTCCCGCGGCGCCTAATCCCACGATCAACGTTCCCGAGACGACGATCGGAAGAATCGACGCGCAGCGCAGTACGAGATAGATCGCGCTTGCGTGCGCGCTCGGCAACGTGCCGACGAGCGCGTGGATCGCCGGCGCCGAAGCAAAAAGGCTCGTTGCAAATGCCGCGACTCCGATCAGCAGCGGTACGGCCACCCCGGCGCGAACGGTGCGCGCGAAGCCGTTGACGTCGCCGGTGCCGATGCTCTGCGCCGCAACGATCGAGGTGCCGCTCATAAAACCGGACGCCGAAAAGACGATCGCGATGAAGATCGTGTTCGCCGCCGTCGCGCCTGCCAGTGCGACCGCGCCCAAACTGCCGATCGCAATCGTGTCGGCGGTTCCGAGAAGCTGATCTCCGAGGATCTGGAAGGCGACCGGAATCGAAAGGCGCCGGAATGCGGCGCCAATTCTCGTGTGGTCGACGATCATCGAAGCCGCGCCCACGCTACCGCAGCCTGTCTAGCACCCGAAAGAACTCGTCGATCTCCGCGTCGGCCGTGTAGAAGTGCGGTCCAACGCGGATGCCGCAGCCGGGACGATAATCAACGAAGACTCTTTGCTCGATTAAGCGGCGACAGGCGTTCTCCGAGCCGTCGAAGTCGATACCGATCCAACCGGTTCTGCGTTCCGGGTTCAGCGGCGAGTTGACGCGCAGCCCTCGCTCCAGCGCCATCGCGGCGATCTTCTCGGTGAGCTGCACGTTGCGTTGACGAATGCGCGCGACGCCGATCGACGCAACGATCTGGTGCCCCGGCTGGGCGACGACGTAACCCGGAATCGTCGGCGTGCCGTGGCCGAACCGGTACATCGACGGTGCGTGCACGATCGGTGCCCGCTCGAACGCGAATGGGCGCGCGTGCGCCATCCAACCCGTGACTGCCGGGCGAAACCTTTCGAGCAGCGAGGGCTTGACGTAGATCCAGCCGCAGCCGGCCGCGCCGCAGAGCCATTTGTGCGATCCACCGGTCACCAGATCGAGATCCCAGGCGGTGACGTCGTAGGGGTAGACGCCCGTGGTTTGATAGGCGTCAACGCAGAGGAGCGCGCCGACGCGGCGGCAGTGCTCTTGAATCGTTCGCACGTCGGCAAGCGCACCAGAGACGTAATACGCGTGAGAGAGCACGGCGAGCGCGGTTCTCTCGGTGATCGCTTCGGTGATCCGTTCGGTCGGAATCGTGCGCCCATCGTCGGAGGCGACGATCCGGACGGCAGCTCCGTAACGCTCCCACTCGCGCCAAACGTAGGTGAGCGACGGAAACTGCAGGGCCTCGTAAACGATCTCGTTGCGGTCGCCGCGAAAGTCGATGCAGGTTGCGATCCCGGCTTGGAGCACCGAGACGTTCGGGCCTAAGAAGCAGCTCCCGGCAGGCGCACCGATGATCGCGCCGATGCCGTCCGCGATCTCAGCGATGCGCGGCAGCCAGCGCTCCCAGGCCTCGGGACCCTCGGCGGCCCACTCTTCCCAATAGCTTTCGAGCATGCGGCGCGCGCGCAGCGGTGCCGCCCCCATCGAATGGCTGACCAGATACGTCGAGCTCGCGAGGATCGGGAACTGCTGGCGCCACTGTGAGAACTCTCGCGAGGCGAGCGAAAGGGTTTGGCTCATGCGTACGTTCCTTCGCCCAGGTAGGTACGGACTTCCCAGAGCTCCGGAAAGAAGCGATAACCCAGCGTGCCTTCGAGATAACGTGCGCCGGAGGAGCCACCCGTGCCTTGCTTGTGACCGATCATTCGCTCGACCATGCGCACGTGGCGGCCGCGCCATAGAAGAAAGCGCTCGTCGAACTCGATGAGATCCTCGAGCAAGAGGTAGAGCTCGTAATACTGCGCTTCGTTGGTGTAGATTCGGCGGTAACTCTCGATTAGATCGGCGCTCGAATCGACTTCGAACCCTCGGCGGCGGAGCAACCCCTTGGCGCGATCGTAGAGCGACGGTTCGTTCACGCGCACCTCGAGCCGGGTGCGCGCGGCCTCGTCGGTCTCGATCCACTTCAAGAGATCGGTGCGCCGCAGGCCGCAGGCGAACTCCAGCTCACGAAACTGTATTGATTGAAAGCCGCTCGCCGGATTGAGGTTGTCGCGGAACTGGTTGAACTCTTGGGGCGTCATGGTTTCGAGGATGTCAACCTGCTGTTCGAGCAGCCGCTGAATCGCATGGATGCGACGAAAATGCTTCGCAACGCGGAGCAGATCGTCGCGGTCGAGCGCGCGCATCGTCCCATCCACCTCGTGCAAAAGCTGCTTGAACCACAGCTCGTAGACCTGATGGATGATGATGAAGAGCATCTCATCGTGGTGGTGAGGGCGAGAAAGCGGTTGCTGTAAGGCGAGAAGCTCGTCGATCTTCAGGTACGAGCCGTAAGACAGGGGCACGAGCCTGGCTTACGGGGGGTCATGGGGTTCTCCTCGAATGCGCTGCCGGTGACGCGTTCATACCTAGCGGCGCTCGCGGTCGTGGTGCTGGCGGCCTGTTCGAGCGCGAGCCACGGCTCCGCGGGCGGCGGCTCGTCCGCGGCCACCACCAATCCGATTGCCTTCCCGCTCTTCGACGGCGCCGAGGTCCTGTCGGCGCGTGGGTGGCGCACGACGATCTCAAAACAGCCGGGACTCGCCGACAGTGCGGTCCTCTCGCAGGGGGCCGGAACCTACGACGGTCACGACGTCGTCGCCGGGACGCAAGCTATGATGCCCGCGCTGGAATCGTGGCTTGGAACCCTGAGCGCGAATCCACCGGCCGGCTATCGGATCGCCGTCACCGGAAACAGCATCGATGCGGTGCGCACCCACACGCGCTTGCTCGGCGTTGATTTCGTCGCCTTTGAAGGCACCGATCCGGGCAAACGTCAGGGCGTGGTCGTGATGGTCGTTGATCCACAGACGCTCGACGAAAAAGCCGGCCCGATGCTGGGCCTGATCGGAAGATTCAAACACGTTCCGAGCATGCTGCGCGATCCCATTGACGCGCAAGCGAAGAAGCAGACCGGCTTTTCGATCACCGAGGCGACGAATCCGGATACGCCGATTGGAGCGGCAGTCGCGGCGCTTGACAAGTTGCGCGACTTCGGCGGGCGCGGGATCGTGCTGATCGACGCCGTTAAACAATAGAACCTTCGTCTCGCACGAACGCTGGCAGCGATTCGTCCGGTCATGACGAGCCAGCACGGCGGATGACCGCGTAGCCAGAGGCGCCCCGTTCGAATGCAGCAAGACGAAAACGCATGGATGCCTGTCCTGCGCCTTTGATGCGGCCGTCGGCTCCGATCACTCTATGCGCGGGAACGAAGAGATCGAAGGGCGCGGCCGCCATCGCAGCTGCAACGCCGCGATGTGCCAGCGGTCGTCCGATCGCGCGCGCGACGTCTGCGTACGAAACGAACTCTCCGAACGCGAGCGACGCAACCGCACGCCATGCGTCAATTTGTAAGGGCGTTCCCTGTAGGCCCAGCGGCAGATCGAAACGGCCCAAGCGGCGACTGAAATAGGCCCGCACCTGCATTTTCGCCTCGGCGAGCAACGCGTCGCTCGGTTTGCCTACACTCTCTCGCCTCGGCGCGACGAAATCGCTCGCCAGGATCACCTCGCCGTTGCCTACGATCAACAAATCGCGACGCAGGGGCGTCGGAATGCGCAGACGGACGGGGGCTCCAGGGGCATCCATTCAGAAGTCTTCCCCGTTACCTGGTAACGACGGGGGGCGCCGCCTCGTTAACGGTTGGGAGGTCATTGTGAACCGCAGAATACTTCAAGCTCTACCAATATTAGCCGTCGTCGCGCTCGCCGCATGCTCGGGCGGCGCGATGAACCGATCGCTGGTCCCGCCGAATGCGGCCGTTACGCAGGACGCAGATTTGCCGCCCGACGCGCTCGCCGGACCCGCAAGCGGCGACGTGCCGTTCCTCACGGCGGAACCCGTGCGGCAGCTTTGTCCGGCATCCGGCGCCGCAGACCAGATGCGGTGCTTTGCGTCGGTGCGAACGGACGTGATGCCGACGCTAACGGCACAACCTCAAGTCGAATCCGACGTGCAAAGCGAGGCGGAGACGTGCCCGTTCAGCGCGGGCGAGGGATACTGTCCAATCGATCTGCAGCAAGCATATAAGCTTCCCTCGTTGACCCGCGGCAAGGGAAAAACCGTCGCGATCGTGGATGCGTTCGGATATCATCACGCTGCCGCGGATCTTGCGATATTCCGCAGGACGATGGGGTTAAAGGCCTGCGGGACGGCAGACAAATGTTTACGCATCGTCAATCAGGAGGGCCACTCGTCGCCGCTGCCTGGGGAGCCGCCGCCGAGCGACGACTGGCGGGGCGAACAATCGCTGGATCTCGACATGGTTTCGGGAATCTGTCCGAACTGCAAGATCATTCTCGTTCAGACCAACGATAATCACACGAGCAATCTCTATGCCGGCGTTGCTGAGGCCGGCCGGCTCGGAGTGAAGTACATTGCCAACTCGTGGGGCGGTGGTCCGGAAGGATCGGATAACAAGATCTTCCACCAACCGGGCGTCGTCATCACGGCGGCGGCCGGCGACAACGGCGGCGGCGGCCGCTACGGTGGCGGACCGGTCCAACCATGCACCTTTACGTACGTCGTCTGCATCGGCGGAACGCGGCTCCTGCGCGCGCAAAACCCGCGCGGCTGGAGCGAGAGCGTCTGGAACGACCTCAACTTCGACCAGTGCAGCGGTCCGTGCGGAGCAACCGGCAGCGCCTGCAGCACGACGATCGCGAAACCGCCCTGGCAGACCGATACGGGTTGCAAGAAGCGGTCGGCGGCCGACACATCGGCTAGCGCTTCGCTGCGCTCGCCGGTGATCGTCTACAACTCCGAAATCGGCTGCAGTCCGCCGGGTTGCTTCTGGGCCTTCGGCGGAACGAGTGAGTCCACGCAAATCGTCGCGGCGGTTTACGCGCTGGCCGAAAACGCCGCGAACCAGACGGGGCCCTCGTACTTCTGGAAGCACCATAAGGATAACGTCAACGACGTCACGCACGGAAACAACATTGACCCGCGCATCGGCAGCACGTGTGCGTCGTCGGTCAAGTACATCTGCACCGCCCACCTCGGATTCGACGGTCCGACCGGTTGGGGCACCCCGAAAGGAATCGGCGCATTCTAAGAATCCTCGCGCTGATCGCCATCGTTGCTTTAGCCGGCTGCATGGGCGGCTCGCTAGAGCAGACGCCGTTACCGGTCGATCAGTCGCAAAGCACGTCTCAAGCGCCGGCGACACGCGAATCGCCGCCAGATCACGCTAGCGACGATTCGCCCGACTCGCCCGACGATGCTGCTCCGGTTTCAGAGAGCGCCTCGCCGAGTGCCGCACCGACGCGCTCGGCGGCGGTGCGATCGTCCGGCGTTCGTTTCGCGTGCCGGCAGCCGGCACTCGCCGGCCGCCGAACCTGCGACGCGATCGTCCAAGCCGGCGCCGACACCGCACGCCTTTCACGAAGCGGCAGCTGCAACCGCACCGCACCCTATTGCGCGTCGGATCTGCAAGCCGCCTACGCCCTGACACAAGCGGCAAGAAACGGCGGAAGAGGCGCGATCGTCGGTATCGTCGAGGCGTACGGATATCCGAGCGCGGCTGCCGATCTCGCCGTCTATCGCAAGAGCATGGGGCTTACGAACTGCGCGACTTCGAGCGGATGCCTAAGAATCGTCAATCAAAACGCGCATACGAGCCCATTACCGAAGCCCGATGCCGATTCGAACGATGACTGGCGCGCGCAGCAAGCGCTCGATCTCGACATGACGTCGGCGATCTGCCCAAACTGCAAGATCGTGCTCGTCCAGGCAAACAGCAACAAGAATGCCGATCTCGCGACGGCCGTCGATGCCGCCGTTGCAGCGGGCGCCGTCTCGGTCGTCAATTCCTACAGCGGCAAAGAAGAGAACGCGCGCGAGGCTGCGTACGACCACGCGGGACGCGCGATAACGGCGAGCGCCGGCTACGGCGCCGGCGCAAAAGCGCCCTGCAGCTATAACGGGGTGGTGTGCATCGGTGGAACGACGCTCGTTGCCGCGTCCTCGGCGCGCGGCTGGACCGAACGTGGATGGAGCGGGACCGGCGGCTGTAGCTCGTATGTCGCTAGGCCGTCGTGGCAACACGTGAAAGAGTGCAAATCGCGAACCGTCGTCGACGTCTCGGCGGTCGCCGATCCGGCGACCGGCGTCGCGGTCTACGAATCGGCAAGCGGAGGATGGCAGCAGATGGGCGGGACCGGCGTCGGTGCCGCAATCGTCGCTGCCCTGTTCGCCTTAGGACCGAGCGTGGCGCGAGCCAACGCGCCACGATGGATTTGGCGCCATGCCGGAAGCGCCGCGTATCATCGGGTGGGAAGTTCGAAGGCAGGCTACGATACGACAACCGGCTGGGGTACGCCCAACGGAGTAGGAGGCTTTTGAGATGTTCGTTCGAGCAACTCTCTTCGCCGCGCTGGCGATTCTGGGAGTAGTGGCCGCCACGCCTTCCGACACCGCCGTCATCGTGAACTCGGGTTCGACTAACTCGTACGGCTACAAGATTTTAGTCGCGACGGATGGTAAAGCATCGTTTACGCTGCAGCGACGCGGCGAAAGCGCCGCCACGACGCCGAAGCCCTTCGCCGTTCCCACGGCAACGGCGGCTCGTTTCTTCTCGGATCTGGCCGCCGCGCGCAAGGGCAACGCCGCGAGCGCTCCGTGCATGAAGAGTGCGTCGTTCGGTACGTCAATGCACGTCACATGGCAAGGCTGGGTCTCGCCTGACTTGAGCTGTCCGCCCAACGACGGGTTAGGCGAGGCACTCGTGCGCGACATCACGGCTATCCGTCAGGCGGCGGGTATCCCGGAGATGCCGCTCCATCCCGCAACGGGACCCTAGGACAACTTACTCGGTATCGAGCGCCAAACCCGACGGTGGGCGCCTTTCAAAGAACCCGCGCGAGTACTTCGCACCGATCGGTGTGAACGCGCGCGGCGCCTGCTCGAAGTCAAAGCAATCGCCGATGCTCTTCGAACCGCTGTCTGAAGTACCGAGCCTTCCAAGTTTCCAGTTGTTTTCAATAAACTTGAGGATGCTGCCGAAGCTGTAGCGCGTATGCGAGATGTAACCTGGAGTCCCGGGAGCTGCTTCGCGCGCGTACGCCGAAATGACGAGCATCGGAACGCGCATTCCCAAACCCTGACCATCCATTTGCGGCGGCGGGACGTGGTCGTACTCTCCGCCCCAATCGTCCCACACGACGACGATCGCAGTCGACGTCCAGTATTGGCTTTTGCCGATCGCGTTGACGATGCTTGCGACCCAAGACGGGCCCGTGTCGCTACGGTTGGACGGATGGTCCGAATCCAGCGCGTCGGGAATGACCCACGAAACCGCGGGTAGGTGCGAGCCGGCTATCGTCTGATAGATCTGTGTCTCCGGAACGACGATGTTCGTTTGCCACTCGGGCCCGTAACGCACCGCACTGATTGCGTCGAACGCATTCCAGGTGTGCGCTGCCGACGTATTCGTGAAGTATAGCCATGAAAGACCTTTGGCATCGAGCAGATCGCGCAGCGTCGGGTACGTAAAGCACGGGAACGGCCCTTTATCGCGCAGATAGCGACCCGTCGGAGTGATTAGCGAAGTAACGGTTCCCGGCGACGCGTCGCATCCCCACGCCGACGGCGTTGGAAAGTCGATGACGTTATCGCCGTCCTTGCCGATCGGCGTCCCTCCGGCGATAAGATCTTGGTGCGCGGTAAAGCTGCTGCTGCTTTGGGTCGAGAACGTACGATCGGCCAGCACGTACTGGCGGGCCATCGTCCAATAAGGCCGGATGTCGTCTGGGTCGGCGTACCGGTATGCATATCTCCCGGACTTGACGATCTTCATTCCTCTGCTCAACACCCGTTTGACGAGGCCGAAGCCGTCCATTTTTCCGTCGTCGTACTCGAGCAGAAACGAATGATGCTGGTGCCCCAAGTTATCCATTACGAGCGGACTCTTCTTGAGCCGAATCTTGACGTCACCGCCCGGCGTTTTCATCAAACCTTCAGTCGCTCCGTCGGCGCCCGGAAACGTGGCGAAAAGGTTGTCGAAGCTGCGGTTCTCCTGAACGACGATTACGACGTGGCTCAAGTGCTTCGACGAAGGCTCGCGATTATCGAAAGATTCCGGTGACGGCGGCAATGCTCCGCCGACGTTATGCAGTTGCGCGCACGCCGTAACCGCAACGATGCCGGCTAGTGTAACGAGTACGCACTTTCTCACCTCTTCTAGTACATCAGTTTTCTGATCAGATACGTCATCTCGAGCGCGCTGGTGAAGGCGCGCTCGCGCAGGTTTGCGCCGGCGCCGTGCCCGCCCTCGGTGACCTCGTAAAAGAGATAGGGGTCGTGTAGCGCCTGGAGCTTCGCCGCGAATTTGCGCGCGTGTTGCGGACCGACGCGATCGTCCTTGGTCGTCGTCCAAATCAATGGCTCGGGGTACGCGACGCCGGCTTTCAAGTTGTTGTACGGAGAGATCGAGGCGAGAAAGGCGCGCTGCTGCGGATTGGAAACGCTGCCGTACTCGCCGGTCCAGGACTCGCCGGCCGCAATTTGCTCGAAGCGGAGCATGTCGAGCAGCGGAACTTGAATGTCTACGGCGTGCCAGAGCTCCGGATGTTGCGTGAACTCCACGCCCATCAGGAGCCCGCCGTTGGAGCCGCCCTGAATGCCCAGCCGGCGCGGATTCGTGACCTTGGTCGCGATCAGGTCCTGCGCGACGGCCGCAAAATCATCGTAAATGCGCTGGCGGTTCGTCGTAAGGCCGGCGTCGTGCCAGGACGGTCCAAACTCCCCGCCGCCGCGAATATTTGCGAGCACGTAAACGCCGCCGCGCTCGAGCCAAAGCTTGCCGAGAATCCCGCTATAGTTCGGCGTTTCGGAAACGTCGAAACCACCGTACGCGTAAAGCAAGGTCGGATTGTTTCCGTCGAGCTTCATGTTCTTCGGGTGCACGATGAAGTACGGTATCTGCGTTCCGTCCTTGGAGGCGGCTTCGCGCTGCTCGACGACGTCGTTCGACGCGTCGAACCGAGGCGGCGAGACCTTCACGATGCTCGCTGCGGCGGTCGCCGCATCGACATGCCAGAGCGTCGGCGGCACGAGAAAGCTCGTGGTGGTCAGATAGGCGCTCTGGCCGTGACGATCGGCGTCGTTGACGACGATCGACGACTCATCGGGCAGATCGAGCCGCTCTTTCGTCCAACCCTGTTTCCCGGCCGGCGTATAAACCCAAGCGCGCCCGCGGACGTTTTCGTAAGTCGTAAGCAGCAGCCGCGAACTCGTTTGCGCGACGTCCTCGAGCGTTTCGCGGGGGCCGGGTGCGTAGACGAGAGACGGCTTCAAATGTTGCGGGTCCGCGGTTGCCGCGGCAAGATCGATCTCGACGAGCGAGCCTTGCGCAAAGGCGGTACCGTTCGCGTTCCACTCTTCCTGAAGCGTGACGAGCAGTTGTCCGGCAACGAGCCCGGACGGCTGCGCCTTAAGCGGAAGGGCCAGCCGTCGCGGACCGCCCGCTGTGACCAAGTAATACTCCGCTTCGAAGGTCGTCAGCGGCCGCGCGATCAGCGTCGCGCTATTACCGGCGCCGTCATGCAGCACCAACGGCGTTACACCGTAGCCGCCGTCGGACGTATTTCCGCGGAAAACCTCGACCGCGCTCGACAGCGGCCGGCCGCGTTCGAGGCGCTTCACGACGAAAGGATATCCCGAAGTCGTTAGTTCTCCCGGCGACCATTCGCGGGAGACGAGCAGCGAGTCGGGATTCTCCCACGCGGTTCGTTGTTTGGCCCGCGGCAGCGTGAACCCGTTCGGAACGAACTGCTTTGCGGAGAGATCGTACTCGCGGGCGGTCAGCGCGTCTTCACCGCCGTCGGACAGGTAGACGATGCAGCGATTCTCTTGCGGCCACGCGCAATCGGCGCCCTTCCACACCCAGTTGGCGTTCTCGGCTTTCGCGACCGCGTCGAGGTCGAGCACGGTCGTCCATTCCGGCGATGCGCTTGCGAAATCGGTGGCCGTCGTACGCCGCCAAATGCCGCGAACGTGCTCGTCGTCTTGCCAAAAGTTGTAGATCGACCCGGCGATGAACTCAGGCGTTGGAATCCGGTCTTTTGCCTCGGCAATTCTGAGCGCGTCCGCGTAGAGACCGGCAAAGTTGGGATCGTTTTTGAGTACGGCGAGCGTCTTCGCGTTCTCCGCATTTACCCACGCCATCGCTTGCGTGCCGTGCACGTCTTCGAGCCACAGGTATGGATCGCCGGCCGGAGCGACACCAAGAAGCGCGGAAAAAAGGAGAGCCGCTATCGTTCGAGTCATGTCGGGGGGAGCTTCGCTGTTGTCTAGCGCATCCTCCGCTTAGGAGGTTGCCGTGGTTCCAATGCTTCTGAATCGGGTCGGCGCGGTTGCACTTGGTTTTTCGCTTGCCATGGGCTTGACAGGCCGGCCCGCCCAGGCGGCGCTCGAAGTCGTGGTCGGCGCCCGCAACGTCGTCCCGAACGAACCGGTGAGCAGTTGCGACAGCAAGGCCGGTCGCGCGCTGACTTCCGTGCTCGGGAGATCCGCCGAAATCGGAGACACGCATGAATGGGAGGGAACGGGAGCGGTCGACACGGCCGGCAACTCATTTGCCGCGGCCGCCGTACACTGCTATCCGCTCGACGGCACGGGCTACGTCGTAACGTTTACGTGCGCGGCTCAAACGCCGGCCGCACCGGAGGCCGCCAGCGTGATCTGCGGGCAGCTCGCGGATCATTTCGGAGGTCAGCCTTGAGCGCGCGCGCACGGCGCGCAGCGATCGTTAGCAGCGCGCTGCTCTGCGGACTTATCTGGTGTACTTCCCAAGCACCCGCGGCGGTTGATTTTTCGGTCGGTATTCGGCACGTGAGCGACACCGGCTCGCTCGGTGACTGTAGTGCGAAAGCGAAAGGAGCACTTGACGCGTTTCTCCAGGATACGACCGAGTCGACTCCCGGCAGCGGCGATTGGATCGCACACTCGGCAAACGGCATGGCCGGAACGCCGACCGCATCAGCGGTGGTCCGCTGTTACGCGCTTCCCAAAGGCTACGTCGTCACCTTTACGTGTGCAGTACAGCTGCCGGATAATCCGTATACCGCCAACGCGCTCTGTTTGGACGTCGCGCACAAATTCTACGGCGGCGCGCTCACGTCCCTTGCGGCGATTCCGACGCCGACGCCGATCCCGACCGGATGTGCGACGACCAGTTTGGTTGGAACGTGGGTCTCCGACGACAAGCCCGGACTCACGTTTACGATGACGCTCACGGGTGACGTCACCGACAGCGACGGCGTCTCGGGGAACTGGGCGCTCAAGGACAATACGGCGACGTTTACTTACTACGGCAACCACACGCTCACGTTATCTGCCGACGGAAAGCACCTGCGCGGGGGCGGCTACAGCCTCACGCGCAAGTGCTAGAGGTTATGCGTCGCTAGGGCGCTAGGCTGAAGATCGTCCCCGCTTTGTGGCTGCCCCCGGCGACGGTCGTGCCGTAGAGCACGCCGTTGACGTTTCGCAGGCCGGCTCGCGGCGTTGCGCCGTCGGTGCCGCCCGTAAAGGTGTGCAGCACGCTGAGCTTGCCGGATGTCGCGATCGCAAAAACCGTCCCGTCGTGCCTCGAGCCGCCTGCCGATGCGGTGCCGTAAAGCCTGCCGTTGAGCTCGACCAGCCCCTGCGGCGAAGCCCCATCCTCACCGCCCTTAAAACTATAGATGACGCTCTCCGCGCCGGAACGTGTCAACTTGAAAACGGTTCCCGCGTTCTTCAGTCCACCGAGCGTCGTCGTGCCGTAGAACGTGCCGTTCAGATCGGTCAAGGCTGCGGCCGGGTTCGAGCCATCCCGGCGACCTTTGAAGCTATGAAGCACCTTCTCCGCACCAGAGGTCGTGATCTTGAAGACGCTTCCGCAGCCCAGCGATCCGCACTGCGATCCGCCGAACGACGTCGTGCCGTAGAGCACGCCCTTGACGTTGATCAGTCGTGCGACCGGCGTTGCGCCGTCGCCGTTGACGCTGCCAAAGTTATAAAGGACGCTCTCTTTGCCCGCGGTCGTAACCTTGAAGACGGTGCCTTCCGAGTGCATTCCGCCTGCGGCGGTGGTGCCGTAGAGCACGCCGTTTATTTCAGTGAGCCCCGCATAGGGGCTGGCGCCGTCATCGCCGCCCGCGAACCGATGAATGACGCTCTCCCCACCAGAGCTTACGATCTTGAAGACCACGCCCTCTTCGCCCGGACCCCCACCCTCGATCGTCGTGCCGTAAAACGTTCCCTGTACGTTGAGCAGGCTCGATTGCGGGAGCGAGCCGTCCATTCCATCTTTGAAACTATGCAGCACGCTTTGCGTGCCGGACGGCGCGAGTTTGAAGACGGTTCCCGAATCGTGCGCGCCGCCGCTGTAGGTCGTGCCGTAAAGCGCTCCATCAACCGCGATCAAGCTTGCGTAGGGTTCCTTACCGTTGGCGCCGTTGAAACTAAAGACGCTCTCGAAGTTCGCGTCGGCGTCATGCGTTCGCGTCGCTCCTTGCGCGGAGACCGGAATCGGCGACGGTCCGGTCGCGCCCGCGCAGCTCGCAAGAAAAAGGGCGCAAAAAAGCAACGGCAGTCTTTGCATGAATGACAATTCATCCCGGCGCGCCGTTCCTCCCCCAAGCGACGATACTCGGTCGCTTTATGATTCGCCGATCGCGTTGAGCGACAACGCGACTGAGCCTGCGCTCCCGGCGCGCTCGGTTTTATTGATTCTTTACAATTCTTCGGTAAGCAAGAGAAGCCGGGACGGACCGGACCATCCGTCCCCGGTTCGAGGCACCGAATCAGCTCGATCCTCGCGGTCCGATCAGGAGAACTTGCAACGGCTGCGCTAGAAATCTACCACCAGGCGAAGGCGCACGGCGCAGAGTTCGTCGTCTGGGGGGACGCCCGGCCCGACAGTCGCCATCGGCTGCGGCTATGGGTACCGAACGACTTTCCGCCCGACTTGCGCGACGCGATCGAAGGTTGCGTCGACGATCTGGTGGCGATTGTCAATGAGTTCTCCGAAAAGACGTTCCCGGTCTTGGCTGCGGAGGCAGTGCTGGAGAAGCAGCGGCGCCTGCAAGGCCTTTTGCGATGGAAACGCGAGCAGCACCGCAAGCGGATGCTGCAGGACGCCGACCCGATCCGCTAGCCCGCCGTCACGCAGCCCCATCGTGGGGCGCTGAATCGAGCGGACGTGAGCTTTTTCGAGCGACCCGATCCGCGCGTGCTTCAAAGCGCCGACCCGAGCGTGGTTTTCGCAGTTGCGCGCGTGGTCTATCGGCACGCGCTCGCCTTTGCAACCTGCGTCGTAGGAATTGCCCTCGCCTATGCTGCGAACGTCGAGGCCGGATTCCAGGCAGCGGCGACGACGCACGGTAGCATCATCATCGCCGGCCTGCACGAACCGGTGACGATCGTCCGCGACCGGCGAGACGTCCCGCATATCAGCGCGCGCAACGAACACGATCTTTTCTTTGCCGAAGGTTACGTGCAAGGATCGGATCGGCTCTTCCAGCTCGACCTTACGCGGCGTTATGCCTACGGCCGCCTCGCCGAAATACTTGGCGCGAAAGCGCTCGCCCTTGACGAGGCGCAACGAGCGGTCGACGTCGACGGCATCGCGCAACGCCAGTCTCGGGCACTTGCGCCGAACGATCGCGCGGCGCTGGTCGCATTCAGTGACGGGGTCAATGCTGCCGCGATCATGCAGCCGTTGCCCGTCGAGTTTCGCATGCTGCTCTATCGCCCGGCACCGTGGACGCCGAAGGATTCGCTCGCCGTCTCGATCGTGGCGTCGCTCGAGCTTTCCGACGCTTGGCACGCGATCTTTGCACGCGACGCGGTATGGCGGCATCGCGGAGCGCGTTGCTTCGCGCTGCTCTTTCCGTTGTCCGATCCTCGCTACGACGTTACGGTTGACGGCCGTCGCGACGCTCGGCCGAATCCCGCCCCCCGAAGCGGCTGCTCCGACTCCGACCTCGCGGCACGATCGCAGCGGCCGATCGGCAGCAATGCATGGGCTGCAGGCGGCACGCGTACGGTTGACGGACGAGCGATCCTCGCAAACGATCCGCACCTCGACGTCACGATTCCGGGCATCTGGTATCTCATCGACGTGCGGGCGCCGGGCGTGCACGCCGCAGGCGCGACGATTCCCGGCCTTCCGGGAGTCGTGCTTGGCCACAACGAGCGGCTCGCATGGGCATCGACCAATGCAGAGATGGCAACGACGAGCCTTTTCGAAGCCGGGCGCTTGCGCCGTGAATCGTGGGTAGTCGAGCGCTTTCGCGTCCGATTTTCGCACGACGTCAAAGTCGCATATTATCGCACGGGGCGCGACTTTTCGGTTCCCAGCGATAACGACCGTTCGTCGCTCGTGCTTGTGCGTTGGCCGATTTACGCGCAAAGACGCTCGACGATCGCCAGCGCGCTCGAGCTCGACCGCGCGCGCAGCGTCGGCGAGGCGCTAAAGATTCTTTCGAAGTATCGCGGCTCCCCGCAGAATTTCGTCATCGCAGATAGCAGCGGAAGCGTGGCTTATCACGTCGCGGGTCTCGTGCCGGACGATCCGGCTTGGGGACGATACGTGCACCGGGCCACCGACCTTCGCAAGACGTTCGTTCCGCTCGCGTTTGCGCAGTTGCCCGGCCGAGAGCCGGCTCGCGACGCGATCCTGCTCTCCGCGAATAACAAAGCGTACGGATCCGCCTACCCATACCGCCTATCCGCGCAGTTCGAGCCACCGTACCGTGCCTACCGCATTGCCGAGCTGCTGGCAGTTCGGCGGCGCTACGACGTTGCATACTTCGCGCGAATGCAGCTCGATACGCTCTCCCCGATCGACCTCGAGATCGCGCACGACGTCCTGCGATTCGCGCGGGCGCATCCCGCGGACATGAGTGACGAAAAGCCTCTCGCATCGCTGGCGGTATGGAACGGTCGTTACGATCCCGGTTCGCGCGCTGCCGCGCTCGAGCACGCGTTGCGGCTCGAGCTGATCGAGAATCCGGTGGCGCTGCGCGCGCGCATGAGCGAACCGCGCAGCGAGGGAGCGGGCTTCGAGCTCGAGCAGGACCTGGGTGGCGCGCTTTCGTTTGCAGCCCACGAGCGTCGCGCCTGGCGCGATGCCGGTGGTATGCGAATCGAGCACCCGTTGGCCCCGATGAATTTCGCATTCCTCAACGGCGCGTGGCTTCCGGGGGCCGGAGACGAATACACGATCCATCTGCAAGAACCGGGTTTTGGACAAGGGTTCCGCGCGGTTTGGGATGTCGGTGACTGGGATCGTGGCGGCGTTAGCATTCCGAGCGGAGAGTCCGGCGAAGCTGGTTCGGGACATTATACCGACCTCACTCGTTCGTGGGTCGAAGGGTTACTCCGACCGCTGCCGTTCAGCAGCGCCGCGATCGCACGGAGTGCTTCCGCCGTGCTGGTACTGCGACCCGACGTGCGTCCGAGGTAGGGTCTAAGCCGCGCGAACGCTGCCGCTGGGGTCGCCGACGAGCACCTCGTCGACGATTCCGTAGAACAATCCGGTCGCAACCACGCCGTGAATTTCGCGTAGCCGTTCGTCGAGGCGACGCGGATCTTCGATTTCGCCGAAGCGAGCGTCGAAGATCCAGTTATCGTTATCGGTAACGAAGGGTTGCCCCTCGCTTTCGCGTGGCGCCACCGCGACCGCGTCGAATCGTCGCTCGATCTCGCGCCGTACGTACGGCGCCGCGAACGGTACGATCTCGATCGGGAGCGGGAATGCGCCTAAGGCGGGCACCAGTTTCGACTGAGTAACGACCACGATATATCGTTCGCACGAGAGTGCAACCGCTTTCTCGCGAAAGAGCGCGCCGCCGCCGCCCTTCGTCAACGATCGATCTGGAGCGACCTCGTCGGCGCCATCGATAGCAACCGGCATTGGGAGCTCCAAAAGTCCAACCAGAGGAATCCCCAGTTGCCGGCAGAGCGACTCCGTGTCCCTCGAGGTTGCGACGGCGACGATGCGCTCGCCCGCCGCAATCCGTTGCCCGACCCTCTCTATCGCCCAGTATGCCGTCGTGCCGGTCCCCAGCCCAACGCACATTCCATCGCGAACGTAGCGATCGACTGCGGCATGTCCGGCGGCGCGCTTGGCCGGATCGCTGTTTTCGAATCTGTGCGAACTCACGTTGGTCGTCTTTTCTCACGCAGCCTCAGTGCTCTTGCAAGCGCAACCAAATCGCGCGAGCGGATATTTCGGTAGGCATGAACACGTCAGACATCACGACGCAATCCGACACGCGACCGGCGGCTGCGAGCGGAACGTTTGCGATCGGTGGCGACCTGCCGGTGCACCGCCTAGGTTTTGGCGCGATGCGCATTACGGGGGCGGGGATTTGGGGCGAGCCGGCCGACCACGACGAGGCGATCGCCGTCTTACGAACGGCGGCTGATCTCGGCGTCACCATCGTCGACACCGCGGACTCGTACGGGCCGGAAGTCTCGGAGCGGCTTATCGCCGAAGCGCTCTATCCGTATCCATCCGATCTCGTGATCGCAACCAAAGCGGGCCTGGTACGACCGGGACCCAGCCGCTGGGAGCCCGACGGACGTCCCGAGCATCTGCGCGCGGCCTGCGAGGGAAGCCTGCACCGGCTGCGGCTGCAGCGCATCGATCTCTTGCAGCTGCATCGCGTGGATCCAAAGGTGCCGTTAGAAGAACAAATCGGCACGTTGAGCGAGCTCCAGCGCGAAGGAAAGGTCCGCCACATCGGCCTCTCCAACGTCAGCCTCGAGCAGATTGAAGCGGTTCGCCGTATGACGACAATCGTCTCCGTGCAGAATCTATATAACCTCGCCGATCGGGACTCCGAAGACGTCCTCGAATACTGCACGCGCGAAAACATCGGATTCATACCATGGTTTCCGCTCGCAACCGGAGACCTGGCCGAGCCGGGCGGAGCGCTAGCGCGAATTGCACGGCGTTTGGAGGCGCTTCCCGCGCAAGTCGCATTGGCATGGCTGCTCGCAAAATCGCAAGTCATGCTGCCTATTCCGGGCACCTCGAACGCGCGGCACCTCAAGGAGAACGTCGAGGCCGCGCGCCTGCAGCTTACCCCAGCGGATATGGAAGAACTGGACCGAACGCCGCAAGGATGACCGATGGGTTGCCGTGCGTCGTCTTCGATCTCGACGGAACTCTCATCGAGAGCGAGCAGGTCTGGCGAGACGTGCGGCACGAGTTCGTGAACGCACATGGCGGCAGCTGGCACGACAACGCGCAGTCCACGATGATCGGCATGCGCACGCAGGAGTGGGCGCGTTACATTCATGACGACCTTAACGTCAATCTTGCGGCGGCCGCGATTGCAAAACAGGTCGTGGAGGCAGTCACCGCGCGGCTGCAGGACGTCCCGATTTTGCCCGGTGCGAATGAAGCGCTCGAGCGGATGGCGCGCGACTTTCGGCTGGGCCTCGCGACCTCCGCGGCCCTCCCCGTCGCGAAGAGCGTTCTTTCGAAGACCGGCTGGGGCGAACTCTTTGCCGTGGTTGTTTCGGCCGACGAGGTCTCACGTGGAAAGCCTGCGCCCGACGTCTACCTGCGCGCCGTTGAGTTGCTGCACGCGCAACCGTCGCGAACCGCGGCGGTCGAAGATTCGGATAACGGCATTCGGTCAGCCTACTGCGCGGGGTTGGCCGTCGTCGCGATTCCCAATCGCGCGTTTCCGCCCGGCGCCGGTACGCTCGCGCTTGCATCGCGCGTGCTCGCGAATCTCAACGAGCTAGATGCCGCAACCGTTTACGACGCGCTGCGCCGCCGCGCCGGGGGAATTTAACCCCGTACTCGAACGATGCGGCGGCGACCAATTCGAACGATGGAGGTTGTACGGTGGCGCAGATACCTTGGGAATCGAGTTACGAAGCAGCACTCGAGCGCGCAAGGTCGGAGCGGAAGTTCGTCTTCCTCGATGTCTTCAACCCTGGTTGAGGAGGGTGCCAAGCGCTGGATACCGTGACGTATCCGCTAGTCCCCGTCGTCGACGCGATCGTCGAGCACAGCATTCCGGTTCAGATTGACAATACAAAAGGCGAGAACAACCGGTTCCTGCACGGGATCCATCACATCTGGACGCCGGATATCAGGATTCTTTACCACGACGGCTTCGAGCTCTATCGCTGGGACGGTTTCTTGCCCCCGCCCGAGTTCCTCGCGCGAGCGCTCTGCGGCTTCGGCATGGCGTATCTTCGATTGAAACGCTTCGATCAGGCCGAAGCGGTCTACGTCAACGTGCTCAAGGGGTTCTTGACAACCTACGCCGCGCCGGAGGCGCAGTACTATCTCGGGGTAACGCGCTACCGGCGCGATCCGGATAGCGACGAGCTTTTGACCCAATGGGCGAGTCTTCGCTCGCGTTATCCGGCGAGCGAATACCGCGTGAAGCAGTCTTTTAAAGACTTTCCGTCAGAGGCTACTACCTCAGGCGGGGGTCATTGAAGGCGTTCCCGAGAGTAGCTCCAGCTTGCGCTCGCTCTCCGAGCCGGGCGCAGCGGTCAGTACGATCAGCCGCATGTCGCCGCCGTCGGGAATGTCGAATGCCGTGTAATCCAAAATGAACTCGCCCAACTCGGGATGGAGGAACTTTTTCAGACCTTCGGTGGAGCCCAACACATCGTGCTCGGCCCACAGCTGTCTGAACTCCTGCGAGTTTGTGCGAAGGTCGTCGATCAGCTCGGTGAAGGCGGCGTCGTTCGGATACTTCGCGGCGACCGTGCGGAAGTTCGCGACGCAGCGGCGCATCGCGCACGGTAGATCGCCGTAGCGGCACTGCGAGCTTTCGTCGCGGAAGAGACGCCAGACGATGTTGCGCTCGAGGCCGGTCGCACCGGAGAAGTCGGCGAGGGCGTCGGCGCTGCGATTCCACGCAAGTGCGTCCCAGCGGCGCCCGCGAATGTAGGCCGGCGACGGCTCGAGCGTTTCGAGCACGCGCAGCACGAGATCGCTGACCTGTTCCTCTTCGCGCGGCGCAAATGAGAGCGCGAGGCCCGCGAGGAGATAGAGATGGCGCCGCTCGTCGGACGTCAACCGCAACGCTCGCGCGATCGCTGCCAGCACGTCGGTTGAAACGTTGATCGGCAGGCCCTGCTCGAGGCGGGTGTACCAAGTGGTGCCGATGTTCGCGAGCAGCGCTACCTCTTCGCGGCGCAATCCGGGGGTCCGGCGGCGCGCCCCGTCGGCCAGGCCGACGTCGGAGGGCATGATTTTGGCACGACGCGTGCGCAGGAAGTCGCTCAGCTCGTGCCGCCGTTCGACCGCGGTGTTCATGTTGGTACCTTTACGAGGCTGGCAGGGACAGTACTAGGATAAGATAGGTTCTAGTCATAGTATCGCATAGGCGGTATCCTACACGCAACCCACCTGACTCATAAACCTGATACCCACTATGGCAGTTGCTGAAAGAGTCGCCGGACTCGCCGGCGTTGTGCCGGCTCGAGCGAGAACGCCGAAGGCGCCCCGCCCGGCGGCTGCATCGTCGCTGGTCGAGTACGGTGCGCGCCGCTACCTCGTCGTCGCCGGTGTCATGCTGGCCGCATTATTGCAAACGGTCGACCTCACGATCGTGAACGTAGCGCTACCGACCATTCAGGGGAATTTGGGAGCGACCGTAGACCAAGCGACGTGGGTGCTCACCGGTTACGTCATCGCCAACGTCGTCGTGATCCCGCTTACACCCTGGCTGCAACTGCGCTTTGGGCGTAAGAACTACTTCCTGGTTTCGATCGCGGGATTCACGATCGCATCGTTTCTTTGCGGGCTGGCGACGTCGCTCACGGCGTTAATTCTCTTCCGCGTCGTGCAGGGTGCCTTCGGCGGCGGACTGCTCGCCGTTGCGCAGGTCATTCTGCGCGACACGTTTCCGCCGGAGCAGCTCGGAGCGAGCCAGTCGATCTTCGCACTGGGTACGATCCTCGGCCCTTCCATCGGGCCGACGCTGGGGGGAATTCTGGTCGACAATCTCTCGTGGCCCTGGATCTTCGACGTGAATATCGTTCCGGGTCTCGTCGCGTTCGTCTTGTTGGCGCGTTACATGCGCGACAATACGCGGCCGCAGCCGGCTCGTGTTGACGTGACCGGGATCGCTTTGCTGATCGTCGCGGTGAGCTGCATGCAGTACGTGCTGGACCAGGGCCAGCACGACGACTGGTTCTCGGATCAGACCATCGCGCTCTGCACCGTTCTCGCGCTGACGGCGACTGCCGCCTTCGTTTGGTGGGAGTTGCGGGTTGCCGAACCGATCGTGGACCTGCGCATCTTGCGCGCGCCCGCGGTAACCGCGGCGTTGGCAATCGCTGGAGCCTTAGCGGGGATCGTTTTCCCAAGCCTGCTGTTGCTGCCCCAGTTCACGGTCGAGACTCTGGGCTTCACGAGCACGCTTGCGGGCATTATGATCGGCATTCGCGCGCTACCGGTGCTGTTGTTGACGATCCCGGTCGCGCGTCTCACGAGCATCCCCCAACTCGACTTGCGCTGGCTGATCGGAGGCGGCTTGGCGGTCGCGGGTCTTGGGTTGCTCTGGCTGGCCAACAGCGTAACGACGCAGAGCGATCTCGGAGCGCTCGCTCTTCCGTTACTGGTGATCGGAACCGGATCGGCCTGCATCTACTCGCCGCTACTGGTCGCGGTTATGCGCGCCGTGACGCCGGACGCGGCGGCCAAAGCCGCGGCCTTTATCGTGCTCTCGTTCCAGCTGGGCGGCTCGATTTCGTCGGCGTCGATCGTCGCGTTCCTCGATCGCCGGCTGCAGTTCCATCAAACGATTCTCGCCGCGCAAGCCTCGATCTCGCGGCTGCCGGTCACCGAATTCTTGCAGCACGGAAGCATCGGTCAGCTTGCCGCAACCATCGAGGCGCAAGCCGCGGCGCTCTCCTATGCCGACGCATTTCTCGTCACCGGCGTCCTCGCGCTCGTGGCAACCCCCAGCGTGCTCCTCTTGGCGCGCAGAAAAACGTAGGCTTTTAGTTTGTGTCGACCGGCATGTTCGACGGTCGCTGGCGCTCGAAAAACGATTTCGAATACTTTGCTGCTATAGGTGTGAAGGTCCGCGGGCCGTGCTTGAAGTCGAACACGTTTCCGATACTGGTCGCGCGAACGTCGGTCGTCCCCAGGCTGCCCAGCCCGAACGTCCGCTCCACGAACTTCAAGATGCTGGCGAACTCGTAAGGGGTATGTGAAACGTAGCCGGCCTTAGCATACGGCGAGACGACGAGCAGCGGCACTCTGAAACCGAGTCCGGTGTAATCGAGCTGCGGGGGTGCGACGTGATCGTAGAATCCGCCCCAGTCATCCCACACCACCACGATCGCGCTCGAGTTCCAATACTGGCTCTGGCCGATCGCGTTGACGATCGACGCAACCCACGAGGGGCCGGTGTCCTTTTTAATGCCCCACAGTTGCTGAGCGGGATGATCCGAGTTCTGGCCGTCGGGAACTATCCACGAGACGGCCGGCAGTGCGCCTCCGGAGATATCCTTGAAAATGTTCGTTTCGGGCGAGGAGATGTTGGTCGACCATTCCGATCCTTCACGCACCGCCTTGATCGCATCGTACGCGTTCCAGAGATCGCCGCCGTGAGTGGTGATCGTCGGCGTGTAGTATTTCCACGACACCCCCTTAGCGTCAAGCAGATCGCGCATCGTGTTATAGGTGAAGCAAGGAAATGGCCCTTGACCCTGCAGGTACTGGCCGGAGCTGGTAAGCAATGAGGTCACCACGCCGGGCGGCGCATCGCAGCCCCACGGACCGTCGGTCGGGAAGTCGATGAGCGTTTCATACGAGTTAAGCTCGGTGCCGCCTCGGATCAGATCCTGGTGTGCCGTAAAGCTTCCGCTGGCCTGCGTCGGGAACATATGGTCTCCCAGCACGTACTGCTTGGCCATCGACCAATAGGGTTTGATGTCTATCGGGTTGACGTACTGATAGGCACACGTGCACCGGTGCTCGTTGACGTACACGAGATTGAAGCCGTCCATCTTGCCGCCGTCGTAGGAGGTTTGGAAGGCACTCCAGCTATTGTCGAGGGTGAGGCCGCTTTCGAGCTTGCGCTCTGTGAGATTGACGTAGCCACCGCCGTAAAGCAAACCCTTGGTCGCACCGTCGGCCTTTGGAAACGTCGCAAAGAGATTATCGAAGCTTCGGTTCTCCTGAATGACGATCACCACGTGCGAAATCTTGCCGGACTGTGAGGCCGGCGATTGCGAAACCGGCGTGTGCGCCTGAGGTAAGAGCTCGTCCGAGGACTGCGCGCCGCGACCGCACGCACTGATTACGATACCGAAGAAGATGACCATGCCTCGATAGCAGCATTTAGACATCGCCGTAACTCCTTGCGAAGCCGAGAAAGTTAGGGAATCAGTCGTGTAAGAACGTAGAGCAGACCAGAGCCGAGTCCGCCGAAGAAGTCGGAATGCTTCGCTGACTGCGGAACGTAGATGACGTCGCCTTTCTGCAGCGCCACATCGACCTGATAGTCACCTTTGTTGAGCGCGTCGTAGAGGTTGATTTGTTGCGTTGTTTGCTTTCCGCTCGGATCGGTTCGTACGAGCCGAATGTGGTTGAGATCAGCTTGCGAGTTTTGGCTGTTCCCGGCCTTTGCAATGGCGATGGAGAGATGGTCGCCTTCACTAACCTGCACGTCGCCGGGGTGATCGACCGCGCCGGCGACCTCGACGATCAGCGGCGTTCTGCCCGGGACGTAAACAACCGAACCTTCGCCCAAGGAGAGATCGAGTGCCGTGTCGCCGCGCTGCAGCAGATTCTGCAGCGATACGGTTTGCACGTTGCCGCTGGCATCGGCGACGCGAGCGTTGGGAAACGCGCCGTTGGTGTTGACCAGCCCGCCGGCAGCGGCGATTGCGTCGGTCAGCTTTGCATCTGAGCGCAACTGATACTTTCCGGGGGTCTTCACGTCGCCGAGCACCAGCACGTCGGGTTGACCGAGCTGCGCGATCAGAACGTTAACGACCGGATTGCGCACGTATTGGCGCAGATGCGTGACGAACGCGGCGGCCGCTTGGTCTGGGGTTTTGCCGGCTACCCGAACGCGTCCGATCAGCGGGTAGTCGACGGTGCCGTCGCCGAGCACGATCACGTTCTGAGAGAGCGTTTGGTCGCCGTAGACCTGAACGCTTAGCTGGTCCCCGGGATGAATGCGAGTTGGATTCCCGGCGGAGTCCGCCGAGGCACTGCCGGCGCAAAAGGAAACGGCGCCTGCGAACAGCAGGGCGACAAAAGCAGATGAGCGACCCATAACTGAATTGTACGGCGTCGCGCCGCGGCAGGGAACCGACCCATGCCGCAATCGGCTTGGGGCACCGGTCCCCTTCAGGGGGACAGGTGGGCTATACGCAGGCGGATCGGGCCTTAGACGACCGCCGCCAGCCCTCGCGTGCTCGCGATCAGGGCCGCTCGTGAGTGAACGCGGAACGCCGTCCTGACGCGCGCAGCGTGGTTTTTGGCGGTTTCCGGCGAGATGCCCAAGCTCTTGGCGATCTCCTTGTCGCTCAGCCCTTCGCACAGAAGTGCGAAGACTCGCCGCTGGGCCGGCGTGAGCGCCGCAACTCGGGGATCCACGACCGTCGCCGCCGCGCGCCGGCGAATCTGTTCGGCCACCGAGCTCTGCGTAAAGTCCTGCACCGCGTCGCTGGCATAGCGCAGCCACGTATCCTCTCCGGTGACCATATGAATCCGCAGGGCTGCGGCGGCAGCCCGCCACGCATAGCCGATAGACGAGAAGGTAGAGTAGGCGCTTGCGAGCTCCTCGACCGCCGCTCCACGCTCACCAGATGCCGCAAGCGCGACGCCTGCGGCGTACTCTTCCATCGCCGACAAGCGAACGTCGTGCGCGAAAGCGAGTGCCGGCGCCACGGCGACCGGAATCGCCTCGTAGATCGATAGGACTGCGCGCGCCGCGGCGGGATCGCGGTCGGCGACGAGCTCCACGAGATTCAACAGCGAGACGCGCTCTTCGCCGCGAGAAGTCCAATCCGTTTCCTTCGCGCATGCGACCGCATGATCTACCAGTGCGTCGGCGCTGCGGTTCTCTCCGGCCATCCGCGCGAGATACGCCTGGTCGCAATACGACGCAGTGACCCAACTCGCCGACGGTGCGATGTCGCGGGCAAAATATGCGTATTGAAACGCCTTCTCGTGTAACCCGCGTAACGCATATGCCCAAGCGAGTCCGCGGAACGTCAAGAAACGCTCGGTTTCGAGTTCCTCGTTCCACGGCAGCGACTCGACCATGCGTACGGCGAAGGCAAACGTCTCGGGTGCATGGATTTCACGCACCAAGTGGACCATTGCTCGAGTCGCCTTTGCGAGCAGAAATAGATCGAGCGACCGGGGCGACGCAACGATGTGTTGGGCCGTCTGCTCGAGCAGTGCAAGCTGTTGGACGAATTCGCCGCGCAGCGCCGCAATCCACGAGCGAGCGAAGTACCAGCGGGCGAGCACGCTCTCCGACGGACTGTCGCCGAAATCGTAAAGAGCTCGCTCCATGGCATCCGAGTCGCCCTCGACCCAAGCGATGAGAACCCTTGCATACGCCAGTTCGAACCGGACGTCGAGCGCGTACTCGTTTGGCCGGACCGCCGCTAGGGCGCCGCGCGCAAGATCGAGCTCGCCGCGATAGGAATGACACGACGATTTGAGGGCTAGCAGAAGCGCTGAGGCGTTGTCGTCCTTAGGTTCGATGCCGGCGATCGTGTCGAGCGCGGTCAGGTAATCGGTTTTCCGAATGAGCGCTCGGACGCGGAGGATTTGATCTGCGACGGACGTTGCGCCGGCGGTTGCGCGCAGACATGCGTCAAGACGGCCCTCTAGATAGAGCTCGAGTGGAGACTGTTCCGAGAACGTCTCAAGGCCGGGGAACAAAAATGTCGCTCCTCGCTGATCTAAGCATTGAAAAGACGCCGCTGGTATTGTCTTCCCAACGCTCGCTTAAGCCCCGCTCGGCTGGCCTCCTGCTGCCAAGTCAGGGCTTTTCATTAGAAACTATGAGATTTCGTTGGGGATCATCGCAACTACGGCCGTCGACACGCTAATGGAAGACGTCATCCCGCCGGGCGTATCGTCCGCGGGGTTGAAATACTGTATAAGTCCGACGAGCATTGCGAAAAAGTAGTCCATCTCAAGTCCCTTTCGAGGATCACCCTAGTAGCGTAAACCTAGTAGTACAAATTGGCTAAGTCGGCTACGTTCCAGCAAGCGTACAACATTAAGACCGCCAGCGCCAGCAGGAAGGCCGAAAATTTCTGGGCTTTTAAAGCAACCGAGCGCATCATAGCTCCGAGCTCCTAGGAGGACGGCCGTCGGGCAGCTGCCGTGAGCTGAAGCAGCCGAATCCGCGAACCATAGAACGAAGCGCTCGAATCGGTGCGGTAGTGCTGCGCGACGTAGCGTTCGAGCACGTCGCAGCCAAATCGTATGTTTGCCGAGGCACACTCCCCCGCGGTAACCAGCCAGACTCGCCGCGCGGGCGGGATGGCGGCCTGGACTTCACTCCCTCCGTGCAGCACGAAGCTGGTCACGTCGTAACGGCGGAAATCGACGCCGCGAGGAATCGCGACGATCCGGTTGGGGCCGTGGTAGTAGTAGGCCAGCGGCAGCGCATTTTCTGCTTCAAACACGACGATCGGCTCTTGCCAACGCTCGTGCGCCCGCAGGTAGGCCGTCGCGCGGATCCAATCGCCGGGCTTTGCGAGCGGCGCATAGGTTTGCACGAGTGCTACCGTCGACGCCAACAGCGCCAAGCACGACCACCCAAGCGCCGCGCGTTCTTGAAGCGGCCGGCGCAGGAACGTGAAGATCGCGAAGATGCTGAGGCTAAAGGGAAGGTAGAGGCATGCGGCATGACGGTCGAGGATTTGGACGCCTGTCGCGTAGCTTGCGACCGCGAAGAACAGGAACGTCCAAGCCGTGATGAGCAGAATCGTCCCGTTGCCGAACGAGGTGAATCTCTTGCGAGCGGCGATCGCGGCGACGACCGCGCCTACCGCGAGCGCTAGATAGACGAGCTTTGCATGCGGGATAAGGACGGGAAAGGCATAGCGAGCGAGAATGGCGCCCAAAACCTCGACCGCGCGAGGAAACGTGGGCGGCGTGAACGCGCTCTTGAAGTTTTGGACTTGCGCGGGGACGATCGCGAGCATCGGCGCAAAGGCGATCGCGCCGGCGGCCGCGCAGAGCGCAAAGCGCCCGATCGCGCGGCGTTGGACCAGTAGCAAGGTCAAGGCTTGTGCTGCGATGAGAAAACCGAGGTAATACTGCGTGTAGAGCGCGAGGATGCAACAAACCGCATACGCGAACGCGGAAGCCTTGGAGGGCGTGCGAGCGAGAAAGGCGTCGAAAAAGGTCAGTAGCAGCAACGCCGACAGGACGATGATGAGCGCATAAACGCGCATCTCTACCGCCGCCCAGATCACGAAAGGATTCCAGGCCGCGACCAAAGTCACGAGCCCCGCGTCGATCGCGGGAACGTACCGGCGCGCTAGCTCCGGAACCAGCGCGACCGCGACAGCAATGCAAAGCACCGAGGGCAGTCGCAAGAAGAAGACGCTCGTCCCCAGGTGACGCAAGGCAGCCAGGAAGACAAAGTACAGGGGCGCGTTCTGCTCGAAGGCGAGCGCCTGATGAAAGGCATAGGCAAGGCCGTGGCCCGTCGTCTGAAGCGTATAGGCTTCGTCTTGCCATAGGTTGAGGATATAGGCGAGCGGGAGCGTCACGGCCAGATTCGCGCACAGCGCGATCAGCGCGAGCGACGGCCGGCGCGCGGTCGCTAACGAGAGATGTCCGGTTGCCGCCACACTGGCTATTCTAACTCGGCAAGAAGACGCCGCCCACTTCGGTCCGAACCATTGATCTTTGAATCGAAGGTCCCCGTTCTAGGGCCTGAGTCATTCGCCCGCACGACACCGCCGGGTGGCACTCGCGCGCCGTTGCGCTGACGCCGTATGCTAGCGGCGTGGAGCGAACCGGATCGAATGCTATCTTTGTCGGCGTTGCGCTTGCCTTGGTCGCGGCAGCGCTCTTTCTCTCAGCTCACGGCAACGTGGAGCGCGCGAGTTTCAAGGCGTTTTACTGCGCCGGCGTGGCTGTCAAGGAACGCGTCGACCCGTATAGGGTAGAACCGTTGCGCTCGTGCGAGCGGCGACTCGCACCGTCAACGCTACCCGATGGCTATGTCGAGCCGGCACCGCTACCGGGCTATGCGATGACGCCCTTTGCCGCTTTGGCTACGCTTCCACCCCGGCTTGCGTCGATGATTTTCGCAGTCTTGCTCGTGCTTGCGTCGGCGCTAGCCGCCTACGTTCTCGCAGAGATGCTTCCGGCGCCGCGCGGTGCCGTATTGCTTGCCGTCGCGCCGCTAACGCTGCTCAACGTGGCGTACGGCGAGGTCGTGCCGCTCGCGCTGGCCGCAATATGCGCTGCCGCCTTCCTGATTTGGCGTGGGCGCTGGTTCGGCGCCGGCCTGGCCGTCTGCGTTGCGTTGATTCAGCCGAACGTCGGGCTCCCGGCGGTGCTAGCCACGTTCCTTTTTGCACCGCGTTCGCGCGTGGCCGTCGGACTCGGGGTGGCGTCGCTGGCGCTCGTTAGCGTTTTTGCCGTCGGCGTCGATCGCAACGTCGAGTATCTGACACAAGTCTTGCCGGGCATGGCGAACGCCGAGATCGTCGCGGCCGATCAGTATAACCTCAGCCACTTGCTCTACGCCGCCGGTTTCACCGCGTCCGTCGCATCGCTCCTAGGCAAGGTATGGTTCGGGTTTGTCGCAGCTTTCGGAGTCGTCATCGCCGGGATTCTCGCGGTGCGCCGGCGGCAGCCCGAGCTGTTGCCGCTCGTGCCGCCCGCCTGCGTGCTCCTGTTCGGCATCTACCTGCACGACATTCAAATATTGCTCTCGCTTGCGGCTGCTTTGGTGATTGCCGCTCGGCTTCGAGGCGTGGCGTTCCAAACGATCGGAGTCGTTGCCGTCGCTCTGCTCGTCGCCGTTTGGACGCAACGCGCCGGCGTTGCTGCGCTGACGATAAACGCCGTCGGGGTGGCGTCCGGAGTGTGGGCCGTGAGGCCCGTGAAGAAACGGATCGGTATATCGATACTCACGACGCTCGCAACGTTGGCGTGCATACTATTGCTCCAACACGTTCAACATCCCTTAGTCGGTTCGAACCTCGTCACTCAATCGTTCCATGCCGCCGCCCACGATCAGGCATTCAGCGCGTGGGCCGAGTATCTACGCGCGACGCCGGCGCTGACTGCGCCGGCGTCTCTTCTAAAGCTCCCGACCTGGGTCGGTCTTCTGCTGCTCGCAATCGGTGCGGTTCGCCTCTGCTTTCAGACGCCGGAACCGCGCGGGACGGACGTTGCGATGGGTTCTACGCCAAGCCTATCCGGATCGCATGAACCGCAGCTTGCGAACGCGCCGTACAATGTATCTTCGCGAAAATATGACTGACGTGATTCTTGATCGTCTTCTCGGAGAGCACCAGACGGCGCCCGATGTCGCGATTCGAGAGCCCCTGCGCGATGAGCCGTATGATCTCTCGTTCGCGAGGCGAGAGCTCGTTGGTCGGACGGTTCGACGGTGCCCGCCGGCGAAGCAGCGAGGCCGCGACTCGCGGATCGACGTAGCTGTTGCCTTCACCCAGCGCCTTAATGGCGGTGAGCAGCTCCTGCAACGAAGAATCCTTTACGATATAAGCGTCGGCACCGGCAGAAAGGCAGTGCTGCATGAGCTCCCCCTGCGTGTGCGACGAAAGGGCGCAGATTTTGGTGAGGGGAGATCGGTTCTTGAAGTGTTCGACGACGTTGTCGATCTCTTCAGTGTCGATGTCGATGATTACGACGTCGACATCTTTGGCGAGTGCCGAGGCATCGCGTCCCGCCGCGATTCCCACGACCTTGACGTCGGGGTCGGCGGAAAGCACCTGCGCCACGGCTTTGGCAAACAGCAGTTGCTTCTCGATGATTAGTACTCGCAAAGGGCCGGTTGGGCTGCTCATGGTCCTCTTTCTACCGAAGTCGCTCGGCTTGAGCGGTCAAAATACGTATAGCCGCTGCGCATAAACGCAGCTCGCATCAATAGCATGGCGTAAGTGGCAATCCGTGCCAACCTCGTTTTTTGGTGGGTCCGATGGTCTGTACGATGGCGAACATCGGGCTTTTGGCCTAATTCGTCTGTTATTAGCGGCGAAATCATAGTAAGAAATGATTAGCCTAATGGACCGAGCGGATCTTATAGCGCCACGATACGCGCCCCGATGCACGTCCGTTTGCTTCCTCGGAGTCTTGTAACGGATTGGCAACAGAGCCATTCCTTGGGGGACCGGGGGATAAAAATTGCGACCGCAACGCGGGCCAGCCTAGGAGCATCGCGGCCATCTCGACTCGGTTATGCGCGTTCGTCTTGACGATCATCCGCGCAATGTGGTCGCTGACGGTGGATTCGGCGAGTTCCAACTTCGCTGCGATATCGGCTACCGAATTACCGTCGAGCAGTGCGTGGAGCACTTCCCGCTCCCGAGGCGAGAGCCGATACGCGGCAGCGGCGTCGGTGACCGGATGGCGATCCGTGTCGAGCTTAAGGGAGACCCCGACCATGACCCCGGTTCCGGTCATCGGTTCCACGCGCAGGGCCAGCCCGGGGACCGGATACGCGGTTCCTGCGCTGCAGGACTCGATGTGCGCGAAGTCCCAGGACTTCGTCAATCGCCGCACCGCCCGCTCGAGAAGCGTGGGTAGCCGCCCGCGGTGAGGAGCGACGAGTTTGACGAAGGCAGGCGAGGCGGCGTTTTCGGGTTGCGATGCAAAGGCCACCTGTAACTGCGCGGTCAGCATGAAGAAGGCGGAGTCGTCGTTGGGCGGGGGGGCGAAGGCGCGCCGGCCCTCGACGTTGGGAGCGGGTTGCGTCGCCAGCGCGCCCGCGATGCGGGCGACGGCACTTTTAAGGTTCTGTGAGATCTTTAGCCACGTCGCGTCGCTCGTCTGCGACCGAACCAGCACCAGGACGAGGTACCTCGTCGCATCGAGCATCGTGGAGGCAAAGAGGTTGGCGGCGATCTTGCCGTTCTCGCCCGTGACCTTTAGCTTTACGCCTTTTGGCGAAGCGGGCACGGGTGCCGCACAGAGCAACTCGAGGCTACGGCTGCGATCGATTTGGGAGCTGGAGACTGCAAAGTCAAGAAGGTCGCCGCCCAAATCGAAAACGCCGAGCGTCCATACCGCTCCGCGTACCGGCTTCGTTAGCCGCGAAAGGATTGACTCGATACGCTTGTTGACCAAGACGCCGCCTTCGTCGCTTCGCCGTAGCAAAGACATTATTTTAGCGTACGGTTGCCGTTAGGCACAATGTTATCGCCGTAGTCATTTCTTACTACGCCTCGGGACCTATGACTACCCAGACATGCCATATTCTCCATAACGATTAACCGACCCAATCGGTTCCCTGACAAAGGTTTCTCGCATCGGGACGACTTCGAAGGCCGTTGCCAGCATCCGGATCGACTCTACGACCACGTGTCGCTTGATGCCCGGATCCAGGCTCATACCCGGAAAGAATGCCAGCTCTTTACATTCCGCTCCGTCCAAGAAATCCAACGGATGGAGCAGGATCGAAGGTTCGCTGCGCGCGAGCTTGCATGCCGTCATCGCGGTGCGAAAGTACGCGAGCGCGGCCGCCGGCGAGATCGCGGCGAGATACACGACATAGCTTATGTGGATCGGAACGCGGAGGAGCGGAAAGGTCGTGACGGGGATTTCGACGATCGATCCGTTCGACAGCGCGATAGTGTGCCGGCGGTTGGGCCGGAATCCGTCGCCGAATCGTCCGAACAAATCCTCGCGCTCGCGGATCGCATCGGGACTGAGCTTGACGCTGCGGAAATAATAAGCACGCGCCAATGGCCCGATGAACGTAGGCAACGAAGATGCGTCGTAGGCGTAACCGCGCCGGACGAGCGTCTCCAAAATCGTGGTCGAGCGGGTAAATCCGGGCCCTCGAAATCCCCGCGGGCGATGGCCGGTTACGCCTTCGATGCTCTCTTCGGCGAGGGCGAGCTCGTCGTCAATGGCGGCGGCGCCGCGCCGATGCATCCAAGGTTCGTGATAGTGGGAGTGATTGCCGATCTCATGGCCGCGACGCGCGATTTCAGCCAGGATTTCGGCGTGCATCGGCATTGCCGCATCCTGACCGACCAGAAAGAACGTGATACGAAGATTGAGCCGATCCAGAATATCGAGTATTCGGGGGACGAGCAGGTTAAGGTACGACGGCATCGCCTGCCAGGCCGAATCGCCGTGGGTCTTCATATACGACCATTTGTTGTCGAGGTCGAGCGAGAGCGCTGCCTTCATGCTACCGCCGCGCCTAACGAACTCGTGCCTTCGGCGAGCAGCTCCGGCGTCACGCGATTCGCCAGGCCCACCGTTTCATTGACGTTCAGCGTCCCGTTCACGATGTGCGCGCTGCTGGCCATGAAGAGTCCCGGGGTCGCGGTCCGCATCGGTGGCAGCCGATCCGAGTACCCGATGGTGGGTATCGGAAAGACGTGAGGCACGCGCGAGATACGGAACGCCTGCACGCTCTTACGTGAAAACGTTGGGTGCATGCGCTCCAGCGCGCTCAAAAACGTTTCTTCGATTGTTCGATCCTCTAGCGCAAACGCCGAATCGTTGACGCTGACGTATTTCGGAAGATAGACGAGCGCCCGGCCGCCGAGCTCGCTGCGATCCACCAAAGCCGTCATCTCAATGACGGCGGTGAAGGGGATGCTCGCGTCGGCGATGTTCGTAATGTAGTAAGGAGTCAGCGGAGCGTCCAGCAGCAGTGACGCGCAAATTATGCCTTGATACTCGACGCCTTGGCAAAGGGCACGCTCTTCGGCCGTCAGCGTTGGGCAGAGTCGAGCCGCCAACGGTGGGGCGAGCGTTACGACCGCGCGGTCGAAGCGATCCGCTCTGCCGTCGGTGACGATGGTTATGCCGTCGCCGAACGGCTCTACCCGCTTGACGGGACACGACGTCCGAATCTCGACCCCGCGCAGCCGCAGTTCACGTTCGAATCGCCGCAGCGTGCGCTGGTAGCCGCCTCGCACGTATCCGAAGAGCTCGCGTTTGCTGCCGGTTCGCCGCGCGCCATACATGCGGGCGATGATCGCCCAAATAAAGGCAGCCGAGGCTCGCTCGGCGTTCGGCCCGAGTTTTGCGCGAAGCAGCGGCAGCCAAATTCGTTCGAAGGTGACGCGTCCGCTGAGACGTGTCAACCATTGCGCGGCGGTGATGTGCTCGAGTGGGCGCCAATCGGTGATGCGTGCGGCTCGCAGGATCGTGCTTCCCAAGCGGAGTTTTTGTACCGGCGAGAGCGGAGGAAAACGCAGGTAATCTAAGGCGCTGGAAAACGGATAGAGCGATCCGTCCACGTAAAAGCCCGTCTGCGCTTTTACCCAGCGTAGCTCGCGTTCCAATGCGAGCTCCTGCAGCAGCGTGCGCAGCGTCAGATCGCTCAAGAGCGTCACGTGGTAGTGCCGATCCCAGACGACGTCGCCCAACTGCCACGGTGATGCCAGGCCGCCGCAATCCGGCGCGGCCTCGAAGATCGTCGCCTGATGCCCCGCTTTGACGAGGTTCCAGGCAGTCGTCATTCCGAGCAGCCCGCCACCGACGACCGCGAAGCGCATTGTTACGCCGGCACGCGCTCGGCCACTGCCGAACCGTCGATCGGATAATGTGCGCCGCAGACCGTGCAGCACATCCCGGCAACTCTGGGCGACCTCGCGGGGACCAACTTTTCGCCGCACGCACAGGCGTAACCGACGACTCTGGCGGGGTTCCCGTAGACGATTGCATGATCCGGGACGTCGCGTGTCACCACCGATCCCATGCCGACCATGGCGAACCGGCCAATGGTCACACCCGGACCGATGGTAGCCTGCGCGCCAATCGTCGCACCGTCGCGCACCAGCGTCGGGAGCGTCTTTTCGTTCGGATCCGACGAGAGCAGCGTCTTCAAATCGGGCGTCGTCGCCCGTGGAAAGCGATCGTTGGTAAAGACGACGCCGGCAGAGATCATGACGCCCGTCTCGATCGTTACGTCGGTGCAGATGTAAACGAACGAGTTGATCTTGACGCGGTTGCCGATGGTAACGCCGTAGGCGATATACGTCTTCCCGCCGATGATGCATTCCTCGCCGATTCGCGTCGAATGGCGAATGTGGGCGTGGTCCCAAATGGAGGTGTTTCGGCCAATCGAAACGCCCGGTTCGATCACCGCGGTAGGATGAGCCGCCACTAGGATGCCTCGGCTTGGAGTCCGACGCGAAGCGGCGCGAGCTCCAAGTTGTCCAAGCGGCTACCGATGCGCTCCCAGCGAGAGTATTCGAGCGCCGCGTAGGCAGCTTGAACCACTTCGACGGAGGCAAGGGCGTCCAGCTGGGTGATCAGGAGTCGCTCGCTGCCGGTGATAACGCCGCAGAAGTTTGCGAGCTGGTCGCTGAAGGCCTGAATCTTGTCGTACCCGGTGCCGAACGTTTGCCATTCGGCTTCGCCACGCCGGCGCAAGCGCGATTCCTTCCAACCGACGAGAATCGTGCCGTCGCTTCCATAGAGGCGGACGAAGGTGTCCATCTCCTTATCGATGCTCCACGACAGATCCGCCGAGCCGATCACGTCCTGATCGTTATGAACGAAGAGCCGGACCGTATCTTCGACCGAAAGCCCTTGCATGCGGCGGCCTTCCACGACCTGCACGTCGCGAAGATCTCCGAGGAAATACCGAAGGATGTCGACCGAGTGCGTCCCGTTGTCGATGAGGACCCCGCCTCCGCTGATCGTCGCATCCGAGTTCCAGCGGCTGCTCATATCGACATGCGACGTAAACGCGTTCTCGACGAATACGAGGTCGCCGATAACCCCTTCCATCACGAGCTCGCGGGCTTTGCGAACGTCGCGCGCGTATCGGAACTTCGAGGCCATCGTCAATATGACGCCGTGTTGCCGCGCGCACTCCAGCATCCGGCGAGCCTGCGCCGAGCTGGTCGCCAGCGGCTTTTCGCACAGCACGTGTTTGCCGGCTTGCAAAAGGGCGCAAGCCACGGCTTCGTGCGTCGCCGGCGGGGTGCATACGACCGCGGCATCAAACTGACCGTAGCGCAGCAACGCCTCGATCGAGGGGTACGCGGTGCAATCGTTGCGCTGCGCAAACGCCTTTGCGGCGATCGCGTTCGTGTCGCAGGCGGCCACGATGCGGGCCTGCTTGAGCGACGCGAAGGCTGCTTCGTAGGCGCGCGCGATGCCGCCGGTGCCGATGACGGCGAAACGTAATGTCTTCACGATGCCTTCCTTAGGCCGACGCTTGAGACGGCCGACGTGAGCGCGGCGCCGATGTAATCGACGTCGTCCTCGTTATAGCGATCGTTCCACGGCACGACGAGCAATCGCTCCAAGCCCTCGACGGTGCCGGGATAGTGCTCGAGCTGATAGTCGAGCGCCTCGGGGCGTGCCAGCGTAAACGGGAAGCTGCTGGTGCCGAACGTCTTGCGCTTTTGAAAGATTTCGCACATGAAGGCCGGCTTTTGGATGTAGCGCGGGGCGCTGAAGATCCCACGTTCTTTCAGCTGTTTTGCCACGTCGATGACGGCGTCTACCGGAAGCGGCTCGGACAAGCGAACGCCGTACTTCCAGTAGCTATGGAGCGCGCCTTCGCAGACGACGGGAGTCACGAGACCCTCGACGGGACGAAGCTGCGCGTTCAAGAGCTCCGCGAGCATCCGGCGGCGAGCGACGACCATCGGCAGTTTGTCGAGCTGCGCGCACGCGACGCTGCCGCAGAGTTCGGACATGCGGTAGTTCAGGGCCAAGAAGTAGTGATCGGGATTGGGATCGCCGTAGCCCCAGGCTTTGTTGATGAAAAGGTAGATTCGGCGGGCGAGTTCCTCGTCGTCGGTGACAACCAAGCCGCCCTCTCCGGTGGTGATATGTTTGCCTTGTTGGAGGCTAAAGCAGCCGATCGTGCCGAGCGTTCCGACGAAGTTACCGTCGCACGCCGCCAGAAACGCCTGGGCGCAATCTTCGATTACCGGGATGCCGGCAGCGTTGGCGATCTCCACGATCCCTTCGACGTCGCATGGATTACCGAAGAGGTGGGTGACGATAATGGCCTTCGTGCGAGGGCTGATTCGCGCGGCGACGGTGGCCGGCGTTACGTTGCACGTCAAAGGATCCACGTCGGCAAAGACCGGAATCGCGCCTTGGTAAAGGATCGGTGTTAGCGCTCCCATGTCGGTGATCGGCGTGGTGATTATCTCGTCACCAGGATTGGGGTCGATCGCCGCGATCGCACAATGGATTGCGGCGGTACCCGAGGCGCACGCGTAGGCGTGTTTTACGCCAAGCATTGATGCAAAGCGCGACTCGAGCTCGCTGACGAAGCTGCCCTTCGTGCTGGTTAGGGTGCCGCTGCGAAGGGCAGCCGACACGGCGGCAATCTCTTCGCCGCCGAGCGTTCTGCCCGACGCATCCTGATCGGAAGGAAGCGTTCTAGACCGAGCGGCTGGGAACGTTATGGCCATTAGGATGTACTCCATTAGGGTGATGACGGTGATGAAGGCGACGTCCAAAAAATGCGGCGAGTTGTCCGCTGAATAGAGCTAGGCTCGAATACTGCACCACGACGACGGTCGTGGTGCCGATTGCGAGCGCGGGGCCGTTGACCCGCAATAAGAGCAGGGCTGCGACCGACAAGGGGAGCAGCCCCGGAAAGAGTCCGGGAAGTGCGAGCCATAACGCTGGACGATAACGGCACGCCATCAGGCAGGTTGCGGCGATGCGCGGCAACACGCCGAACGGTCGAAAGCGGCCACCCGCCTCGCGCCGTTGCTCGCTCCAGCAAAGCGTCGTGGGCAGCTCGACGACGCGCATCTTCTTGCGCAGTCCGCAGAGCAGCATCTCCGCCACCGAGTCCATGCCGTCGCTAACGAACTCCAGCCGGCGTAGCGCCTCGACCCGGTAAGCGCGCACCATGCACGTCAGCGTCGCGTAGCGACCGCAGGTCGCGAGCGAAAGCAACCGGTTCGCCTCTCGGCTCAATACGCGACGCGCCAGCGGGACGTTCAGTACTGCTCCCCCGGGTGCGTACGGCGACGCCAAGGCTATGTCCGCGTCCTGGCGGTCGAGCAGCTCGATCAATTCCATGGCCGTCGCCGGCGTGTAACTCAAGTCGGCGTCCAAGACGACCGCGAGTTCCGAGTCGATCTCTGAAAATGCGGTGCGCAGCGCGGCGCCGAGCCCGCGGTTTCGCTCGTGACGGAGAACGCGCACATCGCGGCGCCGGCCGGCAAAGTTTGAAGCGACGTCGTACGTTTCGTCGGTGCTCCCGTCGTCAACGATCAGGTAGTTGAACTCGTAGCCACCGCCTCGATGCTTTGTGAAGTAGTCCGCAATGGAGACGAGCGAGGCGGCGAAGGTCTCGCTCTCGTTATAGGCGGGGACGACGACGGTTACGGTGGTCATGCCAAGCCTGCCGTCAGAGCCGCGTTCGTTTTCGCAAAATAGCCATAGAAATCGGCGGTGGCGGTGGAGTCGCGGTTGACGACGACACCCAGAATATTCTCAACTCCGATCAAGCCCATCTGCGCGATCGCTCGTTGCGTGTCTCTTTCGTCGCCGCGATCCGCGCTGACCACGATCAGCGAGCCGTCCACCTCCGAAGCGACGAGCAGGGCGTCGGAGACCGCAGCCAGTGCCGGCGCGTCCACGATGACCATGCCGTATTCCCGGCCGGCTTGCTCCAGCAGCCCTTCAAAAGTACCTTGCAGCAGCGCGATCGGGTTCGGCTCGTTGCCCCGGCTCGTGAGAACGTCGAGACCCGGTGCGAGATGTTGGACGGCGTCGTCGAGCGGGACCGCACCGTGCAGCACGTCGTTGAGGCCTACGTCATTCAAGCAGCCGGCCTTTTCGTGCAGCGTCGGCTGGCGCAGATCGGCGTCGATCAGCAGAATGCCGGGTTGCAACGCCGCCATGCTCTTCGCGAGATTGTAAGCGACGGTCGACTTGCCCTCACCGCGGCGCGCACTCAAGATCGCAAGCGACTTGATTGGGCGTTTATTCCGCAACTTGAGGGTAACGCATAAGTGGAGAAATGCTTCAAGGGTGAGCGACTGGACCCACGGGAGCATCCGCGGATTCGTCGTGCTCAAGGGCGGGATCCGCGCGATGACGGGCAGCCCTAAGAGCGCCGTGAAGTCGCGGTCGGTGGTGCGGCGCTCGAGCAGGTCGAGGATATAGATGACGGCCAGACCGAGCAACAAACCGACCACGACGGCAATCGCAAGGTTCGTGCGAAGGCTGGGGCTCTTGACGGCGGAATCTGCGGAGGCCGACTGAACGACGATGATGTCGCTGATCGCCGTGCTCTTGGCAACCAGCGCGTCACCATACTTTTGCTGAAGCGCGTTGTAAACGTTTGCTGCTCGCTTGGCTTCCTCTTGAACGGAACCAAACGCGACCGCCTGTTGTGGCAGAGTTTTCATGGCCGGGCGGTAGGCCTTACGCTGAGCCTCGAGCGCTCGTATCTGTCCTTGATCGCCCTGGATGCGGGCGCGATAGGTGGCAGCTTGCGATTGCAACGACTGATACAGAGGATTTGGCGCGACCGTCGTCTGGCTCACGACGGCGGCAGGCTGTGTCGCAATCTGCGCCAGCAGCGCCGCGCGCTGCTGACGCAACGCGATAACCGCCGGATGGGCGGGCGTGTATTTCTGCTCTGCCTCCGCGAGTTGGGTCTGTACGTCCGATAGTTTTGTGCGCAGGTCGGTGCTGACGGGGTTCGCTGCGACGTCCTTAGCGCTATCGACGGTACTCGAGAGTGTCGCCAACTGGCTGTTGACGCTGTTCAGGAGGGCGGTCGCTTCGTTTTGGTCGACCGACAGCTGGTCCATGTGCTGGTCGATCGAACCCATTCGAGCGTTGATGTCTTGCTCGTGAGCGGTCGCATCGAGATAGCCATGGGTCGCTTGGAACTGCGCCAGCCGCGTTTCCGCCGACTGCATCTTGGCGCGCGCATCGGGTAGTTCGTTCGCTAGAAATCCGAGCGCTGCGACGGCCTCCGATCGCACGAACTCTCGTTCTTGATCGACGAAGGCGGTGGCGAAAGCATTTGCGATGTTGGCCGAACTGTTGGGATCGCGCCACTTAACGGTGAGATTTAGCAGCGAGGTGTTGACGATCGGCTTGACGCTGACACGTCCGAGCAGAGCGCCAGGCGAGGTTTTAAGGCTTAACTGATCTATGACTTTTGACGCAATGTCGTGCCCCTGCGCCAATTCCGCCAGCGTCTCAGCCGACTGGGCCCCGCTTTGGAGCACGAGCGCGTTTAAGACGGGCAGGGCGGTATCGTTGCCGCTCGGGGCGATATCGGTGCCGGGCCGGCCAACCAATAGTCGCACCGTGGTCGTGTAAGTCTTCGGCGTTACTATGGTCGTCAGGCCGACTAACGCGAAAAACCCTCCTGCAATCGCAAGAAGAATGCGCCATCGCCTGCGGATTGCTCCGAAGAGGCGCTCGAGATCGTGTGCGTCGCTAGGCTGCCCTTGAGGGGCAGCGCTGTACGCTAGGCTTGCTTCGCCGTGATACGGCGTAATTTGTGACATTGCGCTACGCTCAACATCGTAAGCGCTGGGGGCCTCAAGTTATAAGGACAACAATGCTCAACTGACGGGACCTTTGAGGTAGGGACTTGTTTCCTTTCCGCCGCCCGGCACTAAGGGCGGGACTAAGGACTCTGCGGTGGCGATGCGTGCGCACGTATCATTAACCCATCCATGACGGCGCGTATTATCGAGCGCCCTGCGCAGCTCAAAAAGACGAACGTACGACACGTTCCGAAGGCATTTCCGATTCGATGGACCATCCTTTTGATGGCTACCGACGTCGTGCTCTTCGTCGTGGCCTCGGCGCTCGGTGCGCTTATCGGCTTCCACCATTGGAGATCGCCGCTCATTCTCGGCCACTTGCTCATTGCCGACGCGCTGTTCGTCGCGCTGTGGGTGCTCATCTTCGATCGGCTGGGACTTTACCGGCGAACGTTTGCGCTCTCGATGAAGGACGAGCTCTACTATACGGTTGCCGCATTAATCCTGGGAACGATTCCGCAACTCGTACTGTTCACGATCTATCCCTCGATCTCGACCTCGCGCATTGCCTTACTCTACGCCCTGCTCTTCTCAATTATATTGGTCGGCACGTCTCGCGCGACGTTCCACCGCATCCGGCAAAGCCGCCGCTTTAAAGGAAGCCGGCGCATCAGTATCGTCGGACCGGCCGAGAGCGTCTCGAGGGTTTTGGAGAGCCTCGAGCTGGGCGACGATTCGCAAGCTCAGATGATCGTCACCGACGATATCGCCGAAACCATCGGACAGATCGACTTGACTCGGGACGCCGACTTGACTGGGATCGAATGGTTCGACCACGCACGAGCGTGGGGATGCGATTCGCTGATCTTGACCGAGATGATTCCTCCGCACGTCCTCTGTCATATTCTCGAAGCGGCCGCGCGGGAGCACATCCAGCTTTGCTTTGCGCCTCCGCGGATCACTCGCTATGCCTACGATCTGTCGTTGCAGACCGACGGCCGTCAGGTGCTGATCGTGCCCGCTCGGCTGCGCGCGTGCACGCCGCGCGCGCAACTTCTCAAGCGGACCATGGACGTCGCCCTCGCTTGCCTTGCTCTGGCGATCTTCGCCCCCGTGATTGCAATCGCGGCCATCGCGGTCTACTTGGACTCGGGATGGCCGGTCTTATTCAAACAGGAGCGCGTCGGCGTAGGCGGCCGTCCCTTCTCGATCTTAAAGCTACGCTCGATGCGCCTCGATGCCGAAAGCGACGGCGGCGCTCGCTGGGCGACCGCCGACGATCCGCGTAAGACCCGCGTGGGGACGATCATCCGGCGCTTCAGCATTGACGAGCTGCCTCAGCTCTTCAACGTAATACGCGGCGAGATGTCGCTGGTGGGCCCCCGGCCCGAACGCCCGATCTTCGTCGACCTCTTCCGCGGCACGCTTCCACGCTACGAGGAGCGACATCTCGTTAGGCCCGGTATCACCGGCTGGTCGCAAGTGCACATGAAACGCACGCTGGAGACGTCGGCGGCCAGCGAGAAGCTCGAGTACGATCTGCAGTACGTAGAGAACTGGTCGCCGTTCCTCGACGTAGCCGTGCTCTTTCAGACGGCCTGCGAGTTCCTTTTCCATCGCGCCGCATGAAAGACAAAGTCCGCGTCCTTCATATCTTGCCGTCAGTTCGGGGCTACGGCGCAGAGCGACTCATCGTAGAACTGCTCAAGTATCTGCCCTCGGATGAGGTTGAAGCCGAACTGCTCACGATCTACGAACCGCCCGCGCACGCACGCGAGGCGTTGCCGTTCAACGTTTTCGACGCCGGGCGAAAAGACCGCCGCGACCGGCTATTTATGTGCCGTCTCGTCCGCGAGATACGGCGGTGCAATCCGGACATCGTTCACACGCACACCCACGTCGGCAAGTACTGGGGGCGGGTCGCAGCCCTTCTCGCCGGCACCAAGCAGATCGTTCATACCGAACACAATCCTTGCGATTTCCGCCGGACCGTGATGGAACGCGTCGCAGATTGGATACTCCACCGCGTCACGGCGCGAGTCGTCACGTTCTTTCGCGAACAAGGCACGGCGCTCGTCGAGCGCGAGAGTCTTCCCAAGCAGAAGCTCGTGCTTATCCCTAACGGCTTGACGCTGCCCCAACCCACCGAAGATCGGGCGCCGGCACGACAGCGACTGGGAATCAGGTCCGATCAGTTCGCAATTATGACCGTCGGCCGCATGGAGTACCAGAAGAATCACGTGCTGGCATTGCGAGCGTTCGCGCTGCTGCCGGAGAGCGTGCGCAAGCGCGCGGTGCTCTTCTTTGCCGGTTCCGGCAAGGAGGAAGTCGTGCTTCGCGGTCTCGCCTTTGCGCTGCACATCGGCGAGCAGGTTCGCTTCCTCGGGTGCCGCAACGACGTCCCCGAGTTGCTGGCCGGCGCCGACCTGCTGCTCATGACGTCGTGGTTTGAGGGTATGCCCCTAACGCTGCTCGAGGCGATGCTCGCAGGCGTTCCGATCGTAAGCACCCCTTGGCTCGGCGCGCGTAACATGCTCGCAGATGGCCGCTACGGCTTCCTGACGCCCGGCTTCGAGCCTGCGCACGTTGCCGCCCAGATCGAGAGAACGCTCGCGCATCCCACCGTGCGGCGCGAAATTGCCGAGCGAGCGCGGCAGCACGTTACGAGCACCTGCGACATCCGCCAAATGGCCGACGCGCACCGTCGCATGTATCTCAACCTCTCCGGAGTGGCCTCGTGAGCGCCACCGCACGCCGGCTCGTCGTCGTCACCTCCCGATATCCGTTCGGCAGTCAGGAGTCGTATTTGAACGCGGAGTTGGCGGAACTCCGGCGGCACTTCGAGCGGATCGTCATCATACCCGTGCGGCCGCCGGCGTCGGTGGCCCACCATCGCCTTCCCGAGGGGGTTGAAGTTCTCAGCTGGCCGCTGTTAAATGCCGGCCTGCTGCGCCGCGCAGGGCGGGCGTTTCTACGCAGGCCGAAGACCACGATTCGGAGTTTCGGGCAGCTCATCGCGTCGCGCGACCCCGGCCGCGCCAAGAACCTTGCGGTGACGGCCAAGGCGCTGGCGCTCGCCGACTGGGTGATGGAAAACTCCGTCGACCACATTCATGCGTATTGGGTTTCGACGCCCGCGACCGTCGCGATGATAGCAGCCCGCGTGAGCGGGGTGGCGTGGAGCTGCACCGCCCACCGCTGGGACATCTACGAGCGCAACGCCTTCGATGCTAAAGAGAAGAGCGTTTCGTTCGTTCGAACGATCTCGACGCGGGGCACGACGGATCTTGTCCAGCGTATGCCCGGTCTGGATGGGCGCATCGTCGAGCTGCGCCCCGGAACGGTCGTTCCATCGGCACCGGCATTCGCATCCCAGCGGCGCGAACCGTTCCGGATCGTCTGTCCTGCGGCGCTCGTTGCCGTCGAAGGACATGAGGTGTTATTGCACGCGCTCGCGCGGTTGCGCGACTGGGGTGTCGAAGTTCATTGTGCGCTCGCGGGTGTCGGCCCGCGCCGTTACGAGCTCGAAGATTTGGTCGCGCGCTTGGGTTTGGGAGACTCAGTCGAGTTCGCGGGCTTTCTACAGCAGAACAGGCTGCTCGAGTGGTATCGCACGGGTCTCTTCGCCGCCGTGGTTCTCGTGAGTCGCGCCGTCGGCGAACGCGCGATGGAGGACATTCCATGGGCGCTCATCGAGGCGATGGCATTCGGTGTTCCCGTCGTTGCAACTGACTCTGGCAGCGTCCATGAGCTGCTCGACGGACGAGTCGGCCGGCTCGTAAGAGCGGACGACCCCAACGCGCTCGCGTGTGCGCTGCTCGACGTTTATCTCGATCCCGGTGCGGCCGAGGCGCGGGCCCGGCGCGCGCACCAACGCGTGGCCACGCACTACGACGCGTCCACGCAAATGCAAAAGCTTGCCGCCGTTCTTACGCGTAAGGAGTAGGGCGTGAACATCACTGTTATCGGTTTAGGTTACATCGGTTTGCCGACAGCGGCACTGCTCGCGCAGAGCGGGCACCGCGTTTATGGCTACGACGTAAATGCCCAGCTGCGGCACTCCTTGCAGCGCGGGAGTGTTCCTCCGATGGAAGAGCCCGTGCAGCAGGCAGTGCGCGATGCGCTGCAGTCGAGTCGCCTGCACGTTGTCGATCGCGTCCCCAACGCCGGCGCTTACATTATGTGCCTGCCAACGCCAAGCACCGATGGAAGGCCCGACTTGCGCTACGTCGAGGCGGGTGCTCGCGCGGTTGCCGAGGTGGCCGAACCAGGCTCCATCATTATTCTGGAGTCGACGGTTCCACCGGGTGCCACCGAGCGGATCGTCGAGCGCGCGCTGAGCGATCGAAACAAATCGATCGACGACTTTCATGTGGCGCACTGCCCGGAGCGCGTTATTCCGGGTTCGATCATGCAGGAGCTGCGCGCGAACGCTCGGGTCGTGGGCGGACGCACGCCTCGCGACGCCGAGGTCGTGCGGGATCTCTACGCCTCGTTCTGCGAGGGGGAGATCGCGCTCACGTCGATCACGGTTGCCGAGTTCGTTAAGGTCGTGGAGAATACGTTTCGGGACGTGAACATCGCCTTCGCTAACGAGCTGGCGCTTTTCGCCGAAGAGCTAGGCGTCGACGTTTGGGAAACGATCGGGCTTGCCAACAAGCATCCTCGAGTGAACATCCTGCAGCCCGGACCCGGCGTCGGCGGCCACTGTATCCCGGTAGATCCGTACTTCTTATCGAACGCAAACCCGGTCGTCACGGAACTCATCCAATCGGCGCGCCGCGTCAACGACCGAATGCCGTTCCGCATCGCGCGCCGCATCGCCGAACTCGTCGTTCCCGCAGCGGGCAGCAAGATCGCATTGCTGGGCGCCGCCTATAAGGCCGACGTTGACGATGCGCGCGAAAGCCCCGCCTCGCGTATCGACGAACTGCTGCGTGAGCGCGGGTTCGAGACGGCGATTTTCGACCCTAACGTCGCGCGTTTCCATCGCCCGCTCTGTGGGTCGCTCGAGGAGGCGGTGACCGGCGCTGACGCGCTGGTTTTGATCACGCCGCACACGGCATTTCGTCAGATTCGTCCGGCCGACGTGGCCGTGCGGATGCACCGAGCTCGCCTTGTTGATACCCGAAACTTTTTTGACGCCGAGGAGTGGCAACGGCACGGGTTCGAGTGCTACGCGCTGGGGCGACCTGCGCGGCCCCGCGCGCTCACCGCCGTGGCATGACCGCACTACGCTGCTTTGCGCTCGGTTTTCCGGTTGGCGGGCGGTCGCACCGCCGGCCCTACAGCCTGCACGGACTGAGCAGCGCTGGTACGGGGCCGTATTTCATCGAATGGGATCCCGGCCACGGGGTTTACGGCGAAGATTGGGACGGCGCGCCTTTCGATACCGACGGAGTGCTGCTGAGTGGTCCAGCCCGCGTCTATCATCCGATTCGAATCGCGCAGTTCGCGCTTCACCGTTTTGACTTATGGTATGCGACCCGGAACGCGGCCGCCCGCCGCGATTTTCTCGCGCAAGCGACGTGGCTTCGCGATCGGCAGCGGATTGACGGAATTGCGGGCCTCTATCGATTTGACTTCCCGTGGAAAAAATATGGCGCGTCGGCCGGCTGGTGCTCCGCCATGGCGCAAGGAGAGGCAATTTCGGTACTCCTTCGCGCGCATGGGCTCGACAAGTCAGCCGGCTACGGTGATGCCGCCGAGCGCGCGTCACAGCCGTTCTTTGCCGACATTAAAGACGGTGGAGTCGTTTGGCGTGATGGCGCGAATATTTTTCTCGAGGAGATCGCAAACGAGCATGCGGCGCACGTGCTCAACGGCTGCATCTTCGCGCTCTGGGGCATCTGGGAGCTGTGGAAGCGTACCGGCGACGCCGGGCTCGAGCAGATCGTCGAGGCGTGCGTCGATACGCTGCGTCGCTGGCTGCCACGCTTCGATACCGGTTGGTGGACGCGCTATAGTCTCTTGCTTTCGGCCGCCGGTCAGCCACATATCGCGACGCTTAAATACCACCAGTTCCATATCGCTCAAATGCACGTGCTGGCGGCAATGTTCTCAGAACCGAAGTTTGAGGAAGCGGCGCGGCGTTGGACGTCCTATGTCGAACAGCCAAACTGTCGCTCGCGAGTGAGGGCGGCGACGCTGCGAAGCCTGCCCGAGCGATTGAGCCGTCGCGATACGATTTTTGGTGGAGCGCATACGTGAAGGCGCTCTTCATCACGCATTTCTATCCGCCGGAACCCGCCGCCGCGGCGACTCGGGTCGCATCGTTCGTCGATGCACTGGCCAACGCCGGACACGACGTGACGGTCGTGACGAACTATCCGTCGTTTCCACGCGGACGATTCTCGGAGCGCCGGCTTCCGCTGATGCGTCGCGAAAAGACGGGACGGACGCGAACCGTACGACTCTTTTCCCTGCTCGTTCCCGGGATGCCGGGCAGCCGTCTGTTGCACTGGCTCAGCGCCGGGCTGTCGGCGAGTCTATACGCCGTTTTGACGCGCGAAAGATACGACTTGGTCCTGATCAGTTCGCCTCCGATCACGCTGGCACTTCCCGGGATGATCGCGGCCTGGCGCCACCGAGCAAAGCTCGTCGTCGACGTGCGCGACGTCTTTCCGGATGTCGCCATCGCGATGGGAGAGTGGAAGAAGGACGACTTTATCGTCCGCGTCGTGGAGCGGCTCGTCCGCGTGCTCTACGCTCGCGCAGACCTTGTAGTCGCGGTGACGCCCACCGCTCTTTCGCAGATAGCCGCGCGCGGGGTCGCGCAATCGCGGCTCGTACTTGCGCGTAACGCTGCGGAGCGTTCTCCCGGCGTAGCTCCGAAGAACGGCCGCGGCAACGGCTTCACGGCCGTCTACGCGGGTAACCTCGGACTGGCAACTGACGTCGACGTGCTGGTCGATGCGGCGGCGCTCGTTGCGTCGGAGAACATAACCATTGAAATCGTCGGTGACGGAGCGCAGCGTAACCATCTCGGCGAACGGCTGCGGACGGAGGGCGCTCGGAACGTCGTAGTGCGAGGCAGCTTGCCCCGCGGCGATGCTATGGAGTGCGTTGCCCGCGCGGACGTTTCGATCGTTCCTTTGCGAAAGGGAATCGAGGACAGCATTCCTACCAAACTATACGACTCGCTCTCGGTCGGCTGTCCGGTGATCGTCGCCGCCGCCGGTGAGGCGAGCAAGGAGGGCGGCGCGCTCGGCGCGCTCTGCACGCCTCCTGGCGATGCTCCTGCGCTGGCGCGGGCGTTGCGTCAGCTTGCCGCTCTCGATAAGGGCGCGCTGCGTGAGCTAGGCGAGGCGGGCAAAGCCGCCGTGGCCAAACGCGCCGATCGAGCCTGCATCATGGACGAGGTCGTAGCGAGGCTTGGCGAGCTGCGCTGAGCCGCCGTCGCCGCGTTGCGCAGCAACGCGACCATCGAGAAGACCAGCCACGCGTACTTGTAGGTGAAGAGATCGATCGTCAACGAGACGGCTGCGATGGACAAAAGTGCGGCTTCGAGCGCAATGCGATAATCGTAGAGCTCGCTGCTCGCGTCGATGATACGCAGCGAAAGGAACTGCGCGACGAAGAACCCGGCAATTAAGGCCAGGCCGACGACTCCCAGCTCGACGATGTAGTGCATCACCAGATTATGGGCCGGGCTTTCCCAGCCAAACGGATACGGTTGGTGCACGGTCAAGTAGAAAAGATCGTAGGCGCCGGTAAAATTGCCGATGCCATAGCCTTGGAGGAAGCGATGCTTTGCCGCCTCGAGTCCCACCGCCCAGATCGACGTGCGGCCGGAACCGCCGGTCTGAAGCACGGTCGAGAAACGCTGCCAGACCCCGGTCGGCGCTCCGAACGCGATCACAACCATGGCCGAGAGTGCGATCACGACCTGGAGCCGATAGCGCGACCGCCATAAATAGTAACCGACGATCAGCAGCAGGCCGGTGACGCCTTCCCGGGAGCCGCTCAGTAAGACTGCGAGAACGAGCACCGAAAGGGCGCTCATGCAGGCCAGCTTCGCGAACGCTCGCCGAGTTCGCAAGCCCCACATCGTGACGATCGCGATCGGAAAGAGCAACGCGTCCGCGAAATGATTCGGGTCGATCGAGTTAGCGCCGGCCTGTAGGATGAAACGCACCGATCCCGGGGCGTTGTTCTGCGCTAACGACGGATCGCCGTAAAAGGTGTGGATTCCGTAGATTGCCGCGGCAACGCCGCCGAGTGCGACGAGCACGAGTAGCCGTCGAAACTGCGAGGGCGAAATCGGCATCATCGTAAGTGCGATGTAGAGCAGCATCAGACCGGCGTAGGTGGGCAGGATTTTTAAGGCGGCACTTTGGTCAATGGCCCAAAAGGTGCTGGCGCACATCCACGCCACGAGCGCGAGCAGCACGAGCACCGGCCAGCCTGCGAGGGCAAGGCGGTGGCGGCGGGCAAGCCACAGGAGCAAGAAGACGCCGGCGACGATTGCGAGGAGCTTGGTAAGCGTTCCAAACGAGCCCGCGTTGAGCAGGTTGTCGAAGGGAATCAGCAAGACGTATAAGCCCAGCGGGAAGTCGAGCGGGCGCGCAAGCCCAACGTAGAGCGCAAAGGGAGCGATCACCAAGGCCGAAAGAGCTATGCCGGCCGGACTGACCCCGAAGACCAGCAGCACAAGCGCGGCGAGCGCGGTCAGCAGCGCTGCCCCGGCTAGCACCAGATGCGGCAGCGAGCGCGGTCTTACATCGATCTCCATGGGTCTAGCAGATTATATTGGATCGACGCTGATAACGTGAGAAGCGAAGGTCTCAAAAGCCGGGGCCTTCGCCCCTGACGCCGCGGCGCGTCCGATAGTATGCTGGCACCGCATGCCCCACCATGGATTTTGGGCCTGGCAGCTTATTCTCGCCATGGCGCTCAATTGCGTCGTCCAAGCGCTTTCAATAGCGGCCTATGCGGCGCGCTTGGCCGGCGCTCGTTCGGGAAGGGTCGCGACCGCCATTTCGCTCTTCAATATCTTCGCGACCAGCAGCCGGTTCGCTCAAATGTTTTACACGCCGATGCTCGGCGCGCTCTCGGACCGCGCGTCGTTAACGTCGCTGGGCACGTACGAGTGGCAACTGCGCATGGTCGTCTTTGCGGGCACGTTCGGGGCCATCATTGGAACGCTTGCGATTCCGACGTTCGTCATGCTCTATCTGCGCGCGATTCGCTCGTTGGAGCGAAACGGGAGCGTGCCAAAAGCGGCCTTAGGGCTTTTGCGCCCGGCGACGGTCGGAGCCGTCCTCAACGAAGTGAAATTTTCGATGAAGACTCGCATTCGAGATCTGCCGTTTCGGAGCGTACCCAAAGACATTCTCATTCTCAACGTGCTCGTAACGGCCGTTTACGGGATCGGCATCGTGGCCGCCGCGTACGCCAGCGTGCTCTATCCGCAGGCAGCCCGGACTGCCGTTCTATCCAGCGGTTTGGTCAACGGCTTTGCCACGATTGCCTACAACATCGTCGTCGATCCGGCCTCGGCGATGATTACGGACCGCGCCGTGCGCGGCGAGCGTTCGATTCAAGACGTTAGAGCGCTGGTCGCAGGCTTGTCGATTACCGCGACCGTGGGGCTTGCGCTCTCCCAACTGCTCTTGATTCCGGGCGCTTCGTTGATCGAGCTGTGCGCCAGATTCATCAGCGGACACTAGCGTGATAGTACGTTCTGGTGACGAATTGGGGCCAATGGCCCTTACCGCGTTCGCGCTGCCCATGATACTCTTCGCGTAGTCCAAAACCGTCCAAGAGGTGGCCAATGGTTAACGTTCGCAAAGACCGCGAAAAGGCGCTGCAAGACGCGCGATTCAAGATCAATGACGGTTCCCGCGGGGTGGAACGGGTCTACGCCATCACAGGAGAGTCGCACGGCTACTTCAAGCGCCGGATCGCCGAGCTCTCCGCGGGTAAGCGCGCTTTAGAGTTCGGTTGCGGGAACGGCGCAAATGCGCTCGAGCTTTCCCAATCCGCACGATTCGTTGCCGGCATCGACATTTCGGATGTAGCGGTGCAGATCGGAACCAAACGGGCCGCCGAAGCGGGGATTTCCAACGTGAAATTTCACGCGATGGACGCTGAGGATCTGCGTTTCGCGGATAATAGCTTCGAGATGATCTGCGGAGTCGGCATTCTTCATCACCTCGACTTGAATCGCGCTTACGCGGAGCTTGCGCGTACGCTGGAGTCCCGCGGAAGCGCGATCTTTATCGAACCACTCGGCTACAATCCGTTCATCAACCTCTTTCGCTTTTTGACGCCGAAGATCCGGACGCCCGACGAGCATCCATTCATGATACGAGATCTCAAGCTCGCAAATCGCTTTTTCGGTAGAGTCGATCTACGCTATTATTACCTCACGACGCTCTTGACCGCGCCCTTTGCCGCCAGCTCGATCGGACAACGCGCAGTGCGCGCCGCCAACGCCGTCGACAGGGCGCTCTTTGCGGCCGTTCCGTGGCTGCGTCGCTATGCATGGTCCGTAATCATCGAGATGAGCGATCCGATCAAGCGAGCGGCCTAGAGCTAGTGACCGGGGACGGAGAGAACCTGGCCGAGTGTTAGAACGTCGAAGTCGCTCATGGTGATATGGGACAAAGATGATAGATCGTGGCCATTCCAGGGGTTGCTTCCGTCGGAGGCGTTCCCAAAGTACAGATAATTAGCGGAAGAATCGGTGTCCGCTAAGTAGACGCCGTACGTCTTCATCGCATTTGCGACCATCGTCGCCTCGGGCCCCCAGCCCTGGGTACTAAACGATGCTTTGAGGCGTAAATGAGCGCCGTAAGGCATTTGGTACGTGCTTTCGCCTTTAAAGGGGAGATGATCCGTATCGCTCGCAGGGCGAACGAAAAGATACGCTGCGACGGTACCGGCCTGGGCGTCCCAGCTTAGCGCGTGATCGATCGACCCGCTCTGATAATCCGCCCACTGAACCATGCCCGCGAAAAGCGGAAGACCTGACGCCATCGCTGAGGGCGTGCCGGGCGCCAGCGGGACAAAGTGTCTCTTCAACGACCAGTTCGCACCCGAATAAGCGCTAAGCGTCGGATTCTGGAACTCCGTGCCATACGATTCGAAGAGATGGCACGTCGAGGTCTGTACGACCATGGCATGCTTGTCGCTGAGCGGCTCGATGTAGAAGTCGGTAGCCCACGGATATTTCTTGGGAAACGTGTGATACTTGACCAAGGGGTGCACGACGCGCAACGGCGTCTGGCCTTTGGCGAGGTTTACCAGTTCGACCCCGGTTGATGCAAAAAAGCCGCCGGTGTCCCCGGCTTGGATGACCGAGTTGATGTACGAAGCGCTGTTTGGATCCACGGCCGCCTTCGAGATGTTGCCGGTATAGGTGCTGTCGGTAAACATTGGGCATCCAGAGTAGGTGTGGCGCTTTGCCGACGGACGGCTGGACTGCGGGGGAGATGCTGCACCGTTAGGTAGCGAGCTCATCTGTGCGTTCGAGGCGCACGACCAAAGCAAGCACGCGGCGCCGCAGAGGGTCAGTCGTCGGAAGGTCTGGGAACGTTCGTTCACGCTGATGGCCTCCATGAGTCGAGATTTGGGACTAAAGTCCCATATCGCATAGTTCCTACGGCCTATGCGACTTTTCCTTGACTTCTGTTTTTGCTCGATCTGGGCTAGCCTAAGCCGACACCCGGCCAGCATGATGGTTCTTTCGCCCTATTTCTGGCCCTGAGGCTTCTAAGCTATCATGCTGACATGATGAGACGCAGTGTTTTTTTCTTATGCGCCGCTATGGCCGCTGCTTTGACGGCTTGCAGTGGCGGCACGACTTCCTTGGGGGCCAACGCGCTACCTGCGGTGCGAGCGCCGTCGCGGACGATCTCGCCCGACACCGGTTCTGGTTCGATCGGGAACATCAAACACGTAGTTATAATAGTACAAGAGAATCACAGCTTCGATAACTTATTCGCGCACTTTCCTGGCGCTGACGGTGCCAGCCGCGGTAAAAATGCGGAAGGTCAGTGGGTCAGGCTCGAAAAGAGCGATCTCTACTCCCCCGAGGCGCTCAACAATAGTCATCTCGCGTGGGGGGTCGATTATGATAAAGGGAAGATGGACGGTTTTAGCGCCGTCTATGTCAGCTCGCGGCCGTGCGCGACGTGCGCGTACAAGTACGTGAATCCCAACCAGATCAAGCCGTACTGGACGATGGCCCAGCAGTATGGCTTGGCAGATCACATGTTTACGACGGAGACCAGCGGAAGCTTCAACGGGCACCAAGACTTGATTCGTGGTGACACCGCACTGAATTCCTACGAATCGCTGATCGATTTTCCGACCCACGGACCGTGGGGCTGTGACGCGGCGCCCGGCACGACGACCCCGCTGCTGGAGAGCAACGGGCAGGAGGAGTATGACGGCCCAGCGCCGTGCTTAACATACGAGACCCTGCGCGATCTCCTCGACGCCAAGCAAGTGTCGTGGAAATATTACACGCCGTATCTTCTTAAGAGTCTCGCCGGATCGTATTGGAATGCATTCGATGCAATCTCGGCGGTCCGCTACGGGAGTGAGTGGAAGAAGAACATCTCCTCGCCGCAGACCAACGTTCTCAAGGATATCTCGGCAGGTGCGCTGGCGAGCGTCTCCTGGGTGATTCCGGACGGCGTCGATTCAGACCATTCTGGGTTCGGCAGCACGGATAAGGGGCCGTCGTGGGTTGCTTCGGTCGTCAACGCCATCGGCGCAAGCCAGTACTGGAATTCCACCGCGATCATCATTGTGTGGGATGATTGGGGCGGCTGGTACGACCACGTTCCTCCCCCGCAGCTCGACTACGCGGGACTCGGCTTTCGCGTTCCAATGATCCTCGTCTCGCCGTACGCGAAGCAAGGCGACATTTCGCATACGCAATACGAATTCGGCAGCGTCATTCGATTCGTCGAGGATGTCTGGAGCCTCGGGCGCCTCGGGACGACCGACACGCGCGCCAACAGCATCGACGACATGTTCGACTTCAACCGAAGCCCGCGCAAGTTCGTACACATCGACGCAAAATATCCGCAGTCATATTTCGAGCATCAGCAACCGTCGAATATTCCAGTCGATACCAACTAGTGGCTCCTTGGGTCCAGCGTACTTCAAACCCGCGTTTGGCCGACCGCTTGGCTGCGCGGCGGGTTGAACCTCAAACGACGTCACCGAAAACGGCCCAATCTGCGACATTCGGCTCGGCTTATCGTGCGCCCCACGGCGGTCGCCGCATGAGGACGACCATGCTCAACCATGAGGACCTTAGGGGCGGGACTTTTTCCTCTACGACGCGGGTCACGGCGGGTGGGGCTTAGGACTCTCAGCGGGGGCACCGTGATCCCGTATGATTTGAACGAACATGTGCACGCGCACGATCGAGCGAGTTCCGCAGCGCAAAGTGTCCGCCGTTCGCCCTGTGCCTCAGGCGTACTCGGCGGGCTGGGCCATGATATTGCCGGCCAGCGACGTCGCGCTGCTCATCGACGTAGCGGTATGAGTGCGAAGTTGCGTATCCTACACGTCGGCCGCGCGGTCCAGGGGTACGGTGCCGAACGCATGGTCGTGGAGCTGCTCGAGCGGCTGCGCTCGCGCGAGATGGATGTCGGGTTGTTGACGCTCTTCGAGCCGCCGGCGAAGACGCGTGCGGCTTCCTCGTTTCCGATCCTGGATGCCGGGCGCAAAACCAAGAGCGATCGCTTTTTCCTTCCGCGCCTCGTGCAGCAGATACGGCACTTTGCGCCCGACGTCGTGCACACGCACACGCATGCGGGCAAATATTGGGGCCGTATCGCCGCGGTGGCCGCCGGGGTCTCCCGCATCGTTCACACCGAGCACAACCCTTGCGATTTTCGCAATCGGCCGATGATGTCGCGCGTCGCTGACCGAGTGCTCCACCGCGCCAGCGTGAAAATCGTCACCTTTTTTGCAGAGCAGTCCGCGGCGCTGGGCGCTTTCGAGCACCTACCCGCTGAAAAGCTTGTCGTCATTCCGAACGGCGTTCGGAACGCGCACGTCGCATCGGCGGCTGACGGCCAAGCCATTCGCAAGCGCCTCGGGATCGCCGACGACCAGTTCGTGGTCTTGCTCATTGGACGCATGGAGTATCAGAAAAATCACATCCTGGCCTTGCGCGCCCTGGCCGCCTTGAGTGAGGAGACGCGGCGCCGGCTGATGCTGCTGTTCGTCGGGGATGGTGAGGACGAAGAGATGCTGCGAGGCCTTACGCACGCGTTCGACCTCGCGTCGAGTGTTCGATTCCTCGGATATCGAACCGACGTCCCCGAAATCCTGGCCGCATCGGACCTGCTACTGATGACCTCGTGGTTTGAAGGGATGCCGCTTGCGATGCTCGAGGCAATGCTGGTCAGCGTACCCGTAGTGAGCACGCCGTGGACCGGGGCTCGTAACATGCTCGGAGATGGGCGATTCGGGTTTCTTACTGCGGGTTACGAACCGGCGCAGGTCGCCGCCGAAATCGAGCGGGCCGCCACGCATCCTAACCTTCGCCGCGAAACGGCTGGGCGCGCGTGCCGCCACGCGCAACAGGAGTATCATATCGATCGCATGGCCGGTGCCTACGGAGACTTGTACGAGCAGCTGCGGGGCGTCGCCTGATGACGCGGAAGCTCGTCATCGTGACGTCGCGCTTCCCGTTCGGCGGCCACGAGGCGTTTCTCGCCCCCGAGCTAGACGAATTAGCCAAGCACTTCGAGCGGATCGTGTTGGTGCCGGTACACCCGGTCGTCTCGTTGCCGCGTCGGGTGCTGCCGGATCGCGTAGACGTTTTAGGATGGCCATTGATCGGCGCCGAGCTCGTGCGGCGAGCCGCGATGATAGTGCGGCGGCATCCGAATCGAGCAGCCCACGCCGTCTCGTCGGTGCTTCGGTCGCGCGACCGCGGACGCGTCAAGAACCTTACCGTTATCGTGAAAGCGCTTGCGCTGGCCGACTGGGTGATCGAGCACGAGTTCGATCACATACACTCCTATTGGATGTCGACGCCGGCGACCGTCGCTCACATTGCCGCCGCCGCGAGCGGAGTTGCGTGGAGCGCGACCGCGCATCGATGGGACATTTACGAGCGCAACGCATTCGATGTGAAGGAACGCAGCGCCGCATTCGTTCGCACGATCTCTACTCGCGGTACCGCCGACCTAGGAGAACGCATGCCCCGCCTCGAGCAGCGCGTCCTCGAGCTTCGGCTCGGCGCGCTGGTGCCGCCGCTTGTCGACGCGCCCGCGCCTGGGCCCGAATTCCACATCGTCTCACCGGCGGCGCTGATTCCGCGGAAGGGACACACCGATCTCCTCGCCGCTGTGGCCGAGTTGCGGGCGCTGCGGGTTCCAGTGCGCTGCACACTCTGCGGAACCGGTGAGCTGCGCCGCACCCTCGAGCTTCAGGCCGCCGCTTTGGGCATCGCCGACGCGATCGAGTTTGCGGGGTTCGTGCCGCAGTCGAGCTTGCAGGCCTGGTACCGCGAGGGTCGGTTCGCCGTGGTCGCTCTCGCCAGCCGCGCGGACAGACCATCAGAACGGATGGAAGGCGTCCCGGCTGCCGTCATCGAGGCAATGGCGTTCGGCATCCCGGTTGTCGCCACCGATTCGGGGAGCGTCTGCGAGCTGCTCGACGATGAGTGCGGGAGACTGGTTCGGCCCGAAGATCCTCACGCGCTCGCCCTTGCGCTCTACGACGTCTACTGCAATCCCGGTGCGGCCCAAGCGCGCGCCCGCCACGCGCACAAGCGAGTGGGCCAGCTCCACGATGCTCGCGTGCAGATGCGCGAGCTTGCCGCGCTGATTTGCGGCGATAGGACTCCAGCGTGAAAGTTGCGGTCGTTGGTTTGGGGCAGATCGGTTTGCCGACCGCAGTTATGGCGGTCGCGTGAGCGCGCTAAAACGCCTGGCGATTGGCTTTCCGTTGCAGTGGTCGCATCGACGAGCGTACTCGCTAGCGGCCATCGCGCAACCCGGCAAGGCGCCATACTTCATCGAATGGGATCCGGGCAACGGCACCTTTGGAGAGGATTGGACGAACGCGCCGCGCGACTCGGGTGGCGTGCTGCTGGTCGGCCCATCGCGGTGGTATCACCCGATTCTCATCAGTCAATTCGCGCTGCATCGGTTCTGCGTCTGGCATTCGACTCACGACGCCGAGGCGCTCAACGATTTCCTTGCGCAAGCTGCGTGGCTGCGCGATCACCAGAGCGCTGACGGTGTCCCCGGGCTCTATCGATTCGAGTTCCCCTGGGTCAAATACGGCGCGAGCGTCGGCTGGTGCTCGGCAATGGCGCAAGGTGAGGCGATCTCAGTGCTGCTTCGGGCGGATCACTTGGCGCCGGGACAAGGTTTCGGCGAAGCGGCGGTGCGCGCATCGCTGCCATTTTACGCTGACATCGGCCGCGGCGGCGTTACGTGGCGCAACGATCGCGACTGTTTCTTTGAAGAAATCGCGAACGAACACGCCCCCCACGTCCTCAATGGGTGCATCTTCGCGCTTTGGGGTCTGTGGGAACTCTGGAAGGTTACTTCCGACGCGAATGCCGCCCAACTGACCAACGCGTGCGTCAAGACGTTGCGCGAGTGGCTGCCGCAGTTCGACACCGGCTGGTGGACGCTCTACAGCCTCATGCGCAGCGCCAGCGGGAGCCCTCACATCGCGACCCTGAAATACCATCAGTTTCACATTGCGCAGATGCGGGTGTTGGCAGCGATGTTCGGCGATGAGACGTTCGCGCGAGCCGCGTCGCGGTGGAGCAACTACGTCGAAAAGCCTCCCTCTCGCGCGCGCCTGCTGGCTGCGGCGCTCTCGAGCCTGCCGGAACGCGTCCTCGGCTATGATACGGTCGGGCGGGGCGCCGCCGTCGAGTGGACGGCGAGCGCGTGACAGCGGCCGTCTGCGCCGTGTTAACCGCGTTAAAAGCGGCGCAACAGCCAGCTTGATCCTCGTCGCTGTTACGGGGATATCATCGCAACTTTTATCTCCTCACGCTGACTGCGCGAGCGATATTATATAGAGAAGGGCCATAACGGCGTCGGCGCCGGCCACGGCAACGGTCACGAGCCGTTTGCGCATAGGGCTTGCGACGATCAGCACGCCGAGGGCGAGCTTCTCTACGATTGCGGCTACCATGATCGGTACTCGGGCCTCGGTGTGAAACCCCGCGTAGATCAGCAGACCGCCGACCAGCGCGATCAGCAGGCTCCAGTGACGGGCGACTAAAACCGTCGCGGCGTCGGCAAGCGTCGTCCCAAAAACGGCCCTGACCACGAGTCTAGGTGCGGCGAGTCCGACTCCGGCCAGAGCGGTCAGCGCACCGGTCACGATGAGAATAGCGTTCATAGGCCCGAGCTTTCCGAGCATGCCCCGGCGAAGGCAAACATTAATATGGTGAAGCTAAGTCGAATGCGCACAGTACCTCCCGGCCGATCGCGGTTACGTGAGAATGAATCCGAGGCGGTGATAGCTCCTTCATTTGCGGCCGCGTCTTGGCCACCCGTACTTCACTAACCTTAAGCGTAGTTTCCGCCGGCGGTGGCATTCGGAGCCGTTGGGGCGCCGAATCGGCGGCCGGTATGCCAAATTCGCGGGCTCTCGCAGGAGCGCAGCCGCCTTACGAAAAGCAGACGCCGCTAATGAAAAATGTATATCCGGCGAAATCTCTCTTGGGCGTTCTTGCGGCCGCAGCCGCTCTGGCTGCTTGTACGAGCGGGCCCCAACGATTCTCGCCGTCCGGCACTGCGAGCATTCCGGATATCCTGGTGGCAACGCATTCGGCCAGTAGCTCTTTTCGTCCGGACCTTCGCAAATCGTGGATGCAACCTAACGTCAAGGGCGCGTTGCTCTACGTCGCCGACGCAGGGGTCGGCGACGTCTTCGTCTATAGCTGGCCTGCGCTCCATCTGATCGGAAACCTGAGCGGATTTAAAGTGCCGCAGGGCGTGTGCGTCGACGCGGCGGGGAACGTATGGATCGTCAATACGGCGAGATCGCAGCTGCTCGAGTTCGCACGCGGCGGTCTGAAACCAATCGCGACCCTCGACGATCGCGGTCAGTATCCCGTCGGCTGCTCGATCGATGAAACGACCGGCGACCTGGCCGTAACGAACATCATTTCTAGGCAGTACGGCCCCGGCAGCCTAAGCATCTACAAGGCGGCGCAAGGCAGTCCGAAAGTCTTCTCGGACCCGACCTTCGAAAAAATCTACTTCGACGGGTACGACGCCGAGGGCAATCTCTTCGTGGACGGTATCAACGATAACGGCGTCTTTACGATTGCGAAATTCGACGGCAAGAAGTTCCGGCCGCTCACCATCGGCGGAGCGACGCTAAACGCGCCAGGTGCCGTTGCGGTGAAAGGCTCGAAGATCGACGTCGAGGATCAGACCGGCTCGTCCGGCTCCTCGGTGATGTACGAAACGACGCTCAAAGGCAGCACGCTGACCGTGGTTGCCACGGCAGAGTTCACCGACAGTGTCGATTGCGTCGGAACGTACGTTGCCGGAAAAGCCAAACACCAGCAAGCGATTTGTCCCGACGCCGGCACGCCGGGTATCTACGTTTACGATTATCCGGCCGGCGGTTACCCGACGAAGTCGATCCTTACCGGCTTGACCGATCCCGAAGGCGCCGCGATCACCCGGTAGATGAGGAGAATGGCGATGTTTATTTCCCGAACGAAACGGCGCGCCTTTGCTGCGTCCGCCGCCATAGCGCTGCTGAGCGGCTGCGGCGGTCAAGGCTCGCGCTTCGCCCCGCCGCCGTCGAACGCCACCGGCACATCGTTTCGTGCCGGCACCTCGGAGAAGGCGGGGTACAACGGAAACGTTTTCGTTTCCGACGTAGGTAACGACGCCGTTTGGATCTGTCCCGCTAACTTCCACGATATCCGAAACGGCTTCACGTTTCCAACGGGTCAGCTCTACGGCGTCTCGAGTCCCGTTCAGATCGCGGTCGATTCGTCGGGCACCGTCTACGTCGCTAACTCGCTGGTTGACGCGAGCGGCGCCGGTTCGATTACCGAATATCCGAGAGGTCAGACGTCGCCTAGCCGGACTCTTACGTCCGGACTCTACTCTACCAGCGGCGTCGCCGTGGACGCGGCCGCAACGGTCTACGCGAGCAATAAATTATTGGGGTCGATCGAAATCTTTCCGAAAGGGAAGAGCACTCCAACCGCCACGATCACCGCCAACCTCACCGGGCCCGACGGCTTGGCCGTGGACAAAGCCGGCGACCTGTTCATTGCAGACAGCTCCGCAAACGACGTGCTGAAGCTCGCGCACGGTTCGAAAACCCCGCAATCGCTCCATTTGGCGGGCCTCGAGAGACCGACCGGTATTGCCGTAGATAGTCACGGCACGCTCTATGTCGGCAATCTGGCCGGGGGCGCGTCGAACGTCGCGGCCTATCCGGCGGGCGCCAGGAATCCGTCGCGAACGATGCGCGTGCTTGGTCCTCGTTTGGGTAGAGGCGGCGGCGCGATCGGTGAGCCGCTGATGCTTTCGATCGCTCCCGGTGATATTTTGATTGCTAGCGCGTTTTTCGCGATGCGCTCGATCAAGGGTCAATGGGTTGAGTACGGACCGGCCGCGGATGGATTCATGCCAGGCGAGTCGCAGCCGTCGTGGATAGAGTATAACCAGAACTACGGTCCCAGCGAAATCATCGGTTACGACGACGCGGTCTTTGCGCCGGCGCGATAGACTGCTGTTGACGATGCCAACACGATTTAGCAAGGAATGAATCTTATGAAGAATTGCTTCGCTTCGGCAGTACTGCTGACCGCATTTGCGGCGGTCAGCTCGACGCTTTCAGTCGGGGCTGCCCACGACGTGGGGGCACCGGGTCAACGGGGCTGCGCTTTGAATTCGCTGCGGGACTTCATTGAATGTATGCTTTCGTCGCGCTCGCACGAACGATCGCACCGACGCAGCTGGGTCATGACCTCATCGGGGAAAACGTTCCTCTACGCATCCGAGCCGTTCAACGGCGCGGTGAGCATTTTGTCAGTCGATTCGAAGGGATTGAGGGTGGTCGGCAATCTCGCCTTCAATAGTTTCCTACCGATTGGCGTCGCGGTGGATGCATCTCAGAACCTCTACGTTTCGCTTGTGCCGCTGGCCGGGCAGCAGGGTGCAGTCGACGTTTTCCCGCGCGGCGCAACGAAGCCGAGTAGAATCTACACGAAAGGACTTACGCAGGCCGAGTATGTTACGGTCGACTCGCAAGGAACCGTCTATGTGGCAAATTTTTCCGACAGTAGCGGCGGCTGCAGCGTTGTGGAATATGCCAAGCATAGCATGAAGCCGACGGCCGTCATTACGGGCATTCCGGGCTGCATTGACGGCTTGACGGTCGATTCGAGCGAGAACCTTTACGTGACGTACGTCGCCTACCCGAGCTCGGGTGGCGTACAAAGCGACGTCTTAAAATTCACTCCTGGCTCGAAGAACGGCGTTGCTCTCGATTTGAAGGCCCCCGGCGGAAATCTGTTTTGGGGTGTAGCGATCGACGCCAAGAACGACGTCGTCGTCATGAACGATCTAGAGATCGGTACGGTCAACCAGATTTTGGTCTTCCCCAGCGGCTCCACGAGACCGAAGCAGACGCTGCAATACGGGCTGGGCTGGTATCCGGAGGAGTTCGCGCTGCGGGGAAATCGTCTCTTCGCGCCCGCGTTCATGGTGAACGAACTGCCGCCCGGCGCAGTGCCGAACGGAGAACCGGCAGAGTTCGATTTTCCGAGCGGTCGCGAGCTTTTGGTCGAGAGCCCCAAGCTGCTCAACCCAGGGTACTACTTTGGGTACGCAGTGAGTCCGTAGGTGTGCTCTAGGCCTGGTCAATTCGGCAGCGAATAACATCGCCGTGGCACGACGGCCCGACCGAGACGATCCGCTCGCCAGCGTCCGCCGGCTCTTGCGCGACCTTAGAGGTGGAGCGCGATTCGCAGCCGGGCCACAGGCCGGCGCCATTGAAGTTGCGCTCTATCGCCTCCCGACGCGTCAGCGCGAGATCGTGAGGCGATACGATCTCGCTGGCGAAACGCGCGCCCGCGTCCAGCGAGAGCTTTCTCTGTCACCTCGCCAGTTCTTTCGAGATCGCCGTGCCGCGCTTGAGAAGCTCAGCGAGTACCTGTTTCAACGCGATGGCCCGTCTTGCGACTCGCTTGCGCTCGATACGGAAGCCCACCAACGCGGCATCGTCGTGCGAGAAGCTCTTGTCGTGCGGCGCGCCCTGGCTCGCAGTCTTTGTTACGCGGGCAGTATCGAGGGTCTTCGCGTGCTGCGCGAGTTAACCGAGCAGGTCGTCGAGCCGGACGCTCGCGCGGAGGCACTGCTCGATCTCGCGCAGGCCGCAGCAGACTATCAGGACGAAGCGATCGGTTCGCAAGCCCTGCGCTCGGCCGCTGCGATCGTGGATAGCGCAATGGACCTCGCCAGCGAGCGAGACGCATATCTTGGGGGACGACTCGCACATTTACAAGCCCGCGGTTGCGAGCTACGCGCCGATGCAGCGCGCAGGTACCGGCGCGCGATCCTGTTGCTGCGACGCAGCGTCGGCACCGATCCGAGCTGCATGGCGGCTCGCTTTGCGCTTGCCGACGCGCTCGGCGACCTTGCACTGCACCACTTCGACCAGGGCGCGTTTCCTGCGGCGAGGGCGGCGTCGTCTGAAGCTGCCGAACTCATCGCTGCGTTCGCGCTCTCGGCCAAGCCCAAGGCACTCGAAGTCTTGGCCATGGATGCCGTGCTCGATGCGTGCATTTCCGCGAGAACGCACGCTGCAATCGACGCAGTAGCGGCCTTGCTTTTACGAGCGATCGAAGCGGGCTGGTGCGCGGCGGCCTGCCGTCTCGGCACGTACATGGTTGGTCTCAACGGCATCTGCGGTGATTACGAGGAAGCGATTCGATGGTATCAACGGATGTCGTCGGTCTTTTCCGACACCGCGCGCCCGATCGATCGCTCGAACCTTGCGGGAGAAGTCGCGCATGCATACACGATGACCGGCCGCGCGGTCGAGGCCCTGTCTGCGCTGAATTACGGTTCGTCTGATGCCGAGTGTGCGGAGCCGGATGCACCGGGCAGGCATGCATACGCGGCTGCCGCGCTCCAACGATTGGGACGCGACGCCTCTGCTTTGCGCGAAGCGCGTGAAGCGCTCGGAGGATATTCGACACTGGATCAAGCCCGCGGCTCAGCCGACGCTCACCGTCTGATCGCACTATCGCTGGCGAAACTTGGCAATAAAAGCGCGGCGACCGAGCACCTTTTGGAAGCGCAGCGCTTGACGGAGAGCAACGGAACGCCGTACGCGCTGCTTCGCCTGCTGGTGGCCAAAGCGGATATCTCGGGGAGCGCGGCGATCAGAACGGAAGCGATCGAGTTTGCCCACTTACTGCGACGGCTCGCGCAGTAGCTCGTGTTCGCTCTGCTCCGCCGAAATGCCGGCGTCACTTTCGGGCCAACCGTTCAACGCGTTTGTTGTGGGCGCGTTGCCGGTTGACGTTATTAGAGACCGTCGAGCCGCAACACCCTCAGGCCCTACAGTTTACCGGCACAGTTAAGGCTACTCGATGGGGGCGCCCGCTGCACTCGCCAGCGCCCGCTCGATGGCCGCAGTTTGCGTCATTGCCGCGCCGCGACGCATGAGTTGTGCGCGATCTTGCTCAGACAACGATCGACGCATCGCCTCAATAAGAATGGTGTGGCTGCTCCGTTCCGTCGTTTCGCGTTCGTAGCCGGAGCGGCTATAGCCGGCTTCAACGAAACCTGCGAGTATCGCCGCATTGGCCGCGTCGCCGCGCGAAGCGAATGCGGCAGCGAGGTGTTCGAGCGCGTGGAGCACGCGCTCCGCGCCGTAGGTCTTCGATGCCAGGGTTACGGCGTCGCGGGCGGTGGCTGCTGCCTCGGTGAAATCGCCGAGGCTCAATAGATAGCCGGCGCGATTGCAAGTAAAGACCGATTCGTTCTCCGGATCACCCGTTTCGGCCGCGACCGGAATCGCCTCATCGACGATTTGCAAGGCGCGTTCGGCTTGCCCGGCGGCAAACTCGAGCTCGGCCAGATATACCGAGAGCCCCAGCGCCTCGCGTTCGGCTCGTAACTGCATAAAAATGGCACGCGCATCCGCGATGCATGCGCGCGCGTCGTCGAGCCGGCCAAGCCGAACTAGGATCGAGGATCGATGGGCGAGCGGCCACGCGATTCGAAGATTCGGTTTCCTACCTTCGCGACGCACCAAGGTGCAGGCACGCTCGTTCGCAGCCAGGGCGTCATCGGACCGGCCGATCAGGTAGAGCGCAATCGCGTAGCGTGTGAACGCCGATGCGAGCAGACGATCCTCGCCGACCCGTTCCGCAAGACGCACAGCCCGTTCCGAGGCGCGCAAGCGCGTGCCGGCGTCGCTCGTCAGCCGCGCATAGCTCGCGCAGAGGCGTGCTACGAGTTTGAGGTTTTCGTCTTCCGGCAGATGTTCCAGAGAGCACTCAATCCAGCGCGTCCCCTCTTCGGAGAGTCCGTACCAGTAGAAGAGGTCGGCGATGAGGCTCGCGATTCGGCCGCCCAGTTCGTAGGCACCAGCTCGTTCACACCATTGCAGTGCGGCGCGAATATTTTCGATTTCCGGAATGAGTGTGGTTAGGCGCGCGTGCATGCTCTCCGTCGCGCTGCGCTCGTCGGCCTTGAGCAAAAGCTCGGCCACCCAGCGAGCGTGGCGTAACGCGAGCGAAGAACAGGCATCGGGTGCTGGAGTTTCCAGCGCGAACGCGCGCGTGGATTCCATGAACCGGTACCGCGACGCGCCGTGCAACTCGTATCGTGAAACGAGCGACTTGTCAACGAGCGACGCGAGATATTCCAACACCGACACGTGCGTACCGTTGCTGCAGACGCTCTCCGCAGCCTCAAGGGACCAGCCACCCACGAAAACGCCCAGGCTCCGAAAGAGCAGCTGCTCTTCTAAGGTAAGTAGGTCGTAGCTCCATTCGATAAGAGCGCGCATCGTTTGCTGGCGTGGGGGCGCCGTGCGGTCGCCGCCGGCGAGCAATTCAAAACGGCGGTCGAGCCGGCCCTCGACCGTCGTCAAGCCGAGCGTTCGGACACGTGCTGCCGCCAGTTCGATAGCGAGAGGAAGACCGTCGAGACGGCGAACGATGCTTCCCACGACGCTCGCCCCTTCGTCGGTTAGCCGAAAACCTGCATCGTGAGCGGAGGCTCGATCGACGAACAGCTCCACCGCCGGATACTGCATCGCCGCCGACGCGGTGAGCCGCGCGCCGGGCCCCGGAAATTCAAGCGCCGGAACTTCATAGACCGCTTCGTCCGCAACTCGCAACGGCTCGCGGCTCGTTGCCAAGATTTGTAGCTCGCCCGGCTGACGCAGCGCCGTATGCACGAACTCGGCCACGGCATCCACGAGATGCTCGCAATTGTCGAGCACGATCAGCGCACGCCGGTCGCGGAGAAATTCCGCGATCCGCTCGGCGATCGATGCGTTTGCTGCGCCTGAGATGCCTAGCGCGGCCGCTACCGCGCGCGTGACCTGCGATTGATCTGAGAGCGCGGCGAGGTCTACAAACCACGCTCCGTCTCGGAATTGCGAGACTTGATCTCGCACGATCCTTAACGCGACGCGGGTTTTTCCGACGCCGCCCGTGCCCACCAGCGTCACCAGCCGATGCCCCGACAACAGCGCCGCGGCTTGAGCGATCTCGTTCGCGCGGCCGATTAACCGTGTAGACGGCGAAGGCAGATTTGCCGATACCGCAACGCCGGTCTTGTCACTCGCGGTGCGCGGCCCACGGCTTCTCGCCTGTTCGGCCAATGCGATTAGCTGCGCGCGGTCTTCGGGGATGGCGTTCAATGCCTTCGACAGCTGATCGACGGTTTCGCGGTATGGCGCGCGCCGGGTTCCGATCTCGAGCGCGCCAATCGCCTTGGCGCTGATGCATGCGCGCTCGGCGAGTGCCTCCTGCGAGAGGCCGGCGGCAAGCCGAAGTCGCCGCAGGAGGACGCCGAAGCCGGCTGGACCGAGCTGCTTCACCATTCTTGGATTCAACGATAACCGCGCCGTCCCACTTTCGCCGACAGGGGTAGCCAAGACCGGCAGCGAGGTGTTATCGTTTTTGCGTAGCGCCCGGCTTTACGCTTGCGATATTGGCGCTTGGAGACGTGCACATGCGGCTTTCAATTCGCTTCGGGTCCCTGCTCGTCGTCGGTCTTTCGTTACCCAGTTGCGCGGGAGCGTCGTACACCGCGAGTCGCAACGCGACCCCGTGGGTAGCCTTAGTGGCCGGCCATAGTTTCACCTCGGCGCGGGCGCACGCTTTAACGCCGCTGCGAAAGCGACGCCGTAGCGAGGAGTTCGTTTCGGACGCCGAAACCGGCGACGTGGCGCAGTGCAAAGGCAAAACGTGCAGCCTCTGCATCACCCCCGGCAGCGGCCCGCAAGGCGTCACCACAGGGCCCGTCATCGCAGGCGATCAGGTGCTGTCAGGATATGTGTACGTTGCGGTTACGCTCGCTTCGGAGATCCTGGTTTTAAGGCCGGCTGCCTCGGGTGTTTCTTGCTCGATTCTGCGGACGCTCGACGACCCGGGTGAATATCCTAGCGACGTAGCCGTCCGCAGCGACGGGATGGTCGCCGTAACGAATATTTGCTCGGCTCCCTCCTGCGGACCGGGGAACATTGCGTTCTACGCGCCGGGAGCGACGTATCCAACCAGCACGGTCACGGGTCTGCTCTCGCGATTCTACTTCGGAGACTTCGATAAAGCTGGAAACTTCTACAATGACGGCGTGACGGCAAACAGCGCGACCGCCGTTGGCGTCGTCCCGGCCGGTGCGACGAGTGATATGCCCACTGGAATCTCCGGGATTGGATCCCCCGGCGGCGTTCAGGTCGCGCGAAACGGCACCATCAATATCGACGATCAGGATTGCCCTTGCATCCAGATATATAAAGGCAACAGCCACGTCGGCACGGTCGCGTTACCTGGCGTCGTAGATCCCGCTTCGTTTGCGCTTAACAAAAGGAATAACGACCTCTGGGTGGCCGATGCAGCGTCAGGCAAGGTTGACGAAGTTCGATATCCTGCCGGCGGTTCCATCATCGCAACACTCGGCGGTTTCTCCCAGCCGATCGGCGTCGGCGTTATTCCGCCCGACAATCCGTAACGACCGCGCCACCGCTCGCTAGACGCTGCCGCGACCGAGGCTGCCTCCGTCCAGCGTCGTGCCGTAGCGCATCCCTATGGCTCATGCTTGCGAGCGAAAGGAGAGAGTCTCTAGGCCGTTAAGCGATACGCACAAGGCTGCGCCGTGCTCAACTTAGTGACGGACGCCATTTTCGCAAGCTGGGCGTCGCTGACGACGAGCAGCTGTCCGCCTGGATATTCGTCGCTACGCAGGACAAACGCAGTTGTCTCTTCCGAGCGGAGCGCATAGGCTACGGTCGCATCCGGATCGAGACGTAGAAGCACATTGTTCATCGACCCTTCGTCAAAGAGATCGATGAGGTCGCTCAGCGGTCTGTCGCCCCCGTCTGCCGCACGTGTCTGAAGGGGGGCGGAGTGAATGGCGGCCTGGTGGGTCATTTCTGGTCTTCTCTCCCTAGATCGCGAGGTCGAAGCGCCTCGCTGCACCGATCATCGCTCTTAAGGGATCGTCGAGCCACGCACGATCAGCACAGTTGACCCTCACAGTTGTGCCCACGCGCGCGGCGGCGCCTAGGGCGAAGCACCAGCGCTGCCGCCGGCTCCTTCAAAGTCCGAATGTTTCCCAGTCGTAGGGCGTGAAGCCCCGCGCGACGTCCTGCCAGCCGATTCTGTAGGCTTTGTCGATGCCGGTCCAGTCGTTAAATCCTACGATACTCAGCGGAAGCACGTTTTCCGGTCTAATATATCGCAGTTCGGTTATTGGAATTGATTTCATGATCTTCGCGAGCAGAGGATTGGCCTGCGTCACGCGCGCAAGTTCCGTCGGTTCCAGGCTCTTAAACGTACGCTTGCCGACCGACTGAAAGTAGGCGTTGCGCATCTCGCTCTCGAGAATCTTTCGTTGCATCGTACCGAACACACCGATGGTGACCTCTACTGCATCCGTGTAGTTCTCGTTGGGCTCAAACGGCGGGTCCAACAGAATGACGTCGGCCCCTTTTGAAACCGCGTGCGCGATCCCAACCGGGGAGTTGCTCGCGACTCCGCCATCGCAATACTCGTTGACGGTGCCGTCCGGATTCGGAATCTCGACCGGATCGAACACCAGCGGAAGAGCCGCCGAAGCAAAGATCGCACGGTGTAACAGGTCCGGAGTTGCCTCACGCACGACGGTGTGCGGCCCTAGAGAGATTTGTAGCGAGTGCACGAGCCGATCCAGCGGCAAGTCTCGATTTTGCGGCCGCACGTAAAAGTATTCCGGGCGCTGGAGCGTGAGATTCGTTACCGCAAAGACCAGCGGCATCAATAGCGGCGTCGTCGGGTCGATCTTGCGAGAGATCCAATCGTAGACCGGTTTGCTTTGCAAGAGTGCAGTCTCGTTTTTGGTCAGATCCATTAAGCTAATTGCCGCGGCGGCGCGATTTAGTACCCCGCTCTCCGGATCGCGTAGGGCGGCATACCGCTGCTTTGGGTGCATGAGATCCTGACTGCTGATGCCGTACCAGAGCTCGCGGAGCTTTGTATATTGGCCGGTTGCAACGAACCAGCCGTTAAGCGCTCCGATCGACGTTCCGCAGACGATTTCGTAAGGCAGCAGTGGCGAACCGTCACTCACGCCGCCGACGGCGGCGAGTGCCCCGACCAGCCCCGCTTGGTATACGCCGCGCGCGCCACCACCGCTCAGCACGAGGGCGCGGTCCAGCGGCTCCTGCGCGGCCGCGTCATCGGCGGATGCGCCGAGCAACGGCACCGCCAGCGAGGACGCCCCCAGCGCAAATAAAAAATTCCGCCGTTCGATCAAATCAACCTCCTGGAATAGTGCACCAGGACATTTTCATCTGCGTTGCCTCGTTAAACGCACGGACCGGCGTGACCTTGCATCGGGAGCCGGAACGGAATAGGCGGACATCGGGTCAAAACCGAACTGCTGATCCATGAACCGATCTATTCGCGTCGTTGCAGCCGCATTAGTGCTTTCACTGCTTGGAGTTTCACCAATCCCAGAAGTGCCGGCCAAGGCCGACTCGCAGTACGCGACACTCGCCCAGGCTTACTACGCGGAGAATTTCCGGCTCAATCCGATCGGTGCTACGCAGGTCGGCGTGCACGATTATGATGATAAGATCGGCGATTTTTCAGCCACCGGAATCGCCGCTCAGCTGAAGCTCGACCACACCTACCTCGACCAGCTCGCAACGATCGACCGTTCGAGCCTTTCGCCGAGCGTTGCCCTCGACGCGACGTTGCTCGAGTACGCGTTACGAGACGACCTTTTGCTCAACGAGACGCTCGAACAGTGGCGACACAACCCTGATACCTATACCCAGGCCGCAAGCGGCGCGATCTTTACCGTGATGAGTAAGGATTACGCTCCGCTCGACAAGCGAATGGCTTTTGCGATTGCGCGAGAGCGGCTCATCCCGGCCATGCTCCTTGAGGGAGAGAAGAACACCACGGCGGTCGACGCCGTGACGCTACGCATCTCCGCCGAAGACGCTCTTGGGGCCGTGGACTTCTTCAAAACGTCGGTTCCGGAAGCGTTCGAATCGGTACACGATCCGGCGCAGCAAGCGGATCTAAAGAGTGCTAACGCTGCCGCGGCATCGGCGATGGCCCGCTACGGCCGATGGATCAAAAGCATCAAGCCGAAAGGCACCTTCGCGATCGGTTCCGATGCTTATCGCAAGCGACTGCTCTACGAAGACGGGTTGGATATCGGTCTATCGCAATATCTGGCGGTGGGCCAGCGAGAACTGCAGCGACTGCGCGGTGATTTCATCGCCACCGCGAAAAAGATCAACCCTAAGGCGACACCGCTGCAAGTCTATCTTTCAATCACGCCAGTCCATCCCGCGCCTGATGCGCTCCTATCGACCGCGCAGAACGACCTCGTTCGGCTGCGCGCCTTCGTCGAAGCCAAGCGGATCGTCAAGCTGCCGCCCAACGCTAATATCAGAGTAATTGAGACACCCGCATTCGAGCGCACAACGACGAGCGCTGCGGAGGATTCACCCGGACCGCTCGAAACCGTCGCGACGCAGGCATACTATTACGTAACTCCAGTCGACCCGTCGTGGTCTGCCAAGCAAAAGAAAGACTTCTTGGCCCAGTTCAACGACTTCGAGTTTCCCATCATCTCGGCCCACGAAGTCTATCCAGGCCACTTCACGAACTTTTCGATCGATCGCGACCTCGACCTTAGCCTAACACGCAAGCTGTCGGTAAGTTCGGAGTTTGCCGAAGGCTGGGCTCACTACAGCGAGCAGATGATGGTCGACGAGGGATGGGGCAGCGGTGATCCTCGCGTTCGGCTGGCACAACTCGACGAGGCATTGCTTCGTGCTTGCCGTTACGTCGTCGGAGTAAAGCTGCACACGCAAGGCATGAGCCTCAGCGAAGCCGAGCGCCTGTTCACGGACCAGTGCTTTCAAACGCCGCAAGTGGCGGTCGAGGAGTCGCTGCGCGGCACGCAAGACCCAATGTACGGCTACTACACGCTGGGCAAGCTCATGATCCTGAAGCTGCGCAGCGACTACAAGAAGAAGCTCGGCGACGCTTTCACCCTCGAGAAGTTCCATGACGAGCTGCTCTCGCGCGGCGATCCACCGCTGCCGCTGCTGCGGCCGTTCATCCTAGGAAGCAGCGACGATGGAAAGCCGCTGTGAACGCCGGGCGGCTTTTAGGAAAGCGCGGTTGTAACGATCCCGTCCAACTCCGCCAAGGTTTGCGGCGACAGCGTAAACTGACTGGCGGCTAAGTTCTCGCGGAGGTGCGCGACGGACGACGTGCCGGGGATCAATAGGATGTTGGGTGACCGATGGAGCAGCCACGCGAGCGCGACCTGCATGGGCATCGCACCGAGTCGCTCCGCGACAGTCGATAGCGTTGACGATTGCAACGGCGTGAAGCCGCCGAGCGGGAAGAAGGGCACGTACGCGATGCCCTGTCGGGCCAAATCGTCGATCAGGGCGTCGTCGTGGCGGTAAACCAAGTTGTAGTTGTTCTGCACGCACACAATGTCGGTGATCGCCTGCACCTCAGCGATTTGGGCGGCCGTGACGTTGCTCACGCCGATGTGGCGGATCAGCCCCTTGCGCCGAAGCTCGGCCAGCACCGCCACCTGCTCGCCGATGGACCCGTCCTCGGGACCGTGGCCGGATCCCATCACGCGGTAGTTGACGATGTCAAGCACGTCGAGACCAAGGTTACGGAGGTTGTCGTGGACACCGGCGGTCAGTTCGTGAGGCGAAATCGCGGGCTGCCACGACTTGTCCGGACCGCGGCGGCCCCCAATTTTAGTGACGATCACCAGCCCTGCCGGGTACGGATGCAAGGCTTGCCGGATTATCTGGTTGGTGACGTGCGGGCCGTAATAGTCGGAGGTGTCGATATGATTCACGCCGGCTGCGACGGCCTCACGCAGGACGGTGACGGCAGCGTCGGGATCGTTGGGCGGCCCCCATACGCCGGGGCCGGCCAGCTGCATCGCGCCGTAGCCGATCCGGCGAACCGCCAGCGATGTGCCGGCAAACGTGAATCGGCCGCCCAGCGCCGTCTCACTCACTTTTATACTCCTTTTCCTGAGTGCCTAAAGGCTGCGCCGGTCGAGCCGGTGCGAGCCAGCACGCCGGCGACTTCTCGGCGAAGCGCCTCGACCTCCAGAATATCGAGGGCCACGCCGACGGCATGGGCTAGGACGCGCAGAGCATCGCGTTCGTCCGGCGCGTAGCTTTCGCCGCTGCGCTTGGCGGCGCACACGAGAGCCCCGGCCAACTGGCCGCGGACTCTCATCGGGAAGGCCGAATCGCCCGGCAAGTCCGAGTGCATGCCCGGCAGTTCGACCGGTTGATGCCACGCCCGCATCTCAAGCAATGCCCAGTCGTTTTCGCCGATCGCTCTTGCGTCGTCGAACGTCGAGCGGGCCGGTTCGTACGTGCCGTCCTCCCGCCGAAGATAGACAGCCACCGCGCTTGCGTCGCCATGACGCGAGGCGACGTCGACCGTTTTGTCCAGCAGGTCGTTGGCGTCGGTTACTAAGTCCGCTTCGTGCGCGAACCGCCGGATCGCAGCTTCGGCAAGATGGCGGGCGCGGAAGAACAGGTCGTCAACGACTCGATCGACGCGCGCGTGGATAAAGCGGATAGAGAAGCCGAGGACGAGCGCAACGCAGAGCTCGGCGATCAGGTTCGCCGTTCGATCGTATTGGGTGAAGGCCAGCGATAAGAGCCATTCGGCGACGAGGAACGCGGCGACGACTACCCCCGAAACGACTGCATAAACGACGGCGCGATTGATGACGAATACCACGCCGAAAACGCGGTGGCGCAGAATTGCGTATGTGAGCCCAAACGGAATGGCAAGCAGCGCGAAGGAGGCCCAGTCGCTGCGATTGTTGAGTTGCTGAACGATACCGACGGCGAGGCCGGCGAAACCGACCGCAAAACTCGCCAACACCCAGAGCATCCTCGGGCGGTCGGCGCCTCGGGACTTCGCAAACGAAATCGCAAGCCCCGTAACGGTTGCGAATACGAAATACGCGATACAGAGGATGATGGCAACGAGGCTGGCGAGCGACGATCGCCCGACGACCTGCATCCACGATAGCACGATCGTTGCCAGCGCGATCGGCAGCGTCAGCCGTCGCAGCATCGCCAAGAGGCCGTCATCGGAGCGCTCGGGGAAAAGCGTGGCAAAATAGACGGCCGACGCACTGCCGGCGATGAAAAACGCCTGTTGCAGGCCTACGATTGGAAACTCGGTGCTGCGATTAGGGAAGTCGTGGCCCGAGAGCGACATCGTACAGCCGAAGCTTACGAGCATGCATGCTAGAGCACGTGCCGCCGGTTTATCGAACCAGCGCCACGCGATCAGGCCGCCTAGCCAGAGAAAGGAGAACTGCAGGATGGTCTGCAGGACGCGCAGCCAAAGCGGTTCTTGATTCGCTGCGACGGCTGCGACAAGTGCGATCTGCTTCGTTCGCCCGTTGCGCTCCACGATGAACGAACAGCGCGCACCCGCAAGCACCATGATTTCGCAGCGAAACCGGTCTTTTTTTTCCGGCACGGCGATCGTGTCGCCGGGGCGGATGCCGGCTCGCGCCGCTTCACCCGTGACCGTACGGACGGTAACGCTGCCGCCGTGTCTCAAATCGGGCTGCGAACCTATACCGAAATCCCCCTGCGGTTGCGGTCGCACGAGCGCGTACGCGCTCAGTACCGTCGCAGCGGCCACCAGCACCAACAGCAGTCCACGCCAAACCGAGATCAGCATGCGAACCATTTTGCGAAAAGGGCCAAGCGCGCCCTCTCCGATTCGCTGCGCCTTAGAAGGCTAATGGTGTAAGAACCGGGACGCAACAAACGGCCAAAGCCGTTGACCCATAAACATTCCGACGAGTCCGATGAGGCCAAGGAATGGCGGTGCCGGCGACGGCAATTTTACCAGGTTGAAAACAACGCCGACCGCAAGGCCGGTACCAAACGCAAGGAGCACCGCGCTGGACGAAACGGCTTGATCGCTCATTCGGGAGGTCTGGTACTGGTGCTCCCCCTCTTCCTGCCCACCGGCGTTTTCGCTCTGTACGGACGCGGGTCGGCTCCAAACAAGTTACGCCGGGCTGCACGACGCGCGCGCGTTCCACTGCGGCGAGCGCGCTACTTCTCCGCTGCCCACTCGGCTTTGAGCGCGGCGAGCGTCGAGCGGGGATGTAACGTATCGATGTGCTGCCGGCTGCCTTTCGAGATTCCATTTAGCCCGAACCACGCATGGTCATAGGCGCACCCGGGGAAATGGGCGGTGAAGACCGGGTCGCCTACATGCTTACTTCTATATTCAGGGTTATTTGCGTCGGCTTTCCACCATTCGTCGGTCCACTCGAAGTAGAATCCGCCGGATACAACGCCGTCATTGTTGTAGCCATTGTGCATGAGTTGGTTGTTGTTCGTAACGAGGTCGACAAGACCGCCGATGCCGGGATTGCCCGATTTAGGCAGTTCTGCGGCTTTGCGGTTGACCGGACCGTCCGGTCCCTCGGGCGGAATGCACCGGCCCTTGCCGCGCAGATTACGTTCGAAGGAGTAAGTGTTTGCCCAGTCGGGGTGATAAGAGGCTGGGGCGCCGTATTCGGTTAGTAGAACCGGCTTTGTCGTATCCAGCTTGATCTGTTCGAATAGACCGTCAAAGGCGCGGCCGCGATAGGGGTTGTCGCCCCAAACGTCTACCTTCGCACCGTGCATTTCGCCATAGTAGACGTCGGCGAGGCGATCCACTCCGCCCACCTTGACGACGGCGTCGTCGTTCGAGGTCGTGACGATCTTGGCCGGGCTTCCTCCTTTGGCGAAGCCGGACCTCGCGGCGTCGGCGACGCGGTTGAAGTTCTTCCACCACGTCGCATTATTCCACCACTCTGGCTTGATGATCTCGTTGCTGACGACCACGCCCATGACGGCGGGATATCCAGCGTATTTAAAAGCGAGGTCGTGGTATTGATTGACAACGGCTCGTACGGAATCTTCGTTCAGCAGAATCTTGCCGTCGAAATAAACGGTCAGGAGAACGTAGACCGGATTCGTTCCGTTATTCCACGCGGCGTCGAGCCACTTGGAAATCGGCCCCGTCTTGTCGTCGTACGGCGGCGGCACGACATTATAGATATGGATCACGTTTACGCCCATCGCGCGCATCAGCGGGAGATCGCGGCTCCAGATGCCCGAGTTGTCGTCGCGAAGCGGGTCGTCGAGGGAAGGCGGGTCCGAAACACCGTTGCCGATCGGCGTCGGTGAATAAACCATGCCTTTGACGTAAAACTTGTTGCCGTTGAGAAGGATGAAACGGCCGCTCACCGTGAAGGCGCTGCCGCTGCTACCAGTGCCGTGTTCCTTCCTCGAATCGCCGCGCTCCAGATGCCGGCCCGTCGCGACGCTCGGCTGAGTCGTCGTCGGCACGCCGAGTTGCGGCTGCGATCCGCCGCAGCCGGCGAGCATGAGAATAGCGGAGCTGATGCCCACTGCATAGCGGCTAAAGTCTAGAACCCTCATTTGTGCTCTTTTCTCCGAAGCGTGGCGTGAAGTGAACGTTTCCGCTATCGAGGCCTACAGCGACAGCAGAGTCGGCGCAAAGGGGGATTGCGCCATCAGAAGACTTGAGAGCGATTCGCCTTTCTCGCGGCTCTGCCTTCGCCTGGGTCGAGCTTAGTTATCTTCCGCCGGCTGCGTAGCGGAACACGGCCTACGGCGCGTATGACATCAGTCGGTGCCAAGGTTTTGTGCGGGCCTGGAACTGGGCGAAACAAATGCCGAGGTCTGGCGATTGGTGGGTAACAGGCCAGGAGGCAAGGCGAGCGTCGGGGTAGACTGATTGCAAACGAGTTGCTGTCTCATGTTTATAAGGTAGGCCTCTTTGCCTCGCGTGCAGCCCTCGGCTTTCGCATCCGCCGCCGAGTTTGGGACCTTGCTCAAACGATTACGGCTGAAGGCCGGACTGTCGCAGGAAGAGCTCGCCGAGCGTGCCCACATTAGCGCTAAAGCCGTCGGGGCATACGAACGGGGCGATCGTCGCGGTCCCTATCGCGAGACTCTCGCGCTCATTGTGGAGGCGCTGGGCGTCACTGGCGCGGCCTACGATGAACTGGTGTCCGCTGCCGATCGAGCGCGTCGCCGCGGCCCGAGCGCGATCGACGCTGCTTTGCCCAGCGACTTTCCGACGCAGCCAAATAACCTTCCCATCGCGCGCACTACATTCGTCGGCCGCAACCATGACGTGGCCGAGGTCACGGAACTGCTCGATCGCCACCGCCTGCTCACGCTCGTTGGTTCGGGCGGCGTAGGCAAGACGCGCCTTGCGATCCAGGTCGGAGCCGAACTTCTCGATCGCTATCCCGACGGGGTTTGGTTCGCAGACTTTGCTCCGATCACCGATCCCCACTTGGTCGCAAGCGTCACCGCTCAGGCTCTGGGCATGAGTCAACAACAAGGACACCGAGTTGACGAGGCAATTCCAGCCTGGCTCAAACGCAAGCGCCTCGTGCTCATCTTCGACAACTCCGAGCACGTTCTCGAGACGACCGCTACGCTTGCAGACGCAATCCTAACAACGGCTCGAAACGTTCGCATTTTAGCAACGTCGCGCCAGGCATTAAATATCTCCGGAGAAGCGGTCTACCAGCTCGCGCCGCTAGCCGTGCCTGCCGAAGCTGCCGGTTTGAAGACGGACGAGGCGTTGCGCTACGGTGCCGTCGCGCTCTTCGCCGATCGCGCCACGGCCGCCGACACGCGCTTTGTACTTACCGATGACAACGCAGCCGTCGTCGCGGAGATCTGCCGGCGGCTCGACGGCATTCCGCTCGCCATCGAGTTAGCGGCCGTGCGCGTGAAGGTGCTCTCGATCTCCAATCTCGCGCAGCGGCTCAACGAGCGTTTTAAATTTCTTACCGGCGGAAGCCGCAGCGCGTTGCCGCGTCAGAAGACGCTGACCGCGCTGATTGACTGGAGCTATGATCTGCTTGCGCCCCACGAAAGACTCTTGTTCGCGCGGGTCGGCATCTTTGCCGGCGGCTTTGGTTTGGATGCCGTCACGGCGGTCTGCAGCGGTCAGGGCCTCGATGGAACCGATGTCTTCGATCTGCTCGCGTCATTGATCGACAAATCGCTCGTCGTCGCCGACACGACGGGCGAACAGGAGCGTTATCGGCTGCTCGAATCCACGACCGCTTACGCGCTAGAGAAACTGATCGCGTCGGGTCAGCGCGAACGCTTGGCCCGTCGCCATGGCGAATACTTTCGCGAACAGGCCGAAGCCGCCGACGAGCGGCGCGGCTCGGGCTCGAGGTTTACGTGGCTTGCGGAGACGGAGCTCGAGCTAGACAACTACCGCGCGGCGTTGGAATGGGCGCTGACGCAAGATAACGACGCACTGCTGGGCGGCGCGATCGCCGGCGCGTTGGGAGCGCTTTGGTCGGACGCGGGTCTTGTCGCCGAAGGCCGGTATTGGATCGAACTTGCGCTTCCGGGCGTTACCCAAGCCGGGCAGCCCGCAACTTCGGCGCGCCTGCAGCTGGCGCTAGGCGGCCTTTCCGACGGAAAGCGCAAACTTGAAAACGCTGAGCTGGGCATGCAGCTGTACAGATCGGTCGGCGATCTCCGCGGTGCAGCTAGGGCTCAGCGACTCTGTGGGTTCGCTCTTTACCAGATGGGGCGGATTGATGAGGCGCGCGAGGTGATCGCTGCTGCGCTTGCTGTGTCGCGCGCGTGCAGCGACGCGTGGAACGTGGGAGATTGCCTTAACCTGCTGGCGATCATCGAAGTAAGTCGAGGCGATCTTGGCGCTGGGCGCGAGTTGTTCGCGCAGGCGCTGGCGGGAATGAAAGCGCGTGGAGACGAGCTTGGAGCTGCTCGGCTACTGGGCAATATGGCGGAGTTAGCATTTGCGGCGAGTGACCCAGAGCAGGCGTTACGCTTGACACATGAGGCGCTGGAGCTCACTGCGCGCCGGAAACATCGGCTTAGCGCCAGTTGGCACAACAACGCCGCCGCCTACTGCGTAGCGCTCGGGGATATCGCTGCAGCGCGCGCGTCGGCGCTGGACGCGCTGCGTCTTGCTCGACAGGTCGGGCACGAAGTGTATATCGCCGTCGCGCTCCAGCATCTCGCCCTGCTAGCGGCACTCGGCGGCGATATTCAACGCGGTGCTCACTTGCTCGGCTACGTCGACGCACGCTACGACCAGCTTGGACTGAAGCGCGAGCCCACGGAGCAATGGGGCTACGACAAGCTGTTGGCAGCGCTGCACGTAACGCTGACCGAGGATGAGCTAACCAGACTTGCGCGCCGAAGGCGCTGCTTGGTCCGAAGATCGGGTCGTCGAGGAAGCGCTGAACTGTGCACCCTAAGTGTAGAAGTCGTGGGTGGTTGACCGCAGACCGGCTCCGCTATGGTTGAACCAGCGATGCGCATCGCGACTTCAACCCTATCAAGTCACAGAACGGAGCTGAACAATGAAAATCTCGAGTCTATTCGCGTCCGCCCTGGGCGTCGCGCTTGCCGCATCCATAATCGCCGGGTGTACGAGCAACGGGAGCTCACCGGCTTTTGCCCCGTCGTCGTCCGCCGCGGCGAGCGGTCACGGGGCCGTTAGCACGTCGGCGGCGCGCCTCCTGGCCATGACCACGCTGGCCAAGATCGCACCCTCGCAGCACGCAGAACACGGAGAAGCGCGCATCAAGCCCGATGGCCCCTGCACTCCGTGGCCCCTATGCGAATATTTTGCCTATTTTGATGTATGTGGTTTCTGCCCCGACCCCGTGATGAATCTCTCCGACGAGGTCGAGAACGTGGTGGATGAATACAAGGCAACATTGATTACGCTGACAGGCTTTAACGAGCCCTACGGTGAGTGCGTTGATGCAAGAGGGGACACTTGGATCACGAACTTCTCGGGCGAATCTGTCGTTGAGTACGCGCGCGGCGGTAAGCAGCCTATTGCCACGCTAAACACGAACGGATATAGCATCGGATGTGCGGTTTCGCCAAACGGCGATCTCGCGGTTGCGAACTTCTCCGGCGCAAATGGCGTCGGGGATGTCGAGGTATTCAAGCATGCCGCTGGCACGCCAACCGAATACTTGAATCAGGAAGATTACTACTTATGGCCGCCCGGCTACGACAACAACGGTAATCTTTTCGTCGAGGCTCAAACCTACACGGGCGGCGTTGGCGTGGCCGAACTCCTAGCCGGCGGCTCGTCGCTCGAGCCCGTTTCCATCAACCAAACCATCCACTACCCCGGCAGCGTGATGTGGGACGGAAAGTACGTCACTTTGACCGATCAGGATGCCGGCGGAAACCCCTCGAGTCCGGCGACGACGATCTATCAAATGCGCGAAAAGCGTTCAGGGAGCCTCGCCGTCGTCGGCAGCACTCCCCTAGAAGACAACTGTAACGGCGGCCAAGTCGACGTGGTGCAACCCTTTATTGCCGGACGGAAGAACACGCCCGTCAATACGAGGCAAGGCGAAGTCGTCATCGCCGGCAACCTCTCATGCGAAAATCGCGTGGATGCTTGGAAATACCCGGCAGGGGGTCAACCGATTGCGGTCGCTAGCCCGGTACCGTCATTTGCGTACGGACAAGCGGTGAGCGTCGGCAGAAAATAGACGCCGAATCTGGATCTGTTTGAAAGAAAACGAGCCCGCTCCGGCGGGCTCGTTTCGTGTCGCAACGGCGATCCACGCGGGCCTCCGGCATCGGTTGGAGCGTGTCCGATCGGCCATTTTTGACTTGTTTCTGAACACCCGAAGCGCCACTCGCGGCTATACTTCTTACAATGGATCGATTCGTGCCGGCGGTAATCGTAGCGCTTTCGTTGTGGTCGGTTCCTGCGGCGCCGGCCGCCGGAGCCGAACCGCGCCTAGAGCCCTTTTCGCACGTGTACGCCGTCGAGGTCGCGATCAAAGGGAAGCACGTCGCGACTTCCCGTTGGCAAGATGTCCTCGAGCGTGTCGCGATCGGCGGCCGGCAAGTGTATCGGCGCACGCAAATCTCCACGCAGAGCAACGGCATCGTCCGAACGTGGATATCCGTTTTCGATGCGTCGGATTTCTCCGCCGTGTCGGACACGTTCGATACTTCCGAGGGCGACATGTTCGGGCGCGTCTTCGGCCGGGGCGAGGTAGCGGACTACTCTTCGCTCGGAAAGAGCCGCGGCGTTCTTACGACACAAACGGCGCGGCTGCCGATGCACTATAGTGACTTCAACAGCGGTCAGTTCGGCCTCGCACTGCTCCAGCTTCCGCTCGCCGTCGGCTATTCGACGACTCTGACGACCTTCGGCCCCACCGACGCAAGGGTGCAGTTCGTTCCGATCGAGGTATTGCGAGAAGAGAGGCTGACTGTCGGCAACTGTTCGTTTGACGCACTCGTCGTCCGCGCGGCCTTTTCTGCTCGCGATTACCCCGACGAGGGCGAGAATTTCATGACGTTTTGGCTCGTGAAGCGGCCGCCGTACGTCGCGAGGCTCCTCACCGAAGCACCGCAGTCCGGTCTCGTCGTCAGCTTCGATTTGGACGATAAGGGCATTTCGTGCCCAGCCGAAATGTTGCACGCGTGAAAGTCATGATTCTGGGAGGCACGCGCTTTTTGGGGCGCCACCTCGCGCTGAGCTTGCTGAGCCGCGCTCACGATGTAACGCTTTACCATCGCGGGAAAAGCTTGCCGCTCGGCGTACCGGGTGCGCGGAACGTTGTCGGCGATCGCGACGTTGCAATCGATTGCCCTGAGACCGGCTACGACGCCATCGTCGACACGTGCGGTTTCGTGCCGCGACAAGTCGAGCGCTCCATGACCTACTTCAAAAAGAACAGTCCAAACGGCTCGTATGTGTTCGTATCGTCGATAAGCGCGTACGACGATCGACTTGCTCCGGATTCGGACGAGCAGGCTCCGTTGTGGGAAGCGGATGGTGTCGAAGCCGAGGAAGTCACGTCCGAATCGTATGGGCCTCTGAAGGCAGCCTGCGAACGGGCCGTCGTGAGTGAATATCAGACGCATGCGCTCGTCGTGCGGCCAGGATTAGTTGTCGGTCCGTGGGATCGAAGCGACAGGTTCACGTACTGGGTTCGGCGCTTGTGGCTCGGCGGCGACGTCCTCGTTCCGGGAAGTCCCTTCCGCCGGATCCAAGTGATCGACGCGCGCGACCTCGCCGATTGGTTCGTCTTGCTTCTCGAACGCGGCGTGCATGGAAGCTTTAATGCAACGGGGCCCGACTACCGCTTGACGTTTGGCGACCTGATTACGCGCTGCGCTGCGATGGGTGGGTCGAAGCACGCGCTGCACTGGGCCGGCGACCAATTCCTCATTGACGCAGGCGTGCAACCGTGGACCGAGCTTCCCCTTTGGATCCCGGCGGATGAGAGTGCCGGCTTCGAATCGATCTCATCCGGCCGAGCGCAATCGAACGGCCTGACATATAGATCGATCGATGCGACGATCGCGGACACCTTAAGCTGGGATCGATCGCGGGGTCTTCCGGAGCTGACCAGTGGCTTGCCTATCGAGCGCGAGCGCGCGCTGATCGAGCGACTGCGGATTTCAAGCCTCGTCGACTAGCGCTGTCGGCGCTATCCCTTGCCGGCTCGCTGCCGGTTGCGCGCGAGAATTCCTTGAATGAACGTGATCGCCGGAAACAACGCGGCGATGGTGGCAACGACTGGCGCCCACTGCGCAATTTCGTTAGTGAACGGTTGGCGAACGTCGACCGAATACTCCCTCACCCAACGCGGCGCAATCTCGACATATTGACCCGGTCGAGCGATCTTGCGTTGATACACGTCAATCCGAACGAAATGGCGCCCCACGGAGCGAGGCCGCAAGAACCACGTCCACTTTAGGTCCTGGACTGGGGTCGTCGAGCCGTTTGCACATACGGAATCGTTCGGGGATGTAACGCAGTAAAAATCGCGGCCGTTGAGCTCGTCTGCCATCACCGGTGCTACATCAAAATCGAGCGCCGCGATCTCGGGCTTGAACTCAACCCCATTATTGCGCATCTCCGCAACTGCCGAAAGGTCGTTAAAAGCGCATGCAAATACAACGGTGACCTGTAGAACGTCGCCGACCGTAACGTTTTTCGCAATTGCGTCTGGCGGCCTGGTAGATGACGGTGCGGGAGTCGGCGACGCTACCGCGCCCAGCTTTTGCGGCACTCCTGTGTCGGCGTTGCAGACGTTGTTGTATCTTTCGCCTGCGTAGACAAGAAAATTTATCGGCTGCTTACTCGAATTCTCACGGTTTACGACGTCATCGGCGGAACGCGCCTGTTGAATCGCGCCGTTCTCTAGGCCCAGGTATATTACCGTGCCCACAGAGAGAACGAATACGACCAGCGAGAACAGCAACCAACGGTGATGCGTCACAGTCGATTGCTAAAGACGCGACTGCACGTTAAGGATACAGCACTCGCGGGATAACCTACTGCTTGCCACTGACCGTTATTTCCGTACTGAGGGGCTAAACCGGTCGAATCGATCACCGTATGGGAAGCGACGACCTTCCCGCTTTGGTCGTGGAAGTCAAAGCGAATGATTATCGGCGCGATCGTCTGCGAGCCGTGGTTCTGATACTGCGCCTTGAGTACAAGGTAATAATTGGCCGTTCCGGTCTCGCTCGGAGCGCTGCTTGCAGTGCATGAAATTGAAAGCGGATTGTCGCTCGAGGCCGCAGTCGCTGCGGACAGAGAATTGTTGGCCGCGGTGCTTAGCGCCGTGGTAACCCCGAACAGCGCCACAAGCGTGGCTAGTGCGGCAGGTCTGCGGTTCCTCACGCCCCCGAGGTTCGGTAAGTGCGCCTTCTAGACCCGCGACGGTTACCGCCCATTTCGCGGCTCGACCGGTCTTTCCGCTGGTGCTCGGCGAAGGAAAGCGGCTGTTCGAAAATGGCGTCCCGCCACGTGCATCTCTCTCTCTCTGGTTGCTACGCTGAGCACGCCAAAGGGCGTCCTCCTCAACACCTACCGGCCTGCTGGTCCCATCGCTCTGGCTATGTTGGGCGAATCACGCTAGGACGCGCATGGTGATCGTGCGAGGCACCTTCCTCCGCGGTCATCGGTTTGGAAAGCGGATGCGTTTTAAAGTATTCCAAAGACCGGCGGAGGTCTTCGAGTAATGCGTCGGCAGAATCCAAGCTAAACCCGTGTCGAATCAGCACGCGCATCACGGCCATATCGGCGATATTCGGGACCATCGTGTACGCTGCCACCTGCCAGCCGCGCGCACGCAGTCGATCGGAGAGGTCGAATAGCGAATATTGCGGACCTGGGCGCATCGTCCAGGACACCGCCGGGATTCCATCGCGGCTGGCGCCATCGAAGAGCAGTTCGAATGGCTCGAAGGCGGCGATCCGGCCGGCGACGTATTGCGCGACGTCGTAACAACTTTGGTGGATGCGCCGATAGCCATCCATGCCTAGGCGCAGCATCAGATAGTACTGGCAGACGACTTGCCCACCGGGTCGAGAAAAATTAAGCGCGAACGTCGGCATGTTTCCGCCGAGGTAGTTTACGTGGAAAATGAGCCCCTCGGGCAGATCGCTCGCTTCGCGCCAAATCACCCACCCAACGCCCAGCGGCGCCAATCCAAACTTATGGCCCGAAGCGTTGATCGAACGCACCCGCGGCAAGCGAAAATCCCATTGGATCGTGGGCTCGACGAATGGCGCAATGAACCCGCCGGAGGCGGCGTCAACGTGTATCGGTATATCGAGTCCAGTCGCGCGTTGAAGAGTATCGAGCGCTTCGGCAATTTGCGCCACGGGTTCGTATTGACAGGTGAAGGTGACGCCGAAGGTCGGCACGACGCCGATCGTGTTCTCGTCGACTCGCTTGACGACATCCTCTGGCGTCATGACCAAATGGTCGCGCTCAAGCGGAATCTCCCGCAGCTCGACGTCAAAGTAACGGGCAAACTTGTGCCAGCACACCTGCACTGGGCCGGTGACGATGTTGGGTTTGTCGCTGGGCTTACCGGCGTTCGCGCGACGTTCGCGCCATTTCCACTTGAGGGCGAGGCCGCCGAGCATTGCGGCTTCGCTCGAGCCGGTCGTCGAGCATCCGATCGTCGTTCCCGCTGCCGGCGAGTTCCATAGATGCGCCAGCAAGTGCACGCATCGCCTTTCGATCTCCGCCGTTGCCGGGTACTCGTCTTTGTCGATCATGTTCTTGTCGAGGCTGAGATCCATGAGCTTGTGGATCCCGTCGTCGAACCACGTCTGGCAAAACGTTGCGAGATTCTGCCGGGCATTGCCGTCGAGCATCAGCTCATCAACGACAAGTTGCAATGCTATGTCCGGGCGTAAGCCCTCGGTGGGCACGCGGTGTTTGGGAATCGTCGCGTCCATAGCCCGCGTCGCGTAGACATCGGTTTCGTCGGAATCGTGTGGGGCAACTCGCCGGTGCAGGGGCATAATTTTAACCGTCCGTTCTAAAGAGTGCGTCGACCGCTTTCGCAACGGTTGCTCCGGAATTCGCTGAGTCGATTGAACGCTAACAATTGTATTTACTGAGAAACTGCAAGAGGTCCGTGATCGGCCCGGCATAGTAGAACGGGATCGATCCGTAGTGAATATCATAGATCTGATACGAGCTGCCATTCTCCCGAACGATGAGCGTGACTTGCGTTCTCGACGGTTTATTCGAAAACGTAAAAGTGACTGGGACAGACGTCGTGGTTCCGATCCGAGCGGAGCCAACCTGAAACGACGTGGCCGGCAGCGAGGCGCCGACGTACGGATCGAAACTCGACATTTTTGCGGCATCTTCGTGAGGCGTCGTAGAAACGTAGAAAGGCGACGTGGCATCGCCGATGCTCTTGAGATACGTCTGGTCAAGCCCCTCGAACAAGGCAGGGTAAAAGAACGTGCGGGCCTGGAAATACTTCGCGGTGTGGTGCTTGAGGGCAATGTCCCAATTAATCTGGCCGTGCTGCGGCGCATACCAATCTATGTTGCCGTGCTGGGCCAAGTACCAACTGTAAAATTTCGTGATGACGCTCGTGGCTTCGGATACGTTGGCGTCTGCCGCGGTCGTCGCCAGCAGGGCGAAGCCGAAGGACAGGATCGCGCTACGCACCGCCGCAGTCGTGCTCGCTGTTGATGCCGGAGTATGACGCGTGCTGACGGTAATCGTACACGCGGAAGTTTCTGCCGCGCAGGTCCGTCTTTGGATTGCAGGCTTCGTCCGGCGTGGGTCCGCCTAAGAAGCATACGCGCACTCGATCGCCCGGCCGCTCGTTAATCATCACGCCGTTGCCGGGTTGCCCACCATAGTGGACAACCTCGGCCCAGATCACGCCGTTGGGCTGGCCGATCTTGGTGTTGAATGTCACCGCCGGCCCGTTGTCGGTGATCTCTTGGCGCGTATAGTGCTCGTTCGGAGTGCCGTTTGTCAGGCGTGGCTCTACGGAACGTACGGTCGTGTCGACGCACGATGCCGACGCAACGACGATTGTACGGAATGCTTTGATGTTGACGTCAGCCGCTCGCGCCTGCGCAACCGGCACGAGAGCCGTCATCGCTAGGGAGGTCAGGAAGGCCGCCGTTCGCACCATATGGCCGTCGGTTACAACGACGGTGGCTTGCATCTGGCACCCCTGACGCGACACGTAGCTATCCCAAAGGAGCCACTGCCCGCTCCAAAAGGCGACGCAGCTAGGTCCCTAAGCGCGCCGCTGCTACGGGCCTTGTAGGCGAAAATATCATCGTGGCCCTGGTCGGCCGCATAGACAAACTTGCCGGTAGGCGCAACTGCCACGCCTTGAAGACCGCTACCCGCCGCGAAAGGCGACCCGGGGACTTGCGTCAGGCCGCCGCTGCTCCCATCGATCGAGTATCCTGACACGTTGCTGCCGCCAAAGTTGGTTACGTAGGCGAACTCGCCGGTAGGAGTAACTGCAACGTCAATAGGATTGATGCCCGCTCCAAAAGGCGACCCCGCCACCTGCGTCAGTTGGCCGCCGTTATCAATTGTATAGGCGGAAACATTGTCGGAGAATTGGTTGGCCGTGTAGGCAAATTTGCCCGTCGGATCGACGACCACGCCAAAGGGGCCGCTGCCGGCACCAAAAGGCGACCCCGTCACTGCTGTCAGCGCTCCGTTGGTGCCGTTGATGATAAAGGCGGAAACGTTGTTATCGCCGCTGTTTGCGACATACACGAACGTGCCGGTAGGATCGGTCGCAATCCCTACCGGATCGCTGCCCGCGCCAAAGGCGGACCCCGGTACCGGCATCAACGCGCCGCTACTCTTGATCTTAAATGCCGAAATATCGTTATCGCCAGTGTTTGCGACGTAGACGAACTTCCCGGTGGGATCGACTGCGAGGCCTTGGGGCCGGTCATCGGTTCCAAAGGGTGACCCCGGCACTTGCGTCAACGCGCCGCTGCTGGCGTCAATCGTATAGGCGGACACATTGTTCGAGTTATAGTTGGTCACATAAACAAATCTGCCCTTAGGGTCAACTGCTACACCGTCGGGGAAGCTGCCGGCCGCAAAAGGCGACCCCGTCGCTTCTGTCAGCGCGCCGCTGCCAGGGTCGATGCTAAAGACGGAAACATTGTCGGAGCCAGAGTTGGCCACAAAGACGAACTGAACACTCCCGGAGCCAGCGCGTCGCGCTAGGCGCGTTTGCGAATCGGGAGCACCAGACGGCGTTGACGGCGCGCCGCCGGCTGTCCCTTCGCACGCGGCTAAGAGCGCCGCGCCAAGGCACGCGCCGATGAGTTTGTATGGTCGTTTCATTTTACTCGAACCCCTCAACGGATGCGCCTGCGAGGCATCATCCAAAGTAAAATAGTTGCGTTCGAGCCTAACAAAGCTCAGGACTAACGCGAAGGGCTCGGGCTACCAAGAGTCGTGCGAGGAGCCGGAGCCGCCAGCACAATAAGAAGGACCTTTGTTCCTAGGATGCGCTTTCTTGCTACGGTTGTCAACGGCAGATCTTCGGCGGACCGATCCAGTTGCGATTTTTCGGCGTAATGTGTGATTCGGGGCCGACAGCAGTCCCCGCAATCACGGCTCCCGCCAGCGCGGTACGCTAGCCTGCGGCGTCGGCGCCGTCAAACGAGCGTATTGCTTCGACGAAGACAGTGCCATAGCGCTCGAGCTTGATGTCACCAACACCACCGATCTGCCGGAATGCCTGCAGAGTGACCGGTTGGCGCATGCACAGCTCGCGTAAGGTCGTATCGGAAAAGACGACATAGGGCGGGACGCCTTGATCGTCCGCGAGGCGCTTGCGCAACCCGCGCAGTGTCTCGAACAGTGCATCATCATGGACGGTAGGCAGTGCGCGAAGCCGGCGGCCGCGATGCTTCTTGGTCTTGGCGACGAAGCGCGGCATGGCAAAAGCGAATGCACGGTGCTCTTTGAGCGCCCGCAATCCTTCCTCGGTTACGGACACGGTTCGATGTTGGGACTCCTGTTCGACGCAGCCGGTCCGCATGAGCTCCGAGAGGAGTGCCATCCATTCGCCTTTCGTCTGCTCGGCACCGATCCCGAAGGTCGATAGGCGATCGTGCCCCCACGCGATGACCTTCTCCGTACGCTTTCCTAGCAGGACGTCGACGATGTGGTGCGCACCGGTCGAAAATCCGCTGTGCCCGCGCACGCGATAGATGCACGACAGCAGCTTTCGAGCGACCTGCGTGCCGTCGACTCGCTCCACCGGCTGCAGACAATTATCGCAGTTGCCACAGTGGTGGGCAACCGCGTCCTCGCCGAAATAGCGAAGCAGGTGACTCCGACGGCAATCCGTCGTCGCTGCAAAATCGAGCATTTGTCGCAGAAGGCGCTCGGCCTTTTCGCGTTCCTGCGGATTCTCGATCTGACGAATGAAATGGCGCTGCTTCGCAGCATCGCCTGTGCTGAAGAAGAGCGCACAATCGCTGGCGAGGCCGTCCCGACCGGCACGTCCGGTTTCCTGGTAATAGCTTTCGACATTCTTGGGCAGATCGTAGTGTACGACGTAGCGCACGTTGGGCTTGTCGATGCCCATGCCGAAGGCGATCGTCGCACAGATGACGCGGATCTCGTCGCGGATGAATAGCTCCTGATGGCGAGCGCGCTGCAGCGGCGGCAGGCCTGCGTGGTACGGGCGAGACGAGATGCCCGTCGCGCAAAGCTTCGCAGCCAGCTCTTCTGCCGAGTTGCGGCTCTGCACATAGACGATGCCGCTTTCGTTGGCACGGGCCGTACACCATGACAACAGTTGTTTGACTGCGTCGGCTTTTTCGAAGACGGCATAACGCAGATTCGGCCGGTTGAAACTTGCAACGAAGCGGCGTGCCTTCCGCAACTCAAGAAAGCGCTCGATGTCGTCGCGCACGCGCGCAGTCGCCGTCGCAGTGAGCGCCAGCATTGGAACGTCGGGGTAACGCGAGCGCAGCGATGCGATCTGGCGGTACTCGGGCCGAAAGTCGTGCCCCCATTCGCTGACGCAGTGCGCTTCGTCGACCGCTATGAGGCGCAAGCTCCAACGCGCCAAGCCGGCTAGAAACCCTGCCATCACGGTGCGTTCCGGAGCAACATATAGAAGGCGGTAGGCACCACGGTCGAGCGCTGCCAGCCGATGCGCGGTCGCCGACGGATCGAGCGAACTGTTGAGGAATGTTGCTGGAATGCCATTGGCTTCGAGCCCGTCGACCTGGTCTTTCATCAATGCGATCAGCGGCGAGATGACCAGCGTGAGCCCAGGCTCGAGCAGTGCCGGCAACTGATAGCATAGCGATTTCCCGCCGCCGGTCGGCAGGAGAGCGAGTACGTCGTCTCCAGTTAGCGCTGCCTCGACGATCTCGCGCTGCAGCGGCCGAAACGATTTATACCCGAAATGATGCTTCAGTGCTTCGTCGAGCGTCATGATCCTCGGGCCGGTGACGGTTAACTGTGATCTGTGCGATGCGGCAGCGTGTACCCTCCTTGGTACGCCCGTTTAAACGGAAGGGACAGCTGACCGAACGGCGCCGCGGCTCGTCAACGCATACTGCTGCGCCACCTGCACGAGCGAAGGTGGCGCAGCTGCGGGTTAAGTCATGCGCGCGCCTTATGGGCGCAAGATGACGCGATTGGCGATGAACGTGCCGTTGCTATAGTAACCAACGAGCGCGACGCGCTCTCCCGGCGTTGGGGTCGCTCCGGTCGGATAGATGACCGTCCCGTGCTTGAGATCGACCGTTTGCACGTCGCCGTTGCGTCGCGTTACCGTCAAGCGGTAGGGCGCGAAGGCGCTCACGTGTCCGAGCATGACGTGATGGCGATCGTATTGGTATTGATCCCATCCGGATTGCCACGTGGTATACGAGGGAGCGTCGTACTGGGCCGCCGCGGGGAGAGCTGTTGCCGCGCCACCGAGGATCAGCACCACCGCTGCGAGTGAGGTCACTGTTGCATAGAATCTCATGCGTCCTGATACCCGCGTCCGTGTGCGTCATAAACGGAGCAGGCCGGACGAGGCGCGGTAATCTTAATCCGGCTTTTATTTAAGCCCGGATTCACCGTCTCTCGCGTCCTCGTCGCGATGACGATGAACGGACGCTTCACGCACCGAGCGGCTGAAGGAGGATACCGCTACGAGCGGTGGCAGGTCACCTTGAAATCGGGCGTGGCCTGCGACATGGTCGAATACCCGGTGATGTCAAAGGCGTTCCGATCCGTGCGTACGACTTCGACATGGCCAAGCTTACCGCCGTCCGTGACGTTATTCACCCATTCTTCCGTGTTCCCGGCAAACGGCTTGGCGAACGAGACCGCCCACATGGCCTGGTTGTCAAGGCTCGTTTGGACGTAACGATTGTTCTTTGCGTCAAACACCGTAACGATTGCAAGCTGGTACGGTGCGGTCACTTTTCCTTGGGGCGGCACGACGACCGAATCACGCATGACGCCGTTCTCGATCGCGTAGGTCGCGGTCGCGTTCGAATCCGGCTCGCCGTCGGCCGTGCAAGCCCACGTGCCTACGTAGTATTGCATGGCGGCCATCCCGCCCGGGGTCTGGGCGCCGGCCGGTGCAACGGCTGCCGCAACGAACGCGAAGAGCAAAAGAAAACGCATTGGAATGCCTCCCGGCTCACCGTTTCGGGCGCGAAAATGGCCGCCCTTCTCCGGCCCAACGCAAACGCGCGGATCCGTAGAGATCCGGCGCGACGTTATCAGAGGGTCATATGGGGAATCCCGATTAATAGAGATTTATGAAAAACTCGCTCAAGACTCTGGTCGCGCTCGGATGCCTGTGCTCCTTCGCCGGCCTCGCCGCGACCGCCGCGGACGCGCCTACAATCGTTATGGCGGATCAGGCGAAATACGCTGCAGCGCCGGCACCCTATCCTTCCGGCTCGATGATGGCTGTGTTGTCCGGTGATCCGGCGACGACCGGCTCTCAATACACCGTTCGCCTGAAACTCTCCGATGGAATGAAGATTGCGCCACATATGCACGGCGACATCGAAAACGTCACGGTTCTCAGCGGCACGCTGATGGTCGGCGTCGGCAACTCCGTCGATCCCGCGTCCATGCTAGCGCTCACGCCCGGCTCGTACGCGTCGATCCCGGCGGGGACGCCGCACTATGCCATGGCGAAAGGCGAGACCGTTGTACAGGTTAACGGCGTCGGCCCTGCCTCAATGACGTTGGTGAAGTAGTCGACCCTCAAGCCTACGTGAAGAACGCCCTCGAATCCGTTTATCTCGGTAACGCGAAAGAACGGCTCACGGTGTCGTCGACGACCAAACCATCCCGCAACCGAATCACGCGGCGAGCGTACCGCGCAATCTGCTCGTCATGCGTCACCATGATGATCGTGCGCCCGCTTTCATGCAGCTTGCTGAAGAGGAGCATAAGCTCTTCGCCAGTCTTGGAGTCGAGATTGCCGGTGGGTTCGTCGGCGAGGAGGACGGCCGGGTTGTTGATCAGCGCTCGGGCGATGGCGACACGCTGCTGTTCGCCGCCGGAGAGCTGGCTGGGCTCGTGGCGGCCTCGATCACCGAGACCGACTTGGTCGAGAGCGTCCTGAGCGAGCGCCAGTCGTCGCTTCGTTGGTACGCCGGCGTAGAAGAGTGGGAGCGCAACATTGCGCAGGGCGTCGGTGCGCGCAAGCAAGTTGAATCCCTGAAAAACGAAGCCGAGCTTGCGAAGCCGGATGTCTGCCAGCGCGTTATCGTCGAGCTGCGAAACATCGATGCCATCGAGCGCATACGTACCGCTCGTCGGCCGGTCGAGGCAGCCGATGAGGTTCATCAACGTTGATTTACCCGAGCCCGACGGCCCCATGATCGCGATATACTCGCCCTGCGCCGCGGATAGCGTGACGCCGCGAAGTACCGGGACGTTGAGTAGTCCGTTCTCGTAGATCTTTTCGATCTCGTGGAGGTCGATCGCCAGCGGGCGTGCGGCTTCCCTCGGGGTGAGGCTACTCATAGCGCAGGGCCTCGATCGGGTCCAACGCGGCGGCGCGGTACGCCGGATAAGTGCCGAACGCCAGCGTCGCAACCACCGCAAAAACCGTGGCGATTCCTACGGCTTTGATCCAAGGAATCGGGACCACGGTTCCGGTCAGTTTGATGATGAAAACTTGGTTGACAAACGCGCCGAGGCTCAGCCCGATAACCAAGCCGATCGCGCAGCCGGCCGAGCACAGCGTCAACGCCTCGATGAAAAATTGTACGAGTATTTGTCCGCGTCGCGCGCCGATCGCTTTTCGCACGCCGATCTCCCGCGTGCGCTCGGCGACCGAGACGAGCATGATGTTCATGATCCCGATGCCGGCGACTAACAGCGAGACCGCGCCAATCAGGCCGACGATGAGCGTCAGCGCGTTGAAAATGCCATCAATGCCTTTCGAAAACTTGGCTTTGTCGAGGCTGAGGTACTGCAGTCCGGCGGCGCCGTGGTGAAGCTCACCGAGCTTGCGTTGCACCGCCAGCTCCAAGTGCGGAATCTGCGCCGGGTCCGTAACGATGAATCCGGCTCCAAAGAGCCTGCTACCGCGCAGGAAATCGCGTGCGTACGTCGTCCACGGGATCAAGATGTCTCCACTAAACTGCGCGTTGAGGAAGCCACGCTTGGGAGGCACTAAGATGCCGACGACGATGTACCGGTGCGAACCCGCGTAGATGCTCTCCCCGATCGGGTCGCCGCCCTGTGGAAAGAGTCGCTGATATGCGTTATTGGTGAGCACGCTGGCATTGGCGGCGCGGGCGATATCGTCGGCCGTTAAATGATGTCCGTAGAGAAGCGGTAGGTTGTCGAAGGAGACCGCGGCGTCCGGGGAAAGGGAGAATCGGGCTTGGCTATGGGCCGCGCGCACGAGTTCGCTCTCTGCGCCAAGCGGTATGGCGGCGACAATCCCCGGTAGGTCTGCCTGGATCGCAGCCAGGTCGCTGAGCGTAATCGCGGCTTTGGAAATATCGCGCTGCCGCGAGTTTGGAAAGATCACGAACGAGTTGTCGGTAAGCGAGCCAAGGGCGCCGTTGACCGCACCGGCCATACTGTTGCCGAGGACCTGAATCGCGATGACGGCGCCGACCCCGATCACGAGACCGATGATCGTGAGTAGCGATCGAACTTTGTTAGCGAGCAGAACCCGGGCCGCTTCTTCGAAGTACGTCATCTTTAAGAGTTTCAGGAGCGAAGCGCCTCGATAGGATTCAGACGCGCGGCCCGCAGGGCAGGATAGATTCCGAATAGCATGCCGACGGCGATCGAAAACCCTAAGGCGATGCACACGATCAGGAGGTACGGTATGAGAATTTCGCCGAGCTGCTTGCTCAAGAGATACGCGGCTCCAAGTGTGCCCGCCAGGCCGATCCCCATTCCAATCACGCCGCCCAAGAGCGAGAGAACGACCGATTCCATAATGAACTGAGTGGCGATGTTGCCGCGATTGGCTCCGACTGCTTTGCGAATCCCAATCTCGCGGGTGCGTTCGGTGACCGAGACGAGCATGATGTTCATGATGCCGATCCCGGCAACCAGCAGCGCGACGCCCCCAATGGCCGACAACCCGATGCCGACGACGTGCAGGACGCTCTCGAACGCCTGAAGCTGGTCGGCAGTGTTCTGAGCGACGTATTTCGCGCGAGCGCCGTGGGCGCGCTTGAGCTCGGTTATCGCCGCTCTTCCAACGGCATCGGCAGTCAGCGGATCGGACGGATAGATGAGTAGGAAGTCGAGCGGCCCTGTCGCCAGATCGTTGTGATACGTCGTATAGGGCAGGATCACGCTCGAACTGCCGGCGAGGCTGTTCATGAACGAGCCCTTGATGTCGGCATAGACGCCGACAACTTCGCAACGGCCTCCGCTGATACGCAGATAGTTACCAAGCGCGGTATGGTTGCCGAAGAACTCCCTAGCAACGTCCGCGGTGATCACGCAAACGCGTGCCGCGCCGGCCAGATCCGACGCGCTGATCTTACGGCCCTCGCTCATGAGCAGCGCGTCGGTATGGTAGCTACCATCGGGGCTGACCGAGATATAGTCTCGGGTCGACCCAAAGGAAACGGGCAATGTACGATTCCAGGCGGGCTGCACCGATGCGGCCGAATTCGCGAGAGCCCCATCGACCGCCGTCAGATCACGATACTGAATCGCTGCGAGGCTTGGATCGTCTTGAGATGGGTCGGGAAAGATGACGATCGGCCATTGCCCGAACGACGCGAAGGTGGCACTGATGCCGCTCGTTGCTGCTTTGCTGATGCCAAAGACGGCGACGATCGAGGCGCTGCCGATGATCATGCCGAGCATCGTCAGCATCGAGCGAAGGCGATGACGCCAAAGCGCCGCAACAGCTTCTTCGGCGTACGCCAGAAGGTAGGTCACGCGCCCGAGGGCGGCGGGGAGGGAGACGCGAGCGGTTTGACGCGCGTGCCGTCGGTCAACCCTGCAACCGTTTGCGCGACGATGACCTCGCCGGGGCGCAGACCGGACCGCACCCAGGTGGTCGTGTCGCTCACTTTGCCGACGCTGATCGAACGCTTGCGAGCGATCCCGTTTTCGACGACGTAGACGTACGATCTCGATCCGATCTTCGAGACGGCATCGTTTGGCACGACGATCGCGTTTCGGACGTAAGTCGTCAGAATATCGACGTCGGCGGTCATACCGTCTTTGAGGAAGCTCGGCGAAGAGTCGAGCTCGATCATCGTGAGCACTTGCTTTGCCGTGCTCGATGCGTCGGTCGATTTGGTCGCTACCGGAGCAATCTGCGCCACGCGGCCGACGATGGTCTTGCCCGGAAAGTCCTGCCCGCTGACGTTGGCGCGCTGGCCCACCCGCACGTTGATAATGTCTTGCTCGTCGACTTCGGCTCGAACGATGTATCCTTCGCCGCCAGCCATCGTAAAGAGCGATTGACCGGCCGTAACGGCATCGCCGGGCTGCAACGAGCGCAGCGCATCATTCTGTTGCGCAGCAACCGTTTGAATTTCGCCGTTGAAGGGAGCGGTAATCCGCGTGAAGGCCACCTGCTGCTGGTTTTGGTCGTTGAGGATCTGAGCTTTCTTGGCCGCCGCGATTGCGTATTGGACGCTGTCGCCGGTGTAGCTCGTCACCGCCCCGAGTTTGAGCTGCTGCTCCGCCTGCTGATAGGCGATCTGCGCCTGTTCGAGCTTGGCCTTGTCCTGATCGAGCTGCTGGCGCGGGATCGCCTTGTTGGCAAAGAGGGTTACGTCCGCGTCGTAGGTCTGCTGCGCGAGTTCCAGACTCGACTTTGCGGTGTTGGCTTGCGCCTGATAGCCGACCCGCGCGTTACGTTCCTGCACGCGTGCCGTAGCGATGTTCGCCGAGGCAGAGACAGCATCGGCGCGAGAGCCGGCGGCCGTATACTCGAGCGTAGGATCGTAGATCGTCGCGAGCAGCTGTCCAGCCGCCACGACGTCGCCGGCCTTCACGTAAATCTGCCCGATGTTGCCGGTAAGCAAGGTTGGAATCGTGGCCGTCCTCGGGCGCATGACGACGCCGTTCTCCGGCAGTTTGACGGTGAATGTGGTGCGTGTAATCCGTTCTGTTGGGACGGCCATCGCGCTAGCGTTGTGGCGCGATGCCGCGACCGCGACGGCAACGACGATCGCCAGCGCCGCGAAGAGAATGACGAGATTCCGCACTCGTTTCATCGCATCACCCCAAGTCGGCGACCGCGCTTTGCGCGCTGTACGTTCCCAGCGACACGCGCAGCTTCACCACTGCGTCGACGTAACTTACACGTGCCGCGATGTAATCGTTCAGTGCGGACTGTGCGGCCTGCTGTGCCTGGAGAACGTCGTAGATCGTCTTTACGCCGGCCTTGTATTGCAACTGTGCGATGCGAGCCGACTCCGTTCCAAAGGCGGCTTCCTGTTTGGCCCATAGCAGTTGTGAAAGCGCGGTCTGCGCGGCCCGGTAGCTTTGCCGCACGTCGAGTTCCGCCTGCAGCCGCGTCTGCGCAAAGGTAACGTTCGTCGATGCGAGTTGAGCGTCGTCGTTGACTCGCTCGCTGTGGCGTGCATTGTAGTCGACCAAGGGTAACGAAAACGTTGAGATCGCCTGAACGGACCAAAAGCCGGGCGAGCCGCGGGGCGCGATTCCCAGGCAGTTGGGCGGCAAGTGGCTGGCCAGGCACTCTTGCGTAAGGTCGTCTTGAAGTAAAATCGCGGTCGTTGGCGAGAATTGATTGCCAATCGCAGCTGAGATCGCGACCTGTGGGTACAACTCGACGTTCCAACCGCGCCGCGTAAAGAGCGCAGCCAAAACCCCCTCGGCTGCCGCCGCGACGTCGGGGCGGGTAGCGTCGGCGATTGCGACGAGCGAGTCGACGCTGCCATGTGGAAGCGCCGGCTGCGGTACGACGGCTGGAGTTGCAAACTGAGTCTGCAGCGGCGCGCCGATTTGCTGCGCGAGCGCTTCGCTCGCGTCTTCGACCGCGGCACGATCTGCCACCAGCGTCGATTCACTCTTGGCAGCGGACGTCAGCGCTTGCAGAACATCGACGCCGGCCGCGACTCCCGCATGAACCTTCACTTTGGCGACGCCGACGAGCGCGTTTTGATAGTCGAGGGTCACCTGGTCGACTCCGACGATCGCTTGCCGCTGTACGATAGCGTAGAACGAGTTGGTAACGTTCGTGGCGATCTGATCTTCGGTGTTGGCCAGCGTCTTTTCAGCCTGTCGCTCTTGAGCGCGCGCCGCCGCCAGCGCCAGAAAGGCGAACCCCCCGGTCGTCAGATCCCAGTTGGTTATACCTACCTGTGCGGTATTCTGGCTAACCACGTTCTCCTGCGACTGCCCGATGACCGCAAAGTTGCCCTGAAAGTTGGCGCTCTTGGCCAGCCAGCTTTGGAGCATTCCATTAACCGTGGGGTAGGCAACGCCGCGCTGCAACGCGAGGTTATGCTGTGCCAGCGTAACGGCGGCCTGTTGCGTCGAAACCGTCGAGTTATGAGCCAGGGCGTACGTAACGGCGTCGGGCAACGTCATCGGAGCTGCTGCGAGTGCCGGGGCGCCGGCCACTGCGAGCCAGAGCACCAGGGCGAAGAGCGAGTGGCGCATCACGTCGTCAGCCGCCGGAGAACGCGACAGAGGCCGCCTGGAGCGCGGCGCCGGCGATCAGAATGAACAATGGAAATGCCCACGAGAGAGCGTTTTTCACGCCTGCGGTGATGCGCATCATCCCGACATTAAGTCCGCACCCCCACAGCGTGAAGATGTGAATTCCGGCCAGAAACGTAGCTAGCTTTCCGGTGGCGCCTGGCGCCAGCAGAGCAAGACCGGGGGTTGCCCGTAAGATATCGGTCGTTGTTGCGAAGTGCTCGGCCCCCAGAACCCGGCAGATAACGCCGAGCGTCAGCGAGTAGAGGCCCATGGTCGGTACCGCGATGTTCATCGACGCGGCGAATAGCCGTTTGAAATCTGCGCTACCGTGCGCGATTGCGTTGGCCGCGAGCAAGATGATCGCGTTGAGCAACGTCGAGGCGAAGAGAACGAGGACCAGGCTGATGAGACCCAACGCGGTCTGGTACGCCGGCGGATGGGCAACTCGTTCCAGCGTCTGCCGCTTCTGCTCGTCGCTGAGATTTGTATAGAGCGGGTTGGTCGCGAACGCATGGGTGAGCGTACCGAGCGACGCGTGCGCTGCAGCCGGCTGCGCTAAGAAATAACCTATAACCATCAGGACCAGCGTGACGATCAGCGCCCAACCCCAGGTCGGAACGACGCGGAGTTCCTCGAACGCGTCCTTCGGCGCAATGAGGATATCGATGGCGGTCTTAAGGCCGCTGCCTTCGGGCGCTTCGGAAGTAGCCAGACCCATTAGTATTTTCTTCAACTTCGTACGTTGCCCGCCCCGTTAGCAGCCCGCTAGTCTTTCCTCCCAAACAGATTGCATGGCTCAACCGTCAACGACATTGAACGTCTGTGGCCATGTTGTGCCAGGGTAAAGAATGCGCCATTCATTGACAACGCCAGCAAGAAAGCGCATTCTGGCTACCTTAGGGTCCCTCCTCGTGCTCGGTCGCCACGGCTACTCGCACGAAACGCTTCTGGCAGCCCCAGCCCTTCGCGTCCGTCCCGCGGACCTTCTTTAGGTAGAGGCGCGATTGTTTACTTGGATGATGCATTGCGGGCGCATTATCTGTTCGGGGTAAGAAGAATTGAAACAGTCATACAAAGTTGTCGCTGCGTGTCTTTGCGGAGCGCTCTTATCCGCGTGCGGCGGTAGCGGTGCGTTCGCACCTTCGTTGAGCGGCGCAGGGGCATTACCCACTGACCGACGCTTGGTCAGCGCCGGACCGCTCGCTCGCGAAAGCGTGCTCTACGCCTTTACGGGGGCCCCCAACGCTGCGTTTCCCTATTCCGGCTTGCTCGCCGGAAAGCACAACGAGTTTTACGGTGTCTCGAACGGCGGGGGCACCGTCGGCCCAAGCGGTTTGCTCGACGGTACGGTCTATGAGATCTCGTCCACGGGCCAAGAAAAGGTGCTGTACGACTTCCAGGGCGGTAACGATGGCGCGGGCTCGGAAGCCGGCTTGATTGCGGACCGTGCGGGGAATCTATTTGGCGCGACGCAAGTTGGCGGCGGTTCCGGTGCCTGCACGAATGGTTGCGGGGTCGTCTTTGAGATGCAACCGAACGGATCGGGATTTACCGAGCGTGTGCTTCACGCATTTCAGTCCGGATCGGACGGTGCGCTTCCGCTGGCTAGTCTTCTTCTCGGGAAGAAGGGCGTGTTGTACGGTACGACCAGCTGGGGCGGCGGGGGTGGATGCTCGGGTCCGTCAGGATTCGCTGGTTGCGGAACCGTTTTCAGTCTGACCCCATCGGGCTCGGGCTACACCGAAAAGATCGTTTACAGCTTCCAAGGCGGCACCGATGGCGCAACGCCGAGAGCGCAACTCATCGCCGATAGCAAAGGCACACTTTACGGCACGACCGAGTTCGGCGGCAAGGCCAAATCTGCATGCGATGCGTCGCCCTCGGGCAACACGACATGCGGCACGGTCTTTAAGCTCGCTCCTTCTGGAAAGGAAACCATCGTGTACCGATTTGACGGCGGAAAGCGCGACGGATCAAACCCGCGCGCGGCGCTGCTACTCGCCCCGAATGGTTCGTTGTTCGGTCTCACGGTCTACGGCGGAGCTGCCACGCTCGGCGGAGGGACAGCGTACGAGCTGACACCTAACGGCAGAACATATACCGAGCGCGTGATCCATTTCTTTGGCCAAAGCTCCGGAGACGGCGCGCGGCCCTTGGACGCTGAAGGTCTCACGGCCGACAGCTCCGGTAACCTTTACGGGACGACGTTACAGAGCACGGTGTCACCATGCGGATGCGGTACGGTCTTCGAGCTGTCACCCACCACATCGGGTTACAGTGAAAAGCTCCTACACGTCTTCGCCGCCGCCGGCGATGGTGCGCTGCCCTACAGCAGCGTAACGCTGCGCAATAACGTGATTTACGGCACGACCTATGAAGGCGGCGGGTATTGTTACGGCTCGTCTTATTCTTGCGGCGTCGCTTATAAAGTCAGACTGTAAAGCGCGGCCTGTTCGAGAGCCGCATCCGCGTCGGATGCGGCTCAATACCGAGGCAAAGTGCTTACTCCGGGCTAGTGCGCGGCCGCGATCGCAGCCGTGAGCCGCGCCTCGGCGCTCGCAGCGTCGGCGCTGAGTTTGTCAAAGACGGCGTACTCCGCAGCGGTCGGGTGGACGTAGCCCGTATCGACCTCAGCGTTGAGGTACGCGACGAAGTCGCGCAATCGCGCTTCGTAGAGCAGTGATCCCTCGTCGGCCTGGGGGTGGACGATGTCGACGACGGCACCAATCGCCGCATCGAGCTGCGCCGCGACGGGGCTGGGCGCTCCAACCTTTGCACGCGCTGCAATCGCGGCGTTGACTGTGCGATCGAGCTGATCTTGCAACGCTTGGATTTTCAAACCGAGATCGCGCCTCGCCGCCAAATCCTGTGCCGTTGCGGTGCTGCGCGGATCGAGCGCGAGCTCGAGCGGTTGAGACATCTGCGCGCCGCCATACTCGAGCGTGACGCTGTAGTTCCCAGGTACGATCTGTGGTCCCAGTAACGAATCCTCGAGCCCACCGCCGGAACCCGACGGTTCGAAGCCCGTGACCTCGGTTGCATCAGGGTATCGGAGATCCCACGGAAAGACATTCATTCCGGGCGCGATGCCGGTGAGACGCGCGAACGCGTGCGCCCGGTCTTCCGTGGGGTGGTAGCGCTCGCTGGGCGCTTCGGGTTTCGCTTGACTCTTTAGGTGAAGCGCGTAAGAACGCACGATGTTACCCGCGCTGTCTTTGAACGCGAGCGAGACCGGCGTCTTTCCGTCATACGATCGTGGCACGTAGAAGATCACCGTCGCACCGAACGGCGGATTTTCACCGTTGCCGGAAGAATTCGCCGTGCCGCCGAACGCCGGCGTACCGTACGCGTGCGTGAGCCACGCGCGCTCCGGGGCATAAAGCACCGCGCCGTTCGCATTGGCGGACGCCGGCCTTGTAAGCTGCTCGAGCAACGTGAGGTTGTCGAGCACCCACATCGAGCGACCGTGTGTGGCGATCACGATCTTCCCTTCACGCGCGTCGATCGCGACGTCGCGTACCTGGACGTCGGGCAGATTGAGAGTCAGCGGTTGCCAGTGCGCTGCACCGTCGAAGCTTACGAAAACAGTGCTCTTTGCCGTGAGAAAGAACAGATTCGGTGCATTGGGATCCTGGCGAACGGTGTAGAGGTACTGGCCGGAGGGAAGGCCACCGCTCAGCGACGTCCACGTTTTGCCGAAGTCCGTCGTTTTGTAGATGAATGGATGGAAGTCGTCATATTGATACCTCGAGGCGGTTAGATATGCAGTGGCCCTATCGGTGTGCGACGGCTCGATTGAGGTGATCTCTGCCCACTGCGGAAGCGCCGGCGGTGTAATCGCGCTCCACGTGGCGCCGTGATTGGTGGTCAGATGGACGAGGCCGTCGACCGATCCCGCCCACAGTTCGTTGCCATCGAGCGGTGAGACCGCGAGCGCGGAAACATACGGGTAAACCTCGGCACTCGATGCGTCGTTGTCTATGGGACCGCCGCTCGCCGCTTCGCTCTTCGTATCGTTGCGCGTAAGATCGGGGCTGATCTTTTTCCACGTCTGACCGTAGTCCGTGCTGCTGAGTACATACTGCGCTCCGACGAGCAGCTCTCTCCGATTGACCGGCGAGAAGAGAATTGGGTGCGTCCAAGCGAGACGGTCCTCTAACTCGCCGGAACTCGCGCCTTCACGGTAAAGCGGATACGGGCTGACGCTGTTGTACTCGTCCGTGATGGCATCGTGCCTCATCATGATGCTGAAGTAGCCACTGCCGTAGTCGATGTTCGTATTTCCCGGCTGCGGCGCGATGAACGTGCTCTCACCGAGAGCAGTGCGCTTCCAATCGGTGGTGAGGATAGTGCCAGTCGATGACGCGCTCGGCCCTTCGAACGAACCTTCGTCCTGCTGCGCGCCGTAGATGTTGAATGGAAACGCTTCGTCGAGCGCAACATGGTAGAACTGCCCGGTTAGCTGATTGTGTTCACTGCTCCACGTTTCTCCACGATCGGAGGAGACGGTCGCGCCGCCATCATTGCCCTCGAGAATGATTCGCGGATTGTGTGGATCGATCCAGACGACGTGATTGTCCCCGTGCGGCGGCCGCAAAAGGGCGAAGTTTTTGCCGCCGTCGTGCGAAACGAAGAAGCGTGCGTTGGGCACGTAGATCCAGTTCGGATCGGTCGGGTCTGCGTAGATCGCCATATAATAGAAGGCGCGCTGTCGCATTTCCATGCTGTTGTTGACGAGCGTCCAATGAGCGCCCCCGTCCTCCGAGCGGAAAATGCCCCCATTCTTTGCCTGTACTATCGCGTAAACAATGTTTGGGTCGCTCGCAGCGACACTCACGCCGATGCGGCCGAGCACGCCGGTGGCGAAACCGGGATTGGCAGAAATCTTCGTCCAGTGCCCCCCGCCGTCTGTCGTCTTGTACAGACCGCTGCCGGGGCCGCCGGAGTTGAGCGAAAACGGCGTGCGGTAGGCTTGCCACATCGCGGCATAGAGCGTCTTTGGATGCAACCGATCCATGACGAGATCGCACGCACCGGTCGCATCGTCGACGTAAAGCACCTTGCTCCAGTGTGAACCGCCGTCGATCGATTTGAATATCCCGCGCTCAGCGTTCGTTGCGTAGACGTGGCCCATCGACGCGGCGTAGACGACGTTCGCGTCGTGCGGATCAACGACTATTTTCGCGACCGTATGCGTGTCCTTCAAACCCGCGTAGTGCCAGGTCTTGCCCGCGTCGGTCGTCTTGTAGACGCCATCGCCGGTGACGAACGTGTTGCGGATGTCGGCTTCGCCGGTACCAATGTAGATTGTCTTCGGTTCCGAGGGCGCGACAGCCAGAGCCCCAATGCTATTGGAAACGTTAAGTTGGCCATCCGTGATGTTCGTCCACGTGAGACCATAGTTCGTAGACCTCCACACGCCGCCGTCGACGCCGCCGAAATAGAACGTGAATGGAGTTCCCGGCACGGCATCGACAGCCACGGAGCGTCCGCCGATTCCCGGACCGACGTTACGCCAGTGCAGCGCCGTCATGACGGTTTGCGCGGTCGGCGCTGAGATTTGCGCGCTGGCCGGAAGCGCCGCGGTCAGCAAAAATGCGATTAGCGCAAAGCTCTTTGGTGCAACCAAGCGTCTTCCGGTCTGCCGCAGCCGGCCTACGCGTTTAAGCCCCGTCTTCATGGTGGCTAACTGCGAGATCTTACGCCGAAACTCCGGCGGATAGGTCGGACGTCCTGCCATGATGGCCTCCTTCGCCGTAACAACGAAGGTGCCCAAAAATCGCGTCAATTCACGCCTACAGCCAAAATGGCTAAGGCCACAGTGCGAATACTGTGCCGATGCCGTGCTTGCCGCCATACTGCGTCGTACCAAGTAACGCCTTACCAACGACGATCAGCCTTCCATTCGGATACGCACCGTCGGAAGCGAGTCCGAAGTTGTGCAAGATCTGCTCTTTTCCGGACGCGGCGATACCGAAGAGTACGCCGCCCTGTTGGGTTCCACCGGCCCCCGTCAGGCCATAGAAGGTGCCATTCATGACAGTTACCGGTGAACTCGGGCCCTGACCGTCATAATGCTGAGTTCCGAACGAGTAGAACACATGCTCGACACCCGAAGTGCTCACCTTGAAAACGGCACCCTCGTTGTAATTTCCTCCGCTGCCCGTCGTGCCATAGAGTTCTCCCGCACTCTCGGTCAACTCGCTCTGGGGCGAAGCTCCGTCCGGGAATCCCTTAAAGCTGTAAAGCACCTTTTCACGGCCCGTCTTAACCCGGAACACCGTTCCCGAGTTATTTGCGCCGCCTCCACCGGTGGTGCCGTAAAGCACGCCTTTTACAGCGATCAAACCCGCACTCGGTCCGGCGCCGTCGCCGCTTCCTCCAAAGCTGTGGACGAGACGCTCTTTGCCCGATGTCGTAACTACGAAAACCGTCCCTTGACCGTAGTTTCCGCCGCGCGCGGTGGTTCCGTATAATTTCCCGTTAACTGCTATCAGGCCGCCAGATGGTACCGACGCGTCGTTATAGCCTTGGAAGCTGTAGAGCACACGTTCCTTACCCGATTTGGTTAGCGCAAAGACGCTTCCCTTAGCGTAGACGCCGCCGCCTTCGGTTGTGCCATAGAGCGTGCCGTTGAGATTAATAAGCGTATCAGTGGGATACTCGCCGTCTGGTGCACACTGGAAGCTGTACAGAACGCTCTCCAAATGCGACGTGGTGAGCTCGTAGACTGCTCCACAACCGCCGACAACGTCGCTCGAGCCGCCCGCCGAGGTTGTACCGTAGAGTTCGGTGCCCGCGGAGAGAAGCCCGGCAAACGGGTGGTATCCGTCGTGATGCCTGGCGAAAGAATGTAAAACGCGATAGTTTACTTCGTGCGAATGGATGTTCGCGTGGCCCGTGTCGAGAAGCGGCACAGCAGCTACGTGCCCGCAACCACTGAAGGCAAGCAAAGCGAGAACAACGGCTGCGCGATTAGCGAATGCCTCGCGCCTAAACCCGAGAAATTTCACGGCCGCGCATTTCTTCGGACCCTTAAGGCAATCCCGTGCAGCGCAAGGAAGATGTGTTAGGGTGGCGTAGGTTGACGCCGGAGGCAACGCAGTTTGAAGCTTTCAGTTGTTTTTCGCGTTCTATTTTTTAGCTGCATCGCGACGAATGTCGTTCTGGCTGCGTCGGGTTGTCAAGCAATGCAAGGGGCGGTCCAATCGCAAGCGATTCCGGAGACGGGGCCTCGATCGGCCGGTGTCCCGATGCTGCGCAGGGATAACCTTCACGTTCTTCACGCGTTCAATCCCACGCGTTATAACGACGACGGCGGCACTCCGATCTCTCGGTTGATCGAGTTGGGTGGCAAGTTTTACGGCACCACTTGGACTGGCGGTGCTCTACATTCTTGGGGAACTGTCTTCGAAGTGGATAGCACCGGTCGCGAACACACAATCCATGAATTTCTGGGTGGTTACTCATATACTGACGGCGGCAATCCTTATGCCGGCTTAACCAGAATGGGCAACCTGATGTACGGCACGACATTAAACGGAGGTGCCTACAACAATAGTGGGACGGTGTTCAGCATTACGCCGAAAGGGAAAGAGAAGGTCATCCACAGCTTTGGTGCCGATGGCGACGGTTATCAACCCGCCGGCGACCTTCTTGCGTACAAGGGTGTGCTTTACGGGACCACCTCGTACGGCGGGAACGGCGGCAAGCATTGCGCCAGTTACTGCGGCGCAGTCTTTGCCATCAGTCCAAAAGGTAACGAACGGATCGTCCATAGCTTTCATAGTAACGACGGTGCGCGACCCTATGGCGGAGTTATCGCCGTTAACGGCGTGTTATACGGCACCACCGTTCTCAACGGCGGATCCTACGGCGGTGAGGGAACCGCCTACTACGTCTCACCGAGTGGCACTTTCAACCGACTTCACATTTTTGGTAAAAGTGGCGACGGCGCCAACCCTTACGGCAGCCTGCTCTTTACGCACGGCTCACTTTATGGAACGACGTCTGCCGGGGGCGCGCACGGCGCCGGAACGATCTTCAAACTCGGCCTCGATGGATCGGAAAGCGTTCTTTATAGCTTTTCGGGTGTTTTGGACGGCGCAAGGCCTGAAGGCGGCCTCATTGTGGTCGACGACAAGCTCATCGGCACAACGTCTGGCGGCGGCGGCGGTTGCGGATGCGGAACGATTTTCGCGGTCGACCTGAAGGGCAACGAAAAGACGCTCCACCTTCTTGATGGAATTCATGACGGCGAGTACCCGCAAGATACGCTTCTGTATTCGAACGGCGCTCTTTTTGGTACAGCCTACACCGGCGGTCCAGGTCAGTTTGGTACCGTCTTCCGCTTAAAGTACCGGTAGCGTCGCCCGAACGCGGTAAACGAAGACCACACTTCAACCCGTGAGGAGAAAACAATAATGCGGACTTGTCGTTGCCTGCCCGGGCTTGCGAGCGCGGCGGTCATCGGCCTTGGCTTCGCAGCTTGTACGGGGGCGCAGAACACGATCTCGCCTTCTGCCTCGGCGGCCCTCGCGAGCTCCACAAGCTCGGGCCTCCGCTCGATGCGCCACCATAGGAAGAGCGCGCTGTTCTTCGTCGTGAACTCCTCCGACAATAGGATCGAAGTCTACGATCCGAACCTCAGCAACCCGAGTCCGATCGCGGCCATTACGGAAGGCGTAGTTACTCCGTACGGTGCTTGTTTGGACAAGAGCGGTACGTTGTACGTCGTGAACGGGGTACACAACACGATTCCGGAATACAGGAAGGGTCAGTCCGCACCGTATCAGGTGATCTCGAAGGGCCTCAAGAATCCGGCATTCTGTGCGCTTGACGGTGCGGGAAATCTCTGGGTGACGAATACTTACGGGCACAACGTTACGGAGTATCCCAAGGGCTCGACAGATCCAAGCGCGATTGTCACGAACGGAGTTACTTACCCGATCGGCATTGCCTTCGATCGGAATGACGACATGTTCGTGTCGACCCGGCCGGGCGGTTCGAAAAATAAAGTTCAGGTCTTTCCACGTGGCGCTACGTCCCCTTCAATGACGATCACCGACGGGATCACGGAGCCGGCCGGTATCGCGGTCGATGGCCAGGGCACGCTTTACGTTGCGAACCTCGGCTACAACACGATTCCCGAATACAAAGCCGGTGATTACTCGCCCTACCAAACGATTACTACCGGCGTCGACTACCCGGTCGCTCTTACGGTCGACAAAAAAGGCACCCTGTTCGTCTCGAATTTCCTAAGCAACGATATCGTCGAGTACGCGCCCGGCTCGATCACTCCGTCCGGGAATTCGATATCACAATCCCTCGATAGTCCGGAGGGAACTGCTTACTCACCACCGTTACTTCCGAAAAGATAGCTTTCGCCCGTCATGAAATCGCTCGATCCGTCCGGGCTTCTAAGGAGACATATCCTATGAAAATCTTAGCTTTTGGCACCTACGCAGTAAGCATAGGCGTTGTCGCATTGCTCGCGGGGTGCGGTGGAGTTCAGCCGATCGGCGAATCGAGCAGTAGTCCGCAAAGTTATGTTCGGCTGCTCACGAACCCGCGTGCCACCGCGCGGACGGCAATGAGTCATTTCGGTTTGCTCTACATAACGGACAACGGCAATGGATCCGTTTACGTCTACACCTATCCTCAGGGAAAGTTCGTCCAACAGTTTCAATACGCTCCAATTCAGAGCCCAGCGGGCGATTGCGTCGACGACCGGGGTAACGTGTTCATCACTGGATATAATGGCCACGACGTACTCATATATTCGCGCGGTGCTGCACAACCGAAGGCAGTTCTCTCAGACCCGGGCTATCCGATGGGTTGTTCGATCGACCCAATTACGCACAATCTCGCCGTTGCAAACTCGCAAGACCGAAGCGCCGGGCCGGGCAATGTCGCTATATGGAAGGACCCGATTACTTCAAACAACTCTGGCGGCCCAACATTCGTTTATTCGAATCTACAATTTCTTAGAGCCGACCTGGTGCACTTACGATGATAGGGGCAATCTGTTTGTCGACGGCCAGGATTATTCTCACCGCAAAGTGAGCCTCGCCGAGCTGCCCAAAGGTGCAAATTCCTTCGTCAGTATTTCGGTCGGCATTTATCTCGGGTGGCCACCCGGCAACGTGCAATGGGACGGGCAATACATCACCATATCCGTGGGGAACACGATCTACCAACTGTCATTTTCAGGGTCGACCGCCTATGTTGTCGGATCGACGCAACTGCCGCTGAATTGGACTCTGCAAGGATACTCGATCGAGACCGTCGGGGCTAAGGATGCTCAGCAGCGCAAGCTCGTCGCCACTTCCGGCGGAAACATCGGGCTCTTTCAATACCCCTCGGGTAAGGGCCCGGCACAGGTGATATCACAGAATTTTCCGCTCGATCCCGTCGTCTCACCAGCGACGCATTAGCTAAGGTTGCCGCGATCGAGCTGAGCTATCGGGGGGTTCACGACTGCGGTAAGCGCGAACGCAGGAGCGCGATGAGGTGGGCGACTCGGATCTCGTTCAAGGGTGCTGGCGTATGGCGACGGCCCAAAAGAGAGCACTTCGCCATCGGTCGAAGCGCCTGATGGACTTTCGGAACCCTTGATACAAAGGGTGTCGAGCGACGCGCGCGCTGCTGGGTCTTCTTTGTCCGTGTCTAATCGCGCGTAAATCGCCACGAACGCTCTCGTCTCTCCAAGAAGAATCGTCTGTTCCAAAACGACATTCATCATCCCGAGAGCAACTTTGTTTTCTGAATACCACCCATCCGACATCCCGCCGCAGACTTTCTCCGCGTGCGATGCGATCATGTTTTTTGCACCGACGAGCTTCTTGTAAGCTGCGTCTGTTTCTTGGGCGAACGTTTCGAGTGTCACAGGCTTGCCGGGAGGAATGGTGGCGTAGCTTAGGGCGATCATATCGGCGGGGGAGTCTGGAGGGGGCGCATTCCAGGCGCCTACGTAGACAGCACCCGGTAATGTCGGCATCGCGTCCTTAACGGTCCATCGAGCGGGCACAACCATCGTTGGAAGTTCATCTGCCACCGTCGGAGCGGGCGACGCCGACGCAACGGGACTCGGCGTCGGAAGCGATTGAGCGGATAAAGCAGTCGGCGTCGTCACTAGAAATACGCCGATCAGGATGCCAGTTCGCGTCCTCGACGGCAAACGCATAATCCTAAAGAGCCAATGGTCAACACGGTGCAGCTCCATACGCCTCCATTCGACCCACATACGTGGCGTCGTAAGTGTGAGGTTCTGACCGTGCCACTAAGAATCCCGTTACGATAAATCGGAGCGTAGCCGCGGTTCAAGAACGAAACCTCGGTCAACGAGGTTATAGAGGCTTATCGCGTCTTATTCGGTGAGAAAATCCGTGAGAAAACTCGTTTTTCTCACGGGCGCGGTCTGACGCCCCGAGCGACTATTTCAAGTCTAGATGCAGACCGCATTAACTGCTCCCGTCTGTGAATGGCTACGCTATCATTTTCACGTTTCAGTCCGGCAAATCGCGATGCCTTGGGTAGGCGGCAGCCCCACCCCTGAGTCTCTTAAATTTCGGAGGGGTTTGACGTCGCCCGTTTTTCGTTGGCGTGGTAGTGAAGAAAACTCGCCACTTATCCTCGGTGGCATGATGGGGATACCGTTACTCATCGGGCGAAAATCCACAAAAATCCTTGACTCCCGATTCTGGCCGAGGCGACCTCGGGCTAAATAACCCCCGTGAACAGCCTCATTGGAAATGGCTTGCCTGAAAGTGCACAACAATCGCTCCGTTTACCGTGGTGGCATATACTCTTATCAACAGTTCATCGTCTTCTGGAATTCGCATTTCAACTTTTGTGCTAGAACTTCAGCTGAACCATACGTTGAACGGAAGCTTTCATTCTATCCGACATTTCCATACGACCAAGATTTTTCGACGCTAGATTGGCACCTCCCAGGCCAGCCGAACCCCTGAGGCCTTGCGAGCGCGCTGCCGATCACGAAACGAAGCCCTCGTTGTCAGGCGTTGGATTCGTCGCCTCATTTTGAAAACAGCTTGCCGTCGTATCCGGGTGTCCAGCACGTCAAGCCGTCTGTGTCGTTCACAGGATCGGTGAGGATCCGAACCTGCAACGTGTCCGGTGCCACGATAAGCTGGATTGTCACTGTGTTGCCCGGCTCAAGCAACAACGCGGACTTTTCTTCGATCAGATTTTGTTTGTACTCGTCGCCTGCGTTTGCCAGCCAGGCTTTGTAGTCGCTAAGGTCCCTGAAGCACGGCCAATCAATCGACCTATCCCGTTTGCCGGTGGACTGCGCGTTGGCGATTGTGTGCGGTCCGCCGGTTTTGATGGCAGCGTGCGAGGTGCAAGCCGACAAAATTCCAACCGCGAGCGACACGCTCGCTGCTACCGAGACAACCCGGGGCAAATGCGTTCTACTCATTACTACAGCCTCCGCAGCAGGTTCGACGGTTAAGGCGAATTTTCTGCCGACCGGGATTGGTGAAAGCCGGTCCCCCATGCCTTCCACCGAGGAATCCGTCGCGAGCTGCGGCCGAACGCCCGGCATCGATTGCTCTCAGGCAGCGAGTTTCAAAATGCGGCGGTTGTTTGTACTAGCGCTGGAAACGGCGCTCTCCGCAAGAACGCCTTTGCTGGTCGCTTTTGTTCCTTTTTGTTCTTTATGAGTCGCTGGTCCACCGGCTATGGCACCGCGGCCGGCGTGACGGCCACCCCCTCGATCAGATCGCCACCGCTGGGCGGAGGAAAGAACTCACGAATCTCGTTCCCCGCTTTTGGGTAAGGATATTCGAGCGAATAGTGGGGCTCGGCCGTATACAGTTCGGTGCCGTCTTTGTTTAAAGCGAAACTCACAACGACGCCTGTCTCGGCGAGCATCCCCTGTTCGAGCAGTAGCAACTGTCGGGATGCCCGTTTCGGTGGCGCAAAGATGTCAATCCGCGCCGCTCCGGAGAAGCCGTTGCTTTCGACCACGGCGATCCGTCCCGTCGGATCGACTTGAATGCCCGCGGGGAAAGCAATGGTAACGTTTGGTCGCAGTGACCTTAGCGTTGAGGCGGCGCATTCACTGGCGACGCTTCCGATCTCGGTTGTTGTATAGTCGTTAACACCAGCGACGTAGAGGGTGCCCGCCGCGTCGAACCCACCCCACAGCAGCCTTGAGATTTTAGAGCCTCCCGATATGATGGCGCATGGCGATGCCGCTTGATTGTTAGCGTAGAAATAGACGCTTCCCGGGCCTCCGCACTGTGAGCCGGAGGCTTGGCAAATGTTGACTGCGGCAACCGTTCCGTCCGGCGCTACGGCAATGTCGACGGGCCACTGGCCTGGGACCTCCAGCGTCGACGCTGGCTTTCCTCGGTACGGCGGAGCAAAGATTGGGATGTTTTCTGCTATAGTATTCGCAACGTAGAGATTCCGGAGACTGTCAGTTGTGAGGCCCTGGGGCTCGTCGAAACCAGTAAGCGTGCGCGTCTTGTCGCCTTTACCGAAAATCGTAACGACGTTTAAGGCCGCGTCTGAGAGAAAGAGGTGACGCACGCTCCTCCCTAAGCCCGACGACCGCAGGGCGACGCGCGCCGGCGCCAACTCCTCACCGGACGGCATGATGCGCGCCGCAGACGGTGACGTTGTCCCCGGCGGCTGCAACGCATTCATCGCCAGGTGTCCCGATCCACAGCCGCCGAGCAACGAAAATCCGAGAAGCACTCCGGCTGGCGGGCTCAACGCGAGCGACGAAATCGGTGCCTTCATCTCGGACCTCCAGAAAATCCAATGGGCCGGGTGATCGGGTCACCGTAGCCGAAAGAGCCGCCCGCCAATATGTCGGCGGCGGTCCGATCTTCGTCGACCCCAAAAACTGCTCCCTCCGAAAAGCGAGCATTGCACTTACCGACAAATTCGATGGAAACAAAAAGCCCTCTGAAGCGCGTCGGTTTTCCCGGTCGAATGGCGAGCTCCTGAGGGGCCGCACCGGCAAAGCGCGCGCTCGCCGTATCGCCGAAGAAGGAACCCGCTTGCAGGGCGCTCGTCACGGTTGCAGTTCTCCCCGCGCAAAGGTCACGATGATCTGCGGAAAACCGGCGGCGTTGTGCGGCCATCCATCTGCGGTCGACGCGGGAACGCGCAACGTGTGATCGGCTCCCGGAAAGACGCGCGCGATCACGCGCTCGTTCCCGTGCGATTTCAAAACGGCCGTCGTTTGCATGATGCTCGCCTGCGGCGGCACCAAGGCATCGTCCGCACCGAAAAGCAGCAATACGGGAACACGGACGGCGCCCCACGCCGACGCGTTATCGTAGTTCCCGACTTTGTCATACCAATCCCAAATCCAACTGGAGTCATCGGGGATCCCTAGATCGTCCAGCCACCTAGCGCTGCCGGCGGCCGCGATATCGGCGCGGAGCTTATCGTGTGACGCGCCGCTGCGAGCAACGTCTACGAACTCGGCGTAGAGTGCCTTGGCAGCCGCAAGGTTTTTTCCCGAATACATCGTTGCCAGCATGGTGTCGACGCGATAGAGATCCTGCCAGTATTGAGGTCCGAACGGACTGTCGGCTGCGATAATCCACCCGACTTGGCCGTTGTGCTCGGCGATGCCAGCAGCCAGTTCGCCGCCCTGACTGTGCCCGTAGACACCGATTTTGCCAGCATCAACATCGCTGCGATGGGCCAACGAATCCACTCCGGCACGTGCGTCATCCACAAGGTCTTGCATCGTCGAAGTCCGCCAGTCGCCGCTCGATCCACCGACGCCGCGCTTGTCGTAGATCAATGCAACGACACTGTGCCTTGCCACATAGTCGGCCAGATATGCGTTGGCCCAACGCCCTTCGGCCCCCGATCCGTGAACGAAAATTACCGCCGGATACTTCCCAGCGGCGCGCGGAGCGAACACTGTCCCGGCGAGCCGCACCCTTCCATTGGCAAACGTCACCGGTCGCTCGTCATAAGGCTTGATGGTCGTTGTCGACAACCGGTGAAGAATGAAGGTTCCGTTACCCGCGGGGTCGCGGAAGACACCGGCCATCGAACCGTCCTGCAGCGTTCCATCGAACGTCGTCGTCGACGTGTCCCCGACCAACTTCCAGTGGATCTCGCGCTCTAGTTGCACGTCTGATAACGGTACATCGATAGCACCTAGGTCGGGTGCGGAGAACAAGCCCCGGGCTGGAGTCTCCGCGGGGAAATCGAAGGCCACCTGTAGTCGCGCAACGCCACGCTGCAGGTAACCTTCCCAGCGGCCAGCCGATGGCGGCGGGCTTGCCTGCAACGCCGCCGCAAGAAAAAATGCCATCAACATAACGGCAGTATCGCACAGACTACCGGCAATGGTCTTGTACCGGATTTGCGCCTATAGAAAACGGCAGAGCGCCGACCTCATCGATGATCAGCGGCCGATTCGCCGAAAGTATTGCTTGAACCGAGCCTGTCGGATGCGGCCGCAGCCGCAACATGAGGTCGCAAGCTGAAACCAAGCGAGTCTTGGTAGCCGAGCCTTAGAGGTCGATTTTCTAACGATCGGCCGTTCTATTAACTGGATGAGGCTCAGTAATGGTTTGGTATTTTTCCCGCCCGTCCAGAATTCGGGTTCAGGGTCGGTCCGGGGAAAGCGTCCGGACCTTCGCGACCCGGTGACATAGGCAATGGTCAGCCTTTGCCCAATCCTTTCCTTTTGGAGCCCGCGCCGAAGGTAACCCAGCAGGAGGGATACTGTGGCTAACAACAAGCCATCCCGCGAGGAGAGGCTAGGACAGCTCAGAGCTTGGGCACGCCCACCCCATCGCACGGTCGATGTTGTGCCTGGAGCTATGTCGCAAAAGCCACCAGGGAGCGGCGTCGCCCTGCTGCCTTCAGCCGGACTGCGCCCTGTTCGGCTTCAGCCGAATGCAGAAGGTGGTGCTTCAACCTTTCATAGCGGTTGTGACGCGCCGGCTGGAACGACCGTTTCATCAGGTCCCGGCAATGTTATTGGCTGGGCAGACCTGCTTTGTGTCTTTTGGGGTAGCGCATGGACCAATCCCTCGTTATCACCAGGAGTCGGCGACATCTTTAATGCCGTAGGGGCGCTTTCTCAAATGAATATCCCCACGACGTTCGGCACGTACAACTATTTTGAGAATCTCTCCGACTACTCAGGGGGGAACTTCATTACGTGGGGGTTTGATGTTGCAGGGCCTCCGCTCATCATACCTACCAATCCGCCGAATAACCCGTTTTCACTTGGGGATGTCGGTAACGAGGCTAACGCGATCTACAATACGCCTAATCTTGGGCCCGACAATGTCTATTGGTCCCTGCTGATGATCTTTATGCCTCCGGGTTATTCTCCGAGTGGACCTCAGGGCGAGCATTCATTCTTCACTGACCCTTATGGCGCCCAGATCAACTATGGGTACGTTAGCTATGCTTCCCCTCTGAGCACGATAAGCTTCATATTCTCGCATGAGCTGGTCGAATCACTAACCGACCCTCACGGCGATGCATGGCAAGTCAACCCCCGAAACTCCGGCAGCTGGAATGAGATCTGCGACGCGTGCTGTTCGTCGGGTACAGTGAACGGTGTTACGGTAACGTCGTACTATTCAACCTCTGCCGGCGCGTGCGTGATCCCCTCACCGCCGGGCGCACCTTTGCCGCCAGGCGACTACCAGATTGACAAAGTTAGGAAGGTCGCTGGAGGCCGTTACATCCAGTCTGTTAGCGGGCCAGGCAACGGTCAGGGGCGATGGGAGTTACCAGAGTACGACGTCGTCACTATGATTCAAGAAGGACTCGCGACGTTCTACACCCTTGAAGCTGGGAGGCGCTCAAACGTCGAGGTGGTGCAGTGGTGGTTGCAGGCTGTGGCTGATGATTTCGTTCCGAATAATCTGGATGCGCTTCTGGAATTTTAAGACTGCAGTGCAAGCCTCGGGTATGCCGGCGTCGTGCTAACGGCAAGACGATGAGCGACGATCCCCAGAGCGGCGACGGCCAAGCCGACGCCGGTTTGCCCGGCGGCGTACCGCAAGACGACTCGTCGGATTCGTCGTCCAGCGATTCGTCGTCGAGCGATTCGTCGTCCAGCGATTCGTCGTCATCGACGAACGGCGCCGCCACGCTCGATCCCACGCGGTGGGCGAACATTTTGATGGGAGCGATCTCGACGAATACCGGACTGCGCACCGGCAACGCGGTGACGTACTTGATCGACGGCCCGGCGACGTTTGCGGCGATGCTAACCGCGATTAATTCGACCTCGGGAAGCGGTCACTACATCTATTTGCTAGGATGGCAACTGGTCGACAACGTTTCGCTCGACCCATCGTCAACGCCGACGGGTGGCGCAACGTCGAATACGTTCGCGGATCTTATGACAGCAGCGTCGGCGCGCGGCGTACAAATCCGAGCAATGCTCTGGAAGCAGTACAAGGGCCTCAACCAGCCCCAAGTGGACTTCATCAACACTCTTGCAAATGGTGCGGCGATTCTCGACAATGCCACGAGTGATCCCGTGTTGGGTTCGCATCATCAGAAAGTGCTGGTCGTTAAGGGTTCCGACGGGCTGATCGGATTCTGTGGCGGCATCGATATCAACTCCGACCGCGTTTCCTGGGGCTCGGCGACGACGAGCAGCGGCAGCGCTTCGGGGTCGGACTCTTCGGGCAATCCTGCGGCTGGTTCGCCGGACGGAGGCACAGCCGTCGATGCCAGCAGCTCCTCGGGAACGACAGGGGCACCCCTGCACGACGTTCATTGTCAAGTGATGGGACCGTCAGCCTGGGATTTGCTGCTGACGTTCGTCCGGCGCTGGGACCATCATCCCGATCACTCGGCGATCGATTCATCGAAGGGCGATTTGCTCGGACGCACTGAGGCCGTTCCCGCATCGGCTTCGACTCCCTCGAGCACCGGTAGTTCGTGCTCGGTGGCGATCGGCAGAACGTTCACTCCGGCCACGCCGGGCACGACCGTGCCGAAGGAGCGAGACATTGCTGGCCTGCTCCTCGCCGCGATCGCCAACGCCCAGCGCTTCATTTATATGGAAGACCAATATTTGATCTCCCCGGAAGCCGCGGCAGCACTCAATGCGCGAGTCCCGAACTTGCAACATCTGACGATCCTCATCGCGGCGTCCGAGATTAGCGATCTTCCCTGCAGATGGCGTTACCGTCAGCAGTTCATCGATGCGGTCACGAACGGTCTGAGCGCCGCCGACGCCGCGAAAGTGCGGGTCTTCCAGCTCGTCACGCCGCCGGCTTCGACGCCGCCAACCTTTGGCGCGCACACCTACGTGCACTCCAAGACGTGGGTCTTCGATGACGAGCTCGCCGTCGTTGGCAGCGCGAATTGCAATCGCCGCGGCTGGCAATCGGACAGCGAGGCGGATGCATTTATCTTCGATGACGCGCCCCCTGCAGCGGGATCACTCACCTTCGCGCAGCTCCTACGCTGCGATCTCTGGTCGGAGCATCTCGGCATTCCGGCCGGAAACCTGACCGACGGCGTCGCGAGCGTCAGCAACTGGGTTACGTCGTCACCTTCGTCGCGCGTTCTTCCCTACGATCCGGCCGGCGACACCAACACGGCACTCTGCGACACCGACACCGTCCGCAACGCCATCGATCCGCCGAGCCCGTAGCTACGGCGCTTCGAGGGCGCCCCTGTAGGCGCGCACGCGCTGACGCAACGAGTCGCCGCACTGCGAGACCTTTGCCGCTAAAACAAAACTCCAAGGCACGTGAAAGATCGTCGCGGCGCTTGGCGCCGCGATCGGCTGTGGAGTGTTTTCAAAGGCGGTAGCAAGCATAAGTCTCACAAGGCGATTTTCTAACGATCGCGCCGGTCCACTAACTGGGTAAGGCTCACAGGGCTAACACTGCGTCCTGATGGAGTGGGTGGATCGTAAGGCCATTGCCATTGCGGCGCAGGAGAGGGACCGGGCAAGGGTGTGTAGATAACCGCGTTTCCCGCGGGTGCGTCGCCCTCGGACCAGACGCTACCGTCGTCAAAGCGAACCATCAGTACGCGGCAAAAAATTTTGGCAATACTCGGCAAAGTGCCGATTAGCTGCGACATGTCGCCGCGATCTGCGGGCTGCGCCTTTGAATGACTGACCGCAACCCCGAAGGAGAAGCGTCCCTGCTCATCCCCGGTCAGCGTGCGTTCCGTCCGCCCGATCGGATCGACAATCTCGAAGGAGAAACGCACGTCAGTCGCCGTTTGCTGGCTTAAGTTGGTAAAATCGACGGATTCTAAAAGTTCGTAGCCCGCGTTGCTCCCGGGCGCGGAACGAACGACAGCTAAGCATTCATCGATCGAGATCGGTGCTCCATTTTGAACGATCGTAGTCTGAAGGTTGGTCGATGCGCCAACTGCTAAAGGAATCAACGTCGCTCCAGCGATCCAAAACGGAGCCTTCTTAAGTGTCAACATCCTTGGCTGACCTGTTCGCCCGAATAATCTCGGCGACCCCGTATCCGGCACCCGTGATGGTCATGTCGCTGGACGAGGTTCCCGAGGTTCGGAGACGGTTCGGAGATATCTCTGCGCTCTATGGGCTATGCGATGGGGTCGGCTACCTAGTTGGGAGCGGCGATTTGGCCTATGGCGTCGGTACCGGCGGTCCCCGCTCATTTCGACAGCGTCGTTCGCCGCTGGCGGAACGGTGCTCTACGTCGACCGTAAATCGAAGCGCGGATTCCGCGAAACAGCTTGGTTCGTAACGATGAGTGGTTGCACTAAGTATAAAAAGCCGTTGTGGCAGCACGATCCCGGCCGCTCGCAGGGCACCGCGACCAATGTGGCGTCGCTCGGAGATCCGGCAACGGGCATGGCGATTTGACTATAGCTTTAGTGGCGGCTCAGATGGAAAGAACCCCGAGTCGGGATTGATCGATATTAATGGTACGCTTTACGGTGCGACGGCCTACGGCGGCGGGTCTGGTCCAAAAACTGGTGGAACCGTCTATTCGATCACGTTGTGATCGGTGAAAATGGACTCGTTGCAATCCTAGGGAGCTCTCGAGAACCCTCCCGCCGAATGAGAATTATCGAGCGGAACGCGACGGCTTTTCGTGCGTCCGTTTGATAGGCTAGCTCCACACCTCGGCCGCTCGTCCCAGTCGTCCGGCGCGAACAGGCACCAGCTATGGCATAATATAACCCCAAGGAGTTTTAACGATATTCTCAGACCGCTGCTCTACCTCGCTTGTGTGTCGCTATTGATCGCCGGGTGCAACGGTGCGCAAGGTCCGCTCAACCTGGGGGCTGGATCGAGCGCGAACGGGGTTCGGCGCGACTTTGATTACTGCACCGGCCAGCACGCCGGAATGATTGGGCAGACTGTCACAGTACATCAGGAAAGCAAGCGCGACGTCTTTCCGAAGGGCCTTACCCCAGCGAACATTCAAGCCGCTTATGACCTTCCGTCGCTGAGCCGCGGGGCAGGCCAGATCGTCGCCGTCGTGCTGGAGTGCGACAACCCGGATGTTGGCAACGATCAGGCCGTATTTCGGTCGCAGTTCGGTTTGCCCGCTGGGCAGTTCTACAAGTTCAACGAGTACGGCCAACAGAGCAATTATCCGCCGACGGTCCCGCCGTGGGGCATCTACGTTGACGTTAGCGTCGAAATGGTTGCTGCCGTCTGTCCAAATTGCACGATCTACTTGATCGAAGCAAATAACTTGGATGTACCCGATCTTGAGATGGCCACCGCGACTGCCCTTTCACTCGGCGCGAAAATCATCAGCGAGCCGTGGGGCTGCGACTATGCGGGTTGCCTCGATCAGTCTTACTTCGACAAGAAAGGCGTGACGTACGCAGGTCTGGGTGCCATCCCGCAGGAGACATTTCCGGCAGACCTCGATAGCGTCGTCGCGGTCGGCGGCACATATCTCTCTCAGGGCGGGGGCGGGAAACGCGGGTGGACGGAAACGGAGTGGCCCGGCTTCGGCGGTGGTTGCTTTACCGATGTTCCGAAGCCAAAGTGGCAGCAGAAGTTCAGCTGTTCAGGACGTGTCTCCAACGATGTCTCGATGGTCGCCAATTTCGTTGACGCTTACGACAGCTTCGATGGTTTGGGCACCGATCAGGGCTGGATCAACGACAGTGGCAACTATCTGCCGACCAACTTGATTGCCGGCGTCTTCGCGCTCGCTGGCGACGCGAAGGACCAAGACGGCGGAAGAACGTTCTGGCAGAAAAAGCATCGCAAGCACTTATATAAAATCGAATGCGAAGGCTCGTGCATCTACGGTACTCGGTTTTCGTATTCTGACGGCTGGGGCTCACCGCACGGCATTGGGGCATTTTGAGCAAAAGGACGCGCGTGGCTCGGTTGCAATCTCGCAAATTACCTGCCGGCACCTATTTCGTTAGCAAATTGTTAGCAAGTCTGGAATTTGCTAACGTGATTGCGCGGACATGGCGATACGTCGCTTTCGTAATATCGTCAGGGGGAATCGAACTCGTTCGTGAGATGTACGGGATTTGGCTTGGTAGACATTTGGGTAGACGTCCCGGCGATGGTTTGGCGGACGCGCCAGCTTGGTCTCACACCCCGACCAGGCAACAGCCGTCATCCTAGCGGCGGCGAAAGGCGTCGCTGTGTAAGTACGGAAGACGCCGTGTAGATATCCGATGCCGCACCAAGTCGGCGGCGCCGATGGCCTGTCGGATCGCGGCCCTGTCGCCTTGCGAAGCTGGGAATCGAAGTCCGTATGTGAGGCGCGACGGCGAACGATCAGAGGCGCGGCGCCAACAGGCGCTCGATCTCCGTCTCGTCTAACATCTGCGCGGTGGCGGCGGCATCGTCGAAGATGCCCGCTGCGAGCGCACCTTTACGCTGCTGCAGCTCCAGAATTTGTTCTTCGACGGTGCCGACGGTGATGAGTTTATATACGAAGACCGGGCGGTGCTGGCCGATGCGATGGGCGCGATCGGTTGCCTGATGCTCGACGGCCGGATTCCACCACGGATCGTAATGGATGACCGTGTCGGCGGCGGTCAGGTTCAATCCGGTGCCGCCCGCTTTGAGGCTGATCAAGAACAGCGGCACCTCGCGGTTTTGAAAGCGTCGCACCGGCGTTTCGCGATTCTTCGTTTCGCCCCGAATTTCCACGAAGTCGATGGCGCGCGCGACGAGCTCTGGTTTTATCAGATCCAGCATCGAGGTGAACTGCGAGAACAGCAACACGCGCCGGCCTTCGTCGATTAACTCGGGCAGCATCTCGAGGAGCGTCTCGAGCTTGCTCGAGTCGCAAACATTGCGTGCGGCCGGAAGCTTGACGAGCCGCGGGTCACAGCAGACTTGCCGCAGCTTGAGTAGTGCCTCGAGCACGACGATCCGGCTGCGTGCCAGGCCCCGGCGTTGCATCTCGGCGCGCACGCGTTCGTGCATCGCGAGGCGAATCGTTTCGTAGAGATCGCGCTGCGCCCCGTCGAGCTCGACCCGCGTGATGATTTCGGTCTTCTCGGGCAGGTCGAGCGCGACGTCTTCTTTGGTGCGCCGCATTAAAAACGGTCGCAGCCGCGCCGCCAAGAGCGCACGGCGCTGCGTATCGCCGCGTTTTTCGATCGGCGTGCGAAAGAGGCGTGCAAACTGCGTTCGGTCACCCAGCAAACCGGGCATCGCGAATGAGAAGATCGACCACAGCTCGTCGAGATGGTTCTCGATCGGCGTGCCGGTGAGCGCGAGGCGTTGCGCCGCGCGTAAGTGCGCCGCGGCCTGCGCTCCCTTCGACCGCGGGTTCTTCACGAACTGCGTCTCGTCGAGCACGACCATCTGCCACTCACGCTCGGTCAGCCGATCGGCATCGCGGTGGAGCAGCGCATAGCTCGTCAAGGCAACGTCGTTGTCTTCGATGCGGTCGAAACGCTCGGCACGGTCATTCCCGGAGAGCGATACGACGCGCAAGTGCGGCACAAAACGCGCGATCTCGGCGCGCCAGTTCGGCAGCACGCTGGTCGGCGCGACGATCAGCACCGGTCGGCACAAGCGCCCGTGCGCCTTTTCGATCGCCAGATGGGCCAGAAACTGTACCGTTTTGCCGAGACCCATGTCGTCGGCGAGCACGCCGCCGAAGCCGCTGCGTCGCAGCAGTTGCAGCCACGCCACGCCGCGAGCTTGATACGCTCGCAGCTCACCTTTAAACGTGTTCGGCAGGGCAATCGGCTCGTTCTCCGCGTTGATTAGTTCATTCAATGCGGCGCGCAACGGTCGCGTCGCCGGCGACCATTGCAGCGGTACTGCCGCCTCGAGGCCATCGATCGATCCGAGGTGTGCTGGCGTCAGTTCGAGCCGGCCTTCCTTGGTCAGCGGCGCGTCGAATAGCTCGACCAAGGTCGTAATGATCCGCTCGATACGCTCGGGTGGTAGCGCGGCGAACGCGCCGCTGGGTAATCGCCCGTAGAGCGTGCGCGTGCGCTCCCTGCTCAGCTCGGCCGCGAGTTCTTCGGCCGAGTGCACGCCTAGCGTTTGCAGCGCATCGACGACGACCGGCAAGAGCGAGACGCGCTGCGCGCCGAGATCGATGCCGATGTCGAGTTCGAACCAGCGGTTCGCGCTTTCGACGATCTCCGCGTCCCAGGCCGCGTCATCGATGTGCACGACCTCGTACGGAAACGCCGAATCGGTTTCGATCTGCCAGCCACGCTCGCGCAAAACTGGAACGGTGGTGTCGAGAAACCGCACCCAAGATCGTTCCGTAGCCGAGAACTGCCCGCGTGGCCACGCTGTTGGCTGCAAACCATACTCGGTCAAGGTCGCCCTCGCGGCTGCTTCGAATGCGAGCCGTCGCGGCCACACCATCGCGACCCCTTGTTCGTTCGTCTCCTGAAACTCTAACGTAACGTCGTCAGGACTCACGATCGTGTCCCCATACGCGAACGTCAGCTCCGCAATCGCTGGAAGACCGCGCAGCGCCAAACGCACGACGGGATCGCGTTCGACGACGCACAGCCGCCTGTCCGACTCGGGCGGCGGAATGGCGTGCGCGATCGGAATGCGATGCCACATCGTATGCGCGCGCCGCGCTTGCGCCGCGTTGAGGGAAGGTGCGAGCGCGAGCGCGCTCGCCAGCTCTCCGGCGATGCCCAGATCGATCGTTCCGGCGGTGTTGGCCTCCGGATCGGCGTACCAGAGCGGATCGCTCGGTAGCAGGCGCGCCGGCTTGCGGCCTTCGACTCCCGGCCGTTGCCGTCCGTCGGACGGATCGAGCCGCCAAACGAACTTCGCGTCGCTTACGTCCGCACGCCGCAGCGGCGAATGCTTCGTCGAGTGCCAGTGCACGCGGCCGGTTGCGAGCAGCAAATCGAGCAGCGTCGCGAACAATTTCGGATTGAGCGTGCCGAGGCCGGTTAACCCGCACACGCTCGCGAGCCTTCCGATGGTGCGATCGATCGGGGTCGCGTAACGTCCAGTGCCTAGCGCGAGGTTGGATAAATCGATCGCGCGGCCCATCGGGCGTTCGCCGTGCTTTAGCGACGTTACAACACGCGGAGTGACGTTGACGCGCGGAACGTAGTACGACTCGCGAACGTCGAGCACGTAGAGCACGTGCTCGCGACGCGGCTCGGTGCCTTCGAAGCGCCGCGCCGTGATCGCTTGCAGCCAGCTATCGACGGCCCCGTCAGCGGCATCGCGCATGCCGCCCTCGGCGGCGAGGATTGCGGCCGCGGCTCCATGTTTGCAGTTGCGCTCGATCGGGCAATCGCAGACGCTGCGCAGTCGGCGCTCGCCCTCGCGCCAATCGATCGCAACTTCGTACGGAATCGCCGACGTTCCGCGCACTGACGCCGCGACGCGATCGTCTCCGGCGGCAACGTCGAGCCGAACGACTCGACCGCTGCGCGCGTAGTCCATTCCGCGCGAAAACGTCGTCGAATCGAAGGAAGCACGCGCGATGTCGAGTGTGAAGCGCACCGCCGCCTCTACGACGTTCGTTGCGTCGCTCCATGCGGCGCATTCGCGCGCGGGGGTCAAGCGAGTGCCCGCGTCGAAGCGTACAGCGCATGCTCCGCCGCATTGCGCTTCTCGCGGGTCTTGCGTTTCTCGTGCCCTACGCGTCACCCGTGGCCGCCGCGACCAGTCCCGAAGCGGTCGTTCGCGCCTTCTACAACCAGGATTTGTCGGTGAAGTATCCGCAGAGCTGGCTGGACCATCTCAGCGGGGCGAAGCCTTACTTCACGTCGTCGCTATACAACTGAGTGAGCGCACACTCAATAACGCGCCGGCGAGTATAGACCCAAAGCCGAATTCACATAGTGCCGGCTGCATCGACTGCGCGAGCGGTGTCATCGGCGACGTGCACCTCCTCTACCACATGAAGCCAAGCTCAGGCCGCCTACGAAAATCGCCGCGATAAATCGGGTACGAGAATATACGCGTTCGTGGTTCATGAATTGCTCCAATCTCCTCTTTTCGAGGTTAACAGTCTCCATTTGTTTGCACTTTTCACCGCGGTTAGCTCGCTTGACCCGGCAGTGGAGCGCGACGTGCGATCGCTTCAAGAAATGCAAGATAATGACCGGCGGATTACCTGGTAACGACCACTAATCCGTGCATGAAGGGGCGTATCTTGCAGTAGTACGGGTATTTGCCTTGATTCTTGAAGAGGTGCTTCCATAAGCCTACCTAGTTGGAAGCGGCGATTTGGTCTATGGCGTCGGCACCGGCGGGCCCGCTCAGTTCGACAGCGTCGTCGCGAGCGGAACCAGTGCAGCCAGTCCGCTGCTGTCGGGTGGCGGTCGAAGAGGCAACACGGCCTCGCGTTCAGCGAAGCCGTGTTGCGAAGCGGACCGGAATTCTCTAGTACGCTTTGATGCCGTTCGGCGTTCCCCACCCGGCGGGACCGGAGTAACGGCCGAACTGCTTCGTGCCCGCCGTGCAGAGATATTCTCCGCCGCACGAACCATCGTTTCCCATGCTGATGTAGTGTAACTCCTTGTTGCGTTTCTTTTTCGACATTGTCCAGAAATGCTCGGGGGCGTTCTGGCTGCTGGCGTTCCCGGCGAGGCCGAACACGCCGGCATTAACAGCCACCGAGAGGAGCGTGCCGTAGGCAATCGTCCATCCGTTGTAGCCATACGTGTCGTAGATCGAGACGTTCTCGGCGACGGCCGACACGTCGGCCACCGTGCGAGATGCGCAGTCCGGATCGTGCTGCCACGATGGCTTGCTGACGCCCACGGCGCAGCCGGCGCCGCTTTCGTCCCAAACGACCTCTCTATAATCGGAACTCGAAATCTTCGTGAGAAGGGTGCCGCCGACGGAGACGACGCTGGCGAACGCCGCCGGGGCGCCGGTTTCACCGTAGCCGTCGCTGCCGGAGCTGGCGAGATAAACGACGCCCGGCGTGTCGAAGTCAGAGCTACTGACGCAGGTGACCGAACCGTAGCAGATCCAGGCGTTGGCCACGATGTGTGCGCCGAGCTTGACGGCTTCCACCTCGGCCGCTTGGAGATCACTGCCGTTACTCGAGTTTGCCTCGATCAAGTAGATCGTGCAGTTCGGGCACGCCGCCGAAACCATCTCTGTTTCCGCGTCTTTGTCAAAACCCCAGCTGGTGCTCCCGGCCGGAAAGTTGCTCGTTTGGCCTGCCTGATTGTATTTTGTGAAGTTGGCGGTTCCGAGGCCGAACTCCGCGCGGTACGCGGCAAGGTCCGAGGCGACGTTAGGATTATCGTATGGATCGACGATCGCGACGATCTGCCCCGACCCCTTAGTAGACGAAGGCAGGTTGTAGCGCGTCTGAATATCGCTCGGCTCCAAGCCCCCGACCGTCGGGCTGATGCCACCCTTCGATTCGATCAGCGCTAAGCACGTCGGTTCGCCGGTGACTCGCGGACAAACCGGCTCTGGCGCGCCATTCCCTTCGGCGACGCGTTGCAACGGGGGCGTGATGGTTCCAACCGGCGCCTGACCGCTGCTGCACCCCGCAAGCATCAGGCAAGATATGAAGAATCCAGTGAATCGCGTAGAGTAGCCTCTCATAGTAGCTCCTTTTTAAGCCGGCCGTGTGGATGCCGGCGACGCTTTTTGGTAGAGGAATGTAACGGGGAAATCATCCTGCGCTACAGCGATGGCGGCAACGTACAGCCTGACAGCTAACCCGTACACTTGGCCGATGGGTAAATGAGGGCGCCGCCGATGAGCGACGCGAAAGCTCCGATATGATGGAGGACGAGCGGCGTGCTCCTGGCTCGTCGGCCTTTGGAATGCTCTTGCGGCACCACCGGCTCGCAGCCGGACTCTCGCAAGACGCCCTCGCCGAACGCGCGCGGATGAGCGCTAACGGCATCGGTGCGTTGGAGTGTGGTTATCGGCGAACGCCAAAGCCCGAAACGCTGGTGCTCTTAGCCGGTGCGCTCGCGCTCAACGGCGAGCAACGCCGCATGTTCGAGGCAGCCGCGACGCGTGTGGGTGTCGTACGACGCGGGACCTCTGTCGCCGTCGGTCCGTGGCCCGATACGAGGATCGCAACTCTGCCGCTCGCGCTGACCAGCTTCGTCGGGCGAGAGACGGAGCTCGACGAAATCGCCAGAATGGTGCGCGAGCATCGAATGGTGACGCTCACGGGGGCCGGCGGCATCGGCAAGACGCAGACCGCGTTGCAGGTTGCGATTGCGCTAAGCGACGCGGGCGATGATGCCACCTGCTTCATCGGGCTCGCGCCAATCAGCGATCCTTCGTTGGTGGCTGCAACGATCGCCTCGACGCTGGGCGTGCAAGAAGTGCCAAATCGCCCGTTGCTCGAGACGCTGGTTACGTATCTGAAGAACAAAGCGTTGCTGCTGATTCTCGACAACTGCGAGCATGTTATTGTAGAGGCTGCGATCGTTGCCGCCACGCTGCTGATCGGTTGCCCGCGCGTTCGGATTCTCGCCACCAGCCGCGAACAGCTCAAGGCCGCAGGAGAACGGACTTTCCGCTTACCCTCATTGAGCGTCCCATCGCCGGAGGCGGCTCATGGCCTGGACGCACCGCACGCCACAGCCTACGGAGCGATCGTGCTCTTTCGCGACCGCGCCCGCGCGGTCGACCATCAGTTCACGCTCACCGACGAGAATGCGCCAATATTGGCCGAGATTTGCCGGCGTTTGGACGGTATTCCACTGGCGATAGAGTTGGCGGCCGCACGAGTGAACGTGTTATCCGTCAAGGCGCTTGCGAAGAGGATCAACGATACCTTTCGAGTTCTCACCGGTGGCGAACGCACGGCGTTGCCGCGACAACAGACGATGCGCGCGACGATCGATTGGAGTTACGATCTGCTCTCTGCGCCGGAGCAGCGGGTCTTCGAGCGGCTCTCAGTCTTCGCCGGCGGCTCCACGCTCGCCGCCGTGGCGGCGGTCTGCGGCGGTGAGGAAACCGCAGAGGTCGAGGCGTTTAACCTGCTCTCGTCGTTGGTCGACAAGTCGCTGGTGGTGGCCGACCTCGATGGGAGCGAGCCACGCTATCGGCTCTTGGAATCATCCAGGGAGTACGCGCGTGAGAAGCTGGCGGAGCGAGGCGAACAGGAAATGGTGGCGCAGCGCCATGCGCGCGCGTATCTCGAGGTCGCCGAGCGGGTCGACGCCGTGTGGGACACCCAGCCTGACTCGCCGGAACGGCTTTTCGCTGAGCTGGACAACTGGCGGACAGCCCTAGAGTGGGCGCTAGTCGCTCGCGGCGACGTCGCTTTGGGTCAACGTCTCGTAGGTGTGTGGCAGATGGATAGGAGAGCGCCCGTCGAGGCGCGCCGTTGGATTAACTTGGCGCTTGATCTCGTCGACGAGGGGACACCAGCGGTCGTGCTTGCGAGGATCAATTACTGCAAGCGCATCCATCGCCGGCGTCTTGTACGACGCTGAAATGGAACTGGCGAGCAGTGAGAAGGCCGTGGCGCTCTACCGAAGTCTCGGCGACGTGTTTGGGATCGGTCGTTCCCAGGCTCTGCTGGGCGACGCCTTTAGACGACTCGGGCGAAGCGAAGAGGCAGAGCAAATGCTACTCGAAGCTCTAACGCACCTTCGAAATCTGGGCGCCGGCAGACAACTCGCTTACGCCCTTAGCGCCATGAGCATAATCTGTTCGGCTAACGGCGACTTCACCGCTGCGCGTAGCTATGTTGCCGAAGCAAGCGCGATCTATAAGGCCATCGGAGCGCATCGCACGTTGGCCTACTCCATTGCGGATACTCTCGTCGAGATCGAACTTGACGCAGGCAATCCCGAACTCGCGTTTCAATCAGCGTTGAATGTGTTACCGATCCTTCGGACCCTTAACGATGCGACAATAATCGCCGGTACTCTCAACACTATGTCGGCCTGTCGCATCTCTTTGGCTGACTACGATGGGGCAGAGGCGTATGCACGGGAGTCGCTGCTTATCTCAAACGAGCTGCATTCAAGCGCTTACGTCGCCCGCTCGCTGCAGCGCCTCGCAACAGTCGCGGCGCTGCGAGCGCAGGGCGCTCATGACCCTCGATACGCGCGCGCTGCTCGCCTGTTCGGCTTCGTCGACGCTTGCCTCGCCGCCCTTGGATCGCCACGCGATACTCTGCACGATCGACAGGAATACGAACGGGCGATGGCAGTCCTATGCGACGCGATGAGCTCCGATCAACTCGCAAACCTCATGAATGAAGGGGCCGCAATGAGCGAGGAACAGGTGATCGACGAAGCGCTGGCGGACGCCATTTGACTCCGCGCGGTATCGCTATTTGGGCTTTCGCGGGCGTTCTCGCTGCTTGCGCTAAGGTCGGCGCGCCGCCGTCGCGCCAAGCCACGCTCGTAATCTCCGTCACTCAGGAACCGGTCTCGCTGAACCCGTTGTACTTGCAAGGCACAATCGGCTACGCAATTAGTGAGCTCGGCTACTCTTATCTCACGAACTACGATTCGCTCGGAAATATCGTGCCGGATGTCGCGGCTACCGTACCTTCGCGCGCGAACGGCGGCATCTCAATTGACGGTAAACGCGTTGTCTACCATTTACGCCGCGACGTTTCATGGCAAGACGGTGCTCCGCTGAATTCGCGCGACGTCGCTTTCACCTACACCGCGATCATGAACGCGTCGAACGCCGTTCCCGCCCGCTATGGCTACGACCGCGTCGCTTCCGTCGAGGCGCACGATCCCTACACGGTGGTCGTAAAGCTCAAACGGCCCTATTCGCCAATCATTGCGTATTTTTTCGGCGGCGACAGCAACTATCCGATCCTGCCGGCCCATCTGCTTACTCATTATGCGAGCCTCGACCGGGCAGCATACAACGCCGCGCCGATCGGCTCGGGCCCCTACCGCTTCGTGCGTTGGGTACGCGGCGATCGGTTGGAGATGACGGCAAATCCGCGATACTATGCCGGGCGCCCGACCATCGCTCGCATCAGTTTGCGCTTCGTCCACGACTCGTCGACGACGATCAACCAGTTGCTGACCAGAGAGGTCGACGCGACCTTCTACGCCGATGTTGCGCGAATAATCGCCTTGCGCGCCATTCCGCACCATCGAATCCTCGTAACGCCTGGTCCCTACTTTTATGCGTTGACGTTTAACGTCACCGATCCGTTAGCGCAGAACGCCACGGTGCGTCGCGCGTTCGGGCTCGCCATCGACCGGCACGCGCTGGTCGGAAAGGTAGCGCACGGTGTCTACGACGCCGATACCGGCATGCGCGGTCTGTTTACCTGGGCGTTCGACCCGCACGCGGGACGCCTGCCGTACGATCCGCAGCGCGCCCAAGCGCTGCTGGTAAGAGAAGGATGGATCGCCGCGGCCGACGGCATCCGCGTTAAGAATGGACGTCGCCTCCAGCTTCAACTAGCCTTTCTAGCCGGCTCGGGTACTGCGGCGGGGCTCGCACCGCTGATCGTTGAATACGAGCGCGCGGTGGGGATCGACGTCACGACGAAGCGTTACAGTATCGAGGAATTCGTAGCGTCTGGCGGCCCGCTCAGTCAAGGCCGTTTCCAGGTCGCCTTGGTCTCTTATCAGTCCACGTACGATCCCGACGCATCGTGGCTGTTGTCGTGCGACCAGCGTGCCCCAGTGGGTTTCAACTTCGCCCGTTATTGTAATCAAGCAATAGACCACGCATTGCAGCGCGGAATTTACCTGTTCGACCGCGCGGCTCGGCGACGTGCCTATAGTTTCGTTCAGCGGCAACTCCTTACCGACATGCCGTACGATTTTCTCTGCCAGATCAGCGAGATTGACGTTCTCCCATCCAGTCTCGAAGGATACGAGCATCCATTGCTCTCGCCCTACAACTCGGTAGCGCGCTGGCGCTGGTGACGTCCTGCCGGCGGTGAATTTTGAGAAGCGGCGGCCCGAATCTCTAAGACCGCGCTGTCAGGAGGCGCTGCTTACGGCGGTTGTCGCTTCCCGGTTCATTTGGCTGGGCTGACTACTGCGCCGATCGGTTCGACGAGGCCACTGATGGTCTTGGTTGGCGGACCTCCGGGCGGATAATGCCAGTATCGGACGTTCCCAATGCCGCTGTCGTGACTCCCCCCGATGACTCGCTTGTGCTGAATCCAGAACTGCTCGACGGCGGCCGAACCGGTAAGCGGGGTCGTGCCCATGAGCGTTCCAGAGCTTCCGCTAATGGCGAACTCGTAAACCGTTGACCCGCTGTAACCTGCTCCCTGGTCACCAACGGCCACGTCATTCCCATCCCACTGGACGCCACCGGGCTCATCGATGGTCTGGTTCAGTGTGATGTTTGTGAACGTATGACTGCGGGGCGAAAGCTCTGCGAATTTGAAGGCACCGTGAACATCCGAGCCGTCGAAGTAGAGATTGCCCTTATTATCGTAACTGCAGTAACTGTAGAATTCGATCGTTGAGTCCGCGTATCCCTTCGGTTTTCCCTTCGCATGTTTGTAGATCGAAACGTTGCCCGCCCCGGTGCCAGTGTAGTCGTTTGTCACGGCCAAGTTCCCGGTCCTCGAGTCGATCGCGCAGCCAAGAGGGTAATAGCCGGGATCCTTCAACCTCGCGATTGGGCTCGTGCCTCCGTGCGCGTATTCGAGTATCCGCTGCCCACGCGTCTCAGTGATAAAGACGTCGCCCCGCTTGTCGACACACTCGCCATGCGCCCCTTCAAAGCCCGTCAGCGTCCCTTTTAACGCACCCCGTGGATACGAATACACGTACACGTCGTTGCTCCCTAAATCTGAGACGTAGAGGAGGTTATCGTTCTGGGCGTCGGGCGCCATCCACGTTCGGTCCTGCGCCGCGTCTCTTAAATGCGCGCGATTTTGCCGCGTCGCGTCAGTCGCCCCGATCGGCGTGTCAGCCTGAGCTTGTGGAAAGGCGCCGCAGCCAGCGAGCGCGACAATGCCCGCGCAAAAGCCAAGTGTGCAGCAGCTCAAGCTTATGACGTTCATTATGCGGTTGCTCCTTTGCAAGATATTAGCGACGTGAGACGGGACGGTTTTCTCGGCACTCGGTTTCGCCCTAGCAACCCAAGCGCGACTCTCCCCGCTCCCGCTTGCCGTACTCTTCGTCTGGGTGCCGGAACTGCGAGCGAAGGGGTCCGACGTGCCGTGCGGGATTACGCCGGTACCCGATTCCCGCGTGCGCACCTATTGGGATCCAAACGAATCGCTCGGCAAGGGCTACGATCGCTCTTGGGAACCCGGGGCCTTGCTTGAGACGTCTACTTCCTCTACCCTAAAGGCGTGCGTCGGTGAGAAAAGGGCGGTGGCGACGTGACTTGGTGAGAAACCCGGTTACGGAAAACACCAATAACCATAAGGATTTGCGGGCACTTGGAGAGGTGGCAGAGTGGTTGAATGCGGCGGTCTTGAAATGTTTGCAGCTAGCCTCAATAAGTCCTCGCAAGTATCATTTAAGCACGCGAAGTTGCGCAAGCGATTCTTATCGCGCTTTATCGTATCTTATTCGGTGAGAAAATCTGTGAGAAAAATCGGTTTTTCTCACTGGCGCGGTTTCAGGCTGCACCGCAGACCGCCGATAGTCGCGGCTGCGATCAGGGTCAACATCGGCTTGATGGGCTTGGGCCCACGCTAGCTGAGCCTTCGCATAAGGGCGCCTCGTTTTTCGGGGCTCTAGCTCCGCGTAGCGAAGAGGGGGCCGTTTTGAAAGGCCTAAGCTCTTGATATGTTCTTTTTGCCGGCGCCGCTGTTACGGCGGTGAGCTCGCCGGGGCGTTAGCGGCGGCCCATTTCTTGTAGACCCGCTTTTCGAATCGGCGGCATCTGCGCGTCAGCCGGCAGCTTGAATCCGACCAGTGGAAGCGGGAATGGAATTGGTTGCGCCGGATGTGTGAACGGATCGACACTCCGATCATAGCAGAACGGCCAGACGACGGCTCTTACGTCTCCGAGAGCAACTATTTCGAATCGTCCTGGCAAAATGCTTTCTGGGGATCCGACTACACTCACCTCAAAGCGATCAAGAAACAATACGATCCTGAAGGACTCTTTTTCGTAAGACATGGCGTAGGGAGCGGGCCATGGAGCGATGACGGGTTTACGCGGCTAGCGTGACACGCTATCCCCCACCGATTCATGAGCGCGCGCTACGGGCGCTAATCGGCGACAACCGCGGCTGTACGCTTCGCAAGAATCGCTTTAGCCTGCAACGATTGGCAAATCGCTACTCACAGGGGACAAGGGAAATGGAACTTAGGAATCCGGCCGGCGCGATCGCGCTGTCTAGCGCGCTGGACTGGAGTCAAAGCTGAGCGATGGTGCCTGCCGTGGACCTGTTTGTAATGAAGGAGAGTTCCGATCAGACCTTTGGAAAAGGCGAAAGTGGCCTGACCTACCGTTGCGACTCGAGTTGCGAGATGCTGGAGGCCGCGATTGCGTCCTTCGGGTCTATTCTCAATGCCGCGCGGTAAGCCCTCAACGCCTCTCCTTTTTGCTTTAGGGCCGCTAAGGCGTCGCCGAGTCCGTCGAAGGCGAGACTCGATGAGGGATTCGACCTCAGATTGAGTTGAGAAAGCAGCAGGGCCATTTTTGCCTGGTTCTTATCGATGCAGTCGTGCGCGAGCGCTTCGATCGCGTATTCGTCCTGGCTGTACTTGTGGAGCGGGTTGCTAAAGAATGTCGCATATGCGGCCGCGACCTTACGTTCGTCACCCAGCGCCAGCAAAGGTGCCAATTCGTCCGTCAGCGCGACGTCGTGGAACGACGTTATGGCCTCCATCGCCGGATCGATGTTTTGCGCATAGTCAGAGGAGCTCAGCTCCGCCGCGATATCGGGGCCCGTCCATTTTCGGGTGTCGCGAGGATCGAGGTCTTGCCAAAACAGGCTCGAGACGTGTACTTCTATCTTGCTGAACGGGAGAGTGAACGCCTGAGGATCTCCGAAGTGATTCGGCCATTCCGACGTCGGCTCGCCTACAAAAACGGCGTTCGTATCGCGCTGGAGGCGATCGGTGAGGTTTTGAGCGGCGGACGCCGTGCCACGCCCGATGATAACGAACAGCTTCCCTCGCTGGTTCAAAGATGGACGCATGACGATGTTTTGGATAATGGGCTGCGTGAGCGTGTTGTTCCCGCCACCATTGTTGCGGATGTCCAAGACGACCTTTTCCACGTCGTGCGCGTCGGCGAAAGCGAACGCCCGATTGAAAAAGTCGGCTAGCGTTTCGCCCGTCTCGGCGTTAAGCACGAATTTCAGGTGAATGTATAGGATTTTTTCGGGCGTGTAGACGTACCAATAATACTCGTCCTGGCGCTGCTGATAGAGCGGGGCGGCCGGGGTCTGCCTTGAATCGAGCCAGTCGCTATCCGGCGGCGGTCCAAAATTGTATCCCATGTTAAACGGGTGAGACACGGTGCGAAGGTCGACCTCCTGTATGCCGGTTGTGCCCGCCACGCGGAAAACGGCACGGTCGTCCGCTCCCGTAATGCCTAAAGCGTGCAATACCTCGCCTCGCATCATGAACTGAACCTCTGAGAGAAACGACCACGGGTTAGATGCATCGGCGATGTGAAATAGCCGCGCCATCGCTTCTTCAACTGAGACGTTCTCGATTCCGACGATGCGACGCCCAACAATCGAACGGTAGCTAGGGGCAGCGGATTGCACGAAATAGCCGTCGCTATACTTATAAATTTTTATGGGCAACGTGTGAAAGAAAATCGGAGGCCCTGTTGACAGCCCAAACCCCGTGTGTTCGTCACCGATCATCGCGACGATCCGCTTGAGACCGACGATGATTTGAGATCGAGTCAACGACGGGATGCGGGCGCTGAGATCGGCGACGGCTCGATCGAATTTTCCTTTCGAAACAGAGTGGAAGGCGTTCTTGTGGTAGCGCGTTATCGCGTTGGCCATGTAGTACAAGTCCGCACGCCAGTTGCGAGCATCTATGCTTGAAACCGGCTTTGCAGAGGCGGTTTGCCCGATCACCGCCGTGATGATCGCGAGGGAAAGGACTCTAATCAGAAACCGCAAGCGAATCGTCGCTTCCATCTAACTAGGTACCGCCGAATACTGTATCCAGGGGCTCGACACCAAGAGAGACATTGCCATCCAATTCCCGTAAATCCTCAAACCACCCCTGAGGTGATCCATCCCGAGCCCGCCAGGCGCCTGTCGAAGGCGCTTGCCGCCTCGGCATTTTCGGCGGATGTAGATGCGCGAGCAGCGACTTGCCCTGACTCCGATCGACGCGTGGCCGAGGCGTTGACTGACGATTTCCAGCGGAGCCCCGCTTTCGCCCAAGCTGGGGTGCGTGTCACGCAGCCCGTGCAGCGTTATCGGCGTGACGCCGCTGCGACGAATGAGGCCGCTAACTGCGCGCCCAATGTTCCATGAGGAAGCCTATTGCGATTCGGTGTCAATCAAGTTACACGATTGATGGCGGTTGGCGCTTCGATGACCGAAGACGAGGCGATCGCCCAGTTCAAGCGTTAGAGTAGTATAAGCATGGCCTTTGTCTCTCTTTGCCGGTTCGACGATTCGCTGGCGCAGATCGCCCACGCTGTACGTAAAGACGTAAACTGCGCGATCTTGTCGCCTATCACTACAAGCATTTAGCAAGAATTTCGCCGCAATGTGAGAAACTGGTCAGCCAAAAAGTTACTTTGTGAGAAACCATGTTAAGCGAGAAAAGTCAGCTGCCATAAGGAATTGCAAGCATTTGGAGAGGTGGCAGAGCGGTTGAATGCGGCGGTCTTGAAATGTTTGCAGCTAGCCTCAATAAGTCCTCGCAAGTATCATTTAAGCACGCGAAGTTGCGCAAGCGATTCTTATCGCGCTTTATCGTATCTTATTCGGTGAGAAAATCTGTGAGAAAATCGGTTTCTCACAGATTCTTACGGGCACGCGGCAAGAAGATGCCCATCTGGCACGCGCTGATCTTACCCCGGATGCAGGTCGGAATTCGCTACAGGCCGTCGTTCTAGGTTTTGGATCCAACTACTGTGCTTTTCGCGGTCATGGACATCGGTGGCACGAGCGGCAAGCCAAACATGGTTGAGGATATTTTGCGAAAGTTACACGAAACGGATGCCATTTACACATACGGTATCTCGGACACAACGAAGGGCATCAAACTCTACAAGCGCGGCGACCCGGGCGGGGTTCTCGTTACGGGCAGGCCGGCGCATACGGTGCTGCCGCCTCCGTTCGACCAGCTGCCGAATATCACGAGCCCAGCCGCGCATCAGGTCCATCACAAGTTCGTGGTATGCGGCTTCAATGGACCCGATCCAACTGTCTTCTGCGGAAGTTCCAACCTTGCCGAGGGCGGAGAGCAGCACAACGGCGACAATTTGCTGGAGATCCACGACGCGGACGTGGCCTCGTGCTTCGCGATCGAAGCGCTTGGTCTGATCGACCATTTCGACTTCCTCGACAGTACCGACGTGGGGAAAAAACGTCAGCCGTCCGCGAGCGGAAGCGCGGACGCGATCAAGGCCAGCGTGTTCCTCGATGCGACAGATAAATGGGCGATGTCGTATTTCGATCCCTCCGATCTGCATTTCAAGGATCGGCAACTCTTCAGCCGCTAGGACAGCAAAACGCCGCCTCCATGCTCGAGTCGCTCCTGAGCTGATTCGAAAAGGTCGCTGCGAAGCTGGCAAGGATCCGCTCGGCTAGAACGTCGAACCTAGCCGCTCTGCCGGAGAGCCGCCTATTGGCATCCCCGGCGTGCCTTTTGAACGCACGCAGTTATATTGGAACTGCGGAAAAGGACCGTAGTCATGTGTATGTCAGACGCAAAATCCGCAGTCGCCTCAGTGATTGCGGTCTTGTTGCTTACCAGCTGTACGGGTGGATCATTGGCTCCGACGGCGCAACAGAGTCAGTTACGTGGCGGCAAACAACAGTCGTCACGCCCCTGTTTGTACGCCACAAATGACCCCTACTTCAAAAGCGTTACCGTCTACGCGGCGGGTGCAAAAGGAGACGCGACGCCGATCCAGGATATCACCGGTGATTACACCGGATTGGACTACCCTAACGGTGTCGCTGTGGACGGCGTTGGAGACATGTACGTCCTAAATCGCGAGGGCGGCCCAAGTAAAGAAGGATCCATGACGGTTTACGCCGCGGGAGCGACGGGTAACGTCGCGCCAATTTCGGCCATCAGCGGCTCCTCTACCGGTTTCGCAAGTCCGTCCGCCATCGCACTGGATCCGCTCAACGGGACATCTACGTCGGAGAGTACAAAGCGGTCCAGTTCTACGCTACCGGCTCAAATGGAAACGTTGCGCCGCTAGGAGTAATCACGGGATCAATGACTGGCCTTGATTATGTCTCCGGACTTGCTCTCGACCAAAATGGAAACCTTTACGTCGCAAACCGCTACAACTCATCGATAACAGTCTACGCCGCGGGCGCAACCGGCAACGTCGCGCCGACACGCAGGCTCAGGGGCTCCCTATACGGGGCTAAACTTTCCCGTGGCACTCGCTCTGGATTCGAAGGCGAACGTCTACGTGGTCAACAATGACGGATACACGCCCGACGACTCCGTGACCGTGTATGCAGCCAGAACCCACGGCAACGTTTCGCCAATTCAAACCATTAATGGCACCGCAACGAAGCTTAAATCGCCGGACGGCATTGCCGTCGATAGCGGTGGCAATGTCTACGTAGCTGACGGCCTCGTCATAAGTAAAGTGATGGTCTTCGCTGCCGGCGCAACCGGTGACGTTAAGCCAATCAGAACGATAAGAGGCTCCAACACTGGGCTATACTTTACGGAAGGGAGAGCGGTTCGGTAAATGCCGCCCTAGCGCGGCCGCCGGCTCGCCGATCATCACTTCTGAAACGACCCGAACCCAGCCGACGGCCTCTAGCGCTCTTGGCAGACACGAACGCGCACTCCGGGCCGAGGCCGAGAGGCGTACGATGGGCTGAAGCGTCCACTCAGATCGTAATGTCGACTCCAAGGACGATCTTGCTGCTGCCTGGTACGCCCCGCGTCCCGTACACGGAAATCCGCCCATAAAGTTCGAGCCACCGCGTCGGGTTTCGAATCGCGCCAAGATCGAAACGATTGGAAGGAGTCAGCACGGTGTTGCTCCCGCTGAACCGCAACTCCCGTGCGTAGGCAGCATACATGCGCGAGCTGCCGTCGTTGTTGAGTGGCATAGTATAGGTCGATACGAATTGATTGAGATCTTCGGGTAGGCGATTCGCGGTGACAAAGCGATCTTGCGAAACCTTCATCAGGACATCCCATCGGCGCGACAGGCCGCCCCAACCCGTTGGTATGGGTGGTCCGAAGTAATAGTCTCCGGTGATGTACGGGGTGTGATAGCCGTCGGCAGTGTTCGGGTCGGAATGCTGATATGCGTAACCGGCACGGACCTCGAGGTGATCGCGCCCATCTGGTGCGCTGAATCGCAGTTTCACGTCAATGACGTCAAAGGGCGGATCGAAGATGCTCGCCTGCTGTTCCTCGCTCGATCCGTCGTCTTTATCGTCATCCAGACCGGCCTGATAACCTCGCAAAATCCTGAATCGAACGGAGAACCCGCGACGGGCGATCGGCTTATATTGGAGACGAAACTGTGTTCGCACTACGCTGCGGCAGCCCGATGGGGCGCTAAGGCAGGCCGTATATGCGGGCTCGATGCCGCCGGTTATTTTTGCCCCGTCGGCCAGACATGCGCCGCTTGCACCAACCCAAAAAAGCAGCACGCCGGACGGACAGACGATGCATCTAAGCCCTCTTACCACAACGCACCGATAAATAAGGCGAACGAACCGATGTTCCTGTGGGGCATCCTCGCCCATAGCGACGAATGCGACAATGTGCTACCGGCGTTCAAGCGTTACCTCACGATCCTGTCTTTGCTTCCAGTTCTAGCCTTCGCCGCATCCGAGAGCTCCGCGCGTGGATCCGCCGTGGGGACTCCGACTCAGGCGCACCCCATGGTCGTTCGTGTCGGGCTTGTGATCCGCAACATCATCGCTATCGACGAGGTGAAGGAAACCTGGCAAGCTACCGGCTTACTCGTCGCAAAATGGACCGATCGAAGCCTTCGGTACCGGCCGCGCGGGCGAGGGCAGCTTTTCCGCGAGTTTCCGGCCAATATGTGGAAGCCGGACTTTGAATTCACAAATGAAGCATCGCCGACGCACTTCCGCTTCCTCGATCTCTACGCCGAGCCGGACGGAACGCTGACATATACCCAAGCGTTCAGCGCAATCCTATCGACCAGCTCAGATTTGCGCCGTTTTCCGTTCGACTCTCAACTCTTGCCGCTCGTCGTTCAAGCCAGCGGAGACGACCTCGACCGCACGATTCTGAAACCGGATCGCAAGGAGTCGGCGCTGTTTAACCGAGGCTACGTTGGTCTCGCGCACTGGGAGTCGCTTTCCCTTTCCGAACGTTTAGGGACCGTCGAAGGAACTGCTGGACGCGCGAAGGACGTCGAGTTTGACCTCAAAGTGCGGCGCAACTCCAAGTCCTACGTCTTAAAATTCATCGTGCCGCTTCTGCTGCTGGTTATTATCTCTTGGATAACGTTCTGGCTTTCGCACGAGGAGTTCAAAACTAAAGACCAGCTTCAATCTGCCGTTGCCACACTTCTGATCGTCGTCGCTTTCAATATCACCGCCTCTAACGTCTTACCACGAACCGAATATGTTACCTATATCGACGCGCTCTTGTTCACATGTTTCATTTTCGTTATCATTTCCATCGCTTCGATCGTCGGAATCCATCTTCTACAGATTAATTACTCAGCGCAGCGCGCGTTAGTCGTACGTCGCCTCGCGGGCGTCGTTCTCCCTATTGCATTTCTGATCACTCAACTGATCTTGTTCTTTGCGTTTCACATCGCAGGATAAGGTTGCGATGCTATGGCAAGACCATCATGGGAGCGTACGGGTCTGGTGGCTCGTACGGTCTTCAAAAGCGTATACAGGCGTCCACCGCGTGGTTTGCATTCCAAAACTGCGACAATATCGTCCAGCAGTCCCATCGAATCCATGATTTCAGTTGGACTGCGGTACAGTACATCGGCAAAGAATCGGCAATAATCGGCGAAGGCGGCGGTTCTTATAACCGGGCGGGACGTTCAACGTCGCCAGACCCACGATACCGCTACGTCGGCATTAGGAGCTTTGGGCTTAGGGCCGTAAATGGCGCCCGTCAGATTGACGGAGGTAAGTTGTGCCCCGCTCAGGTCTGCGCCGCTCAGGTCTGCGCCGCTCAGGTCCGCGCCGGTCAAGTGCGCTTGTTTTAGGCGCGCAGAACGCATCGGCTCGACTCGGACAAACTCGGGCTAATCAATCTCGGTCGGTCGCCAGCACGTAAGAATGGTGGTGGGCGTCATGGTACCCACCCGTCTGAAGTTGTGCATTGCCAATGTCTTTCTTGGGCCAATGGAAGGCGCTAGAACGCGTCACGCAGGCCAGCGCGATTCTGGGCAATCCGCGACAAAAGAGCGAGTTCTACAGCTTCTATTCGGCTCGCATAGTGGCAACAACCTGAGTCGGCTTTCGATCACTCGGCTTAAAATGCGCTTGAACGTCGTCCCGGACTAACTCGTCAGTTGACTCTTCAGCGTGCAATGGCGTAACGCTTGGATATGCTCCGCTGCAACAGATTCGCACCTCCGACGCACGTCGTATCGTTAGCGACGAAATTCCAGCTAAAGGCATCGATATCCAAAGACGCGATCCCGGAATACTTAATAAGCTGTTTTTCGTCTTGATACTGCGGCTTATCGCTCGTCTCATATTGCTTGCCATTCCGCGTGGACCACATGCCGTATGGCTTAAAGGCTGAATAAACGCTGTGACTGACGTTCCAATCGACGTCGCCGAGGCTGTCGTCTTTGGCGTCCCATAACGGACAATTTAGAGAATTTTGCATTAATCCAGTGAGATACGTCCAATTGCAGTTGCCCTTCACGTCGGGGCACTGCCCACCATTCGTTGTGTAAATTATTAACGGCTTGCCCGGAGTGGCGGCCGCGATTGCCTGAGCGATGATCTGCTGACGGGTTTGCTGGTATGAAGGGCTGTGAGGACCATCCCAGTTGCAATGCTGCCACTTTCCCGTTTTTTTGTTTAGACTGCAACTCGTTTCTACGTCAATCGCGATGAATGACAGCTGTGCTACGGTTCCGGCGCCGAGCGCCTTCAGAGCGGCTGTCATTTGCTCAGTGCCACTATATTTAGACGGATTGTCATATCTCAGGAAGATATAACCAAAACTGGAATACGGGACGCCCTGGATCGTGGAAAGCGTTTGTTGAGCGCAATTGGCCGGTCCCGTCTGCATCCCAATCTCGACCCCGAAGAGGTCATATCCCAATTGCGCAAGGGCGTTGAGCGCAGACGAGGTTATAGGTTTCGAGCAGGGATCACCCTTCGTCCCTACCGAGTAATCGGAAAGGTCGATGCTGTGATCGTAAAGCGGCATAAGGAAGTATTGGGTCGTTCCGCCACTTGTCCCATAGCCAACGACCTCGTCGTAGTTGTTGATCCCGATCGCGGCGTTTAGCGTCCAGCCCTTCGGCTTTTGCGCGAAGGCGTCAAGGTCCGTGGCGACATAGTTTCCATTCTTCCCCGTCGGTCGCCACAGCACAGCGTGGTCAGCACCGCCCGAGGTCTGCGAGTATCCGGCTATGAATCCGAAATCGTTCACGCTGTCAGCGTAAGCTTGAGTGCCGCCCTTAAGGGGACTGATGAGAGTGGGACTGCACGTTCCCCCCGAGGCGCAACCGAGCGCCTCAAACGCGTGCTCTTGGTGCGACGCGTTCCTTGAGTCGCCAACGACGAGCTGCCCTCCAGTATTCAATGCCCGAGGAACAATAACGGTGTCGCCGCTAAGTGGTGGAATCGTCGTTACGGCATTTGTTGAGCTGTTGTATAAGAAACCGCTTTCCGCGCCAGTTCCGCCATTGGCAATTTCAAATCCAACGGCGTAGAGACCGCTCCCCGAGGTCTGAGGAGTGACCGCCTGAGCAGCGCTAATCGATGATCCAAGCGGCGGAATGATGTTGGAGCCCCCACTTCCTGGCCAAATGATCGCTTCGTCCTTTCCAGAGGGAGCGACCTGACCTGCGACATCGCCGTTAGCGTCAACGCCGTAAGCCTGGTCGAATGAGCAGCCACAAAACAGCCCTACCATGCTCGTCCCCGTCCACCGAAACGCCTCCGAACCGCTGTCCCCGGCGGCAAAAGGAAGCGAAATAGAGAACGCACCGGATGAGCCGTACGCAACGTTTCCAATGGCTGTCCCTGAGCTGCTTGATTTCCCCGAAAGAGTTCCCAGATCGTCAAACCCCGCTTCGCCAAAGCCGTTGTTTCCAAAGCTTGAGTTAAACGGCGCGTAGATGAAGGCGTCTTGGGGCGTAGTGGCCGTGCCAACTACTTCGGCCGCGTTATTGATCCCGCTGACCGAGACCGTCTGTCCCGCAGCTTGCGCGATGTTTAGGAATGCGACGGAGCCGTAGGGTGAGTTGGCGAGTCTCTGCGGATGGTCATGCGTTTTGAACCTCGCGGTTGGCAGCAATGTAACGCGCCGCGAGATCGAATCCGTCAAGCCGGCACAGCCTGTGAGCAAGCCTCCCACGGCCGCTGCCATGATCGCGCGACGGCAACTTAAGATGCTCATAACGTCTCCTTTCGACTCGCCAATTAGGCCAGTCGCACCTGATATTTTACTGCGGCAAGCTGGCGATCCCTCTCTTGTGAGGCGTTCATGGACCTGGGCCACCGTCATGCTGCCAGTGCACTTAGAATCCCGACTGAATAGGAGCGCGCTGCGCCGCGGATAAGGATGGCGACCTTGCCGTTCCACCGTCACTTGACGCAGCTGTGGCTACCGAGCGGCGACGGATTCAGGAGCGTGCTGCCGCGACCACCCGCTATTCCGACGTGGAGCGCCCGGCTCGATCAGATTGCCACAGAGAAACGGTCGTGGAACCCGCTGACCCGCCATAACGACCCCGATTACGATTCCTTCTTTGTAAACGCCAAGTGGATGTAGGGCAGCGACGAGTAACAGCACGACCAGCGACAATACGGCGAACCCAAGTGGGCGTACTCTTTTGCTGAATACGGCATGTTGGCCCGAGAGAGAACCTAGCTCCGCGAGCATGACGTCCACACCATGAGACCAAGGCCCCCGCGACCATGGCAAAGAGTTCGTAATGCTCGACACTCATTTGCAGCGCATCAGCGACCTAACTCGTCGCGACAGTGTTCGCAGAACTCGGGAAACCTTGCTGCGGAGGTACCGGTGTGATACTGAGTGTGAACGGCCAGGCTCCGCGGCAGCTTCTCACTGGACGCGGCGCAAGCGGTCTGCCCGGCGGACGGCGGCGATGGGGAGGAGGTGCTTTCTCTGATGTCCGCGCTGGTGGAGAAATCTCTCGTTGCGACGGAACTCTGGGGTGAAGACCAACGTTACAGGATGCTCGAGACGACGCGGGAGTACGCCTACGATCGCTTGACCGAGGCGCGTGAGACGGATGCCGCCGCCAAGGGTCATTGTTGGTACTTTGCTAGTGCCGCCGAGCAAGCTTCGAACGAAATATACGAGATGCCCTTCCGGCGTGATCTTTGGAGAACACGTCAGAAGGCCAACCTCGAGAACTATCGTGCCGCGATTGACTGGGGACTCTCTCAAGGCAACGACGTTCAGGCGGGCGCTTCCATCGCGGCAGATCTGGGACGATTTTGGCTCGGGTCATCCCCACGCGAGGGTCGGGTGTTGCTGGCGCGAGCGATGACTGCGATCAATTGGGAAGAATCGCCTCAACTACGCGCGCGTCTCGCAGTTCAAGCTGCGTGGACCGAGGCGGATAGCGGATGCCGGACAGTTGAGGTCGGAGACCTTGAGCGAGCCGTTACAGTGTTCGCGGATGCCAAAGATCGCTTTCGCCAGATCGACGCGCTGCTTTCACTGGGATCTTTCTTGGGAAGGTCCGACCATATCACGGCAGCATTACCGCGGTTCGATGAGGCACTCGCGCTGGCACGATCGATGTCGCATATGGACCTGGTCGCGATGGTGATTGTTGAAATGTCGGGTTGGTTGAGTATTTCTGGAGATGGCGAAAGGGCCAAGACCCTTCTCATCGAGGCCATGGCAATCATGCGAAGAGCTAGCGATGAGCCCCGCCTCGCGCCGGCGCTTTCGCAGATGGCAGAAATACGCTTTGCCGAGGGCGACATTCATGGTGCACTCGAGAATGTCCGTGAGGCTATAGCAATCGGGCGCAGGTCGAACTTTGAGGTCGCGCTAGTTGTCATCCTACATAACGCGGCCCAGTACTTGTTGGCAGCGGGTGATGTGAGCGAAGCTACTCAATGCGCCCAGGAGTCTCTCGCCCTGGCCGTGAGACGCGAAACGCATTTTATTGTCGCACATGCAATCGAGGTTCTCGCTCAGGTCAAGGCGCGCCGCGGCGACCTAGATTGCGCCGCACGGCTGGTTGGGTACTCAAGTCTGATGTACAAACGTCAAGCGGTACCGCGCCTTTTCACGGAACAATTCGGGTACAACCGTACGATGTCGATCCTACGCGCCGGTTTGTCTGAAGAACGCTTGGCTTCGTTGATGGCGGAAGGCGCCGCACTGGACGAGACTACTGCAGTCGCTAAAGCGATGCTGCCGCCGGAAAAGGCGTGATTCGTAAAATCGGAAGAGGAAACGGATTGCCGAAACATTGCCCCGCGGCGCGCCGCGCCGAAACCGGCATCGGCGAAGTGAAATCTGCGAGGCATGGGTCTCGCGAGCTGATCGATTTTCTAACGATCGCGCGGTCTACTAACTGGGTGAGGCTCACGACCGCCATCGACTATCGTCAAGATGACGGCCTCAAGGCCGCTTCGACTACTACTGAAGACTCTCGGCTTATCTTCGGCGGCATGAGTAGGTACTCGTCACTCTAGGGCCACGCGACGGGCAGGAGGAAACGATGAAGTCTTTGCGCGTTAGGTTGGAGAAGGGTATCTGAGTGATTCACGGGCTGCTCCTTGCTGCAACGACGCCATTGGGCAAATGGGGCACCGTTATAGTTGCCTCTGCTCTAGCAGTTTGGTGTTTTTACCAAATGCTCAATGTAAATGAGCAAATGCAGCGGCAAGAAGACCTCATCGCGGGAAGCCCGAGGTTTATGCGGATGTTTTACACCGTCACTACTTGGGGCCAATGGCGCAATCGAGCCTTTATGCGGGCCTGGTCGTTCAGCGTGTGGTTTCTTGGCTTCCTTTTTTGTCTTGGGCTCATTATCGCGGTGTTATTCTTTGCGCATCCGTAGCCAGTTCCAGTACAAAGGCATTCTGAGTCCTGTAACGTGCCTGCGCTTTTATGTCAAAACGGCCTTGAGTAAGGGGACCGTCAGGTACAGCGAACTCCTCGCGACTGTAGCGTTTCGTTACAAAGGCGCTTCATAAGACTCATTTCTTTAGCGTGCGGAAACAGTTCGCTTCGCGCCAAATGTCGTGAGGCGTGGCTCTAACGGGAGCAAAGGCCCGACCGGCAGTATCGACGAAAGCGGCGACCTTCGTAACATGCAGCTGCGAGACAGGGTCGCGATCGTTACCGGCGCGTCCGGTGGCATTGGTTCCCCGACGGTGCGAGCGTTCGCTGCGGCCGGCGCGCACGTCGTGCTCGCCGCGCCGCAGAGCGAGCTGCCCGTTCTCAAGGAACTCGCCGCCGACGTCGAACGATTCGGCGTCCGCGCACTCGTCGTTCCGACGGACGTCGCCATTCGCGCCGAGATCGACCAGCTCGTCAAGTCCACGCTCGACACGTTCGGGAGGATCGACATACTGGCCAACATCGCCGGTATCGGCTCGCCGCCTGCGCTCTGGGATACAACCGACGAGGAGCTCCGGAAAGTTATCGAAGTGAATCTGCTCGGCTGCGCGCGGACGATTCACGCCGTGATGCCGGTGATGAAGCGGCAACGGCGCGGAGCGATTGTCAATATCGGTTCAGTCGCCGGCGAAGGGGGCGTACTGGGCATCTACTCTGCTTCAAAGTTCGGTTTGCGCGGACTGAACGACACGGTCCGGCGGGAAGTCCGCAGCTGGAACATCGAGGTCTCGCTGATCGAACCCGGCTTCGTCCGAAGTAATATCAACGCCTCGATGGGCGAGAACCTGCCCAGCCCGGACATCGTCGCGCGGGCGATCGTGCGGGCGGTCACCCGGCCGCGCCGTCGCATCATCGTGCCCGCGATCTGGGGGCTGCCGGTCGCACTCGACAAGCTCTTCCCCGGCTTCACGGACCTCGTCTTCGGGCACGCGCGCATCCAGCAGCGGCTCAACCGTGACGTGCGGGCGGCTCGCGGCGAGCGCAGCCCAGTAAGTTCAAAAAACCCATGGACCGACTAAAATCTTGGGACGTTCTTACGGCCCTCGACTAGCCTCATTCCCAGCGGAGTCGGTAACAGCGCTGTCGCACTCGATCTGTTAGTACACTGCGCTGGGCTCGTCGACGGCGCCTTCGGGTTCGCTTAGCCCATGCTGGTCACGGAGAAACGTAACGTTCGTGCCGGTCTGATAGTCGACCACTGTGACGGTACCAACCGGTAGCGTCGGTTGGCGAGGCGAAAGCTGCCGATATAATGGAGGATGAACGGCGTGCATCTTGCTCGCTGCCCCGCCTCAAACTCTGCCGGCGGGACGCAGCCAAGAGCCGAGTGCAGCCGCTTCTGGTTGTACACGATCTCGATGAAGTGCCCGATCGCCAGGCCTCGCTCACGCTTTCATATTCTTTGACACAGTAGCGATTTCCGCTGCGATCTGGTCGGCTCGATTCTAAAGCCCCGATTTTTCTCACGAAGAATAGGAATCGATTAGGCCCGATAAGTATCAGTTGGTTCACTAGATACGCTTAGATGGGGCTTGTGCAGACTTGGAGAGGTGGCAGAGTGGTTGAATGCGGCGGTCTTGAAATGTTTGCAGCTAGCCTCGATAAGTCCTCGCAAGTATCATTTAAGCACGCGAAGCCAACCAATCAATCCTTATTGAGAGCTATCGTGGCTTATTCGGTGAGAAAATCCGTGAGAAAAATCATTTTTCTCACGGGCACGGGTTTGCCGCCGCAAAGAGCATCTGCTAACGAAGCCTAGAACGTGCGAGCGCGGCTCTTGGGTCGCTCGATTCACGATCAGCAACCTACTGGGGCACCGTAGGTCCGACCCAGATCCTTCAGGTGAATTGGGGGCTGGCGCCATGTCAAAACTCTGGTGCCCACCAATTGCCGGTTGAAAATGTGGTGCGCCAGGAGACCGGCAAGGAGTACATGGTGGAAGTCCACGAGGATGAAGGAATAGCGAACCACATCGGCCCCGAGCCGTGCGGCGACGCCTGTGAGGGTGAGATGAAGGTGTCCAGTTACGGCCCGTTGGATTGCCGCCAGGAAAGGGCCCTGACAACATGCCGATGCTTAGCTGCACTTGCTCAAACGTGAACTGCCCAGCCGAGCCACATAAGGGAAAGGCCGCGTGCATGAGCGCGACACGGGTTGGCGGTTTCGACACGTCACCACCGAATGAGGTTTTCACGGACTCCGCTGAAGGCTGGACTCTCGCGGATCCGGATCCGAGCGGCAAGCAGATTGCCGTGTGCGAGGCCTGCGTGGACGCAAATCGATAATACGCTGATCGCTGAACATGACAGGATTCGGGGACTGCCAGAAAAAAGCGAAGAACATCCGATTTTCGGGTATAAAGTACTCGAGGCCTGAAGTTCCCGATTGCTTCTGTGGCCCCGGCTCGCGGATGCGCCGTAACCGCACCGCGGGCCGCATTTTGGTCCCGGGATAGATTTCGCTCTAGGTTCTACCCTCGCACGAAGCGCCTTCATAACTACGATCGGATTGCCGGCGCCGAGCTCGGAATTACCAGAATCCTCGCGGTGGTGAAGAAATAGCGCTACATCCGGACCTCGATACCAAGGCGCGCGTGGGCGTCCGCGGGAATGCCGAGCGTCGAAGTAACGCTTCGAGCATTGCGGCGCAAGACTACGTATAGACTTCGCCAGAGTGCGCGAAATATTCCGTGCCCGACCGGAACGATGTGCGGATCGGCGCTGTAGTACGTCGTGTCATCGCCGCCGATATGGAGCCCGGCGGCAGCGCACGCGTGAGTGATGCGCGCAATATCGAGGTTCTCCATGAACCCGAAGCTCGCCGTGACGCGTACTAAGCCATCCGAAAGCCTTTCGATAGCGACGCGGTCCTCGCCGCGGAGGTATGGCTCGGTCGAAGGAATGATCGTCAACAGAACAATCTTCTCGTCGATACTGTGCGTCCGAGCCCAGTGATGCCGAAGGATGAATGGGATGCCTTCGGGATCGCCCGTCAAGAAAACGGCCGTTCCGTGATAGGGAACTCCCAACCGCCCCTTCACGTCGCGAAGGAAACTGTGTACGGATTGCGATTGTTCGACTTGGACGATGGCGACCCGGCGCCGCCCGGCTCTCCACGTACCGGCAACGACAAAAATTACGGCACTCACCACGAGCGGAATCCAACCCCCTTCCATAAGTTTTGGGAGACTGCCGATCACGAAGAGTGCCTCCACCGCTAGGAACGGAATCGTTGAAAGAAGCGCAGCAGTTAGGCTCCACCGGAAGCGCATTCGCACGACCTCGAAGTACGCAATTGACGTTACCACCATCGTGGCGGCGACCGCGAGGCCATAAGCATTAGCGAGTCGCGCCGAGCTCTGGAACGTGAGAACCAACGCGACACAAATAACCGCGAGTAATCGGTTCACAAACGGGACGTAGACCTGGCCGCGGTGTGCCAGCGACGTATAGATCACTCGCATCCGGGGGATGAAGCCTAAGCTGATGCCCTGTTTCGTCAGCGTGAAGACTCCTGAAATAAGCGCCTGCGATGCGATAATCGTCGCGGCAGTGGCAATCGCAACGACGGGATAGAGCGCCCAGCGAGGCGTCAAGAAGTAAAACGGATTCGTCACGCTCTCCGGCGCGGCCAGGACTAGCGCCCCTTGTCCGATGTAGTTTAAGACGAGTGCTGGAAAAACGATGACCGTCCAGGCAGCGGCAATCGGAGCGCGTCCGAAATGCGACATGTCCGCATAGAGCGCCTCAACGCCCGACACGCAGAGCACGATTGCGCCGAACACCGTGAGGGCTGCCAAACCGTGATGTGCAAAGAATCGGACGATATAAAAAGGATTGAAGGCCTCAAGAGCCGCCGGATACTTGGCGATTCCAAGCAGCCCGAGTAATCCGATCGCTGCAAACCATGCCAACATGATCGGCCCAAATATCGAGCCGATTCGAGCCGTGCCGCGGCTCTGCACGATAAATAGCACGATGAGGATTCCGACGGCGATCGGCACGATATAAGGCTGAGCATCTGAAGTCGCCACACCCAGCCCTTCAACCGAAGAAAGCACCGACACCGCCGGAGTGATGATACCATCGCCGAAAAGCATTCCGGCGCCGAGAATAACTAAAAAGGTAAGCCAGGTGGCTCGCGGCGGTACGCCGCGTTTCACCGCCGGGAGGACGAATGCGAGCAACGCCAATATTCCGCCTTCTCCGCCATGCGCGAGCCGCATGACCATCCCGATATAGCGAACGAAAACGATTAGGATCAAAGACCAGAGAACTAAACTTAGCAGACCCATCACATTATCATGGGTAGGGGCAACTCTTAGTATACCGACGAAGCATTGACGAAACGCATAGAGCGGACTCGTTCCAATATCTCCAAAGACGATGCCGAGCGCCCCAAGAGCTAACGCCGCCCGGAGCGGCGGATCCGTGTTACGCTTCGGCAATTCAGTTCCTCCGGAGCGACCTTTCCCCACGAAATCCTCTCGAATAAACCTCGTCACGTGGCAATCTAACGCGCGTCTGGCTGAAAACCGCTCGGGGAGTCATACATAGTCGTACTGGGCAGGCGAAGGGGGTATTGTCTTCTGGTTTGTTTTTTCAGCGATCGTAGGAGCCGTTGCAAAATTCTTTGCACCGGACGAATGGTCACGGCGACTGCTCGGCGCGGAGTTCTTGCGCCACGATGGCAGACCCTCATGACCCCCGAGCCATGAAGTAAAACATTCCCACCGTCGTTGCACCCATGAGAGCGACTGTACCCCAGCCCCAGATGCGTGCAAGCGTGGAGCTCTTCCAGGCTCCCATGGTTGACGAATCTGATGCAAACCACACGATGACGGCGATCAGCGGGACGGCAGCCACTCCATTGAGAACCGCCGACCAGAAAAGCGCTTTGATTGCGTCTATATGGAGAAGGTTCATCGCAATACCAATCACGATGCCGACGGTCAAGATTCCATAAAACTTCGGTGCCTTGTGTGGAGTTTCACTTAAGCCCTCGCGAAATCTAAACGTTTGTGCGGCGACGTAGGCTGAAGATCCAGCCAAAACGGGAACCGCGAGGATGCCTGTTCCAACCATACCAAGGGTAAAAAGCAGCTCCGCAAATCGACCGGCTAAGGGGCGCAGTGCTTCAGCCGCTTGCTGGGCGGTTGCTATATCGTGTATTCCATGCGCGTTCAAGGTCGTGGCTGTCGTAACGATGATGAAAAACGCGACGAGATTGGAGAAGATCATGCCCGTATTGACGTCGGTATGCATATTCTTGACGGCTTCTTCGTTAGTTCCGCGTCGCGACGCTAGCGTGGTATTTCCGGCTTCCTTTTCTTCTTCGACCATCAAGGAGGCTTGCCAGAAGAAGAGGTACGGCGTAATCGTCGTGCCCAGCACGCCTACCATCGTGGATAACCATGCCCCGCTGAAGTGAATTTGGGGAACGACAAATTGTCGTAAGACGAGCGGCCAGGGAGGATGCACCACGAGAGACGTGATGACATACGCGAAAAGTGAAAGAGTGAGCCACTTGAAGACTCGCGCGATGGTGACATACGACAACCACGACTGCGCAGCAATGAGCCCTACGCCGAAGAAGAAGACCCAGGCATCGACGGGGAGCGGCAGCACCAGGTGGGCTGCGGCGGCCATGCCACCGAGGTCGGCCCCAAGGTTGAAGGTATTGGCGACTATAACGAGCGAGGCGAGAGCATACGCAATAGGGAGCGGTAAACGCTTGCGCATGACGGCCGCGAGCCCTTCGCCGGTTACCATTGCAATCCGCGCGCACATGCCCTGAATCACTGCCATCATCGGTGTGGAAATCAGGGTAAGCCACAGCATCGAAAAGCCGGTCGTAGCGCCGGCCACGGAATAGGTGGAGATTCCTGATGGATCGTCGTCTGCCGCGCCGGTTATCAAACCGGGCCCGAGCACCCGAAAAAACTTGCGAGCGGCGCCCAAGGGCACAAAGGCCGCTCGTTTTGGACTAGCGGCCATTCTTTGACGCTCCCTTCGAGAAGTATAAAATGTGCGCGGCTAACGCGGGCGGCACCGTTAGGATCAAAGGCTTGCTAGTCGAATCTTTCGATATCGTGGCCGCAGCGCTACGCGCCGGTCCTATCGCAAACGCGTGGCTTCGCGCACCTTCGCAGGCTTCTTGGCGGCGGTAGCGCGAGGCTGAGCCGGGCGGCTCTTCGCGGCTGAACTCTTTTTCGTACGCTCCCAAGCCTCTCCGATTTCCACGAGCTCTTTCTTATCCATAATCTCACGTGCAATGCCGAAAACTTTCGATTCCTCTTCCTCCACGTGGTGCTTCACGCTTTCGCCAAGCACTTGCAGCTCTGCCTTAAACTGCTCATCGGCCTTCCTTCCCGATCTGAGCATCTTTATGAGGTGGCGCGCAACCTCGTGCTCGGTGTAGGCCTCGAACATGTCGATTTCTTCCTGTTGCTCCTCCGCCCGCTTTCGAAGCGGGCCGTAGAAGAGGCGCTCTTCAATCCTCAGATGCGTTGCGAGCTGCTTCTCGATCTCATTTGCCAGCTCGGTGATGCGCTGATCACTCGGTTCACACTTCGTCGCCTCAGCGAACAAGGCCGAAACCTGGCGATGTTCCTGCTTGATAATGCTCAACACATCCATTCGTAGCCCTCCAGACAAACGCAAACGCCTCAGAAATTGAGGCGGCAGAACTGCTCCTTCCCTCAAACGTCGGTCGTCAAACCGCCGGTGCCACGCTGCTCACCCTTCACTGTTTTCGGGCGATAGTCGCTGGATTTGGTCACTGAGTGGGGATAGCCAGAAGCGAGATCGTCAGCAGTTTCACGCAAACAAAAAGGGCGATGTCGATCGACGACCTGGAAAAAAAGCGGCCGATTTGAGGGGCTATTCCCCGAAAGCTGCCATCCCAAGACTTAGCCGGCGCGATCAATACAAAGGGGCGAATCACGCAATTTTCTCTGCGACGTACTGGCGCGACGCCGGCAGTGCAGCGCAGGTGTGCTTTGTAGAAACGAAGTCATGCGTCCCCAAACGTTGTTTACATCAACGCCTCCGGACAAAGCGCGTTTCGCGAGTCAGTCCTGGGTTTGATTCGGCAAGAGCGGATGCCGCTGCGGCAATCGCACGTCTAATGCCGGGCCCGTCGACCAGCGCTTATGATCCTCGCGCTGCTTCCAAGTGGCGGAACGAGAAAGAGAAGCAGCCTGGCCATGCGACTAGCTGCTCGCCCCTTGGGTATATAAGGGCGTGATTGAACGAAGCCATGTCAAGCGGAGCAAAGGCGAGTGATTATCAATGTACGTGGTCCTATTCTCTGTTCCGCGCTTTTGGGAGCGATGGTTCTTGGCGGCTGTACTCACCACGTAAATTCCGCTCAGGAGTTGAGCGCGGCGGTCGCGCCGTTTACTGATTCCAGAGACCAAACCATTAGGCTTGTCGCCTCAGCCAAACACTCATTGGGTGCGGCAGATCTGAACTCATTAGCGGTCGCCTATACGCCCCTTGAGGAGAAGGCAAATGCGTATGCTCATTTTTTAGTCGAATCGGCGAGCGCAACGTCCTTTGATGCTGACCAAAATAACCGGCGTGCGACGGACCTTACGGAGGCGATAGATACCTTCAACAAGGCGTTCGCGGGAATTAGCGCGTCGAAACCGGCTGCGTCAGCCACTCCCAGTGCGTGGGTCGCGCCGTTCGCGGCGAAGATTGCCATTGATTGGGGAAAATACGACGCTGCAATGAGTGGTATGTCTTCGCAAACGAAAGCTGACCTGATAAAGCAACTCAGAAACGAAACCCTTTGGCCAAACTACGAAGATATCGCTACCGAGCCACTGGCAACGCCTCCGCATTGAAGAGGCCGCAAGGCTTCTACGCGGCCGCAACAATTTGGTCAGTCGGGAGCCGACAGTAGCGTGGCCTTGCACCGCTTGCGCTGATACAAAGAGAACTGGGCTCGACGCGATCGAGCCGCGCCTCACGCTCTGCAAGACACCAAGTGGCGCTTGCTGCGATACGGGGAAAGCGCCATGGCCGTTTGCCGTCCGAGGGCGCCGCCGCCTGGTACGACTCGTCGACTGCGTCAGTATTTCCACCGCTTGGTATCCTCGGAATTATATGCGTCCGGCGATCGTCAGCATGCCAACGGATTAAGCAGTTTCCAGCTACGTGAAGTGGTTAACAACACCGTAAAAAGGGCATAACGCAAGGAGTTAGGAGGTAAATATTAGGTGGGCGGTATTCTTTGGGCTATAATTTCCGTGCTATTCGTCCTGTGGCTGCTGGGCTTTCTGCTGCATTTCGGCGGAGGCTTAATCCATATCATTCTTTTGGTCGCGGTCATCCTTATCGTGATTAATTTCGTCACGGGGCGGAGCGCCGCCTAGGCCAGAATTTGGTCGCATCGCCGCAATGATTTTGCCTAACGAGCGATTACGCCGACGCTCCTAGGGCCGATCAAGCTTTGGTGCGCTGCGCGTCCGTCTGAACGGTCAGCTCGCTATGGACGATTTCATGGCTGGCGATGGTCAACGCCATGTTGACGCCGAGCGAGACCAATAGCAGAAAGGCGATTTCCGCAGCTCACTTCATTTCGAGACGCCGACTTAATGCCGGGCGGCCTCGAGAGAGCGCTCGAGCGTACGATTCAACGGCTCCAAACGGCTTTCCCAACCCTCTACGAAGCGCAGCGCGAAGCGCTCCTCCGCGGTTAACTTGTCGGCGCAGTGTTTCGTCCTTTTGGCCGATTTCCGCGGGAGTCGCCGGCGCTCAACGTACGTTTCGAGCACCGCGGGATGCACGTAGGCTTTCTTGCAGACCGCGGGTGTGTTGCCGAGCCGGGCCGCGACGCGCTCCAGCGCCGCGGAGATGTTGGCCTTCGCTTCCACGAGGTGTTCGGCGGGCGCCTCGAGTGCGCCGATGCATTCGACGGTGCCTATCCAGGTGCGAAAATCCTTTGCAGAAAAGTCCTCGCCCGCGATTTCGCGTATGTACTCGTTGACGTCGTCGGAGCTGACGCGCTGCGGGGTACCGTCGTCGTCAAGGTACTCAAAGAGCTCCTCGCCGGGCAGATCTCGGCAGCGCTTGATGACCCGCGCCAGGCGCTTATCGTCGAGTAGAATGCGGTGTTGCTTTCCGGTCTTGCCGCGGAAGTTGAGCCGTACCTTGGATCCTTCCAGGCGCACGTGCCGCGTGCGAAGGGTCGTGAGGCCATAGGAATCGTTCGTCTGCGCATACTCTTCATTGCCGACGCGGACGCCGGTCATGTCAAGCAGGGAAACGACGGCGGCAAGCACCTTGTGCCGGGAGAACTCGGCGCCACCGAGATCGCGGTTTACGGCCTTACGGATCCCCGGAAGCGCGTGCCCGAAGGCAACGAGACGATGGTATTTCGCTTCGTCGCGCACCTCGCGAAAGCGTTTGTGATAGCGATACTGCTTGCGGCCGCGCGCGTCGCGTCCGGTAGCTTGCAGATGACCATTCGGCTTGGGCGAGATCCATACGCTGGTATAGGCAGGTGGGACCGCAAGCGCCTTGATGCGCTGCAGTTCCGCTTCGTCGGTGACGGGTTTGCCGTCGGGATAGAAATAGGCGAAATGCTTGCCGCGTTTGTGGCGCGTGATACCGGGGTGACGATCGTCGAAGTAGCGCAGACGGGCTTCTCGCGCCGCGCTTTGCGGATCAAGGGTTTCCGCGACCACTCTCGATCTCACAGACCGGTCGAATGACTCGATCCGTCGGGGACAAGCGTAATATCAGCGGCTGTGTGTTCGCCGGGTTGTCCCATGCGTCCATGCGGCGTGTTGCGGCCGTCGGATTGTTCGGCGCGCGGGGAACCGATCGCGATGTCGGGTGCCTTGCGTGCGAAGGCGATCACAGCGGCGCGCCCCATACCCAAGTCGAAAAGGTTGATGAGCGCTTTGCGACAGAGCTGGCCGATGATGACGAACTCGACTCGCCCTGGTCGGGCCTCGGCGGCACCGGGTTCGCTAAGCCAGACGACGGCGAGGCGCCACGGAAGTAGGGCCGCGATGAGTGTCCCGGCGCTGCGCGAGCGCTATTCCGCCCGATCACCCGCTAGGCCAACGAGTCAGGATCCGCCGCGCCGGGGATCCTGCCGGAGACAGTAACGTTATACTTTTCATGCCTGGGAACATCTGGGCGGCGTCAGGATACTCATGGAGCGCAGCGGAACTAAAAAGGATTAGGTCGCGTTCGTTGGCTTCGCGATCAAGTTCGAGCCCTTCATCAAGGGCCGCGTTATAGCGTAGGGTAAGGATAACTCCGTCGTACGAATGAATTTTGAGGCCACGTTGCGCGAGCCGGTTGACGTAAGCGAACCGATCACTGGCCCGCAAATCTAGTCCTCCATTCGAAGACTCGAAGCGCGGACCCCGTCTTGTGGCTCTGATTCTGGAGGTATTTCGTCCACCACCGCCGCTTGATCGTAATCAGGTAACGTCAGCGACGACGTGTTCTCAATTTCTTCAGCGCCGTCGAGCAAGATCTCAGCGATACCCGAATAACCCTTGGGGTAGGACCGACGGAAGCTCGCTGTGGCGCCACTACTCAAAATCACGGGGTCGCCCTCGCGGACCTGCCGCGAAAAGGCTCCTAAATGCTGGCGTTCCATTACTTCCGTTTATCTCCAGTAGCAACAAGGTTAAACGCCGGCGATTTGAAACGGAATCGTGGAACCGCATCGTGACTCTCCGCTTTTGCTTGTCAGCAACCGCCGCCGGCCCGTCTCAGCGCGATCGGTGCAATCACCATTCGACCCGTCGAGATCATGGCCCTAAGCCCCAGGGCCGGCATCGTAAAAGATGTAGAGACCATCCGTTCCCGTGTCGGCAATGAAGAGCAGTCTGGTAGCTCTTCTGATGTCCGCGCGACCCATGACTTGCGATGATCTTTGTGGACCTTGTAGGGTCTCACGCTTAGGCAGGTATCGGATTTAGACATCATACGAAGGCCGTCGCGGCCGCCCATTTAATCGGGATTGAGGGCTGTTGAGCCGTGCGCCGATGATTGTGACCCGCCGCTACGACATCCGGCGAGGAGTCAGCGGGTCGCCAAACCCCCGAGGATATAAAGGACGAAGTCGCTGGAACCGTACTTTCCCAGCAAGGGACGATGCCTGGTAGGTGTCGGAATAGACGGTTGACCGAATGGGGAGTGCCGCGAATCTACGGTTACCCCGGAATCAACGGCATCATGGGTGCGCTTGCCCGTTGCGCTGAACACACCAGCCGGATCCGCAAGTAATTGAAAGGCGAAGGCGGCTACCTCGATCTGCTTTGAGAAGAAAGGCGATTTAACCATCTACGAGGTACGAACCGCGTATGTCGATTTCGGTGTACGACGCTGTCGGAAACTTAACGGATTCCGAGCGTGACTTTGGTCTTGCGGCGCAGCGCATCCAAGAAGCGCTGCTAACGGTAGATGTACCGACGATCTCCGGACTAGACCTTGGTGTGAGGGCCGCACCCGCGAGACTAGTTGGCGGAGACTACATCGACCTGTTCCCCATCAACGAAAATCAGCTTGTCTTTGGCCTTGGCGACGCCTCGGGAAAGTCACTTTCGGCCGCCCTCAACGCACTGATGCTAAGATACCTCGTGCGAGGGCTCGTGCGGGTGCTGGGAAGCCAGGAACTCGAATTAATTACAGGACATACAAATGGCGTCGTCGCGGAGGATCTGCGCGACGGCGATCACTTTATCACTTTTGTAATAGGTGCAATCGACGCTTGTTCGGGGCTTCTGCGGATCGTTAACGCCGGACACGAACCACCTCTGATCCTGCGATCCGGAGGCGCTTCGGTTGAGACATTGTCCGCTCACAATCTTGTCTTGGGTGTGAATAAGGATGTGACGTTCATTCCAGAAGAAACACTGCTAGGCATCGGGGATCGCGCCGTCATTTATACCGATGGCTTAACAGAGGCCACCAACAAGCAAGGGGAGCTTTTTACGATCGAACGCCTGAAAGAGACGGTCCTCGCTCACAGCGACCTCGGCGCGCAGGAGCTATCTGAGACGTTGTTCGAGACAGTCAAGACCTACGCCGGGCAGGAAATGCGCGACGATGCCACCGTGCTTGTGATACTTCGGACCGGAGTTCCCCCGGAAGGATAATCAGCCTCGTGGGCCAGTGGAATAGGCGCTCCTGTAATACTGCGCGCGTGTAAGCCAAGGCACTACGTCGGATTTTCCGATCATCAACAACGAGATCAACGAAAAGCCACGCCACATCCAAACGAGCGCATCGCCCTGAGAGTCGGGAATGGCCGACGGAATTTGCAATCGAAGCGCTAAGCGTCAGCAATGGGTTACGTCGTCACCTTCGTCGCGCGTTCTTCCCTACGATCCGGCCGGTGACACCAACACGGCACTCTGCGGCATAGACAGCGGGCGCAACGCCATCGATCCGCCGAGCCCATAGTTATGGCGCTTCAAGGGCGCGCTTGTAGGCGTGCACGCGCTGACGCAACGTGTCACCGCACTGCGGAGACGTTGCCGTGGTCAGCGACGTGCCGGCCAGAAGGGCTAGCAGCGAGCCGAGATCCCACCGACCGTCCGAATCGGCCATGAAATCGCGCAAATGTCCGTCGCTGCTCGTGTATCGGCTATAGGACACTTGGTTTTGGAGGCCAATACACCAGACCTAACGACTTGCGCCGGCGCGTTCCAAGTGTTACACACTTTGAAGGGCGGGCATGACGGAGTGGACCCGGATGGGGAATTAATCCTCGACGGCGGAGTGCTTTATGGCACCACGTATCGAGACGGCGATCGCAACGATGCCGGAACGGTGTACAAGGTCACGCCGACCGGGAGATACTCTATCATCCATCGCTTTGTTCGGCATGCTCTATTTTTATGGGCTTGTCACGTGTCCGCCATAAGCGGGTATCAATAGATCGATGAAAGCACTCCTCTTCGACCTCGACGGGACGCTCGTTGACTCCACTTATCAGCACGTCGGCGCGTGGACGAAAGCCTTTCGCCAGGCGGGACTCGAGATTCCGGTCGTCGAGATCCATCGGCGAATGGGAATGAACGGAGCGCTGTTGCTCAAAGCGCTCGACCGGGTCTTCGAACTTGGATTATCGCAGACACAGAGGGACGCTCTCGAACGAGCGCACGCGGATGCCTTTGCCCTCGTTCGCGAAGAAGCGATTCTCATCGCCGGCGCGGACCGGATCTCCCGAGAACTCGAAGGCTTCGGCATACGCATGGCGATCGTGACGAGCGGTTCGCACGACGACGCTCAACCCTTCTTCGATCGACTCGATCTCGTACCGTCGACGCTCTGCATCACGCGCGAGACCGAGACGCATTCGAAGCCGGCGAGCGATCAGCTCCGTCGCGCATTCAAACAGTTGCGAGTCGATCCCCACGACGCGGCACTGGTCGGAGACAGCACCTGGGATATGCTCGCGTCGCGGACTGCCGGCTCTTTCGGAATCGGGGTGTTGAGCGGAGGCTATTCGCGCGACGAACTCAGCGCTTCCGGCGCTTTCCGGGTTTATCGGGACGTGGCTGAGCTCCTCAAGCACCTCGAAGAAATTGGCGTGGAATCGGCGTAGGTGCGCTCCTCAAGCGCCTTCATCTTGGCGTGCCGCACCGAAGGTCCCCAACGATAGATTCCCACGTGGTGGACGTCGATCGGTTGCCCGCGCCGAACAGCCGCGGGCGAGCAACACGAAGACTTCTTCGCGCGTGCACCGGATTGCCGAACGGAAGTGCCGCGTTTAAGGCGTCGAAGATCATGCAGGTTTGAAGAGCCCTAAGACACGTGTCTCGCGCACGACGCATAATCCAGACCAATGGGTTGTTCGTTTTTATCAACTACGTGGTTGAGCTCCGGAACGAAGTGAAAAACGTCCTGAAGACTGAGCAAGGTAAAGAGTCTTTTGATATTTGGATTTTGTAGAACAATTGTCTCGCGCTTATAACCTTTAGAGCTACGAATCTGGTTGATACGAATCAGCTCCACCACGACGGTTGAATCTATATAGGTCACATCCGTAAAATCCAGCACAACATCTTGCACATTCGCGAGGCGTTCTAAGTCCGCTCTCAAGTGCTCCTTACATGCGAGGTCGTACTCGCCGCCAAAAATCATGACCACCCTTTGCAGGACGTTCTCTGCCTGCGTCCCGCGAGTCGTCGGAGCAACGTGGGTTTCTGTCTGCGTCTTGTCGGTGAGCGTATCGAGGTGACCAACTACATCCACTGTTAAGAGCCCTCATTTAGCATACTGGGTTCGTACAATCGTAGGTCGCCTATCTTTGGGAACAAGAAGTGATTGTCGCCCCAGAAAGATGATGGAGTCCGCCAAGGGATCCGTTGGAGGAAATAACCTGTTATATGTCTCCGTTTCGAGCGGCAAAAGATCGAACAGCTGCCATCAAAGGGACTTGTATCGATTCCAAAGGCTTGTCGCGAAGCAACGCGACTGGAACCTGATCGTCAAGATGCGGATTAGAGCCGTGAAACCACGCCCTTGCCATTTCGCGGCTCGCAAGGCTGGCAATCATGAGCGCCAGCTGAAGGGCAAAGCGTAGAACGTGGGGACGCTGGGGTTCGCGCTCCGAGGCAATCCATTGCTGGACGGCACGGGTTTCCCTAACGCCGCCAATAGTTGCGACGGTTGTCGCCCCAAGCAAATCCACGAGCTGCTGAACCGCGGTCGCCAATGGCAACGCCATGGCTTCATTATGCGCGTCGCCGGCGCTGAGGCTGCTAACTAAATATGCATCAGGAAATGCCACGGGACATCCCTCCCTACAACCACCCTATTATGCCATCTATAATAACATAATGAATAACAATTGCAATACCAGATAATAACACAGGTAAAAACCTGGGTCGGCGGTAGGTCGCCTCTCTCCCGTCCCGATCATCCGTGGGGGAGGGAACCAGAGGCGGGGGGTTTTCGCCGGTGGCAAAACTCAGCGGCCCGCTCGGTCCCGATCAAATTGGGGACGAGTGGACGATCGAACCGGCGGAGGCTGCGCGCCCCTGACTGGACGCGAGTGACAGCCCCGGCTAGCTTGACTCTTGATGGCGATTGAAACCACTGGCTTGACTTCGGAAAACCATCCATATACCATCTGTGTGGATGGTAAAACTTAGAGCTACGGAATCGCGCTCGGGTGAATCCGAGAAAATCACGATCAATCTCGGATTCGTCGACTTGGGGCAAATTGATCTGATCGTTTCGGACGGCTTTTATGCCAACCGCACCGATTTTATTCGCACGGCCATTCGCAACCATCTCGACAAATATAGCAAGGCGCTCGCGAAGTCGCTCGAGCGGAAAAACTTCGACTTAGGATTGCACGACTATAGCCGTGAGTTTCTTGAGGACCTGAAGCGATCGGGGCAAACCGTACACATCCACGTCATTGGACTCGCTCGAATTGCCGATGACGTGAGCGTCGACCTCGCACGCTCGACGATTGCATCGGTCGCCGTCCTCGGCGCGTTTCAAGCGAGTCCCTCCATCAAGGCCGCCCTGTCCGACCGCTTTTCTTAGCGGCTCTGGCCCAATCGATTGTTGCGCGCTCTTTTGAGGGCGCCGGAAAGTCTTATTGTGAAAACACTGCGCTACCGCGATATTGTGGCCGCGACGAATCTGACGCGTGCCGGAAGTCTAAACAAAGCGACCGAGTTGCTGCAGGCAGCCGTTAACGCCGCGATCGCACCCGTCGATGCCTGTGTACCCGAGGCTGTTGCGCCAAGAGAAGAAGCGCGCGGGCGATTCATCGCTCGAGCCTATCAAAGCCAAACCGGTGCGCGGACTTACAAACTGTACGTCCCGGGTGGCTACAACGGTCAGGCGTGTCCGCTGATCGTGATGATGCACGGATGCACGCAATCGGCCGACGATTTTGCGGCAGGCACGCGCATGAACGAACTCGCAGAAGAACGGACGTTTCTCGTCGCCTATCCCGAGCAGCCTGTGTCGGCCAATCCGCAGAAGTGCTGGAATTGGTTTAAGCGCGCGGACCAGCAGCGGGATTCTGGAGAGCCGTCGCTCATCGCCGGTCTCACGCGCCAAATCATGGGCGAATATACGATTGATCACAGGCGCGTCTACGTAGCAGGCATGTCGGCCGGAGCCGCTGCAGCCGCGGTCCTTGGAGTGACGTACTCTGATATCTACGCAGCGGTCGGCGTGCATTCGGGCCTGGTATGCGGTCTCGCGCAGGACGTCCGGTCGGCATTTTCTGTGATGAAGAGCGGCGAGGGCGCACGGCACGCCGGCAAGACGCCACCACGCTGCAGCGGAAACGACGAGCCAATCGCGACAATTGTCTTTCACGGCGATCGTGATACGACTGTCAACAAGCGTAACGGCGATCGCTTTGCTGAAGAGTTTTCGACACGCGGATATGCGAAAAGGGTAGAAGGAGGACAGACGCCAGGGGGCCGCGCCTACACGCAAACGGTCTATGCCGATGCGAGCGGGCGAAGCGTTCTCGAGCAGTGGAGCATTCACGGCGCCGGACACGCGTGGTCGGGAGGAAGCGTGGCGGGATCCTACACTGACCCATTAGGACCGGATGCAAGTCGTGAAATGGTGCGATTCTTTCTTTCGCACGAGCTTGCAGAGCGGGCGCCATAACGTCGATGCGGATAAGGTGGACCAACTATGGCCGCCGGTTTTTGACGTTGAGGCATTGGAGCGAAGGTAACATGCCAGCGTTCTTAGGTTACTGTTGCTCTTGACGCGGTAGCGGCGACGGATTGAAACGCATGCAGCGGAAAAGCTCTTCCGCATATGGAATGCCGATCGAAAGAGTTATCAGTGCAAGCAGTCCGGTGACGTAAGCTCGGGGCGGCGGTTCTGCTTTGAAACGCAGGGCAAAGTCCGGCTTTTCATTCGAGAGGCCCAGGATAGCCAGTGCTTGGTCGGCACGCAGACAAAGTAAGAATGAAAGCGTCGCGAACGGCAACACTTCCAAAAAGCTATGAAAATGCTGTTCCGTGACGCTTACGTGGCGGCGTGGCGCGGCGTACGCGACATCCCAGACTACGACTAACTCGTGGAAGGCTAAGGCGCCCGCACTGATTACTAGCGTTAACGCGTTGGTCTCGAATAATAATGCTTGAAATGCAGGAACTGCGACGGATGCCATCATGAGCGAGTGCGTAATCGACTCATGCGTTCCACTGGTCGACTCGATCTTTGAGCGCCGATGACACAAGTAGTCCCCGAATCCCGGAATAGTCCATAGCGGCATAAGCACATAGAGCAGATAAGCTTGCATGGCCCGTGCGGTGAGACGCTGTTGGTCGCTCCGCTGCTGATCGTCCAGCTTTCTGGAATCGCTTATGCCCGTACGGAGCGCCGCCGCAGCCGCCGCGAGCCTTGTGAAAGCGCGTTTAAGGCTGGTCCACTTCATGCCATTGTATTTCCGTGCGTCGACGACCCGAGTTTGCCCCCCCCTATTTTCAGGCCGGTTAGGGCGCAGAGGGGCCCTTTCGATCGTCGCATGCGTCGCCGAGAGTTTCCGTGAAGCAGCGCTAGCCCTTCCTTGGACTGTCTTTCTTCGGTCGCCCGGGCTTAGGCGACTTACCCGATGCTTTGCGACCCCGGCTTTCAACCTCAATTGCAAAATCCTCGGCGGCCTCGCCTCCGGCCTCGACCAGCCGTCCGATAGTGCTTACAATCCTGCCCACATTCTGAGCCCCACGGGCAACTTTCTTGGCGTTGTGAGGGACCTTTGACGCGGCTGCGGTCGCTTTTTTAGCGAAACTCTTTCCGCTGCGCGCGACCTTTTTTCCGGTTTTCTTCGCAGACGTCACTGCGCGTGTTCCGCGGGGCTTCGTACTAGACTTTTTGCGCGTGGTTTTTTTAGCTGCCATAAACGTTCACGTACCTCCAAGAGCCGCCGTAAAATGGGCGCCTAGTTTTGGCAAGCTTCCCCTAACTCACCGCTAAGCAAACCTTAGCTGCTCACACATTTCCATATTGGAGGCGGTGGGGAGAGTACGCTGTCCCGGTCTTCACGCCACGACCTATCCAGAGCGACGGCTCATGGCTGGCTTCCGTGCGACTCGTCCGCGGGTCTCCGTCAATGGCGGTTTGACGTTTCGACCCTTAACCTCGGCAATGCTCCGTGCAGACTCGCGTCCGTCTAGCGATAGCCGGGCACGAGATCGGTTACGAACGAATTTACGCCGACAACGTTTGCGGCGATAGACGACCTGGAGCGAGCCATCCTCGGACTGAAGCATTCGTAGGAGCCGATTTATTCTCAAGACCTAGTCGACGCGATCAATGCAAAGCGAGAAATCGGATCGCTCACTCTTCTGACTGGTGCAATGTCGCGAGCGCGGCCCATAGACCGGCACTGTAGAAGCTACGAGGCAGAAATTACGCGAGCGGTATCGTTCGGACCATCATTTCCTTGCTATTCCTTTTGCGACCCGAAACGACGGGCGTAAACGCGCGTGAACTCCGCACCGAATAACATGATCTGTGCAGAATAGTAAGTCCAGATTAAAAATACGATAAGACCGCCGAAAGCCCCGTATCCCGACGAAACGCCTGCTCGACCGAGATACCATCCCAGCAAGAATTGGCCCGCAACGAAGAGGAGTGCAGAAACCGCAGCACCGAGCCAAACGTCACGCCAGGCGATTCGGCGCTCTGGTAGATATTCGAAAAGAAGCGCAAACAGTGCCGTAACCATTGCGAACGAGACTCCGAAGTCGAGCAGCTTTGCGAGGGTTGGAAATCCGGGAATCACATGCGCCATTGCGTGGCTCGCCAGCGTCAATGCCGCATTGATGCCGAGCGACACCAGTAGGAGAAACGCGATCGCCAGCACCATCCCAAACGAGAGTACTCGCCCTTTGACCGTCTCAAGAAGCGTTTTCTTTTCTGGTGTCACGTCCCAAACTGTATTTAGTGCCTCTTGCAGCGAACTAAACAGACCCACAGCCGCGACTACGAACACTGTCCAAGCAATGATCTGGGGCAACAAACCCGTCCTACGCTGAGAAAAGGTAGCGGAGACGATCGATTGAATCCCATTCGCGGCCGATGGTCCGGCCGAGGACGACATATAGCCGTAGAGGCGATTGAGGACCGCTTCATGCTCGCCCAGGAAGAGCCCCGCGATTTCCACGACTACAATGGTCAATGGCGCGATGGCAAAGATTGTAAAATACGCGATGGCCGCTGCGAGCCAGTGTGCTTTGTGACGCTGGAACTCGCTGAAGGTCTCTCTGGCAAGCGCGACCATCGGTCCAAGGGCTTGGCTCGCCGCTGTGCCCATTCCATGTCCTCCTCTTTTACGTTCTGAACGCGTTTGGCAAAAAGCGCGTATCTTCTACGCTGTCCTTTCCCCGAAATCAAGCGTCACGACATTCGCGGCCCACAATCCGACGAAACGGCGGCCCGAAGGGACTGCAATGGCGACAAGTACCGTTCAGCGTCGAGGCTGGCATAGCGTGGCACCGCTTGGATTACAAGCGCATTTCCGAGGTCGTGGGCTAGGATCTATGCCGCTGACCGTATCTCGCCCGGTTATCTGGCGGCGACGCGAACCGATGCGGTAAGTAAGGATTAGCTGGGCCGCGACGTGGTCGACCGAGGCGCCTGCTCGGCTAGAAGAACAATCCGGGAAGCCATCCGGTTGAAAATCAGCGCATGAAATGGAAATACGAGATACCAATACAGAAACCCGAACAAGCCGCGTGGCTCGAAGAACGCCGTCTGCGTAAGGCGCGTCCGGCCATCGCTCAGCGGATCCGCGTCGAACTCTAGCCACGCTGTGCCCGGTAGCTTCATCTCGGCCCTCAGCCGCAGAGCGTGGTCCGGCTCCAAAGCGTCCACGCGCCAAAAATCGACCGCATCGCCCAGGCGCAGATTGGTCGCGCTACGCCGGCCGCGTCGCAAACCAATGCCCCCCAACGCGCGATCCAAGAGGCCACGCAGCTGCCATAACGCGTTGCCGTACAGCCAGCCTCGCTTTCCGCCCAGTTGCGTAAATACGGCCGCAACCTGCTGCGCTGTCGCGTCGGCGATGCGCTCCTTACGGTCGATAAGCATTCCTTCACGTGCGCCGGTGAACGTTGCGGGCAGCGTGCGCACGTCGAAGGCATCAAACCACGTCGTGTCCGGGCCGCTGGCGCGGTAGCGATCCAACGCGCGCGACACCGCGGCGTCAAAGCCGATCGGCGCGATTTCCGGAAAATCCCGCCTCGCGCTGCTATCGCGCACAATCACTTCGTTGCGGAGTCCCAAAATTAGTGGTTGCGCGAGGTGTGAAGAAATCGGGGTTACGAGATGGACCCAATACGATGAAAGGCGCGGCGTAAGAAACGGCACGGTGATGACTTTACGCTTGAGATCGCGCAGTCGCGCGTAGCGGAGCATCATGTCGCGATAGGTCACAATGTCCGCGCCGCCGATCTCGTAGATGCGAGAATCGCCATGCGGAAGGTCGAGCGCAGATACGAGGTAGCGTAAGACGTCCGCAACGGATACCGGCTGCGAACGCGTGGTCACCCATCGCGGCGCAATCATCAGAGGCAAACGCTCCGTGAGATACCGCATCATCTCAAACGAGATGCTTCCGCTGCCGATGATCATGGCAGCACGAAATTCGATAACCTCGACGGCACTTGACCGCAGGACGTCGCCCACTTCATGGCGGCTAGCGAGATGGTGGGAGAGTGCTGCGCCGTCGGCGCCCAACCCACCCAGGTAGATAATGCGCTGCACGCCGACTTCGCGAGCAGACTCCCCGAAAAGTGCAGCCGCCTCGCGATCGCGCTCGGCAAATCTGTGTGAGTCGCTCATCGAATGTACGAGGTAATAAGTCCCATCGACTCCTTCGAGCGCTTCGCGCAGATGCTCCTCGTCGAAAATATCGCCTTCGATCACTTCGGCTCCGGAAAATCTTCCGGTGAGGCGTTGAGCATTGCGAGCTAGGCAACGGACGGAGTGGCCGGCCTTGAGTAGGCGAGGCACAAGGCGCCCCCCGATATATCCCGTAGCGCCGGTTACCAGAACTCTCACACTAACCGCCAACCATAAACCAACCGAAAGCGTTACGGCAGCTTGGGAAAAAGTCTTTGGTCGCCGGCGCACCGTCGCGAATGTCGGTGGGATTCGCGCTCTCAGTGCGCCGCTACCTAACATCGCTGAGACGATGCCGCAGCTCTGCTTGGCAGCGCCAGCCGGAGCGCCCGCTTGAAAGGATTGGCGATAAAAGGCCAGTGCCGCGAGCGGAGTGCCTTCCGATTGCCGGATATTTTCCGCTACTCGAACGGTTCGGAGCTAGGCGTGGGACGCAAATAGGTAGCTTATTGTGCGCCGAGGAGCTGTTGAATATGACCGCGGCGCCGACCACCAGGCTGCATTGCGGGGGCAGCCTAAACGAACTCCCTGCCGATCTGTCAGTTCACGGTTTAGACGTCCGGCCCGCTTCACGCGCGATGGATTTCCTTCCGCTTCAAGTCGTATCGAGTCGCACTTACGGATCTGCTGAGGCAAGCACCATTGCCCGAAAGCTCTTGACGTCGTCCCGGGTCCCGTACTGGCCTAGCGCTCTTCGTTGACGATAGCTTAGTTTGAGGAGCTGTGGCCGAGCGCAATCCTCAAATGTTTGTTTTGTTGTGTGGAGCGAAGGGTAGAAGGCGCCGGAAAGCGAGGACTCATGTACGATAAAGACGATTCATTCGAATCCGAAATTTACTACGACCGAGAACCGGCCAGCGCGGCGGTCGACCGCCTGCACGGGCTGGGCTACAGTCGCGATGACATCAGCGTAATGATGGACGATAAAACACGCGAGAAGGCATTCTCCGCACTCGTGAGTGCAAAAGGCAGCGAAGGCCTTGCTGCCGGTGCGACCATAGGGGGCGTCTTGGGCGCGATCGTTGCGGGGCTTACAGCAACGGGTAGCGTGGCGGCAATCGCGGGCACGGGCGGTCTTGCGACGCCCCTGGTTGTAGGCCCCTTAGCGGCTGCATTAGCCGGATTGGGAGCCGGCGCGGCGGGCGGCGGCATTGTCGGCGGACTCATCGGCGTGGGAATCGGCGAGAAACGCGCCAAGGACTACGAGAAAGGCTTGCGCGAGGGCGGCATTCTCGTCGCGGTCCGTCCAAAAACGAAAGAACATCGGGCCGACGTACGCAAGGCACTCGACTCCGGCCGTTCTGCGAGCTACGACGCAGTCGACCGCGACGTGGAATACGCCGGCGAGGCGCCCGAAACGCGTCCCTAACGTCGTAACGCAAAACATATCGCTGATTAGAGTTTATTGAACCTGCTAAAACGGGATCGGCGAAAGCCGATCCCGTACCTCATCGCCAGCTAGCGGACTGCCGCAGCCGAGGTGTCCAACGCCTCGTTGATCGAGAAGTCACTTGGGTGCGTGACTAGTCATCGCGCTACTTGTTTAGCTTCAGCCTTTTTCACCAACCCAGCTTAGACTTTACGAATTATCCTTCCCGGATGCTCTCCTATGCGTTTTTCGCAAAGACTCTAATCGCAGCACAACACGGCGGCGGTCGCCCCGGCCGGACGCCTTCATCGCGCACGGTTTCAACGGCACCATCAAATGGTTACCAGCATCGCGACGTTACGGCGGCGGCCGGTGACCGTTGCGGACTCGCAACGCAGCAACGGTACGTTCTGGTTGACGCTGACCGAATATGGCAGGAATGGCAGCTCGGCGTCGCTTGTCATCGGCCTCCTGCGTTTGTAAAAGGTCGACGATAGAAAGTAGAATGACGTTCCATTTGACAGCGCAGTGAGGCCAAATGCCGCAATCACCGATACGGCGCTCGTGGAAGCGCTCGGCCATCTGGCATCGAGCACCTCACGCGCGAAAGCGCTTTTCCCCGAATCTGCTCGAACGCGTCTTTTTCGGAGATGGCCGATCTTCGCTTTGTCCCAACGCTTGCAACGAGCCACTCTTGCTATGTAATTTAGGCGGCCGCCGTGTGTTCAGCTCGTAACGCCTGCTTGACTTTCCCTATAAGCGGGTATCAACCAGCCTACATGCGGAATAACAATCTCTCGAACTACATCATCAAGAAAATCGAGTCGCAATCGTCGGAGTATGGCGGTCGCATTCGAACGACCGCGCGAACTGTACGTGTGGTCGCGCAGCAGCTGCGCGAAGATCCGAACACAGCCATGGCGGCCGACGTTGCAGAACGCGGGGCAGATGTCATCGATCGCATCGGCACTTATGTTCAGCAAACACCGCTCGAGCGAATCGTCGCCGATGCCGAAGCGATGAGCCGTAAGCAGCCCTGGCTGCTCGCTACAGCGGGCGTCGCCGCAGGCATATTTGCGTCTCGGCTGCTCAAAGCGACGTCCGCCCGACGTCTCGCGATGGATGTAGATATTCCGTGAGAGAGTCTCCCGTCGAAGCCGACCGTTCGATTCCCGAGCTGTTGCAAAAGCTTGCGTCAGAGACCTCGGTTCTCGTGCGGCAAGAAGTCGAGCTGGCGCGTGCCGAGTTCGTCTGCTCGGCTCAAGCGGCGCGCCGGCCGGCCGTGGCCTTCGGCGTCGCCGGGGTCTTCGGCATCGGCACATTCGGCGCGATGACTGCCTTGTCGATCGCCGCAATTACGATTGCTCTGCCGCTTTGGGCGTCAGCGCTCATCGTTACGGCGGTATATGTGCTCATCACCGGCATCGCCGTCGCAATAGGGCGTTCAGCGATGCACGACATGAGTATCGTTCCGCAACAGACCGTCAAAACAATCACAGACGACGTTCGTACCGTGCGCTCGGCCATCGAGCGCGCGCGCTGAAAGGACCCGCTTCGTGAGCAAAGATCCCGATCTGATTAGACAAGATATCGAAGAAACGCAGTTCCGCATGGGCGAAACCGTGGAGGCGCTGGCCTATAAGGCCGACATTCCCTCGAGAGCTCGCGACGCAATGAACGATCGGGTGGACGAGATCAGGCGGAGCGTTTCCGGCGCGATTGCATCGGTCGCCGATGCCGCATCCGGTGCGAAGAGCACGGTTGCCAATACGGTGGCGGGCATGCCCACTCCCGGCGCAGGGGTTCGAACCCTCCGCTCGGCCGCCGCGGAGAACCCCCTCGGTGTCGCCATCGGGTCGATCGCCGTTGGGTTTCTCATCGGACTTTGCTTACCCGTCAGCGATCTGGAGCGCGATCGCGTCGGCCGCCTGGGCGAGCGCATGACGGAACAAGCCAAGACCGCCGCCACTGACGCAATCGAGCACGGCAAAGCGGCTGTGACGCAGGCCCTCGGCGACGCTATTTCAAGCGCCGCACAGCCTTCTGCGTAAAGCCTACGACCGCTGCGGAGCAACCGCGGCGGCGGGCATGGGACTGGCACCATACCAGCGCTTGGAACTCCTCCGCTTCTCACGCGCGTAGTCCTCGCTTTCGATGAGACAAAGCTAATCGATGTAGAACGATGTAGAGACATGGATCCTGCACGACGACCTGAGTGTCGACCTGTGGAGCCGCACGGTTACTATCACGGGGCAGCGACCGGAAGTTGCATTTCAAGACCGCGCCTTCATTTCATTAAATACTCGCACTGGCGTATGCGCGCAGGCTTGGAGAAGGAGTCGTGCGAGTGTCATTAGGTGACCAAATGCGAACTGCATTTCGGCTTGTTAGAGATCTGCCCAAACGAGGCTGCGGTTCGGCTTTAGCGCCGGTTTCAATGCCGAATTCACGTCTCTCAAGCAGAGAGAAGCTTAGCTAGGCCCGGTCATGGGTATACGTTTAGTTAAGTAAAGGCACGGGATGCTTTGAAGGTCCTCATATTATTGGTATGAGTGACTGGTAGCTACTTTACGAATTTGCAGACATTAGCCATTTGGCGAATCGGAGAGACTATGTTCTTACACAACAAGAAGATGATGTATACGGTGCGCGTCGACCAGCCCAACCCGCGGTTTGCGAAAATGCTGCTCGAGCAATTCGGAGGACCAAACGGCGAGCTCGGCGCAGCTTTGCGATACTTTGGCCAGGGGTGGGCGGAATCGGATACAAAGCGTCGCGACTTACTGTTAAATATCGCGACTGAAGAGCTATCGCATCTCGAAATGGTCGGGCAAATGCTGACCATGCTCCTCAAAGGTTCGCCCGGCGCCATGGTCGATCAGATCGAAGGCGGATACCTCGGCGACTTGCTCGATCAAAAGCACGACAGCTACACAGAAATGTCCCTCAACAGCTCTCAAACCGTGCTCGGTGGACCGGGGCCGCGTTTTACCGATTCAATGGGGAACTCGTTCACGACCGATTGGGTCGACACGATCGGAAACCCAACCGCGGACCTGCGCTCGGACATTGCGGCCGAGGCACGGGCGAAGATCGTTTACGAGCGTTTGATCAAACAGAGCGACGACGCCGGCGCTCGCGACACGTTAACGTTCCTGATGCAGCGAGAAGTCGCGCATCAGAAGATGTTTGAATCCGCGCTTTCGGCGATTCAGAACAATTTCCCACCTGGAAATATCGTAACCGACGACTTCGCCCACGAGTTCTTCCATACTTCCTCTGAAGAAACCGTGGCGGGAAACGGCACGTCGAGCTCACCTGGATACAAGCTGCTCAGCTCGCAAAAGCTCTGGGAGTTCAGCCCTGTGGCCGGCGAACCCCAGGGAGGCGACCCTGAGCTGCCACCGGCAAATCCCGAAGTGGCGTCGCAGCCGCTGAAGAGAACGAACTCCAAGAAGTAAGAGTCACGCCGGCGGACAGGCGTTCTTCATTGTCGGGATACAGGCGCGAGCTTCGCGAATATCGCGTTTGAAATTGGCTTGTTGCGGAAAATATTGAACATGCCCGCCGAGAGGGCTAGCAAGCCTCACTACGCTCGTAAATTGCTGTCTGAATTCGTCGGAACGGCATTTTTAGTGGTTGTCGCCGGAGGCGGAGACATAATAGAAGTCGTTTCTGGCGGCCAGATTGGCCACGTTGCGCGATATCTCGCCCCTGGCCTGATCGTCGTGGCAATGATCTGGTCGTTAAGCGCAGTTTCGGGAGCACATATCAATCCGGCCGTTACTCTCGCCTTTGTCCTCCGTGGCGTCTTTCCGCCCGTCAGCGCGGTTGGTTACTGGATGTCGCAGTTCGCCGGCGGCGCAGCGGGAGCGCTGCTCTTACGGCTATTCTTCGGTGCATCCGTGGTCAATGCCGTGACGCATCAGGGCGTAGGCGTTACGGCGTGGGAGGGCGCCGGCTGGGAGGCGCTTATTACCGCGGTCCTCATCGTGGTGATTCTTAGCACTGCCGCGGAAAAGGCTGTCGTTGGACGAAATGCGGCGCTCGCAGTAGGCTTTACAGTCGCCTGCTGTGGCCTGTTCTCAAGTCCTATGACGGGAGCGTCCATGAATCCCGCCCGTTCCTTTGGCCCGCAACTAGCGGCCCAAGCCTGGGACGGGGCGTGGATCTACTTCGTAGGTCCTTTCACAGGCGCCATAGTAGCGACGGTAATTTGCGCATTCTTGCATGATCGAAGCAGCGGTGAACGTCACGCTGCCGAAGGGACAACGAATGCCGCCTGAAATAAACGCGACACACTTTGAAAACATTGACACATTCGCTGCTGACGGAAAGCGAATAGTCAATGCGATTATCGAAACGCCGCGGAATCAACGCCACAAATATGCCTTTGATCCAAAGACGGGCGCCTTTTGCCAGTCGATGATGCTCGAAGAGGGTTTACAATGGCCGTATGACTACGGCTTTATCCCTCAGACTCTGGCACCCGATGGTGATTCAATCGACATTCTGTTTCTCGGGGATGAGCCAACATTCACGGGTTGCCTGGTCCGGGCGCGAGTTATAGGAATCGTATGCATTAGAAAAAATGGGAAAGAAAACGATCGAATCCTCGGATGTCCATTGCATCAAAAAGGGCTGCATCAAAAAGCAGACGCCTTCGATGAGATCGATGATGTTCCGAAAGATACGATCGAGAGCATATGTCGCTATCTGGTCGAATACTCCCAAGCAGAGGGAAATGAACTCGAATTTCGAGGAACCGGCTCGCGTAAAGCCGCACTTAAGGCCGTCGCACGAGCGCGCGAAGCCTTTCAAAAAGATCAGACGAAGCGTAAAGGAAAATAGCAACACAGGATTATCGCATCCGCCGTGTAACGCAAGTGCTTCTGCGTCGCCATGTTTCTAAAAGCACGCCGAGAAACGGAAATCAGGAGTTTCGGACGCATGCATCACGACAAGCGCTGGAGTTGAGCCACTCCCGGTCCTTTGACTGACACCTCGCGCAGCTCCGGTAAGATCGCTGCCTCCTTTAAATTTGGGCCGTACGTCGGCTGTTCGAGATAACGCGACTCGATCAAGCGTTCGAGATTCGGGCGCGGTTTGGTGCTGTGGGCAGCTTCGACGGCGCGCAAGCCCGGCGGTTGACGATCGAGTTGTGGCCAACAGCCGTACTTAAGTTAGTTCGGGACAAATTATTACGCGCGTGGAGCGTGCGACTATCGCGATCCTAGATCGCGGCGAAGTCAACTTCGATTTGTTCCATCCCGGGAAACATTTGCAACGCGTCGGGTAGGTCAGCGAGCACTCGCCGCGCATACTGGCCAAGCTCATCTTGATCCGCCCTACCTTGCTCAATCTGGTGATCCGCCGCCGGATTATATGTCAGCTTTAGAACGTGACCATCGAAGGAGTGAATCGAGAGGCCGCGCTCAGCAAGCCTCGTTACGTAGGTAGTCCTTCCATCAGCTTCCACGTTGCTACTCCTCCATTCTATCGCTCTGACCTTGACGATCCGCGGGTTCGATTCCCGTTGGCGCTACGAGTTTCTAGGTGCGCGCAACTCGCGAAGGGAAGCCGCGACGTATCATCCCTCTTTAATTCAACGCACGCCGACTTCGCGCCGATCGGTACGCGTGGCGAGGGTCAGAACTCATCGCCACGCCGGCTCGAGTGCAAGGCCTTCAAGGGTTCAGTTTGAATGCTACGCCGCAGCCGAGGCCGTTGGCGCATGTCCGATCGCCACCTTGGGGTGTTGCCCCGTATAAATTACCGGCCGAGTCCATGATCACGCCGGCGAGCGGGTAAGCTCCATCTTTTTTCCCCGTAAAGGAGTAGAGCACCGTTTCGCGACCGCTCGAGTCGAGTTCGAACACTATGCCGCACCCGGACCGGCACGACGTGTTTCCACCGAACTCGGTCGTGCCGAAAAATTGCCGGGCGCATCCTGAATTAGACTGCCGAATGGCCCCCCGCCGTCCGATCCGCCGGTAAAATTATAGAGGACCGTTTCGTTGCCGGTCTTGTCCATTTTGAACACCAAGCCGACATCATGTGGGCCGCCGGAATCGGTCGTACCATACAGGTCGCCGCCCGAACCTTGAAGCAGCGTGTCACCGGGATGCCCGCCGTCGGCACCATTAGTAAAACGGTGCAGGATCGTTTCTTGGCCGTTCGGGTCGACCTTGTAGACTATTCCGCAACCCTCTCCCGCGCAATCAGACGTCCCGCCGCCGATAGTCGTGCCATATAAATTCCCTTGCCGGTCGCGCACCACGCCGCCATAGGGGTCGTTTCCGTCGGTGGTGCCTCCCTTAAAGGCATAGATCACCGACTCGTGGTTGGAGGTATCAATCTTAAAGACGACTCCACAGCCTCCACCTTCGCAGAGAGCAGTATTACCGCCGGCCTGAGTCGTCCCATAAAGGTTGCCGGTCGCATCCCGAAGCAAAGTCGCGTACGGAAACTCTCCATCGGAACCTCCGGTGAAAGTGTACAGCGTCGTGGCGCGACCGCGCGCATTCACTTCGTACACGGCACCCCTATGCAGCGGGCCGCCTTCTAAAGTCGTGCCATAGAGATTCCCTGCAGTATCGCTTACGAGACCACCGTCAGGATTCGCACGCTGACCGAACGGCGCATGCCGAACAAACCGATGTATGATTGAGTATCCGCCGCTCGGCGTGACTTTGTACACCGTTCCGCCATCGTTTCGATCGCCGCCCCTATACGTGGTGCCATATAGCGCTCCGTCGCCGAGAAGCACTGCAGCCTCAGGCTCGGCTCCGTCGTTCCCGTCCTTGAAAATGTGTAACACCTGGAAGGACTGCGCCTGCTTCCCTCGTTCCACAGCCGCGCTGTCGGCGCGGTAGGGAGCATCCGCACTCGAACATCCGGCAGCGGTTACCGTGTTGAGGATACAAAAAGCCAAGAACTGACGTTGCATCGGTCACAGATCCTTCCTGGAGCTGGCCCGGTTTCGTGGTGTCTTTCCGCTTTGCGGAGAAGGAGTCTTGAGCCTCACCCGCGCGGATACTGTGCCACGCCTAGAGTGAACCAAGGAACGCCGCGCAAGCCCCTATTGATACTATACAAATAGGTGCCACTCGGATATTTGTATATATCGACGGAACCGTAGCCGTAATCGGCGCAGGCCAGGTTTGCCTCGTCGTAGTTCAGCGAGCACTGATACGATAGACTCCTGGCCGCAAATGAGACTGGCGGTTTATTGTATGGCGGAGCGTATATGTCCACCGTGGCCGTCGTCGAAACGCTGTCGGTGACGATCAGGTTGTCGCTCCTGTCGAACAGCGGAGGGCCCGGTAAAGTAACCGTGACGTTTTCTAGTAATTTTCCGGGCATACGGCCACGCCGGTATTCCACGACGCCGCCTCCATTAGAAGACGAATTGACGAAGGACTCATATACGTTCTCGTGTGAATCAACTCCAACTCCAACAGAAAAGGAAACGGCGGCGTTTCTCAGGGTCCTTGTCGGCTCGGTCGCTCCAGCGGGGTAAACGGCGATGTTTCCGCCGCCAGTGTCGGGTGCGTTGCTGACATAGCGAATGCCTTTCGCGCCAAAGGCAATATCATTAGCATTACCACCCGGCTCAGATAGCGTCGTGCCGTGTTGCCCGCAGTTCGGAGCATACGAAGTAATTTCCGGACCTTGCGGAACCCAGAGTTCTCCGCTAGCATCGACCTCGATAGCAGTATTTTGCGAGTGGCGGATGCTGCGGATGCGACAGAACCACCTTTTGTCATTTTTGTTGGGTGCGTGGTAATCGTCCAAGTAACTCTTCAACCCGTTTGTTCCATATTCTGAAACGTATATTTGAGCGCTGATGGCTTTCGGATCTACGAAGTTGAGATCGGATCGGTTTCCCGTACGAATTAAAGGCTGCAGCCGCGTGTAAGTACTTGTCGCCCCGGACGACACAATCGGGACCGACGGGCTACCGACGCACGAGACGAGCGAAAGCGCCGCGATAAACATTAGCGCACTTCGAACGTAACGGATTCGGAAATTCATTGCAAAAGCTCCTCTCCACTAATACACTGTCACGGGGCGTTCCTTAGTGCGGTCTCACTTGCTCGGGTGATCTAGCGGACGGCAATGCCAGCCGGAGGACAGTTCGCCGATTGGAATCCTTCGATCGCCGAGGCATTCCCATTCGCGCCCGCCGCAAAGACAAATATAAAAATGCTCCCGTGAGCCATGTAACAGCCGCCGTTGTAGTTGGAGTAATACTGTGTGACGTATATGTTGGCACTAACATCCACCGCGATGCTCCCGGGCCGTCCGAGACCGGTGCCCGGCCCTTCGATGGCTCTGATCGGCGCGACGTTTCCGTTGGCGCCCGAGGCGAAGACCAGCACCGCGCCTTCGGCGTCGCCAATACCGCATTTGGACGGGGCGGAACAGCTTGTGACGTAAATGTCATCGGCTGTGTCGACGGCTATGCCCGCCGGACCTATGAGGTCAGTGCTCGGGCCACTAATCGTCCGAATTGGTGCGACGTTCCCGTGCGCGCCTGCGGCATAGACCGTTATCGCGGGTGTTGCGCTATTCATGACATAGACGTTGTGTTTGGCGTCAACGGCAATCCCGTCGGGGGAGGCAAGGCCAGTGCGTGGGCCACTAATAGTGTGTGTAGGCTTCACGTCGCCATTCGATCCAGCGGCGTACTCGGTGACGCTCGTTGAGTTTACGACGTAGATTTTGCCTCTCGCATCAACGGCGATGCCACTGGCGTTGTCAAGGCCCGTCTTCGCCCCACTGATAGTACGCGACGGTGCCACGTTGCCGTTCGATCCGGGAGCGTATACGGTGATGGTGTCTCCACTTGTGCCGTAGTAGCCACTACCCGTGGCATAGATGTTACGATGAGCGTCGACGGCGACTCCGGGAAGGCTCAGATCAGTTTCGTTGCCGCTGATCGACTGAACGTGAACGACTTTCCCGTTTTTCCTAGCTCGAAAGACCCCTAGAAACGGAACGCTCCTGCTCCCTGTCCCGATCAGGCCGCCCGAGGTGTAGATACAGGTTCGGGTCAGACACGACGCGGAGTGTGCCTGCGTTCGAACAATCGACGAGAGGGGTTGGGCAGCCTGCGGTTGGAGCGCGCCGCGGACATCTCCGGGCATACCGGCGTTTGGTGCGGTGCCGCTGCCTCCGCCGCATCCGTTGAGCAAAACCACGCAAAGGACCGCTGTAAGGAAAGACTGTAAAGGTCGCATGGCGTCTCCTTGATAGCCGCCAGAACAGGCCAGCCTCAATCTCACGTACCGTCGAGGCTAGCCGTTTTGCGGATAGCTCGCTATGCGCACTTCGCGCACTTCTAAAACAATCAGTGCTATCGCAGCCTGAGCAGCGATCGCAGAAACTGGCACAGAGGAGGTTGGCGCGGCCAGAGTTCAGAGTGCGATGGAGCCGAAGCTGCGGCGCACGTTTGAAGCCCCCTGGAGCCAGAGTGCGCTTTCTTGCTGGCTTTGTCAATGGCGCTTGAACAATAACACGAATTTGTACGAGCATCGAACGCACTATGCGGAACGGAGACGGCGGTGTAGCTCCGCCGGAAACGCGGCGACGCTTACCATATAGCCCCAATATGATGCGAACACGGTCTCGTTTGCATCGACGGCGAGGCCTTGCACCGCAAGGAAGATATTGTGGGTGAGGACGCGCGTTGGTCGAACGGCACCCGAAGCGTCGACTTTGATGCTGTTTGAAGGGTCGGCCACGTAAATGTGGCCCTTGCTGTCGATCGCTGCATCAAGCGGCTGCATTTCTCATCAACGAGCCTCTTTTCAACTTGCCGCAGTTCGGGCCAAACTCTCCCGGCGTTGAAATCGGTGAAAAATGAGACCCGCTTACAGTGCACGCCCAAGGACCCACAGTGCTGTACCTAAGGCGAAGCGGTTGAACAGACAGAAACCGCCGAGAGACCCCAGATTTTCCGGGCTAGGATCCTGAAGCTGGTTCGCTCCGGCGAAAACGTGAGTCCGATCCGCGGCTTGCTTATTTGGTAACAATCTTGGTAACGTATTTTAAGCATCATCCTGCACTCGTAAGTCACCGTAGGGGTGCTTCCGCGTGAGCGGTGCTTGGCGAGACTTGGAGAGGTGGCAGAGTGGCTGAAAGCGGCGGTCTTGAAATTCACATCGCTCATCTCAGTTGTAAACTATCCGCCGGCCGGCGTTGCCGCCGCTTGACCTTGGTGCGGAAAAGCTTGCGGTACGAATAATACGCCGTAAGACGCAAAACGGCAGCCTCAAGAAGGGATCTATCGTGAACCAATTATTCAATTCGAATCGCGTGCGCGGCGCTAATCGCTTTTTCTTTCTAGCAGCATTGGTGTCGGGGACTCTATTTGGCGCATGTAGCGGGGGAAGCGGCACATCGCGTATCGCGGGAATGCCCCAGACTGCCGAAAACGTTATCCGCCCGCAAGCGCTAAGGACCATTGAGACGGTGCTCCCCGCGGCCGCCGTCAAGGCGGCATCAAGGGGCTACACGATTTATATCGTAAGCGCAGGCAGCAACACCGTGACCAGCTATACATCGAAAGGAAAGCAGACTAGCCCAACTATTACCGACGGACTAAGTACGCCCCTAGTCGATACGGTCGACAAGAATGGCAAGATCTACGTCACGAATTGGCCCAGCGACAACGAATCCTACGTGTCGACCTACACCCCCGCTGGAACGCGAACGACCCCGACGATCACGAACATAAGCGGGGCTACCGGCGTCGCAGTCGACGCAAACGGTAAGATATACGTCGCAAATAATTTCGGCGGTTCCGTGAATCTTGGCTACGTATCGACGTACAACGCCGATGGGTCGCCAACCACGCCGACGATCACCAAAGGTATAAGTCAGCCTGACTGCGTGGCGGTCGACAGGAACGGCAAAATCTACGTCGCGAACTTTGGCGGTAACGACATAACCACCTATAAGGCGGATGGGAAACGGACCACTCCGACAATCACCGCCGGGATAAGTCAGCCAGTCTGCGTAGCGGTCGACGCGAACGGTAAGATTTACATCACCAACAGGAATGGTGGGTCCGGGTTTTCAGTGACGACCTACAGTAAAGATGGGAAGCAGACCGGGCCGACAATCAACACCGGGCTTGACTTTCCCGACGGAGTGGCGGTGGACGCTAGAGGGAAGATCCTCGTAGTCAACGATGGAGCGAACACTATGACAACCTACACTAAGGCTGGGAAGCAGACCACGCCGACCATAACCTCGGAGCTTAACGAGCCAGACGGTATCGCGCTTCATTAAAGGGAGAACGTGTGAAGGGATTTTTGAAACCTATAGTGCGGCTCGTCATGGTGCTGGTCGTTACTGCGTGCAGCGAAAACGGGAACTCTTCTGGCCTACCGGGAGCGCCAGGCCGATCGCCGTCCGGAGCGCAGATCGCCCGAAACACCAAGCTACTATGGGGCCCTAACGTAGTAGCGGTCTGCCCTCATGCGCGTCCTGGGAACGCGCAGTGCCTTGCTCTTCTGCGCACCGACATCGCTCCGAGCATGCACCCGGCCTCGCTCGAGGGGCTGACTCCCGCCGACTTCCAATCGGCATATGACCTTCCGTCTTCGAAGAAGGGGGCGGGGCAGATCGTCGCAATCGTCGATGCCTATGACAACCCCAATGTCGCGTCAGACCTCAGTACGTACCGCTCGGAATTCGACCTGCCGCCGGCAAACTTTACTAAGTATAACCAAAATGGGCAGAGGAAGAAATATCCGTCGCCCAACACGACTTGGGGCCTCGAGGAGGATCTCGACGTCCAAATGGTCTCCGCTAGTTGTCCGAACTGCACGATCTATCTCGTCGAGGCCAATTCCAATAGCGCGCTTAATCTAGAGGCCGCAGAGTCTGAAGCCGTGAAACTCGGCGCACACATCGTGAGCAACAGCTGGATTTGTGACGGCTCTATCTACTGCTACAGCCCGTCCTATTTTGACACTCCAGGAGTAACCTATCTTGCTGCCGCCGGTGACGACGGCTACGGCACCGGGGCTCCGATGGCCCTCGCAAGCGTCGTCGCGGTCGGCGGTACGACCCTATCTAAAAGCAGCGGAAAACGCGGATGGACCGAGTCCGTATGGGGCGGCACCGGCAGCGGCTGCGCGTCGGGCGTCAAGAAGCCCTCGTGGCAGCACGACCCAGACTGCTCTTACCGCATGGCCAATGATGTGGCGGCCGACGCGGATCCGGGCACGGGCGCCGCTATATACGATACCTTCGGCAATGGCGGTTGGCTCGTCGAAGGGGGCACAAGCCTTTCCTCACCCCTAATAGCGGGCGTCTTCGCGCTTGCTGGCAACGCGACCAAACAAGATGGCGGCCAGACATTCTGGGAGAAGAACCACGAGGGAACGGGGGACCTCTACCGGATCACCCGCGGCGACAACGGCTCGTGTAGCCCGAATTATTACTGCACCGATGGGACGCACGAGTACAAGGACTACGGTGGCCCGACCGGCTGGGGCACTCCGCACGGCACCGGCGCCTTCTAAACCCTAGTCAAATCTGGATACACAGCTCAGCTTTGAAGTACACGCTGCATCGATGTCCCTTTGAATGCGCTGATGCCGTTCGGTTTAACCTTTAGCGAAGCCAAGTAAGGTACCCACTTCGACGTCAACTATAAGGAAGAAACAAAAATGACATTGGGACGAGCAATTATGCGCTCGGGCGTGCATATGCAGCCGCCAAATGCGGCCGACGTTTCATAAATGCATCGAGCGCTCTCCTAGAGTTGACCCGTTTGCGGAGAGCACCTCGAAATGGAGACATCGCCCAGTAGGTTGTTCGAGCTGCCCCGCCTCGAACTCTGCCGGCGGGAAGTAGCCAAGAGCCGAGTGCAGCCGCTTCTGGTTGTACACAATCTCGATGAAGTGCCCTAAGGCGCTCCTCTGCAGCCTCGATCGACGAAGAGCAGGAACGCGTCGATCGAAGTTTCCGCGACGTCTTCGTAAACGAGCCTGTGGGTCCGAAGCCGACGTATTCGCCGAAAGCCCGGGGACCGATTCGCGACCTTTTTTTGAGCTTACTGTAGGACAGTGCCACATGGTCGGAAGATCGTGTCACTTGAGCGGGAGTCGAAGGTGTCTGCCAGTATGCTGAGGCTGCCGAAGCGCCCTCAGCCGCGGCGCTGGCTTTTGTCGCGCTATTTACTCAGCCAGCAGGAAGGTGGTGAGGTCGAGGAGCAATTTTCCTTGAGAGCCTGATCCATTTGCATTGCGGCTGCGGCTATTGCATTTGGGTCCTTCTGGTAGTGCGGCTCTCTACGTCACCCTGCGATTCGGCGTCTAGACGCCGATGACGTAGTCTTTTTATCGAAGGCAAATGCGTCGCCGGCGCATGGGCGATCCCCGAACTGCAGGAGATCAGATGAAAAATCCACATCGCCTTATCGGCGCCTGGCTGAGCGCAGCAGTCCTTGCCGCGTGCGGTGGCAACAACAATCTCTCATCGTCAACACCAATGTCGGTCGCGCCCTCGCTGCGATCGCAGCCCGCACTCGGCCCGCCTGGGACGCGAAAGGCAACCTTGACGGAAACCGTGCTCTATAGTTTTCAAGGCGGGACGGATGGCATAAGCCCGTATTATGGCAGCTTGATTTACCGCGGTGGCGAACTGTACGGCACGACCTCTGCGGGTGGTCACGCGGGCCGTGGCACGGCCTTTAAGATCACGCCTGCCGGCGCTTATACTGAGATATACGCCTTTGCCTATGACGGCTGGACCCCGGAGGCCGGCTTGACGAGCCGTTCTAATTCTGGCCAAAATCTGTTCACTACGACCAACAGGAACGGCGCAAACAACTACGGCACGGTTGTTAAAATCACAACCGCCGGCAAAGGAAAACTTCTCTACAGCTTCGCCGGCGGGAATGACGGCGCTAGCCCGATCGGCGGCCTGACCAACGTCGGGGGGACACTTTACGGCACGACCACCGCGGGTGGTGGCACAGGGTGCGGTGGTAACGGGTGCGGCACGGTTTTTAGCATTACGGCGTCCGGTACGGAAAGTGTGCTCTACAGCTTCGTCGGCGGTAGCGACGGCGCGAATCCCTACGCGGAACTAACCAACGTTCACGGCACGCTCTACGGCACAACCTTTGCGGGGGGTGCAGACAACACCGGTACGATTTTTAAGATCACGACCACCGGCGCATATAGTCAGCTCTACAGCTTTGCTGGCGGGGGCGACGGTAGTAATCCCCGAGGCGCACTGCTTCGCGTGGGCAGCACGCTGTACGGCACGACAGTAAACGGCGGTACGGGCTGCAGTGGAAGTGGTGGTTGCGGCACCGTTTTTAAGATCACTACCTCTGGCGCGTATGGCCAGCTATATAGCTTCCGCGCCGTTGGGGGCGACGGCAGTAATCCTACCGGCGGCCTGCTGCTTGTAGGCAGAGCGCTCTACGGCACAACCGCTTATGCGGGAGCAAGCAACAACGGCACGGTTTTTAAGATCACGACCTCCGGCACGGAAACTGTGCTGTACAGATTCGCTGGCGGAAGTGATGGTGCTAACCCGCTTGCCGGCCTGACCAATGTAAACGGCACGCTTTACGGCACGACCTCTGACGGGGGCACGGGCTGCGGTGGAAGTGGCGGTTGCGGCACGGTCTACTCGCTTACTGGGTTTTGATTCGGCTGTAACCGCTTAGAGCGCGTCTCACTAACTAGTTGCTCTCGCAGCTAGTCACCATGCGCAGCGTGAAAGAAGTGCTGAGACCGAGGGCGAGCGCGAGCGTCGTCATGGCGAGCTAGGGGTCACTACTGAAGGCCGCGTGCGGGGTTCCCACCCGTCAAAGGGCTGAGCAAGCGGGGCTTTCGTCTCAATGCCTGCGATGCTGCACCGCGATATCATGGCAGAAGAATCTCTTCTCTGATTCGGTTTGGGGGCGCGACTTGAAACTACTCTGCCCACTTCTGATCGGTGCGCTAGTGCTTGGCGCTTGCGGAGGCAAGGGCGTCGGAGCATCGGGAGTCTCGATGATGCCGTCAACGCTTCCGGTCGGTCCGACGGTGCAGCACGTTTCTGCGACGACTCAACTCTGGCGCAGACAGAACCTCTACGTGACGTCGGCCTCGCCCTATTTTTTCAATGAATACCGTCTCCCGCTGCACAATCGCGAGGACCCCACGCTGACGGAAACGGGCGTAAACGAGCCCGTCCCAATCGTGGACGATGGTCGCGATCTCTACGTCGGGAGCTTTGACGACGGAACGATCTTCACGTACCCGTTACCGCTCACTTCGACTCTGCCACTGCGGAAGGTCGCGCTCGCGGCTGCCGCTTCCAACGAACCGTACATTGCCCCGTTCAGTGGAACGCATTCGGCCGAGCCCGCTGGCCGGCCAGCGACGGACGGGGGGCTTCCTTCGGGTCTCGGCGATCTGTCCGGCTTGGCCGTAAGCGGTGGGTATCTTTACGTCGCCGGCGTTGGCTATTCGGGGAGTGAAGTTCTCGAGTACCGCTTGCCGTTCGTGTCGGGTGAAACGCCGTCCGGTTCGGTCGCGGGTTTCTCGTTTGATTTCCTAGGCATAGCCACACGGAACCACACGCTCTATATCGCATCGACGGTGGCTGGTACGGTCGGCGCGTATCGTTTGCCGTTAAGGAGCGGCGAAGCGCCGAGATACACAATCCCGACCATTCCGCAGATCGATGGCGCGGTAGGCGTCGCCGTGGACGGCGACGGCAACCATTTGTACGTGTCGTTTTATGCGGTTGGATATAACGCCGACGTCTACGAATATCGGCTTCCCTATCGAAAAGGTGAATCGCCTAAGACGCTGGACGTCATATCGCAGACCGGTGGTGAACCAGCATACGGCATCGCCGTCAGCCAGAACCACCTTTTTGTAGGCGCCGAGACCGTGATAGTTTCGTACCGATTGCCTTTCACTTCCCGAACGATGCCGGAAGCCATGGTGCCGTTTGCCGGAGGTCTTGCCACCGACGTAGCCGCAGGCAAGTAGCTAACAGGCGAGGAGGAAAGCACATGAAGATTCAAGATTTTATCAGCCACGCACTCGGCATCGGCGCAACCTTTGGCATGCTGGTCGGCTGCGGCGCATCGCAGGGCCAGGTCGGACCAACGGGAGCGCCGCAGACCTCGGCCATAACAACAGGCGCCCGGGAGTATCCGTCTTGGATGACGCCAGAGGCCAGCGGAGATCTGCTTTACGCTGTTGGCAGCCAAAATGTCGTTTACGTGTTCACGTACCCCAGAGGTAAGCCAGTAGGGGCGCTAACGGGTCTCGATAATCCGTCCGGCCTTTGTTCCGACAAGGACGGGAACGTTTGGATTGTCAACAGCGGCTCAGGAGAAATCGTTGAATACGCACACGGTGGCAAGAAGCCAATTGGGACGCTCAGAGATCCGAACTTCTCCCCGGGATGGTGTTCGGTCGACCCCACCAGCGGTGACCTCGCCACCGTCGGTTCAGACCAGAGCGGCGCGGCTATTGCGGTATACGTGGGTGCCCAAGGATCGCCGCTGGTATACTCCGTGCCGTTTGAGACTGCCTCTTATTGTGGATATGACAATAGGGGGAACCTGTTTGTCGATGGATACTTCCATAACTCAGTTACCACAGGGTTTGGAGAACTTCGTAAGGGAGCAACGAAGTTCAAGAAGCTTGAAATACACCACCATTTCGCAACTCCCGGCGGAGTTCAGTGGGATGGCAAGTATATAACACTCGGGGGTTCCTACGCCGATGCTCCCGACATTTATCGCTTCGACGTACGAGGCGACAGAGCAGTAGAGGTAAGTCATCACAGGTTGAACGACATACACTTTTTGAACGCATTTTGGATTCAGGGCTCGAGAGTCGTCGCGACGGACCTTTTTGGACAAGGTCCCTATCCAACGCTTCTCTTCTATGCCTATCCCGCCGGTGGCAACCCGATCAAAACCATCGAGGATTCTGCCGCTGGCTATCCGTCGAGCCTAACCGTCAGCAGCGCGCTCAAATAATATCGGTAACTACCCCGGCGGTAAACCCCGCCCGCGCTGCATCGCAGGCATTCCGCTTTGCGGGCGTTGCAGATGTGCGGCTTAGCTGCAATGACCGCGTAGCAGCATAGCCGCAGATTGAATTGCTGCGTTCAACCATGCTGTATTGCCGGCTGGAGTGTCTCGTTCTCTGCGACTGTGGATCCGATCTCAGCGCGTGAATGTCTGTTGGCTCTCCGCGCGCACCGTTTCTTGCTCCAGACGGCCGCAAATCAGATCGATTCGAGCGTAAACGCGGCTAGATCGAACGCGATCGTCGGCGTGCGATAGGGTCCCTACCGAGGGTGGTGCGCCAGGTCCCCACCGACGCCATGCGCCGCGCGCGATTTTCCGGTACGTCCTGTCCGGAAGGTGTCGTGAGCGCAAGCGTGAGCAGCTTAGCGTGCTGCTAAGAGCCTTCTCCATCTAAGCAGGTGCGACCGCTGCCTGAGACTTCGTGCAAACGGCTTCGCGCTCGCGAGGCCGTTTCGGATCCCCTCTCCTTGGATCGATGCGGGCTAAGACCATGTCCGCGCCTGATTCAGGAGCGCGTCGCTGGCTCAACGTCGATGGCGCCCGCGATGTCCCGCCGGGCGACACGCCGGTCGGCGTCGGCGGTCGAGCCTCTGCGGGTCCGGTGCGTGACAAGTGTTCGGCGATTCACCTCTCTGAGGGCAGGTTTTTCGGCTATGAAAAAAGGTGAGGACCCGCAATCCCGCTTTCAAAGAAAAAGCTATCGAGTTGCCGTCATCTCGGCGATTTTTACGATCCTTGGCGTCTTCGTGGCAATAAAGGAGTGTTCGAACTCTTCCGCGCCGACTTATGTGTCGGTCGCCAATCGCGGCGAAGGATCAGTGTCACAGTCAAAGCCGCAGGCTCCTTCCGTCAAGCTTGGGCACCCGCCGACCCGAAAACCAGGCCTGCCGAACTGTGCAATAGCCTTAGCGTACCGGGGCTTTTGGCTCACGCATTGCTCGCCGATTCGCGAGATACTATAGACACAATCTTCTCAGATTGGAGATGCTATGGCTTTTAAGTCGGGTCGACTTTTCTCATTTCTTGCCGGCGCGCTTGCACTCGCGTCGTGCGCCGCCGGAGGTATGGGGCCGCCGGGGTCGTCAGGACCACTCGGCGCGATACTACAAGTCCACGCCGTATCACCCAACCCGTTCGGCGTGACGGTCAGCCCGGCGCGAACGAAGACGTAACCGCATGGAGAGACGCATGCGCTGGATCAAACTCACGAGCCGTACGCTCGCGCTCGTGGCGCTCGGATTGCCGTTCTCGGCATGTGACGGCAACGGAGGCGTCACCACGACCGTACCGGCAGCGTTAAGGCCCGACCCGACGTCCAGCAAACGACGGATCCAGCACGTCGTGATCGTCGTCCAAGAGAATCGTTCTTTCAACAATCTCTTTTACGGTTTCAAAGGTGCGACCACCGCGCAGTACGGTTACGACACGCAGGGCGACAAGATCAAGATCGAACAAGTCGTGCTCGAAACGACCTGGGATGTCCAGCACTCATCGATTGCGTTCTTCGATGCGTGCAACGGCACCGGCAGCGTTCCCGGTATGAATTGTCAGATGAACGGCTTCAATTTGGAAGGTCACGGCTGCGGCCAGAGCGGCTACCCGGCCTGCCCGATCGAGCATCCGCAGTACGCGTACGTTCCGCACTACGAAACGAAGCCGTATTTCGAGATGGCCAAACAGTACGTCTTGGCCGACCAGATGTACCCGTCGAATCTCGACGGCAGCTTCACGTCGCACCAGTACATCATCGCGGGGCAGTCCGAGTCCGCGGTGAACTTTCCGAACGGGGCGTGGGGATGCTCCGGTGGATCGGGCGATACGGTTTCATTGATTACGCAGCAGCGTCTGATCAAAGGCTCCGAGGTTGCCTGCTGGAACGCGACGACACTTGGCGACGAGCTCGACGCGAAGGGGATTTCATGGGCGTATTACGCCACGCCGGTCTCCGGATCACCTCCCGGCGTTTGGAGCGCGTACCAAGTCATCGATCATATCTACAACGGTCCCGACTGGAATAATGACGTCATCAGCCCGCCCTCGCAGTTCTTGACCGACGTTTCAAACGGCAAACTCAGAGCGGTTAGTTGGGTCACGCCGACCGCCGCGAATTCGGATCATCCGGGCTCGGGCTCGAACACCGGTCCATCGTGGGTGGCTTCGGTGGTCAACGCGATCGGCGAGTCGCAATATTGGGATTCCACGGCTATCTTCGTCTTTTGGGACGACTGGGGCGGATGGTACGACCCGGAACCGCCGGCCTACGTTGACTATGACGGGGTCGGCATCCGCGTCCCGATGATCGTCATTTCGGCATATGCCAAGAAGGGTCACGTGTCGCACGTGCACTACGAACACGGCAGCATTTTAAAATTCGTCGAGGATCAGTTCGGCTTGGCGCGTCTAGCTCCAAGCGATACCCGCGCAATCTCGCCCGAGAAGGACTGTTTCGACTTCGATCAAGCGGCGCGACCGTTCACGCCGATCTCGGTGCCGCACGATAAAGCTTTCTTCCTCCGCCAACCAATCGACAACAGATTGCCGGACGATGAATAAAGGAGCGAGCGCCCGTACTATGGTTATGGGCGCTACAGCGGCGAGGCGCTGCCAAATCGGCGTCGCAACTCCGTAGCCTTGCCAATCTTAGGAGGGGGTTAACGTCCTTAGAGGCCCTGAGTAGACCGAGGCTTTGCATCTATTCGCGTGCTGCTTCAAAAGCGTTCGCCTGTGACATAGGCTGCGGCGTTAGAAGTGCGTGCGGCTTAGCAAACGCCAGTTCTTCGTGTTGGTAGGAGTACGAATACGACCCGCTTCACAGCTGGCTGACCTCGTAGTAGTCGAACGTGATTGCGACGGTCTTGATTGGGTCATGAATCTTCGGGTTGCCCCATTGCCATTCGTAAGGGCCGAAGTTGGCAAAAGGGGCCTGGCAGTTCGCGGGATAGTTGGGGCCGGTCTCGTTTAGGACAAGCTCGCCATCATGATACATTTTCGTCCAGCCGGAGCTATTGTTAGCGATCTTCGCCTGAACTTTCCAAGTATCGACGCCGCCTTCGACGTAATGTATCGAGGCCTGGTGTTCATTGTTCATCATGCGCCACGTTTGCACGCCGGAACCGCTTGTTTCTATATACAAGCCTGTAATCGGTGATAGTGCACAGCCGCCTTGCCCAGCGTCGTATTGATGAATCTGCCAAACCAAACGAACGGCGTATGGCATTTTATCGACGCCCATATGCGTAATCGTCTTGAAGCCGAACTCGTAGACTTGCCCCGGCGTGAACTGCATCGTTTTCCCCGAGGGTGTGAGCGGGTTGAGTTGATCGCGTATACAGGCGCCGCCGTCTTGCGAGACCTTAAAGTACGCGGACGTTTTCGACGGGAAGCTTAGCTCGCCGCAGTCGCCCTCAGTTGCCCGCTTGTAGTTGTCACCGATCTGCCACAAGTAGCTGCCCGAGGACGGGTACGCGTGGTAGTCGGGAGCGATCGACGTCGATTCCGCCGTGGGGATCTGCGCACTCGAGCACGCGGAGAGAAGCGCCGCTGCGATCAGCGCGATAAATAGTTGATTCATGAGGTAACCTCGTGCTGTTACAGGTCGTTCGAGTCAAAGGGGGCCCGACCGTGCCTCATTGCGTTGTTTAGTGTAGAAACGGCTAACTGCTGCGAGCCGCAGCTAACTAGGGCGCGCGCAAACCTGGCGCGCAGGAAACGTCGGAACATGGGGGAGACTCCTTAGTAGGCAGTTTTTGGGTTCTGGCGGACTGAGGAGCATGCAGCCTAGGTGATCTGGCCACCAGTTTTACGACAGCCGATGTTTAGGCGCAACCTCGGCTGTTCCTCTCTCCCAGATTACCACTTTTAATATGAATAGCGACGACTGCGTTGTTTTTCACCCCCTGCGAGTCATCGCGTGTCGCACCCTTGGGACGGAGGCGACCGGTGCGACGCGATCCGCTTCCATCCGATCCCGCCCAGCGCCGTCAACGCTCCAGTCACGATGAGAATCGCGCTTATCGGGGCGTCGTTGCGCACCGTGATGAGTCAGAGCCTCGCCGGCCAGGCAGCGAGCTCCGAAATCATATGCAGCCCATTCGTGATGCGCTGCCGACCGGGCGAAGTAGTGCCCGGCGGAAACTCGGCAACATCGTACGCATAGGGCTTCTTTACGAGGTCATTCTCGGCGACGTGGAGCCGCCCGCTCGCGCTCGTGGTTAGATACGCGACTCGCCGTCGCAGCTGACATAACGAGCGCCTACGCGAAAGTACGTGGCGAGGGCTTATCTAGCCAATCGTGCTTGCACGTCCATCGCGTTCTTCACACCGCGTTGGAGTACGCGACGAAGACGCTAGGCTGGCTGTCGGCAAACCCGGCCAGTTCGGTTAGGAGCCCTCGAGTGACTAAGCGCGTCTTAGCGCTTGACCAACGCACGATTCCACTCCTTATGGAGGCTGCGAAGCGGACGCGTTTTGAGTGCCCAGTAGCGCTCGCGGCTATGACCGGGTTGCGCCGCGGCGAGCTCCTCGCGCTGCGATGGTCCAAGCGCATCGACTTTGAGCGCAAGCGCCTTATCGTCTCCGAATCCCTTGAAGAAACCAAGATCTTCGGTCTGCGGTTCAAAGCGCCGAAGTCGGGCAAGGTGCGGGTCGTCCCGCTCGCCGACGTCGTAATTCCCATCCTACGCTCGCACCGAGCGAGGCAGGACGCGGAGAAGCTAAAGATCGGACCGCGTTACCACGACGCCGACTTGGTCTTCTGCAACGCCGACGGCACGCCGTGGCCGCCGGATACCTTCACGAAGCAGTTCGCGCAGATCGCTCGATTCGTTGGCATGAAGGGCTTTCGCTTCCACGACGTGCGCCACGCGTTCGCGACGCTGACGCTCAAGAACGGTACCTCGGTCAACGAGGTGTCCGCGCTGCTGGGGCACTCTTCGCCGGTGATAACGCTGTCGACGTATGCGCACGTGATCGAGGGCGTCGCGCGTGGAGCGGTCAACCTGCTCGCGAACGACCTGATGGCGAGAACGAGAGGGACTCAAAGCGCGTGAGCAAATGGTGAGCAAATGGCCTGCGACCACCGCTCTGTGAGCAAGATCGTTAGCCAAAAGCACCCGTAAAATAAGGCACTTGGCGGGTTTTGGAGAGGTGGCAGAGCGGTTGAATGCGGCGGTCTTGAAAATCACTAAGGCCGTCCCGACAAGTCACCGCTAGCGTCGATTGAGCACGAAATCCGGACCTATCGTGACGTGCGAATACCCATTGGGACCTATTTCGTTAGCAAATTGTTAGCAAATCCGAAATTTGCTAACGTACTTGCTAACGGCGGTGGACCGGCGTGGGCGCCTAAGGTTCGGTAGGGCTGCCCGACCCTGTCGACGCGTGCGTCGCACGCGCCTCGAGGAACTCGGCGATTCCCGCGACGTCGAGTTCTTTTGCCGCCACGCTGAGCATCATTTGAACGACGTCATCCTCGGCGGCCTCCACGCTTATCCCGTTGATCTCAAGAAATACCATCGCCGCCGCCCACGCAATGCGCTTGTTTCCGTCGGTAAAAGGCTGGTTCTGGGCAAGGGATCGCAGGAGCGAGCCGGCCATAAGGAAGAGACTCGGATATAAGAACGCTCCGTCCCACGTCTGCATGGGTTGGCCGACTGCACTCGCTAGACCCTCCCGCCTCACAAGGTGATGCGTGCCGCCTGTTAGAGCGGTGTGCATGCGTTCAATTTGTGTCGGCGTGAGAAATCGTATCTCAGATATTTTTCAGCGCCTCGAAAATCTTTGCGTCTCGCGCTATGACGCGCTTTAAAGCAGCAGCTACCGCGTCGTCATCCGCGTCGACCGCTCGATTCTGATCGGGAACGAGCATCCGGCGAACGGCGACGTTCACCAGCGTGTTGATGCTCATATCGCTTAGCTCGCCGGCGCGCTGCTCGATCAGCTTTGCCACGTCATCGCTGAGGCGGACTGTCAGGGCTTTCACAGTGGCATAATGATACCATTTCGGTTTGCGAAGGGCAAATCAGGTGCCGAAAGGGCTTCGGCTCAGCGTGTTCCAGCGGCCCGGCTGGCTCAGCCGATCAGCGGCGATGCGATCTGAGCCCAGGCCAAGCAGCTATGCGATCATTGCGCCGGCGCAGGCTGCGCCGCAAACCGCCGATAGTCGCAGCTGCGATCACGGTCAACATCGGCTAGATGGGCTGGGGTCCACACTAGCTAAGCCTTCGCACAAGGGCGCCTCGTTTTTTCGGAGCTTTATCTCCGCGTAGCGAAGAGGAGCCGTTTTAAAAAGCCTGAGCTCTTGATATGTTCTTTTTGCCGGCGCCGCTGTTACGGCGGTGAGCTCGCCGGGGCGTTAGCGGCGGCCCATTTCTCGTAGACCCGCTTTTCGATCGGTGGCATCTGCGTGTCATCCGGCAGCTTGAATCCGACCAGTGGAAGCGGAAATGGCATTGGTTGCGCTGGATGTGTGAACGGATCGACACTGCGATCATAGCAGAACGGCCAGACGATGTCGCCGCTCTCCGTGGTACCGTCGTGAAAGGTAAACTGATACCGTCCGTGATAGCAATCTCGCCCGTCTTTGCGCCAGCTCTGCACTGGTGTGATGACGCCGTGGCCGTGCACGCCGGGCGCCGCCGACGTGACGCGAGCGACGTGAATCCGGACATACGGAGACTGTGAGTTTCCGGACGTTCGCGCCATCATCGTCGCCGAGTGCCGCCAAACATCCGCGCGCTGTGCGAGCTCCGGGTCCTGATGCGGGGCGCTAAACGTCGCGTCGGCGTCACCTCTAAGCGTTGCGAGGCGCTCCGGGTAGGACGGCGAGCCGACTGGGCGTCGTCCCCGAGTACCGCAGAGCATGCGTGTTTGACGTCGGGGAGTCGCGATATTCTGGCTCAAGTAGATCTGCAAGCCCAGGTTCGCCTCCAAATGCGGCCCAGTCACGGTTTTGCGGCTTCTTCGCGCTGATCGATTTTCTAACGATCGCGCCGGTCTACTAACTGGGTTAGGCTCAGGCCGCCTAATGTCCAAAAGCTACCTCTCCACAAAAGCGGGTCAACTCCAGACCGCCTTTCAAGTGACATCAAGGCCGCCTGCTAAAATCCGCTTTCAATGATCCGGCGGGGTGCAAGGGTGCGAACCGCCCTCCTCGAGGAGTAATTGTGCCAGTTCGATCGCCTCTGCGCGGAGCTTTTCGTCGGAAAGAACCATGGACGCTATTGCCATCGTGCGCAGCAGTTCGTATGGCGTTTCGGACGTCTCGCACAACGCGATCGAATCAGCAAGATGCGCCCTGGCTTTGCCGTACTGCCCCAACGCCTTGTAGCAACTAGCGAGTACTCGTTTCGATCGCGCGATGCCCGTGCGGAATCGAGCGTTTTCTGAATCGGCTAAAGCGCCCATTGCCTCCTTAGCCGCGCTTTGAGGGTCGCCCAGCGCCGCGAGAGCTTCTGAACGACGCACCTTCAAGGTTGCGGCATAGCAGGCGCGACGATCGTCTGCGGAGTTCAGAATCGCGATCGCACGCTTCGGCTGCTTCGTCATGGTTAGCGCGTGTGCGCCCTCTGATGCGATGACATGTTGCTGCCACTCAGGAAGTCGCCCCGATCCGTTTGTTGAAAGCCAGTCGTACCAAGCCACGGCGTCGGCGTAGCGAGAACGAATGACTGACAGGTGAAGGATCATCGCCGCAATTTCCGTGGCGACCGTGAACCACCCGTGGAGCAGAGCCTCATCGAGACCACGCCTCAATGCATCGAGCGCGTCGCCCGCCTTCCCGAACTGCAGGCCATCGTTGTACTCTAGTTCGGCACGAACGGCACACGCGGCGGGTAACGAATCAAGCCCATACGTTTTTGCGATCTGTGTGGCCTCGCGAAGTACTGCTCTTCCGCGTTCCCAAAGAGACGTGCGCTGGTAGTCCGTGCCGAGCAACCGCAAACATTCCAGCAAAGTTAAGGCTGTCGTGATTCCCGTCTCGCCTTGCATCGCATGTCGCAGGTGCACAGCGGCACGAGCGTCTAAAGCAACTCGGTCGTCGACACGCTCGGCCAAGTCCGCTTCTAAACTGAGCAGGCGAGCGTTTGAAATTTCGTCATTCTCGGAACACATCCCGTTTCTCGCGATGTCATCGACGGTTCGCTCTACGGTCTTTTTCTCGCCGTACTCCATCGCGATCTCGCCGATCTCCAGCAGCACATCGAGGCAATCGCGGTCACTCAAGGTCGGGAGTAATCGTTCGAGCCGCGCGACCGCGAGATCGTTAGCGCCCGCGTGCCGCAGGCCGACTATCGCGCACCGCTCCAGGGAAAGGCGGTCACCACCAAGTTGAACCGGAATGTGCTCTGCGCTCGAGGCCACCTTCTCTTGTAAGCCGGCGTCGAGCAAAGGAAGCAACACTAGCAGTTTTTCAAGAGCTTTCTTACGATCGCGAAAAAACTGTCTTCGTGAAACGGCCAGTTCTTTTAACAGCGCAGGACGTGCCTCGGCGTTCAACTCGTAACGTCCGACTATCGCTCGCTGTCGTGGAGTCAGGCGATGGAGCAGTACAGCGAAAACGGAGGCGAGCTGCGATGGATCCTGCAAACATAGAGAGGTAATCAGGTGCCGCGCAAGCGGATTGCGACTTAATCGTTCGGGCTCCCTTAGGTTCCTTAGAATATGCGATAGCATGGCGAGGCGTTTACGCGTGCTTATTTCAGATGTTAAGCCGGGCGACGTTCCGACTCGAGAGCTGCGCTTCGCCCCTGCAGAAACGGATCGCATCGCCGGATATTAGCCGGAAACGCGTTCGAGGCCCCTGTCGGGATGGCACTTTGCGTCTTACTGATGCCCATATCGCAAGCCAGTGCCCACTTTTGAGGTTGCCAAAGGCAAGAGACGCTCCGTGCAGCAGAGTGTGGCCTTGCTGCGCTTTTTTGGAGGACTCATGTTTGTGCGTACCAGTTCAGCAGTCTTAGCCGCGGCGTTTGCAACTGGCGCAGTCGCTCTCGTTGGCGGTTGCGCCGGGGGATCCCAGAGCCCGATCTCCGCTCCGTTCGCCTCGAATCAGGCGCACTTCCTCACGAGGTTAACCGTCGACGATTCCAGCCCGGCAACTCGCCGTCGCGTTGTAAAACCGCCGAAAGAGTTAGCCGTGGGGAGCGTCGGCTACGTTCAGGCGGTCGAAATTCTCAACAGCGCGTACCAGCACGTCGCGACGATCACCAAGGGAATACGCGAACCTTACGGTGCGTTCTACGACGACCAAGGAAATCTGTATGTCGCGAATACCTACACCGGATATCTGCCTGGTGGTCGCAACGTTACGGAATACAATACCAAAAGGCGCTTAACCTTCACGTATTCAGCGCACCTTTACCTGCCGGAGGGTGTGACAGTGGACGCGAGCGGCAACGTCTACGTTGCCGACTTCAACGGCGCCGTCGTTGAGTATCCACAGCGCAGCAACACGCCGGTCGCTTCGTGCACGAGCGGTCTCGCGAATGAGGGCATCGCCCGCGATGAGGCGACAGGTGACGTCTTCGTTGTGGGTGAGTTAGCGAGTGGTGGTTCCGAAATCGTCGAGTATAAGGGCGGACCCAGCGGCTGCAAGGCAACGACGCTAGGCGTAGCGTTGGAAGGCCAAGCGAGCGGCTTGCAAATCGACAAGAAGCACAACTTAATCACCGGCGACTTCGCGACCGCTGCCGTTGATATCATCGCGCCACCCTATGCCTCGATCACGTCGACAATCGCAGCAAGCAGCCCCGTAAACGTTGCGCTCAGTCACTCGGATCAGCTGATTTTCATTGACAATCATCCGCCAGGCGACATCGTTGTCGACGACTACCCATCCGGAAAATATGTAACGACGCTGAGCTACTCTAACGGCATTTTGGATGCCGGTTCCGTCGCGACTTTTCCATACCTGAATAATTAACATCGCCGATTTTGCTCGGCGCCTCCTGGAGGATTTATGTTCGTACGAGCCACTTCACCACTCCTAACCGCGGCGCTTGCAACGGGCGCCTTCGCCCTTCTCGAGGCTTGCGGCGGCAGTTCTCAAAGCTGGGTCTCTCTTCTGCCCTCTTCGCGCACAACTCAGGCGCAGCCGTTTCACGCGGTGACGGTTCCACTAGGCGCCGCTAAGCGTGCAACGGAGCTGGCCGTAGCCGACAGCGGCGCAGGACAAGGACAGATCGAGTTTCTCAACGGTTCGTATGTCAAGGAAAACAAGGCGATCACCGATGGAATAAACTCCCCCGCGGATGTCTACTATGATAGCGAAGACAACTTGTATGTCGCCAATTACGCGGGCCCCTATGTCACGGAGTACAATAAGAAAAGGGCGTTGAGTTTCACATACTCTTCACAGCTTACCGATCCGATCTCCGTAACGACGGACGCGAGCAACAACGTTTATGTCGCCGATAACGGCGGTGTTGCTTCAGCGAGCGGCGTCGTCGTCGAGTATCCGCAGGACAGCAATACGCCCGTCGCTATGTGCGCGACAGGTCTACAGAACACCGGCATCGCAGTCGACGAAAACGGTAACGTTTTCGTCGCGGGCATAAACTATAATATTGGAGATCCGCCCGTCACGTCCATCATTCTTGAGTACAAAGGCCGCCTAAAAGGCTGTAAACCCACCATACTCGGTGTTAAGCTCGTATATTCCGCCGGCATGAGGATTGACAATAAGGGCGACTTGGCGGTTTGCGATCAGAACTCCACGCCACCGGCCGTCGAGATCATTCCACCGCCCTACAAGTCGATCAAGTCGACGATTGCGAGCCGGTATCCGTACTTTCCCTATCACGTCGCGTTCACCAAGTCGTACACGCTAATCTTCATTGTCGAAGCTTATATCACTGTGAGCGGTGCACACACGAATGTCCTCGTTGACCACTACCCATCGGGCAAGAACGTGACGACGCTCGGCTCGTCTAACGGTCTAACGCTTCCCACGGGCGTCGCAGCTCTTCCACCGGTATAGTGGACAGCTCAGGCGTGCTCCGAAAGAGGAGTTATTCTATGCGTACTATTTTGGTAATCCCCATCACGGCGCTCACGATCGGTGCGGTTGTGCTTTTCACCGCATGCTCCGGCGCCGGGTTGCAGACCGTGAGCTCCGCGTTGCCGGCCGCAGGCCCAACCACGAATCAATCGGTTGTTGGGCACACCGGCTTATGGCGGAGCGGCATCGCCCCAAAGTTCCTGCGCGACATGCGCCTCGGCGACCACGTTCCTCCGGCTCGGCTAGACATCGTGAAGGTGCCCACGGAGCTGGCGGTGTCCGACTTCGAAACGGACGCGGTCGAGGTTCTCAATAACTCATATAGACTTGGGTCGACAATCACCAAGGGGCTAAACGGTCCTGATGGCGACGGTTACGACGGTGAGAACAATCTATACGTCGCGAACTACGAAGGCGTTAACGTCACGGAATACAACGAGAAAGAGAAAAAGACGTTTTCATACTCGATGGGACTTATCGACCCCGTCGACGTGACGACGGACACAAGCGGAAATGTCTACGTTGCCGACTTCGGAAACAACGAACCCAGCGTTGTCGTCGAGTATCCCCAGGGCACCAACACGCCAATCGCCTCCTGCTCTACAGGCCTTGCCAACGAAGGGGTGGCTGTGGACAAAAAAGGCAACGTCTTCGTTTCGGGGCAAGATTTTGCGTCTGGTTACGGCGACGTCCTCAAATATGCGGGCGGCTTTAGCGGCTGCAAAGCCACGACGGTGTTGTCGTTTCTGGGTTACGCAGGCGGCTTGCAGATCGATAGAAAGGGCAACTTGGCAGTTTGCGACCAACGCTACGGCGTCGTCTACGTCATGCCGCCCCCGTATAAGCACATCCCATGGGTTATCGGGGGCGCAACGGATGCGTTCCACATCGCGCTCGACAAATCAAATCAGCTGATCTTCATTGCCGACCCTGCCGGCATGGATGTGCTCGTTGACGACTATCCGACCGGCAAGTACGTGAAGACGCTCAACTCCTCCAACGGCATATCGGATCCTCTCGGCGTCGCCGCGTCGCTGTGAGCGAAGTCGTTTAGCGACGGTCTTCAGCTTGTCCGGGTTGCGCACTACATAGATCGCCGCAATGCGTCCATCGACGATTTCCAGCGCTGCCGCGTCTTGAGGGCCAGACGGCGTGAGGTCACGAGCCCGGGCAAGCCGTTGAGCATCACCGTATCCATGCGAATAACGTTGCGCCAGCCCTGCTTCTCTTTTAAACCGAAGAGGAATTTGCTGACGCGTTCGCGCCCGATCATCGGAACTATCGCCGCAGGAACCTTTCCGCCGCCGTCGCTCGTGAAGACGACGTCGTCGGTAAGCAGCTGCTCTAGCGCTGCCGGATCGTCGTTGTGGATCGCGCCTAAGAACGCGCCGCGCACGCGCGCCAGCTCTTTCGGGTCGGTACGCGAGTGCCGGCTCGCGAGCATCAGCACAAACGAGATGTCGTCGGCGAGCGTCGCCGCGGCCTCCAGATTATCGGAGCTTTCGGAGATCATCATCGTAAATACGATATCGGGTTTTGGCACAGTCCTTTAATCAATTGAAGGTGTACGGCGCTCGTAAAATCGGTGTCTACGCGGATTGTTTCAGATATTGCGCAAGCTGAGTCGGTTTTGGTCGTTACTAGCGAATCGACGAGGCGTTTCGGTCGCGTTGAGACTCTAACGGACGGTGTCGGTTTTCATCGACTGCACCGAAACTGCACCGCGCCAGCAATCGCAGACGCGCAACCGAAACGCGGGGCCTGCAACGCCGTTCTCGCGCCGGGATGACCAGCCTCGTCCCGGATCGGAAACACACTCCTGCGCCGCGCAAGCGCCCGCGAATACCCAGCTTTACTGCTGACGAGGCGCCACCAAAAACGACTCCGCGACACCAGAGCGTTGTCACACTCGTGAATTCGCCCAGAGATGGCCTGAAGCGCGTTTCTACCACACTAAGTCGGCTCGGACCGAAAAACAACTGCCAGGCCCGGAATCAACACCGGGCTGGGCATCCGCCGTTGCCCTGACGCACCCGCAAAGGCCCTTTGCATTGCGCGCAAGCACGAATGCTCGAAAAAAGGCGGATCACCGCACCGATCGCGAGCGTTTGCGGGTCCCTCCCGACTACTCTCGGCGGGTCCTCCAACCGGCGTGCCGGCATCGCGATCTTCCGGGACCTTCACTTATCCGCGGGTTCAAATATATAGATACGATGCGGGCGGCTATCCCATCATGGTCCTTAACGTTTCGGCGTTTGTCGTAACAGCGAGGGTTGCGAGACACGCTCGTGGGTTGAGCCGCTTCCGAAAAAACGGCGTGGGTGCTAAGATAAGGGTCAGCGCGACCCAAAGAGCTTCGCGCTGCTTCGGCATCTGTGAAAGGAGCAAAGCAGGTGAAGAGTTCGAGTTTAAGCCGCAATGCGCTAAGTATTTGCATGGGGGCTGTGTTGCTTTCAGGGTGCGGCGCCCTTCGACAGGCTCAGGATGACGTGCCGCCGATCGGTGCGCCGGGCGTAACGCAGCAAAGCGTGAGGGCCACGGCGCCTGAATCATCCTCCTACCAGCTGGTGTACAGCTTCGCCGGCGGGTCCGACGGATCGGGCCCATACGCAGGCTTAATCAACGAGCATGGCACGCTGTACGGCACCACCGTCGGAGGTGGCGCGGATGGTTACGGAACTGTCTTTAGCGTTACGATGACAGGTGAGGAAAAGGTGCTGCACCCTTTCAGTGGTTCCCCCGCCGATGGGGCCGCTCCGTACGGGGGCTTGATCGACGTGAACGGCACGCTGTACGGCACGACCTTCTATGGCGGCGCGCACGGTTACGGAACGTACTACCCTGCCGGCACGGTTTTTAGCGTTACGACCACCGGTAATGAGAAGCTGCTGCACAGTTTCGGATATAGCTACGTGTACGAGTACGGCCCGTACGCGGACTTGATCGACGTCAAGGGCACGCTGTACGGAACGACTTACGATGGCGGCGTGTATTATGGGGGCACGGTCTTTAGCGTTACGACGGCCGGCAGGGAGAAGGTGGTGCACGGCTTTGGCTACGGAACCGATGGGTCACAGCCCATAGCCGGCCTGCTCAACGTAAAGGGCGTGTTGTACGGCACGACCCCGACGGGTGGCGCGAACGAAATCGGAACCGTGTTTAGCCTCACGACCGCCGGTGCGGAGAGAGTAACGCACAGTTTCAGTGGGGGACCCACCGACGGAGAGAACCCCAACGCGGCTTTAATTAACGTAAAGGGCATCCTGTACGGCACGGCTTCCACTGGCGGGCGACACAACGCCGGCACGGTCTTTCGCATTACAACGAGCGGCAAGGAAACGACGCTCTACAGCTTCTGCTCCAAACGTAAGTGCGTCGACGGGTCAAACCCCGAAGCGAGTTTGATCGACGTGAACGGCACGCTGTACGGCACGACTTTTTACGGCGGCAGGTACTCCTGCAGCGGTTCCCATTTGTGCGGAACGGTTTTTTCTCTTACAATGTCTGGTAAGGAAACAGCACTCCATAGTTTCGGCGGCTCGGGCGACGGTGTGAACCCGAACGCGGGCTTGATCGACCTCAACGGCACGCTGTACGGCACGACTACCTCCGGCGGCGCGTATGGCGCCGGAACCGTTTTTGCGTTCACGCCGTAGCGTTAGGCGTGCTACATTAAATACTTGAAGACGTGAAGGTGCGACTATGTGGAACAACGGCAGATCCTTAAGCCGCAGCGCAACGGCATTTTCCGCCGCAGTTGTTGTACTCGCGAGTTGTGGTGGACGAAGTGACATAATGAACCCTGCTGTGTCGACGAGTATGACGCTTCCGTCCCCGCCAGGAATCGACTCGAGGTTGTCTGGGGAACGGTTCTCATCTTCGAGAGTAAGATCGAGTTGTTCGGGTGACTACGGAATGTTTCGAGCATCAGGTAAGGCTCGGGGGCCGTTCCAAGGAACATTCACCGCTCGGGGCACGGTGAATGGCTCGTTAATCTTCCAAGAAAACTTTAAGATATGGTCCGGCTCGAAATTGATTTCCGGCACAGCCGACTCTCAAGCTTCCGGCACTCCGACTTTTGGATGTTCAAAGAACGGCAAGCTCAGTTTTGATTTTCCGATCTTGCAATACAAAAGGCGTCACTCGAAGGTCTCTGGAGCAGGATACGCGGCTTTGTCGAACGCTTACTTCGTCGAAGGCTTCGAGTAGTGTGCGCTTAAACGAGGTCACATAAAAAATGGCTACAAAAGCATTTCGCGGCTCGTTTTCCGTGACCGTCTATCAGGGCGACTTCAAGACGCTACTCGCCTTCGATCTAGCGAAAGGCGACGCGGTGAATCTCGCGGGCTTCACGATCCAGGCGGCGCCGCAAGACGGAAAGACGCACCCATATTACCTCGTCAACTTCCTTCGCTTCGCGCCCGTGTCGCCCGGGTCGCACAAGCCGCCCTATATGTCGACATCGTCACTCAACGCGCCCTTCCAGAAGTTTCGATGGTTGCACGTCCCCGGGCAATTTCATCAGGGTACGAGTCCGTCCATGCTCGTTCGATCGAAGGGCGTGGGCGCCAGGCGGTCAACGGGCTCGCTCGTTCGCTCTTGGTTCCGGAGAGGGCCTAAGTTTACGTTAGCAAATGTTAGCAAATGGCTCTACTAGACGTTCTCCGTTAGCAAGACCATTTGCGGAAACCGCATATAGAATCGACGTTAGCGGGCACTTGGAGAGGTAGCAGAGTGGTTGAGTCGGCGCTCTTGAAAATCACGAATGCCACTCCGATATGTCTCTGCTGACACTGACTGAGCACGAACTATCGAGGTGCCGGTACTCATAAGTACCTATCGCGACTTTCGGAAGCCAAGACGACCCGTTTCGTCCCTTCTGTTGCTCGACAGTGGCGATCATGGTGCTGCCCAACGGTGCGTACGCCGCGGGTTCAGATTTCGGAAAAGATGCTGAAGCCGTCGGCTGGTAAGAAGCATTTTAGGTCGCTTCTCGAAGTTCGTGCCACATGCAGGGCCGACCGGTCCGTTCGGCTGCCCGCGTCGATAAAGAGTCTTCATGACTAGACGAACGATTTTCGCCGCCTTTTGCACGATCGTCTCGCTCACCATCTGCGCGTGTTCGGGCAACAGGATCGCCTCGCCGGCCGGAGGAGTAGTGCCGGCTCTCCCGCCGGCGATCAGTCTGGAGCAATCGCAAGGCGGGGTCGTTCCCGCTAAGCGCCACAAGATCTCGGGAACGTATAAGGGAACGGTCACCGCCTCGGCCAAAGGGCAGAAGCAGTCCGGGACTATTAAAGTTGTAATCATTCAGAAGAAAAAGAATGTCTCGGGCCCCGTTTACATAACGCTTGCCGGCGACACCCAAAAGTACTCTTTCAAGGGTAAGATTACATCTTCAAAGAAAAAAGAAACCTTGTTTTCCTTTAGCGTTGAAGGCGGAAGCGGCCGCCCAAGCGTTATCGGAAAGGTGCGCAAAGGCACGGCGAAGGTGTCGACCACTTCAGGGTATACGATCACCTTCACCTTCAACGCAAAGAAGTAGCTACTTAGGCTAGAAGTGCGTATTTGGCGTTGCCGTATTAGAGTATCCCTGTGCGCTCGACGCGGCTCGGCGTGAGAGCCGCGGGCATCTTTTCCTAGTCACCAAGTCAACAGCGTCAAAGACACTCCCCGTCGCGAGGAACATTTCCAAGCCTTCTCGCGCCTGAGCCTCAGTAACGCCCGTCTGATGCATCTGCAATAACATAAATCTTGTACCGTGTGTATCCGTATGTCACTATAAGACGGATTCTAAGTGATTAGCAGTACTTGCGAGGACTTGGAGGGGCGGCAGAGTGGTTGAATGCAGCGGTATTGGAAATCACCTGCGGTCATCTCGATACGTCACCGCAAGCGCAGCTAAGACCTCGGAGTCAGGATTATCGCGACTTCAGAGAGTCCGCCGGTACATAATCCGTTACCAAATCGTTACCAAATGGGGAACTCGCTGTCAGGTTGTTCAGCGCATTGGGCGACTGCGCAATCTAGGCTCCGAGCTTATTTGTCCGAAGGCGTGTAGGCCGCTCCGTCTATGCCGCTGTAGAAGTTGGGATTCGCGGTGGCGTGCCAGCCGTTCGACGCGATCTTCCCGAAGTCAATCCAACCGTACGCGTCGCCGATCGCCATCTTCGTCTCCGATTGGTTGAATCCGCCTGAAACGGGATCGCCAAGGCCGAGCGCGTTTTTCGGCGTGGGGCCGAGAACGTCCAAGGGCGCTCCGCTCGGCGAGACCGGCAAGCTATACTGCGAGATCGTTCGGGCGTCTTGATCGATCACGTTGAGCGTTTTTCCGCCGTTGCTTACGTAGACACCGCCGAAAAACTGATATGTTCCGATCGGCTCTACGATCGTGAACTTCGGATTTGTTGTGGGATTGGTCACTTCGCCAAGGCCAAAGCCATAAACTTGACTGCTATTGTAGCCTGAGAAGGTGAACCAGAGATTGCCCGAACCGTCGACGTCCGCGTAACCGACGCCGCAAACCGGAGCGCAGTTGCTTCCCAACGAGATCAAGGTTGGCGTCGCGGACGTATTGCCGCCCGGCCACCATTCGAACCCGGCGCTCAAGCTTGAAACGCAGCTTGGGTTGCACGTTTCGATGCTGTACAGGTTCAGTGACGCGAAGACGTTGCCGCTGGAGTCGAGCGCGCTGTCGTATCCCAAGCTGGAGAAGGACGTGCACGTTGAGACCGGGTTTGGGCAGCCGGGGACGTACTGGTTCTTCAGCGTTCCGCTGCTGGCGTACTCCTGAACGATACTTTCGGTGAACTGGCCGTTGAACTCGCAGCCGACCCACAGATTTTGCGCGTGATCTACCTTGAGCCCGATCGGATAGTTGCAGCCGTTCGCGGCCACGTCGATCGCGGTTATCGTCTTGCGTCCATGCCGGTCCTGCCCGAAGACGTAGCTGTAGTTGGTATTCGATACCCAGAGCGTGACGTTCGCAGCGCGGTGGAAGGCGGGGTGCGGCCGAGGCCGGCCCTGCTGCGCCAACTCGTCGCGCAGCGCTGCGCGCGGAATAGGCGCGGGCAGCCTCCCATCGACCTGCAGTTGGAGCAACCGCAGCGGCGTGAGGCGGCCGTTGGCAAGGTCGGCAATGGACCCGGAGGGCACTGTCGACGTTGCCTGCGAGCCGGAACATCCCGCAAGCAACACGCCCACCATCAGAGTCACGACAGCACTTAGGGGCACGAATGGCGTACGCATAGTTGACACTCCTCAACCGGGATTCCCCATATGCCCGTCCTTTTCGAGCCGACGGGCGATAAGCGGAGGCCGTTTTGGCCGCGGGGACCAAAGGCCTGCCTGCGAGCTCCTAGAGCGCGCCTCTCTCGTGGTTTTCGATCCATGTGGTCGGCCCGGATGTTCAGGCCGCGGTCGCGGGAATCCGCGGCGCGCGCAAGCGGACACGCCAGCCGGAACGAGGGCCCGGCTCGCTTTTACAATCGATTGTCAGTCTATACGCATCGAACATCCCGCCTCCGCTCAGGATGACAAGGTCCTTCGGACTCCGTTCAGCATGACACGCAAACTGGACGCTAACGTGAAAGGCGTAAGACGGGCCGGCGGGAGTTGTGAGTCTCCGGGCGTGGCAGCCCAGCCGACCTTTAGATTCCACATGTCCTCGGTAGCATTTACCGAATACCTGTCACTTGTTCCGTAGTAAATAATACCTTAGGGATATTTCGCTCACTCATAATGACTCCGTGAGAATTATCATCGAGTCGAAAAACACGAAATGTTTGTGATATCGCGTCTTTTTCGTAGCGCGCAGTTACCACCTCGTCACCGTACTTTCTTAGCACGACGTAAATAGCCGGCTCGTCCGTTGAAATGAACAGAAAGTTTTGTTGAGTTTGTGCCGTTACGCGCCCAAACACCGCGAAAGCACCCAAGAGCGCTACTCCCACGAGCAAGAGAACATAGTTAGCCACACCGATTTTACCAACTAACCTAATAAAAGAAGTTTGCCGATGAAATCCTGGATCGGAGATTATGACTCGGTTCCGCCCAAATGCCATTGCAAACATGCCACAAATGCCGGCAACAAGTATAAACCAAAAGAAAGCCCAATATACCAGCTCCAGCGCCCGTCCTAATTCTGTAAACTGTCCGCCAGTCGGTAGAAGCGTCTCTGGGCTTGACTGAGTTAGATAGTAGCAAAATGGCGCAAACACAAGGCCCATCACAAAAAGCAAAAAACCCCATGTGCGCAACGGAATGTAATGCATCGCGGTATAGGTTTCCACAAGTTGTGCCTTGTACGCGCTCCAGCTTATAAACGCTCGAAGCATGTTACGGAAGTCAACGGGCTTGGCATCGTCGGGAATGTCGGCGCGTTGTCTCATATCAACCTGCGCCATAATTAGAACAAATTGCAGAGCAATAAAAAAGAAGGACAAAGAATGTAGATGCTGTACGCCAATCATACAAACGGCATGAGTGAATTGCGGCGGACAGTCAGGAGTCTAATTCTAAGCAAATGACAAAACTAGCGCGTCAGATGTTACCACTACCGCGTCGTCTATCGCAACGAGTATCCTGATCCAGCCCTTCTAGCAATTTTCGGTGAAAAGCCGATTCACCCTGATGAGGATTTGTCGGATTTTCTGACAGTCGGTCCTTGGAGCTGAAGCAAGTCTCAACCGGAAGTTCCGAGGTCCTTATTGTAGCATTGGTGGAGGCGGCCGGAAGTTGGCCCGGGATGACGGTACCCGTCAGAAGCGACAGTACAAAGTCTCTTCGAGGAGCAACAAAGATGCAATAACAAGGAGCCAGGTGGTCGACGTGCTGAAGCTGAGCCCGGACGAGCTTGCACCTAAGCCCTCGCCCCCGTGACCCTGAGGAATTGGATAAGGACGATGGCGATGAAATATAGCAACTATAAGGCAGTTATCCGCTGATGAGTGGTTTCGTCTCGCGCGGTGCGCTAAGCGCGGCAAGCACGAGCGACTGGGCGTCAGACGTTATCTACCAGGTCCATCTAAAAAGCCACGTCACCTTTACGTATGCCCATCGCCACGAAGTCTAAGATATGACAGGCACAAGCTTTGTGCTGACAATAGCCGTGTCATGCCTCTTTTCTTTTTTCAGTTATCGATGGCTTGAGCCGCGACTGAGAGCTCGACCACTTCGGATCGCTCTCATCACTTTGGCTTGTCTCTTTGCGCTTGTCGTCTTAGCTATTGGCGATGCGTACGGTTTCTTTCCAATAGCGTGGTTCGTTGCTTGCTTTCTTCTGTGGTGGGTGTTTTTTGCAACCGGTTTAGGTTCCTGGACCTGGCGCGTCCCTTTGGCTGTACCTCGTCAATGGGGGGTCACGACACAGTCTTGGGTAAGGCAAAACGTCACCATCGCGCTGATTTTTGGACCGGTGTTACTATTCGCCGTTGCTACATTAATCTCGTACATGAACAGTGTCACGAGCGTATATACAAAGATCGTGCTCCAAACATTTGGCTCTATCGTCGGATCGTCCGTGAATGTCGTAGAAACTAGCGATACGGTAACGTTCATACACCCGACTTTGATGCACGAAAATGAAACCGGTGTCTTTGCAGTCAGGAGCGCGCTTCAGACAGGGGGTACCGTCCAGTGTCAGCTCGACGCCCCTTCATTCGAAATAAAACCCCTCTTAATTGAAAAGGACGAGGAGATTGTAGGCGCAAGTCCATCAAATGAAGGACCAATAGCGTGTCTTTGGCTAGCTACTCCGCGCAGCGCTGGAACGCAAAACGTAGCGCTGACGGTGAGTGGTACTCTGAACGGGCCCCACTATGAGCGCAACGCTACTCCTTTGCGCACGCCCACGCCCTCGCCTGAGCGCAACGGTGTTCCTCGTTCTTCAGTGAGCGTTCGCAGGGTTGATCTCGAATCCATCCCAGTCTTAAGGCCAATTCTCACCTTCTCAAATCTAGCTGCGTTCGCCGCCTTCGTTAGTGTAGTAGTTGGAATTGTCGCGGCCCTACGCGGAAGTCTAACGTCTGGAAGGCATGACGAGCATAACGAGAAACTTGTCGATTCAGATGCCCGTGCAGGCGACGAGTAATGCGGCTTAGGTCATCAGCTCCCGCCCGCCTTTGCGACCCAAGCCGCCAGGATGACGCATCAGCTCGATCTCCCAGCCTGGACCGGAAGTTCCGAGGCCCTTAGGCAGTATCGCCGACGCTCGACACGGGAACCGGAAGTTTGAGGGGCCTTACGTAATATCCCCCGGCGAATCCTGTCGTATCTATCAGGCACTGAACGAAGACCGGCCCAAGGAAATCCCAACACCTGTGTCACGCTTGGACTCTCTGTGCCTACCAAGCGTCAACCGACTCGCCTATCACAAGAGCTGCCCCTCACTTTTGCATTATGCGTAAAGCAGCGCGGAACGGCCTAGTAACGTTATAGTAGATACGATGTTCGGTTCGAACCTTATGCTTCCCATGGGTGCATCGCGAAGTGGAGGCAGGATCGAACGATCGACTCGTTAGGGTGCGGAAGAAGCTGCTCCGCGTGATTGCAATTCTTCGACAGCGGCTACCAAGCGCCGAATCCGAGAGCGCAACTCGACGACCTCGTCGTGGAGCAAAAGCGCGCTTTCGGCGGTCTCAAGCTGCAGATGATCAGAACGCACGGGTTTAGGACTGCCGCCACGGAGTTGGTGGTTAATTACAGCGAGCAGCTATTCTTGATCAACGTGCACCAGAGCGCCGATAACCTGGGCGCTTACCTCGCCTGCGGTAACATTACGACGTCGGCGACGTAGGCGGCGCGCCGTCGCGGGGCGTCTCCGATGATCGTGACCGGCGTTGCCGACGCCGAGAGGGATCGGGGCCGCCGTGGGTAACGGAGGCCTGCTAGGTTTGCGCGGGGCGCTGTCGTGACGGTCTCGGCCCGCGGACCTCCTCCTAGGCACCTAGCAATTGAATAAAAACAAAGAGGCTTCTTCCTATGCGTTTCTTAGTAAAGATGGTGGCGATGGGTTTTACTGCTGCCCTTCTTGCGGCATGCTCGGGTAGCGGGTTCCTGACCCCGAGCACTGCGGTTGTACCCGCTAGCCAATCTCGCAGCTCGACTACTGTTTCTAAGGGGGCATCCAGAGTCAAGAACGCGGCGACGAACAACTTGACGGTGACGCTGAATCAGCTCAACAACTCCGGCGAGAGCGGTACGGCGACGCTCACGCAGAACGGCGCGGACGTCCAAGTTGTTATCACGCTCGCCGGCGCGCCGGCGACCGCGCAGCCGGCGCACATCCATAACGGCACTTGCGCCAGTTCCGGCAGCGTGAATCATGCGCTGGCCAACGTGATCAACGGCGGCTCGACGACGACGGTCTCGAACACGACGATCGATCAGCTGGTCGCGCAGCCGTTCTCGATTGACGCGCACAAGAGCACGACGAATAACGCCTACGTCGCCTGCGGCAACATCACGACGCCGGCGTTGTAATTAAGGCCGCGTAGCGTGCGGGGTCGATGTTGCCGCCGCTGACGACCGCCGCGACGCGTCTGCCAGCCACGCCGGGGATGCGCCGCGTCAGCAACGCCGCGAGCGCGGCGTCCCCGCTCGCTTCGATCACGAGATTCATCCGCTTGAAAGCGCGCGTATCGCATCGCGTAGTTCGCCGCCGCTCACCGTCATGATGCCGCTCGCGTGCTCGCATCAGCAACGATCCAAGCTGCAACGCGTTAACGCGCAGAGGGCGCGGAAACGCTGTGCGGAGGTTTTGCGGCTACGGCGAGGCGCGGCCCAGGTTCGTCTCCGTGCCGCGCTTTCGCGTGCTTTACGATATGGGTGCCTGTACGGGCATGGCGTTTACGCCTTCGGATAAGTAAACGCATAGCCGCCAGGTGCTCCAAGCGTTTCCGCAGCAGGAAGGCGTTAAGGTACTCCGCGGATTTTTCTCACCAAAAATAGGAATCGATTAGGCCCGATAAGTATCAGTTGGTGCACTAGCTAGGCTTAGTTGGGGCTTGCGAAGACTTGGAGAGGTGGCTGAGTGGCTGAAAGCGGCGGTCTTGAAATGTTTGCAGCTAGCCTCGATAATTCCTGGCAAGTATCGTTTGAGCACGCGAAGCCAACGAACCAATCCTTATCGAGGCTTATCATGTCTTATTCGGTGAGAAAATCTGTGAGAAGAAGGGAGTTTCTCACATCGTTCGGCAGGGCAAGTAATCGTCCAATAGGTGGTCAAGGCTTCGTGTGCAGGGAGCAGGTTGAGGCGGCTCCGATCAGTCCATCGGCGGTATAAATTCATTCCGATCGACAGGCAAGCCGGATGCGAACAGGACCAACTTACGCTGCAGTTGCTGTGCGCCCTCGTAAGTCAGCTGCGTGATGCGTTGGCCTTCGATAATGTCGTGGTGCAGAATGACCGTCATGTAGAGAAGCGCAACGCTCTCGGGAAGATCAAACGGCGGGGATTCCGGTAAGTACATGTAGTTCATGAGCCCGTCATATTTTCGCAGAATCCCGAGGCGGTCGGCGGTGAAGATACCGCGATCGACCAGCTCCTGAACCGGCCGCACGACTGCAAGTATGCGTACGGGATGCGGATAGGCGACATTGGCAGTTTGCTGTGCCCGCATGGAGCACGTTGGAGTCAGCAACATCGCGTGACCGATTTCAAATGGTCCGGAAAGGAACTGTCGCGCTCCCACGGGTGCGCCCGGATCCTCCACGAGTTCAGCTGGCGGGAATGGATAAGCCAGAGGGACGTCTCTAAAGATGTCCCCTTGGCTCAAGAAAGCATGTCGCGTTTCGTAGTAGACGGCGTCCGCAGGGCGCTCTTGTCTTTGCAACGGCGACTAGGCTTCGAGGTCGCCGTAAGTGATATCCCCTTGAATCGGGCGACTTGGTTCGATGATATAGTCCTCGTCAGCCGGCGCTGGATGCGAACGCATTTCCCGGGCCATTCGCTCAATTTCGCCAAGCTCGAACCGTCGGTAATTGGAAACAGGAAGATGGATTGCGCGCAAAATCCCTTTCGCTTCCCAGTTCCGAATCGTGTTTTCGTGGACGCCCAGGCGGGCGGCAGCCTCTCGAACGTTGACGAGGGTAGTAGGCATGGTCGTTGATCTCCCCTAGGGCATAGTAGCGTCGAGGAGTTTACTTTGTCAACTTTGTTGACTTTAGAGGGTTTCGGCGGCTATAGCCAGCAAATCGGTTGCTTGCTTGAAATGCTTATGCCAGGAGCCGCATTGCCTCCTGAGACGCCCGACGGCCTTCAGAGAGGCCTTGCGCTGGGCAGCGGCTCGGGGCCACGTGCCCCCAGGATTGTTCAGGTCGCATATTGGAGTCGCAGACGACCTCGATGGCAAATGCCCCTAAAAATACCGCAGTAGAGTCGCTTCAGAGGCAAATCCGGGAGTTGGAAAAGCAGCGAGCGGCGCTCGAGGCGCAACTCGAAGCTCTGCTCCAACAGCAGCCCTCCGTGCGATCTGCATCTCCGACCGAACGCGCGTTGTTACCTAAAGAAAAGATTGCACTTTTCCGTCGGTTCTTTGCCGGCCGTCCCGACGTCTTCGCACTGCGATGGGAGAACACAAGGGATGGACGATTCGGCTACGCGCCGGCCTGTTCAAACGAATGGGTCGCTGGAATCTGCGGCAAGCCAAAAATCAAATGTGGCGTTTGCCCAAACCAAGCCTTTATCCCCGTAACCGACGATTCAATCAAACGCCACCTCCGTGGTGCGTCTAGCTCGAACGGCTCCCGGGACTTCGTTATGGGCGTTTATCCCTTATTGCGCGACGACACGTGTTGGTTTCTCGCAGTGGACTTCGACGGCGAGCATTGGGCCGACGACGCTCTAGCGTATCAGGAAACGTGCAGCGTACGTGGTGTACCCGCAGCACTTGAACGCTCGCGATCCGGCCAAGGTGGCCACGTCTGGATATTCTTTGCTCAACCCATACCCGCGCGCGACGCGCGTCTGCTCGGCGCGGCGTTGCTGACGGAGACGATGGAGCGGCGTCCCGAGATCGGCTTTGCATCCTACGACCGGCTCTTTCCGAATCAAGACTCCATGCCAGTCGGCGGGTTCGGCAACTTAATCGCGCTCCCGCTCGCGCGGCGCTCCCGCGAGCACGGCAACAGCGTCTTCGTCAACGAAAGACTTGTACCGTACGAGAATCAGTGGGCTTTCCTTGGGTCACTGCAGCGAATGTCGCCATCTGCCGTCTCGACGTTGGTTAAAGATGCTCAAGAGTCGGGCCGGATCCTGGGCGTTCGCATGCCGGTAGATGAAGATGAAACGGAAGCACCCTGGCTTCTTCCGCCATCGCGCCGTCGCACTGTTGGGCCGGTTCGCGGTGCGCTTCCTGCGTCGGTGAACCTCGTTCTGGCCGACGGCATCTACGTCGACCGCGCGTGTCTGCCACCTGACTTGGTGACACGGCTCGTTCGGCTGGCTGCATTTCAGAACCCCGAGTTCTACCGAGCTCAGGCGATGCGGTTCCCCACCTATGGCAAACCTCGCATTATCTCGTGCGCGGAACTATCTTCTCGCTATATCACACTTCCCCGAGGATGCCTCGACGAAACTGTCGACCTGCTCCGGTCGATTCACGTCGAGCCGTTGATAGAGGATCGCCGAGAGTCCGGCACGAGATTCGACATGCCCTTCTTGGGCAAGCTGCAGCCGGAACAGGAGCGCGCGTTTGAGGCGCTGATCGACCACGATTGCGGCGTGTTGGCAGCGACAACAGCTTTTGGTAAGACGGTAGTTGCCGCTGCCGCAATCGCAAGGCGCGGTTGCAGCACCCTTATCCTGGTTCATCGGCGCGAGTTGCTCGCCCAATGGGTCGAACGGCTAAAGACGTTTCTTTCCGTTGAATCCGCGGACGTCGGAAGCATTGGCGGCGGCCGCCGCAAGCCGTCCGGACGCATCGACGTCGCGTTGGTTCAGAGCCTCGTGCGTAAAGGCGAGGTGTCCGATCTCGTTGCTGGATACGGTCACCTCGTTGTGGACGAGTGTCACCACATCTCGGCTTCAACGTTCGAGATGGTGGCGCGCCGCTCGAAAGCTCGTTACGTCCTCGGGCTCTCCGCAACGGTTGCACGAAAAGATGGACGCCATCCAATCATTTTCATGCAGTGCGGTCCGGTGCGATACCGGGTCGATCCCCGAGCACGGGCAGCTCAGCGCAGCTTCGACCACGTCGTCCAGCTGCGACCAACGGCGTTTCGGTTGCCACTCGACCTACAGGCGCCAGGGACCTCGATGCCGGCAATCTTTGGTGCGGTGGCTCGAGATGTAGATCGAAATACCGTGATCGTCGATGACGTGCTCGCCGCATTGGAAGCTGGGAGAAACCCTCTGCTGCTGACGGAACGCCGCGACCATCTTGAGTACCTGGCGTCATGCTTCAAAGGAGCCGCGCACAACGTTACCGTGCTTCGGGGTGGAATGAGCGGCGCCGAGCGCCGAGCCGCAGAAGCGTCGCTGCGTGCACCCGATGGCGACGAACGACTAATCCTAGCCACGGGCCGTTACCTCGGTGAGGGCTTTGACGACCCACGACTCGACACGCTCTTCCTTGCGATGCCGATCTCGTGGAAGGGAACGCTGGCGCAATACGTGGGGCGCCTTCACCGCGACCACGTCGGCAAGAAGGAAGTCGTGGTCTATGACTATGTTGACATGGAGGTTCCCGTTCTCGCGAGAATGGCGGCAAGGCGCCGCGCTGGGTATAAGGCTTTGGGATACAGTCTTCGATCGACGGGTCAGATAACTCCCAAAATTTGGAGCCGAGCGTTGCGTACATCGCCGGCGACGATCGGCTGCCCTCGGAGGTCGCGGACGAATATTGGATTTATGCTGAGCGCCGGGATCGGGACTCGTACCCAGAGCATAGCGACCGAGGCGGTAAATGGATGCTCTTCATCAAGAACGCAGAAATCGATTCCTGGTGGCTCAAGATCAGAACCGCAACCGAGCTTGGGCTGCTAGGTGGGAGCGCCAAGGTAGCGACGAAGAAACCTAATCCGAACACCGCGAGCCCCGATACTCGGGTCATTTGCGTCTATACCTACGATATCGACGACGTAGCAGACTGCACACGGGTCCGTGAAGCGCTGCGCGCCGTTGGCGTTACATGGAAGATCCCGTATAAGATCGACGCCGACACGTACGCCGGCAGGTACTCGAGACAGGGGCAAGCTCGGATCAGTAAGCGCTACGAATAGTGACCGGAGTCTGGCAGCTGACGCAACTTAAACGTTAGCGGCTTCACGTGGAGGGGACCAACGGTACCCGCGATCGAAAGTCCGTGAGAAACTTACGGCCGCAACATGATTTGGTGAGAAAACCAGTTACCCAAAAATATCAATAACCATAAGGATCCGCGGGCACTTGGAGAGGTGGCAGAGTGGTTGAATGCGGCGGTCTTGA
>CAWKOF010000003.1:0-685032 GCA_963851255.1 Vulcanimicrobiota bacterium | reverse complement strand
TGCTGGATCGGTTACGCGAGTTCCGGCTTCTAAAGGCCAGCGTCCGGGCGGCAGACCCGCGGCATCAGACGATGCACGCCGCCCTCGACTGGAGCTATGAGTGGCTGTCCGAAGAGGAGAAAGCGCTGTTTCGCCGCCTGGCAATTTTCCGAGGCGGCTGGACGGTCGAGACGATCTACGCGGCCGGCGTGGACGAGTCGCTCGACGAATTCGCCGTACTGGACAAGATTTGGCCTTTGGTAAACAAATCGCTCGTCGCAGTCCATTTTGGTGCGGAGTCTCAGCGGTATCGGCTCATGGAGCCTCTGCGACAATATGGGATCGAGCGCCTGCGTGAGGGCTGTGAGTTCGACGCAACCGCGCATCACCACGCGCGGTATTTTACGGAGTTCGCACGGCGAGCGGGCAGCAATTGGCTACGGGTGCCTGAACTCGCCTTTCTCGCGACCATCGAAGGAGAGATCGACAATATCCGCGCAGCGTTGGAATGGAGTCTGGCACAACGCAACGATCCGGTGCTCGGCGCCGAGATCGTGACGCACCTCGGGCCGTTTTGGTTCACCCAGTACTACCACGAGGGCATGCACTGGTTAGAATCCGCGCGAGCCGCCATTACATATGAAGAACACCCGTCGTTGAGTGTCGCGCTTGCACTCCATAGAGTCCGAGCTTATCTGCAAACGAACCTGGACGAAGCACTGCGCGTAACTGAAGAGGCTCTAGGTCCGGCACGCGCACTGGGTAATGAGTGGTTCCTCGTGCGGCTGCTGTTTCTTCGAGGGTGGGCTCTGTTAGTCGTAAATCGACTCGACGAAGCCGAGGCGCTTGTGAAGGAATCGCTCGAGCTCGCGCAGCGCGTTGGCGACGGTTATCGTAGCGCTTGGGATTTTTGGACTCTCGCGAGGATATACAGAAGGCGTGGTAATTTTCAAGTCTCGCGAGAGTTTTCGATCCTAATGGCCCAGACGTACGAGGCGCTGCACCTTCAATTAGATCGCAACCGATGGACGGCCATGTCGGAACGTGCGCGGCTAGCGCAACTAGACGAAAACCTCGGGCGCGCGATCGAGCTGGCACGCGAAGGGTACAAAGGCACGCAGCTAACGAAAGACGTTCTGGGCGGGGTTCATGCCGAATACTATCTCGGCGTCTTGCTCTTGATAGCGGGCGAGATCGACGAAGCGCAAACGCACGGTCGGTCTGTTTTGAAGCTGAGCACCGAGGAGTTCTTTCCGCACGGAATCGCACCCGCGCTACAATTAATCGCTGGTGTAGCCGCGCAGCGCGCGGAACACGAGCTCGCCGCCCGGCTTCTTGGCTTTGCAGAGGCGAGGTTTCTCGTGCAGGCGTTTCCTCGGGACACGTACGTCGAAGTGGAACCGGAATGGTTCCTGCAGCCTCTTCGCGGCCATTTCGGCGAGGCGAAACTGGCGGAGCTGATGGCCGAAGGAGCTTTGTGGTCCGAAGATCGCGCAATCGAGGAAGCGTTCAAGATCTGACTCTCCTTCCATTACACGCGAGAGCATGCAGCGGATGGTGCCGCGGTTCTTTGCCAACAGGTCGGGCACGATCACGGCGATGGACCTCATGGGGTTTATGAAGTCCATCGTCGAGTTCTAGCCCACCGGCGCTGCGGGTCCCCGATGGACTCTCGCGGCGCTTTTAGATGTGCCCATTAGTGGCCCGGGGTCGCGAGAAAGCCGTTGGTATTGCCGGCGCCGGGCCAGGATTCCCCGGGAACGCGCCGCCGCTGCCGAGCACGTCGTGCGTTTCGGAGTGGTTTCGGGATGCGTTTAGCCTCGGCCGCTAGGCTTATGTCCGGTGAGCTGAACCGCGTTTTCTCTCGCGACACAATCGGGGTCGTTCATAAAGAAGCACTAAGCCGCGGGACCAATAATTTAGGAGACATGCGCTAGTGGAACTCTGCAATCCGAGCGGTTACTTCATGAAAAATCCACGAGGCCTCGTGAGCGCGTGCGTTGGCGCAGCGCTCTTGGCCGCATGCAGCAGTAGCGGTCCTGCGCCGATGCCCGCAGCCTCAGCGCTGGTGCAACAAAGCGCGCCGCCCGCGGGTTTGCGCAAAGTGCCGGGCGGCTCTATTGCCAACGCCCGCGACGCTTCGAAGAACAAGACGCGGCAACTGTCTCCGCAGACCGGTCGTTGCCCTAACCGGTTCGTCATCTCCCCGGGCAGCGCTGCATTCGAGATCGGCCAGCACGTGACTCTTCGTAGCGAATATCTCGTGTACAGGTTCAGGTGGCCGAACTGCAACCTCGTGAGGACGAAGCCTCTGTCCGCTCACTGGACTTCCAGTGGCGGTATTCTCAAAGTGAAAGAAGGTGGCACGGAGGCGGATTTTTCAGCACGTACGGCCGGCACGTACAGCGTGACCGCGACCAACACGCAACATGGCAGCGCTATGGCCAGTGCGCTAGCACAAATCAACAACGAGAGGCTGCTCTACAGCTTCCGAGGTGGAAGCGACGGCAAAGTCCCGGAATCGGGCCTCATCGCCGATAAGAAGGGCGCGTTCTACGGGACGACCTATTTCGGCGGTAACCCCGGCGGCGGGACGGTGTTCAAGTTGACGCCCGACCTCCGTAAATACTCCGAGAGCGTGCTCTACACTTTCCAAGGTGGCAGCGACGGCTACACACCAGCTGCTGGCGTCATCATGGATACAAGTGGCGCGCTCTACGGGACGACCCAGTCAGGCGGCAAGAATTACGGGACGGTGTATAAACTCACCCCGTCGGCCTCCGGCTACACCGAAAGTGTCCTCTACGCCTTTGGCGGCGGCACCGATGGCGACACGCCGGATGCGGGCCTGATCGTTGATGCGAAAGGCGCGTTGTACGGCACGACCGATCGAGGCGGCAATAGCGCCGGATGCGCTTCCCAAGCAGGCTGCGGGACAGTGTTCAGGTTGACACCCCAAGGAAGCAAATACTCCGAGAGCGTGATCTACAGCTTCCAGGGCGGCACCGATGGCGGAAACCCTAGGTATTCGGGCCTGATCACCGATAGGAACGGTGCGCTGTACGGCACGACCTTGGGCGGCGGCGCCAGTGATGGTTGTGGGACGGCATTCAAATTGACGCCCCAAGGAACGAACTACCGCGAGAGCGTCCTCTACAGATTCCAAGGGGGCAGCGACGGCTGTTGGCCAGAGGCTGGCGTCATCATGAACACAAACGGCGCGCTCTACGGCACAACCAGCGGCGGTGGCGGCGGTGGATGCAACGGTTACGGTTGCGGGACGGCATTCAAATTAACGCCTAATGGAAAGCAATACCGCGAGAGCGTGCTCTACAGCTTTCAAGGCGGCTCCGATGGCGCGTCACCATTGGCTGGCCTCATCATGGGCGCAAGTGGCGCGCTCTACGGGACGACCTATCACGGCGGCTTCCTCGGTGTTGGCGTCGTGTTTAAACTTACGCCATCGGGAGGGAGCTACACTGAAAGTGTTCTCCACTCTTTGGACGATAAACCAAACGACGGGTCGGAACCGGCCGCGAGTCTATTCGCCGGCGCAAGAGGCGAGCTCTACGGCACGGCTGTACTTGGCGGCGCAGCAGGCGCCGGAACCGTGTTCAAACTGACGCGATAGAGAAGCTGACGGACAGGAGGTTACGCCTGTCTTCTGTTTCTCAAATCCGAACGCGGATCATTCCACGGGAGAGCAACAACCACCCGCATTAAAGCGGGCCTCGCGCTCACTCAGAAGCTGAAGTGATTCCCGTTTCTATCTGAAAGGAGCAGTCTTAAATGATTTCCTCAAATTCGACTCGATACGCTTTGATTATCTGCGCGGTCGCAGCAATGCTCAGCAGCTGCAGCAGCGCTGCACAATCGGGCTTCGCTCCTTCGGGTGTGACGCGGACCCCGTTGACGGACCGCGCCGCACAGGCCCAACAACGCAGCCATGGGCACGTCACGTATGTCTACACCGTTCTTCCCTCGTTAGGCGGCACGGCGGGTGCAACTCCGTTCTTTATCAACGCCAAGAATTTGATGGCCGGCGACGCTGACCTGAAGGGTAACAGAACCGAACACGCTACGTCGTGGATCAACGGCAGGATCACCGATCTCGGTACGCTCGGCGGCCTCAACAGCATCGCCAGGGGGAATCCTGATCGCGGTCTCATCACCGGTTTTGCTCAAACCGCGACAGTCGATCCATTGGGAGAGAGCTGGGGGTACCTCTTCTTTTGTACTGCAAACGGAGGCTGCCGAGGACATAACAACCTCGTTCTTCCGTTCGCGTGGCAAAACGGGGTGATGACCGCACTCCCGACGCTTGGAGGGAACAATGCTCTAGTTTATGGCGGCGTCGATAGCCGCGGGCGGTCGGTGGGAACCGCAGAGAACGCTGCTCGCGACCCAAGCTGCGCCGCTCCCCAAGTCTTCGATTGGGAAGCAGCCGTCTGGGGCCCCAAAACGGGCGAAATCCACGAACTACGTCCGTTTACTGGTGACGTGATCGGGCTCGCCACCTGGATCAACGAAAGTGGGCAAGTAGTCGGCGGGACCGGGCGGTGCACATTCCCCTCTTACTCGGCGCTGCATCACGCCGTGCTCTGGGATGGCCGGAAAGTGGTTGACCTCGGCAACCTTGGCGGAAAGAAGAACAACGTAGCGTTTGCGATCAACAACAAGGATGAAGTCGTCGGGCAATCGGATTTGCCAGGCGACAAGACGACTCACGCCTTTTATTGGAAAGGCGGAACGATGCATGACCTCGGCACGCTACCAGGCGATGTTTTTAGCATGGCCGAGGCGATCAACGACGAGGGCCAGGTTGTCGGCCAGTCCTGCAAAAGAGGGAGCGGGAGCGCTACGTGCCGCGCATTCCTATGGCAGCGCGGAGTGATGACAGACCTCAACACGCTCGTTGGTCCAAGCTCCTCCCTTACTCTGATCAACGCTGAAGGAATCAATGATTTCGGCCAGATCGTGGGGCAGTTGTACGATCGCAGTACGGGCGACGGTCCCGGCTTCTGGGCAATCCCTACAAAGTGATGCTGCATTTACTCGATGCGCTCGCGTCGAGATCGGAGAAAAACAAATGAAAACAGCCGATCTGGGGCGCTACGCACTAGGCTTCTGCGCGGCTGTTGTTGCTGTGTGTGTGCTTTCCGGGTGCGCTGGATCGCCGTCGCCGTCAATGTCGCTCGCGCCTCAAATCGCCGCGCCTCAATCCGCGGCAGCAGGTTCGGCGCCCCTCGTAGGGCCGCTCGACTTCCACTGCCACGGTCTCCGCGTCCATCCGCGACGCGCGACCATACAGCTGGGCCAGCGCGTTGCGTTTCGCGTCGAGATTGGAGCAAGGAGATGAAGACTTTCGAACTAGGCCGCTATGCATTAGGCATCTGCGCGGCCGTTGCTGTGCTTTCCGGCTGCGGCGGATCGCCGTCGCCATCATCCCAATCTTTCTAAAGGAGCAGTCCTTAATGATGGCTTCGAGTTCAGTTCGTTACGCTTTGGTCGTGTGTGCGATCGCAATAACACTCGCCGGCTGCAGCAGCAGTGCACAATCGGGCTTCGCTCCTTCGGGTGTGACGCCGACCGCGTTGACGATGCAAGCCGCTCATGCCAGGCCATCCATGTTATATCGCCCATGGCCACTTGCGCCAATTCCAATCAAAGGGTCGCTTCCGTTGGCATCGCCGCCGGTTGCCGGACACATGGATTCCTCCGCGCAGTTCCGGCAAGCACACGATAACGGCCAGACTCCCTACTACCTTGTTCGTCTCGGCACGCTCGGCGGAAATTTTTCCCAGGCTGAAAGCATCAACAATCGAGGCTGGGTTTCGGGTTCCGCGTTCCTGCCTGGCAGCAAGATCGAGCACGCCTCGCTTTGGATCGCCAAGCGAATCACGGACCTTGGTACGCTCGGAGGACCGGAGAGTAATTCGGTTTGGCGCAACAAGGGCAACAAGGGCGAAACTGCTGGGACGGCTCAAGCCGCGACCAAGGATCCCCTCAAGGAGAACTGGTGCGGCTATCGCAACGGCTACATTTGTCTCGGGTACCGATGGCGAAATGGCGTGATGAGCGCGCTTCCCACGCTTGGGGGAAATAATGGTTCGGCCTCCAGCGTGAACAATCGCGGCGAGATCACTGGAGTCGCCGAGAACAGCACCCACGATCCAACCTGCGTCGCTCCTCAAGTCCTCGACACTGAGGCGGTGATTTGGCATCCGGACGGCAGTATCCAAGAGTTGCCACCGCTTGCCGGTGATACTCTCGGCTACGCCTTCGAAATCAGCGATAGCGGGCAGGTTGTTGGGACGTCGGGCTTTTGCGCCCACCCAAACTTTGGAGTGAATGCGGTGCACGCCGTGCTCTGGGAGGCCGGTTCGACGATTGACCTCGGCAGTCTTGGAGGCTCGGTCTTTAATGCTGCTATCGCGATTAACAAACGGAGCCAGATTGTTGGGATTTCAGGCTTGCCAGGAAACGCTACGTATCATGCCGTCCTGTGGCAGAAGGGTATGATGACCGATCTTGGGACGCTTCCCGGCGATTACTCATCATTCGGCTCCGGCATCAATGATAAAGGTCAGGTCGTCGGCTCGTCGTGCGATCAACGCGGAACGTGCCGCGCTTTCCTCTGGCAGAACGGTACGATGACGGACCTGAACCTGCTCATTGCACCGCACCCGGGGCTCGACCTGACCGATGGCTACGACATCAACGATGGCGGACTCATCGTCGGCCAAGCCCACGATGCGGAGAAACACCGGTTCCCCGGCTTTGTGCTACTCCCCAGCAATCGGTCCGAGCCGCGGGTCGAAGGCGCTTCCATCAGCAAGATCATCCTGCCAATAAGCGGTCGCGAGCAACTTCAGCAGCATCGCGGCTTTGCCGGCTTCTGGGCAGTCCCCGCAAAGTGACACTGCATTTGCTCGACACGCTCGTGTCGAGATCGGAGAAAGCGAATGAAGACTTTCAATCTGCGTCGCGATGCATTAGGCATCTGCGCGGCTGTTGCTCTACTTTCTGGCTGCGGTGGATCGCAGGCGCCATCAATGTCGCTTGCGCCGCAGATCGCCGCGCCTCAATCCGCGGCGGCGGGTTCGGCGCTCCACGTCGGGCCGCTCTTCTTTTTTCGTTTTCGCATAAAGCCGCATAATCCGACCATACAAGTCAATCAGCAGCGAGAGTTGCGAGCTAGCCTTACCGACGGCATCGGCTGGTGCAAGGTGGATGCCACGTGGAGCACGAGCGGTGGTTCGCTCCAAGTGATAGACGGCGGTAAGGAGGCAATCTTTTCGGCCTCTTTGCCGGGCAAGTACACCGTCGGTGCTAAGTATAACAGTTTTTCAGACACAGACAAAGTGAGGGTAACCTCACCGCAGTCGCCCTCAATGTTGCTTGCACCGCAAATCGCTGCGCCTCAATCTGCAAATCCAAGTGCACCGCTCCAGGCGGAAGCGCGCCACCTCGGGATCTGCGGCGGAAGACTCTAAAAGGCGAAATGGGGGAGGTCAGATGCGTACCTTTACAGTTTTTGGGGCGCTAACTCTCGCAGGCGCGCTTACCGCCTGCGCTGGCTCGCAGTCCGGCCCCGCATTTTCACCGGGCACTATCTCGGCGCGGAGTACCGACGGTGCCCACTTACCCGCTGTTACTCCCCTAGAGCGGCGTGACTTTATGCTTGGCGGCGAGGTGAAGGCTCGCGGAAACCACGTTCTTGTGCACCCCGATTGTCCGGCTCGCGCGGCCAGCTTTTCAGTGAGCGGAAGTGCAAGCGGACCCTGTCCTGAGACTTTCACTGCTTCGGGAAGCTGGACGCTTGCCCGCTATGACACTACATTTACTCGACGTTCCGCGTCGAGATCCGAGAAAGGTGAATGAAAACTTTCGATCCGCGCCGCTATGCATTAGGCGTCTGCGCGGTTGTTGCTCTACTTTCCGGCTGCGGTGGATCGCAGTCGCCCTCAATGTTGCTTGCGCCGCAAATCGCTGCGCCTCAATCCGCGGCGGCAGGTCCGCTGATCGTCTGCAATTGGTTCCACGTCAATCCGCGACACCCGACCATACTGCTGGGCGAGCCCGTTACTCTTCGCGCTTACTTGAAATTTAGAATCTACGGACCCTGCGGTAGACACCTGGTAGTTGCCGCCTGGAATTCGAGCGGCGGTTCGCTCCAAGTGATAGATGGTGGGGAGAAAGCGATCTTTTCAGCTTCTTCGTTGGGCGTGTACACCGTGGTTGCTAAGTACAACGGTTTTCACAGCAGAGCCTTAGTGACCGTAACCTCACCATAGCAGCCCGCATCTCTGCCCCGCGCACGGCATCCGCGATCGCGGGGCCGTCGTAGCGTGGACGCGTCGCTCGCATTGCGGCTGCGCGCCCCTCGCAGCGCGGCAGCGTAGCTCGCAGCAGCCTCGCAGCTTAGCGTGCGGCGCTTAACCCGTTGCGGCTTGCATCGCTCGGAGCTCGGTGGGCCGGGCCTGGCTGGTGTGTCTCGCCTTAGCCTCGCCAACTCCCGCTATACAGCGGCGCTGTGGCACTTCTTTTATTTGCATATGGACTGACCCCCGCCGGGGCTAGACATCCGATAAGCGAAAAGATTCGCTAGGAACGTGTCTCATGCGAAAGCAGCAACAACCGCCGGCAGCCGAGCCGGAGAAGTTCGAGCGCTGGACGGCGCAACGTAAGGTTGCGATCATCCTTGAAGTCCTCAAAGGGCAGATCTCGGTACCGGAACCGTCGCGTCGTTATGGCTTCACGCAAGGTGAGTACCGCAAGTGGGCCGACGAATTCATGCGCGGTGGGGTGGATGCGCTCAAAGTCAACCGTAAAGGGCTCGATGCAGAACATCGCGCTGAGATTCGCCGGCTCCAAGCCAAGATTGGCCAGCTCGTGATGGACAACGAAATCGCGAAGGAGGCATTGCGGATTATCCCTTTGGACGAAAGCGAGCAGCATTCGATCGACTCGCTGCTCGGAAAGGCTTCACGCGAGTCGCCGTCTGCCGAGTCTTGAGCATGCCGCGAAGCTCAACGTACTATCAGTCGCGGCCGCGCACGGTGAAGATCTCGGCTACCGCATGGTCTGGGCGACGCTCCGAAGCCAAGGGATCTTCGTCAATCGCAAAGCCGTGCAGCGGATTATGCAGCTCAAGCGCTGGCAGTGTCATCGGCGCTTGCACAAGAGCTGCTACCCGCGCCTTGCAGTGAGCTCGAGCATCGCGGAGCATTCCAACGAGCGTTGGGCAACGGACTTCACCTGCATTTGGACCAAGTACGACGGGTTGGTGTACGTCAACGAGGTGATCGACTGTGCCGATCGATCGGTCGTAGACCACTGCATCAGCAAGAACGCTCGTGCACAGGAGGCAGTGTGGGCCCTCGAGGACGCCTGCATCAAGCGCTTCGGCGTTTTGCCTCGCGGCGATGCGGGCGTCGTCGTGCGCAGCGACAACGGCTTGGTTTTCGCTTCCCGGATGTACCGGCGGCTTCTAAAATCATACGCTCTCCAACAAGAGTTTATCCATCCGCACACCCCTGAGCAGAACGGTGTGGTCGAAGCCTACCACAAGACATTCAAACGCGAATGCGTCTGGCAGCATCGATTTGCTACGCTAGAGGAAGTTCTCAAGCCCGTTGGACCGTGGATCGAGAACTATAACAACCGACGTCCTCATTCGAGCCTGGGCTACCTCCCGCCGGCTGCATGGCGGGAGCGCGATCAGGTAAGAATAACATCACTCAGTGTCTAGTTTTGGTGGGGTCACTCCACGGATTTTCTAACAATTTCTAACGGAGCGGTCGGGAAAGGCCGGAAATGGACGGGATCGGTCGGGAACCGCTGGGTGGAAAAGCCTTACAAAATAACACGGATCGGTAGCGGACGGGACTCTCCCGGAACCCCCGAGAAGTGGTTCGAATCCCGCTGGGGCTAAAATTTCTTATTTTACAAGGGTTTTCGCGACACTTTCTGGCTTCGTGCAACAAACGTGCAACAGCGGAACCATTTTCGTCCCTAGCCGATGAGTCTCCGGAGGGCTGCACCCTCGCTTTAATCACCAATATGCCGCACGAATCTTGCCGCGGCTTTTGCAGACATCGGCGGCTACGCTCGCATTGGCAGCTGCGCGCGCCTCGGAGCACGGAGGTCCAACTGTGGGCACTTAAAAAAGCGGCTGAGTAACTTTATGAAGTTCAGACTGGGATATCCGGCGATCGACCTGCGCCCGCTCGATCACGGCCCATAGCGACTGCTCTTTGCGGCGCGAGTCGAATCGAAGGCGCTCTGCAGCGGCTAAACGGGGACAGCGAATGAAGCGTCTATTCCGTCCAGGCCAGAATCCGGGCACCGAGGCCCGCTTCCCCGATCTATACCTGTCACCCGGGCGACCAGCGGAATCAATTGGTGTCCGGCGGACCCGGGTCGGGCGGTAAGCGCAAGATGAAGTTCGCGGCCGAGCGAGATCAGACAGGCTGACATAATGCTGAGGCCGCGCGCAAGGGCGTCCATGGTTTGCTGAGCTTCGACGGCATGCTGAAGGGCTAGTTCTGGGTTTCCCGCTCGCAGCTCCAGGTGAGCGAGATCGCGTTTAATCACGGGCCCTGCTTCTATTAGAACTCCCAGCGTGTTGAAGATCGTGGCCGCCTCGTCAAGATAGCGACGACCGCTCTCAAAGTCACCGCTCAGCGAAGAGGCGGCAGCATTGTAGCGAAGCGTGTGACCGAGGAGCCGCCGATGACCGGCCAGGCTGCGCGCCCTTGGCAAGACTTCGCGCAGCGCGTGCTCGGCCTCCGCCATCCGCCGGAGATCTATCAGTGCGGTGGCTACGAGGTTCTGGGCGCGATGCTAATTTTCGGCGATCACCTTGCGACCCCGCTCGTGAGGGGTATGCCGGAAATGAAGTGGTCCGAGCGGACAGAATCGACGTGCATAGGCACAAATGTATCGCCCAAGCATGGATTGATCGAGCCGCTTCAGAACGTTTTGCCTGCTCGCCATGAAACATACACCAAACCCGACCTGGATGCGGCTTGCCGGCTTCGGCGTTGGTGCCATGCTCGCGTACTCAATTGTGGTTAGTGCACGGCGGGACTCGACCTTCGTCGATTACCTGCTAAACACGTTTGTCAACAAGATTCCATTTCCGAAGCTCCGCATGGCGCTCTACCGGTTCGCCGGGATGAAGGTCGATGGCACCAGCAACATCATGATGTACGCGTTCGTGCTTCAAGCGCGCGACATCAGCATCGGACCGAACTGCATCATCGGACCGTTCACCACACTTGACGGCCGCGCGACGCTTACGATCGGCCGCAACGTAAACGTCGCAGGCGAAGTGCTCACGATAGGTGGTTATCACTCCGTCGACTCTCCGACGGCTGAAGGGCACCTCGGCAAGGTTGTCATCGAGGACAATGCCTGGATCGCCATGCGCGCGACGATTCTACCTGGTGTGACGGTCGGAGAAGGTGCGTACGTCGCCGCTGCTGCGCTGGTCAATCGTGACGTTGCGCCGTATACGCTTGTGGGCGGCGTGCCGGCCAAGAAGCTTCGCGACCGTAGCCGAAACATCGAATACACGCTTCATCATTTCCCACGATGGATATAGCCGGCGAGCCGGTGGTAGAGGTCGAGCACCGCCTCAATTTGCGGGTCCATGTGAAATGTTTGAGCGCGGCGACGAGCCGCCGACGCCTTTTTTCGGCGATCCGATAACGCCCGCTCAACGACAGCGGAGTAGGCGTCAGCCCTAGGCTCCGCCACGAGGTAGCCGCTGTCGCCCGTGACCAGCTCGTTCATAGCTGCATAATCGAAGACCACTGGAGGGCATCCGCAGGCCATTGCTTCGACGAGGACAAGGCCGAAGCCACCGTACAACGATGGGAAGCAGAGTAGATCGGCGGCAGAATAGTATAACGCCATCGTCTGCGGCGTGCTATGGCCAATGAAGCGTACGCGGTCGCCAAACTCGGCAATGATGGCCCCATCCTCTTCGTGGTGAGCCACGAGAAGGGTAATGTCGTGTGGCAAACGCCGCAGGATTTCGGCCATGATTTTCCCGCGGGACATTTTGAAGTGTCCGACGTAAATGAGATATCGCTCCGCAGTCTTTAGATTCAGCAAACATCGGGCAATTTTGGAATCGGATTGTCGGAAAACGCTTGGATCGTACCAGTTGGCGATGACTTGCACACGCTCGGGCGGCACACCGTAGAACTCGACGATTTCCCTGGCCACGCCACGCGACACGGCGATGCAGTAGTCGGAAAGGTATGCCATCGCATGCTCCATAAACCCCACGGCGCGGTCGATGGGCGTTTCCTCAGGCTCGTCAAGGCCGAGCTGCTTGTAGCGTTCGATCGGACCCAGCGCCGTCAAGTGAAATCCGGATATCAGAAGCGGGCGGCGCTCGAGCCGCGTCCAACGCAAAGCGATGTGATAACCATACTGGCCGTGGCAATGAACGATATCGTATCGGCTCGGATCGATCAGTTCCGAAAATCGCTCTGACTTCTCCATGAACTGCTCGATACGGCTGCGGGGGCGGAGAGATTCGGGGGCCACGCCTACGATGCGCGAAGCGAGTGGGTTGTCCGCGTCGGGCAAAAACGGTCGGTCCTCGCAGATGATTTCGACATGGATGCCTCGCTTGAGCAGGCCGTGCGCCAATTCGTAGACATGTTTCTCCGTGCCACCGCCGGCTGGTGTCGGTCGGTAGCCGCAGACCATAGCTACTCGCAAGGGGCGCGACTGCGCCATGTTTACGCGGCTTCGGCGTCGTCCGAGTTAACGCTTGTCACTCGGCACGAGGCCCGGTGCTGTTTATTCTTTTGGAGACGAGGCGAGCGACGTAGACGCCGCCGTTTGATAGTCCGACTCGATGAATTGCTTAATATCTTGCAAGAGGGCGTCGGCGGTCGCCGCAGCAATCCGGTGACCCAGCATTGCATCGAAGACTACTCCCAGCGGTCCGAACGGGGGATCGTATTTGCCCGAGAGCGTCGGTAATCCAGTTGACCTCGAGACGGCTTCCCATCCCTCCATGACCAAGCCGTAGAGGGCACCCAGAGAGGCCGATTTCTAACCGCGTTCACGGATATAGAGGCGATTGGAATCTGAAGCAACTCGTCGGTAGGCTTTTTTGGTGGACCCGGGACAAATCCGTGAGACTCCCCAAACCGACGGCCGCTGCTGTTAAGTCGGCGGTCGCCTCTTGACGCGAGCGCGAGCGGCGTTGCGGCGGCCTCGGACCCGGATTGTTTTAACGATCAAGCTAGGTTGCCGGACGGCTGTTCAGGGTCTTCCTCAAAGGAGTCGTGAGATTGGGTACCCGTACGGTAATAGCACAATGGGGGGGCAGGGATCAGACATGCGAGTAATGGTTATTGGAGCTACTGGAGCGATCGGCAAACCACTGGTCAGCCAGCTTCACGAGCGGGGGTACGAAGTAATCGGCACCTCGCGCTCGGCGAGCAATTCGGAGCTACTGCGTAAGCTCGGAGCACAGCCCATCGTTCTCAACGCGCTCGATACAGAAGCGATGCGTAAGGCGCTCGCGGAGACGCGCCCTGACGCGGTGATCTATCAGGCGACCGCGCTTTCAAATCTTTCAGATTTCAAGCACTTCGATCGGAGCTTCGCCGAAACCAATCGGCTGCGCAAGGAGGGAACGGCCAATCTGATCGCTGCCGCTCACGAAGCCGGGGTCCGCCGGATCGTCGCTCAAAGTTTTTGCGGTAACATGCGCTACGAACGCACCGGCGGCCCGGTCAAGACCGAAGACGACCCTATCGATCCTAATCCGCCAAAAGGTACGCACGAGTCGTTCGCAGCGATGGCGTATCTCGAAAAGGCCGTTACCGATGCCGGTGGAATCGCACTGCGGTACGGCGGCTTTTACGGTAAGCCCAACGACGCGCTTGTATCAGCAGTGCGTGCAGGCAAGTTTCCAATAGTCGGCGATGGCGCCGGTGTGTGGTCATTTATTCGCGTGGACGACGCTGCTGCTGCAGCAATCGCTGCGCTAGGCCACGACGGCGCCGCTATTTACAACATAGTCGATGACGAACCCGCGCCTTGTCGAGTGTGGCTACCGGAGGTCGCGAAGATCCTCGGTGCGAAGCCGCCGCCGCACCTCCCCGTATTTCTCGCGCGACTTCTTGCGGGTGAAACTATCGTTGTTATGGAGACGGAATCACGCGGCGCCTCGAACGCGAAGGCAAAGCGGGAACTTGGCTGGACGCTGAAATATCCGAGTTGGCGCCAGGGGTTTGCAGCAGCCTACGGTCAACAAGCGGCGATGGCATTACAGTAGTACTCAAGGGTCAACTTGCTAATGCAATCCGTTTCGATTCGGCCGCCGAAACGGCAACATCGACGCGCTCATTCTTCTCTGAAAGCGAGCTGGCACGGCAACGTCGAGCTCCTTAATGGTAGCGCCAACGGGAATCGAACCCGCGAATCGTGGCCCCGGCCGGTCCCGTCGAATACCGGATAGTCCTTTCTGGTACGGGTTTTTGCGCTTTTGTGTTGGGATAGGCCCCATCATGCGGCCAGTGATTTCTGTGGCGGGTTAGTAATTTCGTAAACGTGGGCTACTTGTTGCTGATTGCCGAACCGATCGGTTCGACGACCACCGAGTCGTTGTAGTGACCCGGCGTGCCGTCCGACGGATACGCTCAATGATCCACCGAGTTCACGCTGTATGCGAAGGTGATGCATGGGCCCGCAAAGTACTTGCTGAACGGAGCGATCGTGCCTTGATCGACGTCACAGGCAGTACCGTCGAAGTTGTTTAGCAGGGTGGATCTCGGCGATGCGCTACAATCCGCTGCTTCGCCGTTTCGCCGACCGGCTGCGCGAACGCCGTAAGTCCAACATGACCATCATTACCGCTGTTATGCGCAAACTCTTGACCCTGGCCTACGGCGTGCTCAAGTCGGGTAAATTCTTCGATCCAACCTATGCGAGCCCTTGACATCGAACACCGTATCTTATTTTACAAGGGTTTTCGCGACACTTTCTGGCTTCGTGCAACAAACGTGCAACAGCGGGGCCCCTCGCTATTCGCCGGCGAGCGTCCCGAAGACGTCCGCCGCGAAGGGTCTCGGGCCGATACACGTGCAAATAGCGCTCGGCCGTAATTCCGATCGACGCATGGCCAGGGCGCTGGTACTCACTATCTAGAAGGGAAACGCCGGCCTTAAACGCAGAGGCTTGAGTGCGTGTCGCGCAGCCCATGCAACGTTATTGGCGTTACTCCGCTGCGAAGAATGAGGTCGCCAACTGCTCGGCTGTAGTCCCATAGATTCTCGCCGAGCCGTCAGCACGAATCGAAAGCCGATTCCTGGTCCAAATACGCTGCGCCCAGTCTGTCCCTAGCGGCGGCTGATCACGTTCTGTTTGCGCCGTTCTCCTGAACCGTGTGCATCCTCGCGGCCTCCCCTTTCGATTGACTCGTCCTTCCACATACTCTCGCCCGGCAGTCTCGTATTAACGGAGGTTTCCTTCATCGAAGGTGGCATCAGTGTTCCCCCAGGCAAGCCTAAAGGGGACTGGTCTAAGCTCGGCCGCTTGTGAGGAGAACGTCATGTCTGATAAGCCCTCGAAGGATGCCCAACCTCGTAGCGTCCTGCCTTATCCCGAACCGCCTTTTGAAGGTAAGATCGAGCGGCTGGCCGCCCATTCAGTCCCCGACTTCCCTAAAGCAGTCGAACCGCCGCAGAATGCGCCCAACGTGCTGCTCATCATGACCGACGACGTGGGATTCGGCGCGTCGAGCACATTCGGCGGCCCAATCCCGACGCCGACCTGCGACCGGGTTGCCAACGCCGGACTTCGTTATACGAAGTTCCACACGACCGCCCTCTGCTCGGAAACGTTGGGAGGCTTGAAGATTTGGAAAACCACGTCATGCTCCAGATCACGGCGACGGGGCGCGAGGAGGAAACTCCTTAGCTAAGATTATGAACAGCGTGCTTACCAGAGTAACGCGGTCGTCGAGCTACCGACCGGGCCGTGCCGCAGGCCTTCGGCGGAAGATGCTGACGGCGGCGAACAAACGCTCACCTTTTGAGTTTTGAGGCAAGAGTTGCAGCCGCCGTTCCGATCCAAGCAGGAAGTCACCATCGAGGCACCCCTGGAAGCAGTGTGGTCGTTCAGCATGGACCTCACGAAGATCCCGGAGTTCCATCCCCGCGTGGTCAAGGTCGATCTTCTTTCCGGCAAGACCTTGCGCGAACCGGGCACGTCGTATCGATGTCATCTTTCTGGCGGGCGGCACACGTGCGTCGAAAAGGACGTCGAAATCATCCCACTGCAGAGGATCGTCACGCTGTTGCCGGAGGACACCTTCGGCATCAGCAAGATTCTAAGCGATTACAGAGTGGAAACGACGTTTCAGGCGCTCGGCCATCGATCGACCAAGGTGGAGATCAGCCATTATTACTCGACGACGACCCTCAAAGCCAAGTTTCTCAACCTTATTGCGAAAGGTAAGATCGCCCGCGAGGCCCAAACAACCTTGAACGCGGCCAAAGCCATGATCGAGGCGACCTGCCCTCCGCAATAAGGACCCGTCTGGCTTAACGTCGAGCGGGGATTCCTCGAGAGATATCCGCGTTAGTATCAAGCAGATTTGCTCTAAGGTGAAGGCTAGTTTAGCGGACTTGGCGCGTGGCACCGGCTTTTCGAAGCGATCGATGCGTGCTGCTGAGGATCGCGTGCCGACTCGCGCTCTATTTAATCGCCCATAACACACTCCGTTCACTTGGCGTACGAGCCGGCGCCCATGAGATGAATTGAGACGTAGGGCTCGTCGCCGACCACCCAGCTGTCATGCTTGCCGGCAATGTGAAAGAGGTCGCCGGCGCGCATCTCAACGACCTTCCCGTCGTCGAAGGCCGCCGTAGCGCATCCCGAAACTACCATCCCGACGTGTTCGATTTCGCAATGCGTCTGTCCGAGCGCGGCTCCGACGTGCTCCGACCATTTCCAACCAGGTTCGTAGCTGGCACGGCCGATGGTCATTCCACCGATATTGACGACCTGAAATGTCCCCTTCGGGAACGTATGCGTTTCGTCGGGGTTTTCGAAACGCTTGAGCAAAACACGCAGATCGTTCATATCGACCCTCTATCTCAACTAATCGACAATGCGGCTTCCAAGAGTTTGGAACTGGAACACATCTTACTTTGAATCCTCCAAACGCGCGAGAGAGAACGGCAACTATTTTTCTTGCCCCATACCTTCGTTCACCCGTACCAGCGCTCGTCCTTGCAGTAAGGCGAAATCAATTACGCGTTATTAGCAATGGTAGCGATCTTCGGCCGGCCGCCGGTATGCTCGGTTGCCTGTGGGCTGAGCGTCGCGCAACCGCTGACTTATGGCGCTTTTTTCGCCGCAATCCTGTCGTTCTTATTTCCGGTATTGCTCGGTGTCCTGCGCGATTTATCTGGAGAAATGACGGCGTCGATAGTGCCAGCTGTTGATAATCGGAGATCCGCTTACTCAGCGCAAGGCAGCAAAGCACTACCAAATCCCAATGCTTTCGACTGCACTCGACTAACCACGAGGGCTTATACAGATGAATTGCACGCGAACCCGTGTTGCCGACCAGGGTTATGGCAAGTTTCGCCACCTTTAGCTCTTAGTGAAACGGCTGAAATCGATCGTGGCGAATTCAGGAAGCCGTCATCACGCTACCGAGCTCTCCCACGCGAGCCAGAGCTTCACCAAACCCGTTGCCGCTAGCGGCAAAGCCGAGCCTGAAGTGTTCTGGTGCGCCGAAGCAGTCCCCGGGTGCGAATAATACGCCTTTCTCTACTGCACGGCGGCAGAAGGGTCGAGCGGCCGATTCGCCGACTAGCCACGGAAATGCCGTCACGCCACCTTGTGGCCGAATCCAGCCGTACGTCGCGCGATGTTCCGCCATGAACGCGTCGAGCAGCGCGAGATTCCGACTTGCCGTTTCTTGCGCTTCGCGCAAGATGACGTCGCGGTTGCGAACCACGATTTCAGCGAGCGCCTCTCCCAGCACGTTGTTCGAGATCGAGAAATAGCAACGAGCGTTGAGATAGCGCTCGCGCCGAGCGGTGTCATGCTCGATCATCCACCCGATACGGAGACCCGAGAACGACAAGGCCTTCGAAAAGTCGTTTATGACCGTGACGCCCGGCAACCGCGCCGCCGAGAGAGTCTTTCGGGCGTGGTAGACCGGGTGATAAACTTCGTCGCTTACGAGTTGAATCTGCCGCACTGACGCAAACGCTGCGAGGCGATCGAACTCCGCGTCGCTTAGCGTTGCTCCGGTTGGATTGTGGGGGCTGTTCACTAGGATCAGCTTGGTGTTTGGGTCGGCGAGCCGCTCGATTTCTTCGAGGTCGATGACGAACTGACGCTCTTTGCTAATGTTGTAGAAGCGCGTCTCCAAACCCAGAGATTCGGGCAATGCTGAGAACGGCGGATAGCCGGGATTGGGCATGATGATGTTCGCTCCTGGTTCCGCGGCGAGCCAAAAAAGAACGAGCAGTGCCTCCGACGCTCCTGTCACCACGAGTACGCGGTCAGAGCTCACACCTTGCATCTCAGCGATTGCTTCGCGCAAGCCATTATCGCCGGCCGGGCGACCGTAACGCAGCGCGCAATCTAGAATGCGCGCGCGCCCCTCCTCGCCAGCGAACTCGAGTAGCTCGCTTGCGTGCCACGCCCGTCCGGTACTTGCCGCGAGATTGAACGAGATGCTGGGCTCGTGGGCATTGAGCCACTCGTCGAGTAAGAACGGCTTTAGCTGCATGCGATAGCCTTCATTTTCTATGGTTTAGTGCACGGCAAACATTTAACCGGTATTCCCCGTGTGACCGCCCTTTGGACCGCAGATTTTTGGTTCTGAAAAAATCATCCACCGGCTCGGTGCGGTCGTTCGTTCGATAGAACTTTGCGACGAGTGAGCGAGGATCGGCTTTGCTCAATTTAGCAACGGATCGCTGGTCAGGCGAGCGGCAACGGTCGCAACGGCACGGGCGCTGAGTGCACAATGGAAGTCGTCGTTCGCCCAAGTGGGGTAAAGCGGTCGAGAATCGGTTCGAGATCGTCCATCGACCGCAGGTAGACGCGCATGAAATAGCAGTCTTCACCCGTGATCCGATAGCACTCCGTTATCTCTGGCACGTCGCGCGCGATGTCGGGAATAAGGTGCAGTTTCCGGCTTTGCGGGCTGACCCTGATGATCGTGCTGATAGAATAACCCAAAGCCCTGGGATTGACTTCCGCTCGAAAGGCAACTACGCCGGCCTCCTCAAGCCGGCGCAAGCGATCGGCGACCGCGGGCGTCGAAAGACCCACCAAGCGCCCGAGTTCGGTGACACGACGGCGCGCGTCGGCTTGCACTGCCTCCAGGATACGCCGGTCAATCTCGTCTAAGGGTTCGAAGGTTTGAGGCAGCTTATTCCTTTGTTCTGACGGTTTTTCCATGTCGTCTCCGATGTTCGGCCATTCTTTCACGCTCTTTTCTTTCGTATCATACTCGCGTGAACCCCGCTACGTGTGTGAAGCCCGCCTTACCGGCAGGCGGAGCTCTCCAGCGCGTCCCGCCATCGGCCTTTTTTCTCGTAAGCGCTATTTTTCATTACCTGGGCCCCTCTTTCGCGGTCCTACTGTTTGCCCGGCTTGATGTGCCTGGAGTCGCTTGGTTGCGCATCGCGAGTGCGGCGGTGGTCTTTGCATTGTGGAGACGGCCATGGCGCACCGTCCTTCGGATGGAACGACGACGCTGCTGGATCATCATTCAGCTTGGCGTTGTGCTCGCCGCCATGAATTTATTTTTCTATTTCGCGGTGGATCGATTGCCGCTCTCAACCGTAGGAGCCATAGAATTCCTGAGGGACGGTGGCAATTGCCGCCTACGGCTTCCATACGTGGCGCAATTTTATCGCTCTTGGCCTCACGACGCTTGGCATCGCCGCCATTACGCAAATCCGCCTTGCAGGCGAGCCGGTCGGCTTCGCATGCGCTTTTACAAACTGCCTGCTCTTCGGGCTGTACATCATTCTCGGCCACCGCGTTGCAAACACGAGCGCAGCCGAAAACCATTATGGCAAGGCGTCGCCCAGCAACATCGACCAACTCGCCGCATCAATGCTCGTTGCTACGGTCGTTATCACTCCTGCGGGGCTCCTCGGCGCGTGGCCGGCGTTTTCAAACCTATCACTGCTTTCGGCCGGTGTGCTTGTTGGCGTATGTTCGTCGGTGATCCCATACATCACTGATCAGCTAGCAATGGCGCGGCTACGGCGCGCAACTTTCGCATTGATGCTTGCGCTACTCCCAGTTTTTGCAACCATCATCGGCGCGCTCGTTCTGCATCAGCACCCTACGATGCAAGACATTTTCGGCATCGCCCTTGTTGCAGGGGGCGTTGCGATCCACCGTCAGGAGAAACAATGAAGTATGTTCGCCTCGGTACATCTGGTTTGCAAGTTTCGCGTATCTGCCTGGGTATGATGAGCTATGGTGATCGCACTGAGCGTGAGTGGCACCTAGACGAAGAGGCCGCGGAGCCGATAGTACGGTGCGCGGTTGACGTCGGCATCACGTTTTTCGATACCGCCGACATGTATTCGGCCGGGCTCACCGAGCAGATCACCGGAAGATTACTTCGCAAGCTGTTCCCCTCTCGTGAGGCATATGTACTCGCCACAAAAGTGTACTACCCCGTGGGGCCGGCTCCGACAGATCGCGGGCTTTCTCGAAAACATGTTCTTTCCGCAATCGACGCCTCTTTGCGACGACTAGGAACCGATTACGTAGACCTTTATCAAATCCATCGTTGGGACTACGAGGCACCATTAGAAGAGACGATGTCTGCCCTGGACCATATCGTGAAGTGCGGAAAGGCTCGCTATATTGGTGCCTCTAGTATGTACGCATGGCAATTTTCAAAGGCGCAATACGTGGCCAGCCAAGCCAACCAGACGAGGTTCGTTTCTATGCAAAACCACTACAATCTCGTCTACCGCGAGGAGGAGCGAGAGATGATACCTCTGTGCTTGGATCAGGGCGTCGGTCTCATTCCGTGGAGCCCGCTTGCTAGAGGATTATTGGCCGGCAGCCGCGTGCGTGGCGGCAAGCGATCCACGATCCGGTCCGGCAGTGACCTTTTCGCAGACAGTATGTATGTTGACGACGATTTCGACGTCGTCGACGTTGTGGTCACAATGGCCGCTGAACGTGGGCTCGCGCCGGCGCAGATAGCGCTCGCGTGGCTTCTTAGTAAAAGCGGCGTCACGGCACCTATTGTTGGCGCGACGAAACTTCGCCATATCGAGGATGCCATTGCAGCGGTAGATGTGCAATTGAGCGATGAAGACATCGCTCGGCTGGAAGCACCCTATCGTCCACACCGAATTCTCGGTCACTTTTGACGCTGCGCGTGAGCACCGCCACCACCGCCGAAGATCTTCTCTATCCAGAGATCGTTCCGAATAAAAGCGGTTGGATAACGCTCGATCACGTCCACAGCATGTATTGGGAGGAATCCGGTGTTCCAGAAGGCTTACCCGTTCTGGTGCTGCACGGGGGGCCTGGCGCAGGCACTTCGCCTCGGCTACGTCGATTCTTCGACCCACGGCGGTACCGAATTATAATGTTCGATCAACGCGGAGCGGGGAGATCGACCCCTCTCGGCGAGATTGCACTGAACACCACAGGTCATCTCATCCTTGATATCGAGCGTTTGCGCACTTTGCTCGCAATTGATAGATGGGTACTTTTTGGCGGGTCGTGGGGTTCGACGCTCATGCTAGCGTATGCAGAGACATACCCCGAACGATGTTTGGGTCTCGTGCTCCGTGGCGTTTATCTTGGCGAATCGGACGAGATCGACTGGCATATGAATGGGCTTAGGCGCTTTGCACCGGAAGCATGGGAAGACTTTGCTGGTGCCATCGCTTCCAGCGAGCAGTCAAACTTATTGACTGCGTATCGCAAACGGCTGAATGATCCAGATCCGGCGGTCCACATGCCGGCCGCGCTTGCCTGGAACCGTTACGAAGGCGTAAACATAACTCTACAGCCGGATGAAGATGAGAACCTATGGCAGCCGCGCACATCGGGAGAGTCACTAGCCCTAGCACGCCTCGAGGCGCACTATTTTGGTAATGGCTGCTTTTTGCGGGAGGGTCAACTACTCGCCAACATCGACACGTTGATTAGCTGTCCCTGCGTTATCGTGCACGGAAAATATGACCTCCTCACCCCGGTCCGGAATGCGTATCGTGTGCATAAGGCGCTTCCAGCTTCGAGACTCGTAATTGTGCCGGACGCTGGTCATTCGGCGCTTGAACATTCTATAGTCCGTGAACTCATTGCGGCTACGGAGTACTTTAAGAGCGTAGACATTTGATTTGCCGCCAACGCTAGGCCAACGAGCGTTGTGATCTTTGCCGGCTAGCTTGCCATTTTTCGCCGACTCCGCAAAGGCTTTCGGCGTTTTGTTGGCCGGCGACCGGTGCGGGCGAACTTCGTTGTACCCGCGTCGCCACGACCGTGCAGCTCGGCGAGCGGATTCTAAGGGGGTCGGTTTCGAGGACGTCTACACAAAGGGTCGCCAACGGTGGGAAATCACAACGCAACCTCACCGGGTTGCGCATGTGTTGGAATGCCTAGTTACATCGCCCTTAGTACAGAGAACTAGGACTATGGCAAGCGACGACGCCTTTGTTAAAGGACGATTGTACCGCGGAAGGTCGCGCGCCATACTGCAGTTTAGCATTCGCAATAGGAGGTTTTTGTGCTACCGATTACCATTCAATATTTTATCGACGTTCTCTCGCAGTGGTGTTTAATTAGCGATAAGACTCTCCTTAGCGTACGGATGCGGTACGGCGATCGGCTACCCGTTCGTTATCGCTTCGTGCCGATCTCGGGGAGAGATCCGATAGACGTCGATTTAGCCGGTCAGCGTACTGCCTACGAGCGAAGCACTTTTATCACCGGAATCAAGACAATACCGTGGCTTCAGGGAGAAGCCAGGAGCACGTGGCAAGCGAATGTTGCGGTCGTAGCCGCCGAAGAGTTGGGTGTTGACATCGAGAGGGCGCGGCTAGCCGTGTCCTCCGCTGCGCTCTTAGAAGGCGTATCGCTCGGAGAAGACGGAGTAGCGTCAGCGTTCTTGGCTTCACGCTTCGGGCTCGACCAAGTCGCCCTCGACGGCGCAATGGAAAGCGATGCGGTCCGCGCGCGAATGCACGATGACTTGAGCGCCTTCGCTCGATACGGCCTTACGGTGAGACCGTCATTTGTCATCGAGAATGAAATAGGCGACTGGACGATATTGAACGGCGGGCACCGTGAAGCGCTGATTTCTGAGGCTGTGAGTTCTTTGCTAATGGATGGAACGGGATACGAGTGGTACGTGAAACACCTAGGCTGATCATTTCATGGACGGATCACGTCTGCAGCGGCGGGCGACTAGTTTAGGGTGCTAGCACTTGATTGATTCACGGCTGGGTGCCACACCAGCTTTCAGGATGCAGGAGCGCGATTTTCATTACATCTCCTCTGACTTGACGTACCGCCTTTTACCCTGAAAGGCGGGGGAACAGCCGAGAAGACCGGTGACTTTGGGCGCGGCGGCAAGTGCTAGCCTCAACCGGGATTCCCCACATGAACTACCTGTCTGCGACGGCGCCATTCGTCGGTAATGTTCGCTCGAACGTCACCGTGCCGTACGTCTGACACTCGTAAGCCGCCACGAGGCGAGTCGCGCAAACGCTTGGGCTCACGGGCGCACCGTTTTCTGACATTTTCTAACGAAGCGGTCGGGAACGGTCGGAAATGGACAACACCGGCCGGGACCCGTGCGGCGAAAAAGCCTTCCAACATAACACGATTCGGTACCGGACGGGACTGCCCGGAACCCCCGAGAAGTGGTTCGAATCCCGCTGGGGCTACCAAAATCGTCCTTATATTACAAGGGTTTCCGCGACACTTTCAGGCTCCGTGCAACAAATGTGCAACAGCGGAGCCCTTTTCGTTTCTAGCCGACGAGCCTCCCGAAGGCGTCCGCGGCGTCGGCGTCTCGGTCCGAGTACACGTGCAAATAACGCTCGGCCGTGATTCCGATCGAGGCATGGCCGAGACGCTGACTGACAACCTCGAGGGGGACGCCCGCCTTAGCGCAGAGGCTGGCGTGCGTGTCACGCAGCCCGTGCAGCGTTATCGGCGTCACGCCGCTGCGACGAATGAGTCCGCCAACTGCGCGCCCGAAGTTCCATGGGTCGATTGGCGAGCCGTCAGCGTGGGCGAAGACCAAGTCCTCGTCCTTATGCGCTGCGCCCACGCCTAGCCGTGCCTCCGCCTGCTTCGCCTTGTGCGTGCGGAGTATAGCGCAGAGCGTGTCACTGACGATGATCGTCCTTTCCCGGTCACTCTTCGGGGGCTTGAACGTCATCTGCTCAGTGAGCGATCTCGCGATTGTGATCGGCTTCTTCTCCAGGTTTACGTCGGTCCAACGCAACGCTACAACCTCACCCCGCCGCGCTCCCGTATACGCCGAGAACGCGGCAGCGGGATAGAACCACAGCTGCGACGTTAGCGTCCCACGTTTCTTCGCTCGGCTGGTTCCGGGCTTCCTCAAGCAGTTTTCGAACTTCAGCGTCCGTTAGTGCAAGCGGTTTCGGCTTAACGGCTTTTGGAAGATCGTCGTGGCGCACAAGAGCGGCGACGTTTCGACTGAGAAGTTCCCGCCGCGCTCCCCAATTCAAAACGTTCCGCAAGAGTTCTTGCGCATGCCGGATCGTCTTGGCGGAAACAACTCGGCCGGCCGGTCCCTGTCGCAACCATTCGGTGTATGCAGTCATCAGGTGATGCGGTTTAAGGTGGTTGGCTTGCATGTCACCAAAATTTTGGCTTGAGATAGAGCCCAATGAGCGTCTCGTAACGTCGAACAGTCGTCTCCTCGCGGATCTCAACGGTACCGAGCTGTCCGTACTTCCTCTTCCAGTGATGAATCGTGTTCTCGTGGACGCCGGCTTTTACGCGCCAGTTCGGTGATCGGCACGCGGGCTTCAGCGCTTCATAAGACCGCAGCGATCGACTCGGGGGAATGGCGTTTGCTGGCACTCAGCACCGACACTTAACGCTGGTCGCTTAAAGGGGCAACCTCACCTGGCCATTGGTTCTACGTACGCTGAAGCACTAAATGAAATCCCGATAAAGAGCTCAAAGCGAGGGCCGCTTCCTATCGAAGAACGGCTCCGGGGAATCTGTCGCTGCGTGCCCACGAAGCGCTGCAACGGTGTGGTGAAGCGGGTAAGCGCTCACAAGAGTCAGCCTAAGCGATGGCGAAGGCTTTCTAACCGGAGCAGGGTCGGGTTGCCGCTTCTGAGCGTTTCCTTGACCTCTGCGATTGGCTACAACGAAGGAGGCGCTCGACGTGATTTTCGGGTCATATAGTTCGTCAAAAGCGGCAGGGCCTCAACCAAACACTTTACCTTGCGAGGAGAGCTCCGTGGCAGGCTCATTACCAGCGACAGCTCGGTCACTTTCTCCCTTGATTATCGGTTTAATCGCTATTGCGCTCTGCGCGGCGTGCAATTCCAACCGACCGGGCTCAGCGATACCGATCTCCCCAGCCGACCACAGGTTCCACCATCTTTCGCAAAGCGGCGTCGTCGTCGATCCATCGCAGGTCGGCGCCCAAGTCTCGACAGCCGTGCTGGGTGCAGATATGGAGGTGTGGTTCAATATCACGCAGCCGAACATGTATCGCGCGTTCGTAAAAGCCGGATTGACGACAACGCGCTGGCCGGGCGGAAAGGCTGCCGATCGCTACCATTGGGAGACGAATACGGACGGCCCCGGCATTTGCGGCGACAAGTTGAAGCCGAATCAGCACTCGACGTTCGACAACTTCATGAATGATATCGCTTTGCCGGCGCACCTCGACGTTTCGATCAATGTGAACTACGGGTCGAACGCGCAGTGCACCGGCGGCGGCAAAGCATCCGAAGCCGCAGCCTGGGTCAAGTACGCGAATCAAACCAAAGGTTATAACGTGACTTGGTGGACAGTGGGGAACGAGCAATCTGTGAAAGGTTCGTTGGACTTGCGCTCGAAGCCGCATGACCCCTCGCAATACGCGCGGATTTTCAACAGAGATTACTATCCTAAAATGAAAGCTGCGTCGCCGATACCCATCAACGTCTGTGTCGATGGATCTATAGGCAGCAAAACGTGGAGCCAGGCGGTCTTCAGTCTGGCCAAATTTGATTGCGTCGAGGTGCATTTCTATCCGCAGAAGGGCACCGACGATCTCAGCGATAGCTATTTGATCGAGCACGGACCTGTCGGTTTCACCGAGGGTATCGGTTTGATAAACAGAGAGCTTGCCGCTGCGGGGCGGGCGGGGACGCCGATCTTTGTCGGAGAGATTGGGTCGGCAACCGCTCCCGGCGACAAGCAAGAGATGTCGATCACACAGGCACTTTATGCCGGGCAAATCGTTGGCGAGATGTTGAACGACGGTATCGCGCGTGCCACCTGGCATGCCGCCTACGGCGACTGCCAGACGCCGGCCCACGGCGGGGACTTCAGTCCAACGCTCTACGGGTTCCAAAACTACGGCGGATCGATGATCTTTTCGGTTGGGACGGTGCGCCATCATTGCAGCACCAAGGACGTCCCGCTCGGGACCTTGATGCCGACTGCGGTCGCATATGAGGTGGCATCGCACTTCGTCCGTAACGGCGAGCACATGCTCGGCGTGTCGGTCGCGGGGATGCCATTGTGCCCCTCGGGGACGAGCACGCCCTTGCCATGCGTTCGTGCCTACGCGACGACGTACAACGGCGGCTATGCGCTGATGCTCTTCAACCTGAACGAAAAGACCGCGTATAGTGTGCCCGTGACGATCGATGGAAAGACGTCTGGCTCCGGGGGACCGGTGTGGTGGTACGACAAGTTACGTTACAAGGCATCGAGAAAGAACGAATGGAAAGGCCCTAAGCAGCGAACGCTACCGAGCTGGCAGAACAGCTTTACCGTGCAGCTGCCGCCATGGAGCATGACCGTCGTCCAAACGATGTAAACGTTTGTTCCACCTCGATTCGCATTCCGAAAATGGACGCTAGACTCATTGCTGATTCTTCAGTTCGACATCGCACTTGCCGTTGGCTCAGGCAAGAGGAGAGATGGAGTATGCGATATTCCCGATGGATCGGTGGCCTAATCGCCGGCGCGCTGTTCGCTGGATGCGACCCCTCAGGTGGAGTCGTAGCGGGCAGTTCGCAGCTTCCAACCAAACGCTCATTATATCGGTCGCATTGGGGCCGCCAAACGGCGTCGCCGATTCAGCACATCGTCATCGTGGTGCAAGAGAATCGAAGCGTCGACAATCTCTTTCAGTTTCTTCCCGGCGCCGACACACAGTCGTGGGGTCTGAACTCGCAAGGTCAGACCGTACCGCTGCAAAGGGAATCGCTGACGGCCGACTACGATCTTGGCCACGTTCACAGCTCGTGGGTCACGGAGTATAACGGCGGTCAGATGAACGGCTTCAACCAAGAAAAGTGTGTAGGACGATGTCCGCAGAACGCCGCGTACGCTTACGTTCCCAAGCATCAAGTCCAGGAGTACTACACTATCGCGGAGAGCTACACGTTCGCGGACAACATGTTTGAGACCGACCAGGGACCAAGCTTCCCGGCCCATCAGTATCTGGTCAGCGGCACGTCGACCGTGAGCGACGGCTCTCCGAACCGAGCGGCGAACAACCCGCAAGCGCCTCAGGGCGGTCTTACCGGCGGATGCGATTCGCCGTACGGATCGCTCGTCGGGGTCATCAACGCACGTGGCGGGTTGCCGAAGTCGCTCAAGACCTTCCCATGCTTCCAGCGGCAGTCGATCATGAATGAGCTGGACGCGGCCGGCGTAACGTGGAAGTATTATCAGGCGAAGCGCGGTCCGGGAATCTGGAACGCCGTCGACGCGATTTACTCGATTTGGTCGAACAAGTCCGAAATGGCGGCGAACGTAATCACGCCATATACGCAGGTGCTTACCGACATTGCGAACGGTCAACTAGCCGACGTCGTATGGGTTACGCCGACGGAAGCCGCCTCGGATCATCCCCAGACTAACAACGGATCGGGACCGTCTTGGGTCGGATCAATCGTCAATGCCGTCGGCGCGAGCCCCTATTGGAATAACACGGCGATCTTTATCCTTTGGGATGACTGGGGCGGGTTCTACGATCACGGCACGCCCACAATCTATAACTCCTTCGAGCTGGGTTTTCGCGTCCCGCTCATCGTGGTCTCGCCGTATGCGAAGCAAGGCTACATTTCGCACGTGCAGCACGAGCTCGCAAGCGTTTTAAAGTTCACGGAAGAGACCTTCGGCCTACCCTCGCTCGGAACGACCGACGTACGCGCCGACGATCTCTCCGACTGCTTCGACTTCTCGAAAAAGCCGCGAGCTTTCAAGCGCGTTTATACGAGGTATCCGGCGAGTTACTTCTTGCACTTGCCGTTAAGGGAGCCCGATGACTAGAGGTACGCCGGCAGTTTCGCGGCTCGATACGCAGCCGCCCGGCAACGATTAGCGAGGAGATCAAGTGCGTGACCTACATCTCATTTGCAAGGCGGTCGCGTTCGTCGCTGCAATGCTAATCATTGCGGGCTGCCGAGGCATCACCGGGAGCGGTCCTTCGATGGTTCCCGCCGCGGTGCGACCGGGCACGGCGTCGATTCTGCTCGCGCGCTCGCCGCTCGACAAGATCAAGCACATCGTCATCGTCGTTCAAGAGAACCGCAGCTTCAACGACCTCTTCTATGGGTTCATTGGCGCCAAGACCGTGAGGTACGGTTACGATTCCAAGAACGAGAAGGTAACGCTGCAGCCGATCGGGCTTGCGACGAAGTGGGACCTCGAGCATAACTCCCAGGGTTTTACCGCCGCGTGCAACGGTACGGGGAAAATCCCGGGAACCGACTGTAAGATGAACGGCTTTAACAATGAGACGTGGACCTGCAGGCAGGTCGGCCAACCGAAGTGTCCGCTTAAATATCCGCCCTATAGTTATGTGCCGCATTCTGAAACCGCGCCGTACTTTTCGATGGGGCATCAGTACGTACTGGCCGACGAGATGTACGCCTCAAACTTCGACGCTAGCAGTTACGTCTCGCATCAGTACATCATCGCCGCTCAGGCCAGCCAAGCGCTCAACTATCCCAAGGCAAACTGGGGCTGCCCCGGCGGGACGCCCGATACGATCCCCTGGATAGCGAAGAAACCGGTAACACGAGAACCAGCTGGCTATCTCACTGACTGCTTTGACTACAAGACGTTGGGCGACGAGCTTGACGACAAGGGCGACCCCTGGGCGTTTTATGCCAACTCCTTAGGTAAGCCTAGCAACAATGGCAAAACCTGCGGTAAAGGTGCCCAGGGCGAGTATATCGAGCACGGGGTTTGGAGCTCGTACCAGGCGATCAAACATATCTGCTATGGCCGCGATTGGAATAAAGACATCATCGATCCGCCGGCCCAGTTCTTGACCGATGTCAAAAACGGAGAGCTTCGAGACGTTACCTGGATCACGCCGCTCGAGGTGAACTCCGACCATCCACGCTCCGATTCAGATACTGGACCGTCGTGGGTCTCCTCGGTTGTCAACGCCGTCGGGAACTCGCCTTTTTGGGATTCGACCGCAATCTTTATCTTCTGGGACGACTACGGCGGCTTTTACGATCCAGAACCACCCAAGTATGTCGACTACGACGGGCTCGGGATACGAATACCGCTGCTCATCATTTCGCCATACGCAAAAAAGGGGTTCGTTTCACATACCCATTATGAACACGGCAGCATCCTCGAATTTGTAGAGGATCGCTTCGGCCTGCCACGCTTGGCGGCCACCGACAGACGCGCAGCGTCGTTAAACAACTGCTTCGACTTTTCGAAACCACCTCACAAGTTCGTCCCGATTAAGTCAAAATACGACGAGGACTTCTTCCTGCACCAGCCTCCGGATTATCGGCCGCCAGACACGAACTAAGCGATCCGGGACTTGTCCTCAGCGTCCGGCATCTCTTGCGAACAACCAATAATTTATTCCTACAAACGCTCACTGCCGCGCCGAAGGAGTTTGTGGCAAGTCTAAAAATCAACCGGTCAGAGTCATCAGCTGCCTGAATATGCCTACAGACCACAACGTCGACTATTGAGCGCGGTCACGATTTCAACCTTAACCGAGCGGTAGTGCAGCATCTTGCGGTTGATCTCAAGGATGCGGCAGCCGCGACGTTGGCTCAGATGCCACGTCTCACAAATCTTCGGCAGCATGACGGTACGCCGCACCTTTCTCACCACTTTTTCTTAACGACGTCTTGCAAGACCTGACGATCGAGCGTCAGATCCGCCATGAGACGTTTGAGCCGTGCGTTTTCATCGCGCAGCTGGCGCAGCTCTCGGATCTCTGGCGTTCCAAGGCTGCCGAAGCGCTTACGCCACGCGTAAAAGGTCGCTTCGGAAATCTCGAGCTTGCGGGTGATATCGGTGACCGGCGTGCCGGCTTCGGCTTGGCGCAGGGCCGCGGCGATCTGTTCGTCGGAGTAGCGGGACTTGCGCGAGGGGCGAACCTCCTTCGGTCGGTGTTCGCCGCCATTTTCTGGTTATCCGTGGCGTAAAATCTCGGGAGAAGACCCGTCGAAGAATTGCAATCACCGGGAGCAGCTTCTTCCGCACCCTAACTAATCGCTCATCCGATCCTGTGCCCACTTCGCGATGTACCCGTGGCAAGCATAAAGCCCGGACCACAGATCGTCTCTACTAAAGACGTTACTAGGCCGTTCCGACCTGCCTTACACACAATGTAAAAGTGAGCGGCAGCTCTTGTAACAGCGACCGAGTCGCTTGGCGCTTGGTGGGCGCAAAATCCGGAAGCGAGGAAGGCCTCACCTCCCGCCGAATCCGTCCGTCATCCGGAGAATGTCGGTTCAATTTCTTTAAGGAGCCCAAAGCTTTCAAGCGCGCTCGGACGAAATGTCCGCCCAGTTACTTCTTCCACCCGCCCTCAGTGGAGTCGAGCGACTAGGAGTACATCCACCATGAAGAGCCCCCACCTCGTCAACCTCGTTCTCATTACGGTGCTTTCGGGCTGCGCGCAGAGCGCTTCGGTAGGGAGCATACCGGTCACGGGTGGAGCGGCGGCGCCGTTCTCTTCGACCGCTCAATCGCTCGTTCAGAGCGCCGCTCCGTCGTCGAAGATTCAGCACGTCGTGATCATCATTCAGGAAAACCGAAGCGTCGACAACCTCTTTCAGTTTCTGCGCGGCGCTAACACCCAATCTTACGGGCTCAACTCGCAGGGACAAGAAGTGCCATTGCAGCCGATTCCGCTGACGGCTCCCTATAATATCGGCCACGTTCACACCAGCTGGCTGACCGAATACAACAATGGCACAATGAACGGGTTCGATCGCGAGAGCTGCAAGGGCAAGTGCCCGACGTCCGACGCGGCTTACGGCTACGTTCCCAAGAGCGAAGTCGAACCGTACTACGCCATGGCCAAAGCCTACACGTTTGCCGACGAAATGTTCCAAACGAACCAAGGTCCGAGCTTTCCCGCGCATCAGTACCTAATCAGCGGAACCTCGACCCTCAACAACAGCACCACCGATCGCTCGGCGAATAACCCTCTTACCGCGCAGGCGCAGTTGACCGGCGGCTGCGATTCGCCAGCCGGATCGCTCGTTGCGGTCATCAACCTTCGCGGAGGTGAGCCCAAGTCGCTCAGAGCATTTCCGTGCTTCGAGCGCAAAGCACTGATGAACGAGTTAGACTATGCCGGATTGAGCTGGCGTTACTACCAAGCCACGCAGGGCCCTGGGATCTGGAACGCCGTGGACGCTATCTACTCGATTTGGTCAAACCGTTTCGAGTATAACTCGAACGTCGTCGCGCCCCCGTCGAAGGTCCTTAGTGATATAGCGTACAACCGGCTTGCGGACGTCGTCTGGGTCACTCCGACGAAAGTGGCATCCGATCATCCGAGAGATAACAATGGCTCCGGCCCTTCATGGGTCGCGTCGGTCGTCAACGCGATCGGCCAATCCTCGTATTGGAACACGACCGCAATCTTCGTCACCTGGGACGATTGGGGCGGGTGGTACGATCACGTCGCACCGCAGATTCTCAACTCGTACGAGCTGGGCTTCCGCGTACCGTTGATCGTTATCTCGCCCTATGCTAGGCTGCACCGTGTATCCCACGAGCCGCACGAATTCGGCAGCATCTTGAAGTTCACCGAGAAGATTTTCGGGCTGCCCACGTTGGATACGACCGATAAGCGTTCCGACGACCTCTTCGATTGCTTCGACTTCAACAAGCCGCCGGCTCGGTTCAAGCACATTTCGGCCAAGTACCCGTCGAGCTACTTCTTCACTCTTCCGTCCCTAGAGCCGGACGACTAAGCCGCGTCGCGCAGGGCACCCGCCTTCGGCCGTACACGTGCGGTCCCTAGCGGGACCTGAGTGTGACCTCCACAACGGCCAAACCGACCGCCACCGGCGAGGCGTCGTGCGCCAACGCCCAAGGGATCGTCAGCACGTTCAGAAAGATAATCGCAAGGACGGTGAACTTCATGTAGCCGCTTTCGTCGCTGGCGCTACGCGCGGTATCGCGGTTTTTGCAAACGTGGTCGCAAAGCTTTCACGAGGCCGCGCGCTAGGCCGCCGATCGCGGGGCAGCTCATCGGTGGTATAAACGCTGACCGTGCAACAGCCGTGCAACGGAGGGGTTCGAAAAGGACAGAACGGAGCCATCCGCGACCAACGTATTGTCGCAAAGTGGCGTGAACAGCCTTAACGGATCGGCGCTCATCTGATGGGGATACAGCAACCGAGAGTGCGGATCGCGCTAGAGGCAGTACTCGGTTAGCATCACGGTTTAGGACACCGGAAACAACGGCCTCGCGATTCGCGAGGCCACTGTTCACCCGCTAGTACACGGCGTTCGGCCCATCAAAGGCGGCGTCTGCTTCCTTTCTAACATTTTCTAACGAAGCGGTGGGGAACGGCCGGAAATGGACGGGATGGGTCGGGAACCGGTGGGCGAAAAAACCTAACAAAATAACACAAATCGGTAGCGGACGGGACTGCCCGGAACCCCCGAGTAGTGGTTCGAATCCCGCTGGGGCTATTTATTTCGTCCTTATTTCACAGGGGTTTCCGCGACACTTACAAGCTCCGTCTAACATTCGCGTAACGTCGGAGCCGCGTTTATTAATGCCGTCTGTCCAGAAAAGCGGGCGTTTGCCTAAAAAGGCGACCAGAACTCGCGATGCCGCCTGTGTCACAGTATTATCATAAGGATGCTCTTGATTACTGGGGAGGGGTAAAGATGAACCTAGTTATCTGCTTCATTCTGACGCTGGCCGCTTTATCGCCGACCCCACAGATTACGGGGACGATCGTCGATTACCATCGCAAACTGGTCTCGGGAGTACCCATATCGGTCGTTGCACTTTATGCCAATCAGACAATAGAAAAGACCCTATACGGGTCCGATGGTTCGTTCCACTTTACGGACCTTGCCCTGGCGCTTACGGAGCCGCGATCGTTGAACCCACTATACTTGGAAAGCATCTTTGCGCTGGAAATCGGCGAGTTCGGATTTTCCTACTTGACGAACTACGACGCAGATGGCGCGGTCGTGCCCGACGTTGCCCGTGAGGTGCCGACGTTAGCAAACGGCGGGATATCCGCCAACGGGAAACGCATAACATTCCGATTACGCCACGACGTACTCTGGCAGGACGGCACGCCGCTGACATCGCGCGACCGAGGAGTTCATACCCTATAGAGCCTATGACCAGGGCGATTTGTTAGCGCCAGCTTGGGAATGGGAATCGAGGTGGACTAGCGGTTACATCGTTTCGACCGCGGTCATGCTCCACGGCGGCAGCCGCATAGTGAAGCTATTCTGCCAGCCCGATAGCGGTCGATGCGCAGGGCCATTCCATACGTTCGTTTTCGATGCATCGTAACGTGCCTTGTCGTACCACCACATCGTTCCTCCGGAGCCAGACGTCTTTCCTTCGATCGTCACGGGCACACTCTGCGGGGACGTTTTGCTCAGGTTGAAGAGCATCAGCGCATAGCCGCCGTTGTACGTCGTCGCGTAGGCACGAACGTCTGGCATCCCCACGACCGACACGCGGAGCATGTGTTCGCCGTTACGGACGAAGTGCGATGCTACCTCAAATGCGACCGCTGTCGGCATCAACGTCCCGAGCGGCACGTCCTCGTTGCTGCAATGATGGCGAAGCGTCCCAACCGAAAAGATCATCGATCCGCCGAAGTTTTGCCAGCCGTAGAGCGTTTTACTGAAGTCCCCGCCTTTGCTCGGCGTCTGGCAGTCGCCGTAGCCGCTATGCCAGGCGGCGCGCGCGATACCGTCGTTCAACATCTCCCCGATGACTTGCCCGGCATAAAGCGCCTGCGTGATCGACATCTGTTGCTTGTCGCCGGGATGGGTTGCCGACCCAATCTCTCCGATATAGATCGGCGTCCCGGGCCGCCCCGCAGCGGCAAGCTCGCTCTGTATCGTTTTGATGCTCGCGTTCAAACCCTGGGGTGCGTTGTCGAGCAAAAAGGTATCGTCGACACTGGTGCCCTTCTGCGGATAGAAATGCATCTCGACGCAATCAAATTGGGCTTGACTGAAGACCGTCTCGGTCCATTGCACGTTGCCTATAGATGCATCGACACAGACGTTGATGGGTATCGGCGACGCAGCTTTCATTTGAGGATAGTATTCTGAGCTGACAACATGCGCGTACTGCGAGGGGTCGTGCGGCCGCGAGCGCAAGTCCAACGAGTATTTCACAGATTGTTCGTTCCCGACCGTCCACCAAGTCAAGTTATAAGCTTTGGTCACATTCGCGTACTTGACCCAAGCGGCGGCTTCGGCTGCACTGGCGCCGGCGGTGCACTGCTTGTTCGACCCATAGTTCACCGTGATCGCAACGTCGAGATGCGCCGGCAAAGCGATGTCTGCCATGAAATTGTCGAACGTCGAGTTCGGATTCGGCTTCAACTTGCTGCCGCAGATGCCCGCGCCGTCCTCATTCGTCCTCCAATGGTAGCGATCGGCGCCCTTTCCGCCCGGCCACCGCGTTGTCGTCATTCCGGCTAGTACGAACGACGAAGCCATTTGCGGCTGCGTGATATCGAACCACACCTCCATATCTGCACCCAACACTGATGTCGAGACTTGGGCGCCGACCTTCGACGGATTGACGACGACGCCGCTTTGCGAGAGATGGTGGATCTTGTGGTCGGCAGGGGAGATCGGTATCGCTGAGCCTGGTCGGTTGGAACCAGTGCACGCGGCGCAGAGCGCTATAGGGGTAAAAGCAATAATCAAGGGCAAAAGCGACCGAGCTATCGCTTGCAATGAGCCTGCCATGAAGCTCTCCTCGTAAGGTAAAATGCCTGGTTGAGGCTCTCACCGCTTTTGGCGAACTATGTGAATCCAAAGCACGTCGAGCGCCTCCTTCGCTGTAGCCAATCGCATAGATCAAGGAAACGCTTGGGAAGCGGCAAGCCGACCCCTGCTCGCTCAGAAGCCTTCGCTATCGCTTAGGCTGACTCTTGCGGTCGCGCACCCGCTTCGCCACGCCGTTGTAGCGTCGCGGGTGACGGCGGCCCGGCTACGTTGCTGACCTTTGCCTGGTTCTCCAAGCGCCACGGCGAGCGCGCGCGTGCCCGCGAGGCAGGGAGGGGTTCGTCGATTTTGAGTCCCAAGCGCCTTCAGACCATCCGAGGGGGGTGAAAACGGGTCGGGCCATCCTGGGTGCCTCGGTTGTCGATGCAATGAGCAACAGCCAATACTGGGGCCACAGGCCATCTTGATCACGTGGGACGACTGAGGCCGTTTCTACGATCACGTCCGGCCGACCATCTACAACTCGTTTGAGCTCAGCTTGCGCGTGCCGCTAATTGTGGTCTCGCCATATGCGAAACAAAACTACGTATCTCACACCGAGCATGAATTCGGGAGTATTTTGAATGTTCACCGAAGAGACCTTCGTTTTGCCGTCGCTCGGAACGACCGACCAGCGCGCTACCGATCTCTCCGACTGGTTCGATTTCTTTAAAGACCCAAAAGCGTTCAAACACGTTCCTCCGAAATATCCACCCAGTTACTTCTTCCACTTACCCTCACTCGAGCCGAGCGACTAGGAGCACGTCCACCGTGAAGAGCCCCAATTCCATCAGCCTCCTTCTCATAACGGTGCTTGGGGGCTGCGCGCAGAGCGCTTCGGTCGGGAGCATACCGGTTACGAGCGCCACGGCCGCCTTTTCCGCCAATGCGGCCTCGCAATCGCTCATTCAGAGCGTCGGCGCACGGTCGAAGGTACGGCACATCGTGATTATCGTTCAAGAAAATCGCACCGTTGACAATCTTTTTCAATTTCTTCCGGGTGCGAATACGCAATCGTACGGATACGGCTCGCATGGACAGCTGGTCCCGTTGCGGCCCGCGCGACTAAGTGCCGCCTATGGATTAGGGCACCATCACGACAACTGGGAAGTCGAATACGATTCGGGAAAAATGGACGGCTTCGACCGCGAGCAGTGCGGAGGTCAATGTCCGCGCGACGCCGCCTACGCGTACGTCCCTCAGGCGGAGGTTCAGCCCTACTATACGATGGCAGAAACCTACACCTTTGCCGATCAGTTGTTTCAGTCAAATCAGGGCCCGAGCTTCCCGGCGCACCAGTATCTAATCAGCGGCACCTCGGCGATCAGCGATGCGTCGTCCCTCCGTGCATCGGAAAATCCTCTCATGCCAGGCGGCCACACCACCGGCGGCTGCAGTTCGCCGACCGGCTCAACCGTGACCCTCATCGACGAGAACGGGCGCGAGAGAGCTTCGCGGTTTCCCTGTTTCAGGCGGAACTCGATAATGAGGGAGCTCGACGCTGCCGGTATTAGCTGGAGCTATTACCAGGCTGCGAAAGGTCCTGGCGTCTGGCATGCAGTCGATGCGATCGAAGAGCTTTGGAAGCGCCAGGACTTCTACAACTTGCACGTGTTCGCGCCGTCGGAGCAAGTACTTACCGACGTCGCCGACGGAAAACTCGCCGACGTCGCCTGGGTTACCCCCACCGCGCTCGCTTCCGATCACTCCAAGCTCACTAACGGCTCGGGCCCGTCGTGGGTCGCTTCTGTCGTTAATGCGATTGGGCGGTCATCATACTGGCGAAACACCGCGATCTTTGTTACCTGGGACGACTGGGGAGGTTGGTACGACCACGTACCTCCGCCGACGTACAACTCCTACGAGCTCGGCTTCCGGGTGCCGCTAATCGTGATCTCACCCTACGCGAGGCTGCACCACGTTTCGCACCGGCGTTACGAGTTCGGCAGCTTATTGAAGTTCATCGAAGCAGTTTACCAGTTGCCGTCGTTGGGCACGACCGACAAGCGCGCAGCGTTGCTCCAAGACTGCTTCGATTTCAACCAACCTCCCACGAAGTTTAAACACATCGACGCGCACTATCCGCCGAGCTACTTCTACAGCCTACCTCCCGCCGAGCCCGACGACTAAAGCCGTGGCGACGGCACCCGAGATTCCATTCGTCACCACCACCAAGCTGCTCTAATATCCCATACGAGCCACAGGCTGCGCCCATTCGTAGGCTCTACGAACTCCTGGCCGTCGGATGGGGGGATTCATCGCCTCTCGCGCTACGCGGTGGAACGCGTGCCCGCGAAAACGCTCGTCGACGGCTCGAAGAGACCGCTTCAGTGGAGCGCCTCGACGATCACGCGCCTAATCGCGAATCGCTCTTATCTCGGAACCGTCGTCGAGGCCGATCTCTGGGATCGCGTCGTCGCGCTCCTGCAACTCGGGCCCAATCGCGGCGCTCCGCGCTGGCCGTGGCCGCTCCGCGGCGCCGTTCGCTGCACCTGCGGCTGCTACTCTCCGTCGCCGCGTCCGGGAACGAGCCGCGTCGGACGCGCTATTACCTTTGCCGGCGCACCGCCGAACACGGGCGGTATCCGTATCACAACGCCGACCGCACGGAAGCGCGGCGCCACGAGAAGCTCGCCTCCGTTGAGCGCGAACTCACTGACGCCGACGCGCGCTCTGCGCAAGCGGACGACGTTCGCGCTGTCCTCGCTGGCCTTTCGACGCTTTGGCGGACGCTCGAGATTCAGGCGCAACGCCAGGTGGCGAAGGCAATCGCCGCTTGCGTCGGCGGCCTTTGGGCCGAGCCAAATCAACCAGGCATTCTTCTCTATCCGGCGTGCGAATAGGGATGACGCCAACGTTCACTTATTCGAGAACATGCGCGGAGTCGATACGCGCTAGAAACGCTAGTACACGCGGTTCGGCCCGTCAAAGGGCAACGACTGCGTCCTTTCTAACATTTTCTAACGAAGCGGTGGGGAAAGGCCGGAAATGGACGGGATCGGTCGGGAACCAATGGGCGGAAAAGCCTGACAAAGTAACACGATTCGGTAACGGGCGGGACCGCCCGGAACCCCCCGAGTAGTGGTTCGAATCCCGCTGGGGCTACCAAGAACTGCGAGGTGCACAAAATGGGGGAACGCCGTTGCCCGCTTCGTCGATCAGCACTCTGCGCGCCTCGCGCACGCGCGCGCGTGTTAGGGGGCGGGTGCCTCGCTGTTGAGAAATCGCCAGCGATCGCGCACGGTGAAGGCTAATCGGCTTCGCGCGCGTCCCTGACCGCCCGACGGGAGAGAGGCGCGCTCGGATGGAGTCGCAGCGGAGGGATCCGCCGGAAGATGGTACTGACAGATTTTGTGAACGCCGGATGACTTCGAGGCACACGCTGCATAGAGGTTGCCCTTGACGACAACGAGTCCGGCGGCGGTCGTCCCTGCCTGGCTGGATGCCCAGAGCGCGCTACCGTTGGCCGCGTCGTAGGCTTCAGCCGAAGCGCCGGGTTCACCGGCGGCGTGATAAACGACACCGTTTGCGACTGCAGGCGGCGAGGTGCCCGTGCTGTTTTTCACTAGCCACAACCGCTTACCGGTCTTCGCTCTGAACGCGGCCAAGTCGGTGCCGCTTTGAGACAGGGCGTAGACGATGCCGTGCGCGATCGCTGGCTCGGTATTAGTGCAGCAGCCACCCAACGTGTCCGACCATGACGGCGTTCCACTCATTGCGTTGAGCGCCAAGAGCGTTCCAATGCTTGCGTGGGCGGCCTCGGCGTAAACGGTCGAACCCGAAACTGAGGGAGCGGTGTTGATGTCGCCGGTCTCGTAGCACCACAGAGGGTAACCGTCGCTAAGCCGATGCGCGCAGACGCCGGCGGTGAAACCCGTTTTACCGGTTCCGCTTGTCCCGTAATAGACGACGCCTTTGTATATTGCCGCCGGATTGGTGCCGATTCCGTTGCAATCGTCCGCGTTGGTATCGCCGCAGTTGCCGGCCAGCCAATTGATCCTGCCGCTAACTACGTCTAAGGCTACTAAATAGCCGGTTGTCCTCGAGCCCGACGAAAGAGACAGGCCGAAGACAACGTCGCTTCCGCTGACCGTGGGGCCGTTGTATGGGGAACTGCTAGCGGGTTTACCGTCTTGCTTGAATATCGTGAACTTCCAATCCAGATTTCCGGTTGCCGCATCGACGGCGCAGAGTCCCCAATGCATGTGGTTGATTTGGCAATCAAAAAAGACTCGTCCGCCTTCTACGGAAACACCGAGGGAGGAAGCCGCCTGTCCCTGGTACTGCCAGATCGGCACGCCGTTCGACTCGTTAATCGCGTACAGATAGCCGTTGGAATTGTATGCGTACAGGTTGCCGCCGGATTCTGAAATCGAGTTGAACGCGCCGCCCTCCGTGAGAAGCCAGCCGGTCTGCAGCTCCGGGACGTTCGAAACGCCGAGCGTGTTCTCGAGCGAGTTATATCCCGTGCGTTCCGCGTCGTGGCTAAGCTGCGCCCAGTTGGGCAGAGTGGCGGGTGTCACTCTATCCGCGGGCGATTCCGTCCGGGCGGGCGGCATTGGTAGAGCACGCGAACCTACCGGCGCCTGCGATTCGCCGCAACCTGAAAGAATAACCGCGACAGTGCAACCAGCTACAAACACAACTGCAGCGGTTGCTCCCAATAGGTGACTGATCGAACGGGTGATACGCATAAGCTATCTCCTCGTTGTTCAAAACTTCGCCCAGGTGCCGCGCCTGCCCCTTGCAACGGTGTTCCGATCTGACCGAGGCAGCATGCCGTATACGATTTCGTTGTGCCTCCAACGTCGAACATCTTGATCACGGCGTCCTCGACCGGCTCTAGCTCACCCCTGACTTTGAGCCTTCGACCTCTTCGGAAGTTCGTCAATGATGGAAGTACGCCACGACTCTCCACAATGGCGAAGATCGAGGCCACTCTTCCGATGCTCGGCGGAGGGGAACGCCGCTAAACACGAAACGCGGAACCCATGGTGACCCAGCTCGACTCTGGCCCGCCGGCTTCGGCGCGTCCGACCGGCACCGTCACCTTTCTCTTTACCGACATCGAGGGGTCCACGCAGCGTTGGGAATCGCACCGCGAGGCGATGAAGGCTGCCGTGGCGCGTCACGAGCGGATTGTGACCGATGCGATGACAAAGCACGGCGGTTACGTTTTCAAGACGATGGGCGACGCTTTCTGCGCTGCCTTCCCCACCGCACTCGATGCGGTGGGCGCTGCTTTGGATGCCCAGCTGGCGCTTGGCAAAGAAGATTTTGCAAGTGTGGACGGCTTACGCGTGCGCATGGGCCTGCATACGGGATACGCCGAGGAACGCAACGCCGACTATTTCGGGCCGCCCGTCAACCGTGTCGCACGATTGCTCTCCGTCAGCCATGGCGGGCAGGTACTCTTAGCGGGTGTCACCCGCGACCTGGCGCATAGCGATCTTCCCGCCGGCGCGTCGCTGCTCGACCTTGGCTCGCATCGGCTCAAAGACCTCACTGAACCAGAGCAAGTCTGGCAGCTCACCATCGCCGGTCTGCCTGCCGAGTTTCCGGCGCTCAAGTCACTCGATGCGATTCCCAACAACCTTCCCATTCAGCAGACGAGCTTTCGTGGTCGAGAGCGCGATCTTGAGGAAGTGAAGGCTTTGCTCGCTCAGCGTAAACTCCTGACGCTTTTTGGTTCCGGCGGCGTCGGCAAGACACGGCTTGCGCTGCAAGTCGGAGCAGAAGTCCTCGACCATTATCCCGATGGGGTGTGGCTGACTGATTTTGCACCGATCACCGATCCCGAACTCGTGTCAAGCCTCATCGCCAAAGAGATTGACATGCCCCAAGTCGAGGGCCGCAGAATCGACGAGTCCATTCCGCAGTGGCTGCGCCGCAAGAAACTGTTGCTGATCCTTGATAACTGCGAGCACGTGCTGGAAGCGGTCGCAGTTATCGCCAACGCGGTCATACGTAGTTGCCCCGATGTGCGGCTGCTTGCCACCTCACGGCAGGCGCTCGGGGTGAGTGGTGAAGTCGTGTATGGGTTGCCAGCGCTCGCCATACCCGAGAAGCTTGCGGGCCTGAGTTCGGCAGAAGCCATCGAATATGGCGCGATTGCACTCTTCGTTGACCGAGTGAAGGCTGCCGACACTCGCTTTATCTTCACCGATGACAACGCGCCGATCGTCGCCGAGATCTTCCGCCGCCTTGATGGCATTCCGCTCGCGATTGAACTCGCTGCTGCTCGGGTGAAGATTCTGAGCATCCCCAACCTCGCCCAACGGCTCAACGAACGCTTCAAGATTCTCACCGGCGGTAGCCGCACTGCACTCCCGCGCCAGAAGACGCTCAGCGCGCTCATCGACTGGAGCTACGACCTGCTCACTCCCCAAGAGCAAATGCTGTTCATCCGGGTGGGGATCTTTGCCGGAGGCTTCAGTCTGGATGCGGCCGCCGCGGTGTGCAGTGGCGAGAACCTCGATGAGATCGACATCTTAGACCTTCTCTCATCGCTGACCGACAAGTCGCTGGTGGTAGCCGACACCGCAAGCGAGCAAGAACGCTGCCATTTGCTTGAAAGCACTCGCGCCTATGCGCTGGAGAAGCTGACACGAGCAGGCGCGCGCGAACAGTTGGCTCACCGTCACGCTAAGTATTTTCGCGACCAGGCGCAGGAAGCCGAGAAACGCTTTGGCGCAGGCTCGACGGCGGCGTGGCTGGCCAGCGTGGAACGCGAACTTGACAACTACCGCGCCGTGTTGGAGTGGACGCTCAAAGATGGGCACGATATGGCGCTGGGTGGCGCCGTGGCCGGAGCGCTGGGGCAACTTTGGTTTAATGGCGGACTCGCGCTGGAGGGACGCTATTGGATCGGGCTTGCGCAAGCGGGCCTTGACGAGTCGATGCACCCGCAGTTGGCCGCCCGGCTGTGGCGTGCGCTGAGTGGGCTTTCCTCCGGCAAGCGCGCGCACGACTGTGCGCAAAACGCCCTCGCGCTCTTCCAGTCGGGGAGCGACGAGAAGGGGCAGGCTTGGGCGCTCCACAGTCTTGCGTATGGTCTCTTTCAAACGGGCCGGCTTGAAGAGGCCGGTGAAGTGAGCGCACGAGCGCTTGCGGCGATGCGCACGTTGGGGGAAAAGCCGGGAGTGGCTTACTGCTTGAACATGCAGGCCGCCATCCGGTGGAATTGCGGCGATGTCGTCGAGGCGCGTGAGTTGCATGCGCAGGCGCTGGCGGCGTTCAAGGCCCTAGGAAACGAGGCCGGAGCAGCTGGGGTGCTCGCAAATCTCGCGGAGCTGGAGTTCGGAGATGGTCAGGTTGAGCAGGCGCTGTGCCTGACAGGCGAGGCCCTGGGGATCTGGTCGCGTGGGAAGAACGCGATCGGCTTGGCGCTTAGTTACCTCAACATAGCTGCCTATCGTATTTTGCTGGGAGATGTCGATGGCGCGCGTGAGGCTGCTCGCGAGGGGCTGCGCTCGGCGCGGCAAGCTCAGACTCCATACTTCATCGCGATCGCATTGCAGCATATCGCGCTGCTCTTGGCGATGCGCGGAGAAGTGAACGATGCTGCGAGGCTCATCGGCTATGTCAATGTACAATACAAAGAACTCGGGAGTGAGCGTGAGGCCACCGAGAAGTGGGGCTACGAGAAACTCATAACCACACTGCACGAGCACCTGAGCGGAGCCGAGACAGAGAAGCTCGCGGCCGAAGGTGCGGCGTGGTCGGAAGATCGGGCGGCCGACGAAGCACTCAAGGTCTGACGAACAAGCACCCCGCACCTCTGCCCCGCGCACCGTTGTCGCGATCGCCGCGGCGATTGGCTTAGCAACTTAGACTTGCACGGAGCAATGCTCGCATTGCAGCTGCGCGCGCCTTGCAGCGCAGCGGCGTAGCTCGCAGCAGCTTCGCAGTCTTAGCTTAGCAGCGTAGATCGGGACGGAGGCAGCCAGCTCGCGAATGAGTCCGCCCCAACGAGCGGATCTTCTGACATTTTCTGACATTTTCTAACGTAGCGGTCGGGAATGATCGGGAACGGACGGGACCAGTCGGGAGCCGAGCGACGAAAAAGCCTTGCAGAATAACACGGATCGGTAGCGGACGGGACTGTCCGGAACCCCCGAGAAGTGGTTCGAATCCCGCTGGGGCTAGAATTCTCCTGATATGTTACCGAGCGGGCCGCGTTGAACGGTCCCTTAACCCGAAAGGGCGGGTCGGTACATCCCAAAAATCCCTTGGGCTTCGAGCCCGGAAATAAGATCGATGGCCGACCCGATGACTGCTATCCTTGGAGATCGGACCGTATCTTAGGCCGCATACGTGCGAAGCCTGTATGCATCAGGGTGATTGTTCGGGATAGCTTGCCGGCGAGTGAGGTGAGTGTGGAGATCCTAGGCGTCGACGTCGGAAAGCACGAGATGCATGCGGTTCTGCTGCAGCATGATCGCTCAGCATCGAAGAGCGTTCCCAATTCGGCGAGCGGAATCAAGCAGTTACAGAGCTGGTTGCGCAATCGCAAGGTTGAGAGGGTCCATGCGTGCCTCGAAGCCACCGGCGGTTGGAGCGAAGATCTCGCGCTCGCGTTTTGCGAGGCCGGCCATCTTGTCAGTCTGGTGAACCCGATGCGCGTCAAAGCGTTCGCCAAGAGCGAGATGCTGCGAACAAAAACCGATCGCATCGACGCAGCACTCATTGCACGGTTCTGCCGCGTTCACGCGCCGGAGCCATGGATACCGCCTGCGCCGGAAATCCGCGCCCTGCAAGGGTTAGTTCGTCGATATCAGAGTTTGGTCCAGATGCGGACAGAGGAGCAGAACCGGCTCCAGGCGCCCATGACCGCTGCTGTGGTTATAGCGTCAATAGAGGCGACGCTGGCCCACCTGGATCACGAAATCGATCGGGTTGAGCGTGAGATCAATCAGCTCTTCGACCGCTATCCGCCGCTGCGTCGACAGCGCGAGCTGCTGACGTCGATTCCTGGAATCGGCGAGTCGACGGCGGCTCGTATCTTGGGCGAGATGCCGAACATCGCAGAGTTTCGCGATGTTAAAGCCGTCGCCGCGTATGCCGGCCTTTCACCTCGCCATCATGAGTCCGGATCGATTCACTGGCCGAGTCGCATCGCCAAGACTGGCAACGCTAGTCTGCGCACCGCGCTCTACTTTCCGGCGATCTCGGCGATGCGCTACAATCCGCTGCTTCGCCGTTTCGCCGACCGGCTGCGCGAACGCCGTAAGTCCAACATGACCATCATTACCGCTGTTATGCGCAAACTCTTGACCCTGGCCTACGGCGTGCTCAATTCGGGTAAATTCTTTGATCCAACCTATGCGAGCCCTTGACATCGAACACCGTATCTTATTTTACAAGGGTTTTCGCGATACTTTTAGGCTCCGTGCAACAAAAGTGCAACAGCGGAACCCTTTTCGTTTCTAGCCGACTAGCCCCGGAGAAGTCCGCCGCGTCAGCGTCTCTGTCTGAGTAGCGACCACGGCGCGCCTTTTGAAGCCCGAGACTCGCCGCCGCGGCTAGCCCGCTACAGCAAGGCACATAGTTCGTCGGCACTCATCTTCGCGTCTACGAGAATCGAACGCAGCGTGCCTAAAGGAACGTCGCGACCCTGGTGCATCGGAATATTTAGCGTGCGGCCGTCCGCGTGACGCAAGAAGCAATGCGCGCCGGTCTGCCGGACCGCCTTGAACCCCAAACGTCGAAAAACGCGGACCAGCCGATCCGGTCGGACCTGTGGAAGCCTGCTCACGCGCTAGAAAGGAGCTGCTTCGGATCGCCCGCTACGCGGCGTGCGGATTCACGGCGACCGTCTCAAGGCGGGCCTCGCTCGCGTCGGGCGGCGGAATCTCAGTGCCTTCGTCACGACGCACGGCGATCGAAAGTTCAATCGCGTCACGCGCCATAGCGAGCGCGTCCTCGACGGTTTCGCCAAAGGTGTGAATCTCGGGAAATGCCGGCACAATAACCTGAAAGGCGCCCTCGTCAGGTTCGAGCACCACTGCATAGCGCGGATCCATGTTTGTCGACTTCGGCGGGACCGTAGCGCCCTCATGCCGTGATCACGGGTACATCAAGCGGCAAGTGGCGACGCCAGCCCCGCATTTTGGCGCCGTTCAAGCCCGGACCGCGCTTGGCGCACTCGGACCCTGGCACGTGGCACCGTTATGGCGCGGGCGTGCAAAACCAGCCGGTTTTCGCGGGGACCGGCCGGGATATCGAGGGAGTAAAAGCCGAATAAAAGCGCCTTTTTGGCACTCCGCGTTACTCGCCGGGGTTCGAGCGGCACGCCTGCCTTAACGCAGAGGCTGGCGTGCGTGCCACGGAGTCCGTGAAGCGTTATCTGCGTCACGCCGCTGCGACGAATGAGTCCGCAAACTGCGCGCCAGAAGCTCCATGGCTGGATTGGTGAGCCGTCAGCGTGAGCGAAGACCAAGTGTTCGTCCTTATGCGCTGCGCCCAGGCCTAGCTGTACCTCCTGTTTCGCCTTGTGCGTCCGTGAAGCGCGAGATTCCGTACCATCAGGACATTGGATTCCAACTTAAGGACGCGCTCGCAGATTTGATGCCAATACGCTGCACGTGTCTTTTCGCGATGGATGAAACAATCGGTTTAAGATTGCGCCCCTGCCTGATATGAAGATTACGCATTAGGGTGGAAACTGAGCAACATGTCTTGCCGAATAGTCATCCCGCGGGAGATGCATCAAATCTCTTCAACTAAAGACATGAAGCTACGGTGCCTTCTCCTTACTGTTGCAGCACCGTAACGTGTTTATTCGCGAACTCGATTCTTCCGCCTTACGCGTCCCGAGCGTCGACAAGATGCTTCAGGGCGCTCCAATGGGCACGAACCCAGCCGGCGTCAACATGAAAGAAGACGTCAGCGAAGTGCGGGAAACGCCCGCCGCAAGGATGAAGCCGCGCGGATGAAGGCCGCTGCGTGGCGCGTCGTCGCGCTGCTTGTCATCGCAGCCGCTGCTGTCTTCGTTTGCTACGACACGCTGCGGCCGGTGCCGCCTGAATACGGCCTGCGGACCGCAAACCAGACGCTGCGTGCCGCACAGGGCCAACGCGTGATTTCGGTCGCGCCGAACTCACCCGGCGCGCTGGCCGGCATTCGAGTCGGCGACACGATCTCGTTTGGCAAGACTCCGCTCGAGAGGGCCGAGGCCTCCTATTCAGCGCCGGGTTCGCGCATCTCAGTCGTGGTCAACGGTTCGCGCACGGTCTCGCTGCTTACGCCGCGGCCGGCATATGCTACGATCCTGCTGGTCCCCCTCGTCATTCGCCTCGCTTTCCTTGCAGTGGCCGCGCTCTTAGCATGGCGACGTTGGGAGGATTCCACCACACGCGCGCTCGTGCTCTTCTTGCTCTGCTACGGTCTGCTGATTGGGCTGCCGAACACCGTGATGCCGACGCCGCTCCTTTCCGTTCTCGTGCTGCAAACCGCGAGCACTTTGTTATTGCTGGTCGGGACTGCGGCCGCCGCAACCTTCGCTGCCGAGTTTCCCGACGGCGCCGCCCAGCCGATTCCGCGCACGCTCGCGCGCATCACGCAGATCTTGACACTCGTCGCTGCCGGCGTCACGATCGCGGGTACTTCGTTCGCCGCGACGGAGCACACCGTCGCGCGGGCGCAGACCGCAACAATTTGGCTCTTTGTCGCGAGCGCTTTGCTCGTGATCGCGATTCTGATCGTCGCCTACGTGCAGGGCGCGGCCTCGGAACGGCAGCGACGGCGGTGGGTCTTTCTAATGCTCGGCACCGGCCTAGTCGCCGTTGCGATCGATATTGCCGTGCAGAATACCATTGGGGCTTCGGAGATCGTCGACGATGCGACGCTACTCCTCATCGGAGCGATTCCGTTTGGTTTGGCCTACGTCATCCTGCGCCACCGAGTCATCGACGTCGGCTTCGTAATCAATCGGGCCGTCGTCTACAGCGCGGTTTCTATCATCATCGTGGGGATCATCGTCATCGTTGACACGCTGACGTCAAGATTCGTGGAGCAGCACAGCCGCACCGGCAGCATGGCGGTGCAGCTCGCCATCGCGCTTGTCTTGGGGTTTTCGATTCGCTTCATCAACGCGCGTGTCGAGCAAGCCGTCGATCGGGTGCTCTTCCGGCAGCGCCACCTCGATGAAGCCGCGATCGCGGATTTTACGCTCGACGCACAATATGTGACCGATGCCGGCGTGTTGCTCGAGCGCTGCGCGGCGACGGCGATCCGCCACGGGCATGCAACCGAGGCGGGGGTCTGGCTGCGGGGTCCATCGGGACTCTACGAGCCGCACAATTCCTCGTTTACGCAGAGCCATTCGGTCGACGAGAATGACCCCGCACTCGTCGCGATGCGGGCTCGTCGCGTCGTTGCCGACATTCACGCGTTGCGGTCTGCGTTGCCTGGTGTTCTAGCGTTTCCGATGATTGTACGCGGCGAGCTGATCGGTGCGCTCGTCTGCGGCAATAAGGAGCATGCGGAGGCGTACGCGCCCGACGAAATCGAGTCGCTGCGTAACATGGCGGCGGCCGTCGGCCACGCGCTCGAGGCCTTGCGCGTCCGCGAACTTGAAGAGCGCGTTCGATCCTTGGAACGGGCTCAGCTGCACAACCCGTGACGCTCCAAAAGAGCGCTCCGCCGCGGCTTAGCCGCTGGGCCCGCCATCGCAGCAGTTCGAAAGCGCTAGCTCAGGCTATTTTAACACCAGCGCCCGGGAACCCAATGCCACCCGCTGCCCTCTAGGTGCCGCCAGTGCCCCGCGCACCACGCGCCGGCGTGGCGGACGTAACCCCCCGACACCCAAATGTACTTGACGCCGTTCCAGCGCCAGTGGCCGCCAACCCAAACGTAGCCCGGACCTGGCGCCGCTGGAACCGCTTCGACGGCGTGATAAGGTGGTGCAACCTGTACGTAGACGACCGCGGCCGACGAAGTCGCGGCAAATCCGAAGGCTAGGATGGCAGCTATCAAGACATTCCTGATCATCTCATGCTCCTTCAAGCGACGTCGGCATCTTGCCGACGCATGGGTAGAATCGTAGCACTTCCTGGTTGAATACTCACCAACCTAGCCGTTAGGCACATCGGCTCAAACTTATGGCAGCAATTCGAACACGGTCCCGAAGCCGTGATGGCCACCCGCAAGAGGTCGTGGAGTCAAAGCTGAACGGCAGTTTTCTGACATTTTCTAAGCTGTCGGGAATGGCCGGAAACGGAGGGGATCAGCCGGGGCCCAAGCGGCGAAAAAACCTAACAAAATAACACGGTTCGGTAGCGGACGGGACTCTCCGGAACCCCCGAGTAGTGGTTCGAATTCCGCTGGGGCTAAATTGTTCGTCCTTATTTTTGACCGCGACGTTGCGTCGCTCTGGCTTAGCTATGACGCCGCAACACAGCTTTGCTACGTTCACACTTATTGGCAAAGACCTTCAGGAGCCGTAAATGCGTCCTGCGGCGGTTCGCGCAGCGGAGTCTCAGAGTACCTGATGGTGACATTGTCGATGGCTGTTCGCTTCAAACAATAGACGTCGCCAAATGTCGCGGGCGTAACCAATAGTGAATCATGATTAAGCCACCTAACTTCCGGCGGACTTATATTATCACAATTCCCCGTGTCGGGGCACACAACCTCGTAGCGCATCACGACGTTGCTGAGGTCCTTATGGCACGGATCTGTCCCGCACAAAAACGAAAATCGACGCCACGTCTGGTGCCAGGAATTCGGAGCTGGTCTCACAGATAATGCGAGGCAAAGTGTATATGCTGCGAGGGTGCAATGCGTCGCGCGATCGGCGCCGGGCTGCGCAGCTGCGAGGCTCACGCTAAGCCACGAACGCGATGCGGCCTCGCGGGTGCGGCGGGGCTACTGCGGTATGCGTGGCGTCGATCTTGGTGCCCCTCGTTTATGGGGTCAACGCGAAGACCGTTCCGTGCCCATTTCTGCCACCGTAAATTGCGGTGCCGTAGAGCGTACCGCTGACGTTAAGGAGAGGCGCCTCCGGTACCGCGCCGTTCGCCGGTTCACCTCCGAAACTGTAGAGTACGGTCTCCCCGCCGGACGTACTGATGCTGTAGACGGTTCCGTCGTAATACGTACCGCCTTCGGAAGTCGTGCCGTAAAGCGTACCGTTCACGTCGATCAGGCCGCCGACGGGGTTTACGCCATCGCCGCTACCGAAACGGTGCAGAACGGTCTCTCTGCCGCTTGTGGTTACGGCGAAAACGGTTCCGCAGCCAGATAAACCGTGGCTTGAATAGCATCCCGAACCGCCTTCGATGGTTGTACCGTAGAGCGTGCCATTCACGTCGATCAAGCTAGCCGCAGGATGTGCGCCGTCGGAGGCCGCCTTGAAAGCGTACAGCACTTTCTCCGTGCCGGACGTACTGATGCTGAAGACTGTTCCGCTCCCTTTTCCTCCACCATCTAATGTCGTTCCGTAGAGCGTGCCATTCACGTCGATCAAGCTAGCCGCAGGGTATATGCCATCGGGGAAACCGGCGAAACGGTAAAGAACCGTCTCTTGGCCGCTTGCGGTTATGCTGAAAACGGTTCCGCAGCCAATTTCTTCGCCGCTACTATTGCATCCCGAACCGCCTTCGGAAGTCGTGCCGTAGAGCGTGCCGTTCACGTCGATTAAACCGGCGCGCGGAAAGGCACCGTCGGAGCCGCCCTTAAAAGCGTACAGCACCTTTTCTGTGCCGGAAGTGCTTATGCTATAAACGGTTCCGCAACCGACGCCAGACGAGTCATTACATTCGTAGCCACCGCCGTACGTCGTCGTCCCGTAGAGCGTGCCATTCACATTGACTAATCCATGCGGATTGTGTCCGTCGGAGCCGCCACCGAAACGATAGAGCAGCTTATGTGCACCGCTCGTCGTTATGCTATAAACGGTTCCGTAGCCACCTCCACCGAGGCCGTCGATAGCACCGTAGGTTGTGCTGTAGAGTGTGCCATTCACATTGATTAAGGCGGCGATGGGGTGCGCTGCGCGTCGAAAGTGGTAAAGCACTTTATAGGACGCCGACGCGGCGTCGAGGTGCGACGCGGTTAGAGCCGACGAACTCCCCGGCGTTTGCGCCATCGCACCCGGCGCCCCGATCGGCGGCTGCGATCCGCCGCATCCCGCGAGCAACGCTGCGGTGACACAGCTGCTTATTGCATAATGGCTAAGATTCCAACGTTTCACGTCTGCTTTGCTCCTTGCCCACGCAACGCCGCGGGGCTCGATTTTGGCAACCCCTCGTTTTATGGTTTCAACGCGAAGACGGTTCCGTTATTGTACGTACCGCCAGACGACGTCGTACCGTACAGCGTGCCATTCACGTCGATCAGGCCCGCGAAGGGCGCCCGGCCATCGGTTCCATAGCCAAAGCTGTGCAGCACTTTCTCCTTGCCACTCGGCGTGATGCAAAAGACCGTACCATCGTTGTATGCGCCGCCGCCTTGTGTCGTGCCATAGAACTTGCGGTTTAGCTCGCTTAGGGATGCCGATGGAAAGTCGCCGTCGCCTCCCTCGAAGCTGTGGAGTACGTTCTCCGTGCCGCCCCGCCGTGGGATGCTAAAGACCGTCCCACAGCCCTTACGGTAGGAGCTGCAGCTATACGCACCGCCCTCGCTTGTCGTGCCATAGAGCTTGCCATTTAGCTCGACCAGGCCGGCTTTAGGGAACGCGCCGTCGGCTACATCGAATCCGTGGAGTACTTTCTCCGTGCCGCCCGTCGTAATGCGAAAGACCGCGCCCCAAAAATGCCTGCCACCCGAAGCCGTTGTGCCGTAAAGCTCGCCCTTTACGTCGATCAGGCCTGCGTAAGGAAAATTGGCATCGTGTCCGCCGCTGAAGGCGTAGAGCACCTTCTCTTCGCCTTGCGTCGTTATGCTGTAGACTATTCCGCAGCCGCCGGAGGAGTAGCACGAACCTCCGTACGACGTCGTTCCGTATAGCGTACCCTTTACGTCGGCTAGGCCTGCAATTGGGTTCTCGCCATCGGCGTCGTAGAATCCGCGGAAGCGGTAGAGCACCTTTTCCGCGCCGCTCGGCGTGATATTAAAGACAGTCCCGCAGCCGCGTGCCGCAGAATACGTGTAAGAGCACTTAACCCCGCCTGTGTACGTAGTTCCGTAGAGGGTGCCGCCCACATCGATTAAGGCGGCAAGAGGGTTGCTGCCGTCGCTTCCTCCGCCGAAGCTATACAGCACTCTCTCTGCGCCGCCCAGCGTGACGCTAAAGACGGTCCCGCAGCCCTGGTACAACGTGTCGATGCAGGAATACGAGCCACCCCCTGAAGTCGTGCCATAGAGCCAGCTGCCCACATAGATCAGGCCTGCGCGAGGGTTGTTCCCGTCGGGGGGCGCACCAAAGCTATACAGGACTTTGTAGTGCGTGCGATTGGTTCGTGTCGCGAGCGCGGAAGTTTGTGGGAGCGCGCCCGGCGCGCCGATCGGCGGCTGCGATCCGCCGCATCCTGCGAGCAACGCGGCGCTGACACAGCTGCTTATTGCATAATGGCTAAGATTCCAACGTCTCATCTGTGCTTTGCTCCTTGCCTACGGAACGCCGCGGGCCTCGGCGTGATTCGCCGCGTCGGGCCACGGCTCCGCGGCCCTGCCTATCGGCGGCCCTCATTGATCTAGCGCGGGTCTAAACTAAGAGCCTTTGCAAAGCCAGCCAATGCCGCTTATGCGGCACTAACTTCCCGCCGCGCACTTTCGAGCCGTGTGAGATGCTTGCCGCCATCGCCTCGGCGATCACACGAACTGGCAGCCGTTGAAGCCTCGGCAGAATGTCGCGCCGGAAATCCACGTCATCGAGCGATCCGTCATCGCGCCACGCGGCCAGGGCTTTGCGCTGCTGCGAGGCCGTAGCAGCGCGGCGCCTCTGCGCTTCGAGCGTCGTGGTGGGATCGTAGCCAGCTGCACGCGCCGGTGCGATCACCGACATGCACTTCGTCACGCGAAACCGTTTCGGCCGTACGGCCGTGTTCATGGCGCGCCAGATCGCCGACGGCAAGGCGCGGGGACGGTCGACCGTGCTCGGAATCGGCGTCGACGAGGCGAGCGGCATCGTGATCGACCGGCACGGCATCGGCACGCTGCTGGTTCAGTGGAAGGGCGGATCGGCGTATCTCATCCGCGGCGGGGCGGCACGGAAAATCGACCACGCCCGCCCGTTCGTGTCCGCCACGCTAACGGTTACGAAACTCTCCGCGCAGGGTGACCGCTTCGACTTCAACACGTGGTGCGGCCGCGAGCCGACCTACGAGGTCACCGTGAACGGCCGGCGCACGGACCGGCGGATGTACTCACCCGAGAATCCCTACCGCCCGCCGCCGGGAAGCCGCATCCCAAAGTGCGCTACACCATCGTTGTGAGCTTAGGATGACGAAGCGTCGTCGTCCGAAGTCGCGTCCGAAGTTGCATCAGACGATGCGTCGGCCGTAACGTCCGGCGACGCGTCGGCAGTTTCGCCGCTCGGCGAAGCAGTAGACGAACCGCTAGAAGAGCCGCTCGACGAAGCGGGCACGTTGATGATGGTACCTTGCGTCGTGCCGTGATTGTTCGACGCGTCGTACGCGTCGCTAGACGCCTGTAGCGCGTTGAGGGCATTCTGCCACGCCTGCACGGCGTCCGAAACGGACTTGCCCATGAGGGCCGCGTCGATGCCCGAGAGGTTGTTGGTAACGATGTCGAGGTGGCCTTGTTCGTGCGAGCGCAGGGCGGAGCAGAAGCGATCCCACTCGTCCTTCTCCGCCTGCGGCGCCGGGCTGAAGCCGTTCCACGACGGCAGCGTCACGCGCGTGTCCACGGTCACCGTCACGGACGAGATGGCGTTGCCGGTCGTCTGATAGGAGTACCGTGGAAACCACTCCGTCTTTCCGGCCTCGACCATCTGGGAGATGGTCTGCGCGACGTCGGCTAGGCTGGCGCCGTCGAGCGCCTGCGAGGCCCACTGCGTGTCGGTAAACGTGACTGCCACAGCGTTAGTTCGACGAGTCGCTCGACGAATCGCTCGACGAGGCGCTGCCGACACCTGACAGATCGGTGTCTTGAGTGCTGGGCGTGAGGATCCCGCCCTCGTTCGCGTCGAGCGACGTTACCGGCTCGAAGCCGGCCTTGACGAATTTATCGACCAGGTCGGCCATTTGCACATTCTGATCGCCGGCGTTCTTCCATTGTCGCAACACCCACTCGCAGGTGTAGACCAGCGTGGGCGTCGTCACACCGTTGAGCCGCAGCGCGCCGGTGTCGTCGATCGGGTAGATCACGCCCCCGGACTTGAGGTACGCGTCTGCTGGGAGCTTCAGGTCGAGGTCGATGAGGCCGAACGCCACCGAGATCGAGGATCCGCCGGCATATTGCACGACGAGGCTCTCGTTGTCGAGCGTCTCCTCGAACGGGCTGTAGTCGGCGAGGTAGCATTTGACGATGTTATCGTCGACGTACGACGCCTTGAACTCGTCGTCGTCGATGTTACGGCAGTTCTTAGCATCGTCGTCCAAAAGATAGTAGGTGGGCGCGTTGACGGACGGTTGGGTGAGATTCGATCCGCCATGCGGATCGAATCCGAGCGCCTTGATCTCGTCGTCGGTGACGATGTGTGCTTGAACGGTGGTCGGGCTCGGTGTTGAGGTGCTGGCGGAATCGGCGGAATCGGACACGGTGCTCTCCTCACTGTGGCACTCGAAATCGAGCGCAGGGACGCGGGGCAGGCCCGCTTCAGGGCGCGCCCCGCCACGTCCTCCCGTCGGCGAACTCAGCCGCGATAGGCTGCTCGCAGCGCGTTGATGTCGAGCTTCTCCATGCCCATCATCGCCTTCATCACACGCGCCGACTTTTCCGGATCGTCGCCGCCGAACAGGTCGGTGAGGCCCTCGGGCACGATCTGCCAGGTCACGCCGAACTTGTCGTGGGTCGAAACGTCGTCGTGAGAAGCAACGTACCTGGCTTCGTCGAGGTCGAGCTGCCCTCAAACGGGCTGGAGCGGAGAAGCCAGCGACGCGCCGGACAATCTTACAAAGTAGGCCTTTGGGGATTTCCCAGGATCGGCCGGGGGGCGCTGGTTGAGGTTTCGAATTCCGTTGCCGGATTCTAAGCGGATTCGATGACGCCCACCGTCCTACTTAAAGGAGGTCGCGCAGCTCAGCCGCCGTAAGGACGGCGGCCTTCAATATCGCGGCAAGTGTCGAGGTTTTGAGGTCTCCAATGTGCATCGCCACCTTGATCATACGGCCATCGGAATGGCGGAAAAACGCATGCGATCCAGTTTGCCGAACCACTGTGAATTCAACGCGGCGCAAAGCACGCGCGAGTTGGCGCGCGCTTATCCGGGGTAGCTTCGGCAAGGGGTACTACGCAGCTGGAACGGAGACAGCGACAATTTCAAGTCGCGCATATTCAGCGTCGGAAGGCGGAATCTCATCGCCTTCATCGCGACGTACTGCAAGGCTTAGTTCGATGGCGTCGCGTGCCATGAAGAGCGCGTCTTCAAGATCCTCGCCCTGTGTCACGATCTCCGGTAGCGCCGGTACCGTGACACTAAACCCGCCCCCTTCGCTGGCGGCGCAAGGTTCCAAAACGACGGCGTAGCGCAACTCTCCCATACCAAACGCTTCGCCGGTGTACTTGATCCGATAACGCTTGTCAGACAGTCGCTTTAAATACCCCATTTGTTTGCCTCCTGGGGTCCTGCCGAAGCCTTCATTCTACGTTGCCCCCGAGAAACTCCCGCAGCGCAGCTTTGGTCACGATGAACTTCTGACCAAGCCGTACGTTCGGAATGGCCTGCGATCTAAGAGCTTCGTATATCGAGTCTCGTCCGATACGAAGGTATGCGATTAGATCGCGGGGCGTAAGAATATCAGGAAGCTCTGCAAAGCGCAGACCCGCGGACTGTGCCATCTGTGACTTTCTGTTTGGTTTAAGTTTCGAGCGGCAACGTCGTGCTACCGCAGGGGCTTAGGCTGTGCGAGCCTTCTACGATGCGCTAATCGCGTGGAGGAGCGCAGAAACGGATGTAACAACCTGGGCAAAGCGACCGAGTTTTTGGAGACTTCACCCTCACCCATGCTTTCTATCTCGTGGGGTCTTTTCGGAAGCACGGGGTCGCTGTGTATATGCTTGCATAGTCACCGCCTTAAAGAAAGGATAGGCCATGAGTATTTTACCTCTGAAGTATGCGCTCGCTGCAGCGATAGTAATCTCGCTGCTTAACAGCTGTACGGGCGGATCATCGACGCCTTCTACAACAGCTGCCAGTCAGCCAAACCAATCCCGAACGTTCAAGCACCAAACGTCGTCGTGCCCCTGCCTTTACGTCGCCGATATGGGCAACTCGTCGGTAACGGTATACGCGGAGGGCGCAACGGGTAATGCGACCCCGATCCAAACCATCCGCGGTTCCCACACCGGATTGTCCGGTCCAATCGATGTCGCCGTGGACGCCAGCCGCGACATCTACGTCGCGAACTTACATAACACCTCAGTGACGGTTTATTCGGCGGGTGCGACCGGCAACGTCGCACCCATCCAGACGATCGCCGGCTCAATGACTGGGCTGGAGCCGTGGGGCATCGCCTTGAATCCCTTGAACGGCAATATCTACGTCGCCAACTCAGCCTTCCGAGGGCGCGACAGCACGCTGACAATCTACCCACCAGGTTGGAGCGGCAACGTCCCGCCAATCGGCATCATCAAAGGCAAGCGCACGGGACTTGATAGGCCTGTCGGACTCTTCTTGGGTGGAAGCGGCAAAATCTACGTTCCGAACGCCTACGGTGACTCCGTGACGGTTTACCGGGCGGGTGCGACCCGTCGCGTCCCACCAATCCAAACCATTAGCGGCTCCTACACCGGGTTGGACGCTCCCGTTCAGGTCGCTCTGGATTCCACGGCGAAGATATACGTCGTGAATAGCAGCGACAGCGTTAATGTTTATGCCCCCCGCGCAAATGGGAATGTCGCGCCGATCCGCACCATTGAGGGTCATAAGACGCAACTGCACTACCCCCAGGGGATCGCGCTAGACGCGAGCGGCAACATCTATGTATCGAACGCGTACCGAGGCAAACGCGGGACCATTACCATCTACGCCGCCGATGCACGAGGCCACGCCGCGCCTATCAACATCATCAGCGGCCCGAACACCGGGCTGTCCGATCCTCGGGAAATCGCCATTCGCTAAATGAGGCTTTAGCGGAAGAACGGAGACCGGTCTACCGCTGAGTTCACCACACTGCCATGCTAGTCCGAGTCGGGCGGCTGACCGTCAAGGCGTTCGTGAATGAAGTAGTTTGCATTCAGTGGCGCTTTGATTGTGACGAACTTACGAGGCGCCTGTGAGAAGTCGAATGCATCGTCGGGCGGGTTGGCGCGCACGTCGCTACCGTCAGGTTCGTTTAGCCGCTTCAGTCCAAAGACGTTCTCGACAAACTTTAGGATCGTGCCGTGCTCGTAATGCGTGTGGTCAACGTGGCCTTTTTTTGCATACGGTGAAATAATCAGCAGCGGCAGCCTATAACCTAGCCCGTCGTAGTCGCTGTCCTTTAGGTACTGGGGCGGCTCAGGATCGTACCAACCGCCCGGATCGTCCCAAAAGACAAATATTGCGCAAGAATCCCAGTACTTAGAATGACCGATGGCATTAACCACAGATGCGACCCATGATGGTCCAGCGGTGGGCGGGGCGTTCCCGTTGCAACCCGCATGGTCTGAATCGGCACACGTTGGTGTTATCCACGTAACGGCACGGAGCTCGCCGCCTGCGATATCCTTCAGAAACTTCGAAGGCGGGGAAAACGGCTTAACATCGTCGTTCCAATCGGCACCGTAGCAAATATGACTGACGGCCGCATAGGCGCTCCAGCTGCTCGCTGATCCGGAACCGCTGTCGGCTTCGTCCTCGCGGCGATGGCCACAAGCGTATTTTGGGCTAACGCTACTAACCGGGGCCGCGTAAAACGACCAGGACATCTTCTTTTTGGCGTCGAGCTCATCGCCAAGCGTCTTGAGTTTCCAGCACGGCCGTTCGGTCTTTATCGCCTGATGCTGGTCGTTAAGCCACTTGCGGTCTTTCAAAAGGATGGGAATCTCGTCGCTCGGGCCGCCTGTGCAGCCCCAATCTCCGTAGGGATAGTCAACCGACGAATCCGGATTCACGCCAGCGATGATGTACTGGTGCGATACAAAACTGCTGATATCAAAATCCGACGCGTACATCTCGTCACCCAAAACGTACTGGTGCGCCATATCGAAATAAGGTTTCGTCTCGTCGTGCGGCGCATAGGAATATGCCAGATACTTGCTCTTAGGGCAAACCGCGAGCTTTCCGTTGCACTTCTCCTTGTCGAAGCCATTCATTTTGCACTTGGTGCCGGGAATGCTTCCGGCCCCGTTGCATGAGATTATGAAGTCTTGACCATTATGTCGCATATCCCACTTCTGCGAGAGAGAGATCGGCTTGAGCGTGATCTCCTTGTTCTGCGAATCAAACCCGTGCGACTTCGTCAGCGCGCCTGGATAACCATAGAAGAGGTTGTTGAAGGATCGATTCTCTTGAATGATGATAATGACGTGTCTAATCTTGCCCTTCGCAAGCGGCTGGGGGGATATTTGGCCACTTTTCGCCCCGGCAAGCGGCATCACGGGCGGTACCGCCATGCCGTTATTTCCCCGGCAAGCTATTACAGCGAGACACAATGAAGCTGCTATCGATAAAGATCTGATGCCGAAAGCAAAACGGCTCATAGACACTCCAAGTACGCGTGGACGCTCCAAGTAAACGGTCAGCAAGAAGCCACCGATGTGGCCAACCTACGGCGGTGCCTCATTCAAGCCCTGCTCGCCCGGCATACCGCCGCTACGTTCCGTTAGGCTAATAACGAGGCAGCTTTGTATCGATGATGCTTTCCCTGAGCTTGATGCGGTCGGGTGTAGCCCGCCACTCAGCGTATCTTCGATCGCATTCCTGTCTGCTAATCATCCCCCATAGCAGTCCAAGGGTTCTCCACGGGAACCGTGTTTCTAAGGGCGTGGTAAGCCCGTGGAGCGTCGTTAGGTTCGCGTTCGACTAGGAAATGTCGTCGCGATCGTTAGCTCAACACGCGGGCTTATTCCGTCGCGCTTTTTTCGATTGCAGTTATGCCGTAAACACTGCCTTATCAATGCTTGAACGAGCGTCGTAGCAGAGATAACGTCATGACAAGTAAGGCGACTGCCAAAGCCGCGCAAACGACCGTGGCTTACTACCGGGTTAGTACACAGCGACAAGGTGCTAGTGGTTTGGGTTTGGACGGTCAACGCGCAGCCGTCGAACAGTTCTGCCGTGAGAACCGGTACGAGATAGTCGAGTCGTTCACCGAGGTCGAGAGTGGTCGCAAGAGCGATCGTCCGGTACTACGAAAAGCTCTTGCGCGGGCCAAGGGCACGAAGTCGTTGCTCGTTATCGGCAAGCTGGACCGTCTAGCGCGGAATGTAGCGTTCATCGCCAATCTCATTGAATCCGGCTGCGAGTTTCGAGCCTGCGATTTGCCCGAGGCTTCGCGGTTCATTCTTCACGTTATGGCCGCCGTCGCGGAGCAAGAAGCGCGAGCCATCAGCGATCGTACTCGCGCCGCTTTAGAAGCAGCTAACATCGCGGGGTCAAACTCGGGGCTTCGAACCCGTCCTGCCACCAACTAACCCGCCACGCGGCTCTCGAAGGCGCACAGCGCACCGCTACGATCGCACACGAAGCGAACCGCGAAGCAACGATGATCGCGATTGATCTTCGAGCGTCGGGACTATCGCTACCCGCGATCGCGGCCGAGTTTGAGACCCGTGGTGTACTCACCCGTACAGGTCGGACTTGGACGCACATGGGAGTTCTGCGGCTGCTACGTCGGGCTGCCTAGCCGCCGCTGCTGTCGTCTCCATTGTCAGCGTCGGGTTCGTCCTCGCGTTCATTGTCGTTAGGGGGTCCGCCGTTCATCTTGCGGGCTGGTGCTTCGCCCCAGGCTCCCTCTGAGTCTGAAGTACGGTCTTGAGTGTCCTCTTCAGGAATCGGTGCTGACGACATTAGATTCTCCTTGCGTTCTTGTTCGAGAGCTTCAAACTCCGGAGCTACGATGATCCGTGTTCGTTACAAATGGGCATTAGGCTTCTCCGTGTGGGGTTGTAGGTTAGGCAGCCTCGGCGTACTCGTCGTCCGATGCGACTTTGAATGGGCTGACCGGTTGCGGCTTTCGGTATCGGAAAAACCGGCTTTCGACTGTTCTGCACTTGCCGTGCCCACCGTTACCGATGCACGGCGCACCTTCCGAGTGGAAACGGGCACCATGCCCGCAGCGAACGCAACGCCGACCGCCGGTGTTTGGCATGGGGGATTCCTCATGTAGGATTGACCTGGAGGCGACTGCGTTCAGTCGCGGGATTCGAACGGGCTTCGGCGTACGCGAGAGCTGATTAAGATCGAATAGTTTCATGTCAGGCATCCTGTACACTGAGAGGGCTGGTTCCAACATAGGCACGGATTGAGCAAGTTCTTCGTCCTGGGAATGCATGGCATTTACCGCAGACTGTGTACCCCCGGCTGGCTCGACGGCAGCCTCGGCAATCGAGGTAACGTCTGATTCGGATTGCGTATTAGTACGGCTATTACTATGGAGCTGACCCACCAGAGAACTGATTCAGCAATTCTCGCTACTGCCGCTCTTGAACCGCGAAAGTAGCCTCACGGATAGGGCGCAGAGTCCAGGCTAGATGTGTTCCCGCGCGCTTCTAGCCAAGTGCAACCCCTCGGCAAATCGCGCGAGACGGGCCCAGGCGTTGGGAGGCACGGGTTGCGCAAATTGTCTGCAGGATCTATATTGTCAATGCTTCTTCGACTGCTTGTTCTTCGGTAAGCGCTGCGCCTTCGGTGATGAGCTTCGCAACCGCATTGGCACCCAGCGCTTCGCGAAGCACGGCGAGAGCGCGATCGTATTCATGCTGTTCCCCATCTTCCCGCCCCGATCCCATTGCCGCGAGGCGGGCGTCGATGAAGCCCAGGACCCGCGCGGACTGCACGCATACCGTGGGCCAGCGTTCTTCTGCACTTCGCGGTCGGAACGTTGCAACTGCCGCGAGATGCTGTAGGGCATTCGCAACGTGGACATCTAAGTGGTGCGCGCGGGCAAGATCGAGCGCTTCGTGTGCGCGCTTCTCCGCTTCGGCGCAGCGGGCCAATGACACGAGATACATCGCCATAGAATTGAGAGTAATGACGACGGCGCGCGCAGAACTGAATGCCCGAAAAATCACGAGCGCATCCGTCGCATGTCGGAGCGCCAGTTCCGTATTCCCCGCGCGAAACTCGACCAAACCGCTTGCCCCCATCGCCCATGCTATGCTGAGGTTTGCGTCCACAGCCTCATAGTTCTGTAGTGCTTCGGCGATGTAGCCACGCGCCGCAACAATGTCACCGACCGAAGCGCTGGCACTTCCGAAGAGGCGCAGTAAATAGCCGACGAGCCAGCGATTGCCCACGCTACGAGCGAGCGGGAGAGCTTCCTGCAGCACCAACTCACCTTCTGCAAATCTTCCAAGGTGAAATAGCGCGTGCACCTCGCGACTCTGCGCGAGAGCGATTCCAAGCGAGTCGCCGATAGAACGGTAGTGCGCGACAGCATGCCTGCTGCTCTGCTGCTCGCGAGCTGTACTTCGGTTGCCCAAGCGCCATAGCGATGGTCGCGTTCGTATAACTGAGCCTCCCCAACACACTCGTTGGCGTTCGCGCGTCGACGAGGCCTTGTGCACAGGCGAGCCAACGCTGCCCCTCAACTGGCGCGAAATTCTGCCACAGTACGCTCAGCTCCCCGACCAGCCGTTGCCCCAAGAGAACGTCGCCGCGGCTGGCGAGCGCCCACTGAAGCGCAGCGCGCCAGTTGTCCAGCTCCTCGTGGGCCAGCGCGAGGAACACGTCTTGCTCGTAGTGGGATGCTGCGTCAAGCTGCTCGGCCAGCTCAAGATATGCGAGCGCGTGGCGATGCGCCACTGTCACCCGGTCATCACGCGTCGCGAGCATGTCCTCATGCATACTGCCGGAACGACTCAAGGAGTCGATAACGCGGCTCAAATCCTTCGAGATCGACGACCACCAGCGATTTGTCGACCAGCGACGCAAGCACGTCGAATACAGCGTCGGTGTCTGCGGTTTCCTCACTCCGACAGATCGCCGCGGCCACGGCAAACGTGCAGCCTCCGGCGAAAACCGAGAGGCGCTCAAACACGCGCCGTTCCGGCGCGGCGAGGAGATTGTAACTCCAATCGATCGCCGCGCGCATTGTCTGCTGTCGGGGCAGCGCCGTCCGGTCGCCACTGGTGAGAATAAGAAAGCGATCGTCGAGCCTTTCAGCGATTGCCTTTACCGGTAACAGCTTCACGCGAGGGGCGGCCAGTTCGATTGCCAGTGGAATCCCGTCCAAACGACGGCAGATTTCGGCAACGATCGGCGCATTCTCGTCGGTGAGCGCGAAGTCGTAGTCGGCGGCGCGAGCGCGGTCGACAAAAAGAACGATCGCTCCATACGCGCGGGCGGTCGTCGCGTCCAGTTGACGAATCGCCGGCGATGGGACGCTGAGCGAGGGAAGCCGGTAGTTGTGTTCGCCCGCGGCCCGCAGCGGTTCGCGGCTGGTGGCAAGAATCCGAAGCTGCGGGCAGCCGCTCAACAGGGTTTCGGCAACGACGGCGGCCTCGCGCGATAACGTGCTCGCAGTTGTCGAGAATGAGCAGCAGCGCTTTGTTCTTGAGATACGCGAGCAGCGTCTCGAGCAGCGGATGATTCGGCACTTCTTGCACGCCCAGTGCCGATGCGATCGCCGTCGCCACCAACGAAGGATCATCGATGGGCGCGAGCCCGACGAAGCAGACGGCACCGCCATCGGCGCCGCTCCACGCCGACCCGGTGTGCAGTGCGGTCTGCGTCTTGCCGACGCCGCCGGTTCCCGTAAGCGTGACCATCCGATGGTCGCGCACGAGCATGGCGATCTCGTCGAGCTGCGCCTCGCGGCCGACGAAGCTGGTCAACGCGAGCGGCAGGTTAGACGTACCGGCGCTCGCCCTCAAACCTCCAGCGACGGAAGCACTGCCCGGCCGTACGCCGCGCGACCGCGCGACAGCGGCCTCAAAACGCGGCGCTGCTCGTTGTCGAGCGACAGTGCTTCGGCGAGGAGTGCGAGCGTTTCGCGTTGGGGCGTGCGCCGATCACCGCGCTCGAGGCGCCGACGCCGTGGGAGCTCATCCGGGCGCGTTCGGCGAGCGCTTCTGCGAGGTCCAGCGGCGAGTCGATAGCGCCGCAAGAGTATCCCGAAGGCCGACGAGCCAGGTGCTCGCCCCTCGTCCTCCATTGCATCGATAGCCTTCGCGGTGCGTTCGGTGGCGCCCTCATTAACCCGTCGGCCAGTTGTGCGAGTCAGGCGTGCAGATGTGCGTTACCGTGCTCCCCGTTCTGCGCGATGATTGCCGTGCGAAAGCAGAAAGTGAGGGTAAAAATCGTGTCTTTCTTTTACGACCTCTGGACTGCCCTCAAGGGCGCTACGAACGGTGGTTCGACTGCCAGCGTAAGCACCTCGCGTCAAGAGCTGGTCGACGCCGCACGAATGCGGACGGAGTTGGGCATATCGTCTGGCGTAACAGCGGTCGCGGTTTCACCGAGTGAGTCAAGGTCCGCTGCGTCAGTGTGGCGGTAGCGCGTATCTGGCAACCTATACTGGCGGCAATGGTAATTCCTTTATTGGCACATTCGTACTAGCTGCGCGCGCCCGCGAATGTTCCCGTTAGTCAGTTCTGGGGGGCGTGACGGTATTCAGTTTGGAACGTCTCGTTAGACGATCGGTTAAGGCTGGCGCATATGCAGGCACCAAAGAGTCGAGCGAACGGCTACGATAAGGTCGCGAATTTTTAACAACGGAGCCTTTCGACTTATCGTCCTTTGCTGCTTTTTAATGACCTTGACGACTGACGAATTGGGCGTATTCTTTCTGACACGTACACCCGGCCTACCTACACGGCCTACCGAAGGCGTTCTCTGAGCGAGTATCCGCTACGCTTACGAGACCATGCGAGGGCCGTCGCAGGCGCACCCACTCAAAGTCGATCCCACGCTACGCTAAGGAGAGTGATATGCTAGCCTCTAATACGCGATTTTTCGCGACGATTTGCCTGGGCGGCCTAAGCTTAGCTGCGTGTGGTGGCGGAGGCGGCGGCACGTCGCCGATCACACCAGCTCGCAGTCGGGCAGACGCCACTGGGAACGGAATTCGCGGTCGTCGCGACGGGCCTAGAAAATCCGCGCGGAATCGAGTTCGGCCCCGACGGGCGGTCTACGTTGCGGAAGGGGGTTGGGCGGTTCTCGATCGACGGTGGGCCGATGCCGCCGAGTTGCGGCTCCGGTCGGACCGTACACTGGCGGATTCTCGGGGCGCATTTCAGCGGTAGACGTAACGACGGGCAAGCGCACCACGATCGCCCGCCATCTTCCGTCAAGTCAGACTGCGCCTGCGGCAGGCGGTTTCGTGAGCGGCGTCGCGGACGTTACGTTCTTGAACGGCACGTTGTATGCGCTCATCGCAGGCGCCGGATGTCGCACGGCTTGGCCCAGACGTTCAACAGCATCGATCGTATCAGTCAGCGGGGCAACGCCTCACCGATCGTCGACTTGAGCAGATTCCTAAAGAGCCATCCCGTTGAAAATCCGAATCCGCCCGATTTCGAACCTGACGGGACGTGGTTCAGTTTCGTTGCGGTCGGCAACGCGCTCTAGCGGTCGAGCCCAATCACGGCGAAGTCGACGTGGTCAGCCGGAACAGCAGGATCAGCCGTCTCGTCGACGTTTCCGCCACGCAAGGCCATATCGTACCGACGGCGCTCGCGTTCGCGCCTTTCGGGGTCCCAGCGAATGGCGTGGCAGGGGTCAGTTCGTGCTCGGCAATCTGAACACGTTCGATCCCAGCTCGCAACGCCACGCCAAAGTCTTTAGTTTGACCATGCAGGGGCAACTCAACGAAATCACTTCAGCGCTTACCGCGGTACGGCGTGCGGTGCATCACAAGCAATCTACGCCTGGAAAGCTCACGGGCTTCTACGCGCCCACGCCGGACGACGCCAACAGCGGAAAGGTGGTTCGGCTCGACCCCGACGGTTCATGGCGCACCATCGTTCGCGGACTGAGTATGCGAGCGCGATGAAATTGACCGTAACACGCTGTAATCTCGAACAAAGGCTTCGGGCAGTCGACGAATGGTCGGGTGAAATCGTGAAGGTGCAGGTACCGAACACGAGCGACTGACGCGCAGTTTATACGGACAACAGTGCGCCGGACGAACGCAATACGTTCCGCGCAGTTCGAGAATGGCGGCGGAGTACGTTTCGTCGGCACGCACTGTTAGTTCCCCATCGAAATCCGGATACGGTCCCCCCGCTTTCGGCGTCCAATGTATCTTCCAAGGCTCATCGAAATGCATTGGATCGACTCCTGCACCAACGGTTACGTCTTCGTCTTTCGTCAGATCCGTGCTTCCGATTGGGGCGCGAAGCGTGATTGTGACGGGGGTGCCGGTGGCGGCACGGCTTTTCATATCATCGGAGAGATAGCCCTGCGCCAAGTTATAGGGGCACTTTACAAAAAACCGCTCTGATAAGTCTGACATGGTGCGAGTGCCACCGGTTCGAAATGCTCTGTGATATGGAAAGAGCGAGTGCACTGGTTCCTCGCGCGCCGCTACCATTTAGGCTGGCGTACTGTTCGCGAAACCCACCTCTACGTGCCGCGTAACGTCCTGCAGTAACGCATCCATAGTGCGTGCCGCTAGTTTGTTCCCGACAACCCATACTGTCGGGCTCCGTGCAATAAATGTGCAACAGCGGAGCCGTTTTCGTTTTTACCCGACCAACCTCCCGGAGGGTTCGCCGCGTCGGCGTCTCGGTCTGAGTACACGTGCAAATAACGCTCGGCCGTGATTCCGATGGAGGCATGGCCGAGGCGATGCCTCACGACTTCGAGCGGGTCGCCTGCCTTAGCGCAGATGCTGGCGCGAGTATCTCGCAGCCCGCGAAGTGTTATCAGCGTCACGCCGCTGCGACAAATGAGCTCGCCGACTGCGCGCACGAAGTTAGTTTCGCATAACGGACAAACGCAACCATTACGCTGCGACCAGGTCGCACGACGCCTCTCAACGACTTAGTCACGTCGCCCACTCCGTTCTGGATCAGTGGCAAGACGGATATAGTGCCCACAGAACACGGCATCGAGTTCTACACTTACTCATCGGGCGGTAGGCCTTTCAAGACCATCACCGGGATTCAAACGCCCACCGCGAACGGTCAGTTTGGCTAAACAACTCCTTCACCAGCGAACCTTTTAACTGCGAGGTCGCGTCTCATTGCACGTGAACGTAAATTAGTTCGACCGCGTTATTTCCGTAAACCCAAGCGGTTCCAGTTACGAAGACCGAAAGACGAAAGGGAACGCGGGTGGCTTCTCAAGCAGGTAGACAGCCGCTTTTGTCGGACTGGTGCGTGCCAGGTAACTAGCCGGGCTGTCCGCTGTTTCCTCCTGGGCGCATGCCATTGAGCCGAGGTCAGCGCGATTTGAGGAAGCGGCAAGGCCAAAGGCGATCGCGGGCGCGAGACTTTATGAAACAGCTAAGCTACATTGCCCGGCACTTCAAAGGAGAACATAATATGCGGCTTTCATTCATGAAGTACGCGATTACCAACTCGATTGCGATTCTGTTGCTTACTAGTTGTGCGGGCGGATCACCGATTCTGACGATGCAACAGGTTCAATCTCGTATGGTCAGGCAAACGTCGTCGTGCCCCTGTCTGTACGCCACAGATGGAGGAAGCGTGACCGTTTACCCGGAGCGCGCAAGGGGAGACGCAACGCCGATCCAGGATATCTCCGGTGGTTCCACCGGATTAGGTTACCCGGTAGACATCGCCGTGGACGGCAGCCGGAACATGTATGTCTTGAATTCCGTATCTGGAGGCGCCTCCGTGGAGGTCTTTGCTGCGGGCGCGACGGGCGACGTTGCGCCGGTTGCGACTATCGCCGGCTCTTATACCGATCTGGTTGATCCGACCGCCATCGCGTTGGATCCGGTCAACGGGGACATTTACGTCACGAACAAAGGAAATAATAGCGTAACGATCTATGCTCCGAGTTCAAATGGAAATGTCGCGCCGTTGGGTGTAATCAAGGGATCTCATACTGGCCTGGATTTCCCCTTCGGACTCGCGATTGACCGCCGTGGAAGGGTTTACGTCTCGAACTACTCGGGCACATCGATAACGGTCTACGCCGCGGGTTCGACCGGCAATGTCGCACCTATCCGAACCATCAGCGGCTTCTATACCGAACTGACGCTCCCCTACGCGCTCGCTCTAGATTCGAGCGCGAACATCTACGTGTTAGACGACGTTGGAAACCGCCGTGACAACTATTTGACAGTATACCCTGCTGGAGCAAACGGCAACGTCGCACCGATTCAAAACTTTAGCACGGAAGCGTTGTATGATCCCGAGGGCATTGCAGTGGACAGGCACAAAAACATGTACGTTTCTAGCCTAATCGAAAGTAGGGTGGTCGTATACGCCGCAGGTTCGACCGGCGACGTCAATCCCATCAGGACGATAAAAGGCTCCAACACCGGTCTCTACGAGACGCAAGGGATCGCCATTCGGTAGTCACGGCCCGGGCGTTCGTAGTCCAGCGGGCGCCGTGACTTCCATCGATCAGCTCGCCAATGGGCTTGCACAACGCGAAGACCCAAGCTCACGCGCGCGAGAACTCACGGTCTCCCTCTGCCCGAATCCGGGTCTACGGGTCAGCTCGTCGATCGCGTCGGTTTCAATCGACGAGGTGCGGTTGTGCGAAGCCAAAGCCGCAGCCATCTATTGGAATGCGTGGGCAGCCGTGCCTTTCCGCCTGCGTGGTCGCGACCTGGCGCGCGTTCCGGTAAAGTGGACGCGCTACGATTCGCGCTCCTCTGCGTTGACGAACGGGCCTCGCGGGGCGACCAACCGTGAATGCGCTGCTCAAATACGGGTATGCGCTGCTCGAATCGGAATCGCGCCTCGCACTCCTCGCAGCTGGCTTGGATCCAACGCTCGGCGTGCTGCCCGCCGATCAGCGCAACCGCGATTCGTTCGCGCTCGATGCGATGGAGCCGATCCGGCCGGCGGTTGATGCCTTCGTGCTCGATCTGCTTGAAGAACGGGTGCTCACCTCGCGCGATTTCGTCGAGCTACCCAATGGTGTGTGCCGCGTGCGCTCTCCGCTGACCCACGATCTCGCGGTCACCCTTCCACGGTGGCGGCAGCTGGTCGCGCCGGTGGTAGGGCACCTCGCACTGCGGTTCCGTGCAGCCCTCCCGAGTCTCCGTGAGACAAGCGTGAGACCACGGAATAGTGCGCGGATTCTCACGGAAGTCTCGCAGACGCCTGAGATTCCACGCATGAATGGGCGGTCTCACACGGCAAAGGCGCTACCCCGTCTCACATCGGCGCAGTCTCCGCTCCGTGAGGCTCCGCGCAAAGCCCGTGAGAAACGCCCTTATAAGAGGAAGACCTGGAGCACGCCGCGGCCGGAGGCCCTCGCACTCGTTCCCATCGGATGCGCAGCGTGTGGGAAGCCCGTGGTTAAGCGCCGCCGTCGTCATTGCGACGTGTGCATTCCGGCCATGCGCGTGGCGCATGCCAACAAGGTCGTGGTCGCCGCGCGCAAGGCCCTCGCGGTACGGGCGGCTGCCGGCGACGATCCTCGCAACGGCCGCGAGGCAAACCGCAAGCGCGGAGCAGCGAACGCGCAGCAGCATCTGCGAAACCACGAATGGGCCCGCGAGAACCGAGCCAATGGACGCGATGCTGCGTGGTTCGGCCGCGAGGTCGCGCCCAAACTCAGTGGCTTTCCATCGACCGCGATCGCGAAGGCGATCGGGCTATTGCTCGCGGCGTGCTCGCGTATTCGTGCTGGCTCGCAGACCCCGCACCCGCGCCACTGGCAGCCGCTACTAGCGATGCTCGGCGGAGGGGAACGCCCCTAGCCCGAACCGCGGACCCATGGCGACGCAGGTAGAGTCGGGGCCGCCGGCCTCGGCTCGCCCGACCGGCACGGTCACGTTTCTGTTTTCGGATATCGAAGGCAGCACCGTGCGCTGGGAGCGCGACCGCGAGGCGATGGAGCCCGCGTTAGCACGCCACGATGCGCTGATGCGCACAGCGCTGGAAGCACGAGGCGCGTACGTCTTTAAAACCATGGGGGACGCGTTTTGCGCAGCCTTTCCGACGGCTGCCGATGCAATCGCTGCGGCCCTGGACGCGCAACGCGCACTTGCCGCCGAAGACTTTTCAGCGGTTGAGGGCATTCGCGCGCGCATGGCGCTGCATACCGGGCAGACCGCCGAGCGTGACGGCGACTACTTCGGGCCGACGGTCAATCGCGTCGCGCGCTTGCTGGCGGTCGGCCACGGCGGCCAGGTGCTCCTCTCGGGTGCCTGCACCGAGCTGATCGGCGGTGAGCTGCCGCCGGAGTGCAGCCTGCGCGATCTCGGCGAGCACCGGCTCAAGGATCTCGCGCAGCCCGAACGCATCCACCAGCTGCTCGCACCTGATCTGACCGCCGATTTCCCCCCGCTGCGTTCGCTCGAACACCTCTCGAACAACCTGCCGGCGCAGGTGACCTCGTTCGTGGGCCGCGACGCGGAGATCGCCGAGATCACCACGCTCGTCGAGCAGCATCGCCTCGTGACGCTCGTCGGCTCGGGCGGCGTCGGCAAGACGCGCCTCTTGTTACACGTGTCCGCCGATCTGATCGACGGCTCGGGCGACGGCGTGTGGTTTGTCGAGCTCGCACCGCTGGCCAAAGGCGAGTACATTCCCAGCGCCGTCGCGCAGGCGCTCGGCATCACGCTCCCGTCCGAAGGCGATCCGGTCGAGAACCTTACGCGCGCGCTCAAAGGTAAAGAGATGCTGCTGCTCTTCGACAACTGCGAGCATCTGATCGAGCCCACCGCGCACGTGATCTCCGCCATCCTGCACGCCGCGCCGAAGGTCAAGGTGCTGGCATCGAGCCGTCAAGGACTGGGAGTCGCCGGTGAGGCGACCTATCACGTGCCCTCGCTCGATCTTCCGACCGGCGTCGCGCTCTTCGTCGAACGCGCCCGGGCCGCGAGCGCAACGTTCTCGCTCACCGACGAGAATGCGCCGATTATCGCCGAGATCTGCCAGCGGCTCGACGGTATTCCGCTGGCAATCGAGCTGGCCGCTGCGCGGGTGAAGATGCTCGGCGTCAAACAACTGCGCGACCGGCTCGACGAGCGGTTTCGGGTGCTCACCGGCGGTGGACGTGACGTGCTGCTGCGCCAGCAGACGCTGCGCGCGACGTTCGACTGGAGTCACGACCTGCTCGACGAGCGCGAGCGCGTGCTCTTCCGGCGGCTGGGGATCTTCCTCAACGGCTTCACGCTGGAGGGAGCGGTTGCGGTCGGAAGTGATGAGAGCCTTGATGAACTCGACCTCTTCGACGTGCTGGCATCGTTGGTCGATAAGTCGTTGGTGCTGGCCGAGCCGCAGGGCGACGCGGTGCGCTACCGGCTGCTCGAATCTACGCGCGCCTATGCTTCGGAGAAACTCGCCGATGCGAGCGAGCGCGATCTGGTTGCTGGCCGCCATCTGCGCTATCTGCGCGACCGTTTTGGTGAGCTACGGCCAGAGGTAGAGCGGACTGCTCGACGTGCCGATCTCCATGCCGCGCTGCGGACCGAGTTGGACGACGTGCGCTCGGCGCTCGAGGTTGCACTGACCCGCTCGCAGCTCATCGACGGCGGCGAGCTGCTCGTCAGCACTTATAGTGTTTGGCTACCCATCGGACTGGAGGCGGAAGGCATGGCACGCTGCGAGGCGTATCTCGCGGCGCTCCCGGCGGACCAGTTGCAACTGCGTGCTCGGCTGTTAAGCATATTGGCGTACTTTCTGACCTATTCCGGTGACAGATTGCGCGCATTGGAGCTGGCTACGCAAGCCGTCGAGCTTGCACAGGCAAGCGGGGACGCTTCGTTGCTCGCCATGGCGCTTCGCCAGTATGCGCTTACGGCAACGCACCTGCATCGCCTTGACGACGCGGAGCGGGCGTTAACGCAAGGCGAAGCGATTCCGGAGATATCGGCAAACATTCGCAGAGGGTTGCTCGAAATTCGTGCGCACCTCAGTCTATTGCGTGACGATCTTGGGACGGCAGCGCGCATCTGGGAGCAACTTCGCAAGGAGTACCGTTCGCTCGGAGACACTCGCGCAGAGCACGTGATGGCGTCCGACCTCGCGGAGGTCGAACACGCGCGCGGACAGACGCAGCGAGCCATTGCGCTCGTTCGTGAGACGCTTGCGGGGGTGCGGGCCGGTGCCGATACGACTTTGCACGCCTACCTGCTTTACAACCTCGCCGGCTATCTCGTCGCGGTGGACGATCTTCCCGGCGCCCTCGCGGCCGCTCGCGAGTCGATCGGAATCCGCGGCGCGCGTGAGCCGGATCATAGCTACGTCGCGCTTGCAATCTATGAGCTGGCGCTTGCCCTCGCGCTACGCGGCGAGCGTGCGCGCGCGGCTACACTCCAAAGCTACGCTGACACAGCGCTGCGGCGACGCGGATTTGACTTTCAGTTCGTCCAGAAAAGGACGCACGACCGCCTCACGAGCCTCTTACGAGACGAACTCGCGCCCGACGAACTCGCGCGCCTAAGCGCCGAGGGCGCTGCACTCACACCGGAGGCTGCGATCGCACTCGCGCTTGAGGAGGCGTAGCGACCCGAGTCAAGGTGTCCCGATGCAATCGTGTACGAGAATGCATCGCCCTGCCTAGCGAAAAAGCCTTGCTTCATATAGCGTTTTCGACGTGTGCGAGTTTTTGCAAGCGGCGCTGCAAAACGCGTAGGGATGTGAAGCCGAATCGCCTTGCTCGAAAAGTCTTATTTTACAGGTTTTTTAAACGACACGCGAACGCGACAGGCGAAGGGAGGGGGCCTGGTTTTAGGGTCGTTCCTCTATGCCCGCGAAGCTGCGCTGCTGTGGCACTTCTTGTATTTGCGTCGTCACGGCAGGCCGTGAGCTCATCAGTGGTCCAGACGAAGGCCGTGCAACAGCCGTGCAACAGAGGGGGTCCGAAAAGGGCTGAATCGGACCGGAACGGGCAGGCTTTCTGGTATCGGGAAACCCTGATAGTATCGGACGTTTCAGGAGTGGGCAGGTTCGGCCAGGACCGCCGTACGACAGTTCGAATCCCGTTTGACTTCCGCTCTAGGTCGCTCGTAGCTGGTTAGGGCGATTCGGATCGCGTGAGCAAATCCAATTTTGCACACCGTTTGCTCACAGAACAAGTCTGGCTTAATTCCGCCAAGGAGCTGGAGTTCCAGCTCCGAGCACCTCCCGGCACTTGGCGGCTCTTATCGAGATGAGCGCTGTGCATTTCAAGACCGCTGAAGATCGCGTTCCACCTGCCGTCGCTTCGAGATTTTCCCGGTAGGCAACAATTTCCAAAAAGTGACGATGGCCTGCGGTTGTGCGGCGCGTATCGGAAGCAGAGGGGGCCGTCGAAAGGGAAGTTGCTGCGGGCCCCCGGCCCCTGCTGCGGCTCGGGTCCCATAACGTAGCCAATTCCGCACTCCGTACTTCGGCTCGTCGACCGCCAACTTTGCGATGCTTTTGAGTCTTGCGTATCGGAGAGTCATGACCTCACCTACCATTAGTCCATTCTAAAATGTCCGAAATCTTCAACAACCCAACGTGGAAAAAGATCGGTAGGATCATGGATGTCATGGAGCAAGCCAAGCAGCAGCAGCGGCTTCGGGTCTAAGGACCAAGTTCCGGTTCGAGATTCCGATATCTAGGGGGAAATTCGAAAAACGGTGCCATCGCCGTAGGATTGACTTTGCCCACCTCCCGCGGTCGTTCCGTATAGCACGCCGTTGACGTCTGTTAGCGGGGCCCAGGGCCGGACGCCATCGGGGCTGGGGCCAAAACTATGGAGGACGGATTCCGAGCCGGACGGACAAAGCTTGAATATCGTGCCGTGTCGGTGCACGCCGCCTCCGTGGGTCGTGCCGTATAGGGCACCGTTGACGGCTACCAGTGATGCGTATGGGAGAGCTCCGTCGCCTTTGCCCCTAAAGCTGTAAACGACATGGAACTCGCCACCCGAGGTTATTGAGTAAACCGTTCCTCTCTCGTGGAGGCCGTGTGCTGAGGTTGTGCCGTAAAGTCTGCCGTTAAAGGCAACTAAACCATCTCTCGGATAATCGCCTTCGGACGAGTTGAAGCTGTGGAGAATATGTTCGGTCCCAGACGGGTCAAGCGCGAAAACCGTGCCAACGTTCGCCGCACCTCCTTGATTTGTAACGCCGTAAAATTCGCCCTTGACTAAGATCAGGTTTCCGACGGGCTCGGCGCCGTCACTCGGGGCTCCTTTGAAACGGTAGTCGACTTGCTCATGGCCGGACGTGGTCAACGAAAAGACCGTTCCTTTGCCAAACGGCTCGCCCGTTGTCGTGCCGAAAAGCGTCCCATTTAGCGCAAGAAGCTCTCCCATTGGAGCTGAACCATCCGAGCCGCCTTCAAACGCATGCAAAACACTTTCGGCGCCAGATGCGGTTAGACCGAAAACGGTTCCACAGCCAGCATGATAACATTTGTGAACCTCACCGCTTTTTGCACCATAAAACGTCGCACCGTAGAGTACACCCTTTAACGAGGTCAGGCCTGAATACGGAATTGCGCCATTTGAACCGCCAGTAAAAGTGTAGAGCACCTTTTGGGTGCCGCTCGTACTGATTGAATAGACCGTCCCGCAAAGCCCACAAGGACCAGAGATGCCATGGCCGCCGGTACTGGTCGTGCCATAGAGCATACCGTTTGCGGAAATCAAGCCTGCAACGGGCGCACGACCATCGGGGAACTCGTTGAAGCTGAAGAGAGACTTATAGCCGTTATTGCCGCTGCGCGACCGCTCGGACGACGTTGCACATCGCCTTGTCGGGGGCGGAGCGCTCGGGCCTGGTGTCGGCGTCGTGCCGATCGAACCGCTACACCCGGCTAACAACGCCGCGACCATTCTAACGCCGAGGACCCTGCAGCCCAAACCAACTCGAATCACTGCTTTCTCCCTCCGCTCGTTCGGGGCCCTATGCCGCTACATTCGCGAAGCCAGTAGACTCGACCCGGATCCGTGGGCACTTTCTGGGGTTCAGGGTCACCGATGAATGCGCCGCCAAACCGGCAGGCCCGCGCCCTCAAGAACGATCAGCAGATGCGTGAGATCCGGATCGTACCGCATAGCAAAGAACGGCTGACGGCTAGCGGCCTTGTCGAAACGGCAGCAGACGCAGCCGCGTGCGAACGTGGTCGATTGTTAGCAAGGCGCCAACCTTCAACTCTCCTTGAGCCCGGCGTAGTGCCGCAACGACCTGAGAACCAATCGCTTTAACGCTGACGTCTTCTGCTCGGATTTGCACCACACTCGGAGTTGCTCCGCGCGATGCTGCAAGAATCGAAGAGAAGTTCAGATCATGCGTCAGAACCACGTAGCCGTGTACCGCCGCATACTCCATGATTTCGGAGTCGCTCGCCTTGAGATCGCCGACGGTCGACCAATGTACCGCTTCGAATCCTGAGTTTTTAAAAAATTCGATCCAGTGCGGTGACAAATTCAGGTCGACGAGCACCTTCATGCGCTCGGCAGCACGATCTCCCGTTCTTCTGCAAGCCACGCGGCGTACCGCAGTGCTTGCATGACGTCCTCGCGCTCCAAGTACGGATAGGCTGCGAGAACGTCTTCTACGCTGTAGCCAGCGCCGATCATTCCAACGATCATGCCGACGGTGACTCTCATGCCGCGTATGCAGGCCCGGCCACCCATGACCTCGGGCTGCTGGGTCACTCGATCCAAACTTTCCACGGTAGGTTATTCTTGCACCCGGTCCCGGCGACTCCCTCGCCTCGCCCGTGGATCTCGTCTAACGCCAATCTAACGGACGGACAGGGATTCGATAAAATCCCAAAGGACTCAACCCCGACTGAGCGCGCGAAAACCCCGACAGGATAAGCTTTTGCGGTATCTAGCGGTTCAGGCCGGGACCCCGAAGCATGGGTTCGAATCCCGCTGGGGCTATAAAAACATTTTATTTGTCCTATAGCGCGATATGTTATATGGGACAATCAGTTTGTTGCCGGCAATCCACGTCTGATTAGGTAATGTTGACCTTACCTGTAAGCCGCGTCGTCCCTGCGAGTTTCTCAGGTCTTGGCCCAGAAATCGGCCCCATTTGAAAGCTGCTCCGCCTATTCCTTAGAACTCGGACTGAATGCCGCAGCCAACACGTTGCGCGTGAAGCGGTTTTTTATGCGATATTCGTAATAATACCGCTCGTGCTGTATGAGTAGACGTCAAGCTCATTATAATCGGCCGTGATAAACCTTTTGGAGCTTGCGTCGAGGTGACCGTACGTCGGAGTGCCAAGGAGTTGGAACGGTCCGCCCACAAGCGTGCATGCGGGATTGCAGCCCGAGTGGACATATAGGGCTGACGCTGAGGGATTGACCAAGCTAATTGAGAGCAGGTTACCGTTCTCGTCGATGTCCAGGCCGCCGGACGACAGGGCTTTATATCCGGTTGTGATGACTCCGTGGCCTCGGCAATGCGCATAGTAAACCAGGACATAGACCCTGGTGTTTCCCGAAGCCCAACAATCGCCATTTCGCGCAAGCGCCACGCCTGTGATACTAAACAAGCGCGGAACGGTCAGATTGCGCGTGCAGCCGCCCGAGAGCGTGCAAACGGCGACGCCGCCGCGCAGATACCCATTGAGAACGTACAAGTGCCCGACGACAATCTTACCGTCTGTTGGGCTTTGGACGTTGCGGCTGGCCACGTCGATTGGACCCGCATCCGGATACGGATCAGTGATCGAGCCCAGCTCTGCACCGCATAAACCCGGGCCTGCGAAGACGACAATGCTACCCGGGTATGTCTGTTCGGGAACAATCAAGTCGCCTTGACGATCGACAGCGATGTCGCCGTTGTAAGCGCCGGTCACGGGACCGACGCCGCACACCGGCGACCCGTGACCGGAATAGCCGTAGATGGGGCCGAGGCCTGAGCCGTTCCCATCGAGGGCATAGATGCCGCGCGTTGCCATATCCGGTCGGCCGACGCTGGCGGCTGCGTCGAGCTTTGCTAGGATGCTACTCGACCGCAACTCGACCGGCACAACGTTCGCAGTCGATGACCAATGAGATCGACCGTTTAACAAGTGGGTTTGCGCTGAGCCATCGGTAGAAATCGGTGTAGTCTGTGGAATGCCGTTCCCGCTCGAGCAAGCGACGAGTGAACCCGTTAACAGCGTTGCAGTCAGTAGCGCGCGAGCCAAACGCATCGTGAAGCTCCTTTGAGCGTTTCGCACGAGGAAGATAGGGTGCATTTCTTCGCCCCGGTAAGCAGCCCACCTGGGTCGCGATCGTCACTGGAACAAGTTAAGGAATCGGACGTGCCACTGCCATCCGCCTTGCACGAGACTTTTCAGCGGTCACGCTTGTAGCGAGAGATTCCGATCATTTGAGCGAGACCGCCGCGGAGGTAAAGGCCGCCGTAGCCGAGCCGCTTGTGCTTGCCGTCGACCTTAGCCATCCGAAGCCTCCGCGACCGTCGTAGATCAGACCCTACGCCAGTTCGGCCAGATCGACGCGCTGTTGAAAATCGCGGGCGCCGTGCCACAAATCGATTTGTTCGATATGACCGACGATCGGTGGGACGCTGGGAAGGCGCTTGAAGTTTCACGGCGCGCGTCGCTTACGCGTTGGCAGCCAACGCACCGCTTCCAGGGGCGTAAAGCCGAGACCCGGGGGGCTTTCACGGCCGAGCGCTCGCCCAAACCGGTCTGGCGCGCTATGATATGGCCATCAAGACCTTAGCGAAGGTAACCGCCTTCGTCTATGGAGCGTTTGATAGGTTCGGTCGAACCATCTTGCTATTTCAAGGAGAGAGATATGCGTGGAATTTCCAAGAGTGCGATCATTACGACCGCGGGCGTCGTTCTGTTGGGGACTGGTCTGGCACTTTCAAGTGCCGGTGTCGTTTCCGGGTCGAGTCCGCCCGAGTCGGCGCGTCAAATTCAGCCGGACGCGACTTGCACGTCGGGTTCTTACTGTCTAAAGGAAGCTAACACCGGGGGGGGCGGCGGCATCAAGGGCAAGGCCGGGATCAATTCCAAGTCGGGTGCTGCTGGGATGTGGGGCCTGGGACTCGGGTTTAACAGCATCGGCGTTTTGGGGCAAAGTACTGGTTCGGGGGGCACGGGCCTCGAGGGTATCTCCACCACTGTTTCCGACGGCGTGGGGGTTCAAGGCACAGGTGCTTTTATCGGCCTTTCAGCGCTTAACCCGAGCTGCTGCAACACCTTCTCATACGGCCTTACGTCGCAGGTCAACGATCCCAGCAGCTTCCCAATCTACACGTTTGGTGCAGGGAGCACATCGGGATCATTTAGCGTCGACGCGTCCGCTAACGGCGTGTTTGACGGGTCCGTTACCGCCTTCGGAGGGTATTTCACGGCACTTCGGAGGAATGACGGCGCCCAGGTGCGAGCCAGCGTACCGGTCGCGCCGCGCCCAACAATCGAAGATACCGGCACCGCACGGCTGATCGATGGCGTCGGCCTCGTTCACCTCGGGCGTAGCTTCGCTGGCATGCTCGACACAAGCAAGGGATATCAGGTCTTCCTTACGCCCGACGGGGATACGCGCGGTTGGCTCTATGTCGCGACGAAGTACCAAGCCGGCTTCATCGTTCGCGAGGCCGAGCACGGGCGTTCCTCAGTCTATTTCGATTATCGCGTTGTAGCGCATCTTGCGGGCACCCCCGACGAACGGTTCCCCATTTACAATCCGAAACAACCGCGTCGCCCGAAGCTGCCTGCACATCCGCCAAGCGGAAACTAAGGGCCGCAACCGCGATTTGCCGTCAAGAGGGCCCGCTCCGTCGGGCCCTCGCCTTTCGTCATTACGCCGATTTCCGATCGGAGCACTATTTGAACCGGATTCCAGATAATCTCCCAGAGGTGGCCGTCAAGGTCTCGGAAGTATCCGGAGTAGATGCCCCAGGGCCGCTCATGCGGCTTTGCCGTGACCACGCCGCCGACGGCTTCCGCCTTCCCGAGAAAGGCATCGACTTCGGCCCGCGCGCCGACCATGTGGCCGAGGCTGAATTCAACGGAACTCGGCGGGCTGCTCGGGACATTGGCGTCCTTGGCAAGCTCAGAGCGTGGGTTGAACCTGATATCAATCCATCGTCACGCGTGCAACAGCCGTGCAACGGAGCCCTCCGAAAGGGGCCGAATCGGCTAGGACCAGCCAGGAACCGAAACATCGCGGAACCCTTATAGCATCAGACGTTTCAGTAGCGGGCAGGCTCGGCCAGGACCGCCGTACGACATTTCGAATCCCGCTGGGGCTAAACTTTCCTATATTTTATAAGGTTTTCACGACGCTCTCCGGTCCGTGCAACAAATGTGCAACAGCGGCGCCTTTTTCGTTACCCGACGAGCCTCCCAAAGGCGTCCGCCGCGTCGGCGTCTCAGTCCGAGTATTGCACCCACGTCTCACCCCAATGCTCGAAGTCTTCAGCCTGCGTACTGTCTCGTCGAACTGGAAGGTAAACCCAGTGTCTGCGTTTGCAGCACTTTCGATGACCTTAGCAAGCATCGCTCCTTGTGATGCTGCACTTAATCCCATGGCTCCAGGCCCTGTAACCATTTCGCTAAGGGTCGCCGCCGTTGGGAACGGTACTGCCTGCCGGCGTCATCGCGCTCGTCGGCTATTTAACCGGCTCTTGATCGTCGCCTACGGTGCGTGGACGACGGTCACCGCATGGTACGCGGCTAAGAACTAGCCGCTCAGTCGTACGAACTGCAATCGGGTCATGTCGATAGCCGCGGCAAACACTTAATTCCAGCGCCCGGACCGCCGCACGCAGCGCTCAGTCATCCTTTATCAACTGAAAGGCTTGCGGCGAATCGAAACCCATGGGCGAACTAGTAAAGCCGCTGTTCGAGATAACCGTTCTTGATTTTGGCGACGATCGCGTGGCCGACTGTCGACCCAACTTCATACCTTAGCTTGCCTCGTCCGAACTGAAGGCAATCCATGGGACCGACACCATGTCCCGGATGAAATTTGCTGATGGTGCCGGTGATAGAGTTGGATCCCGATGTGATTGTGAACGACTCCTTGAAGTACCATTGAAACCCGTGCTCATTAGAGAATTTATCGTACCAATTTCCGGTCGCTTCAAATGTTCCCGGATAAGGTCCTACGGTCGTCCCGCTCGCGCTGAACCGCGCGTCAGACCCGGGGCATTTCCCGCTAACTTGAACGTCGCTCGCGGTAAAATGTTCGCCGCTCAGCGAAGATAACGGCTTCTCTGAAACAGCTGGGGTTAATGCGGAATGAAAACCGAGGTTTTCCTGCAATGGCTCCGATGACGAGAATGACTGAGTTCCCCCGCCGCATGCGGCAAGCGCAAGAGTCGCGAAGAGTAGCGTCACCGTTGTCGTTGCACGGTGAAAAAAGTGGCTCATTTGGATAATCTCCTCCTTCTTATTCAGCAGCGTGCGGGTCCGGTAGTTAGATAAAGACCGTATTTTACGTCTCGAACGCGTCGCGAGCGAAGACTACCGTGACAATGCTCCGGGCTCGACCGGCATTGTCCCGCCGGTTGGGATCATCGCGGGCTCGAACACCCGGGCTAGACTTCCTATCGGCGTCGCATTGACGAGCAGAAGGCCCGTGACGGGCCTTCTGCCGGTGCACTGAGGTCAGATCGTGACGCGTACCCTCACGACCAGATAGTTGCCCCGCGTGTCCCTGACCACGAAGAAGCCGCGACCGACAACCGCGCCAGTGATGGTAAACCGCGTCTTGCGCGTGCCTTCCAGCGGCGTGATCAAGACTATACCTTTTGTATGATCGCGGATGGTAAACTTGCCATCGCCATAGCCTCGCTCGTGGAACCTGCAATCAATCAGACCCGCGACCACGATATGGATCTGGCGCCCACAGGTTGAGGTAATGCGCCCTTCTCTATCCGGCGAACCAACGCTTTCACCGCCTGTCTGCGAAAGGTTCGTGGCAGCCGAAGGGACGTATGCCGGGCCGCTCGACGATGGGCCCCGGCACGCCGCTAGGCCAAGCGAGATCGACGCCGCTAGCACGGCGTAGCTAAGGCTTTTCGAATTGAACCTCATGAAGTTCCTCCTTACTTAAGCGTTGTTCGTTGCGAGATGCGATTGGCTTGCGTCTTCAGCAGAAGGGTGTGCATCTGATATGCATTATGCGGGCCGAGTACCGCTGCCACCAGTACGAACACTAACAAAACGATCGCTCGTCCGGAACTGTACAGCACGCGGTTTTGTTATACAGTTACTGTTACACTTGCTATCGTGTTGCGACCCACGGCGTTCGGTACGCGATCGAGGCGTGGCCCGGGTGCGATGCAGCCAGTTAATGGGGTCGCAGAACCAGGGGCCGCAAAGCGGCCACCGTTACCAGCTGGCGGCTGGACGCTCTTGAAGAACTCTTGGCCGTGTCCCGCCTTGACCAGACTCGGGTGTTCGCTTGCTATCCTAGCGGCGGTTGCCTCATGGCCGGTTGCTCGCCCGGCTCTAAGGCCGCGCCGCAACTCCCGATGGATTCGTCGACCATTCTCGGCGCACTATGCCGTTCCGTGTCGGCTTCTGTGACCATAAGGCGGATTCGCCGGTAAGGCCGTATCTCGGCCGGCGCGGGACCTGAGCGATTAAGCGTTACGAACCGCGCGCCATGCGCGCGCCGATTGCCGGCGTGAGGTTGAGCCGGCCGGCTTTCGGTGCGGCGTTCACGAATTCGACGCCTCCCAAACCGCGCTGGCGCGCGAGCGTCAACGCTTCGGCTTTAACCTGCGCAACGATCGAGCGATAGAGCGCGTCGCGATCCGCCTCCAGCGTGCGAAGCTGTACGGCGGCATCGCGCTGAGACCGCGCGTCGGCAGCGGCGATTTGGCGAAAGCGTTGCGAGAGGTCGCGGCCGGCGGACTGCATTCCGCTCGCGATCGCTTGCGCGCTGCTCGACGCCGCGTAACTGCGGCTGAATGCAACGAGCTGCAGCGGTGAGGGGAGCACCTGAAACCCATTGCCTGCCTCATGGAAAACTCGCTGCAAAATCGTATAGTTCGCGCCGGCTCTACTGCGGAGTTGCTGGTCCATCTCTCCCGCGTTCGCAGCCGCATCTCGTTCCAGCTGCGCGCGATACGCGAACAACTGCGCGGCGTCGGCGTGGCGCATCGCGCCGACCGCGCGCTGCTCTTCTGCATTCAGCATCGCCAGCTGCGCTTTCAGGCTCGCGCGAAGCGCGGAATCGAGATGCAAGTCGTCAAGTTTCAAACGTAGCGCCAGCCGCTTCGCTGCGTCGCGGCGTGCCAGATCGTACGCTAGCGTCAGCTCTTTCTCACGCAGCTGCCGTTCCCGGGCCGCATATGCGCGCTGCGTGCGCTCTGAGAGCGCATCACCATAGGCGCGAAGGTTCGCGTTGGTTTCCGAAGCGAGTTCAGTTGCGTAGGTCGCCATTCCCGAACCGGCCCCACGCTCGGAGAGCGCCAGCTGCGCAATCACCGCGCGCTCGCGGGCGCGAGCGGCCGCAGGATCGCGCCCGCCGATTGCTTGCGCGCGCGCAGCTGCGGCAATCGCGTCCGGCTGCAACGCCGCCGCACTCCGCGCTGCTGTCGCCGCAGGATCGCGCAACCCCGCGACGTTTTGCGTGCTGCGCAACGCGGCGATCTCGGAATCGTACTGAGCCAACACGCTATGCAGCGGATGGCTTGCCACCAATCGGGGCAGATCGACAAACCCAACGCTCGCGGCAAATGCGACCGATTGCCCGGTCAGCAACAGTGCGGCACAGCCGGCCGTCATAACTGCACAACCTGCGGCTCGATGTCTCACGGAAATCTCCTCACGTACGAGAACGACACGCCGTTCGATTCACCGATCGGTGTAAACGACGTTGCAGGATTCACGTTGGACGCGCTGGCCGCCGCCGGCTGCGGCTGCTGCAGTGTGAAGAGCGAGGGGCCTTCGGAGGTGTACATGCTCAGCCGCAGCCCCGTGGCTGGATTCGGGTTGTGTTCCAACGCGATGCTTTGCGTTCGCGGATAGCCGAAGGTCTGCGAAAAGATCGCGCGAGTAAACTTGCCCAGCCCCTTCGCCGCGTTGACGCCGACGCCGGTTTGAATGTCGCTCGTAATCTGCACCTCGGTACCGGTCGCCCCGCCGCTCGATGTGGACAACGGCTCGAGCAAATTTCTCGTGAAGACGGTGTTGAGTTGCCCCAGCGCAACCGTGCGCGCTGCCGACCCGGCCGAAAAGCTCCCGCCGCCGGTCGACTGCACGCCTTGCACTGCCCCGAACTGCTGCGCTCCCACAAGCAATCCGAGAATTTGCTGCTTGCTGTACGCGGGATCCGACTCGAGCGCAAGATTCATATTCGTCACGACGCCGGTCACGTGGAGGCTTATCGCGGTCGCCGGCTCGGGCACGAACGTCGTGGCGACCGCATCGACGTCCGGCATCAAGCCGGCCGACGGATCGAACGTCACGTCGCCGCGCTCGATGTTGAAGCTGCGATAGAAGCTCAACGAACCGCCGGTCGAGCGGAACTGACCGGCCAGCGACGGCGCCCCCAGCGTCCCACCGAGGCGAACGGCCCCCGTCGCGCCGATGTCGACGTTCGCGCTTTGAACGCGGACGTTCTGCCCCGCCGCAACCTGCAGCCCGTTGAACGCGATGTTCGGAAAACTGGGATTCGCTGCGCCGCCGCTCTTTTGGTTGAGAAACGCGTTGAGCGGAATGCGCGCGTTATCGACCGAGAGATCGCCGCTCACCGCGGGAATTGCATCGGGTCTGCGCACCAGCGCCACCGTACCGTTCAGATTGCCCGAAAAGTAAGCTGGAAGATCGAGACGCGCGTTGGTGGCACGCCCGTTGAGCGCAAAAGCCACGTCCGCGGGGCGCCGCAAATCCGCGAGCGACGCGACGGCCGATGCCGTTACAAGTCCGGCTCCGACGAACGCGTGCGACTGTAGCCGCGCGTGCGTTTCGCTGAACGCAAGCGAGCCCGTGATCCCCGTAATCGGCGATCGCTCCATAGGCCCGTCAAACGTTCCGTTCGCGAGCGTAAGCGTACCGTTCAAACGCGGCGCCGCAACGCTCCCGCCGGCATCGATCCTGCCGTCGATCCTCCCAGTAAGTTGACTTCCCTTCGGCAACAGCTCGGCGACGTTCGATAGTTCGACATCATCGGCAGCTAGCGAGGCAGAGATCGGCCCGGCACCGGGTGTCACGCCCGTCGCCGCAAATCGAATCGGCATCGCTGCCGAAATCAGCGCCTTGCCGCGATCGAGATCAACCTCACCGTTATGCACCGCGACGGCCTGCCGATCAGCGTCCACCTCGCCCGCGACGCGCGGAATCGTCAGATTGCGATACCGCACGTTCTGCAGCGCGACCGAATCGCGCAGCCGCGGCGCGCCGCGCGTCCCCTCCACGCGCAGCGTCGAGCTCAATGCGCCGGTGACGCCAAAATCCTTCCCGGTCGCGCGCTTCAAAAAGTCGCCGACGTTCGGGCTCGTGCTCGTCACCACGAGCGCCAGCGGGTCGGTATCGCGCAATCCGAACGTGCCCGACGCAACCGTCGTCATTGAAGGAACGTCGACCACCGCCGATTCGATCGTGCCTCGCCCGTGTGCCGCCGATGCGCTCACCTCAAAGCGCTCGAGCGTCATGCGCCCCGCCGTTCCTCCGAAAACGGCCGCGTGTAGGCGCATCGCGACGTCCGGATACGCTCCGATGAGGCGCGTCTGCGCGTCGAGCCGGCCGGTGATCGGAACGTCGTAACCAAGCATCGGCAGCCACGTCGCGAGGTCGACGTGCCGCGCGTTGGCGCTGAGACTCACGTTGTGCGAGACCGGTGCAATCGTCCCGTTCAGCGTCATCTGCCCCGACGGGCCGCCAAAACGCAATGCGCTCGCGATCGCGCCGCTATTGGTGCTCCAGCGCGCCGCAACGGTGCCCAGGTCGATGCGCCGGAAGCGCGAATTCGAAAAGTTCGCATTTCCGTTTGTCGAAAGCACGCGCGTGCCGGCTACCTGCGCGCGAACCGCGAGCGATCCTGTTCCGGCGAACGTGTCGCCCGTATCGAAGAAATCGTTGAAATCGGCGAGATCGATCCGCGGCGCACCGATCGAAACATCCGCCGCGCCTGCTCGGTTTGCGCTCCCGCTTAACGCGATTGCCGACGAGCCGACGACCACGTGTCCCTCGGCCAGGGTGAGCGCGCTCGCGTCACCGCTCAGACTGCCTGCGAAATCGCGAAAGCTCAACCCGTTGACCGAGCCCTCCGGCGCGCTCACCCTGCCGGCGAATGATGGGGCCATGCCGCGGCCGCCAACCCGAAGATCCGCATCGATGCTGCCTTGCACCAACGTGGCCTTCTGCGGCGTAACCGTGGCGACTAACGAACTCACGTCCGACGAGTGAAGCTGCGCCGCGAGATCGTAGCGCGGTGCGAACGGGCCACGCGGCGACAGGCCATCGATCGTGCCTGCCACTCCGACGAAGAGCGGCCCGATTGCAACCGCGGCGTCGCGCACATTGAGCGTTCCGCGCTCGTAGGCTAATCCCGCGTTGCCATTCACGTCGAAGTTACGGTAGCGGCCGCCTGCGATCACCACCGTGCCTGCGACGCGCGGCGAGCTTGGTGTTCCGCCCACCGTCGCGCCGACGCTTCCCTCGGAACCGAGATTTCCGACGATCGCGCCGTGCAGCGCTCCCTTGCGCATTGCGACGCTTCCATGCGCCGTCGCAATGCCCCACGTACCCGTCACCTTTGTATTGCCGCCCACGGCGAACGCGCCCGTCGTCGCGCTTCCGACGAGTGTTGCGCTCAACGCGCCTTTTGCTGCGGGCACCGGAAAGTCGCGTGCTTCCATAAGGCCGATGCTGCGCGCACTGACGTGGTCGAGCGCGATGCGCGCGTAAAGCGAGCCGCGCCCGCTACGCGCGTAGAGCGGACCGATCGTACCGCTGCCGCGCTCGTCAACATTGAAGATTGCATCGAGCGCCTGCGTTCCACCGGCTCCCCACAGCGCGCCGCGCATCGCAATCGCCTTCGGATCGTCCGCGGTTGCCAACACCGAGGCATGCAGGGGGATCTGCGGGAGCAGCGCATTCACGTAGGGCGTGCCGCCCGCCGGCGACTGGGCTCGCAGCAGCATCGCGATCGCGCCATGTTGTGCCTGCATCGCGACGCGTCCGCGAGCGTCGAGCGCCACGCGACCGTACGCGCCTCCAAAACGCACGATGTCGGCTTCACGCCCATCGAACGCTACGACCCCGTCGAGATTCTGCAGCGTCGTTCCGGCGTAGGTCGTCTGCGGCGAGCGCAGCGCGATCCAGATCAGCGGTTGTTTCGCCTCGCCTTCAACCAGCAGCGAAAACTTAATTGGTCCTTGTACCGGAAAGCGCTGCGCCTGAGCGAAGGCCGTCTTCAGCTGCGCGAGATTGGCGCGTCCACGCACGGCGACCCGCAATCGCGGACTAGTCAACCCGGACAAGCCGCCCGTGATCGCCACCGGCACGCCGACCAAGCTTGCCTGAAGTCCGGGCGTCAGCAGGCCGCTGTCGTAGACGTCAACGGGACCGCGCACGCGGGTTACCGGCTTCGAAAGTCCGGCGAGTGTAATGCTGCAGTCACGCAGCCGCGCGCTTGCAGCAAGGTGAGCCGACCCCTCTGCATCGCCCGTTGCGAAGTAGCGAGCGTCGACCTCTTGCAGGATTCCTGAATGTAAACGCAGCGACGGCGAATTCGCCGCGAAGTTCACGGCACCCGCAATCGGAAGTCGCGCCGCCATCCAGCGTTGGTCGTCGTAGCCGTGCGCAAGATCGATCGCGCCGCGTCCTGCCACCGGATAAAGCCGACCGGCCCGATCGCCGTATTTCAACCTCACATCATACGTCGAGCGACCGGCTATCGATATGTCGGCGTTTGCTTCAAGGCGCTGCGCATAGAGACGCCGGTTATCAGGCAGCGCGTAAGGGCTCTCGTCGACGACTTCGATCGAGCCGTCTCGCACGCGCGCTCGCACGATCAAAGGCGTTCCGCCTCGCGCGGGCGCGTTGCTCAACTGCGGAATCGGCACGTTAAACGTTCCGTCTGGCCGGCGCACGATCGTCACGTGGGGCGAATCGACCTCGACGGCTTTCAGCCCATACAAACGGTGACCGCCCGGGAGGAGATCGCGCAAATCGTACGATAGTTCGAGCCGCGCAATATCTGCAACCGGTTCATCTCGAAGCGACCTCACGCGCACGCCCCCAAAGAGCGCGTGGTCCAGTGTAATCTGCGAGCTCGCAAACGAGAGGCGCTCGTGCGCGAATATCTTGACGCCCGCAACGATCGCCAGCCGTGCTAGAGCCTGCCGTTGCCAAAAGGCAACGGCAACAGCGCATAACAGCAGAGCCGCGACCGCGGTCCACCGTCGGCTCGTTCGACTTCGCTTCATGCTTCGAAGTCTTCCCAAGCGCCGGGCCGTTTATCGCAAAAGCGCCTTTCCTTAATAATGGCTGAGTTTTTCCAAGCGGCCGCGCGTGCGTCAAGCGTTTGGCAATAGCAGCTTAATGCTCGAATCTCTTTAGGCGCCGCCAACGTGTCGCATTCAGTTCGGATCGTCAAGCGCGCGAGTGATGCAAGGAGAATCAGGATAACTGCACTAGCGGCAACGGGAATAGAATCTGAAGGCGGCGCTCGCGACGAGTAACGCGAGCTAACGAAAAGTGCTGCCTGTAAGGATTTCCGGCTCTCCGCGTCCCAATCGTTCCTGTCCAGAACCGGCCTTTCGCGGCGTGTCCCTGCCGAGAAGCGTTACTCGTGAAGCAAAGCCGAGCGCGCGTACCTTCGCCGCCTGGATCGATGGGTATGGGCACGTTCTCTGGGGCGCGGCGAGAAGGGCTGTCGACCATAAGCCGAACGAATCCAACTAGTTGGCAACGGAACGCTTACTCGCCGGTCTCTTGGGGTAGAAAGCGGTATGATTGAATGCCACAGCACCCAAAATCGAACAGAGGCCACTACGTTGCAATTCTGCGACTTCCGAGTCGCCGTTTGGGGCCTCCTTTTTACGGCGTTGGTTTCGGGGTGCTCTCATCGCGCCGATCCGGCACAAGAACTGAATTCTGCCTTAGCTCCATTCTCTCAAGCTCGAGACCAGGCCGTGGACCTTGTTGCGACAGCGAAGCACTCGTTGGGGGCGTCTGACCTGAACACGCTTGCGGTTTCTTACGCTGCCCTCGAAGAAAAGGGCAATGCTTACGCGGGTTTCTTTGTCGAGGCAGTTACCGCTTCTTCATTCGATGCCGATAGAAATGCCAAATATGCCTCAAACCTCACTCAGGCGATCAAAACGTTCAACAAGTCCTTCGCTTCGATCAGCCCGCCAAACCAGGTTGGGGCTGGCGTACAAGACGCCTGGATACCGGCTTTCTCTAATTCGCTAACAGCCTACTGGAAGAAGTATCAGGCGGCAATTACGGGCCTATCGCCGCAATCAAAAGCAGACTTAGTAAAGAAACTCCAGGCTAGAACGGTGTGGCCGAATTACGAAAACATCGCCACTGAGTCGCTTTCAACTCCTACGCCGCATTAGGCCACCCCGCGCCGGGACCCAGCGACGCACGCCGCGATCGCGCATCGACTTAGCCGTTATTGTGACGATTCCGAGCGCTTTCGGGCGGAAACGGAGGGTGAAGCAACTTCCCGACAATCGCGCCGGGTTCCGTTGGACGCCGCTACGTGACGTCGACCGTATGCAGCAAATCTCTCGTCTAACACCTAGCGGATATCCGCAGCGGCATTCGACGCAAGCGCGGCCGCTTGATCAGCGCTGCGCTATCGAGACCCGCGCGGTAGGTCAACCGGCGGTACCGTCTTTGCGGCTGTGCAGCATGATGACATTACCGTCTGGCGCCTGAATGATCGCTCGATAACAGACGTCTTGCTCGCGTAACTCACTGAGAATCGGCACATTCCTCGCGCGCAACTCCTCGACCGCGGCGGCGAGATCGTCTACGGCTAGCGCGAGTACGACGGATCCCAAAGGCTCAGGGCCGTGCCCAAAGGCTAAGGCTACTGGCAACGATTGCATCTCTTTCCACTCCGCAGTCTTGCCAGATACGGCAAATTCCATTCCTAGCACCTCGCGGTAAAAGCGCAGCGTACGGTCCATATCCGACACGCGGATCTCAACGAAATCGATCGCCCGAACTTTCATCCTCACTTCCTGCTATTTCTTGTCATCGGCTCCATAAGATGCGTGGCCATCCTGTCGGGATTCCATGGCCTCGTGTTCAGGCCGTCGATGTTCCCGAGGGCAGAAGATCGTCCCGCGAAATCTCCTCAAAACTCTCATCCTTGGTTCAGGCAACAGAAGCCAGGACGCTAAGAATCCCGGATCGCCACCGCCGATACGCTTCCCATGGCGCCGGGAAGGCCGTAGCGGTCCGTCAACAGCGCAGACCCGCTGTGCAACGGTCGTGCAACCGAGAGGTCTGAAAAAGGCAGAATCGGCACGGAGCGGGCAGAACCTGAGGTATCCGGAAACCCTCATAGTATCAGACGTTTCAGTAATGGGCAGGTTCGGCCGGGACCGACGTACGACATTTCGAATCCCGCGCAGTCACCCGCACAGCGTGTCGAACACGCTCGCGGCAGCCGCGTCCCGGTCTGAATAGACGTGCAAGTATCGCTCGGCCGTCACCCCAATTGCGTTATGCTTTTGGTCGGCGTGCCGCCTGCAGGGGAATCAAAGAAGTCAACCGCCCAGGCATCCTGAGGACTAACTGCTGCGATCACGCGGCCACCGTGGATTATGAACTGGCCGAGCGCTTCGTACGCTTCGTCGAGCAGTGTCGTGCCGATGAGTTATCGTCCTGGTCGTGTGGCAAGGCACTGGGCCACATTTGTGCGGGTTGCCGTGCAATTCGTACGTGGCCGCCGGTCTCGAGCCCTGCTAACATGCTTACGTAAGGTCTCCTGGTCCAGCTCGGCTGCGGCTCGGCCCGGTTCGGCGTGGCCAGCACCGTTAGAAAGGTAGGTTGGGAGCCGTGCGCGATTCAACGAGTAATCTCGTCTCCGCGTGCCTTGGCGCGGCCCTTTTGGCCGGGTGCGGCGGCAGCAATGGTGTGTTTTCGTCAACCGCTGCGTTTCTCGTACCGCAATCTCCGACGATTGCGAGGGGCGCGCTCCAGACGCAGGGCGCGCCAAAATCCATGCTCTATGTGGCGAACATAGGCTACAACAACGTAATCGCCTACGATTCGAAGGGGAAGCCGACCCTGACCATAACCGCCGGCATCGACGAACCCTTTGGTGTGGCTGTCGACAAAGCTGGCAAGATCTACGTCGCAAACACCTTCCTGCATCACTTCGTCGGCGATGTCACCACCTACACGCCGGACGGAAAGCAGACTAAGCCGACGATAACCGACGGTATATCTTTTCCTCTAGACGTCGTGGTGGATAAGAGCGGCAAGATCTACGTTACAAACCTTAACAACTATAGCGGCGACGGATTCGTCACGACGTACAAGCCTGATGGAACGAGAACCAAGACGATCACGGCCGGGATAGCCGGTCCCGTCGGCCTTACGGTAGATGCAAGGGGCAAGATCTATATTGTAAACTTCTACAACGGTACGGTAACAACGTACAAGCCGGACGGAACACAGACCACACCAACGATCACCGGGCTGGACGTGCCGCTTGGCGTTGCCGTTGATGCAAACGGAAAAATTTACGTTGCGAATTTTCGGGGCGGACCTCACGGCGTCGGATCAATAACCACGTACACGCCGGATGGAAAGCAAACAACGCCGATGATTACCGCTGGGATAGAAGGCGCCCGCGGCGTGGCGGTCGACGCGAGCGGCAAGATCTATGTTTCCAACCTGAATGGCCCCGGTCATAAGGGTGGTTACGGTTGCATAACGAGTTACACGGCCGACGGAAAACCCACCCCACCCACGATCACAAAGGGTATATCCGAGCCCGACCTCATCACGCTTCACTGAGGAAGAACGCCATGAAATCTTTACGTCTTTTTCTGTTGGGAGTCGCGTCCGGGGTTGTGCTCGCCGCGTGCGGCGGCAGCGTGCCGAGTACGACGGAGCCTTCTAGCGCCGGATCAGGATCAATTTCGCAACAGCAGGCCGGCCTCCCGAGACGGGCTTGTCCGAAAGCCGCCCCGGACGAGGCGCAGTGCGACGTTGTGGTCATCAAAACGGGGGTTCAGCCAGACCTCGCGGGTTGGGGGCCTTCCGATCTCCAAGCGGCGTATAATTTGCCATCCTCGACGAGAGGGTCGGGGCAGCTCGTTGCGATCGTTGACGCCTACGACAATCCGAACGTCGCTTCGGATCTTGCCGCGTATCGTGCGCACTTCGGCCTTCCGGCGACAAACTTCACCAAGTACAATCAAGATGGTCAAACGAGCAATTACCCTCCGAGTTGCACTGGCCAAGATAACTGGTGCATTGAGATTGATCTCGACGTCGAGATGGTTTCTGCCATCTGTCCGAACTGCACGATCGACCTGATCGAGTCAAACACCAATAGCCTGAGGAATCTCGATACAGCCGAAAGGGAAGCGGTGACTCTGGGGGCACACATCGTCAGCAACAGCTGGGGCTGTTATTCACCAGGTTGTAGATGGCGCACTCACGCTTTCGAAAGCCCGGGCGTGGTTTATCTGGCCGCTTCCGGCGACATCCATTACGGCTCCTATGAACCGGCACGCTTAGCGAACGTTATTTCGGTCGGCGGCACCGTCCTCGCGAAAAATGGATCGAAATATAAAGAAAATGTTTGGGCTTGGACCAGCGGCGGCTGTGCGAAGGGAGTCCCCAAGCCCTCGTGGCAGCACGACCCGGGCTGCAAATCGCGGACGGCTAACGACGTCGCCGCCGTCGCTTGGGATGTGGCCGAGTACGACACCTACGGCTCGTACAGCGGTTGGTTCACGGTTGGCGGCACGAGCATTGCCACGCCGATACTCGCCAGCATCTACGCCCTTGCCGGCAACGCCAGCTCACAAGATGCCGGCAAAACGTTTTGGACGCTAACGAAACAGCAGCGTACGAAGTACTTGCACGTCATTACCGAGGGTAGCAACGGCGCATGCCACAAAAGCTATCTTTGCACCGCGGGAACTGGACAGTATTCGACCTACTCCGGCCCAACCGGATGGGGCACACCGAACGGCATCGGCGCCTTCTAGGCGTATATCCGTCGCCGGCCTGATCGACGTGAACGGCACACTCTGCGGTGAGCTGCTGCTTGAGGGGTTTGACAAAAGTGTGCAGCGTCGCCTCAGCGTCATGGATCTGCGCTGTGGAGAGCTTTATCGCGTCTCAACGCGACCGTGAAGAAACTGCAAATAAACCCGAGCCAGCGCGGATTGTGTTCCAGTAACGCATCGCAGGAACGATAATGAAGCCCGCGAAGAGGTACCAAGCGACCGAGTCCTTTCCCCGAAGGCTTGCCGTTGCCGGCTCACGTCCGTTCGATTTTCGTGGCGACGTGCTTGCGTCTCTAGGTTCCCGAGTCGCGCTTTTTCGCTTGCGGTATGTAATAACTGCAAGAAAGTGTCGTGACCATGTTCGTACCACAGCTTAGACATTTGCTCGCTGCTGTGACACTGATCTCGCTGCTTGCCAGCTGTTCCGGCGGATCATCGACAACACCACTCGCGTCCCAACTAAGTCAGTCCCACATGCAAAAGCTTACTACCGCGTGTCCTTGCCTCTACGTCACCGATAGAGAGAACTCGTCGGTAACAGTATACGCGGGGAGCGCAACTGGCGATGCGACCCCGATCCAGACCATTAAGGGTTCCCACACTGGATTGTCCGTTCCAATCGATGTTGCAGTGGACGCCAGCCGCGACATCTACGTCGCGAATGATGGTAACAGCTCAGTGACGGTTTATTCGGCGGGTGCAACGGGCAACGTCGCACCCGTCCAGATGATCGCCGGCTCAATGACTGGGGTGTTTTATCCGGGCGGCATCGCCTTGAATCCCTTGAACGGCAACATCTACGTCGCCAATTCAGTCAACGGTGGAAGGCTCCGCGGCGCGGTGACAATCTACACGCCAGGTTCGAGCGGCAACATCCCGCCAATCGGAATCATCAAAGGCAAGCGCACGGGACTTAATGAGCCCGGCGGACTCTTATTGGGTGGAAGCGGCAAAACCTACGTTCCGAACATTGATGACTCTGTGACGGTTTACCGGGCGGGTGCGACCCGTGGCGTCCCACCAATCCAGACCATTAGCGGCTCCAACACCGGATTGGACTACCCCGCGCAAGTCGCTCTCGATTCCGCTGCGAAGATATACGTCGCGAACGTGTACGGCAACAGCGTTACTGTCTATGCTCCCCGCGCAACTGGGAATGCCGCGCCGATCCGAATTATTGAGGGTCATAAGACGCGACTGCAGTACCCCGACGGGATCGCGCTAGATGCGAGCGGCAACATCTATGTAGCGAACGTGAAACCGCAACACGGGACCATTACCATCTATGCCGCCGGTGCGCGAGGCAACGCGACGCCTATCAACATCATCGGCGGCCCAAACACCGGGCTGCACTTTCCTTGGGGAATCGCCATTCGCTAAATCCTAAGATCAGAAATGTGCAAGAAAAGTTGGCAAAGGCCGAATCAATAATACTGACGGCGACGGCGATGGCGTCCCCAAGCTTATCGACCTATATCGGTGGCACGTCGGGCAATGGGACGATCTTCAAGACAACCTTAGCCGGCAGAGTGACCGTTCTCTACAACTTCATCGGCGGAAACGATGGCGCGACCCCCTGAGGCAGCCTCCTCGACGTTAATGGTACGCTCTTTGGCACCACTCAATACGGGGGTGGTTCGGCCAACTGCAACGGCGGATGCGGCACCATCTTTAGCATCACCCCGTCGGGTACCGAGGTCGTCATTCACAGCTTCAGCGGCACGGACGGCGCGCTGCCGCGCGCGGCTCGCATCGACGTCAACGGGACGCTGTATGGCACGACGTTTTACGACGGCGCAAGTGCCAACGGCACAGCCTTCTCGGTGAGCACGTCGGGCGCAGAACACGTGCTTTACAGTTTCGCAGGAGGCAAGGACGGCGCAAATCCCGAGGCGACCCTGGTCGCAGTGAACGGCTTGATGTACGGTACGACGCTCGAGGGCGGCGATGAGAAGTGTCCTTTAGGATTTAGCGGGTGCGGTACCGTCTTTGCCATCGCGCCGTCGGGCACCGAGACCGTAGTTCACCGATTCGCCGGTGGCGCCGACGGCGAATATCCGTACGAGGCCTTGCTCGACGTTAACGGGCAAATGTACGGTACAACGATCTATGGCGGCGGCTCAAGCGACGTCGGGAGCATCTTTCGCATTAACCGGTCCGGCCACGAGACCGCCATCCACAGCTTCACCGGGGGACAAGACGGCGCATCGCCCAACGGTCAGCTGATCGACGTTCGCCGCACGCTCTATGGCACAACGCAGTACGGCGGTTCCGGCTGTGCTTAGCAGTCCGGGTGCGACACCGTCTTTTCGTTGACGCTATAGCGTTGTATGCAAGTAATCGGAACCTGCGATTAGATAGAGTTCCGGAGGGCGAAGTACGACGGCCTGGTCTACGTTAGCGACATCGATTGCGCCGATCGATCGGTGGTCGGCTGCTGTATTAATAAAAAGCGCCGAGCGCAAGAGGCCGCTGCGGCTGCTTGATTCGTTAGCGCGTTAGATGCGGTGAGAGATCTATACGCCGACCCTAACACTATCTTTAGAGATCGCGACATTGCTGCACGTGACCCCTCGCGTTGGTACGCGATCATGAATGTGAATGCTTTCCCAGTATTTCACATATAGTTCGCAAAGATTTCGTCGAGTATTCGGATGGGTGCGAGATTCGGATAGTCGATCATTTTAATTTCGTCGCCGAGCTCGAGCGCTCGCTCGTGTTGGCTTTCGTACGGCAACCACGTTGGCAAGTTCGCTCCATTAGGATTGCCCCACTTCGCGGAAATTGGTCCAGTAATCGGCCATCGCTTCGGCCAAGCGCCGGTCCTGCGGAGTCCAGTTCCATGACTCGAGGTTCAGCTGATCGAACACGTACCGCATCTCGGCCCAGTGGCCCGCACCCCAGTGGGCGTACGGCGACCCCACCGGATAGGGTGGAACACGCGTGAAATAATAGGCGAAGACTGGTTGATGTCCGGTCATCGACTGGAGCCGAGCCCAGGTCCTCATATCCCAGCCGAAGCGAAGGTCACGCTGGAGATGTGCGAGTGCGGAAAACGCCTCCGCATCGGTCTTCGGTCGATACGCGGCCAAAAGCGCCGGCGGCAGCGGACCGAAAACCTTAGCGACATCAGCGTCAAACGTGGCGGCGCTCGTCTTTACGCCGTCCATGAGCGGAAGCCCTTCGTCGGCGTTCGTCCCGACCAAGAGCGGCACATCGTTCTGCTGACTCATTTGAAATATCCGATATGGCTCCGCCGGTAACACGTAGCCGTCAATGATCCAGTGAGTACCGCCGATGGCGTCGTTCACTTTTTCCGCCGGCATCGCCCGCAGTTCCGCGACGGATTTCGCTCCTAGCGACGCGGCCGCTTTCGCACCGTCACGTTCTGCGCCGGAAAGGTAGAAGCCGGCACCCGCTGAGGAGACCTTCGCTGGTTCGAATGTTCCGCCGCTCTCACCAATCGCGCGCTGGAAAAGTCCTTTAGCAACGGGCGAGCACATGAGAATGCTCACCGACATGGAACCGGCGGATTGACCGAATATAGTCACCCGGTGCGCATCGCCGCCGAAGCCACCGATATTGGCATGCACCCATTTGAGTGCAGCAATCTGATCGAGGAGGCCATAGTTCCCCGATGTGTGATGCGGAGACTCCGCGCTCAACTCCGGAAGAGAGAAAAAACCCAGCGCGCCCAGGCGATAGGCAATCGTGACCAGGATGACACCGCGCTTCGCGAGCTTGTTACCCCAGTAGTTCGGGATCGAAGCCGACCCGTTCGTCCATCCGCCGCCATAAATCCATACCATAACGGGAAACTTCGCTTTGGCTCGCGCGGCGGGGGCCCAGACATTGAGATATAGACAATCCTCGCTCTTTGGCTCCGATGGGGCGCCGGGTAGGGAGTCGCCAGTTTGCGGACAGATGGGTGCAAACGATCGGGCCTCTCGGACGCCGGTCCAGGATGCGACCGGCTGAGGGTCGCGCCAACGGAGCTCGCCAACCGGAGGCGCCGCGAACGGGATGCCCTTGTAGACGCGCACACCCTGCTCGTTCACGCCTTCGACAAGACCGGATAGCGTTCGCACGGGAGGCGTGGCCGAGGCTTGGCAGTCGGTCGAAAACGCGATGCTCAAGATCAGTGCTGCGGCAACTGCCGCCGTAATCCGAACTTTCATTGAGGGCACCCCCACGCAACGGCCCTCGGCGGGCCTGAAAAAACGTACCACAGCTGGTCGCACTTGATAGTGTGGCGTACATTCTAACATTTTCTAACGGAGCGGTCGGAAACGGTCGGGAATGGACGGGATCGGCCGGGAGCCAAGCGGCGAAAAAGCCTCACAAAATAACACGGATCGATAGCGGACGGGACTCTCCGGAACCCCCGAGAAGTGGTTCAAATCCCGCTGGGGCTAATTTATTTCGCTAGGCTCGACCGTTCATCGCTGCTTCTCAGCGCTGAGAGCATTGAGCGCTTCGCGGGTGGCTGTCGTCAAGGGGTGGCCCGGACCGAGTGCCTTTTTTCGAATTTGCAGCGCGCGCTTGTAAATTCGTTCCGCATCAACCAGTCGACGTTGATCGTGGTAAAGGGCACCCAGCGTGTCGAGTACATTTGCAACCGATGCGTGATCGGTTCCAAGCGCCTTTTCGCGAATCGCGAGCGCTCGTGTAAGCAACGGCTCCGCCTCAGCATAGCGTCCCTGGCACCGGTACAGGTCCGCGAGGTTGTTTAAGGTCACGGAAACGTCTGGATGACCGGGACTTAACACCTTCTTGCGAATCGCCAGGGCACGCTCTTGCAGCGGCTCAGCAGCGGCATAGCGGCCTTGCCGCATATGTTCGTGCGCGACGTTGACCAGTGCGAATGCGGTATCTGGATGGTCCGGCCCGCGCGTCGTCTCAAAGATCGCCAGCGCGCGTTTATTCAGCGGCTCCGCCTCCGAGAAGCGGCCCTGTTCGCCGTAGCCATGCGCAAGGTTCAGCAATGCCGCTGCGACGCCGGCACCGTCCGGACCGAACGCCCTCTCTCGAATCTCCAGCGCGCGTTCAAAAAGCGGCACCGACTCCGCATGACGCCCTTGCTCGGCGACGGCGATCCCGAGGTTCGTCAAGCTGTCCGAAACGTCGGGATGATCGGGTCCGAACAATTTTCGACGAATTGCCAATGCACGCGCTTGGAGTTGCTCCGATGCGCGATACTCGCCCCGTTCTCGAAGGTATCGTCCGCAGCGAAAGGCCAGCTCGGCTGCCGGAAGCAGCTCGGCATCGCTCGACAAAGCACCTAGTGCGGAGCGAGCATGGGTCAGTAGCCGCTCGCATTGCGGCCACATCCCAAAATCGACGGCTGGAAACGCCGCATTGGCAACGATAACGGCGCATTCGCGCCACTGCTCGGCGTCGCCGGCGAGGTCGCGCGCGGCCAACTGTACGAGCCGGTGGATACCGTAGCTACGCAGTCTTTCCGTAAACTTCAAGAGTGAAAGCCGGTCGAGCGCGCCGAGGGCTTCGTCCAGATGCATCTCGTCGGCGATTGCTGAGCTCAGCTCGGAGACCGTGTAGTTTTCAATCGGCTGGCGAAAGAGCTCGTCAGGAATTGCATCGGGCGCAAACGATGCGGCAAAACGGAGCACCGCCGCGGCGCCCGCGGCGTGCTGGTTGGCCTGCGCAATTGCGGCGCTGAACGTCGCAAACACAGAGCGCGGATATTCCGCGCCGCGGGGCGCATTCTTGAGATGCGCCCTAACGCGCTCAAGATAACGCTGCGGGCTGACCATCCGTTCGCTGCGAAGCGACGCGGCCGCGTGCGCCATTGCTAGCGGTAGCGCACCAAGCGCCTCGGCGATGGCACGCGCTTCGGTTTCGCTGAGGTCCGTACGTCCGCTCGCGCGCTGCAGATACGCGACGGCAGTCTCAAGCGACCAAACCTGCAACGGAATCGCGATCATGTCGCTCTCCAACGCAGTGAAGCGCGAAGTGGCCACGGCGCGCGCCCCCGTGCGGGGAAGCCAGGTTCGCAAGAGCGTTTGGTCTTCGAGGTTATCGAAAATCAGCAGCGCCGGCTTATCGAAGCCGCCCAGCACCGAATTGATCACTCGCTGTGCCGCAACGCGCCGATCCGGCAGTTGATCGAGACCCTGGACGAACATCGTGCCCAAGCGCAGTAGCCCGTCTATGATTCCGTCTTCCGTCTGCGCGTTCAGCCACCAAAGCACGGAGTACTTATCGCGATTGCGCCAGCCGTACTCGCGGGCGATCGACGACTTCCCGACCCCGCCTAGGCCGTGAACCACCGCGACGGCGCCGTCATCTTGCAGCGCCGCACCTACCGCGGCGAGCTCGTCGTCGCGTCCGCTGAAGCTGGCAACAGCGTGAAACTCCGCCGCATCGACGATGGAAAGATCGCTGGGCAGCGTTCCGAGCGAACGCAGCGGCGGATACTCCGCCTCCCGCCCCGGAGCCAGTAGCTGGTACAAGCGCTGCGGCTCGGTGAAGTCTTTGAGACGATACGCGCCCAGGTCGCGCAGCGTGACGTCAGCCGGCAGGGTGCCGTCGACGAGCGCAGCCGTCTCGGCAGTCATCAAAACCTGACCGCCATGGCCGATCGCCAATAGGCGCGCGACCTTATTAAGTGCCGGACCGAAGTAATCGCCTCCGCGTACCTCGGCACTGCCCGTATGGATCGCCGTGCGTACGCTCAGTCCCTCGACCGCCGAAAAATCTTCGGTGCTTAGCGACTGTTGTGCCGCAAGCATCGCGGCAACGGCCTCCTGCGGCGCTGCGAACACGCTGCAGAAGGCGTCGCCGATGGTCTTAAAGACGTAACCGCCGTGTTCCGCAATGGCCATCTGCAGAATCGCATCGTGCCGTCGCACGGCATCTTGCATCGCGACGCGGTTACGCTCCCATCGCGCCGTACTGCCTTCGATATCCGTGAACGCAAACGTCATCCTGCCGGCCGGTTGCGAATCGGCCGCCCTCTGGTTGTCGCCTGACCCAGCGGTCATCTCCCCGCTGATTCGGCGTCGTGGGCCCGTCTAACATTTTCTGATATGTTCATCCGGCCGGTTCTCCGGTAGTGGGATCGGAACGTTCCCACCAGTGCTCGGTGACGCCGACATTTTCTTGGGCCCGAGAGCCCGCATGTTAGATTGGTGCCCGAGCAGCTCGTGCGGTAGGCGATGACCGGACGGAATCCAGGGCGTGCCGTGAAGGCAACAGCTCGTATCTGTCAGACCGGTCGAGGCTATCCACGGCGCGCGTGAGCCGGATCATGCCCACGTCGCGCTTGCGATCGATGACCTGGCGCTTGCGCTCGCGCTGCGCGGCGAGCGTGCGCGCCCGGCCACACTCCTAGGCTACGCTGACACAGCGTTGCGTCGGCGCGGATTCGAGCGCCAGAACGTCGACCAGAAGCGGACGCACGACCGCCTCGTGAGCCTCCTACGCTACGAACTCGCGCCCGACGAACTCGCACGCCCGACCGCCGAGGGCGCTACACTCACCCCCGAGGCTGCGATCGCCCTCGCACTTGACGAGTCGTAGCCCCGAGTCGCGGCACCCGATGCATAGCGCATGCTGACGCATCGGACGGCGAGCGCGGATTAGCTCCGCGGTTCGTCGAGTTTCGGCAAGTGCTTGGGTTGCGTTGTTGGTTTCATCCTGCCGGAAATGCCGAGGCGCGGGTTCCTGCTTGCCACGGCCGCCTACTGCCGGAAAAATCACTGCGAAGCAGAATAACCACCAATGTTTACGGACAACCCAACTGCTATAGCTCTCGTCCTCATGCAAGTCAACGATCTGGTACAGATCCTCAAGGGGAACAGCGTGACACGACACGCAGAGGTCGATGGCAAGAGCGTCGCCGGCGCCCTGAAGAACCTACGCGGTGTGATCGACGACTTTTTGGGCGAGAAATAGTCGACACCGCCGATCACGAAGCCGTAAAGTCGGCAGCCCTACGTTGATTCAGTGGACCGGGCTGGGTAATCCCGTACGTCTTCCCTCCTGTATTGCAGCTTGAACGCGAAAACCGTTCCCCGGTTGATCGTCCCGCCACGGTATGTGGCGCCATAAAACATATCCTTGTCGAGAGTCAAGTCCGTAACGGGCTCCTCTCCGTCTGATGCGCCCCCGAAACTATGCAGCACGCGCTCCTTCCCGGCGGTACTTATGCTAAAGATGGTTCCAGCGGTGTTAGCGCCTCCGTAGATTGTGGTTCCATAAAGCGTGCCGTTGTGGTCGGTGAGGCCGCCGATCGGGCCCTGCCCGTCAGGGCTGCCTTTGAAACTATAAAGCACGCGCTCGTGTCCGCCGGTCGTAATGCTGAATACGGCGCCGCAGCCGTCGCTGCCGGCGCAATGTGAACCGAAAAAGTAGGTCGTCCCGTAGAGCGTACCATTGAGAACCGTCAAACCCGCATAGGGAACCGCGGCATCCCCTGCGCCCTTGAAGCTGTAGAGTTGATGTTCTTTTCCCTCCGCGGTAATGCTAAAGACAGTACCGCCGCCGTGAAGACCGCCCTCGGACGTCGTTCCATATAACCTACCATTCAAGTCGGTCAAAGCCGCCGTGGGATTCGCGCCGTCGGGGTTCCCTTTGAAACTGTAAAGAGCGCGTTCCTTTCCATTTGTAGTTACGCTAAATATCGTTCCGTCGCCACTCGTACCGCCAGACTGGGTCGTGCCGTAAAGCGTGCCGTTCGCTACGGTTAGCGACGCCTTAGGATCTGAACCGTCCGGCACGCCTTTGAAGCTATAAAGAACGTGCTCTTTTCCCGTCATGGATAAGCTGAAGACCGTGCCGTAGCCGTTCACTCCGCCAGCCGCAGTCGTGCCGTAGAGCGCGCCGTCGAAGAGCGCCAAGGCCGCCTGCGGATGTCTGCCATCGGTTCCGTTCTTGAAACGATAGAGAACGTGTTCTTCGCCGGATGAGCCACTGCTAAAGACGAGTCCGTTCCCACCACCCGGCCCCAAACTGCCATGCGCCGTTGTACCGTAAAGCGTACCCTTAACGTCCGTTAAAGCCCCCAAGGGAAGCGTACCGTCGACCTTACGATTCGCGAAACTGAACAAAACGCGGTAGCTTTTGGTAGCGGCATGCGCCTGCCCAAGATGGCCGGCGCGTTGAATCGCTATCGCTGGGTTGAATGGTGAATGCGATCCGCTGCACCCCTGCAGCAATGCCGCCGCCACGGAAATGCAAAGCGCGTTGCGGCCAAAACCCAAGCTTTTCATATGCTTTGCTCCTCGACCGATAAATGGATCGGCTGAAGGCGTTCGGCGCCGAGCGTCCAGTTCCATCGTAGCATCCAAACCGCGATCTCCGGAGCCGTTTCGGTCCAGCACTCCGCAGCCACGCCGCTCGGACTGATGCTGAAGACGGTCCCCATCCCATATGCGCCGCCCGCAGATGTGGCGCGACCGCGCTCGACCACGCACGAGCGGATTTGAATCCCGCTGCGGCGTATACTAGTCACATATGCTTGAGTGCGATGTCGTGATGAAAGGCGGTATTGCAAGCGGCGTCGTGTACCCGGGGGCCGTGTACGAACTCTCAAAGACGTATCGTTTTCGTAATATCGGCGGCACATCGGCAGGAGCGATCGCAGCCACCTTGACGGCAGCGGCCGAGTACCGTCGGCAAACAACAGCCGGCCCTTCAGCCGGCGTGGGCTTCGAAGAGCTTAGGACGCTTCCGAACTGGCTTGGAGAAAATCAAAACCTTCAGAGGTTGTTCCAACCCAGCAACGCTACGCACCCGCTCTTCACGTTTGCAATGGCAGCGCTGCTGTCGCAAAAGAAAACGCTACCCGGGCGAATGCTGAGCGCAGTACTTTCATCTCGCTATGGGATGGTCGCGATCGCCGCCATTCTATTGACGCTGGCCTTGCTGTGGCGAATTTTGGCTGTCAATGGAGACGTTGCGGACAAAGTGCTGTTCACGATCGTCGGAGTCGTCCTCGGCCTGTTGGTATTCGTCATTGGTCCGCTGACTTGGGCGGCCTGGGACTTCTTCCACGCGGTTGCTCGTAACGGTTACGGAATGTGCAGCGGAATGGCTCGCCCCAACTGCGCAGACCCCGCGCTGACGCAGTGGCTCGCCGACAAGATCGACGCGGTCGCCGGCAAGCCCTCCGAGATGCCGCTCACGTTTGGTGACTTGTGGTACGCCGGGAGCCCGCAGCCGGTGCGCGAAGAGGCCGATCCACCCGAGCGATCGATCAACATCGAGATGTTCACCACGAATGTGACTTACGGGCGTCCGTTCACACTCCCCTTCGAGACCGCGCAGGCCTCCTTCTACTTCGACCGAACCGAGTTCAGCAAGCTATTTCCCGAGCGGATCGTCCAATGGATGATAGACCATCCACGGCTCGACGGTGGCCCAGCGCCCGAAGCGCAAGGTGCGGCGCAAGCGCCAAACCTCGTCTCCTTGCCATCCGCCGCGGACATTCCGATCGTCGTCGCAGCGCGAATGAGCTTGTCGTTTCCGGTTCTTTTGAGCGCCGTACCCCTCTATGACGGGACGGGCCAGCGTTGTTGGTTCTCCGATGGCGGGCTGTCGAGCAACTTTCCTATTCAATTCTTTGATGCGCCGATCCCAGGACGGCCGACCTTCGGCATCAACTTGCGCGCATTCGATGCGACGAACACCGAGCAACCCAATGAGCAAAATAACGTTTGGATGCCTACCTACAATAGCGACCTTATCTCGAATAGCCGAAACAGCTTCGATGACAACGGGCCGAATCTAACGGGATTTCTGGCTTCGCTCATCGACTCGATGCAGAATTGGAACGACAACTTGCAGTCGCAAATTCCGGGGTTCCGCGACCGAATCGTCCACGTTTTCCTGAGTCCGCGAGAAGGTGGGCTAAACATCGACATGACGCAAGATATCGCAACAAAGCTCAGCGAACGAGGCCAGTGCGCGGGCGCGTTGCTGACGCAGCGGTTCACTTGCCCATCGCCGTCCGGACCGCCGCAGACCACTAACTGGGAAAACCATCGTTGGGTGCGGTTCCGCACGGCGGCCGCGATGCTCGAACGTTTTGTTGTGGACTTCACCAAGAGATATTCTGCCGAACCAGCGAACGGCGATACTGCATATTGCGACATAGTTGGCCGCGATCCGACCACGGCACCGTTTAGCTATGAGTTCGGCTCCCCCCAACAACACGATTTTGCGGTTGCGCAAAGTGCCACGCTGGCTTCGATTGGCACGGCCTGGGACGCGGCCGGTACGTGCGATTTCGTCAACGGAGCGCCCGATCCAGCTCCCGAGCTACAAGTGCGACCGCGAATCTAGACTCGCTGCTTGTGCCTCCCGGGCAGATTCGAAGCAGTTACTTCGCCGCCCCTCACGTCTAACGCCGATCTAACGGACGGACGGGGATTCGACAAAATTAAGCATGGGTTCGAATCCCGCTGGCTAGAACGCTGCGATACCTTTCGGCGTTCCCAGTCCGACAGGTCCGCTCCAGCCGGAGCGCGCGGTGCACAGCGGTGCGCCGCAGGCGCCGTTGCTTCCAGCGGTGACATTAAATAAGAGCGACGCGTGCCCGTAGAGGTTCGCCGGATCGTTCGCGCCGGTTTTGCCCGCAAGCGCAAAGACCGAAGCGATGATCGGTGTCGCGACGGATGTTCCACCGAAGACAAGCCATCCTCTACGATGGAAAGTATCGTAGACCGCGACGCCGGTGTCCGGATCTGCGTCGGCCGAAACGTCTGCCTGCGCGCGCATCGAACATCCGGTACTCAGACTCGTTTGAAAGCCGGGCTTGGCGTAGATTTTGCTGCAACCACTTCCGGCATTCGCCCAAGCGGTTTCCTCAAGCGGACTTACCGAAGTTAAGGTAGTGCCACCCACGCCGATAACGCTTGGCAGAATCGCCGGCCACTGGGCGGTGGCGTTGTAACCCTTGTCGCCGGTGGCGGCGGTGATGGCGACACCGCTGACGCTGAAATCAGCGTCAAATGAGTTCGTGCTCTCGTCAGCGCTCCAGCTATTGCTTACGTACTGCGCGTGACTCGTTGCGAATCTTTCCGCGGCATCGAGGTCGGCGATGCTCGGCGATGTCGCTTCTACCAATAGGATCTTGCATTTCGGACAGATTGCCGACACCATATCGACATCGAGCGATTCTTCTCCGGCCCATCCCGCGTCGGTGCGCGTTGTGTACTGTTGCTTGACAAAGCATCCGTTGGAGACGGTACACGCAGGCAAACTGTATTGCGAACGGTACACGTTGAGGTCGGAAGCCGCGTTCGGATCGTCGTACGCGGCGACGATTGCGACGGTGCAACCACCGTTATTTTCGCTGTCTGAAGTGAGCCCGTATGCCTTCTGCATGTCGCTGGGAGCATAGCCGGCCGGCGTGTTGTGTTGAATCGTTCCCGCAATGTCGGTCCGAAGCCAGGCTTGACATCGTGCGAAGCCGCGCCCCACGTCACCGCAAACGCGGCTCGCTCGGCCTCGCCGAGGCCAGAGGCCTAACTCCGCCGCTGTCGGAGAGTGCGTCGCGGTCGACAGGCTCGACTCGAACGTGGACATGCTGCGTTGAGCGTTTTCGGCGCATCCGGCGATCGAGGTTGGGGTCAGCGAGGTCCCTACCTCGGTACAAGCCGTTAATGCAACGACTGTGGCGGCGGCAGCAATTGTCGATAAGCGCATCGCCTTCGGTTCCTTTCCCAACCCGTGACGCAACTAACATCGCATGCGTTCCCCTGCGGAAGCTGAGAATCCGCATCACTGTCGGCATCTTCCTAGAATTCGTTGCCTGAGGTCATTCTTTTTGTTGATTATGATCGACAACGCTAGAGGCCTAACGCCGAGTCGCTTAGTGTACGAAGCTGTCCAGGGTGTTCTTTTAGTTCACGGCCCGAGGCGGCCCACGAGGGAACGCGCACTCTCCGAGAAAAGGGCCTTTCTGGCACTCCCCGTTACTCGTCGGGATTGTCAGATTCAGATTCGAATCCCGCTGGGGCTAAAGTTTCTCCTTATTTTACAAGGGGAGGTACCTGCGCTTGTGACGCATCGGTGTGGCTCGGCGCCATAGTTTGAGCTCCGTGCAACAAACGTGCAACAGCGAAGCCCACTTCATCCCTAACCCACGAGCCTCCGAAGGCATCCGCCGCGTCGGGCGTCTCTATCTGAGTACACGTGTAAGCGCAGCAAGCAACCCGTGCTTCCATGGTGAATGCCAAGCTTGCGATCTTCGTGCGGTGTTAGCCCCGCCAAGTAGCGCTCGCTGTGGACATAAGGAGCTCTTAAAATGACACCATTCGAACTCGAAGTCCGACGTGCCGTCTACGACGACGTAATTAACTCGGGCGCGATACCAAGCAGAGCCGGGCTAGCGAAGACGATGCGGCGCTCCGAAGCCGAGATCGCGGACGCGCTCGCGCGGCTTTAACGATGCCCACGTATTGGTGCTCCAACGCGACGGCGGCGAGATTCTGATGGCGAACCCGTTCTCGGCCGTCCCGACGCCCTTCATCGTGCAGGCCGGCATACGGCAATGGTACGCTAACTGCATCTGGGACGCGATGGGCATTGCTGCGATGCTGCGCACGGAAGCGACGCTCGAGAGTTCCTGCGGATGCTGCGGCAGCGCGATCGTCCTCGCGCTTCCCGGCGACTGCCGCGACAAAGATCTTCGCGTGGCCCATTTCGCGATTCCGGCGGCGCACTGGTGGAACGACATCGTCTTCAATTGAAAAACAATGCTCATCTTCCGGTCGGAAGATCACGTCGAGAAGTGGTGTCGGGACTGGCGGCTCGAACGCGGGGCGACGTTAAGCCTCGGCCAGTGTTGGCGACTCGCGGAGGCATGGTATGGAGCCGATCGCCGCGACCCGCGTTGGCATCGGCGGACGTCGCAAGAAGCTCAGGAGCTGTTCACCCAGCTTGGGCTGCTCGGTCCATTCTGGCAGCTTGAAGTAAATTGATGTTCGCGTTACGCGCCGGACGCGTTCGGATTACGGAACAGGGGCGGTTCCCACCCCTGTTCCGCAGCGACGTGCGTTATGCGATAGCTTCGCTAATCATACTATTGCTTTGAACGCGGATTCTCTGCGACACCGTTCGGAAGTAAGCTTGCCGAGAGACCGCCGTTATAGCTGTATAGGAACTTAATGTTCTTCGTGCTGTACGAGTAGACGTCGACCAAGCCGTCAGTTCGGTCCACTGCCGTAAACTGATTATTCGACTGATTAAGCTTCCCCCAGAAGCTTTCGCCTTTAAGGGCGAATGGGCCGCCGACGACCGTGCAGGTTGGAGCGCAGCCGCTATAAATGTAAACGTCCTCGGCCATGTCATCGATAATCACCAGATTGCCGCTCTTGTCGATGTCAATGCCGCCGTAGTACGTTTGCTGAAAACCCGAGGCCACGGCGCCGTTGCCAGCACAACCCTTGTAGTATACCAGCTCTGCACCGCCCGAGGCGCTGGTCTTTACGTCGATCCAACAATCGCCGGCGTTCGACATTGCAACGCCGCCCACGTGGAAGTAAGCGCTGTTCGTGAGATTCACGGTGCAGCCGCCCTTGAACGTGCAGATCGAAAGGCTGCCGGCACTTGAGGCGTTGCCTACCAGGTTGCCCAGAGCGATCTGGCCGGTTACGGCATTCGGGCTTGTGGCGTCCGAGGGCTGCCCATACGGATCGGCAATCGAACCGATCAGCTTGCCGCACATTGTTGGGCCTCGGTGAATGTCTAGAGTGTTTTCTGATGCGCTACCGGGGTTAGGCAGCATCAGGTTGCCTTTTCCGTCGACCCCCACGTCGTTAACGAACGCAACTCCCTGAATCGTGCAGATTGGTCCGTTGTTTTTCTTATTGTTGGCAGCATAGCCGAGAACAGATGTCGTGTCGAATTCACTGACGTAGGTACCCTTCTTGGGCATCTTCCTCTTTTTATCCGGCAGCATCAGTGAATGTATGACCGAGACGAGGCGCGGTGGCGCAGCGTCATCGAAGACGCTTATTGGAGCGGTTCGCGCTTGTGGGCTAAGACCCAACGGCGAAGTGCTGTTAGACCCCATGTTGCCGGCGCAACCGGCGAGGAGGCCGATGGCGATCGCCGTGCAGACCGCCGAAGTAAGTAAACGCATGCGATAACTCTCCCTGGCGAAGTAGTAATAAAGTAGTTGGGAAGGCGTTCGACACTGCCCGCGATTCGTGAACCCGGCCCTCGAAACGGACAGCCGAACCACTGGTCGTAGAGCGATGCACGCATCATGAAGCATCGCGCGTTACTTGTAGCGGTTTACATGAAACTTTGTGACTTCGAATACGCGCTCGAGGCGTTCGGTCGCGTCGAGCCTTGGAGCCTTTTTTTTGTCTTTATGCGGGCGAGCAGCCGGTCGGATGCTGGGCTCTTGGTATTCTTGCCGGCGTGCGGCGGGACGCCTGGAACACCGAGGCTCCTGGATGTCGCCCGAGGCAAAGAAGGCCAAAGCGCTGCTGTACGTCAGCGACGGCGCCGACAACGATGAGGCCTGTCCCCGAAATGCATTTCAATGGACTTTCGACGAAGGCAGCCGGTTCGCGAATGAGTCCGCCCCAACGAGCGGATCTTCTGACAGAATCTAACAGAGCGGTCGGGAACGGCCGTAATGGGCGGGATCAACCGGGAGCCGAGCGACGACAAAGCCTTGCGAAATAACACGGATTGGTAGCGGACGGGACTTTCCGGAACCCCCGAACAGTGGTTCAAATCCCGCTGGGGCTAAACTCTTTGCTCTTATGCCATCAGGTTTTCGCACTTGCGAAATGGCGGCGGTTGCCATTCCGTTGCCACGCGGAAACAACGGCGACGTTATCGCCGGGCTTTCGCATCATCGATCTGATCCAGCGTCCGCATCGTTGAGAATAACAAATAAAGACGACCAAGGTACTTATGCCCCAGCGTTCAAGCTTCGCGATTGTGTTCTCTGCCAAATTGACGAGTCTGGAACGATGTTCGGCTCCGGAGGGTTTTTGTGACTGAGGTTGCGCTCTTCCAGCTGACACTATCGTACCGGCCCGCTGGGCCCGCTTGGATGGAATGAGCCAAGCTGGGTTGCCGCCGGCTCGATCGCGGGCGCCGTCGTCGCGGTCGCGACGCTAGTTCTCGCGGTGATGATTTGGGGGCTCGCGTCTGCCACGACCGCTGTAGCAGGACCGCGAAGCGTCTGGTAACGCTGAGCGAGGATGCAGCCGGTCGTCAATCGATGCGATCGCCTTCGACTCGGAAGCTGACCCCTACGGCTCAACGGCTCCCCCGGGAGGCCGTTCTCCGTCATCGCACAACGTTCCGTGCGAACGCATCTGGCTGACGGGCCCGTCCCGTCGGCGCCTAAGGATCTTCCTCCGTACGCGAGCCGTTACATGCCGGCGTGAACGCGGGTGCGCTTATCGGGGTGAACAAGCGCGCCGACTGAGTGTAGTCGAACGAATCCTGCAAGTCGTCGGAGGTTGCATCGGTCGTGCCGAGGTTTCCGGTGCCGAACGTTTCTTCGGTGAAATGCAGAATGCTGCCGAACTCGTGCTGCACGTGCGAAACATAACCCGGTTGCACGACGTAGGGCGAGATGAGCAGCAGCGGGACGCGGAAACCCAGTTCGTAGTTGTTTCGCCGGTTTGGCACGACGTGATCGAAGAAGCCGCCCCAGTCGTCCCATGTGACGATGATGGTGGTCGAATCCCAGTACGAACTCTGCCCGACGGCGTTGACGATGGCTGCCACCCACGAAGGGCCGCCGGTGTTGCCCCTGCCGGGATGGTCGCTGTGATTGTTGTCCGGCGTCACCCAGGAGACCCTTGCCAGGTTGCCGTTGCGGATGTCGCTAAGGATCTGCTGTGGCTTGGGGACGACGAGGCTCGAATAGCCGCTGCCTTGGCGGATGTGTTGAATGGCATCGTAGGCATGCCACAATCCCGCGCCGGTGCCGCACTGATAGTAGCGCCAGGTGAGCCCCGCTGCCGTCAGCAGATCGCCGAGCGTCTGACGGTCGAAACATGGGTACAGCGGCTTGCCTGGCTTTGCGCCGAGCGGCTCGAGCGGGATGGTTTCAACCAGAGACTTGGGCATGCTGTCGCAGCCAGCGTCGCCCTTGACGTTGAACGGGTTGTTCATAATCTGCCGGGTCGGGTATGTCGGCGCCGCGGATGCGGTTCCGCTGATAAGCTCCTGGTGCGCCGGGAAGCTCGGGCCTTGGTTCGTTTGGAACATCTCGTCCCCAAACGCAAACTGCGCGGCCATGTCGAAGTATGGTTGCACCTCGGTTCGCGGCACGTACGCGTACGGACAGTCGTTGTTGGGCGGGCTTTCGCAACCCGTGCCTTTAGCAGCCGCGAGATTCCAGCCGTTCATTTGGCATACGGCCGGGCTACTTGGAAGGGCGTTGCACTCGGTGGTAAAGTTGCTATGTTCGTGAGAGATGTCGCCGCCCCATCCCAGCCATTTGTGGTGCAGCGGAACCTGATTTCCGTTGGAGTCGAGGCCATAGTTCTGCGTATTGGCGCCGGGCAAACCCTGGAACAGATTGTCGGGCGTTCGATTCTCTTGAACCACGATGATCACGTTGGTAATCGGGGTCACGCCGGGGCGGCGGGCTAGAAACGCGGCCGAACGGCCGCGGACGCTCGAGGACATGGTGCCGGACAACGAGTTCGGCGGGCCGGTCATCGACGTACCGGGCGAAGCGCACGCGGAGAGCGATGTTAAGAGGACGAGCACAACGAAACTCTTCATTCGTACGTATTCTTTCAATCTGCTCCTTTCAATCTGGGCTAATCTTACAATATACAGCGCTTCGGCCGCGCGTTCTCGGCCACATTCTGGCCACCTCCTTGGCGGGCGCTCCAAGGACGCCGGGAACCGCGCGGCAGTCGAGGCGCGACGCCGAGCCGCATCGTCCAGTTCATTAACCTGAGAGACAGGTCGTCATCATGGCGTTCAATCTTTTAGGTCTCACCGAGACGAATCGGACAACAGCCTGCGAGCGTGTAGGCGTAGAGATTTGGGGCCTGGTCTGAATGAACAGAACTTTGGCGGAGTGCCGTCTGGAGATCCCTGCGGAAGGTACCTATGTGCCGCCGGAACCGGACAGTGCGAGACTTACTCGGCTCAATCGGCGGCGACACCCCACGGTTCTTCGCGTCTGCGAGAATCGAACGCAGCGTGCCTAACGGAACGTCGCGACCCTGGTGCAGCGGAATATTTAGCGTGCGGCCGTCCGCGTGACGCAAGCAATGCGCGCCCGTCTGCCGGACCGCCTTGAACCCCAAACGTTGAAAAACGCGGACCAGCCGATCCGATCGGACTTGTGGGAGCTACTCAGGCGCTAGAAAGGAGCTGCTTCGGATTGCCCGCTATGCGGCGTGCGGGTTCACAGCGACCCCCTCAAGGCGGGCCTCGCCCGCGTCGGGCGGCGGAATCTCAGTGCCTTCGTCGCGACGCACGGCGATCGAAAGTTCAATCGCGTCACGCGCCATAGTCAGCGCGTCCTCAACGGTTTCGCCGAAAGTGTGAATCTCAGGAAATGCCGGCACAGATAGAGTTGCGGTCAAGACGCGGGTAACTCAACGGAGTAGAGTACCGTGCGCAAACAAAATGGTAAATTCGCGTCAGGTCTATTTAGCTTGACCAACCTCGATCAGATATCCATCCGGGTCACGAATATAGCATCGAAGCTCCCCACCAAGGTCTTTCGGCTCTGTAATAAACTGTGCTCCACGGGCACGCCAGCGTTCGTAACAGCTCCGAATATCGGCCACGCGAATGTTCATAAAGCAACTTACTTCATCCGCGCTTTTCGGCGGAGCGAGCGTGACCGTCGGCTTGTCTTCGGTCGGACCGCCGCCGACATCAACGAGGACCCAAGTGTTGGCAACCTGCACGATCGTTGGCGAGCCTTCACGGACGATTGTACCGCCGAACACGTCCGCATAGAACGCTGCGCTCCGCTTGACATCGGCAACTGGAAGAACGTGCGTCAGTATGAAGCCTTCCTTGGGCGGAAGCTCATAATTTTGTTGTATCATTTTTTTACGTCCCCCATGAAATCACAAACAAAAGAGTCCTGTGATTCTGGCCCGTCTTTTTCGATTTAAGTCGGTTCCGCCCCCTGGATCAGGCGCGCTCCCGTCGGGCAAAAAGGGCCCTCCGGATAAACGATTCTGTGACTTGCTTCGGAGGGCCGCTGTGCGAGTCGAGGCGAGCGTCCCGAGCCTGTCAACGCCGCAACAGTTTCCGAACATCTTCGCGCCGCTCTTTCGCGCACGTGCCTCAGCTTATGGCGCCCTTCCAAGCCGCTTTTACGAACGCGAGCTTCGGCGGGTCCCTTTTTGAACCTGACGAAGGAGCGAAACCTTCCGCGTGCCTAACCAGCTCTTGGAAGGCTCGATACGAGAACCATCGGAACGGAGGCTACGCTTGGCTCCCTTTGACACGTATAAGGATTCGTTTCCTCACGCAAAACTCACACGCTCGTCGAGCGGTGTACTCGAGATCGTTTTACACACCAACGGCGATACACTCGTCTTCAACGGACACACGCACACCGAGTTCGTCGAACTCTTCCACCAAATCGGTGAGGATGCCGAGAATCGCGTCGTTATCCTCACCGGCGCCGGTCGAGCCTTCATCGACAATATCGAGCCGGAAGGCTTCGACTTTTTCACGCCTCGTGGCTTCGACAAGATCTATCGCGAAGGAAAGAAAATTCTCTCGAACATCCTCGACGTCTCGGCACCGCTGATTGCTGCGCTCAACGGACCTGCGACCGTCCATTCGGAATACGCGCTACTCGCCGACGTCGTCCTCGCAACACCCGACACCATCTTCCAAGATAAACCGCACCTAAATTTCGGCATCGTGCCGGGGGACGGTGTCCATTCGCTGTGGCAGGAGGTCATCGGGCCGATTCGCGGCCGGACGTTTGTGCTAACCCAGCAGATCATCGGCGCCGACGAGGCCAAGACGCTTGGTGTGGTTAGCGAGATCGTTTCACGCGACAAGCTCATTACCCGCGCTCGCGAGATCGCGGAACAACTGGCGAAGCTCCCGCCACTCACGACCAGCTATGCTCGCGTCGCCCTCACTCAAAAACTCCGCCGCATCGTTGATGAAAGCGTAGGGTACGGCCTCGCGCTCGAGGGCATCTCCGCCGCCGACGTCGCTCGGATGAACGCGTGATCGCCTCGTCGCATCCGCGGCGCGCCGCGCCCGCACTCGTGAGTACTTTCGCCGCGAACTCACCATAGGAACCCATCCACCGGCCGCGGATCCGACCTCATGGGGCGTGAAGTCGACAATATCCACAGCTCGGATTAGAAACAGGCGCCGTGATCGTTCAAGACGACGATCCCGAGCATTTGATCGATCGTTGCATCGAGATGTTTGGGCAGGGCCGGCGCCCCAGTGCGGTGGCTTTTGAAAACGTGCCCCGTCGCTGACCTGACCTTCATCGGCGCGGCGGGCACGGTGACCGGCAGCAAGCACCTCGTCTCGACCAACGGAAAGAGCTTCTTCATCGATTGCGGACTCTTCCAGGGCCCGCACGAGATCGAGGCCCTCAATCACGTTCCGCTGCCGATTGCTCCGTCGCAGCTCGACGCCATTGTCATCACGCACGGTCATCTGGATCACGTGGGCTATCTGCCGAAAATCGTTCGAGATGGGTATCGCGGGCCGATCTACTGCACGCCGCCGACCGCCGACGTGATCGAGATCGTGCTGGAAGACGCCGCGCACCTCCAGCATCACATGCACGAGCGCGGATTTCTCCGCGAGCGTTCCTACGGCTTGGCGCCGTTTTTCACCGGGACTGACGTGCAGGCGACGCTTCGTCAGCTCAAAGCCGTAGCGCTGGAGAGCGACTTCGACGTTTGCGGCGGAACGATGCGGCATCACTACGCGGGTCACATTATCGGTGCAGCGTTCGTCGAGATGAAGTGCGAAGGTAAGCGTGCGATTTTTTCGGGAGACGTGGGTCGATACGGTCGCGCGAAAATCGTTCATCTTTCCGGCTTCAGCGCGCATGCCGATCAGACCGAACTCCTCCGCTGGCTGGAGCCGTTACGCGCGAAAGGCGTGAGAGCATATATCGTGCACGCCGAGCCCGGAAGCGCTACCGCGCTCGCAGCTCTTCTCAACGAGCGCGGCTTCACCGCAACCGCGGCGGAGCGCGGAACAACGGTTGCGCTCTGAACTGACGCATGGGCCGTCGCAGCGGGCGTCCTTTTTGGGCACGTGGCCGCCAGCAACTTGGGAAAAAGTAGCTCTAGGTCCGTGCCCTATTATGGCGAAATTGCTTATCCTATGACACCCAACCTACCAGAGATGATGAAAGCGGCCGTCGCCGACAAAGCGGGCGCGCCTGACGTGATTCATATTACCTCCGTGCCGGTGCCGCAGCTGACTCACGGTCACGTAATCATTGCGTTAGATTATGCCAGCGTCGGCATCTGGGACGCTCAGCAACGTTCGGGCAGCTGGGGAGCCGTAAAGCCTGACTCGATTTTGGGCGCTGACGGTAGCGGGACGGTGGCTGCGGTCGGCGGGGGCGTCACCCGCTTACGGGTTGGCGAGCGTGTGTATTCCTTCAGTTACGGAAATCCGCTGGGTGGTTTTCACGCAGAATACGTTAGCGTTCCGGCAGATAGAGTGGAGCGCGTTCCGGAGCAGCTGGATCAAAAAGTTGCCGGTGCGATGCCCTGCGTCGCGTTGACGGCGCATGCGGGCCTGCACGTCTTAAAGACCAAGCGCGGGGAATTGCTGCTGGTCTTCGGCGCAAGCGGCGGCGTCGGCTCCCTCGCCGTTTGGCTCGCCGCAAACGCAATCGGAGCGACGGTAGTTGGAACGGGACGCCCCGAGGCGCACGAATACCTGCGAAGGCTAGGGGCCGCCCATGCAATCGATCCGCGTTCGCCGCGGCGCGCCGCGGTGATCAAGGAAATTGCGCGCAACGGATTTGACGCGGTGCTTGCCACAGCGAATGGCGACGAGCTTCCCGCGTTATTATCGCAGTCGCGGCCAGATGCGCCCATCGCATACCCCAACGGTGTCGAACCGGAGATACATATCGAGGCGCATCCTTCGCTGCCATTCGACGGCGGGATGACGCGGGAAGACTTCGAGCGACTGAACGAGGCGATCGGTACACGCTCGATGCCGCTATCGGTCGAGGTATTCCCACTCGATCGCGCCGTCGATGCTCACCGCCGGATCGAACAAGGCCGTGTCGAGGGCAAGATCGCGTTGCGCATTCGATGATCAAACGTGCGGTTACGACGCGGCTTCAGGCTTTCTTAGTAAAGCCACGAGCGGCAAGTTGAGGAGAGAGACGAGGGCGACGACTTTAGAGTTGTCCATGTAGGCAAGAATGGCCGCCTGCTGATCGACGAGGAACGATATCGTCGGCAGCGTCGGCACGATACCGATCGGCACCAAGTGACTCAACGTGGCCCCGCCTGCGAGCAGCGCTTGATACCAAGCCCAGCTGTGGTCGTAGATGACGGCAAGGGCCGTAGAGGCGACGGAGCCGCCAAGTAACAACACGATCTTAAAGATTGCAATGCCCTCAGCGCGCACTTCGGTGGGAAGCGAGCGGACGAGCACGTTTGCGATCGGCGAGAAAAGACAGGCAAAGCCGGCACCCGAAATAACGACGGCGAGCACGAACGTCGTGAAATCTGATCCCGACGCGGTATGCGTCACGAGTAACACGGAGGAAAGCGGCACGAGCAGGAAACCTATTACGACCGGGATCCTCACGTCGATCTTGTCGGCATTTACGAGCATCACGACAATCGGCGCCACAAGCATAATCGCCGGGATTCGCAGCAGCAGGAGCGCGCCCGCAGTAGACGGTGGAAAGCCAAGGCTCGTTTGCGCGTACTGCAGGAAAAGGTTCGCGCCAAAAAGCGGCACGCCGAGCCCGAATCCGAGGACGCTGCCGACCGCGAGATTTCGGATATTAAATAGCTTTAATTGGATGAAGCCACACCGATCTTCACACAATTCACGCCAGATGAATCCCGCAAATCCGACCGCGGAGAGAAGGCTACACCAGACGATGTCCGGGCTCGAAAGCCAATCTCTGCGTTCACCGAACTGCGACGCGTATTCGAAACAGAAGAATGCGAGTAATGCGAACGCGACGCCCGGGACGTCGAAGCGCCCCGTCCATCGAGGACCCGGCGCTTCTAGCAGCGTGAAGACGACTACGCCCGCGAAGGCGGGGAGTAACGCGTACAAGACGAATGCGTCGCGCCAATACGCGTGGTCGATAAACCAGCCGCCGATGAACGGGCCGGCCGCCGCACCCGAGAGCGAGGTAACCGAAAAGAACGAAAATGCTACGCCGCGCAGATTCGGGGGAAAGAGCGTCAACACAGTTGCCACGGCGCATACGAAAAACGTTCCTTGCGCCATCCCCTGAAAGCAGCGGCCCGCGATGAAGCCGCTTAACGAAACGGTCATTGCGAGGTACAACGTAAGAACGCCGAACGTTAGATGTCCGAAACCGAAGACCGCTTTTCGCCCGAAGCGGTCGATGAGCCAAGGCGTGAGCAAAAGCGTGACGTAGTAGAACGTATTGAATCCGATCAACGTCCAGGGCAACTCATCGGCGCTCGCACCTAGGCTTCCGCCCGCATACTGCTGGATAGATTGATACACGCCGTTGAATGATTGATCAATAAAAAGTGAGATCAAAGCGGCGAGCATCACGAACACCTTGCTGACGCTGATGCCTTCAGCAAGCTCAATTTGAAGGAACGGCCGGCTACCCGCCGCGATCATATTGCGTGGCGGCTTCGCCGCAGCGACGCATGAAGCCGCCCAGCTTTACGAGGGGCGTCGACCGGCCCGTATTTTGGAGAGGACGGAACGGGATTCGACACAATCGAAAGAAACACGGTGACACTGCGCTTCGTCCCGAGCGCTGCAAAGGAGTAATGCATGATGTCTCGCCTCAGTCGCCTTCACTTTTTGGGTACAGCAGCGACGACCGTTGTCGCCGGTCCACTCGGTCTCTCGGGTTTTGTAGAAAGGCCTAACTCCATGACTGAAACCGTAGCACAGACGGTTAGTGACCCTACCAGTATCCGTTCGTTTCAAGTGAACTTTTCGGACGCGGATCTCGATGATCTACGCAAGCGCATCAAGGCGACACGCTGGCCCGACCGGGAAACAGTCACAGATGACTCACAGGGCGTGCCGCTGGAAATGCTTCAGGGGCTCGCATCCTACTGGGCGACCGGCTATGACTGGCGGAAATGCGAAGCCAAGTTGAACGCGATCCCGATGTTCACCACCACGATCGATGGACTCGACATTCAATTCATTCACGTGAAGTCGAAACATGCAAATGCGCTGCCGCTCATCGTCACGCACGGCTGGCCCGGATCGATTATCGAACAACTCAAGATCATCGAGCCGCTGACCAATCCTACGGCACATGGTGGGAGCGCCGCAGATGCTTTTCACGTCGTCATTCCCTCGATACCAGGCTACGGCTTTTCGGGAAAGCCGACCTCGCCCAATTGGGGGACGGACACTACCGCGCGCGCCTGGGCCGTACTGATGCAACGCCTTGGCTATACGCACTACGTTGCGCAAGGCGGCGACCTTGGTTCGGTGGTGACGACGTTGATGGCCAAGCAGGCTCCGCCCGGATTATTGGGGATCAACACCAGCTTGCCGGCAACCGTTCCACCGGCCATTGCAAAGTCGCTCTCCTGCGGCGACCCTCCGCCGGCCAGTCTTTCGGCCGACGAGAAGCAAGCGTACCAGCAACTGCAGCTCCTGTATGGGAAACAATTCGCGTATGCCGCGTTCATGCACACACGGCCGCAAACGCTGTACGGATTGGCGGATTCGCCCGTGGGCCTCGCGGGCTGGCTTCTGGACCATGGCGACGGTTGGGGACAACCCGCGGCGGCCGTCGTTTCAGCAGTCGCTGGACACACGGTCGACGGACACAGCGCAGGCGCGCTGACACGCGACGACGTGCTCGACAACGTCACGCTCTATTGGCTGACAAATACGGGGGTTTCCGCGGCGCGCTCATATTGGTTGAATAACACCAGTCCATTTAACGCCGCCAACGTCTCCCTCCCGACTGCCGCAATCGTCTTCCCGGGCGAAATCTATCTGGCGCCGCGCAGTTGGACAGAGCTCGCGTTTCACAAACTCATCTATTACAGCCGGGCCAGCGCAGGCGGACACTTTGCGGCCTGGGAACAGCCGCAGGTTTTTTCCGAAGAGGTTCGCGCCGGTTTCAGACCACTTCGGAAATAAAGCTCTATCGTCCGCGGAGTAGACCAACGCTTATGGCTCGCATCTTCATTACCGGTTCGTCCGAGGGCCTCGGTCTGATGGCCGCACAGCTCCTCGCCGGTGAAGGCCATCAGGTGACGCTGCATGCCCGGAACGATGCGCGCGCCGCGGACGCGCGTCGCTCGCTGCCGGCAGCCGAGGCGGTCGTCGTCGGTGACCTGTCGAGCATCGCTGAGACGCGGCGCCTCGCCGGAAGCATCAACACGTCGGGCAAGTACGACGCGGTGATCCACAACGCCGGAGTTGGATATCGGGAACCGCGCCGTATCGAGACGCTCGACGGCCTCGAGCACGTTTTCGCGATCAACGTTCTCGCACCGTATCTGCTGACGGCCCTGATCACACCCCCGGGTCGGCTGGTTTACCTGAGCTCCGGAATGCATACCGGCGGCAATGCGTCCCTCGATGACCCGCAGTGGAACACGCGCCGTTGGAATGGGGCACAAGCCTATGCGGACAGCAAACTGTTCGATGTCGTACTGGCCTTCGCCGTAGCTCGCCGCCGGCCAAGTGTGTTCTCGAACGCACTCGAGCCGGGCTGGGTACCGACGAAGATGGGCGGTCCGAGCGCGCCGGACGACCTGTCTCTGGCTCCGGTTACCCAGGCGTGGCTGGCGGTGAGCGACGATCCGGCGGCGAGAGTTACAGGTCAGTATTTCTACCACCAGAAGCTGCACCGGGTCGATCCCGCTGCACGGCGGACGGATCTGCAAGACAAACTACTGGCCTACTGCGCGCGTCTTACGAGCACCGCTCTCCCAAACGAACGTTGAATTACTCAGCCCCACCACCTCAGGAAAGCCGCTGGCCTTACACTTAATAAAGCCATCGGAGTCTTGGGGCAAGTACGCGGCATTTACCCTCGCCTTGACGTCCGGCTTTGGAAAAGCCGCGCGAAGACCGCTCCGAACATAAAGCCACCTATATGAGCCAAATAAGCTACGCCGTTTGGTTCCTGAGGCGCGATCGCGCCGGCATTCCAGAGTTGTAATAAAAACCAGACGCCGATCAAAAGGACAGCCGGTATATATGCGATGCGAATGAAAATGAAGATGACCAAGATCGTGCGGATCTCATCGCGCGGGAACGTGACCAAGAAGGCTCCCATGACAGCGGCGATCGCACCGCTAGCGCCCAGATTGGGCACGGTGGAGTGGGGGTCGAAGGCAATCTGCGCGCCCATTGCGGCCACGCCACCCAACAGGTAGAAGACCGAATAACGCCAGGGGCCCATCGAGTCTTCGACTTCCGGTCCGAAAGCCCAGAGGAAGACCATGTTTCCTAAGATGTGTGCCCAACTGGCGTGCATGAACATCGCCGTCAAGATCGTGATCAGGTGTTGGCCCGAAGAAATATCCGCTGGAACGAGCGACCATTTGGCCACGAAAGCGTCGCCGTTAATCAGTTCCAGTCCGAATACCACGAAGTTGATGGCGATTATCAACAGCGTGACGGTCGGGAAACTCGTAGGGCGTCGCGATACATCGGTTAACGGGATCATGTTTTGGCGATCAGCGACCGCTACGGGTCCTCGTCGTACGAATATTGATCGATTGAGCCCCGAAACTTCGGCGCCTTGATCCGCACGAACCGTCGCGGGCTCTGCTTGAAATCGAAGCAGTCGCTCAAATCGTCCGCGTGCCGGTCGGTGGATTTGAGAGCACCGTGCGGTATCCCGTACGTTTTCTCGACAAAGGCGAGCAAACTTCCGAACTCGTGCTGGACTTTCGAAACGTATCCCTTCTTGGAATAGGGGGAGATCACGAGTAGGGGAACGCGGAATCCGAGCTCGTCGTAGTTGCGCGCCGGCGGTGCGACGTGGTCGTACCATCCGCCCCAATCATCCCAAACAACAAGAATCGCGGTGCTGTCCCAATACTGGCTCTCGCCGACCGCGTTGACGACCGCCGCAACCCAGGCGGGCCCCCTGTCCGTCCCGTGCGTGCCCGCGTGGTCTGACCAATTTTCAGCGGGCATGACCCACGAGACGTCGGCCAAGTTTCCGGAAGCAGCGTCCTTTAAGATTCGCGTTGAACGCGGGATGATGTATTTGGAATCTTTTCCGAACCGCACGTGCGCGATGGCGTCAAGCGCGTGCCAATTACCTACACCCTTGCCGGTCTGGTAGTAGTGCCACGTAACGCCTTTCTCATCGAGGAAGTCGGAGAGCACCGCGCGCTCAAAGCAGGGGTGATGGGGGCGACCCTCGGAGCCATTCTCGATCGATACGATGTCGACACGGATATATGCCGGCGACCCGCAGCCGCCCACGTGAGCTTGTTGCGTGTCCTTGTCGAACGCGTTGTTCTTCACGCGATACCCAGCCATGGTGTCATCACCAGCGGTTCCGCTGACGATGTAGAGATGCGCCGGAAAGCTCGGCCCTCGATTCGTTTGGAACATATGATCGGCCAACACGTACTGTCTCGCCATGTCGTGGTAGGGTTGAGCCTCGGATTCGGGAGCGTACCCGAATGGGCGCAGGTGGTTTGCGCGACGCAACGAGGAGTCGAACCCGTTCATTTTGCCGTCGTTGTAGTCTTTAAAAAACGAACTTTGTCCATGCGGCAGATCGTATGGAGCGGCGAGGGAGATTGGTAGGAGGGGAACACGTTGGCCATGGTAATCCACGGCGTACGATGCGATATCCGCTCCACGAATGCCGTGGAAGAGATAATCCGTCGACCGGTTCTCCTGAACGATGATTACGACGTGCTTGATTGGTGTTGACGACCGCGTGACGCTCTTAGGGTAAACGGCGGGCATCGTCGATGTCGCGGATCGCCCCATACAGGAAGCCAGCCCAAACATGACGAGGGCCAGCAGCACCCTTTGCCGCTGAATCATCACCTAGCGCGCGTTGAAAGACGATCTCACCGCTCAAACTCTTGGACGGTGTTCGAATTCGTATCGGTGAAAAAGAGAACGGTGTTGGAATCGTCCGTCCCGCGGGCGGCCAGTCCGAAGACGCCTTGTGTCGAGCTCTGGTCCACCACCTTTGTGTCGAGCACCTGTCCGTTGGGCGTCAGCTCGACCAGAGTATTTGCCGTCCCTTGCGTATTGGCGACGATGAGATTGCCGTTGGGAAGCAACGCGGAAGCCATCGGGGCGTCCAGCGGCGACCCTTTGTAAACGAGGTGCGCGCACGCAGTCTTGGGGTACTTGCACTTGAAAGTCTTGCCGCCGCGTTCGACGATGATTTCGTCCTTGTCAAGAAGCTTGCTTGCGTTCGTAAAGGCCACAATTGTATTGGATACGCCGTCAACGATGTACAGAGTATCGGCGTCCTGATCGTACTGGAATCCCGACGGCGCCAGCCAACCTTGCGAACCTTTGCTCGCCGCGAAGCCCTTGGCGACCTCCGTCGCCTTCCCGTTTCCGTAGAAGCCGACGCCGATACTCACGATCGTTCCTTTCGTAGTACCGGCGTAAACGTATAGCGGAGAGAAGCTCTGTAAGGGATCGGTGACGAGGTCCCAAAACGGCGCGGCGAACGCCTTACCGCCGTAGGTTTTTACCAGCTGGCCTTTCTTAGCGATTACGATGACCTTGCCGCTGGTAAGTCCTGCGCCGTAAACGCTGCCGTCATGCGGGTGCACCGTGTCTCCGACGCAGCCCTTAAGCAAATCGCTTTGGAAAAAGCGTTCCGGCGTGGAGCCTGGCTTCGGATTGAGGGCTTCGATCGTGGTCCCGGCGCCGGGGTTGCCGGCCGAGTCTTCGAAATTGCAGAAGACGAGCTGGCCCTTGGTCAGCTTCCCCCCATTCGGGCTGCCGTGAGCGATTGATAGAGCCCGCGGCCCCTGGTCGCCGTTACCCGTATCGACGGTCGATCCGATGGTGACGTCCTTTGTGAGAGTCTTCAGAATCGACTTCGTGTCGGCCGGCCGAGTGTAGCTCGCGCTCGGCGCTTGCAACGCTGGACTCACTGCGTCGCCGCTCGACGGGACCGCATGCGCTGCACAGGCCGACCCTGCGAAGAGTATCAACGCTGCCGGTAAAATCGTTCGATAAGTGGATAGCGCCGTGCTACAACCTGCATTGGAACGAGTCACGAGGATACGCGCTGCTGAGCCGACTCTTCGCACGACGTTGTCCTCCGTGTTGACTGACGTTTGTACCTTGAGCTTCTTAATAGGAAGGGTGCCGACTCCTCCTGCAAAGCCGCTGCGGCCGCAGGCGGGGCCCCTGCGCCCAAACCTTGGTGCACGAAGCAGCTGCGACAGGTGCACGGAACCCTTAGTGAGAAACGCGAGGCACCACTTCCGGAGTATCGAGGGAAGAGAACGCGATGCGAAGAGTCGGTTCAGCTTTGTGTATCATCATTCTGACTAGCTGCACGCAGATGTCCGCCACTTCGTCACTTCCAGCGACGAGTCAACGAGCAGCGAGCAGCGAGCCCTACTTCCAGGTTCTCTACGTATTCAACAAGCAGCGCGATGGGATTGTCCCGGCTGGCAGTTTACTCGACGTCAACGGCACGCTTTACGGCACGACGAATTTCGGCGGTCTTCCCAGCAACCAATGCTATCCGGCAACGGGATGCGGAACCGTATACCAATTCAAGCCGCCGAGCAACCAGACCGTGCTTTATCGCTTCCACGGCGCCAAGGACGGTACACGCCCATATTCAGGACTCATCAAAGTCCGCGGCACCCTTTATGGAACCACACAGGCAGGCGGCAAGCGCAACGAAGGAACGGTTTTCGCCATCACAACGTCGGGTTTGGAACATGTGGTCTTTTCGTTCGGCGGAAAAACTGGGGATGACCCGCGCGCGAACTTGGCGAGCCTTAACGGCGTGCTCTACGGCACCACCTATAACGGGGGCGCGACTGGAAACGGGACGGTCTTCAGCCTCACGAGTTCGGGCACGGAAAAGGTGCTTCACAGTTTTGCAGCCGGCGGGACGGACGGCTCGCTGCCACTCGGCGCCCTGATCAAAGTGAATAACGTGCTCTACGGCACGACGTCCACGGGCGGCACGAACGATGATGGAACGGTCTTCGCGATCGATCCGGATGGTTCGAATTACAGCGTTCTCTATAGCTTTCAAGGTGGAAGCGACGGCGCTTTCCCCTTTTCGGGGCTGACCAAAATGAACGGTACGCTCTATGGAACCACGCAGCAAGGCGGCCAACGCAATAAGGGAACGGTTTTCGCTATCACGACATCGGGCTCGGAGAGCGTGCTCCACAGTTTCGGCATTGGGGCGGATGGCAGCGAACCTTTTGCAGGTCTCACGGTGTTCAACGGACAGCTTTATGGCGCGACGGCTTACGGCGGCTCGACAAAATCGAAATCGGGCGTGAATCCGGCGCACAGGAGAAAGCCCAGCAGCGAAGGCACGATCTACACGATAACGCCGTCGGGCTCAGAGCAAGTGGTCCATAATTTCACCGGTGGGCCTGGCGGTCGCGTTCCCTACGCAGACCTCATCGCTATGAACGGCGCACTTTATGGCACGACTATATGGGGCGGCAACAACGGCAAAAGAGGCGGCACTGGAACCTTGTTTCGACTCGTCCCTTAAGCGTTCCCAACCAATTCTAAAACACCAGTGTGACACCGTTGGTGCCACGGTCCATTCAAGTATGCCGGTGCTCTTCTCGTTCAAATGCAGAAAAGGCACTCAAGTGCGAGTTGATGAATCTGACTCGTCCCCGCTTATTAGCCAACTCGGGAAGTCAAGCGACCGCATCACTCAAAAAAGGAGCTCAAACGTTCATGAATTTGCCTGGTTTAGTAAGAAACGCCAGTTCTCTGGTTGCACTCGCGATATGCGCGGCGTGCAGCGGCGGCTCGGCGGGCGCGCCGTCAACCTCTCCGCTCAACTACCAGTACATAGGTAAGACGCTCTGGATGAACGGAAGGCCGGTCACGGCAGCGCGGCTGAACCCGACGCCCCGTTACGCGACGATTTTTCCTGACCGGCGCAGGAGGTTGAAGCACTTTGAGTACGTTTTCAACTTCTACGGCAGCTATGCCGGCATTTTCAACTACCCAAAAAGCACCGCGATGATTGGTCAGATTAATGGCGCCGGGGGACAAGGGTGCACCAACGTTTTGTACGGCTATGGGCACAAGATCTTCTGGAACCCCGGGCGTATGAACGACCAGATTGACGAATACAAGGTTCCCAACAAGCCGATCAAGTCGCTGTCTCTTAACTACACGTTCACATCCAGCTGCGCCATGAATACCAGCGGCGATCTTGCAGTCGGAATACTGTTGGGTAATTCTTACGGTCCCGGCGGTCAGGTCGTAATCTACAAGAACGCGACCGGCACGCCTACGGTGTACAACACGCCGCTGGGCAAAGAGTACTTCAACGGCTACGATCCCAGCGGCAATCTCTTTGCCGACGGTGAGGCCGGCTCGAGCTATAACTTCATGCTCGTCGAGCTTCCGAAGGGCAGCAGCCAATTCGTTACGATCAAAACGAGCAACTCCCCAGAGTTTCCTGGCTCGGTGCAGTGGGATGGCACCTACCTCACCGTGTTCGATCAGCTGACGAGTGAGATGTATCAGTACACGGTTAGTGGAACGACGGCGACGTTGAAGAACACCATACAGTTCACCGGGGTTGGCGACTGCGCGCAGACGTGGATCGTTAAGGGCCTGCTGTATTGCGGCGACGTGGAAAACGGCGGCGAGGTTTTCGACTACCCGGGCGGCGGTGCGCCGATTGCGACATTTACGGGCAGCTTCGACTCGCCGCTCGGCGTGGTGGCGGTAAAGAACAGATAATCTGCGCTTCTTGTCGACGCAGAGAAGTTACACATGAATAGCACCGGCCTATTCGAAGTCTGCCGGCGCTCTCTTCATTAGCCTGTCGCTGCCGCTTACCAGCGCGAGCTCAAGTGCGTGCTCAGACGCCAACGGCAACGTGTACTTAGCTGCTTACAAAGCGTCTACGAATACGTTCACGGAGGCACGGCCCCAATGCCGGTCGAACCCAAACGATACCAACGTTGCTATTCGGCGTGCTGGTTGGTAACTAAGCCTCAGATTGCAAGAAGCCAAGCGCGACGCCTCATATCTACTTCAAAGGAGCAAGGTTAATGAACACCCCTGGTTTACTTAAGTGCGCCGGCGCTGTCGTTGCACTCGCAATTGTTTCGGCCTGCGCGAGCGGCTCGACGGTCGCGCCGTCAGCCGCTACGCTCAATGCGACCTACGTAGGTAGGACGCTGTTCGTGAATGGGAGGCCGGTAACGGCGGCGCGCCTGAGTGTAAGCCCACTGCCCCGTTACGCGACGCTCGTTCCTGACCGGCGCAGACATAAGAAATTCGAGTACATCTTCAACGACTACGGCTCGTACGGCAGCATTTTCGACTATCCAAAAAGCACCGCGATGATTGGTCAGATTAATGGCGCCGGCGGACAAGGGTGCACCAACGTTCTGTACGGCTATGGGAAGAAGATTTTCTGGAACGCCGGGCGCACGGACGACCTGATTTCCGAATACAAGGTTCCAAACACGCTGCTCAGGACGCTGTCTCTTAACTACACCTTCACATCCAGCTGCGCCATGAATACCAGCGGCGACCTTGCAGTCGGAATCCTGTTGGGTAATTCTTACGGTCCCGGCGGTCAGGTCGTGATCTACAAGAACGCGACCGGCTCACCCACCGTTTACAACACGCCGTTGACCAAAGAGTACTTCGACGGCTACGATCCCAGCGGCAATCTCTTTGCCGACGGTTTCGGCCCGAGCTATAACTTCATGCTCGTCGAGCTTCCGAAGGGCAGCAGCAAATTCGTTACGATCACAACGAGCAACGCTCCGGAGTTTCCTGGCTCGGTGCAGTGGGACGGCACCTACCTCACCGTGTTCGATCAGCTCACGAACCAAACGTATCAGTACACGGTTAGTGGAACGACGGCGACGTTGAAGAACACCATACAGTACACCGGGGCTAGCGACTGCGCGCAGACGTGGATCGTTAAGGCCCTGCTGTATTGCGGCGACGCCGGAAATAACGACGGTGAGGTTTTCAAATATCCGGCCGGCGGTTCACCGACTGCGGTCTTGACGGGGAACTTCGACGAGCCCCTCGGCGTGACGGCAGCGAAGAGATAGTCTACTTATACAAGGCGCAAGGTTAATGAATACCCCGCACGCGCAATTGTTTCGGCGTGCGGGCGACCGGTCGGGGTCCGCTTCGCCAGAGCTACGTTCATCGTGATTTATACTATTGACTAATCCTTCAGGATGGCGGATCGTAGCTCCTGAGGGAGTCTGCCACGGTTCGCAGCGCACATGAAAGCCGTTCCGAAGCAGTGGTCTGCTCGGAGAAGATCGGACGACAAATGAAAGTTTCAGATTTTAGCCGCTATGCACACATTAGGCATCTGCGCGGCTGTTGCAATTCTGGCCGGTTGTTCCGGCGGCTCGCAAGCCGGCAGCGTCCCGACGTTGCCCAGCTCGCCTCAACAGCAAAACGCTTCGGGTTCACGTGCGCAAAATGCTCACCCGGACCTGCCTTCGTCGACGACCTTCGGCGCGGGAAACAGCAAGGGCATGACCTATGTCGCTCCAATCGGTACCACCACCGTGTACGGTTACAACCGCCGCAACCGCACGAATCAGCCGCCGATCTGTACGCTCGGTCCGTTCGCGTCCGTCAACGGCGGAATCGGCGTCGATCAGTCTGGGAATCTGTGGGTTCCTGACCAAGGTGCGATTCCGAAGATTGTCACGGAGTACGGCCCGGATTGCGGAGCGGCAAAGACGGTGTTGACTGACCCCGGGGACGCCGGCCCCGATAACGTTGCGTTTGATACAAATGGCCACGTGTATGTCTCAAACTCTTTCGCGAACAGCGGCGGCCCGGGAAACATCCTGCAATACACAGGGACGTCAATAACCAAGACGCTGTCCGATTCCGACATCGCCACGCCCCAAGGCCTTGCCGTCGACAAGCGCAATAATGTTTGGGTTTCATACAGAGATCCTGGAAGCACCGGCACCTACGTCGCAGAGTTCCGGCACGGGAACATGCCGGCCAGGCTATTCAAGAATATCTCTCTCGGGTTCCCCGGCAGCCTCCAGTTCGATCGGAACCAAAACCCGATGGGCCCGAATGGAAATTATTCATCCCTGGACATCTATGCTCCGCCGTACACCGAAAGCAAACCGACAGCTCGACTTATCTTGGAAAACGGTCAGGTCACAGATCCCAGCATGTGCACCTTCGGCCCCGACCAAGATAGGCTGTACTGCACCTTTGGGTTTTTTAGCCTCGTGAACGTGTTCTCGTACCCGGGTGGAAAGTTTCTTTACACGTACGACAACGGTCTTTCCGGCCTGCTCCCATATGGTATCGCAAACGATCCAGCCCCGCGCAGCTAGGCCCAGCAGTATCGCGAGCCTTAGTCACACGACGGTGCATGCATCCTGGTAACGTCGCGCAGTAGAGGTCGCAGCTAACGCCGAATTTTGCTGCTACCAGGGTGCCCCGGCTCGCGACGGGGGGCTTACCGCAATACCCTCGTCGGCACCTCCGTCAGGAACTTTGATCTCCTCGACTGCCAGGTGGTTCGGCCTGCTCTTCGGTCCAGGGAACCTCCAAACCGAAAGCGTGTTTGCAGTGAGGTACGCCCGCTGCTCGCTGCGGTCGAGGACCAGCGCTTCGGGAAAAAGCCACGGTGGCTTGTTCTCGATGCCGCCACTTCCGTGGCCCATGTGGCCGAAAACGTGCGATATCTTCGTCGAACCACGCGCGTAGATGCCGCACCGAGAGTGGTACGTGTCGCATACGGCGAGCGCGCCGCTTCCCGTCGTCACGATTCCGCCCGCGGAGATGAGCTTCAGCTCGAGGTTCTCCGGAGTGCCGGCGCCACGTATCCACCGGTCCACCTGCCCTCTGTTGGCTTGCGTCATAAAGGTAACGTAAAGGTTTCCGGCGCTGTCCACGGCAGCGTAGCCTCCATTCCGCGCGTTCGGGTCGCTCAGCGATCCAGTGGGGGTCGTGCTGCCGTTTGCATACACTTCGACGAGCGTGTGTGGATTGTTGTTGTTCTGGTACTCGGTAACGTACACGCTTCCGCTGTTGGGCTCAACGACTACGGCGGACGGAGTCCCGTTGGGGTCGCTAAGGGTCACGACCGGGCCACTCGTTCCCGGAACGAAGCGGTAAATTTTCTGTGCCGCAGCGTCGGCGACCCAAAGCCCGCGCTTGGAGTCGACGAAAAGACCCTGCGGCAAGCTAAACCCGGTCACAGACCCGCATGGACCAGCGTCGAGCGCCGCGCGATCGTAGATCTTGACCCCGGTATTGTAATTGGAAACCACATAAACGACGGATGACGGACAGGTTCCGGCGTCGTAACGGAGGGCAACGCTACGGTTGGTGGACCTGCCGAGCGTCCCTGGAACGACCTGCGATGGAGTTGACCCGTGGCTTGTATTGCTCGACGAAGAGCACGCGGGCACAACGGCGACGGCAAGCATCGCTCCGAGCAGACGCCGAATCGTTAGGAAACCACGGAAATCGCGTAGCCTTGTCATAAGCGCAAACCTCAAATAGAAGCTTTGGGGTGGCAGCCTAGGAGGCGCAGACCAACGGCGCCATCCACGATTCAAGGGCTGACTCCACCACATATATACATGGAAATCTACTCGTGAACCGTCAAGAAGTAGTCAAGCTGGTGCATCGATGGCAAGCTAAAATCAGCGACGAAACTTTGGCGTTTCGGGGCACCTGATTTTTGCGTTGGAATTGACATCACAAAAGACAGTGACCCAAGATCGTCGTCAAGGTTCGGCGAAAGCACCGCAACGGAATCCTTGCAGGATTCCTCGGCAGGCGCATCAAGGGTCGATGGGGCAAGGTCCGAACTCATTAAATCGTTGCGCCACCAGACGCCCCGTCGCCTCAAGAGGAGGATCCCAATGATACGAGTGGTTAGCCCTATCGCCAGCGCTATTGGAGTTCTGGTGCTGACTGCGTGCGCGAACGGCAACAGTGCGGGCGTTCCGACAACCAGCTCGACTCAATCTCGCCAAAGCATTCGTTTAACGAGTCTGTTTAAGGACGGCAGCTTCGAGAAACCGGCTGTACCGTCCGGATCTTTCCAATTGTTTTCGAACGGACAAAAGTTCTCGAAGTGGGCCATCGTCGGTGCGAATGGTAACGTGGGCATCGTTAGCGGGACCTTCACTCAAAACGGCTTCCACTTTCCGGCGAAATCCGGCAAGCAGTGGGTTGACCTGACCGGGACCACGCAAACCGCAACCGGGCTCAGCCAGACCTTGGCTACGACGCCCAATGCTAAGTACAAGCTCGTCTTCTGGATTGGAAACGTCTACGATCCAGGCGGCATCTTCGGGGTAAGCAGCACGGTGAACGTCCTCGTGAACGGGCATCAGGTCTTCGCCGCGACGAATTCACGGAAGTCAACTACTCAGGTTTGGCGACAATTCAGCACGACGATTACGGCAACGTCCTCGAAGACAAAAATCGCCTTGATTAACGGCGACCCTGCGAACGACACCAATAATGGACTCGATGATGTGCAGGTTTTCGCTCAATAGCAGCATCAGTGTGGGAGAGTTACCGGCGTGCAACAGCGCCGATCGCCTGTAATTACGCCGCTAGATATTGCGCTAGATACGCGCGAACCTTAAGGCGTCACCGCAAAAACGGTACCGCATCCGCTGCCGCCACACCCGGATCCTCCGCCGTAATACGTCGTTCCGTAGAGCGTGCCGTTTGCTTCGATCGGCCCGTGCAAATACGGATTCGCGCCGTCCCTGCCTCCCTTGAAGCGGTAAAGAACGCTGTATCCGTTACCCGACGTGCTCACTTTGAAGAGCGTGCCGCACCCATAGCCGGTAGCGCAGCCGGAGCGCCCGCCAAAAGATGTTGCCGAGTACAGCGTGCCCTTCGTGTCGGTCGTCAGACTGGCCGGGTTCCATCCCTCGGTGCCACCCTTAAAGCGATACAGAACGCGATATCCCTTGCCGGACGTGCCGATCGCGAAAATCGTGCCGCATCCGAGGCCGCTGGGCCCGCTGCATGACGTGCCGCCGCCGGCGGCCGTCGTGCCGTACAGCACGCCGTTGACGTCGATGACGTTGGTCGGAGTAACGCCGTCGTTGCCGCCTTTAAAGCGATAGAGGATGCGATACCCGTTGCCGCTCGTACTCATACTGTAGATCGTTCCGCACCCAGAGGGACGGTTAGCGCACTTCGTGTCTCCGCCTGACATCGTCGTGCCATAAAGAACGCCGCCCACTTCGATCGGACTGAAAAATGGCTCGTAACCGCCCATCGTCCCCGTGAAACTGTGCAGCACTCTCTCTTGACCGCTCCGCGCGAGCGCATAAACGAGTCCGCAGCGGCATGATCCTGGCCCACCTAAAAATGCCGCGCCATAGAGCGTGCCGCCGCGATCGAGGACTCCAGCATAAATTGCGAATCCGTCCGTGCCGCTGAACTTGTGCAAGATGGTATAAGCTTTTCCGGACGAATCCATCTTGAAAACCGTCCCGCACCCGCCGTTGTCCTGACACGCCAGCGAGCCATCACCTAGGGAGGTCGTGCCATAGAGCGTCCCACGCCGGTAAATCACGCCGCCCACGGGCTGGGAGCCCGCGCGGGCGCTCCTGCGATACCGGTGGAGGACTCTATATCCTGAGCCGGACGCATTGATCCGAAAGATCGTTCCACACCCGGGCGGCGAATTGAGCGCAGCGCATCTGGCGCCGCCGCCGTGTATCGTGACCCCGTAAAGGGTGCCGCTCACGTCAACAAGCGACGACTCGGGATTCTCGCCATCCTTGCCACCGCCGAAACGATAGAGTACCTCCTCACTGCTCGCTGTGTCCGCAAACGACGCCTGAGCCTGCGCCGTTGCGGAAGCCGGTAAAGGGAAACCGGGGTCGCCGCCACATCCGCCTAACAGCGCTCCGCCAACCAGCGCGCCGGCAAAGATTCCTGAAAACTTCATGCCGCTGTTCCCTGAAATGCCAGCAAATTCGTTGGAGGTCTGCGTTGCCTTCGTCGCTCGCGTTGCTCATTCGAATCGAGGACGGCGCCCTCGGTCGCTAGAACAAGCATCATTCGTTGAGGAGGTCCACGATGTCTGCACCTCGCCTCGTCATCCTTGTCCTGGCCTGCACGCTTACAGGTTGCTCGCTGTCCGGCGAAATGCGGCCCGACGCCCAAGCGTATTCGACGTACCATACGGGGCCACTCGTTCGGCAAAAAGGCAACGGCGCGCAGTGGGTTCAGTTCACCCCACACACGCTCGGAGCGCTGTATAGCGCGATGGCGCTCGGACCCGACGGCGACGTCTGGTTCATCGACGAGGACGCTGATAGGCTCGTTCGAATATCCACGAACGGCTCAGTCAAGGAATTCTCCTTTGAAAGCGTCGCCGGTGGAAGCGCCGTCTCGATGACCGTTGGCGCCGACAACGATTTTTATATCGGAGATGAGTCCTCAAGTATCATCCGCGTTACCGTAAAAGGAACGGTGCAAGCGTTTCCAATTCCTAGCGGTGACGCTACCTCTATCGACGGTATGGCCCTCGGTTCCGACGGCAACGTGTGGTTTGCGGAGTTTAATCATATCGCCAAGATCACGCCTTCCGGCAAAATCACCGAGTTCGCTTACCCTTCCGGTTACTCGACCAACCAATACGGCGGCGTGAGCGCTGGTTCCGACGGCAACGTCTGGTTCGCCGAATCGTCGAACAACGCGATCGGCCGAGTCGTTCCGTCAACGGGAAAGATCACGATGTTTCCTATTCCTGTATCGTGCACGCCGGCGGCGGTCGTGCTCGGAAACGATAAGAACGTTTGGTTTGCTTGTCTCGCGAATGAACCGCTGCTCGGGAAAATCACGCCGAAGGGTAAGGTCGCGACGTTTGCGATCGGCGGAGCGTTCAGCTCAAACGAAACCGAGCAGTTCTGCGCGCGCGGTCCCGACGGCGAACCGTGGTGCGCGAGCGGAAACGACGGCACAGTATTCCGCATCAACACCACGTCACACACCGTAACGACGTTTACCCCTCCCCTTGGGTCGGGCGCTCGGCCCGACGCCGTGGCCCCCGGCTCCGACGGCAACCTCTGGGTTGATTCGGTGGGCGGTGACCTCGACGTGCTCGTCATCAACCCGATGACAGTCACGCCGACTAAGTTAACGTTCTCTGCCGCCGGACAAAAAAAGACCGTTTCGGTAAGCGAGAGCGGCGTGAGCAGTTGGACGGCCCAATCGAGCAACACCGCGGTCGCAAAAGTCGCTCAAGGGAGTTCTAAATCGTCGTTCAACGTGACGTCGGTGGGCAAGGGAAGCTGCAAAATCACAATCTCCGACAGCGTCGGCAACGCCGTCGCCGTCAAAGTAACCGTGACATAGTCCGCGGCATGCTGATGGATCGCCCCGTTTCGACCAACTGAACAACCGCAAATTCAACGCCGCCCTCGGTCCCGCCAGCCGGGGGATCGCAGATGAAAACAATGCGAACAGCGGGCGGTTCAAACACGAGACCCGATGACCACTGCCTCCGACCCCAAGGGAACCGCTTTGCCGGCCAAAACTTCGCCGGCCCGCGATAGCCGCTGGATCTCGCTCGTGTTGCTCTGCACGGGGATGCTGATGATCGTCCTCGACGGAACCGTCGTGAACGTGGCGCTGCCATCGATCCAAAGCGATCTGGCGTTCTCGCAATCGGACCTCGCGTGGGTCGTCAATGCCTACATGATCGCGTTCGGGGGGCTGTTACTTCTCGCCGGACGCTTCGGCGATTTGATCGGCAGCAAGCGCGTCTTCATGGCGGGGCTCATGGTTTTCACCGGCGCATCGCTTCTGTGCGGACTTTCTTGGAACCGCGAGCTGCTGATCGCGGCACGCTTCGTGCAAGGGAGCGGCGGGGCGATGGCGTCCTCGGTGATTCTGGCGATGATCGTAACGATGTTCCAGAAGCCGGCAGAGCGCGCCAAGGCGATGGGTATCTTCAGTTTCACTGCCGCGGCCGGCGGCTCGATTGGGCTGCTGATCGGTGGGGCGCTCACCCAGGCGTTGAATTGGCATTGGATTTTCCTGATCAACGTGCCGATCGGCATCGGCGCGGCGATCCTGGCCGTACGTCAACTCGAGTCCAGGCCCGGGATCGGGTTGCGCGACGGAGCCGACGCGCTCGGCGCTCTGCTTGTGACCGCTTCGCTGATGATCGCCGTTTACACCGTGGTCGAGATTCCGGTGAAGGGCCCGGCGTCAGCGCACACGCTGGGATTCGGCGCGGTCGCGGTGTTGCTCTTCGCCGCGTTCATCGCCCGCCAAGCGACGGCGGCGAAGCCGTTGCTTCCCCTTCGTCTGTTCCGCTCGCGCAACGTTACCGGGACCAACGTCGTGCAGGTGCTGATCGTCGCCGGGCTCTTCGGCTTCTTCTTCATGGACTCGCTCTATCTACGGCGCGTTCTCGGGTACGATGCCATACACACCGGCTTCGCGTTCCTGCCGATCACGATTTCGATCGGCGCGCTTTCGCTCCCCTGGGCATCGGCTCTCCCAATACGGTTCGGCACGCGCAACGTCGTCGTCGCGGGCTTGGGGCTTGCGACCGTCGGACTCGTAATCTTCGCCGTCGCGCCACTTGGCGGCGCATACGTCACGACGATCTTCCCCGCGATGCTGCTCCTCGGGATCGGGATAGGCGCGACGTTTCCATCCTTGATGCTGCTCGCGATGTCGAGTGCGACGGCGAGCGATTCGGGCCTGACCTCAGGCCTCGTCAACACGACCGCGCAGGTCGGCGGCGCGTTTGGGCTGGCCGTCTTGGCGACGCTCGCCACCGGGCGCACGCGCGATCTGCTCTCGGCGGGGGCGCATAATGAAACGGCGCTCGCCGCCGGCTACCAGCTCGCGTTTGAGGCCGGCGTCGCGTGCCTCGTCGTTGCGGTCTTCATCTCAGCGACCGTGCTCCAAGATTCCCGTAGCCCCGCGGCCCACCAGACGCTTCCGTCGGCGTAGCTGCTCGCTCGAACGCCCGTCAGGAGTACTGCTCGAGTGCGAGTAAGAAATCTCGGTGCGCCTTCTCCAGGGCGCGCGCAGCCGGTGCCATGCGGATCGCGCGAATCAGCGGATCGAGCGTCCCGGTCGCGCCCAGCGCAGCGGCGACGCGTTTTAGAGCCGGCGCGAGTCGCGTCAAAAGCTGCCGATATTCGTCGAGTTTCAGCGTGCGCGCTTCGACCTTCGCCAGAAACGCTTCGGCTTGTGCCCGAATCCACGGTGTGTCGGGCAACGCGGCAATCCGCGCGGAGCGCTCGCAAAGATCGCGGTGCCAGCGCACCATCTGTGCGATGTCGGCGCGGTCACCATTTGCCTTTTGCAGCATCGTCATGAAAGCATCGAGCTTATTCAAGACGGCCGCGTGTGCGGTCGCGATGGCGCCCGTATCGTCGGCGGCAGCCGAGGCAAGAGCGTCCAGCGAGCGCGCGATATCGAATGGATCGGAATCACTGAGTTCGGAGAGCGCGTTGCGGAGCAACGTTAGCTGTCCCTGGATCGTCGGGCCGTAATTCGTCACGTCGATCGCAACGCTGGTCTTGCCGTGGCGGGCTCGCTCCCCGCCGTGTCCGCGGCGGATTCGGACGTCTACTTCGATGCGCAGGTCGCGTTCGGTCGCGCTGACGTGTTCGTGGAAATCGAAACCCTCGCCGGCACCGTCCTTGCCGTCCTTGCCACTGCCGATGAGCCCATCCAGTGCGCTGCCTGCGGCCGAGACTCCGAAAGCTTTTTGGAGCCGAATCAGCACGCGACGGTAAAACCCGATGAGATCGACGATCACCGCGTCAAGTGGAGCGCCTTTCGCCTGGATGCTGAAGCCGTTGATCGGACGATTTCCCTTTAACTCCGCAAGAGCGACGGCCGGCGCACTGGCCGACGTTGGAACGGGGAGCGTCACGCCGAACCAACGGTTTTCGCCTGGCGTCATACCGCGCAGCGCAACCGTGCCGAACGGCGCAAATGGTTGGCGCATCGCGACCCCTCGCTCGGTGACGATTTCGATCGCCGCATTCTCGGACGGTGTGTCGGCACCCAAAGGGACTGCCAAGCCAAGCGTGATATCGCGCGCTATCGTCGCACCGTTATGGACGATGCCGTAATAGTTGGCGCCGGTGCGGTTCGCGCCAGCGAGATTGACGTGAAGATTGCGTTGCGCCTTGTTGTTGTCGTTGATGACGGCATCGGTGGCCTTGCTCGTTCCGGGCGCAAGCCCCGTCAGTCCGGGCGCCGCTGCCGGATCCCCGGGAGCGTTGATCTCGACGGCAACGCAGAGATGGTCGGAGGTGGTGTCGGCGAGATTCCACGTAAAAGGCGGCGTATCTAACGGACCGAGATCGGTATCCGCAAACGTAACGGTCGGGTCGGTTGGCGATGGAAACGTAATGTCGGGATCCGAGGGATCGCTGAAGATCCAATCGACGAAGTTGCTTCCGGTGCCGAACTCCGAAACCAAGAAATGCGCAGAGACGGTAACCGATCCCGAGCCTGACGGAGGCAATGCGTTGCGGCGAATCCGCGCGAACGCATAATTGTCCGCGCCGGCCTGCGCGTTCTCGCTCGTCGGCTGATCGTTGGAGTTTGGTGGGAGAGCTACGTTGGTGGAGAACTGATTCCAAACGTCGGACGTATCCCAAAAATCCGAGCTCGTCGACGGCTCGAGGCCGGTATCGGCATCGGTAGGCGAGCTGGTCCAGTCGCGCACGTAGAAGTCGGAGGACACCGGAAGCTCGGTAACTTGCACGAAAAACGGATCGATTGATGCGTCGATCGCGGTCACACCGTCGACGCCAAGCAGCTGGTGCGTAGTAGAGTCGATGTTGCGAAGATAGGTGGCCATCACTGTGGGAAAATTGGCGGGATCGGGCGTGTTGTTGGCGCAGAATGCACCGTAGAAGTTCTTGCCGACCGCCACCATGTCGAGATAATCGCCGATATACGTTAAGCCTTCGCCCGTGTTAAGCGCCGGCGTTTCGGCGGGCGTCGTGGCGAGAAGCGTGTCGGTCCACGTCGAGCCGTTGGTAGACTCTTGGAAGTGCGTCTCCCACTTATCGCTCGGCGACGTGCCGGTATCCTGTTGATAGAGGAATCCGATCTTTCCCGTAACGGAGATTGCCAGGGCCGGGTTCGTCGCGTTCGAAACCTGCAATAAGACGGGCGACCACGAGACTCCGCGGTTGGTCGACATCTGAATGTTGAGCGTGTAGGCGCCCGATGCCAACCCGGCCCAACATATGGCGACGCGATCGGAGTCGCGCGGATCTACTGCAATGGCAAACGATCCTGCCGTTCGCTCCTGGCCGAAGGTTTGGTCCCATACAATCGAGACGCCGGTCTGAACGCGGAATCCGGCAGTGCTGTCGCCCGGATCGATGAGCGCCGTGAAAGGCGAACCGCCAGAAGCCCAGTCGTCGTCGCGGACCACGACCACGTCCATTGTGATCTCGCTCGCCTCCGCTCGCCAGCCGGCGAAGATGGCATAGATCGTGCCGTCGGCATGCGCGGCGACCCGCACCTGGGGACCATCTTGTCCGGCAGTCCCCGTCGAGCGTTGGTCGATGTAGGAGCGAGTGATCGTCGGCGACGCCGCGGTGGCGTCAAGGCAGACGTCAATGGCCGCGCTCTGTCCGGTACTAACGCTGAGATCGTTGACGCCAACGTAGAACCGATCTTTGCCGGCATCCGGCCCGTATTCGACCGTCGTCGCCGTGATGAAGGGTTGATCGTTGTCGTCAACGGTCTCGAGAACGGTCATGGTTCCCGGTACAAACGGATCCGAGGTGCTCAGCGGATTGTAGCTGAGCGAACCATCGCTCAAGATCGCGCCGTAGAACTGATTCGATCGGCTCCCGAATTTATACGTTTGGTCGTTGGGTTCGCCGCCGGGAACGATAAAGCTCAGACTCCAGTTGACGCCGCCGTCCTCGGAATAGTAGATCGGGCCGTTCGAGTCGCCGGAATCGGGCGGCGTGAACGCGCTGACGACGATTTGCGACGGATCCGCGAGGTTGACTCCGATGCTCGGTTCGGCATCTTGCCACGTTTCGTTGCTGTGGGTCTGCGGAACGACGTCGACGATCCTGAATTGAGCCATGACGGTGCTCCTTTGAGTCGATGTTCGCTACTGCTGCGTGCCGAGGAGTTTTCGGATGGTCGGCAGCTCACTCAACGGCTGCACGTCGGCGGGGTCGGGCAGCACCATCGCCCCCGGTGGCAGCCGGAGCGGCGGCGGCTCCAGGATATGGATGAGAAAGATGGCTGATTCGCCTTCTTTCAACTTTGGCCAGCCGCGCCACGCGCGATCGTGGCTCGACGGGAAGTAGACGACGAGTTCTTGACGCTCTGCCGAAGGCGCCCCCTTGAGAATCGTCTTGGCGGCGATGCGCGCGCGCATCCATATGGGAGCGTGCTCGGTGAAGGGTTCGCGAATATCCGACGCGCGCTCCACGCTCGCGACTTTCCCGACGACGATCAAAGCTGCGCTCGCGATGCGCTCTTGCAAATGAATCATTGGAAGATCATCCACGATCGTTCGGACCTCTTGCTCCGTCTTCTCGGTATCGGCAAGATGCGCGAACTCGCGCACGGCGATAGCCTCGGCGTGCACCCAGCTCTCGGCAAAGAAGATGAATCGCTCGCCCCGACGCACCGCGGAACCGTCGGCGAGCAGGACGGTAATAGGCTTTCCGCTGAGGTTGCCGAGAACCGGGTTGAGGCGCAGGGCCTTCTCGAAACGCACGACGGCCAATTGCGGGCGACCCGGCAATACCTTGAGCGCCGAAGCGCCGGGCATCTCGACGGTGCCGACAAAGATGAACGTCGAACGGACGGCCAGTTCATCGATCGAATTCGAGACAGCCATACGTTGCTCTCTCCTTCGCGGCTTAGCGCCGCCTCAACATCAAATTCGGAAGTCGTTTGATAAGAGCCGCTACGGCACGATGCAGGAGGAGTATCAGGCCGGCTGCAGCGGCGGCGGCGTAAAACGTTTCGAGCGCGCCCGTACCACCGTCAGGTGAGAGTCGAAGCCACTGCTCGATGAAGTCCATCAGTCATCTCCCGTAATCATCGGAGATTCAGGGTGCCCATTATAGCGAACGCTCAGGTCGCTGGCAACCCCTCGCCTGCCGCTGTAAGTTTGGATTTTCGGGTCGGAGGTCCCAGCCCGTAAATCTGTTTGGCCCATCGGCGGCTCGTCTATGGTTGCTAGAATGATGTCATGAAGAGACTAAACACGGTCATCCTTTTGCTCGGTTTTGCGTGCGCAGCGCCCGCGTCGGCGATGCAAATGACGCGTTATCTCGGAGCGCCGGACCTTCCACTCACCGCTGCCGTGGTAGAGGCCGGGGGCGGAGCACAACATTTTGATTCGCTGAAACTGCTGGGTGTTCTCGCAGGAGCGAATACCAACGCTGAAGTGCAATCGCTCACGAAACGATACGGCCAGGAGCGGATCACGGCCTTCGTCGTCACGTTCAATCACGCAATCGACGACGCGCTGGTCGCTGCGACACAGGCCGGAGTAAAGCTGCCGGATTCGCCGCCTGGTTTGGCACAAGACGGGAAGCAACTTTCTGCTCAGCTCGTCGAGGCCGGCACGATGAGCAATGGACGCTTTGACATCGGCTACATGCTCGAGCACCTGATCTCACGACCGATCCACGTTACGATCATGCAGCAGCTCAATGCAGATCCCGACGTTGGACCGCAGCGCAATGCGGATTTCCACGTCATTCTTACGAGCGTTATTCAAGATCTGCGAGCGCAATACAGCGTCTAATTCGTGCTTCGATTTCATCCCGTTGCGACCGCGGCTGTTCTTGTCGCATTATGGTCGTACGGCTGCTCGCCGAAGGCGGCACCGTCCCGTATAACTCGTGGCGCGCCACCCCAAGTGATTATCGTTGACGATCGAAAGGTTGGCACGACTCTCAACCATTTTTGGTATTCAGGACGCTGGGAGCGAGTCACGGGTCGTCGAGACGGCCGCCATGAGGGCACGAGTATGCGCAGCTACACGCCCGGCGACATCGCGGCGATAATGTTCTACGGACGGCGCTTCTATCTTCACGGCGTAGACGGACCTCAGGGAGGCTCGGCGACGGTCGCGATGGACGATCAAATTCATAACATTACCTTCTTAGCACGCGCGAAGAGGATGGCGGTTGCTTACGATAGTGGCCTTCTTAGAGAGGGTCTGCATTCCGTCGTCATCGTGGTCGGCACTAAGCCTAAGGGTGTCGCTCCAAACGGCTACGTCAACATCGATTACGCACGCATCGAACGCTGATCGGCGGCTCGCGTCTTACTCGGTGACCCTTGCGCTCACAGCCGAGTCGTCGACCGCGTGTTCGACATCCAGACGACTTCGGTACGGCTTGCGGTCCGCGATCGAGTAGTACAGCCAGACCGCATCGGCCACGTGCGTGCCGTCCGCTCGACGAATCGCCGACGATCGGCTGTAACGGCCGGGACCCCGATCGCCGGCATCGCTCTTTACGAGAGTTCGATTGCGGCCTTCAAGTCGGCGAGAAACTCGCGGGCGGTGGTCTGCGCGATTCGTTGTCCGATCGTAGCGTCGAAGATCTGTCCCGCCGCGCCGAAGGGCGGTGTGTAGTAGCCGTCAAGCTCGACGTAGCTCATTGCTGCATTGCCGAATCCAGTGACGAACAGCCTCCCCTCGAACCGCGGAAAGATAGCGGTTCCTTCGGGCGCCCACGATATATCCATGACCTCGGCGTCGTGCCCGGGATTGCGCACCGGCCGCACCTCGATCCGCACTTCGCGATCGATCGAGAGGCCGTATTGCTTCGCCGGCAGGCGCATTGGAACGCGCAGGCGCAGACGTGCGACCCCGTCAGACGCCTCAAGTGAACTGAAGAACTGGTCGAGCGCGGCGTGCGTTTGTTTGACCGAGCGTTCGACCGGCGTTATTTCGCGTAACGGCGGCATGGCGAAAGCCTACCGCGCGCTTGTGAACCGGCGAGGAAATCGCGTTCTCAAGTCCTTCTCATCGCTGCTTCCACGGCCGCAATGAGCTCGAGCGGCTCCGACGGCTTCGGCACGACGCCGGCGATGCCGTACATCTCGACAAAGTCGCGCAACACCGCGTTCATCGGCGTCGCGGTATAGAGCGCGACCGCGGCGGCTTTGGTTGTAGGATCGGCCCGTAACGCGCGAAGCAGCTCGGGCCCGCTCGCCCCCGGCATCGAGAGATCCAACAGGATCAGATCCGGCGTGTGAGTGACGGCGCAGTCGAGCGCTTCAGCCGCGTCCTTTGCTTCGACGACTCTATGCCCGGCATGCGTAAGAATCGTTTGAACGAGCGAGCGCGTATTCTGGTCGTCGTCGGCGATCAAGATGGTCGCCATCAGGTCGGCGACGCGCGCGGCAGATAGCCTTCGATCTGTGAGACGAACGCTTGCGGCTCGATCGGCTTGGCGATGTAGCCGTCGAAGCCGGCGGTCACGATGCGTTCCCGATCGCCCTGCATCGCAAGCGCAGTAACCGCGACGACCGGCACGGACGCGAACCGAACATCGTTTTTGAGACGCCGCACGAGTTCATATCCGTCGATGCCAGGCATGAGGATATCGGTGAGCACGAGCGTGAAACCGCCGCCGCACGCTGCCGTGAAGCCCGCCAGACCATCGGCGACGCCCTCGGCCTCGTAACCGAAAGCCCGCAGCAGATAGAGCATGAGATCGAGGTTCGCGGGATTGTCGTCAACGACGAGAATGCGTGCGCTCACCGCGCCTCCTCAAACGCGAGCGGGAGGGTCAGCGTGAACGTGCTGCCGGCGCCGAGCTCGCTGCGCACCGACAACTCGCCGCCTAGCACCTGGGCGAGACTGCGCGAGAGGTAGAGTCCGAGTCCCGTGCCTTCAAAGCGCCGCGTGGTGGTGGCGTCGAGTTGCTCGAAAGCGTGGAAGAGACGCTCGAGATCCTCGGATTTGATGCCGACGCCCGTATCGCTAACTCTCAACGCGACGGCGGCGGTTGCGTTCCAATCGGTCGACTGAGCGGCGATGCAAACGCTGCCCGCCTGCGTGTACTTGATCGCGTTGTCGGTGAGGTTCAAGAGAATCTGCGCGAGCGCGCGGCGATCAGTCACGACCATCGTCGTGCCGTTGCGCACGTCGGTCCAAAGCTGCAGTCCTTTTTCAGCGGCGCGCGAGGCGAGCGCGGCGCTGACTTCGCCGATGACCTCGCCGATGTCAACCGGCTCGAATGTCAGCTCTCGCTTCCCCGATTCGACCTTCGCCAGATCCAGGATGTCGTTGATGAGCGAGAGCAGATGCCGCGCACTCGAGCGAACGATCTGAAGCTGGCGTTCCTGTTCGTCGGTGAGCGGCCCGGGCAGCTTCATCAACAGCGTGCCGGTGAAACCAAGAATCGCGTTGAGCGGCGTGCGCAGCTCGTGGCTCATCGAGGCCAGGAACTGGTCCTTCGCTTGATTCGCGCGTTCGAGCTCGGCGTTGAGCTCGTGAAGCCGGCGCTCGAAGGCCTTGCGTTCGGTGACATCGCGGATCGCGCTGGCGGCGAAGGTGCCTTCGCGGGTCACGATGGGGCTCAAGCTAATCTCGACGGCAAACTCGCTACCGTCCTTGCGCAGGCCGAAGAGTTCTAACCCCACACCCATCGGACGAACCTGCGGAGCGGCGGAGTAGCTTAGGCGCTGCGCCACGTGTCGATCGCGGTGCCGAGCCGGGACGAGTTTCTCTACCGGCTCGCCGATCAGCTCCTCCCGGTAGTAGCCAAAGAGCCGTTCCGTTTGCGCATTGACCAGGCGAATGATGCCGTCGCCGTCGACGATCACCGTCGCGTCAGGTGCGTACTCGAGGAGCGGAAAACGGCTCCCCGCGATATCGGCGAGGGAGAATAGGGCCTCGTCCATCTCGGTCTGGCGTCTTCGCTAGGGCGCCTCTGCCATCCGTCCGATAGGGCTCGTCACCGCGAATCGCGGATTAGACCATCGATGCAAAGCGACGAGGTGCGCCATGAGCTTGGTAATCTTTTGGCCGTTGCGCTTGCCAACATCGAGGGCATGATCGATGGGCTGGTTGCGGCGACGCCAGCGCGATTGGAAGGTGTCGCCGACGCGCTTCGCCGCGCGCGCGAGCTGCTGCTGAAGGATCAACGCTGACGTGGAACGGCGGCGCGTCTTGGTCGTCGACGATGAAACGCAGATCGTCGACGTGTTGAGGGCCTACCTCGAGCGAGAGGGATTGGTCGTCGAAACCTGCGGCAGCGTTGCCGACGCCGTACCGGCGCTGGCGCGCATCGCGCCCGATGTCCTCGTCCTCGACATCACCCTTCCTGACGGCAGCGGACTCGACGTGCTACGCGCGGCGGCGTCACCGAATGCGCGCATCCCGACGATCATGCTCACCGCCCGGGGAGACGAAGCGGATCGCGTCCTCGGACTGGAGCTCGGCGCCGACGATTATGTGACCAAGCCTTTTTCGCCGCGCGAACTGGTCGCACGCGTGCGGTCGCTCCTACGCCGCACTTTGCACGATGCGGCGCACCCAAGCGAGGGCACTCGGTCGAGGCATGCACGCGTCGGCGATCTGGAAATCGACCATCCCTTTCACGAGGTCCGCGTCGGCGGCAATCCAGTGAATCTCACCGCGACCGAGTTCAAGATCCTCACCATCCTTGCAGAGAACCCCGGCGAAGTCTTCACGCGCTCCGGCCTGCTCGACCGTCTTCACGACGACGGCGAGATCTTCGAACGCACGCTCGATCGCCACATCAACAATCTGCGAAAGAAAATCGAAAAGGATCCGCGCAATCCTGAGTACGTCGTTACCGTCTATGGCGTCGGCTACAAGATGAACAAGCCGTAGGCGCGCCCCCAGCCTTTACCTCATTTGTGAAGTAGTTGAGAACGGCGCGTTCGACGGTTCTTCGCAAGTGCCGAGTACGATGATGTCATGTCGGATCTCCTGGAACGCCGCGTAATTGCGTGCCCGTATCATCTCGCGCGCGGATATTTGGCCGCGATTATCGGCACACGCGCCGAAAGCGGCGAGGCGGCGTCCCTGACGCTTTCGCTTCCCATGCCCGGCGGCCAGCTCGTCAAGAACGTTGTCGTCACGTTTTCCCCGGCCGCCGATCCCATGCACTTTGACCAACCATGGCACGTGCACTGGAGGCCCCAGGCCGGCCCCTACCCGGACTTCGACGGCGAGCTGACCGTGCGAGCCGACGAAACCTATAAGACGTCAGAGCTCGAGCTACGCGGCAGCTACCGGCCGCCGGGTGGAACGCTCGGCGCCGCGTTCGATTGGGCACTTGGCGGTCGCATCGCAAGCGCAACGGCGCAGACATTGTTGGCGCGCGTCGGCGCCGGCATGGAAGCCCGCTACACCGCCGACGAACAGGCCAAGAGGAGCGAGGCCGACCCGTGAAAAGCGATGACGCGCCGCTGATCGGAACGCTGAGGTTCGTGCTGGTCATGGGCGGGTCGTTCTTGATCTTGTGGCTGGCGATGTACGCGCTGCTTCGCGTGCGCTGGTAGGATGCACATTCACCGATACGAGCGCTGGTGGCTGACCTTCGGCATCGCGATGCTGATCGTATTCCTGGCGCTCATCGCATTTGCGGCTCTCGCCGACGACATCAACCCGCCCACCGGCATGCAGCAGGTCGATCCCACGAAGGTTTCGCAGACGCCGCCGTTCGACAAGCCGGGTCTGCGCCGGCTTCCCGATGGCTCGTACGAGGCGTATTACGTCGCCGAGGTCTTCGAGTTCAACCCGTCCCGGCTGCAGGTTCCGGTGGGAAGCAAGGTGACGTTCTACGTCACGAGCGCCGACGTCGTGCACGGGTTCTTCATTCCGGATACCGACATCAACATGATGGTGATTCCCGGCTGGGTGAACCAGGAGACGCACACGTTCACCCATCGCGGCGAGTACCTGCTGATCTGCCACGAGTACTGCGGAATCGACCATCAAGACATGTTCGGGAAGATCGAGGTACGCTGAGTGATCCAGCCGGCTTCCGTGCGCGCTGAAAACCGCGTCGTCATCGCGCACCTCTACACCGCGACGGCGGCGATTGCGCTGGGCGCGATCTTCGGCGTCTTCCAAGGCTTCGCGCGGACCGGCGTCTTCGGTGCGCCCGGCATGGTTCGACTACTACCGGATCCTCACGATGCACGGCGTCCTGATGGCGCTCGTATTTACGACGTTCTTCATTACCGGGCTCGCGCTCTTCGTCACGTACCGCGCGATTCCGCGGGAGCGACAGCTGGCGGTCGGGTGGTTCGGCTGGGGACTGATGCTGGTCGGCACGGCGATGGCCGCGGTCACGATCCTCAAAGGCGACGCCACCGTGCTCTACACGTTCTACGCCCCGCTCAAGGCGAGCCCGTGGTTCTACATCGGCGCGACGCTGCTCGTCTTGGGCACGTGGGTCGTGGCGTTCGAGATCTTCGAGAACGTCAACTTTTTCCGCAAGACCGACCCCGGCGCGCCGGTGCCGCTCGTCGTTTTCTGCGCCGCCGCGACGTTCGTGATGTGGATCGTCGCGACGCTGGGCGTCGTCGCGGAAATGTGTCTGCTCATCCCCTGGGCCTTCGGCTGGACGCCGGGCATCAACGTGATGCTGACGCGCATGTTCTTCTGGTATTTCGGCCATCCGCTCGTCTACTTCTGGATCATGGGCGCGTACATCATCTGGTACAACATCATTCCGACGCGCTACGGCGGAAACGTCTTCAGCGACGCGCTGACGCGGTTGACCTTCATCATGCTGATCCTGCTTTCGACGCCGGTCGGAATCCATCACCAGTTCATGGAGCCGGGGATCTCGTCGGTCTGGAAGATGCTGCATACGGTAACGACGTACGGCGTCGCGATCCCCTCGTTCATCACGGCCTTTGCGATCTTCGCCTCGTTCGAACTCGCGGCGATCAAGCAGGGCGCAAGCGGGTTTATCGCGACCGTGACGTCGCTGCCGTGGAACGATCCGACGTTCAGCGGCGCGGCGCTGGGCATGATGCTCTTCATCTTGGGCGGTTTCGGCGGTCTGGTGAACGCGTCGTACAGCATGGATACGGTCGTGCACAACACGATTTGGATCGTCGGCCACTTCCACGTGACCGTCGGCGGCCCGGTCGCGCTGACGTTTCTCGGCGCCGCCTACTGGATGATTCCGCGCCTGACCGGGCGCGCGCTCTGGAAGCCCGAGTGGGCGCTCTTTCAAACGCGGCTGTGGTTCTTCGGAATGCTGATCATGTCGTTCTCGATGCACTTTGCCGGTCTGCTGGGCGCGCCGCGGCGCACGGCCGAAGTCGGCTATATGGGCGCCGGCGCCGCAAACGCCTGGCAGCCGTTGATGCTGCTCGCGGCCGCCGGCGGATTCTTTCTCTTCCTGAGCATCTTGACGTTCGTAGTCGTCGCGATCGGAACGCTCGTCGCCAATACGCCCGCGCAGTACTCCGACGTCGTGTTTGCGACGCCGGCAGAAGGCGGCGGTCCGACGCCCTGGGCGCTGCAGCGCCTCTATCGGTGGGGCGCGCTCGCGCTCGTTCTTGCAGTTCTGGCCTACGCCGGTCCGCTCGGTGAGTTGCTACGTCATCCCGGTTACCTGGCGCCCGGCATGCGTACCTGGTAGCGGACCGGAGAGCGTCGGAAGGGATAACGATGTTCGCAGCAATGACCCCAAGCGCAATCGAGGCGCTGCTGCACGAAGAGGTCGTCGGGCGCATCGGCTACGTGGATCGGCGCGGCTTGCCCAACATCGTACCAGTCACGTATGCGTACGATGGGCGCGCACTCTACGGATACAGTCTGTTGGGCGCAAAAATCGAGAACATGGCGGCAAACCCAAGGGTATGTGTCGAGGTCGATCGCGTGCAGAACGCGGCCGAGTGGTGTTCGGTGATGGTCCGCGGAACGTTCGAGCGTCTCGATGGGGCGCTCGCGATCGACGCGGTAGAGCGCATCTCCAACCGTCTGCGAACTGCGGCGACCGCAACTACCGCACCCCTCGCGGCCTGGCGGAGCTTCGTCGCTCGCTCCGGTGGCCCCGGCATCGCCTACCGCATCAACGTCTCTCAGAAACACGGGCGCTTCGCGACGGGAGACCCCACCCCATGAAACTGTATCGCTCCATCAAAGCCGTCTAAGCTACCGCGGCTTCGACGTAAAGCCCCCGTACGTTAAGTAGGCACCGAGGATAAGGGTGAGCGCTATGTCGAGATAGTAGTACTGCTGATACGCGCCGCCCCAGATTGCGATTCCCGCCGCCGCCGGAGGCGGCGCAAACAAGAAAAGCAGCCCCTTGAGGAGCGTTATCCATCCGATGAGGCTCACGATAACCCGCAACGCGCCGCCCGACCAAACGTTGTGGCTGAGGACAATCGCCAGACCGGCGGCGACGATCGTTAAGCCGAAGAGGTAGAGTACCGGCGCGTCATTGACGAGGCCGGCTACCATGTGGAGCGTCGCTGCTTTGTTGACCGCCATGGGTAATGCAACGAGAATGCAGTAGAGGCCGATGAGCTTGCTCAGGAATGCGGTTCTTTGCGACATAAATCCTCACTGCGACAAGGCCGGCCATAACGGACCCGTCGGCAGCACGAACCATATCAGCCCGTTCCACGTCGGCTTCTGGCCGACGCTCGAGCGCCTCTTCGGCGTAGAGCATGATGAAGCGCGTGACGTGATAGGAGGCATCGATGTTGCCGATCTGCGTGTGATTGCCCAGTCCGTCGTTGGTCAACTGTTCGCCGACGGAGACGAGCCCGCGCTGGCCGATGTTATCGTAGAGTTCATATGAAATGCCGTTGCTGCCCGCCGGCGGGAGCGCCCATGCCCGGATTGCTGTCGTGATTCATCTGATAGGTCGCAAGGAAGCCGGGCACGCCGTTGACCGGGTCGCGCTGGGCGTAAAAACCATTGCTGTAATACTGGTCAAATCCGCCTTCGGTCAACGGCCAGGAACCACGCGCACCGTAATAACCGAACTCGAGCGGATTGCTGCGGTTCGCGAAAGCAAGCTTGTACTGCAGCGTCTTGTCCTGCGTCGAGTCGTAATCGTTGAATCCATTGAGGTCGGCGCTCGAGGTAACGTACGCAATCTCGGCATCAAGGGAGCCCCGAATGTACGCAAACTTTTATCCCCAGCGATTGCCATCCAGCTCGTAGGCGTGTTCGCCGACGGTGATCTCCGCCTGAGAGTTGACGGTAAGGCCGCTAACGTCGAGCCACTGACTGAATTCCGAGGGAGCCGGCACTTCGAGTTTCCCCGCGAAAATGTGACCCGAACCATCGAAAAAGTTGTTGTAGGCAACCCACGCGGTGTCGAGGCCTCCGGCTTGGCTCTGCCTGCCAAATCCACTGCTGCACGTGATACGTCCATTCGCTGCTGGGGGTTCCGAACGCGCCATCGGCGTGCACTCCGAGACTGCCGATGTCCCACGAAGCCGCGTTTGGCGACTGCTGCGAGTAGCTTACGGGATAGTCGACCCACACCGGAGACTCGCGCTGCAATACATGCGGATTCAAGCCCGAGTATCCCGTCCGCTGCACGTAGCGTCCGTAGGCGTTGAGCGCCGGAATTTGTATGTGGCATTCGGAACATTTGATGCCGTACGCTTGTGCGAAGTTCGGCATCGCCTGCGCTGGGGTACTCATGGCGAGCACTATCGTGGCGAAAACGACAACGGTACTGCACGAAAGAATGCCGGTTTTGCCATCGATTCGCATAGTGACGCCTCCGTTAAAGGCAAGTTTCCGCGGCGCACCGCCGCGACCTTCGTGGCCCGCTTCATTTATTAACTACGTCGGTCGTAAGAAAATCGTAGGAAAAACCAGGGAACAGGATGCCGATTTGAGCCGTCGAACCGGTAAGGACTCAGCGGCTTGCGCGCCGCTGGACGGAGGCCGCGCTTGAAGATCAACGTAAGGCTCGTCTTTGTCGCCGGAATCGTGGTCACGGGATTCATCTTCGCGGATTTCCGACACAGTCGGGTGATGGGCGCGCCGGCGCTCGACGGCAAAGCACTCTTCCTCGTCAACTGCGCGGCGTGCCATCAGGCGACCGGTCATGGCGGCGGCCCATACCCGCCACTAGCGGGGAATCCCGACGTCAATCGCGTGGACAGTGCCGGGCTCATTCAGACGGTTCTCAACGGCCGCACGGGTCCGATCACCGTGAACGGCACACAATACGGCGGTAACATGCCGTCTTGGCGCGGCCAGCTCTCCGATGCACAGATCGCGGCGGTGCTGACGTACGTTCGAATGGCCTGGAACAACAGCGCGCCGGCCGTTTCCGAGGATCAGGTTGCGGCCGCGCGTTCGCCCGAGGCCCTAAGTGGTGCCGAGCTGTTTGCTGCGAAGTGCGCGGCCTGCCATCAAGCCGCGGGTCAAGGAACCAGCGTGTATCCACCGCTCGCCGGCAATCCCGTCGTTTCCGCCGCCGATCCAAGTAAGATGATTGGCGTGATCGTCAACGGACGCACGGGCCCGCTCACGGTAAGCGGCAAGACGTACGACAACCGAATGCCGACCTGGAAAGGGCAGCTCTCCGACGCGAGTATTGCCGCGGTGGCAACGTACGTTCGGTCTGCCTGGGGCAACAATGCCCCGCCCGTGACGGAGGAGGAAGTCGCCGCCGCCGGCTCACCGGTCTCCGTGCAAGTCGGGGCTTCTATCTATGCCAAGAATTGTGCCGCCTGTCACCAAGCCAACGGAAACGGTGGAATTGGCCCTGCGCTCGCTGAAAACCCGCACGTCAACATCGCCGACCCCACCGCGATGCTGACCACCATCTTGCAAGGCCGAAACGTGATGCCGTCATGGCGCGGACAACTCTCGGCGACTGACGTTGCAGCGGTTGCGACCTTCGTACGCTCCTCGTGGGGCAATAATGCCCCTCCGGTAACCGTGCAAGAGGTCATGGCGATCAAGTAACTCCCAGGTTCAGGCTGTTGGGAAGCGTCGCACGCCGTTAGCCGGCTTTGACCTCTACTTTCTTGACCGCAAGTGGCTTCATCGGCCAAACCGCGATGGTCAGGATGCCGTTTTCGAACTTTGCGTCCACTTTCTCGGGATCCAACCCCTGCGGCAGCGTCACCATTCGTGTGAACGATCCGCGAGGGATCTCGCGGTAGTGGTAGCGATACGGACGGTTCTCGTCCGAATAGAACCCCCAAATGGTGACCGTGTGCCCGCTCACCTCGACTTTGAAGTCTTTGGCGTCATAGCCCGGGGCAGCCAGCTCCAAAACGTACTTCTGATCGGTCTCATATAGGTCGAGCGCCGGCCGGATGGGTGCGAACCGCGGTGCCTGGAACTCAAAGAGCGAAAACTCGGGCAGCATGCGTCCGAACATCGCTTGGAACTCGTCAAATTCTTTTTTTTCAAGCACAGCCATCTGAATGCTCCTTTCTTTACGTCTCCATCCTCGCGCTTTTGTGGGAAGTTCGTGGGACAATGCGCAGAAGTTCTTGGGAAGGCACGCCCAATGGCGCAGTAAGCGGCAACCATATGCCCGAAGCGTGCCCGGATGAGGGCCTGGATCGGGAGCACCGCCGTTGGCGCCATCGTAATCGCCGGCCTGGTTGCCGCGCACGGCTCCGCTCAGAGCGATCCGCTTATCGAGCGCGGCCGCTATCTCGTTGGTTTCGGCAGCTGCAACGACTGCCACACGTCGGGATGGCGCGAGTCCGACGGAACGATTCCGGTTTCGCGCTGGATGACCGGTAGCAACCTCGGCTATCGCGGCCCCTGGGGAACGAGCTATCCGGCCAACGTCCGGTTGGAGTTCCAGCGCATTTCGGAAGCCGACTGGCTCTTCATGGTGCGGACGCGGGGAGGGCACTGGCCGATGGTTTGGCACGACTTGCGGTTTCTCAAGGCAGAGGACCAGCGCGCGATCTACCGTTTCATAAAATATCTGGGACCCTCGGGCGTCCAGACGCCGGCGGATCTGCCGCCTGGTGTCGAGCCGAAGACGCCCTACATCTGGATCGTGCCACATTGAAGGCGATCGAGCACGCGCCCTAAGCTCGCAATGGACTATGCAGCGATTCGAACATAGACCGACAAGCGTTTCTTAATCTTTCGGGGACTCGGCGAGTCCCGTGGACGCCAGAACTTTGTAATCCGACTCGATGAACTCTTTGATGTCTGCCAGGAAGGCATGAACCGTCGCCGCCGCGATCCGGCGGCCAAGAATCGCGTCGAAGACTGCCCCCACCGGTCCTAAAGGTACGCCGTATTTGCCTGCGAGAGTCAACCGCGAGCTTCCGTCCTCCAAAATTGCGCCGGAGAGCACGCCGGTATACTTCGGAACGAAACGATCATCGGGATCCCAAGTCAAGTTGATGACGGCGTGACCGTCGGCGCCTTGCGAGAGTTCGTAGTGAATTCGTACGTCATGGCGTGCCTGCACCTTCCCGGGCAGGCCAACTTTGGACGTGTCGACGGTCAGGGTGAATGTTCCGGGTGTCTGACCGCGCCGGTGAACAGTAAAGTAGCGCTCGGCATGATGAATAAGATAGTAATGAGAGCATTTCACGTCAATCTGTTCTCGCAACGTGCCCATCGCGGTTTCGTCCTTTCACGGTCTTCCAGTACTTGCGCTTGATTTCTTACGGTTCGAAAGCGCCGGCTTAACGGACTCGATGTGGCGTGGAACGATCAGGACCGGAACCGGGGCGCCGCGAACCACGCCCTCTGCAACGCTGCCAATAACGGCGCGGTTCAATCCGGTTCGTCCGTGGCTTCCCATTACGATGAATTCGGGCTGAATTTTGGTCCGCGAGCAGCGTGATCTCATAGACGGGCTCGCCCCGCACAATTCGCGACGAGGCCGGAACTTGCGACCCGATGTGCGTCAGCGCGTCGCTGATAGTTCGCTCCGCTTTTGCTTCGAACTCATTAAGAGACTGCGTAAGAAGCTGCGCTTCGCCCCCCGTTAACAGGGCGACGTCGGTGAGATTGACGACGTAGCAGACCACGATCTTTGCGTCGAGACTCTCGGCAAGGTCGATCGCAATGTCGAGTGCGAGCCGGCTGGTTTCGGAGCCGTCGACCGGTGCCAAAAGGCAAAGTCTGCCTGTTGTCACAATCTTGCCTCTGATGCGACGGGTCCAACGTGTGCTTGCGCGCGTATGGTTAAAACCGGCATCGACGCGTGGCGCAAGACTCCCTCGGCAACGCTGCCCATGAACAGCCGCATCACTCCGGATCGGCCGTGTGTCCCTAGGACGACGGCGTCGGCTCCGATTCTTTCAGCGTACTTCACGATCTCTCTGTCAGGAGTGCCTTCGAGCACGCATCCCCGTGCGGAAATGCCGACGTCCGCGGCCTTTGCTAGGGCGTCGTCGACGATGCGCTGCGCGTTGTTGCGGATCTGCTCGAGAGCCCGTTCGACGATCACGAGCGGCTCGACGCTTATCGCCAGCGCGGCCGGGTCGGCGACCGAGCAGACGGCGAGTTTCGACCGCTCGAGCGTCGCAACACGAAGAGCGGCGTCAAGAGCACGCGCCGAGCACGCTGAGCCGTCCAAGGCGACCACGAGATTCTCAAACATGTCTCGAACCTACGCGACGCCAAGGAATTGCTTGTGAACGCCCGGACCAACGGCTTCACGAGATCTTCCCAAGTCTTCACGATCGATTCCAGAGCTGCATTTAAGCTTGGCGCATGTTCAAGCGAATCACCGTCGCTCTCGACCGCTCCGATCCCGCGCAGGAAGCGTTCGCCGTTGCTTTGCAGCTCGCGAAAACGGAACGTGCGGAACTCGGCGTCTGCTCGGTCGTCGATCCCATTGTCATCGCCGGAACGTCGCCGCCAAGTCCGGCGATGGACCTCGTCATTCGCGACATGGAAGCCGAAGCGCGCCGGCTTGTGACCGAGGCGGTCGAAAGAGCACATCATGCCGGCATAAGGGCGAGCGCCCAGGTCCGCAACGGCGTGCCAGCGTTCGAATTACTGCGCTATGCCGATGCCTTCGCCGCCGATCTGATCGTAATGGGAACCCACGGCCGGCGCGGTCTGAAGCACTTTCTGCTTGGCAGCGTCGCCGAAGTGATCCTGCGCGAAGCATCGATTCCAGTGCTCGTCGTGCGTAGCGGCGTACCCTCACCGGTGAAGCAGCACGGCGCCCACGCTACCGAGTACCGCGACGAGACCGCAAAACGCAGCCCGCAGCCGGTCGCGACCGAGTGAAAGTCTTCGCGTAGGCCTCTCCGAATCGGAGACGCCTGTGATCGCTTCCCGGGCGCTTCTTAGAGATTTCCCCAATTCTTCCCAGCCGCTTGAGACGCTGGCAGTATCAAGCAACACTACGTTATTGAAAGGAACGCCATGAAGAACCCCATTCGGACTCTGGCCGTCGTGGCCGTGATTGCCGGCTTCGCTGCCGCGCCGGCAACGTCGGCAATGGCTCATCCCAGCATCGACATCGTCGCCTCGAACTGGAAATTCACGCCGAATACGATTGAGCTGCATGTTGGTGAACCGACCACGCTGCATTTGACGTCGAGCGAAGGTGTCCATGGGCTCCAATCCGACGAACTCGGTATCGCGCAGACGGCGATCGAACCCGGTGCGTTCAAAACGATTCAAGTCACAGCGAAGAAGCCGGGAAAGTATGTGCTGCACTGCGCGATCATGTGCGGGGCAGGTCACGCTAACATGACGCTGACGGTTAACGTTGTGCCGTGACTTGGGCAACATCTTTTCCAGCCCCCAGCCAAGGGTTCGACGCGCTCCAACATTTCCCGATATGTTCATCCGCCGGTTTGTGGCTTAATGTATTGTTAAGCTCCCGCAGGAATCGACCAAACACGTGCGAAGCGCGCGAACAAAATCGCAATGCGGGAAATTAAGAACGACTTTAAGTCGCCACAAGCGGTACTCGACGCTATCCAAGCTGCACGCGAGGTGCAGCAGGATGCGTGGGAGGCGTGGTTCGCAGTGCGCGATGTAGATTCAGCTGAGTTCGAATCAGCGCGGCTTGCGTATACAGATTCTAATTTGGAAATAAATCGCCTTAATCGAAATCTACAATACCTTCCGTCGTCATCGATAAGTCTTAGCGAAGATCCGGAGGCTGTCTGCGCCAAACCCGTGGTTCTGGCCTCGGCAGGCATCCGCGCATCGAGAATGCATCAGAACGGCCGAATGGAGGCGTTACGGCGACGGAACCGGATTGATTGCGGGCCGACCGTCGCAGACCGCCGCGGCGTTTTCGAGTGCCAGGAACCCCATCGCCTCGCGCGTTTCCAGGGTGCCACTTCCCACGTGCGGCGTTAAGAACAGGTTGGGCAGGGCGGCGAACCGGCGATCAAACGCCGGCTCGTGCTGGAACACGTCAAGACCGGCCGCAAAAAGATGACCCGATGTCAGCGCAGCTATCAGCGCGTCTTCGTCGACGAGACTTCCACGCGCGGCGTTGACGAACACTGCCCCCTTTGGCAAGAGCGCGAACGTCTGCGCGTTCATGATCACGCTGGTCTGAGGAGTCGCCGGCGTATGTAACGACAGCACCTGACAGTGCGGAAGCATGGCAAGAAGATCGCCAAAGTATTGCGCGTCGCCCTCGATCTCCGGCGCGAGTCGATGTCTTTCGTGATAGATAATGCGCATGTTAAAGCCGCGAGCTCGCGCGGCGACGGCGCGCCCGATGCGTCCCATCCCGACGATGCCTAGCGTTCTCCCGCTGACCTGTTCGCCGAGCATCTCGTTGAACGCGAGCGAACGTTCCCAGCCGTCACGCATAACGGATAGATATTCGGCCGCGCGCCGACACGCACAAAGGACGAGCATGAACGCCAGCTCCGCAGTCGCGTCAGTTTCGACCTCGGGCGTGTTTGTCACGACGATGCCGCGCTGCCGCGACGTCGACGTTGTCGAATCCGACTGTACACAATGCCGCAACCTTTAGCGTCGGCGGACACTGCGAAATCATGCCTGCATCCATTCGAAACGAAGGTGGCAGAAGGAATGCGTCGGCACGATGCCGTTGCAGCGTTGCGATCGCTTCTGGCGGCGTCATCTCGCCTGCTTCGGGCAGGATAGCGTCGAACTCACGGGTCGCACGCTCGGCAACCGCCTCGGGAAGAACGGGCCCAGCGACGAGACGCGGTTTCATTTTCAGAGTGCCCTGGTTCGCGTGACGTGGCCCTCGCTTCCCACCGCCTCGGCCCCCGGGGTCCCCAAAAGCCTCGGCGCGCGCTCAAGGGACGCACCGAGTTAACCCCCTCCGGGGAGACTAAGAAGCTGGAATACAAGGAGCATGACGATGAAAACGACTGCATCAGCCCTCCGGTGGGACGTCTTCGTGACGCCAAGCATCCCTATCCAGTCCAACGATCCGGCGCCCGGCATCGACAAGCCCGTGTGGTCGCCAATCTCTTCGACCCTGATCTCTGGCGAGCGCGATGCCGTGATTGTCGACCCAGTGCTGACGATCAACGAAGCTCGGACGCTCGCCGATTGGATCGCTGCAAGCGGCAAGAACTTGACGACGATCTACGCCACGCACGGCCACGGCGATCACTTTTTCGGCGCGGCCACAATTCTGGAGCGTTTTCCGGGCGCGCACTTTGTCGCTACGCCGAAGGTCGTCGAGAAGATGCGCCAACAAGCGTCGCCCGAGTCGATGGAATCGTTCTGGAATCCGCTGTTTCCAGGTCAGATATCCGAGCATCTCGTCATCGCCGACGAGCTGGCGCGAAATGCGCTCGATCTTGAGGGGCGCGAGTTGGTCGTCGTGCCAGTCGGCCACACCGACACGGACAACACGACGTGCCTGTATGTTCCGTCGACCGGTTTGGTGGTCGCCGGTGATGTCGCCTACAATGATGTCCATCTCTATCTCGCTGAGTCGGATCCGCAGAAGCGACGCGAATGGATTGCGGCGCTCGACAAGATCGAGTCGCTCAAGCCGCGCGCGGTCATCGCCGGCCACAAGCGCCCGGGCACTGATGACCAACCCCGCATCATCGAGGAGACGCGCCAGTACATCCGCGATTTCGACCAAATCGCGGGCGCGACAACGGCAGTGAGAGAGCTGTACGACGTGATGCTCGCGCTCTATCCACAGCGGGCGAATCCAGGCGCCCTGTGGCTCTCAGCGCAGGCGGTTAAGTAGAGCCTGGCTAGTGGCCGTAAAAGAACGCTCGGCCGGGGCATCGCCGCTGGAGCCGTTCCGATATCGAATGTTCGCGATGCTCTGGGTCGCTACGATCGTTTCAAACATCGGCGGCTGGATGTACAGTGCGGCCGCGGGCTGGCTCATGACGAGCCTTACGAAGGATGCGTTCCTCGTTTCGCTCGTTCAAGTAGCGAACAGCGCACCGCTGTTTCTTCTGGCGATGTTCGCCGGCGCACTTACCGACATCGTCGACAAGCGTCGCTTGCTGATCTGGGGTGAGAGTGCGACCGCCGTGCTTTCGGGCGTCTTTGCTGCGTACGTGTGGTTCAACTGGGTTACACCGGTCTCGCTCCTGTGGTTTATGTTCCTGGTCAGCGTTTGCGGAGCGCTGACCTCGCCGGCATGGCAGGCGGTCGTTCCCAGTCTCGTGCCCAAAGAGGAACTTCCCGGTGCCATATCTGCGAACAGTGTCGGTTTCAATTTAAGTCGAGCGATTGGACCGGCGCTAGCGGGAGCGATCATTGGTCCGCTTGGGATAGCCGCGCCGTTTGTCATCAACGCCGTGAGCAACTTTGGCGTCATCGGCGTATTGGACGGGTGGCGTGAACCTAAAGTAACGGCGGATGCCCTTCCTGCGGAGCGCTTCGGCAGCGCAGTCGGAGTCGGCCTGCGATACGCGATCAATAGTACGGCCTTGCGAAAGACGTTCGTGAGAACGATCGCGTTCTTTCTGTTTGCGAGCTCTTACTGGGCATTGCTCCCGCTCGTTGCTCGGCTGCGCGTTAGTGGGGGACCCGCGATTTACGGCTTCTTGCTCGGCGCGATCGGCTTAGGGGCGGTGGGTGCTGCATTCGTGATGCCCCATTGGAAGAGGCGCTTTGGTGCCGACGGATTGGTTGCCGCTGCGAGCATCGGCACGGCGATCGCCCTCGTGCTTTTCGCAATCGCACGGGAGCCAATCGTCGCCTTGATTGCGAGCATCGTGGCGGGAGCGGCGTGGATCTCCGGCGTGGCGACGCTGAACGTCTCGGCTCAACTTGCGCTGCCGGACTGGGTGCGCGGTCGAGGGCTGGCGATGTATATGACGGTCATGTTCGGATCTCTGACGCTCGGCAGCGCGGTATGGGGACAACTCGCGACGGTCACGAGTCTTCAGGCGGCACTCTTTATCGCTGCGGGCTCAATGCTTGCGGCAATTCCCCTTACGTGGCGCTGGAAACTGCAAACCGGCGAACGGCTCGATCTTACCCCGTCGACACAGTGGCCGGCCCCGGTAGTAACGCGCTCGATCGAAGGAGAGGATGGACCCGTGCTCGTGACGATCGAATATCGGCTCGCACGCGCTGACGACCGGCAATCGTTTCTATCAGCTCTGGACAAGCTTCAACACGAACGGCTGCGGGACGGCGCCAGTTCGTGGGGCATCTTCGAAGATACGGCGCAATCGAGCAGGTTTCTGGAGACGTTCCTCGTGGCCTCGTGGACGGAGCATCTGCGCCAGCATCAACGTGTGACCAACGCCGACTACGTGCTGCAAGCGCACGTAATGCAGCTGCTTCAAGAGGATCCGCAGATATCCCATTTCATCGCTCCCAAAGCGTAGCTGGCGCTTTATGCGCGCTCGATCTTCACCGCAAGTGCTCGGCAGAGTTCCAAGGGCACCATCACGAAGCACAAAGCAGGTCTTACCCTTGCACCCTGCTGCGCTTCTTAAAGGAGGATACTTCGGCTATGCTGCGTTTATTAGTTGCCTTCGCGTTCGGGAGCTCACTATTGGTCGGTTGCGGCGCGAGCGCCCAGTCCGGGAACCCCACCGCAGGCGTCATTCCCGCGGACGCTCGTTGGAATACGATTCGGGAGGCCAAGGGCCACGCTGACTGCACCGGCACTCATGGCGTTCGGGTTCATCCTTGCCCGGTTATTCTGAAGAAGACGAAATTTGTCGCCGTAAGTGCATCGGGGCCTGGGGTTTACGAGGAATCTTGGGGCCCCAAACCGTGCCAGCCCTTCTGCAAGTTTGCTAAAGTCAAGCTCAACGAATTCAAAATCTATCCCGATCGAAAGTGCGGGACCGCCTCGGTTGTGATTTATGGCTACAACGCTATCGATCAACTGGTCGGGAAAGCCTATTTTAACGTTACCAATGACGAGTGTAGGCACTAACGCCTGACGCAGGCGGGCGAACTGTTGCGAAAACTGCTACACTTTAGGAGATGCCGGCGATTGATCCGGAAGCTCTTTCCATGCAAGGCCTGACGGTCGAAAGCCAGGACTCAGCATTGGGGCGCTGGACCGTGGCACGATGGACGCCTTCTGCGGATTCGCCCCTTCACGGTACCGTTGAGCGGATTTGGTACTTCGATGGCCGCCTCACCCATGAAAAGGAGCGCGTATTTCCGGATGGGACGGCGGAATTGATCGTGATGCTCGACGAGCGGCATCGTGATGGAGGCGACCCCGCGCTCGCAGCATTCCCGGCAGTATGCATCAATGGATGCCGAACGCAACCTTCGGTTGTCGTGAGTCCTCGTGGGCGCTGCCGCGTACTCGGCATTCGGTTTGCACCCGCCGGAGCCTGTTCGCTCTTGCGTTCCAATATGAAGCAACTCGTCGACGTTACGATCGATGTCCGCGACGTAATCGGGCGAGCCTCAGACGAACTCGGAGAGCGCTGCGCGACCGCTGCGCAGATCTCACCACTAAGCGAACGACGAAATGCAGCCTCCGTCGTTTTCGCCGCGGTGAATTGGCTGTTGCCGCTGGCACGCGTCGACCGCGACGCCTTAGTGCAGTGGACCTCAGCGAAGATTCGTGAGGCGCGAGGCACGGTGTCGCTCGACCGGCTGGGCGCTCGGTTGGGCGTATCGCGCAATGAATTTGCCCGGCGCTTTCGCGACCACACCGGCTTGACGCCCAAGCGCTTCGCACGGATCGTTCGATTCCACAACGCCCTTTCGCTCCTCCATCGCAGCGAGAAAATCGCTGCCGTCGCGGCCGAGCTCGCCTATTACGATCAGGCGCACATGTACCGCGATTTTGCAGAGTTCGCGCGCCTCACGCCAGGTGAATTCCTATCGGCCACCCGGTATCCCGAGTCACCCAGCCTGGCCGAACCCTGAACAATTTTCCAAGACGCAGCCGCTGCGTTATCCTATGCTATGTGGCATGAATAGGACACAAGTGAGGACCACAATGCAAACCATTTATCCGAGCGTTCGATACAATGACGCAAAGGCCGCAATCGCATGGCTCAAATCGGTCTTGGCTTTCGAGGAGCAAGAGGTCTATCCCGGCGATGGCGACAGCATCGCGCACGCGCAGCTGCAACTGGCCGGTAACTTGATCATGCTAGGCAGCGTTAAGAACGATCCATACGGTACGAGCCCGAAGAACCTCGGCGGCGTTACCGCGGGAATCTATATTGCACTCGAAAGCGAGGCCGCTGTCGACACCGGCTACGCCCGCGCGAAAGCCGCAGGTGCTGAAATCATTCGCGAGATCGAAGATACGGAGTACGGTTCGCACGAATTCGGGGTGCGCGATCCGGAGGGGCACATTTGGAGCTTCGGCACCTATCGCCCGCAGGCGTAGGGCCGGCTCCGGGACCTCGGCGGGGCGGCGCTTCTACATTTCCCGACTGCTTGAGGCGGATCGCTAGCCGCTTTGGAGTCGAAGGACGTGCACGTCAAGTGCTAAACGGAACTACAGAGATGAACGAGCTAACGATCCTGACTACCGAGCATTTCACGCTTCAAAGCGCGCGTCAGCTTTTTCTGCAAGATATGCAAGGCCGCTCCACAATGTTTTTGACCATCGTGTCGGCGTCGCTCATCGCGATCGGCTTTTTCGGAAACGCCACGCGCTTCGGCGGCGGCTTCGTGGTTTTCGTGTTAGCGCTATTGACTTCGCTCTGGGTGATAGGCTTCTTCACATTTGTACGCATCCTCCAGGCCGCTGTCGAAGACGTTATCATTTGTTTCGGTATCGCCCGCATTCGGCATCGGTACACGGAAATCGAACCGAACCTTCGCGACTCGCTCGTGAGGTCGATTCACGATGATTTCCGTGGCATAAACGTCGAAATGGGATCGGAACAGAGCTGGTGGCAGAGACTCATGCCAACGTACGTCGTCGTATCCTTCGTGACGAGTGTCGTTTTTGGCGCCGAGGTTGCGTTCGCGCTTGGCGAATTCTTCCGAGTGGCTCCTCTGGTTCAGGCGGCAGCAGCGATTGCGACATTTACAATCAACGCGATTGCGTTTCGAATCATCGCAGGCCGGCTTTGGAGCAGCATCGACCGCGGCTTCCCCGCGCGGTATCCTTCGGATTCAGCGTAGCGGAGCCCACTACGCTTGCTCATAGCGAATAGGTGAACGTCGAGCTGCGGCAGCCGCTACAGCGGTAGCGCACGTTGTTCGTGCCGGCCTTGAGGTCAAAGACCAAGACCGTAGCCGCGCGCCCGGCGCGGATCTCCCCGGGACCTACAATCTTCAGTTGCGACGGGTCGCTCCAGATTGCCACTCCAAAACGCAGTGCGCGCGGCGCTGCGAACGCGAGCTTCAGCCACCCGTCCTTAACGCTCGCGCGCAGAAGCGACGGCATCTCCCGACCAGGCACTTCGGGTAGCGGGCGATCGAAACGTGAGACTGGATAGTCCGCGTATCGGAACACCCGGCTCGGCAACGTGCGTCCCGAAAGAAATGTCATGCCGACGCGAGCGTCGTGATAGTCGATCGTCGCTGGATATAGCGTGTCGCCCTGAAGCACGCTTGACTCAACTTCCCTACCTCCAAATATGTACGGGAAAGCAACCGCGCGCGGCGCAGCAGAGAATGTGCGAGCGTCACGAGCCACCTGACTTAGCGTTTCGAGTTTCATTCCGTCACGGACGGCCTCATCGAACAAAGCATTCATGACCACAGCGTTGGCCATGATAGGGCCGTCAATCGACTCTTCCTGCACGGTCATGACAATCGGCTGAGTCCGGCCGGCCGCAGCATATGCATCGACAAGTTTTCGCGCGTACGCGGCAGCGCTCTTCGGAGAAAATCCACCACGCCGCAGCAAATCGTCGGGGTCCGTAGAGAAGGCCGCTTCACGCCCGCTGAGGTACGCACGCGTCAGATCACGCGCTGTCCACTCAAAACCTAGTAGCGCGCATCCGCCATCCGGCTGCGGCCGCTTATAGGAATGAACGTCGGCGCAATACGTGCCCCATGGCGCGCCATAATCAAACGTCCCGTCGGTACCGCGACTGTTCCAGGTAATACCCCAGAACGCGCGCTCGCCAAATGAGAGAGCGCGCCGCACGTCGCGTTCTTCGCCGGCCGTCAGAACGCTTACAGTCGGAACGTACCACGGAAGCTTCGCCGACATCGAGGCGTGCAGGTTGTCATAGAACTGAGCTTGGGCATCGTCCCCGTTGGCAGCGTGAAACGCATTGTAGTCAGCGGCATAGGCCATGTGACGGATATCACCCACCATCCAAGATACGGGTACGCCGTGCGCGGCGGCCGTTCGCTCGATGTCGCGTGTGCCCTCCACAGAGATGACCTCATCTAGAGAGGTAAAGACGAAGCGCGTCTGCGTCGCTGAGGATGGGATCGACCAATGCGGACGATCCGGAGACAGATTTCTGCCCAAAACCTTGAAGCCGCACTTCGCCAAGCGCACATCGATCGGCGGAAAATCGCCCGCCGGGATTCGATACCAAATCACTCCGTCATAGCTTACCGTGCACGGAGCAGCACTTCGATCAACGACGGTGCTCGCGGCGTGAGACGCCGGCAACGAAGACACCGGCGCGCTAACGCGCGCGCAAGCCGCAACCGGGATGACAATGGCCGCTATCAGCCGTCTAACAACGATTTTAAGCTCCATCGCTCTGTGCCTCTACTCGCCCCCTCTCACGGCTACGGCGGTGACGTTCGACGAGGCCACCGTGTTCCCGGCCGCTCGAACGCATCACCGGGCGAAGGGGACGGCGGGCGTCACATTAAGGACTGGCAACGCGCTGGTTTATGCGTGGGAGCCGCACTCACGTACCGCCGACCGCATGGCGAGCCTCACAGGCGTTGCCGGAACCCGAGGTCATATTAATCATGAACAAAGCGCGATTGCTTCTGACGGTCTTTCTTGTCATATCGTGCTTCTCAGACATGTCGTTTACGGCGCGCGCACAGGCACCCGCAGAATTCTCAGGTCGCCTCTGCGTCTCAATGCCGGAAATGCAAGCTTTCCAAGAGGCCTTCAAGGCCGACGCCGAGCTGCTTCGCAAGATGGCCGCCGACAACGCAACGATCAACGTCGTCAGCACCGGTGATCGATATCGACTCAGCAGCCGAAATCCAGTACTGAGTCGAACGCTACTTGCCAAAGCGACCCCGGCGGCGTCTCCCTGCGCTGCCTCTCCCGCGGAAGAAACCATCAAGACAATCGGCTCAATTAACGCAGCCTACATCGCATCGTTTGACGTAGTGACCTCTTATCGACAGAATCACCAGCCTTGGCCGCTGGGGGCTATTAATTCGGATCCGTCGCGTGTAGACGTGGTTGGAGTGCGTTACGGGCAATACGTGATCATTTCGCTTGCCGACAGCTATTCGCACCGAGATGCCGCCGGCAACGCAACTCTGGGCTGCGGGGGAGTCGAGTACTATCGAATAGATTTGCGACAGGCGATCGCTTTACCGTTCGACGGCTGCATTGAAGGTCACCAGAGAGGGCTTCTTCCGGCCCTATCTCAACTGCCCCAGTCAGGTCCGACTCAACCCAGAAAATAACGCTCGCGGCTATGGCGCTGCCGGACTGCAGAGTAACTTCTCGATCTCGATGGGTAACGTGCGGACGCGCACACCGGTCGCGTGATAGACGGCGGACGCGATCGCCGATGCCACGCCGGCAAGTCCGATCTCGCCAACGCCGCGAGCACCCAGCTCGTTCACGCTCGTGTCGGGATAGTCGAGGAACGTGACGTCCATGTGGGGCGTGTCGGCGCACGTCGCAACGATGTAGTCGGCCAAGTTACTGTTAATCGGGGCGCCCGAGCGCGGATCGTAGTGCGTTTGCTCGAAGAGCGCCATCCCGACGCCCATCACGACCGCGCCCTCGATCTGGTTACGCGCGGTGCGTGGGTTGATGATCCTGCCGGCATCGATGACCGTAACGACACGATTCACGCGGAGCCTGGCGATTTCGGGATGCCACGCAATCTCGACGAACTGCGCGCCGTACGAGTGGAGAGAATATTGCGGATGCTCTTCGCCGACGGTTCGCGCAGCTTTTCCACTTCCCGAGACCATCGCCACCGACGCTTTTTGCAAAACCTGGTGGAAGTCGATCTGCTCGCCGCGCGACCCCTTACGCGCAACGATTTTACCGCGCTCAAAGGACAGGTCGTCAGGCGACCAATCCTCAAAGGGCTGCTTTGCCACGGTCGTCGCGAGACCGATCGCCGACTTCATCGCGGCCCGCACCGCTTCCAGAACGGCTGGGATGACGGAGGACGTCACTAGCGAGCCTCCGGAGGTAGGTCCGGGCGGCAAGCGCGTGTCGCCCAACTCGACGACGACGCGGTCGACGGGGATGCCCGTTGTTTCGGCGACGAGTTGGGCCAGCACCGTATACGTGCCGGTGCCGATGTCCTGCGTTCCGATCGCAACGCGAGCCGAACCATCGGCGTGAAGTTCGACACGGGCTTCCGCGGCGAAGCGGCCTGCAATCCATGAGCACCCCGACATTCCCCATCCGAGGATAACGCCGTCTCTGCGCATCGATCCGACCGCGGGCGAGCGCTGCGACCAGCCAAATTTCTCCGAGCCCACCATCAGGCATTCGACGTAATGCCTCGACGAGAACGGAACGTCGAGCGACTGATCTCGCTCCGGTTCGTTGTGTAACCGAAGCTGCACGGGATCGATGCCGAGCTCGATCGCGAGTTCATCGTACGCAGATTCTGTTGCGAACAAGCCGGGGACTGCGCCGGGCCCGCGCATTGCGGTCGGCGAGCCAACGTTCCGCCGAGTCTGTGCCGAGGTCACGAGTAGGTTCGGCGTTCCGTAGAAGTACGGCGTCGCTTCGCCGCAATTTTCGTCGTATTCATCGAGCATGCCCGTATCGTTGACGGCTTCGTGCCGCAGCGATGTGAGGGTTCCGTTACGCTGCGCGCTCATCCGGACGCGTTGCTGCGTGCGCGTACGGTGACCCACGGTCTGGAACATCTGCTTTCGCGTCAAAACGAGCTTCACCGGGCGACCGAGCTCGCGCGCAGCCGCTGCGGCAAGGGTCCCATGCGTCCAGGGCCAGAGCTTACCGCCGAAGCCCGAGCCAAGAAATTTCATAACGATCCGCACGTTCTCGCGAGGTACATCGAGGATCTCGCTGATGACGTTGCGATGGTTGGCGATCGCTTGCGTCGTTTCGTAGAGCGTGAATGCGTCGCCGTCGTAGATTGCGAGCGACGCGTGCAGCTCGATCGGGTTGTGCGTTTCAGCTGGGGTTACGTAGGTGCGATCGATTTTGACGGGCGAAGCATCATAGGCAGCCTCGGGGTCGCCACGCCGGCTGGCTTCAGTTGGCTCGTTGTCCCCGACGAGCTCGAGTTCGACGTTGGGAGTGCCCACGTCCGCGTACGATATCTCGATGAGCGCAGCCGCCGCCGTTGCCTCTTCGAACGTCTCGGCGACGACCAGCGCCACGTATTGACCGTAATAACGAATGACGTCGTCGGCAAACGGCGGCCGCGCCTCGTCGATTGCGCCGGCTCCCGGCGAGGGTTTGTAGAGCGCCCCGACGTTTCCACGGTGATAGATCGCGATGACGCCCGGCATCTGCTGAGCCTTCGAGATATTCAGTGTTTCAATGCAGCCGTTGGCAATGGTGCTGCCGACGGGCACCGCATAAGCCACGTTCTCCCGAGTGTGATCGGAAGTATACGCCGCAGCTCCGCTTACCTTCAGCGGCCCGTCGACGCGCGGCAGAGACTGACCGACGACGCTCGTAGCCATTGGCTACGCAACCGCCGTGACCACGCTCAAAGCGTGAACGAGACAGCGCTTCGCCAGCTCGACTTTGAAGCGATTCTCTGACTGGGGTTTCGCATCGCTCAGTAGAATCCGCGCTGCCTCGGTAAAGCGGTCGCGCGTCGCCGGTTGCCCTTGTAGCGCTATCTCTACGTCCAGGTTGCGCCAAGGTTTGGTGGCAACTCCGCCCATCGCGATGCGTACGCGTTGTATCGTACCGTCGCTGACCGTAGCCACGACCGCGGCGGACGCAAGCGCAAACTCGTACGATGCTCGATCGCGCAGCTTGAGGTAGATCGATCTCGCCCTTGCGGCCGGCGGAGGCAAAGTTACCGACGTCACTAGGTCTCCCGGCTCGAGAATCGTCTCACGCTCCGGCGTTTCTCCCGGCAGGAGATAGAAGTCGCCGATCGGCACGCTGCGCTCGCCGCTTGGGCCGGTAAGATGAACCGTCGCTTCGAGCGCGGCAAGCGCGACGTTCTGATCGGAGGGATTCGTGGCAATGCAGTGCGCGCTCGTACCGAGAATCGCGAGGTTACGATTGAATCCTCCGATCGCCGCGCAGCCGCTCCCCGGCGACCGCTTGTTGCAAGTCGTCGCCGGATCGCGAAAATAGACGCAGCGCGTGCGCTGCAAAAGATTGCCACCGGTCGACGCCATGTTTCGCAACTGCACGGATGCACCCGAGCGCAACGCTTGCGAGAGCAACGGATAGTCACGCACGACGTCGGGATGATGGGCGACGTCGGAGTTACGCGCGAGCGCACCGATACTAAGCCCGCCATCCGGCGTTCGCGTCAGCTCAGCCAGCGGAAGAGCGTTGATATCGACGACCTCCGCGGGACGCTCGACCTCGAGCTTCATCAAATCGATCAGCGTCGTGCCTCCGGCGAGAAACCTGACGTTGTCGCCCGAATACCGCAGGGCATCCGCTACGCTGCGGGCGCGGCTGAAAGTAAAGGAGTTCACGCTTTCGCCTTGCGCACCGACTGTATCGCAGCAACGATATTCTGATAGGCACCGCAGCGACAGATGTTACCGCTCATAGATTCAGCCACGTCGGCATCCGATTGCCCGCATGGCTCGGTTAATAGCGCGACCGCCGACATGATCTGCCCCGGCGTGCAGTAACCGCACTGGAATCCGTCGCGTTCCACGAACGCCGCCTGGATCGGATGTAAGTTTTTCGGCGTCCCCAGGCCTTCGATCGTGTCGATCGTTGAGCCCTCGTGCATAGCCGCAAGCGAAAGGCACGAGTTGACGCGACGCCCATCGACGTGTACGGTGCAAGCGCCGCATTGGCCGTGGTCGCAGCCCTTCTTCGTCCCAGTCAGACCCAGCGTGTCTCGCAGCGTATCGAGCAGGGTTGCGCGCGGATCGACCACCAGCTCGACCGGGCTACCGTTGACCGTAAAGGCAACCTCCACGCGGCCGCTGCGACGTTCGAGACTGCCCATGAGAAAATCCATTTAGTTTAAAGGGCAGTCGCTCCTATCCGATTCGCGCTACCTTCCGCAACCTCTGGCGACCCTCAGGCGATCTCGAAAGCATGACCGATCAAGAGATTAATCCCTACCTCGGCAAAGCCGTGCGCGTTACGCTGGCTGACCGGCGTGTGCTCGCTGGCGTTCTCTACGCCTCCGACGAATCGGGGCATGGTCACCGGCACTACGCAATCGTCTCTGATGCGATCCGCGAGGGCGGGCGCGCGGCCCGGGAACTCATCCATGGCGGCGACCAGATCGCGACAATCGAGGACGCCTCCGGAGACCCTGCCGCAACACCCTAAAGTCGAAACCACCGGTCTCTACAAAACGTAAGAAGCGGCGTCACTGGAGCGGCGGCGGAGGCGGTCCGCCGTCATTGGTCGTGCAGCCGTCGACCAGCGGATGGATCGCCCATTGGTTCTGCGGCTCCAGCTGGGCGACGAACGTCGTCGGTGAGAGTGCATTGTTTGCAAGCCCACAAAAACCGCTGACCGTAGCTTCGAGATTTGAGACGCCGAGGTCCGGGAAGTTCTGCCACGGCTGGCCTGCGATGAGGTCCGGTTGTGGCACCTGGCCGATTCGCTGGCAAAAGAGCACCGGGTGAAGCTCGTTCCAACCGGTATGGGCCGAATCGTAGACCCAGCGGCCCAGAACAAAAAGCACGTCCTGCCCGGGGTGAATGACGCCGACTTGGCTGTTCGCCTGGTTTTCGGCTGAGTCGTCGGAGAGCGCGACTGCCGCACCGATGCCTGCAATGGCCAAGGCGATTATGGAAAGGATCAGGCATGCGATCCACCCGATGATCGGAATCTCGCAGAGCACCGCCCCCACCCCCGCGACGACGGCGGCAGCGATCAGCGCTTGATAGAGATCCCATACTCCCGCCCCTTCGAACTCGATCTCAAGACTCGTTACCGATGGCACCGGTCCACCGCATTGCCATTGAACGCTGCCGTCGTACACGGTCGCACCGATGGTCGTCGGCCAGGTCGGCGGATTGGCTCCAGACAGCGCCTGCGCGTATGGCGTGCAGCTCTCGATGTTTCCGTTACTATCCTCGATCTGGTCGCCGGGTGTGTAGAAGTAATTCGCCTGCCACTGAGGCGGAGTCGGTAGATTAAGCGAGACCGCCTGAGCGGCCGACAAGACGCTCGTGCCATCGTGATTGACCAGCCCGTAACTCGACTCTGCCTCACCGTCGAACGACAGGCTTGAAAAGTTTTGCATCATCGTGGCGAACGCCGCGTTGGACTGTCCGTTGGGGAACGCCAGCGTGAGCGACGAGGGCGCCAACGTCGAGGCACCGATCGTACTAGCGTTGACCGGGAACGCCGTCGCCGCGGAGACGTAGATAACGTTCAAGCCAGACGAAGCGCTCACGCCCGTGATGTTACCGATCATTGCAGCCAAGGCGCTCGCGGCGCTGAGCGTGGTGTCCGTGCTGGTGCAAGTGTAGGTAACCGAGGACCCTCCAACCGTGACCTTAAGCGTGTCGCCGGCATTCGGCGGACCCGTGAGCGTTAGCGCGCCTGTCGCAAAGCCTTGCTCCTCGATGAGAAAGCCTTGAATCGTATTCGTTTCCGGCACGTTTTGAAGCCAATACGGATCGCCTGTGAGCGGGCTTGGGGCCGGCAACAGTTTGATGCTGTAGTCCGTATCGAGTTTGCCCATGCCCGACTGGTCCGCCGCTGTATCGCACTCGAGCGCCAGCCCGATGAAGCACTGGTTGCCGCCCAGACAGACGAGTCGGCCGTACAGCCACCAACGGCAGTAGCCGATGCCCGTCAGGGCAAATCCCATGATCCCCGCCGCGGGATCGAAGAAGCCGGCAACGATCGACGCGGCCAGCGCCGCCCAGAAACCGGCACTGCCGAGAAATGCACCGCTGTAGTTGGCCGGCTGCACGCATTTCGTGTATTCATTGTACGTTTGCGGCGTCGCCGGTGAGACGGTAACCTGTACCTGCACCGAAGGGCCAATCGTATCGCTCACCGTGATCGTACACGAACCGTTGGCGAAGGCGGTGATCTGAAAGGTTACTGGGCCGGGGCCGCTCTGGGCCGCCGGTGTCACAACCGCAATCGAAGTATTCGAACTTATCGCGGTGAGTTGACCGTTGAACCCTGGATCAGTGACCTCGATCGGCTGCGGCAGCTCCGTCGTCATTGTGACCGTGGTCGGTGAAACGCTCAGTGCCATGCGAACACTCCGAAACGCGCCATCAGGCTTTCTGCACGACGATCGTCACGCCACCCGCGAGCGTGTCGCCGGCAAATGCGTGAACGTTTACCGGCATCGTGCCCTGGAAATCGTCGGGCGGTGTAACGACTGCGTCGATCGTCATCTCCTCGCCCGAACCGAGGGCCGGATTCGCGGGGGCGAACTGGATCGTCCAGTTCGGCGGCAACGGGTTGCGCGCACCCGAGTTGCGTCCGCGCGTCGCGGCGGAGACGGGCCCACTCGCCGGAGTCGTCCTCGTATTTATCGAGCACTGCGGTTGTGGGGGAATCGAGAACGTGTCAACCACGAATCTAAACGTTGCCCGCTCGTCATTTTGGTTGCGCAACTGGAACGAAAACTGCGCCGGCGATGCGGCTTGGACGACCTGCGTATTCTCTTGACCCAGATTGTTAAACGGATTGATGTCGTCGAAGTACGCGAACGACACTTGTACGCAGTAATGCCCTGGTGCGGACGGCGTCGTCCAATCTTTTTCTACAACTGCAATCCCCTGCGGCGATCCCTTGACCCCGAGACTCACCAACGGGTCGGGGCCGGGGATAAGGTGGGATTGCGTAGCTACGCCGAAGCTCAGGTACGAGAAGACGACCGGCATGTTATAGACGACGCCCGTCGTCGACGCGTTGTAGATCGTGGCGCGAATCGTATACGTGGTCGAGGGCGAGAGGTCGTACGCGGAGGCGACCGGGACGCCACCCTGCAAGATCTGGATGTCCGGATTCTGCCAACTGACGGCGAGCCCCAGGCTCATGAGATAGTACTGGTCGTAGATCATCGGGTCCGGTCGCTTCATCGAAGGATGGCGGATAGGAACGCACGACGCCTGCACGGGTGGAAGCTCCCGAGCCGCCGTACCCAACAGCTTGCGAATGAGTGCTTGGAGCGCCTTGATAAGTCGCTGTAGCGCCGGCCACAGATCGAAGAAAAGCGTGAGAAGAACTCCCACGATGGCGGCGACGATCGACCTCAGAGCGTTCAGCAGGGCGTTCACGGAACCGCCTCTAGGGAATGTGCCGGGCGCGCGCGCGACGGTCGATGCCGGCGGCAACGGCAAACGCAACGGCTAGGCCGAGCGCCGCTTCCGCGACATCGAGCGGTAGCCGTCCCCACCCGTCGAGATATTCGCCTGTGACTACGGTCCCGACGATTCCCGAAAACAGTACCCCCAGCGGAATGAGGATCGTGCGCGGACGCCCCCGAGCATGCAGAAAGACAGCTCCGGTAACGAAGCCTAGAACGATCGGCACGTATTCAAGCATGGAAAAAGCCCTCGGGCGTGGTGAAAGTATTGTTTTCGAAATCCCCGCGTTTGTCAAGGGGCACCGAGTGCCGAGTAACGCGCGTCGATCGTAATGTATGGGATGTAGCGGAAATCGCGAATGAGCGAGATACGGCCGGCGCTAACCTCAAGCAAGACGAAGTACGCGGGCTCTCGGCTCGATGGCGGACTGAAGATCGCAATCGCCGGAACGCCGTCGACGAAGCCCGCTTCCGCGCGAAGGTCTTCGGTCTTGGTGTACGCGGCGTAGCGATCGTAGTACCCCGCGTCCACCGCACGTGGATGTTGCACGCGCGAAACGACCTCGAGGCGCGATTCCGCCGCAAGCAGCGCGCGCAGCCCATCCCAGTTGTGGGCGTTGAAGAGATCGGCGTACCGCCGCAGCGTCATCAGCGTTTCGCCGGCGACGGGTTGCGCCGGTTCCGCAAAACGCGCGCGCGGGGTCCGAGCGATGTTCGCGCGCGCTCTCGATAACGCGGCCTTCACTGCGCCGACGGTCGTTCCCATCGTGTGCGCGGTTTCCTCGAGCGATTGTCCGAGCACGTCTTTGAGGATCGCGGCGCTGCGCTGCGTCGGCGGCAGCGCTGCGAAAACCGTCAGCGCCGCTTCCACGAGTGCGGGATCGACGCCGGATTCTTCGGGCTCTGCGCGGTCCGGGACGTCCGCAACGGGCTCCACGTGTTCGCGCTCGTAGCGTTTGATAAAATCCATAGCCGTGTTATGCGCGATCCGGAAGAGCCAGGGTTTGAGGTTGGGTGGCTGCACCATCTGGCCCAGAGCGTAATACGCTTTTGCCAAAGTGTCTTGAACGACGTCTTCGCCGTCGAAGATCGACCCGGTCATGCGCGCACAATACCGATGGAGCTCGGGGCGAATTGCGTCGACGAGCTCCATGAATTGCTCGCGTGCTTCCGCCATCGCCGGCAACAGCGCGCGCGTCTGATCTTCCATCTTCACCCCAACGGTTCGACGCCTTCACCGGTCACCCCGATCGCGGCGACGCCGTCGACGAGATCTCCTCGCAAGCCTTCGACGATCGCCGCGCCGACCTTATCGACGTCGAGCGGAACCTTCCAGCGACGTTTGAGAAACTCCGCCGCCGATAAACCCTGCGCGGCACCGTAATTGGTGGCTGCAGTGGTTCCGATCTCCGTGCCTTCAATTAGCTGACGCGGCAGCACGGCGAAAAAGCGGATGCCTAACTTCCTCGCGTCCGACACTTCTTGTGCGTACTCGGCCATAAACCATTGCATACGCTTTGCGCCGGCGTAGCCGCCCGAGAGCGGTGAGCCGGCGACCGCGGCTCCGCTCGAAACGATCGCGACCGTGCTGCCTGCCGCGAGCGGAAGCGTCAGCGCAGCCTTCAGTAGGCGAAACGCAGCTTGCGTATCGGCGTTCCACGGAATGGAAAATGCCTCCCAACTGAACTCATCGAGCGTTCCCATCGGCGGCCGGACGCCGGCAGCAAGTGCGACGAGTTGCGGTTTGTACTCGCGCAACAACCGCTCCGCGGTCGACGCATCCGTCGCATCGGCCTGGACCGTCCGCACGGCGCCATCGAACTGCGCAGCAACTGCGTTGAGCCCATCGCGTCCGCGCGCAACGGCGACGACCGAGGCTCCTTCGGAAACTAACCGTTTCACCGTTGCCAAGCCGACACCGGAGCTCGCTCCGATCACCATCGCAGGCTTATCTTTCAGCGACTTCATCGTACTGCTCTCCTTAGTAGACCGGCAAGCCATATCACCGCTCCGGCGCCGGCCCCGCTCGCAACCGGGACCAAAATCTCTTCCACCGGCATCGCCATAATGTGCGCGAGAACGATCATGTCAGTATCTCCTGCGCAGCATCGACGACGTCGCTCCACTTGCCGCCTTGCTCGACTCCGTACGAGTCGTGCCAGTTCCACCATTTGTAAGGCTCGGACTGAGGGTAGCCTTCGGGTGAATCTTCCCAGTTCTCTTGACGCCCGAGCGGCGTGATGTCGAGGTAGCTCCACGTCCCTCCCAACGCCTCGTCACCGCGGTTGTTGAGAAAGTACGTGCGGTACACGTTGTCGCCGTCGTGGAAAAAGACGTTGGTGCCGTGCCATTCGTCAACGCCGAAGTCGGCGTCGAAACCGTCGGTAATCGTATACCACGGCATCGTCCAGCCCATCCGCGCCTTCAGGCGCTCGATGTCGGGCTGCGGAGCGCGCGAGACGTTCGCGAAGGTCGTGTCTCGTGCGTTGAGGTGTGAAACGTGCGCGACCTGATCGGCCATCATCGAGCAGCCGCGACAGGCATGCTCGGGCCAGCCGTACACGCCGGGTTCGAAGAACGCGCGATAGATTACCAGCTGGCGGCGCCCTTCGAACAAGTCGACGAGGCTGACCTTGCCCTTGGGTGAGTCGAACGTGTAGTTTTTCTCGACCTTCATCCACGGCATGCGGCGCCGCTCCGCGGCGAGAGCGTCGCGGGCGCGGGTCGACGCTTTTTCTTTTACCAGCAGCTGCTGGCGGGCGGTTTCCCACTCCTCCGGTGACGCGACGGGAGGTGCGTTCAACAGACGGTCGGTCATTTGTTATCTCCTTCAAAAAACTCGGTACCGTTATGTAGACGATTGTGGCCGCCCAAAAGATACGGGCAGGGGTTGAAGTTCTGGCTATTGAGGGGACCACTTTGCTTTGAGTGGTGCTCGGTTCGCAATTACGCCGTCGGTTTGGGCGACCGAAGCCTCGTTGGCGTTTCGAGTGATTGGTATCGATGGTTTGAAAGCGGCCGGCCGATTCGCGTATCGGTGCAGTTTCTGGCGAAATTATCGCGAGTGCTTCGCCTAAGTGCGCTCGAGCAAATCGGCGTTTATCATCTCGCGTTTCCCGAGGTCTATGAGGCGTATACCGCACAACGCCATGTCACGATTCCCCTCCCCGTTTTCGAAGACGGGAACTTTCGAACGCTGCCGCCTAGCCATCTAGCCGGAAATCAGGTGCCTACTCGCATACCAGCCGTCATGTCGGGAATTGACCCAGTTATTCGGCCACCCTCCAAGTTTAACGGCGGCGGCGTAGACGGCATCGGCGAACCGTAGCACCGCATCTTGTGGGTTCTTGCTGGCGCGCGCGACATCCCAAGGGAATACGACGAGCCCCGCGGCGGCGTCGTAGGCGGCCTCCTTGACGCCGAAATCGGCGCTCTCAAGTCCGGCTGGAGACGGGGAAATGTAGGCGTAGAAGCCGGCCGCACGCGACTGCAAGTCGCCCAGGCTAAATCCGACGGCGACCACTTCGCCGTTCATGCCGTTTTGTTGGAATATCGGCCGGTCGTGGGGGGGCACCAGCGATCGGCCATTATATCGCGGAGCGTAGATATCGAACCCGCCCCACATGATCCCGACGGGCGGTCGAGGCCCGATGTAGGGGGACTGCCAGAGGCTCAACGCACTTGCGACGCTAGCAAAAGCCATCCACATTCGGCGCGCCATGGCCGCATCATAAGGACGATCGACGGTGTCCGAGTCGAAATGCAGCGCTCCAGCGATTTCCGTCTCCAACGTCGTGCGTGGAGCCGGGATACGCAGGGCTGCAACCGCGTCGACGAACTTCCTGTAGAAATCCGCTACCGAGCCGCCCGCAAGCGGGAGCGTAGCTTTGCCCGTCGAGGCCGTAACGACGACTTGAGAATCAAGGATCGCGTATTCGATATCGAACAGTACGTCATTCGACCTCAACGTCCGCGTCGCGATGCCCCGCGGCGTAACCAGTAGGGTGACGTCACCCCAATACGCTTCAAAAGGCTGATCGAGGGTGTATTTCCCAGCGATCTGACTGAGTCGATGAAGGTGATCAACCGTCGGAGCCATCTCGTCGTACGGAAGGGATGGCCATGAATCGGCAGCACTAAAATCAATATCCAACGTTGCTCTCCTGCGCGAGGGGAAGTGAGCCGGTTCCGTTCGCTCGAGCGAATGGCAACTCCGCCGAATGCGTCCGCAAGCGGGTCCAGTATGGCCGAAACCGTGAGAAAAGTTGCGCTCAGACGAGAGTCCTCCGCCTTAGTTCGTTGACAAAGCCACTCTAAAGGCACACAATGGGCGCAGCCCTGCGATCGTTGCTTAGGCTGCGATGATGCGATATTTACTTCAAAGATGCATCGCAGTGCCTATGAAGTTCTACGAAGGACACGCAATATGAAACAAGCGGCACTCGCGGCGCTTGGTGTTATCGCCCTTGCTTTTGGGCTCGCATCAACGCCGTTGGTCTCAGCGGCCTCACCGTCTCCCGTTTCGACGCAGGTTCCGATGGCGCACCCTGACTTCTCCTCGATGATGTTCCTCACGGGCTCGTGGAGATGCACCCAAATGTTACGCGGTATGGAACGCCCCGATTCGAGCACGACTACGATCGGCATGGATGGCGCGTGGATGGTTACTCAGGACTCCGCACCGCCGTTCGACCGATACCGCACTTCTACGATTCAGAGCACGAACTACATGACCTACGACGGCTCGATCAAGCAATGGGTTCAGGTTGGTGCGGACAGCGCGGGAGGTTATGGGATTAGTTCGTCACCGGGTTGGCAAGGCAACACGATAGCCTGGACGAACAAAAATCTCGACGGCAGCAGCGGCTCGGACGTAATAACGAAAGTCAGCGACACCGAGACGACCGACGACTCCACTGCGACGGATTCAAAGGGCAAGACGACGAAGGTTGCAATCCACTGCATGAAAACGTGACGTTAGCTTAGCGACGTTCGTTCCAACCTATCAACGCAAAGAAGAGCGCGACGTAAGTCCCGCTCTTCTTTCCTTAGGCACGCTCAGCAGTTCGGATTTGACCGCAGAGGGCGCCGACGGCGCAACGCTCAGCACGATCAAGAGGTAGACACGGGACATTGGGCGGCGCGCGAGAGCAGAAACGCGCGGTCGCGGCTGTTTCGCGCGAGAGCGGCGGCGCGTTCGAATTCCGCTCGGGCCTCCGTTGCACGGCCGAGTTTGAAGAGCAGATCGGCGCGGACGCTCGGAAGCAGGTGGTAGATTCGGAGTGCGGGCTCGTCGAGGAGTTTGTCAGCGATGTCGAGTCCGGCTTGCGGGCCGTATGCCATTGCGACCGCCACGGCTCTGTTCAATTCAACGACCGGTGTCGGTTCGATTTGCGCGAGTGCGTCATACAGCGCAGCGATGCGCTCCCAGTCAGTTTCTTCTGCAGTTGCGGCGCGGGCGTGACAGGCGGCGATTGCGGCTTGTAATTCGTATGGCCCGACCGCGCCCGCGAGTTGTTCGGCCTTCGTCAGTTCTGTGAGGCCACGTTGAATGAGTAGACGGTTCCATTTGCCGCGATCCTGGTCGAGCAGGAGGATCGGTTCGCCCGAGGGCCCGATGCGAGCCCGCATTCGCGATGCTTGAATTTCCATCAGCGCGATGAGCCCGTAAACCTCACTCTCGTTCGGCATGAGAGCGGCGAGCATGCGCCCTAGGCGCAGTGCGTCTTCAACGAGCTCGGGCCGCAGGACGTCGTCGCCGGCGGTTGCCGCATAGCCTTCGTTGAAGATCAGGTAGATGGTCTCGAGGATCGAGGCGAGGCGTTGCCGGCGCTCGGAGCCGGAGGGGACTTCGAACGGAACTCGCGCTTCCATGAGCGTGCGCTTCGCGCGGACGATGCGTTGCGCGATCGTCGTTTCCGAGGTGAGAAAGGCGCGCGCGATCTCGGCGGTGGTGAGGCCGCCGAGCAGCTTGAGCGTCAGCGCTACATGGGCTTCCGTCGAAACGGCCGGATGGCACGCCACGAACATCAGGCGAAGCAAGTCGTCGTCGATTTCTTCGTAGGTTGCGGCAACGTCGGTTTCCGATGCCTTGGCCGAGAGATCGGCAATGAGTTCTTCCGATTTGCGCTGGAGCGTCTCATCGCGGCGGATCTGATCGATAGCGCGTCGTTTGGCAGTCGTCATGAGCCACGCGCCGGGGTTGCGCGGAATGCCCTCTTCCGGCCACTGTGCGAGGGCCGAAACGAATGCATCCTGCGCAAGATCCTCGGCGCGTCCAACATCGTGCACCATCCGCGACAACCGTGCGATCAGTTTGGGCGATTCGATGCGCCAGATTGCCGCGATGCCGGCGTGAAGGTTGGCGGTCACTCCGGGGGTGGGTGGACTTCGTGGAGGTAGCAGGTAGCGTCGTTGCCGAGGGTCTCGAGAAAGCGCGTTGCTGCAGCGACTGCGGCTTTGCGATCCTTTAGCTCGAGCACGGCGTATCCGCCGACAACTTCCTTCGATTCGGAAAACGGCCCGTCGGTGACGGTCGTGCGGCCGTTCTTGCGCGTGAGGCGGAGTTCCACCAACTCGTTGCTGCGGCCGCCCGTATCGACGAGCGTACCTTCGGCGCGCATTTCCTCGACAAGCTCGCGCATCCGTTCCGTTATTTTGGGGCTTTCGTGTGGGTGCCCGTTGGCGCGATCGAACGTCAGGATTGAAATGAACCTCATTTGAGTTGCTCCCGAAGGCGCGCCTCAGAAGCGCGGACTTCAGGTGTGAGGTTTTCGCCGAAGTCTTCGGCTTCGAAGATCTGACGAATCTCGATGACTTGGCCGCCGTCGAACGGCGCGTGCGTGAATCGCTCGATCACCTCTTCCTTCGATTTCCCTTGAACGATCCAGAAGCCGGCGATCAGTTCTTTCGTTTCAGTGAACGGGCCGTCGGTGACCGTCGTGCGGCCGCCGTCGAAGCGCAGTCGCGCTCCCTTCGACGAGGCCTGCAGGCCTTCGCCCGCCAGCATCACGCCGTCTTTGGCGAGCTGCTCGTTGAACCTGCCCATCTTCTCCAACATCTCACTCGATGGCAGCCCGCCTGCCTCGCTCTCTTTGTTGGCTTTAACAAGGACCGCGAATCTCATTGGGTCTCTCCTTATAGTGGATTGGGGTCTTCTGTTGATGCGTCGGATGGGAACCTGCAAATTCGACATGGGAAGTCGGCTGATGAGGCGGGAGCTCGGGGAAAGCCCGGGCTAGCGGAGCGTTTTCGCCCGGCCGCCACCGCGCAACTTGCCGCCGAGCAGCGCCAACCCGATCGCCAATGTGACCGCGCTGAGCAGCGAGCTGGCGATGAGGGTCGACCCCGCCGCGACCCCGCCGGCACTATGTCCGATCAGCGTCAACGATTCGGCGATAAAGTTCGGCAACGGAACAGCCAGTAACGCGAAGCCAATGCCTAAGATCGGCGCGAGCACTATCGGCTTGAGTAGAGAACGCCCGACGTTCCCATCATCCTAGTATAACGCCCTGAGTCTCCCGTGGGGGTTGCCGGCTAAGATCGGTGCCGTGCAGTTTTCGGGCCGTGAAGAACGAATCTACGCGACGATTCACGATCTACGATTGGATTTAGGAGATATCGCTCATGTTCGATCTCACGCCCTTTACTGATTATGGAATACTCTTTCTTAGAGTTATGGCGGGCGCGGTCTACATCGACAGCGGGTACAACGACCTCAAGGACCCAGAGGCTCGAAGCAAAAGCCTCGGAATATCCAAAAGCTTTGCGATTTTCCTCGGCGCGGCGGAGGTCGCCGGCGGAGCAGCAGTAGTCGTCGGCGTGTTCCAGCAGCTGGCCGCAATAGGTTTGATCCTCATCATGCTTGGCGCGATTCAGAAAAAGCTCTTCGTCTGGAAAACAGGCTTTTGGGGAAAAGATGGCCTCGGGTGGTCGTACGAGTTAACGTTGACTTCGATCCTGCTAGTGATCGTGTTCACTGACGGCGGCAGGATCGTTCTTTTGCGATAGCGTCCGATAACGCGGCGCGGCGTAGAGACCGTTCCCCGACTATGGGCCTACCGTTACGATTGCTTAAGAGCAACGCACTCTCTCCCAAGCAATGTGGCTAACAGCCGAATCCGCCTCCGCCGGAAAGTGGCTATCCGCGTCGTACGCCGATAGCCGGAAGAGAAGCGACGCGGCAAGTTCTCTCAGGCTGCGGCGGTTGTCAATCGATCGCCGTCGAATCGGCACTAAGGAGGTTGACGTGCTTATTCAAGACGTGATCGGCGAAAAGGTTGCTATAATCACCGGTGCTTCGCACGGTATCGGCGCGGGCCTAGTAGCCGCATATCGCGATGCCGGCTTCAAAGTGGTCGCCAGCGCGCTCTCAATCGGCCAAAGCACAGACCCGAATGTGCTGAACGTTGCCGGCGACATCAGCGACCATAAGACCGCCGACTTCATTATGAACGAGGGTGTTGATAGATTTGGCCGGCTCGACACGCTAGTCAATAATGCAGGAGCCTACGTTTCGAAACCATTTACGCAGTACACCCGGGCTGACTTTGACTTGATGCTTTTAACGAACCTCGCGGGATTTTTCCACATTACGCAGCGCGCACTGCGTGCGATGGAGGCCCAAGGTTGGGGTCATATCGTCAACATCACCGCGACCGTAGCCGAACAACCCGTCAAAGGTGTTCCTGCCGCCCTCGCATCGTTGACTAAGGGCGGCTTGAACTCAGTCACGAAGGCGCTCGCGATCGAATATGCGTCTTGTGGCATCCGGGTGAATGCGGTCTCACCCACAATTATAAGGACGCATCCAGAGGCATCCTACGCCGGGCTCGAGGCGCAGATCCCGCTCGGGCGAATTGGAGAGATCGAGGACGTTACCTCTGCCGTGATGTATTTGGAAAGCGCCCCATACGTAACTGGCGAGATTTCGCATGTAGATGGCGGTCAAAGCGCGGGCCACTGGTAGGACCGGCCCTTAAAACCGCCTTAATAACCGGCCCTACAATAGGCAAATGGAAGGCTTGTTCGCGGGCGTATCGGCCGGAACGCTAGTCCTATTGGCCGGCGCGCTCCTGCTGGCGTTTTCCTTCGAGACGATCAATGGATTTCACGATACGGCTAACGCCGTGGCGACCGTCATCTATACGAACACGCTCAAGCCCGGAATAGCCGTTATTTGGTCCGGAATTTGGAACTTTATCGGTGTGTTGCTGTCGAGCGGTGCGGTAGCGTTCACCATCGTGGCCCTGCTCCCGGTCGAGCTCGTAATCCACGTCGGGACGGCGGCCGGCTTCGCCATGGTCTTTGCCCTGTTATCCGCCGCCTTGATTTGGAACTTCTCGACCTGGTACTTGGGCATCCCGGCCTCGAGTTCGCACACATTGATCGGATCGATCGTGGGCGTCGGTCTGATGAACTCCTACCTGAACGGACGCCCCTTCGGTGACGGTGTCAATTGGGGTAAGGTGCACGATACGTTTGCCGCTTTGCTCATCTCGCCAGTCGTCGGCTTCGTTGCAGCTGCTCGCTGTTGCTGATCATGAAGTTTTTGATTCGTAGCCCGAAGCTGTATGAATCCCCGGATGGCGACACGCCCCCGGTCTGGTGGATTCGGGCGCTGCTCGTGCTAACGTGCACGGGCGTCAGCTACGCTCATGGTTCGAACGACGGCCAAAAGGGCATGGGCCTGATAATGCTTATAATGATCGGCATTCTGCCGGGCATTTACGCTATCAATCCAGCAACTAGCCCCGAGCAGATCGCGAAAATGGTTGCGACCAGTCACTCGGTGCAGGCGGTCCTCGATGCGAAAGCCGGACCCGCTACAATTTCGGGCCACGAAGCCGAGGCAGCCCTCTCCGACTTCCTGAAATCCGGCGCGAAGACCGTGGACGAAACGTTTACCGCGTTGGCGTACCAAAACCGTCAAATCTCAGCGATCGTTGCTTCCGCGTCGACTCCGAGCAAACTCACCGGCGACGAGCGCCGCGATCTGCGAACCAAGGTTTATCTCGTAGGCGCCAGCATTACGAAGATGACCAAAAGTGGAACGACCTTTACGCAGCCCGAACAGGTCGCCTTGCTCAAGGACTACGCGAAGCAGCTCAACGGCATGACGTCATACATTCCGACCTGGGTGAAGTTCGCCGTGGCGCTCTGCCTGGGCATCGGCACCATGATCGGCTGGAAGCGTATCGTCGTAACGATCGGTGAAAAGATCGGCAAAGCGCACCTCACATATGCGCAAGGCGCGTCGGCCGAGATCGTGACATGGGCGACGATCCAGAGCGCGGACATCGTCGGCTTACCTGTCAGCACCACGCACATCCTTACGTCGGGCGTCGCTGGAACGATGGCGGCAAACGGCTCAGGTTTGCAAATGAATACACTACGGAATATCGTGCTGGCTTGGGTGCTAACCGTTCCCGTTACCGTCTTTCTCGGCGGTGGCCTCTTCGCCGCTGGTCTATTCGTGATCTTTCGCATGTTCGGCGCGAAATGACGTGTAAGCGTGAAGGAGTAGCGGCGTTGGAAACGGTGGTAATTGCGATTGAAAGGCGACGATTTGAATTTACTCTCCATCACGACACGCGGAAATGGACGGCGGCTGAACCTTCCACATACCGGTTACTCTCCGAGGGTGAGTTTCCGCTCATCGCCGATGCCGCCGGTAAGCGGTATGAGCTCTACAGCGACAAGACCTTCGCTGAAGTTGAGCTTTAGCATTACGTCGTTCCGCCGCGACTATCGACTTACCGATCCGCGGCTCAGGGAATCTGCCTTCGATACTTGAATTGCGCCGCGGTCCACGCTACCCGCACTTCGTGGGTTATTGAAGTAATCCACCGCCGGCGCACGGTCGTTCGTTCCGTTCCGCAGCGCGCGCGAGGTGGCTTTCGGTGTAAAATCCGTGGGCGACGGGTTTGAGACAGACCCATTAGCTATCGCGTTTGCCAGCAGAGGGTCGCCGACGATATCGTGGGGCCCGACGTATGGTATTGTCGAACCGCTTAGGACATTATAGTCGTATGTCCCGCCGGCGGTGTTATCTACTTTCTTGCCGTTGAGGTTCACGGCGATGTTGTTGTAGAAATGAACGTCGAGCGACGAACTATTGGCCGTGATCTCACCGATGTTGACATAACGAGAATTGCTTTTCTCATCGTTATAAACCGTGTTATTCACGACATCGATGTGCGAGGATCTGTTTGCGGTAATTCCCTTTCCCCCATTGGCAAACACGATGTTGTTGGCGATATAGGTACGACCTTGATATGCCGGATACGAGGGCATGTTCGGCATCCTGGTTACGTGGGAATTCGTATCGATGATGATTCCATTTCCGTCGGTGATCGCGGGAACGGGCCGAAAATAGCGGAACGGTAGATTGCAGTAGTTGTTGTAGACGAAGTTCCCCACGATGTAGTTTTTGTACGGACCGTTATTTGGCACGACGTCGGTTAGCATCCAGATCGAAATCCCGCTGCCATCGTTAACGCCCCACCAGGAGTTATTGTAAACGATATTGTGGTCTACGGTGACGGCGTCGGCGAATGCGGTGGTAATACCGCTCGCGCTACAGTCGTGAACAATATTGTTTCGAATGACGACGTCGTGCGCGAGGGTCTGCGAGCCGGCCGCCGTCGGAATACGGCCGACAAGGATGCAGTTTTCGTTTAGCGCAGGCTGCGACCCGTTATTCATTTGGCCTTCCGCAGCCGTGATGGTTTGGTTTTGCCCGATTACTTCGAAGCCGTCGATCAAGATGTATGCGCCCGTGCCGGTAGCGATGCCGACTCGGGAGTCGTTCAACCGAATAACCGGGTGAGCTCCCGGAGCCGCGACGAACTTGATCCACGCGTCCGGAGTCCCCGAGCTTGGAATGCGTAGCGGTGCATACAGGCCACTTGCTATCAAAACCGTGGAGCCTGGACCGACGGTCTGAGCCGCTTTTCGCAACGTTCGCCACGCGGTCGCGGGAGCACGTCCGTCCGCGTCGTCGGAGCCGTTAGACGCGTTGACGTAGTAACACGTGTGGTCGCAGGTCGAACTGGGTCTTGAGTTCGGCCCGGGGACGACGATAAGCCCCGTTTGAGCGGCGCGCGTGGGGTTTGCGAACGGGATCGTTCCGGCGGCGATCCCGGTCAGTACGAACGGCAACAGGTTCCGTGGGCGAAAGGACATGATCTCCTCCGTGATGGCAGACTAGCGGCGGCCCGACGATGGAACTGAGCGCCGTTGGTCGAAAGTCAGCCCTTCCTCATTCCGTTGCTGCTTAGGTGGAGGATTCTCCTAGATGAGACTTTCAGTTTTCACGCCCCTTGCACTCGGCGTCTGCGCGGGTGCGGCCATGCTCGCGGGCTGCTCGCTTGGGTCGCAGGGCTCCCTGCCCTACATGCAAGGCGGCAACGCATTGCGTGCGCTCAACGCAACGGGCGCCGGCAAGATCACGCATATTGTCTATATCGTTCAAGAGAACCGCAGTTTCAACAACCTGTTCTATGGCTATCCGGGTGCATATACCGTCACGGAAGGCATGAACTCCCAGGGCCAAAAGATCAAACTGCAGCCATCGAAGCTCGGCGCGTTCTACGATATCGATCACTCCGTCGCGGCGATGATCGCGGCGTGCAACGGTACGGGCAAGCTCCCCGGCACGGACTGTCGGATGAACGGTTTCGACCAAGAGTGGACCGACGGTGGCTTTAAGAACTCGCAGTACGTGTACGTGCCGCACGATCAGTCGAAGCCGTACTTCGACATGGCGCACGAAGGCGCGCTCGCCGACAGAATGTTCCAATCGCAGCTCGACGAGAGCTTTGTCGCGCATCAGTATATCATCGCCGCGCAGGCCGCTTGGAGCGCCGATTTGCCTGACGGCTACTGGGGCTGCCAGGACAACGAAGCCTCGCAAGTCTCAATGATCACCCGACAGCGCGTCGTCACCGGGTATCAGAAGGCGTGCTACGACTATCAAACCCTAGGCGACGAGCTCGATAAGGCGAAGCTCTCCTGGCGCTTCTACGCAAGTCAATACGGGAGCGGCTCGAGCGGCGACGGTGGAACGTGGTCCAGTTATCAAGCCATCAAGCACATCTACAACGGGCCCGACTGGAAGAAAGACGTCATCTCCCCGAATTGGAAGTTCATAACCGACGTACGCCACGGAGAACTCGCAAACTTTACGTGGATCACACCTGTCTGCGATGACTCAGACCACACCAACTGCCCGGATGACTACGGTCCGTCCTGGGTCGCCGCGCTGGTGAACACGGTCGGCGAGAGCAAGTTCTGGAACTCAACGGCGATCTTCATCCAGTGGGACGATTGGGGCGGCCTCTACGATCCGGTGGCGCCGGAATACAAGGATCGCGACAGCTTAGGCTTTCGCGTACCGTTAATCATGCTCTCTCCGTACGTCGTACACGATCGCGTCTCGCACGTTCCATACGAAACGGCCAGCGTGCTGCGCTTCGCCGAAGATCTCTACGGTCTCGGTCAGCTCGCCAAAGCCGACAAGCGCGCGACGTCGCCGGCAGCCGACTGCTTCGATTTTTCCCAAAGCCCTGCCAAGTTCGTTCCGATCAAGGCGCCGTTGCCGCCGAAATTCTTCATGCACCAGTTCCCCGACGATTATCTTATTCCCGACAGCGAATGACCAACGCGTAGATGTGTTCCCGGCCGTCACCGATGCGCCAACTTGAACACTGGGCCGGTATCCACGCGAGCATCGAGTGGGTGATGTCGTCGGCGGGCGCGCGCACCTTCATCGGCGCCCTTAACGTCTCTTAGCCCACAGGTTGCTTACGCGTTCAAGGCCACAGGCGGCGGTCAATCGAACTTTGGAAGGCACGACATTTGCAGCAAGCGCCTGGAGGACATCGATGCTTTCGCTCTCACATCTGCGACCCTTACGTGCGGCAATAACGTATGCCGCTCTGTTGGCAGCCGTTGCGTCAACCGTCGGGTGCGCTCATAGCAACCAAACGGTTGCGCCGTCCGCGCTTGCTGCCAATCCATCGAACTACGACGGACAGGACGTTACTGTCTCCGGTGCGGTGAAAAACCCCACGACCCGCCAGACGCGGCGCGGCACGGCCACGGCCTATCAGCTTTGCGACAGCGCGTGCATCAACGTGATTGCGTTTGGGAACACGAACGTCAGCGACGGGAGCCAGGTGACCGTAAGCGGTCGCTTCCGCGCCACGTTCGGCCGCCAAACCGTGATGACTAACGTGTTGGTCGTCGGCGGCCATATGGGCGGTTCGGGTGGGGAGGCGCAGCCTACAGCGTCACAGTAGGAGCGCGTTTGATCGCGCGGACGTTCGCCTATGAACGTTCCGGCTCTGGCGCGACTTGAAAGTACAGCTCGAACTCGTGACTGCGGCTGTGCCCGAAGAAATCCGCAAGGTTCCGGCTCGTTACGGGTTTTGCACACTGTTCCGACATTGACGAAGTCACCGGAGGCCTGGTTGCCGTCCGGCGGCCTTTGAATACACGACTGTCCGATTGTCAAGAACCGCCACGAATCTCATCTACTCTTAGCCGTTTTGCGACGAACTGCGCCGGGCCGCGCCGACCGTGTTGGGGAAGAGCTTGCACTATGAAGATCTTTCTGCGAGCGCTTGCCGGCTTTTCCGCGGTCCTGTTCCTCTGGCCGGCGGCAGCGTTGCCGGACACGTCCTCGCGGGAAGAAAGCTGGGAAACCCAGGTCGGCCAGCAGCGCTACGCGGACTACATGCAGCGCGGCGAGATCGTCCCACCGCAGTCGCCGCTCTATCGGACGCTCGACCAGATCGGAAACGCCATCGCCATCGTTGCTAACCCGCAGTACTTTGCACCGTTTCATTTCGTCTTGCTGAACGAGCAGACCCCAAACGCATTTTCGATGCCGGGCGGCAACGTCTACGTGACGACCGCGTTGCTGTCGTTTCTCAAGAATAGAGACGAGGTCGCGGGCGTGATCTGCCACGAGGTCAGTCACGACATCCACCACGACATGTATGCGGTCTTCCAAGCGACGCAGGGCGGTCGGTCGCAGCAAGATCCTAACGTGATCGCCTACGAACGCGCTGCCGAGAGAAATGCGGATCGCACCGGTGCTTACTTGTGCGCAAAAGCGGGATTTAATCCGTGGGGGCTGGTCTGGAACTTCAGGGAGTACCGTCGGGCGATGGGGACTAGCAACAACGGCGGCGCCGATCACCCGAGCGACGAGCAGCGCGAAGCCGATCTCGTTGCATTATTCGAAAGCCACAAAGCGACGTTTGGAAAATTCAATGACGATATCGCAAGCGCAACCCCGCTAGCACGGCCGTCGCAGATCGCACAACGTGAATATTCGCCGTACCCGCAATATCCATCGCATTCGCAGTACGCCCAGCAGTATCAGCAGTACCCTCAGCAGCAATATCCACAGCAGCAGTACCAGCAATACCCGCAGCAGCAGTACCAGCAATACCCTCAGCAGCAGTATCAGCAATACCCGCAGCAGCAGTACCAGCAATATCCGCAGCAGCAGTACCAGCAATATCCGCAGCAGCAGTACGCGCCCTATCCGCCGCCCCCGCTCCCTCCCTGTTATCCGGGCTGCTAGCTCGATGCTGCATATGGAAACGTTTCGATGCCCGGATGGCGCAACGGAGATATCAGAGCAACGACGAGCTAAAAACACCTGACCTAGAGCAGGGAATGAAACCGTTTTGTGTTCCTCAGGGTATAAAGGCTTGCATCGGGGAGGAATCTATGAGACACTCCTTCCCACCCTCTAGCGCGATCTTTCGAGTGGTCGATAGTAGCGCCCACCGAAAGATAGGTTACGTATTTCCACTTTTCCAGAACTCCGGCTGGATGCTGCCATTTTGCGCGGCGTCGAGAATCTTTGCTATAAAGAACCCACGCCGATTCAACGGATGGCTATACCCGTTGCCCTGGCTGGCCACGACATCTTCGCGAGCGCTCCCACCGGAAGCGGCAAGTCCGCGGCCTTCGGCATACCGCTGCTCCAGAGGCTGCTCGAGCGGCGCAGCGATCGCAGCGCCGCGTTGATCCTGACCCCGACTCGTGAGCTTGCGCAGCAGGTCACCGAGCATCTCCGGCAGTTGGCGAAACACACAGACCTCCGCATCACCGCTATTAACGGAGGCGTGGCAATGAACCCGCAAATCAAAGCCATGCGCCGCGGTACCGACGTCATCGTCGCAACGCCTGGACGACTCATCGATTTGATGCAGCAAAACGAAGCTCGTCTCGATAACGTTAAGATTCTCGTGCTCGACGAAGCGGACCGTATGCTCGATATGGGCTTCTTACCTGCAGTAAAGCGTATCGTCGCCAAACTACCGACCGACCGCCAAACGCTCTGTTTCTCGGCAACACTCGGCGGTGCGGCGGCGCAGCTCGCTCGCGATTTTCTCCGCGAACCGGTGCGCATAAACTTGGCACCGCATACGACCCCGGTCGAAACCGTGACCCAGTGGGTGTACGACGTGGAGCCGCACAAAAAAACGGATCTCCTCGTTGACCTGCTCAAAGATGGACGCATCTTCAATGCGCTCGTTTTTACCCGAACTAAATCCCGAGCGGAGCGCGTCGCCGGTGCATTGATGCGCCATCGTGTCGATGTTGGGCGCATCCATGGAGATCGTTCGCAAGCGCAGCGTTCTCACGCGCTCGAGGCATTTAAGAAGGGAGGCTACCGCGTCTTGGTCGCCACCGACGTCGCCGCGCGAGGCATCCATATCGACGATCTCGGACACGTCATCAACTACGACGTCCCCACCGAGCCAACCGATTACATTCATCGTATCGGCCGCACGGCACGCGCGCAAAAATCGGGAGATGCGATTACGTTCGTTTCGCGTGACGAGGCCGGTTTGTTTGCACGTATCGAGAACGCAATCGGCACGCCTTTGAAGCGTAGCGAGCATGAGTTCGCAGATCCGGTACTCGCCCAAACACTTACAGTCGATTCGCACGCGAGTCGCCGGACGTTCCAGCGCCGCCGTCGACGTTAAGATCGAGAATGCAGCATTAGCGGAAGGGAAGCCCAACTCCTGAACGCAAGGGTTCGATAGGAGGGTCGGGCCGTGTTTTCACCGCTTCCTCGCGCGCTGGCCGCAGCCTTTATCACCGCACTGGTCGTCACGAGTTTACCACCCGCCGTGGTGGCGCAGACCGTGACCGTTAAGCTGAACGGACAGCCGTTGTATCTCAATCCCGCGCCGATCGAGCGAGAGGGTCGTGTTTTCGTCCCGCTACGCGGCGTCTTCGAGCATATGGGCGCGTCGGTGGTCTATTCCGCGGGCACGATCAACGCGACCAAACAGAACACGACGGTCCAGTTGCGCGTCGGCTCGACGCAGGCGACGGTCAATGGCCAAACACAGACCCTCGACGTAGCGCCCTTTATCATCGGCGCCTCGACCTACGTTCCGCTACGCTTCATCGCACAAGCCTTCGGCGCGCAAGTCGGCTGGGATTCACCGTCGCGCGTCGTGACGATCAATATGCCGGTTGCAGGGCCGGTCGTACCGCCTCCGCCGGCAAGGCCTCCGTATCCACCACCGGCCAGCATGGTATACCTGCGCGCGCAGCAACCGCCGCCTGGAGCGCGAGTGCAGGGCGGGTTCGTCACGGTATCGGCGCAGTTCTCGCATCGAGTCAACCCCGGCAGCGTCCGCGTTCGGCTTGACGGTAACGACGTGACGCAACGTAGCGACGTCTCGCCAAGCGGCTTCTCATACACGTCGCGGGCTCCGCTGCTCCTAGGCTCGCACGAGGCGCGGGTAGCCGGACACGATGCCGGCGGCGTCGGCTTCGAGCGGTCGTGGTCGTTTAACGTAATTCGCTCCGGACCGGTGGAAATACATCTGACGATCAGCCAACCCGGACCGAATGCGGTCGTCGGTCGTTCGTTCACGATCCAAGGGAACACCGTTGGCCGCGGACACCTGACAGTCACGATCGGAGCCGCACCGTCCTATGCGGGTCTCTACAACGGCAGCACCGACGCCGGTCCACAGGGCAACTTCAAGATGGAGATAACGCTTTTTGCGCCGCCGGGGCTGCAGGCCATCGGCCTGAAGGTCACGGCGAGCGATCCGGCAAGCTCGCAAACTGTCGAGAAAACGCTTCAACTGCGGGTGCAATGAGCTCTCCACGCCGCTGACGCACGGAAGCAGGCGTCCGCGGTACGCAGCCCTTGCGGCGCGAGCGACCGTTTAGACTTTCTTCATCTAGCGTCGCTAGACTCCACCAAGACACTGACACTATTGGAGGACTCATGTTTAACAGACTCGTGGCGTTCGGAGTTGTAACGCTTGCCGGCCTTGCGCTTGCCGCCTGCGGCGGCAACGTCGGCGGCAATGCCGGCAGCGGAAACGCCATTCCGATGAACGGCGCCACCTACAGGCTTCCCGCGATTGACTCCGATCTGGTGGTAACTGCTACCCTTCCGAAGCACACAATTGGTGAGGAGCTTCCCGGTGAAGGGCTCGGATCGATCAAATCGTTGAAGTGGAAGGCGGTTCTGGGCGGATTCACGCAAACGGCGCGCTCGCAGTCCCTCGGCTTTCCGCCGGGCACGAAGATCACGCTTCGCAACCTCTCCAAAAGCGTCGAGCATACGCTTGACGTCGTCAAAGTGATATCCGGCCCGCCGGCAGTTTTCCCAAAGGACCCGAAGCTATCTATACCGGCGAAAGGCGGCGGTAAACTCGCGGCCGGTTATGCGAGCGGCCCGCTCGGGCCCGGTAAATCCGTGAGCGTTACGCTGGTGAAAGCCGGCACATACCTGATTGGCTGCGCCTTCCACTATAGTGAAGGGATGCGCGACGTTTTGGTTGTCGCGAAGGGCGCGAAGCCCGGACCTCAAGCGACCCCGCCGGCCCACTGAAGCAAAGAGGTTCCCATGCGCCGCGTTATCACGATCACGGCGCTACCTCTATTGGTAGCGGCGTGCCAGGGGGCGACCTCGGTCCCGGCGTCCACGCGGCCGTTTACCGCCGTGCGGACGCCGGCTGATCGGATGCCGGCTTCGAGCCCGAGCTTCCCAAAACCGAGCGTCCCCGACCGGAAAGGGCCGCCGTCCGTAACCTGGATCTTTGCCTCTAACGGCGAGGTCGGCAACGTCGACGTTTATAGTGCGAAAACGCTCAAGATGATTTCGCAGTGCTCTTGCACCGGCGTTGGCCTCGCAGTCGAACCGCAGTCAGGCGATCTGGCCGTTGGTACGAAGTCGGCAACGGTCACCGTTTGGCACGTGAAGAGTAAGCAGATCGCGCTCTTTGCTACGCTGAAACTCTCACAAGGTCCGTATGCAATAGGACTCGCATTCGACAAGAACGGTGATTTATACGCCGCTAATGCCGGCGACAACGTTATCGATTTCTTTGAGTCAAGCGAGATCCAAGCCGGCGGAGGGAGCCCCACGCGCACGCTCTTTACGTCACATTTAAACGAAGCGGAGTATTTAGCCGCCGATGCCCACAAGCTGCTGGCTGACGGCTATAACAGCTACGGCCAAGCCATCCTGGTCTCCGTTAACACGCGTACGGGCGCCGACACGATCCTTCAGAACATTGCCTCCGGTCAGTTACCCGAAGGCATCGTCTTCGATCGTCAGGAAAATCTCATCCTAAATACCATCGGCGACAATAACACGCTCGCCGTGTTCAAACGACCCTGGAACGGGACCCCCACGTCAACGTTCGTATACGGATCCGGTGCTGCAAACGGCTACTATACCGGCATTTCGCTGAATAGGTCGCAAAACACACTTTGGGCAGGCAGCTTTTCGCTCCCGGCCCAATCGCGAGGCTTTGGGAGCGTGCAGGCCAACAGTTACCCTCTGGGAAGCGTCGGACGTTCTACGACTCCTATCGAATCGGAATTCTACGACAGCATAGCAGTGGACCCTCAGGCTAAGTGACCTCTACGCGAATCGGCGCTTCTTATCACAGCCTTGCGTGGTCCAATGCGATTGCGCTTCGCCGGCGCTTTAGAGATATTTAAGGTGCCTCTGCGAGAATAGCCGGAACATGAGCGATCCTCAAGTGATCGTCGTCGGCGCCGGCCCAGCCGGCCTTGTGCTAGCACTGCTACTCAGCCGAAGCGGAATACGCGTGACGGTTTTGGAGCAGGCCGCGACGTTCGCGCGCGAGTTTCGCGGCGAACTTCTTCAGCCGGGTGCGAATAGGATATTCGGCGATTTGGACCTGCGCGAGCGGCTCCTCGGGCTCGGCTACGTTTTCCCCCGCGGCATGGATATCCGGGACGGCCGTAAGACCATCCGCTTCGAACTGCCGCCGGTCTTCGACTCGAGACGCGGCGACGGCGTCATGATCGTTCCGCAGCAAAAGCTTCTCGAACTGCTTGCCGCCGAAGCGTCGAAGCAATCGAGTTTCAGCCTGGTCATGGGCTGTTTCGCACGCGAATTGTTACGCGACGCAGACTCCGTTGGCGGCGTTCGAGCGCAGCGGCGCAACGGTGAAGAGATGCTAGTGCGCGCCCCCCTGGTCGTTGCATGCGACGGTCGCTTCTCGGCGATTCGGCGCGCCGCGGGAATCGGGGTGCGAGAGAGTCCGGTGCGATTCGATCTCGTGTGGTTCTCCGCGCCTAATCCGGGCACACTTGCGGACCGGATACACCTCAGGACCGCGCGCGATCAGATGTTCGTTGCATTCGCCAGCCGCAGCCATCAACTCCAAATAGGCTGGTTCGTTCACAAAGGCAAATACGCTCGGTTGCGCGCGCGGCCATTTGCGGAAACCGTGAATCACATTGCGGCGCACGTGCCGCCTCAACTGGATGGCACCGTTAGGCAGGCGCTGAACGGGTGGCACGATTTGTCGCTGCTGCCGGCGGTCAGTCAGGTTGCCGAGACTTGGTCGCAGCGTGGCCTGTTACTGCTCGGCGACGCCGCGCACCCAATGTCGCCCTCGATGGGACAGGGCATCAACGTCGCGATCTACGATTCCGTCGTCGCCGCGCAGCGCCTCGTCCCGGCGTTTGCCGCTGGGGCATCGCTCGACGAAGCCGCGCGTGCGATCGAAAAACAGCGTCGCCCCGCCATCGCTGCGACGCAGCGGACACAAAATATCCTCACCGGCGTCATGTACGCGCTCGGCCCGGATGTGACGCTGAAGCTCGCGAGCGCTCTCATCGGCCTCGGTTCGCGCATCCGCTGGTGGCCGGGGTGCATGAAAAGGGAGGCCGACCGTCTGTTATGGGGCAACCCGCGGGTACGCGCCAATCGCGGGCCTTGGGTACTCGTCGGCAAGGAAGCGATGACGCTTTGAGCGGCACTGCGGTGTAACCGCCTAGCGGTCAGAGTCGGCTTCTTGGCGCAGCGCCGCTGTCACCGTCGTTCCAGCTCCTTCTGCGGCGATCCGCAACTCGCGGGTGTAATGGGCGGCCAGGAAGAGTCCGCGACCTCCTTCGCTGAGCGGGTGAATCGCGCGCATTAGGACAACGTTGAAACCCGGGCCACGGTCGGCGACCTTAAGCAAAATGTCCTCTCCGTTGCGCTCCAACCTTATCCGGATTCCTTCACGCGCGTGCTTGAGAACATTAGACACGAGTTCGTTATAAACGAGATTGGCGGCGTATTTGTCCAGAGCTACGCCCGCTTGCTCACGCAGCGCGTCGAGATATTCACTTTTCGCTCGTAATGCGTCGCGAGCATCCTCGGATTCAAAACGCCACAGGACCCCCGACGCGCACATGCACCTTACATACCCACAAAGACGCAATCGGGTCGGCCCGCGAGGCGATCGGACCAGGATTCAACTGAATCGTGGGTTCAGCGTACTAAGGCGACCAACCGGCTAGACGCTGACCTGTGAAGACTAAGGCCAATAAAACCAGCACAAGCCCCGCCACGCGCTGTGCTATACGCTTGTAACGCCGTCCAAGTCGTTCGCCGAACGCAAGTCCTACCGCAGTGAATACGATCGTGCTGATGGCCACCGTCGCGAGCAGAGGTAAGAGCGGCAGCGGCACGCCGGGCAGAGACATGCCGACGCCGAGGGAGTCGAGACTGACGGAGAGTGACGCTAAGACGAGCGCCACGGGAGAGTCGGGCTTAAATCGTGGCATACGACGCTCGAAGCTCTCGTAAAATATGAAACCTCCGACGCCGGCGAGTATCGCAAAGCCTACGTAGATCGCAACTGTTCCGACGATACGCCCTGCGCCCGTGCCGATAGCATAGCCGACGACCTGCATCAGAACTTCTGCAACTGAAAAAGCGACGCCGAGGCGTATCCTCGCAGGCCATCCTATCCGCATGACCCCTACCGCGATCGAGAGTGCAAGTACGTCCAGACCTACCGCAAATGCGATGCCAAGTATCTTAGCCGCGGTCGACAGTATCATCGTTTTTATGCTTACCCCTGGTTAAGGCGTTCGTGGCCGGGAAAGAACGCGGGTCGTAAAGGGTAACTGCAATCGGAAATCGTTAGCGGAGCGACCGCCGCGATGGCGCGGCTCCCTGTTTCATCGACCGGTACGTTGGGGACACTCCTGAGAGCAACTTGATGAGAGCAACTCGATGGAGAATGAACGATGAGCAAAGACTCAGTTACCAAAGCCGCCGATGCGATTAAACACGCGGTCGATGATACGAGGGACGCCGTTCACGAGGCCGGTCACCGTTCCGCCGCCGACGCCGAGAAAGCGCGTAGGGACGCGTTGGGGAACGAAATGACGCCCGGTGAAAAGGCCGGCTCCGTTGCTAACGAGATAAAGGACCGAGCGCAAGCAAAGGTTGACGAGGCCAAACGCAAACTCCGAGATCACAGTTAGCTGCGCCAAGGCACAATAGGCGTGCGACGGCCTAGAGGGCCACCGCACGCCTATTTAACTGGCGACTTGTGGTCAACCTCGTCCCGCTGGCCAAAGAAACGTTCACCGAGTTCCAGCGTCACAAAGCGCACTGGCTCGCAGCGGCAATCCGGGATTTCCAACTCTCGCAAGGCTGATCGATTTCTCCGCGCTTCTGTTCGTTGCAGGCCAGTTCTTGCTGGGATGGTATCTCGGTCGTGCCGCCGTGTCGTCGGCATATGGACCCTTCGGAGGTCTTACCGTATTTTTAATCTGGGCTTACTATTCTGCACAGATCATGTTATTCGGCGCAGAGTTTACGCGCGTCTACGCTCGTCGGTTCGGCTCGTTACAGTCGTCGACGACACATGACGTGCTTATCGCTTAGAAGAACGCGCAGCGCGTCCCCAGAGCACTACGGCGGGCGCCGAATCCACCGGAAGCCTTTCATGAGCGGTCCCTCGATGCGGTGAAAACCAGCGATGAGCGGCTCCTGCCACGGTTTCGGAGGCGTGTAACCCTCGTCGAGATCCCAGAGCGTGATGTACAAGGCATAGTTACGTGGAAAGGTCTCGGACCAGCGGCGCACCGCGGGTTCATCGAAGCCCCGCCGGCGCAATGCAAGGAGCACGCTTATATCGTCAGGCTGCTCGCAAGCCAGCTGCACGAAAGCTTCGGTGGTGATGTTCAGCCGTTTCAATAGCGCCGCGTCCACCGGCGAATGGCCAATGAGGTACGCACCCAGAGCGCCTCGTTCGCGCATGCGTGCTTTCTCGGTCATTCGGGGAAGCCAGCGAATTCCATCGACTTCGACGTTCCATCGCGGCGGAATCCGATTCATCCGCTACCTCCTACGCTTCGTCTAGAGACGCTTTCTCCGTTGTCGAAGACGCGTTTCGTCACGGGACCGCTCGAGACCGCCGGGAGAGCGCTTTGCTCCGCAAAAAGCTATGCTGCTCGCATGGCCTGAAGCTGAGCGCCCTCCGTCATTTGTTACGCCTCGTCGTTCTCTAGCGACCGACTCCGACGATGAAAAGAATAACCAAAAGGGTCAATGGGGCGCCGAGCAGCCAGAGTAAAATCAGAGGCATGAGCTACACTTTTCCTTTCTGCGTCTCGAGGTATGCGTTTCGCTTACGGTGGTGTGTGAAGGTCATCGGCTCACCTGAGCTCATCCAGCCTCCGATGACGCTTCCGATAAGAGCTACCAGTAACGATGTGAGGGCTGCGAGCGCCGCGTTACGTACGGCATCAGGCATTGCGGGCTGCGTGACCGGTGCGCCGATCGGCGCGGCGATCAAACCACCATACCAGCCCCCAAACGCACTACCCGCGCCCGCTGCCAGCATTGTAACCAAGAGCGGTACTGCCACCAACCAGGCAATTACCGCGTGAAGTATCGTGGGCTCCGAGTGACGGGCGCCCGTGATCTTACCAGCGACCCATCCGCCGATCACGAAGCTGAAAAATCCCGAACAAATGACTACAGCGGCGTCAGTAAATGAGACCGCGCGCAGCGATGAGAATTTTTCCAAAGACGCGGCTCCGACTGCCGTGCCGAGCAACCCGAAAATCAACGCTGCCGAAAGCGACGCGATGGCACCCACCCAAATCGCACTCCAGTTGACGTTCCACGCGATCCACGTATCCGATCGTGGATAAGACTCGTAATCTGTTTGCATGCTGCCTCCCAAATAAGCTCCTGCCCTGTTGCCCAATAGTAAACCAGACGAAACTTCAGAGATAGACGTGCACGTTCGACAAATCGTTGAAAGGCAGCACGGCGGAGCGCGCAACGGTGGTTTGACAACAAAGGCGTAAGGGAAGAATGAATAAGTCACACCGCCCTCAATTGTGGAGGCGGTTGCGTTTGTCAGGAGAATTGCAATGGATGTGTTGAGCATCATTAAGCGGGAACATCGCGAGGTCTCGGCCCTGTTCACCGAGGTAACAAAGTGTGAACCCGGTGATAAGCGGATCAGCGAGCTGGCAAACGAGATCGAAAAGCAGCTCACGACGCATCTAAGCATTGAGGAACGCCTGTTCTACGGTCCGCTGCGTAAGCGCGCGGAGGAGCAGGAAGAAGAAATCGACATGTTTGAGGCCTACACCGAGCACGAGGTGGCGCGTCATCTCGTAAAGATGCTCAGATCAGGGAGGAAGGCCGATGCGCAGTTTAAGGCAGAGCTGCAAGTGCTTGGCGAAAACGTAAAACATCACGTAGAGGAAGAGGAGTCTAAAGTCTTCGCCATTGCGCGCGACATTATGGGTAAGGAAGAGCTCGAAAAAATCGGAGAGGCTTGGGAGCGTGCGAAAAAGCGTGCAGCGGTAAAAAGTCGTCCGACTCAGCCCGGCGCTACCGCCGCCAAAAAACGTACGAGGTTGCGCAAGGCCGCACGTTTGCGATAGGAGCAGCGCATAACCACCACGGGGCCAAAATATCGAGAAGATATGACCCAGCGCGGTGACACCTCTCGCGAACTTCCTTTATTCCAGAGGTCGCTCCAACGGAAGTAAGCGGCCGCCGTTCAACGAGCAGCCTCGGCACGAAACCAGACGATTAGGATTGCTTTCGGCTAGTCAATCACGTAAGGTGTGACTTATGGAGCATCCCGGCTATCGCCTGAAGTACAGCCTTACTCGCATGCCGTTAGGAAGCCATCTTACGGTCATTGACCAGCTCCTGGACGCCGGCATATTGATGCCTGAGGAGCGGCGCGAACTGCTTATGAACCACGAGCTGCTCGCTGGTACCGTCGAATTCTTTCTCATGCATCCGCTTATGGCCCAGGACAAACGCGGCTACGCGTATGTGCCGTTGAGGCGTGGGAAACGCGCTTACGACCTGGGCCAGTTCTTAGAGTGCCTCGAGCGAGACCCAGAGCACCTGGCTCGGCTGACGTCGCTCATCCGTGAAGCTCTCTTCGCCAGGTTCGTCCAGGACGCAGCTGCGGCCGCTTGAGCGGAAGGGCGATCTTCGCCTCATTAGAGGCTTTTCGCATCATCGCGCGCAAACTAGCTACTCCCCCAAAGGCTAACCCCGAAAGGCCCCTATGAAGCTCAAAGAGGCGATAGCGGAGATAATGTGCTGTCGCATAGCTGACCCTGCACGCGCAGCGATGCTGGAAGCACAAGTCTTAAGGCGTGGGTCAAGCGTCAACGTCGAGCCAACTGACAATCCCGAACTGAAAGCGGCTCGCGCAATGCTGGGCCTCGTGTAACGAAGTAATTTCGGTCTTTCACTCCTGCATCGCAATCGCGGCACAGGCCACATACCTTGTTATATCGGCGCTGCTCTCGTGGAAGTCGATGACGTAGTTGCCCTTGAGCAGATCGCCGAGAGTGATGCCCGCTATCGTTGTCGTGCTGCTCCCGTGGGCGATGTTGGTCAGAGCATACTTGGGAACCGGGTCCAGATTTGCGCACGTACCCATGTGAATATGGATGGGCTGCGAGCCGTTTTGGCCGCCGGACATTTTGACGACGATCCTGACGCCGCCGTCGATCTGGACGAGCGTCGCCTCGCCGGTTTCACCTGGCCGATTCTGAGCGTACAGTTTTATATTCAGAGTGGACGGATAAGCGCCGGCCGTAGCGCAGGCAATCGCGCCCAGCGTTGCGGCAACGAATGCCGTCCGTAGAGCAATCATGAATTCAAGTCCTCTCTGGGGTTCCGCGACCGCGGTCAGTGCGACCGCGGCGTGATAATCAAAGTCTCCAGAAAACTTAAGTGTGAGGCACTCGGTTGCAAAAGTCGGTACGCTATAGCACCAGGAGCGCAACCGGACCGTGAAAAAGCCTCGTTTGTGCCCTTCAGGGATCACCCATCGACGAAAGCACCACGGGAATGACCGCTAAGCAAGTCCTCATCCCCAGCCAAGCCGTCCTTAAGCAGAACGCAATCCTCGGAGGCTTGAGTCCGGCTATGAGCACAGAGGTCCTAAAAACCGCGAACTTGTCGCGCTGGAAACGTCCCAGCAGATTTATGAGGCCGACCGCCCAATACGAGACGTTTATTTCCCGATCGATGCGGTGCTTTCAGTGGTAACCCAAATGCGCGACGGCGGCTCAATCGAAGTAGGAACAGTCGGCCGCGAAGGAGTCTCGGCAATCCCATTGCTGCTCGGCGCAACGACCTCGGCTAACGAAAGTTATTGACAAGTTCCCTGGCGCGCAGTCGTCATTAGCAGCGAACATTTTCGACAACTACTCGATAGCGGAGATGGTCAGTTTCGTGGCATGCTCGACCGCTTTCTTCAAGCTTATGTCAATATGTTGGGGCAGCTTGCCGCATGCAACGGGATGCATACAATCCATGAACGATGCGCGCGCTGGCTGTTGTTGACGCACGATCGTGTCAACTCCGAAAAGATCGCTCTCACACACGAGTACCTTGCGATGATGCTAGGCGCACGCCGATCTGGCGTCACCATCGCGGCTGCCACGCTTGCGCAAGCAGGATTCATTCGCTACGCTCATGGCCATATAGTTATTCTCAATCGACAAGGTCTCGAAGAAGCCTCCTGCGAGTGTTATGGCGTCGCGCGCGCGCAGTTTGGGCCGCTGTTGGAGCGTATGGCCGACGCGAATTAGACGACTGCGACAGGGAAGTGTAGCCACTATTTGCTTTGCCTCGTGCGAAAGCGTACAGATTTGCCGCCATCGGAGCTCAGCATACTTGATCGCTCTCATTGAGCCGTATCGGCGAGGCGCCGTCGAACCTTAATCCGAGCCACGCTCTATTAGCTCCTCGCTCCCCGATTGCACGCCAAATCTGCCAGCAGCAAGCGTGCGCTTTACGCGCGCGTTTGTTCGCGCGTAACCATTGTCCGTCTTTTGGGTTCGGTACGAGCGGAAAGAACCAAACCTCAAATGAAAGTTGAGCATTTAAGATGGACCTAACCAAGACCGCGCCGCGCAGCGTCAAAGAAACGATGCTTGGCATCGTGCAACTTGCTCGGGCGACCGACAAGGCAAAGGCCGCAGCGCGCGGGCGCCTCGGTGAGTACAGGTACGACTGCCCCATGGACCAGGGTCTCTTCGAGTACCTCGGGATGGATGCGAACGAATTCCTCAATATCGTGAAGACCGCGAGGGACGATTCCGGGATCGAAGCTTACGCTAAGACATTCGTTGCCAAGAAAGACCCTCGAAATATTGAGGCCTTCAACAGGAAGTGGCTCTCCGCAGTGCCGAGCGGGGAATCGTTAAAGCATTTCGAGGAACTGCGTGCCAAGATCGCCCCCGATCGAACTGACGTCGTGTCTTGGGCAGATCTCCTCGACCTGGATGAAGGCCGCGAGGTCGCCCGCCGCCAGCCCGCTTACACGTAGCGCAAACCAGGCCGTCGCAACCAAGGGGAGGGCCGGCGGCGCATGGTTCGCCAAGAAAGGACGCGAAGTCAGCTTTATCGCAACGGATGGCGAGTCGGCTGCCCGCCGCGATACAAAGACTTTAGAGTTTTCTTACAATTTTCACGGATAATATCCGCCTCGCCGCTGCTAATTAACGAGGAAGTACCCTTGGATTTTAAAGCTTCGTTGTGGCTGCTCGGCGCGCTCGTCGGTACGAGTTGCGTCGCAGCGAGCGCGGCCAATCAGGCGCCACCGAGCGCTTCCGATCAGGCGCCCGCGATCGCGGCCTTCGACCGGACGTATGCCGGCATCACCGACTACACCTGCATTCTTCACGTTCGCGAATCGAAGGGAACGCAAACGCAAGACCGCCTCTATCAGTATTCGTTTATGAATCCACACCACGTTAAAATGCTGATCCTCGACGGCGATGGCAAAGGATCGGGCGGGGTATGGATTGGAGGTGACGAGGTGAGCGTCCATTTAGGCGGCATACTTTCTGGTCTCCATGTGAAGATCGGCCTGCACGATCCGCGCGTCGTCTCGCTGCGCGGCGTCACGATTCCCGACGGTCTACCGCCGCACATAATCGACGATTACGGGACCATCCCCGGGAAGCTCACGCAGACCGACGGCGGTAAGATCGGCGGAATCGAAACTGACCGTTTGGAGCTGAACGTTGCCGATCCAGCGTCCGATCACGACATCACCAAGCAGATCCTGTATCTTTCCAAGGAGACGCATTGGCCGATCCGGCAGATCATGTATTCGGAATCACAGATCGTGCTCGACGAATCGGTCAACGATCTAAAGACGAACCTGGGCCTAACGAAAAGCGACTTTTCGTTCTAGGTATTCGGTGACCGCGATTCCGGTAAAGTTTTGGGCGCAAGGCTTGGGACTGCAAACCCGAACTCGCCGCGCTGACGCCGCGCGTGGACGAAGCGGAACTGCCTCTTTGAGCCGCCGCGAGCCCAAAAGCGGGCTCGGCGCGCACGATTATCGCTTTTTAGAAGCCGAAGGTGCTCGTAGATCCGCAGGGGGCGCTGCTAACGCCATACTGCAGCGTTAGCGGACTGGCCGCGGCTGCGGCGTCGTGGGCGGAGGCTACTCTCGCGATATCCGAAACCGATGAACCGAAGAGTGTCGACGAGCGATGACCGGCGAGCGAGCCGAACGTAAAGCTCGTTGGCGGTGCGGATGCGCCGGTGGGCGTGCTCGAGTAAGCCTCTGGTCCGGCGAGACCACCATTGGCAAAGCAACCGGTTTGATACCACACGGGCCGATAAAGGAGTGAGCCAATAATCGGATTCCACCCTCGCCATCGGTACGGAGCCCACGTCGTCTGCGCATCAGGCTCTTGCGATCGAGGATGCACGTTTAAGTTGAAAGAACCTCTGAATGGCGCCTGTACCGTTGCTCCCGCTCGCGACGATGAGGCCGGCATCGAACCAGAGGTCCGAACGACCGGGTGATATACCCGGATTCCTCCGGTCGGCGCGGCGAGGGCCACGACGGGTACCGCGAGAGCTAGCGCGGCCGCGTTGAGGATAGTGAGGGAGCGAATGATCATGGCAAGCGTAGAATTTCGCGCGGAACACGGCATCTCCTAGCGCGCTCGGATCAATGAATCCAGAACCCGTCGACGCTGCCGCTTGCATTTAGAACGAAGAACGCCGCCTTCGTTACGCCACCAAAATCCACGAGATAGCGATACTCGCTCGAACCCGCCGACACCGAGGAACTCAGGAATGACATCGCGCCAACCTGCCCGCGTGATTGGGGCTGCCCGCTCAAATAATGCCGCAGGCGTGCGGTAATAGCCGGATTCGGCTCCAAACCGCCGGTCGGCGTTCCGAGCGCCGGATAGTGGATTCCAAGTGCCCGATCGACGATGGCCGCAGCCGGGAATCCGGCACTGTTCGTTAAAATAACGATTGCGAAGTGCTGCTTGGGCAGCAAGATATTCTCTGCATCGTACCCGGCCGGCGTTCCTTGCCTGCCGATCAACAATATGCCGGCCTTTTGCATCGATTGAAAATACGGCTGCATCGCGTACAACGACGTGGCCGAGAGCAGCGTGCCGCTCAACAGCGCGGCGTCGAACCGGGCAAGGTCGGTCGCGGTCGAAGTGAAGCTGCAGCACTTCCGATCCCAAGCATCGCCTTCGGGCTTGGCGAGGCTAAAGACGTCCCTCCACTCGTAATATCCAGTCGCGAGGGGCAGCCAAGATGGCGGCTCACCCAGCCAGGTATGTGTCATGCCGGCCGGACGAAATACGCGATCGGTAAGATACGTTATGAACGGCTCGCCACTGACGCGTTCGATGACCCTAGCCAAAACGTCGTAGTTCCCATCATCATCTTGCGGCGCGAGAAGCTGGCGCAACGTCACGTCCGGCGGGACCTCCTCGGGCAAGTAACGCTCGACTGAACCGTCGAGATTCAACCGGCCCGAGGCACTCAGCTGCATGATGCCTACCATGACAAAAAGCGCGCCGAGCGAGCCAATCGGGTATCGCGTCTCGACCGCCGCAAGGTGCTTGCGCTCGAGATCGGCGCTGCCGCGAACGTCCGCGTAGACGATTCTGCCGTCTTTGACGACCGCCATCGCGATGCTCGGCGTCAGCTTCCAGGCAACGGCGCTGTCGAGCACCTGGTCCAATGCGCGCACCTTCGTCGCATCGTCCGTCATTGCCCCGGCAGCGAACGAGGTATCGAGGCAGAGCGCAGCCGCACAGAAGGCCGCACAGACGACACCGCTCACTCTCATGGCACCCATCAGCTGATTTATCTCCTTCGGAGCATTTTAATCGTTTCTTTGCTGGGGGCAACAACGGCCTCGCTCTTGTGAAGCCGTTGCTGCGTTGTGGGCGTTAGGAGACTACGTCCCCAGGCTGATCGTCGCACCGACCGGCTCGCCGAGGCCGCTGATCGTCTTGGTGGGCGAACCGCCGGCCGGATAGTTCCAGAACCTTGCGTTTGCGGCTCCAGTATCCGATCCGACAACTTTCGAGCCGTCAGTCCAGAACTGATTGACGTCAGATGAATCGCCGAGTGAAACAGAGCCTTCTTCTTTCCCTTTGATTCCACTGATGGTGAACCGGTGGATGACGTTCGTGGCTCGGTCTCCCACAGCCACGTACGTGCCGTCCCACTGAACGCCGCCGGGGACTCCAATACTCTTGTTCAGCGAGATCTTCTTCAACGACGTGCCGGCGCTGGAAAGCTCGTCGAATGCGAATGCACCGCCTGAAGCTAAACCGTCTACGAAGAGATTCCCCGCATTGTCGTAGCCGCAGAATGTTATGTCGTTGACGAGCGGATCCGCGTACGCCGCCGGAACGCCCTTTGCTTCCTTATATATGACAACGTTGCCTGGGTCGCCACCCGTCGACACGTAGTTTGAGACAGCGAGATTTCCAGTCGTCGGATCCACGGCGCAGCCGACTGGGTAGTAGCCGGGGTCGCTCAAGGTTGCGACTGGACTCGTACCCCCGTGCGCGTACTCGAGGACATTCGACGCGGCGAAGTTCGCGATGAAAACGTGACCCTTCTTATCGACGCACTCGCCTTCCGGACCGCCAAAGCCCGTCAGCCTTCCCTTTAACTTACCCTTCGGATATGAGTACGCGTACACGTCATACGTGTTAAGGTCGGAGATGTACAGGAGGGCCTGGTTTTTGGCGTCGGGGGCCATCCACGAATGGCTTAGGTCCGGATGAACGGGCATCGCGCCGTTGCGTTGCGGGGCAACGCTTTGCGTCACGGCTGATGGGTTGATCTGCATCTGCGATCCAGTGCAGCTCGGGAGTATAACAATGGCGGCGCAAGCGCCTAGCGCATAGCGATTAAACTTTATCGTCATGTGACGTCTCCTTAATCAAGAAAGCGGCCCGATTCGGGACCGGGGGGCTGATACCAAAACTCTAGCAAAGGAGCCGTTCAGGAGCGTTCTACCGCACTGGGCGCGAAGCGTCTCCCATGGCCCGGCGCGCTGCTGCTCGCGCAGAGGTTCCGCTTTCCGGCCCCGAACCCGAGATTCGCATCCGGCTGTTCGGACATGTCGCAGTCGAGGTGAACGGGGAGCCCTTCAGGCTCGCCACGCCTCGTAAGACCCTTTCCGTTCTGGCGTATCTGCTTCTCAATCGCGATGCTCCCATCGCTCGCGACTTTCTCGCGTACGTCATGTGGCCCGACGATGAGGAAGAGCCCGCACGCACAAAGCTCCGAATGAACCTTTACGATCTGGCTCGCGTTCTGCCGCCGGAGCTCGCGGGACGAGCGCTGATCGTCGACGGTGACAGCGTGCGTCTTCGACCAGACCTGCGCTTATGGCTAGACGTCGAACAGTTCGACGGGGGCACGGCTGACCCCGAACGTCTCGAGGAAGCAGTCGTGCTCTATCGCGGAGACTTGCTCACGGCGGTGTACGACGAATGGGTCTTCCCCGAGCGCGAGCGCCGCCGCAACGCCTATCTAGCAGCATTGATGCAGCTCGTCTCCCAGGCACGACGGCAACGCGATTTCGTCGGTGGAATTGCTCGGACGCAGCAGATCCTGGCGATCGATCCGTGGCGCGAAGACGTCGTGCGTCAACTCATGGCGCTTCGGTGCGAATCGGGTGATCGAGCGGGAGCACTCGCTGAGTACGAGCGCTTCGCGAAGCTGCTCCGCCTGGAACTCAACGTCCAGCCAATGCCCGAAACGCTCACGCTCCGGGAGACGATCGCGCGCGGCGAGGCGAGTCAACCCGACGTACCGTTTGAACCCACCCTGCGGCCACTCGTCGCTCGCGAGGCAATCCTTCCATTCATTGGTCGCCGGACGGAGATCGGACAGCTTCTCGAGGCGTGGAGCAGGGTCGCTTGCGGCCGTGGCGCCTGCGTGTTCGTCGGCGGCGAACCCGGTGTCGGCAAATCTCGCATGGTCCTGGAGTTTGCGCGCGCCGTTGAGGAAGGCGGGGGGCGCGTCCTCATCGGTGCGACCAGCTCGCCGGAGGCAACTCCCTATGAGAGCATCGTCGATGCCCTACGCTCCGCGCTGCCGCTGGTTGCATCGTTAAAGGGAAGTCTTTGGCTCGCGTGCGTCGCGGAGCTGCTTCCGGAAATCCGCACGCGCGTCGCGTCGTTGCCGGAGGCGCCGCACATTGACGCCGAGAGCGAGCGCATCAGGCTGTTCGAATCGCTCTTTCGCTGCCTCTCGGGCCTGGCTCAGCCACGCCCCCTCCTCCTTGTGCTTGAAGATCTGCATTGGGCACAATCCGCCTCAATCGCGCTTCTGCACTTCCTGCTGCGCCGAATTTCCAGTGTGCCCGTCATGATCGTCGCAACGTATCGCGATAACGAAACGCCGCGACCCCATCCGCTGCACCGCCTCAGAAGCGAGGCGCGAGGCGCTGCGTGCGCGCAGAGCTTGTCGCTGCGAACGCTCTCGGTCGACGACTTGCACGAGCTTACCGAGGCCTTGCGCGAGATCCCGGATCTGGCGCCCGCGAACCTCCTCGCCGTTTCGGGCGGGAACCCCCTCTTCCTGACGCAATTCATAGACGAGGTTCGAAAAGGTTCGCAAGTCACCCAACCTGCGAGCTTACACGTGCTTGTGTCGGAGCGAATCGGCCGACTTTCCGAGGAAGCGCGCATCGGTGCGGAAATTGCGGCTTGCATCGGCACCAGATTCTCGCTCGACGCACTTCGAGACGTAAGCGGATGGGACGAAGCTACCCTCGCTAACGCGCTCGACGAGCTCTTCGACCAGCGTATCGTGCGCGAGGCGAGCGGACGCGGGCTCTTCGAGTATGCATTCTCGCACCAGGTCATTCACGAGGCGATTACTGAAGCGGTGCCGCCGGAACGTGCAGCCGTACGCCACCGGCGAGTGGCGCGCGTGCTTGAGGAACTGTATGCGGACCGGGCATCCGAGCTTTCAGCCACGGTCGCTCGACATTACGAGCTTGCGGAGGACCGAGCAAACGCGGTTCGCTGCTACCTCGTGGCGGTTCGACGATCGATCCGACTCGGCGCGCTGGACGAGGCACACTCGCTGGTCGAGCGCGCGCTCGCGCTTGCAGATGAGGCACGCCCCCGCGCCGACATCCTTCTCGAAAGCGAAACAATCGAATGCCGCCGCGGCAGTCGTGCCGCGCAGGAAGCAGCGCTGGCCGAACTGGAACGACTCGCCGCAGGCCTCGCCGATCCGGAGTTGCAGCGCGGCGTCCTCTTGCGGCGGGTGGAGTTGGCGTTGAGCGTCGGCGACTCGGCAGCGCTCGACTCGGCAATCAGCGAACTCCGAACGCATCCCCAGAGTGATGACGTTGAGTGGAGACTGCACATCGCCGAGGCCAAGCTCGCGTTTTCACTCGGGCGGCTCGTTGAATCGTATGAATCGGCAGAGAGCGCGCTTGCCTGCAGCCGGGCATCACACAACGGGACGGGGATAGCGCAGGCATTGTGCTGCCTAGCAAACATGGAGGCTCACCGCGGAAACCTGTCCGAAGCGGAAGTGCTGTTTGACGAAGCCGGGACGGCGGCCGCGGACGCTACCGATCCCGTGCTAGAAAATCTTTCTCTGGCGAGTGCCTTTTCGATTGCGTACAATAGGCGTGACATCGAACGCTGTCTGGCGCTTGGCCAACGCTGGCTGGACCATGCCGTGACGCTGGGCGATCGGCCCGCCGAAGCGCGGGCTCGTGGCCGTTTGGGAATTGCGCTCAGCGCAGCAGGTACGCGATACGCGGAAGCACGCGAGCATTTCGCTAACGCCGTGCAATTCTATTCCGAGGTAGGAGACTCGAGCAAGATCGCCGGCGAGCTCTTGAACCAGGCGCTTCTCGAGACGCGATTAGGATCATTCGATAAAGCAGTAGCGGCTACCGAGAAAGCCGTCGCGCTCTTCGAGAGCGTACGTGACGACCGCGGTCGCGTCATCGGGCTCTCGAACCTCGGATTCCTTCGCGCGTGTGTAGCGAACGTCGAGGGCGCGCAGTCGGCCGCGCGCGAAGCCCGTCAACTGGCAAGACGACTGGAGTTCGGATTGATCGAGGCGTCCGCACTCGAGAACCTTGCCTTTGCCGAAGCAACGGCCGGCAAGTTGACCGAAGCGATCGCACATGCCGAGGCAGCGCTCGAGCTTCGCGCGCGCTCCCAGTCGCAGGTTTGGGCCAGCAAGACGCTCGCTGACCTTGCCGTGTGGCAGGCCGCGCTTGCCAATCTGCCCGCAGCCCGCGATCACGTGCATCGCATGCTCGCGGACGAAAAAAGCATCTCCACCAGCACGGAGTGGCCGGAGTACTGCTATTGGGCAGCCGCTCAGGTTTTTCGTTTGGCGGGCGACATGCCTGAAGCTTCGCGCGCACTCGAACGTGCGCGACAGATGATGCAGAGTGCGGCAGACGGCCTTGACCCGGCCGATCAGGAAAACTTCGCGGCGATTCCCTGGCACGTCGATATCGCGGCAGCTGCGCAGCAAGGGATCTGGCCCGACCCGCCGCGCTAGCTGCCCCCGAACGCTTTAGAATGCGCCGCGTGCTAGATTGATGCATGGGTGCTTCACGAGAAGAGCACGTCTTCGTGCTTCGCGTTTGGAAAGAGGCGGCGACGTCGAGGGTCGGATGGCGCGCTACGATCGTACACCTTGAGTCGGGTTGCAGCGTGGCGGCGACAGAGCTTCGCGACATCGACGACTTCATTCGACTGCGCATTGCTTCCGTAGACGAGCATCCATAGGATTGAAAGGTCCCCGGGCGGGAACGGGAGAGGTAGCCCGTCGGCTTTGTCTTACTCTACGTGATGGCAAAATCGATTCCAGAAGGCTGGCATAGCGTCACGCCTCGACTGGTGGTTCACGATCCGGCTAAGCTGGTCGAGTTCCTCAAGAAAGCGTTCGGCGCTAGCGGGGACTTCGCCCCGGACGCGCCGTCCGTCATGAGAATCGGCGACTCGATTGTCATGGTAAGCGGCGCCGGCCCTCGTGATCCGATGCCCGCCTTTCTTTACCTATACGTTGACGACGTAGATGCAACTTGCCAGCGCGCATTAGAAGCGGGCGCGGTGTGCCTCGAGGAGCCGGCCAATATGCCGTACGGAGATCGGCGCGGAATGGTCAGGGATCCGTGCGGCAACGATTGGCAAATCGCTACTCAGAAGGGAGCGTCTTAGAGATCATGCGCCGACCCCGCGCGTCGATTTCGGCGGAACGACCGGGCCCGCTGCTACCGGCAGGCCCGATCCTTACTCTTATATCGTGACGTCGCTGATCGCCGAACCGAACGGCGCGTTGAAGCTTCCACTGTCGACGGTCTTGATCGCCGAACCGCCGGACGGATAATTCCAGATCCCAGCACCGGAGCTATATGGGCCGATGACCTTCCCGCCTTTTATCGTAAACTGAGCGAGATAAGATGCCTGGTTGAGCGGAATCGTGCCGACTACGCTACCGTAGACTCCGCTCATCTTGAGCTGGTAAAGGGTTCCCGCCGTCGCATCTCCGATCACCAGGTGCCTGCCATCCCATTGCACGCCGCTTATTATGCCGATGGACTGGTTCAGAAAGATGTCCGTCATGACGTGCTGGCGGCGAGCAAGCTCGGAGAGTACGAATCCGCTGCTGCCGATTTGTTCGCCGTCAACAAAGAGGTTACCGTTGTTGTCGTAGCTGCAAAGAAACATCTCGTACATGAGATCATCCGTGTAGTACGCCGCCGGGGCGCCGGTAGCACCGACATAGATTGCGACGTTGCCCCGGACGCTGTCGCTGTTACTGTAGTTCGTGACGGCCAGGTTTCCGGTCGTCGGATCGATGGAACAGCCGGAGGGATAGTAGCCCAAATCGTTCAGCGTTGCGATTCGGTTCGTGCCGCCGTGCGCGTACTCAAAGATCTGCTGCGTTTCGAAGTTCGTGATGAAAACGTCGCCTGTTTTGTCGACGCACTCGCCGTAGGGCGTGGCGAAGCCCGTGAGCGTTCCCTCTAACCTCAACTTTGGATATGAGTAGACGTACACATCATTTGTTCCGATGTCGGAGATATAGAGTAGGTTGCCGTTCTTGGCGGCGGGAGCCATCCACGAACGGCCATGGTCGGAATGCGCGGACTTCGGTCGCCCGAACCCGGGCCAGGTTGCGCTTTGTGTCGCGGGCAACGACGGGCCGAGGCCGGCATGTGACGCGCCGCCCTCGCAGCCGGCGAGCATCGCCGCGGCTGCTCCAACGCCCAGCGTGCGCTGGGCTAATCTCGAGATCTTCATAATAGTTCGTCCTCAACGGGAGAGCGGCCGCGTTGGCGGCCGCGAGCTGTATGAGAACGACCCTAGCAGCCCAGGCGTTCGGAGGCGTTCTAACGCTCGGCCGAACGTTCTAAAACGAGCGAGGTGCTAAATCGCTGCATGGGTTATTAAGAACGATCGCCTGCCGCGGCCCTGTGGCCGCGGTCGCTCCGGTTGGGAACATCGCCAAGTAGGCGCGCCACCCCGCGTCTAAGGAAAATCGGCGCTGCAATCCAATGCTCTCATAGTTAGCATGATCTTCGGAGGGCGCTATGTCTTTGGAGCTTTGGAATACCTTTGCCACATATGGCACGTTCTTAGTCATCGCTGCGACGGCGCTCGCAGCCATCGTGCAGTTGCGCCAGCTTCGCGGCAGCAACCAGATCGCGGCGTTATACAAAGTTCGTGAAACGTCGGAGAGTCGGGAGTTGCGAGATGCGCAACACTTTGTCTTTACGGAGCTGGCTGAAAAAATGAAGGATCCTGCCTTCCGCTATCAGGTGCAGCACAGGGCAGCGCGAACCAACGAAAATCAGGCATCCATTGCAAAAATCGTCACCGTCGGCAACTTTTGGGAAAGCATGGGCACGCTCGTGAAGACCGGCCTGCTCGACAAAAACCTCGTGTTCGAGGCTTGGTCCGGCCACGTGGCTGATGATTGGGAAAAGCTTGCCTCCGTTACGGCGCTGTGGCGGCGGACCAGAGGCACTGCCCTTATGGAGAACTTCAAGTACTTGACGGTCCTGTCTAAAGACTGGGTTGCAGCGCATCCGAACGGCACCTATCCAGCGCGCGTGCGCCGCATCGACCTCAAGGACGACTGGCTCAAAGCCGATACGCAATATGAAGCCTCGCTAGCGAGCCTGTAGCGATCGGAGCAACGACGGAGGGTGTATGGACTCAACTCCCGTGCGAATAACGATATGCGTGGTGTTTCTTGGCGGCTGCTTCGCCAGTGCGCCCTCAGCGGGCGCTAGCTGCTCGCAGGCAGACGCGGAGCGATACATCAAGTCAAGCGAAGCGGCGTGGGCCGAGTCAGTCTCAACAAACGATGCTTCGGTAGTGGAGCGCATTTTGGCGAACGATTTTGTCTGGGTCTTGGACGGGCAAGTGTGGAATAAAAGGCGCGCGGTCGCTGACGCGAAGGCCGGCCCAGGCGATTTTCTTTCCGACCATCTGAACTACGCCCATGTGCGCTTTTTTGGTAATACTGCGGTCGTCCAGGGAATGGAAACCTGGACGCGCAAGGGCGCGCGGAAAGGACGCTTCGTTTGGACAGACACATGGGTTCGCCGCAACGGCCAATGGCAGATTGTTGCCGCCGAAGACATAAGCGTGCCCCGTTAAGAATCAGAGCTGACGCCAAGGCCACCAGTGACGTGTAACGCGCAAACTAACGGGCGTCGTGCAACACGATTCCGAGACTGCAGCGCTCGCCCCACGCGACGGTGGCGACGCCGTGGCGAAAGGTGGCGCGAGAGTATCCGTTCGCGCCGGCGACCGGCACGACACTGTTAGGCAGTATCAGCATGTCGCCCTGATTCGGAGTTAAGACGTGCGCGCGCGTTTGCATGCGCGCTTTTTGCTCGGCCAAAACCACCTCACCACCGCCGAACTCAACGCCGGGACGACTCAGATAGAGCGTCGCTTGCAGCGGGAACGCGACGGGTCCGTAGAGATCCTGATGGAGACGATTGTAGTCGCCCTTTACGTATCGCAGGAGCAGCGCGGTCGGACGGCTCTGCTCGCCGGCGAGGCAAGCTTGCAAGAAGGCCTGCAGCGTCGCTGGAAACGCCGTCGTGCGCCCTAACCGACGCATCCATTCGTTTGCGACCGGCACGAGCTTTTCGTACAGTCCCTCGCGCAGGGTATGAATGCTTTCCGGCAGCGGATTTGCAAAGTATTTGTACTCGCCTTTTCCGAAGGAGTGGCGTTCCATCACGATGCGGCTGCGAAAGAGCGCGTCGTCGTCGTAGAGCGCGCGCAGAGAAATCGCTTCATTCGGCGAAATCGCACCGTGAATCAGCGTAAAGCCGTTTTGGAGGAGTTCTTCCATTGGCTCAAGTTAGCACGCAGCCGAACGTCAAAACCATCCGAATCTTGCTAGGGTTCACGAGGCAACCGTTCAGGAATTCTTAACGAGTCTGAGATAACGTATGGGGGCTCGGAGGAACGAACATGCTTCAGCTGCAAGAACGTCGGACTCTATAATCGACGTTTTTGAAGGTTCGGCAGCGTTGAGTCAAAACTGCACGACGTTAGGTGCGGCCGATCGTTCGCGTTCGCCTAGGCATTTATTGCATTTCTCGCTGGAGGTACACGAATGAATTGGCGCTTTCGAATCGCGCTGCCCTTATCTTCACTACTCGCGGTCGCCGCGTTGGCCGCACTCTCGGCTTGCGCCGGGTCCACGTCCGGGGTTCCACTTGGCGCCGCGCAGGGTATGTCAGGATCGCATAGTCAGGCCTTTACCAGGCCAGGTACGAGCAACACCTGGACGTTAGGAGCACCGGCACCCACGCACCAGTTTACCGGTGCTGCAGCCGCTGTCGGCACCAATATTTACCTTGTTGGTGGCGAGAACCATACAGGCGTGCTGGGTGAGAACGACGTCTACAACACCTTGACCAACACCTGGTCTAAAGCCAAACGGATGCCGACGAAACGTGCGACGTTGGCGGCCGTTGCTCTCAACGGAGTCGTCTACGCCATCGGCGGGGGTACCTTCACTGGGACTCCGCTCACGACGGTCGAGGCCTACGATCCCGCCAGCGACACCTGGTCCACGAAGGCTCCTCTGCCAACAGCCGTGGACAGCATGTCGGCGACGGTTGATAACGGCCTCATTTACGTCGTTGGCGGTTTCATTAACGGTAACGGTACTCCATTCAACGGTGTGCAGACCTACAATCCGACAACGAACGCCTGGACGACCGTTGCACCGCTAAACCTAGCGAAATCATTTTCCTTCATCGGTACCGTTGGCTCCGAAATCGTCGCGGCGGCGGGCTCAGTCGGCTCGGGTCCGACTACGGATAACGAGGTCTACGATCCAGCATCGAACTCCTGGACGAATAAACGCAGCGCACATTTAGCTCGCTACGCAGGTTGCATGGGCTCGATCGGCGGCTCGTTGTACGCTGCTGGTGGGCTGAAGTTCGTGCCGATCCGTTCCGCAACGAAGGAACTCGAGGCCTATGATGTTGCTGCGAACCGCTGGACAAAGCTTGCGCAGATGCCCTCCGCAATGCTCGGCCCCGCTTCGGCAACGGTGAACGGCCAACTGTACTGTATCGGCGGCTCGCCGCGTTTGGGTCAGCCTTCGTTTTCACCAAAAGTTCAGATATATCAGCCGTAGGGGCGATATTCGTTAAGAAGGCCGCAAGCTAACGCCGCGGCCTTCTCGCTTGTTGGAGGCGACCGTCACGGAGTCACAGCGACCCCCGTGACCAAAGGTCCCTCATAGCCACCCGACGCCAGGAAAGTCTTCCTTAACTTCATGCGTGGATACGCGTATTCGTAGACCTCCGATCCGCCATCGCTGACGAAAAGACGGGTGTGAGCCGCGTTGAAAGCCATAAACCACGGATCGTACGACGTATTGAATAGTTTGGTGCCGGAGGTGTTGAGATTCCAAATGCCGGGGGCGGACTGGTCCGCAACCAGCAAATCAAGTGGTTGTGGTGACTCCACCGCGACGCCACCCGTTCGTCCAAATGAGTATCCGTCATTGGAGCACGAAGGATTTCCGGCGTAGCATTGCATCAAGTCGCCGTGAGGATTTCCCTGCTGGTCGAAGGTATAATACGTGGCCTCGATCGTGCCTCCACTCTGGCCGGGGCTCAGCAGCGCAAGTCCCGTAATCGTAGCGTTACTCTGCGGAGGATACCACGTGTAGGTGGGATAGGTTTGGCCGTTGAGATACTCATTGATGTAAGGCCTTTGCCCACCGGGATCGTTGGCGACGAAAATGTTACCCGTGCTGTCGACCGCGACATCGAAGGGCAGGTTCATGCCAACGGTGATGGTCTCGATCGGCGTGCGGCTGCCGGGCGTGTAAATCGTGAGAGCATTCGAGAGCTCGTTGGTTACGTAGAGGTTGCCGGAGGTGTCCGTTGCTATGCCATTGGGATCCGACACTCCGCTCGTGATCGTGTAGAGGGGCTTCGCGGGCGACGTCTCGGATTGGTCGTATACGAAGATGGCATTGGCCGAGAAGCCCGCCGCATAAAGCATGGGTCTCACGCGGTTTGCGGCCTTCCGGCCAACGAGTTGACGACCGGCTACGGCAGTCGAGGCTGCGGCTGCAGGCGCGGAGGCCGGCAACGAAGCCCCTCCCAACGTCGGGGGAACTGCGGACGGCGAGCTGCAAGCCGTGGCGCCGATGGATACGAAAGCTGCGATGCCCAGTAGCTGGGCGGAAGCGATGAGAGTGCGCATCGGTTGAATTCCTTTCTCCGGTAGGACGGTAAGTTGAATCCAGCGTACGCTTTGCCTCAACCGCGGACCACGAAGTTACTCACGGAAATCAAGTGCGGCGAATAGCTCGCGCCCCTTGGCCGCGCCCAGCTCGTACTCGACCTGGAAGTCACGGCCCAGGGAGGCGCGAAGGGAACCGACGAGCCGGTCGTGCGGCTCACGCTCGGCAAGGGGAATCGCGATCGGGTCATTCGACGCCGCACCCAACAGACGGGATGCGAGGCGGGGCCTCCCCCGAGCGAATGCGATCGAAGCGAGCACCCTCGCGACGTCGCCGAGGAGGGCCGGCGTAGACTCCTCGCCCGCCACGCTGCCCGCCAAGCTTTCAGCTTGGTCAATATCACCGAGTGCCAAGAGTGCGCGGCTCAGGACGATTTTCGATGCCTTTGCCGCTTCCACAAAGCCCACGCGCTCGGCAAGATCGATGGATTCCCGGGCAAGAAGTTCGCAACGAGAGGCCGAGCCGGCGCGCAGCTCAACCAACGCCAGGTTTCCCAACACGGCACTGACTCCCGTATTTCTCCCTGCCGCGCGGAAAAGCGTAAGTGCTTCCTCGAGGTGACGCGTCGCCTCGGTGAACTCGCCTTCGTCGGCGGCACAAGCCCCGAGATCGATGAGGGAACGAGCGACGAGCAGACCGTCGCCGAGTTCCCGCCGAATTGCAAGACCTTCCTCACAGAATGCCCGCCCTTTTTTGTACTCGCCTCTGAGGTAGGCGTCTACGCCGAGGCCATCGAGCAGCGACGCAACTGCACTACGGTCGCCGAGTGCTCGTTTGAGCGGCAATGCAACAGCGATGTGCTCGTCCACCCGATCCATGTCCGATGCTTTGGCAAGGCTCGACGCGACCCAATGCACCTCCGCGAACAGTGCGTCGTCGAGAACGCGCGCCTCCGGATCGCTAAGCAAAGAGCTAATCCACGCGTAGCCATGCGCGCTCTCGCCGCGGCGAATCCAGTTTGGCGCGGCCGCAAGCGCCAAGGAAAAGGCTGTCGGCAAACGGCCGCCGCCCTTGAGCCAACCCAGCGTAATGTCGAAATGAGCCGAGTCGCGATTTAAGCGGTGTCTGGTTGCGGGCTCGTACAACGGCTCGGGACCGGGCGGCGCATTCGCAAGACCTAAACAATACTCAGTCAGCTGCAAGTACGCAGCATCCCGCTCCCCTTCACGTTCGAGCAGCTCGCCGGCGAACTCGCTGACCAGTGGGTGGATTTCGAACTCGGCTTCGTCAGAGCTGTTAGTAGCGGCGCTCACCAAACTGTGATCCAGAAGCGCCGCCAACGCTCGTAGGGTCTGCAAGGTATCGGTGCGCGTCGCATCATCGGACGCAAGTTGCTGCGCCGCCTCTTCCGTAAAGCGGCCTCCGAAGACTGCCAAGCGCCGGAAGAGTCGTTGTTCGCTGGGTTCGAGCAGCATGTAGCTCGAATTGATTGCATCGCGCATCGTACGCTGTCGCGTGCGTCTACCGCGGTCCCGAGAGCCCAGAACGTCCAGCATCCGTTGCAGGCGAGACGCCAGCTCTTGTGCCGACGCGGAGCGCAAAAGCGGCGCCGCCAGTTCGATGGCCAGCGGCAGTCCGCCCAGCGCCTTCGCAAGCGCGGTGAACGCACCGTCGTCATCTTGTGGCATCTTGAACTCCGGGGACCACAACTGAACGCGTCGTGCCAACAACGCAAGGCTCGACTCCATGGATAGCCGGCCGACGCTTATCGTGTGCTCGGCCCTAAGCCGTACGCGCACCCGGCTTGCCACGAGCACTTTGAGCTGCGGGGCCGCAGCCAGCAATTCGGCTATGAACGGAGCAGCTGTGGCGACCCGCTCGAAGTTGTCCGCGATCATCAGCATCGGCCGGCCGGCGAGCGCCGCTGCAATCGAATGAATAACTGAAGCGCCCCCCACGTCCCGAACTCCGAATGCCAGCAAGATCTTCGTCGGCACTAACGTGGCTTCGGGAAGGTTGCCAAAGTCAATGTAGCGCATTCGGTCGCCGTAATCGGCCGTTAGTTCTTTGGCGGCCGCGGTTGCAAGCGCGGTCTTCCCAACGCCCGGGCCACCCATCAGCGTTACCAGCCGCACCGCATCGTCGCGGAGCAGCGAGAGAACCGCCTTCAGTTCGACCTCGCGGCCGATCAGGGAGACGGCTTTGGGAAGTTCCCTGCTAACGGTGAGGCCTCGCCGGCGCGACGCGGAGCGCAGTGCTTCGCGACATTGCGCGTCGAGCGCAAGCGCCTCGGAAATTAGCGAAATTGTGATCGCATGAGGCGATAACGATACGCCGGTTTCAAGGTCACCGATCGTCCGGGCCGCAACACCGGCGCGTTCGGCTAACTCTTCTTGGGAAAGATGCGCTTCCGTCCGGTATTGCCGGAGAAGCTCAGCCAGTAGCAACGACCGGCTCACTTACCCTTGCAGAAATCCCGTTCGCTCGAGATTCGCCCACCGCGAAGCCCATCCCGATTACGATCGTCGAAGAGACCCGCGCAGCGCCCCAGCGTCGTCTGTTGTTCAGCGGATGGCGGCGGCGCCGGCGACGTATCGAGCGCGTTTGGCTTGGCCGCGCGGGCCGTACCTCGGACCTCGGATCTCAAGCCTAAAGTGTGAATTGCGGTTCCTTGATCCTCGAAAAGCAGGTGGTATCGGGCGCCTTCATTGGGTTGTCGAAAAAGGCGAGCGTCATTTCTCTCGCGCATTCTGAGCGGCTCGGCGTGTGGCTGTAGCTTGGGAATTCGTACATGTAAGCGTTCTTAAGTGTCCTTAGCGCACGCCGCCCCCATGATGGCGGAGTATTGGGATCATACTCTCCGGCGAAAATCATCGTCGGAATGGAACTTGTCAATGGTAACCATTCCGAGGCGGCAGCAGCTGGAACTTTCCAGAAGACGCAGATGGCAGGGTTGAATGCGGCGGATATCTCACCGTCGAATAACGGGTAAGCGTCGTACGTTTGCCGATCGACGATAGTCGGGTTATCCAAAGGCGCGCCGTCCGCGCACCACACCGAATACCGCATGCCCCAACTTAGGGCATCGGGTGACAGGCCGTCCTGGGCCAAAGCGGTCAGCGCCGCATAGCTCCCTTTCGAAGCGCGATAAATGGCCTTGGGAAGATCAGGTATTACCGCTGCATTGTTTAGTTCAGAATAGATAGTGTCGACCGCACTGCGTCCCGTAAACGGGCGCTGATGACTTCGATTGGAAGAGTCCTTTACAACGATCTCCGTGGGCTGCCTATCGAGCGACCGCACCATTTGCGCGAAGCTTGACCGCAGGTCTGGATAGGAGCGAGAACACCCAAGATCCGTCGCGCAGGCGTCAAAAAGCACGTCAAGCGACCGCTGAAGGTTTGCATTTCCCATTTCATCATATAGAACGTCCGGCGGCTCGACCGATTCTAAGAGGGCGCTGCGGACGCCCGTAGGATCCATTCGCATCACATCCATCATGATCCACGTGCTGTAGGACAAGCCATACAGATTCCATGACTTAATCTCGAGTAGTTGCCGCAAGTCGATCATGTCCTGGGCGATTTCAGCATTGTTATATCCCGCCAGGTCAATTCCGGCGCGCGTCAGACGATGAAAACACACTCTGGCCGCATCGAGCTCCCTGGCTTCATCGGCCTGCACGCCGAGACCAGACAAAAAAGAGCCTTCGTGCTCCGAGTCGACCTCGGGGCAATCTAGGCTTGGTTGCGCGTATTTTGTACCTCGCTGTTCGAACACGATGAAATCACGCTCGTCCAACAGGCGAACGGTTTTGCCAGAATAAAAAGCACCAAGAGAACTCGCTCCCGGGCCGCCGGCGGTGAAAATTATCGGATCCGGCCGCGGTGCGGCGCTCCTGCTTCGGAAAACAATGACGGGAAGATGTATCAAGTTTGAGCCGGCTCGCGTCCGGTTTTCAGGGACCGTAAGAAGATAGCAGTCTATCCTCTCATCGCGCGGGAGACTGACGGCGCAAGCCGACTTCGCTAAATTTGGAATCGCGGGCGCTACCGCGGCTCGATCGATAACTGGGTCGAGCAGTTCGAACAAGAATGCTGCCAGCGCAACCGCGATTAAGCGTGAGATGATGTAACCGGAGTCGTGACGCGTCGGTCTTTTGTCCCCATAACGATCAGCCATAGCACGATGGCAACCTCACCGAGCTGAAACGGAAACGCGATGTTCGCGACGATATCCCGCGTACTGCGACAGAAGTACGCCGGCAGCGGCCGCGTTCCCGGTGACGAACAGCACACTCGGGATGTATATCAAACGAACGGGGCCGAGTAGTATCGCGCCTAGATACAGGAATCCGGCGATTCTCGCGTTCCTGCTGAGCGAACTCATGTCGTCTCCTTCTTCACGCCTTCGGCTTCGCCGACCCTCGTGCGGCGCTTTAAGCGCACACCCGTCAGCTACATCCCAGCGTCAACCAACATCGCGAGTTGGATGAGCGCCGTGCAATGGCGCTGGGCGGCCTGAAGCGAAGTTCTTAACGGAACCATCCACGGAGCGAGGCGTGATATGAAGAGCTTTCACATTAGCAGATACGCTTTAAGTGTGGGCCTTGCCGTTGTATTGCCGGCCGGGTGCAGTGGGCGCGCCGCAAGCGGGGATGGCAGCGGGACCGGCGGTGGCGGAGGTGGGGCCGGCGGCGGCTACTACGGAGGCGGGCGATGGCGGATCCGGAGCGGGCGCAACCAGCGGGGTTGGCGGTGGTGGCGGCGGCGGCGGGCGTCCGCGTTCGTCGAGCCGAGCGCGATCCACGTCCAGGATCGGCAGGGTGATGCGCCAGCCGGCAACGGCCAAGTCATCATCTTCTGGTAGTGCGTGCTGCTCCTCGTAAGAAACTCGAGCGCCCACTAACTCGCGTTCTGCGACTCGTCCTTCCAAAGATGCAGCATCACGTAGAACAAGAACGCCGTACTTATTCCAAAGAGCAGCATTCCATCGCCCGCCTCCGTCGCGCCCATCATACGCCACTGTGGAGCTAAGAAAAGACCGGACGCCCCGCGCGTTGTCATCGAGTCTACCGAATAAAGCGCCGCATCGGCCGGCGACGGCAGCGCCCCAAGCCGTACGTAGACGATCGCCCAAACGATGGACTCAATCGCGTGCAGGAATGCGAGCGATAGGGCCACCGCGACAATAAGGACGATCGTCGCAGGGGCGCTATCTACATAGGTGAGGCCTCGCCTTAGGAGTTTGGTTCTGGCCCCTCTGCTTGCAGAACCGATCAAAACGATCCCGACGGCGTGAATCGCAATCGTGATCGCGACCAGCACGAGGCTCCAAAGCCAGCTCGCGCCCCACGTTCCCCAACCGTCCACCGTGTTCCGCGGTTCAGTCAGTCTCGCGCTTTGGCCAGCGCTGGACCGATGATCGCGTGATCGGCTTCAGTTAACTGCTCCGGGCCGAGTTGATACGTCACCTTATCGATCGTACCGGTGAACTTGAACGGCACCTGATAGTCGTCGTCGTTGACGGGCGTTCGTGTATCGCTCCCGATATCAAACGTCTCGTCCAATGTCATGAGAAACGGAATTGTGTGCGGCACCGACTGATTGACCACTTCGATACCGTCGACGCCGAGCACACCGGTTCCACCCTTACCAACTCCGGGTCCGTCATACGTGAACTCAAATACGATCGCATGCTTGCCGGGCGTGAGCGCCTGCGGAGCTTCCCAACGGAAACGCTCCAAATCAAGCAGGTTGTAGAGAAATACGGGCTTGCCTTTGAGCAGATAGAGTCCGTAGCCGCCGAAGCGGCCACCTAACGTCGCGATTATCCCCTCGGCGTCGCCTTGAGGGACCTCAACCTCGGCCGTGATTGTATACGACTTGTTGAGTAGATTCGGTGCGAAGGCCGGATCTATTCCGGTGAGCGCGCGGGTGTACGTAAAGACGTTCTTTCCGGCAGTACCGCTCGGCCGCGGTGCGATAATGCGCTGAGCAACGGAGTTGTCAAGCGGAAGGACGTTATACTTCGCCGCTTCAACGAGGAAGAGTTGCTGCAACTCACGCAGCTTGTCCGGCATCTTGGCCGCAAGGTCATTCGCTTCCGAGTAGTCCTGCGCGATATTGTATAGCTCCCAGTTGTAGCCATTGATGACGTCGGGCATCTGCGTTAGGCCCAGAAGCCATGGCGGCGCCGGCGGCGTGGTGGCGGCAATCCAGCCGTTACTGTAAATCGCCCGATTGCCAAACATCTCGAAATATTGCGTCGTGCGCGTGGATGGAGCGCCGGCATTTGCCGCGTCCCACGTGGACGCCATGCTGACGCCCTCTATCGGCTTCTGCGCAATCCCATCAACCATAACGGGCGCTTCGATCCCCGAAGCTTCCAACATCGTCGGCACGATATCTATCATGTGATGGAACTGGGTGCGAATGCCACCTGCGTCCTTAATGCGATTGGGCCACGCCATCGCCATACCCTGGCGCGTTCCCCCGAAGTGGGAAGCAACTTGTTTCGTCCATTTGAAGGGCGTATCGAAGGCCCAAGACCACGCGACCGACATGTGGGGATAAGTTTTGTCCGATCCCCAGATGTCGTAGAACTTCAATTGGTCCTCAACCGGAACGTTTATGCCCTGATACCCGGTCATCACGTTTGGCGTGCCGATCGCCGAGCCTTCGGCGCTGCACCCATTGTCGCCGCTGATATAAATGATTAGCGTGTTATCGAGCTTGCCCAAATCTTCCACAGCCTGAATCACACGCCCGATTTCGTAGTCGGTGTAGGCCGCATACGCGGCGAAGACCTCGGCCTGGCGCGCGAAAAGCTTCTTCTCATCCGCCGAGAGTGAGTCCCAGGTCGGCAGCTCTTTCTCGGGCCAGGGCGTCAGCTCGGTCTCGGGTGGGATCACGCCCAAGCGTTTTTGATTGGCAAAGATTTGCTCGCGCAGCGCATTCCAACCCATGTCGAACTTGCCTTTGAACTTCTCGATCCACTCCGGCTTGGGCTGATGCGGCGCGTGGGTGCCGCCGGGCACGTAATAGAGGAAGAACGGTTTGTCGGGTGCCGACGCATCAAGTTGCTGCAAATAATCGATGGCCTCATCGGCGAGATCGGTCGTGAGATTGTAATCCGTCCGTCCGATCCATGGGAAGATTTGCGTTTGATTTTGGAATAGGTAGGGCTGCCATTGATCGGTCTCGCCGCCCATGAACCCGTAGAAGTATTCGAACCCCATTCCGACCGGCCACTGTTCGAATGGACCGGCAACGCTATACTGAAAGCTTGGCGTGTTGTGTTCCTTGCCGAACCATGAGGTCGCATAGCCGTTGTGCTTGAGTATCGCGCCGATCGTCGCGTTTTCCGGACCGATGATCGAATCGTAGCCCGGATATCCGGTAGACTGTTCGGTTATGACGCCGAAACCGACCGAGTGATGGTTGCGGCCGGTGATTAGGGCCGCGCGCGTCGGCGAGCAGAGCGCAGTGGAATGAAACTGCGTGTAACGCAATCCCGCCTTTGCGACTCGGTCCAACGCCGGCGTTGGAATTACTCCGCCGAACGTTCCCGCCACGCCATAACCTGCATCGTCGGTCATGATCAAGAGCACGTTGGGTGCGCCGGCCGGCGGGACGACCTTTGGCGGCCAGAACGGCTTGGACTCTTCTGCACTGAGATTGATTTCGCCGCCGAAGGCTGCCGGCACCGGCGGCAGATATCTGCCATCGATCGTTTCGGTGGCGCTAGGCGAACCAGGGACGACTGGCGGTTTGCCGTGGTTGGCACCGGCGCTGCTCATGAAACATTCCCTCCGCTTCCAGGCAATTCTGAAACCGGAAGGTTAGGGCCGGCCGCCACAGAGTCCTAGAACAAAATTCCGGCTACCTTTTTTAGGATCTCGGAGAGCGGCATTAGGGTAAGCACCAGCGGAGCAACAGGCAGGAGCGTCGCCACGGCAAATCCCACGATCATCTGCGCGGTTATCGGTACGTTGCGCATCGTCTCGACGATCTCGTAGCTCCCCGCCATGTCGGCAAGCGATTGGATGTCGGCACTTCCGACCAACGGCTCCTTACTATCCGCTTCGGGAACGATCCACTTGTCGCGAAACTCATTCGCGTAGCGCGCTGCGAGCGCGCCGTATTCGATAACGCCGCGCCGCTTGGCGCGGTTGAGCGGTCTCGCGAACGCAGTGAGCGGCGCAATGGTCAAGAAAAGCACGAACGCCACGATTGCCACGATCTCGCCTTTGAACCCCGTCAGGCTCGCTTTCGCGATGACGACTCGCGTCGAAAGCCAGCCCGCGAGCAACGCCCCGTGCGCCATTGCGAAAAGCGCGAACACTTGCGTGCCCATGATCAAAAAGCCGAGACCACCCACGCGATCGGGGTGTGTCGGTACGAGATTGAGCTTCAGCCGAGCGACCTGCCCCAAGAAGCGAGCCCAAATGAAGAGCCGAAAGTACCAGCGCAGTAATACAAACTGAAAGATGGGCAGGCTAAAATACGCGTAGCAAATTCCGGCCGGGTTGAGATGTGATCCCTGCGCGGCTGCAGCTGCGTACCATGTCGCGACGTCGTTTGCCACGTACGTGCGCCGCGCGACGAGCGTGTCAAATAAATAAATGATCGCAATGATCAGCAGATCCACGGCGATCGAATCGCCAAGCCTGAACGCCGACGCAACTGCGGCTTCAAACCGCGGGATCGAGTTTTCGGGAACGATCCGCCGCGCGAGAAACTGCTGCAGGGTGGGAAGAATGCGCGCTTCGCCGACCCTCGCTGCCAGAACGAAGAGCGGCAGCGCGACCAGCAATCGGATGTGAGCCGACAGATCGAGCAGGAAGGGAGTTCCGACGGTTCCGGGGAGCAGCTTGCCATCGATCGTCGAGAGGATGAACAGCGGAAGCCAGGCGAGCAATGGGAGAATAAAGATCGCCGCGACCCGAAGGCGCAGCAGCACCGACTCGTGCACGCCGATACGCTGGAGGCCCTGGGAAACCAATCCCCCGCTGAAGGGCAAGGCGCTGTTCGGAATCACGCTTTGGTGTGCTTGCTCGCTCTCCAAAGCGGCTCCTTCTTATAATGAAGCGTCGCGGAAGTCACGTAGAACTGCGGGCAGCGTCGCAAAGGGTATTTAGGCCTCTCCTCGCATCCAACCCGAACGCACTCCCATCCAATGAAGGAAGCAGTTTCTTATGAATTCGCGCGAAGCCACTTGGGAAAAACCGCAAGCGATGGCCATTCCGAGAGAAGGCTATTTCGAACGTGTGGAAGGTAATCACGGCCCGGTCTTTCCGCGGACGCCGGCAAACTACGGCTTCACGATCATCGCGAAGCTAAAGCCCGGGCGCGAGGCCGCAATGCGCGCGTATGCGGATACGGTAGAAAACGCGCTAAAAGGCGACCCGAACTTTCTCGCCCCCTTAAAGCTGCATTTTTTGAAATGGGTGCTTTTCGATATCGGCGGCGAGACGTATTTTATGTACCAAGGAATATTCGACACCGACTTCGACAAGTACACCGACGATGCCGTCGCGCTGTTTCTAAAGGCCGGCTTGTCGACGGCGTTTGAAAACCTCGAGGGCTTTCCGGAAGACTGGAAAACGAACGTTCCCGCCTTCGTAAAGTTCGTCCGCGAGCATCATCGGCCCAGCTTCATGGAGTACGGCGAGTACCCGTACGTCAGCGCAGGCGAAATAAGGAAAGCGCTACAAATCAAGAAGAGCCTCGGAGAGATGCTCGACCAGATGCAATAGGGCATCGAAGCGTAACATCGTGACCGGAACGTACGATCTGATCGCGATTGGTGGGGGACCTGCCGGTGAGAGCGCTACCGAGCTGGCCTCCTTCTTCGGCCTGCGCTGCGGCATCGTCGAAAGGAATCGTCCGGGAGGGACGGTTACGACGACGGGCGGAGCGCCGACGAAGACGCTGCGCGAAGCGGCGCTCTTCGTTTCGGGTTTTCGCGATGCCGACGTCTACGGGCTGCGGGCGACGGTTCCGCCCGAAGTCGCGATGGACGTCATTCGCACGCGAACTTGGGGTGTCTGTTCGCAGCTTCAGGATCTTACCAAAAAAAACATTCTCGCCCGGAACGTGGAGTATATCGAGGGAGAGGCGCATCTCGATGGTGACGGCGCGGTTTGCGTTTCCCGCGAGGGGCACGCGTTTGCAACGCTGCGCGCGAAGGTCGTCCTGATTGCGACCGGATCGCGTCCGCAGCGGCCGGCGGGCGCCGCTTTCAAACTACCAGGAGTCTTTGATACCGATACGATTCTCTATCGGGAGCGCGGCGCGCCGAAGGCGATCGTTATCGTCGGAGGCGGCCCGGTCGGCATCGAGTTCGCAACCATCTGCCACGCGCTGGGAGCGAAGGTCACAATACTCGATCGCGGCCAGCGTTTGGCCACGATAATGGATGGTGAAATCTCGGCGCGCATCGAGAAACTCTTTGGCGAGTGGGGCGTGGACGTGAAATTCGGCTGTACGGCGGAAGACATCGCCGCGAGCGGCGACAATCTCGACGTTACGCTTTCGACGCAAGAGCATGTCCTCGCCGACACGGTGCTGATCGCGGCCGGCCGCGTCGCCAATACCGAAGGCCTTGGCCTCGAGTCGGCCGGCGTGCGCGTAGACGCACGCGGACGGATTGAAGTGGACGGCAACTTTCGGACGTCGGCCGATGGTATCTACGCGGCCGGCGACGTCCTGCGACCGACGCTCGCCTCGATTGCGATGGAGCAAGGACGCGCGGCGATCTGCTCCGCTTTTGGGATCCCCTTTGAAGGAAACGTAGATCCGACGCCGGTCTCCGCCATCTACGGCATGCCGGAGCTGTCGGGTGCGGGCCTTACCGAGGAGGCGTGCGGCGAACGCGGATTGAGCTATGAGGTCGGCCGCGCCGACCTGGCGCTTACGCCGCGCGGCGCGATTGCGGGCCAGGGCGGCATGCTCAAGCTGATCTTCCAACGGGACGACAGAAAGCTTGTCGGCGTTCATTGCATCGGCGAGATCGCATCTGAGGTCGTTGGAATAGGTCAAATGGCAATTCGCTGCGGCGGTACGCTGAACACCTTAGCAACGATGTCGTTCAATACGCCGACCTACAGCTACGCTTATAAATACGCGGCACTCGACGGACTGCGGCGGCTCGCCGCTCGGGGAGATCAGAAATGACGACGACACCGCCATTGGGCAGAACGTACAACCAGCTTCACGTACCGCGAAAGTACGTACCGGGCAAGCGCCGATTCAGCGTTTACTGGACATGGAGCTATCCGTTTGAGGCGAATCGCGACGTCACTCGGCTCGACAACCGTTTTTCGACGATGACCGAGGTCCGGCGCGTCGCGTGGCCGGCCTACGAGAAGAACGACTATTCCGAAAAGATGTTCTTGCAGGGGATCGCGGGGACGCTCGAGCTGTTCCATCTCTCACTCGTGAACTTCCAAAATGCCGTAGAAGAGGCTACCGGTAACGCAGTTGCCGTATACCAACGCGTCGACCAGGCCGGCCAAAGACTGCCGATCGACGAGCGCATTTTAGCCGATACCGACACGCTTATGGTATTCGGCCTGGACCACATGGTCGCCGAGGAGGAAGCAACGCCCGAGGAAATCGCGGCGCTCGAGGATTTTTTAAGCCGCGAAGGGACGTGTCTCGTGCTCGGGCCCCATCACGATGTCGGCGCGTCGCCTGATTTGAAGGAACGCGATATGGAATACCATCATCACGGCGATGCGCTCGTGCCGCGACAGCAACGATTTGCGAAATACGTACGCTCGCTGATGAAGGGCCTCGGGGTGCCGGTCGAAAACCGCTACGGGTTGCGACCGGCGACGCACCCGGGTACGACGCGCCCCGTTCCGATCGTCGCAGCGAACGATTTAGACGCGCGCGGCTGGCTGACCGGGGTCTCGTCGTTCGTGTTCCACATGCACCTGCCGCACTACGCGCTTACCGAAGAGCACCCAAAAGGCGTCCACGTGCTTGCCCGTCAGCCGGTAGATCTCTCGAAGCCGCATCCTTTCACGCAGGCCGGGAACCGGGAAATCAACATGTTCCTTTGGATGCCGCCCGCCGGCAAGCGCGCGGGCGACATCCTGTTCGCGGACTCGACGATCTTCACGACGCTCTTTGGCGGCGATGAGAGCCTGACGCGTTTCTGGAAAAACCTCGCAACGAAGTAGGAGACCATGGCACTTCTCGAACTCGACGACATTCAGAGCGGAGTGCTGCGTCCGCGCCCGACTCCGTTTGCGGCTACCTATATCATCCTTCGAATTGACGATCGCGCCGCGGGCCGTGCGTTGATGCGCCGGCTGAGCGGGATCGTCGCGTCGGCTGCCCATCCCGAAAGTCCCGCACGCGATACCTGGGTGAGCGTTTCGCTCACGTTTGCGGGGCTCAAGAGCCTGGGCGTGCCGCAGGCTTCGCTCGAGAGTTTTTCGCCGCAATTCCGTGAAGGCATGGCGGCACGCGCGCGACAGTTGCACGACGTCGGAGAGAATGCTCCCGAACACTGGGAGAAGCCGCTTGGCACAGCCGACGTTCACGTCGTGCTGACGGGAATTTCGACCGATGCGGCACACCTGGAAGAGGCGATCGGCCGGGCGCGCGCAGCGTATCAGAATTACGCCGGAATCACGGCGATCTGGCGGCAGGATTGCTATGCTCTTCCCAGCGAGACCGAGCCGTTTGGTTTCAAGGACGGCATCAGCCATCCGGCGATCGAAGGCAGCGGTATACCGGGAACGAACCCGCACGAAGTTCCATTGAAGCCGGGCGAGTTCGTTCTCGGATACACCGACGAATACGGCGGAGTCCCAGCGGTCCCGCAGCCGGAGATCCTTGGCCGCAATGGGAGCTACATCGTCTTTCGAAAGCTTCACCAGCGCGTCGCCGCATTTCGCCAATACCTCAAGGCGAACGCGGCGAATGCCGATGACGAGGAGTTTTTGGCGGCAAAGATGATGGGACGCTGGCGCAGCGGAGCTCCACTCTCGTCGTGTCCCGTTCACGACGATCCCGCGATCGGTGCCGACTCGACGAAAAACAACGATTTTCTGTTCAAAGCCGACGACCCGCTGGGATACAAGACGCCGCTGGGATCGCACATCCGGCGAATGAACCCGCGCGATGCCGACGTCGCGGGGCTCGCGCGAATTCATCGAATGATTCGGCGGGGTACGGCGTACGGACCGCCCCTGCCGGAGGGCGTTCTGGAGGATGACGGTGCAGATCGAGGTTTGATGTTTGCTTTCGTCGGTGCGAATCTCGGCCGTCAATTCGAGTTCGTCCAGTCCGAGTGGATGAACGATAGCGCTTTCTTCGGCGGTGCGTCGGAGCAAGATCCGATCTCGGGCGCGGCTGACGGCAACGGAATATTCCCGATACCGCGCAGACCCATCCGCAGGGTCCTTGCGGGGCTGCCGCGATTCGTGGTCACGCGCGGCGGAGAGTACTGTTTCCTGCCGAGTTTAAGCGCATTGCGCTGGCTGGGTGATCTCGACGCGTAGGTCCCAGTCAAGCGAACCGACCGCTTCGCGCCTTGGGGCAGTAGTCATTGCGCTCGCGATCATCGTGCTGATCGCGCTCTTGCCGCGACGCTACCATCTCACGCCGATTTGGGTCACCTATTCGGCGGCGGCGTTGATGCTGCTACCGATGATCTTGGTCTGGGTAACGCGTGGGAATCCAATCACGCGACGGTTCGAACGCGTCGCCGAGTTCGTTGCCGTCGGCACGGCGCTCTTTTTTAACTCGGCCAATCTGTTTGTCGCCGCCTACAACCTCGTAGAAAACCCCGGCAAACTGGAACCGGTTCCCTTATTCTATACTTCTATCGGAATCTGGACCGGCAACATTCTCATCTTCACCTTGATCTACTGGCTTGTCGACAGCGGCGGCCCCGACGCGCGGCTGCACCACAAGGCCCCTTATCCCGACTTTGACTTCCCGGCCATGGACCCGTCGGCGTCGGTACCGCCCAACTGGCAGCCCGGCATCATTGACTATCTCTTCTTGGGCTTTACGACGTCCACCGCATTCAGCCCGACCGAAGCAATGCCGATGACGCCGCGTGCAAAGCTGCTCGTAATGCTGCAAAGCAGCATCTCCTTAATTACGATCGCGATCGTCGCCGCGCGGACGATCAATATTCTGAAGTAAGGTCGCGTGTCGGGGGCTAGGTCGCCGGCGTCGTTGAAGGTGCGGGTGGACCGTTGGTTGGTATGAGGTCCATAGTGACTGTATCGAGGCGATACGAGCCCTCGCCGACGTTGGCGTTGGGCTGCGCGCAGACGACGCTGTCTTGCGGACCATAGACGACTACGAGACCGGGAGGCCCGCACTGGGTCTGCGTGAGCTGGTAGTTCGAAAGGAACGTCGCGCCGGGCGTGCCCTCCTGAACTTCGTAGGAGTTGTACGTGACGTGGTCCTCTTCATCAACTATCGCTCCGTAGACCGCCGCGGACGTCACGCCGATCGCCATGGATCCCCAGAATCCGCCTCCCCAGTAATAGGGCGCCGGAGCCCATGCCATTCCGCCGTTCCATCCGTAGTAGCCGCCACCACCGTACACGGGATTGTTGATGATCGTGTTTCCGTTGCCGTTGCCGACGTTATTGCCACCACCGCCGCCGGGACGATTTCCGGGAGTGCCGGGACGACCGGCACCACCGGCCCCGCCAACTCCGCCAACACCACCCGGGACCGCCGACGCCACCAACTCCGCCAGGGCCACCCGGGCCGCCGGGACGTCCCGCGCCACCGACACCGCCGACGCCACCGGGTCCGCCAGGTCGGCCTGCTCCGCCGACGCCGCCGACGCCGCCGACTCCCCCAGGTCCGCCCGGACCACCGACGCCGCCAGGACGCTGCGCAACGCCAGGCCGCTGCGTACCGCCGCCCATTCCGCCGCGCGAGAAATCCGAGCCGCCGAGGTTGAATCCTCCGCCGCCTCGTCCAGCGCTCGAGCCGCGGGACATGCCGCCTCCGCCGCGGGACGTGCCGCCGCCGCCGCCGCGGGACATGCCGCCGCCACCGCGTGCACCGCCGCCGCCGCGTCCACCACCGCCGCCGCGCCCACCGCCGCCGCGACCGGCATCGGCCGCTGCACAGAGCTGCATGACGAAAACGACGGAGAGAACGAGCGCGGCGTACTTCTTCATTGCTTTATCAGTTGATCGATTCGGCCGCGCACGTTGATGAACGTGCCGTTTTTGGTTGCCAGCGCGAGCAGGATACTATTCGCAGGCAGTTTGGCAGACGAATTCGACATCGGTTGCTCGGCATTCGTGTAGTTCAGATAGATCGTGCCGGATTTGAGATCGAGCGCATTGCTCTTACCCTCCTGCACGAGCGCAGCCGTCGTGGGTAAGCAAACGATTATCTTGTCTCGATACGAACACGCAGCTCGGGTAACGACGATGGTCCCGTTTCCGTCGTCGGACGTTAAGAAGAGCGAGCCGGAGAACACTTTGATTTCGACGTCGCGGTACGTATTCACCGTGCCGTCTTTGTGATGAATGTTGATGGTGCCCGTGGCGTCTGCCACGGCCGGGGCAAGAACGCAGCAAAACGTTAACCAGCTCGCTGCGGCAACTTTCGATAAGCGGCCCAAAGATTAAAGCACCTTCAACATAGCGATTTTCAGCATAGTCTGGCGTCTGAATCACTGCAACCATGTACTAAGGTCCACTTGGTAAGTGGAGGTTAAGCGGGCACTACTTTCAGGCGGCCAGGCCGCGTTGCCCTGGGATCAACCGAGTGCTGCGGCTCTTTTTCGATCTCCTCCAAGCGGCTGAATTTCGTTGCCGTTTCCTCGTCGTTCGGAACGAGCATGCGCAAAACGAGATCGGGCTGAATCGATACGGTAAGGTCGATCCCCGATACCGTGAGCCGACCCAGCAATGCGTGGTTTCGAACCATAACATTTTGTGTGTTTAGGTCACTGACGACAATCCGCCGGTTCCAGGCTTGTTGAAAGAGCCGTTCATCTTTGATCCTCTCATAAACCGCAGCCGCTAACGGACTGGGCCGCTGAGACGAATAGTTGAGGCGAAGCATTCCCACCGCGCGAAAGACGAGCTCTTCGCGCTCCGGGCCAAGGAATGCAATAAAATCGGAGTCGAAGAGGGAGCGCACCAGCGCGTTTCGCTCTACCGGATTCTCATACTGAGAATGGCCGTAGATGACATCGGCGAGAGCGTTCCATCGAATCGGCGTAAGAATTTTGTCGCCGATTGTAGCTGCGACTCCTCGGAGATTGCGCAGCAACGCCGGAATCGGTTCCAGTATCGGCGCCGCCACTTCGGCCACGGATGGTAAGGGACTTCGCAGACTGGCAAGATCGCGCACGTAATCGAACTCGGCACTCGACAGCTGCAGCGCGGCGGCGATCCCCGCTAAGGTCGCCTCGGAGGGATGTATTTCTTCGCCGGCTTCCAGCCGCGCGTACCACTTGACGCCGATGTCGGCAAGAAACGCGACCTCTTCCCGGCGCAGCCCGGGCGTGCGACGCCCGCGGTGGGACAAGATGCCTACCTGTGCGGGAGCTACTGCCTCGCGCCGCTGGCGCAAGAAGTGGCCCAAGGCCTCATGACGCGTTTCATTGACGCCGCCTGCACGGTCGGGATCGAAGCGTTTACCATCCATACGTCGCCACGTTCACCTCGCAGATGCCGTGAAACAGCTAAAATTATAAGCCCGAATAATCAAATCGTATATGGCTTTGGAGCCAAATTCGTGAGCCCCAATAGTCAAGAAACCGTAAAGACAGCGCTTTTTTTGAGGTTGCCCCCCTCAGCGACCCGAAGCCCCCCGTTCGCGCGGCGGCACCCCCTCCGAAGGGCCATCTCACGAGTGTACCCTGCGACGGGGTTAACAGAATGCGCCGCCGGGCGCATTTAGAGAATAGATGAGCGTTGCGCATCTACAAAAGTGGGATGTTACGGCGATCGAGATTGCACTGGATTTGGAGACGCAGCGCGTCTCCGATCTATCGCGGTCTGTCTTTTCCGGACCGGCCCAGCCGCGGATCTGCCTCGTGGCCTGTTTTGTCCTAAGCCCGCAGCTCAAGCGGATCGTGGCGGCCATCGATCGAGCGGTGCCGGCACGACTCCCTTCCGGACTACGAATCGCTCCGGCGACGGCGCGATCGACCCCATCGGTAGCCGCTGCGGTCTCGCTTCAACCGATGCTGGCTCTATTGCGCTTGCAGTCGAAGCTGGTTCGAGCCATCGAACCGGGGCTGGCCAACGACGTGATTTCGCTCCGGATGACGCATAACATGGATGAAGCTACGACTCGGTTCGTCGGCGATTTTATATCTAGCAAGACGCTTCCGACGTTCGAGCCACCTTTGACAGCCGCCGATTTCGAGGCCATCGATCTGACGGCGCTTGGAATCACGATTTATCACTTAGGCCGCGCTGGTGCTCCGCAGTCGATACTTGCCCATTGGCCCTATCCGCGGAGCGCCGACGGCCTCCACTTGCGAGGTGGACCCTAATGCGTGGTTGTAGAGCGCACACCGCCCGCGTACCCTTCCCGTATGGCCGTGACCCAGCGACGTGCGATATCCCCCTTGAGGAGGAACGGCTGAAACCAGCTCAACGCCCCGGAACAGCGATTGCGACATCGGCTTTTGCTTGCCTGCTCGCGGCGCTTCCTTCGTACCTGTAAGGCGACCGCCGCATGCGCTGCGAGATTGCGCGAGCGGCCTGCGATTTCGAGCCGTCATCGCCGCAAGCGCGCCGTCTCCAGTCACCGGCGCCCTCCGACGCCAGCCTCCGCTCTACCCCATGGGCGACGACTTCTACACGATCGACCGCGACGCTACGGTGTATTATTATTTTCAAGGCAACCGCGACGGCACCGCCAAAGTGAAGAAAGAGATTCGCTACGACCGCAATCTGTGGAACACGTGCGCGCAACTGCAAATTCGGCTTCCGTTCATCACGCAATATCCCACCGCTCCGGGGTCCCGTACTCACCGCAACGCGAATCCGTACTCCGGATTCGGCAACGCGGAGCTGCGTTATTCATATTCCGTTCCTACTAAAACTTTCGATCACGCGCTCGAGGTCGGCGTCGGCATTCCCAACCCAATCGAACGGCGTTGAAAGTATCGACACGCAACTAAAATTCTTCTACATCGACCAAATGGAAATGGAGCGGCGGCGCCCTTGCCTACACCAACGAATACGATCAAACCATCATTACGACCGCCGGGCGCCAGCAACACGAGTTACTACGAACGAAGCTCACGGTGCCCTATTGGTCGTTCATAGACTCGCCGGCCATGAAAGGCCTCAAGCTCTCGGCATCCTACAACGTTCGCGTTTTGTTCAATGACGGTTCGACTTATAAGTCCGCCCTCGGCTTTATCATGAATGGCAGTATCAATGACGTCGGTCTGAGCCTTCATCGATTCGTGGGGCATCGGTGGGAACGGCGTCTGGAAGTATAAGGTCGAGGCGAACGCCACTGCGAGGCTCAACTTCTGACGTGCTGCCGTGATCGCGTGGTTCGTGACGACGCTTCGGCAAAACGCCGAGCTGGCGATCTTTCTGGCGCTCGCGATCGGCTATTTGGTCGGACCGCTCAAAATTGCGGGGTTCAATCTCGGCAACGTGACGACGACGCTTCTTGCCGGCGTGCTCGTCGGTCAGCTCAACATTCCGATACCCGGGCCGCTCAAGGCCTTCGTTTTTCTCCTTTTTCTTTTCGCGGTCGGTTACAAGGTCGGGCCGCAGTTTTTCGCCGGGTTGAGGCGTGACGGCGCTGCGCAAATCGTCTTCGCAGTATTCGCCTGTTTGGTTATGCTGGCGGTGGTAACGGCATTTGCGACCGTCGTTCATTTCAACGTCGGCGAGGCGGCCGGACTTCTATCTGGCTCGCTAACACAGTCGGCGGCGATTGGAACTGCGAGCGATGCGATCGTGCGCCTCAACTTAGATCCCGCGATCACGAAGACGCTCCAGGATCAAATCGCCATCGGCTACGCAGTCGCTTACGTCCTCGCCACCACCACCGGCGTGCTGGTTTGCTCGCGGCTCGTGCCGGCTCTCTTCCGCTTTAATCTCGTCGAAGAGTGTAAAAAACTCGGCGAGCGGATGGGGCTCAAGCCCGAAGTTCCGCCCGGCGTATTCGGTGCCTACATGGTCAACAGCGTTCGCGCAGTTCAGGTGATAGGCGACGGGATGGCCGGCCGAACCGTAGGGGACGTCGAAGACGGTTTCGAGCAGCGCGGCCATCGCGTCTTCGTCGCCGCCTTTCGGCGCGGGGATCGAATTGCCACGGCCTCCCGTACCGACGTGCTGACGGAGGGCGACGTCGTCGCGCTGGCGGGTCCCTCGGAGGCCGTGATTCCAGAATCCTCCGGGAAGGAAGCGCACGACCCGGAGCTGCTCGACATCCCCCTGGCGCAGCTCGACGTGGTCGTCACCAATCGCGCAGTCAGCGGCCAAACCGTTGAAGACCTCATGGCCGGAAGAGCTCGCGGCGTGGTGCTCAAGAAGATCACCCGCAGCTCGCTCGACATTCCGGTTCTCCCGCGCACTGTTATCGAACGCGGAGATACGCTGCAGATCGCGGGCTTTCAGGGCAGCGTCGAAGCCGCCGCCAAGGTCGTCGGTTACCCGTTGCGGCCATCGCCGGCAGCGGACGTCGTCTTCATTTCCACCGCGATTATCATCGGCTTCTTGATCGGGTCGCTTAGCGTCGTCGTTGCCGGCATTCCGATCGGCCTGGGCGGTAGCGTAGGCGCCCTGGTTGCGGGCCTTGTGGGAGGCTATCTCCGCGTGAGGTACCCAACCTTCGGCAATATATCGCCGGGTGCACAATGGGCTTTTGACTCGTTTGCGCTCACCGTCTTCGTCGCGATCGTCGGCATTCAGGCTGGCCCCGGCTTCATCGCCGGTATTAAATCCGTCGGCCTCCCGCTCGTCGCTGGAGGCGTCCTTATTCCGCTTGTCTCGTTGCTGATTGCGGCCGTCTTCGGAAAGTACGTGCTTCGACTCAACAACGTGATTCTGTGCGGCGCGCTGGCGGGCGCGGATACGTCTACGGCCTCGTTCGGAGCCGTTCAAGACGTTGCCAAGAGCAATCTCGTTACGCTCGGATATACCATCACTTATGCCGTCGGCAACGTCTTGTTGACGGTTTGGGGCACAGCGATCGTCGTTATTTTCGCCAGCAAGACCGCCATTTAAGGAGTAACCGTCATGGCTAGCCATACTACCGAATCCGATCCCCTCGAACGCTTTCGAAGGTTTGAAACGCTCAGCCCGTTCGAGCTAAAAGACGACCTCATCAAGCTTGCAAAGGATCCGGAAAGCACACACGTCTTTCTCGACGCGGGACGCGGGAATCCGAACTGGATCGCGACGACCCCGCGCGAGGCGTACTATCTCTTCGGCCGATTCGGGATCGAAGAGTCGAAGCGCGTTTGGGACGAACCCGGTCTCGGGGGGATGCCCAAACGCGACGGAATCGGCGCGCGCTTCGACGACTTCATCAAGCGGTTCGCTAACGAGCCGGGGGCGCCGGCGTTAAAATCCTACATCGACTATGGCGTGAACCAACTCAAGTTCGACAAGGACGCGTGGCTCCACGAGCTGACCGACGCGATGGTCGGCGATATGTACCCCGTGCCGATGCGAATGGGCCGGCATATGGAACAGGTGGTTCGAGCCTACCTCGTTCGCGAGATGTGCGGTGACTCACCGCCGCCGGGAACGTACGACGTCTTTGCGGTCGAAGGCGGAACCGCGGCGATGTGCTACATCTTCGACTCGCTGATGGTCAACGGTCTGCTCAAACGCGGAGACCGGATCGCCTTGGCCGTGCCGACCTTCACCCCGTATCTCGAGATCGCGCATCTCGACAAATACGCGTTCGAAACCGTCGAGATCGATGCCAGCGGTACGTACGAGTCCGGCGCCCATTCGTGGCAGTACCCCGATAGCGAGATCGATAAGCTGCTCGACCCCAAGATCAAGGCCTTCTTCGTGGTCAATCCGAGCAACCCGCCGTCTTACGCGTTGCAACGTTCGACGCTCGAGCGCATCGCGAAGATCGTGCGCGAGAAGCGCAAGGACCTCATCATCATTACCGACGACGTCTACGGCACGTTCGTCGAGGGCTTCGAGTCGCTCATGAAATACGCGCCGCGCAACACGATCACGGTCTATTCCTACTCGAAATATTTCGGCTGCACCGGCTGGCGTCTGGGCGTCATCGCGATCCACCAGGACAACGTCTTCGAAGAGATGATCGCCGCGCTGCCCGAGCCGGAGAGAGCGCGCCTGCGCAAGCGGTACAGCCCGCTCACCCTCACGCCGGACACGATCAAGTTCATCGATCGCCTCGTCGCCGACAGCCGTCAAGTCGCGCTCAATCATACGGCAGGACTCTCGATGCCGCAGCAGGTGATGATGACGTTCTTCTCGCTCTCCGCGCTCACCGACTCGAAGAACGCCTACCGCGACCTGACGCGCCGCATCTGCAAGCGGCGCATGGAGCTTCTGTGGAAGGGCCTGAACCTGCCGCTCGTTGCGGACCCGCATCGCGCGGACTACTACTCGACCTTGGACCTCATGAAGTGGGCCGAGCTCAAGTATGGCGAGAAGTTCATGAAGTACTTGGTTGACAACTACCACCCGCTGCAGATCGTTTTCGCGTTGGCGACCTACCATTCCATCGTCTTGCTCAACGGAAGCGGCTTCGGAGCACCGGACTGGTCGGTGCGCGTCTCGCTTGCGAATCTGCACGACGAAGCGTACGGCGAGATCGGCGCCGACCTTTCGAACGTTGCGGAGACTGCGCTCGCGCGCTGGAAGAGCCAGGGATGAACAGGCTCGCGGCGGCCGTCGCATTGGCGGCGTCGCTACTTCTGTCGGCGTGCGGCCACGGCGACTCCGAGAACAATGCGAGCGTCGAACAACCGCCGCCGACCGTCGTCGTGCAGAGCGTGCGCCAGGCCACGGTGCCGATCACCGAGGATTTCCAGGGGACGATCGGAGCCGTCGAGAGCGTCGAGGTACGAGCGCGCGTGCCGGGCATGCTGGAACGAGCGCCGTTCAAGGAAGGCGACTTCGTCCGCAAGGGCGACCTCATTTTCCAAGTTCAGCAGAACGAATACGTCGCGGCGCTGCGCACGGCGCAAGCGCAGCTAGGCACGGCTCGCGCGCAGGGAGCCCAGGCGAAAGGCAATCTCTTCGCGCGACAGGCGGCCCTCGCGCGTGCCAACACTACCGTCGCGCGAAACCGCCCGCTCGCCGCCGATAAGGCCATCCCGCAGAAAGATCTCGACAACGCCATTCAAAACGCCGCGATTGCAAGCGGAGATCTAGACGTTGCTCGCGGGCAGATCGCATCGGCCAACGCGGCCGTCCTTGCCGGCCAGGCGGCCGTCGAGACCGCACAAATCAATCTCGGTTACACGACGATCTATGCACCCGTCTCGGGTTTGATCGGGTTCCTCAACAACGACGTCGGCAACGTCGTCGGCGGTCCGGGGGCGCAAGTGCTCGACACCATCACGACCATCGATCCGATCAAGATCACCTTCGGATTGGACGAGCCTACGTACCTTGCCTTAGCAGGTAACAGACAAAATCCAGGCGGCGAATCCCTGCGCGATCAAGACCTACAGGTCGTGCTCGCCAACGATGCGACCTATCCTTATTCTGGGCGCGTCTATGCGGTCAGTCCAACTGTCGATCCCAAAACGGGGTCGATCACCGTCGAAACGCGCTTCCCAAACCCCAGTGGCCTCCTGCGCCCCGGCGGTTTCGCGCGCGTGCGCGTGGTCGTCGAGCGACGGCCCAACGCAGTGCTGGTTCCGCAGACCGCAATCGTCAAATCGCAAGGCGTCGATACGGTCTACGTCATTGATTCTAAGAACGTCGCGGCGCTCCGCACGGTCACCCTCGGCCCGCAGTACCAGCAATCGTTTATCGTGGAATCAGGACTGAAAGCGGGCGAGCGCGTCGTCGTCGAGGGTACGCAAAAAGTACAGCCCGACAAGAAAGTCGTCGTAAAGACCTAAGCCGTGGCACACTTCTTCATCACGCGCCCGATCTTCGCGATGGTTCTCTCCATCGTGATCGTATTGCTCGGTGCCGTCGCGATCCTCGTGCTTCCGGTCGCACAGTTTCCACCGATCTCGCCGCCGCTGATCCAAGTGCAGACGACCTACATCGGCGCGAGTGCCTCAGTCGTGGAGCAATCGGTTGCGTCGGAAATCGAAAATAAGGTCGTAGGCGTCGACAACCTGATTTACATGCAATCCACGAGCTCGTCGAGCGGACAGTACACGCTCAACTGCACCTTTAAAGTCGGTGCAGACATTCAAAAAGCCCTCATTGACGTTCAGAATCGCGTCACGCAGGCGACCGGAACGCTCCCCGAGGCAGTCAATCGGTTCGGGATCACCGTTCAGAAGAAATCGCCGCAAATCTTGATGGTCGTCGCGCTCTACTCGCCGACGAACTCTTACGACCGGCTCTTCCTCAGCAACTACACGACGCTCAACCTAATCAACCCGTTGCTCTCCGTTCCCGGGATCGGCGGCCAGAGCACGATCGGCGAGCAAAAGTACGCGATGCGCGCTTGGGTACGGCCGGACCAGCTGGCGAAGCTCGGCTTGCAGGCGACCGATGTCGCAAACGCGATCAGCAGCCAAAACGTCTTGATCCCGACGGGAGCCGTAGGCGCCTTGCCGGCACCCAAAAACAATCAGTTCCAACTTTCGGTGAACGCGCAAGGCCGGCTGACCGATCCCAGGCAATTCGGCAACATCGTCGTGCGATCGAATCCCGACGGCTCGATTCTGCGTCTGCGCGACGTCGCGCGAGTCGAGCTCGGCGCGCAGCTCTATCAGACGCTCGGCTCGCTCAACCAAAAGCCCGCGACGCTCGTCATCCTCTATCAAACCCCGGACGCAAACGCACTCACTACGGCGAAAGCGGTTGAGGCCCGGATGGCCGAGCTGGCCAAAGCTTTTCCGCCGGGCCTGACCTACTCGGTTGCCTACGACAGCACGCTCTTCGTCAAAGACTCGATCAAAGACGTCCTCAAGACGCTCTTCGAAGCACTCATTCTCGTCATCATCGTCGTTTTCGTCTTCTTGGGAAGTTTCCGGTCCTCGTTCATTCCGATGCTGGCCGTTCCGGTCTCGCTGATCGGAACGTTCATCGCTTTCCTTCCGCTCGGTTTCAGCGTCAACACGCTAACGCTCTTTGGCCTGGTGCTCGCCATTGGAATCGTGGTTGACGACGCGATTGTCGTCGTGGAGGGCGTCGAGCATCATATCGAAAGCGGGATGGAACCGCTTGCGGCGACCGAGCGCGCGATGAAAGAGCTGACTGCCCCGATCCTCGGTATATCGCTCGTCCTGACCTCCGTCTTCTTACCATCGGCCTTCATCAGCGGGATCGTCGGACAGCTCTTCCGGCAGTTCGCTTTGACGATCACGATCTCGGTCAACATTTCGGCGGTTGTCGCGCTGACGTTAACGCCGGCGCTGTGCGTACTGATCCTCCGCAAACGGACGAGACTTTGGGGGCCGTTTGGATGGTTCATCGAAAAGTTCAACGCCATCTTTGCCTCGGTGACTTCCGGATACATGGGAGGACTGGGATGGCTCATGCGACGCACGATCCTCGTGCTTGCGCTGCTGGCCGGCTTCTACGTTCTCGTCGGGTTGCTCGGAAAGGCACTCCCGGGCGGCTTCGTGCCAGATGAGGATCAGGGCGTCGTGTACGCTCAAGTTCAGTTGCCGTTCGGGTCGTCGCTCGACCGCAACGCTGCGGTCTTGGGCCGCATGGAGAAGGATTTAACGACGATTCACGGCGTCGCAGGCGTCATCTCACTCGCCGGATTCAGCCTGCTCACCTCGATTCAGACGCCCGACGCTTCGAGCTTCATCGTCGTTCTCAAACCATGGGACGAACGGGTGAAAGAGCATTTGACGCTGCGCGGCATCGTCAAGGAGATCGACGACAAGATGAACGCCTATCCCCAGGCGGCCTCGTTCCCGTTCGTACCGCCGACGATACCGGGCCTCGGAAACGCGTCGGGCTTCTCCTTCGAGCTGCAGGATACGGGCGGCCATACCATTCCCGAGCTCGCTGCCGTCGCCGACAAGGTCGTCGCAGCGGCGCGTAAGCGTCCCGAAATCACCGCAATCAATAACACCATGCGGACCTCGATCCCGTTGCTGCAACTGGACGTCGACCGCGACCGCGCCGCCCAGCGAGGCGTCGCCGTGACCGATGTCTTCAAGCAGCTTCAGGCCTTCTTGGGCGGAATGGTCGTCGACGAGTTTACGTACTTCAACCGCACGTGGGACGTGATGATTCAAGCGGAGCCGGAGTTTCGGGCGAATGCCGGCAGCATTGCGTCCATTTACGCCCGCAACAATACCGGCGAGATGGTTCCGTTGAGTGCCGTGACGACGATCCGGCCGAGCCTCGGGACTGATTTTATCCAACGCTTTAACACCAACCGCGAGATCCAAATCTTTGGCTCGAATGCGCCTGGCTACAGCACCAGCCAGGCAATCGCCGCGATGTCGGAGGTGGCGTCGAAAACGATTCCGCCTGGTTACACCTACGGTTGGTCCGGCACCGCCTATCAGGAAGTCGCGGTCGGCAACACGCAGAGCATTATCTTCATCTTCTCGGTGTTGCTGGTCTTTCTCTCGCTCGCGGCGCAGTACGAGAGCTGGTTGATGCCCCTGGCAGTCCTTCTGGCCGTGCCGACCGGCATTTTCGGCGCGTTTCTTTCCGTTCTGCTTTGGCGCCTCGACAACAACGTCTACGTGCAGATCGGCATTATCATGATCATCGGGCTGGCGGCCAAGAACGCCGTTCTCATCGTCGAGTTCGCACGCGAACGGCGCGCCCACGGAGCATCAGTCAACGAGGCCGCCACCGACGCAGCTCGGCTGCGCTTCCGCCCGATCCTGATGACGTCGTTTGCTTTCATCATCGGCGTCATCCCGCTCATGTTCGCCCACGGTGCGGGCGCAGCGTCCCGCCAGTCGCTCGGCTCGACGGTTTTCGCCGGCATGCTGGCCGCGACGGTTCTCGGCATCTTCTTTACGCCCACACTCTACGAGGTCTTCCAAAACCTCATCGAGCGAGGTAAGAAACCGAAGAGCAAGCAGGAGACGCTGCCCGACGCCGTCGCGCCACAGGAACCGGCATGAGGCTCATTCTTGCGTTGGTCGCGCTCGTACACCTGATCGCATCGTGCGTTCCGCCGACGCCTTCCGCTCCGCCCGCAGCGCAGATGCCGACGGCCTACCCCGGCGTGACCACGTCAAGCGGTTCGATAGCGACTTTGCCATGGCGCAAGCTGTACGACGATCCCGTGCTGCAAACGCTTATCGAACAAGCCCTGGCGAGAAACTTCGACGTCGAACTCGCTTACGCCGCGATTCTCCAAAGTGAGGCGAGTCTCGGTATCATCGGCGCCGATCAGTCGATCTTCGTCAACGGCATCCTGCAAGCGCCCTACTACGTCACGTCGGGAAACAAGCCGCCCGGCACGCCCGAGAACGAGTTCGCTCCGCAGGCGGGGATCGACGCATACTATCAGATCGATCTTTTTGGAAAGCTTGCGTCGGCGACGGGTGCGGCGCGCAATCGGCTGCTCTCGACCGAAGCTGCGAAGGATACGGTGCTTGCGACCGTCGTCGCAGAGGTTGCCAGCGCGTACTTTCAGCTGCGCGAGCTCGACGAGGTCCTGGCATTTACTCAAAAAGCGGCCGACGTTCGCGAGGAAGGCTTACGGCTGATGAAGCTTCGCGTCGAGGGCGGTGAATCGTCTATGCAGGATCAACGCCAATCGGAGCAAGCCCTCTACGAAGTCACGGAGAACCTTCCGAAGCTGCGGCAAAGCATCGCTCAAACGGAAAACGCGCTCTCGGTGCTGACCGGCGACTATCCGCATGAGATTCGTCGTGGATTGCCGCTCCAAGATCAGATCCAGTTGCCCTCTGTCCCGTACACCGGCGTCCCGAGCGATCTGCTGCAGCGGCGCCCCGATATTCAAGAGGCTCAAAGCACGATTGCCGCCTCGGCGGGCGACGTCGACGTCGCGCGTAAGCTCCTCTACCCGACGCTGACGCTCGGCGCCACGGCCGCGATCGGCTGGCAGAAAGATAACGCACAATACCCGAATCTGCCTCCGTCGCTGTCCGAAATAGCGGCCATGAATGGCGTCTTTTACGGACCCCTTGGTTTGTTTTCAATCCTCCCGCAACTGCTCCAGCCGATTTTCAACGGCGGTAAAATTAAATCGCAGATTCATTTGGCTCAGGCGCAGCAGCAGCAAGTCGCGATCGCTTATCTGCAGACCGTCCATCGGGCGTTTCAGGAAGTCTCGGACAACATCGCCGCTTATAATGAATCGCTAGCACGCACCGAGCAGCTCAAGCTTTACCAGGATGCCTCCCTCGACTCGGTGCGCTTGGCGAACGAACGCTACGAGAACGGCTACACGTCGTATCTAGAGGTTCTCAATGCGCAAACGCGTTCGTATCAAGCTCAGACCGACTACGCGCAAGGCCAGCTGAACGAGCGTCTCGCGCTAGTGCAGCTATATCTTAGCCTCGGAGGCGGCTGGCAAACGCAATGATACAACACCCGGAACGACAGAGGTGCACATGGACTGGTTCGTAGCAACCCTCAGGCAATATCCGGAGATCGCGCTCTTCTTATCGCTGGGCATCGGTTACTGGGTCGGCGGCAAGAGCTTCAAGGGATTCAGCCTGGGCGCCGTCACCGCAACGCTGCTTGCCGCGATCGCGATTGGGCAGCTGGGCATCAAGATCTCCGGCGACGTCAAATCGACCTTCTTCCTGATCTTCCTCTTTGCGATCGGCTACGGTGTCGGGCCGCAGTTCATTCGAGGCATCACCAAGGACGGCATCCCGCAGGCGATCTACGCCGCGATCGTCTGCGTTTTTTGCCTCGCTGCCTGCGTCGTCGTTGCGAAAGCCGCGGGTTACGACTCGGGCGCGGCGGCCGGCCTCTTTGCGGGATCGCAGACGATTTCGGCGTCGATGGGCCTGGCGACCGACGCTATCAACCGGCTCGCGCTGACGCCGGATAAGACGAAGGCAATGCTCGATCTCATGCCGACGGCCTACGCCGTAACCTACATTTTCGGCACGATCGGCTCGGCGATCGTCATTGCGATCTTCGGACCTATGCTATTGCGCATCGACTTGAAGAAGGCAGCCAAAGAGTACGAGGAGATGCATGGCGGCAAGCGCGAGTTCGGCGGGCTTGGCGACGCGTGGCGGGCGTACGACGTGCGCGCATTCCTGATCGCGCCGGACGCGCAAGTCCTCGGCAAGACGGTAAGCGATACCGAAGCGCTGCTCACCGAGGCCACGAAGGGCCTGGGGAACCGGATGTACGTCTTGGCGGTGCGTCGAGACGGAAAGATCACCGAAGCCGAGAGCGATCTCGTTTTGCAGGTTGGAGACATTGTATCGGTGGTCGGAGAGCGAGATCAGGTGATCGCTCTGCTCGGCCACGCCAGTAAGGAGGTTGACGATCCCGAGCTGCTCTCGGCGCCGATCGAGGGCGTCGACGTCTACGTCACCAGCAAAGCGGCCGATGGCAAGACACTGGCAGAACTCGGGAGCCTTCCGGGCGCGCGCGGCGTCTACGTTCGCCGCATCAAACGCGGATTTACCGAGACGCCGATTCCGGTGCTCGGCGATACCAAGCTCGAGCGGGGCGACGTCGTAACGTTGGTCGGGCGCACGCAGGACACGAGCGTCGCAGCTAAGGCGCTGGGCGTCGTCGATCGCGCCACCGACGTCACCGACGTGGCGTTCATCGGCATCGCGATCACGATCGGCGCGCTGATCGGAGCGGTCGTCATAAAGGTCGCCGGTGTTCCGATCACCCTCTCGACGGCCGGCGGCGCACTGATCTTGGGAATCGTTGCGGGATGGTACCGCGCGGTTCGTCCGACCTTCGGCCGCATTCCGACGCCGGCGCTGTGGTTCATGAACTCAGTCGGCCTCAACATGTTCATCGCGGTGATCGGCATCACCGCCGGGCCGAAATTTATTGCCGGACTGCAGCAGCTTGGCTTCGGCCTCTTCTTATGGGGAGTCGTCGCCACGACCGTCCCGCTGGTCCTTGGGATGTATCTCGCAAAGTACGTCTTCCGCTTCCACGACGCCATCACGCTGGGCGCGGTTTCGGGAGCGAGAACGACGACGGCGTCGCTCGGCATGGTCTGCGACGCCGCGCAAAGCCAGGTTCCCGGCCTAGGCTACACCGTGACCTATGCGGTCGGAAACACGCTACTGACGATTTGGGGCATGTTCATGGTCATGCTGGTACATTGACATGAGTAATCTGGAAAAAACCAAAAAAAGCCGGCGGGTAGACGTCTTCTTCGCAACCCCGGGAGCCCGTGAAGATCGTTGGCGCGATCTCGTCGATGCCGCCAAGAAGTGGGCTGCAGGGACCCGCAGCCGCGCGGAGTTCGAGTCGGCACTGAGCGAGGCCGCCGTGATCGAAGAGTTTCATGGCTATCCTGGGCCGAGCTTGATGGCGGCGCTACGCGATCGTGCCGAGAGCGATGATTCCGCTGGGGCTTCCGCGCTCGCATGGCGGATCGCCTCGGCATTGCTCACGCGCTCGTTTAGGCAGCATGCGTCGGATTGGGATCCGCATTCTGATATCTCGAGCACTGTCCCCGACGTATTGCCGCCGACGCTGGGGCGGCCCGCGGCCGTGCCTCCGTATTTCGAGGTCCTCATCGTCACGGGAGCGCCGATCGAACGATGGGCGTCGATCGCGGCGGAGTGGCGCCGGCTGCGCCGTCCTCAAGACGAGTTCGTCTATGAGCCGGTCATCGTCGGCACCGCCGAGGATGCAGTCTGCGCAACAATGTTGAACGCGGACCTCGCGGCCGTGGTGGTCCACGAGGGTTTTGGATATCGCTCGCGACACGACGCCCCGGTCTTGCGCAGCATCGTCGATCCCGTCGCGAAGGAAGAGCTTTCGGACGGATCCGCGCTGCGCTTGGCGCGGGTCATTCATCAGTCGCGTCCCGAGCTCGATCTCTACCTGCTTTCGGATCGACGCGTCGAGGAGATCGCCGGCGATCCGGCAGCCGACATCGTCCGGCGCGTCTTCTACGCCGTCGAGGAGCTGCTCGAGCTGCACCTGGCGATACTCGAAGGCGTTGCGGCGCGCTATGAGACGCCGTTCTTCGATAACTTGAAGAAATATGCGCAACGCCCGATCACGACGTTTCATGCTCTCCCGATCGCCCGCGGCGCGTCGATTTTCAAGTCGGACTGGATCCGGGACATGGGCGAGTTTTACGGCCCGAATCTTTTCCTGGCCGAGAGCAGCGCAACGACGGGCGGTCTCGACAGCATGCTCGAGCCGACGGGCACCATCAAGCGCGCTCAAGAAATGACCGCTCGCGCGTTCGGCGCCGAGCGCGTATTTTTCGTGACCAACGGGACATCGACGAGCAACAAGATGGTGGTGCAGGCGTTGCTGTCACCCGGCGACATCGCGATCGTGGACCGTAACTGCCACAAGTCCCATCACTACGGGTTTGTGCTGGCCGGCGCGCAGCCGCTGTACGTCGAGGCCTTCCCTCTAACCGAATACTCGATGTACGGCGCGGTGCCGCTGCGCACGATTAAACAAGCGCTCCTCGTGGCAAAACGTGAGGGGCGGCTCGACCGCGTCAAGATGATCGACCTGACCAACTGCACGTTTGACGGCCATATCTACAACACGCGCCGAGTCATGGAAGAGTGTCTGGCGATCAAACCGGACTTGATCTTCCTGTGGGACGAGGCCTGGTTCGGGTTCGCGCGATGGTCGCCGTTCTTGCGCCCTCGCACGGCGATGGGCGCCGCGGCCGACATCGAAGAGTGGCTGCGCGACCCGGCGAGCGTCGCCGCCTACGAGCGGCAGCGCGCCGAGTTGGGGAAGGATCCGTCGGAGGAAAAGCTGCTCGATACGCGGCTGCTGCCGGATCCTCGCAAAGTGCGGCTTCGCATCTACCAGACCAACTCCACGCACAAGTCGATGTCGGCGTTGCGGCAAGGATCGATGATCCTGGTGAAGGACGTGGAGTATCACACCGTCGAGCAACAGTTCAAGGAAGCGGTGTTCACGCACGCTTCCACCAGTCCCAACCAGCAGCTGATCGGCAGCCTCGACGTCGCGAGGCGCCAGATGGAGCTCGAGGGTTTCGGCCTCGTGGCGAACGCGATCGAGGTCGCGCTGGCGATTCGTCGCGAGGTGAATCGGCATCCGCTGATCTCGAAGTACTTTCGCGTCGTCGGAGCAGACGGGATGGTCCCCGCGGAGTACCGCCGGAGCGGCTTCACCGACTTCCTCGCACCGGATGCGGACTGGGCGACGACGCGCAAGAGCATGCGGGACGACGAATTCTGCCTCGATCCGACGCGGATGACGCTCGTTTGCGGGACGGCCGGGTACGACGGAACACAGTTCAAGAACCTGCTGGCGAATCAGTATAACATCCAGCTCAACAAGACGTCGCGCAACAGCGTCTTGCTGCAGTCGAATATCAACAACACGCGCAGCGACGTGGCGCACCTGATCCGGGTCCTCGTCGAGATCAGTCGCGAGATCGAAGAACGCCTCGCGTCCGGCGGCGAGGGCGAACGTAGAGAGTTTGCGGCCCGCGTGAAGAGCCTGATGACGGACGTTCCCGACCTGCCGAATTTCAGCTATTTTCACGAAGCCTTTCGACACGATGCGGGAGCCGGCACCAACGAAGGCGACATCCGAAGCGGATTTTACGCCGCCTACGATGCGGAAGGATGCGACCACATTCCGCTGCACGACAAGGAGATCGATCGCCGCTTGAAGGACGGGCCGCCGCTTGTATCGGCGAATTTCGTCATCCCGTATCCGCCCGGATTCCCGATCATGGTCCCAGGCCAAGTCATCACGGCCGACACGATCGAATTCATGCGCAAGCTGGACGTGAAGGAGATTCACGGCTACAATGCGGCGCAGGGGTTGAAGCTCATTAGCCCCGCCGCGTTGGCGAAGCTCGACCGTCGTAAGTCGCACCATTAGGCGTGAATGTCGGCGATATCGTCGTCTTCTTCACGTGAAAGTCTGTCCGGCGCTAGTCATGGCGTAGATCCGGCGTAACGGGGATGGTTAATTTTCTGAATCCCATTCCGACCTGGGTCATCATGCTCGCGTCGGCGCTCTTGATCTTCGCAATGAACGAGGGCGGATTTCAGCTTGGCCGCGGCAAGGGCCCGGTTCCCACCAGCAAGGACCCGGGTCTGCCGAGCCAGGATCCGGCCGGCGTCGTGCAAGGTGCGGCCTTTACGATCCTGGCGCTGCTCTTGGGATTCTCGTTCTCACTCGGGCTGGGTCGCTACGATGCGCGGCGCGCGGCATTAGTTCATGAAGCCACGGCGATCGGCACGACGTTCCTTCGGGCAAAGCTGCTCGACGCGAAGACCGCGGCGACGGTGCGCGGTAAACTACGCGCCTATGTTGCGGAGAGACTCGAGTTCGCGCGGGCCGACGCCAAGCCGCAACAGCGCGCCGTTGCCCAGGAGAGATCGACGGCTATCCAGCGCAATCTCTGGAACATTGCGACCCAAGTTGCGCGCCGGGACCCACGCTCCACGATCGTGCCGCTCTTCATCGCCTCGCTCAACGACACGATCAATTTCAGCGCGGAAGAGGCCGCTGTGCTCGCATCGCAAATTCCCGACATCGTTATCATCGGAATCCTGCTTATTGCACTCATCGCTTCGGCGATGATGGGCTTCGGATTTGGCCGACAAGCCCAGCGCGCAATCAGCTTCAAGGTTTTATTTGCTCTGGTGCTCGCCCTAGCGTTGGGGCTGGTTCTCGATCTAGATCGGCCGCAGCGCGGCCTAATCCGCGTCAGTCTGACCCCGCTGCTGACAGTGCAACGCCTCATGGAAGCCAGCGCATCGCAATCCAGTCAATGATCGGGACGAGCGCAGCAATCGTCCCTTTACACTAAGCCGAAAGCCTCATTTTCTGGATTTCACGCGGCAATACGGGGGGAGAGAGCTCGCGCCGCCCGTACGCGCTGTTATGGCAAATCAAAAAACGATACGGAGCGAACCGGCGCAGGAGACGCTGCTCGGTGAGAGACTCGCCGGCTTCTTGGCGGCGATTAACGGCGCCCACAGCGTCGAGGTAAAGGTTACTGTGCCAGAGACCTCGCATCGCTCCGCCCTGGCTGCGCTGGGCATCGATCCCCTGGAAGTAGAACTTCGACAGATTTATTTTTTCGATACTTCCGATCTCGCCCTGAACGCCTGCGGCTTAATCGTGCGGGCGCGGCGTGTTAAGGGAAAAGATGACGATTCGGTTGTGAAGCTTCGGCGCGCAAACTTGGACGGACTTCCAAACGGCCTCCGAAAGTCGCCTAATCTGGTCGTCGAGGTTGATGCGATGCCCGGAGGTTACGTCTGCTCGGCTTCGATGAAAGGCAGCCTCGGAGCCACCGACGTGAAGGACGTGACAGCCGGCCGGCGCTCCATCAACAAGCTCTATTCGAAGGAACAGCAGGCATTCTACGCGGCTTTCGCGCCGCACGGCCTTGAGCTCAGTGGTCTCTCCGTCTTAGGTCCCATCAACGTATTCAAGCTGAAGTTCAACCCGGCGGGATTCAACAGAAAGCTAGTGGCCGAGCAGTGGAACTACCCAGACGGCTCACGGATATTGGAGCTCTCAACAAAGGCCGCTCCGGACCAGGCGATTGCGGCCGCGTTCGACGTCAAATCCCTGCTTGCGAAGGTCGGTGTGGACCTTTCGGACGAGCAACGTACGAAGACCAAAACCGCTCTGGAGTTCTTCTCGCGAGAGCTTCGCGCAAGCTAGGCTCAGCGAGACATTCGCGGAAGCCTATTGCTCGTCGGGAATCCGAGGGTCGCTGGGTTGATTGAGAAAAAATGACGCGTCCTCCGGTGACTGAATCGGTACGAACTTGCGCGGCTTCTGCGAGAAGTCGAAGCAGTCACCGGCCGGAGACGTTGCGCGCGCATCCGACGCCGAAAGCTGCGATAGACCGAAGGCATCTTCGGCGAAACGCATGACGCTCGCCGTCTCGTATTGGACGTGCGAGACGTAGTTCTGCTTGGCATATGGCGAAATCACGATAAGCGGCACGCGAAAGCCCAGCCCGTCGTAATCCTCGAACGGCGGCGGTACCGGGTCGTAGATTCCGCCCCAGTCGTCCCACTGCACGAAGATCGCGGTCGTATTCCAAAACTTACTTTCACCGACGGCGTTCACGATCGATGTCACCCACGATGGACCGTGTCCGCCGCCGCACAAGAGATGATCGGAATTCGTACAGAGGGGAGTAATCCAGGTGACGCTTGCGAGCTTGCCGGCCCGAACGTCGGTAAGAAAGCGCTTCTGGGGAGTGACGATGTCCGTTTTCCAGTCGGGCCCGTGAAAAATATGCTTGACCGCTTGATACCCCGACCACAGCCCGCTCAGCGGCTTGCGGAAGTGGCTCGTGTAAAATGTCCACGGCAAACCCGCTTTGTCGAGCTCGTCCCCAAGGGTCTCGTAGTCGAAGCAGGGCCGCTGTACCCCGCCGTACATCCGGTCGGTCTTGATTATCTCGACCTTGTTGCTCCTGGGGCCGCCGCAACCCCAAAATGTGAAAGGCACGTCCACGCTCGCGTTGGCCTGTGCTGCGATGATGTACTGATGCGCGACGAAACTCTCATCGAGTTGCGAGGCAAACATGTTGTCGGCCAGCACCCATTCGTGCGCCATGTCCCAATAAGGCTTCGATTCTGCGTGCGGCACGTAGGCGTACTGTCCATTTATGGGGCCGCTGTATTGAACCTCGAGATTGAACCCGTTCATGCGGCACTTCGTCCCCGGAAGCTTTCCCTTTCCGTTGCACGCGTGGAACATTGCATTTGCGGAATGGTCGATTTCGTAAACCGTTTTGAGGGAGATCGGCTTGAGCGCGATGGTATCCCCGGACGACTCCTTGCCCTTCGACACGGTCTTAGCGCCGGGATAGCCTTCGAACATGTCGTTAAAGCTGCGGTTTTCTTGCACGACCCAAATGACGTGCTTAATCTTGCCCGCGCCGCTTGCATCGAGCGACCGCACGAAAGCGCCGCCCGCAGACGAAGGGAGCGCCGGGGCCGCCGGCGCGTAGGAACAAGCTGCACAAGCAAGCGATGCGACGAGCGCCGCAGATTCGAGGCGTCGGTTCATCTTGAGCAAATGCCGCTCGGTGCGGCGCCTTCCTCCCAAGGGGACCTTTCGAGGAGGTCGACCGAGCGGAAGGCCTGGCCTTCCCGCTTCGCTAAATATCGCACCTTCCCAGGCCGATATACAATAAAAGGAGCTTTTGTGAACCGATCCTTGAAACTTGTTGCGCCGCTCGTTGCTGCGCTCACAATCGCCGCTTGTAATGCAGGCGGCACATCGAATATGCCGGCAGCGTCCGGCGTTTCCCAAGGCTCTCCACTCTCCTACAAAGTCATTCCTCAGTGGATGAGCAAGCATCAAGCTAAGACGGAGTGTCCTCAGGTCAGCCATCAGCCAACGTGCTTAGCGCTGCAGGTCCAAAAAGGCGGGATTAGCCCGCTTTGCTCTGCGGCGAGCTGCGGCTTTACGCCCCAACAGCTTGAGAGCGCCTACGACCTTACCAGCCAACTCGGAAACGGAGCGGGGACGAACGTCGCCGTGATCGAGGCCGGCGATCTCGCCGATGCTTCGACTGCTCTCTCGACGTACCGCAGCCAATTTGGGCTCGGCACGGGCAACTTAACAAAGTACAACGAAACGGGTCAGCAATCCAACTATCCTCCAAGTTGCGCGAATTATGGTTGGTGCCTAGAAACCGCTCTCGACATTGATATGATTTCGGCGTCCTGCCCGAAGTGCAACATCTTCCTGATGGAAGCCAAGGGCGGTATCAGCGACTTCGAACAAGCCGAAAAAGAAGCCGTCACGCTCGGCGCGACGATTCTAAGCAACAGCTGGATCTGCTATGGCAGCTGGGATTGCGGCGACTCGAACTTCCCGAACTTCTTCAACACGCCGGGAATGGTTTATCTTGCATCGTCCGGTGACGGTGCCTACAACAATATCGGCGGGCCGTCGGTGCTCGACAGCGTGATTGCGGTTGGCGGCACGCAGCTTGAAACGAGCGGCTCCAAATTCACCGAAACGATTTGGAACGACGCGGGCGCCGGCTGCGCCAACTCGACCGAAGTCGGCAGCCCCGGTGTTCCGAAGCCCTCGTGGCAGCACGACCCGAGCTGCACCAACCGCACCGATTCGGATGTTTCATCCCAGTCCGGCTGCTCGCCGGGCGTTGCGGTCTATACCGGCTCGTACGCAGGCTGGCAGGGCGTCTGCGGCACAAGCGTTGCCTCGCCGTTCAACGCCGGTATCATCGCGCTCAAAGGCAACGGCGCTAAACTCAACGGCGGTGAGGCGTTCTGGCAGCTAAATAGAAAACACCTTAGAAGAGACCTCCACAAGATTACGAGCGGCAGCGACGGCAGCTGCGGCGGAAGTTATCTTTGCACGGCCGGTACCAAGCAGTTCAAACAGTACTCGGGCCCGGGAGGCTGGGGAACACCCAAGACGGACCGCGCCTACTAAACCCGGCTAGCGATCCGACTAAATCAAGGGGCGGGCGCCGAAGCGCCCGCCCCTTCTTCGTCTTAGCCCTCGACTCCATTGACAAAAGTAGCAGGAAGGCGCACTCTGGCTCTAGGGGCAGGACACGCCGCGGCATAGTCTTGTCGCGTTTTTGCGTGTTCTAGAGACGCCTCAGAAAGTAGAGAGGCTCCATGAGTAAACGTTTAATCAACGTCGTCAGCGCGTGCTTTAGCGCGGCGGTTTTAGCCGCATGCGGCGGCGCAAATAGCGGCTTTTCTCCAACGAGCACGGCGCTCACGGCGGGCGCCAACGGCAGCACCGGGAACGCTGCAAGATCTTCGCAATTCGCGATGCGCGATCCGATGAAGCAAATTCGAATCGCGAGCTACTCGTGCTGCTACATGGCCGTAGACCCAGCGCTCGATCACATCTATATCAGCTCTGGAATCAATCTAAGCGGCAACTATACCACCGTGGTGGACGGAGGCGGATCGTCTTTCTCGATCGTTGCGACGGTCACCGGATTCGGCGGAGCAAACAACGTGGATTCCAAAACGCATAACGTCTGGCTTCCTGGGCTTTATGGTGGAGATGTGGACGTGTATTCCGGTGTTACGGAATCGTCAGTGGCGACTGTTTCGCTGAGCGATTGCCCGGTCACCAGCTGGGTAGATGGAAGGCGCCGCTATGCGTGGGTCGCGGCGCAGTGCGGTGCGGATAACGATCCCGTTTGGGCGATCAACGCGGATACCTACAAGGTCGTTGCCGGCCCGATCGGAAGCGGAGGCGTGATGGGCGGGATCAGTGTCCTCAACCCGATAACCGGCAAATACTACTTCGACAATAGCGTGGGCAACTTTGAAGTCGATCCTTTAAGATCGTTCAACCTTAGCCCTACGTCGTTCGGCCTGGTCCTCGGTGTCAACAGCACCACCGACGTGCTCTACGCACAAGTTGCCAACGGCCTCAATATCGTTGCCGGACGCACTGAAAAGGTCGCAAAAACCGTGCCCCTTTCGTACACGCCGAGTTTCATGGGCGTCAATCCGAACCTCAATCACGTTTATCTCAGCGCAGGACTGAACTCCATCCAAATACGCGAAGGCACCGCTGGGAAGCTGCTGAAAACCATCAAGCTGGCCCCAGATATCCGAATCGCGGTGCTTGGAGCCGACTCCATGCGCGCTCGCATTTACGCAATTGGAATTTCCGGCAGCAACTATAACCTCTACCAGATCAAAGACAAGTATTAGCCGGACAAGCTCTTGCTCTCGCTCTTTCTCAAACGCACGCCTAGCCAGCGGGCGATGTTGCGAACGTAGTCTTTAAAAATCTCGAACCGAGCCGGATCGCGTTTCATTTCGTCACCGGGTTTGTCGGTAACAAAACTTGGCGCTCCGCGCTCGGTGTTCCAATTGAGATCGGCGAAATGGTGGAACGTCGAAACCGCGACCGCTCGCCCCATAAGCCCGCCATCGAACGGTTCGCCTTCGACGGCAACGGCGAGATTGAAGGGCCGGCCGGTCACCGCACTCGTACCTGTCGCAATGACGCGGGCGAAGGGCATGTTTTCGGGCACGCCAACCGCTCCTTCGTGCGGATGAGCGGGAAAATACTCGATCACTCCCCCGTCTGCTTTCGCACTTTTGAGAAGCGGGTGTGACGGGTCGACCGCGGAGATCTTCTGGTAGTTGCCGTTCGCACCGGAATGATAGTTAGGATAGGAAATACTTGGATTATCCTGATCGTCGTTCTGGCTGCGGCCCGGCTCGAGGTTGTACGTATGAAAGTGATTGCAACGACCGAGCGTGCCAAGATGGCTGAGACAGAGCCCAAGATCCTGGTGATCGCGCGCGGTCAAAACCCCTCCGCCCTGTTTGCGGAAGTCGATGATCGCATCGCTTTCTGCTTTAGTAAGGCCATCGCCGGTATCGACCGCCATCAACCACAGCTGATCGAAATCTGACTCCGGCAGTCGCATGACCAAATGATCGTTGCGGTTTTCATCCAGCTCTTCATCGCGTGCGACCACCTCATGACCGTCAGCAACGAGTGCTTGGCGCAAAAGCGAAAAGCGCGAAACATTCCAGTCGTCCTCGGCGAATGGAATCGTCGTTTGTAACAAAATCTTCGGCATTTCTGATCGTCCCCGCTAGGTATCTTTCCATGATACGGGAGCTTGCCCAGAGGTTGCGAATGGATGCTCGTGGGTCGCACTATTGCCGACTGAGCTCGCCGCCGGCACGAGGTTCTTGCTCGGCGTGGTTCTGCTGGCAGCAGGTTCCTCGACGCCGGCCGCCTCGACGCCGCCATCCGACATCGTCGCGGGCGCAACTGCGCTGAAGCCGATCCACCAGGCTGCGCAAGCGCTGGTACTGGCGGCAGAGATTCCTGAGAGCGTCCACCGAGAGTACTTGATGGGCGCTCGAAGCGTACGCCTAGCGACCGATCCGACGAGCATTCCTTTTTCGGGCACAGACTGGTTTGGGCATTATCGATCGCCGTACGTTCAGGTTTTTGTCAATGGACGAGGACCATTTACGTTCCTCTTCGATACAGGCTCTAATGTAACGATCTTTAGTACGAAGGTCGTCAAAGCAGCTTCCGTCGCGGTCATTAGTCACGTCGCCGGCCATCATGCCGTTGTCCGCGCTAACGACGTACGGGTCGGCAGCGTTTCGATGCGCGACTATTACGCGGTGGTCGCCGACGGCGATGACGTGGACGGCATTCTCGGTTTCAACTCGTTCGGCCAGAACTACTTGACGTTTGACTTTTCGAGCAAAGTATTGCTCGTCAGCAAACGTCCAGTGCCTATGCCATTCGCATTTTGGCTGCCTTACGCGCTGAAAAAACATCTACCACTCATTGACCTGTTCGCGGATAGCCGCAGGCTGCCGACATTGATTGATACTGGTGACGATGCGTATGGCTGGGAAGGAACCTCCGAGGACCTTAAGGGGCTGCTCTTCGATCATCCGCCCGTTCCCTCCGCAACCGTTTTCAACGGCCAGACCGGAGCGACGAAGACCCTCATTACCTCCATCGATGGATCGCTGGTGCTGGGCCAGGTACATTCCGAAAGGCCGGCAGTGGCCATCAATGAGTCACTCCCCCTCCCAGACATTGGAATTGACGTGATTGACCAGTTCACGGTGGAGTTCGATCGCATCCACCACCGCGTCGCATTTCAACCGTATTTCTCGGGCTCCGAGTTCGTAGTACCCGGCGAGTTTACGTACGGCTTTTACATCTCGTTCCGCCACCCAGAACGGCGCGTTCGAGATGTCTTGCCCGAGCTGGCGCCGGCGCGTGCAAACATGCGTGCCGGAGACTTAATTATGGACATCAATGGGCTTCGCGCGGCGTCGGTCAGCTACGAGTCCTGGGATCGACTGCTGCGTGGCCGCCGGCCAGTCACGGTCGTCTGGGACCGAAACGGTCACGTTCTCTCGCGAAACTTCCCTGTCGTTGAGTTACGATAAGCGGCGCGTTGCATGAGCGATCTCGGATAAGCCGGGGCGCTCGTCGAGCGGTCGAGATGACTGCTCGCATGCACCCCGGCTCGCGCCATTTCCGGAAGGTTATGCGTTAGCCACGGTTTAGGGAGTGGCCAGCATCCCGTCGGTGTTTCCGGCCGGATCGGTGTAGAAACCGACCAAATCGAGCGCATCGTTGACCCCGTTGACAACCGTCGATCCAACGCCGTTGGGATCGTCGATCGACGTCCACCGCGCGTGCGTAAGTGGAGTGGTGACCAAGAAGCCGTGCAGCACGCCGCTTCCATCGAGGTAGCTCCCGACAACCGCATCCTTGTCATTGACGCCGAACGGCTGCGTGTCGCTTCCGCCCGGGAACTGCAGAGTCGAGAGATGGTTTCCCTGTTTTAGGAACCCCGCGGTTCCCGAAGGTGAGGTCGCAAACCCGACGACGTCGCCGGCTGAGTTGATGCCGCTCGCAACGGCGCTGGACGCACCCGGCACCTTCACCGCCGTGAACCTGCCGGTCCGCTGGTCCAGTGTATAGGCGTGGCTGTTGCCCGTCGCGTCGTTATAGAAGCCGGCGGCGATACCCGCGTCGTTGAGACCGAGCAACTGGTTCACGCTACCCGGCATCTTCGGCGTCATATGGTCTTTATAGCTGGTAAACACGCCGTTCCACATCACCCAGCCACGGTTCGTGTTGTTTCCGCTGACCCAGAACCCGGCCAGATCGCCCTTGTTGTTGATCGCGGTGACTTGGGTTTGTACTGAGCCAGGAAAGTTTTCATTGACATAGTTGCTTTGACCATAGGGCGGGTTGATAATGTAGCCTTTATTGGGATGTCCGGGAGCGCCGCTCCCAAAGTAACCAGCGATCACGTTGTGCTTGTTGATTCCGAGCAGTTGGTTGAAGGTCGGATCGCTCTGGTCGTCGAGGGTCGTGTACGTGAACGTTCTTGCCGGCGTACCCCGGTGCGTTGCAGCGCCTTGCGCAGCCGCACCGGGGATTTCGCCCGGAGCCGTTGCAGGCGTGAGAGAGCCGCCACAGGCGGTAATGAAGAGTAGCGCCGCACCAATGGCAGCGCCCCGAAGCGGTCGAATGATCGTCTTGTCTTCAGTAAACATGGTTGCTCCTTAAGGTGGAGTGGTGTGCGGGATGTATTGAGCCTAGCGCCGGTCGAGTGGCGGGGCCACGAAGTTTCTAGACACTTCGCGGCGGGCGACCGAGCGGACGGTTGGGTCATTTGGTGTTCGAAGGTGGTGCAAGCTGAAGAGTCTTGAAGGTGAGCGGCGCCGTGGCTGGGTTGCGCTCAGCGGCGGTGTGATGCTCGTGATTCTGATCGTTGCCGTTTGGATTTGGGTCAATCGGCTGCTCGGGAGCAACGCCCAGAGCGACGTCTCAACGGCCCAGTTCCTTGGGAAAATGAACGTGGCGTTCGGTCTGATCGCGGCCTCCGGTTTATTCGGGATCGCAAACGGGTGGACGATGGGCCGTTCCGGCCGCCGCAACTGGCCGCTCCTAATCGGAGTAATCGTCACTTTCGTCGCAGGGCTCGTCGTCGCGGTCGTTGCGTCGAGCGGATACCACCCGCGATAGATCTAGAGACCGCCCGGGAATCGCCGGCTGGTCAAGTGCGCGAAGCGCGTAGCGGTGCCGTTCTGCTCCCGCTGCTGCTTGATCTCGTTCTTCTGATCGGTCAACGTAACGGCGAGCTTCCCTAGGCCAGAGTTGACGTCCGCGTTTATTCCATCCCACTGCGACCTGTGTAGAAAAGCCACGCCCGGATACATGGTTTGCATGTTCGGAACCGTTTTGCTCTCCTTCTGCACCCGGCGAACGACCGCCACCACCGAGTTGACGTCGCCGAAGGCGTAGCCGTTGACGTTCGGACCGACGAGCTCGAAAAAGGCTTGCTGGGCGTGGTAGAGCTCGAAGCTGCGATCGCCGATGCTTCCGAGCCGCTTTTGATCGACCAGCAATGCAAATAGACGGCCCCGATACTGCGCCGTATAAAACCAATAGGTGGCCTCGTTGCGGTAGCCGAGATCGTAGAGTCGAATCGCACCGACATAAAGCTCGATAAAGTTAAGATCGTTCCACTGATTCTTCATTCGAACGATCGTGGCGACAAACTCTCCCGGAGCTTTCGCGGCCAGCCCGGTGCTGTATTTTCCGATGTTGATAACCGGACCCGACGAGTCGTAGAATGGGGTAACGTATGCTTCGATACGGCCTGCATCGCCGGCGATCGCCGGCAATGCCGTCAAAAGCGCGATTGCAGACGCGACGAGCGCGAAGCGAAGCATCTTCACAAGCGAGTGGTTCTCTCGAGCGACGCGCAAGAGCCTTCTTTTCGCCGCCGAGCGCGCCTTCATCGATCGACGAAGAAGTTCCGAGTCTCAACGTCTTTAACGCCGGCGAGCGCAACGCGCTCGAACAACTGACCCTGCTAGGCACGTCCGAGTACTTCTCAATAACTTTGGTATCGCCACGACGCCGGCACAGCGGCTCTAGCGCGAAACGCGGCTGTAATCCGTCGTCCAGTTCGTTTCCCACGTCTTGCCGTTGTCGGACGAAAAGGCTTCTTCGAAGCGAGGGTTTCCGGCACGTAACTCCCATCGGTAGCGCACGACGATCGGCTTACCGCGGTAGGTATCGGGCGCGAAGAAATCGCCGACGCCGTTCTTATCGAAGCGACCCACTTGCGGAAGACCTTGCGCCAGCCCGTTTTTTTGCGTTCCCCAATAGAGCATCCAGTCTCGCGTCGCCGCATGGTACAAACGCAACGTTACGCCGCGAACGTACTGCGTCGGGCAATGCAGGTCGCCGTCCTCGAGATCGCCGCTACCGCCCCAAAACGGGGTCACGACTGAAGTGCCGTCACACGCGTACCAGTCGTGGTCGTTAGCGAGCGGATGCCGCAAGCGCATGTAGTGCGTCTTCCACGATCCTAGGAGAAAATCGAAGCCCTTGCTGCCGGCGTCCGCAGGGTCCGGCGCGTTCCACACACCCCTTGTAGAGGGCGCTACTCGCTGGTAGTCGGTCGTCCAGTTCGTTTCCCACGTCTTTCCGCCGTCTACGGAGTAGGCTTGCTCGAAATGCGGATTGCCGTGCACCTTCGTCCACGCAAAGCGGTTGATGACCGGGGTTCCATGCCAGCTGTCATACGCGTAGAACCGGCCGACGCCGTCTGCACCAAAGTGCCCGACCTGCTGGGGCGGCGCTACCGCTAACTTCCTGGTTCCCCACCAGATACTCCACTGGTGCGTTTTTGAGTCATACAAACGCAACGTTATCCCGCCAATGTACCGTTTGGGACACTTCAGATCGCCGTCTTCTAAATTTCCGCCGCCGTTCCAGAACGGCCGGATCACGGAGGTGCCGTAGCAGTCGTACCAGTCGTGGCTGCCGGCCAGACGCTCGCGCAGGAGGCGATAGTGCGTTCGCCACGTCCCATACTCAAAGTTGAAATCGTTGCGTCCGTCGCGCGTCGTTGGACTGGCGGCGTAGTTGGCCGGAGGTATCGGCGCCGGGACGGGTGACGGTGCCGGGGCGGTCGCCGCCAAGGTCGCCAAGAGGGTCGCGCCGACGAGCGGCGGGCGCATGCCATTCATCTTCATGAGCCGAGTTTACAAAAGGATTGGCTCCAATGCACGTGCCAAATCTCGCCAAAATGAGGGAGCCAATCGATCGCCAGCGCTTCCCCCGATCGTGCCTACGTCTGCAGCGGCGTCGGCTTCGGGTAACGCAGCAGGATGTAGGCGAAGAGCAACGCGATTGCCGGCAGCATGAAGTAACTCGCCTCCGTTCCGAGCGGACCTCCGTTCGCCCACGCCGGACCGGGGAAGCTCGAGTTGACCAGATGGCCGATTGGCTGGGCGCCGCCGTTACGCGTTCCGATGACGAAAAACTGCATGAAATCGAAGCTGGCGTGGAAGCCGACCGCGAGCCAGAGCGATCCGGTGCGCTGCAGCGTCAAGCATAAAAGCAGACCAAGTAGGATGATGTTTATGATGTCGATCGCGTTCTCGTGCGGTTTCGTGAGATGTGCGGCCCCGAAGAGCAAGGAGAGCAATACCGCGGCAGGCCAGAATCCCATGCCGCGCGTCAGCGCCTGCAGCGGATAGCCACGAAACATATACTCCTCGTTCAAGCCGACCAACAGCATCACGACGAGCCAGAGCACAGTCTGGGTGACGAGCGCACCGCCTTGCAGCGCTAAGCCGTGCACCACCATCGTGCCCGACGCGAGCATCGCGATGCCGACCGCACCCGCGCTCGCTACGCCGATCCCAACACCTTCCCAAAAGCGTCTGCCGAATGCCAGCCGAACGGGCAGCCCGTATGCGTCGATCCGCTCGTGCTCGAGGGCGGCGAGGATGGCGGTCGGCACGAGCACCGTCACGCCTTCAACGATCTCAAAGACCAGAAATCCAAACGCAGTCAGACCTTCGGGTAAGCGCAGCGCAACGACCAGCCGCGGTATCAGGAAAGCCTGAAACGCCTGATTGAGGAGAACGAGCATCGCGGCGTACGCTAAGAAGCGCCAACCGGCGCGTACGCCGTTTGGGCCGACGAATATCGTCCTCACGACGCCATTACGCGATCAGGTACGCGCGAACCGCAGCTTTCCGCGTTCTCTTGCTTTTGCTGCTTCCACCCCTCGATCGCGCGGCGGAGCGTGCGTCACGAGCGCGTCCAGCAGATCGCGCGCTGCATCGGTAACCGTATCGACGGCCCGCTCGAAGGCGACCTCGTTTGCCTTTGACGGATGCGTGAACCCGCTCAGCTTGCGCACGAACTGCACCGCGGACGCGCGAATCTCGTCATGCGTAGCGGGCGGCGAGTAATTATGGAGCGTCTTGATGTTACGGCACATGAGAATCTCCCTTACGAGCTTCACGCGTTTCGGCGGCGTCGAAGACGAGCCTTGCCGCCGCAACGTCCTCGCAGGCGAGGCCGACCGATTTGAAGATCGAGGTCACCCCGATCGGAGGCTCTTTGGTGCGAGCGAAGATCTCGCCGGCTTCGGCATAGATTTGTGCATGCGGGATAATGACATCTCCAGCCTCCTTCGCGGCGGCGGCGCGTGAATCGACGACGACGGCATTGCTCATCGCCTCCTCGTCGAGCTCTCGCCAATCCGGGCGCGACGATCCGACGGCGTTGACGTGCGCTCCCTGCTTCAGCCACTCCCCCCTGAGAATCGGTTCCTGCGAAGCGGTCGCCGTAACGACGACGTCGGCTCCCCGCACCGCCGATTCGGCCGATTCGACTGCCGTAGCGCCGTACTCGCCGGCGAAGCGCTTCGCGTGTTGCGGCGTGCGGCTCCAGACGCGCACTTCGCTGAAAGTGCGCACGCGTGCGAGCGCGGCCAGATGCGAACGCGCCTGTACGCCGCTGCCGAGCAGTGCGAGCACGCGGCATTGCGCGGGAGCGAGATATCGCGTAATCGCTGCCGAGACCGCCGCCGTGCGCATCTCGGTAATGAGGCGTCCGTCCATCGCCGCTAACGGCCGGCCGACATCGGTACGGTAGAGAACGATCGTCGCCTCGTGCGTTGGAAGGTCGAGCTGCGCATTGGCCGGATAGAATGCCACCAACTTCGCTCCCATCACGTCGCCGACCACCGCAGGCATGATGCCCAGGTATCGCCGATGCTCCTCGATCGTTATGGCGCTGCGAACGGGCTGCGTGACTTCCCCGCGCGAAAAGGCGGCGAGAGTCTGTTCCATCGCCGCGATGAGATCGTCCCAATCGAGCAGCTTCCGTACTGCCTCTTCGTCAAGATAAATCACGCAGACTGAGGCAGAGTGCGACGTGTCGCGTCTAATCCATTCCAGAATACGGCAACGGCGTCGAGCATCGCCTTCCCTGCGGTCAGAAAGCGCCGCTCTGAGAAGCCAGTTTTCTCAAACGCCTCGCGCATCTCGCCGGCCGTGTGGGCCGCGTGGTTCTCTTCAAGCGCGTCGTGCCAAGTCCAAAAGCCCAGCGGAAGTTCCGGCAAGCGGCTCTTCTTAACGGCTCGTAAGCCGGCGATCAACTCCTTCCAAAAGCCGGCCGCGGCCCAATGCTCGATGGCGTAGGATGCACCCGCCGCTGTGGACTCGTCTTCCGAGCTGTACCACGACGTCAGCGCATCGCAAAAGTCCAACGTCGAAGACCGGCCGTGCCGGCGTTTGCCGATTTCGCTCCACTCGATTCCGAGCGCTTGGGCAAAATGAGCGAGCCATTCAAAATGCCCGGCCGAGAAGCGAAACGTCCCGCCCTCGATGCTGCCCGACGGCGCGAACGTGACGCCCAGCTCGTTAAGCAGAATCTCCTTACCGGCGCGGTAGCTGGCAAGATCGGGCGCGTTGATGCACTTGCGCAGCTGCGCCTCGATGAAGAGATGGCTAAAGACGGAGAATTGGACGGTGAAGTCGCGCAGCTCGCCGAGCGTCGCCTCACCGCGCGCGAACCACTTCGTGTACGAGTTATCGTACACGATCGGATGGGAGTCGATATTTCTCGCTACTGCTCGTTCGAAAGCCTCGAACGCTTTCGGTGAAGCGCTGACTACGCTCATGGGCCTTCCTCCCTCAGATAAAAAAAAGCCGCCTCGCGTCGGCGAGGCGGCTTTGCATTTTGACGACGTTCGTTAAAGCAATAGCGTACCTTGCCGGCTCTCAGAGCGACCGTAGTAATAATACGCCGTGGCAATAACTGCGAACATGTTGACCGAAAGAATAGCACAGCCCTCGGGACTTTTCAAGGTCTTGTCCAAACCTCGTTGCTCGTTCATTAGAAGGCTTTGATGCCATTCGGCGTTCCCCAGCCGCCTGGACCGGAGTAGGTGTGGAACTGCTTGGTGCCCGCTTGGCAGAGATACGAGCCCCCGCACGAACCATCGCTGCCGCTGCTGATGTAGTGAAGCGCGTGCCGGCGTTTGTGCCCCTCCATCGCCCAAAACGCCTTGCCCGCGTGTCGGCTGCTTGCGTTGCCGGCGAGCGCGAAGACCCCCGCGATCAAGGGCGTTGCGACGCTCGTCCCGCCGACCGTAAACCAACCGCCGCCACCGTAGGTATCGTACTCGGCGACGCCGTCGGCGACCGCCGCTATGTCGGCGTCGGTGCGATACGCGCAATCGGGATCTTTTTGCCATGAGGGCTTCGGCACGCCGGTTCCGCTTCCGTTATTCGAACAGCCGCCGCCGGCACCGTCCCAAATGCTCTCGCTATACTTCGAGCCGCTCTTCAAGAGCTCGGTGCCGCCGACCGAAACGACCGAGTCCAACGATTCAGGATTGCCGTTGAAATTGTAGCCCATGTCACCCGAGCCAGCCGTGTAAATCACGCCGGGCTTGCGGAAATCAGCCTTCTTGACGCAATCGTTCGACTGATAGCAGATCCAGCTATTGCTGACGATATGCGCGCCGAGCTTCACGGCCGTAAGTTCCGCCGTCTCGAGGTCACCGTTGTTGGAGCTGTTCGCTTCGACGAGATAGATCGTGCAGAGCGGGCAGGCTGCCGAGACCATCTGGACGTCAAGATCGATTTCGACGCCCCAACCGGTGCTGCCGCGAGGATAGTTCTTCTTCTTTCCGTCTTGATTGTATTTCGTGAAGTTCGGGGTTCCTAATCCGAACTGAGTGCGATACGTCGAAAGATCGCCCGAAACGTTCGGATTGTCGTAAGCGTCGACGATCGCGACAATCTGTCCCGATCCGTTCGTTGACGACGGTAAATTATAACGCGTTTGGAAGTCGATCGGCGCCCAGCCGGCGACGTCCGGGCGGATGCCGCCCTTTGACTCAATCAGCGCCAAACAGGTCGGAACGCCGGTGACCATTGGACAGGCCGGTTTTGCGAGGCCTTTTGCCATCCAACGAGGCGCTCCCGAGTGAATGCGCAACAGCGAAACGCTTTGGCCGGGGGCACCCGGCACGATTGAAGATCCGCTCGCGTTGCAAGCGGCGAGTGCGAGCACTGCAACGAGCGGCGCCAGCAGTTTAGTGGATCCGTTCACAAACACTCCTTACTTCTCACGGGGGGTAGGTCCGGGCGAAGAGACTTACCTTTGTCCGGCGCGCCTACCTTCAGCGGGTGCTTCGAACGCAAATGCCTCGGAGGCCCGCAGCGTGGAACGCTTGAACTGCCTGAAAATATGAGATTCTACAGCCGTATTGGACTCGCACTCGTCCTTGCGCTGCTGCCGGCGCTCGCATCGGCACCTAGTAGGGCTGACGAGATGGGCGGGTCGCAAGCGACCTCGGTTATGGCGACCCTGCATCAGTTCGTCGACGGATTCAATAAAGGCGACGCGAAGTCGGCGCTCGCGGCTTGCGCCACGCAGGCCTCGATTATCGACGAGTTTCCCCCGCACGAGTGGATGGGACCAACGGCCTGCGATCAATGGGCGGCGGATTACGCGGCGAACGCCAAGCGAGCAGGAATCACCGACGGAATCGTTACGCTCGGTAAGCCGTGGCATCTCAGCGTCACCGGAGACCGCGCATACGTCGTCGTTCCGGCCACATACACGTATAAGGAACGAGGAAAACCCGTAACCGAGCGTGATTCGATCTTCACCGTCGCGCTGCTGAAGTTCGCAGCGGGTTGGCGGATCACGGGTTGGGCGTGGTCGAGGCATTAAACGAGGGCGACCGCCTCGCCGCACTAGGCTATCGCCAAGAGCTCTCGCGAGTACTCTCCCTCTTCGATAACTTTTCCGTCGCTTTCAGCTACCTAAGCCCGATGGTGGGCATTTACTCGCTCTACACGCTGGGTCTCGGCACGGGCGGACCGCGTTATATCTGGACGATACCGATCGTCGTTGGACTCATGATGCTCGTCGCATTGGTCTTTGGCGAGCTCGCCAGCGAATATCCGCTCTCCGGGGCGCTCTATCAATACGGCAAGTACAACGTCGGACCGCGCTACGGATGGTTCATCGGATGGATCTACGGTTTTGCGCTGCTGGCGACGGTTGCCTCGGTTGACTCCGGCGCCGTCGGCTACATCACGTCGCTTTCGAATATCTGGTTTCACTCGCATCTGGATTCGGCAAGCCATCCGATCATCTTCATCATAACCGGCACGATTATCGTGTTATCCGCAATCGCGAACTCGATTGGTGCGAAGATCATGGGGCGCGTCGCGCGCTTCGGCGTCTACGTTGAGACGATCGGAACGTTTGGGGTCTTCCTCGCGCTGGCTGCGTTGGGCTTCCATCACGGCTTTGGGTTCGTTTTTACGTCTCAGAACGTCGAGCATCTCAGAAGCAACCCGCTCGGCCTCGACTTCGCCGGGAACTGGTGGACGGGTGCCGCGCTTGTCGCCGTTCTCGCAAACGTTTATATCTTCTACGGTTTCGAGTCGGCCGGCGATATCTCGGAAGAGACCATCGAGGCCCAGCGCCAAGTTCCCAAGGCAATGCGCAGCGCGCTGCTTTATGGCGGAATCGCATCGTTCGTGCTGGTTTTGGGCTTGCTGCTCGCTACGCCCGCGGCGGGCATCGGCGCAGTCGTGAATGGAGGCATCGCCGGCCTTCTCACCGTCCTGCCCGGCTGGCTCCAGGACTTCTTCTTGGTCATGGTCGTCGTCGCGTTCTTCAGCTGCGGGACGGCAGTTCAGGGCGCCGGCGCACGCGTCGCGTTTGCGCTCGCTCGAGACGGCGCACTGCCGTTTAGCGCCAAAATACAAGTCGTTTCGCCACGCCATCGCACGCCGGTCAACGCGATACTCGTGGGCACGATCGTTCCGTTTCTCTTCCTGCTGCTGGTGCTCGTAAATCCAAGCAAACCAGTTCACCTGTTCTGGTTTGACTATCCGGCCCACGTAACGGCACTTTACGCGCTGGTCTCGTTCGCGACGTCGGGCATCTACTTAGCGTTCTTGCTCACGGTGCTGGGCGCACTCGTCGCTCGCGTACGCGGATGGAGACCGAGCGGTGTCTTCACGCTTGGGAAGTGGGGGATACCGGTGACGGTTGGCGGTGCGCTCTATCTTGCGCTCATGCTGGCGAATATCGTCTGGCCCAGCCCGCTCTCCAGCGGGCGCGCGGTTTTCAACTATGGCTGGGTGACGCTCTTGGTCATGGTGCTGATCGTTGGGCTCGGCGCAATCTATGAGGCAGTCGCGCGCCCGGACCGCAAGATCGCTTACGGCGTCTGCGCGAAAACCGTGCCCGCGGAGGTCGAGCCGCCGGACGCCGTCGTGCCGTAGAGCATCCCGTTCATGAGAAACGGGCTGTCGTGGGGTTGAGCACCGTCCGGGCGACCGGTGAAGTTGTGCAGAATGCTCTCCGCTCCGGAAGACGCAATCTCAAAAATGGTGCCGGCGTCGCTCGTCCCGCCGCTGCGCGTCGTGCCGTAAAGCAGTCCGTTCACGCGCGTCAAGCGCGCGACCGGGAATGTGCCGTCACGCTCGGTATGGCAGCAGCTAAAGTTGTGAAGCACCGTCTCGACACCCGAGGACGCATTCGCTTTAAAGACCGTTCCATCACCCATGTTACCGCCGCCAAGAGTCGTGCCGTAAAGATCGCCGCCCATGGCGGTCGGTCCGGCCATAGGGAACGCGCCATCGTCTGAGTCCGGGCCGTATTTAAAGCTATGGACGATCTTTTCCGAGCCGCGCGTGCTCACTCGGAAGAGCGTTCCGCATCCTTTCGCACAGAAGGGCGTGCTTTCGCCGCCGAACTCCGTGGTGCCGTAGAGGATGCCGTCGAGCGCGATCAAGCGCGAGACCGGCTGCGCCCCGTCCTTTCCGCCTTTGAAACGATAAATGATGCTCTCGCTACCGCTCGTCGTCACTTTGAAGATCGTGCCGCATCCTGCGGAGCAGAGCTTTGTCCTTATGCCGCCGTACTCCGTGGTGCCGTAGAGCGATCCACCGACTACGATCAAGCCGGCGACGGGGTCGGCGCCGTCGGTACCTCCGGCGAACGTATAGAGCAGCTTCTTGGACTTTCCGTCGGTCGTCAGTTTGAAGACGGTGCCGCAGCCGTACGAGCAGGCGCTTCCGTTTGCCCCGGTGCTCGTCGTCCCGAAGAGCTCGCCGTTGACGTCAATCAATCCGCCGGTCGGCGCGAAGCCGTCACTGCCGCCTTTGAATCGGTAAACGATGCTCTCTTCTCCCTGGGCACTCACTTTGAAGAGCGTGCCGCATCCGACGTAACACTGGGCGTTCGTCGTTCCGCCGGACTCCGTCGTGCCGTACAGGTTCGAACCCAGCGCCATGAGCTCCGCGAGCGGCGTTAGGCCGTCGCCGGCCTTACCGTTCTGGCCGAAGCTGTAGATCGTCTTGTACGCTACGCTCGCTGCGAAGCTCGAGACCTGCGACGGAAGCCCCGGCGTAGCACCCTCGCGGGAACATGCGGTAAGAGCGACGGCAATCAGAAGCTTCGATAGCGTAGAGGCGCGGGTCTTAATCGTCGGGCTCCGTCGAGGGCAGCTTGAAGAAGTAGCTCGGCGGATAGTCGGCTGGGATCTTCTTGAACTTCGTCGGCGCTTTGGAGAAGTCGAAACAGTCGAAGAGATCGTCGGACCGAACGTCGGTCGCGTGAAGCGAGGGCAAGCCGAAGATCTTCTCGGTGAACTTCAAGAGGCTGCCGAACTCGTGTTTAACGTGCGACACGTAATGATTCTTTGCGTACGGAGATATAACGATCAGCGGGACGCGAAAGCCCAGCTCGTACGAGTTATACTGCGGCGGATTCAGGTGATCGTACCAACCGCCCCAATCGTCCCAAGTGACGAAGATTGCCGTGTCGTTCCAATAACGGCTCTCGCCGATCGCGTTGACGACCGCGGCAACCCAGGACGGCCCCGAACCGTTCGTGGACTGCGCGTGATCCGAGGCGAGCATGGTCGGCGTTACCCATACGACATCTGCCAGCTTTCCGCCGGCAATGTCGGTAAGAACTTGCGAAGGCGGCGTAACCACGTTTCGCGAGAACTCTCCACTCTCCCAAACGTGCAGAACGGCATCCGGACCGTTCCACACGCCGGCTCCAGACGACGCCTGATAGTAGCGCCACGAAAGGCTCTTTTTATCGAGCAGCTCCATCAACGAGATGCGATCGAAGCAGGGATAGATTTTCCGGCTCTCGTCGCCCGACTGGTCGATCAACGCAACGAGCGTTCCGGGTCGCGAATCGCAGCCGCCGCCGGGCGGACTTGTATTCTCGGCCGCGCGCAAGGACGAACGATCCGTGATGCTCGACGTTCCGCTAACGATGTACTGGTGGGCGGGAAAGCTTGGCCCTTGATTGGTCTGAAACATGTGATCGGCGAACGCATACTGCATCGCCATCGCGAAGTAGGGCTTGATTTCATCGCGTGGGACGTAGCCGTAAGCGCGCACGTCCGCCGGCGCGCAGACGATGGCGCCGATGCATCCCGAGTTCTCCTTATCGAAGCCGTTCATCTTGCCGTTCGCATACTCGGTCTCGAAGCCGGCGTGCGTGTGGTCGAGGTCGTACGGAGCCGCCAGGCGGACCGGCCGGAGCGCGATGCGGCGGCCGCTCGAGGTTAAGCCGCTGCGAACCGTATCGGCGCCGGGCAATCCATTAAAGAGGTCGTCGGTGGATCGGTTCTCTTGAAAGATAATGACGACGTGCGCGATCTTCCGAGCCGGCGAACGCGCTGCGGTCGACGCTAAAGGAAGAGGTTGAAGCGGCGCGCTTTGGGTGCAAGCGGCGACGCTGAAGAGGAGAGCGAGCCCGGTGCAGCCGGCGCGCAACATCTTTACGTTACGGCACTACGGCGCAATGCCGATGGCGACCGGACCGTCGAGCCCGCTCGTTATCGTGCGCAGCGGTTTCGTTCCGGACGATGAATAAACGGAGAGCGAGCTCGGGCACGCGTTCGCGACGTAGAGGAGTCCCGTTCCGCTCATCGCCATCGTCGTAGGACAAGCAATGCCGGTTGTGATTACGCGCAGCAGATCGAGCGTGGCTTCCGAGTAAACGGAGACGCTATTGTTATCGTAGTTTAAGACAAAGAGCTCCTTGGAAGGTGCCGAGATCACGGTTAACGGCATGTGGACTGCCTTCGTGATCGTACGCGGCGCGTTCTTACGACCCGGAGCGTAAACGGTTATTGAGTTTGCATGATGATTGGCGACGAAGAGTCTCCCGGTAGAGTCCAACGCCAAGCTGTCGGGTCGCGAAACGCCCACGGAGTAGGTCCTTATCGGCGCCGTCTTGCCTGGAGCGTAGACGGTCACGGTGTTGCCGGCCCAGTTGGCGACATAGAGATTACCGGCCCGATCGAAGAGCAGCGCCTCCGGAGAGCGCACACCTTTCGAGATCGTCCGAAGCAGCGACACCGATCGCTTCCCGTAGACCGTCACCGTGGGACCGCCGTAGTTGGCGACGTAGACCTTGCTAGACGGGTCGAAGGCAATGGCAAAAGGTCCGAGCACACCTTGCGTAATGGTTCGCAGCGGCTGGCCGCCGTTCGCACCGTAGACGGCGACGTTGCTCGTGAAGCTGCCGCTTGGACTGCCGTAGTTGCCGACGTAAACCGTGCCGGTCTTCGCAATCGCGACTGCGTTCGGATAACCGACGCCGGCGCTGATGGTGCGAACCTTCGACCTTCCGCCGGCGGAGTAGACGGTAACCGTGTTGCCGTACCAGTTTGCGACGAAGACGCTGCCGCGGGCGGCCGGCAAAACCTGCTCCGCGCCGGTGAGCGCGGTGTTCGCTACGGATCCGCCCGGCGGAAGAGCGCCTTCTCTCCCTACGGAGCAAGCGGCGACGAACAACGCGGCAAATGCAACAGGCAACGATCTTTTCACGAACGTCGAGCTTCGAGCGAGCGCAGGGGAAGCCTGCCGCTGCGCTAACCTCAACCGGGACGGGAGGGCCACTAAATTGAAGCGAGTGTTGACGGCCTGTTTGTTGAGCCTCACCGTATCTTCTTGCATCGTTGGCAAAAGCGCGTATGCGCCTCCGCTTGCGAGCGGCGCGCGCCGGCAGTCTCTTGCGCCGCCGCGCTTTCAGGGCGAGCAGCGCTGGGGTTCCCGGGCTGAAAACCGTTGGGAACCGGTCGTTGCCGCCGATCCTACCTCGAGCTGGGTCTACCAGATGACGACCGTTCAGTTGCCGGATACTTTGATCTTTCGAGCTTCGCAGGATGGCGCACGTACCTGGCGTCCGACGCGTCACATTTGCCGGCGCGGAACGCGAGTGCCGTTTCAATACGATCCGCAGATCGCGGTGAGCGGCAGCGGCGTCGTGGACGTTATTTGCCTTAACGGCTTTCGACCCGGCGTCGTCTTCACGCAATCGCGCGATCACGGACGTTCGTGGAGCCGCACCGTTCGATTGGACGCACCGCTGCGCTACAGCGACAAGCCGACGCTCGTGCTTTCCTCATCCGGGAAGGACGTCTACGTCGCCTTCAGCGGGGGCACCGCTCTTTACGTGGCATCCTCACACGACGGCGGCGCGAGCTGGCAGCGGCCGGTCAAGGCGACCAGCGAGCATCTTTGGTACTACCCGTACGGCGGGACGGCCGCGCCCGATGGTTCCGTCTGGTTCGCCGTCGACGGCGAAGCCGGTCACGATCAAACGGGTGACGGTCACGTCGAGTTGGTTACGTCGACCGACCGTGGTGCGACGTGGCGCACGATTCCATTTGCCGTTAGTCACGAAGGTGCGCCGTGCCGCGGTCACGAGTGTTACCCCGACTTCTTCACGGCTCAAGATGCGATCGCCGTCGATCGTAAAGGCGCGTACGTCTTCGTCTTTGCAAAGAACGCGATCGAACAGGGCCCCAACGCGCTCTACGAAAGCCGCTCGCGAGATGGCGCGCACTGGAGCCTTCCTTCCGCAATCAATACCCTTGGCAACAACACCAGCCCCGCTATCGAGGCGGGGCCCGCCGCAGGCGATTTTCGTCTGGTCTGGCAAGACAATCGCAACGGTCCGTACGCTTGGAACACCTGGTACGCTAAAAGCGCCGACGCCGGCGCCACCTGGAGCGACCCGGTTCGCCTCTCCGATCGCGCCTCCGGCGAAAAGTATAAAGGAAGCGCCGGTTACGACTTTCCGTTCGGCGATTATCTCAGTCTCGCAGTTGACGCGCGCGGAGTCGACCACGTGATTTGGGGAGAAGGAGCCGGTGTCTACTATCCGGGGAGCACCTGGTGGACGCGCGATTAAACGACACCAACTTCTTCTATAGAAAGGCCGGCGCGGTGCGAAGCGCATTGCTCCCGTTGCGCCAGAGCGCGTACTGCAGCGACTGCTTCGAGTTCATCGAGATCGTGCCAGTCTCGCCGCTCGGATTAATCGCGATGACGCAATACATGTCGTCGCGCAGGTTTGGTGCGGTCTTCGCCATGAATTGCATGACCTCGTTGCAGGCCTCTTGCGGGTGCGCGCCCTGCGCCATTCGCTGCACGATGAACATCGAGGTGCAGTAGTTCGCCATGACGTCACCGTTGCCGGTCGCCGAGGCCGCTCCCGCCGCATCGTCGGCGTAGTAGCCGCAGCCGACGAGCGGTGAATCGGCCACGCGCCCCGGAATCTTCCAGGCCAAGCCGCTGGTGGAACAGCCCGCGACCACGTGTCCCGCTCCGTCGATACCGACCATGCCGATCGTGTCGTGATGATTGCGGTCGATCCAAAACGTTTCATGGTTCGGCGTGTTCTTCCACTTCAACCAAGTCTCGAGGCTGTGCGGCGTGAGAAGCTGCATCGGTTCAAAGCCATTTGCGATTGCAAACTGCAAGGCTCCCTCGCCCGCCATCGTCGTGTGGAGCGTCTTTTCCATCACCAGCCGCGCGACCGAAATCGGGTTCTTGATCTTGTGGAGATTACAGACCGATCCCGCGCGGTGCTTCGTTCCGTCCATGATACCCGCATCCAGCTCGACCTCGCCCTGTGCGTTGGGCAAGCCGCCGTAGCCGACGCTATCTACGCTTGGATCATCCTCGGCGACGTTGATGCCCTTTTCGACGGCATCGAGCAACGAGCCGCCGCCTGCGAGAACTTGCGCTGCCCGAGCGTTTGCTTCGATACCCCACTCCCAGGTTGAGAGAAAGACCGGACCGCTCGATGCCGCTCGACTCGGCGCAGGCGCCCCGGCGGTCAGGGTCGCGGCAACGGCGCCGGTGGTGGCGATAAAGCTTCGTCGATCGAGCATTTCCATGCGCTTCTCCTTCACTTCTCAAGCCGATAGCGAGCGAGATCGAAGACCTCGTCTTGATGGAAACCCAGTCTTGCGTAAAACGCCTTTAGGTGCGGTTCCTGATGCGGCAGCTCGACCATGACGCTCGATGCGTTCGTCGCATGCGCGTGCGCGAGCGCGCTCTCGACGAGACGCCGCCCGAGACCACGCTTTCGACTCGCCTCGCGTACGTAAAGGTCGCTCAGGAACCAGATCCGCCGGCAGTACCACGAGGACCAGATCGGGTAGAGCTGGATGAAGCCTTCGGCCTGCTCTGCGCTACGCGCGAGGAAAATGACTGAGTCTTTGCAAGCGAGTCGTTCCGCCAAGAACCGTGCCGACTCGGCCGCGCCGTGCGATCCGGCAAAAAAAGCGCGATACGCATCAAAGAGCGGAACGAGATCCGCAAGATCTTCCGAGCCAGCAGTGACGATGATGATGTCCGCGATAGTCGCCGTGCTTCGCCTCTCGGCAAGCTTAATCCGCCGCTCATGAAAAACTCAGGCTCTATGAAGCGGCGGCGATCAGACTGGTGTCATGAAACTCTTCAAACCCTGCTCCGCGATGCTGGCGTCGGCCCTCTTGGCAATCGCCGGCTCGGCGGTTCCGGCCCTCGCCGTCACGAATAGCGGCGCGGGAACGGCAACGCCCTACGTCGCGGCCTTCGCCCCGATATTCGGAAACTCGGGAGTGCCGCATAGCGGCACGATGCGGCTCGTCGTGCGCGACGGCGCGATCTCCGGAACGTACACCGGCACGTCCGTGGCTCCCGATGTGCTCGACGATCGCATCGTCCCGGTCAGCGGAAGCCTCAATGAAAACGACGGTTACGTCCAACTCTACATCGGCAGCGTGCTCTCGCTGCGCGGCACGATGGCCAACGACGGCCGCATCTCAGGAACCGCGACCTATCGCGGACGGCTCTACGAGTTCGTCGCTGCGCCCGGGACGCTGCGCCGCGGCGCCTAGCGGCCAGTAACAGCCGCTAGAGCTTGACCTGAAGCGAAAGGAAGAAGTTAAGCGCGAGCGGGTAGTTGAAGGAGAACGCGTCACCGAACGCCGGCGCGAAGGATTGCGCGAAGTACGGGTTCTCCCGAACTCCGTTCGCAGCCTTATCGTTCGGACTCGCTCCGTTGAAGAAGTTGCCGCCGTTATAGAAGGTATTGGAGACATACCCGCAGACCGCGCTATTCGGCGGGTAGGCTCTGGTCCACGGTTCGCTCGAGCCGCCGAAGCATTGGTTGACGAGGTTCGTTACGATGAGACGCCCGGAGATGCGAGGGCGTGAAATCGTACGACATCTGCGCGCCCATATTGAACTGCCACGGCTGCCGGAACTCGCCAAACGTGTCGAACGTTCCGGTCTGCGGGTTCGGAATGTATAGGTTGCCGGGAGTCGTTCCATCGCTCGTCAGCGCGAACGAGCAAGAAGTATAGTCGGCATTGAGCGGGACGGTCGTTCGGATATGAGTGTTTCCTTGATTGGCGCGGCAGGCGCGAGGATCCAGCCCCTGCACGTCGGCCGGCGTTCCGTAGGTGGTGCCTTCCTGCAGCTGCAAGGCCGGCGTCACCGCGAACTTGCCGTGCCGATAGTTGAGAACCATCGCGAACATGTTCGGCGAGATGTACGGAAAGTCGAGCCCGGGAGCGTACCAGTCGTGCGGATTGAGCGTCGGCTGCGGCGACATGCCGTAGTAGGGATTCGCGATCGAATTCGCGCCGCAGATCGGGGACGGCGTCCCTTTGCCGTTGGGCTTATAACAAGGCGCGCCTCCGCCGGCTTTGGTCAGCGCGTTGAACTCTTGGATGTCTTGGTTGTACTGATCGACCGGTCCAATCGTGCTGTTGACATAGTTGCTCCACTTTTCCGCAGCGTTGGTAAACGTGTACGAAAACGTGCCCGAGAAACCGTTCCTGCTGAAGTCCCCTTTGGTAAGAAGCAGCTCCGCGCCGGCGACCCAGAGCGTGCCGGCGTTGAATGACGGGGAGACGCCGAGGCTAGGAAGGTCCGGAGTCTCGTAGAGCTGGTCGGTGCCATACCGGTAGAAACGGCGTTACTTTAATAGCGACGTCGGTGCCCTTAAAGTGGTGCTCGAGCGAAACATCGTAGTTGTCCGAGAACTGCGGCTGCGCTTCGTGCAGCGGCGAACTGTAGCCAAACGGAATGAAGCCGAGCAGCGTAGACGCCAGGTTCGGCTGGAGCGTATTGTACTGAATCTCGTAGTTCTGCGGCTGCTGGGCGTAGCGCCCGGCGGAGGCTCGCAGCACCGTGTCGGGGCTCACCGTATACGTGGCCGAAATGCGCGGCAGGACGTAAGCGACGGTATAGGACGACGGGTAGACGTTGGTAAGCAGAATGCCGTCGGTCCCGTTGGGGTGGACGGTCTGAACCGGCTTTCCGGTCGAACGGTCGATCGGGCAGTTGAAGCCGACGAACGGTTGAAAGAACGAAATGAACTGCGGCGGCTGCGGCACGAAGAGCGGCTGACGCGTCACCGGGTTTACGCAGAACTCGCGCTGCGCCGCCGCGAACCAGAAGTTCGTCCCCGGATTGTTCGTGTCGGCGAGTCCGTACGTGTCGTTCTCAAAGCGTACCGCCGGGTTGATGTACCAGCGGTCACTCGGTCGCCACTGGTCGCTAAGCGAAGCGCTCGTGACCTTCGGAACGACCGCATTGATGTCGGCACTGTTGCCGAAATAGGTCAGCAGCAGCGACGCGCCCGCCGCGCAGGCCGGCGCGCTCGACTGCAACTCGCCGTCGCTGCACGGGTTCTGCGAGTTGAAGGATCCATACGGATCGCCGAAAGTGCCTTGAGTGATGAACCTGTTGCACGGCGCGGGATCGCCCACGTTATAACGAAAGCTCGTATAAGTAGCGTAACACTGCTTGCCGTTGGTGAAGTTGCTGACCTGCTGGTCCGACGAGTTGAAGTAGTTGTGGTTGTAGTAGCGCAACGTGTTTGAGGTGAGGTATGAGACCATGCCTTCGATGAGATGCTGGCCCGAGATTTGATCCGCAAACTGCATTTCCAGCCCGCCGGTGTGCGCGGCCACGTAATACTGATAGTTCGAAACCCCGAGCGTAACGTTGTTTCCCCAACCGTTGGGAGTCGCGCGATTGGTGTTTGAATAGAACGTGTAGCCGAACAAGCGAACGTACGCGGTCGAGCCCAGATTCTTTTGGTATTGCAACTTGCCGATACTGGCGGTGTCCCACCGCCCGTCGCGAAAGTTGGACGGGATGAGCGATGCGATCTGGTTGCCATGAGCGTTTAAGGGGCACGCGTTAGGAACGTCCGTCACGTTCGCGCATCGCGCGGTCGGCGAGCCCGGATAGTAGTAGGTGATCTTCGGCGTTGAAGCCGACGCGAGCCATGGCGTGTTACCAGGAAACGTGTAGAAGTCCGGCCACTGATTGATGTTGCCGCCATAGAAGTCGGGTGGATGGTTAAGCAAGCCGTCGTTCTCAATTCCCTGGCCCAACGGACCGGCATCGTCGAGGCTCGAGTAGTCTTGGGTGAAGTTCGCAGAGGACATGTAGAGCAGCTGAACGTCGTCGCGGCCCGCATCGTTGCGATGCGGGATACCGACGTGAAAGTTCGCGACGACGTCGCGGCTGACGAACGTCGCCGGCTGCCCGTAGTTCGACGGATAGGAGCCGAAACAGCCGGGGTCGCTCGAGACCTGCGTCGCGATTGGATTCGAGTAGGTAAAGTTGTTCCGGCACGTCGGATAGACGGCCGGATAGAAGGGCAGGAACGTCGTGACGTGCGCGGGCCAGTATCCGTAGGGAATGCTTTGGGTCAAACTCCCACCGTTGAACTGATCGAAATACCGAAAATCCTGATTCGTTCCGCTGATCCCGACGTAGTACGAAAACATTCTGTCGGGCGTCGAGCCGCCAACCTCAATGCGCGCGTCGTGATAGAAGGTCGGCGTCCCCAGACCTAAGCCGCCGACGGCGTAGCCGGGAAAGGTGCCGGTCTTGATGACCTGATTGATGAACCCGGCGAGGCCGGTCGCGTTCGCGTCGGCTTCGCCGCCGCCGGTGTAGATTTGCAGCTCCTGCTGGCCGAGAGTCGTTTCCGAGTTGCCGGGAAAGTTGTCGAACGACCGGTTGATCGGAACGCCGTCATACTCATAGCCGATCTGATCGTAGTAGCCGCCGCGAATATAGACGGTCTGATTGACGCCGACCTGATTCGGAGGAACGTAAGATCCCGGCATCGCCGCGATCGCGGAGTACGCGTTGTTGAGACCGCCGCCGCCGCCCAACGTCGCGGCAGCGCTCGTCAGGCCGGGATCGACCGAGTAGACGTCGGTGCCGGTCCCGGGCCGGACCGGGCTGAGCGAAGAACGCGACGTAACGCGAGCGATCTGCTTGAGACTCTTCGGCAGCGCGATCGAGACGGTCTGGCCCTGATCGGCAAAGACCGAAATCCCCGTGATCGAAACGCTATCGTAACCGCCGTGCTGCGCGGTGACCGTGTACGTGTCCGGAGCGAGCGAAAGAAAGATAAAGCGCCCGGACGCGTCGGTCGTAACGTGCGCGATCTGCGAAGGGCTGACCGCCGAAACGGCCGCGCCCGCGATCGGAGCCCTGGTCGCCGTGTCGACGACGGTTCCCGTGATGGTCCCGGTGGTCGCGGCATCGGCAGTCTGGCGCGCGCAACACAATAATACGGTAACGAACAGGGCGCATCCCACCCTGTAGAGCAACGCACTCCTCATGATCCCTCCGTAGCTGCAGCAAAGAGGCACTTAGCTCTTCGAAGCGGTATGCTCCTCCATCACGCTTTTATGGAGGAGCATAATGAGAGGCTCTTTTTCACGCACGTCCGTGGTTACGGCGATCGGCCTGCTTGTCTTGAGCGCCTGCACCGGCGGCAGCAACGGCATCCCAAGCGGGGGTTCGGGCACGCAGGTGCCGCTATCGAGCGTCAACGATGACGCGAAAACGATCAACTTCAGCGGTGAGTACGCCGGCACGGCTCATGACAGCGTTCATGGCACGGGCAAGGCCAGCGCATCGCTCGCTGCGTACAAGAGTGCGCTCGGTGGCGCGTTCGGCATCAGCGGGATTTCGGCGACGGGAGATATCGCGTGGACGGTCAGCGGGACTACGGTCGCTGGAACGAGCGTGATCGTCATTCCGAGCGGATTCTGCTCGTTTGCAATGTCGAGCACCTACAACACTAAAAGCTTTGTGCTTACCGGCAAATACCACGCCGTACACGGGTGCACCGGCGAAACGGGCGACTATAAGCTAAAGCACCAGTGCATTTACCTCAGCGGCAAAGAGGACGTGCGTTCGGAGAGCACTCCGAGGTCTTGCTAAACCGAGAGGGCTTGAGCGCCCGCTTGATCTTGGGTCCATATCGCGCCTTCCTCAAGCAAACGTTGTAGTTCGACTTCGGAAAACGTTCTCTTCAGCTCGTCGTAGAGCCGATCGACAAGCACCTGCTCGTAGGTTGCGAGTTGCCATTCGGCTGCGCGCAGCCGTTCTTCGGCATAGCCGATAAGCCGGGCTGCTTTCGTAGCGTCTCGCGCACTTGTGATGATAGCGATGTATAGAATAGCCACGGGCATGACAACCGGATGCCGCGCTCTCGCAGCGGCGGAAAGCCCATCTCGCGCGAACGGCTCGGCACGGTCCCGATCCCCGGCCGCTAGGTGGCATCCCGCGATGTCGGTCGAACGATACATTACCGTTTCGGGTCGCTCGTCGAGTTTCAGGGCCTCCAGAAATCGGTCGGCCGCTCCTTGAAAGTTGCGGGCATCATCTTCTTCCCACTTTCCCCACCACTCGAGCGCGCGTGCCGTTTCATCGTCGCGGCCCAGCGCGCGAAAGAGCGCGACGCTCTCTGCGTAAAGCGCGCGCACGCGATCCTGGCCGTCGGCGGAGAACGAACTCGCGCAGCGGCGCAGAGTGTCCGCCAGGAGTCGCCGATCCCCGCTCGCACGCGCCAGCTTCAAGGCCTCCTCGGCGGACTGCTTGACGTCGCCGTCGTCCGGTAAGATCGCATACCGCGACGCCACTTGCGAGAGCGCGCGCGCCAGGCCGCGCGAATCATCCGCCTCCCGGTAGAGTGAGACCGCAACGATCGCTTGCTCGAGAACGCTCCTGTTCTTACCGATATTGCTGTAGAGCATCGACAGGCCGTATCGCATTCGCGCTTCAACGGCGACTGGAAGCGTCGAGCCGGACTGCAGGATCGTCTCGCAGTTCTCGATGCCTTCGTCGAGAAGTCCGAGACGCAAGCAGATGACCGTCGTATCGGCGACGAGTCGCGCGCCCAACTCGCGGTCGTTCGCTTCGTCGAGAGACCATCGAAGCGCGGCACGAAGGTTGGCGAGCTCCAACTCTAGTCTGGAGAGCCAATCGGCGGCGGGGCCTCTTTCCCATTGGTCATAGGCGTCGCGAGCAAAGGCCGCGAGCGCGACGGCGTGGCGGCGCAGAGTCTCCTGCAACGCTCCGGCTTCCGCGAGTTTCTCCCGGGCGTATTCGCGTATCGGTTCGAGCAGGCGGTATCGCTGCTCTTCGTCATGCGCGTCCGCAACGACGAGCGACTTGTCGACGAGCGATCCGAGGACCTCGACAACGAGCGCCTCGTCCTGGGCGCAAACCTCCGTCGCGGTACGCAGCGTAAACCCGCGAAGAAAGACCGCGCAGCGGCGAAGAATTCGCCGTTCTTCCTCGGTCAACAGATCGAAGCTCCAGTCTATCAGCGCCCGCATCGTCTGCTGGCGCGGGCGCCGGTCTCGCCCGCCGGCAAGGAGCCGAAGCTCCAAATGCGCAACCAAGTTTTCCACCGAGATTGCCCGCACTCGGGCAGCGGCGAGCTCGATCGCAAGGGCGATGCCGTCCATACGGCGGCAAATCTCTTCTACGACCGTCGCTTTCTCCTCGAGGCGAAACGCCGGGTTGACGGCGCGGGCGCGCTCGCCGAAGAGCTGCATCGCGGCAGCTAGGTCGAGCGACGACAGCCGGTAGAGCCGTTCCGCGGAAACGTCCAGCGGCTGGCGACTCGTCGCGAGTACGGTGACGCGTGTCGTGTGCGCAACGACTTGCGCGAGGATGGCGGCGACCTCGGCGACGAGGTGCTCGCTATTGTCGAGAACGAGCAGCAGCTCGCATTTCTGGAGATGGACGATGAGATCGTTGAGCGGATCGACGTCGCTCGAACGCTTTCCGCCAAGCGTGGAAAGAATCGTACCGGCAATCAGGCCGGGATTGCCGATTGCCGAGAGATCGACGAACCACACGCCATCTCGATAGTCGTTGAGAAGACTCGCCGCAACTTCGAGGGCGAGACGTGTTTTTCCGATTCCACCCGCGCCGACGACCGTGACGAGAGCGCTCTCTTCCAACAGTGCTTCGACACGCGCGATGTCTTCGCGCCGGCCGACGAAGCTAGTGCTCTGACGCGGAAGATTGTTGGGCGGCGTCTCGAGCGCGCGCAACGGTTTGAACTCGCCTCGCAGCTCCAAGCCTACGGGTTGGTAGACTCGCTCCGGGTCCTTGAAGTCGCGCAGCGGCAGCGCGCCTAAATGGCGCAGCGTGACGCCGTCGGGAAGGTCCGGCAAGCAGAGATCCGCGGCAAGGCCGGAGAGTAGAATCTGCCCTCCGTGGCCGGCCGAGAGCAGGCGCGCCGTGCGGTTGACGGCGCCGCCGAAATAATCGCCGTCGCGCTCGTCCGCTTCACCGAGATGTATCGCCATACGCACGGAGAGCCCGTCGACTGCGCCGAAATTCTCGCGTCCGAGCCGCCGCTGCACTTCTACGGCGGCGCCGAGCGCGTCGCTTGCCGTCCAAAACGCCGCGCAGAACGCGTCGCCGATCGTCTTGAAAATGTATCCTTGCCACCGCTCGATCTCGGAACGCAGGATCCGATCGTGACGCCGGACGGCATCGCGCATCGAGTCGCCGTAACGCTCCCATCGCCGCGTGCTCGCCTCGATGTCCGAGAATAGAAATGCAACCGTGCCGCTCGGTTGCGGTGGCAGGCGCTCTAACATCGAACGTCGCGAGATGATTCGAGCAACTCGAACGTCGTGTTAACCCATTCGAGGACCGGTCCATCGAAGAAGGGAGTATAATACGGCGGCGCGCCCGCGAACCGCAGCCGGCGACTGCCGTCGGACTTGACGGTGGCCGAGGCCCAGGCTCGCGTCCATTGCGATCCCAACTCGTGAGGCTCGGACGGGACGTAAAATGCGAGGCAGTAATACCGGCCAGGCTCGAATCCGCGTTTGCCGGAGAGCTCGATGTACCGTTGAGGGCCGCCGGTTTGCCATTTCCCACCAACCGGATGACTCGTGATCCGCGCCTCGACGTAGAGTAGCGCCGTCCATCCGTTTGGAGCCTTAGGCGCCTGGTAAAGATTCGCACGGCTTGCGATCACGTGGTCGGGACAGAGATTGCCGGTGTTGGCGGCGTAACCGAACGAGACTTTGAAGGACGCGCCACTGAGCCCGATCGCTCCTCCGGATCCGTTTAGATGTCCGTTCGGGCATCCAAAACCGTTCGCCGGAACGATCGCAGAGGTCGCCGCATACGGCACCGAGACTGCGGCGCTACCACAGCCTGCGAGAACGAGAGTCAAACACCCCGCGAAGAGGGGTCGAATCAGCGCGAGCTGCGTTTTTGGTGGAGAGGGGTGACCGGAGTAACCGGCGTGGAGAGTGCGGCGACCAGCTCGGCGCGGCTCTTCACGTTGAACGTAGCGAAGAGCTGCGATAGCTGATTGCGCACGGTGTTGGGACTGCGGCCGAGCACCGTTGCGATCTCGGAGTTCCGCCTTCCGGCGCGAACGAGTTCGAGCACCTGGCGCCGGGCAGGGGGAACGCGACCGAGGCGCAGCACCGACGAACTCGTGGACTCGGCGACGCGGCGCGCGATCCAGCTATGGGGCCACGGATCGATCTTGCGCGCGGCGCGCTGGATCCATCGTCGATCCTGCGTCGCCTCGAAAAGCGCGTGCGCGCAGAGCGCGGCGCGCCAGGCGTAGTTGAAGTCTTCGAAAATGGACCAGGCTTGCGTTAGCGCTGCCTGTCCCTCTCCGGTGTCGCCGAGCCGCAGGCGTGCTATGCCCTGCGAGTACGCTTCGAAACCTTTGACGCGAGGGTCCGTCCCGTACGAGAGAATCGGGATGACCGAGTTTCCCAGCGTGCGGAAGCGAGCAAGATATTGTTCCGCGATGACCGGGTCCCCGTATGCGAAGAGCTCGGCAAGGACCAGCAGCGCCGCCCGCTCTTCACCGGTCGCTTCATTCCATGAAACGCGCTGGGCGATCTCATGTGCTTCTTGAAGCTGCTCTGCGGCAAAGGCCATCTCGCCGGTGTTCTTTGCCAGCATCGCACGATCGAGAAAGCAAAGAACGCTCCAATACTCCGAGGGCGCAAGCCGCGCCGCATTCTTGAAGCCGGCAAACGCAGAGAGCTCGTTACCGGCAAGTTCATCAATGGCCGCGAGCAGCCGCGTAACGTGGAAACGTTCGAGGCGTAGACTGCTCGTCCACGGAAGCGTTTCAAACATGGCGCGAACGCGGTCGTTAATATCGTGAAGGGGTAGCTCGCGGCACAACAGCGCCAGCGTTACCAGGGCGTTGGCCCGGAGGAACTGATCGGGTACCTCGGCGGTCTCGAACTCGTCCAGTGCTTTCTGGAGCTCATCGACCTGCCGCAGGATCTCTCCTCGACGAAGCGCGACCCACGAGAGCAGAATCCGTCCACGACCGCGATTGTTCGGATCCGAGGCGCCGAGCTGTTCCATGCCGGAGGCTTGAGCCGCGGAATGATCCTGGCGCATCCACGCGACCAGGCCCCGATAGTAGAGCGCTTCATAGTACCATGCGCCATCCATCTTCATATCGCTCAGCGCGCGCTCGAGAAGCCGGCTCCCGGCGGCGTAGTCTCTCGTCAGCGCGAGCGCGGCACCGAGTAGCACGTCGCGAGCGGCTAGCGCCTCGATGGAGGTTTTCGGGACCTCGGAGAGGTCGGCGATGACCTGCGTGTAGCGGCGCTCGCGGATTGCGAGAAGGGCGCCCGCCAGAACGGCGTCGTAGGCGTCTCGAGACTCAATGAGTAAACGGCAGCGGTCAAAGTCCGCCGCCCTGTAGGCGTTCTCGAATTCTTCGGCATCGAAGCCGGGCCGGGTTACTATGGCGCTCGTTAACATGGTCCCCGCGAATCGTTCATGAACGTGGTGAAAGTGTCCGTCGGTTTTATCCGACGGCGTACGGAGGGCCGCCCGTATTCTACTGCGGCGGGCGACCGATACCTCTTAGTAACCAAATCGGTGGGGCGGGCCGCCGCCCACGATATCGAGCCGATGGCTCTTGCCGGCTGCGCCGACCTTGACGTCGAGGAGGTGAAGCCTGTGGGGCGGGCCGCCGCCGACGACGTCTAACCGGTGCGACGTCTGTGCGGTGGCGGGAAGCATTGAGCCGCCCGAGATGCCGCCCGCACAGCCGCCGAGCAATGCGGCAGCCGACGCGAGGGCAATGGCGACGATCGTCTTGCGCACGTTATTTACCTTTCAGCGATGGGCATGTGGAATTGGCTAGAGTAGTACAAATATACTAGCCCCAAAAACCTCCAAAGGGTAGGTCCCGGCAGGTCCCGGTTCGCAAATCTAGCGCACGCTAAATATACCTAGCGACCCCCTGCTGGGTCCTCCAGTACGACGGAAACCTAGAGGACGAAGTTCTCCCAGTTGTATGTCTCAAAACCGCGCCCGGCGTCCTCCCAGCCGGCTCGATAGGTTTGGCTGATGCCCGTTGCGTCACCGAATCCGACGACGCTGACCGGTAACGCTTTTGTTGGGCGGGTATACCGCAACTCGGTTTCGGGCACGCTTTCGACGTACTGCGCGAGCGGACGGCTTCCGCGCGTGACACGACCCAGCTCTGCCGGCGTAAGGCGCGCGAGCGCACGCCTTCCCATCGACTGGAAATATGCGTTTCGCATCTCTACCTCGAGGAGCTTGCGCTGGACGGTCCCAAAGGCTGCGAACGCTACCGCGACCGCATCGTCGTAATCATTCTCTCCTTCGAATGGCGGATCGAGCAAGATAACGTCCGCCGCGCGCGCAATTGCATGCGCGACTCCGACCGGCGAGTTGCTAGCGACTCCGCCGTCACAGTACTCGTTGACCGAACCGTCGGGCCCGGGCATTTCGACCGGATCGAAGGCGATCGGAATAGCAGCGGAGGCAAGGAGTGCACGGCGCAAGAGGTCCGGTGTCGCTTCGCGGACGACCGTCTGCGGACCGAGCGAGATTCGCAGCGCTCCCGTCACCCTTTCGAGAACTGCGGCGCTGCGCGGATCCGGATTCACGAAGAAGTACTCGGGTCGCTGCTTCGTCAGATTCGTAACTGCCCAAACGAGCGGCATTGCGAGCCGCACGCCGGGATCGACGTTACGTTCGATCCAATCGTAGACGGGCTCGGTTTGCAGTACCGCGCTTTGATTGCGCGTCAGGCCAAAGAGCCTGACCGCCGATGCCGCGCGGTTGAGCAGACCGCTCTCCGGGTCGCGCAACGCCTCGTATCCCGGCTTGAGCTGGATGATCTGTTGGGCGCTGATCCCATACCAGAGCTCGCGCAGCTTGAGGTATTGAGCCGTTGCGACAAACCATCCGTTGAGCGCACCGATCGAGGTCCCACAAACCAAATCGTACGGCGCCAGCGGCATGCCGTCGGCGATGCCGGCCGACGCCGCGAGCGCACCGATGATTCCGGCCTGATAGGCGCCGCGGGCTCCGCCGCCGCTGAGCACGAGCGCCGAATCGAGCCCGGCGGACGCAGCTTGCGCCCGAGACTGCAAGGCCGCCGGAGATACTCCGGCAGCCGCAAGCGCAAACAAAAAACTCCGCCGTTCCAGCACGGTGCGGATGATTGGCGGCTCGCCCGCAGGGCGCCTACTCCGAGTCGGGTGGGCGAAGATCGATCGGCTGATTCAGGAAGTAACTCTCGCCGTGCCTGGCCGGAATCACTGTGAACGCTCGCGGCGGATTTTCGAAATCGAAACAGTCCTTGGCGGGCGAGAACGCGCGCGCATCGCTTGCGGCGAGCCGCCCCAAACCGAACTGATCCTCGACGAACTTCAAGATGCTTCCATGCTCGTAGTGAACGTGCGAAACGTGTCCGTCTTTTGCGTAGGGCGATACGATCAGCATCGGAACCCGGATCCCAAGGCCGTCGTAGTCTACGTAGGCCGGCGGCGCCTGGTCGTACCAGCCGCCGTAGTCGTCCCAAAAGACGAAGATGGCGGTGCTGTTCCAATACTTCGAGGTTCCGATCGTGTTGACCAGCGACGCTACCCACTGCGGACCATCGTTCGATTCGCAGCCGGCGTGATCGGAGTTTGGGCAGGTCGGAGTGATCCAGCTTACGGTTCGCAGCCGCCCCTTTGAAACGTCGCGGAAGAAACGCGTCTGCGGCGTGATGACGTCTTTATCCCAATCGGGGCCGTAGTAGATGTGTTTGATCGCCTGGTAAGCGCTCCAATTACCGGCGCCTTCCTCCGCCACCGACGTATAGTATCCCCACGAGAGACCGGCCTTGTCGAGCTCGTCGCCGAGCGTGGTCGGATTCCAGCATACGACTTCGTCGCCGCCCGGGATCTGGCGCTGCGGCCCGACCGTATCAATATCGTCATGCGCGCCGCCGGGGCAACCCCAAGCGCCGAGCGGAAAGTTCACCGACGATTCCGCCTGGCCCGCGATGGCGTACTGATGCGAAACGAAACTGCTCGCATCGAAGTTCGACTCGTACATCTCGTCGGCCAAGACGTAGCGCTTCGCGATCGTAAAGTAGGGCTTCGTATCGGAGTGGGGGACGTAACTATACGGTGGATGAGCGTTCGGGCAGCTGGCCTTTTGGCTGCCGCCGCAGCCCACGTACTCACGATCGAAGCCGTTCATCCGGCAATTGGTGCCGGGTATTTTTCCCGTACCGTTACAGGCGGCGAAGAAGTTGGCCGAGCTATGCCCGAGATCCCAGTTCGTAGCTAACCCAACCGGTTGAAGTGCGATCTTCCGCCCATGCGTGTCGTAACCGTACGTGGTCGTTCTCGCGCCCGGAAAACCGTAGAAAAGATTGTTGAGCGAGCGATTCTCTTGAATGATGATGACGACGTGCCGAATCTTCCCGTGTGACGGGTTCGCCGGCCGCAGCAAAGTGACGGACGACGATGCCGGCGCGAAGCTGCCGGCACCGTTGCACGCGCAGAGGCCGATCGCAGCGTAGGCTGCGAGGGCCCTAATTATCGTCAGGCAGATGGCCGTCGGGTAGCTGGTGCATGAAATAATCCTTGCCATGCCGGCTGGGAATCGGGGTGAACGGGCGCGGCGGTTTGCTGAAGTCGAAGGCGTCTTTGGCCGGTGAGTTCGCTCGCTTGTCGCTGGCCGCAAGCCGCCCCAAACCAAAAACGTCCTCCACGAATCTCAAGATGCTGCCGTGCTCGTAATGCACGTGGGAGACGTGACCCTTCTTCGCGTAGGGCGAGACGATCAGCATTGGGATGCGCATGCCGAGCCCATCGTAATCGACGTAAGCGGGCGGTTCGGGGTCGTACCAGCCGCCGTAGTCGTCCCAAAAGATGAAGATCGCGGTCGAGTCCCAATACTTCGACTCTCCGATTGCATTTACGACCGAGGCGACCCACTCTGGGCCCGTCTTGGAAGCCGAGCCGGCGTGGTCGGAGTTGGTCCACGTCGGCGTCACCCAACTGACGGAGCGCAAATTACCATTTGAGACATCGGTCAGGAACTGCGAAGGTGGAGAGATGATGTCTTTGCTCCAGTCGGCCCCGTAGAAGATATGTTTGATGGCTTGATAAGCGCTCCAGATCCAGGGAGATCCCGAGTACGAGACGGCGTAGAATGCCCAAGGCAGTCCGGCCTTGTCGAGCTCATCGCCGAGCGTCTGGGGATTCCAGCAGACGACCTCGTTGCCGTCCGGAACCTGGCGCTGCTGACCGACCATCCCGATGAAGTCGCCGGAGCCGCCCGGGCAACCCCACGCGCCGCCGGGAAAGTTTACCGCCTGTTTGGCCTGAGCTGAGATGATGTATTGATGCGAGATGAAGCTGCTTGCGTCGAAGTTCGATGCGTACATTTGATCGGCCAGCACGTACTGCTTGCCCATGTCGAAGTACGGCTTGGTCTCGGTGTGCGGAACGTAAGCGTACTGCGGATTGGCGTATGGACAGCGGCCGCTGTAACAGCCGGTCCACTCGTTGTTAAAGCCGTTCATCTGGCAGTTGGTGCCCGGAATGCTGCCGGTGCCGTTGCACGCGGCCTCGAAGCCATACGAATCGTGCTCCAGATCCCAGGACGTTCCGAGCGAGATCGGCTGGAGGTTGATCTTTGTACCCGAGCTGTCGTAGCCGTACGTGGCAGTTGTGGCGCCGGGGAACCCGTAAAACAAGTTGTTAAAAGAACGGTTTTCTTGAACGACGATGACGACATGCTGAATCTTGCCGCCCGAAACGTGACGGTGCGCGCTTGGGGTTACAGCCGATCCCCCCGGCGCCGACGGCGTGACGACGCCGCTGCCGTTGCAGGCCGCGAGGGTCAGCGCAAAGACCACGGCCGGCAGCGAGCGGATTGAAAATGAATTTAATCGCACGGGTACTCCTTCCTCATTCTGTGTCCGGCGGGTAATGGTCGATCGGTTGGTGCAGGAAGTACTCTTCGCCCATCACCGATGGGATCGTTTTGAACGGTCGCGGCGGCTTGTTGAAGTCAAAGCAGTCTTTCTCCGGCGAGTTCGCCCGTTTGTCGCTGGCCGCAAGACGCCCCAAGCCAAACTGATCTTCGATGAACTTCAGGATGCTGCCGTGCTCGTAATGCACGTGCGAGACGTGCCCTTTCCTCGCATACGACGAGACGACCAGCAGCGGAAGCCGCATGCCCAACCCGTCGTAGTCTTCATAGGCCGGCGGTTCGGGATCGTACCAGCCGCCGTAGTCGTCCCAAAAGATGAAAATCGCGGTAGAACTCCAGTACTTCGATTTTCCGATCGAGTTGACCAGCGATGCGACCCATTGCGGGCCGCTCAGCGATTTCGATCCGGCGTGATCGGAGTTCAGAAAGGTCGGCGTGACCCAGCTTACGGTGCGAAGCCTGCCCTTGGATACGTCGCCGAAGAATTGGGTCTGCGGCGTGATGATGTCTTTCTTCCAATCGGGACCGTGGTAGACGTGTTTGATCGCCTGGTAGGCGCTCCAGATCCCCGAAGTTCCGTCGATCCCGGCAGTGTAGAAGGCCCAGGAAATGTGGGCCTTGTCCAACTCGTCACCGAGCGTCGTCGGATTCCAGCAGGCGACCTCGCTGCCGTCCGGCACTTGACGCTTCGGGCCAACCATGTAGACCGTGTCGCTGGAGCCGCCCTCACAACCCCACGGGCCGTCCGGAAAGTTGACCGACGATTCTGCTTGACCCGAGATAATGTACTGATGCGAGACGAAGCTGCTCGCATCGAAGTTCGAAGCATACATCTGGTCGGCCAGAACGTACCCGTGCGCCATGTCGAAGTACGGCTTCACCTCGGAATGCGGCACGTAAGCATACTGGGGATAAGGACTCGGGCACGGATCGTCGTAGCCTCCGCAACTGACCAACTCGCGGTTGAAACCGTTCATGCGGCACTTGGTGCCGGGGATGCTGCCGCTGCCGTTGCATGCTGCCTCGAAGGCCGCCGAATCGTGCTCGACATCCCAGTTCGCAGCAAGGCTAACCGGAGCGAGAGTGATCTTTTGACCAGCGCTACCGTAGCCGTAGGTGGCGGTCTTGGCGCCCGGATAGGCGTAGAACAGGTTGTTGAAGGAACGATTCTCTTGAATGATGATGACGACGTGTTTGATCTTGCCGCTCGAGGTTTGCGGGCGCGACGCTTCGAAGGCCGGCGGGCTCTGCGCCGGCGGCTGATGGGCGAACGGAAGGGCCGGCGCGGTTCGGCTTATAGTACCGTTTCCGCCGCATGCCGAAAGCAGGAGCGCGAGCGCCGCGATAGGCAGCGCCCGGCTCGAACTTCGCGCGATCATTGCGTGTCGGGCCAGCGATAATCGATCGGCCGATGCATGAAATACTCCTTGCCGAGCACCGTCGGGATCGGTGTGAACGGCCGCGGCGCTTTTCTGAAGTTGAAGCAATCCTTCTCGATCGAGGTTGCGCGCGTATCGCTCGCCGAGAGACGGGGAAGACCGAACTGGTCCTCGACGAACTTGAGGATGCTGCCGTGTTCGTACTGGACGTGCGAGACGAACCTTTTCTTCGCGTACGGTGAGACGACGATCATCGGGATTCGCAGGCCCAACCCGTCGTAGTCCATGTAAGTGGGCGCTTCGGGATCGTACCATCCGCCGTAGTCATCCCAGAAGATGACGATAGCGGTCGAGTTCCAGTACTGCGATTCGCCGATCGCATTGACCAGCGACGCGACCCACGCCGGGCCAGTATTCGAACCGCAGCCGGCGTGGTCGGAGTTTTCGCAGGTGGGCGTGACCCAGCTTATCTGACGGAGCTTGCCGTTGGAGACATCGCTGAAGAAATTGGTCTGCGGTGAGATGACGTCGTTCGTCCAATCGGAGCCATAGTAGACGTACTTGTTGGCTTGGTACGCGCTCCAGAGCCCGCCGTCGCGGTTGATCGCCCCGGTATAGAAGGCCCACGTCACGCCTGCGGTGTCGGCTTCTTGACCGAGCGTCGTGTCCGTATAGCACGCTTGCCGGTAGCCGTCCGGAACCTGCCGCTGCGGACCGACGATCTGAATGAGGTCGCCCGAACCACCTTCGCAGCCCCAGCTTCCAAAAGGATAGTTGACCGACGACTGGGCTTGGCCGGCGATGATGTACTGGTGCGAGATAAAGCTGCTTGCGTCGAAGTTCGAGGCGTACATCTGATCCGCGACCACATACTGCTTACCCATATCGAAGTACGGCTTTGTTTCGGAGTGCGGCACGTAGCTGTAGGGCGGGTTCGCGTTCGGGCACTGCGGCTCGCTGCGGCGGCCGCAACCGGCGTACTCCTGATTGAAGCCGTTCATCTGACAATTGGTGCCCGGAATGCTTCCGGTGCCATTGCACGCTTGGAAGAACGAAGTCGAGCTATGATCGAGATCCCAGGTCGTTTCGAGACCTACCGGTTGGAGGGTAATCTTCTGACCCGACGTGTTGTAGCCGTACGTCTGCGTCGTGGCGCCGGGAAAACCGTAAAGCAGATTATTGAAAGAACGATTCTCTTGAACGATGATGACGACGTGCTGGATCTTACCGCTCGCGCGGCGGTGAACTCGATGCAGCGGTGCCTGCGTTTGCTGGAGCGGCTGGTACGAGAGTGCCGGCGGCGCGTCACCGTTGAGCGCGCCATTGGCGTTACAGGCAGTGAGTACGAGCAGAAAAGCCACGAGCAGAGCCGACCGGCTTGAGGGCTGGCTTCGAGGCATTTGCGTCTCCTTTATAGCAGGGTGTCCGTCGCTACGTTACGACTCGTTTCGGAAAAGTCCCATCATCAAAGAATGACATGCATCATCTTTTGCCGTCGAACGTCATGCGCACGCACGTCCCTCCCGAGGTATCGATCGTGAGCTTACCTGCAACCGCTTGGATGATTCGCAAGCCAAATCCCCGACCCGGTAGCGGCCGGCGTTCGATAAACGATCCGCTATCGGAAACGTCCAGGCAGAGCGTTCCCTTTCGGTCGACTCTCGCATGCAATTCAAGAAAGCAATCCGCACCTGTCGAACTGCGGCCGTAGGCGTGCTCGACGATATTGGCGAGCGCTTCGCCCGCGGCCGTCGTGACGTCGTCGAGCGATTCTCCCTCGAACTCCAGCGCCTGCAAGAACGCGGTCAGGGCGTGACGGACCAATGCGACGTACCGCGACTGCGCCGGACACCGCAGCTTGAGTTGCGAAACACCGGCCATTACCGGTTCACGCACTCGGCCAGATAAGCCCGCGCGTCGGCTTCTTCGCGAAAGATCTTAAACGCGCCGGCGAGTCCCGCATACTGGACCAGGCGCGCGAACTGCGGCGTCTGAATCACCAGCGCGACCGGGCGCTGCCGGCTCTGCGCGTTTGCACAGAATCGGAGAAGCTCGGTCAACGCGATCGAATCCGCGTACGTAACCTCCGCAAGGTCCACGAGAACCGCCCGCGCGTCGGTCGCGGCCAATGCGGCTTGAATCTCGCTCTTCCGGCTTATCTCCAGTTCGCCGGCCAAGCGAATGACCTCGATCGGATCGCCCTGACTCATGCAATCCTCCGCAATGCGTTGGGGTTAGCTTCAGAAAGACGAACCGTTACGATCGCGACGTCGTCAGCCACACTCCGCCTGCGGAAGATCGCGTCGCGAATGGCCACGGCGGATTCGGCACTCGGGGTGCGTGCTGCCGCTTCCGCCGCTTCGAGCAGCGCCGCTTCGCCCTGCGCGAGATCTCGCGAGTGTTCGATGAGACCATCGGTATAAAGCACGATCATTGCGCCCGGCGCAGTCTGTATGCGATGAGTCTGGTACTCAGTCGCCGGCGTAACGCCCAGTGGAAGCGATCCGAACTCTAAGAGCCGGGCACCGCGGCCCGGCTCGACGATCACCGGCGGCGGATGGCCTGCAGTAGCGTACGCGAACTCGCCGGACCGAATGTCGATAACGGCGGAGAGCGCGGTGATGATCGGCGACTTGCCGCGCACGAGCTCGCTGTTAGCGCGCTCGAGGACACGCTCCGGCGTTGCATCGAGAAGCGCGAAGCCGATCAGGAGCTGTCGAGCTCTGCTCATCGCGAGAACGGCGTCTAGTCCGTGACCGGTGACGTCGCCGATTGCGAGAAAGATACGGTCGTTAGGTAACTGCAGCACGTCGTACCAGTCGCCGCCAACCTTGGCCTCCTCGGTCGCCGGGACGTAGGTCGCGCTGAAGCTCACCGCGGAATGCGTCGGAAGGACACGCTGCAGAAATGCCTCTTGCAGCGTGTCGGCGATACGTCGTTCCGCCTCATAGGCGGAGCGCGCGTCCGCCAGCTTGCGTCGTTCCTGCTCTGACTCCGCGCGCTGCCGCTCGAGCCGCTCCCCCAGGCGAAACTGCTGAACGGTGAAGAGGAGCGCCGCCAGAACCACGGCAGCGACGGCGGCCGCCGAAAACGCACCGACTAGCAGCGTTGAATTCTGCGCGCGATTGTCGGCCATCAACTCTCGCCGCGACAGCCAGCCCTCGATTTCCCCGACGTCGGCGCGGAAGCGATCCATGAGGGCCTTCCCGTGCAGCTGAAGATGGCGATTCGTCCGCTTGTGCGACAACACCGGAGTGGCGATCGTGCGGATCCAGCGCCGATTTACCTTAATCGCGTCGTTGAGGGCGGGGCGGGCTTCGTATAAGCCGTGCTCGACGACGGTTTGAAGCTTGGCAAACGAGCGCGGCAGGGCGGCCCGCCCTTCATAATACGGGTCGAGCAGAATCCTTTGGTGCACAATCGAATAGCCGCGTATTCCGGTTTCCTCATCGAGCTGCTCCTTGAGGAAGTCGGCAGCAACGATGCGAGCCTCGCGCAAGCCGCGGGCACTACGGAACGACTCGCCGACCATCTTTCGCAAGAGCATGCCTCCGACGACGAGTGAGACGACGAGGACGATGAGCAACCCGAGCGTCAGCACGAGCGGCGCGTGGGTTCGAGAACTCATGCCAGCCCGTTATTTACTGCGGAGAGCGAGGTCCTTCCTCAATGGCCAAGATGCCAGCCGTGTTCCACGCAACGATACGGCTTCAGTCCGGTCGCGGTCCTAGGAATAGCTCGTTCCGCCGCTTTCTTCGTCGCGAACGCCGCCTTCGGCGCGCCATTGTTTTTGAAGCACGAACGCGGACCACCGATCTTGCGCGCGCTCATTCCTCGCCGTCGAAGTAATCGAGCGGCTCCGAGCGCAGGTTACGGCGGCCACCGGGTGATTGAACGCCCCATTTACCGCTGTCGGGATAGTGCCATGACTCGCCGATCGGATTGTCGGCGACCACGTAGATGACGAGCGGTTCGGAGCCGTCATTGAAGAATTGATGCGCTTCTCCCGGCTTGAAGATGCAAGCATCCCCGGTCGCGACCGGCGTCGTTCCGTCATCGTGGCGCAGCGCGCCTTGACCGGAGATGATGTGGTAGAACTCCCACTGCGCGCTATGTGAATGATACGGATACGGCGCTTTTCCGGGTGGAATCCGGAGAATCTCGACGTCAAAGGGATGCCGCTCGAGCAAATCGGTCGAGTCGCGTTTTCGGCCAAGCGCTTCGGAGACTTGAACTCCTTCGCCGGCAAACTTTCCTTTCGGAGAGGACCATGCGAGAGGCTGCAACTGGTTTGTGTTGACTTTTTTCACTCTCTAGCCTTTCTTCACGCTTCTCCGTCAGGCTTGCTCGACGCGATCACCCTTCGACTCCGCTCAGGGTGACAATCAGGGTGCAACTACTGAAAGCTGTGGATGGCGAGGGTGCGGGTGATGCCCTCGTCATCGAAGCTCCAGATCTTTTTGGCGAGCATGTCAATGCAGCCGCTCTCCTTTTGCAGCGTCCCCTCGACGATGAGCGTCGAGGAGGAGCGAATTGGACGGCGGTAGGTCTCGTAGACATCGGGACGCACGATCACGTTGACGATTCCGGTTTCGTCTTCGAGCGTCAAAAAGACGAAGCCCTTGGCGGTGCCGGGTCGCTGACGCGTGATGACGAGACCGCCGACGCGGCAGAGGTTATTGCGAGGAACCTTCGGCAGTTCGGCGGCCGGAACGACGTCCTGCGCGGCGAGCAGCGCGCGGAAGTGCTCCATTACTTGACCCGACGGCGTGACGCCGGTCGCCCATAAATCGAAGGCGACGAGTTTCTTTGGGGCCGGCGCTTCGAGCTCGACGGCGGGTTCGTCTACGTCCATGAGGGCTCCCAGCTCTCCGCGCGCTTCGCGCTCGTCGAGCCCGCGCAGCGCCCACATCGCGCCGCGGCGCGACGCGTACCATGGCGCGAAGGCGCCGGCGATCGCGAGGTTCTCTAACGTTTCGCGCTCCAAACGCGTGCGCCGCGCAAATGCAAGCACGTCGTCGAAGGGTCCCTGCGCGATCGCCGATTCCAAGCGCTTGCGCTGCACTTCGCCCAGACCGCGCACCAGATGGAATCCTAAGCGCAGCGCACCGCCGCGTTCGACGTGCGACCAATACTCGCTCGCATTGACTTCGATCGGCTCGATCGTTACGCCATGACGCCGGGCATCGTTGACCAGCACTTCGGTCGAGTAGAACCCCATCGGCTGCACGTTGAGTATCGCAGCGGCAAAGACCGCAGGAAGGTGGCACTTTAGGTAGGCCGATGCGTAGGCCAAAAGCGCGAAACTGGCGGCGTGCGACTCGGGAAAGCCGTAATCGGCGAACCCCTCGAGCATGTGGAAGAGCTGCTCGGCGGCGTCGCGGTCGATGCCGTTGGCTACCATGCCGCCGACGAGCTTTGCATGCATCGCTTCCATGCGCTCGCGCGAGCGCTTATGCCCCATCGCGCGGCGGAGCTGATCGGCTTCTCCGGGCGAGAAGCCGGCCGCCTCGATCGCCAATCGCATCCCCTGCTCTTGAAAGAGCGGCACGCCGAGCGTCCGTTCCAGCACGGATTTCAGCTTTGGGTGCGGATACGTCACCGGCTCGAGCCCCGAACGCCGGCGCAAAAACGGATGGATCATTTGCCCTTGAATGGGGCCCGGCCGAATGATCGCAACCTGCATCACAATGTCGTAAAAACAGACCGGCTTTAAGCGCGGCAGCATCGACTGCTGCGCGCGGGATTCGATCTGAAAGACGCCGATCGTATCGGCGTGCTGCATCATAGCATAGGTTTTTTTATCGCCGGCCGGGATCGTGTGCAGCTCGAGATCGCTCGCGACCGCTGGAGAGAGCCACGGGTCGGCACGAGCCACGCATCGCCGGTAGATCGTGAAGGCCTCCCGCAGAAGGGAGAGCATTCCTAACCCAAGCAGGTCGATCTTGATCAGGCCCAGCTCCTGCAGATCGTCTTTATCCCACTGCACGACCGTGCGATCGCGCATCGTCGCCCACTCCACCGGCGCGACGCGCACCAGCGGATCGCGCGTGATGAGTATCCCGCCCGAATGAATTCCCAAATGGCGTGGAAAGCTCACGATCCGGCGGCAGAGCGCAAAAAGCGGCTCCGGTTCCGTGCCTTCGGGGAGTGATTCGCGCGCGTCGAACTCGCGTGCAATCGCGTCCACCTGCTGCGGCGTCAGGCCGAGCACCTTGCCGACATCGCGGATCGCAGAGCGCGTTCGATAGCTGATCACCTCGGCAACCATCGCCGCGTTCGTGCGGCCGTACCGCTTATAAACGTATTGGATGACGCGCTCGCGATCTTGATGCGCGAAATCTATGTCAATGTCGGGAATTTCACGCCGTTCTTCGGACATGAATCGCTCGAAGAGCAGGTTCATTGCGATCGGATCCACCGCCGTAATGCCCAACGCGTAGCAGACAGCCGAGTTCGCCGCCGAGCCTCGTCCCTGACAGAGCACGCCGAGTTCGACGGCCTCGCGCACGATATCCCAAACGATCAAGAAATAGCCGGCCAAATCCATCTTCGCAATCAATCCGAGCTCGTACTCCAGCTGCCGCTCGACGTTGGTTTGGAGCGGCATCGAGTAGCGTTTGGCGGCGCCCTCGTAGACCAGCTGACGCAAGTGACGCTGTGGTGAGCTTCCCTCGGGCACCGGAAAGAGCGGGAATTGTCCGGCCAAACGTTCGAGCCGGAACCGGCACCGCCGCGCGATTCCGACGCTTGCGGCGATAGCGTCGGGATATTGCGCGAAGAGCCGCCGCATTGCGGTGGGCGATTTCAAGTGGAACTCGGCATTGGGGCGCAGTGCGTTGACGGCTCGCGCGGCCTGTAGAGTCGTACCCTCGCGCACGCAGGCAAGAACGTCGGCCACCAGCGCGTCCTCTTTTCGAGCGTATGCGGCCGCGTTGGTCGCGACGTACGGTATCGCGCACTCGCGCGCGAGCGCGACGAGCCGGATGTTGCGACGCGTCTCTTGCGACGTGAGATGCTGCGCCAGCTCGAGATAGAAACGCTGGGGAAAGATCGCGCATAGGGCGCGCGCTTCGCGTGCTGCCGCCTCGACGCCGTCGCGCTCGAACGCGCGTTCGACGCGACCGACCGCACCGCCGGAGAGTGCAATCAAGCCATCGCTGCGTCCTCCGAAATCTTCCAAGCGTAAGCGCGCGTCGCCCTTGCTGCCGCGCATCTGCGCGCACGAGATCAACTCGCAGAGATGCGCGTAGCCGGCCTCGTTTTCGACCAAGAGCACGATGTGCGAGCCGTCTTCGAAGGTGAGCTCGCTGCCGACGATCCCTGCGACTCCGCACAGACGCGCGTGCGCCGAGAAACGCACCGCCCCATAAAGGCCGTCGCGATCGGTTAACGCGATCGCCGTCAAGCCGAGCTCGGCCGCAACCTCGACCAGCTCTTCGGGATGCGAGCCTCCCTGCAAAAAGCTGAAGTTCGACCAAGCATGCAGCTCGGCGTATTCACCATCCAAGAGTTTTTGCGGCTAGGGGCGTCTACTCAAAGACGCCGCGCAGATACCAATGCGAACCTTGGCGATAGATGCGCGCGAAAGTTCCGTCTTCAAGCACGACGTCGTATTCGTCGCGTCCTTCGACTCGGCTCAGGACAGGCTCTTCGACTCGCCGTTCGGCGATGCGCCACGGGCCTACGCATTGACGCACCGCTTGCCGGTCGACGATCGCCGGCTCGCCGCCATGAAGCTGCACCGGCACTTCACGCACTTCGAGCAATCGCAGTTGCGGAATCACCCTTCGACTACCGCTCTCCGAGCCTTCGCTCAGGTTGGCAACGGCATCGCCGGCAACATCAGAAAGTTTGAAAGGTTCGTAGACGAAGCGCTCTTCGAGCAGGTGCGAGTCGCGCGTCCGAGCCCGAGCGACCTTCGCGCCGAGCGCCGCTTCTAAGCGGGCGATGGTCACCGCCACGCGTTGCGGATCGAGATCGTCGGCGCAAAAAAGTGCCTGTTCTTCTCCTCCTTCCTCGAGTTGCCGCGCCTGGAGGTGCAGCCCGACGATGGCGGCCGCAAACGTCGTCCCTTCGAGTTTGGCCCGCAGCATCTCGAATAGCGAGCGTTCGTGAGCCGTCGGCAGTGCGAGGGGCAGATCGAACTCGCACGCATCGGCGTCTTCCAACTCGATCGCCAAATGAAGGGCGCCGGCGCGCTTGCCGCAACGATCGAGATCGGCGCAAACGTTGGCAAGCAGCATGCGCAGCGCGAAGAAAACCTGCGCCTCGTCGGTAGCGCGACCTTCGCCGAAAATCGATGCTTCGATTGCAACCGTGTGACCGCGCGGCACGAAGGGGCGACGATCGATGCCATGCGCAAGCTCGTGCCAGCCGGCTGCCGCTGCACCAAAACGCCGCACGAAGGGACCGTGCGGCAATCGAGCGAGGTCGCCGAGCTGCTCGATGCCTAGCAGCCGGAGACGCTCGACGACCGCCGGATCTATTTCGAGCAACGTGAGCGGCAGCGGCGCAAGCAGCGCGCGTTCCATGCCGGGCTCACAGATGGTCGCGTCGGCAACGTGCGCGGCCGCTCGCGCGGCAATCTTATTCGGCCCGGCACCAATTCGCACGACGCGTTCGAAGCGCGCCAGCACGTTGCGAACCTGCTCGATTTGCGCTCGCACGCCGCCGGGGATGCCGTGCACGTCGAGGAAAGCGAGACCGGGACGAACGCCGTCAACGAGCGGCGAGACGGCATCGAGAGCGTCGAGCATCTCCTCCCAAAGCGCCCTTCCCTGCCCATCATCCCGATCGGCAATCTCAACACAAAGCAGCATCGCATGTTCCTTCACGTTCCACTCGGACGCGAACGGTGCGTCCGGCCGCCATTTGTTTATGTTTGCGCACGTCAATGCAGAGCTCGAAGCCGACGATGGCGCCCCAAAGCCCACGCTGACCGTGTACGAGAATTCGCTCGCGTTCGCAATGCAGCCGCACTCCCGCTACAACGCTCAGCGCAGCGTCCGCGTGAGCCGCCGGCACGATCAGGAGCACGCCGCTGCGATGCGCGAGTTTTGCCAGCCGCTCCCAGACCGCATCACGCAAGGTGACCGCCGGCATCAACACCACCCGACAGATCCGCGAGCGTAAAAGAATATCGGCCGCCCGAGCCGTCGCGAGCGCTTTGCGAGCCGGCACGACCAAGACGCGTTCGAGGCGGACACCCGCTTCGGCGAGTGCCGGCGGATAGAGGCTGCCGTCGTCAAGGATCGCGACCAAACTCCGCCGAGTCACTCGCGCCACAAGGCCGGCCGCGAGGCTCCAGCCTCCGCCCTCGAGCGTCGCAACGGTGCCGGCCGGAAACCCACCGCCGAGCAAGCGATCGAGCTCCGGAATGGCGCTTGGAAGAACCCCCTCGACGGGCAGGGCCGGCGGTTTTGCGCTCAGGCCGGCTTTGAGAAGCTCGAAAGCCTCACGCCGCCCTTCGACAGAGCGACACGGTTCGGCCGTTTGGTGACACGCTTCGGCCGGTTTACGGGGACACAGTTGTGCTGCCGGCGGCGCCATGGGAGAACCATGCTATCGAACATATGTTCGATTGTCAAGGGTGTCTCCGGGTGCTAAATCGGCCCCAGCCGGCGGTTCTCTTCCTCGAAAATTTGCAGCACTCGCTGCGCATCGTAAGGCCGCTCGCAGAGCGACTCCGGATCCCACTCGCTGCGGTCAGTCCCGAAAAAGTCGCCGCGGTAAACGTGGATTGCACCGGTGAACCGGTCGATCGGATTAGTGACGGAATGGATCACCTCGGCGCCGAGCAGCACGGCCTCTTTATCGGCGATGGCTCTCGCGCCCGCGGCTTCAACGCGCGGAGAGCCGGCCGACGGCCGGCGCCAAAAAATATTATCTTCGCGTCCCGAGTAGATGCCGATAACCGTTGCCATGTTGTGGTTGTGCGGAAAGATCGTCATCTTCGGCGCCCATATTACGTTGAGAACCGTTAGCTCCGGCGACCGATGGAGCGTTTCGATCTGACCCCGGGTAGGCTTTCCAAGCGCCTTGATGACTGCCGAAGGCTCGTTCACGGCGCGCGCAACGACTTCTCGAACGGCGGCAAAGGAGCGGTCCTGCGCCAATGCGGCGCGGCAATCGGTGACGAACTCCTCGACGTCGAACATGGCGCTTCTCCTCTACAAGCTCAGCCCCTCGCGTCCGTGCGGTGTGGTGAGATCCATCAGTGGGCCAATCGGCACGATCCGAGTCGGGTTGATGTCGTCGTGCGTGATGTAATAGTGGCGCTTGATTTGCTCGAAGTCAACGGTCTCGGCGACGCCGTCGATTTGATAGAGGTCGCGTAGATAACCGCACAGGTTGGGGTAATCGACGATCCGACGAAGATTGCATTTGAAGTGGCCGTAGTAGACCGGATCGAACCGGACGAGCGTCACGAAGAAACGCCAGTCGGTCTCAACGGGCCGGGATCCCAAAAGATAGCGCTTGTAAGCCAAGCGCTCCTCCATGGCATCGATCGTGGTGAAGACGCCATAAGCGGCGCGTTCGTAGACGGCTTGCGACGTCGCAAAGCCGGCGCGATAGACGCCGTTGTTGAAGGTTTCGTAAATAAACTCGTTGAGCTCGTCGATCTCGGCGCGTAGATCGCGCGGATAGAGATCGAGCTGTGGATTGGTTGCAAACGCATCGAACTCGGTTTCGAGCATGCGCATGATGTCGTCGTCGTTGTTGCTGACGATGCGCTTGCGCTCTTTGTCCCACAGCAGAGGCACCGTGACGCGCCCGCGATAGCCGGGTTCGCTAGCAAAATACGCTTCGCTCAAAAATGCCCAGCCGTTGACGGGGTCGGGTTCGGTGTGGGTGAAACGCCAGCCGCGCTCGTCGCGGATCGGATCGACGACCGTCAGGCCGATCGCGTCTTCGAGCCCTTTGAGCTTGCGGACAATGACGGTACGAGACGCCCACGGACAGGCCAGCGAGACGTAGAGGTGGTAGCGGCCGGCCACGGCCGGATAATCCGAGCTACCGTCGGCTCGCACCCAATCGTGGAATGCATCCGCCTGTCGCTCGAAGCTGCCGTCGGTCTTCTGTTCGTCGGGGAATTGCGCTTTAATTGCCATGCAGTCAGGATACCCGCAATCTAATGGGTTTTCGGCAGATAGGTAAGACCCGCGGTTTCGAGGATCTTTCGTCCCTCGCCGGTGAGAATGAACGCGGCAAAAGTGCGCGCGGCGTCCGGATGCGGAGCCGCTTTCATGACTGCGAGCGCATAGGTGATGCGATCGGTCAGCGCGGCCGGGCCGGGAAGCGGAATGAAGTGATAGTTGCGCGCGATCGCCTCGGTTTGGTAGAAGAAGCCGACGTCGATCTGCCCGGTGTCGACCCGCGCCAAGAGATTTTCTTCAGGAAAGATCTGCGACGGGTTTTCGTCGTCGCCGAGGATCCGCCGCGCGCCCGCACTTCCCAGCCACATCGTCATCCCTTCGATTGTGTAGGCGCCCTTGGGGTCGAGCTTCGGATCGGTGCGCCCGATCTTGAGCCCGGGCGTTCCGAGCGCGCGTTGCAGCGTGGTCATGCGCGCGCGTACGCTATCGAAGAGGTGGGCGAAGCGAGAGTTCGGCGCCCAGGCGACGCCGAGGCTCGTTCCGGCAAAGGTTGTCGCCGTAGCTACCCGATCGCCAAGCCCCGTTACAAGCTTCGGGTTAACGCTGATAAAGACGTCGGGGGAGCGCACTCCCGCCGCGATTAGGTTTGCAAGCTCCTTGCTGCCGCCGGGCTCTCCCTGAAAATCTATTCCGCGCTCGCTCAACGCCGACTTTATCGGCCCTTCCATCGGCGTCACCAGCGAGCCGGCGTAGAGAACCTTTACGACTTGCGACGCTGCCTGAGCATGCGTGACGCTAAGCGCAGCGGCGGCGAGCCCTAGGCTTGCGACGAGGGCTGAAAGTCGAGCGAAGCCGAGTTGATGCAATATCGTGTCCCCGCAGGACCCGGACCGTCATCGAAGACGTGACCGAGATGTGAGTCGCAGCGCTTACATCGCACCTCGGTGCGCTGCATGCCGTGGCTGTAGTCATCCAACAACCGAACGTTCTCCTGTTCTTCGGGCTGCGTGAAGCTCGGCCAACCGCAGTGCGACTCAAACTTCGCGCCGGCGGTAAAGAGCGGCTGACCGCACCCGCCGCAGACATACGTTCCGTTATCGTTGACTTGCAGCAGCGAACCGGAGAAGGGCGCTTCGGTGCCGGCCTCGCGCAGAATACGGTAGCGCTCCGGACCGAGCTGGGCTTTCCACTCCTGCTCGCTCTTTTGGACCTCGGGGACAACGTCGTGCTTCATCTGCAACTCCTTCCGCTTCTAATAACGAGCGAAGGCTCAAAAGCGATGCGGGGAAGAATAGCCTGATATGAAGCTGTTCTTCGAAATCGTGCTGTCGATCGTCTTGCACCCAATCGCGATGATCCTGATGTGGATCAACTTGCTCGCGCGCGGCGACATGACGACCGTTAAGAAGATTGCGTGGTTTGTCGTAAGCATTCTCTGGGGGCTCGGGCCGATTCTCTACATTCTCGTAGCAGAAGGCTCGCTGTGGTAGCGAGCCTCCTGGGTTAAACCGCGAGAGTCTACGCCGCTACGGCGGCCCGTGCACCGTACCGCTGGTCACCGGCGGACGTCCCCCGGTGCCCCCGTGTACGGGAGCGCCGAAGTTACCGTGCGGGCCCGGGCCCGGAGCCGCCGCGATTCGGCGGGATGAACTGCCCACGATTGAAGCCGGGGTAATAGCCGGGATAGCCGTAGCCGTAACCGCCGTAGCCGTAACCCGGCCAGCCCCAACCCCAGCCGAAGCCGATCCCAAGCCACGGGTAGCCGCCGTAGCCATAGTACGGGTAACCATAGCCGCCGCCGTAGCCGTAGCACGGGTAACCGCCGTAGCCGCCGTAGCCGTATCCGTACGCCGGATTGCCGTCGGAGCTGTAATACGGCGAGTAGGGCGAGTACCCGACGTCAATTCGGTCGGCTCGGAACGTCGAGCCATCGGCGTAGCCATAAACCGTGACCTTCATGCCTTCCAGCAGCTTGATGCCGGTCGGATTGATGATCGTGCCCTGATGCAACGAAAGGTGGTCGGTGTAGCCCTTTTGGTCGTGCATGTAGACGACCCACTGGCCGTCAAAGCCGTTGATCGTGCCTTTGATCGAGGGCCGGTTTGCATACGTCGGCGGCGGCAGCGAATAGGACGGCCCCTGTTGCGGGTACGGCTGTTCCTGCTGCGGGTTGGACGGTTGCTGCGGGTACGGTTCCTGTTGCGGGTACGGCCCCTGTTGCGGGTATGGCCCCTGTTGCGGGCCCTGCTGCGGGTACGGCCCCTGTTGCGGGCCCTGCTGCGGGTATGGTCCCTGTTGCGGGTAGGAAGGTTGTTCAGGAGGGTACGGATCCTGCTGCGCCGAGGCGAGCGCGGGGAATACGAGACAAAACGCCGCGCTCAACGCGGCGACGGTCTTCAGCGTGATCGTGAAGTTTGGCAAGCGCATATCCATTCGATTATACCGCCGTTTTCGCAAATGCGGGGTTAGAATCCGCGCAAAAAGGTGCCTACTCGCTCTATCAGCCAAGCAAACCGCAACGGCAACCAAGGCTTGACTCCGACGTAAGGTCAGGGCCTACGCTCGCGTCCGGAGAGGAACGATGACGACCAAAGCCGCCAAACTCCGCCAGATCAAAGAGTTCGCACGCGCTGCCGGCGTGACGGTTCGCACGCTGCACCTTTACGATCGACTCGACCTGCTCAAGCCTGCCGCATTAAGCGAGTCGGGTTATCGCTTATACGGTCAGACCGAGTTCGAGCGCCTCGAGCAGATCTTGGCGCTGCGGTTCGTCGGATTCAATCTCAAGCAAATCAAGGAGCTCGTCCACACATCCAGTCCGCCGCTTGCCGTCGCGTTGCGGATGCAGCGTGAAATCATCGCGCGCCAGAAGCGCCGGCTCGAATCGGCACTTGCCGCGATCGACGAAGCCGAACTCGCGCTAACGCGCGACGAACCCGCCGATCTGTGGAAGACGCTCCGCACCGTCATCGAGGTATTCAAAGTGCAAAACGACTGGGAGTGGACGCGGAAATATTACTCGCAAGAGGCGCGCGATCGGCTCGAAGAGCGCCGTGCAACCATACCGCAAGAGGAAATCGACGCCGGGCGGCACGCTTGGAGCGCGCTGATCGCCGAAGTCGAGGAAGCCGCATCGCGTGACGTCGATCCGTCGAGCGCGCAGGCCGAGGCATTGGCAAACCGATGGCGCGACTTGATCGGCCAGTTTACACAGGGCAATGCCGAGGTTACGCGCGGCTTGAATCGCCTGTGGTCGGATCAGACGCACTGGCAGACCGATTTCAAGCGTCCGTGGAGCGACGCCGCCGACGCGTTCATCAAGAAGGCAATGCACTGCGAATCGTGATGAAGTCGGCACGCAGTTTTACCAGACGTCAGAGCCGATTTAGATAGACAATCGATAGAACCGCCAATAAGGCCGCACCCTGCAAGCAGAGAATCCGTACCGCAGATCGAGGTCGCCTTGGAAGCCACGACACCGCGAACGCTCCGATGAGAACGATCTGCAACGGAATGAGAATCTGGAACAAGTGGACTGCGACGTCCTCATCGGGTTGACGTGCCAGCGTACCCTGCGCGAGCCCGAGGAACAACACTATTAAGAATCCGGCAGAAATCGCAAGGGGCAAGAAGGCAGTTGGGCGTTTTAAAAGATCCAACATTGCTAACTTTGTATCACAAAGTTAAGCGACACGCAACTTTGTTCGTGCTTGCGGGTGCCTTTCGCTCGCGTTGACGTATGTCAGGTTATGGCGAAAATTTTATTCGCTACGGCGCCGGCGACATTGACGGCGCGGCGGAGGCCGCGGGCGTACTCGGTGTCGCGGGAGTCGGCACCGATGGAGCCGCCGGCGTCGGCGGTTCGGTCGGCATCGTTTGTGCGACCGCTTCCGACCCCCTGCTCACAAATGCGACGCACGCGATGGCGGCAAACACGAAGGCTACTGCGAGATGACGAAGTGTGGCGTTACGCATAAAATCCTTTCCCTGGCGCGCGCATGAGGCCAGCCTTGAAAATCTTTGCGCTAACGTGACAAGTGGAGCCGTCGACGGGGATTGAACCCGTGGCCTCGTCCTTACCAAGGACGTGCTCTACCACTGAGCTACGACGGCGTGGAGCCAGTCTGCGCTACTCCGTCCAGTGCGTCCATCCCTACCTCGATCAGGCCTGCGCCGAATTTTCGCGAAATGAGATATTCCTCGGCCCATCGTACGCGCTTGGCTTGACCGTTCTTTGCCGTTGCAACCCGTAAGGATGAGCACGTGCGGGATGTTACTGCTATCGCCCGCACAATACCAAAGCTGGAGACCGCCATAACGATGGCAACGGCGATCATGCCTATGACTGCGACCCGATTGAACTGAAGCGTTGATTGATTCATGCTGTCTCCTTTCCGAAACGAGTTGTCCTCGCGGCTACCATAAGCGCGCCGCGGTAAAAGACCTTCCGGCGGCGACTAATGAAAAACGGGGCCTCGGCAGGCCCCGTTTTCTTCTGTTGACGCGTCCGACGGCGTGCCACGCGTTGGTGTTCGCGAGGAGCCGCCGGGAACAAGTCTACCGAAATGCGATCCCCTCCGGCCCATCGAGATCCGTTCTCGCGCCTTTTATCGTGTTGATAGGCGCGACTCTGCCGTTTGCGCCGGCGGCGTACACGGTGATCCAGCTGCTAGAGTAGTTCGCGACGTAGGTGTTGCCACTGCTATCCAGGGCGATGCCGTTCGGACCGCTCAGCTTTGTTGCGCCACCCTTAATGGTTCGGAGCGGCCGGACATTGCGATTCGCTCCAGCAGCATAAACGGTAATGCTGTATGGGCTGCCGTCGTAGTTATCGACGTAGATGTTCAGACTGGAATCCAAAGCTAGTTGATACGGCCCCGCAAGTTTAGTACGGGAACCGGTGATCGTTTGCGTGGGAGCGACGTTGCCTACGCTGCCCGCAGCGAAGACCGTTACGGAGTCGTTGAGATTAGGAACATAGACGTTGCCGCTTGCGTCCAAGAGCAGACCCGCGGGGGAGCTTAGCTTGGTTCGCGTCCCTGCAAGGGTTCCGATCGGGGCTACATTACCGGTCGCGCCCGGACTGTAGATTGTCACGCTAGCGCCGCCCACATTTGCGACGTAGATGTTCCCGTTCTGGGGATTCAGGGCGATACCGTACGGCGTAGATAACCCGGTGTACGAGCCCTGGATGGTCTGAATCGGTGTGGCGTTTCCAGTGGCGCCCGCCGCGTAGACCGTCACGGAGCTGTTGCCGGAATTCGCAACGTACATGTTGCCGTTGCCATCCACCGCGATATCGTACGGTTGGGTCAGTCCCGTGCTTCCGCCAGCGATGTTTTGTATCGGTCTCGCGTTGCCAGTCGCGGCTCCGGCGTAGACCGTTACCGAGTTTGCCGCCAAGTTGGTGACGTAAAGACAAGGGCACGGCGTAGAATTTCTGCGGGCACGGGACTGATTCTGTTGGGATGCATTCGGCGTCGGCGGCGTCGATGACCCGCCCGCACAGCTGGTGAGTAATGCGATCATTGTCGCCGCAGCGACGAGATATTTTTTGGGGGAAACCAGCATAGTCACGATCCTTTCATGCGGCGAGGAATCACCGCGGATGCATAAGGTGCGACTCAGGAACCCCATAGACGCAAACACTCGCCGTAGCAAATGCGAAATGCCAAGAAAAAGGCTGGTGAAAGCCTCCTGGGAAGGACTCGGTCGCTTGGTCTTCGTTCCGCGTCTAGGTGCCGCTCCCTTCGACCCCTAGGCAACCGTGCTTGGCACCGCCACCGTATGTCGTGCCGTAGAGTGTACCGTTTAGCGGACGCAGTGCAGCCATTGGGTCTCCCTCCCGTCCGGCCCCGAGAACCAATGGAGGATGCTCTTGGTGACTGAGACGTTCCGATTCTAAGCGCGGCCCGATTCTAAGCGCGGCTCGTTGCGTCTCTCAGTTCCAACTAAAGACGATCGCGCCGTTACCCCTCTTCTTCGAAGCTCGCGGGAAGTGAACGTTGGTTGCGCTCGGCTCGACGTAACCTGACCCACCACCACCGCCGCCACCTGCGTTTGTTGGGTCTGAGCCACCGCCCCCACCACCACCGTAATAACCGCCGCCTCCACCGCCACCGCTCCCGCCTACGTAGCTCGTGGCGAGGCACACACCGCCGCTTCCGCCCGCACCCAGTGCTCCTGAGCTCCCCGGAGTTCCGTAGCCCTTGCCGCCGCCGTCGCCGCCGGCGCCCCCTTTGCTTTGTGTTCCTCCCTTGCCGCCGCCGCCATTGCCGTACAGGCTCCCTGAGGGCCCCCCTCTGCCGTTGCTGCCTTTCTTGCCACCGCCGCCACCGCCGTCGTTGCCGCCGCCGCCCCAGTAGCCGCCTTCGCCGCCGCCGCCGCCGCCGACGAGAATGCGGTCCGTGAGTGTATCGCCGCCCTCTCGCACATCGGACGAGCCACCACCGCCCCCGCCCCGAGTGCATCCGGAGGCCAGTTCGCTGCTTCCGCCACCGTTAAATCCGCCGGTTACGCCGGAACCTTTGCCGCCGACAAAGACGGCCAACGTCTGACCGGGTCGAACGGGGATCGTAGCCGTTACATGGCCACCACGGCCGGGATGGCCAAGGTAGAAGCGCTGGCGAGCAGCGCCGGCCGCCCCGCGCACATCAACGTCGATGGACGTCACGTCCGCCGGAACTTTGAATGACTGTTCACCGCCCGTGTAACTGAACGTTTGTTGGTGTAACAACGCGTGTTCATTTGCTGGTAACGGAGGAGGTGCTACCGTCCCGGCGCCAGCTCCGCACGATGCCAGCACGAAGATTGACGAAAGCGGAACCGCGAAGCGGGTAAAAGTGCTGGTGCTCACATCCACCGTCCTTTCGCGTTCTGTTTCGGGCGCCCACGCGCGTAACAGCGGATTACCCTCGGCCGCGACCCTTCACTCATGCTTCCGAGCAATAATTTTGGGCGCATGGACAGCATTTGGACACAAAACAGTTTCCTCGACGAAAAACGCTTGTGTTTAACAGGGCTTTCCTGGAGCGGGCGGCGGGAATCGAACCCGCGACTCTTGCTTGGAAGGCAAGGGCATTACCACTATGCAACGCCCGCGACACTGTGGCCACACTACGCGGCTCGGCTGCGAACCCCTACGACCGTGAGTAAAGCCTTAGCGGTCCGGCCGGCGTCGAGTGACGACCTCGAAGCGATCCGCCGAATCTATAACGAGGGAATCGAAGATCGCATCGCAACGTTGGACCGCGAACCAAAGTCGCGAGAAGAGATCGCGCAATGGTGGTCGGCGCATGACGGGCGATACGCCGTTCTCGTTGCGACCGAATCGGACGACGTTATCGGCTGGGCCTCGTTGAATCCCTTTTCACAGCGCTGCGCTCACGAGAACATCGCCGATCTCTCCGTATACGTGGCAAGGCATTATCGCGGCCGAGGCGCCGGCTACGTTTTGCTAACGGCGCTAGCGCAAGGAGCTGCTAAGAGCGGCTTCCACAAGATCGTGCTGCACGCGCTCGACAGCAATGAGCACGGCAAGCGGCTCTACCGCAAGTCGGGATTCCGCGAGGTCGGCGTCTTCAAGGAGCACGGTTCCCTGGACGGCCGCTACGTGGACGTCGTGGCCCTGGAACGCCTTCTGTGAGGGCGCCCCTGGGGTCACGCCTCGACCCTGGCCGCCCAAGGACCTAAGGGACCGGTTACTTTCCGATCTTAGCCGGTTACTTTCCGGTCGCTCGGGTGCATGGCTCTGTTTCGAAACTTTGGGCAGGGCTGGATTTGAACCAGCGTAGCGCTTTCGCGCGCCAGATTTACAGTCTGGTGCCATTAACCACTCGGCCACCTACCCATGTGGTTGTTGGAACGGGCTCGACAGGGTACGATAGTGGGGCGACAGGCTCCTCGGCTTGGTGACGGTGGTTCCCGTTGAACCCGGTCCTCATGAACCTCTCATGTGGGCCCCCAACCGTGTACCTTACCATGGGAGCCATAGCAAACTCGCCTACTGCCTAGGAGTATGCCCAGGATGGCCCGTCCAGCAGCCTTTGCGGTTGCCGCCCTCGCAGGTTACCTCCTTGCTGGCTGCTTCGGCCCTGCAGGGCTTTCGCTGCCGGCCGCGGTTGACGGCGTTCAAACCGTAAGCGATGCCGCCGACTCCCTGGACGCCCATCGCAGCACCGCTTCTGAGAACGCGAAAGCGGCGATCGCAATCACGGATGCTCTCGGATCTTTCGTTCGCGACATCAGCGCCGATCAGCGCGCCCTTTCCGGGCATGCTTCGAATCATCTCGCGCTGCGGTCGATGCGCCAGTACGTAGTCGAACGGGACGGAAAGCGGATCAACTCCGGCTCCGAGCTGATCATGCGCGGGAACGGCGTCGGCGACTACTGCCAGAGTTCCGCCGGATACAGCGCGAGCGGTATTCCATCTCTTGACGCGACCTTCGGTTGGCAGAGCGGAGCCGTCAGTGGCGGCAAGCGGGCCGCCGATGCACGCGGAACTGCGCTCTGGTCGGCGCGCGCGAGCGGCGCCGTCGTGCAGGGTGCGATCGGCAGCCTCTCCATCGAGCGCAACCTGGCCAGCGCGAGCTGCCCGATGAATGCGCCCGCCTTCATTCTGAAAGGGGGCGCCTCCGAGAACGCGTTTGAAATCCCGATTGCGATGGCGTTCCGCCGCAGCCAACTCTTCAATATCAGCGTCGCGAACGGACGATTTGCGAGCGGCGACACCCTCGACGTAACGACGACGAGCCGCCAGCCGATTCAGGTAAACGGCGTGATCACGACGGGACGCACGCAGCTTGCGACGTTTCGCACCAGCGCGGCGGGCAACGGCAAGCTGACGATCACGAGCACCGGCGCGCAATACGTCGTCAACGACTGGATCGTCGCAGGAACGTAGCTCTAGCGGCAGCGTCTCGGCTTGGGTTCGAGATCGCCTTGCTGGCCGAGCGGCACCCCATTCCACGTCATCCAGTCGACGTTCGCAATCGCAGCGCGCGATTGCGTTAGATCGTAAGTGACGCCGTCTTGTTCGGCCACTTCGGGTTATCGCTGCTATAAAACGTCGCTTCGGTCATCCATTCGCCCGTGTTGTCGCAGCGATGCGAACGTAAATAGGCTTAGATTAACCGTGCAGCGCAAACGCGCGGGTCAGTCCGGCGCCACGCAGGCTACGCGTCGCCGCGATACGAGCGTCACATGCTTCGCCGAGACGGTATTCTTCAACGCGTTCACCATGGCGGTCGCGGTTTTGCTTCCGCTCGAGAGTGTAACCGTCTGCGCGCTGACGTTCTGCACGTCGATATCGGACTCAACGCCCGGCCCATTGGAGATACGCACGTGACCGAGCGTCAGCGAGATCGCGCCGAGCGACTCCGACGGACATGCCTCCATGGCTTGCTTGAGGCCGATGCTCGAGGGATTGACGGTCACGGTGGTCGTGCCTCCGGCGGCGCCTACCGCGGCGAATAATGCGATGACGACAAACGGCCTTATCTGCGTTTTCATACTGCGGCCTGTGTTTTGCGGCTTACGGCTAGGGCCCTTTCGGCTTGGTTCGAAGTTACGGCGATGCTGCTTACGAAGGAGCTTGACGAAGCGATCAGACGCTCCGAGTCCGAAGGCATTCGCACCGGCATAGCTACGGTCAAGCGGCTTCACCCCGACGTGCGTGCCACGAGTATTGAGGTTGCGGGCGGCCTGGCAGCCTTTACCGGTGTGGACTCTCCGCTCTCGCAGTCGTACGGCGTTGGATCGTCAGCGCCCGTGACCGAGGGCGACGTCTCCCGGATCACCGATTTCTACGAATCGCGCGGCGCCACGCCGCGCGTCTTCGCGACGCCGCTGGCGGACCCGTCGTTGGCGCCTGCGTTGGCCGCCGCGGGGTACACGCCGAGCGAGTACGAGAACGTGCTCGCTTCGGACGCGTTTGACGGATTCGCTCGATTCGACGATCGAATCGGCGTAGCTCTGGATCTCGGCGCCTGGGCGCTCGCCTCAACGCGGGGATTTATGGACGTCGAAATCTTAAAGCCCGACGACGATCGGATCGCGATACTGCTTGCATCGTCGGATAGCGTCTGGGCGTTGGCCGGACACGAAGACGATACGATCGTAGCGACCGCAGCGATGGATCTGCGCGGCGAGTGTTCGGCCTTCTTCGCCGGCTCGACCCTCGCAGCGTTTCGCGGACGCGGCTGGCACCTCGCGATGATCCGCGATCGCATCGCGCGTTCTCGCGAAGTGGGAGTGCGTTTCATGCGCGCGACGGCGCGACCGTCGAGCACTTCCGAGCGCAACTTCCACCGCTGCGGGTTCGAGACACTCTACACGCGCGTATTGTGGGAGCGCTCGCCATAGCTTCCCACCGGTTGTTGCTGACGCCAGAGCTTCACGAAACGATCGTTCGAGCGGAGCTCGCTGGTATCCGCAATGGCATCGATCGGGTTGCGCGGCTCTTCTCCGATACCGGCGCCGAATGCATCGAGGTCGCGGGTGGAGTCGCCGCTTTTGCGGGCGTCGATTCGCCCTTTTCAAAAGCCTTTGGAATCGGAGTGCTCGCGCTTATCTGCGACGGCGACGTCGCACGAATCACAGAGTTCTACGAAACGCGCAACGCCAAGCCTCGCGTCTTCGTGACGCCGCTCGCCGATCCGGCGCTCGGACGCGCCTTGGCTGCAGCCAGTTTCGCGCCGGTGGAGTACGATAACATTCTCGTCGCGGCCGATCCGGATGCGTACGCGCTACGTGACGAGCGCATCGCGGTCGCGTCGGACTTGGAAACCTGGGTTCACGCCTCCGTCGCAGGCTTCGCGGAGCGCCGTATCGTCGCGCACGACGACACGGTAGCTCGGATCCTCGCGTCGAATCCAGACGCGATCGTACTCGAAGGGCGCGAGAACGACGCGGTGGTCGCGACTGCGGTAGTGACCGTGCGTGGTGAATGCGCCGCCCTCATTGCGGGCTCGACGCTTCCAGAGTATCGTCACCGCGGTTGGCAGATCGCAACGATCCGCGATCGCATCGCTCGCGCACGTGACGCCGGCGCGCGTATTATTTATGCAGCGGCCGCTCCCGCGAGTATTTCGGAACGAAACTTTCATCGCTGCGGTTTTACAACGCTTTACACACGCGCGCGCTGGGATCGTATCGCAAAACCTCGCAGTCACTAGGCCATACATATGGCACAGTGACATCGTAGCATTGATACATGAGTTCAAAGAAATTTCGCGGGTGGTGTTCGGCGGGATGTGGAGACCTGATCAAGGCAGGTGCGACGAAGTATTGTTCGTTCAAGTGCCAGCAGACATTCCGTCGTCGCGAGTTAGTTCGGCTGTTAGAAGCCGGCAACTATAGCGCGTTGACGACGACGGCGTTCTTGCGCAGATACCTGGTCGATCGACTCGGCGAACGGTGCACGAGATGCGGTTGGGCCGAGCGTCACTTTGCTACCAAGAGGGTTCCGATCGAGGTGGAGCACATCGACGGGAACTGGCAAAACTATCGCTTAGAGAACCTCACGTTACTCTGCCCAAATTGTCACGCGCTAACTCCTACGTTCCGAGGGTTAAATCGTGGTCGAGGGAGAGCTCATCGGTTTGGCAGTCGAAGTAATCCAATCAACTTTCAGTTAGCGAGGATCGCGCCAAGGAGAGCTACCAAGCCGCAAAAGGTTTTTGAGCGAGCGTTGAAACAACTGCAATTATTACCGCCGACGTAGCCAAGCGGACGAAGGCAACTGACTTGTAATCAGTCCCCAGCAATGGGCTCGTGGGTTCGAATCCCGCCGTCGGCTCCACCGTCTTTGCTTTAGAGAGGTTCCTATGCCGCGAGTCGTTCACTTTGAAATCCACGCCGGCGATCCGGAGGTGGCGAGTAGCTTCTACTTGTCCGTCTTTGGCTGGAAAATATCGAAGTGGGACGGGCCCACCGAGTACTGGCTCGTAAGCACGGGCGAAGGACGCGGCATAGATGGGGGAATCGTGCCGCGCCGCGGAGGCACTCCGCTCGGGAACGCCGCGGTAAACGCCTACGTTTGCACGATCGGCGTCGACTCACTCGATGAAACGCAAGCAGCGATACTACGATACGGCGGAACGGTCGCCGTCGATCGGCAAGAAATTCCCGGAGTAGGCGTGCTCGCCTATTTCAAAGACCCCGACGGCAATATTTTTGGAGTACTGCAGCCCGATTAACACGGCATCACGCATGCAAGATGTAAAACCAAAATGGCTGCAGCGCGGGCTGGTACTCGTCTGCGAACGCTGCTTCAAAGAACGCATCCCCGAGGAAGATCCCGAGATCGCGGCTCGGATCGGCGACTTTCACCTTCGGAATTGGCTAAAGGACCGGTTGAAAGAGGACGGCCGGTGGGGCGGGATCCGCGCCATCAGCACCAGCTGCATGGATGTGTGCGCTCGCGGCCGCGTGACGGTTTGTATCGAACCGGAAGACGGGGAGACCGTGGTGATGGTGGTAGATCCGGTCGCGGGCCGTGAGGAAGTCTATCGCGTCATCGTCGAGAGATTGGGCTGACAGGCATAATGCAACGCGGCGCGGGCGAGGAGCCGCGTTGAGTCGAGCGTCGGGAGCGCCGAGTTCGAATCGTCGATGATCAGCGGAATCTCGGTGCAGCCGAGAACGACCGCATCGCAGCCGCACGCCTTCATTTCCTCGATCGCGCGCTGAAAGTACGCGACGCTCGTCGGCTTTACGACGCCGTAGACGAGCTCGTGCATGATAATGCGATTGATCTCATCGCACCCTTCGGAACTCGGGCGATCGTGCTCGATGCCGCGCGCTCGGAGCTTTTCCGGATAAACCTCGCTTGCGACGAGCCAGCGCGTTCCAGTCAAGCCGAGCCGCCGGAAGCCCCGCCGAGCGGCCTCATCGGCCACGACATCAGCAATGTGAAGCCACGGCAACGGCAGTCGTGTCTCGATGAGCGGCAGCGCCTGATGAATGGTGTTGTCGGGACAGATTAAAAAGTCGCAGCCGATTCGTGCCAGCCGATTTGCGGAGCTGAGCATGAGCTCGCCGACGCCCTGCCAATCGTTGTGTTCGAGATGCTCGCAGTACTTCGCGAAAGACGGCGCATCAATCGAAACGTCAGGATGGGCGTGCGGCCCGAGCATCTGTGCGCCTTCCGAACAAATCGTTCGATAACAGAGAGCTGCGCCTTCCGCGGAGCAGGCGACGATACCAATGCGTAGCGGCGCCATCAGAGCGTGAAGACCAACAGCGTATTGCTTTGGAGGCTACCGCCGGGAACGGGCGCGCCCGCGGGCACGTAGAGCCGTCCGTTGACGACGACGGCGCCAGTGCCGTGCCGGCCTTGCGGCAGCGGTGCGTACTCCGACCAACTGTTGGTCGCCGGATCGTAGGCTTCGTTTGTCGTGAACGCAGCAGCCATTCCGCTCTGTTCGCCGCCGATCGCAAAAAGTTTTCCGTCGTAAACGGCGACGGCCATGCCGCTGCGCGCGGTCGGCATCGCCGTACCCGAGGTCCATGCATTGGTCCGCGGGTTATAAATGTCGACGTACGCCGTGTTGTGAGCCGGCGTGTCGATGCGCCCGCCGATTGCGTAGAGCTTGCCGTCAAAACCGACCAGCCCCATGTGGTCGCGCCCGACCGGCAACGGCGCGCGTTCTGCATAACGGTTAGTCGCCGGATCGTAGACAAGATGCGTCCGGGTGCTACGAGTGTCACGACCGCCGACGAGATGGATCTCGTTGGCGAGCACCGCCGCCGAAACCGAGCCGAGCGGGCGTGGCAATGTTGCGATCGTGCTCCAAGCATTGCTAGCTGGATCGTAAACGTCGGCGTCGGCGACGGCGGAGTTATTCTGCGCCGAGAACCCGCCAAAGGCATAGATTTTTCCGTGATAGCCAACGGCGCCGACGTGGTTGAGTCCACGCGGCAGTGGCGCGACTGCACGCCACGTTTTGCTGCGTGCTTTTAGGACTTCGACCAGATTTTGATCCACATCGCCGTTAGCATAGCCGCCGATGACGTATATGTCATCGCCTAGCGCGGCTACCGCAACTTCGCTGCGTGCGACCGGCAACGATGGTCCGTTACTCCAGCTGCCCGGTCCCCGGGACGCCGCGATTAGCGCGAATGCAGCTACCGCGAAAGGCAAGTGGCGCGTCATCCTTCGACAGGCTCAGGATGACAGGGGGCTACACGAGTCATTCTTCGACCTTCGCCCTTCGACTTCGCTCACTACGTTCGCTTCGCTCAGGATGACACGGGATTAACGCTGCGTTCGCTCAGGATGACAGGGGGCTAGGCACGAGTCATTCTGCGACGTTCGCCCTTCGACTTCGCTCACTGCGTTCGCTTCGCTCAGGATGACACGGGATTAACGCTGCGTTCGCTCATGATTGACAGGGGGCTAGGCACGAGTCATTCTTCGACGTTCGCCCTTCGAGTTCGATCAGGATGACAGGGGAGCGCTATTGGAATTCGAACTCGGCGAGGTTCTTCTCGATCTTGCGCTTCACGCGCTGAAGCGCGTTGTCGATGGACTTCACGTGACGTCCAAGATCTCGCGCCATCTCCTGATAGCTCTTTCCTTCCAGGTACGATTCGAGGACCTGCGATTCGAGCTCCGAAAGATTCTGTCGAATCCGCTGGCGGATGTCGTCCGAGACCTCCTGCGTTACGACGAGCTCCTCGGGGTCGGAGGTCTTCTGCGACGCCATGACATCGAGCAGCGTGCGCTCGCTGTCTTCGTCGTAGATCGGCTTGTTGAGCGAGATGTATTGATTGAGCGGAATGTGCTTCTGCCGGGTCGCCGTCTTGATCGCGGTAATGATCTGCCGCGTGATGCAGAGCTCGGCGAAGGCTCGGAAGCTCGAGAGCTTATCGGCCTTAAAGTCGCGCACGGCTTTATAAAGGCCGATCATTCCTTCTTGGATGATGTCCTCGCGGTCCGCTCCGATGAGAAAGTAACTCTTTGCCTTGATGCGAACGAAATTCTTATACTTATTGAGCAGGTACTCCATCGCCAGGTTGTCGCCGGTCTTGGCGATGGCAACCAGGTCTTCGTCGACCCTTTGCTGGTATTCCACTCCATCCGCTACTGGATGGGTCATTGCCATAATTCTTTATCTGCCTCGTGGGTAAGACGAGCCGCATGCGCAGGCCGCAGCCCGTCGGGCGCGGCACGTCGTGGCTAAGTATATAGGAGGTTCCCCCTCCCCCGTCAAGGACGAAGCGAGCACTCGCGTTGTCTTAAGGTCTCGTAAATGAGGATAGCAGCGGCGACCGAGGCGTTGAGCGAGGCTATCCGGCCTCGCATAGGCACCTTAACCAAGTAGTCGCACTCTCGCCGGACCAGCTGGGCAAGGCCGCTCCCCTCGCCGCCGATGACGATCGCAAGATCGCGGTTGAGGTCGGCCTGCCAGGCATCGACTCCCTCCGGCGACGCATCGGCGCCGGCAACCCAGATGCCCGCTTTCTTCATGGCCCGGATCGCGTCAGCGATATTGGCGACCCGAGCGATCGGCAAGTGCGCAGCCGCGCCGGCAGCGGCTTTTCGAACCGTCGCGTTGACGCCCGCCGATCGCCGATTGGGCAAGATCGCGCCGTCGGCGCCCGCGGCCTCGGCGGTGCGGATTATGGCACCGACGTTATGCGGGTCGGTCAGATGGTCGAGAACCAGAATCAACCGAGGCCTATCGTCGCGGTGCCGAGCGAGAATGTCGTGGAGCGAGGCGTACGCAAAGGGCGGAGCGATGGCAACGATGCCTTGATGCGCTTTGAACGGTAGCCTCTCGAAGAATTCGCGGCGCTCGGAGCGCACGGGAACGCCCGCCTCTTTCGCTCGTGCGAGCAGCTCCGTAAGAGCGCGATCCTTTGAGCGATTTGCATCGAGATGAATCTTTCGCAACGGCTCGCCGGCGGCAAGCGCTTCGCCGACCGCGTGAATCCCGTAGATTAGATCGTCGTAGTCTAGAGCGGTGAAGCGGCGACGCTCCACGTCGTGCCTTCTTTCGAATCTTTGACTTCGATCCCGCAGTTTTGGAGAGCGTCGCGGAGCCGGTCGGAGGCGGCCCAGTCTTTGGCGCGGCGCGCGTCGTTACGCAATAGGACGATTCGCTCGATCGCCTCCTGCGGGGTCGCGCCTTCGATCGCGCCGGGCGCCGATTCGACGCGCGCTTCCCGTAACGCGCGCTCCAACCGCTCGATGAAATCGGGCGCAAGGTCGGCGGAGGGTTCGTCGAGCCACGACGCATTCGGTGCAACGCCGAGCACGCCGAGCCAATACTCGAGACCCTCACGGCTAGTCGTCGAGCGGCTTACCACATCGTAGAGCACCGCAAGCGCGGCGGCAGTGTTCATGTCGTCGTCGAGAGCGGCTTCCATTCTCGCGTCGAGCTCCCGGTCGTCGGCCTGTTCTCCATCGGTCGCCGGCGCCAAGCTTCGATAACCCGTCTTGATTCGCGCGAGCCCAAGTGCCGCGGCGGCTATAGATTCCTCGGTGAAGTTCATCACCTTGCGATAACCGGTCTGCAGGAAGAGCCAGCGGATTGCCTGCGGATCGTGGCGCTCCAGCAGGTCGCTCAGCGGCTCGAAGTTTCCGAGCGATTTCGCCATCTTGCGATTGTCGAAGAGCAGCAGGCCGCCATGCACCCAAAAGTTCGCCATCGGCGGGTGCGCCATTAGCGGCTCGCTCTGCGCGATCTCGTTCTCATGATGCGGGAAGATCAGGTCGGCGCCGCCGCCGTGGATATCGAAGCCAATCCCCTGCGGATCGAGCAGCGCTCGTGCCATCGCCGAGCACTCGATGTGCCAGCCGGGGCGCCCCTCGCCGTAGGGATCGAACGCCCACCGCGGCTCGCCCGGCTTCGCAAACTTCCAAAGCGCAAAATCGAGCGGGTCCTCTTTTTTCTCGTCAACCTCGATGCGCGCGCCCGCCTCGAGCTCTTCGAGGTTGCGGTTGGCCAACCGCCCGTAGTTTGCAAAGGTCGCGACGCGATAGTAAATGCCGTCTGCGGTCACGTACGCGTGACCATCAGCGACGAGCTCGCGTATCATCGTTTGAATCGGCTCGATGTATTGCGTTGCGTAGGGTTCGTGGTCGTAGTCGAGGACGCCGAGCTTACGCATCGACGCTTTGAATTCAGCGTAGTGACGATCGATGATGGCATGGTAATCCCCGCCGGTTTCCTTTGACGCGTTGATGCTGCGATCGTCAATGTCGGTAACGTTTTGCACGTACGTCACGCGATAGCCGCGATGCGTTAGATACCGTCGAAGAACGTCGAAGAAAAGAAACGAGCGTGCGTGGCCGAGGTGCGCTTGCGCCGAGGGTGTCAGCCCGCAGACGTAGATGCGTACGTCACCGGGCCGCAACGGCGCGAACTCCTCGACGCCGCGCGTCCGTGTGTTATACAGCTTCACAAATACCTTAGCGGCAAGCGCCGAAGGCGCGCAGTCCTGAGCGAAGTCGAAGGGATCAGATTACCCAGCTCCAGGCTTCGTCTTCGGACGCTTCACCTTGTTCGAGCTCGGCCAATCGCTTCTCGAGTTCGGCAAGCTTCCGCTGTAGCCTCACGATCGCATCGGTCGTTGGGTCCGGCATATCCACTTGCGGCCGCACGGGAACGACGCGAACCGGTTTACCGTCCTGCGCGACCACTCGAGCCGGGACGCCGACGACCGTCGCGTTCGCCGGCACGTCCATGACGACGACCGAGCCCCCGCCGACCTTCACGTTATCGCCTAGGACGATCGCGCCAAGCACGCTCGAGTTCACGCCGACGATGACGTTGCGACCGAGCGTTGGATGCCGCTTTCCATGGGAAAGACTCGTCCCGCCGAGGGTCACGCCCTGATAGATGGTGCAGCCGTCTCCGAGTTCGGCCGTTTCGCCGATCACGACACCCGAACCGTGATCGATGAAGACGCCTTTGCCGATTTTCGCCGCCGGATGAATCTCGATCTGAGTGAGAAAGCGGGAGATGTTTGCCAAAAAGCGCGGGAGAATCGGGATGCCTGCACGGTACAGCGGGTGAATCAGCCGGTGGGCGATGAGCGCGTGGAAGCCGGGGTACGAGAGCACGACGTCGAGCCAACCCCGCGCCGCGGGATCGCGCTCGAGGGCCGCCTGCAAGTCGGCTAGCACGTCGTCGAACCACTTGTCACCGTCAACCCGTTGTAGGGCCATCGCCAACAGTTTAACCCGGTCCGTCAACCAGAGGGTTCATCGCAGGCTGACGCCGCTGACACGAGAGCAACCGCAAAGACTGCCAGGCCGGACCCATCGCCGGTATAGCCCATTCCCTCACTCGTCTTAGCTTTGACGCTGACGGCGGCGACGTCCAACGCCAAACGCGTAGCGACGTTCGCACGCATCCGGCTGATGAACGGCGCAAGCTTCGGCCGTTCGACGACGATGGTTGCGTCAACGTTATTTATCGCGAATCCGGCCTCGCGCACGGCTGCCGCGCACTGCGCGAGCAACTCCATCGAGTCGGCATCTTTCCAGCGCACATCCGTATCGGGAAAACGCGCGCCGAGATCGCCGAGGGCCGCAGCGCCGAGCAACGCATCCGCGAGCGCATGGGCGAGCACGTCGCCGTCGGAATGACCGAGCGCGCCGCGCTGGAAGGGAACGTGCACCCCACCAAGCACGAACGGGCGTCCTTCGACAAGACGATGCGCGTCGAAGCCGTGTCCGACGCGCGTCATCCTTCGACAGGCTCAGGATGACAGCGCGCCTCTAGTATCGCTTGAGCGCGTGCAACGTCGGCGGGATGCGTCACCTTGAAGTTCTCGCTCGTCGAAGGAACGACGACCACCTCGATTCCGATTCGTTCGAGCAAGGCCGCGTCATCCGTCGCCTCGACACCCTCGCGCCGCGCGCGCTCGTGCGCCGCTCGCAGTTCCGAGGTGAGTGCGAACTGGGGCGTCTGCGCCGCCCAGAGCGTACGTCTGTCGAGCGTCGTGCCGACCTGCAACGATTGAGGGTCTACCGTTTTGATCGTATCCACGACCGGCGTTGCGAGCAGCGCGGCCCGCCCGGCGCGAATCTCGCACATGCCGGCTCGCACGTCGGCCGCGCTCACCAGCGGGCGCGCCCCATCGTGAACGAGCACGCCTTGCATCTCCGGTGAGACGGCGCGCAAACCTTCGTAGACGCTCTGTTGGCGGATCGCTCCGCCACGCACGGTCCGCGCAACGCTCTCCGGCGCAAGCTCCGTCAAAAGCGACCGAATCGACTCCAATGATTCCGGCTCGGTCACGACCACGAGCTCCTCAATCTCCGGCATCATCGCAAAGAGCTTTATCGACCACCCCACCATCGGAAGTCCGGCGAGATTTATCAGCTGTTTGGGGCCGTGCAGACGCGTACCGAGCCCCGCGGCGACGACGACCGCGGCCCATTTCAAGAAGCGACGCCCTCCCGCTTCGGCCGCGCGAAAATCATACGCCCGGCGACCGTTTGCAGCACGCTCGTGACGATGACGTCGGTCTCCTCGCCGATCAGGCGCCGTCCGTGCTCGACGACGATCATCGTTCCGTCTTCGAGGTAACCGACGCCTTGATGAAACTCTTTGCCTTCGCGAATCACGGCGACGTGCAGTTCCTCGCCGGGAAGCACCACCGGCTTGACCGCATTGGCGAGCTCGTTGACGTTAAGCACCGCGACGCCCTCGACGTGAGCGATGCGGTTGAGATTGTAGTCGTTGGTCACAAGTTTGGCGCCTAGCTCTTGCGCCAGGCGCACCAACCGCGCGTCAACGTTACCCGGGGCCATATCGGAGAAATCTCGCTCGCTGATCTGCACTGCCGCGAGCTCTTGCAGGCGGCTGAGCACGTCGAAACCCCGGCGGCCGCGCGTGCGCTTGAGCGGATCGACGGAATCCGAGATTGCCTGCAGCTCGCGCAAAACGAAGCGCGGAACAATCAGCTCGCCTTCGAGAAATCCGCTCTCGACGATTTCGACGATCCGCCCGTCGACAATCGTAGAGGTATCGACGAGCTTTGCGATGCCGTCGGCGTTGCCGACCGCACGCGGCATCGGCACGATCCGAATCTTCGCGCCGACCGTTGCGCCGAGGTATGCTGCGAAGATTGCAAGGATCAGATAGAGGACGATCGCGACGTACGTTCCGGCTCGGCCGAAATCCGAGATCAATTCGAAGACGATGCCTTTGATGAGAAAGGCAATCAAAAGGCCGACTACCAAACCGACTGCCCCGCCCGCAATCTCGGACGGAGTGAGGCGCTCCATCGCCCCTTCCGCTTGGCGGAGCTGACCCTCGAAGAGCGCTTGCGCGAGCGGCGCAAGCAGCGCGCCGACGATCGCACCGACCACCGGAGAGAGAATGAGGAAGGCTAACTGCAGCGCTTCGTTCGCAAAATGCGGTGAAAGCAGGCTGAAGTAGGCTTCGCGCCCCAAAAGAAAGCCCGTCACGCCGAACACGATGACGAATGCGGCGCGTAGGACGGTTTCGGAGAGCGTTGCGGGCGTTACTCGAATGTTACGAAAGCTCCACAGACGTCGTTGGCAAGGAATCGACCTCGCATCGTCAACCGCATTCTATCTCCGACTCGCTCGAGCAGCCCCGTGCGCGCGAAACGAGCGACGATGGGAGCATAATCCGTCATCACGTCGATCCCGTAGCGTTCTTTGAACTCGCTTAACCCAACCCCCTGCGCGGTCCGAAGCGCGAGCATCAACGCCTCACCGACGCGTTTACGACCTTCCAGCCGCTCGGCTTCCGACGGAATCGGCCGGCCTTCGACCGCCGCCGCGACGTACTCGTCTAGAGAACGCGTATGCACGCTGCGCCGGCCGTCGCGATACGATGCCGCGCCTACGCCGATTCCGGCGTACTCACCGTTTGCCCAATAGTTGAGATTGTGTTCGCACCGATGCCCGGGACGCGCGAAGTTGCTTATCTCATATTGTTCGTAACCCGCCGCTTGCAGCGACTCGATCGCGATCGCGTAGAGCTCGGCTTCGCGCGCGTCGTCGAAAAACGCACCGGGCTCGCGCGCGCGCCAGGCCGCATACGGCGTGTTCTCTTCCACCGTAAGCCCGTATGCCGAAATGTGATCCACGTCAAGCTCGATCGCGCGACGCAGCGAGTGCCGCCAGCTCGCCGGCGTCTGGCCCGGCACGGCGAACATCAAATCCAGCGAAACCGATCGAAACTCCGACGAACGCGCCGACTCGACGACGCCTTCGATTTGCTCGACGGTGTGCTTTCGGCCGAGCGTCCGGATCTCGTCCGGCTCGAAGGACTGCACGCCGATCGAAAGACGGGTGACTCCGGCTTGGCGGTAAGCGCGGAGATCGCCGTCGCGCAGCAGTTCCGGATTTACTTCGATCGAGATTTCACGCGCGCCCGGGAATCGTCTTGACAAGAGCGCGAGCACCCGAACGATCGTCGGCGCGTCGTAGGCGTTGGGCGTTCCGCCGCCGAGATAGATCGAGCCGGCAGCTGCCGATGGTTCGCGATCGATTTCGACCAAAAGCGCTTCCAAATAGCGGCGAGCGCTCGAAGCGCGCAAAGGCCACTTGGTAAAATCGCAGTACGGGCAAAGATACGGGCAGAACGGAAGGTGAACGTAGACGCCGAGCATGGCGACCGACTTGTGGACGTTACGTCGGCACGAGATGCGGAACGATGAGCTCGCTAATCTTTCCGATGACGTCGTGGTTGGCTTCTTGAGCGGCCGCGCCGATCGCATGTTTGAGCGCCTCGCGGCTAGCGCGTCCGTGCGTCACGATGCAATTCCCGCGAAGACCGAGCAGCGGCGCGCCGCCGTAGGTCTCGTAGTCAAAGCGCCTTCGCAACCGTTTGAGCGCCGGCACCAGCAACGCCGTGCCGATCTTGGTCAGCAGGTTTCCTCCAAGGAGCGCGTCGCGCATCACCTGGGCGAGATCGGCGAACAATCCTTCCCCGGTCTTGAGAACGACATTGCCCACGAAACCATCGGCAACGATTACGTCGGCGACGTTGTGGAAGAGATCGCTCCCCTCGACGTTGCCGATGAAGCGCACCGGGGCCGTCTCCAAAAGCCGCGCCGCTTCGAGCACGAGTTGATTTCCTTTGTTGCGCTCCTCGCCGACGGAGAGAATGCCGACTCGCGGCTCCGCCACGTTGAGCACCGCCTTCGCGTACGCCGAGCCCATGATCGCGAACTGCTCGAGCCACTCCGGCCTGCAATCTACGTTGGCGCCCGAGTCGAGCAATACGGTTGGCCCGTTGAGCGCGGGCCAAACCGTCGCGATCGCCGGACGCGAAATGCCTTCGATCGTGCGCAGCTTGATCAACGCGATCGCAAGGAACGCGCCGCTGTTGCCGGCCGAAACGACCGCATCGGCCTCGCCCTTTTTTACAAGATTGACCGCAACGCCCAGCGAGGTCCGCTCGCACGAGCGGAGCGCCGTCGAGGGCGAAAGGTCCATGGCGACCGCCTCGGGGGCGTGGATCACGCGGATCCTGCCGGTCCCCTGACCCCGTAGAAGCGAGCGGACGCGCGATTCATCGCCGACCAGCAGAATCTCGACGTCGAACTCCTGCGCGGCCAGAAGTGCGCCCGCAACGATCTCGTGGGGAGCGTGGTCGCCTCCCATCGCATCAACCGCGATTCGCGCTCGGCCCATGGCCGCGTCTTTTGGGGCCAACCTAGGAATCCTTGCCTAGCGTCAACTTTTCGCCCTTCGCCCTTCGCCTTCGACTTCGCTCAGGATGACAGGGTGCAGGAGCGAGCTTCGCTTAGGATGACACCTACGGCGCTTGGCGCTCCGCTCGGGATGACACCGGCGGGGGTGGACGCATCGGCTGGCAACGTGATACTATCTGCCGGCTATGGCGAAGCGGTGCGAAATTTGCAGCAAGGGCCCAAAAGCGGGCAATAACGTCAGTCACGCGATGAATAAGACGAAGCGGCGTTGGCTGCCGAATTTACAGTCCGTCCGCATCGACGACCAGGGCGTCCACCGTACCGCGCGGGTCTGCACCAGCTGCCTTCGATCGAACCGCGTAACGCGTCGCGCGTAGCTAGCAGCTGAAGGTCCTGGCCGCCTGCAGCTTACTTTAAGCTGATGGCCGCGCCCACGGGCACCAACGCGAAGTTCTGAACCGAGTTCGTCGGCGTGCCGCCCGATGGATACGCCCAGCGGTCTACGCTGGCGTAACTCGAGCATCCCTGGATGTTACCGACGATGTCCCTGCCGGTTATGGGATCAATAACCGCTTGGTAGAGACCGCAGTTCGGACCACCCGACGGATCCAGTAAATTGGTTTTCCCGATGATCGCACCCGTCGACCCGGAGATCTGGACCGAGTAGATACACGCATTGCCACTGCCGCAGTCCTCATCCGCGACGGCGAGATAATGCCCTCGTTCGTACCATTGGACGAAGCCCGGATAGTTAATGGTCCCACCCGTTATCGTGATGAGATGGCCCTTACGCTTGTTGCGTGGCACGACGCCTAGCCTGAAGTTAGAGCCGCCATCAGTACCGTCGACAAAGAGGTCGCCTTTCGAATCGTAGCTGTCGAAAAAGTAGTTCGACAAGCCCCGAATCGTCAGCTTAATCGGCACCTCGAGGGCAAAGAATTCTTCAATGCTGTCAGGTCCGTGGCTCGGTCCCCCCAGAACGGCGAGATACCCAATGGGGCTGACCGCGCAGGCAGTCGCGTAGCCGTAAGCCCCGTACGAGATAGCGTTGACTCGCTTTCCTCGGCGGTCGTATTCGAGGACCTGCTGAGTGGCCAGGTTCGGCACCCAGACGTTGCCGCCGTTACCTGAGCACAAGTTCCAAGGCTGATTGAAGCCGGTAATCGTGCGCTTCAATTTGAGGTCGGGCAGCGTAAAGATATAGACGTCGTTGTTTCCGGCGTCCGAGACAAACAGAAGTTCGCCCCGTTGATTGGGATGTAACGCGTTCGCTGCAACGGCGGTGGACGGCTGGAACTGACGGTCGCTCGTGCTGCAGCCCGCAGCGAGCGCAGCCGCTGCAAGGATCGCGATCGTCGGACAAATCGGGGCGCATCTCGGCCAAGCAAACGATAGCTTCATTCAGAATGCTCCCTTCTGTATGCAAAGTGGTCCCAGCCCAAGCTCGCAAGCTCCTCTTCCTTCCACAGAACGCCCGCTTCCGCACGTACGACGCCGACTCTATGGAGCTCGCGACCAAAGTGCGCCGCGTACCGCGCGGCTAAGTGCCGAAAGGCGCGCGCCCGGATCGCCACAAGCAGCTCGAAATCCTCACCGCCGCGCAGCGCAAAGCGCTCCGGGTCGTCCTTTCGCACGGCGCAAAGGGCGCGCGCGGATTTCGCGACCGGGATGTTGTTGAGCTCGGCACCGCACCCACTTGCGGCGGCAAGCCGGCGGACGTCGGTCGCGAGGCCGTCCGAGAGATCCATCATTGCCCGCACGTTACGACTCGCCGCGAAAAAGCGACCTTCGGCCACGCGCGCCTCGGGCCGGCGAAAGGCTCGCAGCGCCTCCTCCTCGAGTCCTTCGAGCGGAACAGACTCGCGCGTGAGCTCGAGCCCCGCGCGCGCCGCGCCGAGCGCGCCGGTGACGGCGAGCACGTCGCCCGGACGGCCACCGGCGCGCGTTTTGACGTTGGACGGCCGGACTTCACCAACGACGGTTATTGCGATCACGATTGCATCGGCGCGCGAAAGATCGCCGCCGGCAATTGCCAGCTTATAACGCGCCGCGCAGCCCACCAAACCGCGATAGATTTCTAGCACCTCTTCGAGGCTCGACGCTTGCGGAAGGCCGAGCGCAACCGTCGCGAGCACCGGCCGCGCTCCCGTTGCGGCGAGGTCGCTGACGTTGGCCGCCATCGCGCGCCAGCCGGCATCCTCGAGAGACATCGAGTCGCGCGTAAAGTCTACGCCTTCGACAAGCATGTCGGTCGAGATGGCGCTGCGGTGCGAGCGCGACGGCTGCCAAAGCGCGGCGTCATCGCCCCCTTCGACTGCGCCCGCTAGGCGGGCGTGCTCAGGATGACAATCGTTGATGAGGGCGCGTATCGCCTCGACGATGGCGTCTTCGTTCACGCCAAAAGCGAGCGGAGTCGGCGCAGCTCGGCTGCGGGATCCGGCGCGCCGAAGACCGCCGAACCCATCACCAGGACGTCGGCGCCGGCTACGACGAGCTCGCGCGCGTTCTCCGCCCCAACTCCGCCATCAACCTCGATCAAGCATGCGGGGTTGAGCCGGTCGACGAGCACCCGCGCCTCGCGAACCTTCTCGATTGCGTGCGCGATAAACTCCTGCCCCGAAAAGCCCGGGTTGACGCTCATCACCAAGATCGTGTCGCAATCCTCGACGACGTCTTGCAGCATCTCAACCGGCGTCTGCGGGCAGATCGCAAGCCCGGGTCGGGCGCCGATATCGCGAATATGGGTGAGCAGCCTTTGCGCGTGCGGCGTCGCCTCCAAGTGAAACGTGATGCGGTCGCAGCCTGCGGCCCGAAAATCGTCCACGTATCGGTCTGGCTCGACGATCATCAGGTGCGCGTCGAAAACCAGCGGCGAAAGGCGCCGCAAATCGCCGACGATCTTCGGCCCCCACGTAATGTTGGGGACGAAACGTCCATCCATGATGTCGAGGTGGAGATAATCCGCGCCGGCATCTTGCACGCACGCGATCTGCTCGGCGATCCGCGCAAAATCCGCCGACAGCAACGAGGGCGCGAGAACCGTCATGTCGGCGACGGCGAGGGGTTCGACGTGCTGTAAACTTTAGGCGGTTCGGAACCGAGGCGCGTTTCGCCGACCAAGGTGTTGTTGACGTACATGTCGAGCAGCGACGTGCCGACTGCCGTCACCGTGAAGTCGAGCTTCTGCCCCGGCTCGGCGAACGCATGGTAGAGATCGTACTGGCCCGTCGCGTCCGTGAGCGAGAGCCGAACGTCGAGCGGCTGATCGTTCGCGACGTCCTGAGCTTCGGGAACCGAAACGAGAACGTGCACCTGTCGAATGATATATCCCGACTCGTTGGGGCCCGCGCTAACCTGCAGCGCAACGGGATCGTAGGAAGCGATCTTCGCTTTGGGCGGCGGAACCTGCCGCGCGACCATTCCATGAGGGGGCGCCTTCTTACCCAGCGGCGTCCAGACGACCTGGCCGATCTTGATTCCGGCGTCGGTGGCGAGCGCTCGCGCCTGATCGATCGTTAGCCCGACGAAGTCGGGAACGATGACGTTTGCGCGACCGCCCCTGCTAACGACGACCGCGACGACGTCGCCCTCGTGCGCGCTCACCAGCGCGGGAGGATTCTGCGAGATGACGTGACCTTCCGGAATGACGTCGCTCCGAGCGTATTTTACTTTACCGAGCTGCAGGTGGGAGCGCGACAGATCCAGCTGCACTTCACGCATTGATTGATAGCGCAGATCGGGAATCAGCCGGGCCACGATCCCGTCGCTTATTATAAACGAGACTTGCCGCCCCTTGCGTACCTGTTGGCCGGCCTCCGGACGCTGCATGATGACGACGTCTTTGGGATAGCGGTCGCTGGTTTGATGGTCCACGACCACGGAGTTGAGCTTCAAACGCTCGATCTCGGCGTTGGCGTCGTTGAGCGTCTGTCCGACGAACGACGGCACCGTCACGGTTGCAGCGGAGGGCAGTATAAAGTCGTAGATTTGACGCCCGAACCAGACCACCACCGCAACGAAGACGATGAGCACGATCGGGAAGAGCCAATCGCGCGGCACGTACGCGTTGAGCGCCGATCTCAGGCGAGCGCCTCCGCGGGAACGCGGCTAAAATCCAGATTACTGAAGACTCGCTGGACGTCTTCGTGCTCCTCGAGCGCCTCCAAAAACGCGAGCGCGGCCGAGAGCTGCGCGCCCTGCAACTCAAGCTTGGTCTTGGCGCGCATGCCAAGGTAGGCGTCGGAGATCTTAGCGCCGCGCACGCGCAGCTCGTCGCGAACGCCCGCCAGGCGCGTCGGCTGCGTGTAGATGACGGCCAGATCCGGATCGTACTCGATGTCCTCAACCCCGTCGATTAGAGCGTCCTCCATCAGCGCGTCTTCCGATTTGCCCGCCGGATCGGCTTCGACGATCCCGACGTGGTCGAACATCCAGGCGACGCCGCCGCTTTCGCCGAGGCTGCCTTCGTGCCGGCTAAAGAGAAAGCGCAGCTCGCCGGCGGTCCGATTGCGATTGTCGGTCGCCGCGTCGACGACGACCGCTAACCCATGCGGACCGTAGCCTTCGTAACGAATTTCCTCGATTTCTCGCTCGCCGCTCTGACCGGAACTGCGCGCGATCGCGCGTTTGATGTTCTCCTGCGGCATATTGAACACGCGGGCTTTCTCGACCGCCATTTTTAGGCGGTAGTTGGCTTCGGGATCCGGCGAGCCGCCCTTTGCGGCGAGTATGATCTCCTTGCTCAGCTTGGTGAAGAGCGCGCCGCGCTGGGCATCTGCCTTGCCCTTCTTCAGCTTGATGTTATGCCACTTCGAATGTCCGGACATGGCGGTAGCCCTTCGCTAGCCCGGCCCGATTATCCAGGTTGGGAACCACATTCGAGCGTGCCAGGCGTTCCAGCTAATCGGATGGGCCGCCAAGATCGGGTAGAAGAACACGAAACTAACTGCCGCAGCTGCCACGTAGGACGCCGACTCCCAATCCCCCCAGCCAGCGCGCGCTTTCGCGACGCGCGGCCCACTGCCATAGACGCTGCAGTATGATGACGTTGCAGAGACAGATCAGTGGGATGTTGACGTAAAAGTGGTACGCAAAAGTCAGTCGCGGCGATCCGACCCATGGCAGCCACTGGAGCAGATAGGTGAGCACGATAAGCGCGTATGCTTTGTTGCGTTCGCGCCACGCTAAGACCGCCACCCAGGGCACGCAGAGTAGACCAAACCACAAGATAACGGGATTCGGCAACGACGTGATCTCATAGATGCAGCACGCGTTATTGTCGGTCTGATTCTTGCGGTGGTCTTGATAGAAATAGGCGATGGGAACGTAGTCGATCGGCCACTCGAACCACCTCGACGAGTACGGATGAGTGGCCACCAGGTTATGGTGATACTCATACATCGAGTACTGGCGATAGACGAGATCGTTGGCATTGTGGATCTCGCCGGGATCGGATGAATGGCGCGCGAGATCCGGCACCCAGACGAGCGCGTATACCGTCGCGCTCACGAGCAGGATCGTGACCAGCGCGGCGTCGAGCCGGAAGCCGCGCGGATTTCCCCAAAGCGTCGGGCGGAGCTGCTGCTGCGCGAAATGCCCTACAAGCGCGATCCCGATGAGCACGACGAAGCTGACGCCAAAGCCCATGACGCCGTACCATTTGCTGCTCACCAGAAGGCCGAGCGCGACGGTAAAGAGGATCAACCAGAGCTTCGAGGAGCTGCCCTTCTCGATCGCCGTCCCGGCGCGAATCTCGTTGTCGGCATAGACGGCCGTCGCCTCGGGCGTTTCGTAGCTCACGCTTCCGCCGCGCCGGTATTCGATCGTCAAGGGATCGTCGTCATAGACGAGCACGCCGCCCTTGGCTTGTGAAATAGCGCCGCGCGCGATCTTTCCGCGCTCGTCTATCGTCCCGCCGTCGGCGGCAAAGAGCGCCGTCGCGTTCCCGTCACGCAGCGCGTACGAGCCTTCGGCGTAGGTCAGCTCGCGCCGGCCGTCGCCGAACCGCCGCGGGAACGCGACGAGCCGAGCGACCAGATAGCAGAGGCAGGCAACGTACAGCGTCACGATGACCGTGGATGCCGCATCGAAGGCCCAGAGAAGCCGGCACGCCTGGCCTGCCACGGCACCGACGATCAGCGCAGCACCGGCACCCGCTACAAACCCCCACGACGGCACGGAGACGTGCGCGCGCTCGCCGACCTGCGAGCTGATCCAGAATCGGTAGAACGCGTAAACGGCGAGCGTGGCAAAGAAAACGACGAAGCCCTCAGGCGTCGCGATACGGGATTGCACGAAATGCATTCCGTCGAACGTCAGCAGCAGTGCGGTGATCGTTGCGAAGAGCGTCGAGCCGGTGACACGTTTCGCGAAAACGTAGAGCAGCATCACCACTAGCGCGCCGAAGACGACGTCGAGAAAGCGCCAGCCGTAGGAGTTATCGCCGTTGGTCAGGTGCCCGACGATGGCGTTGAGCCCCGTCCAACCGCCCAGTCCGTGGCCTTTCGGCATGCCGCCGAAGAGCACGATCGAAAGCGTTATCAGCAGTTTGCTCAACGGAGGGTGCGTGTTCTCGTAAATCCGCAGATTCTGCAGATACTCCTCGCCGGCACGCGCGAAGTAAATCTCATCGAAGACCTTTTCCGGCGGCCACCAGTAGCCGACGAAAGAAAGGATGAAGTTTCCGACGCCGAGCGCCCCCGCGATGACGTAATCGAGCGGCGCGCGCATCGTCGCCAGACCCTCGCGTGGATCGAACCAATGGCGAGCGCCGGCTTCCGCCGCTGCCGCGGATTGCTCGCCCGGCTCGCCCCGCGCCCAAGGACGGGCCGCTGCCGACTCACCGGCTCCGAGATATTGATAACCCAGCCAGAAGAACGTAGCCACCGCGAGGAGGGAGAAAAACGTCGTCCACGGCCCCCAGAGGTTTTGGGCGTTCGTGCCGGCCACGTTGTTGGTGACGACGGTTAGGTACTGGAGGCTATAGAGAAGATTCGCGAAGAGCACGACCGAGAGGGCGACCGCGCCCCATAGGTAGCGCCGCGCGAAGGGAATGCAGACGATGGCGAAGAGCAAGGCGTTGAAAAGGTACCGCTCGTGCATGCGCGTCGCCAGGACGAAGAAGGCGAGGGTCGCAACCGCGCACCCTTCGAGGAGCGCCTGCGACGTGCGATCTTGCAGATATCGCCAAACGATCAGCGCTAGCGCGGCAACGACAAGCACGACACCCCAAACGTACTGCGGCAATCCCCAGCTCGGAATGTTTTGATTGTCGGGAACCCAGAGGGTGCCGCGCAACGCCCAAAGATTGAACGCGTTGACGCTGTTGTAGGGATACACGTTGGAGCCGTAGGCATAACGTTCGAAGAGCCAGCCGAAGGCTGCTAGCGGATTGCCGGGATGAAACGGCACCGTGAGGATCAGGGCCAACGCTAGGCCGGCAGCAGCACCGATGGCGCTTGCGACCAGACGCGCGCGGCGTCGCTGCGGGTCGACCAGCGCAAAAGCAACGATCAGCGGTAGCAGCACCGCGGCTTGCGGCTTGATGAGCAGCGAGTACGAGAACGCAAGCCATCCGCCGACGATCCAAGCGGTCTGCGCGCGCGTGTTAGGTGACGCATCTTCGCTGCGCAGCAACCCGTAGATCGCGAGCAGCGCGAGACCGCCCGATATGGAATCAACCTGACCCCAGAGCGCGGAGATGTAGATCGTTGCCGGGTTGAGCAGATAGAACGCGGCCGCGCCAAGCGCAACGCCGTGGCTCGCGAATCGGCGAACGATTGCGTAGACGAGCGCGCCGACGCCGAGGTCGGCAAGAATCGCGGGGAGTTTAACGAGATTACGCAGCACCGCATAGCCGGGATCGTGCGCCGCAAAGAATAGTCGCCAGAAGTGCCCGACCGCCGCAAGGATATAGAAATAACCAGGCGGATAATCGGCGAAGCCGATTCTTGAATAGAACGACGCGAAACCATGTTGGCTCAAGCCCAGCGCCCAGGCGACGTAGGTATTGACGTCGGTCTTGAAGCCCGCGTTCCCGATGAAGAGCAGCCGGACGATGAGCCCCAGAAGCAAGAGCGCGGGAAGCGCCCAGGCCAGCGAGTCTTGGCGTGCCGGCGCGCGCACCGTACCGTTGACGTTCACGATTCTTTCTCGGATCTCAGCGAGCGGCCGCGAGGCCCAGCGTGCTGGTGAGAAATTCGCGCAGCTCGCGATTTGGATGGCTTTCGAGCACCGCCAGATGCTTTGCGGCCGCTTCGGTGGCCGCTTCGCGCGCGCCCAAAGAGTCGAGCGCGGCGACGATGCTCTCCACCACTGCGGCATCGAGCGATTCGCCGCTTGCATAGGCGGCCGCGACGGTGGCGCGCGCATCGGATGGCGGCTGCCCGATCGCCCAGACGACCGGAAACGTCCACTTCCTGCGCGCGATGTCGCCCGCGGCGGTCTTGCCGGTCTCATCGACCGACGACCAGATGCCCGCGACGTCGTCGCGAATCTGGAAGACCATGCCGTAGGCGCGGCCGATGGTGCCGTACCGCGCGATTGTCGAAGCGTCGCAGCCGGCTGCATGCGCGCCGAGCCGGCACGAGGCGTCGAAGAGTTGCGCGGTCTTGCACTCGATCATCCTGTAGTAGTCCGGCAGCGTGACGGAGCGCTCGGACTCAAAGTAAAGATCGAGCGACTGCCCTTCGCACATCACCGCGTGCGCCTCGTGCAGCAGCTCGAGCATCTGGAGCACTCGACGTGCATCTAGATACGCGGCGGCCTGCTCGAGGCTGAGAAAGCTGAGCGCACACATCGCGTCACCGGCGTTGATCGCGCGCGCTATACCGTAAGCGCTCCATAGCGTGGGGCGTCCGTGACGAAGCTCGTCGCGGTCCTCTATATCGTCGTGCACGAGCGAGTAATTGTGAAAGATCTCGACTGCGACCGCCGCGTCGAGTGCGTTCTCGAGCGGTGCCCCTTCGCTCGCCGCCACCCGCAGGACCATCTGGGGACGTAATCGCTTGCCGCGCCGCGCGGGTCCGTACGGTGCGTAACCGAAGTGGCGCAAAAGACTATCGGAGATCTCTTTAGATCCCCGATATCCGGTAATCCGTTGCTCGAGGGCGCTCTCGAAGCGTTCGGCTAGTGCGGCCACATTAAGCAGAAGCGGCCAACTCCTCCATCCGCGCCTCGACTCTGTCGACGAGCCACCCCGGCGTCGATGCACCCGACATCAGACCGGCAACGCCGACGCCTTCAAACCACTGCGGCTTCAGCTCGTCGGGACCTTCGATGTGATAGGCGCGCGCGCCGTGCGATTCGGAGAGATCGGCGAGATGCTTGGTGTTCGCCGAGGTCTTCCCACCGACCACGATCATCACTTCAACGTCTTTGGCTAAGCGTAACGCTTCGTTCTGGCGATTGTGCGTATCGGTACAGATCGTATTGACGGCACGCACCTCATAATACTTTGCCGAGAGCGCGCGAACGATCTCGGTGAAACCTTCACCCGACCAGGTTGACTGAACCACGACACCGACGCGGCTCGAGCGCGGAAGGCGCTCGACGTCTTCGGACGTCTGAATGCACCACGCTCCCGGCACGTGGCTAAGCGTACCTTTTACCTCGGGATGATTCGGATCGCCGATGACGATGATCTTGTAGCCGTCGGCTTTTAGTTTCTCGGCCTGAACGTGAATCTTCGTGACCATCGGGCAGGTAGCGTCGATGACCTCGAGATTCCGCTCCTTAGCCTTATTGAAGACTTCAACCGGCAAACCGTGGGCTCGCACGAAGAGCGCGCCCGCGTCGACCTCGTCGACGCTCTGGGCATTCTTCAGACCGCGCGAGGCGAGCGACTCGACCATCTGCGGGTTATGCACGACGTGGCCTAGAGTCGTTACATCGCCCCGTGAAGCGATCGCCTCCTCGGCTTTCTTCACGGTAATTGCAACGCCGAAACAAAACCCTTGAACGGACGCCTTACGTATCTCCACCGATGCTCTCCGCTAACGCTTCGATCGCTTTCATGATATCGGCGGTGAACTTCGCCAAGTCGTCGCGCGTTGCTTTCCGGCCGGCCGAAAGCGTGAGCGGGGCACCAAACACGACATCCACCCGACCGAGGCGGAACGCCCGGTCGGTGCCACGGACGCAGGCGGGCACGACCGGGACCTGCGCCAGCGAGGCCAGCAGGGCGACGCCGGTCTGCGCGGCTACCGTTCCGGTGGGGTTCCGCGTTCCCTCGGGGAAAATTCCGATCGCGCCCCCCGACTCCAGGACTTGGAGCGAGCGCTTAATCGCGCGCGTCGCGCTGCCCCGGCGATCGACGTCGTATGCGCCGAGCGCGCGAATCACCGAGCCGAGCACCGGAACCGTGAAAAGCTCCTTCTTGGCCATGTACCTGATGCGGCGCGGGCAAAGACACCCAAGCAACGGCGGGTCGAGGTACGAGACGTGATTGCAGGCGACGATCAAGGGTCCAGCGGGCGGCACGTTCTCGCTCCCAAAGACGCGGGCTCGCCAAAGCACTCGCGCCATCAAACGCACGAAGAACTTTGCAAAGTCGTAAAAGCGCCGATTCACGGCTCTCGTCTCGCTCTGTCGAAGGACGCCGCCACGAGAGTACAGATCTCGTCGACGACCTGTTCGGCGCCGATCTCGCTCGAATCAATCATGTGCGCGTCGGGGGCGGGAGCGAGCGGCGAGACGGCTCGCGTTTGATCGAGTCGATCGCGTTCTTCGATCTCTTGAGCTAGGCGATGTGCGTCTACATTTACTCCGGCCTCTTCGAGTTGAATGCGCCGCCGCGTGATACGAGCCGGAACCGATGCCGTAAGATAGATCTTCACCGCGGAATTCGGCAGCACGACCGTGCCGATGTCTCGGCCGGCCATCACGACCGGACCTCGCTCCGCGATTGCGCGCTGAGCCCGGACCATCTCCGCGCGCACGGCGGGATGCGCCGAAACGGCGGAAACGATCGCCGTCACCTCGTTGCCCGAGAGCGCCGCCTCGTCGAGTTCGTCGCCTCCCGCGACGACGCGAAAACCGAGCGCCGCGGTTTCATCGAGCTCAACTTCGATCGGTGCGATCGTCATCAGGCGCGCCAGTGCGGCGCCGTTATCCACGTCGGTGCCGGTCCGCAATGCAAGCCACGCGAGCGCCCGGTACATCGCGCCCGTGTCCAGGTAGAGCACGCGCAGTCGACGGGCCGTCAATCGGGCAACGGTCGTCTTGCCCGAGGCAGCCGGCCCGTCGATCGCGATTTGCAGATGCGCCCGAGGAGCCACGCGCGACGGGATTCGCCTAGGCAAAGCGGCTGCCCCGCAGAACTTTGGCGGCTTGGCGAGTTGTAGAAGCTGATGGCCAGGGCACGCGCGATTTACTTTTGCTCGGCCTGCGGCTTTGAATCGCCGCGCTGGCTGGGACGCTGTCCCCAATGCGAGGCCTGGAACTCCTTCGACGAGCGGCCGTTGAAAGTCGCGGCGCGAGCCGGCGCGGCCCCGCGTCTCGAGCGGCAAGGATCGGCGCCAATGGCGTTACACGAGATCGATTCGGCCGGCATCGGACGCATCCGCGTCGGAATGCCGGAGTTTGACGCTGCGCTCGGCGGCGGAATCGTTCCGGGAAGCCTCACGCTGGTGGGCGGCCCGCCCGGCGCCGGCAAGTCTACTTTATTGCTGCAGATCGCATCGCGCTTGGCGCAGCAAGGTGACGTCGTTTACGTCTGCGGCGAAGAGTCAGCGGCGCAAGTGAAGTTGAGAGCAGAAAGAGTGTTGCCGTTGTTGCCCTTGTCGCCCTTCGTCCTTCGACAGGCTCAGGATGACAAGGCTCAGGGTGACAAGGGTCAGCGTGACAAGGGTCAGCGTGACAAGGGTCAGGGTGACAGGGGTCAGGGTGACAAGGGTCAGGGTGACAAGGGCATTTTTGTGTATCCGGAGACGAATTTGCGCAGCGTCCTCGATCGTCTCGAAAAACGCCCTCCGATGGCGATCGTCGTCGACTCGATTCAAACGGTTTGGCTTCCCGAATCCGAGGCGTATGCCGGAAGCATCACTCAAATTCGCGACTGCACGCAGGCTTTAATGGAATTCGCGAAGCGTACCGCGACCGCGTGCTTTATCGTGGGACACGTCACGAAGGACGGCGCAATCGCCGGACCGCGGCTGCTCGAGCATCTCGTCGACACGGTGCTCTATTTCGAGGGAGAGACGGCTGGCGAGTACCGAATCCTGCGTGCCTACAAGAACCGCTTCGGTTCGATCGACGAGATCTGCGTCTTTACGATGCACGACGCCGGTTTGCGCGAGGTTTCCAACCCCTCCGAACTCTTTTTGGGCGCACGCACGCAACGGCCGAGCGGATCGTGCGTGGTCGCGTCGATTGTCGGTTCGCGACCCGTACTGATCGAAGTTCAGGCGTTGGTCGGCGAGGCCGCGTACGGAACTCCTCGGCGGCTTGCCAATAATCTCGATCAGCAACGGCTGGCAATGATTATCGCCGTCCTGGAACGGCACGCCGGATTTTCGCTGGGCACGCACGACATTTACGCATCGGTCGCGGGCGGTCTGCGCGTCGTCGAGCCGGCCGCCGATTTGGGTATCGCGCTGGCGATCGCGTCCTCGTTTCGCAACGCAGCAATCCCGGCGCCGATCGCGGTCTTCGGTGAGCTTGGGCTGTCGGGCGAAGTACGCGCCGTCGGCGCAGCCGAACGGCGCGAAAGCGAGGCGCGAAAGCTCGGCTATGTGGACGTCATTTCGCCGGCTAACACCCGCGATATCGTTTCGGCGATTAAAACGGCGTTGGAATAGTTTAATGCTATTTGAGATCGTGCCGAACATTTCCGAGGGCCGCGACCCGGCGACGATCGCGGCCGCGTGCGCCGCCGTTGAAAAAACCGGCGCGCGATTGCTCGATTGGAGCAGCGATGCCGTCCACCATCGCACCGTCCTGACGATCGTCGGAGACGGGGCGCAAGTGCTCGAGGCCGCGATCGCGCTGGCCGGCGTCGCATTAGAGCGCATCGACCTGCGCGGTCACAACGGGGTACATCCACGAATCGGCTCTCTGGACGTGCTGCCGTTCGTTCCGCTCAAAGGAGCGACGCTGCAGGACGCCGCCGCGCTCGCCCATCGTGCCGGCGCCGAAATATGGAAACGGTACCGCGTTCCCTCATTTTATTACGGCGCCGCCGCGCGCCGGCCGGAGCGGCGGTTTCTCCCGGACATTCGCCGTAACGCCGATTGGTCGCCCGATGAAGGCGACCTTTCGCGGCACGCAAGCGCGGGGGCGATTGCGATCGGGGCACGCGACATCTTGATTGCCTTCAACGTTGAATTAGCTAGTGGCGATCTTGCCGTGGCCGAGGAAATTGCGCGTGCGGTTCGCGAGCGCAACGGCGGCTTGCGCTCGCTTCGTGCGCTCGCGCTTCCACGCAGCAGCGACCGCGTGCAGGTTTCGCTCAATGTCACGGATTATGTTGCTACGCCGCTCTATCGTGTTGTCGAACTCATCGCGCGGCTGGCGGCGGAACGCGGCGTCGCTATCTTCGGCTGCGAGCTCGTTGGCTGCCTGCCTTGGCCGGCGGTCGAATCGGCCGCCGCATATTATCTAGGAGTTAACAGCCTTTGACACGCTTCGCAAAACAAACGCTGCCGCCGGCGCGCATCATCGCCTTGGCGATCGCCGCGTTAACGTTGACCTTCGCTCTTCCGCAGGCTGCGGCCGCGCAGAGCGGCCCGGGTGACGGCGGGATCTTTACCACGACGCTACACAACGGGTTGCGCGTGGTCGTCATCGAGGATCGTGTCGCGCCGGTCGTTCAGACCGCGGTCTGGTACGGCTTCGGGTCTTTGGAAGAGACGCCGGGAAAAACCGGCCTGGCACACGCACTCGAGCACATGCTTTTTCGCGGGACTACGGACATCTCAGCGGGCGGCCTCGACGACATCACCGCGCGACTCGGCGCGCAGATGAACGGCGAGACGAGCTACGACTACACGCAGTTCTACTTCGAAATGCCGGCCGACAAACTCGACGTTGCGCTTTTCATCGAAGCCGACCGCATGCAGCACGCCGCGCTTCGCGCGGCCGACTGGGCGATCGAACGCAAGGCAGTCCTCAACGAGATTGACGGCGACGACAGCTCTCCCTTCTTTAACTTACTCGCACGCGTGCGCGCCGCCGCGTTCCCGGGCCAGCCCGCGGGACGGACGCCGACCGGAGAGCGAGCGGACGTTGCTCGAGCGAGCGTCGCGAATATCGCACGTTACTATCGGCAGTGGTATGCGCCGAACAATGCGACGCTCGTCGTCACCGGCGACGTAAAGCACGCAACGGTTTTCGCCAAGGCGGAGCGCTATTTTGCGAGCGTGCCGTCTAAGAATCTCCCCTCGAAGCCGAAGGCCAATCCGGTCCCGGCGATGGGTCAGACCGTCCAAGCTCAGTTTCCTTTCCCGTTCGAGATCCTCGATCTCGCCTATTCGGTCCCCGGCGACACACAGCGCGGCGAACCGGCGATCAGCACGCTCGCGACGCTGATCGAGAATCAGCGCTCGCCCTTCTACCGAGCGCTCGTTGAAAGCAACATCGCGCTCGGGATCGAGACGAACTCCGACACGCAGCTGCGAGGCGGGCTCCTGCACATCTTCATCATTCTCAATCCGGGCAGAAGCGCCGGACAGGCTCAAACCGTCTTTCAATCCACGCTCGATTCGGTACTGGCAAGTGGTTTCGATCCGGATCTCGTCCTTGCGGCAAAGCGTCTGACGATGGCCGAACGGCTGTATTCGGCCGATTCGATTGACGGCATCGGTGATTTGGCCGGATACACGTACGGCATCGTCGGCGAGAAACTTTCGGATGAGGATACGCGGCTTGCCGAGCTGAGCAGCGACGACTTGCTCTCTGCAGCACGCCGGTATCTGAGCCGCCCGACGGTTGTCGGGCACCTCACGCCCAACGAAAGCCCGCCGCGCGGCAACTCGCAGAAGAGCAACGCGGAGGCGAGCGACGACTTCTCCAAACGCATTCCGAATGGCCCGATCGTTGCGCCGGCGTGGATCGCCAAGGCGATTCGGACGCCGACGACCGCGCACAGTGCGTTGTCGCCGGTGGAGTTTACGCTCTCCAACGGTTTGCGCGTTATCGTCCAAACCAAGAGCGACCGGCCGACGTTCGTCCTGCGCGGCAATATCGCATCCTCGCCTTCATTCGAACCGGCAGAAAAGGAGGGCATCGCGCGCCTCGCTTCGTCGGTTGCCGATTACGGAAGCGAAGGCTATCCGTTCGCGCAACGCCGTAAAGCAACTGATGAGATGGGAGCCTTTGTGACCACCGGTGAGAGCTTCTCGGCGCAGGGGATCGCAAGCGATTTTAACCGCATCGCCCCGATAATCGCCGACGGCGAGGAGCACCCGACGTTCGTCAATCCGTGGCTCGACGTCGAGCGTTCGCAGCTTGCCAACAGCCTTCAATCCGAATCGAACATCTCAGGCGTGGTGATCGACCGCGCTTACCTGCGTCTGTTGCTAGCGACCGACGATCCGACGCTGCGCCAGCCGACCTCGCAAAGCGTCGGCGACGTTACGCGCGCCGACCTGATCGCGTATACGCAGCGCTACTGGCGCCCCGACCTCACCACAATCTCGGTAGTCGGCGATCTCTCCCCCGCGCAAGTGCGCGGCGCGCTGGAGTCGGCATTTGGCGGCTGGCAAGTCAGCGGGCCGAAACCGGATCCTCACCTGATGGCGATGCCGCCGGCGACTGCCGGCCACGAGTATATCGGCACCGTGGCCAATCAAGTCTACATTCGCCTCGGTCAGCCGGCGGTATCGCGGTCGAACGCCGATTACGATACCTTCTTGGTGCTCAATCAGATTCTGGGCGGTGGCGGCGCCTTTGAGTCGCGCCTGTGGCAGGAGCTGCGCCAGAAACGGGGCCTCGTCTACAGCGTGAATAGCGAACTGGACGCCGATGCCGACCGGGGCGACTTCCGCGTCGAGCTCAACGCATCGCCCGAACGCGTCGTCGAAGCCGTCGGCTTCGTGCGCCAAGAGCTGCAACGCTTACAAGACGAACCGGTTTCGGCGACCGAACTGCAAGAAGCCAAAATCCGGCTGGTTAGCAACGCGTTGCTCGACGAAGCCTCTTCGACCGGGCAAGTCAAACAGCTGATGGACATCGCGACCAACGGTCTCCCGCTCGACTATTACGGCACCCTCAACGAACGTTTCGCGCGGATAACGGCCGCCGACGTGCAGCGGGTCGCACGTGCTTATCTGCGGCCGAGCCGGCTCGTCGAGGTCTATGCCGGTCCGTCGGGACCGTGGTCGCAGCATTCGATATGATCGAAACGATCGATCCGACGACCGGAACGGTGCTCGAACGCATCGCGCTGATGAACGAGCGACAGATTGACGCAAAGCTCGAGGCGGCCGCCCGCTGCGTGCCGCGCTGGAGCGCGACGTCGTTCGAGCAACGCGCGGAGCTTCTGCGAGCGGTCGCCGCGCGCTTGCGTTCGGAGTGCGGTTCGCTCTCGGAAACGGCGGTGCGCGAAATGGGAAAACCGATCGCACAGGCGCGCGCCGAGGTAGAAAAGTGCGCCTGGGGCCTCGATTACTTTGCCGAACACGCGGGCGAAATGCTCGCGTCGCAGGACGCGCCCTCGACCGCCGCGCGCAGCTACGTCGCATTTCGACCGCTCGGCGTACTGCTCGCGATCATGCCTTGGAACTTTCCCTACTGGCAAGTCGTTCGCGCGGCCGCTCCCGCGTTGATGGCGGGAAATGCGATGCTTCTCAAACATGCGGCAAATACAACGCGCTGCGCTCTCGAGCTCGAGCGAATCTTTGAGAGCGCCGGGGCGCCCGAAGGCCTTTTCGGCGTCCTCATCGCGCGCGGCGAGGGAATCGACAAGCTCGTTGCAGATCCCCGAATCGCTGCGGTGACGCTGACGGGAAGCGAACGCGCCGGCGTCGCGGTTGCGCGCGCGGCGGGCGAAGCATTGAAAAAATGCGTCCTCGAACTCGGAGGATCGGATGCCTTCGTGGTCTTCGATGACGCCGACGTGGATGCGGCCGCGACGACGGCCGTCAGGGCGCGCTTTCAAAACAACGGCGAGAGCTGCATCGCCGCCAAGCGTTTCATCGTCGAAAGCGGCGTCTACGACGCGTTTGTGAACCGCTTCGTCGAGGTCGCCGGCAAGCAGGTCGTGGGAAATCCGATGGAAGAGCGCGTGCAGCTTGGACCATGTGCGCGCGAAGATCTTCGGCAGAGTGTGCACGAGCAAGTCGGCGCAACGCTCGCGCGCGGCGCGCGGCTGGCGCTTGGCGGCAAGCCGCTCGATCGCGCCGGTTTCTTCTACGAGCCGACCATCGTCGCCGACGTGGTTCCTGGGACGCGGATGTTTGACGAAGAGGTCTTCGGACCGGCGGCGGCTGTGGTCCGAGCAAAGGACCGCGAGGATGCGCTCGCGTTGGCCAACGCGTCGTCGTTCGGCCTAGGGTCGAGCATTTGGACGCGCGACGTTGGGGCCGCGGAGGTTATTGCCGCGCGAGTCGAGGCGGGCGCGGTTTTCATCAACGGCATGGTCGCAAGCGATCCGCGCTTACCCTTCGGCGGCGTCAAGAGGAGCGGCTACGGGCGCGAGCTTTCAACTTTCGGCATTCACGAGTTCGTGAACATCCAAACCGTCTGGATCGGTTAGCTGGCCGTTCATTCGTAATAAAAGAAACAGGCAACGCCGTTACTTCACGCTGATTGCGCCGCCGATCGGTTCAATTAGACTGCTTAGATCGGCGCTGTTCGTCGGAACGCCTCCGGCCGGATAGAGCCAGCGGTCCAGACTGATCGAGCCCGATCCACAGGTGTCATCATTGACGCCGACAACGTTCTTCTCATTGAGCGGATCGAGCTCGACGGAGAATGAGCCGCAGATTTGTCCGCCCGATGGGTTCTCCAAGTCGGTCTGTCCGACGATCGTTCCCTTCGATCCGGAGATTTTGACCCAGTCGAGGCAGCTCGCGTTCTTGGTGTTACAGAGCTCATCGGTCGCCACGAGATAGTTACTCGGCTTATACCACTGGACGACGACGGGAGAGTGGATTGTGCCGCCGCGGCTTTTAACGGTAATAAGATGACCCGTTGGACTTCCCGAAGGGATCTCACCGAGCATGTATGACCCGCTGGAATTCTTTCCGTCCACAAAAAGGTCGCCGTTCGGATCGTACGCGCCGTAGTAGTAGTAGTAAAACTCGGGGATCGTGAGTTCCGTCGGCGTGCACGAAGGGCACGAGTAGACGAAAGCGCCGCCGGCGCCGGAGAAGTCGAAGATGTTAAGGACCGCTAGATCGCCGTTTGCCGGATTCACGGCGCAGCTAACCGGATAGCCGAAGGCGTCGTTGATCGTGTTGAGCAACTTGCCGGTCCGGCTGAGCTGCATGACTTGGGTGGTTCCAGTATTGGCTACCCAGACGGTGCCGGCGGTGCCGGTGCACATGCCTTGCGGCTCGGAAAACCCGGTGATCGTTCCCTTCGGGACAAAATCGGGCAGGGTAAAGATATCAACGTCGTTTGTGCCAGAGTCAGATACGAAGAAAAGCCGTGGGGATCGATTGACGTCGGGCGAGATCCACGATTTACGCGTGTCTGGGTGAATCGCGACCGGCGGCCTGACCGCGACATTCGTCAGCCGCCCGAGCATTGGGGCCGCCGTTCGAGCAAGGCTGGTGCCCGCCGTTTGATCGGGGCCGGTGCCTTGCAAACCGCCGCTGCAACTCGTCAAGGCCACCACCGCAGCCGAGAACGACATGTAAAGAATAACCTGCGAGCTTTGCCTCATGTAATTGCTCCCACTTACTTTGTGCTGACGGCGGCGCCGATCGGTACGGAATATGCGCTACCGAAATCGGCATAGTTCATCGGCGTGCCTCCTGCGGGGTATTGCCAGCGGTTCACAGTACTTGGCCCGGAGGCACAGTAGTTATAATTGCTTCCGAGCACGTTTTTGTCGCCGCCCGGATCGAGTACACCCTGAACCATGTCGCAGACCTGGCCGCCCGAAGCGTCGAGCAGGTCCGTGTGGCCGATGATCTTTCCGTGCATTCCCGAAATTTTGACCCAATAGATGCAGCTCGCGGTTTTGCCATTGCAGAGCTGATCGGCCGCCGCAAGATACTCGCCGGGCTTATACCACCCAACGAAGCCGGGGAACTCAATCGCACCGCCTCTGAGCTTGATCACAAAACCCGAGGTCTTGCCGGCCGGGATCTCACCGATCACGCCCGCGCCGCTGGAACTTCTGCCACCGGTTATAAAGAGATTGCCGGCCGGGTCATACCCGCCGAACCCGAACGAAAAGTTTGGAATCGTTAGCTCCGTGGGCGTGCACGAAGGACAGGAGTAAATGTAAGCGCTGCCGCCGCCGCTATTGAATCCGAAGATGTTAAAGACCACGACGTCGCCGTTCGTCGGGTTCACGGCGCAACCGGCGGGATAGCCGTACGCGTCGTCAATCGTGCTGAGGAACTTGCCAGTCCGGCTGAGCTGAAAGACTTGGGTCGTTCCGGTATTGGCTACCCACACGGTACCGCCGGTGCCGGAACACATGCCTTGCGGCTCGGAAAAGCCGGTGATCGTTCCCTTCAGCACGAGATTGGGCAAGCTGAAGATATCCACGTCCTCTTCGCCCGCGTCCGACACGAAGAGCAGCCGCGATGCTCGTTTGACGTCCGGCGATATCCACGACGCGCGAGTATCGCGATGGACAGCGATCGAGGGTCTTACCGCGATCGATCGAGCGAGATTCGTGGCCGCCGCTCTAGGGAGGCTCGGCCCTTGCAAACCGGCGTCCCCGTTGCAACTCGCTAGTAGAACGGCTGTCGCCGAAAAGCGCAAAGCGAACCAAAGCGTCTCTACGGTTCTATTCATGTGCGCGCTCCCTGAGAGCAGTATTCCCCGATCCGTTCGACGCCCCTAGCGACCCGGTCGGGCGACGTTACCCAGCTGAGGCGCAACCAGCCTTCCATTGAAGGTCCGAAGGCGATGCCCGGAATGGCTACCACGTCGTAACGTTCGATCAGCTCGTGGGCAGCCTCAAGCGAACGCGCACCTTCGGGGAGGCGCACGCAGACGTAAAACGTGCCATCGGGCGATACATATCGTAGCCCGCTCGCACGGAGTGCCGCCAAGAGCTTCTCGCGCTGCTCGCGATACCACGCCGCGTGCTCTTGCACTGCGCCGGGCGTTTCGAAAACGTGCAAGGCGACGCGCTGTGCAAAGGTATCGGCGCATGACGTCACCCAGGCATGAACTTTGATCGCCTGCGCGACGGCCGAACTCGGGCCTAGCAGCCAGCCGAGCCGCAAACCGGTAAGCGCATTGCTCTTGCTCAACGAGTTCGTGACGATCGTGTGAGGATAGCGCTGGGCGAGCTCGGCGGCATCGGCGACGAAGATTTGCTCGCGGTAGATCTCGTCGTGAACCAACCAGATCGGTTTGCCGCGACGCCCCTCGAGCGCGCGTACGAGAATCTCCGCCGCCGCCTCCGAGATGACTCGAGCCGTTGGATTGCAGGGCGAGCAGATGACGATCGCCCGCGTCCGCTCGCCGATTGCCGCTGCGATGCGCTCCGGATCGAAAGCAAAGTCTTCTTCTGCGCGCATCGCGACGCTGCGCAGTGCGATGCCCTCTAGCGCGGCCATCTTTTGGTACGAGGGAAAGCAGGGCTCGACGATCAGCAGCTCGTCGCGCGCCGGGTCGAGCAAGGTCTTGATCGCGACGTACATTGCCTCTTGCGAGCCGACCGTAACGCAAACGTTCTCGGCTCGATCCATCTTCGGATAGCCGTAATGGCGAGCTATTGCATTGCGCAACGTCAAGTCGCCGGCGTTGGGCGTATACTTCAATCCGCATTCCAACACGTATTGCATCGCGGCTTCGAGGTGCTCGCGCGTGGGCAGCAGCGACGGTTCGCCGAGGCCGAGGTCGATCGAACCGCTCTTCTTCTTCGCGGAGATCTCGCGAATGAGCGACGGCGCGATCTCCAAGACTCGAGGATTCATACGGCGAGCTCGTGCTCGCGCAAGACTGCGTTGAGCGACGTCTTGAGATCCGTCGAGGCGCTACGCGTTCCGACGATCAGCGCGCACGGCACGCCGAACTCGCCGGCGGGAAACCGCTTGATCTGCGTGCCGGGAATTACGACGGCGCGCGCCGGTATGCGGCCTTTTATCGTAATCGGCTCGTCGCCGCGCACGTCGAGAACCGGGGTGCTCGCGGTGATCACTACGCCGGCGCCGATCACCGCTTCACGCTCGACCAAAACGCCTTCGACCAAGATGCTTCGCGAGCCGACAAAGGCTCCGTCCTCGACAATAACCGGTGACGCTTGCGCAGGCTCGAGCACACCGCCGATGCCGACCCCGCCGGATAGATGGACGTTCCTGCCGATCTGCGCGCAGGAACCGACCGTCGCCCAGGTATCGATCATCGTTCCCTCGCCCACGTAAGCGCCGATATTGACAAATCCCGGCATCAGCACCACACCGGGCGCCAGAAAACTACCGTAGCGCGCGACGCCGGGCCGAACGCAGCGCACCCCGTGCTTGCGATAGCTCCGCTTGAACGGTACCTTTCGATCGCAACGGGTAAAATAGAGCAGGATTGCTTCCTTTATCCAAGCGTTCGTCACCCACTCGCCGTTGCGCTGCTCCGCAACACGCGCTTCGCCGGCGTCGAGCATGGCCATGACCCGATCGATTGCGCGGCCGTCGCGTCCGCGCACATCGCCCTCTCCGCGCGCCAGCCTCGCGACCTTTGCCTGAAGTTCTTCCAACGTCACGCGCGAAACGTACGGCACCAGGTGAGGCCGCCCCCGCCGTACTATAGCCTCTATCCCCAATGAAAGGAGTCACCGTGGCGAACTCGCCTGCCGACGAGCAACGAATCAACGCAATCCGCTTTCTAGCAGTCGATGCGGTTCAGAAGGCCAACTCCGGCCACCCCGGCATGCCGATGGGCGCGGCTGCGATGGCGTACACGCTGTGGACGCGTCATCTGCGCTTCAATCCGAAGGACCCGCATTGGTTGAACCGCGACCGGTTCGTACTCTCCGCCGGTCACGGATCCATGCTGCTCTACGCGCTGCTCTATCTCACCGGCTTCGACCTGACGCTCGACGACATCGAACATTTTCGGCAGTTTGGCAGCAAGACTCCGGGTCATCCCGAGGCCGAGCGCACACCCGGCGTCGAGGCGACGACGGGACCACTCGGTCAGGGCATCGGCGATTCGGTCGGGATGGCGATCGCGGAAGCGCACTTAGGCGCCGTCTACAACCGCGACGACGCCCCGATCGTCGACCACTTCACGTACTGCATTTGCGGCGACGGCGATCTGATGGAGGGGATAAGTCAAGAGGCGCTCTCGCTCGCGGGACACTTGAAGCTCGGCAAGCTGATCGTTCTCTACGACGATAACCTCGTGTCGCTGGCGGGGCCGACCGACGTCACGCTAACCGACGATCCGGTCGCGCGCTTCGACGCCAGCGGCTGGCATACGCAGTTCGTCGACATCAACCACGGCAACGACGTCGCGACGATCGACCAAGCGATCCAGGTCGCCAAGAACGTCACCGACCGGCCGTCATTCATCGCGGTTCGAACGCACATCGGCTATGGCTCACCGCGTCAAGACAACTATCTCGCGCACGGCGAGGCGCTTGGACCGGAGAACGTCAAAAAGTCGAAAGAAGAATTGGGCTGGCCGCTCGAGCCTGACTTCTACGTTCCCGACGACGTGCTGGCGTTCTATCGCGAGACCGGCGCAAAGGGCGCGGAACTGGAAAAGCAGTGGCAAGCAATGTACGACGGGTGGACTCGCGCCAACCGCGATCTCGCCGCACAGCTCGAGCGAGCGCTGCGCGACGAGCTGCCGGCAGACCTTCCTTGGCCGACGTTTACCGCGGAGAACGGCGCCGTCGCCACGCGCGACGCCGGCGGCACGGTGATGAACGCGATCGCCATGTCGCTTCCGGAGCTCGTCGGCGGGTCGGCTGACCTCGACCCCTCAACGAAAACCTACCTTAAGAACTGCGGCGACTTCGAACCAAACAACTACGCGGGCCGTAACATCCATTACGGAGTCCGCGAACACGCTATGGCGGCCTGCACGAACGGAATCGGACTGCACGGCGGCCTTCTGCCATTCGCGGCCACCTTCTTTAACTTCGTCGACTACCTGAAACCCGCGTTTCGCTTGGCGTGCATCACTAAGATACGTTCGATCTACGTCTTTACCCACGACTCGGTCTTCCTCGGTGAGGACGGCCCGACCCACGAGCCGATCGAACAACTCGCGACGCTGCGCGCGACTCCGAACTGTTACGTGGTGCGGCCGGCCGACTCGCTCGAAACGCTCGAAGCGTGGAAGCTCGCCGTCGCCGCGAAGGGCGCCCCTTGGGTACTCGTGCTCACGCGGCAGAAACTGCCGTTCCTGGGAGTCCGCGACGCCGCCGTCGGAAAGGGCGCGTACGTCCTCGCCGAGGCGGACGGCCGGCCGGACCTCATCTTGATCGGGACGGGCTCGGAAGTCTCGCTCGCCGTTGACGCGAAGAAGATCCTCGATGGCAAAGGGGTCCGTACGCGCGTCGTTTCGATGCCGTGCTGGGAGCTCTTCGATGCCCAGCCGCAAAGCTATCGCGACGAAGTGCTGCCGCCGGAGGTTACTGCACGTATGTCGATCGAAGCCGGCGCGACGCTGGGCTGGGCAAAATACGTAGGCGATCGCGGCTTTGCCTTCGGCATCGACCACTTCGGCGCGTCCGCGCCCGCGGCGGCAATCGCCAAGGCTTACGGCTTTACGCCGGATAACGTCGCCGACCTGGCCCTCAAAAACTTCGCGTTAGCCGCCCATTAGGAGACGATCATGAAGAACCAAGTGCAGCAACTGCTCGACGCCGGGCAGAGCGTCTGGCTAGACAACGTCCGCCGAAGCATGTTCGCATCCGGCGAGCTCGATCGGTTGATTGCAAACGGGCTGCGCGGCATGACGAGCAACCCTACGATCTTCGAGAAGGCCATCGGAGCCGGCACCGATTACGACGAGCAGCTCGGTCAACTGATTGGCTCTGAGAAGAATGCCGACGCGCTCTTCTGGGATCTGGCGATCGCGGACATTCAAAGCGCGTGCGACGCCTTCGCGCCCGTTTTTACCTCGTCGGACGGCAACGATGGATTCGTAAGCCTCGAGGTTTCACCGCTGCTCGCTAACGATACTGCGGGCACGATCGCGATGGTGAAGGAGCTGTGGGATCGCGTACGGCGTCCGAACGTGATGATCAAGATTCCCGGGACGAAGGAGGGCCTGCCGGCAATCGAAGAGTCAATCTACCAAGGGTACAATATCAACGTCACGCTGGTCTTCTCGGTTGAGATGTACGAGAAGGCGGCTTTGGCGTACGTTAAGGGACTTCGGCGCCGCGCCGATGAGGGCAAGCCGATCGACAAGATTCGATCGGTCAACTCCGTTTTCGTCAGCCGCATCGACACCGCCGTCGACAAGCTCCTGCAAGAGCGCATCGCTAAGGGCGACAAGCTCGAGCATCTGCTCGGCAAAACGGGAATCGCAGGTCTGAAGCTCACCTATCAAAAGTTCAAAGAGATTTTTGATGGCGATGAGTTCGCGGCGCTAAAATCTAAGGGCGCCGCCGTGCAGCGGCCGCTCTGGGCCTCGACTTCGACGAAAAATCCGCACTATCCCGATTTGATGTACGTCGAAGGCGTGGTCGGCCCCGATACGGTCAACACGATGCCGCCGGCTACGCTCGATGCTTTGCTCGACCACGGAACGATCGTCCCCGACACCGTCGAGAGCGACCTTCCCGGCGCAGACGACGTAATGCGCGGCCTGCGCGAGGCAAAGATCTCACTCTTCGAAGTCACTCATCAACTGCAAGTCGACGGCGTTACGCTCTTCTGCGATTCATTCGCCGCACTGCTCGGAGCGATCGTCTACAAGCAGAAGCTGCTGGCGTCGGGTGGCGCCGAGCGCGTCCACCTCTCGCTCGGAAAATCGGAGCCGGCATACGACACGGCAATCGAGAGACTCGCGACGGCGGATTTTCTCAAGCGAATCTGGGCCCACGACGCAAGCCTCTGGTCGGCGCAGCCCGACGCCGTCGCAATCATCAAAAAGTCACTTGGCTGGCTCGACATCCAGCAGCACATGCTCGAGGAAGTTCCCGGCCTCAAGTCGTTTGCCAACGAAACGAAAGAGAACTTTGAGGCGACGGTTGTCTGCGGCATGGGCGGCAGCTCGCTCGCGCCGGACATCCTCGCCGACACCTTCGGACCGAATCCGCCGTATCCGCGTCTGCACGTTCTCGATTCGACCTCACCGCAACAGATCAAGGAGCTCGAGGGGAAGATTGATATACCGGCGACGCTCTTCATCATTTCGAGCAAGAGCGGCACGACGACCGAGCCGAACGCGTTTTACGCCTACTTCCACGAGAAAGTCTCCAAAGCGATCGGCGCTTCCGTGGCGGGGCGCAACTTTGCCGCGATAACCGATCCCGGAACGACGCTCGACAAAGAGGCCAGGGAAGAATCATTCCGAGCCGACTTTGAGAACGATCCGAACATCGGCGGCAGATACTCGGCGCTCTCCTTCGTCGGCGTTGCGCCGTGCGCGATCGCGGGCTACGACATCAATCTGCTGCTCGATCGCGCGCTAGGGGCGATGCACGCGAACGATCGTACCGTCGATCCGCGTAAGGCGCCCGGCGTGCGCTTCGGCGCCGCTATCGGCGGTCTCGCCGTCAACGGCCGTGACAAACTCACGATCGTCACGCACCCGGCCGTGAAAGCTTTCGGCGCCTGGGCCGAACAGCTGATTGCCGAATCGACCGGCAAGCTCGGCAAAGGCATCGTTCCGATCGAAGGCGAGGCGCTCGGGAGACCGGACGTTTATTCGGACGACCGCGTCTTCGCCTACGTCGGCGCGAACCTGCCCGACCCCGAGGCCGATACCGACGAGAAGCTACGGGCGCTCGAAGCGGCCGGGCATCCGGTGATTCGCCTCGACATGAACGACCGTTACGATCTCGGCGAGCAGTTCTATCTCTGGGAGATCGCGGTCGCGGCGGCCGGCGTCATTCTCGAAATCAACGCCTTCGATCAACCCAACGTGCAGGAGTCAAAGGACAACACCGTTGCGTTGCTCGCGCAGTACGCTCGCAACGGAAAGTTCGACGAGCCGCAGCCGAACCTCGAAGGTCCGGACTTTACGATCACTTATCTCTCGGGCAGCCGCGAGATCTCGGCGAAATATCCCGACGAAGCCCTTGCCGGACTCTTCGCGCAGTTGCGCCCCGGCGATTACACCGCGATCACGGCGTACATCGCTCGAAACTCGACGCATGCGGCGCTGCTCGACGAGCTGCGCTTGAAGATTCGCGACGCGCATCGCGTCGCGACCACCGTCGGGTTCGGTCCGCGGTTCCTTCATTCGACGGGCCAGCTCCACAAAGGTGGTCCCGCTACGTGCGTGGTGATGCAAATAACGGCGGAAGATCCCGACGATCCGATGATACCGGGCATGAACGTGGGCTTCCGTACTCTGCTCGCGGCGCAGGCGCTTGGCGATTGGATGTCGCTGGACAAACGAGCGCGTCGCGGCATTCGGATCCACTTCAAGGGCGACGCTACGTCTCGGCTCCGGGCGCTCAACGCAGTCGTCGACAAGGCGTTGACCGTTCGAGCGTGACTTACGATGCCTGACGACTCAATTGCGACCGCGCAAGCAACAAGCGGCGACGGGGCGGCGAGCAATCCGCTGCGGGAGGGTCTGCCGTCGGAGCGCGTCACCAGCCCGTGCAGCATCGTCTTTTTCGGCGCGAGCGGCGATCTGTTCAAGCGAATGCTGCTCCCGGCGGTTTACTCGATGCGCCTAAATGGAACGCTACCAACGGACTTTGCGCTCGTCGGCTTCGCACGCAGCCCCTATACCGACGACCAATTCCGCGACTACTGCCGTCAACAGCTCGAGCTTTTCATGCCGGCAGACTCGAAGCCGCAGGGGGCGCTCTGGGACGACTTCGCGCGCCGGATCAGCTATATCACTGCCGACTTTAACAACACGCGCCACTTCCTCGACCTCAAAAACCGGCTCACAAAGAACGATCAAGAGTTCGGAACGGCCGGCAACCACCTGTTCTACCTCTCGACGCCGCCATCGGTATTCCCGGTGATCATCGCACAGTTGAAGAACGCGCAGCTCGATAAAGACCCTGAAGGCTGGACGCGAATCGTCGTTGAGAAACCGTTCGGCACCAATCTGGAGTCGGCGCGAAAGCTGCAGCAGGCGATCGAAGCGGTCTTTCCGGAGAACGAGATTTACCGCATCGACCACTATCTCGGGAAAGAGCCGGTGCAGGACATCATCGCCCTGCGCTTTGCAAACACGATCTTCGAGCCGATCTGGAACCGAAACTACGTGCAGAACGTGCAGATCACGTCGGCTGAGTCGCTCGGCGTCGAAGAGCGCGGCGGATATTACGATCATGCCGGGGCGCTGCGCGACATGATCCAGAACCACGTCATCAACCTGCTGGCACTAGTCGCGATGGAGGCGCCGATCAGCTCCGACGCCGACGACATTCGCAACGAGAAGTATAAGGTGCTTTCGGCGGTCCAACCCTATTCGCACGATGCCGTAATGGCGATGTCGGCGCGCGGCCAATACGGTCCGGGAACGATCGACGGCAAACCCGTTAAAGGCTACCGTCAGGAAGATGACGTCGCTGCCGACTCCAACACCGAAACCTTTGCGGCGATGAAAGTGTACGTCGAAAACTGGCGCTGGGCCGGCGTTCCCTTCTTTCTGCGCTCGGGGAAACGGCTGCCGCGTAAGGTCTCGGAGATCGCCGTGACCTTCAAGCCGATTCCACACCGTTTCTACGGCGAGTCGACCGACCGAATCGAACCGAACGTGCTCGTCATCAAGATCGAACCGGACGAAGGCGTCTCGATGCGGTTCGAGGCGAAGGTTCCCGGCCCGAAGGAGCACATCCGCAGCGTTTACATGGACTTTAGCTACGGCAGCGGCTTTGGCGTGGTCTCGCCGCCGGCGTACGAACGGCTGATCGGCGATGCGATGGCCGGCGACCAGACCCTCTTCACGCGTTGGGACGCGGTCGAGCGCGCCTGGGAGATCGTCACGCCGGTCTTGGACGTTTGGCAGAACACGAAGGACTTTTCGTTCCCGAACTACGCTGCGGGCAGTCAAGGGCCGGAGAGCGCTAGCGCACTCTTTCCCGACTGGCGACGCTTGTGAACCTTGCATCGATCGTAGATGAGCTCTCCGGGCGACATCGCGAAAGCGGCCGCGAGATGCACGTTGCGACGATGACGCTCGTGATGCTCTTTGAAGACGAAACGATCGGCGAGCTCGCTCGCGACCGCATTCGCACGCTCTCGTCGAAGCACCCATCGCGCGTGATCGTGCTCGACGCCTGTCGCGACGAGCGCCTACAGAGCATCGAAGCCGGCGATTGGATCGAGCTCGGCGTAAAGACGAGCGGGCCAGAGATGCTGCGCTCTGCGGTCTCCACGCTCCGCCTCCCCGACGCGCCGATCGTGCTGCTTTGGATTGCCTGCGGCATCGGTTCCGACGCGCGCTTCGCGTCCCTTTCGGACCTCGCAGAGACAATCGTCTATAACAGCTCGCTGCTCGACGACGGTCATGCCGCGCTGTGCGAGCTGGTCGAGTACGTCGAGCAGCATTCGCAGCTGCCGCTAGCCGACATCCCGTATCTGCGCTTAGCGCCCTGGCAGGAGAGCATCGCGATTTTCTTCGACGGCAAGAACGTTGCGGAGCTTGGGCAGCTGCGGCGGGTTGAGATTAGCTGCGGCTCTGATCCCGAAGCCTTTTATCTGCTCGGCTGGCTTGCGAGCCGGCTTCAATGGACGCCGCAGACCGCCGATGCGCTGCACGATGCGGCCGGCGAAACCGTCGCTTTTCAAATCCGGCGCGCGGGCGAACCGCGACGAATTCAGCGCGTCGCGTTGAGCACCTCGAACTCGAATTTCGTTGCCGAGGTTGACGAGCGCGCCGAGACGATACAGCTGAGCGTTACGGGGTCTAGTTCGCATGCGCGCCGGTATCGTGCGATCAAGAACCCCGGCATTGCCGCGCTGGTCGAACGCGCAATACTTTGGGGGCAGAGCGATCGAGTCTTTCGGCACGCGCTGGCCTCCGCAGGCCAGATACTCGCGCAAAGAAAGGGATAGCCATGACGGACCGGGGCGAACTGCAAATCTACCGCGACGATGACGTGCTCGCTCAAGCGCTGGCGGATCTCTTCATCACAACGGGCAACCTCGCGATGGCCGACCGCGGCTCGTTTACCGTTGCGCTCGCGGGCGGCAACACGCCGCGCGCGGCCTACGAGCTGCTGAGCATGGAGCCGCTGATCGATCAGATCTCGTGGAGCGACGTTTTCATCTATTTCGGTGACGAGCGCTGCGTGCCGCCGACCGACGAGCAATCCAACTACCGGATGGCGCAGAAAGCATTTTTGAGCTCGATTCCGATTCCGCCGGCAAACGTGCACCGGATCGCAGGCGAAATGGATCCGGGTCACGCGGCCAACGAATACGCCTCGCTTCTTCGCGCCGATCTCGGCAACGCGCCGCAGTTCGATTTGGTGCTGCTCGGCCTGGGAGCAGACGGACACACGGCCTCGCTCTTTCCGGGGTCGGCTCCAACGATTGACGATCAGGCGCTCGTGCGCGCCGTCTATTCGCAATCGCAAATGATGTGGCGCGTGACCGTAACTCCGAAGGTAATAAATCTGGCGCGCACGGTCGCCTTCGCGGTCGAAGGACCCGACAAAGCCGTCGCGGTCGAGGCGGTCTATGAGGGACCGCTCGATCCCATTAAATATCCCGCGCAGATCGTCCACCCCAGCTCCGGCCGCCTCGTCTGGCTCGTTGACGAGTTAGCCGCCGGCATGCTCAAATCGAGAACGCGTTAATACTCCCTCCCAGTCCGTGGATCGAGAACGATAACAATCGATGTCGCCATTCAAGCCTGGGCTATCTCTCGCCGGCTGCGTAGCCACATGATGGTCAAAACCCATAGCCATGCTCGGGGCGGTAGTTGTCCCATGCCTGGCGAGGTGCCCTATTGGCCTTTAGAAGTCGGTCACCCGGATTGCGTAACGCCGCTGCGCGCCGCGATTGAGGCCCCTGAGGACGCGATCAGGGCCGCGCAAAGCGAGGCCTACAAGGCCCAAAGCGCAAGAGTCTGGCATCCGCCCTACCCCGATTTATGTTACGGCTACTGAACGGCGATGGCGAAGAGAGGCAGCGAGCCAAGCTTCGTGTATGAGCCTTTGATAGTTTGTATGGGCTTGACATTGCCATTGGCGCCAGCAGCGAAAACGAGAAGCTGGCCGCCGTTGATAGCGACGTACAACTTTCCGCTGGAGTCGAGAGCGATTCCCCACGGATTGGCGATTTTCGTCTTCGTCCCAAAAATTGTCCGCATTGGCGCTACGTTGCCGGTTGCCCCCGCCGCGTAAACGGTGATGCTGCCGCCATTACAGACGTAGATATTCCTGGACGCGTCGATCGCGATCCCTAGCGGCTCAGACATTCCTGTGTACGAGCCGGAGATGTTCTGGATTGGCGATGCATTGCCGGTTGCGCCCGAAGCGAACACGGTAACGCTCGAATTACCGGGATTCACCGCATAGATGTGGCCGGACGAATCTACAGCGACATCGTAGGTATTGTTCAATCCCGTGTTCGAGCCGGTGATCGTCTGCGTTGGCGTTGCATTTCCGTTGGCGCCCGTCGCATAAACGGTAATGCTGGGATTTGAGCCTCCATTGTCGGAATTCGCGACGTAGATGTTGTCGTCGGCGTCTACGGTTAATTTGCGTGCCGAGTCTAAGCCGGTATTTCCGCCTGAAATTGTTTGAACCGGTTTGGCGTTGCCATAAATGCCTGCGGCGTAAACCGTGATGCTGCCGAGATCGCTGGCAAATACCTTATGATCTGCGCCGACAGCGACGCCCCCGCGCAAAAGAGAGAGTTGGGTTCTCCTGCCGCTGATAGTCTCGACCGGCGGCACGTTGCCGGTTGCGCTCGCCGTAAAGATAGAAAGTTTTGACTTTGAATAGTTGGCCTGCGCTACATATATGCACGCGGCCGTTAGGCATGATGACGTCGGAAATCGATGCGTTGACATTCGCGACGACGGGTGCTCCTCCAGGAATGATCCGGAGGTTGAACCGCCGTTGCACCCTGACAGCATAACTACGGAAACCAGTGCGATCGAACCGAGGACCTTGAACCAAGTTTTCACGGAAAAAACCCTCGCGAATCTGGATGGAGCGTGCGCCTGCGGCGCATCACCAAAGTAAAAAGTCGCGCCCGAGCTCAGAAAACTCCGCAGGACGACGCGAAGGGCTGGGGCCTCCAGGAGAGAGCGTGCGAGGAAGCCGGGGCTGCCAGGCACAGAGCAGGACCCTAGGGTCTCCACGGTGCGCCTTCTTGCTGCCTTTGTCAATTGAGAAGACGCTATGAGCAGCGCAATTCCCAGCGGTAGAAGCAAAACGCGCAACGCGGCGACGAACCGAAACATCGCAAAGCCGACCTCGGCGATCGGCGGCCGCTCGGAACCAATCCTTACGATCGGATGGCCTTGACTATCACACCCCATCGTGGCCGATTCCTTCGTGCTACCAGAAGCTAAATCTACCCGTGGATCGAGAACTGTAACAACCGACATCGCTCTTCGAGCCTGAGTTATCACTCGCCGGCGCAGCCGCGGGAGCGCGATCAGGCGAGAACAACTTGGTGTCCAGTTTTTGGCGGGTCAGTCCACCAGCGCAAAGCATAGCCGTTCCGACAAAAGCCAAGGCCGTTCGTCAACGTAAGCTAAAGGCCGGCGAACCGATGGGACACGTTCCCTACGGGCTGAGACGCGACGGAAAGCGAAATGTTCCCGACCCGGAACGTTCGCCGATCGTACGCGAGGCATTGAAGCTGCGGCTTCACGGGGAGGGTTGAGATGCTCTCGCGAACCGCATGGCCGACGGCGCGAAAATGACCGAAAACGAGGCCGTTGAAGCAGCGACGAAATTGTAAGGACGAAGTACCAAGAGGCGGTACTTAGGTCCCATATTGTCGATGTCGATCCGCACGAGATGGATCGACTTCGCTTCCGATGATCGCGTGATGGTGCTAGAATCGAGGCATGCCCACTTAACACGGCGGGCGACCGTGCAGGTACTTAGAGACGCAGTACTTGCGTTTTTCGGAGGCGACAATGATGAACCATTTAAGAATGCGCGCATGCACAATTCTTTGCTGTGCACTTTTAGCTGCATGCGGCAATAATAGTTTCTCCGCGCTGACCTCGGTTGTACCGTCGGCTGAGAGGCCGTCGGCTCCAGCGCAGAGGGTAGCGCCCGGCAAGCCAGCCGCCGCGCTCAGCGAAAATGTGCTTTACCGGTTTAAGGGCGGCATGGACGGCTCCACTCCCCAAAGCGCGCTGACCGACGTGAACGGCACGCTCTTTGGGACAACCGCCTTAGGAGGTGGCTCGTACTGCGTCTCAACCAGAGAGATGCGTGGCTGTGGGACCATCTTCTCGATCGATACATCCGGGTCGGGATACAATATTCTCCACCGTTACCCGGATAGCGGCACGGGCGGAGTCGGGCCATTAGCGCTGACCTACGCGAATGGCCAACTTTACGGGACAACGGGAAGCGGCGGAGACTTGAGCTGCAACTTTACCGGTTACGGCTGCGGAACCGTCTTCACGATGGATCCTACCGGCGCGTCATATGAGGTTCTTTACAGCTTTGCCTCTTTGCAGGACGGGCAGTTTCCCGCGACCGCGCTTCTCGACCTAAAAGGCACGCTTTACGGAGCGACAAGTTTGGGCGGCAGCGGAATGTGTTACTTCACGAGCGGCCTCGTCGGATGCGGTACTCTGTACAAGGTGAACGTTTCATCGGATAAAAAGCGGATTCTTTACAACTTTCACGGAGACTCTCAGGGTCGCAAAGACGGCTACTTTCCTGCCTCGTATGGTCTGATCGATCTGCACGGCATGTTGTATGGCACAACCGCCGCAGGCGGATTGCAGAACTGCGGCGGCGAGAGCGCCCTAAACGGTTGTGGGACGATCTTTAAAATACGCCCGTCGGGGGACAGCTACCGTGTCGTCTATCGCTTTAAAGGAGCTAATGGCAGCGGACGTCCCAACAATATACTTGACGTGAACGGCACGCTCTACGGCACCACCACAACTGGCGGAAGCTCAGCATGCTTCTCACAAGGGTGCGGTACGCTCTTCAAGTTTGACATTGCATCGCATCGTCTGACCGTTCTCTATCGCTTCAGAGGCGGCAACGACGGCTCAAACCCAAACAGCCTCCTCGCGTACGTGAACGGCGCGCTCTATTCGACTACGGTTGCCGGCGGGGACTCGCAGTGTCAAGGTTACCGCGGTGGCGCGGGGTGCGGCACAGTTTTCAAGTTCGATCTTGCCTCGGGACGAGAGACAGTTCTTTACCGCTTTAAGGGAGGAAAAGACGGCGCAATACCATTTAGCGGCGTCATTGGCGTAAAGGGCATCCTCTACGGCACTACGGCGAGCGGCGGCAAGAACGGCAACGGCACCGTGTTTTCGCTCTCGACTTAAGGCACTAAGGAAATAAAATGCAAGTACTCGCGATACTGGTAGGCCTAATGCAACCACAGGTAGCGGCCGCGTTATCCGGCCCCTTATGGCAAATCGGCGATCCGGCTATTACAGCAAATACCGGGCAATGCGGAGTTGCAACGTACCCGACGCCAACGTCGGCAGACTTTGTGTTGGTGAAAAATACCGGCTGCATGCGCAATCAGCTGAATCCAATCGGCAACGGCGGCTCTGGCGTGTTTCTGTTAAACGCGGGTCAGACATATACGTGGAGCTTCCAAACCGTTACCCGCATGAGGATCGATGCAGGCAAGTATACGCAGCGACTGGTTTGGCAGATACACGACTACGCTTGTGGTATGTCGCCGGTTACGGTACTCGGCATTCAAAACTTGGGCGGCGGTCAAAACGGCCAAACTTGGTACCTCGAAAGCGGCAACGGTACCGAAACGGTGCCCTACGTCGAAGGCGCAATCGATACGTGGAAGATCACAGCCTTGATCTCATCGAGCGGTACGGGACGCATCCAGGCATGGCATAATGGAGTGGAGTTTGCCGACGGAAACGGCCGAACGTTCGCGTGTGGCGCAAAACCTTGGTTCAACTTCGGTCCCTACATGTGGGACTGGACCAATCGAACGGCTATCTCGAGTTTGACTCAGGTTGGCATCTTGTTCAAGTACATGCAACTGACCAGTCCGTGATAAGCCACTGTGAAGCTTCAACTCGAAACGGTTCCATGTCCGCTGGCGCCACCGTTTTCCGTCGTGCCCAATTAGCCGGCCACCGGGGTAGACGGTAAGACCCGAGATATGATGGTTGGGTCATCGGAAGTCACCTTCCGTTGGCACGGCCTCGGCGACCCACACTCGCTGGGGCCGCCTTTATTATCAATGCTACCAGAAACCACTTCTACCCCCAGTCTAATAAGTGCGGGGAACCAGCCAACCCCACTCCGAATCTACGGGGTTATCGCGAAGACGGTTCCGTTGCCATCTGCACCACCGAAGCTGGTCGTACCGTAAATCGTTCCGTCATATTCAATGAGATTAGTCTGCGGCATGAAGCCGTCGTTGAGGTTGAAGCGATGGAGTACCGTCTCTTTGCCCGAGGCCGTTAGTTTGAACACCGTGCCGCAGCCGACCGTAGTCCTCAGGGGACAACCCGAGCCACCGCCGACGTTCGTAGTGCCGTATAAATTGCCTTGGTAGTAGAGCAAATCGCCGAAGGGCTCTGCACCATCCTTCGCACCCTTAAAACTATAAACGACGCGCTCCTTACCCGCGGTCGTTACGGCGAAAACGTTCCCACACGTCTTCGAGCAATGCTTTTGTGCAAAGCCGGCAGTTACGCCGTAAAGTGTGCCTTTCACATCGACGAGATCGGAGACCGGATAGGCTCCATCCGGGCCGCCTGCAAAGCTGTAAATGACGGCTTCCTTACCGCTAGTGGCGTCGATCGAGAACACGGTTCCACAGCCGTAGGTCCCGCAGCCGCTTCCACCGAGCTCGGTCGTTCCATAAATCATTCCATCTTTGTAGGTTAGATCGGCAGTTGGGAAAGCACCATCGGCCGACGGTCCCGCGAAACTGTAGACGACACTTTCGTTGCCGGTTGGGCCACTGCTGAAGACGACTCCATCGCCGTACTTTCCGCCATATAAAGTCGTGCCGTAAAACGTGCCGCCGCCGTCAACCAGACCGCCGGCCGGGAAAACGCCGTCGCCGACCCCACCAAAACTATGAAGGACCGTCTCACTTCCCGATGGGCTTACGCTAAAGATCGTTCCGCAACCATTTCCGCTGTAACACTCGCCGCCTCCGGTTCCACCCGAGTGCGTCGTGCCGTAGATCGCCCCGTTGACGTAGCGCAGACTGCCCTTGGCCCCACCCCCGTCGGTTGCACCGCGGTTCCCTTTGAAACTGTAGATGACGTCTTCCATACCGCTCGTCGGATCGATCGTAAGGACGGTTCCCCAGTCCCGTTTACCGCCTAGAGTCGTCGTGCCGAAAAGCAGGCCGTTGACAACCGCGAACCTCGTTCCGACTGGCTTTCTGCCGTTTTCTCTTTTGCTTACAAAACTGTAGAGTAGCTTAAACCCTGTTGGACCGAGTGCGCTGTTCGCGGGCTGCAGGGATGCGGTGTCCTGCAACGGGGCTATGGCGCCCGAGCTTGCACTGCACGCACTCATCGTAGGCGCGATGCAGACCAACCAGACCATTAACACATAGCGGCTAGAGTCGAAGCGCTTCATACATTGCTAACCTTCCTCCAAACTGAGAAATTCGATCGTCAAGAGTTCTTCATGTCGTTCGTGACCACCATGCTCGTTTCTAAAACGAAGCGCGCTCAGCTTCTCACACTGTACGCAAAACTGGCGACGTCTCCCTCACCTGTTGCCACGACGGCGCCGAAGCCCTGCGAGATCTCACTGACCTGGGCCACCCCGCCCTCGCCCGATCGGCTAGGCAGCCGCGCGGCAGCGTCGGTGGCGCAGGGTCCGAGTACAACAGCGCCGGCCAAGGTAGTGGCGGAGGCGGAGGCGGCGGATCGTCTTGGGCTAAATCTAGCGTGGCCGATTTTCGCACTTGGGCAGGCTGGAAAAACGCGACTAGTGACGGGCTAGTCGTCTTCAGTTGGTAGCTGAAGCAGAGAAACCCGCAGCTCATTGATCACGATCTTGGCCATCCCGGCGCTCGTCGACGTTACCGATAATCGAACGTTATCGACAATGGAGCGAGGGAGGCTTGCGTAAGTGCCTAGGCATACTCTAAACGATTCAAACCCGACAAGCCGCTGCCAAAGTGGCGAGCTGCCGGGTCAAACACCTCCGCACTAAATCTAGTTCCGCTCAACTGCGAACGCTGAAAGCTCGTATTGTTGTCGAGCTGCCGTAGCGGCTCCAGGAATCCGCGGATGACGCCGCCGTCCGGCTTCAGACTTTTTTCATTAACCGTGTTTACGCTCTGCGCATCATCACTCTCGGACCTCCATCAGGAGAACTGATTTTGCGTCTTTTTCAAGGGATACTATTCGCCGCCGTTGCCGTTGTGATTGTTTCACCCAATGCCGCCATCGCGCACGGTTACAACGGCAGCAGCATGGTTATGATTGCCCCAGAGTCGCACAGTTACACCGGTAACTGGCCGGCGACCGTGACCAAGTCGCAACACAGCAACGGCACGTACTGCCTGACGCTAACCCAAAATGGCCGCAATAGCGGCTCCGGGTCGCTCGTGCTTCCTGGCGGCAGCAAATTATCATTCGGCACGTTCCAAATCTTTAACCACACTCTCGTCGTAACTTTCGAAGCACAGGGGTACGGTCAGAATGCCGGCTTGGTGTTCGTCGGATCAGCCGGCCGCGGTAACCTCGGTCAGGGCGTCTTCGACGACGTGTACGGCGGTGAAGCATTCGACGAGGGTGCGCTAGCGTTCGGCACCAAGGGCGGATGCTGAACCATGAGCAGGCTCGCTCGGGTCAGCTTTGTTGCAGTTGCCCTAACGGCGCTCACCGCCTGTAACGGGGGTACAAGCGTCGCGCCCGGCCTGCCCGGCTCGCCCGAAGGCCGTACAGCGGGAGGCAAGGTCGGACCAGGCAAGATCGTGTCGACACAAGACGGTGGTCAGATCTACGGATACGACGTCGACCAAAACGGTCACGACGGCGTCCTAGCCAGCGCTAAACAAGTCGGTACGAATTCGTGGACCGTATCGGTCGAAACGTTCGACACCAAAACCGCCAAGATTACGAAGTCGTTTGCAATATATACCGGCCCTAAGAATTCGTATGAAGTCGATGGGATCTTCGACAACGACGTCGCGCTGGTCACCCACTTCGTTATTCCGAAGAACTCCATCTACGCGAAGCGGCAGTACGAGACCATGAATCCGGTGACGGCGGAGATGTTCACCGGCAAATGGGAGCCGCCGATCAAAGACCTGAGTGTTCTCGAGCGTGCAGAAAACCAGAGCACAACGACCAGCGTCGTCTACGCGATTGAGCTCAAGAACCAAGACGTTCCTGACTTAGTCGTGTCGGACGTAGCTAAGAAAAAGGCCGCTAGAATCATTCACCTCGACCCAAACACGTTTGCTCTTGCTGCGTCGCCACAACTCTCAGAAGATACCGTTCATAATCTTGCAGTTATGGCAACTTCGCCGGACGGTGGCGCGGCCGGCGGGCCACCACCCGAAATTGAGACCGTCGATCTCGGCTCGGGAAAGGTGCGCAAGTTCGGCGGCGCGAGTTGTCCCGGATTAGTGGGATGCGGCGACCCGAACGGGATCGCCTACGATTCGAATACCGGCGTTGCGTGCACGACGACCGAGCTCGATGCCGCCGTCGAGCTTTATAACGTCGCACAAAAGAGCGGCTTTCGTGTGGGACTTCCTAATGCAGGGCAGTACAATGCCGGGACGTACGTCGCCAGCGACCCCGTACATAAACTCTTCCTAGTAGCGCAACCCGAGTCCAGCACGTCTGCCACCGGCAGCAGCATCCAGGTCTACGACGAGTCGGGTAATTTCGTCGAATCCGTTAACGGTTTAAACTTTACATTTGACTTTTATCTTGCCGTTCCGGTCACGATTGCGATCGACCCGGCAACGCGAACCGGTTGGGTCAATGGTCCGGCCGTTACCCAACTCCAGCGGTTTTCGTACTAGCAAAACTCTACGTTGAGGGAATTAGTGAACGCTGATTCCCTCGGCAAAATATAAGCCTGTCTGCGGGCCGTCGATCTTCCTCGCTGGACGAACATCCCCATTCGCACTCGCTGCGTACACCGTGATCTCGTTCTGATTCTAATTGCTCGCGTAGATTTGGTCGTGCTGTCGTCTGCGACGCCAAGCGTGTAGATCAGTTTCGTCGCGCGCCCCGTGATCGTCCGACTTGGGGCAACGTTGCCGTTCGAGCCGGCAGCATAGACTAACTCTAGGATTACGGGATATTCGCAAATAGCATTCACAATCGAACGTGGGTCGAAGGAGTCGACAGGAACCAAGGCGCGTGAGAAGAGAGCCGGTGGGAAGCCAGCTCTGTCCGCGTTCTATCCCGACGGATAATATCGGCTTACATCGGCGGCTTGGTCATCTCTTTGGCGCCCATCGCCGTAGCTTGCGATTTGCACATCATTTTGACGTGATGCTTCGCCATCATCGCTTGCTTTTGGGTCGTCGTCATTCCAGCCGATTTGGCCATCATTTGGGATTTGGTCATGTACATCTTCGTGTCCATGTTCACGCCGACGGCCGGATCGCTCGCCGAGCATTTCGGCATGCTTGACATCGAGGAAGACATCGTGCCCTGCGCCAGACTTGGTAGCGTGCTACCGATCAGCGTGGCTATTCCGAGCACAAGCCCGGCTATAATCGTTTTCATTTACTCTCCTACGAAATGCGTTGGGCGCGCACCGCGCCCGCAGGTTCCTAGAACTATAACGAATGTGGTCGACTTCCGGATGAGAATCCCGCCGCCCATCGACGACCTCAATCAGAGGCGGCCCTCCTGCCTTCCTTCGGCGGTATCCTAAGGGGTCACCGATCGTGTTGAAGCGGCCTTACCGTGATGCAACCACGTGTTCGCTAGTTTCCCGGCGCGGCGCTTGGCTTTAGATCAGGTCCGCGGGCAGGCGGCTGTTTGACGAGCAGGCACTCACGCCCTCGCCGGGGCCAGTTTCTAACTATGCTTAGGCTCAAGGAATCGCGCAGCGGGATCAACCACAAGTCATCACGACGCGTAACCCGCAGCGCGTCACGCGAAAGATAGTGCGGCACCTCGAAAGCGTGACCACGCGGTCTGGTCGTGATGGGGGCCGCGTACGCCAAGCCGAAGGCCGCGTTGAACGAAGCAGGGGATGGCGGTCTGGTTTGCCAGCTTCTTTGGCCGCGAGGTGCGCTGGCGAACGCACTGGTACTCGGTAAAGTAGGTCTCTATCGCGGGAACGGCGAGGCTGAGGCGAGCGCTTTGGAGCCGAGCGTTTGCAGATTGACGCCGTTATCGGTGAGGATTGTCCCTTCGACCCGCTTCAGCTCGACGACGGACTTGTTGAGATCGGTTTGCGCTTGCAGCTCCTGACCGCGCGCCTGTTGGAGCTCAACTTGGCGCTGCAAGACGAGAAACGTCGTCGAAGCACCGCTATGGAATCTTCGCACCTCGCTTGCGTAGACCGACTCCGCGGCCGCGCGCCCTTGGCTCGCGGCGGAGAGCCGCGAGACCGCCGATTGATAGGTCTGCAGCGCGTTGCGCGCCTCAGATTCGATACGCTGCGCGAGGCCTTGCATTTCAAGCTGCGCCTGGTCTCGTTCCTGATACGCCGTCTGCTTCAGCCCGCGCGCCGTGTTGTTTTCAAGCGGAAAGTTAACGACGAGCGCGATGTTGAACTCGGGGTACGCGGACGTCCACATATTGTGAAACGCCTGCGTCATGTTGCCTTGCGACTGCGGCGGCGGCGTTGGGCATGAGTCCGTGGGCAGGTTACACGCTATGGCCTCGAAATTCGGCACCGGCTGCACGATGCCGGCGAAGCCGTTGCTGATGTACTGCACCACGAGATCGGCCTGCGGAAGCGCCTGATTCTTTGCGTAGGAAAGGTCCACGTCGGCCGCCCGGCGCTCGTCAATTACCTGTCGGACTTCCGGACGCCGGCGGTCGGCCATCGCAACGATCGCGCCGAGGTCGCTGGCGTTCGGCAGTTCCTGCACCGGCGAGGAAGGGACCAAGTTCGCGCGCCAAATGGGATCGCCGGCGTCCGAGACGATCAAACCCTTAAGCTGGTTCTGAACCTGCGAGACCGTCTGCAACGCCGAGAACACTTGAGATTGAAAATTTGCAACCTGCGTTTGGGCCTCGACGGCGGTAATCGGAGGCACGCCGCCGCGCTGGGCGAGCCGCACGACGCTCTGCTGCTGCTCCACCGCTTGTTCGAGGGCCGCTTCCTGAATCGCAACGTTACGCCAGGCAGCGACGAGGTCCCAATAGGAATCCTGCACCTGGGCGATCGTGTTCGACGTATCGAGGAGCGCTTGCGCCTCGTCGGAGTCGGCCGTGATCACGGAGAGCTTGAACTGACGCTTGACCGCGTTCATGCCGGCATTCTTGAGGAGCGGCTGGGTCGCAGAGAGATTCAGAATGGCTTGGTAGTAAGGATTGAACGTATTGATGATCGTGTTGTTATAGGTTCGAATTTGCGAGATGCTGGCGGAATACTGCATCCCATTGACGGTCTGGCCGCTGACCCCCGATTGAAACGAGTATTGATGCTGGATGATATTGCCTGGACCGGTCGTGTAAAACGGAAAAGGCGTGCCGCTAGAGCCGGGCGGCGGTGTAATAAGATACTTTCCTTGTTCTCCGGGCCCGGCGAAGAACAGATTCTCCGGCGGCTGCACGTAAAAGCTCGACGAGGGCTCGACCTGCAAGTGAAGGTCGAAGTTTGACTTGGCCTGGACGATGCGATAGCGAGCGATTCTGACGTTCGACGCGGAGACCGCCAAGTTTGGATTCCGCAGCAGCGCCATCCCGACGGCATTTTCCAACGAGAGTCCGACGAAAGGGCTCTGCGTGACACCGACGATCCCCGGATTGCTCGGCTCGACTTCGGGTGCGCGATAGCCCGGTGCGACCGTTGGGGGCGCCGCCGCGCGGACAGAGGGGATCTCGGTCGGTAGAACCGCTCTACCCGGCAGCGGGTCGAGTTGCGCCGACGTGCGCGCAACCGGCAGCACCGCGAGCGCGACGGCGGTGAGCGCGACGATTGCCGGAAGCGTGCGAGAGCGCAAAGCGGCCATGGCTAGAGCGTCAGCGTCTTGGAGCCGAGCGTACGCGGATCGACTCCATTGACGGTCAGTATGCTGCCATCCACGCGCTGCAGCTCGACGATCGATTGATTGAGCGAGGTCTGCGCCTGCAGCTCTAAGCCGCGCGCCTGCGCGAGCTGCACTTGGCGCTGCAGCACCAAAAACGTCGTGGACGCGCCTTGATGGAATTGCCGAAGCTCGCTCGCGTAAACGGCCTCCGCCGCCGTGCGCGACTCACGGGCGGCGTTGAGCTTGGCTAGCGCCGATTTGTAGCTCTGCAGCGCGTTGCGCGCTTCGCTACCGATGCGCTCTTCAACGCTCTGCATGATCAGCTTTGCTTGCGTCATCTCTTCGCTTGCGACGCCGCGCATTCCGCGCGCGAGATTGCCCTGAATCGGATACCCGACGATCAGAGCGATGTTGAAGGCCGGGAAGTAGCCCGCCCACAGATTGTGATACGCGAATGCCATGTTGCCTTGCGTATTCGGCGGCGGCGTCGGGCAGGTGTTGCTCAAAACTCCGCTCGTAATAGAACTGCACTCGTTGACCAGAAAGCCGGGAACCGGGGCCAGGATACCGGCAAAGCCGTTGCTGAGGTACTGCGCTTGAACGTCAGCCTGCGGAAGCGACTGATTCCGGGCAAAGGTGCGGTCGATTTCCGCCGCAAGACGCTTGTCTTCAGCCTGGCGCACTTCCGGCCGGCTCTGTTTGGCTTGCGAGACGATCGTCGCGAGATCGTAGACGCTCGGCAGCTCCAGCACCGACGTCGAAGGCGCGAGGTTGGCGGTCCAGATCGGATCGGCAGGATCGCCGACAACCAGACTCTTGAGCTGGACCTGAACCTGCGAGACGGTCTGTAAGGCCGAGTAGACGTTATTCTGAAAGTTCGAAACTTGCGTCTGCGACTCGACCGCGTCAACGGGCGCCGAGGCGCCGCGTCGCGCCAGCCGGACGTTACTTCGCTGCTGTAAGATCGCTTCATTCAGCGCCTCTTCTTGAATCGCCACGTTCCGCCAGGCGGCGACGAGGTTCCAGTAAGCAGTCTCGACTTGAGAGATCGTGCTCGAGGCATCAACGAGCGCCTGCGCGGCGCTTGCATCGGCATTGACGAAGGCCAGCTTCAACTGACGCTTGGTCGCGTTCATGCCCGCATTCTTCAGCAACGGCTGCGTGACCGCCAAGTTGAGCGACGCGAGGTAGTAGGGATCGTACGCGTTGAAGACGGTGTTGTTGTACGTTCGGCTCTGCTGAATGCCGGCCTGATACGTCGTGCCGTTCTCGGTCTGGCCGCCAATTCCGTACTGGAAGGCCGATTCGTGCTGGATGATGTTGCCCGGTCCGGTGGTGAAAACAACCCCCGGAGTCGTGCTTGGCCCCGGCGGAATGGTATACCGCCCAACCGGCCCCGGACCGGATACAAACGCATTCTGGGGCGGCTGCACCGAGAAGCTCGAAGACGGTTTCAACTGCAGTTGTACGTCGTAGGCACCTTTGAGCGCAACGATGTTGTAGCGCGCGACCCGAACGTTCGATGCGGAGACCGCGAGATTGGGATTCTTTAGCAGCGACATCGCGATGGCATCCTGCAGCGAGATGCCGACGAATGGCTGCTGCGTAACGCCGACGATCTGCGCGGCGGTCGGGGAAACTTGCGGCGCGCGATAGCCGGGGGCGACGCTCGGCACGATTGGGAATTGCGGCGAGGGAAGCCCGGTCGGCAACGTCGCGCGCTTGGGAAGAGAATCATCGAGCTGAGCCGCGCCGCGCTGCACCGGCAGCACCGCAAGAGCGGCGGCGGCAACTGCAACGGCGGCTTGAAGAGCGCGTGCTTTCACGATGTTTAGCGGCCTGCCACTAGTGCGCCAGCGCCTGACTTCCCAGCGTCTGCACGTTGACGCCGTTGTCGGTGAGAATCGTGCCGTCTACGCGCTTGAGCTCGACAATGGACGCGTTGAGCTGCGTCTGCGCCTGCAGTTCGCTGCCGCGCGCCTGCTCGAGCTCCAGCTGACGCTGGAGCACCAGGAACGTCGTGGATTGGCCGTGATGGAACTTGCGGAGCTCGCTGGCATAGACGGTCTCGGCGGACTCGCGGGCGACGCGAGTTGCACTCAGCTTCGAACGTGCCGACTGGTAACTCTGTAAGGCGATGCGCGCCTCGGCGCCGATGCGCTCTTGCACGCCTTGTATCAGCACTTCGGCTTGGGTGGTCTCCTCGCTTGCGAGACCGCGCAAGCCGCGCGCAACGTGACCCTGGATCGGGTAGCCGACGATCAGCGCGAGGTTGAACGTCGGAAAATAGCCGGCCCACATGTTGTGATAAGCCCAGGCCATCGTACCTTGCGTGTTTGGCGGCGGCGTCGGGCACGCAGGCAAACCGAGACCGCCCTGCGAGGGCGAGCCAGTGCAAAAGCCTGATAGAAATTTAGGCACGGGTGTAAGAAGTCCGGCAAAACCGTTGCTGATGTACTGCGCCTGGACGTCCGCTTGCGGCAGCGACTGATTCTTCGCATAGGCGCGATCGATCTCGGCCTGCAAGCGCCTGTCTTCGGCTTGCCGAACCTCCGGGCGATTCTGCCGCGCCTTGGAGACGATAGTGTCGAGGTCGCCGGCGCTGGGAAGTCCCTCCACCGAAGTTGACGGGACGAGGTTCGCGTCCCAGACCGGGTCCTGTGTGTTCCCGGCGATGAGACTCTTCAGTTCGTTCTGAAGTTGCGAGACGCGGTGCAGCGCCTGGAACACTTGATCTTGAAAGTTTGAGACCTGAGTCTGCGACTCGACCGCATCGATCGGCGCCGCGGCGCCGCGCCGGGCCAAGCGAACGTTGCTCGCCTGTTGCGCGATCGCTTCACGTAGCGCGTCTTCTTGGATTGCAACGTTGCGCCAAGCGGCGACGAGATTCCAATAGGTGTCTTCGACCTGCGAAATCGCGTTCGAAGCGTCAATGAGCGTCTGCGCGACGCCCGCATCCGCGTTGACGATCGCGAGCTTCAACTGGCGTCTGGTCGCATTCGTCCCGAAGTTTTTGAGCAGCGGCTGCGTAACCGACAGGTTCAGCGATGCGAGATATTGTGGGTTATAAGCATTGAAGAGGGTGTTGTTATACGTGCGGCTTTGCTCGATGTCTGCTTGATAGCTGGTGCCGCTCTCGGTCTGTCCGCTCGCGCCGTATCCGGTCGCGGATTGATGCTGGATGATGTTTCCAGGACCGGTCGTCGGCCCAACCGGGGGGTAAAATCCGAGTTCGCCGGGACCGGCCGCGAGGAAGCTCTGCGGAGGATTGACCGAAAAGTTCGATTGCGGCTGTAAGTGCAGCGCGATATCGTACGCGCCTTTGATTTGCACGATGCTGTACTGCGCGACGCGGAAATTCGAGGCCGAGACGGCCAAATTCGGATTCTTGAGCAGCGCCATCGCGATCGCGTCTTGCAATGAGATTGCGACGAAGGGCTGCTGCGTGACGCCGACGATCTGGGCCGCGTTGGCCTGCGCCTGCGGAGCACGATAACCCGGCGCAACGCTGGGCACCGGCGGCAGCATCAGCGTCGGAATCGCCGTCGGCAACGTGACGCGGTTTGGCAGCGAATCGCCGGGATCCGCGGAGATGCGCTGAACCGGCAAGGCCGCCGCGGCTAGTGCCGCGAGCGCAACGAGCGCCGAAAGCGCGCGGGCTTTGATCGCGTTCATTCCGATAAGGCGACGCCGACGCGCGGCCGGCGCAACAAGAGCACGAGCGGTGCCAGCCCAAGCGTGATCACCGCGACCCAGCGCGACGTATCGGCATACGATTCGACCGCAGACTGCGATTCGACGAGAACCGCAAGCCGTTGCATTGCAGGAGTGTTCTGAGTGCCGCCCTGCGAGAGCACGTACTGTCGGGTCGGAGGGTGCCCGAGCGTTTGGCTGCTGGCGAGCTCGGTCTGGTGCACGGTGAAGCCGCGCACGAGCAACGTGATCAAGATCGCGGCGGCGAGGCTTCCACCAATCTGGCGTGATAGATTGAAGAACGCCGCCGTCGACGGAACTTCCTTATCGGGCACGCTTCCGATCACGGAAACCGAGAGCGGAACGAAGATTTGAGCCAGACCGATACCGCTGAGGATCAAGGGAAAGACCAGGCTGTGGAAATCGGAGAGCGGCGTCGTGATGCTTCCCAACCACCAGTTGGAGACCGAGAGCAAAACGAAACCAATCGCCGCTTGCAGGCGCGGATCTACCAGCCCACGCTGGGTGAGGATCGCGGTGAGCGGCGTGAAGAGGAGCACCGCGCCGGCGCGAATCATGACCGTCGCTCCCGAGAGCGTTGCGGTAAATCCGAGCGAGTTGATGAGATACTGCGGCAAGATGATGATCGAGCCGTACAGGCTCACGCCGAGCACCGCGCCGAGTATGCTGCCCGACGCAACTTGACGAAGCCGCAAGACGCGCAAATCCACAACCGGAATTTTGGAGCGCAGCGTCCACCAAACGAACGCCACCAGCCCGGCGACCGAAAGAAACGTGAACCACCGGATGCGCGCGTCGTCGAACCAGTCGTACTGCTGACCGTTCTCGAGCACGAACTGCATCGAGCCCAGCCCGACGCACATGAGGCCCAGGCCGATCCAGTCGAGCTTGCGATATTTTCCCTCGCTCGGGTTGCGCAAGAAGTTCCAAATCAGGGTCGCGGCGATGATGCCGATCGGGATGTTGATGAAAAAGATCCAGTGCCAGTTCCAGTTGTCGGTGATCCAGCCGCCGATCACGGGCCCGAGCGCGGGTCCGACGATCACGCCCATCGCAAAGACGCCCTGGGCCTTTCCTTGCTCTTTGATGCCGTAAGTGTCGCGCAAAATCGCTTGCGAGGTGGCGATTAAGCCGCCGCCCCCGAGCCCTTGAACTAAGCGCCAGAAGATGAGCTGTCCCAAGCTGTTCGAAAGGCCGCACATCAGCGAGGCTACGGTAAAAATGATTATCGAGGTGAAGAAATACTGCCGCCGGCCAAAGCGCGCGGCGAACCACGGGTTGAGCGGAATCACGACGACGTTGGCGATCAGGTAAGCGGTGACGACCCACGCGCCCAAATCAACGCCGACGCCGAAGTTGCCTTGAATGTTCGGCAGCGAGACGTTGACGATCGTTACGTCAATGATCTCGAGCAGCGTTGCGGTAATTACCGCAAGGCTGATGACCGTCCGCCGCCAGCCATACTCGACGACTGAGCTTTCGTAACTGCCGAACACGCTCCGGCCTTACTTCACGTTGACGTAGGTCTCAACGCTCATTCCCGGCCGCAGCGGAAGGTCGGAACGTTGACCATCCACCTCGATCCGTACGGGAATTCGCTGCGTCACTTTTACGAAGTTACCGCTCGCATTCTGCGCCGGCACGAGCGCGTAGGTGTTCTCGGAGGCCGGGTTGATCGAAGCGACGTGTCCGTGGAACGTTACGCCTTTATATGCATCAACGTGAATATCCGCGGGTTGCCCGACGCGCATCTTCCCCATTTGCGTCTCTTTATAGTTCGCCGTGATGTAGATGTTATGGGGGACGATCGTCAAGAGCGTGATCCCCGCGCCGACCGTCTGACCGACTTCTGCGCTCTTCTGGCCGATGTAGCCGTCGGTGGCCGCGTAGATGTGCGTGTAGTTGAGACTTTGCTTCGCAAGATAGAGCTGCGCGCCGGCCGCCTCGACTTGACTGGGATCGGAGGCCTGCGCGAGCTTGCCTTGCGCGGTCGTCAGCCCGCCCGAGGCCTCGGCAACGCCGGCGTTGGCGGCCGTGACGCGCGCTTGCGCGGCGGCTATGTTTGCCTGCGCCACGCTGACTTGATCCTGCGCGGCGCGCAGCTGCGCGGCTGCCCCGGCGCTCTGCGCGCGCACCGCATCGAGTTGCTGCGACGCAACGTCGCCGGTACTAACCAACGAGTTGACCCTCGAGAAATCGGCTTGCGCTTTATCGTAGGCTTGCGCGGCGGCCGGCACTTGAGCCTGCGCGGCGTGCAGCTGGGCCGTCGCCTGCGCGACTACGTCTTGTGCCGCGGGCACCTGCGCCTGAACGTTGGCGACCGCGCCGCCGGCCTGCGAGACGCCGCCCTGGCCTTGCTGCGTGGTCGCTCGCTGATTCGCAACCGCGAGATCGTATTGCGCCTGGGCCTGCCGCAGCTTCGCCAGCTCGTCCTTATTGTCGAGCACGATCAAGAGCTGGCCTCGGTGCACGGGCTGATTGGTATCGACCAAGATCTGGTTGATGCGCTCGGGGATCTTGCTTGTCACCGCGACTTCGTCGGCGGCAACGTGGGCGTCGTCGGTGCCTTCGTGGGAGAGCATGAAAGAAACCCACGGCAGGCCCCAAACGATCGCCGCAACCACAACCACGACCGCGCCGAGTATAAAGAAGATGCGCTTGCGCGGTCGCGAGCGCGAATCGTCGGAATCCGGCGGACGATCGTCGCTTGGCGCAGATTTTCCCGGGCCGTTTCCCCGCGGCGTTGCGGTGATCTCTTGCTGTTTTAACTCTCGCGTATCCATTACGAGTTCCTAACCCCGTTGAGAAAGACGTCTATATAGTATTGCAGCGCCGCATCGGGGTCGCCCCGATGAAGCAGCGAATCCGGAAACTTCTTGCGCCCGAGCGCGTGCATGAAGACTAAGCCCAAAAAGACCATCGCCAGTTTCTGCGGATCGCCGCGCAACTCGCCGGTCTCGGCCCGCCGCCGCATGAACTCCGTGAGCACCGCAAGGATTGCGAGTTGCGGACGCCACGTCGTCTCGGCAAAGATGTCTTGGTCGTACTCGTGCTCGACGAGCGACCAGCGGATCATATCGCCAAGGGCTTCAAAACGGGCGAACATCAGGCGCGCTATCGTCAGCAAGTCCTCGGGCAGCTCGCCCGTCAGCTGCGCCGCGACGCCCGCGAGTTCGAGATAGCCGCAATAATGCTGGGCGCAAGCGACGAGAATCGCTTCCTTGGTGCCGAAATGGCGAAAGAGCGTCGCTTCGTTGACGCCCGCAACGTCGGCAATTTCACGCGTCGTCGCGCCGCGTTTGCCCTTGCGTCCGATGACCTCGCGCGTTGCCGTGAGAATTCGCTCGCGCGTCTCCTCGGGCGACGCCGATCTGCCGCCTTCAATCGGCTTACGCGTCTCGATCATGGCGTGCCGCTTCCGGGTTGGATCGGAACGTTGGTATCGTAGGTTCCATAGCTGGAATCCGCGATGGCGCGAACGTGCGGGATGGCGATCGTCGCGTGCTGCGCAGAGAGCACGGAATAGCTGCCCTGCTCGCGGTACCGCTGCGTCATCGTGATTTTGCCGCCGCTCGTGTAGTACCACTCCATCTGGAGGAGCGAGTAATCCGACGGGTCCACGTAGACCAGCGTGTGATCGAGGATGTCGCTATGGATCTTCTTCGTCATCCGCAGCACGATCGTGGAGCGGCCGTCCAGCACGGCAGTGCCGTCTACGGTGATGCGCTCGTCTTTCTCCCACGCGAGCGGGTTCCCGATGTCGTTAAAGATCCGCTGAAATCCCCGCGCATAGCCGGGGACGCGGTCGAAGACGACCTCGTAAAAGCCGGGACGCTTGAAGTATTCGGTGCCGTCTAGCTTGGGCGCGAGCCACGGAAAGTTCAGCATCCGGATATCAACGTGGACGCGCGCGCGGTACGAGCGCAGCGCAGGGTTGCGGTCGGCCATGTGCTGCACGATCGCGTGCGCGTTAAAGGGAAGCGGCGTCCCGTCGTCGGCCGAGCCGGCGCCAAGCGTCGTCAAAGCCAGCGCGGCAGCGCTCACGAGGTGGGTGGCAGCCCCAAGCTTCGGTGTAAATCTCATTCGGTGCGGGTGCAAGTGGGTACTTGCACGCAGAGCTTAACACGTTGCGCGGGGCGAGTGCAAGCGCTTGCACGCACTCGCCTGCTTAGAGGCTAGCGCGGCTCCCGAAAGGCTACATTGACGAGGATGAAGCCTTGCGGTGCCCCCCGCCGGCACGACGGAATCCCTGCGCTTTTGCCTGGGACGGGCAAAGGTATTCGCCGTGCTTGGTCGTTCCGTACGCCGCGTCACCCGGCTCGTGGTAGACCTTCGTATTGAGGTTCACCCAAACCGGCTCAACGGCACCGCAGTTGGGCTTCCCGGCCATGGCGCCCATCGCGCCGTTTGCCGCACCCTTGGCAGCGTTACCCATCGCACCGGCAGCCGAGCCGGCGTTCTGCGCGGCACCTTGCGCCGCGTTACCCATTGCGCCGGCGGCCGAGGCAGCGGTCTTGGCCGCATTGTTCGCAGCGTTATTCGTTTTGCCGCTGCAGGCGACCAAACCCGAAAGCGTGATTCCAAAAAGCGTGAGCAGTACGATCGCGCGCATGTTGACGAACCTCCGATCTCCGCTCGCGTACTCTCGTCTACCTGGCGGCGACGAAAGCAGCATAGGGATTGACGCGCTTCGCGACGGCCGCGTTCCTCTCCCGGACGGTGCCTTACCGTGGCCGTGCCGGGCGATACCCCTGCGCGTTAGCTTGCGAGCGGCACAGGAAACGAGCGTGCTGGGTCCTTCCATAGTGGGGATCGCCCGGCAGCAAGTAGCGTTTCGGGCCTTCGAGCGCCCAGACGGGTGCTTCGCCGTTGCAGTTGGGCACGCGAGACGCCTCAGCCGCAGCGCTGGGCTGCGGCGAACCGGCCCCGCCCGATTTTCCGCTCGCGCACGCGCTCAACGCTGCGAGTATCAATCCGATCAGTGCGGCCCTACGCTTGCTCATGGCCCTGCGCTTTCACGCAATTGCATGCCGAAACCCGCTTGCCGTTCGCGTCTACGCCGGACGGGTCGAGGCGACCGCGCGATTGCGCCGAACCAAGCTGGGTCTATGAAGAGTTTTGCTTCAGCGGTTTTCTGCGTCTGCTTGCTGGCCAGTTGCAGTCATCATGCCGCGAACGTGACGTCGCGCAGCGCCGGCGCGGGACAGGCGCCGATGGGCGGCGCGACGATCGTTGCGGCCGGCACGGAGTATTACGGCAAGCTCGAGCGGCCGATCGGCACGAAGACGAGCAAGGACGGCGATAGTTTTGCGATCGATGAGACGCGCTCGAGCGATAAAGCGCTGAACGGAGCCGTCATTGACGGACATCTCGAAGACATTCAGCCGGCCGGAACAATGCGCAATCCCAAGATGACGGTTGTCTTCGACGACATACGACTACCGGACGGCACGAAAGCGCCGGTTGACGTACAACTGATCACCTCCGAGACGTTTTCGCCGAAAACGCATCATCTGCGAACGATCGGCATGATGATTGCTGGCGCGATCGCGGGCCACGAGCTGGCGGTCCATACTGGAAAAAGGCATGGCGCGCTGCTGGGTGCCGCCAGCGCCTACACACTCTCGCAGGCCATGAAGACCGACATCGCCGTGCCCGCGGGAAGCGTCGTCGAGGTCCGGTTCAAGTCGCCGGTAACGGCCGGGAAAGAAGACGCTCGCTGATTGCGACCAGCTGCTCGCGCGCCTGAAGCGCCAGCGGCGATGGCTCGCCGACGTAGACGCGCCGGCCACCGACGAACGTTGCCTGGACCCATGAGTCCTCACCGCGGTAGACCAGTGCGTTGAGCGGCGGCGACCAGGGGTCGATTTTGGAAGCGTCGAGCACGACGTAATCGGCCGGCAGTTCCGCCACCAAATCGCCGCCCAGGATCCGCAGCGCCCGCGCGCCCTGCGCGGTGCCGAACGCAAACGCGTCGCGCGCGCTTAGCGCCGCACCGTCGAGATGCAGGAGCTTCTGCAGCAGCGCGGCCGCGCGCATCTCGTCGATCAGCGACGGCCGCACGTCGGCATCGGTTCCCAATCCGATCTTGACGCCGAGCGATTGCAGCCGCACTAAATCGCATATACCGTCGCCGAGATATTGGTTGGTCATCGGGTTATGAACGACGCGTGCGCCGCGCGTTGCCAACAGGTTCGCATCGTCGTCGCTAAGATAGATGGCGTGGATCGCGACCGTCCGTTCGTTAAGGGCGCCGAGGTCGTCGAGCAGCGCGACGGGCGTGCGACCGAACGTGCGCTGCGTCTCCTCTCCCTCGTAGGCAGCTTCGGCGACGTGAACGTGCAGCATGCAATCTCGTTCGCGTGAAAACTCGGCCGCCGCGCGAATCATCTCGTGCGAGGAGGCGTGCAGCGAATGCGGAGCGACGCAGACGTTTACCTCGGGAAAACGGCGCATGAGCTCGAGGGTGCGTTCGGCAGCGATCTCGATGCTCTCCCGAAACTGCGGCGGCGCGTATTGCGCGTCCATCCAGGTGCGGGCGAACACGAGCCTGATGCCCGCGTCGCGCGCCGCGCGGATCGCGGCTTCCGCATGCGCGTTCCCGGCGCCGTTCAGGTAGAAGAACTCGGCGACGGTTGTAATGCCCGCTGCGAGCATCTCGGTGAAAGCCGCGACGAACGTCCAATACACATCCTCGGGCGTGAGCTGCGGCACGACGCGATAGAGCGCGTTGCTTCGCCATTTTGCAAAGGGCCAATCGTCGGCCCAGCCGCGCAGCAGGATCTGATACGCATGGCTGTGTCCGTTGATGAAACCCGGCACCACGAGCCGGTCGGCGGGGAAGGAACGCGCTCTGAGATTGCGCCCGGCGCCGCGCACGGCGCGGAAGTCGCCTGCCGCGACGATCTTCCCCTCCCTTACCACGAATGCATAATCCTCGCGCAGCTCGCCGGAGACGAGTGCGCGCGCGCAACGCACCAGCTCGCTAGTCATAGGTTCTCGTCATCCTTCGACAGGCTCAGGATGACAATCGACAAGCGTGCCCTTTTTGAAGACCGCCACAGCAAGGTTGCCGCCGAACTGCCAGCCGAACTCGTCGGGCGATTCGATGCGCAGCGCGACGAAGTCGGCGCCGGCGCCTGCGCGAATGCGGCCGGCATCGACCCGCAGCGAGTGCGCTGCGGCGCGGGTTACGGCGTAGAGCGCCTCGGGAGCGGAGAGCCCGAAGAGCTTGCGTCCAAAGTACGCGACCGTCTGCAAATTGAAGCACGGCGACGTTCCGGGATTATAGTCGCTCGCGAGCGCGACCATGCCGCCGGCTTCGAGCAGCTCGCGAACCGGCGCTCGCGTGGGCAGGTCGAGATATGCAATCGTTGCCGGGCAGGCGACGGTGACGATGCCGCGCTCCGCGATTGCATGCACGTCGTACTTGCGAATGTAGTTGCAGTGGTCGACCGCGTCCACGCCCAGATGAGCCGCCATCTCGGCCGCACCGCCGTAGGCCATCTCGTCACAATGCACGCGCAGCCGCATGCCGTGCAGCCGCGCAGCATCGAGGTAGCGGCGGGTCTGCTCCGGCGAGAAGAATCCGGGCTCGCAAAAGGCGTCGGCGTAAACGGCGCCGTGCGAGGCCGCCGCCGGAACGACTTGGTCGATCAGGTAATCCACGAACGCCTCCTCACGCGTGAACTCAGGCGGCAGCGTATGCGCGCCAAGAAAGGTTGCGACCAGCCTCGGAACGTCGCTGTCATCGCGATGCTGCGCGATCAAGTCGAGCAACGCCGTTTCACCGGGCTTGTGCAGCGCATAACCGGTTTTAGTTTCGAGCGTCGTCGTACCGTGAGCGAGAATCGTACGTAGCCGCGGGCGGATCGTCTTCTCGTAGAACGCGGCCGGATCGAGCAGCGCTTCACGCGTGCGCTCGACCGTGTAGCGCATGCCGAGCGGCGGATCCTCACCGCGAATGCGGGCGGCAAAATCCGGTTCGCGATCGCCGGCGAAGAGTGGGTGCGCGTGCGCATCAACGAAGCCCGGCACGATCACGCAGTCGCGCAGGTCTAGGTACTCTTGCGCCGCCCTTCGACTCCGCTCAGGGTGAGACAGTTGAGAGACGCTACCGTAAGGGCCGACAGCGGTAATTTTTCCGTCTTCAACGACCAGCGCCGCGTCGTCGATTCGGCCGAGGGCATCGAAATCAATGCCGCATTGAGGAGCTTGCGTGTCGCACGTGACCACAGTTGCGGCACGGACGGTCAGCGAGCCTGATTCGGACACGCTGGATGCATCCTCCGTCGGAGAACGTTCGCCCTCTAGAACTGCGATGCCGAGGTAACGACCCAATCGCGTCGAAATATCGCCACCTGGCCGAGCTGCACGGCGACAATCTCTCGGAGGTCACCGTGGACATGCGCCGACAAAGCATCGCTAGAACCCAAACCTGGGCCCTAAAGGCCGCTGGGCAGTCGTTATGGCCACGCCCGTAGTTCTGGGTCTCACTCCCGCAAGCGGCGGGGCAGGCACCAGCGTGACGGTCGGCGGGACCGGCTTTACCGGCGTCACCGCCGTCAACTTCGGAACGGTCGCAGCCGACGGGTTCACGGTGAATAGCGACACGGAGATCGTGGCGCAATCTCCGGCACCCAACGTCAGCGGTGGGGTGGACGTAACGGTTACGAATCCCGAGGGCACGTCGGCGACGAGTGCGAACGACCAGTTTACGTACAATCGCTGCTGCGTGACGACGTTCAACGTCCCGACCGCGCGCTCGGGATGCACGACGGTTCCGGCCGGCGGCGGGAACAAGATGGGCGAGCGCTTCAATATGGAGATCGACTTCGACTCGGCCGCAGCCGGGTGCGTCTGCTCCTGCGGTGAGTATCGTCAACTCCTGCGCGGCACGTTCACCGCGAACGGTAAGACGTTGGTTCATCTGCTGCCGAATCCGGGCGGCGGCGCACCTTTAAAGTTGCTCCCACGCCCGGCGTCTGGCTCTGCGTCGGACAACTTTCTCGAAGACGGCATCCCGTCACCGACCAGCGGGACGAACGTGTATTACGGGCACCGCTCGGAAGGCTCGACCGACTCGACGGACATGTACCTGCCGGATCGCGCAACCGGCTGTCAGTATCGCGGGAACGATTTCCCGGGGATCACCGCAAGCGCAGGAACGAGCGTCACAATCGATCTCGACTTTCGAGGGCAGGCGGTGGACACGTGCAACAAAAATGCCTGCCTGCAACAAAACGACTGGACAGTCACCTGCTCGGGGACGCTGTAATGGACACAACAACGGATTTGACACCACAGCAAATCGGCTCGTACTGGGCCGTTCCGACGATCGACAGCACCGACAATTCGCAAGTGCAGGTCCAGGTGAGCGTAGCGGTTTCGCCAGGCGACGATGCCCTCAAAGGTTCCGACGTCAGCGCTCAGGCAACGTCGGATGGAACGGTGCTGGCGCAGCTCTCCGGCCCCGATCCATCGACACCGCTGCCGACCGTGCAGACGCGGGCTATGACCGCGTTCGCGATCTTCACGTTCGACAATCCGCAAAATCTATCGGTCACGTCGATCGTCGTCACCGTTCGAGATCAGAGCGCGACCTTCGGTTCGCCGGATTCCTCGCTGCCTGTCGCTTGAGGGTCCGGAGCGCCGCCAACCGGGCGGCTTGAAGTTCCGTGGGCGGCAGTGTTATTCTTAAAGGTGGATTACCGGGCAGTAAGGCCAAAATCGACTTAGGCGATTGGCGGCTCGGTCTACACCCTTCGGCCCGGTGGACGGCTGCTCCACGGCGCTTTGATCACCGAACCGCTTTCCCAATAATTCGCAGAGAAAGGACCACCATGCCGGATTTGACGGTCGCCCCGCTCGGAGCACTTTTCGGGCCGGATTTTATAACCATAACGGTCGATGACGCGACCGTTGGGACGTATAACCTTGAGATCTTTCCCGACGCCAATAATCCCCAGCTCAAAGCCAATCAACTGCCCATGCAGTTCTACTACATGCCGCAGAGTCTTTATCTTGCGAAGAAACAAGACTCCGACGATTTCGACTTTAGCGTTACTATCTTCAAGGGCCTGATGACCTCTGAAGATACCCTCAACAGCGCCAACACCGCGAGCGTCGGCGGCGAGATTGATGCGGGCGGAGCCTTCGTCACCTTTTCGACCACGATGGCCGTTCCGTCGAGTGTCTTGAGCGCCGCATTAGCGCAGATCAAAGCGGGGCAGGTCTCTAACGTGCCGCCAAACATTGCCGATCACTGCCGAGTGGATGCCAGCGATCCCGCCCCATTGCTGGGGTGCGTACCGATCGCCGCCAACGAGGTGACCATCGAGGTGCCGCAACTACCGGGTTCGCCTGCGCCGGCCACACCCCCGGCGGCGGCCTCATCCGGCTCCACGCCGGCCTCCGGCACGCCGGCGACAACGGGCGCTGCCGGCTCGACGACTCCGGCCGCCGGTTCGACAACCGCTACGGCCCCGCCCGCCCTCCCCAATAGCGGGAACCCATGGTTCATTAGCGCTCAGGGCATGGGGCACGGCAGCATTGATGCATCCAGCGTCAGCAGCTTTCTCGTAACCTGCAACCAGTACGCGGCAGGCGCGATCGCGGGTGCGTTGCAGGCCGGCATGTCGCCCTTTACCGTGCACTACAACCTAACCCTCATGTTCTACATGAATGCCTGCCAGATTCAGATGCACGTAGACGTTGACAAGGTCTTTACTCAACTCTCCGCAGCGGCGGAAGCCAAGTATATGTTTGTGCAGGCCGATCTTTCCGCCAATTATCAGTCAAGCATAACAAACGGTGGAATCACTACGATCATCAACGAAAACGGGGTCGCCGTCGATCCCGACATGAAGAAGATGATCGACACCCAGGTCGGCGACATGCAAACCAAAGCATGGGACCTCGTCAAGAACGAAATCTTCAATTGGCAGCCCAAGCCTGACGCCCCGGCTACAGCGAGCACCGGGGCCTGCGGGGGCGCGGCCGTCTCGCTCAAAGTGAACTACCAGATGCACGCCGTTCACTTCGACCAAAGCTGGACGCTCAACGACACCGTCACTCGGTTACAAACGGCTAGCGGAACGTTGACCGAACTGGAGCCCGCGGTTAAAGCCAACCTCAGCAAATATCTGGCCGTCGTTGACATCGGGGAGTTCTTCCAAAAACTGCAGATTGCCGCGACGCCGAACATTGATTTCTCCGGAACGGCAATTTCCGATCCGATCACCTCCGCATCCATCGAGGTCAGCTACCCCGTTGCCGATAACACGGGCAACGTGCCGAGCAACGCCGACGGATCGCCGGTGCTCAAGACTCTGGGTGAAGGCTTCCATTACACGCCCGGCAACATCAACCAGTCCGCGCCCATCTCGCTGGCCAGCTGGTCGAAAAATAATCCGACCGACATCATTAACATCTCATTCCTGCGGTTGCTGAAAAGCCCGGCTAACTGGAATGCCGATCAGGTTACCATCACCAAGAAACTCGAATACGATCCGGACGACCCACGAGTTGACCTCTCGACCGGTACTACCGAGATAATCATTACCTCGACCGGCTCCGATCACACCCCAGTGGTCAGCCCCGCCGATGTCGGATATGTCAGCGTACGATTTGCACTCGACCGGCCGATTGCGCCCAATATCACGGTCACGCTGACGATCAACTTAGCCGGATCGCAGGGGTCGCGCACCGACACGCTCACCTTCACCAGCACCGGACCAATGCAAAAGCCGACGGCGCTGTGGCAGGTCTTCTCCGACAAGTACTTTGACGCGGCGGTGGCGCAGGTGCAAATGGCATTGGAAGTTGCACCGCCGCCTTCCAATTTCGGCGGCTCGGCCGTCACGTGGAGCGGTACGCAAGCGGTTCCGGTCGGATTGGGACGCATCAAGAATATTCCACTCTACGTGCTGACCATTCCGCCCTTAACCGATCCGACGCAGAGCGCACTGGTCGGCCAGTACATTACTCAAACCCTGCAGCAGATGGCGGCCGTGCCGATCACGCAGTGATTAAAGGAAGCACCGAACCGATCGCAAGAGGGGTAATAGCACGGCCCATGATGCCGATCATGGGAATGGCGCTGCACCCGATTGCGCCTGTTCGTTCCGAACCCAGCCTGCCGTTGGCGACCTCGCGCAACGGCAGCCTCTTCGGCGACCGGTTCGATGCTAGCCTTCATTGGTATTTGCCCGATTTTGTGCTGGCTCCCGACGTGGATCCACTCTTTGCGTTTGCCGTCAGCCAGACGGGACAACAGGCCAATGGGCAGCCCTTCAGCGTCGCGCGCTTGTCACTGAAAGTTATCAAACAGCAGCCCGCGCAGGCTACGCAGTTTGCGCAGGCAAACCCAAGCGCCGTGCTGCGCGAGATTCCACTCGAAAATATGGCGGCGGTCTTGAGCAGCGCCTATACCGATCAAAGCGGCAACGCGCAGCAGCGTACCTTCAACGCCTCAACGGTGCAAGACGAAGCCGACGGCTCGTTTCTGCTGGTCTTTGACGGATCGATCCTGGGCGATTGCGTTTTGGCCGTCTATCAGGATCTGCGCTCTTTTGGCAAAGCGGCCGTCACCGTGAACGGATACTTTCAATCCTGGTCGCCATCCAGGTCGACGCAACCGGTTTTTCGCCGGCCGGTCTTCATGATGGCGGCAGAAAGCTCAGTTGCGCCGGCGCCAATCCTTCGCCCGCAAGTCGAAACGGCCGCTTGGGGGCCCGCACGTCAGGTTTCGCCGCCGCCGGCGTCGCAGTCAACCTTGGTTGAACTCAAGTTGCCGTACGGCGAGACGCTGCCGTTAGGCCTCAAGTACAACGCGAATGGCTATCAGCTGCGCTACACGGTCGCGACGGCCTCTACTCCTAGCCATGTTATCCTAAGCGCCGGCGACCTTAGCGGCTTCAGCCAACGGCAGACGCAATTTGCCGAGTTCGACGAGCTGGGCGGCGATCTCAGCGTGAAATATCCGACCTTAAGCCGTGCCTATATCGCGCAGCTCAGTACGACGATCGTCTTAATTCCACAACGCTACGCGATCGTGCGCAGCAAGACCGGCTGCGCGGCAACCTGCTTGGCACGGGTTGATTCGTCGCCGTCCTCTACGAGCCAATGCGCCTTCGATTTCAGTTTTATGATCGCTCCAGCCGTAAGCAGCATCGATCTAGCAAAGCTGACCGACGAAATCGCCGCGCATCCCGACCTGAAGGGATACCAAATCGCGTTTCCGAGTTTTCTTCAGAGCGCGCCGGCCTCGACGCTGCTCACTGCGTTTGCCAGCAGCGTGCAGTTCGCGGCGGGGGCCGATCCCCACACCTTCGCCTTGACGATCACCGTGCAGGACGCGGGCACGACTGCTCCCGCCGTGGCCAACGCGAACCTCCTCATCCTGCAACTCTCCGCCCAATCGGGAACCGATCTGATTGGCTCCTTAAGCCTCGTCCTCGACGAAGGTTACCCGGACCCGGTGCTGGCCACGATCGATCTGAACTTCGCACACACGGCCGGAAGCAATGAGGTCGTTGCTGAGATCGATGAAGATTCGCAGACGATCCAAGTCGCAAACCAGTCGCCGCTCGACCTGCAGATGCAGAACTACGCGCTTATCCAGGGTGCCAACCTGACGGAAGTCTCCGCGCCAACGTTGATTTCAGCCGGCGCCTCGGTCTCTTTTCCTTTGCCGGCGAACTCCGACGGATTAGCGTTCGTCTACGAGGCCCAACTGGCGTTGCCCGCTTCGATGAATCCCTCGACGGTAGCGAACTATCTGAACTTTCAAACCGTCGACGTGCAGAGCACCCAGTACGTGGTCGCGCTGGACGCTTCGGGCGTCGACTTTACCAAGGTCACCTCGGTCGCGTGCACCGTCACGCTCCCAACCTTGCCATCCATCACGCCGTGGCAAACAACCTTGACGACGAATCAGAAGGCCGACAGCAGCCACGTTCAGATTCCGATTCAAAATGCGCTCTTTACGCTGCCGGGAACGATCGATCTGACGGTCAAACCCGCGGATCCGAACGCAACGCCGTTTAGCCTCACGCTGCAAAACGATTTCACCGCAAATCCGGTGATGGTTTTGTTACAGTCTCAATTGCTGAGCACACCGCCGCCACAACCGCCGGCGCCCACACCGGCGACACCGCCCTAAGCAGAACGACGTCTCCGTCAGCACGGCACGTTATTTCCGTCCGGAAGTGCCAACGGGAATCGAATCTGAATCCGAGGATCCTAACGAGTGACGCAGAGTCCGTGCCAGGCGACTGCATTATCCACGGCCGTGCGGCATATTCGCGCGCCATCTTGATGAAGAGGCGACTGCTGAGTGCCGCACGGCGCACGGCGGCCGACTCGCAGTTCGCCTTGAAAGGGAACGCCAACGATGCCGCACAAACATACTTAACGCTACTCCCGAATCGTCAAGAAATAGTCAAGATGGTGTACCGACAATAAGCTAAATTTGAGCAACGAAGTTTAGCATTGACGATCTGATCTTTTGCGTTGGAGTTGAGTCCATAAAGGGGGCTTATTTTCATTGACAATGTCAGCAAGGAAGCGCAAAGTAGTTTTGAGGGAGTGTGCTACGCTGTTGCGCCGCTTTGGCTGCTCGTAGTCGTGGCTTCTGGAACATTCATCCCCTTTCTGCTTACATTGCGAATCGTTGCTCAGGTCAAGAAAGTGAACTAGAAATTTATTGGTACCATAAGCGCAGACCGCACGGGCAAAGTCGAAGTGGCGCCGTCGACCGTGACATTCAGCGGGCGTCAGACTGAGGTGCAGCGGACAGCGCTCGTTCGATAGTTGCTTGAAGCGATACATAGAATCTTCCACTTTTTAAGTTAGGAGCATTGCATGCGCTACACATTGATGATACTCGGACTCAGCATTGTGGTTGCCGCGAACGCCGCGTGTTCCGGGAGCGGGCCACCGGCCGTGGCGACTCCGGCGACGAATTCAAATCAAAGCTCTCGGGGCGTTTTTGCGGCTCCGTCGCGCGGGAGCTTCACCGAAGGCGTCGCGCTGGGTCTCCCCTTCAGGCCGCGGGGTGGTTTTCCATGGGCACTTCGCAGCACTCAGCCTTCGCTGCTACGCGCCGCGCAAACTTCGCTGCTTCGGAGCGCGCGAAGTGCGACGGAGCGTGACATACCTCGAGCCGGCTCGGAACGAGAGCGGTGGCCCGAGAAGGTGCTGTATGCGTTCAACGGGCCCGACGGAGCCTATCCCAACCCGGTCATTACCGGACCGCACGGCGTGCTGTACGGCACGACGAGTAGCGGCGGGGCGTACACATCGCAGTGCTACGCACTTGGCTGCGGCACCGTTTTCCAGCTGACGCCGCCCGGCAATGGGCAGTCGGCGTGGACTGAAACGCTTCTCTACTCCTTCAGCGGGGGTGCGGACGGCGCAAGTCCCTCCGCGCGCATGACGCTCGGGGCGAACGGTGTGCTCTATGGCGCGACGTACGCAGGAGGCGCCAATAACTTCGGAACGGTCTTCGCTCTGACGCCGCCGCCTCCCGGACAGACGAACTGGACGGAAAGCGTGTTGTATTCGTTCAACGGTGCCGCCGACGGAGGCTATCCATTTGCCGCCTTAACCGATCTGCGGGGCTCGCTCTACTCGACCACGTCAAGTTTCGGAACACTCAGCGCAGGAGTGGCATTCCGCTTAAGCCCGCCCGCGCCCGGGCAGACGAATTGGACGGAAACCATCATTCACGCTTTCGGTGCACCGGGCGATGGATCGTCTCCCACGGCCGGGTTCACTCTGGCGGGAACCACGCTTCTGTCGACAACGTCGTCCGGCGGGGGCTGTCGCCTTTTTTCACCGTACGGATGCGGGACGGTGTATCAGTTGACGCCCACCGGTCAAGGAAATCGCAAGTGGCGAGAGACGATCCTGCATGATTTCACCGGCTTCGACGGTCTCTTCCCCGACTGGGAACCGACACTCGGCCAGAACGGACACCTCTACGCGACCGCGTCTAACGGCGGCGGCGGGTGCGGGGGGTTGGGGTGCGGCACCGCCATCGAGATGACGCCTCCGCTCACGCACCGACGCACCTGGGATTCCCACATTATCTTCTACTTCGGTCAGAAGTCTGTCGCCTATGCGGGCGCGCTCCTCGCCGACGGCACCGGCAACCTATACGGCGAGGCTGAGAGCGGCGGGGCGCTCGGTGATGGAGTCATCTTCGAACTCTCGCCACGCGGTCACAGGCTGTGGGCCGAGACGATCTTGCACCGATTCAACGGCACCGACGGTAGCGCGCCCTACGGCGAGCTGACCATCGGCGCGAAGGGCCACATCTACGGCGTTACGTACGCGGGCGGCACGAGTTGCGCGTGCGGAGTCGTCTTTCAGCTGAACCCGTAGGCGCTTCCACTTTTTACGATAGGAGCATTGTATGCGCTACCCCATGATGGCACTTGGACTCAGCGGCGTGGTCGCCCTGAACGCCGCATGTTCCGCGAGCGGATCACCAGCTCTGACGACGCAGGCAGCGAGTTCAAATCAAACCGCCGCGGGACTCTTCGATCCGGCGCCGCTGGGACGGGATTCGTTGGCTCCCGCTCCGGCCGACCACGGTCTCAAATGTCCGCTCGACAGAGTCTACGTCGCCGACTATCAAACGAGCGCGATCGACGTCTATCCGGCTCACAATCCGCTGCGGCCGAAGCCGTGCGGGCACATCACGCGAGAGGTGTTCGGGCCTAGCGGCATCTCAGTTGGACAAGACGGCACCCTGTACGTCTCCGACTACCTATTTAGCGCGGTGACCGTATACCCCAGAAATCACTTGAGCCCGAGCCTAAAGCTCTTTGTCGCCAGCAAGCCGCAGTACGCCTATGGCGGCGCGGATGGCACGCTCTACGTCTCCGAGTCGTACGCTAATCAGATCGAGGAGTTTGCGCCCGGCGCGAAGACACCCGAGCGAACGATATCGGTCACCTATCCCTGGGGCGTCGCGACGGACAGTAACAATAACTTGTACGTAACGTCCGACCAGTCCGATGGCGGTCACGTCATCGAGTTTGCTCCAGGATCGACAAGCGGAACGGATCTCGGAATATTAATAGGATTTGAGTTCGGCATCACGATCGCCAAGGACAACTCAATCGTCGTCAGCGACAACGGCAACGTCGACGTCTTCCCACCCGGGGCCACGACGCCCAGCCGGTCGTTCCCGGCCGTTAACCCATTCCAGATAGTGCTCGACCAACGCGAAAGGCGGCTCTTCGTAGCCACGGACCGTGTGGGCACAGTTGGGATATACGATTTCAAAACGGGTGCGTTGCTCGATACGATGACGGGCTTCACGGAACCCGATGGGGTTGCGCTCGACCCGCCGGCACCCTACTGATTCCGCACGGGCCTGCAAGCTGGCCGGTTACAACCGCAGCAATCTCTACTACCGCCGTAGGCAGCACGATGATCCCGCGTTGAGTTCGGCAGCTCGTGCTCCCCGACGTCTACACCGACTGCGCAGCGCTGAGAATTACTTCGACCACGCGGTCTGGTTGCGAGAGCATCGGCACGTGACTCGAATCGAGTTCCGTCGTCTTGGCTTTCATGCGTTTCGCAAGAAAGCGTTCAAGGTCCGGGTTGACGGTGTGATCCTTCTTTCCGACGATGTACCAACTCGGTTTGGTCTTCCACGCAACGCCGGGCGCATTGTGCGCGAAGATGTTGGCAGCCGGCGCGCCCTGTGTCGCCCACACGAGCTGCTGCTCAGTCGCCGAGAGGTCGCCGCAAAAATACTGCAGGCCTTCTTTGGTCAGCCAGATACGTCCATTGACGACTTTGATGTGCTTGAGCACTTCGGTAGCGGGGAACTTCTGCTGTATGCTCTGCGATGTCTCGCCGGCAGCCGTATCGGGAGCAAGCGCGTTGATATAAACGAGGGCTTTTACGCGCGGGACGGTTCCGGCGGCCGTGATCACCGAGCCGCCATATGAATGTCCAACAAGCACGATAGGACCCTTCACCACATCCATCGCCCACTTGGCAAAAGTGACGTCGTTTTCGGGTGTGTTGAGCGGGTACTGCGCAGCGATGCAATCGTAGCCCTGCGCTTGCAACGGCCCCATCACTTTGGTAAAGCACGAGCCGTCGGCCCAAAGACCATGACAGAAAACTATGCTCGGCTTGCCCGCGCCGCTCATCGTCGCAGCCACTTCCGTTTGCGCCGATGCAAAGGAGTAGCTCGCCGCGGCGGCACCGATAGCTGCCGCGCTCGTCGTAAGGAATCGACCGCGTTTAATGTTTGGTTTCGAACGCATACTATCACTCCCATCGATGTAATGCAGGGCTCGTTCAGTTCACAGGTGCTCAGAACGATTCCTCTTAATTTAAAGGCTTTTTGAGGATACGCGCCTCGCGCGCAGCCTAAGACCTTAATAAAATAGCGGTTTTTTAGCCGGTCACGATCCGACGGCGCACCTCGTACATTTTGCAGCACGCGTTTGCAAAAACCGCGCCACGTCGAATACGCTATATGGCGTAAGGCGTTTTGCCGCGGTCCAGCTAAACACGGTTCATGGGTGATGCATCGATTTCCCCAAGTAATAAATGCGGTCTTCCGCCGAGTCCGTTCAGCCGTAATGGTCGAGAAAAAAGAGTTCGTGCGATGTTGGTACCCGTCTAGTGAATGCCATTCGCAGCTTGCAGGATCATGTCGACGACGGCGCGCGGTTGCGAGAGCATCGCGCAGTGGGCCGAGTCCAGTTCAATCGTGTGCGCGCCCATGCGTTTTGACACAAACCGCTCGAGATCCGGAGGCACTGCCCTGTCGTTTTTCCCGACGATGTACCAACTCGGCTTCGTCTTCCACGCCGGGGTGCCCATGGGGGCATTGAATAGGTCCGCCGCCGGTGGATAGTTCGTCGCCCAGACGACTTTTTGCTCCGCTTCGGGAAGATCGCCACAGAAGTCCGCGATGCCTGCGGGCTTCATCCAGATGCGACCGTCGGCGACTTCGATTTGTTTGAAGACGGGGGTCGTCGGAAACTTACCGAGTTGCTCTTGCGCCGTCTCGCCCTCGTCGGGGCCGAGTGCGCAGATGTACACGAGCCCGCGAACGCGGTCGTCGGTGCCGGCCCCGGTGATAACCTGGCCCCCGTACGAATGTCCGACGAGGATGGAGGGACTGCCGACACGGCTCAGTGTCTTCTTGACGATGGCGATGTCGTCGGCAGTTGTGTTGAGGGGGTATTGCGCCGAGATGCACTCATAGCCGCCGGCTTGAAGGGGCGCGATGACTTTGCTGAAGCACGAGCCGTCTGCCCAAATTCCATGGCAGAAGACGATACTCGGTTTTCCTGAACCACTCACGTTCGAAACCTCCCCGGCTTTTGCAGCCGAACGAATTTAGCTACAAACGAGGCACCGAGCAATGCCGAGCTCGTTGACAAACATCCTGATCGGTGACGCTGCGCGGTGTACTCATGATGAGCCAAGTATGCACGCAGCCGACGCCCGTGACCACCCACATCCCCATCTGTCGGAGGATTTGTAGGGGTTGTAGGTGGTACCATCGGGCCCCGCCCCGTATCGTTATTGCATACCTATAGAACTCTGGAGGGTGCTGTGTCACCATTGATGTCACGAAGAGCGATAGAGGTCACGCACGTCGTCATAGAATCGCAAAAGGCGCCCGCCGACGTTCGGATGTCAATAGAAACCTTGATCCCCCCGATCGACGAAGAGATCCTACTACTGCTTAGCGATGGAGTCACAGAACGGCTAAAGCAGCGCCTAGACGCGGCGCCCGAGCTCTCCATCTTTCTTAAGCGCGATCACGGCGTATTAGTCGGCCTTTATGGCAAGGTTCGAGACGCTGTGCAGTATGAAATCGGAAATCCACTCACCGCTTCGAGGATGACGCGTTACCAACTAGCTGCTGGTTTGTACGCGCCTTTACGCGTGATTATTTATGAGAACGCCGGCGGCGGTTCGCGTATCGAGTACGACCTGCCGTCGTCATTATTCGGCCAGTTTGGTGACGATCGTGTCACGGAGGTGGCTCACCGACTTGATGTTGCGCTGAGTCGGGCACTATCGCTAGCCGCCGGCTGAGCAAGAAACTCTTCAAACAAATCGTAGAGGTCTTCGCTTGCGCCTACGCCACGTAATGCGTCTGCATGCGCGGGGGAAAGTTCCGCTTCGACAATTTTCGTCGCCACGGCGCCGGAATCGAAAGGGGCCCCCGGCTCTGATAAGTGGTGGGGATCGGCCGCACCCAGTAACCGCACCGCAAGCTCAATGCGGCCACAGCGGGCTGCCACCAGCGCCGCATGTCTCGCGTGACTCGCAGCCACCGCCATCCACGCGTTGCGTGCCTCCAGTGTAGCGTTCAAGCACGCGCGGAGCTCTGCGTCAGCCGCACGGATATCGCCAATATACAGGTAGTATTCCGCGAGATTTCCGTAGGTTTGAATCGCATGCCACCTCAAAACAGGATGGGTATCTAGCTGCTTCTTCAGCGACGAGAGCAGCTCGATGGCGATCTCGACGTTTCCCTGATGGAATTCAATTGACGCTCGCAAACGCAGCACGTCGCCGAGAAACGAGTCTCCCGGCGGAATCTCCAAACCGATCAACGACGCTTTCGCAGCATCGAAATCCTGAAGGATGCAATGCACGTAGCCCGCGTTGCACGCGAACGCCCAGCCCCAGCGCGTACGCTTGAGCTCGTCGGGGTTGAACAGTGCCTGACCAAGGTGGAGATGTCTTTCTGCTGCCTGTACGTCGCCACGCAAACATTCGACTTGCGCGCACTTGGCATGCATCTCGCCTGCGTTCACTCTGTAACCCGCGGCGACAAGCAATGGTATGGCGCGCCGCGATAGGGATAAGAGTTTGGCTTCTCCCAGATAGGGACTCAGTCCGTGAGTAACGAGGCCTACGAGCTCTGGCATCTTATCGTCGCTCAAGCAGTCCAGCAATCGTAGCCCTAATCCGCGAAAGTCCATCTGCCGGCTCGTCCCCGCCCAAACTAATTGAAACGCAATGAAGAGCCGCGACGCCGACGTAATCGCAGGGTCGTCTCCAGTCGAAATTGCCCAGCTTATAGCTGCCGCGACGTTGTCCAACTCCTTACGTAACTCCGTAACGACGGACGCGGGCGTTGCGGATTTGAGACTGGTAGCCTGTTGCGACAACCATTCCATCAGACGAAGCATCGTTTGCTCGACGATACCATCTTTTTCGTGTTCGCCGGCTTCCGTTAAAAGTTGCAAGGCGAATGTCCGGATCGATTCCAGAAATCCATAGCGCGTAGACGTTCCTAGATGATTGACACTGACAAGCGACTTTTGCACGAGGCGCGCCAGGACATCCGCAACAGCTTCTGGCGGCAACGCCTGGCCGTGCCCAACGCTTTCCGCCAACTCCAACGTGAAGCCGCCAACCAATACGCTCAAGCGACGAAACAGCTGTGCTTCAGCGTCAGCCAACAGGTCGTAGCTCCAAGCTATTGTAGCGGTCATTGTTTGATGGTGAAGCGGAAGATCTCGGCTTCCCGTCAAAGTAATTCCGCCCCACAGCCGGCTGCGCAACGCTTCGAGCCCCAGCGCCGATATACGCGATGCAGCGAGTTCGATCGCGAGGGGAACGCCTTCGAGCGTTTTGCAGATATCGGTGACAACCGCAAGGCGTTGCGCGTCGACCGACCACGTTGGGTCGGCTTGTAGTGCGCGTGCGAGGAACAAATCCGACGCCGTTTGCGAATCCATGGGCGGCAGGCGGTATACCAATTCCGCAGAATGGGCCAGGGCTTCGCGGCTGGTCGCGAAGACCGTCAACAGTGGACAGCGCGGAAGAAGCTTTTCCACAACCGCTGCCGCATCGGCAATGACATGTTCGCAGTTATCAATCACTAGCAGCGAGCGGCGTGGGCGGAGATGATGAATGATCCCGGACAGTCCGTCGTCACCTTCGACTGGAACGTTGAGACAAAGGGCAATTTGCGACGCAACAAGGCCCCGATTGCTAATCGGCAGCAAATCAACAAACCATGTTTCGTCGTAAGAGTCTTCGATGCGCCGGGCCACCTCGGTCGCGATTCGCGTCTTCCCAATTCCGGGTGATCCCGTGACGGTCAACAGCCGGTGGTCGGCCACCAACCCCTTGAGTTCGCCCACCTCGTTGCGTTCGACAAACAATGTGAGGGACGGCGGAATGCCCGAAGTGCGTCGCGGCTGGCGACCGCGGGCACGCGCCGCCGCCTCTTCGAGCTGTCCGCGTTCGGATTCGGACATATTGAGGGCATCTGCGAGAGCCTTAACCGTGTCTCGGTGCGCAGCGCGACGCAGGCCTTGTTCGAGGGATCCAATTGCACCGGCACTCAGGCCGGCGCGCTCCGCCAGGTCTTCCTGCGAGTACCCGGCCGCGCGCCGTCGTTGACGGAGAAGTTTAGAAAATGAGGCCTCGCTCGACATGATGATGACTTCGTTGACCGCCGTATGGGCCCTCGACCACCCGTATCGCCCAGGTCGGCCAGCATTATGGGCGCAACACAAATATTGTACCGTGGTTTGTGGTGCCGCCGTTTTCCGTGGTGCCGTAGAGCGTCCCATTCAGCTCGCGCAGAGCCGCTACCGGGTGTTTTCCGTCGCTTCCGGAGCCAAAGCTGTGCAATATGCGTTCTCCGCCCCCTGCCCTTTCGATGCTGAAGACCGTGCCGAGAGGGGCGTACGCGCCGCCATACTCCGTTGTTCCGTAGAATCTGCCGCCGAAGCTGATTAAGCCTGCCGCAGGTCCACAGCCGTCGGTTGACGCCGCGGCGAAGCTATGTAGCACACGCTCCGTACCCGCCGTCGTGATGCTAAAGACGGTGCCGCAACTGTAATATTCCCCGCCTTGAGCCGTCGTGCCATAGAGCGTGCCGTTCACTCGGATCAAGCCAGCCTCGGGGTGTACACCGTCGGAACCATTGCCGAAGCTATGCAGCACGCGAACTTTGCCGGCCGGGCTAACGCTGAACACCGTTCCATCTCCGGGACACGGCCCCAATGATCCACAATGATTGCCTCGCCCGTAGATACCGCCTTGATATGTTGTGCCGTAGAGCGTTCCGTTCACGTCGAGTAAGCGCGACGCGGGAATTTGACCGTCAGTGCCATAGGGGTGCCCGAAGCTGTGAACGACCTTCTCCTTGCCGTCCGTGGTAACGCTAAATACCGTTCCGAAATTTGACGATCCGCCGAAATTGGTCGTGCTGTAAAGCGTGCCGTTAACGTTGGTCAAACTCGCCGACGGTTGCATGCCGTCGGGACCGAACTCGCTGAAGCTATAGAGCACGCGCTCCTTGCCGCTCGTCGTAATGCTGTAAACTGTACCGGTATTGTACGGATTGCCGAGTCCGGTCGTTCCGTAGAGGACGCCGTTCACTTCGATCAAGCTCGCCAGGGGATAAGTACCATCATCGCGCGTTGCGCCGAAGTCGTGTAGCGCCCGTTCCTTGCCGCTCGTCGTAATGCTGAAAACCACGCCGTCCTTTGGAGCCAATCCATGCATTCCGCCTTCTTTGACGGTGCCGTAAAGCGTGCCATTTATGGCGATCAGGTTTGCGGCCGGACCTGAGCCATCGCGACCGTGGAAGTTGTACAGAACTTTATAGCTTGAGGCGCCGGCGTTCGATTCCGCAGGTGCAGTTGCCGAAGATGGCGTGAGCGCTTTGCCTCCACAACTGGTGAGCGCGGCGACGAGGGCGCAAGCACCGAGAGCAGGTCCGGTAAATATAAGCCTCGTCATTTGATAATCCTCATATTAAATGGACAACGCGAAAACGGTTCCGCAGCCGGCTTTGGCGCAATGAGAACTGCCTCCAAAAGCTGTCGTGCCGTAGAGTTTGCCGCTCAGGTAGGTGAGGCCCGCTAGAGGAAACCATCCATCGGTAGCGCTAGGGAAAATGTGGAGCACTTTTTCGGTGCCGGTGGTGCTGATGCTGTAAACCGTTCCACAGCCCACGGGGTATTTGCTGCACCCCGACGAGCCTCCGGTTTCCGTGGTGCCGTAAAGCGCGCCTTTGACATTGATCAGTCCTGCAATGGGTTGAGACCCGTCCAAGCGGCGACCGAAATGATGCAGAACCTTCTCTTCACCGGTCGTGCTTACGCGGTAAACCGTTCCCCAGCCGGTTCCGCTGCTACAACATATGTCTGGCGAAGTTGTGCCGTACATCGTCCCATTGACCTCGGTCAACCCCGCGTTCGGATACGAGCCATCGGTACCGCCGGCGAAACTATACAGGACCTTCTCGGCACCGCTGGTGCTTATACTAAACACAGTTCCGCAGCCGCCGCTCGAACTGCATCCCGTACCACCGCCCGATGTCGTGCCGTACAGCGTTCCCTTTATGTTGATAAGGCCCGCAATCGGCAATGCGCCATCAGGGCTGCCGCCAAAGCTATGCAGCACCGTTTCAACGCCCGCCCTACTTACGCTGAACACGGTTCCGTTGTTGGAAGTACCGCCATGCCAGGTCGTGCCGTACAGTGTGCCTCCAATGTCGATCAAGCGCGCGAAGGGCTGGGTCCCGTTGGCGTAGCTTCCGAAAGCGTAAAACACTTTCTCTGCGCCGCTGGCGCTTATCGTGTAAATGGTGCCGCAGCCGAAATACTCCACGCACCCCGAACCGCCGCCATACCGCGTCGTACCGTACAGCGTGCCGTTGTGGTCGATCAAGCTCGCCAGGGGAAGCCAACCATCCGCACCACCCGTGAAGCGGTGAACGACCTTCTCCGATCGAGCGGTGCTTACGCTGAAAACCGTTCCGCAGCCTAAATCATTGCCGTGTTTGCAATCGTCGCCGGCCAGTGTCGTGCCGTACAACGTTCCATTCACGTCGATCAAACGTGCTCCAGGATTTCGCCCGTCGTGGCGACCTCCGGCAAAGCGGTATAGCACACGAAACGAGTGGGGCGCCGTACCGTACTGTATTCTGCCGTGCCGCGGAGGTAGCGAACTGAGACATCATACCCGGCGCGCCGATCGGCGGCTGCGTGTCATCCTGACCCTTCGACAAGCTCAGGGGAAGGACGCCGCACCCCGCCAGCATTGCTGCAGCGGCGCAGCTGCGTAGCGCATAACGGCCAGGACCTGAGCTTTTCATTTGCTCTGCTCCTCGCTGGATGAACGGATCAGCGGTTGAGGAGTTCGGCCCCTTGCGAATGAGACCCCTATTTCGGCGCAGCATCTCCAGGTCCATAGCAGCGACCAAGCTGCTAAGTCCAAAGCTCGCTCGGCCCATATAATCGCAATCGTGAGACGCTTTGCGTCAAGGCGTCGTTGGCAAGCGGTGCAAATTGAATCGGATGCCGAAGTTTCGCTGCATCTTCAGGGAGGTACGGGATGAAGGGCGTAGGGTTTGGCGGCTGCGCGCTAGGCGCGTTCGCGGCTCTAGCGATGCTTTCAGGCTGCGGCGGCAGAAGCGGCACGCCGCTTAACCCTTCGGCTGCCGGAGTCACGCCGGACGGAACGCGCGCTGCCATGTATACCGTGGTTTATAGCTTTAAAGGCGGTTCGAAAGACGGCAGGTACCCGTTCGCGGGCGTTATCAACGTCAACGGCACGCTCTACGGCACGACGAACGTCGGCGGCGGCCGCGGATGCTCATACCGTGAGGGCTGCGGCACGGTTTACCGCATAAAGGCGTCGGGCAAGGAAGCCGTACTCCACCGCTTCAAAGGCGGCCCGGCGGACGGTGAGACCCCGGTGGCGCCTCTTCTCAACGTCAACGGCACCCTCTACGGCACAACCGCCTCCGGTGGCGCGTATGGGAACGGAACGGTCTTTGCGATTACCACGTCTGGGATGGAAACCGTACTGTACAGTTTCAAAGGCGTCCCAGCGGACGGCGCGCGACCGAGGGCGCCTCTTCTCAACGTTAACGGCACGCTCTACGGAACGACGGTGGAGGGCGGCGCGCAGAGCTGCAGTTCGTATGAGGGTGGCGGTTGCGGAACGGTCTTCTCGATCACGCCGTCCGGTAAGGAAACCGTACTCCACAGCTTCAAAGGCGCGAAGACCGACGGCCAAAACCCGGATGGCGGCCTCATCTACGTCAACGGCAAGCTGTACGGCACGACCCATGGAGGGGGCCCGAACTGCTTTTTCGGCGTCGGCGCCGTTTGCGGAACGGTCTTCTCGATCACGTCGTCCGGTAAGGAAAGGGTACTCTACTTCTTCAAAGGCGGGACGACCGACGGGCAAAACCCGGATGCGCGTCTTATCTACGTCAAGGGCAAGCTCTACGGCACGACCACCGGAGCTGGCGCGTACAACCTAGGCACCGTTTTCGCAACCACGCCATCCGGAACGGAAACTGTGCTCCACAGCTTCGGTAATGGCAGTGACGGCGCAATCCCTCAGGCGGGCCTTATCAACGTGAACGGCACGCTCTACGGCACGACCGTCGGAGGGGGCGCGGACTCGTTCTGCAGTCGCTACTACACCGGTTGTGGAACGGTCTTCTCGATCACGACGTCCGGTAAGGAAACCGTGCGTTACCGCTTCAAAGGCGGGTCGACCGACGGCGATAGCCCGCAAGCGGGCCTCATCAACGTAAGCGGCACGCTCTACGGCACGACGGCCGGAGGCGGCTCGGACTACTGCCCCTACAGCGGCCCCGATCAGGGGTGCGGAACCGTCTTTTCGCTGAAGCCTTAGGGAGTGAGTCTCATTACTTCAGGCGCACGTTTACCAGCGGTTCAATGTCAGGCGGCGGTGGGTCGTGACATCCAGTGTCGCCCTTCGACTCCGCTCAGGGTGACTGGATCAGGAACGCCAGTTTTGGTTGAAACGCGTTCGTTGCGCTAGTGGACCAGTTCCATAAGTCGTGCGGTATTAAAGACCGTCAAGGTGCTTGAACCGTAATTCGCGAGGAACAACGTGGTACCGGACCCGTGTTGAAACTCGCGCGGGAAGACGCCGACCGCGATCGATCCGATGGCCTTTCCGTGGTCCGTCACGACAACCGAAACGGTTTGCGCCGTACCTGCGTTCGCGCCGAACCGATTGGTGTTTCCTACCAGCACGTACCGCCCGTCGCGGGTAATCGCAACCGGTACGGGATTGGCGCCAACCGCGACCGTTTGCACCAGCGCATCAGGCGCGCCGGCAATCAGCTTCGCGGTTGAAAACGCACGCACGTCGTTTGAGCTACGATTCGTAACCCAGACGACCGACCCGTCAGGAGCAATCGCCAACCGAACAGGCGAGCACCCAGCCAACGTCTTTGAAATTACGGAGTGCGCCGGGTCTGTTTCGGCCTTCGCAACATCGACGGTGTAGATGACTCCGCGTTCGACGGAAGGCGCGGTCGGGGCGCCACCCGTCTTGCATTCCTTCGGATATCCATCTTCGCGCTTTGCGACCTCGGTCGTGGCGAAGAGGTAGCGCCCGTCGTTCGAAAATGTCAGCGCTACCGGTGCTTCACCTACCGGGATTTCTCCAACGATCGACGAGCGCGAGAAATGCGAACCGCGCGCCTTCGCCATATCGATGACGGTTATCGTCGCATTCTGCTCTTCGCTAACGAACGCGAACCGATCGTCCGGTGAGAAGTTTGCATATACTGACCCCGGATCGTTATCCTCGGGTGAACCCTCAAGATCTTGCATGTATCCAAGGAGCGCCGGCTTTTGCTTTTGAGCTGCAGCCACGGCATCAACGAACACGATGAAGCCATCGTCGGCAACGACAAGCGTCTTGCCGTCGTGCGAAATCGCCATCCCGGTCGGCTGCGACTCGAGCAGCACGGTGTGCGAGTACCGATAGCGCACTCCATCGCAGTGCAGCACCGCGAGACCGTTCGGTGATTTCGGGCTCGAACTAACCAGCGAGACAAACACCGTCTTTCCGTCTGGACTTTGCTGCACCGAGAAGGGGTGCCCAGGAAGCGTGACATCGTACCGCGCTTCCGATGGCGCGCATCCGCCAGTCGCTGCGATCGCGGGCGCGTGACCCGTGCTTATGAAACCCGTCGCAGTTCCAAGCACGACAGTGATGATCGTGAAAACGGTCCTCATAGTTGTGCCATTTTGTGGTGTCGTAACCGACGTTCCTGTTACGTTACTTGGACCTCATGGGCACCCTTGGCAGCCGACTTTTAACGGTTTGCAGTGGCGCCCTTCGACGGAGCCTGTCCTAAGCGAGCGCAGCGAGTCGAAGGGCGTGCACGTAGGGTGACACTGCGACAAGCTCAGGGTGACAATAGTGGATGGCGCGAGGCGGTCGATCAGAGGCGCCAGTCGATGCCTTTAGCGTCGGCCGTTTCGATCGCGATTTCGTAACCGGCGTCGGCGTGGCGAACGACGCCGAGTCCGGGATCGGTCGTTAGCACGCAGCCGAGGCGGTCGCGCGCGTCGTCGCTCCCGTCGGCGACCACGACCATACCGGCGTGCAGGCTGTATCCGATGCCGACGCCGCCGCCATGATGGAAGCTCACCCAGTGAGCCCCGGCGGCCGTATTGAGCAGCGCGTTGAGAATCGGCCAGTCCGCGATCGCGTCGCTGCCGTCGCGCATCGCCTCCGTCTCGCGATACGGCGAGGCGACGCTGCCGGTGTCGAGATGGTCCCGGCCGATGACGATCGGCGCTTTGACGGCTCCCGTGCGGACCAGCTCGTTGAAGGCAAGACCGGCCTTCGCGCGGTCGCCGTAGCCGAGCCAGCAGATGCGGGCCGGCAAGCCCTGAAAAGCGATGCGTTCACGAACGAGGCGAATCCAACGCGCTAGTGAGGCGTCGCCGGGAAAGAGCTCGAGCAGTTCTCGATCGCAGCGTTCGATGTCGCCCTCGTCGCCCGAGAGCGCAGCAAAACGGAACGGACCGGAACCGCGGCAGAAGAGCGGCCGAATGAACGCCGGCACGAAGCCCGGAAAGGCAAAAGCGCGCGCGAAACCGGCGCGCTCCGCCTGCGCGCGAATGTTGTTGCCATAGTCGAAGACGATCGCGCCCGCGTCGAGATAGCGGACCATAGCCGCCACGTGTTGGCCGCAACTCTCCAAAGCGCGGCGCTCGTACTCGTTTGGATCGCGCTTGCGAAGCTCGGTTGCCGCCTCGAGCGAGAGACCGGCCGGGATGTAACCGTTGAGCAAGTCGTGCGCGGAAGTCTGATCGGTGACCGCGTCGGGGCGCAGACCGAGCTCGTAGAGCTCAGGAAACTCTTGCGCCGCATTTCCTTCGTAACCGATCGAAACGGCTTCGCGGGCGCGGCGTGCGCGCTCGACCTCACGCAGCGCGTCATCACGCGACTCGGCGACAAGGTCGAGGTAGCGCAACTCCCGTCGCCGCTCTAGGCGTGCGCGATCGACGTCGACGACCAGGCAGATTCCGCCGTTCATGGAGATCGCGAGCGGCTGCGCACCACCCATCCCGCCGACGCCCGCCGTCAAGGTGACTCGCCCCTCCAGCGAACCGCCGAAGTGCTGCCGGGCAAGCTCGGCAAAGGTCTCGTACGTGCCTTGAACGATCCCTTGCGTGCCGATGTAGATCCACGAGCCCGCGGTCATCTGACCGTACATCGTGAGCCCTTGCGCTTCCAGCGCGCGAAACGTCGGCCAGTCGGCCCATTTCGGAACCAGGTTCGCGTTGGCGATCAGGACTCGCGGCGCTCGCGCGTGGGTCTTGAAGACTGCGATCGGTTTGCCGCTCTGCACGACCAGGCTTTCGTCACCTTTTAAACGCCGCAGCGTCCGAACGATCGCGTCGAAGGCCTCCCACGAACGAGCGGCGCGACCGTTTCCGCCGTAAACGACGAGATCGTCGGGACGCTCCGCCACGGCTGGGTCGAGATTGTTCATCAACATGCGCAACGCCGCTTCTTGCGGCCAACCCAAGCAGGAGATCTCTTTACCGCGCGGCGCCCGGACGGCGCGCGGTCCGGCAACCGCGCTCATGCGCGTCGTCCTTCGTTCTTCAAGTTATATTATCCTCAAGCGGTGGAATGACACCATAACTCGCGTCGAGAATCTTTGCGGATGCTGCACTCGGTGAAGTCATCAATCCTGCTTTTCGCGATCGTGGCGGCGGCGTTTAGCGCCGGAGCGATTTGCACGCGCGCCGGAACGACCGGCTCGATTACCGGGCAAGTCGCCAGTACGTCAAAGGCGCCGATTGCCGGAGCGACGGTCGTCGCCGTGAGCGCCTCCCAAACCGCGACGGTGACGACCGACGCCTCCGGGCGGTTTGCGTTTCTCTCGCTTGCGCCCGACACATATACGATAACGGTTTCGAAAGATGGCTTTGAGGCGTCGGCGCTCACCGGCGTCTCGGTCTTCGCCGATCAGCTGCAGACGATTCGCGTCGCGCTCGCTCCCTCGCTGCGGACGATCGCGCACGTGACGGCGCGTTCGTCGATGGATCTGGTGAAATCCGGGACGACGAGCGATGTTTATTCGGTCAACTCCACCGTTACGCAGGCCGCGGCGGGCCTCGGCGGGGGTGGGAACCTCAATAATGCATATTCCGCGATCGCCTCCGTTCCCGGCGCCTACGTTCCGGCGAATCAACAGGGGTGGGACCAAGTCGTCTACATTCGCGGCGGCAACTTCGATCAGGTTGGTTTCGAGTTCGACGGCGTACCGGTCAATCGCTCGTTTGACAACTATCCCGGCAGCACAGCCGGAACCCTCGGCCAGCAAGAACTGCAAGTTTACGCGGGCGGCGGCACGGCCGGCGAGAGCGCGAGCGGCCTTGCAGGGTTCATCAATCAGGTCATCAAGACCGGAACGTTTCCCGGCTACGCGACGGTCAGCGGCGGCATCGGCACGCCGACGTACTACCACAACTTGCAGTTCGAGGTCGGGGGCTCGACGCCGGATCGGCTGTTCTCCTACTACGTAGGCATCGGCGGCTACAATCAAGATTACCGCTACCTCGATCAGTTCAACGGCTCCAATCTCGGCGACGTCTGGGGCTACCCCGCCATCGCGTATAACACCGCGAATCTACCGTTTGCCGGCGTCTTCCCAACGTGCACGTTCAGGCCGCCGTTAAGCAGCAACGGGTACCGCGGGCCCAACCCGTCGCCGGTCTACGATCCGTTCCAACTCGATCCGGGGCAACCCGGTTACATCCGGATGCCGGGCGGCATTACCAACGATCCAGGATGCTACGCAACGATTACGCCGGCCTATTCCGCCTACGGAGTTTCGAACCTCGCAGATCGCGAAGGCGTAGTCAACCTCCACATCGGGATTCCGCACCGGCACGATGCCGGCCGCGACGACGTGCAACTGCTCTACAACCTTGTCGCGCTGCAGACGCAGTTTTATAGCTCGCAGAACGACCTTGGGCCGAATGTCATCACGCAGCTGAGCCAAGTCATCTATGGACAGACCGTTCCCGAAGTCTGGCCCGATTTCGTCACTTGGCCGAGCGGAACGCGATTCGGCCAGAGTGCGGCCGGCGTGTCGCCCGTGGCATACTTCGCCCCTAGTTCGCCGGGAAATCGGTGCGCCAACGTCAACACGTACGGATTTTACGGCAGTTTCAGCGTCCCCGGTCAGTGCGCGGCCGGCACCTTCTCGGCCGTGCCACCCGACAATCGCGACTCGTTTTGGAACAACGCCGCAATAACCAAGCTGCAATACCAGCACAATATGGGTTCGACCGCTTATTTTAGAATCTACGGCTATACTTTCTATTCGGACTGGTTGCAGGCAAGTGCGCTAAGCTGGGGGACGCCGTTCTTTGGGTTCGGAGGATTGAGCTACGACTACGAGCTCGCAGCGCACACCCGTGGGCTGGCTTTTACGTTTGCGGATCAACTCAGCTCCCAGCACTTGCTCACGTTCGACGCGAACTACGTCAACGCGAGCACTAACCGTTACAATAACGATAACTTCAACAATTCGCCTTTCACCGCCGCGACGAGTTTGACGAACGGAAAGCAATGCTTCGCATACTACTCGGGGGCTTATCTGGGAGAGAGCTACACGCAAGGGCAACCCGCCCCATGCAATAGCCCGCTGACGAGCGGATCGTTCGCGCAACCCGCACCGGGACCGACCGTTCCGAAGGCAAACTGGCAGATTACCTATACCGGAAACTCGGGCTTTCTCAATACGGTAGAACCCAACTTCACTGCGCTCGCGCTCCAAGACCAGTGGAATCCGAGCGATAAGCTCAATATCAATTTCGGACTGCGCGAGGAAAAATACGAATACGATCTCGCCAACACATCCAACAATGGGCAAAATTTCTGGTTCACGGCCGGGCAGAATGAGTTCTGTTATAATCCCATAACGCTCGCGCCGTACTTTATTCCCACGCCGCCGGCCAGCGGACGTCCGCCGATTCCGTTCATTGGTTTTAACTGCCCGGTGGACGCGTCGATCCCAGCGCATCCCGTACAAACCGTCCACCCGGACGGCAAAGACGGACACCTGTTGCTGAGCAACAATTATCCGCCGTCGGTCTCGAGTTATGCGTTCACTCCACAGTTAGGCATGACGTACACCCTCAATCCCGACACGGTGCTCCGTCTTTCAGCCGGCCGATACGCGCAAGAGCCGCAGACGTATCAGGTCCAATATAATGCCAAGGATAATAACCTCGCATACGATCTGTTCCAGGCGTTTTGGCAGTACGGATACACGACTCCGCTCCACAACGCTCTGGTGCAGTATTCCGATAACTACGACTTTTCGTACGAGCGGCGGTTCAAGGGAACCGATATGTCCATTAAGGTCACGCCGTATTTCCGCTACGCGACCAACCAAATCTATGGAATCTCCCTGCCGTTCGGACTTGCCGGCGGCCTCAACTCGGGGGTCGAACGCGTCGCCGGTTTCGAGACCGAGTTTACCAAAGGCGACTTCAACAGGAACGGCTTGTCGTTCGTGATCTCCTACACCTATACGAACGCCGCGGAGCGTTGGAACAGCTTCCCAGGCACGTCTATCAATCCGATCGATCCGTACAATCAAGACATCGCGAACTTCAACGGACTCACCAAGGCCGGCGGCGGATCGCGATGTTACGAGAACGGGCAGCACGGTGGAGTTTTCCCCGACCCGAAGTGCGTGCAGCTCAATCCGAAATATAATCCGCCGATTTTGAATCCGTACTATTCGATGTCGCCGCAACCGCTGCTCGACCGTAACGGCTGGTACCCGGTTGGACTCGACTTCGCCTACCTGTCCCCGAACGTGCTGAGCGCAATCGTCAACTACAAGCACAACCGATTTAATATAACGCCGGCGCTGACGTTCAACGAAGGCTCGCTCTACGGCAATCCGGGCGACGTGCTCGGCATCGATCCGAGAACCTGCACTCGCAATTCGGCCGCGATTCCTACCGCGCGCAATCCGCTTAGGGCCGATTACACGAGCTGCGGGTTGTCGGCTACCCAGAACGGCAGCGTTCCCGGCGAGTTCTTCATCCCCAATCCCCAAACCGGCGTCTTCGACTCATTCGGCGCCTTTCGGCAGCCGAGCCAGCTCAACTTTGGCGTACAGCTCGGCTACCAGCTATCTCCGCGCGTTAAGGCAAACGTGCTCCTTGCCAATCTGATCAATGCCTGCTTCGGCGGCTCCTCCGAACCGTGGACGAAACAGTGGCCGCCGAACGGCTACACCTGCGGATACATCGATAACTTCTACTACGTCTCGAATTTCTACAACGGCAGCTCGCCGCACGACTTGAAGGCCAACGGCGTTCCGCTCAATCCGGCTTTCGCACAATCCTACACTCCGGGCTACGCCGATACGAACGCCTTCGTTTTGCCGAATCCGTTCAACGCGTATTTGCAGTTCAACATAACTATTTGAGGCGGGCCACCCTTCGACAGGCTCAGGGTGACACCACAGGCTCAGGGTGACACGGGGACTATGTGAGGCCGGCCACCCTTCGACAGGCTCAGGGTGACACGACAGGCTCAGGGTGACACCACAGGTGCTTGTCGTGAGCGACGCTGAGCTTGGCGAAGCGGAGTCGAAGGGCTCAGGGTGACACGACAGAGCTTGTCCTGAACGACGCTGAGCTTGGCGAAGCGGAGTCGAAGGGCTCAGGGTGACACGGGGGCTTCTGTGAGCTGACGGTCGATCGCCGATTCGGCGGCCGCGACGATACGCTGCGAGCGGATCAACTCGCGCGCAGCCGCGATGTCGGGCGCCGGCGGACGATCGCCGGTCCACGACGCGATCGATTCGCGCGCGGTATTGTAGGCGGCTTGCGTTCCGCGGCCGGATTTGAGCGGCCGCCGCAGTTCGCCCGCGGCGAGCGCAGCGAGCAGTTCGCAGGCGAGCGCCCCTTCGACGTTATCGAGAACGCGGGCCAGATTGTTCGCAGACGTCATCCCCATGCTGACGTGGTCCTCTTGGCCGGCCGAGGTGGGAATCGAATCGACGCTCGACGGCCACGCCAAACCTTTGTTGTCGTTGACGAGCGCCGCGGCGGTATACTGAACGATCATTAGGCCGGACTCCAACCCCAGACGGCGCGCGAGGAAGAGCGGCAAGCCACGATCCTCAGCGTTGAGCAAGAGGTAGAGCCGGCGCTCCGCGATCGAGGCGAGTTCCGAAACGGCGATCTTGAGAAAGTCGAGCGCGAGCGCGATCGGCTCGCCGTGAAAGTTTCCGCCTGAGATGAACTCGCCGTCCTCGGGAAAAACCAGCGGGTTGTCGGTGACCGAGTTTGCCTCGACCTCTGTCACCCGCCGCACGTGCCAGATCGAATCGCGGACGGCGCCATGCACGACCGGAATGCAGCGGAACGAGTACGGATCTTGGACGCGATCGCACTGCGCGTGCGACTGCACGATTTCGGACCCGGCAAGCAGCGCGCGCAGATTAGCAGCGACGCGCGCCTGGCCCGGATGCGGCCGCAGATCGTTGAGGCGGCGATCGAAGACGCGCTCGGTGCCGAGATAGGCTTCGAGCGACATGGCGCCGATGACGTCTGCCGCAGCCGCGAGGCGCAACGCGCGCAGCACGCCGAGCGCAGCGATACCCGTCATGACCTGCGTTCCGTTGACGAGCGCCAGTCCTTCCTTCGCGCCAAGCGAGATCGGCTGGAGTCCGGCGCGCTCGAGCGCGACGGCGCTCGGAAGACGATCGCCCCGATAGAAGGCTTCGCCTTCGCCGATCAGCGTAAGCGTCATGTGAGCGAGCGGCGCCAGATCGCCGCTCGCTCCGACCGAGCCCTGACACGGGACTACTGGTGTGACGCCGCGCTCCAGCATCGCGACAATGAGATCGAGTGTCTGCGGGCTCACGCCGGAGTGTCCGGCCGATAGCGAGTTCGCTCGCAGTACGCCGGCCGCGCGCACGAGCGGAATCCCGAGCGGCTCACCGGTGCCGGCCGCGTGGCTGCGCACCAGATTGAGCTGCAGCGCGACGGCGTCAGCCGGGTCGACGGAGATGCTGGCCAAACGGCCGAAGCCGGTCGTCACCCCGTAGATCACTTCGCCGCTCGCGAACCGGCTATCAACGAACTCACGAGCTCGCGCGACGCGATCGCGCGCGGCCGGCGCGATCCGTACCGGCGCACCATCCGCGACCGCCTCGATATCCTCGAGGCTCAAGTGGCTGCCGTCAAGCTCGATTGGATTCAAAACTTCGACCAGTCGGGCTGCACCGGCTTTGCGAGGGGCGACCCGTTCTGAATCACGATCGTCTGATGGTCGTGCAGTACGATGGCGCGCGGGTCGCTGCCATGCCAAGGCTTGCCGTTAACCCAAATCGAGAGGCGCCGGCCATGCGGCGCGCTCATGCTGGCGGCCTTCGTCCAGTTCAGTTCCGGACCCCAAATGTCGAAGAACTCTCCAAGGTCGAACGTACGTTTCACCGGCGACTCGATGTGGATAAAGCCATCAGCGCTGTGCGTGTGCACCCAATAGAGACAATCGCTCCCCTGCGGAATGCCGATCCCGGCAGGGACCTGCACGGCTTTGCCCCGGTCGAAGAGTTGCAGGCTAACGTGAACGTGCTCGACCGCGCCTTCCACCCGGTCGCATCGTATGCCGTCGATCGGCAACGTACCGAAGAAGCTCTGTGCCACGAGCAGCACGGTCAGCAAGTGCATGTTATCGTTTTTCGCTGCACTCCGCGCAGCTACCCGTCACGAGTAGAGGATGTCGCCGTATGTGCATAACGAAAAATAATTGTGGACAGTTTGTGAATTGCCCAAGCGAACGCTTGTCCACGCATCGGCGCGCGTGATACGATGCACGAGCTTCGAAACTTCGGAGTGCGACGAACGTATCGTTCGCGGCCAATGCAATCGGAAACGTTGCGATGAGTGACGCTCCGCGGCAACGGTCAAACCGCCAGATCGGCGTCAGTGGGGTCTCCGCAAGGAAACCAAACAGGCGAGGTAGGTGAGTGAATACGTCGGAACCCGTTGCGGCTACGCCTCGACGGGTTTCGTTATTCCGGAGCGGAGGTAGAAAGGCCCGGCGCCCGGGAACAGACTCTTACCTATAATGAAGCGCACGAGAGGCGGCCGGTTTTGGGGCGCGGTAGCCTTTGCGCTGCTTTTTCTTGTCGCGCTGGCGATCTGGCAGCGCGAAGCGTTGGCCCGCTGGGCGATCGTCGCAACGGTCGAGCGCCTGGTCAACGTGCGCATTTCGTTCGGTCCGATGACGCTGAGAACCGATCGAGCGGTCTTCGAAGAGGTGCGCGTAACCTCGCTTCGCGACGAGCCGATCGCAACGATCGCGCGCCTTTCGATCGCTTACAATCTGCGCGATCTGCTTCCCGGCGGCCAGCGGCGCTTTGGCCTCGAAGGCATCGAAGCCGCTACGCCGCACCTGACGATCATCCGGCGTCCTGATGGGAGCTTTAACGTTCCGCTCCCGCAGCCGCCGGCAAATCAGGCCAAGAACCAACGGCCGTGGATTCTTAGCGCGCGCGTCACCGACGGCTCGGTCGACGTCGTTGACCGAAGCCGCGAGGCGGACGCCGACAACCGGTATCTCTATGTCGAGCACCTCGAAGCCTCAGCCGAGATCTCGACTGCGGCGCGCTCGCACTACGGCATCGAGCTGCAGTACGGTGAACGACGCGATCTGCTCTTTCCGGTTCGCGGCCGCGGCGATATCGATCCGCAGCAGGGAACGATCAGCCACCGCTGGACCGCCGCCGAGCTCCCGATTATCGCGGCGGTGAACTTCGCGATCAACTCCCGGGCGCTTCGCCTCCGCTCCGGAATGCTGCGCGGCGTGGATGCGCGCTACGTCGCGCTTGCGGACTTACACGGCGCCCTGCAGCCGCATCTCGGCGCGAGCGCCCTTCTCACCGACGGGCGGATCGCGATCGGCGGTTTGGCTAAACCGGTCGCCGGCGTTCGGGGACGCGTGGACGCCAACGACGGCGGCTTGTTGGCGCAACGCCTCGATGCAAACCTGGCAGGCGTGCCGGTGGCGGTGAGCGGCGGTCTCTACGATTTGCGCGATCCGCGTTTGCGCGTCGCCGTGCGCGGGAGCGGCGAGCTCGCGCAGCTGCGCACGGCCTTCGCGCAAGCCAAGCACCTTCCGGTGCGAGGCCTGCTGACCTTCGCGCTGCTGGTTGAGGGGGCGCCGACGAAACCGCTGATCTGGATCGATCTGCACTCGCCCAGGATCGCGTACGCCTCCGCCGCGCTCGATCGCGCCGGCGGCCTGGTGGCGTACGACGGGCACGAGGCGGCTGTGCTCGGCTTCGACGGAACGTACGGCCGCATCGGCGTGACGGCTCGCGGCCGCATAGCACTAGAGAAAGAGCCGGCCGCGATAGATATGATCGCCGGCGTGCGCGCTCCGGCCGATGCCCTGCCCTACGCCGCCTCGCTGTTGCCGGGAATGCCGCTCAACGGCTTCGCCCTAGCCACGGCAAACGATCCGAAAGCAATCGCAACGCGCGGCGTGCTGTACGGGGCCGCTGCAGCGCAAGCGCTGGATGCGATCTTCAACGTCGACAGCCGCGGGGTTGGGTCGATCGGTCCGCTCAACGTGCGCAGCAATCGCGGCTCGGTCTACGCTCGCATCGCGCTCGACCGGCCGCACGGCTCGAGCCTCGGTCTCTTTCGGGCACGCAACTTTGCAGTGGCGCCGGCGCGAGCATTGCTTAACGCTACGCTCTTCGGCGCAGACGCAAAGCCGGGAGTCACGCTGGGCGGAAACGCCGTTCTGACCGGCCCGTGGGGCGACGCGCGGGCGCGCGCTTCGGTCGCGTTGCGCAACGGCGCGCTCGACGGCGGCATCTCCGGCGACGCCGCCAGTGCGGCGAGCTTCGGCGCGACGCTGGCCGGCACGCCGCAATCGCCGCAGCTGGGAGCTGCGTTCGTCGCGGCCGGCACGCGCTATCGTAATTTCGAGATTAACGGCAACGGCCGAGCTGCTTTCGCCGGCGGAACGGTTCGCGTGAACGACGCGGTCGCGGCCCTCGGCCCACTCTTTCTCGCCGTTACCGGAACCGTCACGAACCTGTTGCCGCAGGGAGGATTTGCGCCGCGTTACGACCTCGCCGCGCAGCTCCATTCCTCCGACATCAGCGCGTTGCTTGCGACCGTCCAGCCAAAAGCCGCGGCTCTCGTGCAAGGCAGCGTTGACGCCGACGTTCGCATGCATGGGAGAGGCCTCATGCCTTCCTTCGCCGGCACGATGAGCGCGCCCGAAGCTTCGATCAACGGCCTCGCTATTCGCGATCTGCACGGTTCGGTGCAAGGCGATGCGCGTTCAATCGGGCTGACCGGCGGGCACGTTCTGGTGGGTTCGACTGCGCTGCGGCTTCACGGGTTCGCGAGCTTGGCGCAAACGCGGGGCGCCGTTAGCGCACCGCAGGCCGATCTCTCCGATTTCAACGACTTCTTCGATTCCGGCGACACGCTTGCCGGAACCGGATACCTCGCAGCCGCGGCGGCGCTGAGTGGAAACCGTGTCGTCTCGACCGCAGGTAGCGCGAGCCTCTCCGGCGCGCGCTTCCGCCGGCTCGAGTTCGGAAATATCGCGGCGCGCTGGGCAATGCAGCAGCAGGCGGTTGTAAGCGCACTGCATTTCGGCGGCCAGAGCGGCGAGGTTCTCGTGACCGGCCGGCTGTTTCCACAGACGATGAGCGTCGACCTGAACGGCTCGGCACGAGCGATGGATCTCGGCATGTGGTTGCCGATGCTCGACCTACATCTCCCGATCAGCGGACGCCTCGATGCGCAGACCAATATCGCCGGGCACTATCCCGATATTACGATGAGGCTGCACGCCGCATTGAGTGCGGGGACGGCAGGACCGTTGCCGATCGAGCGCTTCGAAATACGCGCCTCGGCGTCACACGGGCGCGGAACGATTCAATCGGCGGAGTTGGAGGTGCCTTCCCTACGCACCGACGCGTCGGGGGCGTTCGGATTTTCGCCGAGCGATCCGCTGGCGCTGGCCGTGCACGCTACCAGTCCCGACGTCGGCGCGTTCGTCGACGCGGCCACCGGAAGGAATATTCACACCAGCGGGACGCTCGATGCAATGCTGCACGTAAACGGCACCTTAGCACAGCCGCAGGTTCGTGCCGCCCTCGTCGTGCAATCGCTCGAGCACGAGCGCTTCACGATACCGCGCATCACCGGCGAGGTGGACGCCAGCCGCCACTGGCTAGGCGTGCGCAATGGTGAGATCGATTTCGAGCATGGCAGGGCGCTTGCCAACGCGGAGTTTCCGATTCATCTTGCCGCTTCGGGGGTGCGCCCCGGCGACGGCCCGATGTCGGCATCGCTGACCGCGCAGGCGGTGAAGCTCTCGAACTTCTTGGCATTGCTGCCCAAGGGAACGCAGCTGGCCGGCCAGATCGATGGAACCGTCGACGCGAGGGGAACGGTCGCGGTTCCCGCGCTTCACGGATCGCTAGCCCTGCGTGACGGTGCCTTCGGCGGGCCGTTGCTGGAGAAGACGCCCGTCACCGCGATCGGCGCGGAGCTGACCTTTGCCGGGACGCAGACAACCCTACAATCGCGGGCCACGGCCGGCGGCGGTACGCTCGCGCTGCAAGGTCAGGCATCGCTTGCGAATCTGCGCCGAATCCCCGACTCGAGCTTCAGTTTACAAGGACGCTCGGAGAACGTGCTCTTCGACCTGCCCGGACTCTTTCGCGGAAAGCTCGACGCGGCGCTTTCGGTCGCCCGCGATTACGCGGCGATTCCGCAAGCCAGCGGCGACGTAGCTATCTCGAACGCGCGCATCCCTCCCAATGCCTTTATGACGCAGCAGAGCGGCACCCAGTCGCGGCCGCCTCTGCCGAACGTAGCATTTCGGGGCGTGCGGATCGCGGCCGGGAAAGACGTGCGCGTGCAGAATTCAAGCGTAGATATCGGGGGCACCGGCGACGTTGCGCTCGACGGGACGCTGCGGACGCCGACGCTGCGCGGAACCTTTAACTCGACGGGCGGAACGCTCAACTTCTATCGCACCTTCAACTTAGAGAAGGGCGAGGTGAGCTTTGCGCCCTCGAGCGGCGTGATTCCCGACATCAACGCCTCCGCAACAACGTTCGTCGCAAACCCGGCAACGGCGATTCGGCTGCGCGTCACCGGTCCCGCGACCAGCTTGAATCTGAAGATGGAGTCGCAGCCGCCGTACAGCCAAGATCAGATCCTCGGCCTGCTCGTGGGAGCGCAGAACTTCGGCGCGGTGCAAGGCGTTCAGTCGACCGGCCAGGGTTTCAACGCCGGCCAAATGGCCGGAAACCTCGCGTTCGGACAGCTCAATACACTCTTTACGCGTAACGTGCTGCAGCCGTTCTCCTCCTCGCTCGGCGGCGCGCTCGGCTTTACCGAAGTGCAGCTCACCAGCGACCTCCAAGCCGGGCTGGGCATCAGCGCAACCAAAGCGTTTGGTGCAGTCAACGCGATCTTCTCGCAGACGTTCGGCTTTCCGCGGACGACGAGCTTCGGGCTCGAAGCAAACCCAGGCGTCTGTTCGGGTCTGCGTTTGATCTGGTTCAACTCGGACGGACCGACCCTTTTGGCGGGGCAGCAAACGCAGCCGCTTGCACTCAACGTACTCACGCTTACCCCGGTAACGACCTACGTGCCCAACGTCGGGCAGAGCGGCGTCACCTTCTCCTACGTGCGCAAGCTTCCGTGCATCAAAGGATTTTTCTGATGCGTTGCGCGGCACGCTCGTTGTTGACGCTGGCGCTCGCCGTTGCGCTGGTGGGGGCAACCCCGCAGGCTGCGCCGGCGGGCTTCGTCGATCTCTCCAAAGCGCTGGCCGCCCACCCCCTCCAAGCGGTGCTGGCCGGATACGATCGCGGGATCGCGGCGTTGCGAAGCACCCGCAGCCTACCTGGATTAGCCGAGCCCACGGCGCGAGCACAGAACGAAGCCGCAGCTTTGCAGCGCGACGCGAACGTGGCGCGATCGCGCGTCGCGCAGATCGCGGCGCGCGATGCCGGCCAGGGACAAGCGCGCGAGCGCGAAGCGCTCGCGGCGGTGCTGGCGTCGCACAACGCCGCGGATACCGAGATGGCCGCGTATCGGAACGAGTTGGCCCGTGGAACGGCGGCGAATCTCGCAGCCTACGAAGACTCCATTGCTGCGCGCAACGAGCGCGCTTTGGCGGCGCGGCGGCAGCAACTGCTCGAGCAGGAGTTGACGCTCGCCTTCAACCTTGCACGCCAACATGGCGGCCAGCGCTTCATTCTTACGCTAAAACTGCGCGAGCTCCATCTCGACACAGAGCGACGCGAGCGACTCGAAGCCGAGCTTTCGGCGCTGGAGCGCAGCGAGGCGAATGCCGTCGCGATGATGCACCGCACCAACACCGCAATCTTGGAGCGCTATCGGGAAGACTTGCAGCGCGACGGCGCCGACGCGAACGCGCGGATGGCGGCCCAACTTAGATCGACTGCCGCCGCCAACTTAACGCTTCGCCTCCAGGTCCTGCAAGCCGAGGCGCGAACGGCCGCGATGCTTCCGAATTTTCCGATGGCGCTGGCGTCGTTCGCTGCGAGCTATCGTTCGCAGGACGACGCAGTGGCGATCGTAGACGGGCTGCGCAACGCAAGCCGCGAGCTGTCGCAACGCTTTACGCAGCTCGGCGACGCTGCCGGACGCTCCCAGCGCGAAACCGAAGCCCAGATCGCGACACTCAAAGCGAACCGCGACTCCCTGTACCGCTCGATGATCGCCCAGATCGAACGCGATGCGCAGCGCTTAGCGCGAGAGCGCGGGCTGGCCGGGGTGGTCGTTTCTGGAACGAGGCCAAACGGCAGCGTGGATTTGACGCACTCTATTGAAGCCGACCTAGCGCGGTTCTAAAGGCCTCTGATTTCTATCCGTACTTCTGCGAGATCTCGCGAGCTAGCTCGGCGATGCGCTGCCGTGCCGATCGCGGCACGACGATCTCGGCTTGGGTGCCCCATCCGAGCACCCAGCGGATGAGCTCGTCTACGTTGGCGACGTGGTACGTTATCTCGACCGATCCGTCCGCGCTACGCTCGACCTCGCGCTCGGCGACGACGCGGGCCGCGATCGCCGCCTTGGCAACGCGCAGGCCGAAACGAACCCGAACGCCGGTTGTTTTGTCGGCGTGCAGAACGCCGCTGATGGAGGCCGCCGCGTAGGCTTCGATATTAAAGTCGTTCGGACGTACGAACGTTCGCGCGAGCAGGCGGGGATCGCTGACGCTATCCACCGCGAACGTACGCATGTCTTTGCGCGTGTGGTCGTAACCGACGCAGTATACTCGACCGGCATTGATGACGAAACCGTACGGATCGACGGTGCGTTTACTGCGCGTGCCCTCTTTATCGAGATAGCCGAAGCGGGCGGTACGCGAGCTGCGCTCGCCGCCGGAGAGAAGCGCGAAAGCGCGCTCGCCGCGCTCGTCGAGACGGATCTCAGAAAGCCGAAAGGCAACGGGCGAACCCTCTTCGACGCGCGCCCGCGCGCTGCGGCCCGCGCTATCCACGAGCTTCTCGGCTACCTCGTCGATCGAAGCGCCGATCGTCCCGCCGATACTTGCGCCGAGCGAACGCAACGCGACCAGACCGAAGAGCTCGCCGCTGGAAAGATCGAGTCGCTTGAGGCTGTAGCCGCCGGCAAACCGGTAGACGTTAGCCGCCCGATCGAAGTACAGCGGAAACCCGGCGTCGGTGAGGATCGCGAGGTAGCGGCGAAGACTGCGGGTACTGGGCCGCTTTCCGCCCTCGCCGATGCGCTCCTTGAGATCCTCAAACGAGTATCTTCCTTGATCGATCGCGTTGAGCAATCGCACGAGCAGAACGACCTTGGACTCGCCTTCAGGCGCCGTCATCGCGGCGGGGGCGACTCCTGTGGTTTCGGAAAACACCCGTCCGGCGCGCTGATTGCGGGTGCGCCCGGCTGCGGCGGTGTCGCGGTGATGCCTATCACCGCGGGATAGAACGAAGCGCCATCGGTCATGGTCTGGATCACGGTCCGATACGTCGAGCCGGCCGCGAGGTTGAAGCTGGTGACTTGATAAGGCGTCGGGACGCGAACGCACCCGACGTCGTCGAGATTTCCGTCAATCAAGAAGCTCGCACGCGCTGGCCCAGCGAGCGGCTTGAAGTAAAGGTAGGCGGTAAACGGTGCCGCGCCTGGGTTGCTTAAGCTTAGGCCGATCGTGTGCACGACGCCGTAGTCGCCGTAATCGTGGCCCGGAGCGGCGGGGTTGACGCTTGGCGGCGTTGGGTCGGTATCGCCGACAACCAGCGTTGCGTCGGGGCCGCCTGCCGTATACGCAAGCGCGCTGGTCCCGAAACCGTCAATCTTAAAGGCGCCGGTACGATGGTGCCCGTCTCCGGGGAGTATCGGTCCGTCGAGGAGCGTGCGCGGATCGGCCCCGTTGGAAACTGAAAGTACCGTCGCCACGACGGGCCCCCCCGAGAGAACGCGGACGTCAACCGTCCCGCTCACGAGCTGACGCGCGGCCATCGGCACGTCGGCCAGCAGGTAGGGCTCATCCTGCGAAAGGTTTACGACGACGCCCTCAGCTCGTGCTTTTGTCAGAAGAAAGTTCTTGGTCAACGTTTGCCCGACGTGCATCACGTCCATGTTCGGGCCGGCTGAGGCGTCGACGAGCTGCACCGAGGTGGGATCTTGCGAGCTGCTCGTGAGCGCAACCACGAGCTTGCGCGGATCCAAGCCGTCGTCGTGGTAGTAGTAGAGGCGCGTCGGCTGCGCGGCCGTTACGGTACCGCGAAAGAGCACGCCGTCTTGCATCAGGTGCTCCGGATCGTCGTCGTAGAATAGCAGGCCGGGCGAGAACGGCTCGAGCGCGAGGTTCTGCACGTTGACGCTGGTCGTCCCGGATTGGTCGAAGTATTCACCGTTTCCGTCGATCTGCACCGGGACGACGAACTGCGCGCTCGTGCCGGGCGGCAGCGGCGACGAAGGCGGCGTCACCGGTGCGATGGTCACCTTCGCACCCGGGAGCGCTTTGGTCAGTTGCGTCACCCAGCCTGTTACCCGCGCCGCAAGCCAGGCCGGGTCGGCCGGATTGCCGGTCACCGTGAGCGTAGTTTGCGGCACGATCGTCCCGGCATTGAATGCCACGCGGATCGGGAGATCGGCCTGCGCTCCGGCGCCATCTACAAGATGGAGCACGTCGCTGCCGGTCGCTTGGGTCGCGGTAACGATGACGCTGCGTCCGTCTTGCGCGACCGCGACGGTGACGAGTTTTCGATCGAGGGTTGCCTGCAACGGAGGCGTCGCTCCGCTTACGGCGACGTTCTGCTGCTGCGCCGGGTTGAGCGTTAAATTGCTCGGCGAAAGCGCGAGCACGCCGGGAGTCGCCTGCGCGAGGACGATTCCTAAAAGAAGGGCGTGCACCCGAGCCTAACGCCGAGGGCGGCTACGTTACGGCCGGTTCGGGTGAAGGCGCGGCGGGTGGTTCGACCGATGGGATCTTCGAGTATTTCAGCTTGTCCGGGTCCTCGGGATCGACATCGGCGAGAATGTGATCGCCGGAGCTGACCGAGCCTTTGAGCATCTCCTCAGCGAGCTCGTCTTCGACCATTCGCTGAATCGCGCGGCGTAGCGGACGGGCTCCGAACTGCGGATCCCAACCCTTCTTGGCGAGCAGCGATTTCGCGGCGTCCGTGATCTTGAGCTCCATCTCTTGCGTACGAACCTCGCGCACGACCTTCTCCAACTCGAGCGTGACGATCTCTTCGATCTGCTCGCGCGTGAGCTGGTGGAAAACGATCACTTCGTCGACGCGGTTTAGGAACTCGGGCCGGAAGGTTTGCTTGACCTCTTCCATGACGCGGTTCTTCATCCGGTCGTAGGCCTTGACTTCGTCTTCGGCGGTGAGCTTCTGCGGACGGAAGCCGATATCGGTCGTCGTCGTCATTCCGATCGCACCGACATTGCTGGTCATGATAATGACTGAGTTCTTGAAGTCGACCTTACGCCCCTGAGAGTCGGTGAGACGCCCGTCTTCGAGAACTTGGAGCAGCAAGTTGAAGACGTCGGGATGCGCCTTTTCGATTTCGTCGAGAAGCACGACGGAGTAAGGCCGCCGGCGAACTGCTTCGGTAAGCTGTCCCCCCTCCTCGTATCCGACGTATCCCGGCGGCGCGCCGACGAGACGGCTGACCGAATATTTCTCCATGTACTCCGACATGTCGATGCGAATCATCGATTCCTCGTCGTCGAAGAGGAAGGCGGCAACGCTGCGCGCGACTTCCGTCTTTCCGACGCCGGTCGGTCCTAAGAAAATGAACGAGCCAATCGGGCGGTTTGGATTCTTTAGGCCGGCGCGGGAGCGGCGGATTGCACGCGTGATTACGTTGACCGCTTGTTCCTGACCGACGATGCGTTTATGGAGCAGCTCGCCCATATTCAACAGCTTCGCGGTTTCGGCTTCCGCCAACCGGCTCACCGGAATCCTCGTCCAGGCTGCGACGATCTCGGCGACATTGTCGGCAGTTACGCAGAGAACGCGCTCGCTGGCTGCCTTGCGGTCGCGCCATTCTTGCTCGAGATGCGCCTTCTCGAGCCGAAGCTTCTCTTCGCGGTCGCGAATCGAAGCGGCTTTGTCGAACTCCTGATTCTTGACGACGGCTTCTTTTTCGGCGATCAACTTACGAAGCTGCGCATCGGCTTCGCGAATCGAGGGCGGCGGCAGCGTCGCTTGAAGGCGGACGCGCGAACTCGCCTCATCGATCAGGTCGACCGCTTTGTCGGGAAGAAAACGGTCGGTTATGTAGCGGTCGCCGAGCCTTGCAGCCGCCGCTAAAGCCTCATCGCTTATTTGGACCTTGTGGTGCGCCTCGTAACGGTCGCGCAGGCCCTTGAGGATTTCGATCGTTTCCTCGACCGTCGGCTCGCCGACCATGACCGGTTGAAAGCGGCGTTCGAGTGCCGAGTCTTTCTCGATGTGCTTGCGGAACTCGTTGAGCGTCGTCGCGCCAATGCACTGCAGCTCGCCGCGCGCCAAGGCCGGCTTGATGATATTGCTGGCGTCGATCGCGCCTTCGGCGGCGCCGGCACCGACAAGCGTGTGCAGTTCGTCAATGAAAAGGATGATCTCGCCTGCGGCGCCGCGGATCTCGTCCATCACGCGCTTCATGCGTTCCTCGAACTCGCCGCGGTACTTCGTGCCGGCAACCAGGCCGGCGAGGTCGAGCGTGATGACGCGGCGGTCGCGCAGCGGTTCGGGAATGTCGCCCTTAATAACGCGCTGTGCGAGGCCTTCCGCAATCGCAGTTTTTCCGACGCCCGGCTCGCCAATGAGCGCCGGATTGTTCTTCGTGCGGCGCGAGAGAATTTGTATGACGCGCTCGATCTCGCTGTTGCGTCCAATAACGGGGTCGAGCTTATTGTCCCGAGCGAGCTGGGTGAGGTCGCGTCCGTACGCGTCGAGCGTGGGAGTCTTACTCTTACCTTTAGGAGCGGCCGGTTGGCCCTCCGCGCCCAGGAGCGAGGTCGTCTGCACGCGGACCTTGGCGGGATCGACGCCCAGATTCGTGAGCACGCGCGCGGCGACGCCTTCGCCTTCGCGAATTAAGCCTAAGAGCAAGTGCTCGGTTCCGATATAGTTGTGGTTGAGCTGGCGCGCTTCTTCGAAGGCGAGCTCGATGACGCGCTTCGCACGCGGGGTGAAGACCATCTCCTGCTGTACCGTCTGGCCGCCGCGACCGACGATCGCCTCGACCTCCTGACGGACTTTGGCGAGATTGACGCCGAGCGACTCTAGCACTTTGGCGGCCAAACTCTCGCCCTCGGAGATAATGCCAAGCAGAATATGCTCGGTTCCGATGTAGTTGTTACCGAGGCGCTGGGCTTCTTCTTGAGCGAGCACGATACTGCGCCGCGCTCGCTCGGTGAAGGGCTCCCACATGGACATCGCTCTGGTCTTCCTTTCCTACCCTAAGACTCCACCCGCCCCAGAGCAGTTTCGTGACCGCTTGCCGCCTGCCTGGCCCTTCGCCGCCGTTCGCCGCGCTCACTTCGCTCTGGATGACAAGAGGGGGCGGCGGGATGACGGTTGCCTGCCAATCGGAGGTTTGCCGCGAGCGCCGAGTGAACCTCGCTCTCCTGATGGCTACCGTCGAACAGGTTCGCGAAGCGCTCGTTGAGGTAAACGATCCCGAGCTAAACCTGGGAATTCTCGAGCTCGGTTTGGTCTACGACATTACGACCGAGGGCGACAACGGTGAAACGGTCACCGTTATGATGACGCTAACCTCGCCAATGTGTCCGGTCGGGCCGATGTTCAAGAAGTCGGTCGAGGATCGCGTCCTGGCGATCGAAGGCGTGAAAACCGCGAACGTCGAGATCACGTTCACGCCGCCTTGGGACCCGGCGACGATGGCATCCGACGACGTTAAAGTCATGTTAGGAATTTGGTAGGGCGCTGCGAGTTCGCTGGCGTCTAGGCATCTACGACGTCAGATCGATAACCGCAAGGATACCGGAGGCCTTTGCAACGATGACCTCTTCGCCGCCGTTGTCGCTGCGCACCGTGCCTTCAACGAAAACGAGCGTCTTGCCGGCCCGCACGACGTCGCCGCGGCAGCGTAACACCGAGCCTGTTGCGGGACGCAGAAACGTGACCTTGTTGTCAACCGTTATGACGTCCTTGTCGGCGGGGACCTGCGTCGCTGCCGCGCCGCCGACGGTGTGATCGGCGATCGTCATAATAACTCCGGCGTGAACGAAACCATGCTGTTGTTGGAACTCGGGGCGCACGACGACTTGTGTCTCGCACCAGCCCGGACCGAATCCGACGAGCTTGATCCCGAGCGACTCCACGAATTTTGCGTTCGCAAAGATCGTTTCTACATTTGCCACTAGCGTGATTGGAAATTGGCGGGGCGCGGGAAGATGTGCGTTGGGATTCCGGCGAAAGCGGGGTCGCCGCATTGCCAGAGCAAGAACGCATACTCATCGGTGAGCAGCTCTTCGCTCTGTTTGCGTGACGCGGCGAGGAAGCCGTGTCCGGCATCGTAATCAACGCGTAAGAGGATCGGCCGGCCGCTCGTCGTGGCCTTTTGAAGCCTCGCCGTGAACTTGGCGAGTTCCCAAGACGAAACGCGCGGATCGTTGTACCCGGTGATCAACATCACCGCCGGGTATGCCGTTCCCGGCACGACGTGCTCGTACGCGTCCATCGCGTAGAGCGCTTTGTACCCTATCTCGTTGGTCACCGTCCCGAACTCCGGAATGTTCGGCGGTCCGTTGGGCGAGAATTCCATTCGGAAGGCGTTGCTCGCGCCGACGACATCGAGCGCCGCGGCGAAGAGATGCGGGTCCGCGGTGATCGAGCGCCCGATCGTGATGCCGCCCGCACTCGTTCCCTCGCCGGCAAGATGGGCGGAGGAAGTATATTTATGCGCGATCAGCCACCGCCCGCATCCGATGAAATCCTGCCACGTGTGCGGTTTGGTCGCGATCATTCCGGCTCGGTGCCAGGCCTCGCCGTACCATCCGCCTCCGCGGACGTGACAGACGGCAAAGACGCCTCCGCGTTCCATCCAGGCGACGCGCGTCGAGCTAAACGAGGGTGCCAGCGTTATCCCATAGGCGCCGTAGCCGGTCAGGTAGGTTGGATGGGAACCATCGAGCGCCAGCCCTTTGCGATAGACCACTGAAAGCGGGACCATCGTGCCGTCGGCGCTGCGAGCCTGCACCTCTGACGACGTGTACGATGACATGTCGACGTTGGCGAGCTCCTTGAGACGAGTGTCCGTCACCGTTCCATCTGCATCGACCGCATACCAGAGCAGCGAGTGAGTCCAGCCGGTGAGGCTAAACGCCGCTCCCCGCACTGCTGGATCGGTGCTGAGACCGGCGATCGAACCTTCGAAGGGCGTGGCTATGCTAGTTGACGCACCGGGCGTTCCATCGGGCGTCAGCGATATTCGCGCGATCTCACCGAACCCGCCCTCGCGCGAAAGAACGTAGAGCCCATCGGCCGCAACGCCGAGCTGTTGGACGATCTGCGCGCTTGCGGCTACCACGGTACGCGCCGAGCCTATATCGGGTGAATCAAGCGACGTGGCAACGATCTTAAAGGTCGGCGCATCTTTGTGCGTCACCAGATAAATCGTCGAGCCCTTTACGTCGAAATCGGTAACGTCGTCCATGGTGCGCGCAATCGGCTTCCAGGCGGCGTCTGCGGAACGGGCCGGCGCACGCACCGCGTAGATCGCCCGTTCCCGCTGGACGCCGTGCGCGATCGTGCCGAGCACGTAGTTAGGAGCGGCGGGCGAGTAGATCACGACCGGAAAATCGGTAGGCTCGAATCGCACGTTTGGATCGACCCCGTAACCAAACACCGGTGCGTCGCGTTCGGGATCTTGTCCCAGCACGTGCAGGTATGCGACGGCGCGCGTCTCTTTGTCGGTCTCGGGCTCGCCCGGCTGAAGCTTTGGGAAGCGCACGTAGTAAAAAGAGTGGTCCGGAAGCCAGCTCGTGGGGCCGATGTAGTACGCGCGGTCGATCGCATCGGGCAGGACGCGCGCGGTGTCGGTTTCGACCACGTGGATCACGGCCGCTTCGGAGCCGCCCTCGGAGATTCCGTACGCAACGTACCGTCCGTCGAGCGACGGTAGGAAGTAATTAATCGTGTAGTGTTTACCGGTTGTCGCGAGGCTTTGCGGGTCGACCAAGACTCGCTCGTCGCCGCCCTTGGCGTTACGCACGTAGAGTTTGGGCGAGTTGTCGGCCGGCTTCAATTTTTCGTAGAAGAAATACGGGCCAACCCGCGTTACGCCCGCGACCGTGCTTCCGGCGTTGTCGAGTGTCGCTATTCGGTCGAAGAGCTGCGAACGCGCGTCGCCCAGTTTGGCGAGCACCGCTCGCGTGTAGGCATTCTGCGCCTTGAAGAAGTCTATCACCGCCGGATCGTTCATGTCTTCGAAGTAACGGTACGGATCGGTAACGGAGAGGCCGTACTTTGTCACCCCGACGGGGCGCTCTGGCGGCACCGGCGGCGGCGTGGGAAAACCTTGCGGAATCGTTGCCGCGGTGCCGAACGATGCTGAAGAAAGTATCGTCAAGCCAATCGCGAAAGCGATGCACGCAAGTCGTGACATAGCCCGCTTATTCCGCGGCAACTCTGCCGCGCCTACTGAGCGGCAGCCGGCAGGGCGATTAAAAGAGGTTGGGCCGGTGGCGAGTCATCCTTCGACTCCGCTCAGGATGACACGGGGTGTTCGCTCGGGATGACAAGGCGTATGATGCGGGTCATCCTTCGACAGGCTCAGGATGACAACGGTGAGATGCGGGTCATCCTTCGACAAGCTCAGGATGACACTGTCCGGTCTGGATGACAACGGTGTCTGCTCAGGGTGACAAAACCCGGCGGTGCGTCCTTCGACTTCGGTGCTTCGCACCTCCGCTCAGGATGACAAAGGGTAGACTTCGCTCGGGATGACAAGGGTGTCCGCTCAGGGATGACAAGGGTGAGCCAATAAGGGCGTGCAACGTTATTTGGCGTGAAGAGCCGCGCGGAGAAATACGAAGAGCTCGAGCGCAAGCGTGCGCAATCGGAGATGCCGGCAGGCACCGACGCGGTAGCGAAGCAGCACGAGCGCGGCAAACGCTCCGCCCGCGAGCGGGTCGAGGCACTCGTTGACGACGGCTCCTTCGTAGAGTTCGACCGTTTTGTGGTGCACCGCACCAACGCGTTCGGGCTGGACGAAAAAGAGTTTCTCGGCGATGGCGTCGTCACGGGGCGCGCCACGATCGACGGGCGACAGATCTTCCTCTTCTCTCAAGATTTCTCGGTGCTGGGCGGATCGCTCGGGGAAGCTTTTGCGGAGAAGATCTGCAAAGTCATGGACCTTGCACTGCGCACCGGTTCGCCCCTGATCGGAATCAACGACTCGGGGGGAGCCCGCATTCAGGAGGGGGTCGTTTCGCTCGGAGGTTATGCCGAGATTTTTTGGCGCAACGTTGCGGCCAGCGGTGTAATTCCGCAGATTAGCTTGATCGCCGGGCCCTGCGCCGGGGGCGCCGTGTATTCTCCGGCAATCACCGACTTTATCCTGATGACCGAGAAGATCTCGCAAATGTTCATCACCGGCCCCGAGATCATCAAAACGGTTACCGGCGAAGAGGTAAGCTTCGAAGAACTAGGGGGCGCGACGACGCACGCAACGCGCAGCGGCGTAGCGCACCTCGTCGCAACGGACGAAGAGAATCTCTTCGAGCTAACTCGAGCCCTCTTCTCCTTTGTCCCGCAAAACAACCGTGAAAGCCCGCCGCAATACGATAGCGACGACGATCCGCATCGGCTGGTCGCAGCGCTCGACGGCGTAATCCCAGACGCGCCGAACAAACCCTACGACATGCACGAGGTGATAGAAGCCGTCGTAGACTACGCCGACTTTCTTGAGATTGCGCCGCTCTACGCGCAGAACATCATCTGCGGCTTCGGGCGCGTCAACGGAAGCACCGTCGGTATCGTTGGAAATCAGCCGAGCGTGCTGGCCGGCGTGCTCGACACCCGATCCTCAGTAAAAGCGGCGCGTTTCGTGCGCTTTTGCGACGCATTCAACATTCCGTTGGTCACCTTCGTGGACGTGCCCGGTTTTCTGCCCGGTATCGATCAAGAGTACGGTGGCATCATCCTCCACGGCGCCAAATTGCTCTACGCCTTTGCCGAGGCAACCGTTCCGAAGATCACGATCATCACGCGCAAAGCTTACGGCGGCGCCTACGACGTCATGGCGAGCAAACATATCCGCGCCGACGTCAATTTGGCATGGCCTACCGCCGAGATCGCGGTAATGGGCGCCGAGGGTGCGGTGAAGACGATCTTTCGGCGGGAGATCGCGTCTGCCGCCGATGCGGAGGCGAAGACGCAGGAGCTGATCGACGAATATACCGAGCGCTTCGCGAATCCATATATAGCGGCGCAGCGTGGGTATGTTGACGACGTGATCGAGGCGCGCCGAACCCGCAGCGCGATCGCCACGGCGCTCGAGATGCTGCGCGACAAATGCGTTCCGCGGCCGGAACGAAAGCACGGCAACATTCCGCTATGAGCCGATATGGGCCGATCGCACCAATGGTAGACGATGCCTGAAAACATCGAAGTCGACACCGACCAGCTGCGAGAGCAGATCGCCGAAGTGCACGAGGAGCTGATGCACGAGCGGCCGCCCTCGTGGTTGCGCTACGTCGGCTTGGCCGCTGCGATCTTCGCGGTCGTGGCCGCCATCGCCGCGCTGCGTTCCGGCGATCTCATCAACGAGGCCACCATCGACCAGATCAAAGCCTCCGACACGTGGGCCGAGTACCAAGCCGCGCGCGGAAAAGAGCACACCTACACGATCGCGCTCAACGATTTGATCGACCGCGGATCCCACAACGCCGCGCGCGTGCGCGACTATCGCGGCGAGATCGCCAAGCAGCTTGCAAAGGAACAGCCGCTCGCGACGTCGGCCAGGAAGCTCGAAGAGGAATCCGCCGCGGAAGTGCGGCGGCATCACTCCTTCGAGTACGCGGTCGCGTTGCTGCAGGTCGCGATCGCTTTAGGCGCGGTCGGGGCGCTGGCGCGCTCCAGGCTAGCGTGGTTCGTCAGCCTGGCGGCCGGCGTGACCGGCGTCATCTTCTTTCTTCGCGGGTTCGCTCTGTAAGTATATTTATACTCGCAGCTAACGTGAGTGAGGCTGCGGCGATCCTGGCGACGATCCACCCGGCGTTAGCTGAATATCGTATCGCTGCGTTTGATCGGCAGAGACCGTTTCTCCAGAGACGGAGCGAGCATCGTACCCGTCCTTTACAGCGGTGACGGTATAGTCATCCGGCGCCAGCGAAAAGACGATGTAGTGTCCGCGGGCGTCCGTTGTCGTAGTCACCGTCTCGGACGGGGAGCTGATCCGCAGCCGCACTCCGGGAATCGCCAAGCCCGTCGCCGCGTCGGTAATTGTGCCGGAGATGCCCCCGCTCGTGCCGGCGAGCGCCCAGGCGCCCTGGCTCAAGAAGGCAATGAGTAATCCGCACGTTCCTATTGAACGGCGGAACAGTGATGATTTCATATATGGGGTTCCTCTCAGCAGAGAGCTTATGGTGTTCGTTCAGACACCCCGCCGGTGGCCTGGGTTTCGGCGTCGCTATATTTTCAGAGGGAAGGGGAGGTGCGGCGCGCCCCTGCGCTGGTATGTAGCTACTCGTGAAGCTATTAGAAGGTAAGCGCGCCCTAGTGACCGGCGTGGCGAACCGCTGGTCTATTGCAACCGGAATCGCGCGCAAGCTCCACGAGCACGGCGCGCGTATCGCGCTGACCTACCAGGGCGAGCGGGTACGCGATGAGGTGGAAAAACTCGCTGCGGAGCTGGGCGGTTCGCACTCGGTGGAGTGCGACGTCTCGAGCGACGCTTCGTTGCAGGCATTGCGGGCGCGCCTCGACGCGGACTTCGGGAAACTCGACGTACTCGTTCATGCGATCGCGTTTGCAAATAAGGAAGACCTGGCCGGAAAGGTTTTCGAAACGTCGCGCCCCGGTTTCGCGCTTGCGCTCGACGTTTCGTCATACTCGCTCATCGCGCTCGTCCAAACGCTGCGCGAGTCGTTTAACGACGGCGCCTCAATCATGGCGCTGACGTACCTCGGAGCTACGCAAATCGTTCCCAACTATAACCTGATGGGAATTGCCAAGGCGGCGCTCGAGGCGTCGGTGCGATACCTTGCCTTCGACCTCGGCGACCGGAGCATTCGGGTCAACGCGATTTCGGCCGGACCGATCAAGACTGCAAGCTCGCGCCAAGTCGGCGGATTCTCCCGCATACTGGACGTTGTGCCGAAGGTGGCTCCGCTGCACCGTAACGTCACGCCCGAAGACATTGGAAACGTGGCGGTCTTCCTCGCATCGGATCTTGCGAGTGCTGTAACCGCCGACGTGCATTTCGTCGATGCCGGCTATCACGCGATGGGAATGTATCCACCGTCCTTCGACTCCACGAGCTAAGTGTTTAAGAAGCTCCTCATCGCGAATCGCGGAGAGATCGCGGTCAGGATCATTCGCACCGCACGGGAGATGGGCATCGCGACGGCCGCCGTATATTCCGATGCCGACCGCGACGCGCTGCACGTCGAGCTCGCTGACGAAGCGTACCGAATCGGACCCGCGGCTGCGGCCCAAAGCTATCTCGATGGCGAAAAACTCATCGACTGCGCGCGGACTTCGCAAGCCGAAGCCATTCATCCGGGCTACGGTTTCCTGGCTGAGAACGCCGTCTTCGCGCGGCGCGTCGTGGCGGAGGGATTGGTCTGGGTCGGGCCGCACCCCGACGCGATCGACGCGATGGGTGATAAGCTGCGCGCGCGCCGCGCTATGCAGGCAGCGCAGGTTCCGTTCGTCCCCGGCAGCACCGAAGCGATCCCAGATGTCGCGGCCGCCCGCGAGGCCGCGCGCGAATACGGCTTACCGCTGGCGCTCAAAGCCGCGGCCGGTGGCGGGGGCAAAGGCCTGAAGGTGGCGCGCTCGCTCGACGAGATAGCATCAGCTTTTGAAACGGCTAAACGCGAAGCCGAAGCGTACTTCAAAGACGGCACGATCTACGCCGAACGCTACCTCGAGAATCCGAAGCACATCGAGCTTCAGCTACTCGCCGATAAGCACGGCAACGTCATCCACGTCGGCGAGCGCGACTGCTCGCTGCAGCGGCGCCACCAGAAACTATGGGAAGAGGCGCCGGCCAAGATCCCCGAACGCGTTCGTGGGGCGTTACGCGAGGCGGGACTTCGCGCCGCGAGGACGATCGGCTACGACTCGGCCGGAACGATCGAGTGGCTCGCCGCCGGCGACGCGTTCTACTTCTTGGAGATGAACACGCGCATTCAGGTCGAGCACACCGTTACCGAGATGATCACCGGTCTCGACCTCGTGCGCGAGCAGATTCGCGTCGCGGGCGGCGAGCCACTCGGCTACTCGCAGCGTGAGGTGGACTTTCGCGGATTCGCGATCGAAGCGCGCGTGAACGCCGAGGATCCCGCGCATGCGTTTCGACCTTCGCCCGGCACGATCGGCGCCTATCGCGAACCTGGCGGTCCGGGCGTCCGCGTCGATTCGGCCGCATATCCGGGATGGCGGATTCCGCCCGAGTACGACTCGCTGATCGCCAAGCTCGTCGTTTGGGCGCCGACCCGCGCCCGCGCGATCGCGCGCCTGCGCCGAGCGATCGACGAGTATGTCGTCGAAGGCGTTCCGACGACGCTGAGACTGCTGCGAGCGCTGTGCGATCTCCCCAGCGTGATTGAAGGCTCGTATGGCACGGCGACGCTGGAAGCATTCGCAGCAACGTGGCAACCGGCGCCGCGAGACGGCGTGGTGTCGCGCCGCCCGTCCGTCGCGGCCCTGCGTGAGGCCGGCGAGCGGAAAACTGCGCCGCGGCTGAACGCGCTGCGACGCGGCGCAGCGAGCGCGGGCGGCAGAGCCGTGCTCTCACCGATGCATGGTTTGATCGTCGAGTTGCGCGCCGTCGCCGGCAATCGCGTGAACGAAGGCGACGTCGTTGCGGTTATCGAGGCGATGAAGATGATGAATGAAATTCGCGCCCACAGAGACGGCGTCGTCGCGACGATTCACGTCACGCCCGGTGCGACGATCGAGGCCGGCTCCGCGCTGATGACGCTGGCCGCGCCGTGACCGATTTACGCCGCAGCGTAACCGGGAATTCGCAGAGCTTTTCGATCGAACGCGGTTGCCTTGCAGATTGCACCGCGTTGTCGTTCACGATGTAGCGCATCGGAACGTTCGTGTCGAGGCCGTTTATCGGCGCCGGCGAGGCATCGCTTTCGCGGCGCCATCCCGCGCTGCCCGGTTTATCCCCTCGAGCGTCACCCGCCGCCTCGTCTTGATGACCCCCTTCAATGAAGACGCTGGGAGCTCGGGGAGAAGCACGACGCTCCCATCAGGGTGAATGAAGAACTTTACCCGAGCCGGCTCCATAGGGCCTTACTAACATTTCTATAAATGTAATACCTTCAAGATGAGCCGCCAACGCGGCTAACTTAGGGTGCCTTAGGCGCGGTTAGGTCTTGGCCGTTCTGATGAAGCGTAAGCGACGTTACGGCGCCGGCGGCGTTGCGGTTGAAGCGAATTTGCGCGTCGACTGCCTTCAGGAAGAATTGATCCTTGGCCGAAGGATATACCGGAAGCGCTCCCTGACCCGTCAGTTGAACGTAGAGCTCTCCGCTGCGCAGCGTTACGGTAAAGGTTCCCAGACTTATGGTTGTATAGGTGCCAACGTACTCTCCCAATAACGCGGGATCGAGCGTTACCGCGTTGGGAAAGGGCGAGGCAAGCCGGGCGACCACCGGTTTCCCCTGCGAATCCAGCCGTACCGCAGGAATCGTTTGGCCACCTTGCATCAACCACATCCCAACGATGCTCTCCCGCTCGCGAACGAATTTGAAGTCAGCGCCGTAGGCGGCGGCATAAAACGTGTCGGGAGCGATTCGCGGTACGTCTACCGACGGCTGCGGCAAAAGCGCGATCGAGAGCATGTCGGCCTTCGCAGCGGTATCCACGGTGAACGTCATCCCGGCACTTGCGTTGCAGTAAACGCCGGCGTAGGATGCCGGCTCGGTTTTGGAGACCGTCACAGACAACGGGCAGGCCGCAATAGGGTAGCCGGGAACCAGGACGTGCGTTGCGATGTCCTCGACCAAGGGCCCGTTGCTCAGCACCACGACGCCAGTTTTGCGATCTCGCGAAATCGCAACGAACGCATGAAAGCCGTTCGTATCTCCGCCATGACTGATGATCCCAGTGCTCGAGTTGACGTTCCAGACAAGACCGATTTCGTGGCGAGGCTCGCCCTCGGCGCGCGGCCGCTGCGCAAAAAGGCAGGCTTGCGCAAGCGGTCCTTGACCCATATTACACCGTAAAAACTTCAGCATATCGTTGACGTTCGAGGCGATGGCACCCGCCGGAGCAATCGATTGAGAGTGCCAGGTCGTCACGGGGGTTCCGCTCAGGTCGTGTCCGACCGCGAGCAGGGCGGAGTCTGCAAGACCGCTCATCACGAACGCCGACCCGCTCATACCGAGCGGATCGAACACCGCGCGGCGCATGAGTTGCGGATAGGTCGCCTCGGCGCGGTTCGCAAGGAGTTGCCCGAGCAGGCCGATGCCGTAGTTCGAATACTCGTAGCTTGCACCCGGATCGCGCGTCAGCGTATAGCCGTTCAAGAACGCGTACATATCCGAGATCGTATAGTCCGCGTACGGATCGCTACCCGCGGCATCGGCCATATTCGTCGGCAAGCGGGGCAATCCCGAACGCTGCTCGGCAAGATTGAGAAGCGTGATCGGCTTGCCGTCGTTACTTGGAGCGCGGACGCCCTTGGGAAGATATTTCGCAATCGGATCGTCGAGCCGGACTTCGCCACGCAGCGCCATCAGCGCCAACGCCGTTGCGGTGAAGGTTTTCGTTACCGAGCCGATTTCAAAGAGCGTGTGCTCGTCGGCCGCGCGCCCGTTGCCGGCGCTTCCCACAGCATAAATCTTTTGCACGCCGCGATCGATGACGCCGACCACGATGCCGGTGCCAGGCGCTCCGGCGACGCGAGCGTCGAGGGCCGCCTGTAACGAGATTGCGGCCATCAACGGTGCGATGAGTGCCAGCACGACGGCACCTTGGCCGAACGGCGGCGGGCGCCCTGCGGCGCTGCGGCGTACTATGCGATGATGGCGCGAGACGTCAACGATTCCGGTATTCCGATTCGGCCGGTCTACGATTCAGTCGAAGGAATGCCGGCCGACCTCGGCGAGCCGGGAAGTTTTCCGTACGGACGCGGTATTCGCAAGGATATGTATCGCGGCCGGCTCTGGACGATGCGGCAATACGCAGGCTTTGCCAGCGCAGCCGAATCAAACGCTCGGTACCGCTATCTCTTAGAGCGCGGTCAAACGGGCCTCTCGGTCGCATTCGATCTGCCGACGCAGCTCGGCTTGGATTCCGATGCGCCGCAGGCGCGCGGTGAAGTCGGCAAAGTCGGCGTCGCGATCGACTCGGTAGACGACATGGAGACTCTACTCGACGGCGTGCCGCTCGACCGCGTTACCGTTTCGATGACGATCAACGCTCCGGCCGCGATCTTGCTGGCGTTGCTGCTCGCCGTCGCGCGCCGGCGCGGCATTCCGTTCGACAGGCTCGGGGGCACCGTGCAGAACGACGTCCTCAAAGAGTACGTTGCCCGCGGCACTTACATCTATCCGCCCAAACCCTCGATCCGCCTGGTAACCGACGTCATGGCATATTGTGCGCGCGAGGTGCCGCAATGGAACGCGATCTCGATCTCCGGTTATCACATCCGCGAGGCCGGCTCGACGGCGGTCGAGGAGATAGCTTTTACGCTCTCCAACGGCAAGGCATACTTGCAGGCGGCCCGCGATGCCGGCATCGTACTCGACGACGTCGCGCCTCGTATCTCGTTCTTCTGGAACGCTCACAACGATTTTTTTGAGGAGATCGCCAAGTTTCGGGCGGCTCGGTACCTGTGGGCGCACATTACGCGCGACGTGTTCGAATGCAGGGATCCGCGCTCGCAGACGCTTCGCTTTCACACGCAGACCGGCGGCTCGACCCTCACCGCGCAGGAACCGGAGAACAACGTCGTGCGGGTCGCGCTGCAGGCGCTCGCCGCGGTGCTCGGCGGAACGCAATCGCTTCATACCAACGGTAAGGACGAAGCCCTCGCCCTGCCGACGGCCGAGAGCGCCAAAACGGCGCTGCGCACTCAGCAGATTATCGCGTACGAATCGGGTGTCGCCGACGTCGTCGATCCGATAGCCGGATCGTATTACGTCGAGTCGCTCACCGACGAGCTGATCGCGCGATCGCGCCGCATCATCGAAGAGATCGACGCGATGGGCGGCAGCGTCGCAGCGATCGAGCGCGGCTGGATGCAGGCACGGATTGCCGAATCGGCCTATCTCGCTCAGCAGGCAATCGAACGCGGCGAGCGGGTGGTCGTCGGCGTCAATCGGTTTGTCGAAGACGAGGCAAACGAGCAGATGCCGCTGCAGCGAATCGACGAGCGTGTCGAGCGCGAACAGGTCGCGCGGTTAGCGGCCTTTCGAGCGGCGCGTGATCTGGGATCGGTGGACCGTCATCTCAACTTGGTGCGTTCCGCGGCTGCGAGCGGGGAGAACTTAATGCCGTACTTCGTCGACGCGGTTGATGCGAACGTCACGCTCGGCGAGATCTGCAACGTGCTTCGCGAAGTCTTCGGTACGTATCGTTCCAAAGAAGTCGTCGCATAGCGCCTGCCGGATCATGCAGATAGATCACGTCGCAATCGTCGTCAAAGATCTCGAGGCCACGCTGCGGCTCTACACGCAGACGCTCGGCTTTAAAGAAGTCTTTCGCGAGGTCGTATACGATCAGGGGGTAGAGACGGTCGGCTTAGAGGCGGGCGAATCGTTCGTCGAGCTGTTGCTGCCGCTCGACGAGAGCTCGCCGATCGCGCGATTCCGGGGCGATGCCGCCACGAAGCTCCATCACACCGCTTACCGCGTTGCCGATATCGAAGCAAAACTCGCTGAGCTGCGGGCCGAGGGCATCCGTTTGATTGACGAGCAACCGCGGCGCGGCGCGCACGGGAGCCTGATCGCATTTCTTCATCCCAAGGCAACCGGCGGCGTGCTTATCGAACTCTGTCAGCGGGAAGCTACCGCCCCGCCGGCCGATTAAACTTGCTACGGGGGCTCTTGAATCGTCGGCAGCGCGTATTGAGCCGGGACGACGTGGTGAATTGCCGCCTGGAGAAGATCTCGCGATTCCGAAGCAACAAGTGAGGTGGCTATCGTTCCGGCAACGGCGCCCACCGCCGCAAGATGGCCGAGCCCAGCTATGCTAAAAAGCTCGCGAATCCTCAAATGCTGTTTCAAGCGAAACACGCTGATCACATCCACCCAGACTCCCAGAGCGCCAAAAAAGATCAGCCATCGCAACAGCTGTACGATATAGTCGGGCCGCGAACCCGACATAAACTCGTAAGGCAGAATGGCAAGAGCCAAAGCCAACAGCACCCACAGAGCCTTGACGGTGCCGATATTTCCACGCAGGTATGGATACGCTAGGCCGAAACCAAGCCCGGCACTCATATAGCCGATCATCGAAATAGCAAACTGCGCAAAAACCACGAAGAACGGAACGTGAACCGTCGACGCATTGCTAATGATCGATTGCAATGTCAGCAAGATCAAAACCGAAGCAGGCGCGATCGACATCAACGCGAATCGGCGCGCATTCGCCAACAGGTCGGCCTCGAGACCCATGCCAAACGCAAGTTCCGTTGCGTGCGCGCGCGTACCCGCCCGAACCGTCTCATCTTTGCTCTTGATAAACGCTTCAAGCTCCGCGTTGCGCTTACTGTACTCGTCCCACGCCTTGCTTCCGTTCACGAAATCGGCCAGGAAGTGCTCCTGCGTTTGCCGCGCGACCACGCAATTCTCGATGTCTCGGGCTTCCCTGAACATCTCCTGGCGCTCCTCGCGTTTGTGGAGCCTGTGGAGCGTTTGCGAAATCTCTTCATAGTTTCTCTTATTTTCGGGGATGCCATCTTCATTAGCTTTTCGATTGGGCCGCAGCGCGATCCAGTAGATCGCGGCTAAAGTGAGCAACAACGTGATGGGAAAACCCAAGTATGCGTAACCAGTTAAGATTACGAGGATCGCGAAAAGCCAAGCGAGGTGGAACTTATCTTCCACCGCTTTGTGAACCCCACGGTCGCCGGAGCATAAGAACCAAAATATCGGCAGCACTACCGCTAGGCCTGAGATATAGTTGGCGGCTTCCTGGGCCGCCCTGTCCACGAGAAATTCCGGCGCGGAGTAGCTTGCGGAGAAATATGCGGAGCTGGGGAAGACGATGGATGCCGACAATACGGCTAGTATCGCGAGGCTTAGATAGACGAGCCAGCGTCCAAGATAACTCGGGATTTTAAAGAGCCCGAGGTCCAAGTCCGGAATCTTGACGAGCGCGAGAAGCAAGTCCGGCCGAAAAGATATCATCAGCAGTGCGAACATCACGATCGCCAGCACCGCGTCGGAGAAAACGGTTGGCCATAAGGCGTTAAGAGCGCCGGGATCGTTTAATATCCGGTAGCGTTGAAAAGACTCAACTGCGGTGTACCACGATCCAAAAAAGGTTATTGCGAATATGGCGAGGGCGCCACCGCCAAAATAACGAAAACTAATTTCAACCTTGCAGCGACGGAGCACGAAGAAGATGCCAGGAACGACGAGCAACGCGGCGCCTACGGCGGCGATAAGCGTCGGGCGAAGCCAGGCTAACAGAAAAGAGATTGTGTGATGGATTTGACCCGTGTATAGCGGCGGGAAATTGCCCCAGATGTCTAGATATTTCCAAAAACCGAACCTCGCGCTAAACGCTGCCGCGTCGATCAGGACGCTCGCGAGCGCCGCCGCGACCGCGACGCTGCTGTATCGTCGGTGAGCTTCATCTCGCCAAAAGCCAGCGTAGGAGAGGAGCGTCGCCACGATCACGACGCCGACGAACGCATGGAGCGCGTCGATAATTACCTGCCGCAGGGGGTCGGCAATCCTCGCATAGGCGGCCAGCAAATGGTGAGCGTCCGTGGGAGAAGCAAGGGCGTTCCCACGGACCGCAATCTGAACGCTCTGAGGCTTCCCGGCTGCGACCGACGTATACCAGACGAAGGTTCCGTCGCGGTTCATCTCACCGGGCGGCCCCAAAGATTGTGAGATTGGGGAGTCAGGGGAGTCAGCGGGAAACGAGTTGACGCTTAAGCCGCGGAGTTGGACGACGATCTTGTTTCCCTTGTTTCCGTTCCACGCCGTGCATGGTGGCTGACAGCTCGCGCGAGCGATTTCGACGGGCGTCGCCACGATGTTAATGTTCGAAGTTCCCGCAACCGTGGCGTATGGTTGGAGGTCGCCTCGGAGCGTTAGGAAGAGATGATGATTGTTTTGGTAAATTCGGAGGACTGGGTTCTTGAGCGCGTCGTAAACCGGGTGGAGGTTGAAGTTGACGTTAAATGCTTCGCGCGCGAGCTGATCGAGCGATGACAACCCGAGCGTGCTCGTAAGCCGAGGATCGTTACCGGAGAGTTCGAGCACACCGTAAAACGTGGTTTGACCGGGGCTTATCCAAAAATGCACGGCACGTCCAACCGCATTGTAAGCCGACGCGTTTGCCGGCGGCTCAAACCATTGGGGTACCGGAACAAGGGCGCGATGGACGCGCGGCCCGGGGCACTCGGCAAGGATCTGGTTCTGCGTTACCCAGAGCGGCTGCGGCAAGTCGAGAGCGAAGCCGTAAGGGGACCAGAATTGTGATGACGGGGATGACGACGGGGGCGTCACACGCTGAACCGGCGCTTGATCGGCATAGAGCGTTACGACGCAATCTCGGCGCGCGACGAACCCGGCTATCCTCACGTGCGGGACCAAAACTCGTACCGGCAGAGCATTGCGTTTCGCGGTGCTTGAGACGATAAGGCAGTCGGCGATACTTTGCGTGGGCGTGCGCCACCGCACGGTGCAGTTATGCTTGAGGAATTGTGACGCCGGCTGAGGCGTGGCTTCGGGCAGAGCCGGCGCGGGCGAGAAAAACAGCGAATGCTTGTCTACGACGACGAGAGCAACATTCTCATTCGCGCTGAAGTCGTAGTGCAGCGCGCGCACCATTCCGCCGAAGAGCGCGCAGATAGCAAAGACGCCAATCGTCCACGGCAGGACGTATCTGGGCATGGCTTAGCGGTCTTCAACCGGCCGCAAGCTTGCTCCTGTCGGCTTCGAGTAGTCCGGCAACTTCAGCCGAAGGCAGCTGCCCGAACTGCACTATTTACTTGATCGAAGCAAACGGCGAAGACCAGACCGACTTTCAAACCGCCGAACGAACGGCCGTGGCGCTCGGCGCTAGCATCGTGAACAACGCGTGGGGATGCAACTACTCCGGCTGCGTCGATCGATCGTACTTCAACAACAAAGGCATTACATACGTCGGTCTCGGCGCCGTGCCGCAACCCGCCGAGGTCTATCCCGCTGACTTCGACACGGTCGTCGCGGTCGGCGGAACGTATCTCTCGCAGGGCGGCGGCGGTAAGCGCGGCTGGACCGAAACGGTCTGGAAGGGCGCCGGCGGCGGCTGTTTCTCGGATATTCCAAAACCAAAGTGGCAGATGGCGGTAAGCTGTTCCGGACGCGTCTCCAACGACGTCTCAATCGACGCTTGGGACCTGGTCGCATACGATAGCTACGATGACTTGGGTCACGGCACGAATTGGATAAACATCGGCGGCACCGGTGTTCCGACCGGCATGATTTCCGGAATCTTCGCGCTAGCGGGCGACGCCGTGCACCAAGTTGGCGGCCGGACGTTCTGGCAAGAAACGCACCGCATGCACCTCTATCGTCTCGAGTGCGAAGGATCGTGCAGTTACGGCGACCGCTTCTCTTATCCCGATGGCTGGGGCTCGCCGCACGGCGTCGGCGCCTTCTAACTTGAGGGTGACCCGGGGTCTCCCTAGCGAACTCTGCGGCGTTGATCTCCGGAAAGCTCGATCGGCGCCGCCGGGCGCTTTTTTGGTCCGCGATTGCCTCGGCGGCCTTTCATTTAATCTTCCTGACGCTGCTCTTTTATGAAGTCGCCCGGCTCTTCGTGCCGCGAGGCGAGCGAGAGGTCGTCTCCCAGACGAACGTCATTAAAATTAGCAAGGCGGCAGTGCCGACGCCGGTGCCGACGCGGGCCCCAACGCGCCCGCGGCGGGCTCGTCAGCATGCTTCGGCGCCGGCGATTACGCCGCGGAGGGAAATTGCCAAAGAGACCTCGGCTCCCGCGTCCCCCCAACCGGTACGCCGCAGCCCGCCGCTTCCGTCGCGGATCCAGCGCGACGAGGCGGGGTTTGCGCACGAAGTCGCACAGCTCAACGAACAGAACGATCCACACGCGATTCCGACCATAGACCCGGCGTCGCGTGAATCGTATACGAAGACGTACTCGTTCAACGTGCCATCTTCGCTACGCGGCGAGGAGCACGGCAACGGAATCATTACGCCGACGCGAAGTTGGCACGACGAAGGGTACGACTGCTACTACGGGCGCTACGAATTCACGTACCCCGATGGAGCGATGGAGAACGGCGATATCGTTTGGCCGTTCTGCTACGATCCGGGCTCCGATCCGTTCAAGCTGCCGCCGCATCCGATCCCGTTCCCGCTTCCACTGGCCGGCTTCAAGCTGCCCTCGGACGCGCAGCTTCCCCCGATAGAGAAGTCCGTTTACCAAGAGTGGGCCACCGCCACCGGCGCGACTTCAGCGCCGTAGCAGCGGCGTTTGCGCGAGGCCGTTGAGGACGAACTGCACGGCGAGCGCGGCGAGAATAATCCCCAGCAAGCGCGTGACGACGTGAATTCCCGTCGTGCCGATCCATCGCTGCAACCAGGTCGAGCCACGCATGCAGAGCCACGTAACGATTAACGCGACGATGTAGGCAACCGTAACGACCGTTAGCTCGAACCTGTTGCCGCGCGAGATATTGACGAGCAACAGCACCGTCGCGATCGTGCCGGGTCCCGCAATCATCGGCACGGCCAATGGAAAGACTGCCGGGTTCTCGGCCGTCGCCGCCTCGCGCTCTTCGGCTTCCGTTCGCTTCGCGCGCGTCGGACGCGCGAAGAGCATGTCGATCGCGATCAAAAAGAGCAGGATGCCGCCGGCAATCATAAACGCCGGCAAGGTTACGCCGAGGTAATCGAGCAGCAGGCGCCCTACGACTCCCATGAACAAGATGATGCCGCCCGCGACGAGCACCGCTTCGTTGACGATTTGATTGCGCCGCTCCGGAGAAACGCGCGCGGTTGCCGCAAGCGTCATCGGGATCATGCCGATCGGATCGATGATCGTAAATGCGGTAGCGAATGCGGTCGCGACAAATCGTACGTCCATGGCTGCGCTGACAGGTTATCGTCAATTAGAGGCAAACGTCAAGCCTCGATGCGCGCCGCTAGTGCCGTTACCATCGAAGATTTGCGACGGTTGGCGAAGCGCCGCTTGCCGCGCGTCGTTTTCGACTACATTGACGGCGGCGCCGACGGGGAAGCGACGTTGCGCGAAAACTGTCGCGCATTCGAACGCATTAGATTTCGACCGCGCAACGCGGTTGCCAACGCCCCATGCGACCTGCGAACGAGCGTGCTCGGAACGACGCTCGAGCTGCCGTTCTTACTCGCGCCGGTCGGCAGCAGCCGTCTCTTCTTTCCGCGCGGCGAGTGCGTTGCCGCCGCGCGGGCCGGCGCAGCCGGCACCGCATACGTGCTGTCAACGCTCTCGGGATGCCCGCTCGAGGACGTCAAGGCCTCGTGCAGCGGACCGGCCTGGTATCAGCTCTATCTCGTCGCGGGGCGCGAGGTCGCGACCGCGGCGATCGCGCGCGCTCGCGACGCGGGTTTTGGTGCGCTCGTCGTAACGATCGACACGGCCGTCGCCGGCAACCGCGAGCGCGACGTTCGCAACGGCGCAAAGGAGCTCACGAGCGGAGACCTTCGCAAAATGCTGCCGTTCGTGCCGCAGATTTTGACGCGCCCGGCGTGGCTCTACGATTTCTGGCGCGACGGCGGGATGATGCGATTTCCCAACGTGCTGCTGCCGGGAATCGGTCCGATGGCGTACGCGGACGTTGCTGCGGCGCTCGAACAGTCGACGGTCGCGTGGGAAGACGTGACTTGGATTCGCGAGCAGTGGAAAGGCCCAATCGTCGTTAAGGGCGTGCTGACGTCGGAGGACGCACGACGGGCGATCGACGCCGGCGCCGACGCGATCGTCGTTTCCAATCACGGCGGACGCCAGCTCGACGGCGTGGCCGCGACCATAGATGCGTTGCCGGAAGTCGTTGAAGCGGCCGGCCAACGCGCCGAGATCTACTTGGACGGCGGAATCAGACGCGGAAGCGATGTCGTAAAAGCGCTCTGCTTGGGCGCCCGAGCGGTGCTGATCGGGCGCGCCTATGCGTACGGGCTCGCCGCCTGCGGCGGAGCCGGCGTCGCTCGGGCAATCGAAATACTTCGCAGCGACATCGTCCGCACGCTGCGATTGCTAGGATGCCACGATGCCCGCGCGCTCGACCGCTCGTACGTCGAACAAGCGGCGAACTAACAGCGCCACGAATTGATGAAGCTTTATGTTCGCGGCCGCCTGCCGAGCCGCGGCATCGCGATCGTCGGAAGCCGCACGCCGCCTCCGCAGGCCGGAACATTCGCTTACGACCTGGCGCTGCGGGTCGGGGAGCCGGTCGTAGCCGGGCTGGCACCCGGCATTGACGCTGCCGCCCATCGCGGAGCGCTCGCTGCCGGTACGCCGACCGTTGCCTTTGTCGCGTATGGCTTCGGCGCGACCGATCCACCCGACTTCACCGAGCTGGAAGAGGCGATCGTCAAAGCCGGCGGCGCGGTTGCGACGCTCTTGCCGCCGGGGACGCCCATCTCCGCAGAATCCCGAATCGTGCGCGACCGCCTCCAAGCCGAATACGCGCGCGCCGTGGTGTTGATCTGCAGCGAGATCGAGGGTGGCGCGCTGCACACGATGCGATTTGCTCGCGAGCTGCGGCGCGCCCGATTCGCTATCGATCCTCCGGCTGAGGTGTCCGGTTCTCCGGAATGGGCTGGTAACGTCGAATGCATCGCAGAGGGTGCGACGCCGCTGGCGTTTGAGGTCGAAGCGGCGCTCGCGGGGGTGCGAGGCGACGTTTAACGAAACCCAAGGTTCCCCGGCATTATCCGGGTCCCCATTTTGCTACTGCGAAGGAGAGTATGTATGCGATTGTTATCGACAGCGCTCTGTACGACGGTCGCTGTTGCGTTACTCGCGGGCTGCTCCGGCAGCAATTCTCAAATGAATTCGAGCGGGGCGAGCACGATCCCGATGGCGCCGCTGAGCCGGCACCATCACTACCCCAGACCGATCTGGGCGTCGCCCGCGAACTACATCGACAACGGTCCCGTCTCGGAACCGTTGCCGTTCTATCATCAAATCTTAGCCTCGGTCAAGAACGCCGGAAGCTACCCCGCCAAGGGCATTTATGTGAACCAGTTTTACGGCCCGGGCGCCATGGGGTATCCGATTAACAATCAGGCGAACGCGCCACCGTTCTGCACGGTTGGGACCGGCAGCGGCGCGGACGTCAACGGCATCGGTGTGGACCAGAGCGGAAACCTCATTACACCGGTCGCTGCCAACACCTCGGGGCAGCACGCCGTTGACGTCTGGCAAGGACCCGGAATGTGCGGACCGCTGATCGGAAGCTTCATCGATCCGGACGGCCAGCCGTCCGGTGCTTTCAGCTTTGATGCGGTAAACGGAACGATTCTTGTCTCAAATCTCTTCAACAACTCCGGTGGGGCGGGAAGCGTCTCGATTTGCACCCTCTCCGGCGGGTGCACCGCCAACCTCTCGAATCCGGCGATGTTTAAGGTCGCCGGCTCCGTGATGGATAAGAGCGGAAACTGCTATGTAACGGCCGAGCAGAACTCGAGCGGCGGCCCCGCCGTGCTCGTCTACTTCGCGGGCTGCACCGGGGCAGGCCAAGTAGCGACGGGCTTTATGAACACCGACTATGGCAGCCTAAGCTTCGATCGAAACGGCAACTTGGTCTCGATGGATAAAGTCGGCGTTCAACTGTGGGTGTACAAAGGATGCAATCCTGCCTGCACGCTCGTAGGTGGACCGTTCCCGCTCCAAGGGGAGGGCGTCTTCGCCGCCTTGAACAAGCAGTCGATGACGCTCGCGGCCGGCGATTTTGTGAACGGGCAAGTGGACGTATATTTATATTCGCCCACGTCGCTGACGTACATGTACAGCTTCAACAACGGCTTGTCGTATAGCGGCAAGATCGAAGGCGTCGCCTATAACCCGGCTCAAAAGACACGCAAGTAGACGTTCTAACTACCGAATAGCAACGCGAAGCCCCGATTCAAATCGGGGCTTCTTCTATAGATTGGGTGCCAACCCGACGTCAATTGACGTCTCAAACGTACGCGACCAGGGCAGCCCGATCGACATTGCGGCGATGTGATAACCGGGGTCGAGTTGCGCGAGAATCGTGGTGCCGTAACTCCACAGTAGGGCACGGTCGCGAGCGGTGATCGCCGCCGCAATGTCGGGTGTCAGCAGCGTGTGGTCGGTGATCCCTTGCGCTGCAAGCGTCGCGTTGAGGTCGGGGCGCACTTCGTCGTGGAACGCGTAGTCGTCAAGGAAGAGCGTGAACGTGAACGTCCGGTGCGCGAGCGCGTCGTAGGTTCCCAAGCGACGCCCGGCGCCCGCCGCGATCGCCTCGGCGAGTGCGGTCCCAATCGTGTTGGCGTTGGTGTTCCACGAGGAGTAGGCATCGAGCCGGGCGGCTAGGCCCGAAGCGAGAATTCGCCGTGCGAAGTTCGCCTGATCGCTGTAGGAGCGCAGGTAGGAAAGGTCGGCGAGCGCGACCGAACGGCCGGCCGCGGCATCGGCAGCCATCGCTGCGACGAACGCGTCATCTTGGGCGGCGCTGGTGCCGGGAACCCGGACGTAGAGGACGATTTGCGGATCCTGGTCGTCGCGCTCTCCGCCCGAGACGCCAATCAACGCGTCAATGGCGGCTGCGATCGGGGCGTACTCGATCGGATCTTGAAGGCGCGAGCCGTCAGCCGTCGAGTATCGGACCGCGATGCGAGGCGCCCACTTGGCGGTACGCGCGATCGCGTGCGCGACCAATGCCATCCCGAGTTCGTCGGCTCCCGGCTCGATTGAAGCGCGTCCCCCAAGGTTCGCTGCGGCGAGTTCGTCCTGCAAGAGACGTACGTCCGGAACGTGCAAACCGACCGGACCAGCGTCGTCCTGACCGAGGACGAGCCGGTCAATCACACCGTCGGCCGTCATTTTCAACAAGAGCCGGTCAACTGCAAGATTACGGCCGCGCGTCGCGATATACGCCTCGAACGTCTGCAAGCCGATCGAATTGCGCAATTGCTCTGCGCGTGCTTCTTCGCTCGGAAGCAGCGGGTAGTGCAAGTTTGCGTACTCTTGCAGGTACGCCCAGGTCGGATAGGGAGCGAAAAACGGCGTTCCGGCCGGTATTCCGGTCGGTGCCAGTCGCATGATCGTCCCAAAAGCGCCGATCCAGGCCTGCGGCAGGCGCGCTCGCAAATGCGCCAGTTCGCGTAATCGAAAGTACGCGTCGTCGTACGAGGCGCCGGGAACGCGGGATGCGGTCAGACCGCCGTACGCGAGCATATCTGTCGAAATGACGAACGCGTCCGTTTGGGGCCTAGCCGCTTCGTGATTGAGCCACGCGATCAACGCATCTGAGCGCCCCGCTTCCAGGAAACGGCCGATCAGCGCGCGCGGCGGAGCCGTAACCGTGACGCCGGAGATGCGCCCGAGCATTACGGGCAGTTGCGCGGTGACGGGGCGGTCGTCCATCGGCAGGAACGCGATCGTCGCGAGCAACGCGATAAGATGCATCAAAGCAGAGCGCGCAGCGATCCGTTCGTCCGTTGAAGCAGCGCGCGAGCTTGCGCCGCATCTAAACCCTGCCGCGCCATCACGATCGCGACCTTGACGTGGCCGCCGGCCGCAGCGAGCAACTCGAGTGCTCTTGGTTCATCCACTTCGGCGATCGCGCGCACCATACGAACGGCTCGGGCACGCAGTTTAACATTCGAGGCGACGAGGTCGACCATCAAATTATCGTAGACTCTGCCGATCCGAACCATCACCGCAGTCGAGATAGCGTTGAGCACGATCTTTTGAGCCGTCCCGGCCTTCATGCGCGTCGAACCGCTCAGCGCCTCCGCGCCGGTCGCAAGCACGATCGCCATATTCGCGGCGCGCGCGAGCGCTGAATGCTCCGAACCGGTAAGCGCGACGGTGTAAGCACCCAAGGATCGCGCGCGCTCGATCGCCGCCACCACGAAGGCCGCGCCGCCGCTGGCCGAAATGCCGACGACCGCGTCGTTCGAACTCACGCTCTCGCGCATTGCCGCATCGCCTGCAGCAGCGTCGTCCTCGGCGCCTTCGATCGACCGCGTTAATGCGGCCGTGCCGCCGGCAACATGCGCTCTGACAAGCTCCGGCCGCGTTCCAAAGGTCGGCGGCATCTCGGCGGCGTCAAGCATGGCGAGCCGTCCGCTCGTGCCGGCGCCGACGTAGTGAAGGGTTCCACCGCGCGCGAGCCGCGCCGCGATCTCCTCGACCGCTTCGCAGATCTCGCGCTTACGCGCCATGGCTGCTTCAACCGCATCGCGTTGTTCGGCGATCAGAAGCTCGACCAAGCGTGGCGTGCTCAAGAGGTCGAGACCTGCGCTTCGGGCGTTTATCGCTTCGGTGGGGGGAAGCTCGGAGCTCACGCCGCGCCGGCGCATTCGGATTCGATTTGCGCGAGCAGCTCGCGCAGCCCGTAGGGCGCGATCGCGCCGAGCGCCACTCGGCGAGCCGCTCCGGTCGCGCCGAGCGCGTTGGCCGCGCGACCGCGCAGCGTTTCGTAACCGAGCACGGCGAAGACGATTGCTTCTTTGGCGTCTACCGGCATACCCAGCGCGTCGGTTGTCTCGACTCGCGACCGCCCAAGCCGGGCGGCAAGACGCGAAAGCAGCACGGGATTGCGAGCGCCGCCACCGCTAACAAAGACGCGCGCGTCGCCGAAGCCCTCGCGCGCGACTGCCTGCGCGATGGTAGCCGCGGTCAGCTCGGTTAGCGTGGCCACACCGTCCTCGAGCGAGAGTCGCGCGAGAGCCTCGGCGTGCAGCGTCAAAAACTGAACGCCGAAGTGCTCGCGTCCCGTCGTCTTTGGCGGCGAGACTTCGAAGTACGCATCGCCGAGCATTGCGTGCAGCAGCGCATCGTCGATGCGTCCGGCTGCTGCCAACGCGCCCCCGCGATCGAAGCTCTGCGTGCCGCGCGTGCGGTCGCGCACGAAAGCGTCGAGGAGCATGTTCGCCGGGCCGGTATCGAAGCCGCGCACATCTTGCGGAGGCGCGCCGGCCTTCAGCAACGTGACGTTGGCGATGCCGCCCAGATTAACGGCAACGCGGTCTTGCGATGCGCTGCTTAAGAGTAACGCGTCGACGTAGGCCGTCAACGGTGCGCCGTGACCGCCCGCGACACAATCGGCACTGCGAAAATCGTAGCAGACGGTCGTCTTGGCAGCCTCGCGAATCTCGAAGGCATCGCCGATCTGCAGCGTTACATGCGCCGCGCCGTCGTGCCAGACCGTTTGGCCGTGCGAGGCAACGTAACCGATTGGATCGGCCGGCGCGATCGCAGCGACGGCTGCGGCGTAAGCGCGTCCGAGCGAGCGGTGCAGGTGCGCGAGCGCCGAGAGGCCGCCGGCGTTGGGCGGCAGTGCGGCGAATAGCGCGTCGCGGAGATCGCGTGCGAAGGGCCGGGTAAGAAACCTCCGCAGCGTCACCTCGTAGCCCTCACCGCGCGGCAGAATCTCGACGAGCGCCGCATCGACACCGTCGAGCGACGTTCCGCTCATCAGACCGACGGCCAGCATTCCTAGGAAACCTCCGTAACCATCGCTTCGTAGAAAGCGGCACGAAGATCCCGCATGTCGCCGCTGCGCCCGAAGTAGACGGCGTTCGTGAGCAGCACGCCCTGGAGATCGCGTGCCGCGTCGGCCCAAACGCACGTCCCCACGAAACCCGTATGTCCAAACGACGACGCATCCATGTAACGCCCGCACGAGTTTTCGTCGCTAGTCTTGAGCGCCCAGCCGAGGCCGCGTCGCAAAACGGGATCGTAGGCCTGTTCCGAGATCGCTTCGCGCACGAGTGACTCGGGCAGCAGCGCGCAAGGCCTTCCGTCGAGCGGGCCGAGGTAACATTCGGTTAGTGCCGCCACGTCGGCCGCGGTTCCGAAGAGTCCCGCATGTCCGGCCGTCCCGTCCATCAGATAGGCCTTTTCGTCGTGCACATAGCCTTGCACGCGACCCCGCCAGCCGTCTTCTTCAGTTGCCGGGATCTTCGAACGCTGCGGCGCGCGCGGACGAAAGGTCAGCGACGGCGAGAAACGGCGGGTCAGCGCGGCCAGCGAGCGCCCAGTGACGCGCTCGAGCACGACCCCGATGACGATGAATCCGAGATCGCTGTAGATCACGCGTTCTCCGGGCGCCGCCACGAGCGCAGAATTCAGCGCGAACTCTTCGACGTTCTCGTCGAAGATCGCACGGTAATCGGCACCGGAGTTCACGCCCGAAGTGTGATCGAGCAGCATGCGCGCCGTGATAGAACGATGCGGCGCCGACCGCCACTCCGCAATGATGCCCGCGAGCGGTTCGTCCAGCCCTAGGTTTCCGTCGGCGACGAGCTGCAAGAGCAGGGTTGCCACGAAAAGCTTCGTCAGCGATGCGAGATCGAAGCTCGTGTCCACGTAGACCGCGCGGGCATGCTCGTCGGCACGCGTCACGCCGTAGGCGCGTTCGAAGAGCACGCTCCCGCGATGCTCGATGCGCGCGACGGCGGCCGTGAACTCGCGCCCGCAGGCTTCGCGCAGAATGCGGTCCACGCTTGTCATAGCGGTAGGCGTCCGGCCGGCATGGCGCTGCCAAAGATCACGTCGGTAAGCCCACCAATAGAGGAGACGTCATCGCCGTATACCGCCAGTAAGTGGCGCGCATTTGCAAAGAGCGGCACGCCGAACGGTTCCAGCAGCGAAACGAGCAGCGCGTCGGGATAGCGCTCGAGAATTCTTGCGATTGCCTCGGCTTGCGCCGGATGGCGGTGGGGGCGTTGCGCGAGGACGAGCGGGCGGCGTTCGCTCTCCACCAGTCGTGTCAAAATCGCTTGCGTCTCTTGCGCCGAGGGTTCGATCGAGGGCCGCAGCTCTTCGAGCACCGGGGCCTCGCGCGCCAGCATCGGGCCCCCCGCACCGAAGGCGACCGCGATCGAAGACAACGGGTCGGCATGCGGCACGCCGCGCAGCAGCGTGACTGCACGCCGGCCGATCTCGCGCCCCACGCCCGGATGCGGGGGAAAAGCGTCGAGCGGCAGCGGCTGTGCGCCGGCTTCTCGCAGCTTCACGACGCGCGCGTGCGCTTCTTCCAAACGCTCGAGCGGAACGCGCTTCTCGTTCACCGCGGTTGCGACCGCATCGGCAGCGCTGACGGCAAGCGCCGGATCGTGACTGAAAAGCAACAGGTCCGCGCCCGACTCGAGCGCCGTGACGGCGCTCTCGACGGAACCGCTCGCGGCGACGGCGCTCATCTCCAAGCAATCGGTGACGAAGGCGCCGCGAAATCCGAGCTCGGTGCGCAAGATGTCGCGTGCGATGCGTCGAGAAAGCGTCGCGGGATGGTGCGGATCGAAGGCCGGCACGCACACGTGGGCGCTCATCATCGCAGCAGCGCTAGGGGCTACGGCGGCGAACGGCACGAGGTCGCGTGCGCGCAGCGTTGCCGCGTCGGTCTCGATGACCGGCAGCGTCTGGTGCGAATCGAGCGAGGTCGCGCCGTGACCGGGAAAGTGCTTGTAACAAGCAATCACCCCTGCGCTGGTCAGTCCGCGCGCGAAAGCCTCGCCCATTGATGTGACTCGCTGGGGATCGGCGCCGAAGGAACGCGTTCCGATTACCGCGTTCTCCGACTCGAGCGCCAAGTCGAGCACCGGCGCGAAATCGAGCGTGCAGCCGGCGCGGCGCAGATCGAATGCGGTTTGCTCGCCGGCACGTTCTGCAAGCGCGATATCGTCGGCGGCGCCGAGCGACATCATCGAAGGTATCGGCTCGACGTCGCGACGCAGACGCGCGACCGAACCACCCTCCTGATCGATCGCGATTACCGGCGGCAGGTCGTCATCGCGCCGGCGTAACGCATCGGTTAGCGCGCGGATATTGCCGACCGTCGCGCCGTCGCCGGCAAAAAGCAGATAGCCGCCGAAGCGCGGCAGCGACGGATCGAATGTCGTTCCGGTGATTCCGGCCATGATGATGCCGCGAGCCAGCTCCTGCGTGCCGTTCACGCGATCGCCTTTCCCGTGGCCGAATCGAAGCGCCGAAGCGACTCCACCGGTAGATCGAGCGCGATGCGATCGCCGGCGCTCGCCTGGTCGAACGCCGGAACGCGAACGACCAGCGCACCGTAGGCCGTTTCGACCTCGAGATAGGCATCGGCGCCGGTGTTTTCGCGGCGCGCGACGCGTCCGCTCAACGCGCCGCCGGCCGTCACGTTGATGCGCTCCGGTCGAATGCCGAGAACCATTCCCGCGTGCTCGAAAAGATTCATCGGGCGTTCGCCGAGAAACTTTGCTACGGTTACACTTCGCGGGGCGTCGTAGACTCGCTGGGGCTCTCCAAAGTCTTCGATGCGTCCATCAATGAGCACCGCCACGAGATCTCCGACGCTCATCGCTTCGACATGGTCGTGCGTGACGTATAGAATGGGACCGGCGAATCGTTCGCGTACGCCGATGATTTCGTCGCGCACGGAACGGCGCAAGGGAGGATCGAGGTGCGCGAGCGGCTCGTCGAGCAGCAGCGCTAACGGATCGGAGAGCAGCGCGCGGGCAATCGAGGCTCGTTGGCGTTCGCCTCCCGAGAGCTGACGCGGCCGCCGCTCCAAGTGGCTCTCAACGTCCAGCGCGGCAGCTGCCGCACGAACCCGATCGTCGTTGCGTTTGCGGCCGCGCAGCCCGAAGCGAAGATTCTGCCGCACGGTCATGTTTGCGAAGAGCGCGTCGTGCTGTGCGACCAGCGCGATGCGGCGCTGCTGCGGCGATTTGCGAAGAATCGACTCGCCGCCCAGACAAATGTCGCCGCTTCGCGGCATCAACAAGCCGGCGATAGCGTGCAGAAGCGTCGTCTTTCCCGCTCCCGACGGACCGACGACGGCGACCGTCTTTTCCGCAGCGACGTCAATCGAGACTCGGTCGAGCGCCGGAGGCACCGAAGCCGCGTACTGGAACTCGAGATCCGCGATCGAAAGCACTCGAGTTGATTCGACGGGCGCGGGTTGAGTACCTAAAGACGTACCGTATATAGCGATATGACCCATCGGCGGCTTAAGGCACGCTTTACATGCGGCTGTTACAGTACTCCGTAACAACCCCGCCCGCCAGTACGATCAGCCAGATCGGGTACACCGAGTTCGCGGTGTCGTCGGTCCGGGGCCAGAACGTCTGCGGAAAGTTAAGGGCGATCGATCGTCCGGTACTCCTCGCGGGCGGCCGCGTCACCCGCGCGGGCTCGCGCAACGACATCGCGCAGCCACGCAACCGTCGCGTCGTCGGCTCTCCTGCCCGCTAGAACCAAGCGCAAGGCAATGAGCGCGAGATCCGGTGTGCGCGGGCCGAGGCGCTGTAGTCCCTCGTAAAAAGGCGCGGCGCCTTCGGCGCCCGGCTTGACGTCGAGCAGCTCGCGGACCACATCTGCCTTCGAGGGCACGCCATCGAGAAGGTAGCCGTCGAGCAACTCGAACTCCATCGCACATGAGATTCGCCGCACGCTTCGGTTTGCTCTGCGCGGTCGCGCTCGGCACGCTGGGTGCAAACCGCAGCGGCAGCGACGTCGTTAGCCTGCTCGAGCGCATGCGCGCGGCGGCGGGCCCCGTCTGGCAGACTCATTTTGTCTCGGTATCTCGTCTCACGCTCGGTGGCGGGCAGAGCGTCGTCTCCAGTGATAGCGAGGGCTTGCGCCTCACCGTTCGGCACTGCACCGGCGAGCTCTGCAACGGCAGCTTCTTCGACGGCCAGCACCTCTTTTCGATCAACATGAACGGAACGACGCTGGCCCGATCGCTCGAGCCCGAACCCTTCCTGCGTTCGCTGCGGATCGTCGCGTCGCTCGCATTCCTTTCGCCCTCGTTCCTCGCGCACGGCGGCCAAGTCGGAGGCGCGGGCACCGGGACGATCGACGGAAAAGCTTATCGAACGATCGTCGTCGGCGAAGTCAATGCCGTTCCGCTGCGGCTCTATATAGATCCGCAAACGGCGCTGATCCGGCTAGCGCGCGAGCTCGGCGGCAACGAGAGGTTCGAATATCGCGCGTACCGGCGGATCGGCATCTTCACGCTTCCGTTCGAGGTCTTGCACGATGGCCAGCTGTTCGAGCGCTACGACGATCGCGCGCCGGTCTCCTCACGTTTCGTACCCCCGCACGGACCGGTCCCTTCCTTTAAAGGTCCGCCCGCCACGGTGCCGACCGATCCACGATCCGTAACGCCGATCGTTGATTGCAACGTTGCTGGAATCGCGCTGCGATGTCTGGTGGACACCGGCAACTCCGGAATCTCGATGAGCTCGGAGCTGGCGAGCCGCCTCGGCGGCCCGGTCGTGGGAACGTATCAAATCCTCGGCTTAGGCGGCTACTCGACGGAGGTCGTGCGCGCGGGTCCGCTTCGTATCGGCAACGCCACCTATCCCGACGCCTACTACGCGGTGCTGACCGATCTTCGGCGCTACGGCTACGACGTCGTACTGGGCGCCGACGTGATGGCGTCGACCGGCATCCAGATCGACGGCGCCGCACACGTCGTTCGGTTCGGGACGCCGATCGCGCAGAGCCGCATCTCCGTTCCGCTTTCATTTGAGAACTTTATCCCGGTGATCACCGTCGGACTCGGCAATGTCGAGACGACGTTAGCAGTGGATACGGGCGACGAGTCGAATATCAACCTCACGTACGATTTTTATGGGAAACATCCGGGGCTCTTCAACGTTACCCAGCGACGGTTCGTCAGCGGAATCGGAGGAAGCAGCGTCGAGATGATCGGGCAGATTCCGGGGGTAACGATCGGCGATTATAAAACGGGTCCGCAGGAAATCGGAACGACGCAGACGCTGCACGGAACGGCCTTCGGCCACCTGGGTGCGGCGTTTTTGCAACAGTTCGTCGTTCAGCTGGACTACGCCGCAGCCGAGCTGCGGCTGATCCCGAGAACCTAGGTTACGTAGTTGCTGCGGTTACGAAACCTCGCGTGCGCGGTCGCTGTGGCAAGCCTGCAGGCCGGCACGGCGAACGCCATGACGGTTGACCGCTGCACGGTCGTGGCCGCGGAGATGATGGACAGCGTCGACTCGTCCGATGCGCGGCCCGGAGATTTCTTCCGGTTCCAAACGGTCAACGCCGTAACGGACGGAACGAAGGTCGTGATTCCGGCGCGTACCATGGGATACGGCATCGTTACCGTTGCGGCGCCGGCATCCCGCGACGCGCATCCCGGCACGCTGGTCCTCGAACCGCGGTACCTCGTGCTGCCCGACGGCCAGCGCCTGGGCATCGTGCTCAACCACAACACCGTTGCGTTGGACGAGTCCGGCGCGACCAACGGCATCCCCGGCTATCTCGGGGCGATTCCCGTCCTCGGCGTCGGCGCGGCGATCGGGCTTTTCAACTACTTTCGCAAAGGAAAGAACGTCGTCGTCCGCCGAGGCACCGTTTTTACGTTCTTTCCGAGTGACGACCCATCGGTCGAGCGATGCCAGGACCATCCGTCGTACTAGCGCGTAGAAAACGCCGCTAGTTCTTGAGCAGCGACTCGACCGTCGCTCGCACTTCTTCGTCTTGCGAGTCGCCAACGATGACTTTGCGCAGCGTACCGTGCCGATCGAAGAATAGTTCGGTGGGCCAGGCAGTGACGTCGTAGGCTCGCCAGAGTGCGAAATCGTTGTCGAAGACGACGGGCCAAACGATGCCTTGGCGATCCAAGCTTTGCTTGACATACGTACGCGAACGCTCCGGCGGAGTCTCGGGTGAATGGACCCCAACGATCCGCAGGCCACGAGCACGATCGCCGGCGTAGAGCTCTCGCAGCGTCGGCACGACGTTTTGACAGTTCGAGCAGTCCACCGTGAAGACGTCGACGACTACCACCTTGCCACGCAGGTCGGAGCTGCCGACGCGCCCGTTGACCCAATCGTTTGCCCCACTAAGGGGAGACAGCGAAATCATCGCGGCGAGCGCCAACCAGTTCATATCTCTGGTACGCCGGCCTCGTCGGATTGGATGAACGCCAGTTGCAGGTAGACCAACCCGCGCATGTCGAGCCAAACGCTTCCGCCACCTTTTACAACCCGCAACAAGGGATTCAGGCAGGCAGCGCAGCGGATGACTATTCCCGGTTCGAACGCGTAGAGGCGCGCCTCGCCGAGCGCGGCGATCTTGCCGCAAGCCGCGCATTGGCCGGCGGCGGCCGTGACGTCCACCGCGAACAGATCGCGCAGCTCACCTGCCGCGGCGTTTCCATCGAAGAACGAAGCACCGTTCACGACAACCCTCCAGTCGGTCCAAAGCGTTCGGTTTTGATGCGCGACGCGTCGTATCCGGCTTCGGCAAGCAGCCTCGCCATTGCTTCGACGAAGGGCGTAGGCCCGCACACGTAGCACACCAGATCTTGCAGCGCGGTAAACGCGACATCGGCTATCAATGCTGCGTCAATGCGGGCGGCCGCCCGCGGCCATGCCGGCGGTGTAGCACGCGTGTACGCGAACGTCACGCCCAAGCCGCCGTCCTCGATCGCGCGCCGTTCTAGTTCTGCGACGTAAATGGTCGCGTCGGGAGCTCGGCTCGAATAGAGCAGTCGAAACGGCGCGCCGTTGCGAGTACGAGCGCGCGTACGAATCATCGACATCAACGGAACGATCCCGGCACCGCCGGCCACCAGTTGCACCGGTCCTATCGAAGCCGGTTTCCAGACGAACCACCCGCCGACCGGGCCGCGAATCTCCAATCGGTCGCCCGGCGCAATCGTCTGCGCGAGATACGGCGAAACTTCGCCGTCGGGGAGCTCCTCGACGGTCAGTTCGAGCCGTTCATCTCCGACGGCACTGGCGATCGAGTACGATCGCACCGCCGTGTAACCGTCGGCTGCGCGGAGCCGCACGTCGACGTGCTGACCTGCGTCGTGTCCCGGCCATTGAGGCACCTCGAGCACGAGCGTTCGCGCGCTCTTGGTCTCCTCGCGCCGCTCGACCACAGTCGCGGCATACCAGGCTAGTCGCCCCAGTAACGCTGCTCCCGCCACGGATCTCCATAGTTATTATAGCCAAGGCTCTCCCAAAATCCGGGCGCATCTTTGAGCATCAAGGTAATGCCGCTGATCCACTTAGCGCTTTTCCAGAGATAGAGATGCGGAACGAGCAAACGCGCCGGTCCGCCGTGTTCGGGCGCGAGATCTTCGCCATTGTAACGGTACGCGATCCACGCCTTGCCGCCACGCAGATCGGTCAAGGGCAGATTTGTGCTGTAGCCACCGTACGAATGCGCCATCGCAAAGTCCGCGGTGGTCGCCACGTTTTGCAGTAGCGCGTCGACCGAGACTCCTTCCCAGGACGTGTCGAGCCTCGACCAGCGTGTAACGCAGTGGATGTCGGTTGTGACGGGCACGCTGGGCAGCGAACGAAACTCGGTCCAGCTCCATTTACGAATCTCGCCGGTCTCGGTCGTCAGCGTAAGCTCCCACTCCTCAAGCTCCACCTTGGGCGTCGGCCCCGCGGAGAGAACCGGAAAATCCTCAGTCAAATACTGTCCGGGCGGAAGGTTCGCGCTGCCGTTTCGGCGCCGGCCGACAAATCCTCGCGAAATCATCGGCTTTCCCTAGTGATCGTAGAAGTCCGATACTTCGCTCATCGTCGGGTCGAGCCGCAGATCTTCGAGAGCAAACTTGCGCTCCTCATGACCACCGGGAACCTGGACCCGCACGAGGATCTGGTGCGGATGAACCTCCTTGACCGTTCCGCGCTCGTTGGTTGCATCTATGTAGACGTGGTCGCCGGCTTTTAGCATAGCATTTGCTCCTTCTGCCGCCGGCCGACGGATTCTTGTCGGCGCTTCGGGAAGGGTGCGCGGTGCAATCCATCCCAAGCGCACCGGTCAATCGAAGCAGCATCCCGCTGCGCGGCGCACCCGAGGAGATCTTCCCGATCTTGACCGAGGCGCAGGTAGGCCGGATCGCTGCGCACGGGCGCGCACGAGCCGTCAAGACCGGCGAAGTTCTCATCGAGCAAGGGCAGAGCCTGATCCCGTTTTTCCTCGTGCTTTCAGGTGACCTTGAGGTCGTGCGTCCCTTCGAGAACGCCGAAACGCTGGTGTTGACGATCGGGCCAAACCAGTTCTCGGGCGAGATCAATACGCTGACCGGCCGTCCCGCACTGCTTCGAACGCGCGCAAGCGAGGCGACCGAAGTAATCGAGCTCGACCATAAGAGCATCATTGCGTTACTTCAAACCGATGAGGATCTCAGCGGGATCATCACGCGAGCCTTCTTCCTTCGCAGGGTCGCGCTCGTGAGCGCGCACATGGGAGACATCACGTTGATCGGGTCGACGCACTCTGCGGACACGCTGCGCATCAAGGAATTTTTGATGCGAAACGGACAGCCGTACGCGTACATCGATCTCGAGAAAGATTCCGACGCCGAGCAGATGATGCAAACGTTCCTGGTCGCCGCCGACGACGTTCCGGTTGTGATTTGCCGCGGGCAACAGCCTCTCCGAAATCCAAGGAATCGAGATTTGGCGCAGTGTTTGGGTTTCAACGAAAGCATCGACCAAACGCAGATCCGTGACGTCGCGATCGTCGGTGCGGGTCCGGCGGGCCTCGCCGCAGCGGTTTACGGGGCGTCGGAAGGTTTGGACGTGCTGATATTAGAGACGGGCTCGCCGGGCGGCCAGGCCGGCTCAAGCTCTCGCATCGAAAATTACCTTGGCTTTCCTAGCGGCATTTCGGGCGAAGAGCTCACCGCGCTGGCCTATACTCAGGCGGAGAAGTTCGGCGCGCAGATGCTCATTGCGACGAGCACGAAGCTTCACTGCGAACGCACGCCGTACGTGATCGAAACCGACGACGGCGCTAGGATATCGGCACGCAGCCTCGTGATTGCGACGGGCGCTCAATATCGAAGGCTGCCGCTAGAGAATCTTGCGCGCTTTGAGACGGCGGGCATTTACTACGGGGCAACGAGGGTCGAACGGGAGGTCTGTTCGAACGATGAAGTCATCGTCGTCGGCGGAGGAAACTCTGCGGGCCAGGCTGCCCTCTTCTTATCTGAAACGGCCGGCCGCGTACACGTTCTCATCAGATCGGGAGGTCTCGCCGAAACGATGTCGCGCTATCTGAGTCGACGGATCGAGGAGACGCCGAACATCGAGCTGCATACCCGAACCGAGATTACGGCGCTCGAAGGCGACGACCATCTCGAATCGGTGCGTTGGCGCAACAACCAAACCGGCGAAACCGAAGAGCGCAACATTCGGCACGTCTTTCTAATGACGGGCGGCACTCCGAACACAAGCTGGCTGCGCGGTTGCATCGCGCTTGACGGCAAAGGCTTCGTTAAGACGGGTTCCGAGCTCTCGCCCGAAGATCTGACTGCCGCGCACTGGGCGCTCTTGCGTCCGCCTTACTTGCTCGAATCGAGCTTGCCCGGAGTCTTTGCAGTCGGCGACGTTCGCGGCGGGAGCGTCAAGCGCGTCGCTTCGGCGGTCGGCGAAGGATCGATCGCGATCTCATTCGTCCATCAGATCCTGCAGCAATAGGCGGCGTTACCCTTCTTTAATCGCCTCGGCATCAATAACGATGTCGATCTGCGGGCTGACCACGACGCCGCCATCCGGCATCGTGTCGTTCCAGTTGACGCCGAAGTCGTAACGGTCGATGCGCGTGCGGGCGACGAACCCGGCGCGCGTCTTCGGCCCTTTGTCCACGCCGTCTTCCCACCACGGCGTCTCCCACGTGCCGAGAAACCTCACGCCAAGCGTCACCGGGAGGGTGACCTCGCGAATCGTGAGATTTCCCGCGACTTGGTAGTCGACCGGGCCGATCTCGGTGAGGCCGGTGCTCTTGAAGCGAATCTCCGGGAAGCGCTCGCAGTAGAGAAAATCCGCGCTGCGCAAGTGATTGTCGCGCGCATCCACGCCGGTCCAGCAGGTGGACGCGGCGATGGTCGCTTCGACCGCGAGTCCCCTTGGATTCGCCGGATCGAACTCGAGGTGCCCCGTGACGTTTTTAAAGGAGCCACGCACCCAGGTGACCATCATGTGCCGTGCGCGAAACTCGGCAGCGGTGTGCCCGGGCTCAAAAAACCATTTCATGTCCGGTCATCCTTTCTCGGCAGGGTATCTTATACAATCGAAGCGAGAATGCATCCACTCACGGGGCCGCGAACTCCTCCCAAAATCACCGCAGCGTTGGAGGCAATGCAAATGACGACACCAAGTTTTGCTCACGACATTCGGCCGATGTTCACCGAGATGGACGTCGAACACATGCAAGGATTCGGCCTGGACCTGAGCGACTATGCCGCGGTCAAAAAGGGCGCCAGCACGATCTTTGAGACCGTCAGCAGCGGCTCGATGCCGCCGCCGGGTTCGGGCGAAGCGCGCTGGACGAGCGAAATGTGCGATACGTTCAAGCGTTGGCAGGACGCGGGCTGCCCCCCGTAGCGCTTTCGCGAGCCGCCGACTCGCCGTCGTTTTATGGCGGCGGCCTTTGTGGTGTTATAATGATGCTCGGCATAGCACCCTACTGACCGTAAAGAACAGGAGTATGGTATGAGAACAATTGCCGGAGACATCGCTGCTTCGGTCGATCAAGCCCGCAAGAATTGGGGCTGGTATTTGGCGCTTGGCATTCTCATGATCCTCGTCGGCTTCTACGCAATCTGGGCCGGTGAAGCCGCCACGATCGCGTCCATAATCGCGCTCGGGATCGTCTTGATAATAGCGGGCATCGGACAGCTGGTCGGCGCGTTCATGGTGCGAGGTGCCGGGCACGTCATCCTCGCACTGCTAATAGGCGTTCTCGACATCGTCGTAGGTTTGATTCTGATCGGGCACCCGGCGCTCGGCGCGCTGACGATCACGCTCTTTCTGGCGGCGCTCTTTGTCTTCGGTGGAATCTTCCGCTTCGTCTCGGCGCTCTGGCTTCAGTTCCCGCAGTACGGCTGGGCCGCGGCTAGCGGCTTCGTTACCTTCCTGCTGGGCGTTCTATTGTGGGCGCAGTGGCCGATATCTGCCGTGTGGTTTCCCGGGTTTGCCGTCGGCGTGAACTTCATCTTCGCAGGAATCGCCTGGGCCGCGATGGGCTGGAGGCTGCGAGGGGGCGCAACCGCCGCAGCGGTCTAAATCGCCGCTGCGCTAACGGCATTCTCGCCCGGCTTGACGCTTCGGCCTTGCCGATGTATATTACCATTTGTTTATGGAACCAATCGGTTATAAAATGCGGGAGCCGGGCCACCTAGACGCCACTTTCTTGGCGCTCGCCGACCCTACGCGGCGAGCCATCTTGAGCAATCTGGCGCGCGGCGAGCGCTCCGTTACGGAACTCGCCGCGCCTTTCGCCATGACGCAGCCCGCGATTTCGAAGCATCTCAAAGTGCTGGAGCGCGCCGGCCTCATATCAACTGCCCGCGATGCCCAGCGCCGTCCACGGCGAATCGAGCCGGCGCCGCTCGCGGAAGCGACTCGCTATTTAGAACGCTACCGAGAGCTTTGGGAGCCGAACTTCCAGCGGCTCGATGCACTACTAGACGAACTGCAACCGAACGTCCCCAAAAAGCGACGCCTAAAACGACGGAGGAAACCCGCATGACCTCATTTGCAGCGAAGTATCATCTCGAGCTGTCCACGCCAAACGAGTTGGAGATCGTGATGACGCGCGTTTTCGATGCGCCGGCGAGCCTGCTATTCGACGCTTTTACGAAACCCGAGCTGATCCGGCGATGGCTGTTAGGCCCAGAGGGCTGGACGATGCCGGTCTGCGAGGTGGATCTGCGAACGGGCGGCAGCTTTCACTACCAGTGGCGCAACGAAGCCGATCGGAACGAGTTCGGGTTGCACGGAATCTACCGCGAGATCGTTCCGGGCAAAAGGATCGTGCACGTGGAGAACTTCGACGAACCTTGGTATCCTGACGATTCCATCGCAACTACGGAGTTCGTCGAGGGCGACGGCATCACCACTCTCACGATGACGATGCGATTCGTATCTCGCGAAGGACGCGACGTGGCGCTCGAGTCGGGCATGGAGAAAGGCGTGGCCGCGAGTTACGATCGTCTCGAGCAACTGCTCGCCGAGGGTTGACCGTCGCGATGGAGTCGTTCCGGGCCGATGACGGCGCCGAGCTTGCGTTCGTAGAGAGCGGCTTGGGTGAACCCACACTTGTGTTCGTTCACGGCTGGCAGGCCGACCACACGGTATGGGCAGGCGTGATGGATGCCCTTGGCCCGCAGATGCACAACTTCGCGGTGGATTTGCGCGGGAACGGCGAATCGCGCAAGGCGAGCGGCCCGTACTGCCTGGAACGCTTCGCGCGCGATCTTCACGAGCTGATTAATGCGCGCGGCGTGGGCCGGGCCGTGGTCGTCGGCCACTCGATGGGCGGCACGGTTGCGCTGCGATTCGCGGTCGACTATCCGCAAGCGACGCGCGGCCTCGTGCTCGTCGCGCCGGTGCCCGCGAGCGGAGGCGGCTATTCGCAAAAGGGCGAGGCGTATCTGCGCGCGACCGCGGGCGATCCGGCCGCGGTGCGAAGTTGGCTAGCGCGCACGCTCGCGAATCCGTCCGAGAGCGCGACGCTCGACCGTCTGTGCGCGATCGCGGCTAAGACCGACCGGGAGGTTACGTTGGAGTGCTTCGAATCGTGGGCTTACGCCGATTTTGCGGCGCAGACGCAACGGATCGAAGCGCCGGCGCTCGTGATCGCGCCGGAGAACGACGCACCGGAGACCACCGAGCAGCGCGTGGCCGCGCTTCTTCCTCACGTGCGGCTGGTGACGCTACCGCGCGCGGCGCACTACGCCGTCCTCGAGCAACCGAAAGAGATCGCCGCGCTGATTAGCACCTTCTTAACGTCCCTGCGGTAGTTATTCCGAACCGCCAAGCAAGGAGCGGGCGCAGTTGCGTGTAATCAAGGCAAGCTAGCGCGCGCTCTTCCTATGCGTTGAAAGGAGACGGACCGATGAGTACACAGGCTCGAGACGAGCTCGTAAGCAAACTCGTCTTTCAAGATGGTTCTCAAAAGAGCGATCTGTTAAATCCGAGTCTGACACAGACGACGCTCATCGCGTTGTTGCTCGATCTCGTCAATAAAGGTCATCACATCGAGATCACGGCCGTAAAAACGGACCACGATAACGACTCGGGGCTGGGTTTGCATTGCCATTACAACGGCTACTGTGCCGATCTCTGGCCGCTTGGATCGGCAACGCCGGGAGACTATCTCAGCGCGGCCAATCCGTATTTCCAACAGTTCTTAAAAGACGCGGCGGGGAGCGTGTGGCTCCATCAAATCGGCCTAGCCGGAACGGCGTGGAACGACGCGAACGTTGCCGCGGCCGGCGCGAGCGCGTTTCACGACGACGGTGCCGATCACGTGCACTTGGGGTCCGAATAGCTTCAACCGCTGAGACTGTAAAGAATCTGCAGCGGAAAGATCGTACCCGTCGAGGTCGTGTAGTTTATTGAGGAAGAGTCGTCGTAGACGACCTTCGCTCCGGTGGTCGCGCGCGCTCCGTTCTTTGCCGTTTCTACCCAGGTCTGCGGATCGAGCGTGAGTTGAACTCCCATCTGACTGATTTGTTGAACGGTTGGAGTCGTCTGTGTCTGACTGCCGGTTACGAGCTGACTCGATTGTATGGCGTGCACGAAGCCGCAGTATAGCTTTCCGCCCGACGGCCCAGCGAACGAAAAGACCATCACGAAATCGTCGTCCCATTCGATCTCGAGTTGACCGGTTGCAGTTTGGGCGCTCATTCTCTTCCTCCTGATATGTCGCTAGTTGTTTTTTCCGAAGCTCGCCGACGGCCGGACTCTCGTCACGATCCTTGCGGCTGCGAACTCGAAGCGCTCGAAGGTTTTGGACCTGCAAGCCTGGAGTTTGCAAAAAATTGCAGCGCGTCAAACCAGAAGGGTGCGCCGAGCGAAAGTGCCACCATCGTGACGACGACTCCGAGCAGATGGATCCAGAGCGGCCACGGGTTGGCTTTGGCAGACCAGATGCTGCCGTCGAGGAAGATCGGCCCGCTGGCGAGAGTTCCGACGAAACTTGGATCGTCGAGCGCGTCGAGCAGCTTCTGCTGTTGCTGCGCGGTGGGCAACGCCGACGAGCTGCCCGGAGCCGAACTTTCAATCGTAGCCGCCACTTTCGACGTAATAGGAGTCCGCAGAGCGTCGTCGGCGTAGATCCGCGTCGTTATCCGGATGGTATCAACGCCTAAGAAGATCACCAACACCACCGAAATCACCATCACGGCGTATTGCGACTTCCTGCGATACCAGCCGGAGACGCGATCCATTTGGCGATTGAACCAGGCGTCGGTTACCTGAAGCAGGCGCTGGTAATCGCCCTGGGCTTGACCGAGCAACGCAAAGAGCGTGGCCCGCAGGTGCTCTGAGGGCAGCAACTTGACTTGATTTTGGAGCGCGTCCATCGCGAGCGAAGGCCCGGCGGCGGCCGCGCTCAGCGCATAGGTCACCGCGGTGCCGCTCTGCGCAGCCGCCGTTCCCGCGGCGGGTGCCTGAGGCGTTGCCGATGCCACCGACTGCCACAGCGCGACAGAGAAATCCCGCGCGCCGATGTACGATGGGCGGTACTGCTCCTTTGGGTTGACCTTTCCGTCGGCGTCGCACTGCGCCGACGCGATCAGCGGGTGCTGAAAAAGTGCCTGTGTCAAGTCGAGCGATCCGCTTAGCAGATTCAGAACGCCGCTATACAGATTGGCGCCGCGCCATTTAAGCAATGCCGCTATCTGTTCGTTGATGTTCGAGACGACGACGCTAAGTGCGAAGAATACGGCCGCGAGAATAAGGCCCGTGTCGATGACGCGTGAAACTACCATTGCGACCTCCGGCTGGTCGCCATCTTTTCCAAAGCGTCAAGTGGACACCTGCTTGCTAGGGGGACTACCTCACCAGTTCGCTACGAACTTCGGGTCGATCGCCGACGCGGGGGGACCGGACTAGGCTTGGCGATCGCACGCACCATCGTCGAGGCGAACCGAGGAAAGATGGAGCTCTCAAACGGCGCGGAAGGCGGCGCCATCGTTACAATCGAACTCGCGGCGGTTACGAACTAGATGAACGAGTTAGCAGAGCGTGCGTGCGTGCCGTGTCGCGGCGGAGTTCCGCCGCTTGACGATGTCGCGACTGCCCCGCTGCTGGCTCAGCTGGGACCGGGTTGGCGTATCGTCGAGCGCGCGGATTCCAAGCACGGCACCATCAAAATTCTGACTTGCACCTATCGCTTCGAGAACTTCGCCGATGCGATGCAGGCCGCGGTGCGGGTAGCCGAGATGGCCGAGCAGCAGCAGCACCATCCCGATCTTCACGTATCGTGGGGACGGCTAGGCGTTGATATTTGGACTCATAAGATCGGTGGCTTGACGGAGAGCGACTTCGTCTTCGCCGCCAAATGCGACGTATTGATTAATGCGACGCCGGGACGCTCATGATTCGGCTTCGGTAACGTTAAAGAGCGAATCGAAGTCTACCAGGCGCAGGATACGCCGGATGTTTTCGTTTGCGCCCCGCAGCGTGATCTGCCGTTCCCGATTGCGCGACCGGAATATCGAGAGCTCGTTGAGCATCGTTGAATCGAGATAGCTCACCTTCGCCAGGTCGATCACGACCGGGTCGTCCCCTTGGAGCGACTCGAACAGCAAAGCCAACTCCTGCCTGCGGCTGAGGTCGTACTCGCCGCTCAGCTCGACGCATACCTCGGAAACTGCATCGTCACCGGTCATCAGACTGCCTCACCGGTCATGAGGCTGCGACGCGTTGCGTCGCGGTCCTGCCGGCACTCCGATGCCAGAAAGAGGAGACCGGCTTACGCCGATCCCCCCTTCCCCTCGCTACACGGGCCTTGGCAAGTCCGTGAAGCGCCTTAATATTACGACAACCATCGCCGAAGGCTTCCCGGCCCGCCTCGTGGCCCACTTGCCTCCGGCCCAGTAACGCCTGACCGGCGGCGCCGGCCTGGAAGCGCAGCCCCCGCCCGGGGTCTTTGTTACGTCTTATCCTCGACGTAAATCGCGCGCAAAACCCCCCGCGACGAATTCACTGCGTGGCGGACGCCCTTCGGAATAACGATGAAATCGCCGGCATGCACCCGTTGGACGGACCAAGCGACCCGGACGACACCTTCACCGCTCACGACGTACAGATAAATCCGCACCGCACCTCCGGTCCACGCCACTGCCGCTACCGGCGCGAACTCACCGGCGTATGCGACCGTGTTGCCGCCTTTAGCAATGACGCGCTCGCGCAGCCCCGGCACATCGCACGGCTTCAAGGCCACAAACATGTCCGCCGTCGCAACCGGCGGCGGCGCGGTGTCAGCGCGCTTCTCAGCGGCGGCAACTTCGACGAAATAGATCGCCAGCGCGAACAGAGCGGCGAGGAAAACCGCTCGCACGCGCGTCGAGCGTGCAAAGAAGAGCACGATGACGGCTAGAGCAAAAACGTCCCAAACGCACAAGCCATTTACGCGGTAGTACGGCAAATAGTCGTCGATGCCAAGGGGCTCGATCGCGAACCGCTCGACGAGCGTCCAAGCAAAGAAGATCCCTGCGGCGATGCCGAAGGTTTTTACTCGTTCTAGGAGCGGCGATGGCAGACGGTAAACCATGGTCGCACCGTACTACTTAAAGTTGACTTTAAGTCAAGGGACGACCATGAAAATCGGCGAGCTCGCGACGTCCGTTGGGGTCGCGCCATCGGCAATTCGATTCTACGAGCGCATCGGAGTGCTGCCGCTACCGCCGCGCGTGAACGGCGTACGGCATTACGGGGAGGCCGAAGTGGACCGGCTGCAAATCGTTACGTTTTATCGATCGTGCGGCGTGTCGTTGGACGACCTGGCCGCGCTGATGCGCGGCGATCCCGGCAAACGCTGGGAGCGCGCACACGCAGCCCTCGAGCGTCGCCTCGACGAGCTCGACGAAGTCATGCGGCAGGCCAAGACGATAAAGCGCCGTCTTCGCGCGCTGCGCGATTGCCAATGTCATGGCGACAAACGCCGTTGCGTGGTGTACCGGCGTGAGGCCTCTAGCCGAGGACGCCCCAGCCGTACTCGAGCAAGGGCTTCGCTTTCTTGACCAGCGCGAGGCTTTTCTCGATCAGGTCTGCGCCGGCGACGTCGGCGTCGGAAAGCTTCTCGCTCACCATGAACGTCCCGATCTTAAAATAAGCCGCAATCGGACTCTCGGCGAGCGCTTCGAAGCCGCGCGGCATCCGCTTAAGGTCCGGTTCTCGTTCCGACAGTGCGAGACCGTTGCGCTCGAGGGCGCGCAACACGCTTTGAAAGCGCTTTGGATCCGAGGCCATCGCATCGCGCCAGCGTTGCAGCGGCTCTTTGTCGAGCTGGTAGAAACCGGCAACCGCGAACGATTCCTTCGGCGCCACGTGGATGTAGAGACCGCCGGGTGCGCCGCGAATGCCGCGGTACGGAAGGTAGGTTCCGAGGTTGGTCTTGTACGGACTCTTGTCGCGCGAGAAGCGCACGTCACGATGGATGCGAAATCCTACGCGCGAAGGATCGACGTCGATCGGGATTCTCGCTTTGCGTAACGCCTGTGCGAGGTCCGTGGTCAAAGCTCTTAGTGGCGCCAGGCACTCGTGCTCGTAAAGCTCCTTGCGCGGCCCAAACCACGCGCGGTCGTTGTTTTTCTTCAAGTCGCGAAGAAACTTGAGTGCTTGTGGCGAGAAACCGGTAAAGGTATCTGCTGTTGCTTTTGCCATCGCCCCTCCGCCTCTAACGCATCGCCGGTTTAGCAAGTTCGACGAAAATGGGCGCTAAGCGCACACGGTTTCGAGCCGTCTGGGCGACTCGCCGGCGTTGCGCGCCTTGCGCGACAACGTTGTCTTACCCCGGTACTTCGGCATTTCCATATACTAGCCGAACCGTCAAGGTGCCAGGACCGCTGTACGATACGAAACGGACCGTTCATAGACGCCCCACAAATTGTCAGGCAGAGCGTCCCCGCTCTCGGGGTTTTTGAGGCAAGCCCCCGGGTTTACAGCGGTCAGAGGTTATTTAGGCTCTCCTAACAATATTGTAAGGCGTGCTTAAATGGAGCTTGGCTTGGCTGCTTCCCCCGCTGCTTCTGCTCTGGCCCTGCGCCGCACGGGCAATTCCGCTCTTCGCCCACCAGTACGGCGTGACGTGCGCGAAATGCCACTCCGTGATCCCGCACCTCAACGAATTCGGCGCTGCTTTCTTAGCAAACGGCGAGCGTTTTCCGGGCATCTCGTCAGGACCCGCCGTTCCACTCTCCGTCAAAGCGAATCTCGTGGATTCCAGCGAGTATCAAGGCGAGGGGCCCGACGGTCAGGGACTGCCCAAAGCGATCGTGGATGAGATCGAAGCGTTCTCGTCGGCGACGATCGGCTCGAGAGCAAACTATTTCGTCGAGCAGTATATCGTCGACGGCGGCGAGCCGGGGCTGCTCCGCGACGCGTGGATCAGCGAGCGCGTCAATCCCTGGGAAGCAAAGATTCCGATCTTTTTGCAAGGCGGACAGTTCACGCTTCCGCTGCCGGTCGATCCGGAGACGTTTCGCGATACCTATCAGGGGTACACGCCGTACGAGCAAACCGTCGGTGCAAATCCGTTCAACTTTTTCGACCCCGCGATGGGTGCGCGGGTCAGTGTCGGCAATGCATTGCGCGGCCTCAACGTGCAGCTCTTTGCGGGGCCGGGATATACGCGTCAAAGCGGTCTCGCGGCAACGGGTGTCGACACCGGAATTTACGCGCAGAATGCGATGGGGCCGTTCACGCTGAGCGCCTTTCGTTACGACGGACTGCGGCCGATCGCCGGTCAACCATACGATCGATTCGAGCGAACCGGCTTCGGATTTACCTACGGGCAGTGGAGCCGCTTTTCAAGCGAGGCCGTTTTTATCACCGGTTGGGATTCAAACTGCGCGACGCCGCCGCTGGCCGGCTGCAGTTCGCGCGGCGGCTTCGAGCAGCTTCGGTATGCCTTTAATCGCCGGCTCTTCGCCGAGGCACGTTACGAGGGAACGTACGATCCGATCAACGGATTCGCCCGCGACGGGGTCGTGTTACTCGGCTACGGACTGACCGAGAACAGCCGCGTCACGATCGAAGACGTCATCTCGCATATTCCGCAGACGAGCCACACGATGAACGCGCAGTTCACGATCGCCTACTGATGCCTGTGAAGATTGCGATCTCGCTCGTGTGCCTGGTCGCGACGCTTGCGGCAGCAGCGCCGGCGGCGCACGCGATCGATCCGGCCCATTCTCACGCGCAGTTCAGCGTATCGCACATTTGGGTCGAGCGAGTAACCGGAACCGTTCCGATCGTGAGCGGTTCGGTGACGCTGGCCGAAGGCTCGGTCATTCCGACCGAGGTAACGGCGGTGCTCGACGCCACGCGACTCGTTACCGACGAGCCGGACCGCGATCGCGCGCTCAAGTCGCCCGACTTTTTCGACGCGGATAAGTTTGCGCAATGGACGTTTACGAGCACGAAGGTCGTGCCGAAGAGCGGTCGCGCGTTCGACGTGGACGGGAATCTTACCATTCACGGAGTTACGCGGCCCGAGCATCTGAACGTGACCGTCAGCGGCACGGCAGCCGATCCTGTCTACCACGCCGCCACGCAGATCGACCGGCACGCCTTTGGGATGGCGGTAACGCGGCTCGACCCGACGATCGGCGGCACCGTGGACGTTACGCTCGACGTCGCGCTACGCTGACGGGCGCCCTAACTCAAGGGTTGATCGAGATGAACTTGCGTGGCGCCTGGTTGAAGTCTAAAGAGTCGCGCTCGGGCGAGTTGGCGCGAGCGAACCCAAAATGGCGCTCGAAACACCGTTGCAGTCCGGCGCGTATCTATGGCGAGGTGCGTGCTCTGGAGGTAAGGAAATGTCGACTGCATCCATGACGGTCGTTTCCCCGGCGGCCGCTCCGACTCCGATGGTTCCGGTGATACGGCTCTACGTGATGCGCGCCGGGTACCTACTGATCGCGATCGGCATGGGCGTTCAGGTATGGCCGGGGATATTCCAGCACGGCGATCTCGAGCTGGCCCACGGTGTGACGCGATCCATGCTGGGAGCACTGACGCTGCTCTGCCTGTTCGGCGTGCGTTATCCGGTCGCCATGCTGCCAATACTCTTTTTCGAGTTTGCATGGAAGAGTATCTGGCTGCTTTCGTTCGCGCTACCGCTCTGGCTCGGCCACCGCGTCGACGCGGACACCTGGGACAGCATTGTCGCGTGCGGCTTCGGCGTGGTCGTTTGTCTCATCGCGATTCCGTGGGTCTACGCGTTCAAGGAATATGTGCTCAAAGCGGGCGATCGCTGGAAATAGAGCGCAATGCCGGCACCTCGATCGCGGCGGATCGACCTTCACGGGCAACCGTAATCGTTAATGCCGATCACGCCGTTGTCGAGCGGGATTCGGCACGCCCGCCATGGAGGCACCGTCGACGTAACGCTCGACGTCGCACTACGCTGAGAATGAAATGATCACATCTGGAGATGGCGGGCCGTGGGCCGAGAGGGCTTCCGAGATCGCGGTGCTACGCTCCAACTAAGCGCTGACGGGTGGAGCGGCCGCAAGTTGTACGGGTCGCGTGTGCGAGTTGTGCGTGGTACTTCAGGTCGAGCCGAGGTACGCTGGGTGCATTAGAGCGACCGCGCCCATCGTCTCGTTTGCCTATAAGGAGGCTGCAAATGAACGGTTTGAATCTAAGCCGCTGTGCCATCAGCTTTTGCGCAGCGGCTACAGTGCTTGCGGGCTGCGGCGGATCGCAGCAATCAGTGGGTTCCCCCGCGACCAACGCCGTAGCGCCGGCGCAAGTGCCTGCAAGACGGCCCACTGAAGCCGAGTGGGACCGCTGGCGTTCAATGATTCTGGGGGACCCAGATCCCGGGTACGGGTGCCTAGAGGCTATCTACCCAGAAAGACAGTGGCGGGAGACTCGCTGCGTAAAGGCACCGAACGTCGAGTTTCTGCCAGCGCACGAGATTCGCCCCCAAGAAGTAGGTGGTGGTGGCAACAGGGATTATTTCGCGGAGCCAATCGGCGACCGCACCACGGCTGCTATAGGATGGTTCCCTAATGTCAGCGGCGTCTCTTCCGAGCACAGTTGCTGTGGGACCTACAATGGGACAGATTACTATTCGCTTCAGCTCAACACGAATGCATTCGAAACGCATACGTGTCCGAATTCGAAGTGCGAAGGGTGGGAACAGTTTGTCTTCCTCAACGAAGGGGACAGCAGTGACGGATCGTTATACATCCAGTACTGGTTGATTAATTATGCAACATATACCGGCTCGCCAAACTGTCCGGATGGTTGGGACGTTTCTTACCACGGTGGGCAATTCTATAGTTGCAAAATGGACTCCGACTCCCAGGATGTGCAAGCGACATGACTGGTCTAAGGCGTCAACGCGAAGACCGTTCCACAGCCGGGAGCGCGGCGTCCGCAGCGAGTGTTGGGGCCGCCATCATAGGTCGTTCCGTATAGTGTGCCATTAACGTCGATCAAGTCGGAGGTCGGAACCGCTCCGTCGGAGCCGCCGCTAAAGAAATGCAACACCTGTTCTCCGCCGCTGCTGCTAAAACTGAAAACGGCCCCGGAACCGTGTCCGGAACCGGATCCGCCGTACTGTGCAGTACCGTAAAGAACGCCACCCACCCACAATAAATCCGCATTCGGATTAGCGCCATCCTGACTGTAGCCGTGGAAGCGGTACAGCACTTGCTCTTTCCCTTTTGTGCTTACGCTGTAGATCGTTCCGCAGCTCCCCCCATAATAGCTGCATCCTGAGCTCCCGCCGAACAACGTCGTGCCGTAGAGCACGCCGTTTACCTCGATCAAGCTCGAGACCGGTGCCTGTCCGTCCGACCCGCTTTGGAAGCTATAGAGCACCTTTTCCGCGCCGGTCCTGCTCAGGCTGAAAACGGTTCCGCATCCGGCGCCGTTATAGCATCCTCCCGTGCCTCCACGAATGGTCGTGCCGTATAGCGTGCCTCCCACGTTGAGCACGGCGGCTGTGGAACCGCAGCCATCGCCCTTGCCGCAAAAAGTATGCAACACTTTGAACGCGCCGCTCGTGCTTAGGCTGTAGACGTTTCCCGGTCCTCCGCTTGCGCCCTGATACATCGTGCCGTACAGCGTCCCATTCATGTTGATCAAGCCCGACAGCGGATTCGCTCCATCGGAGTTGCAGAAGCTGTGCACCACCGCTTCCGCACCGGTTATGCTTAGACTGTAAACGGTTCCGTTTCCGCATGCGCCGCCGAGCCAGGTTGTCCCATACAGCGTGCCCTTCACATCGATCACGCCCGCGAAGGGTTCGAAGCCGTCGGAGCTGCCGGTACTTCCGAAATTGTACAGCGTCTTTTTCTCGCCGGTTGTGCTGATGCTATAAACTACTCCGCCGTTGTGCGTGCCGCCCCCGGTCGTCGTGCCATATAACGTGCCGCCCACGTCGACCAAGCCCGCCCACGGGTACGCTCCTCCACCCCGATGGTGATCCGGGTTGCCGTGACGAGTAAATCGATGCAGCACTTGGTATGACAGCGAAGGTACACGATGCGCTCGCGTGCGAGACGGCAACAACGATGTGTCTTTCGCCGAAGCGCCCGCTGCGCCGATCGGCGGCTGCGATCCACCGCAGCCTGCGAGTAATGCGGCGGCGACGCAGCTGCTTATTGCATAGGGGCTAAGATTTGCGCGTCTCATGTGTGCTTTGCTCCTTGCATCTTGGGGATCAGCTTTGTGCAGGTTACGGTGACAATCGTTTTATTGCTTCAACTCGAAGACCGTTCCATCCCCGTGTTTGCCGCCGCGACTTGTGGTACCGTAGAGCGAACCCTTGACGTCGATTAGGCTCGCTTCGGGCGTTGAGCCATCGGAGCCGCTGCCGAAGCTGTGCAGCACTTTTTCCTTGCCGGTCGTACTGATGCTAAAGACGGTTCCGTCCCCGTACGTGCCGCCGCTGCTCGTGGTGCCGTAGAGCGTACCATTAACGTCGATCAAGCTCGCTTGGGGCGTTGAGCCATCGGAGCCGCTGCCGAAGCTATGCAGCACCTTCTCCGTGCCGTTTATCGTAATGCTAAAGACCGTTCCGCAGCCTTGGTAAAAACCGTTGCAAGGATACGAGCCGCCTCCATCTGTGGTGCCGTACAACATCCCGTTTATCTCGATCAGGCCGGCTTGGGGGAAACGGCCATCGCTTCCGCTGCCAAAGCTGTGCAAGGTTTTCTCCTTGCCGCCAGTCGTGAGGCGGAAGACGGCTCCGCAGCCTTTACCGGGGCAGCTGTTACGGTCGCCATACGTGGTACCGTAGAACGTGCGGCCCACATGAATTAGGCCAGCGCGAGGGTAGTTGGCATCGGTTCTCCTGTGAAAGTCGTACAGCACTTTCTCAACGCCGGCTAGCGTGACCGTGAAGACCGTTCCGCAGCGAAAGGGGTAGCCCGATTGTGGGCAAAAATGGTGACCGCCAAGCCACGTCGTGCCATATAACGTACCCTTTACGTCGATCAGGGGTGCGCTAGGATCACCACCGTCGCCGCTGTCGTAGCCGCCGAAGTAATGCAGCACCTTCTCCTTGCCGCCCGGCGTAATGCTAAAGACCGTTCCGCAGGGGTCATAGTTATAGCCCGAATAGATGCCGCATCCATACATGCCGCCCCCGATAGTCGTGCCGTAGAGCGTACCGCCCACGTCGATTAAGGCGGCCTGCGGGTTACAACCATCGGTTCCGTTCCCGGTGAAGGTATGTAGCACTTTCTCCGTGCCGCTCGGCGTAATGCTGAAGACCGTCCCCCCGTCGGCTGAGCTCCCGCACGAAGGACTCGCGCCACCAAAATACGTGGTGCCGTAGAGCGTGCCGCCCACGCCGATTAGGCTAGCCTGCGGGTTCTTCCCATCGGGCGCTGCGCCAAAGCTATAGACGACTTTGTAGTGCGTGCGATCGGTGCGCGTCGCCAGTGCGGAGGTTTGTAGCAGCGCGCCCGGCGCACCGATCGGCGGCTGCGTGTCATCCTGACCCTTCGACAAGCTCAGGGGAAGGACGCCGCATCCTGCGAGCAATGCTGCGGCGACGCAGCTGCTTATTGCATAATGGCTAAGATTCCAACGTCTCATTGTGCTTTGCTCTTGCCCACGGAACTTCGCAACCATCGGCATTGATTCGCCGTTTCGGCCCACTACTCCGTGGCCGCGGAGCCGTGGGCCGAGGCAGCTTCACGCTTTCTTAATAGATTCACGCTAGCATTCGCGGGCAAAAGCGCACCCAACACCACTTAAGGAGCAATATGAACTCCACCATGCTATCACTTCGATCTCTTGTGGCCCTCGCCATCGCCGGAATGCTGGCCGGATGCGCGGGCGGTGCACCTCCAACGACTTCGAATGCGCTGCCCTTCGGGGCGTCGCACGTGCAGCCGGCGGGCGTCTCGCCCGACGTCATCGCTACAATATGCAAATCCGATCACGGTGTGTCGGTCAAGCCGTGCTCGATCCACCTCTCCGGTTTCAATCCCGTGGAGTCAGTAACCACGAAAAGTCCGGTCGGCGGCAAGTTCACGTTCAACGATAAAGTATGCGTGAAAGACGGCATCGCAACAATCTCTGGCTCGAAGAATAAGTATCAGGCGGTATGGGGCAACAAGACCGGATCTTGCACGACGGTGTTCACCGATAAAGGCAAGACCGGGAAGACGATTGGCACGGCCAAACTTAGCATTACCAACAAAGCCTAAGCTGCTAAGCACATAACGCTGTAGGCCTCGCGAGCGCGGCGAGGCCTACAGCGTCAATGCGAAGACCGTCCCGCATCCCGTCCCGCGGTAGCAGGGTCCCGCGCCGCCGCGTGAAGTCGTGCCGTACAACGTGCCATTCATGTAGAGCAGTCCTGCGACGGGACTCTGACCGTCGCTACCGGTGCCGAATCTATGAAGCACGTGCTCCGCAGAACCGTTCGAGTGAAGGCTAAAAATCGTGCCGCAACCTGAGTTACCGAAGGGAGAGGTACACTTGGAGGAGACGCGGCCGCCCCACTGTGTCGTTCCGTAGAGCGTACCGTTGACATCGATGAGACCGGCTGCGGGGTTAGCGCCATCGGTGCCTCCCTGGAAGCTGTACAGGACCTTCTCCGCACCGGCCGTATCGATCCTGAAGACGATTCCATCGCGGTGTGCTCCCCCTTGGAACGTCGTACCATACAGTATTCCCTTTACATCGATCAACGGCGCCTCCGGGAACACACCATCGGAGCGGTGGCCGAAGCTGTGTAGCACGTGCTCTGTTCCCGCCGGACTGAGGCTGAAGAAAGTGCCATCTCCCGGACAATACGCACAGTGGGTGCCGTACACTCCACCTATATAGGTCGTGCCATAGAATCTACCGTTTACGTCAATCACGCCCGTTGACGGAAAATAGCCGTCGCCAGGATAGCTCGCAAAACTGTATATTGTGCGTACTCTACCGTGCGTGCTGACTTGAAAGGCCGTTCCCGTGTAACGTTGCCGACCGCCCCAGTCGGACGTGCTGTAGAGCGTACCATTTACGTCGATCACGCTCGCCGCAGGGAAGGAAGGGGCGGTGGGGCGCTCTCCAAAGTCGTGCAAAACGCGTTCCGTACCGTTCGTGGCAACGCTAAAGAACGTACCCCCGCCTGTTATCGGGTTGCCACCGTCGGCCGTCGTTCCGTAGAGCGTGCCGTTCACGTCGATCAAAGCAGCCGCCGGATAGACACCATCGCTGCCCGAGAGCGGTCCAAAGCTGTGCAACACGTGCTCGTCGCCGTCGGCAGTGATGCTGAACACGGTCCCATCGCCATTGGCGCCACCAGAGCTCGAAGTCCCATATAGCGTGCCGTTGAGTTCGATCAAGCTCGCAAGCGGCGCTTGGCCATCCTGGCCATTGAAACTGTGCAAAACCTTGTAATGCGTGGCGTCGCCGATCGCGTCGCTTTGCGGCATTGCGCCCGGCACGCCGGTTAGTGGCGGCGATCCGCCGCAGCCTGCGAGCAATGCGGCCGCAATGCAAACGCTTGCTGCACCACGGCTTAGATTCCAACGTCTCATGTGTGCTTTGCTCCTTGCCGGTCCAAACCGTCCGAATATTGACGAACTCGTGGATGCCGAACGCAGATATGCAGCGACGATCTTGGTGGCCGATTGTTTATAAGGTCAACGCGAAGACGGTTCCTCTCCCATCCGTCCCACCGCCAACGGTCGTGCCGTAGAGCGTGCCGCCCGCGTCGATCATGCCGGCCTCGGGGCCGCCGCCGTCATAGCCGGCGCCGAAGCTGTGGCGCACTTTCTCCTTGCCACCCGGCGTGATGCTGAAGACCGTACCCCCACCATACGCGCCACCATTGACTGTCGTACCGTAGAGCTTGCCGTTTAGCTCGATCAGGGATCCTATGGGATTCGCACCATCGGATCCGCTACCGAAGCTGTGGAGCACTTTCTCAGTGCCGCCGGGCACGATGCTAAAGACTGTCCCGCAGTGCGCGCCGTGGGACCCACAGGTATACGCACCGCCGTTCTCTGTAGTGCCGTAGAGTGTACCGCCCACGTCGATTAAGCCAGCGCTCGGGCCACGGCCATCGCTTCCTGCGCCGAAGCCGTGGAGCACTTTCTCCGCGCCGCGCGTTGTAATGGTAAAGACCGCTCCATCGCCATGCCTGCCGCCGCCAAACGTCGTGCCATAGAGCTTGCCGCCCACATAGATAAGGCCCGCAGCAGGATACGCGCCATCGGGACGGGCGCGGAAGCTGTGCAGAACTTCCTCCGTACCGCCTGTCGTGACGCTAAAAACTGTTCCGCAGCTAAAGCCTGAGTCTGAGTAGCAAATGTTCCCACCACCTGATCCCGTCGTTCCGTACAACGCACCCTTTACGTGGATCAGGCCCGCCGAAGGGTTCGCGCCATCGGTTCCCTCGAAGCTGTGAAGCACTTTTTCCGTGCCGTTCTTCGTCATACTAAAGACCGTCCCGCAGCTGAAATAATACTTGCCGCTCGAGGCGTAGCATATGTGCGAACCGCCGAGGAACGTCGTACCGTAGAGCGTGCCGCGCACCTCGATTAAGCCAGCGCGAGGGAAGCGTCCATCGCTTCCTGCGCCAAAGGTATGCAGCACTTTTTCCACGCCGCCCAGCGTGACGCTAAAGACCGTCCCGCAGCCCTTGTAGAGTTCGCACGAATACGGGCCGCCCGCCTCCGTCTCGCCGTAAAGTGTGCCGCCCACGTAGATTAGGGGGGCGACGGGGTTACTCCCATCGCTCCCCCCGCTAAAGCTATACAGGACTTTGTAGTGTGTGCGATTGGTGCTTGTCGCGAGCGCGGAGGTTTGTGGCAGCGCGCCCGGCGCGACGATCGGCGGCTGCATGTCACCCTGAGCCTGTCGAAGGGCGCCGCAGCCTGCGAGCAACGCTGCCGTGACACAGCTGCTTAGTGCCCCACGGCTTAGATTCCGGCGTCTCATGTGTACTTTGCTTCTTGCCCACGGAACGCCGCAGGTCCTCAGCATGATTCGGCGCCTCGGCACACGGCTCCGCGGCCACTTTGCCTTTGTCGCGCCATGATTGAAAGAAGCATGTATAGCATCGGCGTGCCTCCGAGTCAGCTCTCAAATCTCGTGAGAGCTCGTCACCGGACTAGTGAGGGCTGACGGCGATTCCGTTTCCGCTAGCGGCGATGTGCTCATATTCGGTTGGTACCGTACTCGGCGTGAGCGGATAAGGCATCGAGTAGACGTATCCCCCTTCCGAAGAAACCCACAGCGTCGTCTCGCTACTCTGCACCGCCAACTGCGCGAGATTACCGATCCCGGAGAACGTTATCGTCACCGACGGCGCCGTCGCTCCCGGAGGAAATACCTTGATGCGACTGAATGCCGACTCGACGACAACGAGGTTCCCGGCACTATCGAGGACCAACCCTTGAGGCTGATCGATAACCATACCCAGCAGCCGCTTATTAGTGAGGCCTGGTCCGAACTCCGCGATGGAACAATTCGGCCCCGTACGCCGGAATGCCACGTAGAGATTACCGTTGCCGTCCACGGCCATTCCGTCCGCTTCTGAGCCTAGTCGCGAGTGCGCGATCGGAACGCTAGTGCCAGCGTTGTATTCGAAGACTTCTCCCTTATTGTGGCGGCCGGGATTGCGACCCGATACAAAGACGTGCCCCGACGAATCGGTCAATGCGTATAACGGTTCGTGCACTCCGTTCGAGTACGTCATCGACGGGCTTGACGAGCCATACGGGTAGACGGTGACGGTTGCGTTTGTTCTGTCAGCGACGTAGAGCGAATTGTTGGCGTCGAGGCTCAATCCCCACGGGTAGACGACGCCGCTGGAGATCGAGCCTATCTGTTTCTGATTCGGTCCCGTGAGAGGAAAGATGTCGACGGTGTAGCTGTTGTCGTTACCGACATACAACAGGGCCTGACCGCTTTGAGCGCTGCGCGGAAGCGCTCTCGACGCATGGTGCGACACCGGGCCGCTGGGCAACGGGGTTGAGGCCGCATCCCCTTGCGGCTGCGAGAACGCCCCTTGCCCGATCTGCTGGGGCCCCCCGCAACCGGCGTACGCTATCCCGATCGCAATGGTGAGTATGAAGCTCAGGCGTTTAGACATTGCAGCCATTGTCTCTCCCCCGCCACGAGCTTCTTTGCGGTTTTCTCGCCCCCTGCCCGACGCGGTCGTCGCGGTTGGCAAACCGTAATCCGACGTCGCGCTACGTCACGGACTGCGCTCTGCAAGCTGGAAGAGCAAATTCCTGATCTCCTCTAACAGCACATGGCTCCGCGCACTGAGAAACAGGCCGGCGTTCCGACGTATAGAAAAGGACCAATATCTACGAACCCTTGGCCCTTTATGCGGTGGACTTTTGGCGGTTGCGCTGATCAGGATAGCGCGGCCACGGAGGCACAGCAAGTCAATCGTTTACAGATCCGCCAGTTTCGGTACACGCTTAGCTTCGGGGTTCGTCCGGCTTCCGGGGGCACAGAAAAATGCAAAACCGCTGCTTCGTCGTTGGAATGCTAGTCTGGAGTCTCGGCCTCGCGGCGTGCTCCTGGCAAGGAGCAACGCCGGCACAGACCGGTGCGCGAAATTCGGTTACAGATCCGACCGCCAGGCGCGAAGGCTACAAGCTTATCTACACATTTCCGGGAGGTGCAGGCGGCGCCGACCCCCTAGCTCCTCCCACCTTCGTGGACGGCGTTGCTTTCGGAGCGACGTACTCTGGAGGGGACGTATCGGGCTGCAACTGCGGAACGGTTTTCGCGAATCGAAAGGTCATCTACGACTTTAAGGGCGCCTCTAGCGGGGATGGCGCGTACCCAACTGGCGCTTTCCTTTTGGTAGGCAAGGAGCTCTACGGTGTGACGTTTCAGGGCGGGCGGTCTAAGGGCGTTTGCACGAGCGGCAACGTCCACGGTTGTGGAACCATCTTTGCGATCGATGCGAAAGGAAACGAAAGGGTCATCTACCGCTTCAAAGGCGGGAGCGACGGCGAAGCGCCCGTTAGCGCATTGGTTTCCAAAAACGGTGTACTGTACGGGGTAACGGCGAAAGGTGGTACCAACGGAGCATGCAGCAATGGATTGCCGGGCTGCGGTGTCGTCTTCTCGGTAGATTCGTCCGGGCACGAAAAGGTGATCTATCGCTTCAAGGGAGGGACGGACGGAGCGCTACCAAGTGCGGGATTACTCGTCGTTAAGGGCCAGCTGTACGGGACCACGGCAACGGGCGGAGGAGACTGCCCTTCCAGCACCTCAGGTTGTGGGACAGTCTTTCGCATGACACCGTCTGGCAACGAAAAAATTATTCACGCGTTTAAAGGCGGGAAAGATGGTGAGTACCCAAACTCCGCCCTCATCTTGGCTAATGATTCCCTGTACGGCACGACAGGGTTCGGCGGGTGTCCACGAGCATGTGGCCCCAGCGGTGGGCAAGGCACTATTTTCAAAATGAGCCTATCAGGCAGCGAGACGATCATCCATAGGTTCATCAAAGAGCGAGATGGCGGTGCAAACCCGGAAGGGCCTTTAGTCTTTCTCAACGGGCAGCTTTTCGGCACAACTCCGGCCGCCCCACCTGACTATGGTGGCACGATCTACAGCGCAACCCCGAAGCACCTCACATATCTTTATCGCTTCCCAATCATTCCAGGAGATATTCAGGGCCCCACTGGTCTGATGCTCAAACCCTCGACGCAAAGTCTTTACGGCACGGCGCGCGTCGGCGGCGGCTCGGGGAACGGCGGAGGCGTCTTTCGTTATTCGCTATAGCCGCCGAGGATGCTCGGGCCGCCGATTCGGCGTAAGCCGCCTTGGAGTTGACCCGTTTTCGTCGAGAGGTTTAGTTTGATATCAGACGGCCATGAGCCTCACCCGGCGGGTACCTTTGAGGGTCGAAACTTTGCCCCCATAACGAGCAGCCAGAACGTGATCGCGAGCTCGGAAAAGAGCAGCGGCTGCGAAATCATAAACACCCTGTCTTGGTATTGCGGGGCGAAGAGCCCGGCGAAACTTACGGCGAGATAGCCGAACCCGCCACCGATCAACCACATCCCCAAAACTCGCGGAAGAAAACCCGACCGTAGCACGAGCGTGCCGAATGGAAAGAGCCAAATTCCCCAAAAGATCGAGTTGACGACGTTCCCCTTGGAGTGCAGATGCATGAAGAGCATCGCGAGTGCAGCCTGCTGCGCGCTTGTGAAGGCAGTGAGGTCGGTACCGTGAGCGAGGATCAGCGCCGCAATCCAGTTGAGCGAATTAACGAAAAAGATGCCGGCCGGCATGACGCCGCCCAAAATCACCATCACGGCAGCGAGGCTTTGATCGACGCCCCTGAAGAGCCGATAGAGCGCGAACGTAACCGCGAGCGCCCAAACTCCGGTAAGCAGATCGCCGAGGATACCCAGACGGAAAATCGTCTCGTGAGCCAGGATGTTGGTTGCGGTCGCAGCGGGGTTTCCCGTCACGATTATCGTGTTGGGAACGTACATGAGGCTAAACGGCCCGGTAATCACCCCTAAGAGATAGATCGCCCCAGCCACGCGCGCGGCTTTGTCGGTTGGATGCATGCTCCTTGCTCCTCCCCTAGCGCATCCTACGGCAACGAAGGCAGCGTTGTTTCAGAGCCAACGTCGGATAGTGGCCGCTTTGTTTGGCGGCAAGGGGTCAGCCCCGTTTCGACAAAAAGCTGACGACGCGTATGCGCTCCTCACTCCTCTCAATCGTTCCGCTGATTCCGTCTGGTGCAGACTTCGCTGCCGGACTAGCTTTCTTTGTCGAAGATATGGGGTTCAAGGTCCTATGGCAAGCTGATGGGATAGCCGGCATTGCTCGCGATAGTGTTGCGTTTAATCTAGTACGAAACGACGATCAAGCTTGGGCAGCGAATGCGAGCTTCAGCATCGGCGTTTCCAATCTCGCGGATCTCTATCAAGAGTATTCGCACCTTCCCGCGAAAGTGGGACCCTTAGAGGTTAAGCCATGGGGCCGGCGAGAGTTCCACGTCATTATCCCGTCCGGCGTATGTTTGCAGTTTTACGAAGCTCAGTCGTAACGGCGATTGCGCGAGGGGTGGTCACCCTTCGACAGGCTCAGGGTGACACAATGCTTGTCGCCCTTCGTCCTTCGTCCTTCGACTTCGCTCGCGGAGTTTATCCTGAGCGAGCGCAGCGAGTCGAAGGGCTCGCTGCGCTCAGGATGACACAGATTGGTGCGTCCTTCGCCCTTCGTCCTTCGACGTCGCTCGCTGCGCTCAGGATGACACGGAAAGATTGCGCTGCGGTCAGGGTGACACGGAGTGTGCGTCGGTTAAGACTTTAGGGCGGCGGTGGCGTTTGTTACGGCTGAGATGATGCGGTCGTGTGCCTTACTCACGACGTCCTGCTTACCGCCGGCGAAGACGAGTTCGGGAAAACTCGTATAGACACGGTCGACGGTGTGGTAGTAGGCATTGATCAGCAGACCGTCGGGCATAAAGAATGCGTCGCGTGAGGCTTGTTCGCGCGCGGCAATGCTCTGCATCGCGGCCACGTCACCTTTGGCCTCCGCTTGCTGCATTTCAAGATCGGTCGCATGAGCGGCGCGTTGATATTGAACGAGCGCTTGGCGAATGTCGTCGTAGGTAACGGCGCCGTTGCTCTTCTGAAACGCAGCAACCTGTACCGCCATTAGATCGCTGAGCATCTGGGCGGGAATCTCTTCAACGCGCAGCGGCTCGACCGTAGCGTTTGCCGCGCGCATCGCTTGAATGCCGGTCACCTGTGCCGTCACGACCGCCTGGCGCATGCCGGGGTCGTAGGTGCGCAAGCCGTCGAGGTTATCTTCGGCCGTGTGGTGCGCACCGAACGAGCCGTAATAGCCGTTCGAGGTGCTGAGCACGCCGAGCATGTAAGAAAAGTTTTGATGGTCCGAGCCTCCGACGATCGGATTGAGCAACGGATCTTCCCGCTGGTCGCGACTACCCAACGTCCCGTTGCCGTCGGCAGCCGGCACGACGTCGCAAATCTGCTTCATGAACGCGTAGAGCCCGGGCGAGGCGCTGACGACGAACGGATCTCCGGTCGTCAGCTGATCGGTGTTAATGTACTGAAAGACGTTCTTGCGAAGCGCCGGACCGTTCTCGTAAATGTAGGCCGCCGAACCGAACAGGCCGAGCTCGTGGCCGTCCCAAGAAACGAATTCAATCGTGCGCTTCGGTTTCCAACCCTGCTTCGCCAGCGCCGCAAAGGCATCGGCATCCTGCAGCAGCACCGTCGTGCCGCTGCCCGGATCGATCGCACCGAACGTCATTGCGTCGCGGTGGCTGCCGATCATCACGATCGAGTCGGGTTGGACGGTTCCCTTCATGTCGCCGAAAACGAGCCAGATTGTCTTGAGCTCGCGCTCGAACTTCGTATGCACGCGGACGGTCTCGTTACCGCCGAAATGCTGGACAAATTCGAACATCGGATGCCACGTCTGCGGCACGACCTTACCGCTCATTCCCATCAGCAGCGTGCGCGCGACGCTTTGCGTGATGCTGAGCTCGGGAATTGTCGAGTGGGGAATCTCGTCCCAGCTTTTGTGGGCCGCACCGACAACCGGCGCCTTACCGGCAATTGTAGGATCGCCCGGCGGAAACATCATGAACCCGCGCGGCGACATGCCGCTCATCCGCTCGGCCATGTTGGTATTTTTGAAGTTACCGCTGGGCCACATCGCGCCGCCGCCGTAACCGGTGCTGGCCGGTTCCATGAACTCCAGGATCGCAACGACGCCACGTTTGTGCAGCTCGTTGTATGCGATCCAACTCGGATCGACGTTGCGAATGCCGCCCCCGCCGGGCGCAGCGAGACGGACCAGTGCGACCGCGCCTTGCAGGCTGACGTGCTCGGCGTCGAGCTCAGTCAGATCGGCTTTCGAGGCGGCGTTGACGTAGACCACGCGACCGGTCGCATCACCGTCGCCGGACTCTTCTAAGAACGGCTGACCTGCCATCGTCTCCCAGCGCGTATGGTGGCCCGGCGTGCCTTCGAGCAAGTCGAAGCTCTGTTGACGGGGAGAAAGCATCGTCAGACTCTGCTCGAGCGGACCGGTGAACTCTACTTGATACTCTTGGATCCGCGTTGCGAAGCCGTCATTTTGTAGACGCTGTTGTACGTAGAGCGCGGTCGCATGGTCGGCGGCCGAACCGGCGCGGTGCGGGACCGAGGAGAGATGCCGCTCGATCTCCATCGCGCTATCGCCGCTGGGCACGCGCATCATCGTCTTTTCGGCATCGAGCTCGGCTGTGACGTCGGGTCCGGCAGCCCAGCCGACGAGTGCGGTCGGAGACAAGACGGTCGGCGGCGTCATCATCGGCAGCGGCGGCGGCGTTTGCGCGTCCGCGGACGCGACCAGGCCGCTCCCGATGGCAACTAGAGCAACAACTGCAAAGAAGAGACGCATCGCCGGCTGCATAATTTTCCTCCGCAGCCGACGATGCGCGGCATCTTCGCAAAAACCCTCCGACCGTTTAGGCGGGCGGCGGCGTCTTGCGCTGGTGAAGAAAGACCGCGTTGCCCTCGGTGTCGTTGATTGCGGCCATCCGGCAGTTCGGCGTCTCGAACTCCATCGCAATCGGAACCTCACGAGCTTTCAACGCCGAAAGGGCGGCGTCGAGATCGTCCACCCCAAACAAGATGCCGTTGCTCGGTTGAAACGGCATCACCTTTCCTCCGCCGCCCCACAAGCCGAACGTCGTGCCGTCCGGAAGATCGTATTCGGCGCCGCGATTCTCTGGATAGGTTCTCGCCGGTTCGAGCCCGAGCACGTTGCGATAAAACGCGATCGCGCGGGCTGCGTCCTTGACCATATAGCCGCTGAGGTCGATGCCCGTGACGTTGAAACGGCGAATCGCTCCGTTGAGTTGATCGAGAATCGCGGTCCAGCCGTGCTCGTGATTGTCGCGTTGGGTCGCGTCGCGGAAGGCCTCGTGGGTTAGAACCAGTTCGGTATTTTCACCGCGCTCGATGAACTCGAGCGTCAGCAGCGACTCGTTCTCGAGAGCTGGATCGTCTTCTTCCCAGCTCCACGTGCAGACGATGCGTTCCGGAGCTTGGAGCTCGCGGTAGACGCCGCCGACGACGAGCCGTTCGCCGTCGGGCTTAAGCATGACGATGCGATATGCGCCGCCGACGCGGGGGTCGACTTGAATCTCCGGTACGGTGACGTCGCCGGGGCCCAGAAACTGTTGGAGAATCTGCGGGGTCGTCCAGGCCGCAAAGAGCCGTTCGCGGGGAACGTTAAAGGTGCGTCGCAAGACCAAGCCGGTTGAAGTATCGGTAGGCATGTCGTTCATCGTCCTCTCTTCGGTTTCGATTTTGAAGTGCGGTTGAAATACGCCTCGAGCCGATCGAGCGTTCCGTTCCAAAATCGGCGTTGCTCGTCGATCCATGTTGACGCGGCCTCGACTGCCTTCGGCTCGAGCCTGCAGCGATGCACTCGACCGACGATCTCGCGCTTGAGCAGACCCGCCTCTTCGAGAACTTTTACGTGCTTCGAGATCCCCGGCTGCGAGATCGCAAAGCCTTGGGACATCTCTCCGACGCTCATCGGGCGGCGGGCCAAGCGCTCCACCATCCGCCGCCGCGTAGGGTCGGCGAGCGCGCCGAAAACGGCGTCAAGGTCGGGCATGTTTCACCATAAAGTTATATAACCATATAGCAAACTATTCGGACTGTCAATCCCGCGCAAGTCCCGATTACGCGAGGCGACGAGGCAGAGTATGCGCCTTGCTAATGTCCCGGCGAGCTCGTTTGAGTGAAGGTCGCAACCAGCGTACCGTCGTGGAGTAGCTTCAGCTTACCGTTTTCGATGACGTAGGAGCTTACGGTTTGGATGCCAGTCATGAAAGTATGTTCCGGCAGGGCGGTTTCCGTGCACGCCATCATGGTCATCCCTAAGGGGCTTAGATGCAGCTGTGAGCCCTGCACGGTAAAGGAGCCAAAGATCCGATTGCAGCCGGAATATCCCGAGAGTGCATGCTTCTCCATGTCAAACTGCACATAGGGTAGCCTATTGTTTGGAATGCCGGCGAGGTCGTGACCTTCAAACGAGGCCAGCTTCCAAGCGTGCGACCCCAGCGACATGTCGCCGTCGCTTTGTACCGCAACTCCAACCAGCAGCATGGTCACGCGATCGGGACGACCTTTCGTAATGACCGGGTAGGCAAAGTTGGAAGCGAAGCGTGGCCGCCCATCCATAGATATGGTCGCGCGAACGACGTAGTCGTGGCTGGGAACCACGGCGTTCTTGGAATAGCTAAGGAGAAATGGAATCGGCACTTGACGGTTTGGTACAAACGTCGTTTCGGCTAGCGTAACCGGCACATCGGTATGGATGTCTTGAATCGTCACGGTGACGGTAGCGTCGGGCGGAAGCGCGATACGTTCTCGATATGCCACCGTTCCGCTGATACTCCCGAGATCGGTATCCGCCGCCGTTACTCCGGCGATCGTTGCGATCACTAACGCCGGCAGCGCGACCGCGACAACAGATGCGCGCATAGTAAACACCCCCTGATTTGGGTGAATACTCGGTACCGGCGCGGCGCTCCCGTGTCGCCCTTCGCCCTTTGCCCTTCACTCAGGAACGCGGAGCGAGTCACCCTTCGCTCAGGAACGCGGAGCGAGTCACCCTTCGACAGGCTCAGGGTGACACGGCACGACGTCCTTCGTCCTTCGCCCTTCGACTTCGGCGCTACGCGCCTTCGCTCAGGATGACAATGTATAGGAGCGTCGCTTCGGTCAGGATGACGATGGCGCTTGGGGTGACACGGCACCCCGCTCGGGGTGACACGGCACCGTAAGCCGAATCGGCGTGGATGAGCAAGGGGCGGTTCGAGGCTTTTTCGGATGCCGTGTTCGCTTTTGCGATCACGCTGCTGGCGCTCGGTTTCGTGCTTCCGGAGCTGCACTCGCCGTCGAATCGCGTGCTTGCCTTCGCCCTGTTGCGACTCTGGCCGAACCTGATCGCCTATGCTTTGAGCTTCTCGGTGATCGGACTGATGTGGCAGAATCATCACGCGCTTTTTCGCCTGGTCCGAAACATCGATCGCAAGACCGTCTTCTGGAACTTGCTGCTGCTGGCAGCGACCGTCTTCATTCCGTTTGCGACGACCACGCTGGGTTCGTATCCGACCCTATCCGCGTCAACGTTTCTTTACGGCGTCGTTCTATCCACTTGCGCAACCTTTTATAACCTGATGCTCGCGCATCTCGTTCGCACCGACGCGTTCGAACCGGATGTCGAGCCGGCCGCGATCGCCTCGACGGTGCGGGGATACCGAACCGGTCTAATTGTCTACGTCGGAGCCACACTCGTCGCGCTCGTCCTTCCGCTCGTGAGTTTTGGCGCATACTTGGCGATCGTAATTTACTTCCTCGTCCCGCGCGGCGCCGACTCGGACACGCCATTGAGCGCGCGCCGCTGGTAGCGCTGCTACAAGAAAGATTACTGCGGCGCGAAATCCGCGCGGAAGAGATAGGCTCCTTGCGCCGGAGCGCAGTTGACGATCTTTGGCGAGTACGCGCTCTTGCGCGCGGCCTCGACGACCGCTTGGTCCATGGCCGGATAGCCGCTCGAGCGGAGAATCTTTGCGGCAATGGCGTGACCGTTTGGGTCGATCGTCACATCCACGACCGTTTTGCCGGAAACATGGAGCCCGTGCGGCATTACGGGCGCAACGGGATCGGTGACCGTTGCCTCGACGTTCGGCTTCGCGCAAGCCGCAGCCAGAACCGCACTTGGCGCGCTTGCGAAACTCGATTGTGCATCGGGTGAGAGCGCGAGTGCCGGCGCAAATGCCTGAAGGACTAGGGTCGTAACGATGAAGATCACGATGATTCCTCCAAAAGCGTAAGGGTTGGTGCTGAGGCCTCGCGGGCCGCTCGAACTCAAGCGCTCGATCCGGGAAACGAGCGAGTGACGCGATCGGAACGCACTGGGCGTGAGGAGCGGCGGCTTGCCGACATGGCGTGCTTGCGCCAAAGCCGCAAGACAGGCAGCGTAACGGTCGGCGTCTCCATTTTTTTCGACGACCCAATCGTCGCACGCCGCTTCGCGCTCTTCCGAAAGCCGTTTTCCCGCCACCCGAACCCATGGATTGAAGAATAGCCACGCTTCGATTGCGCGCTGAATAAGGTTCAAAAGTGGATCGCCCCGCCGAATGTGCGCGCGCTCGTGCTCTACGATACGCGCGAGATCCGCCGGCGTGAGCTCGCTGCGGAGCGCCGCCGGAATCACGATCGCGGGCGCGACGATGCCCGCAACGATCGGCACGGCCACGTCGTCTGAAACGAAGACATCGGCGCCGGCGAGCAGCCGCGCGTCTCGCCTAATGCGCTCGACCCGAACGAAGCTCACGAGAAGCCGCGCGAGATTGATCGCAACACCGACGAGCCAGGCAACGAGAATCAGTCGAGCGGCCTTCGCAAGCCACGCGCCCGCGTGCTGCGCGACCGCTCCCGCCGGCACCAGCGAGAGCGTATATTTCGCCGAGGCCGGATGCGCGCGGAAGAGCTCCAGCAGTTGCGTGGCCGCGCGGGATTCTGCAACGAGCACGGGTACGACGACGAGCGCGACGAGCGTCGCAAACCACAGCGCCGCTCGCGTCGTCGCATTCCGCTTGGAAATCGTAAGCGAGAGCAGGTACCCGATGGCGACGATCGGCGCGCCTTGCCATAATCCGCCGAGCAGCGCAGCCAGGATCATCTGGCAGGCCTTCTGCGCGCAAGCAATCGTTTGATGTGCGCGAGATCGCCGTCGCTCAAACGCGCATCGTCGAGCAGCGTCACGGCTAACGCTCCGGGCGAGCTGCCGAAGAACCGATCGAGAAGGTGACCGATCGCCGATCGCGCAGCATCGGCTCGCTGAATTGCCGGCCGATAAACGAACGCCCGGCCCTCCTCCTCGTGCGCCACGTGCCCCTTCTGTTCGAGCGTTCGCAGCGTCGTCAGCACGGTGCTATAGGAGAGCGTCGGCGGCCCGAGTCCGGCCACCACGTCGGCAACGGTTGCACGCTGCTTGCGCCATAGCACTTCCATGAGCCGCAGCTCGTGGTCGGTTAAGACGACCGCTTTCCGGCGAGGCATCGAGGATCGTTTCCCTCCAGCTATTAGATTTGTAATAGCAAGCCTACCGCAACCGCCCGCGGTTGTCAACTAGATTCCTAATAGTTGAGCTAGTGCTGCTCGAAGACCGAAGACGGAATCGGCTGGTTCAGCTGATAGTCTCCGTACGCGATCGTCGCGTTGCCGCTATAGCTAGGAAACTTTGCGACGACCGTCGCGCTGCGCGGGAGGTGATACTGCGTGACGCCGTGGTGGCGATGAAAATCGATCACGAGCGACGCGCCGTTGGTGTAGGCAAACGCGACCGATTCGATGCCATAGGTCGTGGCGCTGAACGAGATCGTCATGGTTTTGACGCGGCTGGAACGTTTTGGGGTGCCCGTCAAGACGTAGGCGGTGTGATGTCCATGCGGCTGGGTGAGGGGCGTAGCGATGTCATAATCACGCAGCCAAGTCTGCGGCGTTCCGATCGTGGAAAGTGTGTTGCCGAGTCCGCGCGCGTAACTCGGCGGATTGTTGAAGTGGAGCGCTTGTTGGTCTGGCGCTTGATAATACTGGGTGCCGGTCATATGGAATGGGACTGAAATGAAGGCGACGCGTACGCTGCCACCGATCGTCACCGGAACCTGATACGACTCGAGGCCCTGCCACCGGCTTAGGCTGTGCTGTAAGATGGCACCGGCGTCGGGCGGCGTGGTCTGGTTCGGAGGGGGCGATGCTCCAGAAGCGATGACTACGGTTATCATTGCTACTGCCCAGGCGAAGGAAATCCTCACGCCTGCTTTCCTTCCGCCGCTTCTCGGCTCGCCCTCCAAAAAGAGCTTGTTCAAAACCCTATTCATATAAAGGGTTCAGTCAGCCTTAGGCCGCACTAGCAAGCCAGGGAGAAAGGGCTCGTTTTGTGTTAGCCGAGGCCAACCACCCGAGTCTTGTCGCCCTGAGTTTGCCTACACTCCCGGTTTCCACTTTCTATTGTAGGCTCTGCCACTAAAGCAATCTTTTGCGAAGGAGCCTCAACCAAATGCGTTTCTTCACTTCAGCGTCATGTATAACTGTCGCTGCAGTCCTTTTGGCAAGCTGTTCTAACAGCGGCGGGGGCTCCTCGAGCTCTGCGCTGCCAAATCCCGGTAGTCAATCCCAAGGAGCCGCGCGTCACGCAGGCAACTGGGTACCCTTTAACTCCGCAGGATGGAAGTTGGATGGGAAAATCCGCGGCGAAGTGAGTCAACCCCCGCAAGGACTACAACGCGGAGGCTACTATGGCACCGAATTTCGTGGCGGTGGCGTCGGCGTCTTCGGTTTCTCTCCGAAACCGAACAAGAGCAATGCCGGACCGGTTTGCTCGCCGCCTGGTAACCGCTTCAATGTCAACGGCGTCGCTTCAGACGAAAAAGGGAACCTGATCGTTCCGGGATCGTCGAAGCCGGGCGGTGACGAAACCACGGGTTGGAACGTCAGCGTCTATCAGGGAAGCACACAGCCCTTAATCTGCGGGCAGCTGTTAGGATCTATCCCCACCAACGACGGTCAGCCGGTCGACGCCGCGAGCTTCAATGCGATGTTTGCGCCGATCGCCGTCAGCGAAATCAACTTCACCACGAAGAAAGGTGAGATCGTCCTTTGCACGCTCGCCTCGCTCTCGTGCGGAGCGCCGGTTACAAGTGCCTTCATCACGGGTCCCAGCGCGGGCGTCGCGATGGATGCCGCCGGAGACTGCTGGCTCTCGACCGCTAAGAGGGTGAGCGACACCGGACCGTCAGGTTTCCGGTTGATCTACTGGGCCGGTTGCACGGGCAGCGGCCAGGTGGCGACCGGCACGCGCGGCCAGGCGTCATACGGCGGCCTGTTCATCGACAACGCCGGCAACATCGGTTCATTCGATGCCTTCAATAGCAAGCTGATCGTCTACAGCGGTTGCAACCCGAGTTGCACCGAAGTCGGTAAGTTCGAACTGCTGGGGCAGTCCTTCTTCGGGAACCTCAACGGGTCGGGCGCCAAGCTGGCCGTCGGCAACACCTCAACCGGTGCCGTCGACGTCTACAACTACCAACTGCCGACCTTCACCCACCGTTATTCCTTCGATAGCGGCCTGCGCCGCAGCCGGCTCGTTGAATCGGGCATCTTCTCGCCAACGAACCAGCGCACGCACTAGCTAAAGATAGTCTTCCTAGCGGAAGGCATATAAAGAGCGGGGTGGCCGGAACCGGCCGCCCCGCTTTTTTTTCACTTCTTTCGACGTCGAGCTTACTCTTCGATCGTATAGAGCCACCACGCCGAGCTAGTGCGCCGCGACTCGCGGTCGTAGTACACTTGAACTTTTTCGCCGTCGGCCGTCTGCAGTTCGAACCAGTGCCGCTTGAGATAGGCGTCGCCACGGTCGTTCTTGGTTGACCGCCACCTCCGAAGCACTGTGGTTATCAACAACGTTCGATCGCCCCACAGGAAGGCGCACGGAACCGGCGGTTCATTCCCTGCTGCGGGAGTGATGAAGCCGTCGCCTGTCGGCTCGATCGGGCGGCTGACGAATTTCCGCACGCGCGAAAGATTCAGACAAAACGCAAGCGATTCCGGCTGGTCTGGTCGCGAGGAGGACGACTCCTGCGCCCCGGCGCATGCCAAAGTCGTGAAGATATTTTCGCTCGCCGCGGCCTTAGCGTTCGTATTGACCGGCTGCGCCGGCGCGAAGCAGTCAGCCTCGCAAAGCTCGGCCGCAAGCACCTACCGCGTCCTGCTCGACACGAGCCAAGGACCGGTCGTCATCGAAGTGGATCGAAGCCTCGCGCCCAAGGGCGCGCAGCACTTTTACGAGCTGGTGAAGGCGCGCTACTACGACGGCTCGCGTTTCTATCGCGTGGTGCCGGGTTTCGTAGTGCAGTGGGGCGCGGCAGCCGATCCTGCCGTCACTCAAAAGTGGGACGTCACCATCCCCGACGATCCGGTAAAGGGATCGAATAAGCCGGGAACGGTCGCGTTTGCCGCGACGGGCCAGCCGAATAGCCGCACAACGCATCTCTTTATCAATCTCGGCGACAACTCGAAGCTCGATGCAATGGGATTCGCTCCAATCGGCCGGGTTGTCAGCGGCATGAAGTCCGTTGAGAACATCTTCCCCGGCTACGGGGAAACGCCGGATCAGAACATTATTTCGGCGCAAGGCAACGCGTACCTCAAAAAAAACTTCCCGCAACTAGATTATATTAAGACGGCTCGGGTCATCGGCGGATCGTAGCAGCGATAGCCCGCCGGTAGCGGCAAGTGAAGAACGTTCTTGCCTTTCCGTTGATCCGGCTCGCGTTGATCGTGGTGCCTTTCATCGCCGCGTTCGCCGGGATCGTGACGGCGGGAGGCGGCCATCATAGCTTGCGTTCGGGGATCCTCGTAATGGCAATCGCGGTGCTCGTTCTGGTTGCCCTCATCATCTTCGTCGAGCGCTTTACAACCGGACGCAGCCCCGCCGAGATCGGATTCGATCCGGATCGAATCGCGCCCGACACGGCGAAGGGCCTCGCGTTAGGTGCGGCCTTGTTTTCCGCCGTCGTTCTCGAGCTCGCTCTCACCGGCCACTATCGAGTCGTCTCGGTTCACTTCACGTGGGGCCTAGCGGCTTCGGCACTCTTTTTTGCACTCGGTGCCGCGCTCGAAGAGCTGCTCTTTCGCGGCGTACTCTTCCGTCTGATCGAGGAGTGGACCGGTACGTGGATCGCGCTCGCGATCTCGGCGGCGCTCTTTGGTGCCGCTCACGCGCTTAATCCCGGTGCGACGTGGGCGTCGTCTCTAGCGATCGCGCTTGAAGCCGGCGTGCTGCTCGGCGCCGCCTTCGTCGTCACGAGGAACTTATGGTTTCCAATCGCTCTGCACTTCGCTTGGAACTTTTTGGAAGGCCCTATCTACGGGACGCAAGTCTCCGGACGGGCCTTTGGCAGCGACTTGCTCGTCTCGCACATTAGTGGACCGTCTTGGCTGACGGGCGGTAAGTTCGGACCGGAAGCCGGCGCCGCTGCGATCGTTACGTGTCTGATCGCCGCGATTGCGCTTCTCGTGTACGCAACCCGCAACTCGCTGGTGCGAAAAGGTCGTATCGGAGCTCAGACCGTAAGCAAAACGAGTGCCTGATGTAGGCTCGAACGTAGACCTCGCACACGATTTGAGCTCGCGCGAGCGCAGTTCGAGTAGGTCCCATGGTGTCTGGTTGGACTTCGTCGAGGCAGCCGTCTTAGCCGTCGTTGCGGTAGCGACGGCCTGGAGCGGCTATCAGGCGTCGCGATGGGAAGGCGTTTCGGCGACACACTTCGCTCTTTACGAGCGCTACACAGTGCTCTCGCAAGAGAGGAGCACCTTAGCGGGCCAGGATCGCCTCTACGATACCGTTACCTTCAACGGCTGGGTCGCGGCAAAGGTCGCCGGTCGTGAAGACCTCGCGGCTTTTTACGAGCGCCGGTTTCGCCACGAGTATGCGGTTGCGTTTGCGGCGTGGCTAGCATCGGATCCGTTTCACAATAAGAACGCTCCCGCCGGACCGATCTTCATGCCCCAGTACAAGAGCGCGAACACGCACGCTGCCGATCAACTCGCTGCCGTCGCTACGCGCCATTTCGCCGACGGCGTATCGTCGCGTGACCGGACCGACGACTACGTCAGAACGACGGTATTTCTCGCCACCGTGCTCTTCCTTACCGCGCTGAGCCAGCGTTTTGAGTTTGTAGGACCGCGCGCGGTCATCGTTGCGATCGCTGCCGTACTGTTGTCAATCAGCTTGTTTTGGCTATTCGTGCTCCCACGAACGTGAGGCCGCAAGAGTTGTCAATGAGAAGCGTTGACGAGCTCGATGTACTTGGAAAGGACGTCGGCACCGTACCCGTTGGTCGTTTTAGTATCCGCGTCAACGCCTTGGTTCATCGCTGCGCTGACGGCACCCCAACCGGCGTTGTATCCACAGGCAGCGGCGAAGACGATCTGTCCTCGACACGACTTCTGGAACGCCGACAGATTATTGGTTTCGGCGTTTTGAGCGCTCTGCACGAGGCCTTTGAGAAAATAGTTCGCCGCGACGAACAGATTGTCGGAAGGCGTCATTAGATGATAGCTCTGATAGGTGGGGTCGCTGGTGTTGCTCCAGTTGACGCTGGCCGTAATCTGAGTTAATCCGACACCGCAGCCGGGACCGGGCGGAACGCCGACCTGCAAGATGTTCTGCCCACCCGACTCGCGCCAAACGATAGCAGCGAGCAGGCAGGACGGAATATTTGCCTGCCCCGATGCGTAAATGATGTCGCTCTGATACTTCATGAGCTCGGGGTGCGCGGGGACATTAAATTTGACGAAATCCATGAGAGCATCTCCTCTCAAGAAGATTGCACGTGTGACGCCGACTTTCGCCGGTAAATAGCATAACGCACGGCCGCGAATCCGGCAAGCCTTTGCCTGGGCTGTGCAGCCCGAAACGCTCAAATAGACGTCGAGCTAAGTAATCCGTAGACGTCGAGCTCCGTTTGCGTGCCGACGTAGACTCGACCGTTGGCAATCGTCGGAACCGAGAACTTGTTGCCTTGGAAGAGCGGTGCGAGTGCGCAGTTATCCAGGACCAGTGTCACCTCGTCAGCGAAAGAGCACGAGTTACTACTTTCTAGGGGTAAGACGTATGCTAAACCGTTGCTTGATCTTAGGGACGTCCGTCCTAACCCTTGCGCTGGCGGCTTGCGCGTGGCAGGGCGCGACGCCATCGGCCGGTCAAAACGTCGCCACCTCCTCGGTCGATTCGCCGGCAAGGCACGGTCGACGCTACGACGTCATCTACGAGTTTCCAGGCGGGGCCGGCGGTCAGACTCCGATAGGCGGGCTTGCATTTATAAACGGCGTCATGTTCGGAGCAACGAACGGCGGCGGCGACACGTCAGGCTGCGATTGTGGAACCGTTTTTGCCGGAACGAAGGTGATCTATAGTTTTGAAGGCGTCGCCACCAAAGACGGCGCGACCCCGATCGGCACCATCCTGGCGGTGGGAGACAAGCTTTACGGGGAAACGGTCGCCGGTGGCCGCGACGACGGTGTCTGCTCGAGCCATTCCCCTCTTCCCGGTTGCGGAACGGTTTACGAGATAGATACCGGCGGCAACGAACGCGTCATCTATCGTTTCAAAGGCGGCAGTGACGGCGCGTCACCTGCCGGCGGTTTGGTCTCCTTGAACGGCACGCTGTACGGGGTGACTACGGCCGGCGGTCTGAACAAGAGTTGCATTTACAGCAGCTCGCCTCCAGGCTGCGGAGTTATATTCGCACTCGATTCATCCGGTCACGAAAAGGTGATTTATCGCTTCAAGGGGCCGCCGGACGGAGCGATTCCGCTCAAGGCGCTTTTCCCGTTCGATGGCAAACTCTATGGAACGACCTTCTACGGGGGCCGTTGCTCGTACTCCGCCGGGGGATGCGGAACCGTCTTTGGGGTCACGACGTCCGGCAAAGAATCGGTGATTTATTCATTTGAAGGCGGGCACGACGGTCAATCCCCAAACGCTCCGCTTGTAGCGCTCAACGGTTCCTTGTGGGGCACGACGTTCCAGGGCGGTTGCGTGAAATCGTGCCAGTACGGTACCTTCGGAACCATTTTTAAAATGAGCACTTCGGGTCATGAGACGATCGTCCACCGGTTTACCGATTTGCCGGATGGGGCGTTTCCACAGGGTCCCTTGGCGGTTGTAAACAACACGATCTACAGCACGACTTCGAGCGGCGGCGCCCGACGCCGAGCGGGAGGGACGATCTACAGCGCAACTTCGAAAGGGGTGCAAATTCTCCACAGCTTTGGCGCAGCCCCCAATGGAGACGCCCCGGGTCTACAAGGTCTATCGCTCGACGACTCGACCAAGGCGTTATACGGCCTGACGATCGACGGAGGCACCCACGAAGCCGGAACCATCTTTCGATTTACGCCGTGATATCGGAGCATAAGCTATGACAGACAAATCAAAGGATGGGCTCGACCGCAAAGACTTCATGATCGCAGCCGCTGCTTCAGTCGGCGTCTCGGCGGTTTTAGGCGCCAGCGCCGCCGACGCTAACGCGCAAGACGCAGCGGCGTCGACGACACAAGACGCGCCCCGGGGGACGGTCTATACCGGCGACGTGATCGAGGGGAAGCGAGTCGTCAGCGGGCTCGACGTGAACAATCTGGAGCCAGGAAAGCACTCGTTCTATTTTCAAGGCGTGCAAATGCCCACGGGGCAGCACTGGTACGTCTCCGTGATGGTCGCCAAGGGAACGAAAACAGGCAAACACATCACGCTCGTCAGCGGGGTCCACGGCGATGAAATGAGCCCCGTGCTCACGGTGCAAAACGTCATGCGCCAGCTCAATCCGGCCGAGATGTCCGGAACCGTGATGGCGGTCCTCGACGTCTCGCGTCCAGCGCTTGAGGGAATGGCGCGTCGCTGGCCCAACTCGGGACGCGGCATCGACCTCGTCGACATGAATCGGGAGTGGCCCGGCGACGAGAACGGCGCTAACGCGGCTAGCCGGCACGCAGCGCTGCTATTCAACAAGCTTTTGAAACCGAACTCGGACTACGCGATAGACTTCCACTGCGCTACGACGGGGGTGGATGTAACGGCGTTCAATCTCGCCCGGATGGAACTGCCCGAAGTTCGCGCGATGGCGGAGCTGTATCCGATCGATCAGATTTTTGACAACCCCGCCTACCCCACGCTCCTGGCGAATGCGTTTATTAACGTGGGCATCCCGGCGTTCACGCCGGAGATCGGTGCGCCGCGTATCCTGGATCACGCAATGATCGCCTTGTTTGTGGAAGGCACGATGAACGTGCTCAAACATCACAGGGTTATCTCCGGTGCAATCGGCCGCACCGGGCGCGATACGGGCGTCTTCGTGGGAAATAGCGGGCACACCATCCTTGCGACCCATGGCGGGTTTGTCGAGATTCTGGTCAAGCTGAACGAAAAGGTTCAAGCCGGCCAAAAGGTTGCTACGCAGCGCAATGCCTTCGGCGAGATCGTGACCGAGTACACCAGCGGCGTGACCGGCGAGATCTCGGGGTTTCGCACCGATGCTACGGCCGAGCCCGGTACTCCACTGGTGTTCATCTTCTACAATGAGACGCCCCGGGAAGACCCGGTCGACTACGCCGAGTGACATGAGCCTCGCGGTCACAGGGCTACGCCCGCGGGCGTTGCGTTCTGCATGAAAACCGCGTCGTACGGGCGGATTCTCTTTGGCGCGTCGGCCGTACTGTTCGGCGTCATCGCACTAATGTGGCACGACGCCGATACGTGGCAAAGCCTAAGTAAACTTTGGCGCCTGCCTTTTGGCTCGATCGTCGGGGGCGCTCTGATGATCGCGCAAATCCTGGGTGGACTCGGAATTATGTTTCCGCGAACCGCGCGCTGGGCGTCGATCGTTCTGAGCTGCGTCTACCTGATTTTCTCGCTGGTGTGCATTCCCGGCATTTTCGCCGCGCCGCGCGTCTACGCGCAATACGGGAGCTTTTTCGAACAGTTCGCCTTACTTTGCGGCGCGATTGCGGTGTACGCGGCGACCGAGCTGGACGCAGCGCGGTCGGCAACGCTCGGCCGCGTCGCTCGCATCGGACTCGGCTTTTGCGCGGTTTCGTTCACGCTCGCTCAGATATTCTACCTTCGCTTTACGGCCAGCTTGGTTCCGACGTGGATTCCGCCAAATCAGATGTTTTGGACGATACTCACGACGATCGCGTTCGGGCTGGCGGCGATCGCGATTCTCATCAATCGCAAGGCACGGCTTGCGATGCGCTTGATGACCCTAATGCTCGCACTCTTTGGCATACTGGTTTGGATCCCGGAGCTGATCGCTCATCCGGAAGCGCATGGTAATTGGTCCGAATTTGCCCTAAATTTCCTGATTACGGGCGCCGCCTGGGTAGTATCTGACATCGCCTAGTTAGGCTCTCGTCGAACCCGCGTAGGCGCCTGCTTGACAGAGCAAGCGTAGCGTTTCATAATATTGATAGTCGAGTTGAGTAATCGCCTCGGCCGTGCATTTCCTTTCACGCTGCAAGATTGGAGATAGTGCATGCGAGGTCTCCTATGGACCAGCAGCCTTATAGCCGGCGCGCTGCTCGCCGGATGCGCCTCCCCGGTTGGATCCGTGGCGGGCAGTTCGCAGCCTCTTGCGGCCAAGCGTTCGCCGCATACGTCACAGCGGGGCCATCACGCACAGTCGCCGATCCAGCACATCGTCATCGTCGTACAAGAGAACCGCAGCGTTGACAACCTCTTTCAGTTTCTTGCGGGAGCCAACACACAGTCGTGGGGCCTCAACTCACAAAACCAGACCGTAGCGCTGCAAAGGGAATCGCTGACGGCCGACTACGATTTGGGGCACATTCACAGCTCGTGGGTGACCGAGTACAACGACGGTCAGATGAACGGCTTTGACCAAGACAAGTGCAAAGGAACCTGCCCGCAAAACGCCGCGTACGCTTACGTTCCCAGGCATCAAGTTCTGGAGTACTATACGCTAGCGGAGAGCTACACGTTCGCCGACAACATGTTTGAAACCGACCAGGGACCAAGCTTCCCGGCGCATCAATATTTGATCAGTGGTACGTCCACGGTGAGCGACGGCTCCGCGAACGAAGCGTCGAACAACCCGGAAACTCTCCAGAGCAAACTCACCGGAGGCTGCGACTCGCCGTACGGATCGCTCGTCGGGGTCATCAATGCGCGAGGCGGCGAGCCGAAGTCGCTCAAGACCTTCCCATGCTTCGAACGCCAGTCCCTCATGAACGAGATGGACGCGGCCGGAGTGAGCTGGAAGTACTATCAGGCCACGCCCGGCGCCGGAATCTGGAACGCCGTGGATGCGATCTATTCGATTTGGTCGAACCAGCCCGAAATGGCGGCGAACGTAATCTCGCCATACACGCAGGTCCTTACCGATATTGCGAACGGGCAGCTAGCCGACGTCGTATGGGTTACACCGACCCTGGCGGCCTCAGATCACCCCAAGTACAACAACGGCTCTGGTCCGTCGTGGGTCGCTTCGGTAGTAAACGCCGTCGGCGACAGCCCGTATTGGAATAACACGGCGATCTTCGTCCTATGGGACGACTGGGGCGGGCTCTACGACCACGTAACGCCGACGATCTATAACTCCTTCGAGCTAGGCTTTCGCGTGCCGCTGATCGTGGTCTCGCCGTATGCGAAACAAGGCTACATCTCGCACGTCCAACACGAGTTCGGCAGCATCTTGAAGTTTACGGAAGAGACATTTGGCCTGCCCTCTCTCGGAACGACCGATGTGCGCGCCGACGATCTGGCGGACTGCTTTGACTTCTCCAAGGCGCCGAGAGCCTTCAAGCGCATTCACGCGAAGTACCCGCCGAGTTACTTCTTCCGCCTACCTTCAATCGAGCCGGACGACTAGAGGCACGTTGTTGATGCATCGCATGTACGGGGAAGACGTTTGGCTCTCTGCTGCGGTTGCAGCGGTTCTGTTGGCCGGTTGCGGCGGCAATGGGGGCCTTCTCGGGCAAACCGGCTCCGCCGGATCACCGACGAACCGCGCAGTTCGTTATCCTAGCTCGAGCGGTTTGATTCAGCACGTGGTGATCGTCATCCAGGAGAACCGCAGCTTCAACAATCTGTTCATAAACTATCCCGGTGCGGCGACCTCGACGTACGGATACAACACGAAGCATCAGCAGATTGCGCTGCAGCCCATCACGCTCGCAACGACCTGGACTCTCGAGCACAACGCCCAAGGCTTCATAAGGTCGTGTAACGGTACCGGCAGCATTCCGGGGACCGACTGCCGCATGAACGGCTTCGACAGAGAGCGGTGGTCGTGCGGCAGACCCTCCAAACCGGGCTGCCCAAATTCGAATCCCCCGTACAGTTACGTGCCGCAGCAGGAAGTGCAGCCGTACTGGGAGATGGCGAGCCAGTACGTCTTAGCCGATGAGATGTTCGCTTCCGATTTCGATACGTCGAGCTTCACCTCACACCAGTACGCGATTGCTGCCGCGAACCCAAACTCGGAGGTTGATTATCCCGACACGCTTTGGGGCTGTCCCGGCGGTCCGTCCGACAAGATACCGGTCCTGGGCCCCGATCGCAACTATACGGACGGCACGGAAGTGCCGTGTTGGGATCCGACGACGCTCGGCGACGAGCTCGACGCGGCCGGCCTCTCCTGGGCGTTTTACGCAGCGCCAGTGAAGGGCGGGGGCAGCTTCAGCTGCGGCCTTTCCGGGGTTCGCTATGCCGGAGAGAGACCGATCGGGCTTTGGAGCGCGTACCAAACGATCGACCACATCTGCTACGGTCCCGACTGGAATGCCGACGTCTTTTCGCCGCCGTCGCAGTTCTTGAGGGACGTCGCGAACGGAAAGCTTCGCAACGTGACGTGGATCACGCCGACGTGGGCAAACTCCGATCACGGCGGATCGGGATCGAAGACGGGGCCTTCATGGGTTACGTCGCTAGTCAATGCGATCGGCGAATCGCAGTTCTGGGATTCCACGGTAATCTTTATCATGTGGGATGAGTCGGGCGGCTGGTTCGATCCGGCAGCGCCCGCGTATCTCGATAACGACGGACTCGGATTTCGCGTACCGCTGCTGATCATTTCGCCCTACGCCAAGCAAAACTACGTTTCGCACGTGAACTACGAGCACGGCAGCATCTTGAAGTTCGCGGAGGATCAGTTCGGGCTCGGGAGGCTCGCCGCCAGCGACACGCGGGCGAACTCGCCCGCGGGCGACTGCTTCGACTTCTCGCAGCAGCCGCGCCCGTTCGTACCGTTCACGTCGCAGTACGATCGTGCGTATTTTCTGCGGCAGGCGCCCGATATGCGGCCGCCCGACACGGAGTAGTCAAATGCATCGTATTTGCCTGGTAGCCGATCCCCTTGCAGCTGCTGCTGCGGTGCTATTATTGAGTGGATGCGCCGGTCTCACGGGGCCGGGCGGCATGCAAAGCCTTGCGCCGAGGCACGCGACCCGTCGCGATAGCTCGAGCGGAAAGATTCAGCACGTCGTCATCATCATCCAAGAGAATCGCAGCTTCAATAACGTGTTTATGAGCTATCCCGGCGCGACGACCTCGACTTACGGCTATAACACCAAACATCAGCAGATTACGTTGCAGCCGGTCACGCTCGCGACGACGTGGGATCTCGAGCACGCTGCGGAAGGGTTCGTAAAGTCGTGCCACGGCACCGGCAGCATTCCCGGCACGAACTGCCGGATGGACGGCTTCGACAAAGAGACCTGGACTTGCGGCAAGGCTTCCGGACCGGCTTGCCCCACCGCGAATCCGCCCTACAGCTACGTGCCGCAGCAGGAGGTTGCGCCATACTGGGGGATGGCAAATCAGTACGTTTTGGCCGACGAGATGTTTGCTTCGAATTTCGACGTCAGCAGTTTTATCGCGCATCAGTATCTGATCGCCGCAGTCAACCCCGACGCGTCGTACAACTATCCATTCACGCTATGGGGCTGTCCAGGCGGTCCGGGCGATCAAATTCCAATCCTCGGCCCGAACCGAGCGTTTCACGACGGCAGCGAGGCGCCGTGCTGGGATCCGACGACGCTCGCCGACGAGCTCGACACGGCCGGCCTGACCTGGGCGTTTTACGCAGCGCCGGTGAAAGGCGGCGGCAGCTTCAGCTGCGGCGGCAGCGACATTCGCGGCGACCATTCGTCGCATCGTGTCGGGCTTTGGAGTGCGTACCAGGCGATCGACCACATATGCTACGGCCCCGACTGGAATGCCGACGTATTTTCGCCGCCGTCGCAGTTTCTGAAAGATATCGCACGGAAAAAGCTGCGCAACGTGACGTGGATCACGCCGACGTGTGCGAACTCCGACCATCCGGGCTGCAACTCGGACACCGGACCATCGTGGGTTACGTCGTTGGTCAACGCGATCGGCGAATCGCAGTTCTGGGACACGACCGCGATCTTCATCCTTTGGGACGATCCGGGCGGCTGGTTTGACCCCGTAGCTCCGCAGTATCTCGACAACGATGGGCTTGGGTTTCGCGTCCCCCTGCTGGTCATCTCTCCGTATGCCAAACAGAACTACGTTTCGCACGTGAACTACGAGTTCGGCAGCATCCTAAAGTTCACCGAGGATGCGTTCGGCCTTGGCCGGCTCGGCGCCAGCGACATGCGGGCGAACTCACCCGCGGCGGACTGCTTCGACTTCTCGCAACAGCCGCGGCAGTTCGTCCCGTTCACGTCGCGCTACGATCGAAAGTATTTCCTGCACCAGCCGCTCGATATGCGCCCGCCCGACACGGAGTAGCGGTTTCCGAGCGCACGCGGATCTACTTCATCGAGCTCGGGTTGTAGACCACGCCTTGAACTTCGTAGCTCGCTCGCATGCCTTTGCTGAAGCTGTACAAGTACTTAACCGCGGTCGGTAAGTACGAGTAGATATCAACCTGTCCATAGGCAACGTCGGCGACGGCAAGTCTGTCGCCCTTAGCATTGAGATGACCGTAGACCGACTCACCGTTGAGCGGAAAGGGTCCTCCGACTAGCGTGCACGCCGGATTGCACCCTTTATAGACCCAGACTTGACCGACTCCATTCGCCGTCTCGTCGATGGAAACGAGATTTCCGGACCGGTCGATGTCGAGTCCACCGAAGGAAGTGTCTTGGAACCCGGTCGCCACAACACCCGAACCGCTGCAGTTAGCGAAGTAGACCAAGACCGGCACCGCACTCCGGCCTTCCGATGCGGCCCAGCAATTTCCGCTCTTATCCAAAGCGACGCCTACTACGCCGAGGATGTCCGAATTCGTCAAGTTCGAGGTGCATCCAGCGGCAACCGTGCAGAGCGTAACGCTGCCGGGGTATGAAAAGTTTGGATTATCCCTGAAATTGCCGACGACGATCGTGCCAGTCGCAGCGTTATAACTGGCGGCGTCGGACGGATAGCCATAGGTTTCGGCAATGCTCTGCGACTCGGGACCGCACATTCCGGGGCCCGTTCCGATGACGATATCGGCGTTGCCCGGATCGGGGACGATCAATGCCCCCGTGCCGTCAACGGCAATATCGTTAACGTCCGACGAAGTCCACGGAACCGTGCAGAACGGCCCGTGCCTCCTTACGTGCTTTTTTGGATATCCAACAACGTTTTTGGCGTAAAATTCGCTTACGTAGATGCCGTCCTTGGCCGTTTGAGGAGCCGGCAAGCCGTGGAGCCTGCCGTCACTATGGCGGCTGAGCGGCGCACCGATTGCCCCGCCGTGCCAAGAAGCCGCATCGGCAGCAGAGAGCGGCGAGCCACTGGGTGATGCGACGTTGCCGGAGCAGCCCGCGAGCAGTGCGAAAGCCGCAACCCCGCATATTCCGGTGCGATAGTAGCGCATGAAACTTTATCTCCTTTTCAATTGAGAAGCGCGGTAGGCCGGCGGTCAGGGTTTTGCGAGAAGCAACCCGGTTACACTCACGACGCCCTTGTTCAGCGTAGCGTAGGCGTTGTATTGGCCGGGCTTGTATGCGTAGATCTCGGTGTTCGAGCCCGCCGAATTCGAAACCACCACGGTTCCTTGCGCATCGCTGCTGATAGCATAGGGATTCGTGTAGCCCGAAGTGATCGTTTGGCTGGGAGCCGTCTTACCCGGCGGATAGACGTTCACCGAACCCCCGTTGCCGTTAGTGACCCAAAGGTTGCCACTCGCGTCGAAGCAAACGCCGAGGGGTTCGCTGAGGTCCGCAAGATTCAGCGACTTGACCGTCGAGGTGCCTTTGGGAATTTCGAAGACCTGTGCGGCGATAAAGTCTGCAACGTAGAGGTTCTGCTTTTTGTCCAGCGCCACGCCAAATGGATCGGTGAGGCCGCCTCCCGTAATCGTTTTCGTCGGTGAGGTTGCGCCTTTTGCGTATTCCTGGATCGTGCCGGGATAGTTGCTGACGTACAGCGTTCCCTTGCTATCGATCGCAATACCGAGCGGGCTGTCGAGTCCGTCCGTAATGGTAACGCTGTGCGTCGTTTGACCTTTCGGATACTCGGTGAGCGTGCTGTTGGAATTGTCCAAGACGTACAGCGTGCCGGCTGCGTCCAACGCCAAGCCGTACGGGTTAGACGTTGCATCGGTGATCTCGGCGATCGGCTTGCGGTTCCTCTTCAGCGTCTTCGCGAGATAGATGCCGACGTGCCCGGTGCCGACGTTTTCGCTTACGAACAGCAGCGTTTCGCTCGTCGGGTAGGTACCCGTCGGCGCGAACTGGTGCGCGGCAGGAACGGCCGCACCGGGCTGTTCGGCTTGGGGCACGGAATTAGGCCCAGCGCCCGCGCATCCGGCGGCGCCTGTAAAGAGCGCAGCGACCAGCGCCGCGCGGTGCCGGCTGCGAATGCCTCCGCCGGCCGAGGGTTTGCTCGTCGTCGTTTGGTCCATGCGTCATTATTAATCGCGCCGGCCCCGAGACTATAGGTAATTACCTGCACAATCTCCAAGGCGGCGACCGTGACCGATACGCGCCTAGATGCCGCGTACTGCGTTGGGCGGGAGCCCGAGCTCGAACTGATGCGCGAACTGCTCCACGGCGCCGCGCTCGGGGACGGCTCTGCGTCAATTTGGGTGGGCGAGCCAGGCGTCGGAAAGAGCCGGCTGCTGCGCGAGTGCGCGGCAATCAAGACCTCTGCGACGTACATCCTGGCACGCTGCGGCGGCGGGTCGTCGTTCGGTTTCGATGCGCGGTCACTGGCCGCGCGCGTGCGGCGGCGCCCGATCGCGCTGCTGCTCGACGATCTCGACTTCGCCACCAAGCGTCAACGTGCGTTCGTCGAAGAAGTCGCGGCGTACGCCGAACATCGTCCGCTCGCGATCATCGCTTGCGCCCGCACGAATGACGGCGTTCGCTCGAGCGCGGTCGTTCATCGCTTGCCGCCGCTCGAAGACACGGCAATGGAGCTGCTCGTTCGCAGCTTAGCGGGCTCGCGGACGCTTGAGACCGACGAGGTGCGCGAAGTTCTCAAGACGTCGCAGGGCAGCCCCCGCCTCGCCATCGAGTTGGTGGACGAAGCGATGCGATCGAAGCGCGCTTCCACATCCGTTCCTCCCAGTGCCCAAGCTGCGGTCGCGCAGTTGCGAGCAGACCTCTCGCGCACCGAGTTCGAGGTGCTGCGAGCGTGCAGCGTTATTGGGGATGCGTTTTACGACGAATGGGTGCCCGGAGTAACGGGTTTCACTCGCGATGTGGTCGCGGATGCGTTGCAGCGCGCGAGCGACCTCGGCGTGCTCGATGCAGCTCCTTGGTCGGCCCACTGGCTCGTGTTTCGCCATATTGCTATCCGAAAGGCGCTTTACGCTTCGGTCGTCGCGCTCAGGCGGCGAATTCTTCACGAGCGCATCGTCGAGAGGCTTTCCGGGGCCGCGGACGGCGACGCGCACGCCGATGTGGTGCTTGGACATCACGCCGAAATTGTTGGTGCACGCGATTGTGCGGCTCAAGCCTTCGCTCGCTCCGCCGAACGAGCGCGCGGCGCGGCGGCCTTCTCCGAAGCAGCCGCCCTCTACACTCGCGCGACAGCGCACCTGACGGCAGGGACGTCGCAGTGGATCGAGCTCCAGCAGTTGACGATGCGCTGCCTTAACAATACCGGCGACTGGAAGCGAATGTCATCGGTTGCAGGCGCGGTGCTGGACGTAGTGGATCCGGCCGCGGATCCGAAGACCGTCGAAGGGGCCTTGGAAAACCTGTTCTTCGCGCAACTCAACGATGGTAGACCAGAAGCCGCAGAAAAGACGGCCGCGCAGATCGCATCGCTCGGTCAGCCGCGCAGCGAAAATCGCGGCCAGATCGCCAATCTGATAATCGCATATAACATGTGCTACTCGGCGCGGCTCGTCGAGGCCGAGCGGCTCATCTCAACCGTTGAAGATCGCCATCTCCGCGACGACGAACTGCGGCTGCGCTATCTGGTTGCCGTTGCGGAGGTCAATGCCTTATCGGCCCCGATGGAGCACACGAAGATGCTTGTGGAAAACGCCGCGCAGACTGCGAGACGCGTGGGGATTCGGGGCACCGTCCACTGTTATGCCGTCGGCGCCGAGATCGCGTGCCGCTGCGGCGACTTGGAGAGCGCGCGCTCGTTCGTCAAGAGCGCCGAAGGCGTGGCCGTTGAGAGCGCGGGAACCGCCAACGACGTCTGGCGGCGCGTTCTCGACACGCGCATACGCATCGCGCTGCTCGCCGGAGATCTTCCGGCTGCCGGCGCTCTCGTGCGACGCAATATCGGTTGGCGGGAATCGGGCCGCCATCACGAGGCATTCGATGCCGGCATTGCGGTAACGATTGGAATGCGTACGGGTGACAGAGCCCTCATTGATGCTTTTTTCGATCCGCAGTTGCTTTGGGACTCGGTCGCCGCCAACGATGCGGAATCGTGCGGAACGCTGATTGCCGGTTTTGCCGAGATAATGCAGGTGCGCGGCATGGCAAAGGATCTCCGCGGTATCCTCGAACGGTGCATCGCGCAACGATTGATAGATCCGTATACTGCAATCCAGCTCTGCGGCGCGCGAATTCTCCCGATCGAGACTGCAGCGCTCGCAGGGCAGCAAACGCAGGAGTATCTTGGCAATGCCTCGGCGCCCGCCGCCGCGGCGCACGTCGCCCTGTGCAAAGCGACGCTTCTGCGGCGCCAGGGATCGCAGCACGCTGCAACAGCGGCTGCGCTAAGCGCCGCGGCGCACTTTCGGCAGATGGGTTGGCGCCTTTACGAGGCACAGGCGCTCGAGCTAGCGGGTAATCTGCGCGCGGCAAGCATCATCTATGGCGAATGCGGCGCGACTTCCGACGTCGCACGCCTCAGTGCGCGCGACACGCGCAAGCTGAAGTACGCTCCCTTCGGCGCGCGCCTCTCGCCTCGCGAACGCGAGGTTGCGCGGCTGGTAGCCGCGCAACGATCGAACGGCGATATCGCCCGAGCCCTCGAGATCAGCGTGCGAACCGTCGAGCATCACGTCGAGGCCGCGTTTAGCAAGCTGGGCCTCCGAGCGCGATGGGAACTCACGCCCGAGCGGCTCCGCACGGGTGCGACTCGCAGCAAATCCTGACCCCACCGCAAGTCGCCGGTGCCAAGAGCCGCTGCGTTACAGCGCTGCTCACTGTGGGTAAAGCCAGCGGCAATGACGAGCACGCGACGCCTGGCCGGGCCGGCTCTACCCCGCTGCGTCGCGGTCTTTTCTTTGATAGCGCAAATCGGCGCCGTCGATGCGCCCGCCGACCAGTACTTCGGCACGCTCAAGATGAGCACACTTCGAATTCGCTACGAGACAATGCAACTCAAGAAACGTTACGAAACGCACGAGCTGCTTCCGGATCAGACGCTGCATCTGCTTCTGCTCACCGAAAACGCGTACACGGACTGGGCTCGGCGCTACCCGAAAGATTCCTGGCTCTCATCCACGGGTTACGCGATGGCGCTGCTATATGCGGAACTGCCGGGTACGCAAGCGCGAGATCGGGCGGTCGCGTTGTTCACGTACGTGAAATCGCGCTTTCCTAAGACGCCGGATGCCGGCAAAAGTCGCGACGCGCTCCATCGGGGCATCTCGGTGAAGCCGGAACCTGCGTGGGCAGTGCAGAGTCCGTCGCCGTCGCCATTGCCTTCAGCGGCACCATCGGCCGCAGGGAGTCCTCTCCCATCGCCGGTGGCGTCGCCGTCACCTACACCTCTACATCGGCGGACCGATGATGATCCACGTCTTACCTTGATAACTCTGGATCATGACGACCATCCCGGACGAAGCGTCCCCCACTAAGAACGCGTCCTCACTCGCTTCCATACCAGGCTGTTGCAGTTCTTGAGCGTTCGTCAGATGCGCCTTATACCAAGCTTTTACTTTCGCGAAATCGTCGGATGTAACGTAGGTCTTGGCCTGCGGCGGGGGCGGCTTTTCGAGACCGACGCCCGCGGGACGAGCGCTCGCAACGGCGCCCGGATAAACCGGAGGGGCAGTTGTCGTCGCGCCTCCAGCCAGTGCCACGAGTGGCCAGCCGGCTATCGCAAGCACTGCTGCGATGAGTCTCGTGCGAATCATCGGCGCAAGCCCCTCATGCGCCCGACGTTTTCGTGCAGGTGCTGTTCCCTTCGGTCTTCCACGTACCGGCGACGTTCGCCTGATACAGGTCGGTGTAGGTTTTCGCGTTTAGAAACGTATAGGTGTCGCGAACCTGTTGCGCCTTGCCCGACGAAGGGTCTGTGAATAGTCCGTTCCATACAGTTCTTCTTCCGTTCTGCTTTGATGATTCGCTGCCGTATCCGCCGGTTGCCAGCATCGACGGATTCCACCACGTCTTTGTTTTCGAATCATAGACGATGTAGCCCATCGCATCGAAACCCGTAGCGGTAACGTGAATTGAGAGTGCACCGTTGGTCGCGCGCGTGATGACGAACGTTGTCGTAGTCGGTCCTTCAAGTGCCGAGGGCACGCTGTTCTTGCACGACCACGTACCGATCAGGAAGTCGTAACCGTGCGGCCCGACACCGGCCGTCACGGGCGTCAGAGCCCACGCTGACTGCGACGTCCACGATAGAACCACAAGAAGCGCCAAGATGTTTGGCGGAAGCCGGAATCGCACGGCAGAGCCTCCTTTCAGCCTACGGCGTTCGGAGGTGGAAGCATCGAGTAGAGTCGGGTTGGGTTTACGCTGGGATTCCCGTACGAAGCCACGATTCAACGAAGATTTGGCGTTTTCCGGGCTTAGACCATTAAGGTCGGCGCGTCGACGCATAGGTTCCCGGCGGGCTGTCGTCACGTCGCATACGGCGGCGAGCCTGACCGAGGCGGCAGGCAAGGGCGTTTGGTAAATGCGACTATCTGCACCGGGAGCCATAATTGGCTCTAAGCTCACGTTGAGGCGATAACAAACCGCACGCTAACCACCAAGGTGGCGATGCACATTGCGTGGCTCGAAGCCGCGCTCTTCACCGTCCATAACGCCAGCGGGTGCCTCGCCGCACTCGGCAAGTATTCTGGTTATGTCGGACCAGCGACCCTATCTCTTGATCGGCAGCGCCACAAGGATCACGTACACGCCCAAGGCGTTCCGCGTACCAAAGGATCCGAGCGCTTTGGACGATTGTCCGGCAGTACGTTATCGGGCCGCCGTAGGTCGAACAGTCCCTCAGGGTTAAGGTCTCGGACCAGAGGCTCACTTAGGCTGCACATGGCTGCACAAGGCCGCGGCCTCGCAAAATGCAGACCCCTCACAAAGTCTTGATTTTGCAAGGGGTCTTAATGGCTCCGGATGTTGGACTCGAGTCGGCCACTTCTATTCGTCCCCGTGCCGCGGCGCTGCGATGATTTCTGCGTAGCGGTTTTACGGCGATAACGAGAAGACCGTTCCCCGGTCGATCGCGCCGCCGCGGGAGGTCGTGCCGTAGAGCGTGCCGTTGACGTTTAGCAGGCCCGCAGCGGGGAACGTACCATCTCCATGGGCTAACCCGCGGAAGCTGTAGAGTACCCTTTCCTTGCCGGATGCTGTTACCGAGAAGACCGTTCCGCAGCCCCTCACGCCGATGTCTTTACAGTCGCGAGTTCTGCCGCCTCCACTGGACGTCGTGCTGTAAAATGTGCCGCGGACGTCGATCAAGTTTGCAACCGGTCCCGCGCCGTCTGACCCGCCTTTAAAGCGGTAGAGTAGAGTTTCCTTGCCGGACGTTGTGATCGAGAAGACCGTTCCGCAGCCAATGGGGCCGTAGGCAATGCAACCGGATGAGCTTCCTCCACTATACGTCGTACCGTAGAGCGTGCCATGGAAGTCGACGAGGCCGGCATACGGGTTAGCACCGTCTTGCGAGCCTCCACTGAAGCGATGGAGCACCGTTTCCTTGCCGGACGTCGTGATAGAGAATACCGTTCCGCAGCCCCCACTCGCGCTGCACCCTTCGCCGCCGCCGGTGGTCGTGCCGTAGAGCGTGCCGCTAACGTTGAGCAGACCGTCCTGCGGGTAGGCGCCGTCGCCTGAGCCGCCGCCGAAGCTATAGAGCACATTCTCCGCTCCGGACGTTGTGATCGAGAATACCGTCCCCACGCCGCTCGCGCCGCCCACACCGGTCGTGCCGAAGAGCGTGCCGTTGACGTCGGTTAGGCTTGCAAGCGGCCTGGCGCCGTCGCCCGCCGTTTTGCCGAAGTGGTGAAGCAGACGAAATTTGCCGGACGCCGTGATCGCGAAGGCCGTACCCTTGCTACGCCTAATGCCCGCCGTCGTACCATAGAGCGTGCCCTTGACATCGAGGAGAGGCGAGAGCGGCTCGGCGTACTCATTCCCGAAGCGGTGCATTGTCGTTTCCACACCTGAAGGCCCGATCGTAAAGATCGTACCGCAACCTGCTTGAGAACATTCACCTTTGTCGCCTCCAGCGGCTGTCGTGCCATAGAGGGTGCCGTTGAGGTTGATGAGGGCCGCCTGTGGTCCTTCGCCATCCGTCCCGCCTTTGAAGCTATAGAGGAGCTGCTCCGAGCCGAACTTGAGCGCGTGACGTGCGAAGGAGGGCTCCACATGCTGCGGCGCGCTTGGCGTTGATGGAGGAATACCATTGCTTCCGTTGCACGCGGCCGAGAGCGCCGCGCTAAGGCATACAGCAACGAGTTTGGATGATTGTTTCACTCGCTCAAATCCTCGCCGGCACGAGAATGGACGACAACCGCGACGCATGGCATCGTTGTCACTGCCGCCGGACGCGACAAAGAAAAGAAGCCTTTTCATAAGCACCTCCTGAGGGGTATTCTCTAGACGGCTAATTCGGCATTGCCACAAGCCCTCCTCGGGCCTGTGGCCGCTTCTAGGCCTCCGATCGCACGGACCGATCCAATCGCGACGATGACTGCTTCCTTTAAGAGAATGCGGAGCGCTGGAGTCAGCATTTTGTTGACGGACGCCCAGGAACACTCTTGCGGTCAGGTAGACCCTGCAACGAAGGCAAGCCCAACGAAGGGAGGATGCCCGTTGTGTTATCTCATTGCGTTCTGCGCCGTTTCGAGCACTGCCGCCGCGCTCGCGGGCTATTCCGATAGCGGCAAGCTTCACCGGCGCCGCGCTGCCGGTCAACCTCGTCAAGAAACACAGCACTAACAGCTATCAGTTGATTTACAGCTTTGGAAGTACGCCTTACGACGGCACGGGGGTCCGTCGCGGGCCTCATCAGCAGGCTGGGTGTGCTCTACGGTACGACCGCTAACGGCGGTTCAGCAGCTTGCAGCTGTGGAACACCGCCAGCGACGGCATAAAAACACAGACCCCTCGCAACGTGCTTATTTGCAAGGGGTCCGAATGGCTCCGGATGTTGGACTCGAACCAACGACCCGCTGATTAACAGTCAGCTGCTCTACCAACTGAGCTAATCCGGATAGCGCGTCGGCGAATGACCGGCGGACCCTCGTTCCACGGGTGGGGCGCAGCCCCTGCCTGGCACGCTCGGCTCAGGCCGTGCGCGGGGCCTCCAGCGCCCGGGGCGCTCCCGCCTTCAGCACCGCGTCGACGGTCAAAGCGAGCGGGAGCCCAAAGAAGATCGTATGCGCGACGAGCACGTTGATAACGTGCGCAACGGTGCCGTGCATCCGCGTTGCGTGCCCCGTGGGCACGATGGCGTAGATCATCACGACCATCACGAAGGCGCCGAAGACGAGACCCATCAGCACGACGTTGCGCCGTACGGCCGGCACGGCCACGTACAACGCCGTGAACGCCACCGCCCACGCGAGCGAAACGACGAAGTCCATCGCGAGGCCGATGAGCGCCATCGGCCAGCCGCCCTCGAACGCGGCCGGGCCGTATCCGTTGGAGGCGTCCCACTGCAAAAGCTGCTGCAGACCCCGCACAACCGAGAGGCGTTCCGCGATTGCACGTTCGACCACCAAATAGACGGTGATCGTGATGAGACCGACGATCGCTGCGGCGACCGCGGCACGGACGAATCGAGATGGCGGCACGATATCGGCGAAAACGCGCAAGTGCCGCTCGGTGTGACGCGGTAGCGGAGGAGCCACGGCGTTCAGGGTATTACTAAGGCGAATGCCGGCAGTTTCTAAGCCCGGCCGCGCGGCGGTCGTCATCCCCGCCGACATTGACGATGCGACGGTCGAAGTAGACGGCAAGCGCGTTGCCCTGACGAACTTGCGCAAAATTTACTTTCCCAAACTCGGACTGACGAAGGGCGATCTATTGCGCTATTATCTTAGCGTCGCCGGCGTCTTGATTCCGCACGTTCGCGATCGCGCGATGGTGATGAAGCGCTATCCGCACGGCGTTACCGGTGACTTCTTCTATATGAAACGTACACCGTCACCACGTCCGCCATGGATTCGAACCTGCGCGATCCATCACCGTTCCGGCAACGTAATCGACTTCGCGGTCATCGACGATCTGCCATCGCTTATGTGGTTGATCAACCTCGGGTGCATCGACCTTAACCCGTGGTATTCGCTCTGCGAAGATCCGGATCGTCCGCTTTACATCCATTTCGATTTGGATCCCACGCCCGAGACGCCGTTCTCCGTCGTTCGCGAGGCGGCCCAAATCGTCGGCGACGTGCTGCGCGGCCTCGGCATGACGCCCTTCGTAAAGACGACCGGGAGCAAGGGCGTGCACGTCTACGTCGCGATTCGCAGCGGGCCGACGCAGCACGAGGTTTGGCGAATTGCCAAGGAGATCGGCCATCAGACCGCCCGCGCGCACGCCGACGTTCTCACCGCAGAGTACCGCGTCGCGAAGCGCCCGACGCGTCGGGTCTTAGTCGACTACAATCAAAATGCTTGGGGAAGAACGTTGGCCTCGATCTATTCGGTGCGCGCCAACGAAGCGGCAGCAGTTTCGACTCCTGTTACGTGGGAAGAACTCGAAAACGGAGTTGAGATCGATGACTTCACGGTTTTCAACGTTCCGGACCGAATCGCGCGCGTCGGCGATCTCTGGAAACCGCTGCTGCAACAGCGCGGCCGCTTCGATCTGAGCCGCGTCGCAGTTTGAAAACTTACGCGGCGTCTACGATCCGACGCGAACGTTCGTGATATAGTGCCAAACCCCAAACACTTGAAGCAGCCAGATGACCAAAACGATCACGACTACCGCATTTAGCAGCGACTTGACCGGGCTCGCCATGGGAATGTACGTGTTTACTAGCCATAGCAAGACGCCAACTACAATGAGGACTACGACGATTTCTATTAACGCCACTGCGCTTCTCCTTTGTCAACCGGCGTAAGAACGCCACCAAAGCGGTTCCCTCGTTCTTGCCCAATAGCGGACAGACCGAAACGAAGCGGGCCGAACCGCTTCAATGCAACGACTCGAGGGTTCGGAATCCGGGTAAATGCGCTTAACCGCGCATCGATCGCGCGTTTCTCAAGCTAGGAGGTTTTTAATGTCTACGGGTCCCGATCCCAATGCGCCCGAGCCCGACCAAGATCCCGACAATTTCGAGGAAAGCCCAGACCCCGATGACTTTGGCGATGACGACGAGCTCGAAGATGACGACGAGCAGTAGAGCGATGACGTGGGGGACAAGAGTTCGGACATGTCGCGGTTTGAGGGCCTCGTGCTTCGTCCACCGGTCGAACCGATGGAGACTCGCCACGTACAGCGGATCCCCGAAGGCGAAGATTGGACGTACGAGCCGAAGTGGGATGGGTTTCGCTGTCTCGCGTTTCGCGATGGCGACGAGGTCGAGCTACAGTCGAAGTCCGGCGAGTCGCTCACGCGATACTTTCCCGAGATTGTAGAAGCGCTAAGAATTGCTAAAGCGCAAAGGTTCGTGACCGACGGCGAGCTGATGATCGCGCGCGGGGCCGAGTCCGATTTCGACGCGCTTTTACAGCGCATTCACCCGGCCGAGAGCCGAGTTCGCAAACTCGCGCAGGAGACGCCGGCATCGTATGTGATCTTCGATCTGCTCGTTGAGGGCCAAGCTACGCTCTACGAACGGCGGCTGCGCGGACGCCGCGAGCTTCTCGAAGCCTTCGCGGCCCGGAACTTCAACGAGAGCATTCGGCTGTCACCCGCAACCGACGACGTCGAGCTCGCGCAGCAATGGCTGGCGGGAAGTCTCGCTCGGCTCGATGGCATTATCGCAAAGCGTGACGTGCCGTACGCCTTTGGAAGTCGCGATGCGGCCTTCAAAATCAAACGCAGCTACACGGCCGATTGCGTGGTTGGGGGCTTTCGGACTTCAAGCGACGGCACCGTCGCCTCGCTGCTGCTTGGACTTTACGACGACGCCGGCAAACTCGATCACGTTGGCTTTGTCGGCTCGATGAACGCAGCCGAACGCCGGCGCGCGGGCGAGCATCTCAAGCCGATCGTCGAGCCGCCGGGATTCACCGGTGTCGCGCCGGGAGGGCCGAGCCGGTGGCGACGCGAGCAGAACGCGGAGTGGTTTCCGGTTCGCCCGTCAGTGGTCGTCGAGGTCGCTTTCGATCACGTCACCGCCCGGCGCTTTCGCCACGCCGCTCGGCTACTGCGATGGCGCCCCGATAAGCCGCCGCGCCAATGCACGATGGAGCAGCTGCTGCACCCGTCGTAGCTTTACGGGATCGTGAGGTCTTGCTGAAGCTCGATCGTGACCGCGGCACCGGAGGGGATGACGATCGCTTCGCCCGAGCTTTGGGCGTAGATGGTGCCACCGAGGTTGCCGCTACCGCGATTTGAAACGCTGGGCGAGCTGCCGCCGCCGAAGTTCATCTGCCACGCGACCGGGCCCGGCGTCACCATCCCGGCGGCCATCGCTGGAGGAAGCTGATTTCGCGCGGCGTGAAGCGCGCCCGGGTCGTAGTTTACAACACGTCGGCTTACAACGAAGGCGCTGATCGACTTTTTGCTGCCGTTCGCCAGATGGATCGTCGTCAAGAAAAATCGTATCATAGCGCGGCTCGCTCCCGAGGGCTGCCTCACTTCGGTAACCCAGCCGGTGATATGGCCGCCAGCCAAAGCTGGGTGCGTCGTGTCTACGATCCGTAATTTAAACTTGTCGCCGTACTTTGACGTTGCCGAGTTTATCGTCTCGTCCAAGACGCACGCGATCCGCGTTCCGGCCCGCAACGTCTGCGACGGCACCAGAGTCGTCGCGCCGGCGGAAGCAAGCGAAACCGCACAAAGAGCGAGCGCAATGGCACACGCCGAGAGTCTATCCGGCAAAGTTCGGAACACGTAACTCGTCTCCAGTAAAAGAAGTAGCTTTTCGAAGCGCTTCGACGCGGTCGACCCGTTCCCACGGCAGATCGAGATCGGGACGCCCGAAATGGCCGTAGTTGGCGGTCTGTCTATAAATCGGGCGCAGAAGATTCAGGTGGTGGATAATCGCCGCCGGCCGGAGATCGAAGATCTCGGTCACGGCCTTGGCGATTTGCTCTTCGGAAAGCCGGCCAGTGCCGAAGGTTTCCACCAAAACGCTCATCGGACGGGCGACGCCGATCGCATAGGCAACCTGCACCTCGCAACGATCGGCGAGTCCAGCCGCGACGATATTCTTGGCGACCCATCGAGCGGCGTAGGCACCGGAACGATCGACTTTCGTGGGATCCTTTCCCGAGAAAGCTCCGCCGCCATGACGCGCCATCCCGCCATAGGTGTCGGCGATGATCTTGCGACCCGTGAGTCCGGCGTCGCCCTTCGGGCCGCCGATCACGAAACGCCCCGTTGGGTTGACGTAAACGCGCGTCTGCTCATCGTGCATCGAGCCGGGAATGACGTGATCGATTACCTTCTCCGTGATCTCGCGCCGAATCTCCTCAAGCGGGATTTCGGGATCGTGCTGTGTCGAAACGACGACCGCGTCGACTCGCACCGGACGGTCCCCGTGATACTCAATCGTGACTTGCGATTTTCCGTCAGGGCGCAGATACGGGATGTCGCCGTTCTTGCGCATCGCGGCCAGGTGGCGCGTGAGATTGTGCGCCAGCACGATCGGCAGCGGCATCAGCTCGGCGGTTTCGCGGCACGCATAGCCGAACATCATGCCTTGATCGCCGGCGCCGAGAAGCTCGAATTTGTCGCTATCCCCGGCCCGCGCTTCGAGCGACTTGTCGACTCCCATCGCGATGTCCGGCGACTGCTCGTCGATCGAAACGCTCACGCCGCAGGTCTCCGCATCGAAGCCGATCGCCGAGCGCGTGTAACCGACCGCGCGGACCGTCTCGCGAGCGATCTTCGGTATGTCTACGTACGTTTTCGTCGAGACTTCACCCGCGATGTGAATCTGGCCGGTAATCGCAAACGTCTCGACGGCGACTCGCGAGTGAGGGTCGTCCTTGAGCAGCGCGTCGAGGACCGCATCGGAAATTTGGTCGGCCAGCTTGTCGGGATGTCCTTCGGTCACCGACTCGCTCGTAAAGAGCCGTTTGTACGCCATTAGGTCCCTTCGCTCCACGAGGCGATGTACTTCACTTGTTCGGGGGACAGGGTGTCGATCTCGATTCCCATCGACGAAAGCTTGAGCCGCGCAACCTCTTCGTCGATCTCGACCGGCACGTCGTAAACCCGTCCTTTTTCGAGTTCTTCGTGGTGCTTGACGAGGTAGGCCGCCACCAGTGCTTGATTCGAGAAGGACATATCCATCACCGCTGCGGGATGGCCTTCGGCCGCGGCCAGATTGATCAGGCGTCCGTTGGCGAGAATGCAAACCTTCCGGCCGTCGTGCAACTCGTACTGCTCGACGAACTGACGCGGCTCGGCCTTGCCGCGCGAGATTCGGGCGATCGCGTCGAGATCGAGCTCGTCGTTGAAGTGACCGGAGTTGCAGACGATCGCGCCGTCCTTCATCACCCTGAAGTGCTCCTCGCGAATCACGTGATAGTTGCCGGTCACCGTTACGAAGAGGTCCCCTATCTTCGCCGCGTCGCTCATCGGCATAACGCGGTAACCGTCCATGACGGCCTCGATTGCCTTACGCGGATCTACTTCGGTGACGATGACGTGCGCGCCCATTCCGGCGGCGCGCGAGGCGATGCCGCGACCGCACCAGCCGTAGCCGATCACGACGAGCGTGCGCCCCGCGAGCAAGACGTTGGTCGCGCGAACGATGCCGTCGAGTGTCGATTGTCCGGTACCGTAACGATTGTCGAACATGTACTTGGTCAGGGCATTGTTGACCGCGACGATCGGATAGGGCAGCACGCCATCGCGCTGCATCGCGCGCAGTCGAATCACGCCGGTCGTCGTCTCTTCGCACCCGCCGATCAGCTCGGCGAGCTGGTCTTTGTGCTTCGTGTAGATCGTGGTGACTAGATCGCAACCGTCGTCCATCGAGAGCTGCGGGTGGGTTGCGATCACCGACTCGATGTGCGAATAGTAGGTCGCGTTGTCCTCGCCTTTGATCGCATAGGTCGCGATCCCGTACTCACAGAGCGCGGCAGCAACGTCATCTTGCGTGGAAAGCGGATTGCTGGCGCAGAGCGCGATCTGCGCGCCGCCGGTTTGCAGTGCGAGCATCAGGTTAGCCGTCTCGGTCGTAACGTGAAGACAGGCGCCGATGCGAACGCCCGCAAGCGGTTTCTCGACCTCGAAGCGGTCGCGGATCTGCGTGAGCACCGGCATGTAACCGGCGGCCCAAGCGATTCTCGAACGGCCCGCTTCTGCTAGTCCGCGGTCTTTTACGCTGCCTGGGTTAGTCTGGACGGGATCTAAAAGGGTCACTTTCTCAATAACTCCTGCGCCGGGGGAAAAGGCTCGCGGGCTTTTCGCAACGCACCGGCCAACCCCTGGTCGCGTGCAGAGTCTGGACGCCTATCTCGAACGCCTGGCCTCGAAGGAAGCCGTCCCGGGAGGCGGTAGCGCCGCAGCGCTCACCGGCGCCCTCGCTGCCGCGCTCGTCGCGATGGTGGGGCGTATCGGGGCCGCGCCGATCGAGGGACTCGTCCCGGAGGCCGACGCCCTCCGCGAAGAATTGGCGGAGGCGCGCTTGCTCGACGAGGCTGCCTATGCAGCCGTGATTACAGCCCAGGCGCTCCCCAAAGGCACCGACGCCGAGCGTTCGGAACGCCGGCGGGCGCTCGACGATGCGCTCGCGCGTGCAGCGCAAGTGCCGCTCGACGCGGCCGGACTTTCGCTAAGGGTTTTGAGGCTTGACGACCGGCTGGCGCGGATCCCAAAGAGCGCGCTCGCGAGCGACGTCGGATGTGCCGCAGAGCTCGCCCACGCGGCGCTTGCAGCGTGCGCGTATAACGTACGCGTCAACCATCGATACATGCGCGAAGGGCCGATCGTTCGCGAGCAGGCCGCTCAACTCGTGCGTTACGAAGGCGAAGCCTCGCAGATCCTTGCCCGAGTGCGCGCGGCGCTCTCGCTATAGGTTTTCGTAGGTCGCGCCCGCCATCGCGCCCAGGATCTGCCCGGCGACGACTCCGGTATCTTCGTCGTGCGGCCCGTTCAACGCGCCAATGTAGAAGGCGAACGCAACGTGGTGCCCGCCGCGCGTCGTGATGTAACCGGCTAGGCCTTTTTCGACGATCGCTCCGTTGTTGAGATAGTTGGTGCTGTCATCGGTTCCCGTCTTCGCGAAGACCTTTCCGCGTGCCGGTGACGTGCGCTGGATATCTGCCAGCGTCCCATCGACGCCCATGATCGGCAGGCCGCGAAGGAGCGCTGGATACCAGCTCTGCATTCGCGCCCACGCGAGGTAGCGCGCCATAAAGTCGGGGGTGAAGTAGGCGCTGCTCCCTTCGCCGTCTTGTTGCGCGGCCTGACTCACGTCGAGACCCGCCGATTTCAGCAGCTGCGCCTCCAGCGCGAAGCCGGTCTGCAAGTAGTCTTGAGTCGCATGTTTTTTGTAAATCGCCCACATATACGGCATCAGCACCGCATGGAGATTATCGCTGACCTTCAGCGTGATGTAGACGTCTTCCGAGAGCGGGGGCGAGACGTGCTTGGCGACGAGATTGGCCGGCACGTACGATGCGGGCGAGGGTGGCAGAGCCGATGTCGTCCCGGAAAGATCTTGTGAAATGCCCGCGTCGAAAAGTGCCCGTCGAAAGGCCTCTTGAGCGAAAGCTTTCGGCTCCGGAACGCGATAGGCGTACAACACGTTCGGGCCGACGGGCTGCGTGCCGGTAATCGTGACTCGGTGACTGCTATTCCATAGTCGAGTGTCCGCGCTCATGTCGATCGTTGCGTCACTCTTGGCTGCGCCGGTCGTCGCGTGGTTCTCAAAATGTACGTAATCGGTCTTGGGCGAGACGGAAATACCGACCGGGTCGCCAGGGTGCGTACCCGGCGTTACGGTGACGTCCACGATATTATCGTTGACGACGATCGGCGAAACGATCACGCCGGTCCCGCCTTCGGGCCCTTGGTCCGCAAAGAGCGACGCGTCGACCAGGACGCGGCCGTGAATCCGCTTGATGCCGGCCTTAGCGACCTGCGCCGCCAAGTCGCGAAGCACGGCGAGCGGATCGCCCGGCACGGCTTTGGTCCCCGGCGAGCCATCATAGGCGTGATCCTCGTTCTCGAACGCAAGCGAGCCGTTGGGTTGTATGCGCTGCGAGAGGTTGGGATCGCCGCTCGCAACGAGCACCAGATCGCCCTGCAGAACGCCCTGCGCGTCGATCGGTCCGGTTCGATAGACGGGCGTCGTCCAGCGAAAATCCGGCCCCAGCAGCGCGAGACTCGTCCCTTCGGTTAATAGTTTGGTCGTCGATGCCGCGACCATGAGCGTCGCGGGGTTGCGTTCGTAGAGCACGCGATGCGAATCGAGATCGTAGACTTCGCCCGCAACGATCGAGTTCTTCAGCCGCGGCGTCCGCGTCGGAGCGTTGATGGCGAGTGCCAGCGCCGCCCCGGCGGCAATCACGCGAAGACTTCGACCAGATCGAGGAAGGGCGCGATGTCGGCCTCGTCGACCTCCATGCCGACGCCTTTGGTGTGGTAGCGGATGTCGTGAAAATCCATTCCGGCGGTCATGACGAGTCCGTATTTCTTCGCCGTCTCGCGGAACTCGCGCGTGTCCTGCTCGTCGTGGAGCGGATAGAAGACCTCGATGCCGCGCAGACCGTGCCCCACGAGCTCGTCAATAAGGATACGATCCTTCAGCCGGCCGGGGTGAGCGAGCACTGGAATTCCTCCGGCCGCCGCTATCGTTTCGATCGCGTGTTCGGGCGTCGTGTAGATCTGCGGAACGTATCCGGGTTTGCCGGGAACGAGCGCTTCCCGAAAGGCGCCGTCGACGCTATCGACGATGCCGAGGCGCACCAGCGCCTTCGCCACGTGCGGCCGCCCCATCGCGTGCGCCCCGCCCGATTCCTTGATGACGTCTTCGAGCGTCAGCGCATATCCGGCCTCGCGCAGCCGCTCGACCATCGTCACGGCGCGCAGCTTGCGCTGCTCCTGGTTATACTCGAGCAGCTCGTTGATCGGCGAAGGGCCCAGCGGTACGCCGTACCCCAGCACGTGGACTTCATTTTTACGCCAGGTCGTGTTGATTTCGATTCCCGTGATCACGCGAGCGCCGGCCGGCGGTTCGAAAGCACCGTATGCCCCGAGCGTGTCGTGATCCGAGATCGAGAAAACCTCGACCCCGCGCTCGCCCATGAAGTCGGAGAGCTCTTGCGGAGTGAGCGTTCCGTCGCTCATTCGGGTATGCGAGTGCAGATCAACCTTCAATTTCTGAAACCTTCTCCTCGAGGATGCGGCGCTGTACGAAGAGCGAGATCGCGGTTCGTTCGCTCTCGCCGATGGCGACCACGACAAAAGATGGCGTGCAGACGAGATCGAGCTGCGCTCCGCGTAGATAGCTGCGCGCGATCGCGACCGCCTTGATCGCCTGATTAATCGCGCCGGCACCCACGGCCTGGAGCTCCGAGCTTTCGCGCTCGCGCAACGCCGCGGCAAGAGCGCCCGCCACCGCGTTGGGATTGCTCTTTGCCGAGACCTTTAGCGTCACCGCTACGCTCATGCGATACCCTTCAAAAAGATGCGCTTAATCTCACTGGCCTTTCCTGAGGTGCGATCTATCGAGACGACGGCGCCGCACAACTGCTTACTCCCGGTCTTCTGAACGCTGAAGCGCTCGGAGAGACCACTGAGAAACCGGTCGAGTACCGCGCCAGCCTCCATCCCGATGATTCCTTCGGTCGGGCCGGTCATGCCCAGGTCGCTGATATAAGCAGTGCCCCCGGGCAGAATCTGCTCGTCGGCGGTCTGGACGTGTGTATGCGTTCCAAACACGCATGACACCCTCCCGTCTAAAAAGCGCCCGAGCGCAACTTTCTCCGAGGTCGCTTCGGCATGGACGTCCACGAAAACCACTGGGGTACGCCGCCGCAGGTCGGCCACCAGGCCGTCGGCACAGCGAAACGGATCGTCGACCGGCGGCATGAACGTTCGGCCCATCAGATTGAGCACGGCCACGGTCGCGCCATCGACCGTGAAGGTTGCGGCTCCCTGTCCGGGCACCGAAGGCGGATAGTTCGCCGGCCGGATGACGCGGTTGCTGGTCTCGAGATACTCCGCGAAGTCTCGTTTGTCGAAGATGTGATTGCCGCCGGTGATGAAGTCCACCCCGCTGGCAAAGATCTCTTCGGCGGTCTGCGCGGTCAAGCCGAAACCGCCCGCGGCATTTTCGCCGTTGGCGATGCAGGCGTGGATGTCGTGCTGCTCTCTAAGCAGCGAAACGCATCGCTTCAGCACCTCCCGACCCGGGGCGCCCACGACGTCCCCGATAATCAGGAGATTGAGCGGGCTTTCTATCGGCGCGCCGAGGCCTTTGCTTTCTTCTGGGATTTTAGGAAGTAGACGAGCACGCGCTTTTCTTCTCTAAATCCGACCAAACTCTTGGATTGCGCGGGATCGCGCAACGCTTCGACGGCGTAGAGTGCGGCTTCGTCCTCAGCGGCCGGATCGACCTCGAGATGATCGTCGGGATGAGGGTTGCGGACGAGCGCGTCGCCGTAGCGATCGTTGAAAAAGCCGACCAGCAACTCGAGTTCTTCCTTTGAAAAACTCTCCAAGTCGCGCGTCACGTGAACGAAGGTCAACGCTCGGTCGCCCTCACACTCCGCGCCGAATATCGCCGGCTCTTCCTTGCCGAGGGCGAGAAAACTGCGAACGTGTTCGTCGAGGGCTTCCGCGATAGCCGCCTGTGCGGACCGATCGAGACGCTGACGGATCGCGAAGGTCACCCGCAGAGTGCGATCGGCCGGGCCCGAGCGGATAGAAGACAGCTCCGGAAAGCGCACGAGAAGCGCGCAGACCAAGCTGACGGTGTCCGCATTTTCTACCGGTGTTCGCGTATTCATGATCGGCTCTTCATTCGCAATCCAATCCCTCCGGAAGGGCGGCTTTGCCAAGGGGGAGGGTCGTACGACGCAGCCCCCAGGTCTCCCCTCGCTATCCCCTAGAAAAGACTACCGTGACCTTGAGGAAGGTTCCGGGCGTTCTCGCCTTGGGCTTGCTTGCCTCGCTGACAGCGCATGCCGTCCTCTATCGGGGCGAGCATGCCATGGGCGGGGCCTATCATTCCCTCCTCGTTCAGAGCGCCATCGCGTTCACCGCCGGCCTGCTCGCCATTTTCGGTGCCTTAGCCTGGAGCGGCTCCAGCGCGGCTGACGGCAGCGTTCTCGCTGCTCGGCTGCGGGATCGGCTACCGGCCTGGCTCTGGGTCCTTCCGTCTGCGGCGCTCTGGTATGCTGCCGCCGAGGCCATCGAGCCACATCACGTTCCGGCGCCGCCGGCGGTCGCCGTTGGCCGGCCTGGCTGTGGCCTCATGGGTCGTGCTGTTCTTGGCACGCGCCATCGTCAGCACGTTGGCACGCGCGGCGATCGCTCTGCTCCATCGGCCGTTCTCACCGCGCACACCGTCCTGGAGCCGCCGGCCGCGCTTGCAACCGAGGCGTCGCCGCGCGCCGCGGGCATACCGCCGCTTCGTTCGTCCTCCTCCGATCGCGGCCTGAAGCCGCCGCGCGCCGTCGCGCGCTGATCGCACCCTTCTCCGATCGGAGGAACCATGTCTCGCTTCACCGCGGCGATCGTCGCCGCACTCACGTTCATTCTTATGATGCGTTCGGCCGCTCAGGCGCACGTCGTCTGTGGAAATCGTGTCTTTCCCACTACCCTTACCATGGACGACCCTGGAGTAAGCGACGAAATGTCGTTGCCGACGATCAACCTAACCCCGACACCAACCGCGCAGAGCAACAGCTACGGATACGAATGGGATAAGACCATTACGGAAGATCTGGGCTTCGGCGTAAACGGCGATTATATAACGCAACGCAACCCAAACCAGCACTTTGCCGGGTGGGACAACATCACGGTGACGCTCAAGGACCAGCATCCCTGCATCGAGCGTCACCCGCATCAGGAGTTGGTTTGGTCGGTAGGCCTGATCCGAGAGATACCGGGAACCGGTGCGAGCCAGCTCCGGGACGCCGGGGTAATCGACAGCGTCGGTAACACCTCGCCAACGTTCTACTTCGGCAAGGGCCTAGGTGATGTAGCGGCCCCGTATCTGCGCCCCATCGCGATCACCGGCGAAGTGAGCCGCGTGTTCTCCGATAACCCGGCCCTCAGTCCGAGTTCATGGGCGTATTCGGCGTCCTTCCAATATTCGATACCCTACCTGCAGCGCGCCGTAAAGGCACAACCCATCTCGCAATTCCTGTCCCGCGTGACGCCGCTGGTCGAGATCGCGATGACTAGCCCCGACTCCGGTACACCAACGGGGACGATCTCGCCCGGCCTACTCTATGATGCTCCCACCTGGCAGCTGGGCGCAGAGGCCATCATTCCGGCCAACGCGGCTACGCGCCAAGATCAAGGCACAGGATTCATCATTCAGTATCACCTGTTTCTTGACACGTTCTATAAGAGCTGGTTTGGCAGGCCTCTCATCAACAGGAACCTTTGGCAATGATAACGATGCGCGTAATCGCGGCGGTCTTTGTGCTCGCCGAACTGCTTATCGCGCCCGCGGCGGTTCGGGCGCACGCATTTCTCGACCATTCCGATCCGGCGGTGGGCAGCACGGTACCAACTTCACCGCCCGAGATGCACTTATGGTTCACGCAAGAGCTCGAGCCGGCTTTTAGCTGGGTAACGGTCAGCGATAAATCGGGAGCCTCCGTAAATGACGGGCCGGCCGCGGTCGATCCCAGCAACAAACAGGAGATGGACATCAAGCTAAAGCCCCTCGAGGCCGGCACCTATACGGTGAAGTGGCATGCGCTGTCGGTCGATACGCACACGACCCAAGGTGACTTCACCTTCCAGGTCAAGAAGGGATAGAACCATCGATCCGCTTTTGAGCGCGACGCGCCTGTTCCATTACGCGGCGAGCGTGTCGCTCGAAGGTGCGTTCGTATTTTGGTGTTTGATCGCGTGGCCGGCGTTTGCGCGAGCACGGGCCACGCAACCGTTTCAGGCGCGCCTCGTTCGACCGCTCTTCGCGCTGGCTTGGATCAGCCTGCTCGTCGCGCTCGCGAGCGGCGCTGTTTGGCTCGTCCTCGTCGCATCAAATATGAGCGGAATGCCGCTCGCCGGCGTCTTGCAAGGTGGCGTCGTCGGCACCGTCCTTACGCAAACGCAATTCGGCAAAGCCTGGACGATACGCGCCGCGCTTATCGTGGTATTAGCCGGATGTCTCGTCGTGCAGGCGCGAACGCGCAAACACGCGGCGGGCTGGGTCGGTTTGCTCGCTGCCGCGGCATTCATTGCCTCTTTGGCATGGGCAGGCCACGGTGCGGCGACCGAAGATGTGCCGTTCGACGCTCTCCATCTGCCCGCCGATATCTTGCACTTACTAGCGGCGGGCGCCTGGCTCGGCGGCCTTTTGCCGCTCGTCATATTGCTTACTCAGACAGTGCGCGATAGCAGCCCGCAAGTGGTGGCCGTCGCGCGAGCGGGGACGCTGCGATTCTCGGTGCTCGGCCTCTCGAGCGTGGGAACGTTGCTCGTGACGGGTGTGGTGAATACGTGGTTCTTGGCCGGCACCGTTCCGGCATTGCTCGGAACGTCGTACGGCCAACTTTTGCTGCTCAAAATAGCACTCTTCGCGACGATGATTGCCGTCGCCAGCGTCAACCAGCGTCGACTGGTGCCTTTCCTCGCCGACTCGGCGACCGAAGCCGCGCACGTGCGCGCCATTCTGCAAGTGAGCCGGAACGCATCGATCGAGGCAGGCATTGGTGTCTTCGTGCTCGCGGTCGTCGGCGTCATCGGTATATTGCCGCCCGGACTGCACACCGAACCACGCTGGCCGCTCCCGTTTCGGATCGATCTGAGCGAGATACCGGCACGGGCGCACGCCGTGTTCGACGTCGCCGCTATCGCGTTCGCTCTCTGCCTTGCAACCGCAATATTTCTTGCTGACAGAAAACGCTACCGCGCAATGACCGGTTCGATCGTGTTGCTCGTCCTTTTCGGTGGTGTCAGCTGGGTTGCGCTGCGACCGGCTATCGTGCAGGCGTACCCTACAAGTTTTTACGCTTCGACGCAGCCCTATGCGGCGCCATCCGTAGCCCGTGGCGCGCCGCTTTACGCGCAGAACTGCGCGGTCTGCCACGGAGCCGAGGGTCGCGGCGATGGTCCACTTGCCGGCAAGCTCTCAATTCGCCCGGCCGATTTGACCGAGCCGCATCTATTCGCGCACAAAATCGGCGAGATTTTCTGGTGGGTAAGCTACGGCCGTGACAACGGGGTTATGCCGGGCTTCGCCGACAAGCTGACTCCCGATCAGCGGTGGGATCTCATTAACTTTGTGATGGCGCGGGCCGCCGGCATCCTTACGCACGAAACAAGCTCGCAAATCAACACGACGACCGCGTTGCCGTTCCCGGATTTCGCTTTCGAGCAAAGTGGTGCGCAAAATACCTTGAGTCAAACGCTCAAGAGCGGACCGGCCCTCCTACTATTGTTCGGCGCGAACGTGCCGCATACGCGACTGGAACATCTCGCGAGCTTACAGCGGCGGCTCACGGGCACGGCCCTGCACGTGATTGCCGTCGGGCTGCATCCGCCAACCGAAAAGGCACCCTTCGTCGTCGATGTGGCAGGCGACGTCCGAGTCACGCTCAACCTGTTTCGATCGCCGACGGACGGCGGCGAGACCGAGTTGATGCTCGATCGCGGCAGCAACGTCCGAGCGCGGTGGACGGCGAGCGGAGCGGGTGGTGTTGCCGACGATGCTACGCTGCTCGCGGATACCGCGCGCGTTGCAAGCATCCCGGTGGCAGCTGCGAATCATGCCGGCCACGCTCACTAAAATAGCGCGCGGGGGGCGCCCGGGCGTCATCCGGAAAGTCGCCTATTTGCAAAACATTCTCAGATTTCCCGAAGGACTCGCCCGCGCGGCCGGATTAAGAACGGATTGGAGCAATGCACGACCTCAGCCGTGGAAGAATTGTCATTACCGGGGGCGCCGGCCTGATAGGCAGCGCGGTTCTTTGGGCGCTGAACCGTCGCGGTATCGACGACGCGCTGGTAGTTGACCGCCTAGATGCTTCCGAGAAGTGGAAGCACCTCGTCCCGCTGCGGTTCGCGGATTACGTCGAGGCTGACGAGTTCGTGCAGTTTGCGACAGCCGGCCGGAACTTTGGCGACGTTCGCACCGTCTTTCATCTCGGTGCTTGTTCGTCAACGACCGAACGCGATGCCGATTTCCTGCTTCGCAACAACTACGAGTATACAAAGCGGCTGGCGCTGTGGGCCGCCGAGCAAGAGGCGCGTTTCGTCTATGCGTCGTCGGCGGCAACGTATGGCGGTCTCGAAGCCGAACTCTCCGACGAAACCGATCTCTACGCGCTGCGGCCGCTCAACGCGTACGCTTTCTCGAAGCATCTCTTCGATCTCTATGCGATGCGCACGGGACTCGATCAGAAGACGTGCGGTTTGAAATACTTCAACGTCTTCGGACCGAATGAGGACCACAAGGGCGAGATGCGCAGCATCGTCCAGAAAGCGTACGAACAGATCCGCGAGCGCGGCAATGTCCGGCTCTTCAAGAGCTACCGGCCGGAGTATCGCGACGGCGAGCAGCAGCGCGACTTCATCTACGTCAAGGACGCAGTCGAGATGACTCTGCATCTCGCCGAATCGGGCGCGACCGGTCTCTTCAATGTCGGCTCGGGCACACCGCATACCTGGCTCGAGCTCGTGAAGCCGATCTTTCTCGCGCTCGAGCTGCCCGAAAGCATCGAGTTCGTCGAGATGCCCGCACAACTGCGGGGAAAGTATCAATATTATACGTGCGCGCGAATGGCGCGGCTCTACGCGACCGGCTACGACCGTCCGATCACGCCGCTCGCGGATGCGGTGACGGATTACGTGACGAACTACTTAGTGCCCCAACGGCCGCTCGAAATTTCCGACGCTCCCGTGGCCGCGCCCCTAAAAGCACCCTCTTAGAAAGGACTCGATGTCACAGTCCAGCCGCGCCGAACGCCGCCGCCAGCAACGCGGCGGTGCCGCCCCTCCTCCGCGCCGCGACCCGATGCGCCCGGTATATATCGGCATCGGCATCGCGATCGTCGCGCTGATCCTCGCGTTCGCCGGCTTCAACTGGTGGCAGAATCGCACGGTGCAACAAGCCAACGCGACGCCGACGCCAGGCCCGAATGCGAGCGCGAAAGCGATTCAGCTCGCCAATGGAGAGAGCGTCGGCGTCAAGTTCGTCAAGACGAAGTATCCCGACACGGCGCAGGGCGGTCGCGGTCAGATCGTTGACGGCATCGGATGCGGCGCGATGGAGTACGCGACCCTTCACGTCCACACGCATCTGGCGCTCTTTTTTAACGGCAAACAGATGCAGGTTCCGCAGTATGTCGGTTTTGCCCCGAATCTCACCGGAGGCTGCCTCTACTGGATTCATACGCACGACCCAAGCGGCATCATTCACATCGAAGCGCCCGACATCAATCCGCCGCAGGGCGGCCCCTATACGCTTGGCATGCTGTTCGACATTTGGGGACAACCGCTCGAACGCGAAGACGTCGCTGGACTCGTCGGGCCGGTCACGGCCTACGTGAACGGTATGAAGTACGACGGCGATCTTCACACGATACCGCTACGAGCTCATCAGCAGATCGTCCTCGAGGTCGGAACGCCGGTCGTTCCGCCGCCGAACTACGCGTTCCCCGCGGGAGTTTAGCGAAGAGTCTTTTCGACTGCTCCGGCGAGCTCGTCGTATGAAAGCTCGCCGCTGTTAAGATATGCGACCTTCTTATCGCGGCCGATGACTGCAATCGTCGGAAAACCGCCTTGAAGGTAGAGATTCGCGACGTCGAGGAGCGGATCGTACGCTACCGGATAAGCGACGTGGAATCGCCGGACCCACCCGAGAACGTCATTTTCGGAGGCTGCCGACGTCCCGTCGATCGCGTAAGCGCTGCCCGAGACTCCAACGAAATCGACAGATCCGCGATACCGCTGATAGACGCGGTCAATGACAGCGGCTTCGCGCTGACAGTGCGGACACCAGGTGGCGAAGACTTCGAGAAAGACGGGCTTATCGGCTTTGCTCAAATCGAACAGGCCACTTGTCGTCGCGACTTCAAAGTTCGGTGCAGACTGACCGACCTGCGCTTTGCCGACAACCGGCGCCTGCGAAGCGGTCTGAACGCGGCGATGCTCGGGACCGAAAAGGTAGAAGAGAACCGCTCCGGCGACGACTACGGCGAGGACGGCGATCGTCCCGAGAGCGAGCGCGCGGCGCGTCATGCGTTTCGCAACCTTCGGTCGACGGCCAACGCGCCGGGCGCGTTGTATGCGACAAAGAGGCTCGCCGCAGCGAGCGTCAGATCGAAGGCTACGTGCGGCCAATCGGCGACCGCCGTGTCGTTAGGTCCGAAGCATCCGCAGTTGGCCGAAATGTGCCGCACGACGGCAGATGCGACAGCGCCGCCGTAGAGCACGAACTGGAGAGCGCAGAGTGCGGCGACGATGCGGGTGAAGAGGCCGACAATTAGATACGCCCCAAGCAGCAGCTCAAGGTAAGGCAGCGCGAGCGCAAGCGGCCCGGCGATTGCCGCCGGAAGAAGCCGAAAGCCGGCGATTGACGCCGCCAGCTCAGCGGAATGGCCTACCTTAAGGCCGCCGGCAGCGAGCAACAATCCACCCAAAAGTACGCGGATGACGAAGACCGCAGCTTCCACGGCGAGATTCGTTGCGCTCCCGCGGCCCCAACCCCTGGTAGAATGAGGGTATATGATCGCGCTGATTGCGGCCGCACTCTTGACGGTTGTTCCGGTCCACGGGGTCGCGATCGCGAATCTTCCGGATGGCACCGCAATCGTTCGTACCGATGCGGTTGCCGGCATGCTTCCCGCACAGACGCGGCGCTATCGCCTTACGCCGCCTGTGACCTTTCACGTAGGAACCACGATCGATGCGCTGCTCGATCCTTCCGGCGACCCGTGGAGACTGCGTCAAGCGGTGGCTGCCGCAGCCTTCGCACCGGGCCTCCCGGACTCGGGACGGGCCGTACCCGTTCGGATCGGCAGCAAGCTCCCCGCAGCCCTACTCGTCGACCAACGCGGACGTTTAGTACGACTGGACCGCTTCTTTAGCGGCAAAACGGTTCTACTTTCGTTCGTTTTTACGCGCTGTCCGGATCGCACGCTCTGTCCCGCGATCAGCGGCAAGTTCGCATACTTGCAGCAGCGCCTCGACCCGCGGCGCTTCGCTCTCGCAGAGATTACGCTCGACCCGCAATACGACTCTCCGGCAATCTTGCGCGAATACGCTGCGCAGTACGGCGCGAGACCGCAGATCTGGACGCTTCTCACCGGTACGGGTTCGACGATCCAGCGAGTCCTCGACGAGTTTTCTATCAGCTCGATGCGCGTCAGCACGAGCAACTTTCTCCACGACGACCGGCTCTTTATCGTGACGCCCGGCGGCAGCATAGCGTACGTGGTCGAAACCGGAGGCTGGGATCCGTTGGCCGTTCTGGCGCAAGCGCGGGCCGTCTCCGGTCTTGCAAGTAATCCGTTCGAACGCTTCAAACTTGCGCTGGTTGCCGACGTCGTTGCGCTCTGCGGCGGCAGCGAACTCGCCGGAATCGTGCTGCTCGAGCTCTCGCTCTTCACGCTGCTTACGGTCATCGCGTTTGCGGGCATGTGGGCCGTCGCTCGAGTCCTCTGGCCCAAACGCAACGCGCCATCCTGAGTCTTGTGATCCTGAGGGGCTGCGCGAAGCGCAGTCTTGAGCGAGCGGAGCGAGTCGAAAGGATGAACGGGCGAGCTTAGCAAGGAAGCGTCGGGACGGGCAATGGAACAGCACGCCTTCCTCGAGCATGCGATCAACCAGTATGGCAAGGCGACCTATAATTTCGCTTATCGCCTGACCGGTAATACCGCCGACGCGAGCGACCTAACCCAGGAAGCATTCATTCGCGTCTTTCGTGCCTGGCAAAGCTTCAAACCGGGAACGTCCTTCCTTTCGTGGATCTATCGAATTGTAACGAATCTGCACCGCGACGAACTTCGGCGGCGCAAGGGACGTTATCAGGAAGAGAGTGAATCCGCAGTCCATCCAATCGAGGAGTACGTAGAAGGCCATCTCAGCGAACCAGTTTCTAAGGCGCTTGCCGATCTGACGCCCGATCAGCGGCAGATCGTCTTGCTCGCCGACGTCGAGGAGTGTAGCTATGAGGAGATCGGTAAGATTGTCGGATGTTCGGTGGGAACGGTGCGGTCGCGATTGCATCGAGCCCGCGGGCAGCTACGCAAACTCGTCAGCCTGTACATGAAATCATCCCCATGAATCAAACGCATCCGAGTACCGAACGCATCATAGACTATCTGCACGGCGAGCTCCCGGCCGCCGAGGATGCCGCTATCCACGCGCACCTTGCGGAATGCACGTCGTGCGAAGAACGTCGAGCCGAGGAGCTCGCCCTGACGGAGGTCTTGCGCGCACACGCGCAGGCCAACGAGCGGGAGCTGCCGCGCGAGCGTCGTTGCCAAGATTCACGAGGCAACCGAGCGGCGCCCGTCTCCGGCGCGCAACCCGTTCCGGATAGCATTCCGTCCGGTCTTCTTTCTCCCGGCAGCTGCTGCGATCGCCGTTGCCCTCTACTTCGGGTTCGGCGATCGGCATACCGCACCGACGGTCACGGCAGTCAATCCGGCGTACTACGTCGGCGCCCATGCAGCGGTCGCGGCCACAGCACCCTTCGCCGAAGACGCGCTGCCGCCCACAGTGCTCGCCTCAAACTATGAAACGCGCTAGCGCCCTCGCCGCGCTCGCATTGATCGTGGGCGTGCTCGGACCTGCGAGCGCGCAGTCGAACGCTAATCCTTCAACTCCGCGGACAAGCCCAATCGACGCGCTGATCTTCGCGGCTATAACCGCGCCTTCAAATGTCTCGTACACCGGAACGGTACAATCTTTCCGGATAGGAAGCGGCGTTTCCGAGGCGGCGGTCTACCGAGTCGAGCATCGAGCGCCCGATTTGACGCTGCGGATCTACACCGCGCCGGCCGATTTCTCCGGTTACTCCGTCGTTCTCAAGGGCGACCAGAGCTATGCCATCGACTCGAAAAAACATCGCATCGTCGAATCCCGCGACGACGCCGTCAACGCGCGCATGGCGCTCCTGTCCGACGACGCGCTGATGCACAAAAACTATCGAGCTGTCGTGCGAGGCAGCGAGATTTTCGACCGGCGGCGCGCCATTGATGTAACCATTCTCAGTAAAGACACCAGTCGCGCAGCGATGCTGCTGCGGATCGACGGCGCGACCAAGATCGTCTTGGATAAGCAGGAGTTCGGCCCCGGGGGCGCGCTGGTCAGTGAACTGCGTTTCGAAGATATAAATTTTGCATCGTCGATCCCGCCGGCGGATTTCGCCATTCCCAAGGGATACGCGGTGGTGCGTGGTCCGACGTTCGGCGAAACGTTCGATCGGCCCGACCGAGTCGTTCGCGCTGCCGGCTTTACGACGCGTGAGCCGCGTTCGCTGCCGGGCGGCTTCGTCCCGATCGAAGGCGATCTCGACGACATGCAAGGCGTGCGCACCGCCCATTTCCTCTACTGCGATGGAATTCGCACCGTCTCGCTCTTCGAAAGTGCGCAGGCATCTACGCTGGAAGTGACGCAACTGCGACCGCGGTCGCTGCGCGTCGGCGGTCGCGATGCGCAGTATGCCGAGGACGGAACGACGGCGTTGCTCACATGGCGCGACGGCAGCCTCTACTACACGCTGGTCGGCGAGGTGGGACTCGTTGACCTCCCCCACCTCGCCGCCTCGATTACGCCTTAGATCTTGATGTTTGCCGTTAGGTAGAACTGGATCGGCGTCTTATACGAACCGTTCAACGCCGAGATGATCGCCGGCCCCAACTGCGGCTCGTAGGGGAACTTCCGGAACGACTGGATGATTGACCCGGGAGAGCCCGGCGGATTGATGATGGCGCCCGGCACGCCATATGGTGCGACGGGGTAGACCGTGCCCTGTACGTTGCTGTACGAACAGATGTTGCCGTCGTTGAACGTCCACGGCGTGTTGGTTCCGCCCCAGCAGTAGTTCACGATGTTGGTAAGCTGCCCGACGACTTCAATCCGCGGGCTCACGTCGTAGGAGAGTTGCAAGTTGGCGATCAGCTCGTTAGGCTCGGTGAAAGCGCCGATCGGATCGAATACCCCCGTAAACGGGTTCGGAATGTTGACCACGCCCGGGCACGTTGACGCATTGTAACGGTCACCCATGAGCGGCTTACCGCAACCGCTGGCCGGGTCGATGCCGGCTTCGGTGATCGGGATGCCATACTTGCCGCCGCCTTGGAACTGTAACGACGGCGTGATGGCGAACTTCTGGTGCCGGTAGTTTACGAGCAACGTGCCGACGTACGGCGAGCCGAATCCCTGTGCCGCTAATCCGAGCGAGCCCGGGAACGTGTCGTACGTCGGGAAGTTCTGAGCGGTATTCACCAACGCTTGCGGTGGTGCGTTCCAGTACGGATTGGCGATGTCACCACCGGGACAGCCGCCGCTCGGAAGCGCGGCAACGGGAATGCCGGCTGCGGTGTAGCAGGCGTTAGCCGTCCCGTTGGCGCTCGTGCTGCCGCCGCAGATCGTATTCGGACCGCTTGGATGCGTCGCGCACCGCTTCGTATACGCGTTGTATTGCGCGATGGCATTGTTGATCGGCGCAAGCACGGTCGTCCCGGAGGCGCCGGCCGCAATCGGGCCATAGTGCACGTAAGAGTTGGTATACGCAAACGACAGCAAGCCCGAGATTCCGTCGCGCGAGAAGTCGCCTTTTTGCATCTGGAACTCTAGGCCTTCGCTGCGCTGGCTGCCGACGTTCAAGCCGGAGACGAAGCCGTTTTGCGGGATCAGGAAGAACTGCTGGATTTGGTCTTGCGTCTGCCGCAAGAACGGCGTCAGCTTGAACGACCAGTCGGTGTTCTTTGAGCCGATGCTCCCACGAGACGTCGTAGTTGATGGAGGTTGGCGGTGCGATCGGATAGCCCGGCGTGTTCCGGCCGAACTGCAGAAAGTGGGAGCCGATGTAATCCGCGAGATCCTCTTGCCGCGTGTTGTACTGTTCGAAGGCCGTGTTCGGCGCTTCCGTATAACGGCCGTAGGAGAAGCGGAAGACGTCGTTGGGGTTCGAGGTGTACGTTCCCGCGATGCGCGGCTGCCAGATATTGAAGGTGAACGACTGCGACGGAATGTTCTCCACGTTGGCCGCATGCGAACCTGAGGGGCAAGTCGCAGCCGGAGTCGGATTTGGGAACGGAGCTCCGCTAGCGTTGTTCACACAATTATCGAGGTTGTACGCATTGAACCAGAACGCGCGAGCCTGAGCCGACCCCCCCAGCGGAGGCACCGACGTATCCTGGCCGATGAAGCCGAAGCTATCGAGCCGGAGGCCTGCGTTGATGAGCCACTTGTCGGTCGGGCGGTATTGGTCTGTAATCGCCGCCCCATAGAAGTTGGGGATCGTGCCGCTGTACGTTCCGTTGAGACCGTTTTCCGAGACTATGTACGTGCAAGCGCTGCCGGCCGCCGGCTTACCGGGGATCGGGCATGAAGAGCCGACCGGCGCCACGCTGTAGCCAGGTCCCAATGGAATCTTGCTCCCGTTGCAGTTCACGAGGTTACTCCCACTCGTGCTCGGGGAGTAGCAGTACCCCGCGTACGGGTCCGCCGCGTTGACGACATTGGCAAAGTTTCCCTCGCCGCCCAGGTTATAGAAACCGTTGTTGTCGCGCACGATTCGGGCCGTCGTGTACGAACCCGAGACGCTCAGCAGGTTTTGCGCGTTCAGCTGATCCTGGAACTCGAGGCTAAGGCCCCTCGTATGGGTACTGAGCTCGTAATCGGGCGCGAGCGGGCAGAAGAAAAAGCAGAAGCTGGTGTTGTAGGGTCCGTTGAGGAACCAGTTGCTGTAGAACGTGAAGCCGTAGACGCGTAGGTAGGCGGTCGAACCGAAGTTCTTCGTGTACTGGATCTTCGTGACCACCGTGTTGTTGTACGACTGGTCGGGAGCATTCGGCGGAATTACCGATGGATTCGTCGGCGACCCGACGTTGACGCCGTTGGGAAACCCGTACGGACGAACGCAGCTGCCTAGCGAATTGAGCCCGCTGGAATTAAACGTTTTGCCGACGGACGTTCCGCATCCCCAGGTGTAGGCATTCGTGAACGTCACGGGCAGCGACGTACCAAACGGAATGGCACCCCCCGTCAATGTTGAGAGCGTTTCACCGTTAATCGCGTACATGCACGCCGGTCCCGAAACGGCCGCCGAACCGGTGCAAAACGACGAGGCCATGTCGCTGGCCGAGTAATAGAACTGGTTTTTTAGAGACTCATTGTTGTAGAGCAGCTGAATGTCGTCGCGTCCCGCATCGTTACGGTGCGGGATTCCGATGTGGACGTTGATGACCGCGTTGCGGCCCCAGAGCGTCTGCAGCCCCAGCGACGCGTCGTTGTTCGGCCAGTTTACCGGTCCCAGCGGGAAGAACGTATTGCCGGTCGGACCGTAGAAGAGCGACCAGCCTGGAGCAAAGGGCGTCCCGTAGGGACCGGCGACCATGCCGGACACTGGGCCAAGCCAGCCATTGTACTCCGAGCCGTTATTCGAGTTGATGTATCTAAAGGCCTGATTGAGACCCGCAATGCCGACGTAGTACGAAAAGAGCCGATCGGGCGTCGAGCCGCCGATTTCGATTGCGGCTCGGTGGTAAAACGAAGGCGTCCCGATCCCAAGCGAACCTGTCGCATATCCGGGAAAGGTCCCCGTCTTGATGACCTGGTTGACAAAGCCGGAGAGTCCTTGACCTTCAGAGTTGGCCGGGTTTGCGCCGGTATAGACTTGGACTTCCGCATTGCCGAGCGACGACGCCGAACTCGAGGCGTAGTTGTCGAACGATCGATTGACCGGAACGCCGTCGAACTCGTAACCGACCTGGTCGTAGTCGCCGCCGCGAATGTTGACCGTGGCGTAGTAGCCGGTCTGGTTGGGAATGACGTACGCTCCCGGCACCGTCGAGATGGCCGAATACGCCTGATTGATCAAGCCGCCGCCGCCCAGACTGGCAGTTGCCCGTTGGGTCGATGCATTGATCGAGTAGACATCCGAAGTCGTACCGGACTTCACGAGCGACCCCGCGGAGGCCGCGGTGACGTGGGCGATCGTGCGCAGTGCCTTGGGCATGCGCAGCGGAACGACTTGAATGGTATCGGCGAAAACGCTCTGACCGGGGACACTCGTGGATTGATAACCGTTCTTCGAAGCGGTCACGGTGTACGTATCCGGTGAAAGCGTTAAGAAAGTGAAATGCCCGGCCGCGTCGGTCGTGCTCGTCACGGATTGTGACGGACTCGTGGCCGTTACTTGTGCTCCCGCGACGGGAGCCGAGGTGTCGGCATCGACGACCGTGCCGGTGAGCCCGCCCGTCACGCTTGCCAGTGCCCATGTTCCCTGGCCAGCAAATAAGCGACGAGCAGCGCCAACGTGGTACCTAGATGCCGGAGAGATCTCCGAATCATACCGTACCTCCCCATCAATTTTCAAAAGCGCAACGTCGCGTCGCGTCGATTTAGAGAGGCTGCTTCTTGCTCACTTACGAGCTTCCTGGACGGAGGTTGAGATTTTTTTAATGCAACTGCGCACCTCCAGCGGAACCGCACGCGGGTCGGCACTCGCGGTTGGCGGCCCCGCGCCATCGTGCACCGCCGCAATCGCTTGGATCGAGCTCGTTAGCGCGTCTAAGCCGTACCCGCCCTCAAGAACGTAGGCGGCCGAGCCGGCGCAGTGCTCTTCGGCAACGCGCCGTATCACCGCCGCGATCGGCGCCGCCGCTTCAACGCCGACGCCGAGATCGCCGACGCTATCCCCGGCGACGTAATCGAAGCCGGCGCTGACGATCAATAGGCTCGGTCGCACCACCGCTGCAAGCATCGGCAGCAGCTGTTCCCAAACCGCCACGAAGGCTTCGGTGCAAATGCCACCGACCGGGAGCGGCACGTTGACGACAAGATCGCTGCCGCGGCGATAGCTCCGCGTGCCCGTCCCCGGATAGGCGGGATAGGCGTGCGTGGAGCAGTACGAGAGCTGCGCGCCGGCGACAGCTTCGGTGCCGTTCCCGTGGTGGTAATCGAAATCGACGATCAGAACTCGCCCACCGCCGGCGGCTTGATAGTCACGCGCGGCGATCGCGACGTTATTAAAGAGGCAGAAACCCATTCCACGGTCCGGCTCGGCGTGGTGACCGGGCGGGCGAACGAGCGCAAATACCGCCCGCTTCTCAGCTGCGCTCGCGTGGACGGCAGCGATCGCGCCGCCGGCGGCGCGGCGGGCGACACGATAAGATGCGGCATCCACCACGGCGTCACCGGTGGAGAGATACGCAGCCTCTTTTAATCCCGCCGTTTCTCGCTCGACCAGCTCCAGGTAGGCGGACGAGTGGACGCGTTCGATGGCTTCGTCGCTCGCGTCACGCGCCGGTAGAGTCTCGGCAAGGACGCCCAAGGCGCGCAGGCGCGCGGCGACCGTCTCGACGCGGTCCGGGCGCTCGGGATGAGCGACCCCGCGTAAGTGATCGCCGTAGATCGGATCGGTGACGAACTTCAGCCGGGGTGCTTCAGTTTCAGCCTGAGTGCTTCGTCGAAGGGCATGGACCGGACGCCGCCTTGCGGACGTTCTCGTAATCCTTCGTGTCCTTCTTCCATCCCGGGAGTGCCAAAAGCCGCTTGTACGCCGTTGCAGCCTTCGCGCACTGGTTCGAACCGGCGTACGACTTTGCGGCGATATACAGCAGCTCGGGATTGTTGTCGAGGAAACTTTTCGCGGCTTTGTCGAGCACGTCGAAAATCTGCGCCGCTTCCTTGTAGTTCTTCAACTCAAAGTCGGCGCCGGCGACACAGCTCAAGGTCAGCGGCGAGCGCTGGATCTCAAAGCTCTTGCCGCAGGCGTCGCGCGCGCCCGTGTAGTCATGGACGCGCGAGTAAGCCTGACCCAGAAGGGCATAGCCCTGAGCATCGGGCTGAACCTGCGTATAGTGCCGTAGATAACTGATGCTGTCGTTCAATCGGCCGTTCTGCATCGCGGCCTGACCGAGGCCCAGCAACGCAGCCGCGTTATTCGGATCGAGCGCAAGGGCCGCTTGCCATTGCGCGGTCGCCTTATCGAACTGCCGCTGGCTGGCGTAGTAGTTGCCAAGCGCGACGAATCCGGCCGGGACCTTTGGGAACTGCGTCGTCACCTGCTGAAGGATCGCGATGCCTTGTGCGTCCTTCTTCTCCGCGAGGTAGTAGCCGGCCTTACGGACCATGATCGCGACCTTCTCGTCGTCGGTTGGCGCCACAACGACCGCATCGTCGAAGGCCTGAGTGGCGTGTGCATCGTCGTGCTGCCGCGCGTAGAGATCGGCTTTAAAGACCAGCGCCTGAATGTTCCGGGGGTCGATTGAGAGCACGCGGGTTATCGTCTGGAGCGCCATCGGAATGTTATCCTGTTGCGCGTAGGTCGTCGCGATTTGGAAGAGCGGCGACGTATCCTTTGGATCTAACGCGTAAGCCGCTTCGAATTCGGCGCGAGCGTCGTCGAAGTGCTGCTCGGAGGCATAGACGCTCCCGAGCGTCTCGACCGCGCCGGGCTGGTTCTTATTGAAGGTCACGGCTCGCTTGGCGATGCGCTCGGCATCGCCGTAGCGGTTCGTGCGAATGTAGACGTCGGCGAGCTGGGCGAGGACGCCCAGATTGGTCGGATCGAGATTCGACGCTTGCTCCAAATCGTAGGTTGCCGCATTGAGATTGCCCAGCTGCTGGTAGGCGAAGCCGTCGTAGTAGTAAACCTGGGCCGTCTTATCGCCCATTTGCAGCAGATGCTGCGTGTACTGCAAGGCGATATCCGGGCGGTTCACCTGCAAGTACTCCGCCGCGAGCTGCGACATCGCAATTTGATCGGTCGGGTTCGCCTTCAGCTTTGCGACCAAACGGGGAATCGCGACGCTGGGCGGCTCCGGACTGGCCGTCGGCAGCGCCGAGGGCGATGGTGAGGGAGTCGGCGAGGCCTTCTTGCCGCCGCCGAAGAGTCCGGCCTGAGCGTGCGGGGTGGTGGCCGCGACCCCGACAATACTTGCGATAACGATTAATATTATGAGTCCGAGTCGTTTCAAGAGACGTTTCCTTTGGCAGCTTCAATCAATTTCGTCAGTTCCGGCACGATGCGGAAGGCATCGCCCACGACGAGCAGGTCGGAGAACTCGCCGATCGGCGCGTTCGGGTCTTTGTTGATGGCGACGATCGTGCCTGAGGCGCGCATGCCGACCTTGTGCTGAATTGCACCCGAAATGCCCAACGCGATGTAGAGTTTCGGCGTGACCGTTTTCCCGGTCTGCCCGATTTGAAGATTGTACGGCACCCAGCCGGCGTCGGCGGCGGCGCGCGAGGCGCCCACTGCTCCTCCCAAAGCTCGTGCTAGGGGTTTCAACAGAGTATCGAACGGTTCCGGGCCGCCGAGCCCACGCCCGCCCGCAATAACGACGGGCGCTTCCTCGAGCGCCAATTCGCCGGCGCCTTCCTCTACATCGCGCTCGATCGCGGCGGCGTAGGTTTTTGCGGGTTTTGCGAGCGCGACGATCTGCGCACCGTTCCCGCCGGGAGCGACGGCGAACGCACTTGGCCGAACGGTCGCTATGCCGTACTCGGCGCTCCGCAAAGCACAGCTCGTTACTAGGACCCCGCCCAGCTTCGGCGAGACGCAGACGACGGCACCGTCGTCGACACGAACCTCTACGACGTCGGCGACGATGCCGGCGCTCAAGCGAACCACCAGACGCCCGGCGACGTCGCGCCCCGAAAGCGTATTGGGAATCAAGATCAGCGAGGGACCGGCAAGTTCGGCGGCGGCGTGAAGATAATCGACGATCGGGTCGAGCAGGAAGGCATCGACGTCCCGATCCTCGTTGACGTAGATCGTGTCGAGCGGGTACGCCTTCAACTGTTCGGCTAGTTCCCCGGCGCCTGAGCCGATCACAACGGCGGCGGCCGTACCGCCAAGCCGATCGGCGATCCGGCGAGCCTCGCTCGCGAGTTCGAAGGTAACTTTACGAGTCGACCCTTGACGATGCTCGACGAAGACGATGACGTTTTTCACGGCGGCAACCTAAACCAGCTTCTTGTCTTGCAAGAATTCGAAGATCGCTTGAGCGCCGGCGAGTCCATCGCTCGCTTCGACGTTGCGCCCCTTTCCTCGGGGCGCCGGCGGCTCAAAGCTCCGCAGCTCGGTCTTCGATCCGCTCGCCCCGACTGACGCGTCCAGCGAGAGATCCGCGAGCGACATGGTCGTAATCGTCTTTTTCTTAGCCCCCATGATGCCTTTGAGCGACGCGTAGCGCGGCTCGCCGAACGTCAAGGCGGTCGTCAAAAGCGCCGGTAGGGGCGTTCGTACGGTTTGGTAGCCGACGTCGGTCTCGCGCTCGACTTCCAGCTTTCCATCGGCCAGCTCAATCTTGCGCGCGTTAGTGACGCACGGCAGACCGAGGTGCTCCGCGAGGGCTCCCGGCACGGCCCCGGTGCTGCTGTCGTCGGTTAGGCCGCCAACGACGAGCAGATTGAAGTCGAGCTTGCGCAATGCCGCCGCGATTGCGTACGCGGTTGCCCATACGTCGCTTCCCTCGAGTCCAGGATCGGCCAGCAGGACCGCGTCGTCGGCGCCCATCGCCAACGCCTTGCGCAGCGTCTCCTTCAGCGACTCGGGCGCCATCGAAAAGACCGTGACGCGCGCATCGCCGCCGGCTCGCTCCTTGAGCTGGAGCGCCGCCTCGAGCGCGTATTCGTCGTATGGATTCAGCACGGTCTCGACACCGGTGCGCACGAGCCGCTTCGTCTGCGAGTCGATTCGCTTCTCTGCGTTGGGGTCCGGAACGAGCTTAACCGTCACCACGATCTTCACGTGGTTATAGCGACCTCCGTCGGAAGCGGGGATGATGAAGAACCGTGGGCTCTTGGTGGTCCGCCGCGGACAGACCTGCCGGGCCGGCCGGGAGGGCGCGTGAACGCCGTTGAGAACCGGGACAAAATGCCACGACTCGGCGTTTCCTTGATTTGTTGCGCGCTACTTGCGCCGGGCGCGGCGTCCGCCGCTGATTTCAGCGCTGCGACTCCATATGCGACGCGTGACCACCCCGCAACGCTTACCGTCGACGCATCGCGCGCCGCCGACGGCATCATGGAGGTGCGCGAGCACATTCCCGCGGCAGCCGGAAACTTTACGGTCGTCTACCCAAAGTGGATCCCGGGCGAACACGGCCCGACCGGACCGCTGAACGACCTCGCCGAGCTGCGAATCTCCGCCAACGGCGCGCCGCTCGACTGGCGTCGCGACGCCAACGACCTGTACGCCTTCCACGTCAACGCTCCGGCGGGTACGGCGGCCATCGACGTCGCCTTCGACGTGCTCATGAACGCTCCGGGGGACACCATGTCGACCCACTCCGTCGCGATCGTGAACTGGAATCGCGCGTTGCTCTACCAGGACGGCATCGACTCGCACGACTACTACGTCAGACCTTCTATTATCATTCCGGCCGGCTGGGATTTCGCAACGGCCCTGCGTGGCGAGAAGCGAAGCGGCGACCGCATCGACTTCGCGGCAGCGCCGCTCAACGTGCTGGTCGATTCACCGCTCGACATGGGTCAGTACGTTCGGAAGTGGGATCTATGGCGCGAGGGCTCGGCTTTCGTGCAGTTCGACGCCTTTGCCGACCATCCCCAAGATCTCGACATCCCGGCCGCCCTCTTGCATGCTTACGAACGAATGCCGGCCGAGACGTTTGCGATGTACGGCTCGCGACACTTCGACGATTATCATGCGTTGCTTACGCTGAGCGACCCGATCGGTTTCCAAGGCATCGAGCACCACCAATCGAGTGACGACCGCGCATCCGACGACTTCCTAACCGATCCCGACGAATCGCTCTCCGGCGGCGACCTGATAACGCACGAGTTTTCGCACTCGTGGAACGGAAAGTATCGCAGACCGGCCGATCTCACCACGCCAAACTTTCAGGTACCGCAACTCACCGATCTTCTTTGGGTGTACGAGGGGATGAACCAATACCTCGGCGATGTGATCTCGTTTCGCGCCGGCATCCGCGAGCCGAAACAATACCCCGAGTACCTCGCGTCGGTCTACGCCTCGATGGACTACGAGACCGGGCGAAATACGACGCCGCTCATCGACCTCACGACCGGCGCGCCGTATTTCTACCTGGCGCGCGGCGCGTATCCGGCGATTCGGCGCAACGCAGACGATTTTTATACCGAAGGCGAGTTGGTTTGGCTCGATGTCGATACGATCATCCGTGAGCGCTCGCACGGTGCGCGCTCCCTCGACACCTTCCTGCATCGCTATACGGCGCCGCCGGTTACCGGACCGATCGTCGAAACCTACACGCGCGCGCAGATCGAAGATCTCTTAAACGAAGTCGAGCCCTACGACTGGCACGATTTCTTCGAAAAATACGTGTACCACGTCGACGTCCATCCGCCAAATGACGAGCTCGCGCGCGGCGGCTGGCGGCTCGTCTACAACGAGAAGCCCAACGAGTTCATCAAGGCCGACCAAGCCGACGATCACGGCATCGTGGGCTGGTACTCCTACGGTGCCAACCTCACCTCGGAGGGCGTCGTTCGCGACGTGCGCGAAGGTTCACCCGCCTGGCGAGCCGCTCTGGCCCCAGGTATGCGAGTGCTCGCCGTTAACGGTCAGCAGTTCGCAGAAGACGTTCTGACGTATGCCGTAAAGCGCGCGCAGCATTCGACCGCGCCGATCTCGCTGATAACGACCCAAACGGGCTGGTACCAAACGCTCTCGCTCGATTATCACGACGGCATCCGCTATCCGCATCTCGAGCGGATTCCGGGCACGCCCGACATGCTCGCGGATATCGTCGCTCCCCACGCGAAGTAAAAGGGTGGCCGTTAGGCGCGTGCCCGACGAGCTCGCGCTCGTCGGCGCAACGCTTTACGCAAGGCCGCAGGCGCATCCCCGGCACGACGTGACGATCCTCATTCGCGACGGAAAGATCGCCGAAATCGGCTCTCGCACCACCACGAACGTGCGCGACGACGCACAGGTTCTAGACTGTTCCGGTTGCGTAATCGCCGCCGGTTTTTGGAACAGCCACGTTCACTTCCACGAACGTAAATGGGCGAACGCCGGATCGATACCCGCGGCCGAGCTCGTCGGGCAGCTTGCGGAGCTCACGCGTTACGGTTTCACGAGTCTCTTCGACCTTTCGTCGAGCTGGGAGAACACGCGGCGGCTACGCGATCGCATAGAATCCGGCGAGGTCGGCGGCCCGTTTATCCGCTCGACCGGCGAAGGCTTAATTCCGACCGGCGGCACGCCCTCAGCCGAAGTCTTTCGCGTTCTTGGGCTCATGGAAACGTCGCTTTATGAAGTCTCGGACGCGGCGCAGGCGCGCGACGTCTCGAAGAAGCTGGTCGCGCAAGGCGTGGACGCGCTCAAGCTCTTTCTCTCGGCGCCAACTGCCGGTCAGCTCCCGCCGGACGCGATACGCGCGTCCGTCGAGGAAGCACATCGCGCTGCCAAACCGGTTTTCGCTCATCCCAACGCGGCCTCCGACATCATCGCGGCGCTCGAAGGCGGCGTCGATATTATCGCTCATACGACCCCGCGCTCGGGACCGTGGGGCAGCGACGTGTTGGGCGCGATGCAAGCAGCGAAAACGACGCTGATTCCTACGCTGATGGTTTGGCAGAGCATGATGCGCCACGACCGCATCGCGGCGCGCGACGCGCTCGTCGGCACCGCGGTAGCTCAACTACGGGCCTGGCTCGAGTGCGGCGGCACCGTCCTTTTTGGAACCGATCTCGGCGCGGTCGAGTACGATCCCACCGGCGAATACGAGTTGATGTTGCAAGCCGGAGCTACCTTTCGTAGCATTTTGGCCTCGCTCACGACGACGCCCGCCCAACGATTCGACGGCGAGCCAAACGCCGGCGAAGTCGCCGCCGGAAGATCGGCCGACCTGGTCGTTCTCAATGGAGATCCATCAATAAACGTCCGCGCTTTGGCCTCAGTTCGCTATACACTGCGAGGCGGAGAGATTATTTACCGGCAGGCTCGAAATCCATGACTGCGGTGGAGGACGAGAGCAGGCCATCCGGTCAGCCGGAATTCGGGACGCTTCTGCGGCAATATAGAATCGCCGCCGGGCTTTCGCAAGAAGCGCTCGCCGAACGTGCCCGAATGAGCACCAACGGAATCGGCGCGCTCGAGCGCGGCTATCGCCGCACGCCCCAGCGCGAAACGCTCGCGCTATTGGTCAGCGCGTTAGAGCTCAACGACCAGCGTCGGAAAGAGTTCGAGGCGGCCGCGCAACAGCAGGCTAGGACAACCGCCGGCGTCCCGCCCCTTCCGTTGGCGCTCACAAGCTTTGTCGGACGAGAGACGGAGCTCGGCGAGCTTGCGCTCATGGTTCGCGATCACCGTCTGATCACGCTTATCGGAGCCGGCGGCATCGGCAAGACGCAGACGGCGCTTCAGCTGGCGACGAGATTAAATAGGGACAGCGGCCGCAGCACCGCGTTCGTCGCGCTGGAGACGGTCGGCGATCATTCGCTCATCGTCGCAACGATTGCGACGGCGTTGGGAGTGCCGGAAGTCCCCCGGCGCCCGCTGCTCGATACGCTGTTAGCGTATCTGAAAGGCAAATCGCTGCTGCTGCTGCTCGATAACTGCGAGCACCTCGTTCCGGGCGCGGCGTACGTCGCCGAAACGTTGCTCTCGGGCTGCTCGCATCTGCGCGTTCTCGCGACAAGCCGTGAGCCGCTCAAGGCGGCTGGAGAATGCGCGTATCGCCTGCCCTCGCTCACGCCGGCATATTCGATCGCCTTGTTCGTCGATCGCGCTCGGTCCGTGAATCACCGCTTTTCACTCGCCGATGGAGATCGTTCCACCCTCGAGCACCTTTGCCGGCGGCTGGACGGCATTCCGCTAGCGATCGAATTGGCGGCCGCGCGAATGAACGCCCTATCATTAAAGACGCTGACGTCAAGGCTCGACGACAGCTTTCGGCTCCTCACCGGCGGTGCGCGGACGGCGCTCCCGCGCCACCAAACGATGCGCGCGATGGTCGACTGGAGCTACAATCTGCTCTCCGACCGGGAACGGCGCGTTTTCGAGCGGCTCTCGCTCTTTAGCGGCGGCTGTACGCTCGATGCCGCCGCCCTGGTCTGCGGTGACGAAGGCGCCGCATCGAACGACGCGTTCGACGTCTTATCCTCGCTCGTTGATAAGTCGCTGGTGACCGCCGATTGCGAAGGTCGCGAAACTCGGTACCGGCTCTTGGAGACATTTCGCCAGTACGCGCGCGAACGGCTGGAAGAACGGGGTGAAGCGCAGGGCGCAGCGCACCGTCACGCGCGCGCGAGCCTCGAGCTTGCGGAACGCTTCGACCGCTGCTACGAGTGCGAGTCCGACGACGTTTGGCGAGCTTTGGCGCGCGAGGAGTTGGGGAACTGGCGCGCGGCATTGCAGTGGGCGCTCGGGGAGCGCGGCGACGTCCTTGTAGGCCAGAGACTTGCCGCCGAACTGCGCGTCATCTGGCAGTACTTCGGTCATCTCGAGGGCCAGCGCTGGGTTCAATTGGCTTTGGATCTCGCCGATGGCGCGACACCCGTCAACGTAGTCGCGGACTTGGAATACGCGATGGCGGTGATCACGTGGGCTCTGCGCGAGCACGAAGCGCATCTGGAGAGTAGTCTGCGCGCGGTCGCCCACTACCGCGAGGCAGGCGACGCGCTCGGGACCGCTCGCGCGCAGGGCCTGATCGGTCACGCATTGGTCGGTCTTGGGCGCGAAGACGAAGGGGTGCCGATGCTCGAGGATGCGCTCGCGCAGGCTCGCGCGCTCGGGAGCTACCGGCTGATCGCATACACGGTACGCTGCCTTGGATTCGTGAGCGGCACCAAACGCGGCGATATCGTCACGGCTCGCGAACGAATTACCGAAGCGCTAGCGATTTACGAGCGTCTGGGGGCGCGACTCAACGCCGCTTTCGCGCTCAACGATCTCGGCGAGTGCGAGTTTTGCGCGGGCAATACCGAGGCAGCTCTGCAGCATGCTGCCGACGCGGTCGAAGCGCTTCGAGAATCTAACGATCTGCCATTGGTAGCGACGGCGCTCGACAGCATGACGGCGTATCTCGTTGCCCTTGGGCGCTACGACGAAGTCGCGCAGTGCGCGCGCGAACTCCTCGACCTCGCACGGGACCACCGCTTGGACGTGCTCACGGCATACGCGCTGCAGCACCTCGCCGCGATAGCTGCGCTTCGTAGCGGCGACGCGCGCACGAGCGCCGCTCGGATATTCGGTTTCGTCGACGCTCGGCTCAAGGCGATGGGAGCCGCACGGCTTCATAACCACGAGCAGTTCGAGTACGATCGCGTTCTTGCGACGCTAATCGATGCGATGGGCGCGGACGAAGTCGAGCGCTTGATGGCCGCAGGCGCGGCGATCGGCGAAGAGCTCGCGATCGACGAAGCGCTCTCGCTGTCGCACGCCTCCGCTTAAACGCGGGAGGCCGCACGACGTGCAGCCTCCCCGACGCGTGAAACCCGCTGGTGTTAGAAGGCGCCGACGCCGTTGGGCGATCCCCAGCCGTCGGGACCGGAGTACTGGCCGAACTGCCCAGTTCCCACTTTGCAGAGATACGTAGTTCTCAGATTCGTAGGACAGCCGTTGATCTTGCCGCCCTTTGTAATCGCGTGCAAATCGCTCCCGAGTTGGCTGGCGCTCAGACTCCAGAGCATCTTGCCACCGTCCTGGCTCGTCGCGTTTCCGGCCAAGGCGTAGACGCCGGCAAGCAGCGGCGAAGAGATGCTCGTACCCGCAACGGTCACCCACCCGCCGTAGCCATATGAGTCGTACTCGGCGGCGTTCTGCGCGACGGCCGAGGCATCGTTACCGGTGCGAAAGCTGCACTTCGAATCGGTCTGCCAGGATGGCTTCGCCTCGTGGGTGCTCGAGCAGCCGCCGCCGCTATCGACCCAGACCTTCTCGATATAGCTTCCTCGCGTCAGCGTCAACGTCGTCCCGCCCGCGGCAACCACCGACTGAAACGTCGCCGGATCGTAAAGACCGTAGCCGTTATCGCCGGCGCTCGCAACGTAAGTAATTCCCGGCGTGTCGTACGACGATTCGCTGCCGCCCGTGCCGCTGTAGCTATTGCTGACGATCGTCGCGCCGAGCGTGACTGCCTCAGCCTCGGCCGTTTGGAGATCGCTCCAGTTGCTCGAGTTCGCCTCGACCAGATCGATCGTGCAGAGCGGACACGCCGCCGAGACCATTTGAACGTCGAGGTCAATCTCGAGGCCCCAGCCGGTGCTGCCGCGAGGATAGTTGCTCTGCTGACCGTTTTGGTTGTACTTGTGGAAGTTTGCCGTCCCAAGCCCAAACTGAGAGCGATACTTCGCGAGGTCGGACGAAACGTTGGGGTTGTCGAAGGCGTCCACGAGCGCGACGATTTGACCCGATCCTTTCGTCGACGAGGGCAAGTTGTAGTACGTCTCAAGAGTGGTGGCGCCCAATCCGGCCACAGCGGGGTGAGCGCCGCCGGTCTGCAGCAGGACATCGCACTGCGCTTGGCCGACGCGGCTGCCCGCGCAAGCCGGCGTCGCCGAGCCGGTCATCAGCCACTGGGGAAGCGGTCGCATCCCCTCGGCCGACTGCTGATTGGCACCCGGCAGGCTCGAGGAGCCGCCGGCGTTACATGCCGCAAATGCGAGTGTCGCAAAAAGCGGCACCGCGAGTTTCAAAAGTGCCTTCATGAATGCTCCTTGTTGGGGGACCGGAAGATACCCGCGAGTTTAACTGCGGTTAGGGTCTCGCCCTGCAGGTCAAGGGGCCGGCATCGTCGCGCGCAGCGTGTAACCGTCGATCGTGCCGTCGAGCTCAGCCCGAGCACTGCTGCCGGCGGTTGGCCACGTTACGTCGAGATTTCCGGCGCATGCGCCTGCGAGCTCGAGATGCGCCTGCGCGCTCGCGGCTCGCGCATCGAACTGTGCGGTGCCGGAAACCGCTAAATCGTTCGTCCAACGAATCTCCGAGAGCGTCGCGCCGTCGCTCGCATTTCTCGGCGTTGCCGTGTACGATCCACCGCGCAGGCCCGAACCCGCGCTCAAGCCGAATTCGTACGAACGCGCCAGAACGTCGGCTGCAGCGAGCGCCGCAGCCGCAGCTGCTCGGCGCTGCTTGACCGGCGCCTCGTTTCCGGGAAGCGAACTTGCGGCTTCAACCTCATCGATCGTACGTGAGAATGCCGGCACGAGATGGAGTGCCGGAACGCGCGCAGCGCACCGCGCATCGACCTTTTTCGTGAGGGTGAACCGGCGTACGATACCAGACGCGCAGCCGAAGAAATCGTCGAGCGCCGTGACGTGTACGGAGTTCGCAACGATCACGTGGGTCGCGTTGGAAAAGAGTCGAGCCGCTCGTTCTCCTTCTTTCGGGGTCGTAGTCGTGTCGAGATCGCCGTTGAGCACGAGCACAGGGACGTCCGGAAAGCGCGCGCCGGGCGGCACCGGCTGGCCGGCGGGATGTTTCGGCGAGGCCACCGGCCAGGTCGTGCAGAGCGGTACGTATGCATAGTCGATCGGCATATGCAGAAACTCTTCCAACGAGAACGGCGCATAGAGCGTCGGATCGTTCTCACGCTTGAGAGCCAGCGCGTGCCGCCAGTCGGCAATACGCTGGGGCGGCTGCAGGCGCATGTCATAGGCTTGCGGATTGTCGGAGCAACTCGCCGCAACGAAGAGGCCCTGACTATAAGAGCGCGCCGGACCGCCGGCGCCTTCTTCCTCTGCGTATGTCTCGTCAACCAGGCGCTCCAGCGCAGCTGAGTCGTTTGCATCGACGTACGCGCGCGCGGCTGCATCGAGATCGCGAAACGCCAACGGATCAAGCCCAGCCGAGTCCATTACGAACGCGACCTGGGCCGGGGAGATCCTCTGGCGACCGGCACGAAGCTTCGCGAGCAGACGTTCGATCCGATCGAGTGACGACCCGTGCAAGTTCGCGCAGACAGGCGAACGTTCGCATGCGATGTCGAACGCGCGGCGCAACGTGCGGCCCGTACTCGGATACCACGGGCTGCCGCCCGTCACTTGGTAGGCACCGTCGAGAACGAGCGATCGAACGCGGTCGGGATGGCGCCCCGCAAAGGCTTGTACGAAGAACGATCCGTACGAATCCCCGTACATATCGGCCTTACGAACGTGCAGCGCAGTGAGAATCGCAGCCATGTCGTCGGTGGCGATCGCCGTTCCGTAGAGGTCCGACGTGCGGCCGAGCTCGTGCCCGCAACGCGTCACGTACGTCAGCTTCATGAGATGGCGCCCTTGCAAGGGCCGGCAGATTATCGCGCCGGAAAGTCCGGTTCCGCGGTTATCGACGAGCAGCATGTCACGCGACGTCAACAACGGCGCGTAGAGCGGACGGTAGAGCGAACGGCTTCCAATCGATCCGTAACCGGGACCGCCTTCGACGGCGACGATCGTACCTTCAGATCGCGCCGAGCGGTCTGAGTGCGGTAGCCACGCGATCGCGATATCTATGCTGCCGGAGACTTGGCCGGCCGGATCGAGCGCGACGCGAACCGCTCCGCAGTAGTAGTCGCCACCAAAACAGTGATGGAGCGAAACCGAGCCCACGCGCAAGCCCGCGCCGCCGCTTCCAGTGAACCCGAGCGGCGGCTGCGGATGGATCGACGTACAGCCGGCGACCGTGATGACGATTGCGGCGAGCGCGATCGAGGGCTTCAGCCGTATCGCTCCGCTAAACGCGCTGCGTACCACGCCGGCCAAGGCTCCGACGAACCAGCACTTACATACTCTTCGTCGAGTTCGACCAGCGAACGCGTGAGATGGCTGCGCACCGGTCGCCGCGCGAGCAAGCGCGGAAGATCGGAGTGCGTTAGCAACCAATCCGAATAGAAAGTCGCCCAGTCGTCGTCGTTGCCGTCCGTGTCGGCGAAAACGACGTGGTGGACTTCACCAACCTGATGCAACAGCTCGGCGATCTTCAACGTTGCTTCGTCGCTCATATCAAGCTCCCGTTCGGGCTACGGTCCTAGCAGTGGAACTCGATAAGTGTTTCGCCGTTCTCTCCCGACGCCTGCCTTCCCACAGCCCAAAAAGCAGGCGTCAGCGGGGACGAATCGGATACTCATCCCGCGTCTCGAATTCGCCTTCGAGCACGTTCGATCGTAAGTCGTACCCGCCAAGCCGTGTTCGCACGTATACGCTGAGCGCCTCAGCTTAAGGAGAACGATGGCGCTTCCGAAAAGGGGTTTGATACGCTGTTCGTATACAAATGTGTACAGTGCCCACAAACCCGCGGCAAGGATGGCAACGATTTCGACGCTAATTCGAGCCTGCTCGGCGATGGTTGGAACCGAATGCAAGCGCAGCTCCCGTCCACCGCGAACGCCCTTCTCATCACGGTTCACGGCGTACTCATGCTCCGCTCGTTTCCCGACTCCTCGATTTCGCAATGGCCGCTGAGCGCCTGACGCGCGCCGAATTCGAGCGCGTCGTCGAAGAAGCGCTCGAATCGCTGCCCAAACGGTTCGCCGACCTCGTTGAGAACGTCGCCATCACGGTAGAGGAAGAACCGAGCGCGGAGGACCTCGAGAGCGCCGAAGACGATGCTGACGACGATTCCGAGCTCCTTGGCATCTACCGCGGCGTCGCGCTCACCGACCGGACGCACGACATGCCGCTATTGCCGGACGAGATCGCCTTATTCCGCGGTCCGATCGGCCGCGTCGCTGAGAGCCGGCACGAGGCAGTGGAAGAAGTGCGAAAAACGGTGATTCACGAGCTCGGGCACTATTTTGGCCTAGGCGAAGACGAGCTGCCATAGCTCGGCTCTCCCGGAGTCCTGACAGGATCCCTCATGAGCTTCGATTCGGGGGCCGTGGTCATGTCGTCGAGGATCCATTGCAGCGGCGCAACGTCCACACCGATGAACCCTCCTTGCGGGTGGTCAAGGTCGATGATCGTAAAAACCGTCGCTGCAAAGAGCAGGCAAAAAAGGGCCGAGAGCAGGGCGTTTGGCGCCTTTGCGCGCCCGAACGTCAATCCTAAGAGAAAGGCGCCGACCAACGTGCAGAGCAGGATGATCCCGATGATGGCTCGCGGCACGTGGTTGTTGAGCGCCGCCTCCTGCTGGTCGGCGACGGCGATCGTGTCGATCACCGATCGCGAAAGGTCCAAGTAATATGGATCGCGACGCGCCGAGCGCGAGGCGATTCCCCAAAGCTTACCCTGTAAGATTCTTCCGTTCTCCAGCGAGCGCCGTTCGGCGCGTACGTCGTGAACCTGCGCGTAGGTTTGCAGCCGCGTCGTCGTATAGTCAACGAGGATCGTTCGGAATCGAGCCGCCTTCGCAGCGGGGAGCTAGCCGGCTCGTAAGTATGAAGCCCAAATGGCTCCTGCTTCGCTGACGACGAGCGAACGCCGAGCTTCGAATCGGCCCGCTGCAAACGAGTACGAGAAACCAAGAATGAGCGCGATCAAACCAAAAATAGCTGCCTGCCCCAGACCGAACGCCCAGCCCGCTTTGTCGTCCTGGGCTCTGCTATATCGCAGCGAAAATAAATAACCGAGCGCCAATGCGATGAGTAAAAGCGGAAAAACGCCGATGAAGTAAAGGATCGGGTCGGGTCTTTCGGTTAGCAAGTCGAACATGAAAGGGTTATGCGTGGGATCGCGCGTTATAACCCTCTACGATTCCGCCGGCGTACGAAGCGTCCGCTGTCGGCAGGGCGAAACTTAAGGTACCGATAGAATTAATGGTTCCCGCCTGGTTGAACGTACTCTCCATCGTGTCGCTGAGCATAGCTGCGATCTGCTCCGCGATCGTTCTCGTTGACCTTGTACGCTATCCGCAAGAGATGCCCATCATGAATTGGGTATGGCCGATCACGGCGCTCTACGGCGGACCGGTGGCGCTTTGGATGTACGCGCGGCTCGGCCGGCCCGCGTCGCGAGAAGCGATAAAGCGTAACGAGGGCCGGATGGGCGAGAAGCCCTTCAATAGCAGTGTGGCCGTCAGCGCCACCCACTGTGGCGCGGGTTGCGTCCTTGGCGACATCATCGCAGAGTTCGCGATTTTCTTTACCGGGTTTACGATCCTCGGCTCGACTCTCGCAGCCGAGTTCGTGGGCGACTACGTACTAGCGTATGCGTTCGGCATTGCATTCCAGTTCTTCGCGATCGTGCCGATGCGTCATCTCTCGCTTCTACCCGGGCTGCGGGCGGCTGCAAAAGCCGACACGTTTTCGCTCACTGCATTTGAAATCGGCTTGTTTGGCTGGATGACCCTGACCTTCTTCGTTCTTTTTCATCCGCCACTGATGCCGAATCAGCCGGCGTTTTGGTTCATGATGCAGATCGGGATGGTGCTCGGCTTTCTGACATCCTATCCGGCGAACTGGTTGCTAATTCGAAGGGGCGTCAAAGAAGCAATGTGACGCCCCAACTCCTTTCTACATTTCCGGCGGTCTTCGTCCGCCGCCGCCGCCGCCGCTGGGACGACCGCCGCTCGTGCCACCGCCGCTGGGACGACCGCCGCTCATGCCACCGCCGCTGGGACGTCCCGCGGACATGCCGCCGTGATAACCGCCGCCACCGGAGTGACCGCCGTACGCGGCAGCGTGACCCGATGAGTGCGCACTTTGCGTCGCGCCCGTCGACATTTGGGCGTGATGGCTTGCCGTCGTCGGTGCGTTATGCTGCGACGCGGTCATCGCGCCGGTGTGGTGGCTTGCCGTCGTCGGTGCGTTGTGCTGCGACGCGGTCATCGCGCCGGTGTGATGGCTTGCCGTCGTCGGTACGTTGTGCTGCGACGCGGTCATCGCACCGGTATGATGGCTTGCCGTCGTTGTACCGTTGTGATTTGATGCAACTGCGCTGACCCGGCCGTGCGCGTTTGACGGTCGATTCGTAGCGCTAAACGGTCTCTGCACGGCTGCTATCTGCGGCCGGCCGTGATTCGTCGCGGCCAGAAGCGCGTGATCGTGTGCCGCCACTCTTACGTGAGCGCGCTGCGCCGCCGTTGCTGGAACGCCGTGCCGGCGCGCAGCGAGTTGCCCAGCCGTCGGTCGTGCGCGGACCCCACCACGGCCACCGTTGAAGCTAGCACGCGATCCATTGACGGTCCCGTGGATCACGGTCCGATTGAACGTGTTGTGAATGACCGTCCGATTGACGTTCATGACGGCGGTGTTGTAGTTGAAGACTCCGCCGGACCAGAATCCGCCAACGAAACCGGTGCCGAAGTAGCCGAAACCATAGTTGATCCCACCGTAAAAGCCAACCGTCGGACCCCAGTATCCCGGATCCCAAACGTACGCGCCGTTGAAATATCCCCAGTAACCGGGCGTCCAATAGAGACCAACCGCCGGCGGCGGCGCCCAGTAACCCGGAACCCAATAGTAACCGGTCGCTCCCCAGCCCCAATATCCGGGCGCCCATTGATAGTTAGGATAGGGCGCCGGCGGCTGGTAGTAGACGGGCAACGGCGGCGGAGCATATCCAACGGCAACGCCGACGCCGACACCACCGCCGGCCGCGAAGGCAAGGCCCAGGCTGACTTGCGCCGATGCCGCAGCCGGCACGGCGGCGATAAGAATACAGGCGATCGTGGTTGAGAGCGATTTCTTGATTAGCATTGTGTCCCTCTTGATGTCCATTCAGGCAAAACTTTAGTCCGGCGTGACCGGCAGCCGCGGCGAATAGACATATCTCCAGGTCTCTTTACCCTCACCGACACGTGCAAACTCGCTCCTAATGCGATTCTCAGACCAGCAAGCAGGGTAAACGTCGCCTGCTAGAGCGTGTAGAGCCCAAGAAGGGGCTGGACCGTTTTCAGGTGACCAACGGCTCACGTACCTAAGTGCGTCTGCCCATTGATTCCCCTCCGAGCAAGGATGGACAATTCGTTACACCGTGGCACGAAAAACGCCCGCTCTCTAACGTCTTAAAGTGGGTCGCGATCGCGGCGCTTGTGGGGTGCTGTTTTTACGTCGCCGTGCGGATCGTGGGGCAGCGGAACGATCTCGCGACGGCGGCGCCGGTTAATAACATCGTTGACTCTTATCACGGCTGCCCCGTCTTCCCGAACGTCTACGGTCAGATCGTCACGAATGCGCCGCCGGATCCAAACAGCACGGCATATATTTCGAGCGTGCAGCAAGTCGACAAAGGGACGTTCGTTGCATTAACGGGAAACCAGCAAGTCAATCTCGCAACCTCGGCCACGCCGCTGCTGACCGTCATGCCGGAGGTGCACTATCACGGATTCCGGGTGCCCTATCCATGGCAACTTGGCTTTTGGATTAAGCCGCTCAGCGATGCGCACGCGATGGTCGTGCAAACCTCCAGCTGCCACTTATACGAAAGCTACAGGACGAAATATTTCGCCGGTGTACTGAGCGCTTACAGCGGCGCGAATTGGAATATGTTAAAGTTTACCCGGCTTCCGGCCGGAGAACCGTCGGCGATGGCGAGCGGTCTTTCGCTCTTTGCCGGCATGGTGCAGCCTGAGGACATCGCCAGCGGCTGCATCTGCCACGCTTTGAACTGGGATGCGGTCGCTCATAGTCTCGCGCAGTACGCATTCGTCTACCCGGCGAGCGCCACCGATCAACTGCCCTACAGCGGTAACGCCACGTATCGCCTGCCCTATGGTGCGCGAATCCGCTTGAACGCGAACGTCAATCCAACGCGCTGTACGCGAGAGGCGCAAATGGTCGTATCGGCTTTGAAAACTTTCGGCGCGTTCGCGGCCGACACGGGAGGCCAAGATGCGCTTTACTTCGCGAATAATACAACCGGCGGCAACCCGTGGTCAGGTCGACTTAGATGCCTCTCGACACTGACCATCGCTGACTTCGTCGTGCTCAAGCTCCCGAAGATCGAGCGGATTCCGGGGCATTAAAAGGCTCTCTCGCCCATGACGTTCCCCGGGGTACTATACCGGCAAACCAAGCGATAGTTGCCATCGGAGCCGGATACGCCCGCGCACCCTACGGCCGTCGTGTTCCTCCACACCATTTGCGTATAGTGGCCGACGTCGAACCAATTTCCCGTCGTGCTCACGTTCGGGAACGCGCCGTTCTGAAAATTTCGCTTTTCTTGGCCCCAGCTTTCGACCATTTGCGTAAGTGAAAAGGCACCGGCGGTCCCCATCCAAAGGTTTTCACCTTGATTTTGTGTCTCGGGATCGTGTGCGAATTGGAGATTTGAGTTGAGCGTATCCGCCCATGCTCGGGCTGCAGCGGCCAAGCCGTCGGACCATACCAGCGGCGGAACGCCAACGGCTGCTCTGTACTTGTTGTGAGCATTGAGAATCTCTTGTGAAAAAGAAACCGCCGGCGGCGTTGCAAGCTCTCGAACGTCCGCCAGTGCCGTCGCGACCGTCAGGGCGAAGCCGAGACCCGCGAACGTTCCCGCTAAAGTCCGATTCCGATAAAGAACCAATTCCAGCCGATTCCCTCCGTTACCGAAAAGTGTTGCATCGTCACTTTCCGCCGCTGCGGGGTCCCCATTACTTCTCGCGCCTAATGCGGGCCGACTGCTAATCCCAGAACCCCAACGCTTTGGCATGCGAAACGTCGCTGGAGTTACGAGTGTCGGTGTTCCAGCAACAGCGCCATGCGACCCGCCACGAAGAACGCCGCAGCTGCGATCAGTTGGGAACGTCCCGACAACTCGACATGAAAGCGCTTGAAAAGCCGCGCTGTCGCCGGGCATGCGCTGACTCCGGAAAGGAGTGCGAACCATCCGTTTGTCGGTGGCCAGGGCCCGAGCCGGACAAGCAACAATAAGCCTCCGCCGCCTGCGACGATCGCCCAAATCCAGCCAGCAACGAAGGCTAAACGCGGCATAGCGCTCCGCACATTCACGCCACACGTACGGGACAATCGCCGCGGATGTTTCGACGCATCGGGCGCCGGCATGGGCGACCGGCGGGGCGGTCGAAAGCTCAACGCTCGGCATAATTCGGGAGGGGTAAGGCATGGATAACACGTTCGTTCAGTACCAATTCGGTTACGACTACGGAATCGGCGTCAAGAGTTCTACCGGCGGCCGAATGCAGCTGGGCGCCGTGGGAAACCCGACACCGGTAAAGGATGCGGCCGGAGGATCCGGCGGCTTTCAAATGATCAAGATCGAGCAGACCAGCGACCTCGAGGACCATCTCGGCATCTCGGCCGACGCCTCCGGAGGGGTTGGCCTGTTCAGCGCGTCGGACCGCTTCAATTTCTCGAAAGACTGTAAGATTCAACAGAACTCGATCGCGCTATTGCTCACGTGTTCGCAAGTCAACGGTTTCACGCAGATCGATCAGCCGGTTCTGGATCCGGCGGCGGCAGGCTTGGTTCAAAACGGTCAGCTGGATCTCTTCGAAGAGCGCTACGGGGACTGCTTCGTCGGCGGCCTGCTCACCGGCGGCGAGTTTTTCGGCGTGATCCGCATCGACGTCAAAACGGAGCAGGACAAACAGGACATCGAAAACTCCCTGTCTGGATCGTACGGACCCTTCAGCGCCGACGTTTCGGTTTCGGTTCAGAACTCGATGAAGCAGACGAATTCCCAAGCGGAGACGTTCCTGTACTATGAGGGCGGCAACGTGCAGATCAAGCCGCAATCGCCGGCCGATCTCTTTGCGGCCGCCGATCAGTGGTCACAGAGCGTTTTGCAGACCCCGAAACCGTACAAGGCGCTTTTACTCCCGTGGATTCTCGCCAACGGCCCAAATCCGCCGAATGCCGCCGATCTCGAACACCAGCGGGATGTATTGATCGCCTGCGCGCGGCTGCGGTCGCAGGTGATCGATCGCATGAACGTTTTGGAATACATGGGACTGCCCGAACACCAAGACGAGTTCGTCATGGTGTCGCCCTATCCGGATCGCCTCGCGCAACTGCACGCTGCCGTAAGCCAAGACTACGATTTGGTCGAGCAGGCCGCCTCGTACGCGATCGATAACCCGAAGCTCGCCGTCGAACCCGAAACCTTTGCGCGCACCGTCAAGTCGATGCCCTCGTATGCGATCACCGTGCTTCCGACGGATCTTCCGAAGCGTCTCGATGGCAGTACGATCAAGGTTCCGGACTTCTCTCAAGTCAACGACTGGGCCGCGATGAGCAGCTTGGCCGCCTCGAATCGCCTAACCTTGCATTACGTGTCGGCTGGCCCACAACCTAACTATCACTTCCTGTCGCAGGATCCAACGCCGGGAACGCCGGTTGCCGTCAATGCGACCGTCACGGTCGTCGGCAACGGCGTTCCGCCCTCTACGCTCATCCTTAACCCTAACCTGATCGGGCTTCATATAACGTCCGTCGCTCACGCGCAGTTCAACGAGCTGCATCGGTGATCGACGAACGGCGGCGTGTCAGCCCTACCTGGAGCCCGACCGAGCCGCCGCGGATCGCTCAAGGATTTCAGGGAACGCGTGGGGCGAGGCCGCTAGGCGCCCCGAGGATCATATGAACCTGCGAAGCTTCGGCCAATAGACGCTCAGCGGCATGGTGATTCCGCGGCAAAGCGAGATCGGAAAACCGTTTTCGAACGGCCGTCCCCACGGATTGGAGAATCGGGCGACGATGCGATGCATTCGAAAGAGGCGCGCCTTACTTTCGCAGTCTCCGTGAACGTCGATGAGCACGTTACCGCTATAGCCGCGCGGGCCCCAGACCCAATACTGATTGTGGCCCGAGAGCGCCGGCGGCAGGCCATACGGCGGCCCGAAAAAATCGAGTGCGGCGGCCTCGCCGTAGTTGCTTGCAAGGATTGCGGTTTGAGCGCGCTCCGCCGGCGACAGCGAGTCGTAGACGCGTGCGACGGTTTGCGCCAGTTCCCGCCAGCCGTGCATGTCGGCCCAATCGGGCGGCAAGTTGCCGATCTGCGTGTGTTCGGTGACCGCTAGATTCACTTCTTGCGCGAACATGGTTTGCAGCGTGCGGTCGTACGCGGACATCGTGCGTTCGGGCAAAACCGGCATCAGCAACGGAACGAGCGCAATGCCCGCAACCAGCGCGTAGAGCGTCAGCACGGGGCGCCAGAGGGTTACGCGCGCCGTCCATGTTTCGATTGTGACCGCACCGGCGGCAATCGGTATCGGGTAGACGTCGCCGGCATAGTAATGTTTTGCGTGCAGAACGATCATCTGAGCGATCAATGCGAGATACGCGATGCCCAGAAATCGGACGTCTGCGCGGCGAAGCAGCGTTGCCAAGCCGATCAGCCAAACCGGCGCGAGCAGCGGATACGTGATCAGCAGCTGACTAGCGAAGAACTGCAGCGGCGTGAGCGAGACGTCTTTATACTGCGCCGCGGCGCGCAGCAACGTCCACATCGGAAAGCCGTGCGCGGCTTGCCACAAAAAGTTCGGCAGCGCGATGAACGCCGCAACGAGAACGCCGCCCGCGAACCAGGCCGTAAAGAGAACGCGCCGCTGCGGAAGCACGAGTAGACCAAAGACGATGCCGATGGCAAAGAAGATGACGGTGTATTTGCTCTGCACGCAGATACCCACGATGGTGCCGACTATCAGCCACCATCGCGGGTCGGCTCCCTTGACGATGCGCAGCACGTAGAGTGCCGCCAGTGGCCACAGCCACAATCCGACGGTGTCGGCCGAGAGCTTCGTTCCGAAATCCATGAGGACCGGCGTGAGCGCCGCAATCAGTGCCGCGAAGAACTGCGCAAACGCGCCGCCGCCGAGTTCGGCAGCCAGCAAGCAGGTGGTGTAGACCGATGCCGCGGCAAATACCGCGCAAACCAGACGCAGCAGGAAGAGCGAGTGGCCGAAGAGCTGCGAGCCCGCCGCCAGAAGCGGCGCGACCGGCGGTTGGTCGACGTATCCCCACGCCGGATGAAAGCCACAGATGATAAAGTACAGCTCGTCGCGGAAGAATCCGTAATGCGGATTGCCGGTGACGTGGATTGCCAGGGTAACGAGCGCCGCCGCAAGGGGCAGGCGCCGGAGGTGCCACGGATGCATAGTTTAAAGTAAGCGCAGGTCGTCTCCGGGCGCCGCGGACCGGGTCACCTGCTCGGAGCAGGGATGGCGTGCGGACGCGAGGGAGTCCCCGGCATTCGACTCAAGCACATTTCATTGTAACCGTTGCGACTTTGAGCCGCAGAAGGAATTTGTCCTTGAAGACCTTGTTCCTGAGCCCACCTTCTTTCGACGGCTTTGACGGCGGCGCCGGCGCGCGGTACCAGGCCAAGCGAGAGGTGACCTCGTTTTGGTATCCGACGTGGCTGGCTCAGCCCGCCGCCCTCGTGCCGGGCAGCACGCTGGTCGATGCGGCCCCTCATGGGCTGACGATCGAAGACGTGCTAACGATCGCCAAGGACCACGATCTGGTGATCATGCACACGAGTACGCCGTCGCTCCCCAATGACGTCGAGTGCGCTCGCCGGCTCAAGGCGCAAGACCCGTCTATAAAGGTTGGCTTCATCGGTGCGCACGTTGCCGTGCTTCCCGAGCAGACGCTTCGTGAACACGATATCATCGATTTCGTCTGCCGGAACGAGTTCGACTATACGTGCAAGGAACTTGCCGAAGGGCGGCCCTGGAATGAGATCCTGGGACTTTCATATCGGGACGCCGACGGTGAGCTAAAGCGCACGGAAGAACGCCCCCAGATCCACGATTGGGACGCGATGCCAAGCGTGCTGCCAATCTACGCTAAGCATCTCGACGTCACGAAATACTACAACGGCTACCTTCTGCATCCGTACGTCTCGTGGTACACCGGTCGCGGCTGCACGGCAAAGTGTACGTTCTGTCTCTGGCCGCAAACGATCGGCGGCCACATTTTTCGGCACAAGAGCCCCGAGGCGGTCGGTCGCGACCTCGACGAAGCAAAGGCGATCTTTGGTTCAAAAGTGCGGGAATACATGTTCGACGACGACACGCTGACCAACGAAAAGAGTTACGCAATTGCGTTGAGCAAGCATATGAAACGCTTGAACCTCAGTTGGGCTTGCAACGCCCGCGCGCACGTCGACTATGACACGCTCAAGATCCTGCGCGACAACGGCTTACGCGTATTACTAGTCGGCTTCGAGTCCGGCAACCAAGAGATCCTCTACCGCATCAAAAAAGGTCTGAAGCTAGAGATGGCGCGCAAGTTCATGAAGGACTGCCACAAACTCGGCATCAAAGTTCACGGCACGTTCATCATTGGCTTGCCCGTCGACACTCCCGAAACTGTACGAGAAACAATCGAGTTCGCGAAGGAGCTGGACCCCCATACTATTCAGGTTTCGATTGCAACGCCTTATCCGGGAACGGAGCTCTACGCTCAAGCGCTGGCAAACGGCTGGTTCGCGCGCGACGACTTGGTATCCGGAACGGGCATCCAGACGTCGACGTTACGCTACGACACGCTCTCGACCGCCGAGATCGAAGACTCGGTGGAGCGGATGTATCGCGAGTTCTACTTCCGGCCGAAAAAGATCGCCAAGATCGTTTCCGAGATGATCACGAGCCGCCAGATGATGGTCCGCCGGTTGCGCGAAGGCGGCGAGTTTTTCAGCTACTTGCGGGCGCGGCGAGCACAGGCCGGCGAACGCCGAGTCGAAGCGGTGGCGTCCTGAGAATGCGCGTCAGGCCCGTCCAAGCCGCCGGGCCGACGCCAGCGTCTCGTCGAGCATGTTTCGTTGGAATGCGACCATATCGGCGACGTGCGGGAACCTTGCATCAAGTCGGTTCGCGGTAAGGCGGTAGCGTTCATCGTCCGCGGCCAGCGTACCGCGTTTTCGCAGGGTCGCAAGTGCGTTGACGACCGCAGCGGCGGGCGCACGCTGTAATTCGGGATCGACGAAAACGTTTTCGGGCAGCGAATCGAGCCGCTCGCGCACGGCCCGCACCGCATCCTCAAGCGCGAACGTGTCCGAACCTCCGAGTAGAAACTCGGCCAGGAGCGCCGAGGTCGTGATCGGCCGAGCACCAGCGAGCGACGTCCCGATATCGGTGGCACCCGTGTATCGAAGGACGCGGTAGAGCATCGACAGCCGCCGGCCTCGGAACGGGTCGTATGCGATAGCACAGAGCCAAAGCTCGGCAAATGGCGAGAGAGCCTCGACGATTCCCCCACGCATCGGATGCATCCGGCCATCGCGACTGAAGTCCCCTTCGGGCGTGACGTAGAACGTCGCACCGGCTCGCACGCACTCCACGATTGCGGCGACGTCCCGTTGGGTCACCGCGCGGAGGTTCTCGAGCACTTCGCGCCGGTACGGCTGCTTGAGATTCGCTACTTTCACCCAAGCGCGTGCTCGCATGAAGTCGGCGGGCTTCCATAAGTCGCTGAGCACGGACCCCTCGAGCCCCAGCCGCTCGAGCGTTTCGGATGGCAAGATCGTTTCGAGCGCGAGATCGCCGTGCGCTGCGCGCAGCTCCTCGGCCAGGCTGATAAGCGGCCGCGAGAAGAGATGGTTCTCGATCGGCAGGAGGCCGAAGGCAGCCCATAAGCCGCTCAGATTTAAGCCGCGCGTAAACCACGCGGTCCAAGGCAACTCCATCGCAATGAATCCCGTCTCGAAAGTGCGGCGGGAATTGCACATGGCCAGCGGCTTCCACGGGTCCCGCAGAAACGTGCGCGCCGTGACCATTTCCCCTTCGATTTCGTGCTGGTGATTTGTGATCAGCACGGTCGCCCCACGCTCGGCCGGCAGATTACCCCAGTGGCGGACGCGAATCTTGAAAAAAAGGTAAACCTGGCGCACGCAATACCCGGCTGCCCTCAAGGTCCAGTTGGGCTTCATCGGGACGCGGGATTCGGCTCGCGCACCGCAACCACCGCCTATCGGAAAAGGCCGCCCCCTGCGGCTAGCGAACCGCGTCGCGTGAAGCTAGCTCGTCTCCTGGCGGCGGGTCTCGACGTCGTCTCGATCGCGGCCCTCGGTTATGCAGCCGTCGCAATCGTGTGCTCGGCGCGTTTCGGACGACGCGAACCAGATCCGCCGGCCGGCGATTTGCCGCCGGTCAGCTTGATCGTGCCGTTGCATGGTGACGAGCCGGGTCTCGAGGAGAACCTGCGCTCGTTTGCCTTGCAGGACTACCCCGTCTGTCAACTCGTCCTTGGCGTTGCGCGCGCCGACGATCCCGCACTAACGATTGCGCAGCGTGTCGCGTCGGCGTTTCCCGATCGAAACATCGAGATCGACGTCGGCGAAATCCCCAGCGCGGCTAACCCCAAGATTGCAAACGTACTCTCGATGATGCGGCTCGTTCGCCATAAGATGTTGATCCTGGCCGACAGCGACACGCGAGTGAATCCTGCTTACGTCCGCTGCGTGACGGCGCCTTTGCAGGACCCCGCCGCCGGCGCGGTGACGTGTCTTTTCGCCGGCGTGCCCGACGACTCGTTTACGGCGAAGCTCGGTGCGATGTTCATGAACGAGCAGTTTATCCCATCGGTGCTCGTCAATCGGCTCTTTGGGCCGCCGCGGCACTGCTTGGGACCCACGAATGCGTTCCGCGCAACGGTGCTCTCCGAAATCGGCGGCTTCGAAGCGCTCGCACCGCATCTCGCCGACGATTTCATGCTCGGGAATTTCGTTACTGCCCGGGGTCTGCGCGTTGTGATCCCACGTTACGTCGTACGGACGATGGTTTCTGACTCGAGTCTTGCGAAGCTCTGGAACCACGAATTGCGCTGGCATCGGACCATTCGAGGGGTGCGACCGGCCGGCTACGCCGGCATGTTCCTCACCTATCCGCTGCCGCTCGCGCTGTTTGCATTCCTGCTCGCACCGCGGGGACACCGCGTGGCGGCACTCTTCGCTGCGGTACTCGCGCGTATCGCTTTGCGGCGCGTTTCGAGTCGCGCGCTCGGAGTGCCGGTGGCCTCTGCGTGGCTCATGCTGCCGCGCGATCTGTTTGGGATTGCCGTATGGGCTTGTGGGTTAACCGGACGCGCAGTCCGTTGGCGCGACGCGGACCTGCGCATCGAAGAGGGCGATCTGCTCGAGCAACGGCATTGAGACCTCACGGAACGAAGCGCTTCGCGTAATCCGCGTTCTCGAGCGTTTGTTGCAAAAAGCTCCATTGGTAGGCAACGATGTCTTGGACGAACGGAAACTGCGGATGCCGGCGCCGCGCCGCCAGCCGATATCGCTCTCCGTCGCGCTGCAAGATCTGCCACTTCACCATCAACGGCAAGGCGGCGCGCACCATCGCGCGCGAATTGCGACGCAGCTCAGGATCGACGAACAGTGCCGGCGGCAGCGTTGTGAGAGCCTCGCTGACGGCGTCGCAGGCCTCGGTTGCGGTAAATGAACCCTCGCGTTCGTGCAGCCATGCGCCGAAAAGCTGGCTGGTCACGACGGGACGAATCGCGGATAGCGCCTCGACCAGCGGTGGCTCGTCGAAGCGAACGACGCGATAAAGCATCGAGAGGCGCCTAGAAACGAACGGATCGTAACTGACTCCGACCAGGTAGATCGTCGCGAGGGGTGCCAGACGATCGACCGCCCCGCGCATCGGGGCGACGCGTCCGTCGAGCGAGTACTTTCCTTCCGGCGTTAAGTAAAAGGTGCCGCCCCTGCGAACGACGTTTTCCATGAGCCGCAAGTCGAGTTCGATGTTCGCACGCGTCTCGTCGAGGATCTCGCGCCGGTAGGGCTCGCGCACCGTCGAAACCTTTACCACTTGCCGCGCGCGCGGAAAAAGGTCGTTACGCCAAAGATCGCTGGTCGTCGTTCCGGGCGGAAATCGCTCGGTGACCCGCTCATCGAACGCCGCCTCGAGCGGGACCGGTCCGTGCCGCTGCTGCACGGAATAGGCGAAAGAGGCAAGCGCACGCGAGCCGAGTTCGTTCTCGAGCGGCAACATGCCAAGCGTAATAAAAAGCTGTCCCGCATTGACTCGGCGCAGCAAGAACCGCAGCCAGGGAACGCGGTCTGCGAGAAATCCCGGCTCGTACATGCGGCGCGAGCTCGCCGTGAAGATTGGATGACGCCATGAACCACTCTGCACGGTCGTCGTCGAAACGATCGCGGGTGATTCGAAATCGTGCTGATGATTCGCGACGATCAGCGTGGGGCCGCGCCGACGTGGGAGTCTTCCCCAACTGCGCACGCGATACGCGAGATGATCCCAGACAAAGTTTGAGGTTACCGCGGCGAATCGCAGCGGCCAGGCCCATAACGACGAGAGCGGGCGGCGGCCCACGCGCAGCACCGCGAGCGATGCCAGCGCAAAGCTGAACCCGGAGAGCCCAAAGACGGCCTGATATCCGGCGCGCGTACCGCCGAAGAGGCCGATCAACCACCCACCAACCAGCGGCGCCACGATGTTCGGAAGGCTCGTTGCAATCCCCCAGAGACCGAGGTCGCGCCCAACGTCGCGCATCTTTGGAATCGCATCCATCGCGAGCGCCCATCCGCTCGACATCACGCCGCCGAAACCGATTCCGAAAAGGAGGGCAAAAGGAAGCATCCACGCCAGCCTCGGCGCTAATGCAAAGCCGATCGTCGCTGCCGCCATCGCGGCGATCGCGAGCGCGGTGACGATTTTACGCGGCGCGCGATCCGAAAGCAAGCCGAGATAGAGGCTCGAAAGCACCGCACCGATGATCGTGGAAAATGCGTAGAGCGCCGTACCCGCCGACGGATTGTCGACTTTTTGAACGTCGCGGAAAAAGAACAGGACGAACGTTTGCAACATCGTCAATCCGAAAAAAACGAGCGCGCGGGCAGCGAAGACCACCAGGAAATCGTGCCAGTCGCGCACGCGCGCGCCCTCCTCTCCGTCATAGGTTCCGCCGCTGATTCCGAAGAGCGTGAGTCCGCCGACGGCCATGATAACGGCCGTGACGAAAAAGGTCAACGATGGATCGGGCATTGCCCCCGCGATGCCGAAACCGAGCACGGCGCCGACCAGTGTGCTCGCTCCGCGAATCCCGGACACGACGCCCCACTGCCGGCGCGGCACCGATTCGGGCAGCAACACTTGATAGGCGCTCAACGCAATATTCGATCCGACGGTCGCAATCACGAGCAGCACCGCGAACCACGCCAGCGTGTGCGCGTACGAAAGCGCTCCCAGCGCGCACACATCGATGACGACGCCTGCACCGACAAAGGCGCGCCGCGAACCGCCCCGCCGCCGTAACGCATCGGAGAGCCAGCCGGCCAAAAGCGGCACGACCGCGGTCGCCAGTGCGACGACGCTGGCCAGGACCGAGAGCACGACGACGTGCTTTTCCGGTGCGAGCCGAATCGTCATCGCGGGCACGGCGATCGCCATCAGCGCGGTGTCCTGAACGGTCAGCGGCACCCACAGGGCGTTGAGCATGACCCAGCCACCGATTTCGCGCAGATTGGTCGAAGCGATGCGCACGAAGCTAGGGAACCTCTGTTTGATCCGCTGCACCGATCGCAGCGAAAATGCCGCTCAACACAGGTTTGCCCGCAAAGCCGCCATTTGCGGCCCCGACCGGCGAATCAAAAGCCGAGCGCGCGTGCGTGCGCACCGCTTCCACGCCGTTTCCGATGACCGGCAATCGTATAGCCGGACGGGGATGCGCGCTCAGGTATCCGAGCCATACTTCGACGCGGGCATGAGCGCTTCGGTTCGGGCCACCATATCGTGGCACCCGTAGCTCCCGGCAGCTTGTACGAAAACGGTACGATTGTCAACTCCGGGACGGCCCGAGATTCGTACGCCGCCATTCGTTCTCCGACGGCGCGTTGGCGCCGGCGAAAAGCGGGATACTAATAGCACAGCTCCGGTCCCGACCGTTTCCGCCCCGTCCGTGACAAAATGTGACACAAGCACAAAGCCGTCCTAGGAAGCGTTAAAATGGTTAGTTCAAGCTAAGCGGCGAATGCACGCGCACATGCGCCACCTCGCAATCCCCGCAGCACTCGCGCTTGCCGCCTTGACGGCCGGCCCGGCAACGAGCGCACCCGAAAATCCCCTGATGCAGTCGAGCACATTGCCCTTCGGCGCACTACCGTTCGATCGCCTCAGCGATAGCGACTACCAACCTGCTATCGAAGCTGGGATGGCGCAGCAGCTCAAAGAGATAAACGCCATCGCGAACGATCCGGCCCCGCCGACGGTCGATAATACCCTCGTCGCGATGGAGAGGTCTGGACAGCTGCTCGCTCGCGCAACGGGCGCGTACGGCGTTGAGGTCGCTACGAACAGCAATCCGCAGCTGTTGCACGTACGACAAATCATCGCGCCTCAGCTTGCCGCGCATCAGGACGCGATTTACCTCAATCCCAGGCTCTTCGCGCGCGTACAAACGATTTACAAGAGTTTGGACCACCTCAAGCTCGATCCCGAGTCGCGGCACCTCGTCATAACGTACTACCGGCGCTTCCTCCACGCGGGCGCGGATATTTCGCAGGCAAAGCAGGCCCAGTTGAGGCAGATCAACCAGCAACTGGCCACGCTGCAAGCCGCCTTCGAGCGCAAGCTGCTTGACGGCACGACTGCGGGCGCGCTCGTTGTAAAAGACAAGAGCCAACTCGCGGGCCTTAGCGATAGTGCGGTCGCCGCCGCCGAGCAGGCGGCGATAGCTAAGCGCGATCCCGGCGGCTATCTGATACCGCTACAGAATACGACGCAACAACCCGGACTCACACTGCTAACGGACCGCGCGACGCGAAAAGACCTCTTCGAGAACTCCTGGACGCGCACCGAGAAGAACGACGACAACGATACCCGTTCGACGATTGCGCAGATGGCCAAACTGCGTGCGGAGAAAGCACAAGTGCTCGGCTATCCCAACTTCGCAGCGTACCAGCTAACGCAAGAGATGGCGCAAACGCCTGCTGCCGTGCAGAACTTTCTGCAGGGGCTCATCGGCCCGACCCGCGCTAAGGCCGCACAAGAAGCCACGGAGATTCAGGCGCAAGTTGACGAGGGCGGTCAACATTTTCAGCTGCAGCCCTATGATTGGAACTACTACGCGCAGCAGGTTCGCAAGGCGAAGTACGACGTCGACGACAACGAGCTTAGGCCGTATTTCGAACTGAACGACGTGCTGCAGAACGGCCTCTTTTATGCTGCGAATCAGCTCTACGGCATCACGTTCAAAGAGCGCCGCGACATTCCGGTTTGGCAGCCCGATGTGCGCGTTTTCGAAGTGTTTGATCAAAACGAGGCACCGCTCGCGCTTATGTACTTCGATTTCTTCAAGCGGGACAACAAGCAGGGCGGCGCGTGGATGAACTCGTTTACGGATTACTCCACGCTGCTGGGAACGCGACCCGTCGTCTACAACGTCGAGAACATTCCGAAAGGGCCGCCAGGTCAGCCGACTCTGCTGACGATGGATAGCGTAACGGGCATGTTTCACGAGTTCGGCCACGCGCTCAATGCGTTTTTCGCCGACGAGAGATACCCGTCGCTCTCCGGCACCGCCCGCCCGCGTGACTTTGTAGAGTTTCCGTCGCAGTTCAACGAGCATTGGGCACTTTATCCGTCTGTGCTCAAACACTACGCCTTCAACTACAAAACGCTCGAGCCGATGCCTCAAGAACTGATTGACAAGATGGAGAGCGCCGCAAAGTTCAACGAGGGCTATGCTTTGGGCGAGAGTTTGGCGGCCGACGAGCTCGACATGGCTTGGCATTCGCTGCCGTCAAGCGCACCGCTGCAGGACGTCGATGCGTTTGAAGCACACGCGCTCCACGCATCGGGCACGGATTTCGCCGATGTCCCGCCGCGCTATCGTTCAACGTACTTCGCGCACATTTGGGCAAGCGGGTACGCTGCCGGCTACTATGCATACACGTGGAGCGAGATGCTCGATGACGACGCGTACCAGTGGTTCCTCGACCACGGAGGTCTGACGCGCGAAAACGGACAACGCTTTCGCGATATGATTCTCTCACGCGGCGACTCCGAGGACTACGGACCGATGTTCCGCGCATTTTATGGCAAAGATCCGGATGTAGGGCCGCTGTTGCAGTTCCGGGGGTTGACTACGAACGGCACGTAAGAGCGGTAATAGGCGCGAGCGACTAGACCATGAGGAAGCGTAAGATGCGCGGAAGTGGAACGGCATGAGCGGCCTCGTCCGCTACCCTTCGCCGCTGCAAGGCCCGCAGGGTCTAGCTTGGGATGGCCAGTCGATGTGGCTGACGAGCGCCGCGAACGGTCGTTTATATGCGCTCGATCCGAAGACGTGGGACATCCGGCGCGAATTCGTTCCGCCACATGAATCCTTAGGTGTGACCTACACCGGCTCGGACTTTCGGCTGATCCTCGCTCCAGCGATTGACGAGCCTGACCTGGAACGCGACCAGCGGTACGTTTATTCGTTTACGCCCGACGCGGGATTCACCGCGTGCTTCCCGTGCCCGGATTTCTCCGGATCATTTCTAGCGTATGCAAATGAAACGTTGTATCTCTCACAAGCGTGGGATAAGAAGCTGATCGAGCTCAACGAGGGCGGTGCGCCTGTACGCGAAGTGCAGCTCGAAAGGCGCCCTGTCGGTATGACGATCGTTGACCGTGCGTTCTATTTGGCGACTGTTGACGAAGATTGGGTCGACGGTCAGCTTCAGCGGCTCGCCGTCGATGCCGCCGCGTCATCGATCGAAACGCTGCAATCGTTTCCTTTTAGACCGCGTAGCGTCGCCTACGACGGTGAGCGGTTTTGGACCGCCGATCGCAACAACCATGCGATCGTGTCGTTTACGTTGCCGATTTCCTAGCGGTCGTAGGAGACCCAGTTGCGCGACTTAGGTGAGCACAAGATCTCGTCGAACGCGAACAGGTTTGGCAGCTCATCGCGCCGGGTCTCGCCGATACATTTCCGCCACTGCTCTCGCTTGAATCGCTGCCCAACAGTCTCGCGCGCCAAGTCATGCCGCTCATCGGCCGCGATGACGTGCTGGCCGAGATCGAACCGCTCGTACTAAAGCAGCCGTTGGTAACGCTGATTGGAACCGGCGGCGTCGGCGTTCGTGTTTCCGTCTGAGTTGCTTCCTCGTTAAGTACAACGATACAACCAGCGTCGAGCCGAGCGCTCAATGGCGGGCGCTCAGTGAGCTTGCGATCGTGACACGCTTCTTTTCAAGCGACACGTCGCTCCACCGAACTGGCGCTAATAGCATTAGTTGGTAAGTTTGCTGGCTGATGCAGTAGCGCGTCGACGTCCGACGCCAAGACAACGGGAGGTGTGCGCCAGCTGGCGAATTGTCAGGTCATCAGAAAATCTCAGTTGCTTTAAGGAGGTACTCGTTGCTTTCCACCGTCTCGTTCGCCCGGCGCTGGGCGCCGATCACCCTGCTTGGCGTGCTGGCCGCAGGCTGCTCGGCTGCCGGCACTTCCAGCGCGAATTTTCCCGCCAGCGGCCCGGATGCCGGCCGAAGCGTCGCGCAAAATCGGATGCTTGCGCAAGGCCGCGGCACGCATTCGCAAAACACGCGCTCGCAGTCGAAGGGTTGGATTTCCCCCGATCGCAGGCACAAAAGGCGCAAAGGCCTGATCTACTGGGGCAATTACGACAACAACACCATCACCATTTTCGCTTCGAGGGGCGTCAATGGCAAGGAGAAGGGCCAGATCACCGCTGGTTTGTCCAATCCAGAGCGGCTCTTCGTGGACAAGCAGGGAAGCGTCTATGCGACCAACATCGGCAACAACACGATCACGGCGTACAAACGCGGTCAGACCTCACCGTTCATCACGATCAGCAGCGGCGTGAACTCGCCAACCGGCATCACGGTGGATGCCGCCGGCACCATCTACTGTGCCAACGTCGGCAACGACACGATTACCGTCTATCCAAAGGGGCAGACGTCTCCGTCGCTCACGATACCGTACTTTGCAGAATACCTCGCGACCGATGCGCACGATAACCTGTACGCAGCCGGCACCGCCGTTGAGGAGTTTGCACCGGGTTCGACCAGCGGCACGGATCTCGGCCTTCCGCCTTATCCTGGCGCTTTAGAGGTCGATCGCTCGGGAAACCTCATCGTGCTCTACGGCAGCTCGGTCGAATACTTCCCGGCAGGTCAAACCACCCCATCGAAGCAGATCAGCGTCGATGGATCGCCGTTCGCACTGTCGCTGAGCGCCAACGAAAAGCAGCTCTACGTCAGCACTGAGGTCAGCATCCCGTTCGTCATTGAGAGCGTTGCCTATCCCAACGGCAACGCGTTCACGACCAAGCTCACGGGCAACGCTGGCGAGTGGCCGATCGCGGTCAGTCCGGACAACGCATTAGGCGGTTAACGCCGCAGCTCAAGGGTCCAGTTGCCGCTGATCTTTTCGGTCGGCGGCAACTGGAAGTAAATCGACAGCAACACCCGTATGTTGGCAGCAGGCGAACATGCCGCCACCGGACCCTCGCGGCCTTGGCCTTTGCCGTATACACCGGGGCCCGACGGGCAGAATGCCTCGGCCTTCGCTGGCCCGACGTAGACTTCGAATCCAACACCGTCACCATCCGGCGATCACTCACGCGAAGCCTGTAAAATCGTCCTTCGACTGCGGCGCTTCATGCCTCCGCTCAGATGACAATTTTTGGGATGGCCGGGAGTCGAACCCACGCTCGGGGATTCCAGCCGACTACCGTCCGTTACCGAAAAGTGTTACTCCGTCAGGCTATTCCGTCGCGCTGGTTCCCCGATGGTCCCTCGAGATCCCGACCGCTTCCGACCTGTCCGTGACAAAATGTGACGTAAAACGGGTACTCGCCGATCATTCGCTTTGGGCGACCAGTACTAGTTCCGACGCCGGAAAGTGCTTAGATCTCGAGGGCTTCCGCCACGGCTTGATCTTCGCTCCAGGCAGCGCCTTCAGCCATGAGTTTCGCAAGCTGGTCTCCTCCGAGCGCGTCGCGCAGTGCGGGGAGCATCTTGTCGTGCTCCTGCTGTTCGGTGTGCTGGCGCGACGCTTCGATCGCATCCAAACGCGCATCGACGTAGCCTAAAAGCCGCGCAGCGCCGAGCCGATCGCCGGGCACATGCTCTGCAGCGTCGGCCGGTCGTAGTGCGGCGGTCGCCGCGAGATGTTGCAAACCCCATACGACGCCAGCCTCCCATTGCGCGTCGCGTGCGGCTGCGAGCCCATCGCGGGCCGAAATGCACGCATCCTCGTAGCGTTCCAGCGCAATCAGATATGCCGCAGTATTGCAAAGCGAAATCGCTGCGCCGAGTTTATGATTGAACATGCGATAGGTTGCGAGTGCCTCGTTTTCCAGCCGTAGCGCCTCGGCGGCATTGCCCTCGTGGAACTCCGCTTCGGCTAGATTTCCCGCGATGTGTGAACATACGCGCTCTGCGCCGACGGAGCGGAACATCGCCAAGGCCTCGGCAAAGAGCGGCCGCGCTCCAGCCAGGTCGCCCGCGTGGCTGCGCGCGACCGCAAGGCTTTGTAAGACATCTCCGATAACGCTGCGCACTCCAGTGGCTCTGGCCTCCTTCAAGGCCCAGGTTAGAACTTTCTCGCCTTCTTCGACCTGGCCGAGGTCGACGAGCGCCCGGCCGAGGAGATGTCGCGCCTGCGCAACGCGCAAGGGATCGCCAAGCTCGCGGTAGAGCGCCAGAGCGCGTTCTGCCCGCTCGCGGGCCGTTTGCGGTTGAGCAAGTGCCGTAGCGATCGCCGCCTCGGCACACTCGAGTGCGGCGTCCACCGACGCCGGCATCTCGGTGCGGGACAGATCGCGCGCGGCCTGAATCCGCCGCTGTCCCTCCGCCGCAGCAAAGCGCGTCCACGCCGGTCGGAGCGCAGCCACCAGCCGCTGGCCGAGCAGCACATCGCCCTGCGCTTCGAACGCCCAGGTGAGCGCCGCACGGAAGTTCTCCAACTCCGGCTCGGCCCGGACGAGCCACTCGCGTTCGGGCGTCGTTTCAAAAAGCTTATAGAGTTCTTCGCCTAGCGCGAGAAATGCAGCCGCGTGCGCTTGCGCAATAGGAGTGCACTCTCCGGCCTCGGCAAGCCGTTCGCGCGCATACTCTCGCGTCGACTCCAAATGGCGATAGCGCATCCCGCCTTCCATCTGTTCCGCATGCACCAACGACTTGTCGACGAGCGACGAGAGCAGGTCAAGGACTTCCGACGACTCTATTGCATCCTCTGCGCCTTCCTCGTCTGCGCAGACGGCGCCGGCCGTTTCGAGCGCCCACCCTCCGACGAAGATCGCCAGCCGCCTGAATAGCTTCTGCTCCTTCGCCGAGAGCAGGTCGTGGCTCCAGTCGATCAGTGCGCGCAGCGTCTGCTGACGCGGCAGCGCCGATCGGCTCCCGCCGGTTAGCACGCGAAAACGCTTGTCGAGTTTCTGCGCCAGTTGCCGCGGCGTCAACACCTTAACTCGCGCCGCCGCCAGTTCGATCGCCAGTGCGATGCCGTCGAGCCGCTGGCAGATCTCGGCAACTACCGGCGCGTTTTCATCGGTCAACTTGAACCTCGCATCCGAGGCCGCGGCGCGTTGCACAAAGAGCGCGACGGCGCCATAGCTTAACGCATCTTCCGCCGTGAGCGTATCGCTTTGCAGCGGAAAAGCTAGCGACGGCATGCGATAAACATACTCGCCGACGATGCGCAACGGCTCACGGCTGGTCGCCAGTAACCGCACGTTAGGAGAGCCGCGCAGGATTGTATCGGCAAGCTTTGCGACCTCCTCGATCACGTGCTCGCAGTTGTCGAGTATTAGCAACAAACGCTTGTGCTTGAGATGACGCAGCAGCGTATCGAGCACCTGGCGCTCCGGCTGCTCTCGCAAGCCCAGCGTCGATGCAATCGTACTCGTAACCAGACTCCTATCGTTCGTGGGCGCCAGTTCCACGAACCACACGCCGTCGCTCGAACCGTCGAGCGAATCCGCGCCGACTTGTAGCGCGACGCGCGTCTTGCCGACGCCGCCAGTGCCTACCAGCGTCACTAACGCATGCTCGTGTATCAGCGGGTCGATCTCGGCCAGCACTTCGTCGCGGCCGATGAGCGGCGTAAGCTGGCGCGGCAGGTTGTTTGGCATCGATTCGAGTGAACGCAGGGCCGGAAACGTTTGGGCTAAGCCTGGAGCGACGAGCTGCCAAACGTGCTCCGGCTCGGCGAGATCCGCGAGCCTGTGCTCGCCCAAATCCCATAACCCCGAGTACTCCGGCATCAGATCGCGCAACAGCGATGCGGTTGCACCGGAAAAGACGACTTGGCCGCCGTGAGCCGTCGCTAACAGCCGCGCCACTCGGTTCACGGCCGGACCAAAGTAGTCGCCTTCGCGCTCGTCGGTCGTGCCGCTGTGCAACGCCATGCGAACCTTCAGGCCTCCGATCGCGTGCCAATCCTCGCTTGAGAGTTCACGTTGCGCATCGATTGCCGCGGCAGCTGCGTCCGGCGCACGCCAGAACGCCGCGCAGAAGGCATCGCCGACCGTCTTGAACACGTAACCCCCGTGCCTTTCGATCGCGCGGCGCAGCAGTTCGTCATGGCGGCGCAACGCCTGTGCCATCACGTCGCGCTGCTCTTCCCAACGCCGCGTGCTTCCCTCGATGTCGGTGAAGAGCAGCGTTACCGTCCCCGTCGGAATTGGAGCCGTCAGCGCCATCTGAAACGGTTCAAAATCGATGCCTCGCTTCCCTATCCTCGCCGGCGAAGTGTCACGCCAATCGTGCTGAGCTAACGTCTTCGCACCAATTTCGTCTCATCGCTCGGATCGGTGATTTTTTCGACAGGCCGGGAGGCCTCATTCCGCTTGATGGATTCTTCCTCGGAAACCTCGGCGGCGGCGCGTATGACGATGGCGCGATTTACAAATTGACGACGTCGGGCGACGAATCGTTCGTGTGCAAAAACTTCGGTCCTATAGAGCAATGATACATCACGCCGCCCGCGCCTTCCCCGGGTGGGCAATCTGAATCAAGACTCGCCGATGTTAGACGGCTGAGCCGCCTCACCCAAGACCCTGAAAAGCGGCTGGAATCGTCGGGGAGCGGCTCGAATGGAAGGCCACGTGGGTTTATCAGTTGATCTCACCGCTGCTGCCTGAGAAGCTCGCCTGCTTGCGTAACGTTCGCGCCGCGTTCGCGGCCATTGCGACGACGGCGCTCATCGCATGTTCGCACGCGGCGGCACAGGAGCGCGCGCCCAACGGTGTGCCGCTCGCACCCAACGTCCACTGCGCCTCTCCGGACTGCCGCGGGTTCGAGGTCTATCCATACGTGCGCACGCGGTCGAAGTATGGCATCGGTTGCATGGGCGACACGCCGCCGGGGCAACCGATCAATCCAGAGTTGCCGCCCCAGAGTTACCTCGCGGCGGACATCGGAAAGCTCGGGTTCCCGAAACTCCAGCCGAGCGAATTGCAGATGGTGCGTCGCATTCGGCGTGACGGTCACTGGAAGAGCCTGCGCATTGCGTGGCTCGGCTACGCGACGACGCCGCACAACTTCATCGTTTTCGATGCGACCGACGGCCCGTGTGAAGTTGGGGCCGGCGGGTATGCCGTGCTCGACGGCGATTGCAACGAATTCTATCAACCCGGCGAGAATCCGTATTCAACGCATGCGGGATCCGGTTGCTACCCGGAATCGCGCCCTTGGATGAGCCCCACGCCGTAGCTACTGCATCGACTTCTCAATATAGAACGCTGATCGCGCGTACCGGGACCACCAATGGGACCTCTTGAGTGAAGTCCTGATGAGAGATGCTGCGCCCGCACTTCTCCTTTTTCGAGCCAGGCAAATCCGTCCGTGACAAATGCAAAGCCGAGCGGTGCAAAAGCCTTGCAGAATATGGGCGAATTTTGGGATGGCCGGGAGTCGAACCCGGACGCCCTTTCGGGCTGCAGATTTTCGCACCACTATGACTTTCGCCACCGCGTTGCCGCGTTTGTGGTCCGGACTGTGCCTTGACCGTATGAGAAGAACTCACGTAGGCCGCGCCCGTCCAGTCTCTACACCTTCTCCTGTATCGGAGCTTGGCTCGGCGTTGCCACGTTCTTTCGAACACAGGGTTCGCCGAATTTGAGCGCATCCCGCAGAACGTTTCCACTCCCTGCGGCTCAACTATTCTTGTCAAGTCTGCTGTGTCTGCCTATTCCACCACCATCCCACCGCACAGCCACCCTTCGACAAGCTCAGGGTGACACTTTGCGCCGCCCTTCGCCCTTCGACTCCGGTGCTTCGCACCTTCGCTCAGGATGACACAACTAGGGCGCTGCCATTCGGATGACACGGCGAAGGGCGCTTTACTCGGGATGACATGGCGGAGGGGCGCCTTTCGCCCTTCGACTCCGGTGCTTCGCACCTTCGCTCAGGATGACACAGCTGGGGCGCTTCGCTCAGGATGACCCAACTAGGACGCTTCGCTTAGGATGACACAGCGGGCGGCGCTTTGCTCGGGATGACAGAGTGGGAACAGGCGAAGGAGGCGGCGCTATTGCCGATAGTGCTCGACGACGTCTTCGCCACGGATATGCGCGACGGCCGGGTCTTGGCCCGCGTCGCGGCGCGCCCGGCGTTGCCGCAAGAGATCCCAATACTGGTCGAGCCGAACCGAGATCGCGTCGAGACGCGAACGATCGTCGTCGGTCAGCTTTCCATTCTCGCCGTGTTCGAGCAGCCGGTGCTCTTCGTCAACTAAACCTTCGATGTGCTCGGTTATCTGGGCGTCGTTCATCCGTAACTCTCCCTCCCGCAGCGTCACGCTCCTCCAAGAGAACCCCCAAAAGCAGGTCGGCGGTCGTCGCGATTGCACGATCGTTGCCCAAAATCTCGAGCGCGCTATCGAGTATGATGATGCCCGCCGGAAGGATGTCGGCGCGCTGCGGCTTCAATCCTACGATCCGCTTGCGATCGTCGAGCTTCGCTTGAGTTAAGCGGTCGAGCGTGCGCTGCAGATCTTCGCGCGTCAGCGGATAGGACAAGACCGGCGTACGCTGCCCTTTTAAAATGTATCCCGCCGTGGTCGCCGTTCCGCCGACGAAGGCGAGCCGTTCGACGGCTTCCTGTTCGGCGAGCGGCTTGAGCGCTTCACGCGCGATTTCACGGGCCCGAGCGATCGCCTCGGCGTCAACCGCGCCATCGCGACCGGCAAGATCCGGCACCGCTTCGGTCAAACGCACCGCGCCAATTTCGCACGAAACGACGTTATCGGGACGAAGTGAGCTGCCGACGGCGTACTCGGTACTGCCGCCGCCCATATCGAGCACGCCGACCCGCTCGCCACGCAGCGTACCGAACGCGGTAAGCGCTCCGCGATACGCCGCGGTCGCTTCTTCTTCACCCGTGAGCACCCGCAAAGGAACCTCGAGCAGCGCGCGAACGCGATCGGCGAACTCCTCGGCATTCTCGGCTCGCCGCAAGGCGCTCGTCGCCACGGCAAAGAGGCGAACGTAGTGTCCGCGGATCGCTCGCGTAAGTTGCGTAATCGCGTCCAAGGTCCGCTGCATCGGTTCGTCGCCGAGCCGGCCGCTCTCGCCCAAGCCTTCGCCAATGCGCGTCCCAATCGATCGCGCCGACTCGACGCGCGGATTCTCCAAGGCCACGTCGGCGAGCAGCGAACGCGTCGAGTTCGTGCCGATCGAGACGATCGCGTAGCGTTTGCTCAATGGTGTTTGGACTCAAATAGCGCGGCGCGGCGTTTCTTTCGCAGAAAATGCCGCTCCGCCGCGGGAAGGCCGTCGGTCGGCTCCCATTCTTCCGTACTCTTGAGATACGTTGCGATCTGCTCTTCCAACGTTTCGTCGCGGATCTGAGGCGCGAGCGATACGGCGCAACGGCGCCCCTCCCGCCGAACCTCGAACGCCAGGCGTTTGCGGCGCACGAGCGAGCGCTGATATTGATCGCGGTGCGACTCTACGTCCGAAGCGCTCGCGCTCGCCAGGTCTCCGTCGTCGAGGCGCACCGTTGCACCGTACGCATTGAGGTTGATAACGATGCCGCCCGACGTCCCGTTCACGGCGACGAATTGGGGGCCCCAGCGGCTTGGCCGCTAGAGGGCGTGGAAGCAGGTTGGGGTGAGACGAAGATCAGGGTTTCGTTGGGTCGGACGAGGCGCAGGCGGTCGTGAATCTCGGGGATCGTGCCTTGCGGGTCGCGAAGACGCTGAATCTCGCGCTGCTGTTCGTCGCGACGGCGCCGGAGTGCCGTGACGTCGGCGTGAATCGACGAGAGCTCGTGCATCGCGGTGAGGTTCTCACCGATGGCGCGCGCAAACTGTACGACAACGAGCGAAACCACGAGCATGGCAAGCGATGCGGCGGTCACGCGTCCGGCGAGCCGAAGCGCGGGGCGCGTCACTGCGCGGTTCCGATCGGCGTTAAACCTTCTGCTTGCCACTCGCCCAAGCGACGGTATTTTCGATAGCGCTCCTCCAAGAGTCTTTCCGGAGTAAGCGCGCAAAGGCGCGTCAGGGCGGTATCAATTGAATCGAGCGTGCGAGTCACTACCTCTTGCACGCTGCGGTGGGCACCGCCGAGCGGCTCGGGGATGATTTCGTCGACGACACCGAAGCGGCGCAAGTCATCGGCAGTCAACTTCAACCGCGCCGCCGCTTCTTCCGCCTTGCTCGCGTCCGACCAAAGAATCGCCGCACATCCCTCGGGTGAGGCGACCGAATAGGTGCTGTGTTCGAGCATTACGACGCGATCGGCGATCGCCAGCGCAAGCGCCCCCCCCGATCCGCCTTCGCCGATGATCGTGGCGACGATCGGAACGCGGGCCGTTGCAAAGGTTCGCAAGCAGGTAGCAATCGCTTCCGATTGCGCATGTTCCTCCGAGCTTATTCCCGGATCCGCGCCCTTGGTATCGACAAACGTGACGATCGGCATACCTAAGCGAGCGGCGAGCCGCGCGAGCCTGCTGGTCTTGCGATACCCCTCCGGCGCCGGCATGCCGAAGTTACGCCGCAGATTCTCCTTGGTGTCCCGGCCGCGCTGTTGGCCGACCACCATAACCGGGCGCGATCGCAGGAATGCGAAGCCGCCTACGATCGACGGATCGTCGCGAAAGTGGCGATCGCCGTGGAGCTCGTCGAAGCGATCGAAGCGAGCGATGTAGTCCAGCGTGGTCGGGCGCCCCGGATGGCGCGCCATGTGTACCTTCTCCCACGGCGAGAGCGTCCCGAAGAGCTCGTGGAGGATCTGCTGGTACTTCTGTTCCAGCGCGCCGATCTCGGCGGACATATCGAGCGGTTGCGCGGCTGAAGCTTGGCGCAGCTCGTTGATGCGCCGCTCCAGTTCGACCAAACCCTTCTCGCGCTCGACGATGACGTTATTGCTCATGGCGTCCGACTTCGCTGCACGTACTCGAGCAGTCGCACCAGCGTCTCTTTGAGCTGGCGCCGGTCGACGACCATATCGATGGCACCCTTCTCCAGCAGGAACTCGGCCGTCTGGAACTGATCGGGCAATCGCTGCCGAATCGTCTGCTCGATCACGCGCCGCCCTGCGAAACCGATCATCGCTTTCGACTCGGCCAAGATCACGTCGGCCTGAAATGCAAAGGATGCGGCAACGCCTCCGGTCGTCGGATCGGTCAGGACGACGGCGAAAAAGTTACCGGCCTCCATGAAGGCGGCGACGGCCGCGGTGGTCTTTGCCATTTGCATGAGGGCCAGCATGCCCTCTTCCATGCGCGCGCCGCCCGAAGCCGCGAAGATGACGCAAGGTACGCTTCGGCGCCGCGCTTCCTCGAGCAGCAGCGCAATCCGCTCGCCCGTGACGCGGCCCATCGTTCCGCCGCGAAAGTTGAAATCCATCACGCCGAGACCGACAGGAAAGCCTCCGATCGTTACAAAGCCGCAGATGACCGATTCGGAGAGCCCGCTGCGCTCGCGATCGGCCTTGAGTTTCGCGCGATAGGGCTTCTTGTCGGACCAGCTAAGGGGGTCGTCTCCCGCAACCTCGTCTCCGATTTCGTTGAAATCGCCGTCCGCGATCGAGGCGATGCGATCGTAGGCACTCATCCGAAAATGATATTGGCAACGCGTGCACACGTAGAGATTCGCCGCCAGGTCGCGGCGGTAGAGCACCTCGCCGCACTTGGGACACTTGCTCCACAGCGCCGCGTCGCTATCGTGCGGCTCTTTGGCGCGTCGCGTTGGAAGCCACTCAGGCATCGCGTCAGTGTCCGGCGATGCCGGTGCGCGGCCGCAGTGCCGCCGCATAGAGACGTCCGAGCTGTCGGAGATAGTTGAAGATCTCCCGCTGGTTGAGCTTCGATTCGCCCGCGACGCGATCTTTGAAGACGTACGGAACCTCGATCGCTTTACCGTAGCGCGCCTTGGCGATCACCTCGAGTCCAATCTTGAAGCCGATCGGATCGAGCGCGGCGCCATCAAGCGCCTCTCGCCGAACCAAGAAGTAGCCGCTAGTCACGTCTTTGACACGGGTGAGCGGCCGCGCCAGCCAGCAGGCGACACGCGACGTGATGATACGACGCATCGGCCAGTTGGCAATGCCACCGCCGGCAACATATCGGCTTCCAACGGCCAATCCGTACTCGCCCGACTCTAGCGCCGCAACCATGTTCGGGAGCGCCGTGGGGTCGTGGCTGAAGTCGGCGTCCATCGCGCCCAACGCAACCGACGCGCTGCGTGCGATCCGCCACCCCTCGATGACAGCGCTCGACAACCCCAGCTTTCCACTGCGATGAAGACAACGGACCGGCAAATGCTGCGCAAGCTCCTCGACGACGGCGCCGGTGCCATCGGGGGAGTTATCGTCGACGACAATGATCTCACCGTCGAGTGAGTGTGCACGAAACGTAGCGTCGAGCGCGGCGAGCAGTTTTCCGATACCGGCGGCCTCATTATAGGTAGGAATGACGAGCGAGAATGGGAGCGACATGCGCAATCGATGGTTCTACGACGTCAGGGCGCCTATCACCGCCAAGATCGCCACCGCGGCCGTATCGGTTCGCAGAATCCGCCGACCGAGTGAGATCAACGTCGCGCCGCGGTGCGCGGCGGCGTCAGCCTCATCGTGCGTGAAACCGCCTTCCGGTCCAACGACCACGAGCGCGCGTCCCGCCGCCGGAAGCGCGCCGATCCTCTCGCGCAACGGAGTTTTCGGGGCTAGCTCCCATGCAAAGAGCACTGCGTCGTAACCGGCGAACCGCTCGATCAGCGCATCGAACCGAACCGGATCGCATATCTGGGGAACGTCGCGGCGCCCCGATTGCTGCGCGGCAGTGCGTGCCAGGCGTTGCCAGCGCGCGAGCTTCTCCGCCCCGACCGATCGGCCCGCGCTGCGTTCGCAATAGAACGGAAGAAACGCGTTCGCGCCGAGTTCCGTGCATTTTTCGACTACGAACTCCATCCGTCGCGCCTTGGGCACGGCTTGTGCGACGTCACAGCGCAGAGTGGCACCGTCGCCTTGCGGACCGGCGAGAGTCTCCACCAGCGTCGCGCGAACGACGCGTCCAATCGAATCAATTGAAGCTGCGAACGCCCTGCCCGCCGAGTCGACGATCTCGATGCGATCCGCGGGGCGCAGGCGCAGAACTCGCGCGATCTTGTGGGCGTCGCTGCCGCCGATCTCGACGACGCCGCCGAGTTCTTGCGTCCTCTCGACAAAGAAGCGGCGAGCCGCGCTCACCCGGTCACTCGGGACGGAACGCGTCCTTCACCCGCTCCAAGAAGGTGCGCTCGCCGATCGCATCGCCGCTGACGCGCGCGTACTCTTCGAGCAGCTCGCGCTGCCGTTTGGTGATCTTCGTCGGGACCACGACGTGCACCGTGACGTGATGATCGCCGCGCTGCGTGCCTCGCACGCTCGGCATGCCGTAGCCGCGCAGCCGTACGGTCGTGCCCGATTGGGTTCCGGCCGGAACCGTAAGCTCCACGTCGCCGCCGAGCGAAGGCACTTCGATCGTCGCTCCGAGCGCCGCTTCGGTAAAACTCACCGGTACGTTCACGAACGTCTCACGACCATCGCGTTTGAAGAGCCGATGGGGCGCGATCGTCAAGTACGCGTAGAGGTCGCCGGGCGGACCGCCGTGCGTGCCGGCCTCGCCATTACCAGCGATTCGAATGCGCGAGCCGTCGTCAACGCCGGGCGGCACGTTGAGCGTTAGCCGCGACTCCCCTTCCTTTCGCCCGCGCCCGGCGCACGATTCGCACGGATGCGCGATCGCGTGTCCTTCACCTCCGCAACGCGTGCAAGTGGTTTGCGTGACGATCTGGCCGAGTGGGGTTTGCCGCGAGCTGCGCAGCGTTCCACTGCCGCCGCACCGCTCGCAGGGCACGATCATCGTTCCCGGCTGCGCGCCGCTGCCGTTGCACCGCTCGCATTGCCACAGCCGGTCGAAGACGATCTCTTTGGTGGTTCCGGTAAACGCCTCTTCCAGCGTGATTTGCACGTCGTAGCGGAGATCCGAGCCGCGCTCGGGGCCGGTGCGACGCGTGCGCGGCGCACCGTGAGCGTTGCCGAAAAACATGTCGAAGATGTCGCCGAAGCCGCCCGGTCCGAATCCAAAATCTCCGCCGCTTGCGGCGCCGTTTCCGACGTGGCCGAAACGATCGTACTGCGCACGCTTGTTGGGATCTGAGAGCACCTCGTAGGCTTCGTTGATCTCCTTGAAGCGGTGCTCGGCCTTCGACTTGTCGCGCGCGACGTCCGGATGATGCTCGCGCGCAAGCTTGCGATAGGCTTGCTTTATCTCATCGCTCGACGCGCCTCGCGCGACGCCGAGGATCTCGTAGTAATCCTGCGTGTGCATTTAGTGAACTATGCGCTCGAGAGGTCTTCGACGTCGGAGAGCCGCTGGCTCAAGGTTGCCGCGGTGCCGGTGGCGAGCGCGACGAGCCGCGCATACGGCATGCGGCGCGGCCCGAGAATCGAGAGCATTCCCAACGCATGCGAACCGAAGCGGTAAGGAACCGTAACGACCGAAAGGTCCGCGAGCTCTTCGCTGCCGAGCTCGTGACCGATCTTCACGCTCGCGGTGTCCGCGTTCATCGCGTCGGAAACGATTTGGTAGAGCGTCTTTTGCTCTTCGACGATGCGAAGGATCGAGCGCAGCTTGCGGAGGTCTTGAAACTCAGGCTGGTCGAGCAAGTTCTGCGCACCGGCCGAAGCGATCGTTGACTGTTCGCTCGAGCGGGCCGAGAGTGCAGCCGCCACGACCGCGCTACGCAGATCGTCGAAGACGCCCGTCTCCTGCGCCGCCTGCGCGATCTCTGCTTCGGTTACGTCGGCAAGCCGGTGGTTCGCGAGACGCGCATTGAGCGCGTTGGAAAAGCGGGTGAGATCGTCGGGGCGCACTTCGGCGCCTAGCTCGAAGAGACTCTGCGCGGCGACGCCAAGCGAGGTCACGACGATTGCGACGCCGGTGTGCGGCGAGAGCCAGATGAGCTGGATGTGCTTGAAGAGCTGCGCCTCTTGCTGGGGCTTGGTGATGAAGGCCAGATTATTCGAAAGCCGCCCGAGCAAACGAGTGGCGTGATCGATGATCTCGTCGAGCTCGTGTGTAGCGTCACCGAGCTCGTCGCGGATCCGTCGCCGGTCGTCCTCGCCGAGCTCTTCGGGCGGCATCAAGCTGTCGACATAGGTGCGATACCCGTTGTCGGACGGAATCCGTCCCGCCGACGTGTGGGGCTGGACGAGATAGCCGCCGGCCTCCAGCTCGGCCATCTCGTTGCGCACCGTCGCCGAACTGATGCCGAGGTTATACTTTTGAGTAAGGGAGTTCGAGCCGACCGGCTCGGCGGTCGCGATGTACTCGTAGACCACCGTGCCAAGAATATAGGCTTTCCGCTTCCCCAGGCCGCTACCGTCTGTCACGCCCCCTACTGTAGCACTCCTGTCGCGGGAGTGCTAGCCGACGATAGAGGAAGCGCACGCTCGATTGCCTGGAGCAGCTCGGTCCAGCTGAGGCCACCGACCGAGACGTAGGTGACCTTCCCGTTCGGATCGAGCACCAGCGTGACCGGGATCGCCGAAACCGAGTAAATCCGGAAGACGGATCCCTCTAAGTCTTCGACCAGCGGTAGCGAAAGGTTCCCGAGGCGCAAATAGCTCGCCGCGACGTCCGGAAGCTCGTTTGATATCGTGACGACCGCTACGCGCTCGCCGAACGTTTCCCGAGCGCGCACGAAGTCTTTTAGCTCGGCCGTGCAAACGTGGCACCACGTCGCCCAGAAATCAATGATCACAACTCTGCCGCGCAGATCGGCGAGAGACCTTGCGCCGCGCGGCGTCGGGAATGCAAAATTCGGCGGCGGCGTATCGTAATGAATCGTCGCGAGCCCCGTTGATGGAGCGGTCAGCGCAGCGAGCACGAGTGCAGCCAACATTTCGAGCGCACCGTACTTCGGCAGGCATGACTCCGCCGCCTCGGTAACGCTTGCGCCTATGACGAGCTCAGCGATCGAAGCCCTATTTGAAGAGAGCCGGCGCTTTCCGCCCGATCCGGAGTTCGCCGCGCAGGCGAATGCGAAGCCCGACATGTACGAAGAGGCGGACCGCGATTACGCCGAGTTTTGGGCCACGTGGGCGCGCCGGTTGGAATGGATCAAACCATTCACCGTAACTCTCGAGTGGAACGAACCCTACGCTCGGTGGTTCGGAGATGGGCAACTCAACGTATCGGTCAATTGCCTCGACCGGCACGTCCGCGCCGGACGCGGCGCGAAGATCGCCTATTACTTCGAAGGCGAACCCGGCGACCGGCGCACGATTACCTATCGCGAGCTTCTCGATGACGTCAACCGGTTTGCAAACGGATTGCGTAAACTCGGCATCCGTCGCGGCGAGCGCGTCGCGATCTACATGCCGATGATCCCCGAGCTACCCGTGGCGATGCTCGCCTGCGCCCGAATCGGGGCAGCTCACTCCGTGATTTTCGGCGGCTTCTCGCCGGAATCGATCGTCGATCGAGTCAACGATGCCAAGTGCGTCGCGCTGATCACGGCCGACTTCGGATGGCGGCGCGGAAATAAGATTCCGCTCAAACGCAATTGCGACGTCGCGATGGAGCAGACGCCCTCGATCGCGCATTGCATCGTTGCGCGCCGCATCGGCGACGACGTCTTTATGCACGATGGACGCGACCTCTTTTGGGACGAGGTAATCGCCGGGCAATCGACCGAGTGCGAACCTGAGGCGATGAACGCCGAAGACCTGCTCTTTCTTCTCTACACCAGCGGCACGACGGCGAAGCCCAAGGGCATCAAGCACACCACCGCCGGGTACCTGACGCAGGCGCTGATGACGCACAAGCTCTGTTTCGATTTAAAGGAAGACGAGGACGTCTATTGGTGCACCGCCGACATCGGATGGGTTACCGGACACTCTTACATCGTTTACGGACCGCTCGCAAACGGCGCGACCAGCGTCATCTACGAAGGCACGCCCGACTTCCCCGATAAGGACCGGTTTTGGGAGATCGTCGAGCGCTACCGCGTAACGCTCCTCTACACCGCGCCGACCGCAATCCGAACCTTCATGAAGTGGGGTCCGGAATACCCCGCGCGCCACGACCTCTCGTCGCTGCGGCTACTGGGCACCGTCGGCGAGCCGATCAATCCCGAAGCGTGGATCTGGTATCGCGAGTGGATCGGCGCAAACCGTACGCCGGTCATTGATACGTGGTGGCAAACGGAGACCGGCAGCATCATGATCGCGCCGCTTCCGGGCGTCACGACGCTGCTACCCGGCAGTGCCACGAAACCGTTGCCTGGAATTGCGGCCGACATCGTCAACGATGGTGGCGAATCGGTGCCGCTCGGCGGCGGCGGTTACGTTGTGCTGACGCACCCGTGGCCCGGAATGCTGCGCGGCATTTGGGGCGACGACGATCGCTACGTACAGACCTATTGGTCGAAGTTTCCCCATCTCTACTTCGCGGGCGACGGCGGCCGGCGTGACGCCGAGGGCAACTACTGGTTCATGGGCCGCATCGACGACGTGATGAACGTTAGCGGGCATCGCATCTCGACGACCGAGGTGGAGAGCGCCCTCGTCGATCATCCGGCGGTCGCAGAAGCCGCCGTCTGCGGAAAGCTCGACGATATGACGGGGCAAGCCGTCTACGCTTTCGTCTCGCTCAAGGGCGGCCGGACGGGTTCTCCCGGTTTTGCCGACGAGTTGCGCGATCACGTGGCGGCTAAGCTCGGGAAGTTCACCCGCCCGAAGTTCGTGACGTTTACCCAAGAACTGCCGAAAACCCGGAGCGGCAAGATCATGCGCCGTCTGTTGCGCGATATCGCGGAAGGGCGAACGCTCGGCGATACGACCACGCTTGCGGATTCGTCGATCGTCAAAGAGCTTCAAGAACGCGCGAAAATCGAGGTTACCCAAGAAGAGTAGTCGTCCGGGTCGGACTTTCATCCGGCCTCGTTGCTCGGGCGTTCTCCCTGGAGGAATGCTTGGACCTGGAAGCCGCCTTTGCGGCGCACAAGAAGTGGGCCTTCGGCGAAGCCTATCGGCAGTACGCCTCGCTGCTCTATTCGGCCGCTTATAACGTGCTCGGAAACGCCGACGACGCCAAGGATTGCGTGGCGGACGCGTTCGCGAAGCTGTGGCGATCGCCGCGCGCGTATTCACACGAACGCGGAAACCTGCGCAGTTTTCTCGTCGTCTGCGTCCGCAACGATGCGATCTCGCGGTTACGGCGGCAGGCTCGAAGGACGCGTACGGAGGAGCGGCTCGCCGTCTTGGCGCCCGATCGCGAAGAGCCGGTGCTCGCCGATCCAATCGAGCGCGATCGAGTCCGCCGCGCCTTGCTTGCGCTTCCGGCCGAACAGCGCGTGCCGCTCGGGCTTGCGTACTATCAAGGAAAGACGCAGAGTGAGATCGCGGCCGAGCTTCAAGAGCCGCTTGGTACGATCAAGAGCCGGATCAAACTCGGCCTGCGAAAGCTCGCGTCTGCTTTGGATTCGGGTTCGGCCGCGGACGTCGATCGTCCATGACGCACGAGTACGTGGCAGAGCGCGCGGAACTCTATGCGCTCGGTGCACTCGACGATGACGAGCGCCGGGCGATCGAGGCTCACCTGCGCGAGTGTTCGAGCTGCAGTCGACTGGTCGGCGCCGCGGAGCGCGACGTTGCCCTTATCGCCTCGATGGAAGCGCACCGGGAGGCCCCACCCGAATTAGCCGCCCGCATCGAGCGCACGATTCGACCGCAGCGCTCGGCGTGGCAGTTGCCGTACGCGCTGGCTGCCGCGCTGCTCGTCGGCCTGCTGCCGTCTGCGTATTTTTGGTCGGAGAACCGCGGCATGCACGCGACGATGCTCGCTCAGAACGCGGTCATGGAACGCTTGGCCGGCGCGCCGCACCGCATGACGAGGTTTCATCCGATGCAGCCGAGTCCGCCGGCCGAAGTAGTCTACGCCCCGGACGGTTCCTGGTACCTCGTCGTCGTGCGCGATGCAGGCAAGGCGTTAGACGTTGTCTGGATGCACGACGGCGAGCGAACGATGCTCGGCAGGGCGACACCCCGCGGCAATCTTGCGATGCTCTATTTGCCGAAGAGTCATCGGATGGATCGGCTCGCGCTCATGGATGGCGACCGGGTCGTCGCTGAAGCTACTCTCTCATGGCGAAGAAGCGGTCCAAATCGTCAAGGCGCTCGATCCGGGTAGCGGGGGGGAGCGCCGAAAGAATCGTCGCGCCGTAACGCGTCGAAGCGGCCCGGCCGTCCAGCAGGGCAACCAAACCGCGATCCGTGCTGCTGCGAATGAGCCGCCCAAAGCCCTGCTTGAGGCGCACGGTAGCGGCCGGAATCATGTAGTGCTCGAAGCCGTCGAGACCACGTTCCTCGAGCGCGCGCAGGCGCGCCATCACCAACGGATCTCGTGGCGACGGGAACGGAAGCCGATCGATGATCACGCACGAGAGCGCGTCGCCAACCACGTCGATGCCTTCCCAAAACGTCGAGGTGGCGAAGAGCACGGCGCCCGGCGTTCTTCTGAACCAGTCGAGCAACCCGGCCCGCGGAAGTTCTCCCTGCAAACGTACTGGGAAAGCGAGACGGTCGGCGAGCAGACCGTGGACCTCGCGCAGCCGCGCGTACGATGTGAACAGAACGAACGCGCGTCCGCCGCTGCGGTCGAGGCACTCTTCCACCAGCGGAGCAGCGCGGCGCGCGAACTCCGAGGACTTTGGGTTCAGTTCGGCGGGCGCTACGAATAGTCGCACCTGACGCGCATAGTCAAAAGGCGACGCGGCCAATAGCTCTTGCGCCTCGTCGACGCCCAGCGTTCGCCGAATGAAGCTCAACGAGGCATCGGTGGCTAGCGTCGCACTCGTTAGAATCACGCTTTGCGTACGCGCAAAGAGCGTCGCTCGCAGAAAGTCGGCAACTTCGTGGGGCGCGCAGTTCACGCCGTAGCGGCCGTCGTCGCTGCGTTCGACCCACGAGATCGTCTCGGGACCGCTTGCCTCTGCGCGATCGATGACCGATTCGTGCGCGAGCACCATCCGAAGCGCGAGGTCGCGTCGCCTGTCGCCCTCAGCCGGATCGTCGACGCTTCGCTTCAAGGCCGCCGGCGAGTTGGCGAAGAGCCAGTTCTCCAGCCGGTAGAGCGCCGCGCGCAGCGCCTCGAGCGGTTGCCACGCCTGGTCGTTCGCGGCGAGCGGGTAGCGGTCCGACTGCTCCCGCGCCAGCGCGGCGTCAAGCCTGCGAACGCAGAGATCGAACTCGGCATCGAATGCCGGCGGCAGCTCGTAGACGCGGTGCAGCTTTCGCAACATCCTGCCGATCGTCGCCCCGGAGAGGACGGCCGTCAGCGCGTCGGTTGCCCACCGCTCACACTGATGGGCTTCGTCGAGGACGGCGACGTCATATGGCGGCAGCAGGCCACCGCCGACCGCTAAATCGAGAAAGAAGAGTGCGTGATTGACGACGATTAAATCGGCGTACTTAGCTTCGTCACGTTTTGCAAAGAAAAAGCAATCGCGAAAGCGCGCGCAGAGCTCGCCGACGCAATCGTCCGCGTTCGCGTCGAGCTCTTCCCACTCACCGGCCGGCGGTACGAAGCCGAGCTCGCCGCGGTCGCCGCTCTCCGTTCGCTCGGCCCACTCCCAGATGCGTTGCATGGACGGCGATCCGGCGAGCAGCCGGTCCGCGCGCATTCGTTCGAGCTTGAGCCGGCAGAGGTAGTGCGCTCGACCTTTGAGCAGCGTCACTCGCAGCGGAGCACCCAGGGCGGCCTGTACGAGTGGGATATCTTTGCGTACTAGCTGCTCTTGCAGTGCGATCGTGCCGGTCGAGAGCACGACTTTCTTTCCGCTTCGCACCGCCGGTACCAAATATGCAAGCGACTTTCCGACACCCGTACCCGCCTCGACGATCGTGTGCATTTCTTCCATGATGCCGCGCTCCACGAGCTGCGCCATCTGCAACTGCCCAGCGCGAGGTTCGAAGCCGCCGAGGAGTTGCGCGAACGGTCCGGCGCTGCCGAACAGCTCCTCGAGCGCGATCACTGCGCACGGTGGGGATCGATCGGCGATTCGTACTCCGTTTCGAGTTCGTGACCCGCCGCGTCGACGACGACCGGCGCGACCCGCCGCGGTGGAGCGTAGATCGCGTAGGTTAACACAAACCCGGCTAACAATCCGGCGACGTGAGCCTGCCACGAAATCGCCGGCACAGTGAAGGTAATGATGAGATTCAAGACCAGGATGCCGATATTTGCGCGCACGAGGTCCATCCCCGGCCGTCCCAGGCGCAATCCGATCGCGAAGAGCGCGCCGAAGAGCCCGAATATGGCGCCGCTCGCGCCGATTGTCGGAACGTTCGGCGCGCTGAAGTATACGACACCCAAACCCGACGCGACGAGCGATACCATGTAGACGAGAAGCATGCGCCACGATCCGAGGGCGTACTCGATGAAGCGTCCGAGGAACCAGAGCGACATCATGTTGACGCCGATATGAATCAGGCCGCTATGCAGAAAGGCGCCCGTTACGATGCGCCACCATTGCCCGTACTGCAAAACCGCGGCCGGAATGAGCGCCCCGTCGATCAAAACACGCTGCATGCCGATGTTATTCGAACCGAAGCCCGAGAGCATGCCGGGACCACCGACCGAGATCTCCCAAAGATAACCGATGACGTTGAGGACGATCAAAAAGCGTGTGATCATGCGATCATGACCATCCGCGCGAGCTCGAGCGAGATCGCGTGGCGTTCGCCGTCAACGTCGATCGTAACCGGTCCTCCGAGCGGCGCCTTCTCAGCGACACGCAAACGAACTCCGGGCCGAACTCCGACCTGCCCCAAATAGCGCAAGATTTCAGGCATCTGCTCGCTGACGCCGGAGACCGTGACTTCCTCGCCGGCGTCGACTTGAGCCAACGGAATTCCGACGCGTACCGGCTCGGTCAGATCACTCGGCGGAATCGGATGACCGTGGGGACAGGTCTTCGGATCGCCCAGCGCCGCAACCAGACGTTCCTCGACGCGCGGCGTGATCGCATGCTCCAAGATGCACGCTTCGGCGTAGACTTCGTCCCACGGCATGCCGAGCACGTCGGTTAGCAACCGTTCCGCCAAGCGATTACGGCGTACGACGCCGACTGCGACTTCAAGGCCCTTTCGCGTCAACTGGATGTCGCCCCGAATTTCGTGTTCGACGAAGCCGTCGTTAACGAGCTTCTTGAGCATCCCGGAGACCGACGCCGGAGCTACGCCCAGTTCGGTCGCGAGCGCAGAGGTCGTGACACCCGGCCCCTCGCGCTCGAGCCGGTAGATCGCCTTCATATACATCTCGAAAGACTCGGCGAAGTGCGAATGGGAGTGGCCCGGCATAGCAGCTTTAACTTCGCTGGGCGACGGGGAGTTCCGCAGCCGTCGTTAGTGCAGCCTCCATCGCCCGCTTCTCTTGGTCGCTCGCGAACGCAGCGGCGACTGCATTGCGCACGTAGCGCTCCAGCGCGGCTACGCCCGCAACCTGTTCGACCAGCGCGTATTCGCGTTCGATCGACGCGCCGAAAATCGCGGGGTCGTCGCAATCGATCGTTACCACGCAGTCCTTCCGATCGAAATCGAGATACGGGTAGGGATGAGCGGCGAGCGCGACCCCCGTGCGCCGGTTTGAGGTAGGGCAGATCTCAAGCGCGACGCGCTTGGCCGCGAGCAACTCGACGACGCGCTCGTCGTCGAGCGCGCGGATTCCGTGTCCGATGCGCTCCACGCCCAGCAGCTCGATTGCGTCGCGCACGCTGCCGGCTCCGTCATCTTCACCGGCGTGAGCGACGCAGCGGAGTCCCTGGGCACGCGCGTACGCAAACGCCTCGACGAAGAGTTTGGCGGGAAAACGCGCTTCGTCGCCGCCAAGCGAGATGCCGATCACGTCCAAATCGGTCATGCGGGCGACTGCACGCACCGTCTGCATCGCGCTTTCGGCCCCAAAATTGCGGGTGAGGTCCGGCAAGAGTTTGAAAGTCGCCCGCGGCCGCGCGGCGCGCAGCTCGTCCACGATCGCCTGCATCGTTGCGCGTACGTCGAGGCCGGGGTTGAAGAACGTCCAAACCGAGGGCGAAACGAAAAGCTCGCCGTAGATCACGTGCTGCGCAAGTGCGTCTTCGACGAACTCGCGCGCGAGCCGCGCGTAGTCTTCGGGCTCTCGCAGGGACCGGCTGACGGCCGCGAAGATATAAAGAAAATCCGCAAAACTTTCGAACCGATAGGGCTCCGACCGGTCGCCCCCCCCGCCGTCCTGCTTATATCGCAGCGAAACGCCGTGCTTATCGGCCAGCTCGACGAAAGTCGAAGCGCGCAAGCTTCCTTCGAGATGACAGTGCAGGTGGATCTTCGGTATCCGCGTTGCAAGCAAGCCCAACCCCATTGTCCTGGCCTTTCGTCGTCGGCCCCGCGCGGACCGCGCAAAGCAGGGGCGAAACCCGGGCCATCGGAATGTAGTCGCTCCTATCGCGGGGTGGAGCAGTCCGGTAGCTCGTCGGGCTCATAACCCGAAGGTCGGTGGTTCAAATCCACCCCCCGCAACCAATTTTCGTGGTTAAGCGCCGACCGTTAGTCGCCCGCGGCCGATCTCGAAATCTGCCATCCCGTAATAGATATCGAATTCGCGTCGGCCGCGCGGATCGATCCCGGTTGGAAAGACGACGTGACCGACGGCACCGTGAAGCTCGGCCCCAACCTGCGGAACGAAGGTTGGTTCCGGCGAGCGGAAGACGACCCGCTCCACGTGCGTCGTGTCGTTAATGATGACGCCGGCGCAGTAGCGCAACAGCGAAGGGCCATCGGGATGCTTTAGCTCGTCGACGCCGTGGATCACCGAGAGCCATCCTTCGTCGATTCGAACCGGCGGCGCGCCGGCGCCAACCTTGATGGTTCCCCAGCTCGCGGGTGGTAACGAAAGCCGGCACGTCTCTGCGACGGCGCAGATTTTGTTGATGTCCGCCTTGACGCCCACGAGCGGAACGTAGCCGATCGAAATGCTCTCGCGCTCGTTCGGCGGCAGCGCCTCGATCGCGGCCAGCGCAGCCCTCGCGTCTGGAACCGAGAGCTCCAACGTCGGGCGATGATAAAAGGCCAGCGACTCCACGCCGGCGGGCGAAACGACCGGTTCCGGAAAGAACGCCGCATCCTTGTCCGCGAAACGATCGTCGCTATTCGTGAACTGGATCGGCCCGAGGCGCTGCCAGCTCAGTCCGTCTTCGGAAACCGCGATGGCAACCTCCGGGCCCCGCGGACCGAACGCCACGTACGCCATGACGTACCGGTCGATGACCGGCACGAACGTGACACGCGGATCCTCGCAGCCATATCCGTCTGAACCGTCGCGAAGTTCGTACGGCGCCTCCGGCTCGAGCGCGAATCCTTCGAATTCCAGGGCTAGCTTTCCATCGGCGCTTTCGCGCGCTTTGAACGAGCCGATACGCGAAACGTTTCCGGCCGCGACCATCCGGGGGTAGAGCGCAAGCGTACCGTCGCGAAGACGAGCGCAGGCCGGATTGAGGATGCCGAACCGTCCCTGAGTGGCGCTTGGCTTCAAGACCATACCCGAACGCTTGAATTTAAGCGTCATTTGTTCTATGCAGGAAGCAGCCCGGTCTCTTTGCCGACGCTCTCGAACGCTGCGAGGGCACGGTCCATCTCATCCTTCGTCAGCGCGGCGCTGATCTGGACGCGGATGCGCGCGGCGCCTTCCGGCACGACCGGATAGCCGAAGCCTGTAACAAAGACGCCGGCCTTCAACAGCTTGTCGCTAAGGGCGATCGCGAAGGCCGTCTGGCCTACGATAATCGGTACGATCGCACTCTCGCTCTCGAGCGGCTTGTAACCGATTCGCTTCAAGCCCTCGCGAAAATAGCGGGTCTTGTCACGGAGGTCTGCGACCAGCCGCGGATGGGCATCCAGATATTCGACGGCGGCGAGCGAGCTGCAGGCAACCGTTGCCGGCAAGGCGTTCGAGAAAAGCTGCGGCCTTGAGCGCTGAATGAGGGTGTCGATCAAGGCGTAACTGCCTGCGACGAAGCCGCCCGCCGCGCCGCCGAGCGCCTTCCCGAGGGTTCCCGTGATCGCGTCGACTTGACCCGTGAGCCCGAAGTGTTCGATCGTCCCCCGCCCGGTTTTGCCCATCACTCCGGTTCCATGCGAATCGTCGACGACCACGATCGCGCCGTAGCGTTTCGCAAGCTCGACGATCTCGGGCAGCTTTGCGAGATCGCCCTCCATCGAAAAGACCCCGTCGGTAACGATCACGACCGGAAAGCAGCCGGCGACGCTCTTGAGTTTCTCTTCCAGCTCGCTCATGTTGGCGTGCTTGAAGCGTTCGCGCCGCGCTTTGGATGCGAGCCGCACGCCGTCGATGATCGAGGCGTGGTTGAGCTCGTCTGAAACGATCGCCGACCCTTCGTCGCAGATCGTTGGAAAGAGCCCTGTGTTCGCGTTCCAGCACGAAACGTACGAGAGCGCCGCTTCCGCGCCCAAAAACGTCGCGATCCGTTCCTCCAAAACGCGGTGGATGTCGAACGTTCCACAGATAAAGCGCACCGAAGCCGTACCTGCACCGTATTTGTCGAGGCCACGTTTTCCGGCTTCGACGACTTCGGGATTGTCGGCGAGACCCAAGTAGTTGTTACTCGAAAGAACGATGACGTCGCCGGCCTCCTCCATGTGAACCTCGGGAGCCATCGGCGTCGTCAGGTGACGAAGATGTTTGTACGTACCCGCCTGCTTGAGCGCGTCGAGGTCGGTCTGCAGCTTCGCTTCGAAGGCCTGATTCATGGCTTGGCGATATCTCCTTTGAAATCGAGAACGATCTTGACGGCTTCGCCCTTCTCCATCAACTCGAAAGCCCGGTCGAACTCGGTGTACGGAAGAACGTGCGTGATGATCGAGCGAGGGTCAACGCGCCCGCTCTTGACCAAGGCCTCGGTCTGATACCAGGTTTCGAACATTCGCCGGCCATTGATCCCCAACACCCTCAGACCTTTGAAGATGATGCGTTCGGCGAGGTTGAGGTTGACGTTCTTGGCCGGTATGCCGAGCATCGCAGCCGTCCCGCCATTGCGAAGCGTCTGCAGACCGAGATCGATCGCGGCGCCGCTTCCCGACATCTCGAGCAGCACGTCGGCGCCGTCGCCGCGAGTACGCCGTTTGACCTCGCCGACCAGGTCGTCTTGCGTCGCCAAGAAGACCGCATCGGCACCTAGCCGCCGCGCAATTTCCAGCTTCGCCGGGTTGATGTCGACGGCGAAGACCGCCGTCGCGCCGGCGGCCTTCGCAACCGGGATCGCCATCAGACCGATCGAGCCGACGCCGGTAATGACGACGCTCTTGACGCTGACGCCGGCCGACATCACGGTGTGCACGGCGTTGCCGAGCGGATCGAAAATCGCGGCGACCTCGTCGGCAATCGCCGGATCGAGCCGCCACACGTTATACTCCGGGATCGCAACGTATTCGGCAAACGCACCGTCGCGGTCTACCCCCACGATCTTCACCCGCTCGCAGATGTGAGCCTGTCCGATCCGGCAGAGCAGACACGTCAGATCTGCGATGTGTCCCTCGGCCGAAACGCGTTCTCCGACCCGAATCGAGCGCACTGCGTCGCCGACCTCGGCGACGGTCCCCATGAACTCGTGTCCGACCACGAGCGGCGGCTTGATGCGGTGTTGCGCCCAGGTATCCCAAGCGTAAATATGCTGATCGGTTCCGCAGAGGCCCGCTTTCTCGACGCGAATCAGCACGTCGCTCGGCCCCAGCTCGGGCCTCGGCACGTCGGTCAAGAGAAAGCCCGGCTCCGAGCTTGGTTTAATGAGGGCTCTCATCGTCAAAGACATGAGGGCGCCGTAATTTCACTTGGCTGCGCGGAAAACCCGCTCTTCGGCTCGGCAGGTCGATTCAAGTCGAAGGGTGACCCGCGGCGGCCGAGTAAGAGCCTGAGGGCGAATGCGCATTTTGATCGTCGAGGACGATCCGCGAATCCATACGTCGCTGGCCGAGGACCTGCGACGCCAGCACTACGCCGTCGACGTCGTGAACGACGGACTGACCGGGCTCGATTTTGCCCGCACCGGCGTGCACGACGTGATTTTGCTCGACGTCCTCTTGCCGGGGCTCGACGGACTACAACTCTGCCGCCGCTTGCGCGACGAAAACTTGAAGGCGCCGATTCTGATGATCACCGCGCGCGGCGAAGTGAGCGATAAGGTTGCCGCGCTCGATGCCGGCGCCGACGATTACGTAGTGAAACCTTTCGACCTGACCGAGCTCTCGGCCCGGATTCGCGCCGCTTGGCGCCGCCAAAACGGCGAGCATCAGCCGACCCTAGCGCGCGGCCCCCTGCGGCTCGATCCGAACCGTCTCGTCGTCACCTATCTCGACGCGGCCGTACCGTTAACCGGCACCGAATACGCCATCCTCGAAACGCTGATGCGCAACCCGCTGCAAGTCTTCAGCCGCGCGATGCTGCAAGACAAGGTCGCAAGCTTCGACGGCGACGCGCCGCGCGACTCGATCAAGACCCACATCACAAACCTTCGCCGCAAGCTGCGCGATGCCGGCGGCGTTGCCGACCCGATCGAGAACGTTTACGGCATAGGATATCGGCTTGCAGACGATCCGTGAGTCCCGCTACAATCCCCTTGGCCTCGAACGGCGCCTGCTTTTTTCGTATCTGATTGCGTTCACCATCATCTTTGCGATGGCCGCAATCGCCGTGCACTTTGCCTTTATCGGGATCGTCAAGCAGCAGGCTCAGGCTCGGTTGGGAGATCTCGCGCGCGCCGGAAACCGCAGCATTCACCTCGATGGCAATACGGTGACGGTCGATCGGTTCGATTTAGCGCGCAAGGAACTGCTCATGCCCAACCAAGGGCTGCAATGGTTTGACACCCATGGCCGAAGGCTCGCCGCGCAAGGCCTTACGCCGGGGCCACGCGCGGCAAATGAATTTCTGACCGTCTCCGCTCCGATTCTCAATCCGGTCTCGCATCGGCCCGTCGGTTCGATACTTGCCAGCGAGTGGAACCAAGAGGAACGTACGCGTCTCGCATATCTTGACATCGGTCTGCTCGCTGGCGCGGTCCTGGCGGCACTCTCGGGCGCGGTCGGAGGCGTCACCTTGTCACGCCGAGCGGTTCGGCCGGTCGAGCGAAGCTTTGAAGCTTTGCGTGAGTTCACCGATAACGCGTCGCATGAGTTGCGCGGGCCATTGACCGCAATCGCGACCAGCGCCGACGCAGCCTTGCGCGATCCGCAGCGGGACCCCGAGCACGACCGCCGACGGTTCGAAACGATCTCCGATGGAGCAAAGCAAATGTCGCGGTTGACCAGCGATCTGCTATTGCTCGCCGGGGCCGACCGATCGCTCGAGCGCGAGCTTTTCGTTGTCGACCTCGCCGCGACGATCCACCGGCTGATCGAGCAATATCGGCCGCGGTTCGCTGCCGCCCACGTCGCTCTCGAGGCTTCGGTCGAGCAGTCGCTCGTCGTCTATGGCAATCCGGATCAGATCGAGCGTGTGGTCGCCAATCTGATCGACAATGCGCTGCGCTACACGCCGGCTGGCGGTTCCGTCGCCGTGGAGTCCGGCCGCCAGGCGACCGAGATCCAGATCGTGGTTCGCGACTCCGGCACCGGCATCGCACCCGAAAATCTCGAACGAATTTTCGAGCGCTTTTGGCGCGCGGATCCGGTGCGTGCGCCCGAAGGCTCGGGGCTGGGCCTAGCGATTGCGCGCGCGCTCGCGCGCCGGCACAGCGGCGACGTCACCGTGAGCAGTCGTCCCGGTCAAGGCAGCACGTTTGTCGCAACGTTTCCTGTAAATCCGCGTCACTCCGTAATGCAACGGCGACTCTTGACTAGTTCTTGACTTTTGCCGGGTACCATCCACTTGAGGTCGTTGCGGCGTTGCAGCACGCCGCGCGACCCATCGGGTACCGCGGCTCGGAGGGTAGCGTCTCGTTCTCCGAGCCGCGCTAACTGACCAACCGAATCGGCGCGCGTTTAGCAGCGGAACACGCCGGGCGGTGCGTCGTTAAAGTGACCCGCTACTTGGAGCGGTACATCTCGGAGTGTTACCTGCGAGGAACGGCGGGAGGTGGTCGCGCCGAAACAAGCCGACATCTCCTCCCGCCGCGGGCGCCGCACCCCTGAAGTGATCAGGCGGTAGCCGAGCGCGGCTCGTTCGAAAAGATCGCTACGTCTTTGGGCGTGATGAATATTTCTTCATCCTTGCGCAGCGCCAGCGCGTGTAGCCGCTCCTGCGGCATCTCGATGTAGACTGCTGCGCCCCAGTCCGTGATCGCTTCGACCTTAACGACCGGACCGGCCGCATTGATGTGCTTGGTCGTCGCCCGAAAGTAATTCGGTCCGCTTGGCTGACGAGTAATCTCGAGCGCGTGAGGACGCACGTAAACGAGGTTGTCGGTCGCTTCTCGATCGATGTGTGCCATGCCGTTGTCGATCCGTCCGTGAAACAGATTGACGTTCCCCAAAAAATTGTAGACGAACGACGTGGCGGGGCGATGGTAGACCTCATCAGGTGTCCCGACCTGTTCGATTCGTCCGCAGTTCATGACGGCCACCTGATCGGCGACTTCGAGCGCTTCGTCCTGGTCGTGCGTCACGAAGACGCTGGTAACGCCGACCTCGTCGTGAAGCTGGCGCAGCCAGCGCCGCAACTCGACACGAACCTTGGCATCGAGCGCCCCGAAAGGCTCGTCGAGAAGCAGCACGCTCGGCTCGACCGCAAGTGCTCGCGCGAGCGCGACCCGCTGGCGTTGACCGCCCGAAAGTTGCGACGGATAACGGTTCGCTTGATTCTGCAACTGGATGAGCGCTAGCAGTTCGCCGACGCGCGTCTGGATCTGCCGGGCCGACGGACGCGTTCGACGCGGGCGAACCCGCAGACCGAAGGCGACGTTCTCGAAAACGGTCATGTGGCGAAATAGGGCGTAGTGTTGAAAGACGAAACCGACGCGGCGCTCGCCGGCGCTCCGATCGGCGATGTCCACGCCGTCGAACCGAACCGTGCCCGAGTCGGCGAACTCGAGGCCCGCAATGATCCGCAGCAGCGTCGTTTTGCCGGAGCCCGACGGGCCAAGCAATGCAACGAGACGGCCGCGCGGGATTTCAAGATCGACGGCGTCGAGCGCTTTGAAACTTCCGAAATTCTTTGTAAGCCTCGCGACGGTGATACTCATATGACCTCTTCTTTGAGCTTTCCGGCTCGCCATTCGACCAAACTTTTGACAACGAGCGTCGCCAACGCCAAGAGCGCCAAGAGCGACGCGACCGCAAAGGCCGGGACGAACCGGTAATCGTTGTAAAGGACTTCGATTTGAAGCGGCATGGTGTTGGTCAGGCCGCGGATATGGCCCGAAACGACCGAGACCGCGCCGAACTCGCCCATCGCTCGAGCGTTGCACAGAATGACGCCGTAGAGCAGCGCCCACTTGACGTTCGGCAGGGTCACGCGAGCGAACGTCTGCCAGCCGTTTGCCCCGAGGGTCAGTGCTGCTTCCTCTTCGTCGTTACCTTGCGCGATCATCAGCGGCAACAGCTCGCGCGCAACGAATGGAAACGTCACGAAAATCGTCACCAGCACGATTCCGGGAACGGCGAAGATGATATGGACGTTGTGTGCCGTCAGCCAAGGCCCAAGCCAGCCTTGCGCTCCGAAGAGGAGCACGTACGTAAGCCCGGCGACGACCGGCGATACCGAGAACGGAAGATCGATAAGGGCGATCAGAATGCTCTTTCCGACGAAATCGAACTTACCGATCGCCCATGCCGCGCACACGCCGAAGACGAGATTGCATGGAACCGCTATCAGCGCCGCCAACAGCGTCAACCGAATCGCCGAGATCGTGTCAGGGTCTTGAAAGCTCTGAACGTACGCGACGACGCCTTGCCCCAGCGCAACTGTAAAGACGATAGCCAACGGCGCGAGGAGGAAGGCGCTCAGAAAGAATATGGCCGTACCAATCAGCAGGCGTCGCATCCATGGCGACTCAGTCACGGAGCCCGCGCGCGCCGCCGGAATCGCGCTAACCATCGGCGCTCAGTACCGGGCGCAGGGACGCGGCTTGCGAAATATCGGCGCCCTCCTGACGGCTGCTCCAGCGTTGCAGCGCGTTGATCGTAAAAAGCAACGCGAACGAGGCGAGCAGCATGACGAGCGCGATCGCCGTCGCTCCGGCGTAATCGTACTCCTCGAGTTTCGTTGCGATCAGCAATGGCGCGATCTCGGTTCGCATCGGCATGTTGCCGGCAATGAAGATGACCGAGCCATACTCGCCCACACCGCGAGCGAAGGCCAGGGTAAATCCCGTGATCGCGGCGGGCAGGATGGACGGAAAGATGACGCGCCGGAACGTTTGCCAGCGCGCGGCGCCAAGGCTCGCCGCCGCCTCTTCGAGTTCCTTGTCGAGATCTTCCAGCACCGGCTGCACCGTTCGCACGATGAAAGGTAAGCCCACAAAAGTCAGCGCGATGACGATTCCAAGCCGGGTGAATGCAACGTGTATGCCAAGCGATGCCAACGGGTGCCCGAACCATCCGTTCGGCGCATAGATCGTCGTCAGGGCAATGCCCGCTACTGCCGTCGGGAGCGCGAACGGCAGATCCACCAGCGAATCGAGAATCCGCTTCCCGGGAAATGCGTAACGCACCAAGACCCACGCAACAAGCGTCCCTAAGATAAAGTTTAGCGCGGCCGCGAGGAGCGCTGCACCGAAACTCAACTGGTAGGCGGCAATCGCGCGCGGCGCCGTCACTATGTGCCAGAACTGATGCCAGCCGATCTTTGCCGTCGCCGCGAAAGTGGCGGAGAGCGGCAGCAAGACGAAGAGTGATAGATAGAGCACGGTAAAGCCCAGCGTCAATCCGAACCCCGGAATGATACTCCGCCGGCGAGCGGCGATCGGAGGTCGTGGCATCTTGCTACTGACTCGGCTGGTAGATCTGATCGAAGATTCCGCCGTCCGCAAAGAACTCTTGTTGGGCGTTTTTCCAGCCCCCAAACCTTGCGACCGTCTCCAGCCTCATGGCAGGAAACTGCGCGGCATATTTCTTGGCAACAGATGGTAGACGTGGTCGAAAGTAGTGGCGTGCGACGATCTCTTGCCCTTGAGGCGAGTAAAGGTACTCGAGATATGCCTGCGCGACGCGGCGCGATCCACGCTTATCCACGACGCCGTCAACGAGCGCCACTGGCGGCTCGGCAAGAATGCTCGTCGGCGGCCGGACGATTTCGAAGCGACCGCGTCCCAGGCTGTTGACGGCAAGGAGGGCATCGCTCTCCCAGGCGATCTCAACATCCCCGATGCCGCGCTCTACGAAGGTCGTTGTCGAACCGCGCGCGCCCGAATCGAGAACCGGAACGTTCTTGTACAGCTGCGTAACGAACGTTTTTGCCGCTGCGGGATTGCCGCCCTGACGTGAGAGCGCGTATGTCCATGCCGCGAGAAAGTTCCAGCGGGCGCCGCCCGACGTTTTGGGGTTCGGAGTTATCACCGAAAGGCCGGGACGTATGAGGTCTCCCCAGTCGCGTATATGCTTTGGGTTGCCCTGGCGCACCAAGAAAACGATCGTGGACGTGTAGGGCGTGCTGTTCTCGGGCAGTCGAGACTGCCAGTTTGCAGGCAGCAACTTCGCCTTGTCGGCGATCGCATCAATGTCGTAGGCCAAAGCGAGCGTGACGACGTCGGCTTGGAGACCGTCAATAACCGCACGCGCCTGCTTTCCGGACCCGCCGTTGGACTGCTGGATGGTAACGCTTTGTCCCGTCTTCTTCTTCCAGTATGCGGAAAAGACGGCGTTGTAGTCGTCGTAGAGTTCGCGCGTGGGATCGAAGGAGACGTTGAGAATTGTTGTGGGGGCGGTCGGCTGGGATTGGGCTAGGGTTCCGGCGGTTTCCGCCAGGGTTGCGGCGATAAGTAGAACCGCCGCTCTCACGAAGTGGCTCATGTGGTTGCAGGAAGCTCCTTCTAATAAGCTCTGAAAAAGATGCCTTGAGTCACCTATTCGCTTTAACGGTCGATGACCCTGGTCATTATTCAACGAAAGGACCGTGCTCATCGGAGCACGGTCCCTCGCCTTGCCTGCCACTAGCTAGGAAGTTAGGCCGAGTCGGGGATCCTCAAAAGTCGTACTCGAGCTGGGCACGATTGTATTTGAAGAGCGGGAGACCACCGAACTCCGACGCGCCGATCGTCGAACCGGCTGGACAGCTCGGCGTGTCCGAGGCGCCACAGAACGTGTTCGAAAGGGTGCGTTGGATGTAGCGGTAGCGCAGCGATAAGCCGCGGTAGGTTCCGGTCGCCGGCATGTGGCTAAAGCGATACCGACCGTCGAGAACCCAGATGTTGGTGTTCTCGGGAGCCAGCGCGTTGCCGTAGTTGTACCAGGCGTCGGTCGCGATGAAAACCCATTTCGTGTTGGTCGACGTGTATTGGAACGCGGCTTTGAACGCATTACCCGCCGCGCGCCGGTCAGCCATACCCTGGGTAACGCTGGTTGTGAAGAGCGGATCGCTGTCGTAGTTGTCGGTGTACGGGCTCGCCCAACCGCCGTAGTAGATGCTCGTGGTGCCGTTTGGATTGTTGAAGCACTGCGCTGCATTCAGCGGGAGGAAGTACGCGAGCGTCGCTCCCTTCGTCGTGATTTGATTGTTGGCGTTGCTGCAGGTCACGTTCTTCGGCAGGAAGACCGTGTCGGTTTTCCAGGGGATCTCATTGTAGCCCACGGTTACCTGAAAGTTCTTTGCGATGTTCGTCCCGAGCTGCGCGCCGAATGCCTGGCTGTTGATCTTGCCGACGAAGGACTGTCCGGCATTTTGATTCCAGCCGCCTTGCAGTGCCAGCCACGGTGCCACCGATCCGTGACTATTGAACTGATATTTGCCGTCGAACCACCACATACTCGCGATATCGTAGACGCCATAGAAGTATCCGTCGGCCGAGAATCCCGGACCCGAAGGATTCCCATAGCCTAGCTTGCCCATCGTAAAGCCGTCGCTCGTGATGCCCTTCCCACCGTTGTTCACGAAGATGTTGGACGCCATGCCGTTGTTGCCGGCCGGGAAGCTCGTGAGCAGCGTCTGCTGGCTGAACTGCGAGCTGGTGCGGTTTTCAAATGACAGCATATTTGCGGCTTCAACCGTCCACCAGGACGGCGATGTGTAGCTCAAATATGCTCCTTGGAACGCCGCGGGCTTGAGTCGCGAATCCGACGGGTTCGCCCAGGGCGAGGTGAAGAGGATGTTTCCAAGCTCGCCTTGGAAGCCGTGGGCGTTATAGCCCGCGTATGCTTCGTAGAGCGAACCGAGCGCGAAACCGGGTAGCGTGTCGTCAGCGTTCGTGTTGGGGGGAACCTGCGATACGCAAACGGCGCCCTTCGCGTGATTCGCTGCAATGGTGCACGGACCGTTGATCGGATTGGCGTAGAGCATCGTCGCACCGACGTTCCAGCCGGTTTGAAAATCGTATTCGCCGTGAAGGTCGATCGCGCTGTTCCAACTCGCCTGATTGACGCCCGCGCTGCTGTACTTGGCGCCCGGGGTGAAGTTAAATTGTGCCCCCGGATTGTTCGATGCGTTCTGACGCGTGAAGTAATACGAACGCAAGTAACCGCCGATCTTCAGTGGATTCGGCGTCGCCGGGGCTGGCGGGGGAGGCGCCTCCGTCTCGAGTGGAGCCGGCGGCGGCGGAGCTTCACTCGGCGGCGGCGTCGCGGGAACGTAGCGAACCACGACCAGGCGACGATCGGGAACCCACTGCACGTAGGCGCCCATGCTCTCCGAGATCACGCGTACCGGAACCAGGACGACGCCCTGATAGATGATCGGCGGTACGTCGAGCGGACGCGACTCGCCGTTGATTACGACTTCCGGCTTGCCGACCGTGACCACCACCTCGGCCCCGGCCTTCGAAACCGTCGCTGTCTTGCTCGAGGGATCGTAGGAGACCGTTGCGCCCATCTGTTCGAACATCGAGCGCAGCGGAATGTATAACGTTCCGCCGCGAGCGAGCGCGGCCAGGACGCGCCCCTGTTTCAAAGTATCCGGCCTGGCGTAAACGTGCCGGTCGTTAAAGAGGATCGGGATCTGCCCCGACGGCGGACTTCCGAAGTCCGCGGGGGCGGGACCGCTCGTCTGGGCGACTGGTGCTGCCTGCGTTTCCGCCAGCGCCAAAGAGCTCGCGGTCAGAACCATCGCCGCCGTCACGAGACCAGCGCGAACGAGAGTCAGTGCCACGATAGAAGGAATCTCCTTTTTAGTAAAGCGATTTGGGTCAACTTCTTGACAAGCGAAAGTAACCCTGGTTAATAAGTAAAGAGGGTGTAAACTGGGGACTGCCCTCCCCCGGGCAGCCCCTTTTACCGCAGTAGCCTTCGCACTAGCGAGACTTTAAAAGTCGTATTCTAGCTGCGCGCGATTGTATTTGAAGAGCGGCAGGCCCCCAAGAAAACCGGACCCGATCGAAGATCCGGCGACGCAGTTCGTACCAGCTGCACCGCAGAACGTATTCGAATACGTACGGTCCATGTACCGGTAGCGGAGCAGCAAGCCGCGGTACGCTCCTTTTTTAACGGCGCTGAAATGATACATGCCGTCGAGCGTCCAGTCTCGCGTACTCTGCGGCGCCAGCGCGTTGCCGTAGTTATACCAAGCATCCGTCGCTGCGAAGACCCATTTCTTGTTTGTGGATGTATACGCCAGCGCTACTTTCCAGGACGTTCCGGGCGCGCGACGATCGGCCATGCCTTGATCGATGCTCGTCGTGAAGAGTGGATCGGTCGCGTAGCCGTCGGTGTACGGGCTTGCCCAGCCGCCGTAGTAAATCTGCGTCGTGCCATTGGCGTTGTTGAAGCATTGCGCCGCATTCATCGGCAGCAGATAGGCGAGCGTCGCTCCCTTCGCGCTGATTTGATAGTTGGCGTTGTTGCAGGTCACGTTCTTCGGTAAGAACACGGTGTCCGTCTTCCACGGAATCTGATCGTAACCGGCGGTAAACTGGATATTCGGCGTCACGTTGAGACCGAGCTGCGCGCCGAAGAGCTCGCTGTCGATCTTTCCGATGTAGGAGAGCCCGCTGTTGCTTTCCCACCCGCCTTGCAGCGCGATGAACGGCGAGAGCTTCGTTTCTGAAAAGGTGTACTTTCCGTCGAACCACCACGAATTGACGATGTCGCTGACGCCGTAGAAGTATCCGTTGGCCGAGATTCCGTTCGGATTGTCATAACCGACCTTGCCCATCGCGAACCCATTGCTTGTAATGCCGAGCCCGCCGTTGTTGACAAAAATGTTGGAGCCCATTCCCGGATTCCCGGCCGGGAAACTTGTGAGCAGCGTCTGCTGGCTAAACGCCGAGCTGGTCCGGTTCTCGAAACTCAACATGTCGGCGCCTTCGACGGTCCAAAACGACGGCGCAATATAGTTCAAATACGCTCCTTGGAAGGCCGCCGGCTTGATTCGCGAATCCGACGGATTCGCCCATGGCGAGGTGAAGAGGATGTTGCCGAGTTCGCCTTGGAAGCCGTGGGCGTTATAGCCCGCATACGCCTCGTAGAACGAGCTTAAGGTGAAGCCCGGCAGCGTGTCGTCGGGATTCGTGTTCGGCGGGGCTTGCGTTACGCAGACGGCGCCTTTCGCGTGATTCGCTGCGACAACGCACGGACCGTTGATCGGATTAGCGTAGAGATACGTAGCACCGACGTTCCAACCGGTTTGAAAGTCGTACTCACCGTGCAGCGCGATGCCGCTGTTCCACGATGCCTGATTGACGCCGGTCGAGCTGTACTTGGCGCCAGGTGTGAAGTTGAACTGGGCGCCGGGATTGTTCGACGCATTCTGACGCGTGAAGTAATACGAACGGAAGTAACCGCCGATCTTTAGCGGATTCGGCGTGGCCAGCGGTGGCGGGGGAGGCGCCTCCGTTTCGACGGGAGCCGGCGGCGGAGCTTCACTCGGCGGGGGCGTCGCCGGAACGTAGCGTACCACGACCAGGTGACGGTCGGGAACCCACTGCACGTAGGCGCCCATGCTCTCCGAGATCACGCGAACCGGAACCAGGACGACGCCCTGATAGATGATCGGCGGTACGTCGAGCGGACGCGACTCGCCGTTGATCACGACTTCCGGCTTGCCGACCGTGACCACCACCTCGGCCCCGGCCTTCGAAACCGTCGCTGTCTTGCTCGAGGGATCGTAGGAGACCGTTGCGCCCATCTGTTCGAACATCGAGCGCAGCGGAATGTATAACGTTCCGCCGCGAGCGAGCGCGGCCAGGACGCGCCCCTGTTTCAAAGTATCCGGCCTGGCGTAAACGTGCCGGTCGTTAAAGAGGATCGGGATCTGCCCCGACGGCGGACTTCCGAAGTCCGCGGGGGCGGGACCGCTCGTCTGGGCGACTGGTGCTGCCTGCGTTTCCGCCAGCGCCAAAGAGCTCGCGGTCAGAACCATCGCCGCCGTCACGAGACCAGCGCGAACGAGAGTCAGTGCCACGATAGAAGGAATCTCCTTTGAGTTGACTTTGGTTATCGAGCGGTACTAAGGACGCTCTACAGAAAAGTCTAGCGCTCGCCGATTAAGCCCATCTTAACCGCCATGGAGTCGTTCCGGAACGCAAAAATACTACCCAAATCTGCCGGTGATGTAGTCTTCGGTGCGCTTGTCCTTCGGTTTGGTAAAGATCGTCGCCGTCGTGTCGGCTTCGACGAGGTCGCCGAGCAGAAAGAAGGCGGTGTTGTCGCTGATGCGCGCCGCCTGCTGCATCGAGTGGGTGACGATCACGACCGTATACTGTCTCTTCAGCTTTTCGATGAGGTCTTCGATCTTGCTGGTCGCGATCGGGTCGAGCGCCGAGGCCGGCTCGTCCATCAGAATGACTTCAGGATCGACGGCTAGACAGCGTGCGATGCAGAGCCGTTGCTGCTGTCCGCCCGAGAGCGCGAGTGCCGAGCGGTCGAGACGATCCTTGACTTCGTCCCAGAGCGCGGCCTGATGCAGACTTCGCTCGCATATTTCTTTCAGCTTTGCACCGTCGCGTTCGCCGTGAATGCGCGGGCCGTAAACGACGTTCTCGAAGATCGACTTTGGAAAAGGATTGGGACGCTGGAAGACCATTCCGATCCGGTACCGGATCGCCACCGGATCGATATCGGACGCGTAGATGTCTTGGTCGTCGAGAATGACGTGTCCCTCGACGCGCGCCCCGGGCGTCAAATCGTGCATCCGATTGAGCGCGCGAATAAACGTCGACTTGCCGCAGCCTGAGGGTCCGATAAGCGCCATCACGCGATGAGCAGGCACTTCGAGCGAGGCGTTCTTGATCGCATGAAACGCGCCGTAATAGACGTTGAGTTTCTCAACGTTTATTTTTGTCTCCGTTGAAAGGGACGTCGGTTCCGCTGCGTTGACAAACATCTGAGGCGCCGTGTTCGTCGCCCCAACGCCGATGCCCGTTCCGCTCTTAAGAATCTTAAGAGTCCCGCTTGATGCGCATGATAGGAAGACGAATCGTAAACGCGGTTCCGCGCCCGAGCATCGACTCTGCCGAGATCGCTCCCCCGTGCGCGTCGACGATGCCTTTGACGATTGCCAATCCCAGGCCGGCCCCGCCGGTGCCCCGCGTGCGTGACCGGTCGACGACGTAGAAGCGCTCGAAAATGTGCGGAAGGTCGCGATACGGGATACCTTCGCCGGTGTCGCGCACGCGCAACACCGCATCGCTGTCGCGCGCGTCGAGCTCGACTCGAATCCGGCCACCGCCGGAAGTATGACGAAGCGCGTTGTCGATCAGGTTGACGAAGACTTGCGCCAAACGATCGGGGTCGGCTTCAACGCGCACCGGACGCAGCGCTGCGAGTTCGAGCGAGACGCCCTTATTCGATGCCTGCTGCTCGAACGACGCAACGATCGGCTGCGCAACCTCTTCGAGGTCGACGTCGCGAATGTCGAGCTTGAGCTGGCCCGATTCTGCACGCGCTTGTTCGAGCAGCTGCCCGACCAGCGCCGTCAACCGGTCGACTTGCGCGAGCGCTTGCGGGACGAAGAGATCGCGCGCTTCTTGCTCCGGAGCCTCGATCACCGTTTCGAGCATCAGCTTGATCGAGGAAAGCGGTGTCCGCAGTTCGTGCGAGACGTTCGATAGAAACTCTTTGCGCGCGCGGTCGAGTCGAACGAGTGCGGTTTGGTCGTCGGAGAATACGACGACGCGCCGTGAGCCGTCGCTCTGCTCCGTCAATGGATAGACCGAAACGCGGTACGTACGCTGGCCCGAGGCTCCCGTCAGCATGAGCGGTGCGACCGATGCCTCCCCAAGCAATGCGTCGCCTATCCGTCGCTCGAGCTCGATATTTGGAATGGCCTCGATAACGTGGAGATTGAGTGCGCGGTCCGGGTCGAATCCAAAGGTCGTTCCCGCCGCGGCGTTGGCGAACTCGACGTGACAGGAGCGGTCGACGAGCACCACGCCGATCGGCAGCGCGCGCACCAGCCGCGCGAAGGCGCTGTCGATCGAAATTCCGCCGGCGTCCAGCCGGCGAGGAGCCAGCGGCTCTGCTGCCGGTGCGGAAGCTTGCGGGACACGCAGCACCCTCGCAACGGCGAAACCCCCGGCTAAGCCGGCAAGCGATGCAAGCAACGACCACTCGAGCGGACTCAAACGGACCCCTAGCGTGCTGTCACTAAGCTTTGAACATGTATCCTCGGCTGCGCACCGTCAGAATGTGCCGCGGGGCGCGCGAGTCTTCTTCGATCTTTTCGCGCAGCCACCGAATGTGAACGCTGACGGTCTGCTGTTCTCCCTCAAAGTCGTATCCCCAAACCTTGTCGAGCAGCGTTTGGCGCGTAACGACCCGGCCGTGGTTCTCCATGAGAACGCGGAGGAGTCCGAACTCCTTGGGAGCGAGCGCAACCTCTTTACCGCGCACGGTGAGTTGTTGACGCGAGGGATCAAGCACGATGGCGCCGAGCGAAATCGCCTCGTCGTGTCCGACGTTGATCGAGGCCTGCCGGCGAAGCCGCGCCTTCACACGTGCTAGAAACTCGTGCAGTGCAAACGGTTTGGTGACGTAGTCGTCGGCTCCGAGCTCGAGCGCTAGGACCTTGTCGATCTCCTGATCCTTCGCCGTCAGCATGATGATCGGAACGGGGCTGAACTTGCGGATCTCCTTGCATGCTTCGACCCCATCGAGAACCGGCAACATGATGTCGAGCACGATCAAATCCGGCTGCTCGCGTTGTGCCATTGCGATCGCGCTACGACCGTCGCCCGCCGTGACGACCGCATAGCCGCTCCGCTCCAAATTGAATCGCAGCGTTTGGAGAATCGCAGACTCGTCGTCCACGACCAGGATCTTCTTATTGAAGTCCGGGCTTTTGAGCGAGGCTAACCGTGGCGGCTTCGCCTCCTGCGTTACGTTCATACGCTTTCACTATCGCGCTGTAATCCAGCGCGCCGTCCCCTTGAGCGGAGCGAGTAGTGTAGAGTTGATATGCCAGCCCCGTGGCCGGCATGGGATGGTCGAGTACGCGAGCTGCGTCGAGCGCCGCCGCGAGATCCTTGCGGAGGAGATCGAGTGCGAATCCTCCTTCGAAGGTTCCTGCCAACCACGTCTTCGGCAGCCACTGCGCGAGCAAGTAGTTCGAAGCCGTTGCCGAGCCCAGCACCGCGCATACCGCACCAAGATCGGCGCCGGCCCGTTGCGCGAAGACCAGACCTTCCACGTTCGCGATCATGATATTCGCAATGATGATCTGATTGACGAGCTTGACGGTCTCCCCCATCCCAACCGGACCGAGATGGTTCGGACTGCCCATCGCCCGTAGTAGGGGCTCCGCCCGCGCGAACGCCTGCGGCGAGGCGCCCACCATGATAGTAAGCGAGGCGTCGTGGGCGCGAGCCGGACCACCGCTCACCGGCGCGTCCACGAAATCGACGCCCTGCTCGGCAAGCCGCTCGGCAAAGCGACGAGACGCGACCGGCGAGATCGTCGACATGTCGATGACGAGCAAGCCGGGCTTGGCGCCGGCTGCGACGCCGCGCATGCCGAAGATCGCCTCTTCAACCTGTGGCGCGTCGGGAACGCACAGGATCACCGCCTCGGCGCTTGCTGCGACCGCGGCCGGATCGGCCGCCTCCGCAACGCCGGCGGTCCGTAACCGCTCGAGCGCTTCGCGCCGCCGGTGGACGCTAGCGGTCACTTCGAAACCGCCGCTACGCAGCGCCGCCGCCATCGGTTCACCCATCGCACCCAAGCCGACGAACCCGACGCGCGCAATCACGAGCGGCCCTTTGGAGGTACGCTCAGGATAACCTTCGCGAGGTGGCGAAGGCGCCGTTATTATGACTGCAACCGCCACGCCTGCTATTTCGCGTCCGACGTTCGACGCCATGAATCTCTCGATCGGTAAGCGCACCCGTCTGCACCGTTTGATGTACGAGCACGGCCCCGCAAACGGGACGCTGATGATGCTCCCGATCGATCAAGGACTCGAACACGGACCGATTGATTTCTTCGATAATCCAGCGTCCGTAGATACCGATTGGATCTACCGTCTGGCGGTCGAGGGAAACTTTTCGGGCATAGCGCTCCACGTCGGACTCGCGGAAAAGTATCAAAAGCAGTATGCCGGCCGCGTCCCGCTTTTGCTCAAAGTCAACGGGAAGACGAACATTCCATCCGATGACGAGGCGTTTAGCCCGCTGACGTCCTCGGTCGAAGACGCAATTCGATTGGGCGCCGATGCGGTGGGCTACACGCTCTACGTCGGAAGCCCGGCACAAGAGCTCGACATCGCGCAGTGCAACGAGGTGCGCCGAGAGTGCGATCGCTACGGCATGCCGTTGGTGGTATGGGCCTACCCGCGCGGCGTGGCTGTCAAAGCCAAGGGCGGCATCGAGTCACTCTACGCGGTCGACTATGCGGCACGCGTCGCATGCGAGCTGGGGGCCGACGTCATCAAGCTCAACGAGCCTGTTTGGAAGCCCGATGATGCCGCGAAGCTGCCCAAGCCGTACGACACGCTCCAGTTCGACGATCTCGAAGGTCTACGCAAGGTCGTTAAATCGGCCGGACGGAGTCTCGTCCTCGTCTCCGGTGGCAGCAAGATGGGTGACGAGGCAACCGTTCACAAAGCACACGTCGCGATGGCCGCGGGTTGCGTTGGGTTGATCTTCGGACGGAACATGTGGCAGCGTAAGTGGGACGAGGCGCTTTCGATGGCGTCGCGGATTCACGACGTTCTAGCAGATTACGGTCAGCAACAGTAGAGTTGGGTCTAAATCTGTCCTGACCCTGCTCCTCGGGATCGCTCCCTTCGGACATCGTGTCCTCCGGTCACTCGTACGCGATTTTCTCGAAAACGAAGTTTTGAAGAACACATCCGTGCGTTGCTCGAAAATCGCTAAGTCCCGCTCCGCAAGGTCAGGACAGATTTCGGAACTTGTTAGTGCGCGGTCGCCTGCGAAGAAGTCGCGCAGCTAGCGCACTGCCAGCCGACGGCGCCGCCGTGATTTTGCGCAACCATTTGCTCGCGCATCCCGCGGCGGCCGCAGACCGCGCAGGCATAGGTCTGACTGCCGGAGACCGGAACCACTGCGACTTCGTGGCGCTTAGCGATATAGAAAATAGCGTAGATCGATGCTCCGATCACCCATGGTGCCCACGCAAAAAAGGTCGCGAAAGCGTGAGGAGAGATCTCGGCGATCACTTCTTAAAATATTCCGCGTTGATCTCAGTGTAGTTCTGCCACTTCTCGGGAACGTCCGAGTCCGCGAAAATCGCCTCTACCGGACAAGCCGATACGCAAGCACCGCAGTCGATGCAGACTTCCGGGTCGATATAGAGCATCTCGTCTTCATCCTTGCCGTGAATGCAATCGACCGGACAGACGTCCACGCAGGACTTGTCCTTGGTGCCGATGCACGGCTCGGTGATAATGTAGGCCATAGATAGATTTCAGCTTCCCTCGACGGGCCGCGGCGCCCTTCAGAGCGCCGGCTTGCCTCGAATCACACGCGCGAGGCGGAGCAATACGATCGAACCGATCGAGGCACAGACGATGCCGGGAAGGTTGATCGCCGAGCGGGTGCCTCCAAACTCGAGGTAGAGCCAGCCGCCGATGAGGGCGCCAATAATACCGACGGTGAGATCGGCGACGACGCCGCCACGCGCGTCTCCCGGCACAATCCAGCGGGCGACAAAACCCAAGATAGCGCCGCAGACGATCCAAGCAAGAATCACCATTGCATGCCGCGTCTTTCTCGCTGGTGAACAGGGACGCAACGCCCCCGTGGTGGACGTTAGTCCTATTATGAAGCGCACTTTCCTTTGCCTGCTCGCAACGTTCGGCGCCGCAATCGCGTGCGCCGCGGCCGCGCAGGCAGCGCCTACCGAGATCACCGCCTCGGGAACCGGCAGCGTCTCGCTGCCGCCGGATACTGCAACGGTGAACGCTGCGGTCGAAACGTACGCAGCGAACGCCAACGACGCGATATCGAAAAACAACGCGATTTACGATCGCATCGTCGCGAGCCTCGCTAAATTAGCCGTTGCGCGCGACGACATCTCGCTGGTCTATTACAACGTCAGCTACAATCCGCCGCCGCGAGCCCAAGCCGCAAGCTCGGCGGACGAACGCTACGGTTATACGGTCTCGCGAAACTTCTCCATTAAAGTGCGTGCGATCGCTTCGGCTGGGCGCGTCAGCGACGCGAGCATCGGCGCCGGCGCAACGGCGATCAACGGCGTCAGCTTTGGCTTATCGGATCCGAACGTGGCACGCGAGCAGGCGACAGCCAAGGCGGTGGCCGAGGCGCGGGCCAACGCGCAGGCCTTAGCCGCTGCCGCCGCGCTGCATATCGTCTCGATTAAGAGCATCGAGCTGCTCGCCGGAGGCCCCGGCCCGGGCCCAGTCCCATTGATGCGGGCTTCCGCGGCGGCGCCGACGGAGTTCGATCAATCCAACGTTAACGTCACGATCGCGGTGAGCGTCGTTTTTCTTGCGGAGCCCTAGAGCCACGGCGAAACCCGCGACGTCCATCTCAAGTAGACGAGCGTGATGAACCGTACCTGCGAAGCATGCGGCGCCCAGCCCGCGACGATCACCTATGCCGGCCGGCATTTCTGCGCTGCCTGCGCAAAGAGGCGGACCGCAGCGAGTGCGCTGCCGTTTGTCGGCGCCGCTCTTGCCGCTGCCGGCATCATCGCCGGCGGCGCGCTGCTCGCCGAGAAAATGCAAGGAGAGGGCCGGCCTTCGCCGCTCGACGAGCTAGGCAAGCGCTTTCGGGGCGGAACGCCGACGCTCGCTGCCTTCTCTCGTGACTTAACTGAGCTCGCGCGCGAAGGAAAACTCGATCCCGTCATCGGGCGCGACCGCGAAATCGATCGGATCATTTCAATTCTCGCGCGCCGCAGTAAGAACAACCCGTGCCTCGTCGGCGAACCCGGCGTCGGAAAGACCGCGATCGTGGAAGGCCTCGCGCAGCGAATCGCAGGCGGTGACGCGCCTCGCTCGCTGCAAGGCAAACGGGTGCTGGCCTTATCGCTCGGTCCGCTGGTGGCAGGCACGAAGTACCGCGGCGAATTCGAAGGTCGCGTGAAGCGAATTCTCGACGAAGTGAAGCGGAGTGCGCGCGACGTCGTGCTCTTCATCGACGAAATGCACACGCTCGTCGGCGCCGGCTCGGCCGAAGGGGCGCCTCTCGACTTGAGCGCAATGATCAAGCCCGAACTGGCCCGCGGCGATTTGCAGTGCATCGGCGCCACAACCTTCGACGAATATCGCAAGTACGTCGAGTCGGACGCCGCGCTCGAGCGGCGATTCCAGCCGGTTATGGTCGAGGAGCCGAGCATTGACGAGACAATCGAAATCCTTCGCGGCCTTCGCGAGCGGTACGCACGCCATCATCGCGTGAGCATCGAGGAAGCGGCGATCGAAGCGGCGGCCCAGCTGTCGGCTCGCTTTATCGCAGACCGCTTCTTGCCGGACAAGGCGATCGATCTGGTTGATGAAGCCGCGGCGTCGGTCGCGCTCGCCAATAAGGGGAACGTTGAGTACCCACACGTTACAAGTGCCGACGTCGCGGCGGTCGTCACTCGCTGGACGGGGATCCCGCAGTCGTCGCTGACGGAATCGCAAGCCGGGCTATTGCTCGATCTCGAAAAGGTTCTCGCAAAGCGGGTCGTCGGTCAGGAGCGCGCGATTGCGGCCGTCTCGGAAGCGATTCGCCGTGCCCGAACCGGCTTGCACGATCCGCGCAAACCGCTGGGCACCTTTCTCTTCCGCGGGCCGAGCGGCGTCGGAAAAACGGAGCTGGCTAAGACGCTCGCCGAAGCGCTCTTCGGCAGCGAGGCTGCGCTGGTGCGCGTCGACCTTTCGGAGTTCACCGAACCGCATACCGTCTCGCGGCTGCTCGGTGCGCCCCCCGGATATTCCGGCCACGACGAACCCGGCCAACTCACCGAGCCGGTGCGCCGCCGCCCGTATTGCGTGGTGCTCTTCGACGAGGTGGAGAAGGCGCACCCCGACGTCGCATCGATTCTACTGCAGATTCTCGACGATGGACGCCTGACCGACTCGAAGGGTCGCACCATCGATTTTCGTCACGCACTCATCATCTTGACGACGAACCTGCAAGACGACGAGCTCGGGGTTGCGTTTCGCTTGGAGCTGCTCGACCGGATCGACGAGATCGTTGCATTCCGCGACCTGGGCCTCGAGCAAATCGAAGCGATCGTTACCATTCACGTCGACGCTCTTGCGCAGCGTTTGGGCGTGCGCAACGTTTCTCTCAATCTTTCCAACGAAGCCAAGCTCTATCTGGCGCGCGTCTCGATGGCCTCCGGAAGCGGGGCTCGATACGTGCAGCGGACAGTCTCGCACTACGTCTCGACGCCGCTCTCGACCGCGCTTTTGCGGGGCGAATTGCGCGACGGATGCGCAGCCGACGTTACGCTCGAAGGCGACGCCCTACGCGTGCGCGCGGCGTGAGCTAGCTACAGCAATACGGCTAGGGTAATAAGGTTGCGCCGCCGTTGGTGACCGGCGAAAGCGCCAGCGCGAGCGGAGCCGTAACCCCGTTGGAAATCGTCGTCCACGAGCCGGGCGCGTACGGCGTCCCGTACACGGTGACCGTATTGTTTCCGTAGTTTGCGACGTAGAGATTTCCGGCGGCGTCGATTGCCAACGCAACCGGCTGGCTCTGCCCTCCGACGATCGTAGTCGGCGAGCCCGTGTAGGGAGCTCCGTACTCGGTAACCGTATTCGCGCCTTGGTTCGGAACGAAAAGATTTGTCGAGAGCACGGCGATCGAACCTTGCTCGTTAACGCCGCTTGTTATCGTCGCGACCGGCGCGCTCGAGTTCGAGAACGGAGGAGAGTATTCGACCACCGAGTTCGGCGTGGAGTTGAGATTTGCGACGAAAAGGTTGCCGCGGTTGTCGAGCGCCAGCGAGTTCGGCGTGCTGAGCCCGCGAGAGATCGTCGTCGGCACGCCGGCGTAAGGCGGCGCGTAGGCGGTAACGGTGTTGTTCGCCGAATTGACGACGAACAGATCGCCGCTTGAATCGAGCGCGAGGCTCACCGGATCGTCGACGTTCGACGAAATCGTTGCTGCCGGCGCGCCGCCGTATGGCTGCGAGTAGAGCGTGACGGTGTTGCTGCCGCTGCCGTTGGCCACGAACAAATCGCCTCGAGCGTCGACGGCAAGAGCCTGCGGATGGTTGATCCCGTTGGCTATTGCGATCGGCCCTTGATTGTACGGCGGAACGTATTCGGTGATGCTGCCCGGCTGATTGGCGACGAACAAATCGCCTGCGACGTCGAAGATGACCGCCTGCGGGCTCGTCACGCCGCTTTGGATCGTCGCCAGCGGTGAATTCTGGCCGTTTGCGTAGAGCGTGACGCTGTTCGCTCCGGAGTTCGCGACGGCGAGGATCTGGCGAACGTCGACGTGCACCGTTCCGCTGCAGATTGCCCCGGAGGCCGCGCAGGGATTCCCGGCGCCGGCGTAATTTGCGGTCGCGCGAAGAATCGCCGATCCGCCGTTCGTAGCGCCTGCGGGGGTCACGTAAAAGAGATTCGCGGAGGTCGGCGCCTGCGAGACGGCAATCGCGAGCGAGCCTCCGGCCTGACTGATCCCAAAGGTCGCGCCGCCACCGCCGACCATCACGTTCTCATTTGCGTCGAGCATCTCGGCCATCAGCAGGTGCTTACCGGCACCGTAAAGATCGATTCCGCCTTGTGGATTGGCGACGCTCATTGACGACGCCGGAACGACGACGACAGAAGAGGGCGTCCCACCCAACGTGAGGTTGAGCACGTTGTTGGCCGTCGAGCCGACCGTGAAGGCGATTGCGGCGGCACCGATTGTGCCCGTGTAGGTTCCCAGCGGAAGTGAGAGCCCGAGCTGACAGATTGAACCACCCGGTGACGGAGTGCAGCCGCTCGAGGTCGGACCAACCGAAACCGTCTGACTGATGGTTGTAGGGCCGCTGACGTTGATGGCAAGCGCCTGCGAACCGGCGACGGGCGCCGGCGTTGCGATCGGAGCCGGCGTCGGCGTCGCAACGTTCGTACCGACTCCGGGCACCCCGACTGTGGGGGGAGGCGGCACGTTAGCGGCTCTCGAGATCGAGCTCGTTTGAGTGCCGGCCGGAACGTAGATCCGGACGATAGTACTGCCGACGCCGCCGCCGCCGGCGCCGCTACCCGGGAGCATCATCCCGTTGCCCTGGCCCCCACCGCCCGCACACCCAGCCGCGAGCGCGGCGGCGATGAACGCAGCGGACGCGCGGGCGACCGGGACCGGCCTTATGATGCGCACGGCTCGAACTCTAGCGGAGCACGGCTTCGACGTTGGCCCGCATCGCCGCGGGCGAGAGCTCACCGACCACGATCTTACGCACGATTCCGCCGCGGTCGATGAAGACATGAACCGGCAGCCCGTTGACCTCGTACTGATCGCGCAGCGCACCCGTGTCGATGACGACGGGATAGCTGAGGCGATGATCGCTGCGAAATGCAGCGGCCTTACGCGCGCTCTCCAGCACGTCCACGCCGACGACCCGCAAACCCCGAGCCGCATAGCTCTGAGCCAGCGAATCGATGGCGGGCGCTTCAGCGTTGCACGGCGGGCACCAGCTCGCAAAAAAGTTCAGGTAGACCGCACTGCCGCGCAGCGAAGCGAGCGATAGGCTTGGGCCTGGAATGCTCGGTTCCGACCAGCTCGGCGCTGCTCGTCCGACGCGCGCCCTATCTGACGACGAGGCGTTCGAGTCGCCGCCGTTCCCGTGCCCACAGGCCGCCATCAAGTACGTGGCGGCGACCGCGAGCCGAGCGATTCTGCTATCCATAGGCGGGATAGCCGATCGCTTGAAGGTCAAGCTGCATCTGGCGCACGAGTTCGCCTACTTCGGCAAAATGCCGCTGTTCCCGCACGTAGCGTAGATCCCGGAGCGCGAGCTCGCGCCCGTAGATGCTCGCCTGGAAATCCCGCAGCCAAGCCTCGATGGTGCGCGCTCCCCCGCCGAACTGCGGATTCGTCCCGATCGAGACGAGCGCCGCGTAATCCCGGCCGTCGTAACGAGCTACGGCCGTGTAGACGCCCTCCCTGGGAAGCTGTTTTCGCGGGACGGCGACATTTGCGGTCGGGAAACCTAAGGCGTGGCCGCGACCGGCACCGATCTCGACCAAGCCCCGAATCTCGTAGCCGGTTCCACCGAGCAAACGATCGGCTTGGGCGAGCTCGCCCTGCCGGATCAGCGCACGTATTCGAGTGCTGGAAATCCGCTCGCCGGAGTCACAAACCGGCTCGACGGAGCTGAAACCGACCCCGCGCCGGGCGAGAAAGTCGCGCATAAGCGCGACGTCGCCGGCGCGCTTGTGCCCGAATCGGAACGTCGCGCCGACCACGACACCGCGTACGCCGAGACGATCGACAAGAATCTCGAGGAATGCCTCGGGTGAGAGCGTAGCGACCGCTTCGTCGAACGTTACGAAGAAGCACTCTTCGAAGCCGGCACGGGCAAAGAGCGCGAGCCGCTCTTCCGGCGTGCAGATCAGCGAAGGTTCGGTCCCAGGTCTCAAGTGAGACGCGGGATGGTTCGCAAACGTCAACAGACCGGATCGCCAGCCGGGTTTTCGCATCCGCAAAGTTTGGCGTGCGATCTCGCGGTGTCCGCGATGAAATCCATCGAAGAATCCGATCGCGAGCACTAATGGCCGGACGCTCTCGCGCGCGAGCGCATGATTGATCTTCACGCGCTACACGAAGACTTTGCGCGGCGCGAGCAGCGCCCCCAACGCCTCGCCGACGCCGACGAGCGTGCGCGACTCGTCACGCACGAAAACGTGCTTTCCGGTCGCCCCTTCCGGCAGCGGAACGACGCGCCCGGCGCGGAAATTGGCCGATTCGCGAAGGTCGAGCACGATTGTCGGGAACGGGATGATATGCTCGGGCGCGATCAGCGCTCGTTCCGGCTCGCTCGCAACTTCATCGAGCGTGCGCGCTTCGTACAACACGAATGGTCCGGAACCATCGCGCAGCAACGCTCCCATGTGGGCCGGGATCCCGATTGCGCTTCCGAGATCGTGGCAGAGCGTGCGTATGTAGGTTCCCTCGCTGCAAGCGATCCGCATGCGCGCCACCGCTCGATCCGAGTTTGGTTCCAGGCCGATCAACCGCAGTCCATAAATCGTTATCGCGCGGCGCTTGCGCTCGACGCTCTTCCCTTCGCGCGCGAGTTCGTAGAGCCGCTTCCCCTGATGATGCACGGCCGAGAACATCGGCGGCGTTTGCTCGATCCGCCCGACGAATGCGGGCAACGCCGCTTCCAAGCGTGCCGCCCAGTCTTTTGGAACGGCTCCGGAGTCGATCGTTTCACCGTGAGCGTCCTGCGTCGTCGTCGAACGGCCGAGGACCAGCGTACAAGCGTAACTCTTGCGTTGATCGACGAGCAGTGGAATCAATCGCGTCGCTTTCCCGATCGCGACCGGCAACACGCCCGCGGCTTGCGGATCGAGAGTTCCCATGTGGCCGGCGGAGAGATGCCGGTCGCCGGCGCGCAGCGCGTAGATTCGGCGCACGCGCGCGACGGCGCGTGCCGAGCTCGGACCCGCCGATTTAAAGAGGTTAACGAACCCTATCACGCTCCGCTCAGAAGCAACTTCTACTTACAAACCTTCGGCAACCAAAGCTGCCTCGACCGACAAGAACGCCTCGCGCACCGATCCGTGAAACGTCAAACCGGAGGCGCGGAAGTGTCCTCCCCCGCCGAGACGCTGCGCGGTCGCCTGGACGTTGAGCTTGCCGCTCGAACGTAAGCTGACCCGAATCTCGCCGTCTATCGCTTTGAAGAGTGCCGCAACCTCGACCCCATCCTGGCCGAGCAGCGTGTTTACGGCGTCTTCGGTATCTTCGCCATCGGCGCCGGTCTGCGCGAGCATTGCGTCGTCAACGTACGAGTAGCAGTAGCGTCCATCGTGTTCGAATCGCATCGATTCGATGATGCGGCCCAAGAGCTTCGTCGCCGCAACGCGCTTGCGCAAGAAGATCTCCTTGGTGATCTCTTCTTTATCGGCGCCCAGGCGCATCAACTCCGCCCCCAGTTCGAGCGTCGCCGGCGTCGTGTTCGAGTGCATGAAGCCGCCCGTGTCGGTCATCACGGCGGCAAGAATGCAGGTTGCGATTTGGCTATCGATCGTCAGGCCGAGTTCGCGCAAAAGGTGCATCACGACGCTGCCGGTGGAACACTCGTTTTCGAGGACGAAGTTCAGCTTTCCGAAGAGCGAGTTGCCGAGGTGATGATCGATATCGAGCATGTTCTCGCGCTCGACGGGCGGAAGATATTCGCCGGCGCGCCGCCAGTCGCTCATGTCGCAGAAGACGTACAGCGTATCGGGTGGCAGGTCGGGCGGCAAATCACGCGCGACCAGCTCGCTCTCGGGCAGAAAACGCAGATTGCGCGGCACGCCGTCTTGCTGAAAATAAGCAACCCGCTTGCCGAGACGCTTGAGCGCCAATCCCAGCGCCAGCCCGGAGCCGAGCGTATCGCCGTCCGGCTTGATGTGGCTCACCATCACGAAGGCGCTGCGCCGGCGCAGCTCGGCTGCGACCTCTTCGGCGCACGCGCGCCGCGGCGTGCTCTCGATCATTCGGTTACCTCGGACGACCGCAGCGCCGCCTCGCGCAACGTCTTCGCCAGCGCGATCGCACGCTCGGCCGATCGATCTTCAACGAAGATCAGCTCGGGAGTGTGACGCAGGTCGATCTTACGCCCGAGCTCGCCGCGAAGAAAGCGTCCCGCGTGCTTGAGCGCGTCGAGCGATTGCCGGGCCTGATGCCGATCGCCGATCACCGAAACGAAGACCTTACAATGGCGAAGATCGTCGGTGACTTCGGCTCGGGTTACCGTTACGAAGGCGAGCCGCGGATCTTGCAGCTCTTGAGAGACGAGCGTACCGAGTATGCGCTGGATCTCATGATCGATCTTCGCTATCCGTTGCGGTTTCACGCGCGCACCAGCTCCGCGGCAACGCGCTCGAGCGCGTAGGCCTCGATCACGTCGCCTTCCTTCAGATCCTGGAAGCGCGCGATCTGGATGCCGCACTCGAACCCCTCGGCGACCTCGCGCACGTCGTCTTTGAAACGGCGTAGGCCTTCAATCTCACCGTCGAAGACGACGGCGCTGTCACGCACCACTCGCGCCTTCGCATTGCGGGTGATCTTGCCGCTGGTCACGTAGCAACCGACGATCGTGCCGACGCGGCTGACCTTGAAGACCTGGCGAACCTCGGCACGGCCAAGCACGACCTCGCGCTCGATCGGCGTGAGCATACCGCGCATCGCTTTTTTGAGATCGTCCTCGATTTCGTAGATCACCTGATAGAAGCGCAGGTCGACGCCTTCGTTTTCGGCCAGCCGTCGAGCCGTCTCGTCGGGGCGGATGTTGAAGCCGATCAGTACGGCATTCGACGCGCTCGCGAGGTTGACGTCGTTGGGTGAAATCGCCCCGACCCCGCCGTGAATGACGCGAATCTCCACGTCGTCGGTCGATAGCGACTCCATACGGGCGCGCAGCGCCTCGAGCGAACCCTGCCCGTCGGCCTTGATGATGAGGTTCAGCACCTTGCCACCCTCGGCCGGCATTGACATGAACGTCTCGAGCGAAACGCGTTGCGTTCCGGTCGCGGCCATGCGCACGTCGCGGCGCCGCGTTGCACGTTTCTCTGCCGTCTCTCGCGCGACTCGTTCGTCGCTGACGACGCTAAGCGTATCGCCCGCCGACGGAACGTCGGAGAGACCCATGACCTCGACCGGGATTGACGGTCCGGCCTTTTTTACTTGTTTGCCCTTGTCGTCGATCAGAGCGCGCACCTTGCCGAACGTCCCTCCCGCCACGACGATGTCGCCGACGCGCAGCGTTCCGTTTTGCACGAGGACCGTCGCCACCGCACCGCGCCCTCGGTGAAGGGCCGACTCGATGACGACTCCGCTCGCGCGGCGATTCTTGTTTGCGCGCAACTCGCGGATGTCGGCCTCGAGCAGCACCGTGTCTAGAAGTCCGTCGATGCCCTCGCCGGTTTTCGCGGAGACCGGAACCATTTCGATGTTACCGCCCCAGTCAACCGGCTGCAGGCCTTGCTCGACGAGCTGCTGCTTGACGCGATCGGGCTGTGCCTCGGGACGATCGATCTTGTTGATCGCGACCACGATCGGTACGTTCGCGGCCTTGACGTGCGCGATCGCCTCTTTGGTTTGCGGCATGACGCCGTCGTCGGCGGCGACCACAAGCACCGCCACGTCGGTGACTTTCGCGCCGCGCGCACGCATCGCCGTAAATGCTTCGTGACCCGGCGTATCGACGAAGGTGATCTTGCGATCGTTGCGCTCGACGGTGTACGCGCCGATTTTTTGCGTGATTCCCCCGGCCTCGCCTGCCGCGACGTTCGCTTGACGGATCTTGTCGAGGAGTGAGGTTTTGCCGTGGTCCACGTGGCCGAGTACGGTGACGACCGGCGGACGCGTCGTCAGCATCTCCGGCTTATCTTCCTCTTGCTCGACGGTGACTTCTTCGCCGGCTTCCTTGACGACGGCGTTGAAGCCGAAGCGTTTAGCGATCTGGATCGCGACGTCGTTCGAGATGTTCTGATTGATCGTCGCCATCGTACCGATCTTGATCAGCTCCGTGATCACGTCTTTGACCGGCACGATCATCGACGTCGCGAGTTCCTGCACTGTCAGCAGATCGGGGATCTCGATCGTTTCAAGAGGGCGCGCCGGGCTTGTCGCAGTGGACTCTGCCTTCTTCTTGCGCTGACGCTCTTTATCGAGCAAGAGCTCCTTCTCGCGGTCTTTTTTGGCGGTCGCCTTCTCCTCGTGCGATCGCGTGCGGTCTCCGGGCCGCCCTCCGGTGGAAGGCGACGGCATCTCCGTCCCGGTCGGCCCGGGTCGGCCGGGTGCCTGGCGCAGCCCGGGCGTCATGGCACGGAACGGCCCGTTCCCGGTCGGCCGCCTCGCCGGCGAAATTAGGCCGGGCGCGGCGGCGCGCGTCGGCGCGGCGCCTTTGCCGCCCTGGCCGGGCATCGCCTCGCCAGGCTTCGGCGCCACGCCGGGACGGCCGGGAAGACCACTACGTGGACCCGGGGAAGCCGACGCCGCGCTCGTCGCCGGAGGTGGCGGCACTCGCCGGACGACCGACGGCTGACCGGTCGGCACCGGCCGGAGTTGAGGAATCGACTCCGGCATCGGCTTTGGACTCGGTTCCGGCCGGCGCGCAGGTGCAACGTCCGGCGCCGGCGGTTCCTCCGGCGCCCGCGCCGGCGCTTGGACCGCCGCTGCCGGCCGCGCTGAATTCCCCGTGACGGGACGCAGACGGGCGATCGGAGGGGGTGGAGTCTCCGGCGCTTTAGGCTGACGCTTGGGCGATGCGGGCGCGGGCGAGGGCGCAGTCGTACCGGCAGGCGCTGCTTTCGGCTTCGGCACGGGTTTGTCGCCGGGTTTTAAAAGGACGCTGCGGACCAGATCGGCGATCTGGTCCGGCACGACGCTTAGCTGGTTCTTTGCCTCGAAAACGCCGCCGAGGCGTTCGTTGAAGAGCGTCGTAAGCTCTTTCGAGGTGAGCCCGACCTCTTTGGCGAGCTCGAATATTCTTACTTTTGCGGCCAAGTTCACTCTCGAGCGCATGGCGCCCGAGTCCCATCAGTTGGAGTGCGCGGAGCCCCAACCGACGGTTTGGCTCCGCTAGGTAATCAAAGGGTTTCCCTCATCGGAGGGAACGGTCGTCACGAAAATTCATTGCGTTTACTTCTTGCACGGGCACTCTATTAAACCATATTCGGCCGCCGCCGCGCCAAGCCCCGGGTATCGCTTGTTCTTGCGGGCACGCTCGGCGCACGCCGGGGAGCAGAGGTAGGCACCGCGCCCGGGCCGTTTACGGCGGGAACCGTCGGCCTGCCAACCCGCGGCGCTCCGGACAAAGCGCACGAGCTCGCGCTGCGCGAATCGCTGCCGGCAACCCACGCAGCTGCGTACCGGATCTACGGGCCTTCCGTCCCGAGCCGCTCGCGCCGAAACTCTTCGAGCTTGCGAATGAGGTCGGCGTCGATCTCTTCGCCGGCTGGGGGGGTCGTTGCGTCGGCAGCTTCGACCGGCGGCGATTCGCTGTCCGCCCGCTCCTCTCGCTCCACGAGATAGCGTTCGCGCGTTTGCGTCGATTCGGTCTCGGTCGCGATGTCGAGGCGCCATCCCGTGAGCCGTGCGGCCAGACGGACGTTCTGGCCGTCGCGACCGATTGCCAGCGAGAGCTGATAGTCGGGAACGATAACAAGGGCCACGCCGTCGTCTTCGAAGAGCTCGACGCCGATCACCTTGGCCGGCGCGAGCGCGTTGGAGATGAACGTCGCCGGCGCCGCATCGTAACGAATGATATCGACCTTTTCCCCGCGCAAGTTATCCGTGACGTTCGCGATCCGGCTCGATTTCGGCCCAAGGCACGCGCCAATCGGATCGACTTCGGGTCGATTGCTCTTTACCGCAACTTTCGAGCGGCTGCCCGGGTCGCGCGCGATCGCCATGATCTCGACCGTGCCGTCCGCGATCTCGGGTACCTCGAGCTCGAGCAATCGTTGAACGAGGCCCTCTGCCGCGCGCGACAGGATCACCTGCGGACCTTTCGGCGACTTCTTGACGTCGAGCACGTACGCCCGAATGAAATCGTTGATGCGGTACGCCTCGCCGGGCACCTGTTCGTCGAGATACATGACGGCTTCGTCTCGGCCCTCGAGCGTGATGTACATGTTGCGCTGCTCGTATCGCTGCACGGTCCCCGTAACCAAGTCGTTGAGCTTGCGCACGTACTTGTTATAAACCGTGTCGCGCTCGGCTTCGCGGATTCGTTGAACGATAACTTGTTTGGCGGTCTGCGCGGCGATGCGGCCAAAGTCTTTCGGCGTGACCTCTTGATCGAAGTAGTCGCCGATCTGGTACGGCTTGCCGGCCTCGTTGACGGAAATCTCCAACTTGGGATCTTCCACCTCTTCCACGACGTTTCGCCGATGGAATACCCGATAAGCGCCGGTCTGCCGGTCGACGATCACGATCGCGTTCGACTCGCTTCCAAAATGCCGTTTGTACGCCGTGAGGAGTGCCGCCTCGAGGGCTTCGAGCAACATCTCGAACGAGATGTTGCGGTCCTTCGCGATCGAGTGAAGGACGTCGATGAGCCTCTCTTCAGTTGCCGTGTTTTCTGTCGTTGCCATGTCTTTGTTTCCGTTGGAGTTTATCGCGTTTTAGATCCGCCCGCGGATCGAATTCTAAGTTTGCCGCTTTGATCGCGGCAAATGGAAGGAGCAGCTCGCCCGTTTGCGTCTCTAAGACGACCACCTCGCCCCTGCGCCCGCGCAGAACGCCGCGGTGCGTCTTGCCGCCATTCACCGTCAGCGACGTAACGATCCTCGCCGGTTGGCCGGCGAAGCGCTCGTAATCGGCGTCGCGGACCAGCGCCCGATCGAGCCCCGCCGACTCCACCTCCAGCGAATAGGCGTCGTCGTAGACGGCGAGATTGGCGTTGAGCCGCGCCGCAACGCGCTCGCAGAGCGCCAGATCGGCGCCGCCGGGACGATCGATCGTCACCGTCAGCGCGGTCGATCCTCGCGTCGGATAGGCCCGATGTGACACGATCTCTAGCCCGCTGAAGGCGGCATCGTGTGCGATCGCGTCGAGTTCGCGTTCAAACACGCCCGTAATCGTCGCTCCGGCCTTCGATCCGCTTTTCATCCTTCGTAGTCTGCTCTCTGAAGCAGCGAAGCGCGGGCAAGACCCACGCTCCTCAAACGGTTTCGCGACTCGAGAACCTTATTCATGCTAACAATTGCGACGGGCCGCGGCCCTACGTGGGCGCGACCCCTCGCTCTGTTCACCTCGTTGCGATGTCAGCGCGCCTCCGGAAATCGTCCGGCTGGCGTGGGCGCGCTCTAGGCGCCCGCTATTCGGCGCGTACTTCGCGGGCCTGATGGCCCGGCGGATCTTGCGGTTCCAACCGCCCTCCTTCGTGTCTGACGAAGTGTGCCTTTACCGGCACACAAAAATTCTAGTGCGACTAAGGTCGAAATGCAAGCGGGAAACGCTTGCGGTCACGGCGACGAAACAGGCGACGGTGCGTATGGCGCAAGGAGCCGGCCATCGCATGGTTGAGAGACCATGCCGTCAACGATCGGCGCGATACCGGCGTCGAAGGGACTCAGCGGCGCAGCCGCGCGGCCGCCTCCACCGATCGTGATTTGCGTGCCGTTGGCTGGACCCGCGTGGCCGCCGTCCTGAACGTTCGAAGGCCCGGGAGCTTCCGCGTAGCCGCCGCGGACCGCCTCGGGATAGCGAACGAGCCATCCCGTGCAGATCGTGGTCGGCCCATCCTTCCGGGCGGCCGTCACCCACATCTTCACGCGCCCCTCGCCGCCCGTACCGCGCACTTCGTACATATACTTCGTCTTGGCGAGCACCTCTGGAGGCGGCGTCGGTTCGAGTCGACCGTGAAGCGAGAGATTAGGCGTGTAGGATTTGGTCGTTGGCTTAACCGGATTGTTCGGAAGGAGCGAGCGCAGCTTCGCGTTGATGTTCGGCGCGCTCTTGGACTTCGGGGCCGGCGTTGCGCCCACAGGCGGTACCGGCGTCGGCCGAATTTCGATCGGACGCGCCGGCGCGGAGAGACTCCTAGGCGACACGCCCCGCTGAGGACCCGGTGACGGGCCGCCGCTTGGACCGGGGCTCGGAGCCCTGCCGGGGGTGCGAGCGACGGCGGCTGCGTTGGTCGGGCTCGGATTCGGCACGCCCGCGCGTTGGGCCGGCGGCAGCGAGCTGCGTGCCGCCGGAGCGGTGCTTGCGGTCGGCGCGGCGCTCGCTCGGGCAATCGCTGCAGCGGTCGGCGAGGCCTTCGGTATCGCAGGCGCCGGCGTCGACGCAGGCGCGGTCGCGCGCACGACCGGCGCGGGCAGTTTGGGCGAAGGACGCGCCGTCGGCGCACTCGTGGGAACCGGCGAAGGCGCCTCCGTAGGCGGCGCTTTCAAAGCCACCGCGACCGGGCGTACCGTGGGCACGCTTACTGGAGCCGCCGGGAGTTCGTTGCGCGGCGTGGTTTCGAAGACGTTTTGAGTCGGTTGCGGATTCGGCTGGGGCGTTTGTTGCGGAACGGGGCGAGGATTCGGCGGCGCCGTCGGCGCCGGCACTGCGAGCTCGTGACGATTCACCGGCAAGCGCTGCGTCTGCGGCTGAACTAAAGGAGCGTGATGGAGCGGCGCGATCACCGGAACGTGTGGAACGGGGGCGACCGCGCGAACGGCGGAGGGTTGATTCGAAACGACAATCGGCGAGGTACGCGCGATGGTGACGATTTCGCCGCCCGAAACGCTCTCCGTCGCGCCCTGCTGCGACGAGCTTGCGAGGACGGAGAAGAGCAGCGCCGCAAGCAATGCATGTAAAAGCAGCGAGACTAGGAAGCTGCCCGCCAACCGCTCGGGATAGCGGCGGTCGCGGGGATCGCGCGCGAACTTCACGGGACGGGTTAACTGCGCTTAATCGAGCGCAGGAGCCTGCCGTCGGCGCCGCACAAGGCAAACGTGACATGGAACAAATTTTAGAGAAGCGCACGAAGATCGTTGCGACCGTCGGACCTGCGTCTGAGGACCCGGCGATTTTACGCTCGCTCTTTATCTCTGGGGCTAATGTCCTGCGCTTAAACTTCTCTCACGGTACGCCGGAAGAGCACGGTCGAGTGATCGCTTCGGCTCGCAAGATCTCGGCTGAGCTTGGCATTCAAACCGCGATCTTGCAAGATCTGCCGGGACCGAAAGTTCGGACCGGATTGCTCGCCGACAGCGTACCGTCGGTCCGCCTCGAGCGCGGTGCGCGATTCGTGATAAGCTCGGAGCCGGTTGCCGGCACGGCCGAGCGAGTAAGCACGACCTATCGCGACCTGCCCGCCGACGTTGCGATCGGCAAGCGCCTCTACCTTCAGGATGGACAGATCGCGCTGCTCGTCGTCGGTAAAAACGCGACCGAAATTGAAACGACCGTCGAGTTTGGCGGAAACCTGCGCTCGGGCGCCGGGATCAACTATCCGGACGGTTCGCTAAACATCGCATCCGTCACGCCGCGTGATTTCGAGTTCCTCGCGTTCGGCCTGGAGCACGGCGTCGATTACGTCGCGCTCTCCTTCGTCCGCTCGGCTGAAGACGTCGAGCGCACCAAAGCGTTCATGGCGGAGCGGAAGAAGCGCGTTCCCATCATCGCAAAAATTGAGAAGCACGAGGCGTTGACCGAGCTCGACAGCATCATCGCGGCCGCCGACGGCATCATGGTCGCGCGCGGAGACCTTGGCATCGAGGTTCCGATCGAGACCGTCCCGATCATTCAGAAAGAGATCATCGCCAAATGCAATCGCGCCAGCAAACCGGTCGTTACGGCAACGCAGATGCTAGAGTCGATGATTGCTTCCCCGCGCCCGACGCGTGCCGAGGCAACCGACGTTGCCAACGCGATTCTGGACGGCACCGATGCCGCAATGCTCTCGGCTGAAACGGCGATCGGCGCTTATCCGACCGAAGCGGTTCGTACGATGGCACAGATCGCGCGCGAGGTCGAGCAACATTATCCGCACGCCGCGTTACGCGATCGCCGCCTGGAGAACTTCGAACCGACGGTCGCGTCGTCCATCGCCGAAGCTGCGACCCGTGCCAGCGCGGAGTTAAAGATTCCCTACATCGTCACCGGTACGACCACGGGGAACACCGCGCACCATATCGCCGCCTTTCGGCCTCAAGCACGGATCGTCGCGCTCACGCCCGAGCCATACGTTGCGCGCCGGCTCGCGCTGCTCTGGGGCACGGAAGCGCTTCTGATCGATTCTTATGCCTCGATCGACGTCTTGCTCTACATGACCGAGCGCCATATGGTGCACGAAGGCTTGGTGAGTTCGGGCGACTTGATCGCGTTTACGACCGGCATGCCCGTCGGTTCGGGCGGAACGAACGTTCTCAAGATCCACCAGATTCCTTAGGAGATTTTCGCGAGCAAGGCACGCGCGTGCCGGAGCGCAACGTCGTGCGTTTCGCCGGAAAGCATACGCGCGATCTCGGCTTCGCGTTCCTTCGCGTTTTTTATGGCGCGGACGACGATGGTCGTCGCCTTCTTGGTCTCCACCTTGTCGAGAACGTAGTGTCGCTCGGCCCAAGTCGCGAGCTGCGCCAGGTGCGTGACGCAAACGACCTGCCCCCGCCGCGCGAGTTGTCCGATACGAGCGCCGACCGCCGTGGCGGTAGTACCCCCGATCCCGGCATCGATCTCGTCGAAAACCAGTGCGCTTCGTGCGTCGCGCGCGCCGGCCAGCACGACGACGAGTGACAAGAGTACGCGCGAGAGCTCGCCCCCCGATGCGACGCGCGCGAGCGGCCGTGCCGGCTCGCCGGCGTTCGCTGCGAAGAGGAACTCAATGCGCTCCGCGCCGTTGGCGCCGATCCGCTCCAGCGGCTCGATCGCCGCTTGGAAAACTGCCGAGGCGAGCGCGATCTCGACGAACTCGCCGGCCACGCGTTTGTGAAGTGCCGCGGCCGCCCGGGTGCGTAACGCGCTGAGCGAAGCGGCCGCTTCACGCAGCTCGCGCAGCGCCTCCGCGGTTTCCGCCTCGAGCTGGGCGGCACGCCGATCTCGACCTTCGTATTCATCCACGATCTCTCGCGCGCGCTGCGCGGCCGCCACGACAGCTCCGATATCCGGCCCATGCTTTCGCTTCAGGCGCTCGATGAGATCGAGGCGAGCGTTGACGGCGTCGAGCTCGGCCGGATCGTACTCGGCGGCATCGGCCGCGCGCGAAAGATCGGCCGCGAGATCGACGGCCTCGGATTGGAGCGCCGACGCGCGCTCCGCCATATCGCGTAGCGAACCATCGAACTTCCCTACGCTCGACAACGCGGTCGTCACGGCTCCGAGCGCGCCGGTGGCGCCGCCTTCCTCCGCGGCGAGCGCCTCGCGGGCCGCGTTTAACGCTACCGCGATGCGCTCGACGTTATCGAGATACGCTCGCCGATCGTTGAGCCGCTCGAACTCTCCAGGCTCGAGGCGCGCCGCTTCGATCTCGCGCACCGTGAAACACGCATCGTCGTAACGCTCCCGAGCTCGGCGTTCGTCCCGCGTGAGCTGTGAAAGTGCCTCGGTCAACTCTTCCGTTCGCGCGTACGCAGCCGCCACGGTATCGCGCAGTCGAAGTACCGCCTCGCCCGCGAATCGGTCGAGCAGCTCGAGGTGATAGGCCGCCGAGAGCAGCCGCTGCGCTTCGTGCTGGCCAACGATCTCCGCGATCCCGTCGCGGAGTTCGCGAACGTACGCAGCCGTCGCGGCTCGTCCGTTAACGCGTAAGGTCGAACGCCCGCTCTCGGTCATCTCGCGTGCGATGGTCCCTTGCTCGCCGCCGTCGAGCTCGAATCCGTCCGCAGCAAAGCGCGCGCGTAACGCATCGTCGGGATCGAACGCCAGCGTTACGAGTGCCTTCGGTGCTCCGCGCCGAACGACGTCGGGGCCGGCGCGCGCGCCGAGCGCAAAGTCGAGCGCGCCGATCAGCATCGTCTTTCCCGAGCCCGTCTCGCCCGTGAAGATCGTCGCTCCCTCGGCGAACTCCACGACGGCTCGCTCGATCAGCCCGTAACTCTCGATTTGAAGCTGCCGCAGCATTTTTTATAGAGGTCTCTTAACGCCGAGGATCCTTGATGGAAACGCCCCATAGCATCTTTGTTTCCAATCGCTCGAGGAAATGCAGGGGCGCCGTGCGCGCAAAGCGGACGCGCCTAGGGTGGCGACGGATCATCACGCTCGAACTCGGCGCGACATCGCTAAGAACGTCGCCGTCGCATTCGAGGTGCGCCTGCGCTGACTCCGAGTCCGACGTGATCTCGATATGCGAATCATTCGGCACGATCAGCGGCCGCGAAAAGAGCGTGTGCGGCAGCAGCGGGACGACGCCAAAAGCGTCGACTCTCGGCGCGATCAGCGAGCCTCCGGCCGACAAGAAGTAGGCAGTCGAACCGGTCGGGGTCGCGACGCAGATTCCGTCGGCCGCGATTTGCGTCGTCGCGCCGTCGTCTACGCGAAGTCCGAACGGCACCAGGCGCGAGACCTCGCCCTTGCGCACGACGACGTCGTTGAGAGCGAAGAAGCGCCGGTCGTCATATTCGGCTTGCAGCGCCGTACGCTCGTCCATGAAGAGCCCGCGCTCGATCAGCGCAGGCAGGTCGTCGAGCCGCGGATCGTCCTCGTCGAATTCGGTCAAGAAGCCGAGCCTGCCGGTATTGATGCCGAGCAGCGGAACGTCGTGCTCGACTGCGATGCGGGCGGCGCGCAGCAGCGTGCCGTCCCCCCCGACGGTAATCAGGAGCGAGGCCGTCGCGGCGTTAATGCCTTCAACCACGTCGAAGCCGCTGGCGCGAAAGTCTGCGGCGATGCGTACGGCGATCGAGCGCGCGTGTTCGCGTTCCGTGTCGACGTAGAGCGCCACGACCTTCTTCTCGATCGCCAGCATCGTCGTCATACGTTACCTCCTTCGCCGAGGACCGCCTCAACTCGTGCGTCGGCGAACGGCTCGCCCTCTCGCCGCAACTCCATTAAGAACTCTCGGTTTCCCGCCGGCCCGAGCAATGGTGAAGCGACGAGGGCGACGGGAACGAGTGCGAGCGAAAGAGCGGCCTCGCGTACCGAGCGCAGCACCATACGGTGCGTCCCGGGATCGCGGACGACCCCTCCCGTACCCACGCGGTCACGGCCGGCTTCGAACTGTGGCTTGACGAGTGCGACTGCGATCCCATCGGGGCGCAGATACGCGACGGCCCGCGCCAAGATCGTGCGAAGCGAGATGAACGACGTGTCGACGGTGATGAGGTCAAAGCCGCCTGGGAACGCATCGTCCGGGAGGCGGCGGAAGTTGACGCGTTCGAGAACCCGCACGCGCGGATCGTTGCGAAGCCGCCAATCTAGCTGGCCGTACCCTACGTCCACGGCCGTAACGCGCGTCGCGCCTCGCTGCAACAGACAATCGGTGAACCCCCCGGTCGAGGCGCCGACGTCGAGCGCGTCCAGCGCACGCGCGTCGATTTCGAAGGCATTTAGCGCGTAGTCGAGCTTCTCGCCGCCCCGACTGACGAACCGTCGCGGTTTTTCGATATCTATGCGCGCGTCCGAAGCGACGTTTTGACCGGCCTTCGTTGCGACGACGCCTTCGACGCTGATGCGCCCTTCCATGATGAGGCTGCGCGCTTGCGATCGCGTTATGCCGGTTCGCTCCGCGACCGCGGCATCGAGCCGAAGTTTCAGCGCCAGCTTAAGGGGTGACCTCGTGCGCGAAACCTTCAGAACGGTATCTGGTTGTCGAGTTCATCGTTCTTCGAACGCTTGTTTCCAGCGGCCGGCTCAGGCCCGGTCATCGCTTCGTCTATCTGAGTCTGCGCGCTTTTCAAAAGTGCTTCGCATTCCCGAGCGAGCACCTTTCCTTCCTTAAAGAGCTCGGTCGCGCGTTGCAGCTCGACAGTGCCGCCCTCGAGCTCTTTCACGATCTCGTCGATGCGGGCGAGTTTCTGCTCGAAGGTCTGCGGTAATCGAGCACTCATTCTAGGTACACGGATTCAACGCGAGCGTTGAGCATCCCGCGCTGCAGCCGCGCTGCGATTGCGTCCCCGGCCGCGAGCGAGGCGGCGTCGTGCACCGCCACTCCATCCTTAGTAACAATCGCATAGCCCCGCTCGAGCGGCCGTGTCGGATCCTCAGCGTCGAGCGCCGCTTCGGCGCGTTCCAAACGGCGCAGATACAATGCAGGCACCCGTTCGCGCAAACGCACGAAGGCCTCGTTCACGCGCACGAGGTCAATCTGCCACTGGGTGACGCGGGCCGCTGGACTTCGTTGATCGAGCCGCCTTTCGAGGACGCGAACGCGTTCGAAGCGACGTGTGACGAAGTTTCGTCCAGCATGATCGAGTGCCTGCGTAGAAAATCGGATGCCTTGTGTCTTAGTCGCGAGCAATGCGCGATATCCGCGGCCGAGCGCGGTGCGCATCGTTCGCAAATGCTCGAAGGCTCGCAGCCATTCTTGCGAGAGATGGACGGCGGCCGCGGTTGGCGTGGCGAGCGCAAGATCGGCCACCTCGTCGGCGAGATGCCGGTTCTTCAAATGCCCAAGCGCGGTAACTACCGGGCGAGACGAGCGCAGAATCGCGCGGACGACGGGTTCGAGGTTGAACGTCAAGCGGTCGTCGCTAGAGCCCCCGCCGCGCGTAATGACGATGACGTCGACCTTTGCACGCGAGGCACGATCCATCGCTTCCGCTATCTCGATCTCCGCGCCTTTACCCTGCACGCGCGATGCGAAGAACAGGATGTCGACCTGTGGCGCGTCGGCTCGCATGCGCCCCTCGAAATCGGCGCGCGCGTCATCGTCACTCGTGACAAGCGCAACTCGACGAGGAAAGGCCGGAACCGTTCGCTTTCGCGAGGTATCAAAGGCCCCCTCAGCGCGAAGGCGAACGCGGAGTTCCTCGATTTGCGCGGCTAGTTTACCCTCTCCGACCAGCGAGAGCGTAAGCGCGCGAAGTTGATAGACGGCGCGATTGGGTCGTATCTCGACGCTTCCTTGAGCGCGTACCGTCAGGCCAACTTGTATTTTCGGGAACCGCCTAGCTTCGCTGGCAAATGAGAAGCAGCCGAGTATCGCTTCCCCTTCCTTAAGGGTCAGATTGAGGTTGCCGTCGGACCAACGTTTGACCTCGGTGATCTCGCCGACGATCGCGATCCGTTGCAAGACCGGATGCCGGGAGATCATGACGGAGAAGCGGCGCGAGAATTCGCCGACCGAAAGTTCCAGAACGCCGTCGTTATTCATCGGTGAACGCGCGGTGCCGGCGTCTCCGTTTCCAACGGCACCGTCTGCAACGGTGACGGCGATCCAGTCGGCGATTCGGTTGGCGGCGGCGGAACGACCACCGGCGGCGTCGAGTCGGCAGGCGGAACGGTCGGTTGGGCATAGCTCGCCGCCGCACCGTAGCCATCGTTCTCGCCGTACGCATCGATCGAGCCTCCGCAGCCCGATTGCGGCTCGGTACCTTTCAGGTAGTACTCGTGACCGCCGCGACCGCAGCCGGCCACCTTCGCCACCTCGTCGGATGGATATGGAAAATCGTGCGGCGGCGTGCCGGCGAGCGCGGCCTTCATGAAGCGCGCCCAAATTCTCGCTGGAATGTTGCCGCCGTAGGATTCCACCATCGGCATGTAGTTGTCGTTACCAAGCCAAACCGCGGTAACGAGATCGGGCGTGTAACCGACGAACCACGCATCTCGGAAACTGGAAGTCGTGCCGGTCTTACCGGCAGCCGGGCGTCCGATGACGGCGTTTGGATAGCCGGTGCCGTGCGAGATCACGTCCTCGAATATCGACGTCATGATGTACGCCGTCCCAGCGCTCACGACGTCGACGGCCTGCGGAACGCGGTTGTCGAGAAGGCTGGTTCCCAACGAATCCTTCACCAGGCGAAACGGCGTCGGGTCTATGTGAAGCCCTTGATTTGCAAGCGTCGAGTACCCACTCGCTTGGTCGAGTACCGTGACTCCTGACGAACCGAGCGCAAGCGAAAGGTTCGCTTCGAGCGGCGACTTCACGCCCATCCGGTGAGCGTAGCCGATGATCTTGTCTAGACCGACGCGCTCGGCAAGCTTCACGGCAACGACGTTGCGCGAGAGCGTGAGTGCCTCGCGCAGCGTGATCGCTCCCATATAACTGTCGTCGTCGTCCATCGGCGTCCACATGGTCCCGTCGCCCATCGGGTAACTCACGTGCGAATCGTCGATGATCGTGGAAGCCGGTATCCCTTCGTCGATCGCCGCGGTGTAATCGTAGATCTTGAACGACGAGCCCGGCTGCCGGCGCGCCTGCCACGCGCGATTGAACTGATTGTTCAACGCAAAGCCGGCGCCGCCGATCATCGCGAGGATCTCGCCGGTCGACGGGCGGATCGCGACCAACGCGGCCTGATGCGCACCGATGCCCTCTGCGACCGCTTGGTGGACGCCCCACGTCACGGCTTCCTGCGCGATTCGCTGCATCCGTTCGTCGAGCGTGGTGTAGACCGACAGGCCTCCCTGCTCGACCGCACTCTCACCGAAGAGCTGGTTGAGCTGTGCGATCGCGTACGTCGTAAAGTAGGGATCTCGATATCCTTGCAGGCCGGTGGGCCGCTCCGAAATCAGATCGAGGGGGCTGTCGTAGGCCTCGTCTGCCTGCTCGCGCGTAATGTAGCCGCTCTCGACCATTCGATCTAGAACGTGGCGCTGGCGTTCTTGCGCTAGGCTGAGATTCGTGAACGGCGAGTAATCCGAGGGTGCCGCGACGACCCCGGCGAGCATCGCGGCCTGGGCCAGCGTTAGCTGATCGATCCCGCGCCCGAAATAGGTATGGGCCGCCGCATCGACGCCGTACGCGCCCGCCCCGAGATAAATGATGTTGAGGTACCGTTCGAGGATCTCGTCCTTGGTGTAGTAGCGCTCGATCTCAATGGCAAGCAACGCCTCCTGAACCTTACGCGATAGCGAAACCTCGTCGTTGAGAAAAAGTCGCCGCGCGAGTTGCTGCGTGATCGTGGAGGCGCCTTGAAACTCTTGGTGCGTGACGTCGGCGAATGCGGCCCGTGCGATGCTGCCGAAATCCACTCCGTGATGGTAGTAAAAGTTGTGGTCTTCGTTGGCAATGAACGCATCGCGAACGACTTGCGGCACCCTCTCGAGCGGGACCCAAACGCGATTCTCTTTGTAGACCGACGCGAGCAAGCTTCCGTCGCGCGCAAAAATGCGCGTCGCGCTCGAGGGTTGATAGTCGGCCATGCGGCTGATATCGGGAAGGTTTCGTCCGTACGCCGCGATCATACCGGCCACCGCGCCGATCGAAAACAGAACCATCATGAGCAGCGTGACGAACAGGCCGCGCCACACGCGGCTGCGGCGCGGCCGCTTACGCCCTGGCATTTGCGACCGCACTCAGAACGCCGTTCACGAAACGCCCGGAGTCTTCGGTGGAGAAGCGTTTTGCGAGCGCGACCGCTTCATTGATCGCGACGGCCTTGGGCGTCTGCGGGCGGCAGTGGAGCTCGAATGTAGCCATTTCTAAAAGGAGCCGGTCGATGGTCGGCAAGCGTTCGATCGCCCAGCCTTCCAGAAGCGGGCTCACGATGCGATCCGCCTCGGAAGCGTATTCGAGCGTGCCCAGCGCAAGCTCCTCGACGAAGGTTCGCTGCTCGAGGTCGGCTTCTCCGACGATTTCGCTTACGGCGTCCCGCGGCTCGCGGTCGCCGATAGCGACCGAGTAGAGTACCTGCAGCGCTTGCTCGCGCGCGGCGCGGCGCGACGTCATCGCGCTCCGCGCGGCGATGCCTGCTTCGCCGCTCCGTTGGATAGGATGTGGACGGGAACGAATTCGACGTCGTAGCGGCCGCGACGAAACTCGGGAGCCGCCAAGATCTCCAGACAGAGATCGATGGTAGTGTTGACGCCTTCAACCAGCGTTTCGCGCAGCGCCCGCTCCATCCGGGCGATTGCCACCTCGCGCGTATCGCCGAAAGCCACGACCTTTGCGATCATCGAGTCGTAATACGGCGGAATCGTCGCGCCCGTGTAGAGATGGGTGTCGACGCGAATTCCAGGCCCGCCGGGAAAGACCAACTTCGAAACGGTGCCGGCGGCCGGCGCGAAGTTATTGTGTGGATCTTCGGCATTGATCCGGCACTCGATCGCGTGACCGCGCGCGATTAGATCGCGCTGCACGTATCCGAGCGGCTCGCCCGAGGCGATCCGAATTTGCTCCTTGACGAGGTCGATGTTGTAGACCATCTCGGTGACGGGGTGCTCGACCTGAATGCGGGTGTTCATCTCCATGAAGTACGCGTCGCCGTCGGCTACCAAAAATTCCAGCGTCCCAGCATTCGTATAGCCGACATACCGCGAGGCTTTCAGCGCCATCTCGTGTAGCTTGGTACGGGTCCGATTTGAAAGGTTCGGCGCGGGAGTCTCCTCGATAATCTTCTGATGGGCCGGTTTCTGAACCGAACAGTCGCGCTCGCCTAGGTGAACGATGTTTCCGAACTCGTCACCAAGCACCTGGACTTCGATGTGCCGCGGCTCGCGAATCAATCGCTCCAGATAGACGCGGCCGTCCTTGAAGCTCGCCTCGGCTTCGGCCGTCGCCCCCGCATACGCGCGCGGCAGCTCGCTCGCCTCGTTCACGACGCGCATGCCCCTGCCGCCGCCGCCCGCCGTTGCTTTGAGCAGCAGCGGATAGCCGATCGACGCGGCAGCCTCGTAGGCCTCGTCCACCGAGGCCAACACGTCGCTTCCGGGCGTCGTCGCGACTCCCGCTTCGCGCACGGTCCGCTTCGCGGTCGCTTTATCACCCATCATCGCTATCACGCTCGGCTTAGGTCCGATGAAAATCAGACCGTGATCGTTACAGATCTCCGCAAACCGAGCATTCTCGGCCAGAAATCCGTAGCCGGGATGAAGCGCGTCACAGTGCGTGATCAGCGCGGTCGAGATGATGTTCGGAATGTTGAGATAGGACCGCCCGGCGGGTCCGGGTCCGACACAGAACGCCTCATCGGCCTGGCGAACGTGAAGCGAATCGCGATCGGCTTCGGAATAAATCGCAACGGTTCGCACGCCCAGCTCCTGACAGGCTCGATTGATCCGCAACGCGATCTCGCCGCGATTGGCGATCAAAACCTTTCGAAACATTAGGTCCCCTAACGCGTCCGTGCAACCACGAAGAGCGGCTGCCCGTACTCGACCGGGGACCCATCGGCGGTGGCAACCGAAACGAGCCGCCCGGCACCCATGCTATGGACCGAGGTGCGAATGCCGAGCGCTTCGATGTAACCCAACTCGCGGTCGGCTTCGAAAACCTCGCCTTCGACCGGCGCGGGACGCCCGGCGTGGAAAATGCCGACTAGATCGGCCTTGATCGTATCCACGCGTGCGGCGGAGTCAGCCGACGCCCGTTCGCTAGAACGAGCCGTGGCTGGAGCACGTCGCGGCCTCGCGGCGAGCTCGATGTAATCGTCGCCACGCGCAATACGCAGGCGCGTCACATCACTCTCGGCGAGGAAACGCGCGAGCTCGCGGACCCGCTCGCCTGCGAAGCCGAGTTCTCCTTCGGGCATTGGGATAACGCTTTCGCGTTCCACGCGTACGACCCCCGCGAGCTCAGAAGCGTCCAGCGCATCGCGCAGCGATTCGAAGCGGTCGTCGATTTCGGCCAATGGAACCAGTACGAACGCGCGCTCGCGCAGTTGCGGGTGGGGTACGCGCAGATCCGGTTCGTCGATTTCCAGATCGTCGTAAAGGAGCAAATCGAGATCGATTTCACGCGGTCCCCAGCGCTCGCGCGCCGTGCGGCCCAAACGTTGCTCGGCGCCGCGCAGACGATCGAGCAACTCGCGCGGTGCCAGCTCTGTCTTCAGCAAGACGACGGCGTTGAGAAACCAGGGCTGCGCGAGATTTCCCCACGGCGCCGTTCGATAGAGCGACGACTTCGCAAGCAGCGTGCCGAACGTCGCAACCGCTTCCATCGCTCGCTCGAGATTGGCAACGCGATCGCCGAGATTGGTGCCGAGGCCGATATACGCGCGATGCTCGCTCACGCCGGCTCATACCCGGGGTTCACGCGCTGGAGCGTCACGCTCGGCGTCGCACCGTCGAGGATACATGGTTTGGAAAGCGTCACTGCGGCGCGCACGACTCGCGAATCGGCAAAAACGGCGCCAAGCAGGTCGGCGGCCAAACGTTCGAGCAGCGCGTACGAGGTGGTTGCGACGACGCGCACGAGCCGTTCCCGTAGCGCGGCGTAATCCATCGTCTGCGAGAGATCGTCGGTCTCGGCCGGGACGCGCAGATCGATCTCTGCCAGGATGTCGATCTCGAAGAGCTGGCGCCGCTCGCGCTCGCCCGGATCGGCACCATGATGACCGTACGCGCGGACGCCGCGCAGTCTTATTTCGTCCAATCTGCGGGCCTCCAGCCGCGCACGATCGCATCGGCGACGGCGACCGCGTCGCGCGCCGCCGCGACGTCGTGGACGCGAACAACATCGACCCCTGCCTTCACCGCGAGCGCGGTCGTCGCGACCGTCCCGTAAACGCGATCGGCAGGCTCGCGCTTAGTCAGCTTACCGATGGTCGATTTGCGCGAGGAGCCGATCATAGTCGGAAATCCCAGCGCGACGATTCGATCGAGCGCCTGGAGCACCGCGAGGTTCTGATCGGCGGTCTTTCCGAAACCAATTCCGGGATCGAGTATCACCGCGTCGCGCGGGATCCCGCGTGCCGTCGCGCGCGTCGCGCACTCGTTGAGATATCGCAGCACGACGTCGACGACGTCACCGTCGTATTGGGTGCCCGCCTGATTGTGCATCGCGACGATCGGGATCTGCAGTTCCGCGGCCAGCGCCAGCAGCTCGTCGGAGGCTCCCCAAACCGAATTGACGAGATCGGCGCCGGCTTCGTGCGCAGCGCGCAAAACGTCCGGCTTATACGTATCGACCGAGATCGGCAGGCCGGGTAGTCGCGCACGAACCCCCTGGATTACCGGAACGATGCGTGCGATTTCGATCGATGCTTTTACGGGTTGGTGGCCCGGGCGCGTCGACTCTCCGCCGATGTCCAAGAGATCGGCGCCCGCGCTGGACTGTTCGATCGCTCGCGCGATAGCTCTGGGAGCCTGTTCCACGCCGTCGCCCGAGAATGAATCGGGCGTGACGTTGACGATTCCCATGACATAGGTTTGCACGCCCCACCGCAACCGCGCGCCGCGCAGGTGTAGCGAACCTCTTAAACCGTCGTTGAAGCGTACCACTCGCGCAATCCCGCGACGACGAAGGTCGAACCGGTCACGACCACCACGTCGCCGATCTCGGCCTTGCGGCGCGCTACCGTGAGCGCCTCAGTTGGATCGCCGATCGCGAGCCCCCACGTGCCGAGCGATTCGGCGATGGCGGCGAGGCGCGACGGCGGAATCGCGCGCCGTCCCGGCACGGTAAAGGACGTAAACGTAAAACTCGACGGTAACGCCGAGAGAATCTCGATGATCCGACGTGCGTCTTTCGTCTCGCCGATCGCGACGACGTAATGAATCCGCCTGCCGGAAAAGCGTTCGCGCAGCGAAGCCGCCAGCGACTCCGCCTTCTCGGCATTGTGGGCGAGGTCGAATACGACGACCGGTTTCCCGGAGAGCATCTCCATGCGCCCTGGTATCTCAAGCTCGGCGAAACCGCGCGTGACGTCCTCGGGGCTCGGCCGGAGATCTTCGGTGAGTTGCTCGAGGACCGCAATCGCGGTTGCGGCGTTGGCTCGTTGGAAGATGCCGAGCACCGGCAGCGCGAGTCGATAGGCGCCGCGAGCCGATCGCACCAACAGGATCTGGTCGCGGAGTTGTTCGGAACCGTCCAGCTCCACACGCACGACGTCGGTAACGTGAACGACCGGTGCGCCGGCTTGCGCGGCGTATCGTTCGATGACGGCGCGCGCCGACTCCGAGACCGGCGCGAGAACGAGCGGTACCCCGCGCTTAGCGATGCCGGCTTTCTCGAGCGCGATCTCCTCGATCGTCTCGCCGAGAATCTCGGTGTGATCGTAGCCGACGGAGGTGATCGCCGCGACGACCGGCTCGACGACGTTGGTTCCATCGAGACGTCCCCCGAGACCAACTTCGATCACCGCGGCGTCGACGCGTTCTTGCGTGAAGTAGAGGAATGCCAGCGCGAGCAGAGTTTCGTAAAACGTCGGCCGGCCGTAGCGTGTGGACGTACGCTCGATCGCCGGCATCATCTCGTCCAGCAGCGAAGCGAAGCGTTCGCGCGAAACCGGAAGGCCGTCGATGCGCGCGCGCTCGGTCATCGAGTGCAAGTGGGGCTTGGTGTGGAGACCCGTCCGCCGCCCCGCAGCTTTGAGCGCGCACGCGATCATCGTCGATGTCGAGCCTTTCCCACTCGTTCCTCCCACGTGAATAGTCGGGCGGCCGCGGTGCGGGTCGCCGAGCTCGTGGAGAAACGCATGCATACGGTCGAGTTTGTACGACGTGCGCGGCGACACGCTCTCATCGATCGTGCCGAGTAGATAGCGCTCGGCTTCCTCGAAATTGGAGATCGCGTTCATCCGTCGGCTACGCGATCTGCGAGAAGTTCGAGTGCGTGCGGCAACACCGGCAGCACGACGTCGAGCGTCTCTGCCACGGCGCGCGGACTTCCGGGAAGGTTAACGATCAGCGTGCGATCGCGGACCCCGGCCACCGCTCGCGAGAGCATCGCACTCTTCGTTATGACGATCGAAGCGGCTCGCATTGCCTCCGCGATGCCGGGAACTTCGTAATCGACGACCGCGGCGGTCGCTTGCGGCGTGCGATCGCGCGGCGAGAGTCCCGTGCCTCCGCTGGTCAACACGAGATCGGCCGTGCGCGCATCGGCAAGCTCGATGATCTCCGCTTGCAAGGCGGCGGGATCGTCTGCCAGAACGCGCTCGCGCACGATCGAATAGACCTCGCCGAGCCGCTGCTTCATGATCGGGATGCACTCGTCGGTCCGCTCGCCGGAGGCGGCCCGATCCGAGAGCACGATCAGCGCGACGCGAAAGCTCACGCCTTCAAACTTTCTTTTTATCCGGAGTCCATGCTCCGCTTTTTCCGCCGCTCTTGTAAAGCAGCCTGACCGCTTCGATCGTGATGCCTTTGTCGAGGGCTTTGGACATATCGTAGATCGTCAGCGCAGCAACCGAGGCGGCGACCATTGCTTCCATTTCGACGCCGGTCCGAGCCGTCGTGTGCGCCTCGGCCTCGACTCGCAGCGTGCCGTCTCGACACCAGTCGAACCGCACGTCGACGCTGCTGAGCGGCAGCGGATGCGCGAGCGGGATAAGTTCCGCGGTCCGCTTCGCGGCCATGATCCCGGCAACTTGCGCGGCAACGAATGCGTCACCCTTGGGAAGCGTGGCCGCCCGTAACGCGGTTCGTGCCGGCGGATTCATTCGAACGAGCGCTTCGGCACGAGCGCAGCGCGAAGAAACGCTCTTCTTCGAGACGTCGACCATCGCAATGCTCCCGTCGCGTGCGATGTGCGAAGGCTTCACCGTGGTGCGCTCTGGAACCGCGCCCAGATGAGGCACAGCAGCGCTAATATCCATAGAACGACTAAGTGCTTGATGTGCGGGTGGCCGGCGCCCGACGCGACGAAGAAATCGATCTTCCCCAAACCATACAAGATGCCCAAAATGAAGAAAATTACGGCCAGAGCGATCGCGACGACTCTCATGTGATGATCCCCTTTCGTGCGAGAACGAAGCTGACGGAGCCGAGTAGAACGCAATACCAGCCAAACGGCCGCAAATCGTTCGACCTAAAGTAACGCGTCAAAAAGGCGACCGACACGTATGCGGCAATCCCTGCAGCGATCCCGCCGAAAATCGCTTCGACAAGAACGAGGTGGGCCTCCGGCACTAACAACTTCGGTACTTCGAGCAAGCCCGCTGCGAGTATCACCGGCGTTGCAAGCAAAAACGAAAAGCGCGCCGCCTGCTCGTGGTCGAGATCGCAGAGTAATCCCGCCACCATCGAGATGCCCGAGCGCGATATGCCCGGCAGCAACGCGAACGACTGTGCCACGCCGATTAGCAGGCTCGCCGGATAACTGAGCTCCTCGATTGGTTTGTACGTTCCGGAAGTCGTGCCGTGCTGACGCCGCCGCAGCGCTTCTCCGGCAAACATTACCAAGCCGTTGACTACGAGGAAGAGCGCGGCCGGCGCAGGTGAGCCGAAGAGCCGGCGCACCGGCGCCTCGAAGATGATGCCGAGAATTCCGACCGGGATCGTTCCAACGACTAAACGCCAACCGATCCGTTCGTCACGGTCTTCACTCAGGCGCCCCCGCGCGACGCTGCGGGCGAGCGCGCCGACGATCGCATACCACTGCGCGCGATAAAATACGATCAATGCGAGCGCCGTGCCGAGGTGCAGAACGACAACGAACGCCAGAAACGAGGGGCTCGAGCGCTCGATGTTCCGCCAGTGAAGCAATGCCGGGACGAGGATCGTGTGGCCGAGGCTCGAGACCGGAAAGAGCTCGCTGACACCCTGCAATAGTGCCAGCGCGAGTGCTTGAAGGAACGTCATCCTTCGCAGCTGCGCAAAGCGCAGTCCGCAGCGAGGCGCGCGGCGCCGAGTCGAAGGGTCACCAAGCCACGAACTTCACGCTGAAGGCATAGGTCCCCGCTATCGGCTTGCAGTCTCGCAGCGCGGGCGAGTAGCGAGCGTCGCGCGCCATCCCAACGGCAACGAGGTCGAGCGACGAATTGCCGGTGCTCTGTTTAACGCTCGCTCCGGTCACCTGGCCGGTGGGGTCCAGCTGCACGCTCACCTGCGCGACGCCGCTCGTCCCCGATGCCCGCGTGTCGAGCGGGATATCGGGCGGCGGCGGGGTGGCGATGACGGCCGCCTCGCTATTCGGCTGGGTGCAAGCTCCGCTGGGGGCCGCGGTCGGTTGCGGCGTAACGCGCGCGACGATCGGGGTCGGCGGCGCGGCGGTTCCGCCCGAAGTTCCGGTCGTTCCCGGGCCTTTGCGCGCCGGCGGTGCCGAGCTGGGAGTTCGGGGCGCGGGCGTCTGCTTGGGGCGCGGGGGCGGAGGGGTTGTTTTCGTCACCGCGATCGTCGCGGGACGATGTTGAATCGAGACGACCTCAGCCTGACTCTCCGGAGTCGGCGAGGGTGGATGAAGAATCAGCGCCACGATGAGATGAATCAGCAGCGAAAGCGCGATGGCGACCAGCAGTAAACGCGGTACGCGCTTCATGGCTCATTGCGGGTGGATCGGCTGAGGAGCCTAGTCGGGTTGGAAGTCGGCGCGGAAGAGATAGTTACCCTGCGTCGGCGAGCAGTCGACGAGCTTCGGGGAATATGTGGACTGGCGCGCTGCACGCAGCGCCGCCTGATCGATCGACATGTTGCCCGAACTCTTATAAATCGACGCACCAATCAAATTCCCACTCGGACCCACAATGACTTCGACGTTGACCGTGACCGCACCGAGCCCCAGATCCTTGGCCGATTCGGGGTAGTCGGGCTGCACCGGATTGGTTACCGACGCCTCGACGTTGGGATTCGCGCACGCCGGCTTCGGGGTCCCGACCGTGGCCGCGGGGGCGGGTTTGCCAGTCCCTTCGCCCTGCGGCGCGCCGTTCTCGGTGCCGGATTTCGGCTGCGCGACGGTGTTCTCGGTCGATCCGCTGGCGGACTTGCTCGTGGTTTTGACGAGATTGACCTTGAGTTTGGGTTGCTCTACCTTCTGCTGCTTGGGCGGCGGCGTCGCCTGAGGAGGGGGAGTCGGTGTGGGAGGCGGGGTCGGCGTGGGCGGCGGCGGCGTGTGAACGATGACGCGCCGTTTTTGCACCGTGACCTGCTCGGGTCCCTGTTGCTCGTTGTGCTTGGCGAAGTTCGGAAGAAATGACCCGATCGCTAAGTGCGCGATCAGCGAGATGACGAACGCCCAGCCGATGAAGCTTCGGGCGCGCTCGCCGGTGGTCAGATACCCGCCGCGCTTTGCCATCCTTACGGGCTCATCCCCTCGGGCATGCTCTGCACGTGATTGGCGAGACCGAAATCGGTAAGGTCGACCGATTTCGCCGCATCCATTACTTGGAGAATGATCCCGTAGGTGGCCCTGGGATCCGCCTTGACGATGACGCTTTTGAAGCGGTGATCGGTGGCGTCTTGAAGCTGTCCGAAAGCCGCCTTCATGTCGGCGATGCTCACCTGGTTCGAGCCGATCTGGACGTGGTCGTGTTCGTCGACCATGACGACGATCTGCGACGGCTGAACCTTGTCCTTGTTGAATGCGTCGGGAAGTTTCGGTTCTTTGGTAACCGACGCCAAAATGATGAAGATGATGAGGAGCACCAACAACACGTCGGTGAACGGCGTGATGTTGATCGTCGACATTACCTCATCTTCGCCTCCACCTGTGGAAACGGCCACGTTCTAGACCTCCCTTTTTTGTGCGCCCGGCGACCGCTGCATCACCGATGCTTACGACGTTACGAAGCCGACGTCTTCGAGACCCGCGTTCTTGGCGGCGTCTAGGATTCTAATGATAATTCCGTACGGTGCCTTTGCGTCGGCGACGATCGCCACGTGATGGTGCGGCTTCTTCTTCGCGGCATCGTAAATTACGCGATAGATACCGGTCTCATCAGTCTTGACGCCATCGACGAAAATCACGCCCTTGTTGTTGACGTCGACTTCGATATCGTTTTTGTTCTTGGTGTTGGTCGACGAATTCGGGTTCTTGTTCGGAAGCTCTTTCTCGAAGCCCGGCGGCGCGACGAGCGCCGCGAGAATCATGAAGATGATGAGCAAGACCAACAACACGTCGGTAAACGGCGTGATGTTGATCTCCGCCATCACTTCTTGGTCTTGCTGCGACGATAGCAGGCTCACGGTCTCGACCCTACCGGCTTACTTGGTCGCTCTCGAAGGCTGATAAAGCTCGGTCGGAATCGGCGAACCGGTGTTGTGAAAGTGCAGCATTTCGGCGAGCTGGTTTGCGGCGACGATCATCTCTTGGTTGTAATTCTTGATGCGCGACTTGAAGAAGTTGAAGAACACCACCGCGATGACCGCGATGATAAGACCCGTTGCCGTGGTGATCAACGCCTCGGAGACGCCCGCCGCGACGACGGCCGGCGTCGAGTTGCCTTTCAGGGCGATGTCTTGGAAGGCGCGGATGATGCCCAAGACCGTTCCGAAGAGACCGACGAACGGTGCGATGACCGCGATCGTGCCGATGATCGCCAGGTTGCGCTCCAGCGAGTTGAGGTGTTCCATCAGCGCGATCGAGAGGGCGTCGGTGATATCGGCGCGGTTCTTCTCGCCGCGGCGAAGACCAAACTCAAGGATCCGCGGAAGCATGCCGCGGTTCTTCTTACAGACTTCGATGGCGCCGTCGAGATCGTCGGCGGATACCTTCGCCCCGATCTGGCGCAGCAGACCTTTGGTATCTGAATGCTGCGTCTGAAAGAAGACGAGCCGCTCGATCACCACGGCTAGTCCGACGATCGAGATGAGCAAGAGCAGCCACATGTCCCAGCCGCCCTGCTGCATCAGACTCATGAATCCGGAAAACAATCCCACGGTGTTTACGACCCTCCCCTGGATGTTGTTCTGTGGCGACCTCTCGCCCCGTGAGGGCGAGCCATTGGCCTACCCCATTCTAAAGTCCTGGTAACGTTAGCTGCCGCCTCCCGACTGGCCCGAAGACGTTGGATTGAGATATTTTTTTTCAAATGACTCGATTTGAAGCGATAGGGCTATGTTACCGTCTGTCTTGGCTTGCTGGTCGGCCTTGTCGAGCGCCGCGATGGCCCGCTTTTTCGTGCCGTCGTCGTGGCTCGAGTTGTACTGACCAGTCAACGCTATACCCTCTGCGAAGTTCGCCAACGCATTATTGGGCTGGATTGCCAGCGCACTCTCTGCATAAGCTTGCATTCGCTTGTAATCCGGCTTCGGGGTCTGTGATACGGCTAACGCGGCTTGGGTGTCGGCTGTGACGGCAACTGTTGGGTCGCCGGTAGCCGCGGCTTTATCGAAATCGCTCAGCGCGGTCTCGTAATCCTTGGCTTCGAGCGCAGCCTGGCCGGACTTGATCAGGCCGACCCCGACCGCCTCTGATGCGGCCGTGCTGCTGGGATCGAGCTGCTTGATTTGAGCGGCGATCGCTTGCGCGTCGGCCGTATCGTGGTTTGCGAGGTAGGCCTGCAGCAGCTCGGTATCGATGTTCACTTTCGAGCTGACCGGGATCTTCGGATTCGCCATCGAGGCGTCGTGCGCGGCTTTGAGCGACGCCACCGCACCTGCGTTGTCTCCATTAGCGAGTTGCGCGACACCCAGCGCGAAGCGTGAGTTGGCGCTTGGATCGAGCGACATAGCTTTCTGCGCGTAGGAGAGCGACTGAGTGGGATTGCTCTGGGCCACCTTCACCGCCGCCTCTGCGAAGCTGGCGGCTGCGGCGGGGCGAAACTGCGAGCCGATCGTGCTCACCTTGGCGAAGGCGGCCGCGGCGGCTACGGGGTCACCGGCGTCGTAGGCGGCGATGCCGAGCATCTGTCGCAGCGATTCGTCGTCCGGCGAAGAGAGTAGATCGGCCTCGGCTTTCGATCTTGCCTGTTGATACGCGCCCTGCCGAATCAGCGCCGCGACTCGCGCTGCGGCCGGGCTGAGACTGCCGCCACCACCGCCGCCCGGGATCGTGCCGCCCTCAGTCTCACTCGCATTGGTCGCCACCGACTTGCCGTTAAACTTCAGCGTGAAGTCGTAGAAGGAGACGACCGGCGTGGATCCGCGATGAGCCGGACGATAGCTCGAGTTTTGTGCGATGTCCAGCGCCGCCGCATTATCGCCGGAATTGGAGGAGCGGATCACCTTGACGGCCTTGTGCGAGCCGTCCGCGTTGACCTGAACTTGCACGACGACCGTACCGCTGCCGGCTATTGCGTTCGTGGTCTTCCCCTGGTGGATGAGTTTTGCGGGCGTGAACTCGTTGGCGTACTGCGCGAGCGCCGGAGCTTGCGCGATCGCAACGAGCACCGCGACGGACGATGCGACGATTCGGAGATGAGCGTTCATGGCATACCTCGAGTTCGTTGGCGAATCTTCGTGTCCGGCATGGTACGCGCCCGTTCGCTCGGCGGCCTGCGATGCCGCTCGAGCGCGGCGCGCTCCTTTGCCGTCAGGGGCCTGCAACTGCCGGGAGCCAACGCGCCGAGGCTCAACGGACCAAAGCGTGTCCGGGCCAGCGCGAGAACCGGATGACCGAGCGCTTCGAACATCCGGCGAACCTGGCGGTTGCGCCCTTCGTGAATCGTGATATCGACGACCGAGCCTCCGCGCCGCACCGCGACGACGCGCACCTTAGCACCCGCGGCTCGAAGCTCATCCACAATCACTCCGCGATTGAGCAGCCGCACGTCGTCGGCGGAGAGTCGTCCGGCGATCGCGGCTCGATAGGTCTTCTCGACGCCAAAGCTCGGGTGAAGCAAAGAGTGCGCGAGCTCGCCGTCATCGGTCAGCAGGAGCGCGCCGCTCGTTGCGTAGTCAAGGCGGCCGACCGGAACGAGTCTCGGTCCCAGCGGCACGAAGTCGGCGACCGTGCGCCGTCCTCGTGGGTCGCGCATGGTTGTCATTACGCCGATCGGCTTGTGCAGGAGCACGTAGGTACATTGCTCGGGCACCACGACGGCAACGCCGCTCACTTCAACGACGTCGTCGGCGCCGACAAGCGAACCGAGCGCGGTTACGGTTCTGCCGTTGACACGTACGAGCCCAGCCGCGATCAGTTCGTCAGCCTTACGCCTCGCCGCTACTCCCGCACTCGCGAGATACTTGTTTAGGCGAACACCCGCCCTCACTTTTCTCTGAAAGTATTAGTGATGGGAAGCCTAGTACTTTCCGTTTCCCCCATCCTCGTAGCCGCGATTCATCGAGAGCGCCTCTTTGGTAACCGACTGCAGGAACTCTTCGTTCGTCCGAGTCTGCGCCATCTTGTCGAGGATGATCTCGGTGATGTCGCCGGTGTTGAGCACCGCCGTCGCGCGCCGCAGCATCCAGATCTTGCGCATCTCGTCGGGCGAGAGCAGCAGCTCTTCGTGGCGCGTTCCCGAGCGCTTGATGTCGATCGCCGGGAAGACGCGCGACTCCGCGAGCTTGCGGGTAAGGTCGATCTCCATGTTGCCGGTGCCTTTGAACTCTTCGAAGATGACGTCGTCCATCTTCGATCCGGTCTCGATCAGCGCCGTTGCGATGATCGTCAGCGAGCCCCCCTCCTCGATCTTACGGGCCGCACCGAAGAACCGCTTCGGCTTGTGGAGCGAGGCGGTGTCGAGACCGCCCGAAAGCGTGCGACCGGAGCTTGCGACAACCTGGTTGTGGGCGCGCGCTAGGCGCGTGATCGAGTCGAGCAGGATCACGACGTCCTTCCCCAGCTCCACAAGGCGTTTGGCGCGCTCCATGGCAAGCTCGGCAACGGCCGTGTGGTTCTCGGGATGCTCGTCGAAGGTCGAAGCAACGACTTCACCATCAATCGTCCGCTGCATGTCGGTGACCTCTTCGGGCCGCTCGTCGACGAGCAGCGCAATGATGTGCGCGTCGGGGTGATTGATCGAGATCGAGTTCGCGATATTCTTGAGCAGGGTCGTCTTGCCGGCTTTGGGCGGCGATACGATCAACGCGCGCTGACCCTTGCCGATCGGCGAGAACAGATCGATGACGCGTGTCGAAAGCTGGGTCGAGCGAACTTCAAGTTTGAAGCGCTCTTGCGGATAGATCGGCGTTCCCTTCTCGAAAACGCGGCGACCCTTAATAGCTTCGGGGTCTAAGTCGTTGACTTTGTCGACGCGAATCAGACCGTAGTATTTTTCGCTCTCTTTCGGACGCCGCACCTGACCTTCGACCATGTCGCCGCGCCGCAGGTCGAAGCGACGTATCTGCGATTGGCTGACGTAGATGTCGTCGTTGCCGATGTAATAGCCGGCACGGCGCAAGAACCCGTAACCCTCCGGCAGGACGTCGAGAATTCCGCTCGCCACCTCGATACCGGAACGCGCGATTTGCGCTTGCACGAGCAGCGTTACGAGCTCGTCCTTCTTGATCTTTGCGGGGGTGGGAATTTCGACTTCGAGTTCTTTTGCGAGCTCGACGAGCTCGGTCTTCGTCTTTTCACCGAGCTGCGCCGCGGTCTGTATCGGCGGCACTTCTACCTGCGGAACCTGGTCGTGAAAGACGACCGGATGTTGCGGGAAGTGATGCCGGCGACGCGTCCGCCGGCGGCGTCCTCCGCCGCCTGGTTGGGGACGCGTGTCATTATTTGGACGATGCTCGATGTTGGGCCGATGTTCGGTTTGCAGAAAACTCTCTCACTTTTTAGGGTTGCCCTAAGTCAGAGCTTCCCTTGTGTCGTTCGCGTCAAGCTCACACGACCGGGCACGAGGCGGGGCTGCCTTCGCAATTAGGTCGGTGACGCGAACGTGGGGATGTCAAAAGGGTGTCACGGCTGTCACCAAAGGACCGCAACGCGACGACCACACTATAACACAGCCTCACCGAGCGTTCAAGCGGGGCTCAATCGAGCAGCTCCACTAACGAAGGGACTTCCCGCCGCGTAGAAACGCAGCCGCCGCTCTGCCGCTCGGGTCACGCCGATGCGAGGACTGCGGCGGACGCGAGCGCCGAGCGTGCCTCCCTCGCCTAACCAAAGGAGCGGATCTGTCAAGAGATCGATTCCATCGAGCGAACGGTCGATAGCGAGCGCGCGGCAGAGCCGGCCCGGCCCACGACAAAGGTCGCGCGTGCTCTCGGTCGCGCGACGCCGTTGCATCAGGGCGAGACCTGCAAGCGGTTCGAGGGCTCGCACCAGCACGCCGGCTCCTTCCCCATCGCGCTCGCTCGACAAGTTAAAGCAGTAGGACGTGCCATAAATTTGATAGACGTAGGCCCGGTGGGGCGGACCGAAGAGCGTCGCGTTGCGCAGGCTCTTTCCGCTATACGCGTGACACGCGGGGTCTCCCGGCAGATAAGCTTCCGTTTCGACGATTCGACCCGCCGCGATTCCCTCGTCGCTATCGCGTACGATTACGCAACCTAGCAAGGCGCGCGCCAGTGCGCGCGTTTCGATCGGCAACCTCTCCGGCCGGAGCCGGACGAACGTCATGCCGCAACGTTCAGCGCCACTTCGGCTCGTGCCCTTTGCGTAAGATCGTCGGTGGGGGCAGCGCGTACGCTGAACTTCATCAGAGAGTTGAGCGTGCAGCGCAGACGTACGTACGGAATCACCAACGTTTCGCCGATACCTTTCCCGCTCGCGATCTCTTCGACGAAATCCGCATCGGCGAGCACGAACCGCACCTCGCGGAAACCGCGTCTGCACAAAACCCGCGTGACCGCGGTCAGCGCGGCGTACCCGACGGCTCTCTCCGGAAACGGAGCGGGAGCACCAACGCGAAAACCGACGCGCAAGAAGCGCCGCGATCGCCCGAGGGTCAAGCGCGCGTAGGCGATGCCGCTCCCGCGGCCGTCGGCCGCGTAGCCGACGATCGCATCGACTCCGGGATCGGGGCTTCGCATCGTTCGCATCTCGTGGGCCTCTTGCCCAATTATAAGTCGAACGTATGTTCGAGGTCAAGCAATGCAAGCCGGTCGAGTCAGACTTGCGTAGAGCCGCTGGACCCCGTCGATTTGGCGGTCGATCGAAAAGTTGGCTGCCGCGCGGCGTGCCGTCTCGGGGTCAAAGCCGGCGCCGGCGGTCAGCGCACGGAAAGCGCTCGCGAAGGCGTGCGCTGTAGCCGGCACCAACCGCCCCGCGCCGCCCAGGACGTCGCGGTTCTGTGGCGCGTCCGATGCGATCACGAAGGCGCCTGCGGCCAACGCTTCGGCCAGAACGAGTCCCTGCGTCTCGGTCGTGCTGGGCATGACGAAGGCATCGCAGCTCGCGTAGAGATTCGGAAGGTCGTCTTGCCCAACGGCCCCGAGAAAGCGCGTCGAGGCGCCGACGCGGGTTTCGCGGGCCTGCCGCTCGAGATCTTCGCGCAGCGGCCCATCGCCGGCGATGACGAGCTTCAGCGAATCGTCCCCCGCGAGCGCAAGCGCGCGCAACAGCAGCTCAACGTTCTTCTCTTTCGCCAGCCTGCCGACGAATAAGAGCAGCTGCTCGCGCTCTCCGACGCCTACCCGCGAGCGTAAGCTCTCGTCGCGCCGCCCGGCGCCGAAGCGCGCAACGTCGATGCCGCTGGGGATGATCTCCAGCCGTACCGTGACGCCGAGGTCGCGCAGTCGGGTCGCCATCGCTGGGGTGGGAACGATGACCGCGTCGGCCTGATTTGCAAAAGCGCGTGTCAGTGCAGCCGCGGCGAAGCGCGTCGCATTCGGTTCAAAGGGAACGTAGTGCGCGTAAGCCTCGAGCTGCGTGTGGTACGTGTAGACAAGCGGCTTGCCGTATCGCCGCGCGTAATGCTTGCCCATCCATCCGGTCACGAATGGCGAGTGAACGTGGACGATCGACAAGCGCTTGATGACGCCGTTGAGGTTGCGGCGGCTAACCAGCGGCAGCGTGAGCCGATAGGGCGTTCGCGTCGGAAGCGGCAGCGAGGGCATCCGAAAGACCGGCCCATCGGCCTCCTCGTGGCCGGGCATCCAGGGTGCAAAGCAATAGACCTCGTGTCCGCGAGCGCGCAGACCGTCAGCGAGCGCTTCCACCGATGCAACGACGCCATTGACCACGGGCCGATAAATTTCGGTGAAGAATCCGACGCGCAGCGGCTCCATGCGCACCCCTCTTCGCCTTAGCTGGGCAAGGAGCCCAGCTAAGAAGGAGCGTCCTGCCACTCAGCGACTTAAAGCATATTCGCCCGCCGAAAAGGGTATGGTATAGTCCGCGAGTTACTAGACTAGCCTGCCGGAAAAGACAGCAAGCAGGCTGTCTGCGCCTGGCGTCATCCGGTTCCGTCATCCCGCGGCCGTTTCGCCGCTTCCCCAAAGCGCGACTCACATTCATCGTCCGTCCTCTGCGCGGTGTAGAGCTGAGACCTTGAGGCGAGTCGAGAGAAGAAAGGAACATCGGGTTGATTGGACGTTTTTTGGTGGCCGCACTCGTCGTTGCGAGCCTCTACATGAATCCAGCTGCAGCTACCGCCGACCCGGCGGCCCCAACTCAGGTAACTTGGCACCGCGACGGCTCGCTCACTTGGCAGCGCGTCGAGCATCACGCGATCGCACCACCAACCGTTCGTCGGTTAGTTCCGGAGCTCGCTCCGGGACGGACTAAAGTGATCGCGGCCGGCTCGCCCGGCGTGGTCGTAGCTTGGGTTCAATACGATCAGCGCGCCGGCGGCGGAGTTCACCGCTCGGTTCTCTTTACAAAGGTTCTTCGCTCACCGAAAAAGCGCATCGTCGCCGAGGGCATCGGCACTTCGCCGCTCGCCGCGTTTGAGGCCCACAGCATTGCCCGCATGGCATCGTTTGCGCGCAGCGCGATGGACGCCATCCAGATGGTGGCGACCGCCTACACGGCCGGCTCCGCGGGCGGCAGCGGGATGACGGCGATCGGCCGTCGCGCCGGATACGGAATCGTCGCCGTCGACCCGCGCATCATTCCACTCGGCAGCCGCCTCTATATAATGGGCTACGGTTACGCCGTGGCCGGCGACACCGGCGGCGCGATCGTCGGGAACCGCATCGATCTCGGGTTCGACACGCTGCGCGACGCGTTGCTCTTCGGCCGCCGCGGCGTCACGGTCTACCGCCTCAAGTAGCGTAGAATAGCGGGGTGTCGACTCCCCGCCGGCTGCTCGCGCAGGCCGGATTGCGGCCGAAGAAGCGTTACGGGCAGAACTTCCTCGAAAACGCATCGGCCGCGCGCAAGATCGCACAGCTCTCGCTTTCCGACGCGGCGCCCGATCTCCGAATGCTCGAAATCGGTGCGGGCACCGGTACGCTGACGCTCGCGCTGATCGAAGAGGGTGCCGACCTCACTGGGATCGAGATCGATCCCGGCCTCGTCACGCTCCTTCGTTCTCGCGACGATCTGGCACCGGCGTGCATCGTGCACGCCGATGCGCTGACGTTCGATTATCGCGCGTGGTCGTCGGGACGGCCATGGAGCGTCGCCGGAAACTTACCGTATAACGTCGCGACCCCGCTGGTGCTTCGGCTGGTTGAAATGGAGCAGGGTCCCGATTCGCTGACGGTCATGGTCCAAAAAGACGTCGCCGATCGTCTTGCCGCGTCACCCGGCACGCGGGAGTACGGCAGCCTCTCGGTCGCAGTACAGTATGCGATGCAGGTTCAACCGGCGTTCACGCTCTCGCCCGGATCGTTTTTTCCACCGCCGAAAGTGCGTTCCACCGTCGTGCGGCTCGTGCGGCGCGAGCGGCCTATCGTTGATCCGCGCGACCCCGCGCTGTTTTGGAAGGTCGTGCGTGGCGCCTTCGCGTACCGGCGCAAGACGCTCTCGAACACGCTCGCGCTCGCACTCGATCTCGATCGAGCGAAGATCGCGCGGGCGCTCGAGCTGAGCAATCTCTCTCCGGAGCTTCGCGGTGAACGACTCGACCTCGGCGATTTCGCCCGCTTGGCCGACGCGCTGGCCGAAGAATAGTTTCACGGGCCCCTGGACCTGGCTGATAGCCGGCTTCATCGCCGGGCTCTTCATCGTCGTCTTTTTCTTCAGTATTAGGAGCACGGGACCCAAAAATATCAGCACCTTCGAGGTCGACGCCGTCATCGAGGTGCAGTTCGTGGTCGACGCTTTGCTCGTCGCGCTGTTGCTGTGGACGCTTCCTTCCCTTTCAAAGTTCACGCTGCGCGAGCTGGGCTTTCGCGTGCCGCAGCGGGCGACGATCGTGGCGGCACTGATCGGCGCCGCCGCAATGTTCGTCGTAGCAAACGGCAGCGCTACGTTGATCGATTACCTCGCAAGGGCCGAGCATCCCCAAGATATCGTGCAGATCTTCAAACATCTCCACGACCCCACCACAATCACGATCTTCACGCTCTTCGCCGTCGTTTTCGCACCCTTTGCGGAAGAAACGCTCTTCCGCGTCTTCTTTTTCAACCTCGGCCTGCGCTACAGCGGGTTCTGGGGAGGCGCGGTTACGAGCGGCTTGCTCTTCGGAATCGCGCACGGCGACCTCTATGCGTTGGTTCCGTTGGCGCTTGGCGGCATCGTTCTCTGTGCCGTCTACTACCGAACTAAAAACGCCTACGCCTCGATGATCTCGCACTCGCTCTTCAACGCGGTCTCGATCGTCTTTCTCTTGGCCGGGCAGAAAGTTACTTGAGCAGCTCTGCCGCAGCTGCCACTACGGCTTGGGCTGAGATCGCGTTCGTGTCGAGATACTCCAGGCGGTGTTGGAGGCTGGGAGGTTTGCTCGTCGTAGCCGGCCTCCGTTCGAAGGCACGGTCGCGGACGTATCGTCCGACCAAGTGGATCGCGGCGGAGTTTGGCTCGTCGTACCAATCGGGATGATGCGCGATCCACAAGCCGACCGTCGGGATCCCGCCGCGCGCGAGCGTGAAGTGCAGCGGGCCGGCCGGAATGCCGACGAACAGGTCGACGCGGTTGCTCAGCGCTTTGTAAAGCCGGGCAAACGGTTCGTCGAGATCGCCGAAGAGCCGGCGGAACCCGGCGACGCCGTCGCCGAGAATCTCGTCGTCCATCGAGATGAAGCGCCACTGCGGTGACTGGCGACGCATCGCTGCGACCAGCGAGCGCGCTTCGGAGCCGTCGCCCCAGTTCTTGCGCGCCGCAGTCAGCCCGCTTCGCGAGATCACGGCGAGGCGCGACCCCGGCGGCGCCAGGTCACGCAGCCGTTCGTCGAGCCGCTGCTGCGTCGCTTGCGGCGCCGAAAAGTCGATCCGATTCGAGAGCGGCGCGGCAAGATCGAGACCGGCAAGGCGTTCGGGCGAGACAAGCAAGCGCACGAGGTTCCGAGCCTTGGTATGAAACGGATAGGGCGTGCGTCCTTCCGTCTCGGGATAATCGGTCCAGAGCAAAACCTCCGGTGCGAAGCCGGTGACCGCTGCGTCGAGCGGGGGCGGCAGATCGAGGTTCGCCGTTCGGCCGTCGCACCGTTTTAAGTTAAGCCCGAGCTGGCGCGCTCCGCGCGACGCGCCGTCGTCCGGAACGCGCACGCCGCTGAAGAGCGGGTTGACCGTTGCATTTCCCTCCATGAGGCTGACGTAATCGTCACCGAAACGGGTGATTGCATAGGTGTTGGTGGGTTCGAGTAACGGCGCGATCGCGCCGAAGGTGACCCAATCGCCGAAACCGTGCGGCCAATAGATCAGCACGCGCTTGCCGCGCAACGCCGCAAAGCGCCCGCGATCTTCTCGAACGGCGGGTAAGCGCAGCGTCGTAAGACCGCTCACGGACCGACCGGCACGCCGCCGCATAAACGCTGCGGCTTGCGTCCGGTCATGCTTGCGAAGAACGCAGCCGCGTTCCGATCGTAGGCCGGGCACCGCGGAAAGAGCGGATCGGCACGCGGATCGAGACGGACGTTGGGATTCGCAGCCGCGACCGCCCACGCGCCTTCGTCGCGGCGATGAAGCAGCGCCGGGCCGCCGCTCTCACGGGTCTCAACCGCGTTGGCGTAAGCATTCCAGTCCACGATGTACGGCCAGCGTCCGGGCCGCAAAACGGTATCGTTGAAGAGTAGCATCACCACGAGCGCGCACGGCACGACCGCGCGCCCGAAACCGGGATAGCGCGCAATTCCGAACGCCGCGGCGATCGCCGTGGCCGCCAGAAGCGGGGCGACGTAGTGCGATCCGATGCGGCTCGGTTCGTAGTTCCACGGTTGCATGAAGACGATCTCGGCAAGCAGGGGCGCTCCGAGCAGAAGCCAGCGTCCCACCATCAGCGGCGCAAATGCGAAGGGTGCCAGCAACAACAGCACCATGGATATCTTGCCGCCGAGGTTGAAGATCTGAAGCGAATAGCCGGGATCGTTCGGCCGCACGCCCAGGGCGCGCTCGAACGTCCAGAAACCAATACCATTGGTGATCGCCAAAACGCAAAGCGCGAGACCGAGTCGCCGGTCCCACCAGAGCGCGCACGCCGCCGCAAACCAGAGCACGAAGAGAATCTGATCTTCCTTGAGCCCCATCAGCAGCTGCGCGCAGATCAGCCCCCACCAAAAAGCGCGCTTGTGCACCGCCAGCGCTCCGCCAAAGGCGAGCAGCGGAACGAAGACGTTCTCGGAAAAGTTGTCGTAGCTTAGCCCCTGCGCCGCCGGGGTCAACAAATACGCGATGCCGAGCAAGTTCGCCGCTCTCGCGCCGGCGCCGAGCTCTCGAGCCAGCAGAACCAGTGGAATTGCCGCCACGGCAACCGCCAGCACTTGCACGACGATTAACGTCTGCGCTCGCGGAAAAAGCGCGACGACCGGAACCAGTAACGTCAAGATCCATGAGTCGTGCACTTGAAAGTGATGTTTCCACTCACCGTAGTTCCACGACGAGCCATGCTGGAGATTCACGAGCGTCTGCAGATACGTTCCGAGATCCGCGCCATACCGCAACGCATAGAGCTTGTTGAAATCCAGCGCGATATAAACCGCCGCGAACACCGCCACCGCGATATAGATAGCGCGCATCTCTCGAACGTCCAGCAGTGGCGAAACAACCGGCTGATGCGCAGCGTCCAGCTTTTCCGGGCCAGCCACGGATCAAAACTCCTTTAAAGCCTGCGCGAAGCGCAGTCCTGAGCGACGCTGAGCTTGTCGAAGCGGAGTCGAAGGGAGGAGCGAACACGATGTGAGCGACGAGCGGCTGCGCATCAGCCGGTTGGTTCGCCGCGCTCCCGCGATTTCTCTCGATAGACGCGCTCGACGATCGCGCGTAGCTGTTGCGTGAAGCGTTCCGGCGAGAATTCCTCGGCACGCGCCCGCAGACGCTGCGAATCGTAGCGGGATGCGTCGAAGCTGCGTAGCGCAGCGGCGAGCGACTCGGCATTCGGCTCGTCGAAGAACGCCCCGGTCTCGCCTTCGACGATCGTCTCGAGCGCGCCGCCGCCTCGGTAAGCGATCGTTGGACGTCCGGCGGCTGCCGCCTCGAGCGGCACGAGACCAAAGTCTTCCTCGCCCGGCACAACCGCCGCGCGCGCCTTTCCGATCAGCTCGTTGAGCCGCGCGTCGCTCACGTAACCGAGTAAGGTCGTTGTCGTTCCGTGCGCGCGCTCGCGCAACGAGCGTTCTGCCGGGCCCGTGCCGGCGATCAGCAGCGGCACGTTTGCGGTCGCCGCCGCCGCAATGGCGAGATCGATCCGCTTATACGGCAAGAGGCGCGAAGCAACGATGAAGTAGTCGCCGTTGCCGGGGCCGACGCTGAAGCGGTCGAGATCGACCGGGCAGTGAAGAACCTCGGAGTCGCGCCCGTAGTATTCGTGGATCCGTCGGGCGACGTTGCGCGAGTTTGCGACGAAACACGTCGGGCGTTTCGCCGCTTCGCGATCCCAGGCGATGAGGCGATCCACGAATGGGCGCGCGAGGCGTGGAACGTATTCGTCACGTGCGAACGCGAAGCGACTGACCGTGTTGATGTAGCAGACGTGGACGGCGCCGGGCGGAACGCGCACTCCCTTGGCCCACGAGGTCGTCGAGCTGACGACTGCGTCGAAGCCGAGCAAGTCGAACGCCTCGAAGGCTTTGGGATAGAACGGCGCAAGCGCTCGAAAATACCGGTTTGCAAACGGGATGCGCGCTAGCCGCGAGCCGCGCACTCGGCTCGCGGGGAAGAGATCGCCCACGACGCGCTCGTCGTAGAGCGCGGTGTAGATCGGAGCTTGCGGCCAGGCCTGCGCGATGTGGGCGAAGACGCGTTCGGCGCCGCCCCGCTGGTTCAGATAATCGTGAACCAGCGCAACGTTCAATCCTGCAGATTGGTTCCGCGGGGTAGGACGAGCGCGATCGTCGGATTGCCCAGATACGTGCGCGCGACTCGCTGTACGTCGTCGGGGGTCGTCGCCGAGATCGCCGCCAGCGCGCGATTGATGAAATCGGGCGACGCGCTCTCGCGCGAGAAGACGGCCGCGAGCCAGGTGCGCGTTTCGAGCGTGGTCGCATCGTTGGCGAAATCACCCGCCGCCTCTGCCTTGAACTCCTCGATCGAACCTTGCAGACGCGAGGCGGCCAGCACGTTCACGATCGAGAGTGCGGTAGCGAACGCACGGCTCGGGCTTCCGTTCAATCCACCGTTGACGTAAAGCACCAAGCTGGCGGGAGTTCTATCGTAAGCGTAAACGGCGCCGACCGAGCGCGATGCGAAGGTCGGCGAAACGACGCCGGGCACCTGCGCGATGTCGGAGAGCGTGCGCCGAACGAACGCGGCTAATACCAGCATCGGGCCGAAGTCTCTGCTGTCGACCTTCGGCGCGGGATACTGTGCGATCAACCACGGCGACGAGATATCGCGATGAGCGACGATCTCATGCGTCGCACCGGTCAACGCCGGGGTTCGGACCGTCACCGGCGTAGTCGTTCCCTCCGGAAGCGCCGCCGCAAGTGCCGTCAGCGCACTCGGCGCGAGCGCGTCGAGTCGTCCGGCAGCACTTACCAGCGTCCCGCCGCGACGATAATAGGCGTGGTAGAACGCCCTGACGTCGCTTGAGAAAAACTGCGCGAGGGAGGCCGGCGTGCCCAGTTCCGGCAGACCGGCATTGGCTTGCCCTGATGACGCTGCGTTGAGCATGTCAAGACCGACTTGCAGCGCTACCTGTTGGCTCGCCGCAATTTGGCGCACCAGCGCGGCGCGTGCTTCACGTATCGTCGAGGGTGCGAAGTCGGGCGCAGTTATCGCCGTACGGAAGAGATCGAGAACCGCGGGCGCGTCGGCTGCGAGCGCCTCGATGTAAAATCGGACGTCTTCAGGATCGACCGTAAAGCGCACCGAGCCCCCGCGCGCAGCGATCGCGCCTTCGAGCGGCATCGCGGGCGTGTTACCCTGTCCGCCAACCGGAGTGCGGATAATCGTTTGCGCGACGAGGGCCGCTAAGCCGTTCTGCTTCATCGTTTGGCGATCGAGTCCGGCGCGAACGACGAACGCAACGCCGACGAGAGAAGCACTGCTATCGGATTGACTGACGATCGTCGCGCCGTTTGCGACCTCGACGCTCGGCACCGGGACGCCCGTCGCGGCGAACGCCACCTGCGGTCCCGCCGCGATCGCCAGCACCGCTGCGGTGAAAAGAAGCTGTCTCACTGCGAAGATTCCTTTGGAGGCGGCGCCGCTCTTAGATCGACGACGACCGGTTTGCCGAGATACTTGCGCACCACGTCGGCCACGTACTGCGGGTCGAGCGCACGAGCAGCGCGTTCGTACGATCCGTTAAGCGCACCAGGCGCATATTCGAGACTCCCCTCGACGCTATACCAGCCGAGATTATCGGCGCGCTGCTGGGGGGTCTGGGTATCGGCGGCGACGTGATAGAGAAAGGCCTCGCGCGCCGCATCGAAGGTTGCCTTATCAATCGGTTCGCGCAGGTTGTCGAGCGCGGCGAGCACCCGCTGCTCCGCTTGATTTGCGCTGTCGCCGCCGATCGTCACGACCATGACGCCCGGATCGTGAAGCGTGATGAACTGTCCGACCACAGCCGCATCGCTGTGCGATTTATCGAGATCTTTTGAGACGACGCCGGTTTGGTCGCGGAAGAGATAGTCGGCAACGAAATCGAGCGCCGTCGCAGCCTTTTGGTCGGAGATCGGCGGACCAATCCACGCAAGGCCGACGCCGTCGACGGCTCCCGTCGTCGTCGTTGAGGCCGGCGCCGGTGCGAGCGGAGAGTCGTACGGCGTGTCCATCGCGCCCGCGCCGCCCCCATCCGTAACCGCCGAAACGCTCGACGCATCCACGTTGCCGGTCAAAGTCAAGACCGCGTTCTCGGCCCGAAAGGCGCGTTTCGCAAACGCGTTCACTTGCGGCGCCGTGATGCTGGTGAGCGCGGTGACCGTGCCCGGCAGCGTCGGATAATGCGCCGGTCCGCCGGTAAATATTTGCCGGAAGAGCAGATCGTGCAGGGTCGCGTCGGACTCGTAGCGCTCCTGCACGCCCAGGACGGCGGCATTAGCGCGGGCGGTCTTTAGGGCGCCATCGTCAACCGCAGGCGCAAAGTACGCAGCGGTCATCGCCGCCACGACGCGCCGGGCAGCCGAAGACGGAACGATCGCCCCGATTCCAACGATGTCGGGATAGACCTCGATATTGAGCTCGCCGCCGACCGAGTGCACTAGTGCGTAGAGCGATTTTCCGCTGGCCAGCGGCATTACCGCCGCGGCGGTTGCGGCTAAATCTGAAATGCCGGGCGTCTGGTTGTCATAGCCGGCACCCGGAGCGCGAAACCAGAGTCCGATTGCCGCCGACCCGACCGTCGGATCCGGATCGAGCACGTACGAACCGCCGCGCGGCAGCGAGCCAAGCTGCTGCGCCATCGCCGCGGTCGCAGGCAGCACGCCAAAAAGAAAGGATGCGACGCCAAGCGTCGCAGCCGAAACGATCGTGCGCAGAATCATGCTGGTTCCGGAGAAATTTTCGGCGGTATGCGCGACGGTTTTTCGGTGCGTTTCGGCTCGTCCGCGATCGGCCGATCGGCCGGAGGCTCGGCGGGCGTCACCTCGCTGCCGGTTACATGGTCGTATGGGCGGTCGGCGAGAATCGCTCGCACCTCTTCGGCGTCGACCGTTTCGTACTCCAGCAGCGACGCCACCATTCGCTCGACCTTGGCCCAGTTTTCGCTGAGAATTCGTTTGCCGTCCGCGTAGCACGTTTCGATGATCTTACGCACCTCGCCGTCGATCTTGCTCGCCACCTCTTCTGAGTAGTTGCGCTCTTCGCTAATATCGCGGCCAAGAAAGACTTGGTGCGCGCCGCCGCGTCCGAATTGGATCGGCCCGAGCTCGCTCATGCCGTACTGCGTCACCATCCGGCGCGCCAGTTCGGTCGCCTGTTCGAAGTCGTTGCTCGCACCCGTCGTGACGTCCCCGAATTTGATCTCTTCGGCGAGGCGTCCACCCATGGCACGGGTGATCATCGCGAGCAGCTCTTCTTTGGTTCGGTTGTGGCGGTCGTCTTCCGGCAACGACCAGGTGATGCCCAGCGCCATCCCGCGCGGAATGATCGTTACCTTGTGGACCGGATCGGATTTCTCGCGCAACCCGCCAATGATTGCGTGACCCGATTCATGGTAAGCGGTCGTCTCCTTCTCTTTCTGCGACATCACGACCGATTTTCGCTCAGGTCCTACCATGACGCGATCGATCGCTTCGTCGCAATCGTTCATCTCGATGATGTTCTTATTGCGCCGCGCCGCGAGCAGCGCCGCCTCGTTGAGCAAGTTCTCGAGATCGGCGCCGGAGAATCCAGGAGTTCGCTTGGCAAGCGTTTCGAGCGAGACTTCTTTTCCGAGGGGTTTGTTTCGCGCGTGAACCTCGAGAATTTTTTCTCGTCCTTTGTAGTCGGCACGCGCAACGACGATTTGGCGATCGAAGCGTCCCGGCCGCAACAGCGCCGGATCGAGCACGTCGGCTCGGTTCGTGGCAGCGATGAGAATGACGCCGGTGTTCTGATCGAAACCGTCCATCTCCACGAGAAGCTGATTGAGCGTCTGCTCGCGCTCGTCGTGACCGCCGCCCAATCCGGCGCCGCGTTGGCGACCGACCGCATCGATCTCGTCGATGAAAACGATGCAGGGCGCCGACTTTTTGGCTTGATCGAAAAGATCGCGCACGCGCGAGGCGCCGACGCCGACAAACATCTCGACGAAGTCGGAGCCCGAAATCGAAAGGAACGGAACGCCCGCTTCTCCCGCGATCGCTCGCGCCAACAGCGTCTTGCCGGTTCCCGGAGGTCCGAGCAGCAGCACCCCCTTGGGAATGCGTGCGCCGAGCGACTGGTACTTCTTCGGATACTTTAGAAAATCGACAATCTCGGCCAGCTCTTCTTTCGCCTCGTCTACACCGGCAACGTCGGCAAACGTTACCTTGGGACGGTTCTCGGAGAGCATTTTTGCACGCGACCGCCCGAAGGAGAGCGCCTGGCTTCCACCGCTCTGCGCTTGTCGCAAGATGAAGATAAGCAGGAGCACGGTGAGCGCAAGCGGACCGAGCGTGATCAGGCTTGAGAACAGACCGCTGCTCGACTGCTGATCGAAGCTGATCGCACCGCTCTTTACCTTCCGATAGACGTCGTTGACGAACTCCTGGTCGAGGTTCGGCACGGCAACCGAGTACTTCGTGCCGTTCGATAGGTCGCCGACTGCGTTGAGCCCGGTCGCATGGAACGACTGAACCTGCCCGGCTTCGAGTTTTTGGTAAAAGGCCCCGTAATCGAGCCGCGTCTCACCCTCGGGCTGCTGGACGAACCGCTCGACGATGATGAAGACGGCTACGACCGCCGCGATGATGAGGACGATAGATCGAAGATGCTTGCTCACGTTGTCGTTAAACCGTTCTACCCTCTCGAAGCTCCGCGACGTAAGGAAGATTGCGATAGAGTTCCTTGTGGTCCAAACCGTAACCTATAGCGAAGACGTTGGGGATGGCGATGCCCACGTAATCTAAACGCACGTCAACGTCCCGGCGTGCTGGGCGGTCGAAGAGAGCGCAGCTTCGCAGGCTCGCCGGTTTGCGATCCCCGAGAAACGTCTGAAGGAACGCCAGCGTGCGGCCGTGGTCGACGATGTCGTCTACCACGAGCACGTGCGCGCCGGAGATGGGCGCGGCGCAATCCATGACCAGGCGCGCCGGGCCCCCTCTGGTGCCCAAGAATCCGTACCGTTCCATCAAAATATAATCCACGATGATCTCGCTCGGACCGTCCGGTTTGCCCGCGATCGCTCGCGCGAGGTCAGCCGTAAAGCAGAGCGCTCCTTTTAACACGCCGAGCAGAAGGAGCGGTTGCCGTCGATAATCCGCGGCAACTTTAGCTGCCAAGCGCTCGATCGCCTCAGCGATCTCGTCCGCCGCGCAGATCGTGCGACCAATCTCTCCTCCCTGCTGGGCCGGCTTCATTCCTTCGTGATACCCGCGATCGTGCCGCGTTCGATTCTCAGAGTGATCCCAGGCTTCATATGAAAGGTGCCGCTGCGGCCGTCCTCGAGGGCTCGCACCGCCGCCTCCACGTGGAGGAAGTCTATCTCGCGAAGGTCGTCTTCCCGCTCTAGCTCCGCGCGCACGCAGCGGCGCAAGTCCGCGCGCGGCGAGGCACTGCGCTCGTCGGCGATGACTTCGGTCGCACGCGCCACCGCCGCGTCGAGTCCGGGAAAGAGCGGGCGAAGCGCGCTCAGGGCCTCGCGCACGGCGTTCCTGCGCAGGCTCGTCTGCGCGTTTGTCGGATCGACGGCATAGGGCAAGGCCCGCGCATGACAATAGGCGCGCAGCGTCTCAGATGGAATTCCAAGGAAGGGACGCGCTACGTCGAGGCCTGGCGTGAGCGGCCGGCGGGCGCGCATACCCCGAAGCCCGGCTGGACCGGTGCCGCGCAAGAGCGCGAGGAGTACGGTCTCGCTCTGATCCTCAGCGTGGTGTGCCGTCGCGACGACCGAGCATTCGCGGCGACGCGCTAGGGCGATCAGCGCGTCGTACCGCGCGGTTCGCAGCCGCTGCTCGTCGCGCGCCTCCGGCTGCAGCGCCACGACGTCGGGGGACAGTTCGAGTTGGGCCGCCACCTGCAAGACAACGCACTCGTCCTGCCAGGCCGATGCGCGCAATCCATGATTGATGAAAGCCACATGCAGCACTAGCTTCATAGGTTCTGAGACGGCTCGCAGCGCCGCGGCGAGCGCGATCGAGTCGGGACCACCACTGCACGCGACCAGCACCCGCTCGCCTTGCGCAATCACGCCGCTGCGTTCGATCGCGCGCTCGACTTCGCGCTCGGGGTGGGCGCCTCTCATGTGCCGCGCCTAACCCCTAGCGCCGTGCGTGCGCCGCGATCTCGCGTTCCACGTCGCGTTTTGCCACCGCAGCCCGTTTGTCCCAAAGCTTCTTGCCGCGCACGAGTCCGAGCTGAATCTTTGCCTTGCCGCGCGTAAAATAGAGGCGTAGCGGTACCATGGTTAAGCCCTTTTCCCCAACGCGGCTCTGCAATCGAAAGATCTCTTCCTTATGAAGCAGCAGCTTGCGCGGTCGAGTCGGCTCGGCATTTGAAAAGCTGCCTTGCCGATAGGGCGGGATATGCATGCCCAGAAGCCACGCTTCGCCATCACGAAAGCGCGCGTACGCCTCTGCAAGGCTGGCGCCCCCGGCGCGAATGGATTTCACCTCGGTTCCGGTCAACGCCAAACCTGCTTCGAGCGATTCGAGGACCTCGTACTCGTAGCGAGCCCGACGGTTATCGATCGTCGGAGAGTTCGACGGATTTTTCATGCTTGAAAGACCGGATTACGCCGGTCGTCGGCAGCATCGAGCATCCCGCGCGAGACGAAGTGTCCCTCCGCGTGCGCGAGCAGAGCGCCGTCGGCATCGAAGATGCTCGCCTCAACGCCCAACACGTTGCGCCGCTGCCAGACGACGCGGCCTCGAACCTCGATCGGCCGTTCGAGCGGCACCGGTTTGCGAAACCGCACCTTCACGCTGGCGGTTACGCCGCGGTGACCTGCAAAGCCGGCCGCATGTGCCATCGCTTCGTCGAGTAAAGCCATCACGATGCCGCCGTGCGCGATCCCGCGCCAACCCTGATAGACGGGTGCCAAGTCGAGCCGCGCGAGCACGCCGTCGGTATCCGCGGCACGGTCGAAATGCACGTGCATGCCGATCGGATTGTCCGGGCCGCACGCAAAGCAGTTCCCATCGTCGAAAGGGACGCCGCTCATCGTCCCACGTTCAATCGTTCGATCAGGTGCGCGGGCAGGCCCGCGGCGCGCATTTTAGCCTGAACCTCCTCGATTGGATACTCGTAGCGGACCCACTCGACCCGCCGTTCGTCGGGATCGTAACGAACGAAACACGCCCGCGGGTTGAGATCGCGCGGTTGCCCGACGCTGCCAACGTCAATGATGTAACGCTTATCGTCCTCAAGCGTTAGCTCGCCGCCGTGCTGCATGTGTTTGTGCCCGACCTTTCCGTTTGCGTCGAGCGTCCAGTATTCGGCAATATGCGTGTGTCCGACGAAGACGATGCGTGCGTCGGTGCGGTCGAACGCTCGGGCCGCCGTGGCCTTGTCAAGAATGTACTCGAAGTAGTTCACCGGTGCGCCGTGCACCAGCAAAAACTCCGGCATCCGAAGCTCGTACGGCAGCGAATTCAACCAGGAACGGCTTGGCTGGTCAAGTACGCCTTGCGTCCAGCCGATGGCGGCACGCGCGGCGCTATTGAAATTTTCTACGCCGAAGTTCTCGACCGCCGCCAAGTCGTGATTGCCCAGAACCGCGTGGCGGCTGCGGCCGCGCAAGGCCGCGACGCACTCGTTCGGATTGGGTCCGTAGCCCACGACGTCGCCCAGCGAAATCAACGCATCATCTTCCGCGATGGTTGAAAGGGCGCGCTCGAGCGATTCCAGATTCCCATGAACGTCGGAGACGATCGCGTAGCGCATCGTTCAGACCAAGATTTCGGCCAATACCGAGCGCAACGCCTCAGCGAAGGCTTGGCGCATCGGCGCGGTGCCCGCGCTGACGCGAACGTACGAGTCGAGCGGCGGCGCGCCCGGCTTTCGGATCCAGACTCCTCGCGCCAGCAGCTCGTCCATCACGAGGGTCGCCCGCGCGACCGTCTCCATCTCGATGCAGACGAAGTTGGTGCACGATTCGAGGTAGCCGCGACCCAGGGCTCGAGCAAGTTCGTAGTACTCTTCGCGGGCCCGCGCCGTCTCGGCGACAACGTATCGCCGGAACTCGTCGTCGCCCAGCGAAGCGAGCGCGCCGACCTGCGCGTTTCGGTTAATGCCGTAGTGGAGCCGAATCTTCTGAAACGTCTGCACGTTACTCTCGGTTGAAAGCGCGTAACCGATGCGCGCTCCGGCCATGCCGTAGGCCTTGGAGAAGGTGCGCAATCTGATCAGTCGATCTTCGAAGAGCGGTGGCAGCAGATCGGCATCCTCTACGAAATCCGCATACGCTTCGTCGAGCAGCAAGAGCGTGTCGTTCGGAAGCGCTTCGTAGAAGGCCGCGATCTCACCACGCGTGATGAAACGCCCGCTCGGATTGTCGGGATTCGCAAGGTAAACGATTCGCGGCGTCGCTCGCCGCGCCGCCGCCAGCAGCGCGTCGCAGTCGGGCGTACCGTCGCAGCTGTAGGGAACCTCCATCAGCCTGCCGCCGTAGCCGACGACGTGATACGCAAAGGTCGGATACGTGCCGCGCGTCGCAAGCGTCAGGTCGCCGGACGCAACGAACGCCCGCACGGCCAAGCCCATGAGGTCGTCGATGCCGGAGCCGACCACGATCTGTGCGGAGGCACAGCGGTGTTTTGCAGCCAGCGCGTCGCGCAGGTCGAGCGATTCCGGATCGCCGTACCACGACAGCCGCGGCAGCTCCGCGCTCATCGCGCTCACGGCCTTCGGCGACGGGCCGAACGCGCTCTCATTTGCACCGAGGCGGACGAACTCGCGTTGCCCGGTCTCGCGCATCAATTGCTCGGGACCGATGAATGGCGTCGTCGCCGGAATCGCTTCGACGGCGGAAGTGGGGCGAATCAAGATAAAGCTAGCCTCACAAAAACCGCGTGACGGTGACCGGCGTGCCCGGCTTCCACTCTTCGTCGCGCTCCTCCATGACGATGAATCCGTCCGCGCGCGCAGTGAGGCTTACCGAGAAGGAGCGTAGCGGGAGCGGGTACGCAAGCGGCACTCCGCCATCTTCTCGCAGCGCCACCGGAACGTACCAGGTCCAATCGGCGCGGCTGCGCGCAGGCTCGGCAAGACGCGCTTGCAGCGTCGGGCTAAAAACCGGCGCGCCTACAAGCGCACCGACGATCGGCGCCGCGACGGCTTGAAGCATCATCAGTGCCGAGGTCGGGTTGCCCGGCAATCCCAATATCGGCTTGCCGTTGTCGGCGCCAAAGAGCGTTGGCTTACCAGGCTTGACGCGCAATCCATGAACGACGATGCCGGGATCGGCAATCTTTGCGACGGCGCCCGGCAAACGATCCCGCTCTCCCACCGAGGATCCGCCGGTAACGACGACCGCGTCGCATTCTAAAAGCGCGCTTGCCAACGCTGTTTCAAATTCGTGCGCTTCGTCGCGCAGCGTGGGATACTGCCTCGGCAGGGCACCCATCGCGCGCAAAGACGCCGCGATGGCATGACGATTCGAATCGCGGATCTGACCCTGTCGAGGAGAAACGGCCGGGTCGACCAGTTCGTCGCCGCTCGAAAATACCGCGATAACGGGCCGGCGATAGACCGGAACCGAGGTGACGCCGAGCGTCGCGAGCACGCCGACCTCGGGTGCGCGAATCCGCCTGTGTGCCGCAAGCACCGTCTCGCCGCGACGCATGTCGGCCGCGCGTTGCGCGACGTTCTCGCCGGCGGTAAACGGCCTTTCGACGACGAGCGTGCGATCCGCAACGCCCGCGTCTTCGATCGGCACGACCGCGTCGGCGCCCTCCGGCAGCACGCCGCCGGTAGGGATTCGGACCGCGGATCGACGGGCGATCGAGCCTCGCGCAGCTTCACCCATCCGCACGTCGTCGACGATCTCGAACTCGCCGGGCGACGCCTGCGCGCGCAAGGCAAAGCCGTCCATTAGCGAACGCGGCGCGTTTGGATAGTCGTCGTCGGCAACGATCGCCTCGGCAAGCACGCGCCCGGGCGCGTCGCCGAGTGCGACCCGTTGGATCGCCGGCGTCGCGACGGTTACCCGCGCAAAGAATGCGACGATTGCCTGACCCGGCGGAAGCAATCGTTCCGCCGCAAAGCCCGTCCCCGGTAGGACTGGATTTACGGACTGCATAAGGGCGCGCTTCTCCATGCTGGACATCGCTTTGATTCGGCACGATCCCGACCGCGTGCGACACGCTCTCCTTCGACGCGGTCTCGATCCCTCACCGGTCGGCGAGGTTCTGCGCTACGACGAAGAGTACCGCTCGGCGCTTACTGCGGTCGAGCGGGCGAAAGCCGAGAAGAACCGGCTTTCGGGCGAAATCGGCAAGGCACCGGATAAGGCGGCTGCGGCGCGCGACCTGCGTCCGAAGCTCGACGAGCTTGCGCGGCAGATCGAAGGCTTGGAGGAGATCGCGCGTACCCTCGCCATCTCGGACGAGCGTTCGCCGTTGCGCGGGCTGCTCGCGAATATGCCCAACATTCTCGACGATTCCGTTCCGGCCGGAGGCGACGCAGCTTCCAATGTCGAGCTGCGCCGGTGGGGCGAGCCGGCGCAGTTCGGATTCCCGCCAAAACCGCATTGGGAGTTGGGCGAACGGCTGGGTATTCTCGACTTTGTGCGGGCTGCGAAACTCTCCGGAAGCCGGTTCGTCGTTTTGCGCGGCGCCGGCGCGCGCCTCTCTCGCGCGCTCGCGAGCTTCTTCCTCGATCGCGCCGCATCGCGTGGCTATCTCGAGATCGCTCCGCCGCTATTGGTCTCGCGCGAAACGATGTGGTCGACCGGTCAGTTGAGCAAGTTTTCGGATGCAATGTTTCGGGATGACGGCGCCGACCTTTTCATGATTCCGACCTCGGAAGTGCCGCTCACCGCGCTGCGGGGCGGCGAAATACTCGATGCCGAGGAACTCCCGCTCAAGTACGTTGCCTATACGCCGTGCTTCCGTAAGGAAGCCGGCGCGGCGGGAAAAGACACTCGCGGCCTGATGCGCTTGCACCAGTTCGAGAAGGTCGAGCTGGTCTGGTTAACGGCGCCGGAGGCTTCGTCCGAGGCCCTGGAAGCGCTCACGCGCGATGCCGAATCGCTGCTCAAAGAGCTGGAGCTTCCGCATCGAGTGGTCGCGCTCTGTGCGGGCGATACCGGCTTCAACGCGGCGAGAACCCACGACCTCGAGGTCTGGATTCCCAGCAGCAACGCGTACCGCGAAATCAGCTCGTGCTCGAACTGCACCGACTTCCAAGCGCGTCGCGCTTCCATTCGCTTTCGGCGCGAACTCGGCAGCAAACCCGAGCTGGTTCACTCGCTCAACGGCTCAGGGCTAGCCATCGGCCGCACGCTGCTCGCAATTCTCGAAAATCACCAGCAGCCCGACGGCTCAATTGTCGTGCCGCAGGCGCTCCAACCGTATACGGGCTTCGCTCAGCTTACGTCCTGAATCAGCTCTTTGAGAACTTCGCGGTCGAGGTAGCGAATGTGGCCGTGCTCGCGACGCAGCGCCTTGCGTGATTCCAGCTCGGCAATCGCGCGAGCCGCGACTTCCTTGACGGTTCCGCCCGCTGCGGCGATCTGCGATTGCGTGATCGTTGACAACGATGCCGCGGCCGGTGCGAGACCGCGTTCCGGCATCGCGTACGGCAACAGCACCCGCGCGATGCGACCAAGAATTGGCAGCGATCCTTGCACGCTCAGCGCATCGGCTAAGAGCCGTAAGCGCTGCGCCATCACGATCCCCAGCGCGTTCGTCAGCTCCGGATAGCGCCCCGCGACCCGCGAGACGACGTCCCATGGCAGCTTCATCACGTGTGCCGTTTTGGAGAAAACAGAAATGCGCGCCATCTTCAATCCACGGTCGAAATACTCCGCGACTCCAAACAACTCGTATGGAAAGATCTCGTAGAGTATACGCTCTCGTTCGCGTCCACCACCGTTGGCTCGCGCGACGATGCCTTCGGTAACCATGCCGATGAACGGCCAGTCGACGTTGTCTGCGACGAGAGTCTGTCCGCGGCGACCCGTCTGCCAGGCCGCGGCCCCAGCGAGCTCGGCGCGAACGCCTAAGTCGAGCGCCGCGAAGGGTGGGCACCGGCTGAGATGCTGCGCTGCCGAGTTACGATCGGTGCCTTCGCCGGTACGGTACGTGAGGCGCAACTGCCAGACGCGGCTAGCCACGCGGCGCGTCTCAACAACGAAGCGTTCCGGCCGGTCCTGCGTTATGCGCTGCGAGAGCGCCCGCGGCTCGTTCTCCGTTATAAGGGTAAGTGAGCCTCCCGATGGAAGACGGTCGAGTGCTTTACGGACGAGATCGGGACGTTCCCAGACGGGCAGACCCCGTAGGTCGATTTCGGCTGGTTGTACCACTCTCGTCACGTTCTCGCCAGCCTGAGCGCTCTACTCCCTGTGAAAGGTCAATCGAGAGGAGTTTGCATGGTACGGTCCTTGGTTCTACAGTTCGCTAGCGGCGTTGCGCTCGTAAGCATGAGCCTCGCGGCGCTGCCGAGCACGGCGTCCGCCCAGGCGACCGGCCAACAATTCAAAACCGCAATCACCGAAGTCTACGGGTCTACGTATCCGCTGACCGGCCGTCTCGACCTAGAGTTGTTTCCGAGCGGAACCCTTCGCGGCTTTTATCACACCACGTTCGACAAGCTCTTCATCCCGGTTGCGGGCGGCCGCGACGGCGACTACATTTGGTTCGACATCGGTCCGTCCAGCGTCGATCTTGGTCTGGGGGCCGGACCTCAAGGCAAGCTCCACGTCGTCGCGACGATGAGCGGAGACGGTTCGTTCAAAGGGCAAGTCTACCCCGAGACTGCGGCCGTGCTCTCGGGCCTCTCAATGCAGTTTCAGTTTAATAGCCCGCCGCCGAATCAGCAAAACTCCGACCAGTATATGTTCGCGGCAACTCCGGCGACAGACGTCGAGGCGACGCCGCATCCCTACTAGGACCGCGCCGCTTCACTCTTAGCGGACGTCCAGACGCGCTGCGGCGCAGGCGGAAGGGCGTCCATATGTTTAAGGAAGAGCGTCACCTGCCATAGCTCTTCGTCTTCGAGAGTTTTTCCGAAGGCGGGCATGCCCGTCAGACGGATGCCGTGACTGACCTTCCAAAACGTAACGCCTTCCGGATCGTCTTCGACACCGTCCGTAGCGAGTTGTGGCGGAGACTGGTAGAGGCCACGCGCAATTCTTGACGGCTTTCCGTCTGCGGCCCCGTGACAAACCGCGCAGTTTGCAGCATAGATACGGATCCCCGCGATCAGGTTTGCGTCGGTCAAGGCGACCGGATTGGGACCTTTGCGCGCTTCACGGTCGAGCGTCGCTTGCAACGAGCGTTTCGCCATCCAGCGCTCGAGCTTCGAGGGTTTTGCGTCGGCGTTCGCGGGCACGAACCCGGAGACGATTGCGAGATACGCGCCGAGCGCGAGCGCAACCAGCGTCGCAACGACTCCCAGAACCAATCCTCGTGCCATGCGCCGCGCTTCGACACTAATCCGACCTTAACCGCCGGGTCCGCGCTCTCCATTGGTTGTCAGCTGCCGCAGCTATGCTGGGAGCGTCATGTCAACGAGCACAATTCCCGCCTCGCGCGGCCTTGCCGGTGGAACCGGGGCCATCTTCGCAAAAATCCCTCGCCGGCTTTGGCCCGTCGCCGCAATGTTACTGGCGGCTGCGCTGATCGCGTGGCTGCTGGTGCGCTCGCGCACGAGCGACGATCTGATGACCGCACCGGTGACGCAAGCGACGGTCGTCGCGTCCGTCACGGCCTCCGGTACCGTGAATCCGCAGAACCTCATTTCGGTCGGCACGCAAGTCTCGGGCACGATTGCCTCGATCCCGGTCGATTACAACAGTAAGGTCAAACAAGGCCAAGTGTTGGCTCGGCTCGATCCGAGCACGCTCCAAGCTCAGCTCGAGCAAGCCCAAGCGGCGCTCGCGCAGGCTCGCGCTCAAGTCGGCCAAGCTGCCGCAAGCGCCACTGGGGCGGAGGCCGGGATTAGCGTTGCGAGCGCGAACGCGGCGGCCCAGCAGGCTGCCGTCGCTTCGGCCGCGGCGAACGTCGGCAAGACCCAAGCCGCGCTTACGCTCGCTCGAAAGACGCAAGCGCGCGATGCCGCGCTGCTCGCGCAGGGATACGTAGCACAGAGCACCGTCGACACCGATCGCTCGAACGTCGCACAGGACGAAAGCGACGTCGCGGCAGCCCAAGCGGCGGTAGCGCAAGCGCAGGCTGCGGATCTTGCCGGAAACGCAACCGTGAATCAGAACTCGGCGACGGCGCAGGGTCAAGTGGCGAGCACGCAGGCCGCCGAGGCAAACGTTGAGGCGGCCGCGGCCGTCGTTCGCCAAGATGAGCTTAACCTACAGCACACGATCATTACTTCGCCGGTCGACGGTACGGTCGTCGCGCGCGACGTCTCGGTCGGACAGACCGTCGCGGCGTCGTTGCAGACGCCGACGCTCTTTTCGATTGCACAGAACCTCGCCAAGATGGAAGTCGACATCAACGTCGGCGAGCCCGACATTGGCAACGTCAAAGCCGGCGAAACAGTCTCGTTCTCGGTTCTCGCCTACCCAAATCAGGTCTTCCGCGGAACCGTCTCGCAAGTTCGCATCAATCCGCAGACGCTCAACAACGTCGTAACCTACGATGTCGTGGTTTTTGCCGAGAATGCCGGCGGCAAGCTGTTACCCGGCATGACGGCCAACGCGACCATCAACGTCGCAAACGCCCCCAACGCACTGACCGTCCCGCTCGACGCAATTCACAGCGCGACAGCCGCGACGACCCCGTGGGGTAACGTGAGTGGATCGGGCGGCGCGGTCGAGGCGGGGACGACAGCACAAATAATGGTCGATCGTAACGCCAAAGCGGTGCCGGTCAACGTCTACGTTCGCTTGACGAACCAGACGCAGGCAGCGGTGCAGCCGCTGCAGCCCAATGGGCTGGTAGCCGGCGATCGGGTCGTAGTCGGCACGAAAGTCGCGCACCGGTCCGCGGCCGGCAATCAGAACGCGCGTTCTCCGGTCGGCGCCGGCGCAATCGGCGGCGGCACGCGAGGGCTTCACTAATGACTGCGGTGGTTCAAGTCGCCGGAGTGCGCAAAGAGTACGCCATGGGCGACGATCGCATCCAGGCCTTGCGCGGCGTCGACTTGACGCTGGAATCGGGTGAGTTCGTTGCGGTCATGGGACCCTCCGGCTCGGGTAAGTCAACCTTTATGCACGTCGTCGGTTTGCTCGACACGCCAACGGAGGGGACCTATCACTTCGAAGGCGCCGAGGTCTCACGTTTGACCTCCGACGAGCGCGCCGACACTCGCGGCCGAAGACTCGGCTTCGTCTTTCAGGCGTATAACTTGCTGCCGCGCACCAGCGCGCTCGAAAACGTCGAACTCCCGATGGTGTACGCCGGCGTTCCCGAGCCGGAACGCAAACGAGTCGCGCTTGCGAAGCTCGAGTTGGTCGGCGTCGGAGGGCTAGCAAATCATCATCCAAACCAAATGTCGGGAGGTCAGCAACAGCGCGTTGCGATCGCGCGAGCGCTCGTCAACGATCCCGGACTCATCCTCGCCGACGAGCCGACCGGTGCGCTCGACACGAAGAGCTCCCAAGAAGTCATGCGTCTCTTCACGCGACTGAACGAAGAAGCGGGCATCACGATCATGCTCGTGACGCACGAGCCCGACATCGCGGCATACGCGCGCCGGATCGTCACCTTTCGCGACGGCCTCATTACGGCCGACACGGTCAACGAAAGGCGGGCCGCATGAGCCTCAAGCTCACGTTTCGCCTGGCGCTGAGCGCCTTGATTCGCAACAAGGTGCGCTCGCTGCTGACGATGCTCGGGATCGTGATCGGGGTCGCGGCGGTGATCGTTACGGTTGCGATCGGGGCTGGTGCGCGCGCATCGGTGCAGCAGAGCATCGCGAGTCTCGGTTCGAATCTGATCGTCGTGCAGCCGGGGAGCGTAACGCAAGCGGGCGTACGCACCGGTTTCGGGGGCGCCTCAACGCTTACGCCCGACGACGGCTTGGCGATTGCGAAGGTTCCGGGCGTTGCCGCGGTCTCGCCGACGGTCACGCTGCGTACGCAGGCCGTCGCCGGTGAGAACAACTGGCAGACGACGATCACGGGAGTCGCGCCGACGTACGCCTCGATTCGCTCCTGGCCGCTCGCCGGCGGCCGATTCTTCAACGAGAACGAAGTCGCGGCGGCCGCGAAGGTCGCGGTACTGGGTCAAACCGTCGCGGGCCAACTCTTCCCCAACGAAGGCTCACCCGTCGGCGCCACGATCATCATCAAAGGAGCGCCGTTCACGGTAATCGGAACGCTCGCGCCGCTCGGTCAGAGCGGGCTGGGACAAGACCAGGACGACGTCGTGCTGATCCCTTATACGTCGGCGATGGAGCGCCTTACGGGGCTGACGACCGTCAACGCGCTGATGGTCTCGGCCGCCAACGAGGATCAGATCGACTCGGTGACGGCGCGCGTCACGCAACTACTCGAACGGCGCCACCGCATCGTCGCGCCTCAAACCGACGACTTCCAAGTGCGCAATCTGCAGGCAATAGCGCAGACGGCTTCGCAGACCGGAACGGTCATGGAGCTGTTGCTGGCCGGCGTCGCCGCAGTGTCGTTGCTCGTCGGGGGAATCGGGATCATGAACATCATGCTCGTCTCGGTCACCGAGCGAACGCGCGAAATCGGGTTGCGCATGTCGGTCGGCGCGCGGGCCGCGACGATTCTTCGGCAGTTCCTGGCCGAATCGGTCGTGCTTTCGACCATCGGCGGAATAATCGGGGTCGCCGCCGGCGGCGTCGGCACGCTCGCGGTCGCGCTGCTAACCCACTGGCCGACCGCGATTCCCCCGCAGTGGATCGTCGCGTCGGTAGGTTTTTCGGCGGTCGTCGGCATCTTCTTCGGCTACTACCCGGCGCGCCAGGCCGCGCAGCTCAATCCGATCGAGGCTCTGCGATTCGAGTGAACGCCCGCATCGCGGTCATCGACGACGAACCTCACATTCGCGATCTGCTCTCGCTGGCGCTCGGACACCGTGGTTACACGGTACGATGCGCCGGGGACGGCTCAGCCGGAGTTGCGCTGGTGCGCGAATGGTCGCCGGATCTCATAGTGCTCGATGTAATGATGCCCAAGGCGAGCGGCATCGAGATCTTGCCCTCGCTTCGCCGCATCACCGACGTACCGATAATCATGCTGAGCGCCCGCGGTGAAGTCGACAACAAGGTCGAGGGACTGGCGCACGGCGCCGATGACTACCTCAGCAAGCCGTTCGAAATCTCAGAACTCCTCGCGCGAATCGAAGCCAAGTTGCGCCGTCCTCATATGGAGACGCGCTCGACCCTCGATTACGAGGGATTGACGGTGGACCTCGACGAGCACGTAGTCGAACGCGACGGACGCCGTCTCGACCTCTCGCCGCTGGAATACGATCTACTCGTCACCTTGCTGCGTCGCCCGCGCCGGGTCTTCACGCGCGAAGAACTGCTCGACGAAGTTTGGCGCGACGCCGACGTCGGAACCGGTGCGGTCGAGCGTTACATCTCGTACCTCCGCGGCAAAGTTGACGAAGGGTTCGACCGGCCGTTGATTCAGACCGTTCGCGGCGCCGGCTACACGCTGCGTGTCTGAATCGTTCGCGCCCTTTGCTCGACGGCTGACGAACAGTTACGTGCTGCTCGCGCTCGCGCTGATCGCCGTCGTCGTCACGGCTACCAGCCTGCTGGCATTTTTTCTCTACGTCGGCACGTTGAACGAAGCGGTCGCAACCGACGCGCACCGAGCCGCGCAGCGCGCGCTTTCGTACCAAGGGCTTCACGAGCCGTTGCGCCAGTACGCGCCGGCGCTCGCCGGTGAGATCGCCGGCTCTCGCGTGAGCGTGCGCGTTTACGACGAGGAACGCAACCTGCTAGCCGGCAGCGATCGCGCGCACGGGTCGTCGTCGGGCCGTTTCACGCGCGTCGCAGCTGCGGTTTTCGGACTTCACCCGGCGGTCGTACGTGTTGCCGGCGGAACGATCGTCGTGACTCCGGATCTGCAGGGCTTCGTACGTTTGCTCGAGCGCTACTTGGCCTTCGTCTTGCCGATTGGCGCGCTGGCGGTGCTTACCGCTTGGCTGATCGGACGCGCGATCACGCGACGCGCGATCGCGCCGCTGGAGGAGGTCGCATCGGCCCTGCGGCGCATCGCGGCCGGGAACTTCGCGCCCGAACCGCTGCCCGCGCCTGCGAGCAGCTTGCGCGAGCTTACCGCCGCCTACAACGAGGTCGCACGCGGCTTAACGGCGGCGACTGCCGCGCGCGAACTCAACGAGCTGCAAATGCGGCAGTTCATTGCCGATGCCGGCCATGAACTGCGCACGCCATTGACGATCGTCATGGGTTATCTCGAGATTCTCAAGCAAGGTGTCGTCGGCGATCCCGCGGGCGTCGCGCACGTCTACGACACGATGCTGGCTGAAAGCCGCCGAATGCGCGCTGCGATCGAAAAGCTCATATTCTTGGCGCGGCTCGAACGACCGGCGGCGGCGCGCCTGGAACGCGTAGATCTCGCGAGCGTCGTCGCGCGCGCCGCCGACGAGCTCCGGCCGCTTGCGGGAGGCGGCCGCATCGTGTTGACGGCGCCATCGTCACCATGCAGCGTCGAGGCCGACGAAGGCGAACTCTACGAAGCGATCAAGAACGTGATCGAGAACGCTGTCCGCTACGCGCCGGACTCGCCGATCTCTGTCGACCTGTCTTGCGTAGCGGAAGGCGCCACCGCGATCGTGAGCGATAACGGGCCGGGCATGGAGGCTCGAGACGTCGAGCATGCGTTCGATCGTTTCTATCGCGGCGGCGATCGCCGCGGGGAAGGTTCGGGCCTCGGTCTGGCAATTGCAAAGCGCGCGATCGAACGGATCGGCGGTACGATTCTGCTCGACAGCCGCCCCGGCGCGGGTACGACGGTAACCATCTCGCTGCCGAGCGGGTCGAGACCGGCATGAGCGTCAAGGTATACGGAATCAACCACATCGCGATCGAGGTTGACGACATCGAAAAGGCGGTCGCATTCTATCGCGACGTCTTCGATCTGGAAAAGCTCGACGAAGGTGAGGGTGACGCCTTCTTCAAGATCGGCGAGCATCAGTTTCTGGCGATGTTCGAAGTTGACCAGGTGCAACCAAACCGGACTCGGCACTTTGGCCTGATCGTGCGGGACGAGACTCAGATTGCCGAGATTCGCGAGAAGTTGACCAACAAGTACGGCATCAAGCTGATCCGGCCGTTTCGGTGCGATTTCATCGACCCATTCGGCAATCGCGTCCAGGTCGTGGACTTGCACGATGAGTCCCTGGTCTGGCTGCTACCGTACCAAGAGGTTCAGAAAACCGGGATCGTTTTTAAGTCTGCCTGAGACGCTCCGGGCGGAAGCCGAGACCGACGAGCCGTCCGGGAATCCGCGGCAAAAACGGCAACCATCGCAGCAGTCCGGGAAGCCGGTGCAAGAACGGCGCGCGCCCGTTGGCGAGGACGCGACCGATGATCTTGCTCTGAATGAAGAGCTGCAGCGCCTGCGTGAGTCTGGCCGCCGATTCTCGGCGCTGCTGCACCGCACGAAGATCGCGGATGGTGATGCCACCGCGTAAGAGCTTGGGTGCGAGCAGGTTCGCGGCCGCAATCGCATCCTGAATCGCGAGATTGATCCCGACGCCGCCGATCGGCGACATCGCGTGCGCCGCATCGCCGATGCAGAGCAGCCCCGGCCGATACCATTGGCGCAAACGATTCACGCGCACCGTTAGCAGCTTGACGTCATCCCAACTTGCGAGTTCGCCGACGCGGTCCGCTAGAAACGGCACGATCGTGCCGACTTGGCTGCGAAACTCTTCCAAGCCGCGCCGGCGCAGTTCGTCGAGTGTCCCTTTCGGAATGACGTACGCGCATTGCCAGTAGACTCCACGGTCGATCAACGCCATGATGCGACCGTCCCGGATATAGCCGAAGGTCTCGTGCGGATCGCTCGGGTGCTTCGTGAGCCGTAGCCAAAGAACGTCCATCGGCGCGCCGAGCTCGACGACGTCGAGGTGCGCTTGCTGCCGGAGCATCGATTCGCGGCCGTCGGCGGCGATCGTGAGATCGGAACGCACGTTCAGCGGTCCGGCCGGTGTCTGAACGCGCACGCCGGCAACGCTTCCGTTCTCCCAAATCAGCTCTTCGACGCGCGCTTGCATACGCAAGTCGAAACACGGGAAGCGCTTTGCTTCTTCCGCCAAGAAATTAAGAAAGTCCCACTGCGGCATGAACGCGAGGAACTTGCAACGGGTCGGAAGTTTCGTGAAGTCGGCCACGGTGATCAGCGAATCGCCGAGATTTCCCGACAGCGTCGTGACTTCTTGATGCGGACGCTGCAGAAACGATTCCAGCACGCCGAGCTCGTTCATCACTTCGAGGGTAGACGGATGAATCGTGTCGCCGCGAAAGTCGCGCAGAAAGTCCCCGTGCTTCTCGAGCAGGACGGTCGAAACGCCGGCGCGTGCAAAGAGCATCGCCGCCATCATTCCGGCCGGACCCCCGCCGACCACGCAACAGCCGGCGCGCATATCGGTCACTGGAGCGTTCTAGAGTAGAACCGATAGCGAGCGAATTCGGCTTCTCGCTGGTTGACGCGCGCTTCGCACGCCAGGCCGATCTCCTCGATGAAGTTTTCGAGCGAGCGCTCAGCCACGTGAGGCGTCAGCGCCGCGTCGAGCAATTTGCCAAAGAAATGCATCGGCAGCTCGTAACTACCGCGCAGGTAGAGCGTCGACTCACCGAGGGCGGCGGCCTTGAGGGTCATCGTCCCTTTGAAGCCCGGGAATGCCGTTGGGAGGCTTGCAGAGTTGAAGCCGATTTCGAAGGACCGGCGTTCGTCGGGATCCTTCTGCACCGTCAGACGGATCGGGACGGCGACGTAGCCGACGTCGGGGAGACGCAGGTCGCCCAAGCCGATATGGAGCGCAAAGCCGCGCCAAGGTCCCTCCTGGTCGGCAATCGCTTTTAGCAGCTCGCCGAGCGCCTCGGCCGCGGGATCCGCTGGGACCCGCAAGGTGCGCTCGAGCCGTACGTCCGGCACGTCAAAGCCTCCTTCGAGCGCTTACCCTTCGCCGCGGCTGCGACGTCCGCCCCGCGAGATAAAGGGCAGAGGCGCCGCTTAGCCAGACGACGTTGGGGAAAGGTGAAAAGCGTGATGCAGCTCATCGTTCGCTATCCGATTGCCGCCACGGTCCTGTTGCTGGCGTGCTCGAACCTCTTTATGACGATCGCCTGGTACGGTCACCTCAAGAACACGAAGAGCCCGCTCGTTCTCGCCATTATCGTTAGCTGGGCGATTGCGTTGCTGGAGTATTGTTTTCAGGTGCCGGCGAATCGAATCGGATACAGCGTGATGAACCTTATGCAGCTGAAAATATTGCAAGAGGTCATAACGCTGCTCGTCTTTACGGTCTTTGCGTTCATCGTGTTCGGCCAGCCGCTCAAGTGGAACTATGGCGTCAGCTATCTTTTGATCGTTGGCGCGGTTTACTTTGCCTTCCGCAGTTAGGGCGAAGTCAGCTTTGAGTCAAGGGCAATATTTGTTCGTGACCTTCAGGAAGAAGTATCCGACTTCCGCACCGCTAGCATTCACACCCAAAAACTCGACATCGGCGGCGCTACAGTATTGGCCGGAGCTGATCCGCCACTTCGTTTGGTTGCTGCCTTTGCGTTCCGCGTTATAGCAAATTTGGCCGCTGAAACACGAGGTAATGTGGCCAAGATAGGAATTGACGACGCCGGGACCGCTGACGGTAACGACGATGCCCCTCTTCGTGTGCTTCGTTAAGCGTATTGGACACGGCGTGACGGTGACGCCGCCCACTCCGCCACAATCCTTGTCCGGCATCATCCTCGCCAAAAGACCCGCGCGGGGCGCTTGCGGCGCGATGGCAGAACCCGCTTGAGACGCCTGCTCTCCGGGCGTACATGCGCCAAGTATGGAAAGACTCGCAATCGCTGCGGCTGCGAAAAGCCGTCGAAACATCGCAACCTCCTCTTAGCTCGGGATGGCTCGGCCTCGCCCGAGCCTAGGGATGCAGGCGCCTCGACACGACTTAATACGAAGATCGGCAAGAATCTCTGAAGCGCCGAAGGCTCGCCGGCTCACGAGGAGGCAGGCGCGCCTACCTAAAATCTTAGGCATACCTAAATGAGCCTCGCGCTTCTTCGGCTTCTTTCCGCCGCCGGCTTGGCATCGCTTCTTCTCGTCGTGGCGCCCGCTTGGGCCCTTGCCGACGCCGACGAAGCGCCGTCGAGCAATTCCACCACGCTCGGATTGCAGCCGATCCGCGGGCCGGTCCCGCTAGCGACGCTCGCTCCCGGCGAGTCGCGCGTGTTCCAGCGTCCTGACGGGGCATATCAAGCGATTCCGGCGGTGCGCGGACGAACGAAAGTCTTTCACATCGTCGAGCGACGCGCGCCGTGGACGCTCAAACCCGGACTGACCGTTATGGCGAACACTTACAACGGCGTCGTACCGGGACCGGCGCTCGTCGTGCGTCAAGGCGACACGCTGGTTCTCGACTATACGAACAACGGCGCGACGCCGGATTCGATTCACCTCCATGGCGTGCACGACATCCCGGTTGCGATGGACGGCGTCGGCGGCATCTCGCAGCCGCTCGTGCCGCCGGGCGGCCGCTTCGTCTACCGTTTCGTCGCCGATCAGCCCGGCACGTTCATTTATCACACGCATGACGACGAAGCTATGCTCGACTCGGGTCTCTACGGCGCGATCATCGTCGAACCGTCGGCTCCGCGACCGGTCGAGCGCGCACTCGCGCACGATTTCCTCGAGATGATCTCGTCGTGGCAGATCCAAAGCGGCACCGAGAATCACTTCACGCTCAACGGCAAAGAGTATCCCGCGACGCGCGCGCTCGACGTGCGATCGGGGCAGCGATTTCGAATTCGCTGGATCAACATCTCCGCCGAAGAGTTCCACACCATGCATACGCATGGGCATTACCAGCAAATCATCGCGCGCGACGCCGAGCCGGTTGAGTACAAGGACATCGAAGACACCGTCCTCGTCGCCCCCGGTCAACGCGTGGACGTCGTCGTAGACGCAAACGCCCGCCCTGGAACCTGGTTGATTCACTGTCACGTGCTCGATCATATCGAAGACGCAAGCGGCATGCCGGCCGGGCTGATCACCGCGATTCATTACCTCGGCACGCCGAACACGCTGGTCGCGATGTACCATGCGATGATGCCGGCGTCGGCCCCGAGTTCGCGCGGGTTGAGTTTTTGGACGACGGTGCTGCTGGGCGCGATTGCCGGCTTCACGATCTTTCTCGGCTTGCCGATCGCGCGCGCGCGCCGGCTTTCGCCTCAAACCATAGCCTTGCTCAACGCGCTGGCCATCGGGATTCTGCTCTACCTCGTCATCGAGATCGCTCAGAACGCGATCTCCCCAATCTCGCAGGCGCTCAACGCCTGGCACGCGGGCGCGGGAGCGTTCCCGCTCGCACTCGTCGCCGTCTTCATCGCCGGTCTTATGATCGGATTGGTCGGCCTGGGCAGCGCCGCAACGCACTTCACGCGTCAGGCTGCGATGCACGCCGAGAATCCGATCGTGCTTGCCGCGCTTATTGCGGTCGGCATCGGCGCGCACAACTTCGGTGAGGGGCTTGCGATCGGCGCCTCGGCGGCGGCAGGCGCGACCGCGGTTGCGCTCGCGCTAATCGTCGGGTTCGGCTTGCACAACGCGACCGAGGGGTTCGGCGTCGCGGCTCCGCTGGTCGGGCGCGTCGTTCCGACCTGGGCGCAGATCGGTCTCGCCGGACTCATTGCGGGCGGCCCGACCTTCCTCGGTACGATTATCGGCTACAGCTTCTACTCGCCGACGCTCTCGGTTTTCTTTCTCGCGATTGCGATCGGCGCGTTGGTCTTCGTGATCGGCGAGCTTTGGAGCGTGTTGCGTCGAACGGGTCTTACCGGATTCGTCACCGCCACGATGTGCGCCGGCTTTCTGATCGCACTCGCGACGGAGCTCTTTCTCGACATGAACGGAGGTTGAGATAACGTTACGGCACGATGCTATAGACAGTTCCCCAGCCGGTCTCGACGCCGCCGCCTTCGGCAGTTCCAAAGAGCCGGCTGTTGAGCTCGCTCAGCCGGGCGAACGGATACGCGCCATCGGTACCGCCGTGGTCTTGAGCTTGGAATGCGTGCAGAACGCTCTCTTTACCCGAGGTTCCGACCTTAAAAAGCGTACCCCAGTTGGGCGAACCGCCTTGATAGGTCGTGCCGTAGAGCTCGCCTTTGAAATCAATCAGCGAGGCGTAAGGATACGCGCCGTCCTTGCCGGCTTTGAAGGAGTAAAGCACGTGCTCCTGTCCGGAGGTCGTCGCATCGAAGACCGTGCCGTAACCGGGTGCGCCGCCTTCTTTCGTCGTTCCGTAGAACTTGCCGTTGAGGTACTTTAAGCCGTCGAAGGGATATGCGCCGTCGTTACCGGCCTTGAAACTATAAAGCACGTGTTCCGCGCCGGTTGTGCTCATGTCGAAGATCGTGCCCCAGCCCGCGCTTCCACCCTCCATCGTCGTTCCGTAAAGCTTTCCGTTAACGGCGACCAACTCGCCGTACGGGTACGCGCCGTCCTTGCCGGCTTTAAAACTGTAGATGACGTGGGCCGGACCCGATGTCGAGCATTCGAATGCCGTTCCCCAACCGGTCGCGCCGCCTTCGACGGTCGTGCCATAGAGTTTCCCCTTGAAGTCGAGCAGGCTTGCATACGGTGCGGCCCCGTCGTGTCCGGCTTTGAAATTGTAGATGACGTGCTCTTGACCAGACGTGGTTACTCCGAAGATCGTGCCCCAGCCAGACGCTCCACCCGCCGGCGTCGTGCCAAAAAGCTTGCCGCCGACGTTCGTTAAGCCGGCACAGGGATACGCGCCGTCCTTCCCGCCTTTAAAACTGTAGAGGATGTGCTCTTTTCCGGTTGTCGTAACGTCGAAGACCGCGCCGTAGCCGGTCTGGCCGCCGGCTTCGGCCGTACCATAGAGCTTGCCGTTAAGCGCGATGAGTGCGCCGAACGGAGACGCGCCGTCCGGTTCCGCTTTGAATTTATAGATCGACTCATAAGCGGCGCCGGCTAACGGTTCGCTTTCGGCGCTTGCCGCTCGCGCCGACGGTACCTCGCCGCACAGCCACGCGCTCGCCGGCCGGATCACCGAGGCGTTGTCAATCGACGTATTTGTCATCGGCGCGTTGGGAATCGTTGATTGGCCAAAGTGCGCGCAGCTTGACAGCAAGAGAGCGCATGCAAGGGATGCTACGGTACGCATTACGAGTCGGAGATACCATCACGAAGTCGCGCATTCCCTCGGTGCGCTTAGTTGCCTTGCCAGTCTAGTTTTACGATCCGGCGCGTTCGGCCGCGTAGCGGAACTGCCCAGGCTTCCAGACGCAAACACTCCGGTCGTTCATCGCAAACGACTCAAATCCGTCGACCTCCGGATTGAAGTCTTCGTTAAGAACCTTCGTCGCCGGCCAGTTCACGGCTGGGTCTTGTCGCGCAGCGGCCCGCGCCTTTGCGTTTGAAAACTGCCGTTCTTTTACGAGCGCGTTGAGTGCGGCGGCTAGTCGTCGCGCATCATCCATAATCGTTAGATGCTCCTATTTGGGCTGGCTACGACGCGCCCGTCGCGTTCCCCCATTACCTCGGCCAGTCGCTGTTTCAGAAACCTGCGTTCTGGCTCGTTCCGACTCAGCTCGATCGCTCGTTCATGCGCGGCGCGAGCCTTTTCCGCGCAATGCCCAGCTGGTCGACACGTGAACGTCAGGGCACGCTCAAGTCGAGGCTTCGTTTTCCAGCACACGTTGAATAAATGCAAAACAAGAAGCTCGCTCAACTCGGAATGGCACAGCTTGGTGCATCGGCCACCGGGCTTTCCCACCTTCCGGAGAGTTCGATGGAAGCAAGACTAAGTCGGCTGGCTTGCAAAACTTTTGCAAGGCAAAGCAGAGATAGGCGGAGGGAAACGTAGGCCGCAAACTTGCACACCGGAACTCGCGAGAGCCAGAATATCTAGGAGAGGGTGGGATTCGAACCCACGGAACGTTCATCACGTTCAGCGGTTTTCAAGACCGCCGCATTCAACCGCTCTGCCACCTCTCCAAAACCCGCCAAATGCCTTAGTTTACTGGTGCGTTTGGCAAACGACCTTGCTCACAGAGCGGTGGTCGAAGGCCATTTGCTCACCATTTGCTCACGCGCTTTGAGTCCCTTTCGTTCTCGCCATCAGGTCATTCGCCAGCACGTTGACGGCTCCGCGAGCGACGCCCTCGATCACGTGCGCATACGTCGACAGAGTTATCACCGGCGAAGAGTGCCCCAGCAGCGCGGACACCTCGTTGACCGAGGTGCCGTTCTTGAGCGTTAGCGTCGCGAACGCATGGCGTAGATCGTGGAAACGAAAGCCCCGCATACCGACAAAGCGAGCAATCTGCGCGAACTGCTTTGTGAAGGTATCCGGCGGCCACGGCGTTCCATCAGGATTGCAGAATACCAAGTCACCGTCGTGGTAACGCGGTCCGATCTTTAGCTTCTCTGCGTCCTGCCTCGCTCGGTGTGAGCGTAAGATGGGAATCACGACGTCGGCGAGCGGAACAACGCGCACCTTGCCTGACTTTGGCGCCTTGAAGCGTAAGCCGAAGATCTTGGTTTCTTCGAGCGATTCACATACGATGAGGCGTTTGCGCTCGAAGTCGATACTTTTCGACCATCGCAGCGCGAGCAACTCACCTCGTCGCAACCCCGTCATCGCCGTAAGCGCCACCGGGCACTCGAAACGTGTCCCCTTTGCGCCCTCCATCAACAGTGGGGTCGTCTGCTCGCCGAGCGCCAAGGCCCGCTTTGCCACCCTTGGACTCCGGACGGCCGCGGCTGGATTTGCACTCAGCCAGCCAAGCGTCTTCGTTCCATACTCCAGCGCGGTGTGAAGGACACGGTGCGCGTGCAAGCACGATTGGGCAGATAGGCCCTTTCCGCGTATTTTGGCATAAGCGCTGCTTATGTCAGCGGCGTTAAGTTTTCGCAGCGTGATCTCGGCGAGGTGTGGCTTGAGGTGCAGCCGGACGATCGACGCGTAGCGCTGATAGGTGGTCGGAGAGATGACTTGTGATTTGGTGGTCGGCGTTAAATACACGAGCCATGCATCAAGCAATTCACCGACCGTTTTTGTAAGTTGGTCCGGCCGCTGGCCCTCGTCATAGCGACGAAGTACGCGACGCTCATACTCTTGCGCTTCGGCCTTGGACATTATGCCGAGCTTGATACATCGTTGGCGCCGCGGTTGATTTGGCAGGCGCGGCAAGTCAAAGGTAGTGTACCAGACGTTTCCGCGCTTGCGGAGAAAGCCTTTCATATTAAGCCTCCGGTATGCGGCCGAAGGCGGCGGTCAGATCACTCAGTTCGCCTTTCTTTGCCAATTCCTCCCGCAGCAAAGCCTTCGCTATCCTCGTCTGACGTTTGCCGAAGTTTGCGGCCGGCAGTAACCCGAGCTTTATTGCGGCGTAAACCGCACTCGGCGTAACCCGAAGCAGCACCGCGGCTTCTCTAACGGTGAGGATCTCTGGAGCACTCTCCCAAGAGAGGCTGCCACGACTTGCATCTTCCACTATAAACGCCTTTATTCGAGAACGCGGTCCGAAAACACGAAAAACGTCCGCAAAGACGCTCTTCTACTTTCCGAACATTCGACTTTTGCCCGCATTATTATGCGGGTGAAACTCGCCCGCATCTTCGCACCACAATTATTGCGCTAATGGTCAAGAACGTCAAGTAATCGAATGCGCAGATTACGACCTTTGATGGCGTTTGGGGCCAGCGCCGGCGTCACTCACGCCCGCCGGCAGACTTATGCGCTTAGCACAATGCTCGACGCGTCTCTTAAGCCGTAGAAGGGCCGCGGCGACGATTAGCGCGACAGTTCGCGCCTAGATCTCGGACACGAGGCGTCTCGCACACCTAACACGCGCCGCAAGACTCCTGACACGACCGCTTAGCTTTCGATCAGGCAAAGGAGCACCGCGTTAATCATCGCGTCGGAGCGCTCGTCCTACTGGGGCGCCTGTTCAGCAGTCAATCCGAACGCAAAAATCACGCTGTCGCCGACCGACATTCTTGGTGGGCCACCTAACAAATGCGCTCAGCTGACGCGCAGGCGGCATAACGAGTAAGCCGCCGCGTAAATCACAACAGCGACGTCGCCTTACTTACGTCATAATATCGGCGTCGTAACGACAGTACGTCATGGGCGAGTTGTGTCAAACCCCCCTCGCTGAACTGGAACAACCGGACGGGTTGCAGCTGCAGCCCGAGGCGTCGGTGACGGTGGAGGGGGGCTTTTCCGCGGTGCCTAATGGATGTTGCGGGTAGCCGGGTAGAAGTCGTCGGCCCGATCGGCGCCGACCAGGAGTGTGGCGTGAACATCACTTCACCATCAACGCTACAGGTTCCACCGCATATGATTCCCGGCTACGCTCCGGGTTCCAACTCTCCTCATTCCGCGATCTCCATTCTCAACACAGAGCGCTGAGCTTGTTTCGCTTGACCAAGCGACAACTTCTCATGACAAATAAAATAGGAGCACGCACATGAAACCAACTTTAGGACTGATTTTGGCAGCGGCGATTCTCGCCGACTGTCAGGGCGCACTTCCGGGTTCCGTTCCAACTACCTCACAGACGACAAGAGGCCCCAAGCAAAGCACGCCAGCGGACATCTTAGCAGGGCTATCAGTGCACTATAAGTTTAACGGCTGTTTGGTATATGGTTCCGAAGGAGTTATAGATCCTATAATAAACGCCAACGCCTCTAGCATCGCAGCGGACGCACACAGCACCGCTCTCATGATGTCATTGAATAACATGAAACTAAGCTCCGGAGCGAATTCCCAGATCGAAGTCGTTAACCTAGCTAATAACTACACGCCGACTATTCTCGACACTGATGTCGGAAGCCACGGATCTCTAGGCGGAGCGTTCGACGTCTACGGCTCTGGATTCGCTGATATCCATGTTCCCTGGGTTGGCACCGGGAGCAACGCATTTCGCTATGAGGGCCTGACTGGCCTCATACAAAGCGGGCAACCTACGGGAGACGAAGCTCACGCGTTTGTTTTGAACACGGATACCTGCACGGTTTACGAAATGTACGGTGTCGACTACACTGGAGGATCAAGCCCGGAGCTGCAAGTCAATGACGGATATTCCGGCACGCTCGGTGTTACCTACGCTATGACTGACGCGACCCAACAAGACTATAGATTCGACAACGTCGACGCCGCCGGCATTGGCGCGCTCGGAACGTGGCTCTGGGGGGACGACATTACGTGGGCGAACGCTGCCGGAGCGGCGGACCTGGACCATCCGATCGCGCTTATTCTTCCGCAAAATAATGTTGTATGCAACGTATACACACCTGGTTGCGTTAATCCGACGGACCTGTACGGCACTAACTACGCCACGGGCGTTGGCGCTGATGGCCTCTGCCATCCGAATGACGCTACCGATCCGTCAAATTGTTTTATCTACGGCGACATTTTGGTCTATACCGGCACGTGCCCTGCGAGCATGGACAACCCCACGATGCTTATTTGCAAGACGCTTCAGAAAAGAGGGCTCGTGCTCGAAGATACTTCTGGAACTCCAACCGGTAATCAGAACATTCGCTCTGGACTCGACGTCGGGCTCGTCGATCGGATAAGCTCGTCGGCCTGGACGTGGATGAAGGGCCTTAAACTCAAAGGAAATTTCTACGTGATCGACCGATGCTCTATCGTTGGGGGTATTAGTTGCCCAGATGCGCGCGGAAGGCATCATCGTCCGCGCCATCCCCGCTAAGTAGAAAGGGGGCCTCGGTTCGCCGAGGCCCCCTTTAGTGTCTACGGCGCTACGCTGACTGCTACACTCGCTTCTTCGTACGGCACGACGCGCCGCCCGATTGTCTTGATTGGTTTGCCGCCTGCGGGATAGTTGTAGATGAAGACCGCGTGTGATCCCGAGCCGCCGCCTATACCAGTTGCCACAGCATAAGAGCCCGAAATCCAATAGTCGTAAAGGGCCTTGAAGTCTCCATTGAAAGCTATTTCATCGCGGCTCCTTAGGCGATCTCCGCGAACCATATAGCGTAAAACCCCATGCCCTCCCTGAAAAAGGGCAGTCCCAACCGTCAGGTGTTTACCGTCCCATCTGAGCCCACTGGTAGCATTTAGGCCAATGTAGCTCCTAAGAGTTTTGAACTTCGTCGTCCCCTTCGGTAATTCAGAGATTTCGAGAAAGTCCTTGCTGGCTACGTATCCCGAGACGAAGAGATTACCGCTACTATCGTAAGTGCAGTTTCCCGGGGGAAAGCGGTCCCTTAGAACCTTCGCGGCTTCAGAGCCCGCACTGAAGATAAAGACGTGATGTCCGTTGCCCGTCGCGGCGACGTCGCTAGTTGTAGGGTCAACCGCACAACTCCAGAGTCTCTTTGTTTGATGAGCGGTGAGTGTATTTATCGGTGTTATTCCACCGCGGGCAAACTCAGCAAGTTTGTTGCTGACCCCACTCGGGTAGCCAGCGATCCAGACATTGCCCGCATTGTCTGGGCAAAGGTGGCCGCCACCGCTGATCTGTCCGATTAGCTCGCCCTTGGGGAATGAGAGGATATACGTCTCCTGCCCATACCCCGAGACGTAAAGCAAATTGCCCGACTTTGCATGCGGCGTCATCTGCGATCCGACGCGCGCGTCCTGCGTCGGGACCAGCGCTTGCGGGACCATGGCCGAGCCCCCGATCGTCGATTGCGGTATGCCGCATCCGGCAAGTAGAACGAGGCTCACGCCTAAAGCGCAATGCCGAAACCAGAACATCATGAGAACAGCTCCCTTCCTCTGCTTCAGCCTAGCATTGCCAGCGGGAGCCTCAGAGGGTCAAATGGCCCAAACCCAAGCGGGAATTTCGATGTGATTGAGGGCGCCTAACGTCTCCGACGCGGACACGAATCGACTGCGGCCTATAACAAGTGTCGCACCTCCTGGCACGTGCCGGGTAGCGCCCGGCCTCTCGCTAGCAGCTAGGAGGAACCATGAATCTTCAGCAACTCGATCTGGGTAAACGGCAACGAAGTGCCAGGCAAGCGCCCGAGCAAGAAGCGTCCGCGCCTCGTGCCCGAAGGCGAGCGACCGCCTTCGATCGTTCGTATCGTTTACGCGGGGTCCGTCAAAAATCGCGCGTCGCGACCGAGTCGTAGAAAACCGCCGTCATTCGCCTCCATTGTTATGAGCAAAGGCTGCGTGTTATGCCACGCGACCGTCTTCGTGTTCGACGTCAGCGGTCGATCGACATGGATTCGCGAGCGCGTTGTTCCCGCCTGATGCTGTACTCAACGTCACGTCGTAGCGTCTCCGGTATCGCCTGGTATCCGCGCTCAATCGCCGCTACAAGGTCGTCGAGTCGCGCATTCGGTACGGCATCGTGGCAGTCGACGTGCATGGTGCCGGCCCGCTCGAGAACGTTCACCTGCTGCTCTATTCGCGGTATCCGATCGCGAACGTCGCGCGCGTCGTTGCTCTCTCGCTCAAGACCTATTGACGCTGTGGCGTATTGTCTATAGCGGTTCTCGTGGGCGGCGAGCCGCTTTTCAATCTGAGGCACGTCACGCTGCTCAAACTCATGTATCGCGCTCCTCAGTGTCTTCTCGTAACGAGAGCGTTGCTCGCTATGCAGGCGCTCCTCTTCCTTTGCCGCACCGCGACGCGTCAACGGATTCCACGAGCCTCTCTCTTTGGCAAGCTGCACCAGCCGGGCGCGCTCCACATCGGTATAGCGGCTAGCCTCGGCAGCACGCTCCTGAATTCTCCGCCGCTCGGTAGCCACAGCTTCGTCAAGTGTCGGTGGACGCTCGATGTGCTGCAGATGCCGGCGCTCAACGCGTGCTCGCTGAAAGCGCCCCTCTTCTTCCGCCCTAATGACGTTGAGACGCAGGCGGACCTCCGGAAGGCGTACGCGACGCGGTTCACCCTGCGGTACACGCTCCTTGCGCTCGCGCGTAGTAACGAGCGCTTCGATCACTCGCTGTGCCCCGAGGTCGCCGCTCCGCGCCCTTTCATTAACAAAGGAGCGATAATCCATCGGCTTCTCCTCACGCACTCGCTGCCGCTCCGACGTCAGCACGATCTTAGTCGCCTCCCAGCGCACCCGCGCGGCATCATATTCCTTCGCGCGCCGGCGGCCGATGACCGCATTAATCGACCAGTAGGCCAGCTGACGGGCGATCGCACCGCGCGTGCCCAACCGCGCCACTGCGCGCAATAGCAGGCGCGCTTCGCGGCGCTTTTGGGCATCGCGCTGCCGCTGCATCCGCTCGCGCTCCCACGCTGCATCCCTTCGCGCACCGATCGCGTCGGCACGCTCACTGAAGAACCGGTTGCGATACCCCGCGTACTCCGAGCGCAGCCGGGCATGGTCGGCAATGCGTTCGGCGTCACGCACTGCCCAGCGCGGGTCACGATGAGCCTCGTGCTCGGCCCGATCGCGGACCTGGCTGCGCTTGGGTTCAGTTCGCTGCTGCGCTTCATGCGGGAACGGGCCGAAGCGTTGCTCCAACGTTGCCTTCTTGCAACGCGGATGGATCCGCGACGCGCCACAGCCCGGCGCCTCGGAATCCCGACCGGCTGAAAACGCGAGACCCTGCACGCGCGTGCCGCGCTGGATCAGCTTGACCACGATCCCGTCACGATCGAGCCGCTGCGTGAGCTCGTCCCAAGACTTCGCCGCGTCTACCGCCGTAAGAATCTTCGGACGAGCCATATCAGCCCATCCACTCCGGTGCGTCACTTCCACAACAGGCTCGGGCAACGCTATGAATGGCCCGAGCCGCGACTCCAGCGCTCGCAGCGCACAGCGTGAATCGATCCGTGACGCCGCACAGCCCGGCGCGCGGCGATCGAGTCCTTCAGCAAATGCCAGGCCTTGCACGCGCTCACCACGGCGAACCAGCTTCACGACGACGCCATGGGAACCCAAGCGCTGATGCAGATCGCTCCAGTCCTTGGCGCGATCCACCGCATCGAGCACGTAAGGACGTGCACTCTCTTGCCACGGCAGCTCGCCACGCTCGTGCAGCCGGCGGTACGCGCCGTCGCTCAGCCGGCGTTCTGGATCCGGCGGCGGCGCGTACAGATGTCTGGCACGCTGCACGATGTCGCGGTTGTGGTGGCCGACGACGATCTCCCAGCCACGCTCGGCCGCGATCTCGGCACAGACGCGCTCGCGAATGATCCGCTCGTGCCAGAGGTCATTGGCCTTGCCATCCGGACCAATTCGGTTGGCAATCACGTGGGCGTGGAAGTCGTCGGTGTCCTTATGCGCCGCGAGCACGTACTGGCTCTTCTCCATACCGATCGCTTTCAGCAGCCGCTCCGCGTCGCTGACAACCTGCTCGTGCGTCAGCCGCTCACCCTTGGCATAGGCGATGATCAGATGATAGACGGGATCCCGGCAACGCTTGGACAACGCCGCAACCGCCTCCATCTCGATCGCTGCCGTCTCCACCGACATGACACCGCGCAGGTGAACCCACTCAGCTTTCTCCGGCGCACTCGCATACGCCACGCCGCCTTCAAAGGAGTGACCGGCCTTAGCGACGGCTCGCTGATGCGTATGTTCGGTGATGTAGTCGACCCCGATCGCGAAGGTACGAGTGTGAGCGCGCGCCGGCACCGCCTTCGTAATCATGACACCTCCACAAAAGAAAAAGCCCCGTTCCAACTGCCGTACGGGACTTTAGAGTTTTACCCGCATTATTATGCGGGCGTTAGTCGGTTACACTTTGTCAAACCAATTATACCACAGATGCAAGGTTATCGCGATACGTTTTTTCACATGCCGCGTGCCCCGATTGAAGCGTCGGCTGGTCATCATCTATACTCTTTCGCGATCGTCTCTTTTCACAACGCCAGCTTCTGCTATGCTTTCTTCATGCACAGCAGATAGCGATCTGACCTTCGTCCCTCGGCATCTACGCTTTCTCCGATTGCACACGTTTCAAAACGCAAGCCGGTGGTTGTGCGTACAAACGCACAACCGGCAAGAAACGCGGGGTCGCGGGCCTAACGGCCCGCTCAGCCCGCAACTAGCGCCTAAGGCCGACCGCGTCAACGGCCGTTTCCGGCGTCTGTTGCCGCGCTGCCGCTTGCCTCGTCACGAAAGTGCGGATGCGCGCGACAAGCCTCGTGGGCGGCTTTGATTTTACGGAGAAATCAAGAATACTCACCCAACGCGGATCTCACTTGCGAGGTTAGCCGGCGGTGAACTGGCCACGTTTCTTTTTCCAACCATGAATGGTTTCGGGGCACCCACCAACGTCCCAGAACTCACGCGGCCTGCGTCTATCAGATATCCGCGCCCGCTCCTACAAGTCAGTGCGGCTCAACGACGTCGGGAACGCGTCTCCGGCTTCCATTCGAACTCTGTTAGCCGGTCGAACTCTGTCAAAAGGACCAGGCTCCAGGATCGCTGTACCTTCGCGCTTTGTCAAGGCAGTAAAGCCAAGCGTCCCATACCTCGTTGCCGTCGACATTGGGCCGGCGCTTAAGTGCCTCGGCCAGACGCTCGTAGCCGTCGTCGCCCCAGTTGCCCTCCCGCCTGAGAAACCCGTTGGCGACGGAGGCCGCGGCCTCGAAGGTCTGCTCGACCGGCTCGCCCCACAGCTTAATCCAGGTTTCTGTCAGGGCCGGGTCACCGGAAGGGTGGCCCGACGCGGGCTCCATCTCGCCGCTCAGGATTCGTAGGCTGTCACTGTCGAACCTTAGAGCGAAATGTTCTACAAGGAAGTTAAGTGCGCGGAACGCTAGGATTGAGGACGTTTCCATGTGTCAGGGACTTCCCAAGAAGTATGGTTGTGAATTGAAACCACCGTTAATTACGATTCCTTGGCCATTGACCGTTGCCCACCACTCGCCTCCAGAGGGCGCAATCCATGCCTTTCGGACCGCACCGCCAGCGAGTCTTTGAAATACCGTGCCTCTCGCTCCCGCCATTCTTATGAGATCTCGATTTAAGGGAGTGTCCGTCACGTGTCCGGGAGCTGGCCGAAACATATGTGAAAGGTATCTCGGATTTTGCGAAATTGTCGGAGCGTCTGCTGGAAGACCGTTTCGCTCATCTACATCGCGCTGCTGCGCTTCAAGATAACGCTGACCCGTGAGTTCCTGCTGCGTCTCGCTGCCCCCTTCGCCTTCTGACGTGCTCTCGGGTGGCGGCGCGGACTGTTCGTCTGGTGGCGTTATGGTCTCAAGCACGCTAGTGGACGCCCTAATATCGGCAATGATTTGCCCGAAGGACCCCAGATCGACCCCGACCGTTCCCGTTAGGCTCCAATCGGTAAACAGAGGCTGGCTACCGCTACCGTCAGAGCCCTGGAAAATGGCGTCATACCCGCTCGGGTCGCTATTGCTAACGGGATTATTTCCGTTCCACATGAAGGGCTTTTGCGACATAAGGTCTCTTACGTCGCCTGCGTACGGATCGGGCGTCAGCCATTGCCCGCTCGTTGGGTCATACGAGCGGGCGCCCTGCACAAGGCCACCGATCATTCGGTAGCCATCCGAGCGAATCATCGGGAACGTCGTCGCGAACGCCGATGGGCAAGTATAGGTGAAGTCTCCGTGCGTATAGCCGCAGGTGCCGTTGGACGCTTGAATGTCGATGCGCTCATCACTCTTATGGATGTAAACGCTGCGAACGTTGCCGAGGGTCATGCCAGTAAACCATAGCCCATTCGGAGCGTACGACAGCCGGGCGACTAGATCGTGTACGCGTGTGAAGTCATCTGCGTGCCGGTCTGATCGCGGTCCGAGATCAAAATCTCGCCTGACGAATCCATCATCGCCAGCTTGCCGACGTACAGAAAGGGGCCGGGCGTTTGAAAAAGCAGCGTATCGCCATCCCAATGCGCCGTTGTGGGTGATGTCTCGCCGCTGGTGGTAATGTTGTCCACGCGGTGACGGCCATCAGGACCCCATTGCACGCTTCCTGCGCTCTCGCCAGGGAGAGGATTATCCGATACGAGCCAAATATTCTCCGTGGATTTAATGTGGTTTTCGGCGTCATAGGCTGGTCGGCGCGGTCGCGTCGGCCGGGCTGCATGTGTCCACCGTTTGGACCGTGTCCGGCGGCGACTTGACGTCCAGCTGCGTCGTACTTGTAGCTGAAGAGGCCGGTGATGCCGAGCGCCCACTGCGGATTGACGGCACACACGGCCATATTGCTGCGCTCATCAAACTGCAACGTCGTCGGGGGTGCTTGGAGCGGGATGCCTGAGCAAAGGCAGGTGCCGTTGCCGACCTGCGCCCCGTTCGCGGAATAGCTCGGTCCCTGCGCCCAGCCGAAGAGCGTGTTGCTCACGTGGTCTTCGAGCAGTTCGCCGCGCGCGTTGAGCGTCAGGTATCGAATCGTACCGGTGTCGCCCCCGTACTCATAACCAGAAAGCTCGTCGTCAAGATCGTACACGTGCTTCGAGAGCTGAAAGCCTTCTGGAAACGTGAGATGTTTGACGCGACCGTGGTGGTCGTATGCGTAACTTTTTTCAACGAGTGTCGTGGGGTTACGTACGGGAACGGGAGGATAGCTCACCGTACCACCGGTGAGCGGATCGGTTTGGGTTAGCTCGCGTCCGCTTGGCGCGTACGTCCATTTGAAGGTTTCCTGGGCGCCCCAGTTCACGAGCTGCTTGGCGAGCAGGCCGTCAACACGGTAAGCGTAGCTGAAGATGTCCGGTTGACTGATGCCGCCGTTGGCCGGACTCATGTTCGGCTTGATCTCCGAGCACTTGCCGACGTCGGCCGGCCCGATCGAGAGATACTTGCGCAACCCATCACCATAGTACGCATAGCAAATCATCGCAGCTCCGTTGGGCTGGCTAGGCTGCAAGTTGGGCTCCGTTACGCTGAGCGTATTGCCGTCGACGTCGTACGCGTTGGTCAGCGTGCCCATGGCGTTCTGCGCGGTTGCGATCCGCCCGTCGGCGTCGTACGTGTAAGACCGACCATCGGCCAGCGGCGCCGTTCCGCTGAAGTTGGTCTTGCGCACTCGTTGGATGCTATCGTAGGTGTAGTTTGTCTGTTGCCCAACGGCGTTGATCACTTTGTTGAGAAGGCCGAGCTGGTCGTTTGTGTCGTACCAGTTGGTCGTCACGGCGCTGGTGCCGAAAGCCAGCTCGTATTTGCCGATCGGGCGGTCGAGGCCATCAAAACTCGTTCCCCGCACGTCACTCCAACCGGCGTCCTTTTGTTCGTACTGACGATCCAGGCTTGCGATCATTTCAGGCGTTTGCGGAAGGAACTCTTGGGTCTTATAGAGGTTGCCGTAGGCGACCAGCCCCGAGATCGTCCCGGTCTTGTCGCTTATGGTGAGCTTAGCCGACCCGCCGTGTTGCGAGAGGTCGTAGATGTAGCGATTCATCCAGCGAAACAGGTACAGCTCGTACGGCTGCTTGCCGCCGCTGCTGTCTTGCATGCTGCGGCCCCGATCGTATGGTTCGATCGTTTCGACCAGGCGATCGAGCCCGTCGTAGTATTTGCAGGTCGTCCCGATCGGCTCGCTGTCGCTTGTCGCGCACGCGTTGGTCGTCGAGGCCGCAGGGCATGGAGTATTCGAGCTGCAGCCTTTGTGCGTGATCATTTTCACTTGGTCGCCGTCGAGATCGTAGGAGTACGATGTCGCCTTTTTGGGCGGTGTGACGTTACCGTCCTCGAGCGCCGTCCTCCCAGGGCAGCTTGGATCGTTGTCCGCCTCATGTTGCGCCGGGGTCTCGGTATAGAACACCGAGCCGTCTAGGAAATGGCAGGTAAACGAGCTTACCGACAGCGGGATAAGCGAGTCGTGCTCGGTCGTCCGCGTGAGCAGGTGTTGCGCGTCGTACACCAGCGTCCAGAAATCCAACAATCTACCGCTGTTACCCGTACCCTTATCGTAGCTCGTCAGATTGCCGTGGCTATCGTAGCCAAAACGCTGGAGCGGCTTACGGGTCGTGTTGTCGTACTGCGTGATCGTATCGCCAAGCGTCTTTATGGGCAACCCGAATCCGCACGCCCCGGGAGCACTTGGATACGAAATGGCGGTACCGTAATCGCTGGGCTTTTGGATTGTCGTAAGGCAACCAAATGGTTCGTTTTGGTCCGCACCGTTAAAGGAGAAACGAGCCGCTCCGGAGGCGCTCGGGCAAAGGTGATCGGGAGGCGAATCCACCCAGCTGTTGCCGTGCGTCTGATTGTAGACCGGGTCGCAGTACGCGATGACGTTGTTGTGCTGATCGAACGAATAGGTGCTCAGCGGACTGAGCGGACCATCGGTAATGTCGCCGGCCTGGGCCTGCTGCATCTCGACCAAATTGCCGCCTTGGTTGTGACCCGGGGTATCGTAGGCGTATTTCGTTTTGTTTCCCTTGGCATCGGTGGTCGAGATCAAGTTGTTTGCGTCCCATCCCGCCTTAGTGACCAGCCACACCCCTTCGGCCGTCCCAGTCCAGTCTTGCGTCTGCGTTACGTTGTTTTTGTCGTTGAGCGTCCAGATCGTCGCGTGCCCATCCGAGTCGCACATCGTCGTCGTGTTCGAGTCGCCGGAGGTACTGCACGCCGATGCATGCCCATAGACGAACTCCGCCCGATACCACGTCACAAACTCCGTCGAGGCTTCCGGATGCACTGGCGTATTTGTGCCGTCGGGTGGCGTGAAGTTCATCACGCCTTGAACCTCCCACCTCGACAGCTGCGACGAGCCATTGTACGCAAACAGAAGCGCCGACCCATCTTTCGGATTATTCGGCTCCTTCCACATCGCCACGGTGCAGCGCGGCCCGCAGGCGGCTTGCATCGCACTACTCCCTGCGGCGTATGCATAGGTCTCCGGAACGTCACCCTTCGGCCAATCCGGGCGGTCCGGCGGCGGCGTCACCGTACCGGCCGAATCATTCCCGGGTTTGTCGACCTCGACCAGGTTGCCGCTGGTATCGTAACGATAGGCCAGGGTCGCGCCGTCCGGTCGTTCGATCCTGGCAAGCTCCTTGATCTTTGTTCCAGCAATGAACCCGAACTTGAGCTTGAGCACATCGCCGTGGCTATGGGTCACGTCGATTTCGGTAATATCTTGGGAGGTCGTGCCCTCGCCGTTATACGAATAGGCGAACGACAAAAAGTTGTTGTGGTTCCGGCTGAAGATATTTTCCAGGTGCCCGAGCTTGGCTTCCGCGATGCTGCACCCAACCCCAGTGAGGTTGGTGTGAAAAACGTAGACCGTACCATTCTTCTTCGTCCAATCGTACGAACAGTCGCCGCTCTGGGGAACCGGAGTCAGCGTCGCGTACTGGCCGGCACAGGGCTTCCAAGTGCCATCACCGTTGGCGGTGTACGTGCACGCCGCGCCGTCGATGTCGTAGACGGTGATGGTGTTTGCGTTCGAGTCGTAGATGATGTTCGCGTCGATGTTATTCGTCCAGCCGTTACCGAAGATGGACGGATTGCCGCCGTCGCCGCCGCCGGCGTTGTGCAGCGACTGAGAGTTATAGACCCGTTGGAATGCTAGATCGATGCCCTGTTCGGGCACGTCGACGTCCATCGCCGAAACGACCAGGTTGCCGCTGCCCACGTTGAGCATCGCTCTCCCGATCCCCGGAATCGCACGCTCCTCATAGCTCCACCAGCGCTCAATGCCGGTGCCCGCGCTCGACGCCGCTTTGGTACTCGAACGGCGCATCGCCAATGGATCAAGCACGCGACGACCTGGACGGACGGCACTTGGTGGGGGCAGCGGCAAAGGCTGCGCAACGCCGCTACTAACCTGAGGCTGCAGGGCGTGTTCAGAGCGCAGGATCAGCGCGGCATTGGCGTCCCGCTGTGGTCGTTGCATGTTCGGAGGCGGCGCATGCATTGCCGCATAGAGGTCGCTTGAGCCCGTGACGACCGCGTAAAGTCTGGAGTTCTCGACTTCCGCTACCAGCGGAGCAAAGATGTCATTCAGGTCCGCCCGGCCCGCTGAGATAGTCGGTGACCCGGCCAGCGCAACGGCTGAAGGCTGGCTTAAAAACAGTAGGAGCAAAACCAATGCAATGCAACGACGCATCGAAACAGCTCCTCGACGTCGCCAGCGGCTAGCCGTTAACATCTGCGTCACCGAGTGGAGGCAGACTGCCCGTTGGGCGCACGGCGAAGGAAAGCATGATGTTTTCGAGTTCCAGATAGCTCACCGTGTCGACGCTCTCATCACCACTCTCAGGGGAAGCGCGGGCACTAATCTTAAATCGGCAAACTCAAATGCGCAAGCATCGCAAGGTTAAGTTTTTTACAAACCTAACCACAGTCGTCGTTGAAGTCGCCATGCCTGTACTCAGAAGAGAATTAAGACCGTAGTTGCTGGCGGCTGTTATTAAGCGGTCGTTTTTAAATTGCGCGGCGTTCAAGTATTTGGATCAGCTCTCGGGGTGTCGATAAGGTCGTCGCGCGTCTCGGAGCACGTCGGCAGCTTTGCAGCGATCCGCGCCCGGCGCTGGTCGCTAACACTGGAGGGCTAAGCGGCGTTCCCGCGCCGGCCGCAAGGCCGTCGCCATTCAAGAGGGGCCAAACCGTGAGCAGTTCCACGGTTGCTCACGGTTTGCTCACAGAACAAGTCTGGCCTAATGCCGCTAAGGCGCTGGAGTTCCAGCTCCACGCACCTCCGGGCACCTGGCCGCTCTTATTGAGATGCGCGGCGTGCATTTCAAGGGCCGAAGCCGCTTATTGAACAGCCTAGCGTTACGCATTAAATGCACAGGCTCCGATTAAAGCGTCGCCATCAGCCCCCTCGGTGTAAAGTCGTTTGGATTCTGCAAATACGAATGCGACGTAAGAGACCTTATGTCGCAAAAGCCGTTCATGTGGAACGGCAATAACCCCGTTGAGTGGAGCGATCCGACTGGATACTGCCCCAGTGATCCGGAAAGTGCTCAGAACGATCCCTGTCTCCCGTCCGGTCTAGGACGCGAGCACGGCCAACGCATGACGGAGGCGACAAATACACTCGAGGCGATCGGCAAGTTTGCTTTGAGCCTAGCAATCCCGGGTGGCGGCGAAATAGATGGCGCAGAGGCTTTGCTTACGGTTGGGATTAGAGCGCTCACAACACATGCTGCGGAACGAATCGCGGGACGAGGTATAACTGCGGAAATGGCCGCTAAGGCGATTTCGGCGGGAACACGTCTCGTCGACACGGAAACAAATAACGTTGTCCACGTCCTAGAAAAAGGTGGGCCGGGCGGGCAGACACTAATCGTCTTTACATCGCGGGACGGGAAGACATTGAACAGCGTACTCTCTACAAGCAGTAAGACCTATGTGTCTGGAAAAATTAAGAATGCAATATGGGTGCAGCGGCCATGACGATAACGTTTGACGAACTCTGCAAGATCATAGCACGGGCAAAGTCTATTAGACCCGACTTCTGGAAGGAAGATCCGCTCTATATACAACTCGGCTCATACTCTGAAAGACAAGCAGTAACGACCGAACCATTCTCCGTAAGTGGTGATCCAGACGTTGCTATTGACCTTGATGCCAAGGGCGAAGCGTTAGGGATAGAATTCCTCCCAGTTTAGCGACGCACACTCAAGCGATCACAGGAACGACGACGGCCTTCGCTGCCCTACCGCGGCCAAGGATATTACTTGGAGTGGAACCGGTCTCGGACTCGTGTACGCCGCGCTGAAATCGCAATTACGGCGGTGTGCCGGGATGTACAGATAGTCGGCGCCGACCCGCAGTCGAGTTACCCTATGAAATAAGCGGTTATATCGAGAACGGCGAATTCAAGGTAGAGCATCGAACTTTCACCGCAGCAGACCGCGCAAAAAAAGCCGTAAAATTATGAGGGCTAGACAGTGCTAGAATTGGAGAATGGTCTCGCTGCGCTTATCCTCAACGAGAGACCAGGAACAGGCGATGAGTTGCACTTTAGTTTGCCTGGCAAACGATTCCGTGATGGAACGGGCGTCAGCGTAATGAGGGGTAGTCACCGTTCCTGGTACGGAATTTTCGCGCGTGGCGAAACATCTTTCTACGCATTGGTTCGTGCGCCGAGCACCGCTACGGTAATGGTCGTTAGCGGAGGAGCCTTGTATGTTGTTCCAGCCCAAGCGCCTGAAAAATACTGGGCTGTGGGCGACGGATTTATCGAAGGAGTTTTGGCGGCCGAACCCCACAGTATGGCTGCCGCATGGAGCCCGTGGGGCGTCGTCGTGTTTTCCGACACGTCCGTGTCGTTCGACGTTCCAGTGGGTGCAGACGGATTCCGCTCAATGCACATCGAGACCCGATTCTTATTCGGGGAAGCATATTTGCCCGAAAGGTCGGGATTTGTGCCGTTTCGTTTGGATATCCTCGACGGCGACATCAGTTATGGCGCTGCGTGAGAGCTGTGCTTAGAATCACAGGTCGCGCTTGGTCTGAAAAAGCATTCACGGTCATCCCCCGAGCACTCACAGTGTCCGTCCATCCGAGTCTGCGCCTACAGGTCACTCCCTCGCCTCGGCAGCGGTGCGAGTCTAACGCCAATCTAACGGACGGACGGGGGAAGTCGATATGATCCCAAGGGACTCAATCCTAACTGAACGCGCCAAACCCCCGACAGGATAAGCTTTTGCGGATCTAGCGGTTCGGGCCGCGACTCCGAAGCATGGGTTCGAATCCGTTCGACTTCCGCTCTAGATCCCGCGTAGCTGGTTACGACGAATCCAATCGTGTGAGCAAATCCAATTTTGCTCACCGTTTGCTCACGGAAATAGTCTGGCCTAGTGCCGGTAAGGCGCTCGAGCTCCAGCTCCACGCACCTCCCGGCACTTGGCGGCTCTTATTGAGATGAGCGGTGTGCATTTCAAGACCGCCGCATTCAACCACTCTGCCACCTCTCCAAGTGCCCGCTAAAATGCCTTTTTTTACGGGTGCTTTCGGCGAACGGCTTTGCTCACGGAGCGGTGGCCGTAGGCCATTTGCTCACCATTTGCTCACACGCCGTCCGTCCCTGTCGGGCGCCGGATCAAGCTGTTCGCTAGCACGTTGACCGCTTCTCGCGCAACAACCTCGATCACATGCGCGTAGGTGGATAGCGTTGATGACCGGCGACGAATGCCTCAAGCAGCTGAGATACCTTGGCCACCGACGTCCCTCGGCGGTGCGCAGCGGGAAGCTTGTGCTGCGGCAACATTGGCAGGCGCTGGCGGAAAGACACTCAACTGCGCTTGCTGAACCTTCTTCTCCCCCGCTTTTTTTAGCCGCCTGAGAAAGTCAGGGAATCGTGTCTACCCAGAAAGGGGTAACTTCGTGAATCCGACTAATTTAGTAAAATACGCGTGTGCTCTGGTTGCGCTTGCGATATGCTCGGCGTGCGGCGGTGGCTCGGCGGTCACGCCGTCAACCACTGCGCTCAATGGCACATATGTCGGTAGGGCGCTCTTTATAAATGGAAGGCCGGTAACGGCAGCGCGCATGAGCATGGGCTCGCTGCCCCGTTACGCGACGATTCTTCCCGACCGGCGTCGGCGACACAAGAAATTTGAGTACGTCTTCAACACTTACGGCAGCTTCGCCAGCATCTTTGATTATCCGAAGAGCGATCAGCAGATCGGTGAGATCGCCGGCGACGGGGGCCAAGGGTGCACGAACGTCCTCTACGGTTATGGGAAGAAGATCTTCTGGAACGTCGGGGGCCAGACCCAGATCACGGAGTACAAGGTTCCCCAGACGCCGATCAAGACACTGTCTGTCACTTTCTCGTTTCCAACCAGTTGCGCCATGAATACCAGCGGCGATCTTGCAGTCGGCATCTTTTTTGAGTCGAGCGGGGGCGGCGACGTCGTGATCTTCAAGAACGCAAGCGGCTCGGGCACCGCGGGCACCGTTTACACCACGCCGCTGGTCGCAGAGTACTTCGACGGCTACGACAACCAGGGGAATCTCTTCGCCGATGGCTTCACTAGCGGCAGTAACTTCGGGCTCGTTGAGCTCCCGAAGGGCAGCAGTACGTTCAAGACGATCACCACAAGCAACTCGGTGCAGTTCCCTGGCTCCGTGCAGTGGGACGGCACGTACCTCACCGTCTTCGATCAGCTAGCGAGCGTGACGTATCAGTACATCGTCCACGGGTCGAAGGCGACGTTGAAGGGCACTGTATCGTACCCGGGTGTCGGCGACTGCGCGCAGACCTGGATCGTTAAGGGCCTTGTCTACTGCGGAGATGCGGGTAACGGAGACGGTGAGGTTTTCAAGTACCCGGCCGGCGGTTCGGCTATTGCGGTGCTAGGGAGCGGTTTGCCCGAGCCGCTCGGCGTGACGGCAGCAAAGAAATAATCGTCGTTTCTCGTCTATGTAGCTGACTCACCAATGAGGAGCACCGGTATATTCACAGTATGCCGGTGCTCCTCGTGGCGCCGCAATCCAGGCAGGCGAGATGGGTGGATTTCAGATGAGTGACCGACTGGGTTGGGACGAAGCTTGCGGCTAGGATCGTTGTGCCGGCCGGGCGGATCCTCTAGTGAGAAACGCGAATCTTCTCACGGATTTTCTCACTAAATAAGCGTCGATAAGGTCTGATAGCTACTCGTAGCGTCGCTTACCACGCGTAGATGGGACTTGCCCCTCCCCCTCTCCCCCTTACCCGACCTAACCAACTCCTTGTATCTCTCGTGAGAAACCGCCGAGACTTTTCAGCCTTCGTACCTGAAAATCAGCCCGTTTCACAGCCTCCGTCTGTCCGAATCCGAACCTACGGGTCACATCGGTAACTTTTTGCCTTCGCGGTCATACGATTCAGTGTCTGATGGACGCGATAGACTTCGGCGAGGGATACTAAACAATAGGCCGCGCAGTTCCGGTTTTGCGTATCGGGCGTAGCCTATTCCTTAGAACTCGGACTGAATGCCGCGTCCGTGGGACAGCTGGACGAGATGCCGTTGCTGATGCTGTATTCGTGCTTAATACCGCTGGAGCTGTAAGAGTAGACGTCAACCTCACCACCGTTTCCGCTTCCGCAAGTGATGTTGGCTGCGAAAAAATGTTTGGAGCTTGCATCGAGGTGACCGTACAGAGCGACACCATGGAGTCGGAACGGCCCGCCAAGGAGCGTGCAAGCGGGATTGCACCCCGAATAGACGTATAAGCTGTCGTCGCTATGGTCTACTGAAACCAGGTTCCCGCTCGCGTCGATGTCCAGGCCGATAGGGTCCCCGTCGAGGAACCCGGTTGCAGCGACTCCGGGACCTCGGCAGTGCGCGAAGTAACCTAAACTTCCTACCGTTCGCCCTGACATCTGCGAACCTCCCGACGCCCAACAATCGCCATTTTGCGCAAGAGCAACACCGTTGACGTACTTCATGCCCGGAGTCTTTAAGTTGGCCGTGCAGCCACCCGAGAGGGTGCAAACGCTGACACTGCCATGTGTAAAGCCCGAAGCGGGGGTTGCCATCACGATCCTCCCGCTTCTGTTAACGTCGGCTGAAAATTGACCCACTTTAGGGTCGAATCGCCGGTTTAATTTTGACCCACCTTGGGTGCAGTTTTTGCCGCGGGAAGTTTGATTCCCGCCTTCTTGCGCTCGCGCAGCCGATAGCTCTCGCCGCTGATCATCGCGATATGCGCATGATGCAGTAGCCGATCGAGCATTGCCGCCGTCATCGTCGCGTCGCCGGCAAAGGCGGTATCCCACTGCGCAAACGGAAGGTTGCTGGTGATGATAACGGAGCCGTGTTCGTATCGTTGAGCGATGACCTGGAAGAAGTGGCTGGCCTCCTCGCGCGAAAACGGCAGATAGCCAAGCTCGTCAATGATCAGCAGTTTTGGGGCTTGGATCGCTCGTCGGATGTACTCCTTCAGCCGGCCTGCCGATACGCGGAGGCGAGCTGCAACATGAGGTCGGCGGCCGAAACGAATCGCGTCTTGATCCCGGATTGCGTCGCCTTGTATCCGAGCGCGATCGCCAGATGCGTCTTGCCAACGCCGCTCGGCCCAAGCAGCACAACGTTTTCAGCTCGTTCGATGAATGCCAGCGAGGCCAGCTCGGTGATCAGCGATTTGGGCGCGCCGGTTGCGAAGCTGAAATCGTACTGCTCGAGCGTCTTGATCGCCGGAAAGCCGGCGGTCTTTGTCAGCAGAACGCGGCTACGCTCTTGCCGCTCACGATATTCGGCCTGAAGCAGCCGCTCGAAGAACTCTTGGTAGCTCCATTCCTTGCGCACCGCCTCTTCGGCAACGTGCGGCAGCTGCGTGGCCATCGTACCCATGGCGAGTCTCTGGCAAAGGTCGTCCATGCGCTCAAGATCGATCATATGCGATCTCCTTGGCAGCCAGGTCGTAAACCGAAAGCGGGTGCTGGAGCGATTCTATCGGCATTGGGACGATGATCTGCGGCGGCTCCTTGGTCCAGAACTTCTGACCGGCGTACGGCAATGGCAACGCCCGCAATGACTCCCGCTCGGTTCAACAATTTTCTTGAATGCCCCCATCTAACGGAGCTCGCCCGAGGTGTGGCGCTCGGCGACCTTGAGCGCCCTCCAGCACGCGATAGTTCGAGGCTGCTTCAGCGCAAAGGTGAGGAACATGAGAGGCGCTACCTTCAGACCCTGATGCTTGAGCAGCGTTCCCGGTTTGGTGCGGCCGTAAATGCGCCGCTTCAGGTCGGTGCGATGCCGGCGCAATAGGCGATCCACCGACCGGGCACTCATGCCCAGCAAGAGCCGCTCCACTTCGTCAGAGAGATCGAGGTGAATGCGCGCGTGCGGCATCCACGTCGGCAGCATCGCCACCAACCGCGCAGACCAGGGATAAGCGGCAGCGCGCCAG
>CAWKOF010000002.1:0-7549 GCA_963851255.1 Vulcanimicrobiota bacterium | reverse complement strand
TTTTTTACCTCAGTCAGTCGATCGCGGCGGTGGCGGTGATCGCCTCCCTTCTGTATTTGGCGCAGCAAGTGCGTCAAGCTGAGCGTGTTCAGCGCGCGACGATGCAGCAGGGACGAGCGACCGGACCGGACCTCTCAAGCCTCTTTGGCGACTGCGAACCCTGAGCTCGCGCGCGTTTTCCAAAAAGGCGTGGCGGGAGACGCGGAGTTAACGCGCGAGGAGTTTACTCAGTGGATGCTGATATGTCGCGCGCTATTTCTCAGTGGCGAGGACTCGTTTCTGCAGCATGAGGCTGGGATGCTTTCTGACGCTGCGTTCAATAGCTATGTCGCGAGTGTCAAATTCTATTTGTCGATGCCGGGAATGCGCGCGGCGTGGAAGCTGTCGGAGGGCCAATTTGGCAGCGACTTTCGCGCCTTCGGTAATGCGATGCTGGCCCAGACGGAATGTTCGCAAGATGCCGACGCATATTTTCAATGGCGAAAACTGCTAGAGTCGGAACCAAGCCAAACCGTCGAGTAAGAGCCAGGGCCTTTCAAAACGATCCCCCTAGCGCAGTGAACATGGGCAATAGGTGCGCGGTGACTGCGGCGCGAGGCTACGCTAAGGCGTAAGGGAAAACACGGTGCCGACGCCATGAACGTCCACACGATTTTCGGCGATGTGACGGGAGCGTTCAATGTCGAGCTTAGCGGTGTGATCGGAAACGATCGAATAGAGGGAAGCATGCGTAGATCGGATATGCCCGATATCGCTCTTCCCATCGTCCTAATCTTCCGCGAAAAGCTGCCGTAGGAGGCCACGCTGCGGCCGAGGACCGCCGAGTGTGGCAGGTTGATCTGTTGCACCGTGAGATCGCAGCCCGCCGCCGGAGCGGAGTGCCGCAGCGCCGAACATCCCAAGCCGCGAAGACGTTTAATGAGCATGGAGCAAGGCAAGCGATGGCTTTAGATTTTGGTCGCATGGCGCTATGCAGCTGCGCTGCTGCGGCAACGCTGGCAGCATGCGGTGGATCGCAGCCGCCGATCGGGGCGCCGGGCGCGATGCAGCAAACCCCGGCGATCGCCACACACGCCGATCGCAGCGGGTCGTGGATGCTGCCGGAAGCGAAAAGCGAAACGCTTGTATACGTGACAACCCTTGGCGACCCAGGCGACATGTACGTCTACGACTATGCCAGTGGCAACTTAGTCGGAAGAATATCTAAGCTCTCGTATCCTTCCGGCGCTTGTTCCGACGTCCAAGGTAACGTTTTCATCGCGATGCAAAACGCGAGCGAAGTATATGAATACGCCCACGGCGGAACGACTCCAATCGCGATACTATCCACAGAGGGTTACCAGCCCCAAAGTTGCTCCGTGGACCCCAACACGGGAAACCTGGCAGTCTGTGGCGACAAGGGCTTCAACGAGCCGGGCGCCGCGGCCGTGTTTCAGAACGAGCAAGGTTCGCCGACGATTTACCCAACCGACGACACGCTATTCTTTTGCGCGTACGACAATCACAGCAACCTGTTTGCGGATGTTGGAAACTTGTTAGAACTACCAAATGGCAGCAGCACGTTCAAATCTATTTTTATAAATGGCAACTCGGGCTGGTACCACGGGAGTATCCAGTGGGACGGAGGCGCGTTTGCGATCAATGTGCCGACAGGCAACCCGCGCGGGCCAGCAGTGGTGTATCGCGTGTCTGTGTCGGGTTCTCAGGGTTCCATTATCGGAAAGACGCTGCTTTACAGCAACCGCGGTAGCCACGATGATCAAGTTGATTGCCAGTTCTGGAATTACAGATCCAGGATCTTGGCCAGCCAGAAGCCCGAATGGGGTCTCGCTGCCTGGCGTTATCCTTCCGGCGGGAAGCCACGGCTCGTGTTTAGACCTCAAATAGATGCTTGTGGTATAACGGTCTCCATTCCACCACCTTCATCGCGCTAGGCCTGACAGTTGCTCAGCCTGGCGCCGATCGCGTGGAACATTGCGGGTCGCAGTTTCTTAGGGGTCTCGCAGCATGCTCGCAGTTCTCGCAGCCTGGATTCCACCGCGCCGCGCTCGCAGCTGCGCCGCAGGCAATGATCGCATAGCGCTTGGCTTTAGGCTTCATCGCGCAGCCGCGGACGGCTAAGAGGACGAGCAGCCAGGGTCTCGGCTTGTCTCGTCTTTGCGGCTCTGTCTCCTTTCCCGGGGTGATGGTTACGCTTCGAGCGGATGACGCATTACTTCTAAGGCACCGAAACCGGAACTGCGGAAGCTTTTCTGTACTATCCCCCGCCAAAAACCCGCGCTGTCTATTAAGCACTGACTCCTAGCTCCCGGTCGCCGAAGCTCAGCATCTGCCTTCGCTGCCTCGCATTCACTCCGTAACATCGGGAGCGCTGGCAAACCTTTGTCCGGCAATCACCTTAACTTCGCTGGCGAATACGTCACCGGCTGCCTCAAGCCGCGCGGTGATCCCATCGTATCCGATGGCGTCCGCGCCGGCGAACGAGCCGAGCTCGGTCCAGTGCACGGGAGTGCAAACCGTCAGCCCTTGCGCGCGAAGACTATACGGAACTGCACTGTAGTGGTAGGCGGCGTTGCTCGATACGTGCAGGTGGACTCGATCGTCGTGGTGCGTATTGAACCCCGTCGAGACGAGCTCCGGGCGCAGTGCGACGGCGCGTTTGCAGAGTGCGTGCAGCCAAGTGCGCAGCTCGGGCGCTTTCGGGGCGTCGGCGAACGGGACCCAGAGCGCAATGCCGGTTCCACCGTCGAGCACCGGCACCGCTTCGAGCTTCGCTACGTCGAAGAGCAGCGCGCGCATCGCGAGCGCCGCGAGCTTGACGCGCTCGAACGCCACGCCCGGCGGTGCCTCGAGCAGAATGCGCCCGAAACGAAGCCTGTCAACGTCAAGCAGCGTCGGCGCCCACGTATAAAACTCTATCGCGTACTCGGCGTGGATTAGCCACAGCAGCTTGTACGCGCTGAGTTGGACGTTCGTCACGTGATAGACGCCGTCTTTGTCGACGCCGCCGGGGTAGTTGACAAAGACGATCGGTGTCTCCGCGAACGACGCTTCTATCAGCGGTGCCACTAAGCGGTAATGTTGCAGGACTTGCGGCATCAGGGCCGCGTCGCTCGTTGTTGCCATGTTTGCGCAGTACCCGGCGGCGACCCAAAGCAAGACATGCCGCTGTCTCATTTTGGCAATCGCTGGGCACACAGCTAGGCATGAACGCTCCGGTACTGGCCTCGCCGAGCCCGTTGCTCGACGCGGCGCTCTCGATCCTCGCCGACGGCAAGCCGCGATCGGCCGACGAAATCCTCGCCGAAGGCCAACGCCGGCAGCTTTTCGATCGCGGGCAAACGCGTAAGCACGTCTACACGGCGCTTTCGCAATACGTCGAGCGCACGCTGGGCCGCGGACGTAAGCCGCTCATCATCGAAGAAGGCGACCGCCGCTTCCGGCTCAACCAGCCCGTAGACGACTGGCCCGCGCTCGATACCACCGGCCTGCCGCCGCTCGCGATTCCCGCACAGCCTCCGCCGAGCGCCGCCGCGACGATCGCCGCGCTGCAAACGGCGACGGCCGGAACCGACTCCGCGGCCTTCGAGCGCGCCGTTTGCGCGACGTTCGAGCTCTTTGGCTTCAGCGCGACGCATGTCGGCGGCAATGACGCCCCCGACGGCTACGCCGATGCGCTGCTCGGCGAGCTCGGCTATCGCGTCATGCTTGAGTGCAAGCTCGGCCGCGACGACACTATTTCGCATTCCAGCGCCGCCGCCGAGACGGCGAAGTATCGCGACGCGTATAGTGCGGATTTCTGCGCGCTGGTCGCGCCGTCGTTCGACGCCGAGGTCACGTTCGTTTCCGAATTACACACGCACGGCGTCGCGGCCTGGACCGTCGACGATCTCCTACGCACGGCCACGCTCCGTCTCGATTGCTCGCAAATGCGCGCGTTCTTCGCGCCGGGCTTTGCGGCCGATCCGCTCGACGATTTCGCCTGGGCGGTGGTTCACGGTCCCCCCCAAACGCCTGCGCGTCGTCGCCTCGTTGGTCGTAGAGACTGCGTTGCAGCAACAACGGATGGCACACGGCCTCGGTCGTGACGGGTCGTTGGTGCGCTTCACGGCCGACGTCGCGCTCACCCTGCTCGACAACCGGCTCGCCGCCGGCGGCGCTACCAGGGGTGCGACGCGCGAAGAGATCGCCGCGGCGTTTGCGTGGCTGACGAGTCCCTACGTGGATCGCGCCGTCTGGGACGACGCAACGCGTACCGGCATCGTCATGCGACCCTCAATGTCGTAACTGAAAACGGCCCCAAATAGCCCGGCGCTCAGACCTTGCAAATAGCCGCGCGGGTAGTATGATTTGGGAGGCGGCGCCCGGCCGCTCACCTGCTATCCGGCGGACGCCCGTCGAACGTGTTTCTTGGGCTCGCGCGCGTTCGATGGAATATGGTCCCTTCGCGGGCTCAAGAGTCGACAGGTGTTCTATGCTGCAAACACGTTTTGTCGTCCCGACCCTCTCGGCGCTCGGAATGACGATGTTTCTCGCCGCGTGTTCCGGCTCGTCAGGACAGATAACGCCTCCGGGCGTCGCTCCCGGCTCCCAAATATTAACCCACAACGCGCTGATGGCAGAGCAGACGTATAGGCCGATCACGCTAAAGGGCTATCCGCAACTGGTCTTTCGACTTGGGTATGTCTCAAATCCGAACGGTTACAGCCGCCCGAATGCCGACGGCAACTGCTCCTTGCCGCAGTTATCGGTGCCGAATTGGACGAGCTCGTTCAAAGACGGTTCGAATACCTACTGTTACCAGATGGTTGGGATGCACCCGAAGAAGACGGCCGGAAGTACCACGTTGACGACGCAAATCTACGCGTACAAACTGAAATTCTCCAACGGCGACGTCTTCGATCCGACGGCTATAACCCCCAGTTGCGACTCGGTTGCTCCGTACGCGCGCTTGATCGACTCCCCGCTGTACAATGCTACCCCGATCGTCAACGGCAAAGTCAAGCTCGGCAAGATCCAGTATGAAGATGCGCAGTTCGTCGGCGAATGGTACAAGTTCGTCAAGGACGATAAGAACTACGCCCTCAACCTACAAGATACGGGTAAGCCAAAAGTCATTAGCCTATCGGTGCCGGCCAGCGAGGGATCCACAAAAACGATAGCCAGCTTCTGCAACGGCGACATCGGCTTAGTCGACGTCAACTGGCTCTCGAGTCAAATCAGTACGGCGAAATGGAACGTCAAGCAAGTTTCGATCGTGCTGCTCTGGGACGTCTTTCAGACGAGCTCGACGTTTATTATCGGCGGCTACCACACGTTCTATCAAAACAACAAGGGCCAGAACGGAATCGCCGGCGTGATCACGATGAGTAACGAGGGTGCCTTCTCGAACAAAGGCATTCAGGACGTCAGCATTGCTGCGCACGAGTTCGGCGAAGCGATCAACGATCCGTTCGGCGACGACCTGGTGCCGCCGTGGGGGCACATCGGCCAGCAGCCAAACTGTCAGAACAACCTTGAAGTCGGTGACCCGCTGACCGGCACCGATTATAATGGCGGCAAGGGCATCACGCTCAAGGGCTTCACGTACCACCCGCAGGAACTCGTTTACTTCAACTGGTTCACCCAACAGACGAAGTTCGCCGACTACGGCGCCGACGACGTCTATTCGATGAGCGGCACTTTTACGTCGCCCGCGAAGCTTTGCACCTCGTAAACCTGCGCGATCGCTGCGGAACGTGTTTTTGGGCTCGCGCACGTTCGGCAAAATATCGCCCTCTCGCGGGCTCAAGAGTCGACAGGTTTTTCATGCTGCAGACACGTTTTGTCGCCCCAACTCTCTCTGCGCTCGGACTGGTGCTGATTCTCGCCGCGTGTTTCGGCTCCTCAGGAGGGGTAACGCCTTCGGCCGCCGCGCGCGGTTCTCCGTGGCGATCACACCTTGCCGCAGATGCCGCGAGCGGGCAATACGCCTTCATCTCGGACTGGAATACCGGCGACGTTGACACCTATGCTGTTGACGCAAGAAGCGGGGCGCTGAAATCGCTGGGGTTGACGGCGACGGTGGCCGGCGGTGGCACCCAGCCGGTAACAATCGATCCCACCGGAAAGTTCGCCTATGTGGCCGACTTTGGCTCGAACGACGTGTACGCGTTTACGATCGACGCGACTAACGGCAAACTGACGCCCGTTTCGGGGTCACCGTTCGCCGCTGGTACCGAACCCGACGGCGCGACGACCGATGCTAAAGGTAAGTATGTCTATGTTGCCAACTTGGGGTCGGACAACGTTTACGGCTATGCTATCAACTCGAGCACCGGCGCGTTGACGCCGGTCAAAGGTTCGCCATTTACGGTGAACGGCGCCGCCCTTTGGGTCGGACTCGACCTCAAAGGCAAGTTCGCCTACGTGCCATCTTACAACGCGAGCGGCGCCGGCGAAGTAGCGGCCTTTACCATCAACGCGAACACGGGCGCGCTGACGCCGGTCGCGGGCTCGACGGTCGCCGCGGGCACCGAGCCCAGTTGGATGGCGGTCGATCCAAACGATAAGTTCGTCTACGTTACCAACCTCGGTTCCAACGACATCTCCGCCTACGCGATCAATGCGAAGAGCGGCGCGCTTAAGCCGGTTCCAAAGTCCCCGTTTAGAGCCGGCGGTGAGCCCTATTCCGTGATCGTCGATCCGACCGGTAAGTTTCTGTACGAAGATAACGTAGGGTCGCTGAACGTTTCCGCTTACACGATCGACGCGACCAGCGGCGCCCTGACCCAAGTGAAGGGATCGCCCTTTGCGACGGGCATTAATCCGCAGAATATCGCCGTCGACTCGACGGGCAGCTTCGTCTACGTCGCCAACTTCGGCACCAACTACTTTACGACGGGCAATATCTTCGCCTACGCCATTGACAAGACCAGCGGCGCTTTGACGCGGGTGAAGGGATCGCCATTTGCTCAGGGCGGTCACTACACCGGCGTGGCTATCTGCAAGCGCGTTGGCAGCGCGTGCACGCCGCCATTGCCCTTGTAAGCCACGCGACGATCGCGGCGCTGACGCCGGCGCTCCGAAGGTCGAAAGAGCCATCCATCCCAGCCGAGAGTTGCTAGCGCACATCATCAGCGACAGCTGGGGCTGCAACGAGTCGAGCTCTTGCCCAGACCCCAGCCACTTCGGTACCAGCGTCGCCACGCCGTTGACTGCCGGTGTTTACGCCCTGGCCGGGAATACGAAGGCCCTATCGCTCATGCAAAGCTTCGCGATCTACCTTACCGCCGCCCAGATGGAAAGGACGGTCTAGCATGCGAATGCTTGCCGCTTGGCGCGTTCGTAGGCGTCCTCCTCGGCTGCAAGGCCTCGATCTGTTCGGCGACAAGCCCACTGACCGACGTCGAGCGTCGAGCAGCCAAGAGCTTGGCTTTGCGGATGGTGTCGCGGCTGAGCCGTACCGTTAAGTTTTGCTTCACGTGATCTACGTGTAGCACGTAATACGCGGACCCTCAAGTGCCTCCCAAGCGCCGCCGGCAAAACCTAAGGAGCTGGGCGTTCAATC
>CAWKOF010000001.1:0-7885 GCA_963851255.1 Vulcanimicrobiota bacterium | reverse complement strand
CCCTTGTCGTCGCTGGAACCGCGTCCGTAAATTCTGCCGTTGCGAACCGTCGCACGAAAAGGCGGAACGCTCCATGCAGCGAGCGGCTCCGCCGGTTGAACGTCGTAGTGACCGTAAAGCAGAACGGTCGGCTGTCCGGGCGCGCCAAGCCAATCGGCGTAGACGCTCGGCGCGCCGCCCGCGACTCCGGGAAGCACGCGCGCCTGGTGCATTCCGACCGCACGCAGGTGCTCCGCGAGCCACGCCGCGCAGCGGTCGAGATGCGCCCGGTACGCGCGCCGTCCCGAAACCGTCGGGAAACCGATCAACTGCGCCAGCCCCTCGATCCATCGCTCCCGAGTTCGGGCGTCGTGCGCGTAGTCGAAGGGCGTCGCGACGACGCCGCGCACTTGCGCCCCTTACGCGAACGCGGGCCGCGCGAAGATCGGCGAGCGGCGCCTACCGCGCCGGCGGCGCACCTGGCACGAACCGCGGACGCGGCGGCGGAGTGACGCGAGCGGCGCGCATACCTTCGTCGCTCGAGATCCATTCCTCGGCCGGCTCGGCGATACGGAAGAGCAGCGTTTCGAAATCCGTCCGTTGCTTCTTGAGGACGTACGGTTCCGAAAGCCACCGAATGATTTCGCGACCACTGCCGGCCATTCGGTTGATCGTGCTCGCTTGAACCGACTTCCCGAAATACTGCCACAGAACCAGCTCGAGCAGATCCCATGCGTTCTCGGCGCCGAACTGCGCGCGAAGGTCAGGAGACTCGAGAACCTTGAAGGCTTCGGCAAGAGCTTGGCTCGTCTCGACCCGCATCACGCTGACATTACCGTACGAGCTGTTCTTCAGGTTGTTTCGCAGATCGAGCGCGGCGCGCCTCACGATCGCGATCGAACCGAACGTCGGATCCTGCGCGCGCTGGCGAATTACTTCGCTGATCCGTTTGTCGCGCCAGTACTTGGCAGTCTCCCTTATGAAGTGCCGGAAGAGCCCGTCAAACATCATGTTCGGTCGCGCTCCGGGCGTCTCGGTGATCCCATACCCAAAGACCCGCCGGTACGTTTGCCAGCGCTCCCGTTCGTGATATCGAACGATCCCATGCTTGTCGAACTTGTAGAGCCCGTAGGCACCCGGACCGTTCGAGATACGCAACGTGCCGGCGCGAAACTGCTCCTGCAGCTTGGCCATCACCCGAAAGACGCCAAGCCGCTCGTGCATCATAATGTAATAGGCGTCGCCGGTCGCGAGAATTCGTTCGCTGACGACCGTGTCGTCGTAATCGGTTACGCCGGGCGAAACGCGCGTATCGGCGAACGTTTCGGGCGACCCGGCGCCGAAGCCGATGAGATCGGTGAGGCCGCCGTCGGCCGGATCCTGGGCGCCGTTTTTCGATCCGGCCTTGCCGAGCTGATCGTCTATATAACGATTCAGCACCTCCGCAAGTTGAGGATTCTCGACAAGTTGCGGACCGAGTTCGTCGATCGTATTTTGCAGCAGCGACGCTACGCGATCGTTGAGTTGGTCGTGGTCTCTTGTGGTCGGCATGAAGGTCCCTCTCTATTCGCTTTCGCTTACGCGGCTAGGTCGGCGAGAACGTCGAGTTGACTGAAAAGATCGCTCATCGCCCACGTCACACGCTCGTGCGAGAGAACCTGGGCGACGATTGGCCGGGTGATGAACGATTGGTTAGCGCCTGTAAACGCGAAGTACAGGACAGGCGCAATGGTGCAGAACAGCTCGTCGGCCTGCGACGTCACGAACTCCAGACCGACTTGGCCGCTATCGCGTGAGATAGCGCGGGCCGTCGTAGCGCGTGAGCTTCTCCACCCACGAGGTGTAATCGTATACCGTCATCGTCGAATACATCAGGTGGCCGTGAGCCAGCGCCTTGAGTTTCGGCGCGCCAATCGTGCGCAGCTGAAATGCCTGTCTGCAGATACTCGAAGCGAGACGACGGCGAACGGCGCTCGGCCTCCGGGAAACCAACCGAATCCATGGCTGACATGAAGTTCACGTTTGCCTGAGTAAGGACGCCCATCAGCTGGCTGGCACGCGCCAGTCGCTCGGTAAAGAGCGGGTACAGCGCCGACGGGTCTGCCTTGCGGCCTCCGTACTCTTTCCACGCCGTCTTGAGCTGCTCCAAATAGGTCTTTAGCAGCTTGTAGCTCGCGATCTGCTGCTCGTCGGAGTACGTATCGGGCGTGGCGGCGCGGCCGTCAACCTTCGCAAGCACCCCGAGCTGACCCACCGACGTCGTGGCGTTGCTCAAATAGTCGTTTACGAGCTCCGCGCGCGGTTCGTCGACGCGACCGAACTCCTCGAGAAGCGTCGCGAATGCCTGGTCGATCACCCCGCGCAACGATTCGATTACGTCGGGCTGATCGACCGTGGCAAAGGGCGTAACGCTCGCCAAAACCTTGCGCGCATCGGGAACGATGAGCCCCGCTTGGCGATAGAGCGTCGCCTGCTCCGCCGAGATCTGTCCGCTCAGATTCGAAGCATCGGCTGCGGCCGTGCTCGGAGTACCAACACCGTTCATCGACACGATCCCGCGAACCGGCGCACGGGAGACCTGGCCGTTCGGCAGCGTTGGAAACGCGTCGCTCAGTGCCGACGCGAACACGCCGTTGCTGCTGGGGGTCCGCCCCAACACCTGTGCGATCGCGTGTTCGACCGTCCGCTCCGCTACGGAGGTAGTGCCGCTCGACGCCGCCGCCACCCCGGTCTCATACGCGGTTTGCTGCGTCTGAGCGTAGCGGCTGAAGGTGTTCGCGAGCGACCGAAGTTCGGCGTGCCCGCCGCCGGGCGGCGGGCTCACCGACGTCAGCAGCCATTTGATCAGCTTTCGCGTATTGCTGCGCTGCCGGGCCTGATTTCTGCGTAACGACCGAACGCTGTGGTCCTGAGCCGATGGCATGATTTATGCTCCTTCCATCTCGTGCGCTTATGGGACGACGTCGACTAGTTCCGGCGGTTGCGCTCTCTCGAGCAACTTGCCATACAAATCGTCGATCAAATCATGAACCGCAAGCGCTTCGAGCAAAGACTTTATGCGTAACGTTTATCGAGGTCGTGCCGTTCACGATCGACGCCACCTTGGTGTCGGCGTGCTTCAGCGCCTTCTGAATGTCGCCATCGGGAAGCGCGTCAAACTCCTCGTAGTCGGTATAGAGCGTGCCGGCAAGGACGCCGAGCTCGCCCAGTTCTGCTGCGGCGTCCGTCGCCGAACCCACCATATGAAATACGGAGGTGGTAACCGTCTCAGCGTGCGTCTCGTGGGTCAAACTCGCAGTGAGCTCGGTTATGATCGGCTGCCCTTCCGAGACGCTCCGAAACATGTGATAGGCTGACGGTAATTTCTATCGACAGACGTCCTTCGAAAGCCCGACTACTACGTTCTTAAGATCGTGCAGCGAGTGCAAGGGGCCGGAAATACTGGCGGTTCAAGGCGTACGAAACGGGCAGCGTGTGCGGAATGTGCGGCTTGATCTTGATGTCGTCGACTGAAAACTGAGCGTTTTCGGACTGCTTCTTGAGCTTGAAGGTATCGCTCACGGACACCTTGGAGGCCGCCGGGACGACGACACTGCCTTCGTCCTGGCGAAATTGTTAGTTCGCGTTCATGAGATGACATATGCTGTTACCGTCTCCCTAGCGTGCGGTAAAAGTTTTCGGTGATTTTTTGCGGCGATGCCAGCCGGTGCTGGATCGCGTAGCGCGCGGCTCCGACCATGAAGCGCGCCGGAATTGCGATAGGATCCTTCCCTTCGGCCAGAATCCGGCCTGCCTGCGCGATCATCTGCATCTGCGCCGGCCCAAAGTCGATGATTTTTGCGACGCTTTTGCCGGCGAGCTGCGCGTGCGGTTGAAAGATCATGGTGTCGATTACGAGCTCGGCCGCGTGCTTGAACGCTGCAAGCATGTCCCGCGGGATGTCGTTGTCGGTGACGCGGGGATAGAGCCCACGCCACGCTTTGTCGATTTGATCGGCCAGCTGCCCCAGGCCCAGCCGTCGCAGCAGCAGCGTGTTGATGAGTATGCGCAAAAACGGCGTCGGATGCACGGCCAAGGGTGAAAACCGCACCGTGTTGGCGCGCGAACGTCCGACCACGTCCATGAGGCTCTCAACTGCTCCGGGGCCGCCGAGAACGAGGGCCAGCATGTCGGCCATCACCTCTTTGTGCCAGCGCGCCCAGACGGCCGCGATGGATTCGGGAAGGCGCGCTTCGCGCGTAAGCCGCATAAACAGAACTTTCGGGATGCGTTCCCAGAGGCCGACGTCCGCCTGCAAGTTATGCCCGGTTTCGTGCAGTACGCTCGAGAGCGCCCAGACGTTTTCGAGCCGGCTCTGCGGAATGTAGACGATCGGAAAGGGATTTGCCTGATGGCGCAACTTGCGTAACGGCACGCCACGCCGAAAGGTTACCGGACCGCCTCCGCTCTGCACGTACGAAAAAGGCAGCAGACGCGGTGTGGGCTGTGCGGCGCCCATTCCTACGTAGAGGTCCTCGTAACAGTTCGCGGCGATTCGATCGATCGCGCGCAAGCGCTCACCGAACGACGCGAGGCGTTGGACGAAGAGCTCGAAGAAAAACGCCCACAGCCCCTCGACGTACATGATGCGCTGTGAGACGCCGTCCTTTCGCGTCAACACCAGCTGTAGTCGCGACGACGTCGGCTCGCGGCGCGCGATCTTGACTGCGGCATCCGCGCCTCGAGCAAGGTCGACCAAGCGGTCCTTATATTTGTCGATGTACTTGTTCGCCGCTTCGATGTGGGCATCCGACGGCGCGTTGTCGCCCTTTCCGAACTCTTCCGCCGTGAATCGGCGCAACGATGAGACGTGACGCTGCAAGTTTGTGGCCTGCATCGCCAGCCAATTGTCGAGCAAATTCGGCGCGGCAGCCCGTCCCGCCGGCATCGGAACGCCGGCGGGACGAGACCGAAACAGAGGAGTGTGGAGTGCGGCCACGTGCGTCGTTGCGCCTGCTTATGGCCGACGACGGCGAGGCGCGGCTCCCGCATGCGCTGCGGCCCGCATATGCGGCGCAGCTCCTGCTTGTGCCCTAGCTCTCACGTGCGGTGCGGCTCCCATGCGCGGTGCGGCTCCCGCGCGTGCCTGATGCCCGCCGACTGCGCGTCGAGCGGCGTGCGCGGCGCGTCCGCGCCCGACACAGTTTACACAGCTAGCGACACCGGCGGGATGCCGGTGCGCTTTCGCATGGGTTCCACGGATGAGCATATTCTTCGCTACCGAGCGTGCCACGCCCGGAGTGTTCGAAAGAACGCGGCGCGCCGCGTGCGCCATAATGCGCGTAGCCATTGGGCCGGTCACTCGATGGCCGCGCCGGTGGGCATTGCGCAGCGCGATCGCCGTTTGCGCGTTGATCTTTGGGATCAGGCGCGTGAGTTGGCGACCATCCGGGCCTGCGTGCCGGCGCATCGCATTGACGAGACGCCGATTCGCCTTCACGAGATGCGGCATAACGCGGCGCGTCGCGTGCTTGGCACGATGAATCGTGATCGTCACCGGGAGCGATGCGGCGACAAACGATTCGGCTTCACCTTCCGAACTGGACTCCGCCGCTTGAGCTGCCAGCACTTCGGCGAGCGCGGCTTCGTGCGCCGGACCGGTGTTGGCAAGCTCGAACTCGCCTTCGCCGATACCGAAGAACTCCGCTTCCATTGCTTCCGCTTCGCCTTCGGCCTCTTTGACGAGTTGGCCGACGAGCTGACCCGCCATCGGGGCGATGAGTCCTCCGACGCCGGGGATCATACCTACGATCGAACGCGCGAGGGTTGGAGCGAATCGCTTCGCTAACGGCGCAACCGCTCGCCCCAAGCCCTTCGCGAGCTTCCCTAGGCTCCCGAACGAAAAGTACTCGCCCTCTAGCTCACCTTCGGTTTCGAATTCGGTCTCGTACTCGTATTCGTACTCGTATTCGGGAGATGCACCCATCGGCGACTCAAATTCGTACTCGTTTTCCGTCTCGAATTCGAACTCGCCCTCGCCTTCGGGCGACGCGTAGCCCTCAAACTCGGTATTCGAACTCGCCCTCGCCTTCCGGCGAAGCGAATCCCTCAAACTCGGTATTCAAATTCGCCCTCACCTTCCGGCGAAGCGAATCCCTCAAACTCGGTTTCGGTCTCTTGCGCCTCATGTGAAGGCGCTTCAAACAGCTGAGATGCCATCCTCATCCTCCTCTGCTTCGGAACGATGGTGGCCACAGCGTAGCTCCGGGGGGCAGAGCGACCAAATACCGGCTAGGCCTTGAAACTTGGTGAGGATTGTGGTACGGACTCCGGCTCGCCCAGAATCGCTCGGATCAACTGGCGGGTCTCGGCCGTGGGCTCAAGGCCCAAATGTTTGCGGAGATGCGCTCTCAATGCCTCAAACTCCGCGAGGGCGCGCCCGCGTCTGCCAAGGGCTCCGAAACAGCGCATGACTAACCGCGAGGCGCCTTCATGCCCGCGGTCCAACGTCACGAGCTCGAGTCCAAATCCAAGCGCTTGCGCGAACTCGCCCTGGCCGATCGCTCCGTCGGCGAGTCGCTCGAGCACCGAAGCATAGACCGCCGCGCACCGCACGCGTATCGGCTCGATCCACTCATCCTCGTCGCCGCTCAGCAACTCGCCGGAATAGAGCGAATGCGCACGGGCGAGGTCGTCCGGGCCGCCGCATGCAGCCTCGAGGAATTCGGCCACATCGGTAACCACGGTCACGTCCGGACTCCACGCATAGCCTCCCCGGACGCAACGGATCGCATCGACCCCGCGCAGCGCGCGGCGGAGGTATGCGCGTCCGCCGCTCACGGCAATGTGCAAGCGGTGGGTAGCGTCCTCACCTTCGAGCCGCGGATAGAGCAGCTCGATGAGGCGATCGCGCGACGCGACCACGTTTCGATGCAGCGCGAGATACTCAATGAGGCGCCGGCCGCGCATCGGCGGTGGACCGCTTTCCCAACGGTCCCCGACGAGAATGCTCAGCCCGCCGAGCAGTTTTATGCGGAGATCGCGTGGCGAAGTCCGGGGCGATTCAAGCGCGTCGCTCAACCGCCCTAAGAGGGACTGAGCATCCGGCTCGCTTCTGAGCGCCTCGATGAGCCTTTTTAGATCGGCGCTTGATAAGCGCGCCGCACGCTGAGACTCCATCGTTCGAGACCTCGGGGCACTAATTTGTCAAGAAAATTGCTTCCACGCTGCGGAAGGACCCCAATGGTAACACCGGCCCAGCAGGTGGTCAACCCCTCTACAGCTTACCAATAGTTTAGCGTTACTAATTCGAGAGCCCGCAACGAGCGGATCGACAGGATATTGTATTCTAGCGGTCAGTAAGCGAAGCGCGCGTCGTTACCACGCAGTCGTATACTCGTTGGGATGTTCGACGAGCGGCTCACACTGACCATCAACATCTCGTCGGCCGACGATGGTTCTTTGCAGTTGGTAGCTTTGCTCGTTCACCCACGGCAAGCCATTCATGTCGATCCCGCGAATCTCACCGCGACGCTCTGGGCGGAAAGCGACGACGTGCTGCGCGTTTCCCTTCAACATCGCGCCTCGCGAACGCTGGCATACATACAAGGGAACAGAGCGCTGCGCGCCCTCTGCGCTCACCTTCACTTAAGGCTCGTTCCGCAAATCGTGGCGGAGCACTCGTGATCTCCGCAACGCGCTCGGGTTACCACCGCGACCCGGCCCGCGCGTGCCGCATGACCGAACTCGAGAGCCGCGTTCTCTGGTTATATGCGATGGGCCTGAACCGCGTACAGATCGGCGCTCGGGTCGGCCTGTCCGAGCGCACGGTGGGGCATTACTTGACTGTGGCTAAGGAGAAGCTCGGCGCAAGCACCCTCGTCCACGCGGTCGTTATTGCCATGAACGAGCCGGCAGTCTAATTACT